>NZ_NERW01000003.1 GCF_003063505.1 Limnohabitans sp. T6-20 | reverse complement strand
ATCATTTCCATGGTGATCACCTTCTTGCTCTCCTGCTGAATATTTCAGCAGGCCAGTTGAACACCCTGGTCAATTTTGAGTCGGCACTACTAGGTTTAGATGGTCAGTTTTCGGTCGGCGTCAACAGTCGTAGATTGGTTGAGCTGATGATTGAGCACCAAGTCGGCACACGAACTGCCCATACGTTCAAAGTAAACAAGATCGATGAAGACTTTTTCTTGGACTAACAGCTATGAGCAAATGTCGCTACTGCAACTCCACTTCCTTCGGCCACTGCTCAACCAGTCCGAGCAAGAAGCACGAACACATCGAAGACGAAAAGAAGTGCGAGTTCTGCGGTTCTAGCAGTTATGGTCATTGCTCAACCAGCCCCTTCGGTAAGCACCGCCACGGTCACGGTGGTAACAAATGCGTTTGGTGTGGTTCCACTTCAACGGGTCATTGCTCCACAAGTCCGAACAAGGTTCACGAGAAATAATTAACAGACCAAGGAAAACGCAATGGAAATAATCTTCTTTGTTGCAATCGTTTTTATCGGTTTGGTCTTGCGATCAAACTTTCAGAATATCAGCTGGCACAGCAGTGAAATTGATGACCTTGAACGAAGGCTAAAGATTCTTGAGCAGAAATTGGAAGAGAAGGTGGCTACAAAATCCGAGGGTGAATTGGAATGACCCCGCAAATAAGCGAAAAGGATACACTTTGAAGCGTGGAAAAAAGCAAACAAAAGTACAGCTTTCAGGCGTCGAGAGAAGGGGGAGGAAACGCCTCCCAAAGAATACCCCCGAACGGAACCAGTTGGTTACTGTGGAGTGATTGACATCACCGTCTGAATAGCTTAAATTCATGCAAAAAATAACTTAAAGTTAAATTCTGCATGAAAACAATTGATCGGCAAGCGCATACCGTGTTGCTTCAGCGGGCCACGCTTTACCCCGTGGTGACCGTGCTCGGGCCGCGCCAATCGGGCAAAACGACGCTCTGCCGCATGGCGTTTCCAGACAAGCCATATGTCAATCTGGAACAGCCCGATGTGCGGGATTTTGCGCAGCAGGACCCCAAAGCCTTTTTGGCGCAATACCCTGATGGCGCGGTGCTGGACGAAATCCACAACGTACCTACGCTGTTGTCGTGGCTTCAGGTGCTGACCGATGCCGATCCACGAAAAGGTCGTTTTGTGTTGACGGGCAGTCACCAATTGCAAGTCAGTGCACAAGTCACGCAATCCTTGGCGGGGCGAACCGCCGTGCTGGAATTGCTGCCTCTGAGCTTGTCAGAGTTGGCAGCAGTCGGCGATGGCGTAACCGTTGGCCCCGATGATGTGAATCGAATGATGCTGCAAGGTGGCTATCCGCGCATTCATGCACAAGACTTGCCGCCCGAGGTCATGCTGTCGGATTACTTTGCCACCTATGTGGAGCGTGACGTGCGCCAACTCATCAACCTCAGGCATCTGCGCGAGTTTGGCCAGTGCGTGCGTTTGTTGGCCGGGCGCACGGGGCAACTGTTGAACCAGACCAGCTTGGGTAACGAAGTGGGGGTCAGCAGCAACACCATCACGCAGTGGTTGAGCCTGCTGGAGGCGTCATTTTTGGTGTTCAGCCTGGCACCCTGGAGCGTGAACATTGGCAAGCGATTGGTCAAAAGCCCCAAGGTTTATTTTTACGATGTGGGGCTGGCCTGTTGGCTTCTGGGCATCAAGACCGTCGAGCAGTTGCAGCACCATCCTTTGCGCGGCGCTTTGTTTGAGAACCTGGTGGTGCTGGAGGTGATGAAGTCTTTGCGCAACCAAGGCTTGCGTGATCCTTTGTATTTCTTCAGAGACAGCAATGGTCTCGAGGTCGATCTGTTGCTGGAGCATGCCGATGGCGTTCAGCTGATCGAAATCAAGGCGTCACAAACCGTGGCGGCACCGCTGTTTAAAAATCTGCGCACCGTCAGTGCCCTGCTCGGCGAGCGTGTGAAAAGTCAGCACCTGGTTTATGGCGGTGATCTTCGGCAAGCAAGAACCGATGTGGATGTCTTGCCCTACGGGCAGGCCGGTTCGCTGGTGCAGGGGGCTTTGTGATGTCACGCCCCGACGCTTGTTGGGCGGTGGAGTCTTCGGGCGTTCACGGCAAAGGCGTGTTCGCCACGCGGCACATGGCCGCAGGCGAGAGGGTCATTGAATACGTGGGCGAGGTCATCACCATGGCCGAGGCGATTCGTCGCCATCCGCACGACGCCAACAACCCCGACCATACGTTTTATTTTCATCTGGACGATGGTCGTGTGATCGATGCGCTGTATGGCGGTAACGACTCCAAATGGATCAACCATTCGTGCCGTCCCAATTGCGTGCCCGATGTGGTGAAGGGCCGCATTTTCATCCAAACACGCAGACCGGTTTTCCGGGGCGAAGAGTTGACGTTTGACTACAGTCTGTTCAGTGACGAACCGCTGACCGAAGCGCTCAAGGCCCGTTATGCCTGCCGTTGCGGCGCCAAAAAATGTCGGGGAACGATGCTCCGCACCGACTGAATCGTGTCAGCCCGAAAAGCCCTTGCTCGAAACTTGACCCAAGTCATGTGACCCGCCGCCAGAGATGCGCATGATCGGATACGCCTCATTCAGCAGATCCGCTCACGAATGAAAGGCGTCAAGGAGCAGTCGTGTCCCCCTTCAAGGTCCATTTCAGAAATGTCACCCCATCCGACGCGGCGTCTCAGCCTGATATGGGGGCCTACTGGAGTCGGACTGCCCAGGATTTGACGCAGGAGATGGCCTCCAGGGCGGAGGGTCTCACGCAAAAAACAGCCCGAGTCAGACTCCTGCGTTGGGGCGGCAACGTGCTCGACGCCACCCAGGGGGCCACGTTTTGGGGCTTGCTGATCAGCCAGTTCAAGAATCCGCTGGTGCTGATTTTGATGGTGGCTTCGGGCATTTCGATGGTTGCCGCCGAATGGGTGGATGCGGGTGTTGTGTTGGCCATCGTGCTCGGCAGTACCTTGCTCGGGTTCACGCAGGAATACGTGGCCAGCAATGCGATCAAGCGTTTGCGTGCCAAAGTCAAGATCCACTCTCAGGTGCTGCGGGACGGGCGGCTCCAAACGATCCCCTCTGAAAGCGTGGTGCCTGGCGATGTCGTGGTGTTGTCTGCCGGCAGCTTGATACCGGCCGATGGCGTGGTTTTGGAATCGAAAGATTTTTTCATCAACCAGGCGGTGCTCACGGGGGAGACCTTTCCGGTCGAAAAGAAGCCGGGCGTGGTGGCTGAATCCGCCAGTTTGAGTGAACGCAGCAACTGCGTGTTCATGGGCACCAGTGTCAGCAGCGGAACGGCGCATGCCTTGGTGGTGCAAACAGGCAAGGCCAGTGTGTTCGGTGCCATCTCACTCAAGTTGGTTTTGCGTCCGCCCATGACCGATTTTGAGCGGGGCGTTCACCGCTTTGGGTATTTGTTGACCCGGGTCATGCTGGTGATGGTCGTGCTTGTTTTGGCGATCAATGTGTTTTTGAACAAACCCCCCATTGATTCTTTGTTGTTTGCACTGGCCTTGGCGGTGGGGTTGACCCCCGAATTGTTGCCTGCGATTGTCAGCATCACTTTGTCGCACGGTGCCAGCCGCATGGCCAAGTTGGGGGTGATCGTGCGCCGTCTGAATGCGATTGAAAATCTGGGGGCCATGGATGTGTTGTGCACCGATAAAACAGGCACCTTGACCGCTGGCGTGGTGGCACTTGATGGCGCGTTGGACACTCAGGGCCAGGCCTCCGTCAAGGTGCTGCGTCTTGCGGGAATCAACGCACAATGCCAGTCGGGTTTGTCCAATGCCTTGGACGATGCCATCGGCGTGGCGGTGCGCAATGCCCAGATGGCCATGACAGCGGTCACCAAGGTGGATGAAATCCCCTATGACTTTGTACGCAAGTGTTTGTCGGTGGTGGTGCTTGACGGACCCGGCAACTGCACCTTGATCACCAAAGGGGCCTTGGAGAAAGTGCTGTCTTTGTGCGTCACGCAAGGGGAAGGGCGCACCCCGTTAGACGGTGACCAGCGTGCCCGTTTGGCAGCCTTGTTCGACGCGTGGAGTGCACAGGGGTATCGCGTTTTGGGTGTGGCTTCTCGACCGATCGGCGAACGCACCACACCCTATGTGCGCGAGGATGAAAAGGGGCTCAATTTTGATGGGTTCTTGTTGTTCATGGACCCACCTAAAACCGATGTGCGCCAGACCTTGCAGGACATGGCGCAGCGGGGTGTTCAGCTCAAGGTCATCACCGGTGACAACCGGCAGGTGGCCAAACACTTGGCTCAGGTGGTGGGTCTCTCTGAAGGCCATGTCTTGACGGGTCGAGAACTCAATGACATGGCCGATGACGCGCTCATGCATGCCGCGAAACACACGGTCGTATTTGCCGAAGTCGACCCGAACCAGAAAGAACGCATCATTCTGGCCTTGCAAAAAACAGGTCATGTGGTGGGTTACATGGGCGATGGCATCAACGATGCATTGGCACTGCATGCGGCCGATGTGGGCATCTCGGTCGATACGGCCGTGGATGTGGCCAAGGATGCCGCAGACTTTGTGTTGCTGCGCAAGGACTTGGGCATCTTGAGCCAGGGCATTGACGAGGGGCGGGTGACATTTGCCAACACCCTGAAATACATCTTGACCACCATCAGTGCCAATTTTGGCAACATGGTCAGCATGGCGGTGGCGTCTGTTTTTCTGCCCTTCTTGCCCCTGCTGGCTTCCCAGATTTTGCTCAACAACTTTTTATCGGACATTCCTGCCGCGGCCATTGCGGGGGATCGTGTGGACCCCGAATGGGTGGTCAGGCCCCGCCACTGGAATACCCGGTTCATTCGCAATTACATGGTGGTTTTTGGTTTGCTCAGTTCGGTGTTCGATTTCTTGACCTTTGGGGCTTTGTTGTGGATTTTCAAAGCCGCTGCCCCGGAGTTTCAAACAGGCTGGTTCATTGAGTCGCTCATGACCGAGTTGGTCATTGCACTGGTGGTGCGTACTCGCCGCCCGTTTTACCAAAGCCGACCCGGCAGGCTCTTGTGGGTCAGTACGCTGGTGGTCCTTGTCGTGGCACTGGCATTGCCCTATTTGCCCTTCAGTGCGGTTTTCGGGTTTGTGCCTTTACCGTGGCCCTTGATGTTGGGCATGATCGTCTTGACCTTGGCGTATGTGGGGGCCGTCGAGCTGGTCAAGAAACGTTTTTACGCAGCGGTTTAAAAGCGTTTCGGCCATGCTCGGCCCGGGTGGGTCACTGGGTGTGCCTGTGGCCGCATGAGCGGGTTGGGCGCACATGCGCTGCACCAGCAACAGCCACGCGGGTTGCTGCAAGGCCTGAAGGCACAGCGCACGCGATACCTCAAGGCCTTGCTCGGGAGACAGTGGGGCGTTCATGCTTTTGGGCTTTGACGCAAGGCCAGAATGTCCAGCGCGATTTGTGCTTTGAGTTTGTCAAAGGGGGGCGGCATCTTGATGTGCCTGGCCCATGCCCAACACGCCAATGAGAACAGACCCAAAGCCACGGGCACAAACCACATGACCCATGCACTGCGCCCGTCGACCACGGGCAACGCACTCCACAGCAGCAAGGAAACCCCGGCCAGAAAGAGCCCGAGGACCCCACTCACCGTGCCCATGGCTGCCATCAGCAGCCGGGTCTTCCAGATGCAGCGCTGCCGCTCCCATTCCTCTGAGGCCAGATCGGCATAGCCATGCGCATGCATTTTGAGCAGGTCTGGGGGCAGCAGCAACAGCTTGAGCAGGAGCTTGGACATCAGTGGGGGCGTGAACGTGTCAACCAGCCGACGAGTGTGGCTGCCACTGCGCCCACACCTGCGGCGATCAGCACCGACTTGAACGGTGCGCAATGGATGTAGTGCTCTGCCGTTGAGGTGACTTCTTGTGTTTTTTGCGCCAATTGTTTTTTGGCACCCACGGCTGCATCCCTGCTGTGATGGGCCATGTCGCTGATGCTGTCAGACAGACGATCGACGGTGCGTTCGAAAACCGGCTTGGCGTCTTGTGCTGCGTCGTGCAATGTGCCTGTGATGCTTGCGGCAACAGTGGCCAGTTTTTCCTGGGTGGATGGTGCTTGGGTCATGTGAACTCGCTTGGATGGTGGTTGAGGATGAAAGACAGGCATCCACCATAAAAGCGACAGACATGTGCGTCTGTTGGCTGGCGCACCAGCGCTCAGTTGTCAGGCCGTTGTTGGCGCTTTTGGTCGCGCAGCATGAACAGGTAAAGGCTTTCCACTTTGTCGCGGGCCCAGGGGGTTTTGCGCAGAAATTTCAGGCTTGAACCCACGCTGGGATCATGGGTGAAACAGCGGATCGGGATGCGTGTGCCCAAGTCGTCCCAGCCGTAATGGTCGGCCAATTGGGTGACGATGGCTTCGAGGGTCAGGCCATGCAGTGGATTGCGCGCTTGCTTGTTGTCAGGGGTTGATGGTTGCATCTTGCGATTGTCCCTTGATTTGATCTGACGGATTTGGAGATGGTGGTGCAGCACACGGAAAAATTCAAAGCTCGGGCGTAAATTGAAAAGCAAGGTGCCGCGGTGGTCGCATGCGCCTTGTGGTTTTTCAACAGATGGAGGCCCATGGACATGGGCACACGCATGGCCCTGACGACGAGCCGCCTGGTCGAGCTGGATGCTGCCGCGCTGCGCCGAACGGTAGAGCCGCAGACCTTGGGGTTTTCGGACACTTCCGAATTGCTGCATGAACCTCTGCCCTGGATCGGCCAGGAGCGCGCCAAACAGGCGGCCGAATTTGGCATGGGCATGACCGAGCCGGATTACAACTTGTTTGTGTTGGGCGATGTCGGCAGCGGGCGCACGACCTTGCTCAGTCAGATGATGCACGCGCATGCGCAAAAGTGCCCGGTCCCACCGGACCTTTGTTATTTGCACAACTTTGAAGAGCCAGAGCGCCCGCGTGCCTTGCACCTCAAGGCGGGGCAGGGCAGAGTGCTGCGCCAGGCGATGCAGCAGTTGGCCAAACGTTTGCAGGCCGAGGTGCCCAAGCGTTTGGGACAAGATGACTTCAAGGCTGAAAGCAAGCGGATTGAAGCCTCTTACAAAACCGAAGAAGACCGTGGCTATCTGGCACTCAGCGCCTATGCCGAGGCCCATCGTTTTTCTCTGATGCGCGATCAGGGCCACATGGTGTTCACCCTGAAAGACGACCAAGGTGAGCCGGTCACGGCAGGCAAGGCTTTGGCGATGAGTCGTGAGCAGCGTGCCGAAATCGATCTCGCCGAGGCCTCCCTCAGAGAGGAGATCAGCCGCTACCTGGAAAAGATGCGGGCCATGGAGCGCGTGAAGAATGAAGGCTTGTCGGCCTTGCGCAGGCAAACACTCAAGCCCATGCTCGACCATGAGTTGCAGTTGATCAGGTCGGCACTGAACCAGCCTGTGCAGGACATGGTCAAGCTGAACGCGTTTCTGGAGCAGATACAGACCAGCGTGCTCGAAAACGTGGCGCTTCTCGAGCCTGGGGAAGAGGAAATGGTCCGCCTCGAAGCCTTGGAAGCTGTGCTGTCCTTGTTTCGTGTCAACTTGGTGGTGGACAACCACACGTTGCAAGGTGCACCTGTCATTCGGGAGGACAACCCTTTGTTCAGAATGCTGTTCGGCAGCATTGAATACGGGTCGGACAATGGCGAGTTGGTGACAGATTTTTCGCGCATCCGAGCCGGCAGCTTGCTGAAGGCGCATGGGGGTTTTCTCATGTTGCATTTGCGCGATTTATTGGCCGATCCGCATGTCTGGGAAAAATTGCGCCGCTTCATGCGCAATGGCCGCTTGCAGATCGAGGAGCCTGGGATGATGTATGCCCCGATGGCCGCGATGTCATTGGAGCCCGAGGCGGTGAATGTCCATGTCAAGGTTGTTTTGATCGCGTCGGGCGATGAGTATTACGCCGTGCAAGAAACCGATCCTGAATTCGTCAGGCGCTTTCGGTGCAAGGTCGATTTTGCCGAGAGCTTTGTGGCTACCCCTGAATCAGCCCACGCCACGGCCATTTTTGTGGGGCATACCTGCAGCAAGATGAACTTGCCGCATTTTTCAGCGGCGGCGGTGGCGGCCTTGATTGAAGAAACCCACCGTGAGGCAGATGACCAGAACCGCCAAAGTGCGATCTTTGCGTTGGTCGAAGCCTTGGTGATTGAAAGCGCTGCGCTGGCCAGGCAGGGTGGTCGTCAACGGGTTGATACAAGTGACGTCCATGCCGCAAGACAGGCCCGAGTGCATCGCCACAACTACCCTGAGCAGCGTTTGCAAGAGACCCTCATGGAGGGTGAGCGTTTGCTGGGTGTCTCTGGTGAGCGGGTGGCACAGATCAATGGTTTAACGGTGGTGGATTTGGGCGATTACCGGTTTGGTTTTCCGGTCAAGGTCACCGCTTGCACGTATGCCGGTGAAGAGGGCTTGCTCAACATTGAGCGAGAGGTCGAGATGTCGGGGCCGATACACGACAAGGGTGTGCTGATCTTGCACAGTTATTTGTCGTCCTTGTTTGCCCACATAGCGCCTTTGGCCATGAATGCGGCCGTGGTCTTTGAACAGGAGTACAGCGGGGTCGAGGGCGATTCGGCTTCGTGTGCCGAGTTTTATGCCTTGTTGTCAAGTTTGTCCGGCTTGCCGCTGCGCCAGGGCATTGCCGTGACAGGGGCGGTCAACCAGCATGGCGAGTTGTTGCCTGTCGGGGGTATCAATGAAAAGATCGAGGGCTACTTCAGAAGTTGTGAAAGCTTGGGGCTGGATGGCCAGCAAGGGGTGTTGATGCCCAGCCGCAACCGGCGGCATTTGATGCTGGATGAGCGTGTGGTGAAGGCCGTTGCCGAAGGCCGTTTTCACATCCACATGGCCGATACCGCGGGTGAGGGGTTGGTGCTTTTGACGGGCGTGTGTTTTGGCACCTTGGGGGTTGCGGGCTATGAGCCCGACAGTGTTTTGGGCCGTGCGCAGAAAACCTTGCTGCGTTTTCGTCATGCGTGTGAGCACCTGGGCAACAAACCGCCCACCACGCCCAACCACATGCGGCATCTGAAGCACACCGTGTTTCGTTGAGCACGTCGTCCAAGCCGCGCGTGCGCGTTTCCTTGCTGTGCAAAAAAATGCAATTCGAACTACCTGTTTTTGTGAGCTTACTGGTTTGAACGTAGCTTGCCTCACCAATTCAGGGGATCACAAAGCACGCAAGCGCGTTCTATTCTGAGTGCAACGATCAGGCCAAGTTTTGCCTTGCTGAAAGGTGCCTCTGGCCTGCGATAAATTTTGATAAGGACATGCCCATGTGCATTGATATTGTGCTTGCCGACCCCTACCCCGTGATGCTGGAAGGCTTGACCCATGTCTTTGAAGATTCACCCGAGTTTTCAGTCAAGTCGTGCGTGAGAACGGGCGATGCTGCTTTGCAGGCCTTGGAGCAGCATCGGCCGCACATCTTGGTGATGGACTTGTCATTGACCCAGCGAAGTGGACTGGCCTTGCTGGAGGACATCAAAACAAAAAATCTTCAGACGCGGCCTGTTGTTTTTACCGGTGCGCCGATTGGCGAAGTCATGCGTGCGCTGGACTTGGATGTGGCAGGCTTGGTTTCGAAAGAGAAATCCAAGCAGGTTTTGACACGGTGCATCAAGTCTGTGCACGAAGGCGGCAAGTGGCTTGACCGTGACCTGACGGTCAAAACGATGTCGCTTTTGTTGGAGCAACAAAAGAAAAACGCCCACGCATCGCATCTGTTGACCCCACGCGAAATGAGCGTTGCGCGCATGGTGACGGAGGGCTGGCCCAATAAAAAAATCGCGACCAAGCTGTTCATCAGCGAGGGCACGGCCAAGCTCCATTTGCACCACATTTACCAAAAACTCAACTGCCCAGGGCGCATGTCTTTGCAGCGTTACATGCAAGAGCATGGGCTGATGTGATGCAACTCACAGAGCTTTGTCGAATCGAGATCCACCATTGAACCGTCACCGGACCAGGAACTGACATGACCCAAGAACACCGAATGCTTGAGAAAGCCTACGCCGACCACATTGGCGATCACTACCGGCGTGCTTCTGAGGAGTTGCTGCATGCGTACCAACGCAACAAGGAGGCCGCCAGGCACCACGAGGCGGGTGCATTCAAGGCGGCTTTGCACCATGCCAAATTGTCCAAGCACCATTCCTTCAACGCACACGATCACCTGAAAGAGGTGCTCAGCATCAGTGAAAAAATGGACGACTTGGCGTTGCCCTTGCCTGGGCAGAGTGGTTCATCGGTCGGCCCCTTGGTTCAGTGAGGGTCAATAGAGAAAACCATTTTTTGTTTCATATGTATGGGGCCGCACATACAGCGGGCTTGCTGGTGCCTAAACTTTCTCAACAAGCGCCGAATGTGGTGCTGATTGAAAGGGAGTGTGAAACAAGAATGAGTGGTCTGACTTTGTAATGAGCGGGTCTTTCGACCCAAATTTGGAGGCGTGAAGATGTCAATTCGAGTTTTGCTTTCTTCCAAGCACAAAGTGGTTTCTGAGGGTATTGCCGCAGTCTTGCGAACGCACCACGACATGGACCTGGTGGGCATCTCTGACAACGGTGCCATGACCAATGCCCTGTGTGATCAGGTTGATCCCGATGTGGTGTTGATTGGCATGCAGGCCAACGATTCCAAAGACATGGCGTTGATGCATCAGATTGCGCACCATCAACCTGCCAAAAACATGGTGGCTTTTTCTGCTGATTCGGATCGAAATTCTATTATTGAGATACTGGATGCAGGTGCCAAATGCTATGTGTCAACGATGAGCAGCATCGATGAGTTGATGTCGGCGATTCGCGCCGCAGCGGCAGGGCGTGTGTATTTGTGTCAAGCGGCAGCATCTGAAATGATGGAGAGCGTTCGCAAGGCCAGGTCCGGGGACATCAGCTTGAAAGGGCAACTCGGCGGGCGCGAAGAGCAGGTGTTGCGCCTGATCGCCGACGGTTATTCGTCCAAAGAAATTGCGCGCAATCTGCAGATTGCTCCCAGCACCGTGGAGGTGCATCGCCGCAACATCATGCGCAAGATCGGCTTGCACAAAGTGGCCGACCTGACGCGCTACGCGATTCGCAACCAGATGGTGACGGTTTGATGCGCTGCCCCTCTGGCTTCAGAGGGGCATGTTCGAGAAGCGGTCGTATTCACGGCTGATCACGCTGTAGCACTCGCAAGCCCTCTTTTCCAGGGCTTTGCGGTCCAGCACGGTGATGTTCCCTCGGCTGTAGTGGAGGATGTTTTGATTCATCAGACGGTGCGCGGCATGGGTCACGCCTTCTCGGCGCACCCCCAACAAACTGGCCATCAGTTCTTGGGTTAAGACAATGGTTTGGCTGTCTTGCCGGTCGAGCGTGAGCAAGAGCATGCGACACAGTTGCTGTTCCAGGGTGTGATGTCGGTTGCAAACGGAGACTTGGGAAATCTGATTCATCAAGGTTTGCGCGTAATGCAAAGATACCTTTTGAACCGCGTTGCCTTGGTTAAAGCTGTTGAGCACCACACTCAATCGAATCCGCATGGCCGATCCGGCTTTTTGCACGATGGCTCGGTTGTTGGTTTGCGCGGCACCCATGAGCAAATAGATGCCGACCATGCCTTCGCGGCCGGTGATCGCGATTTCGGTCGAGGCCCCGTTTTCTAGGATGTGAACCCAGGACACGATCGCGGTGAGGGGGAAGTACAGGTGCCCGATGATTCGGCCTGGCTCATACAGTACTTGGCCCAGAGCCAATTCAACAGGCTCGAAATAGGGCGACCACTCTTCAAGTACTGGATTCGGTAAAAAATTGATAATTTTGTTTGTCTTTGACGAAATATTCATAAATACCAATTGCTGTGGGGAGCCCCACTTCAATCTATCAGTATCGATGCCTTAAATTTGTTCGATTCCGAACATATGTTTCAGTTTTTTGGAAATGTTTAGATTTGATGATTTTTATCAAACCTGTGTGATGTTTTGAGTCCGGTCGCTCATTTGACGCAAAGCGGTCATGTCCAGTATGTCGATAACGCCTCTTTGGTAGTCAATGAGCCCGCGCTCTTTCAGTTCACCGGCTGCCAAGGTGATGCTGACGCGCCGGACGCCCAACATGTGAGCCAGGTGCTCGTGTGTCAGTTGCAGATGCTGCGTTTGCGCCCTGTCGGCCGACAAGACCAGCCAACGTGCGAGTCGGGTGGTGATGCCATCGAACTGAATGGATGCGGCCATGGTGGCCACATGCGCGGCCAACCACCACAGGTATTGAGAGATGGCCCACAACATGCCTGGGCGTTGGTGCAGCAGCAGTGCCAGGTCGGCACTTTCGGCCACCCAGGCGTGGCCGGCGGTTTGCACACGAAACTGAAGGTTTTCGGGGCCGATGTCCAGAACCGACCCCAAACCGATGGCCCCTTCTGATCCGACCAAACCCACGGCCAAGGTGTTGCGCGAAGAGCTTTCAATCAACACGGCGACGCAGGCGCCCGTTAAAAAATAGACTTTAGGGGTTGCGTGTTGAGCGGTGTCACACAGGATTTGTCCGGCAAGCAACTGAACCGGTTTGCAGATGTGCTGCAGTCGGTTTTGATCTTCCCTGGCCAGTTGAAAGATGAGTCCGTTGGTGAAGAGCGTCACGAAAATTTACCCCGTGCCAGCGTTATAGAAATCAGTTGCGAAGTGGCTGAAAGGCCAGTGGATTCGGGGCTTGCATGAAAGCTCGAAGAGTATAGGCCCCAAGATTGGCAAGTAAACCACAGTACACATGGATTCAAATGTTCGATAAAGAACATAAAATGAAAATATGCCAAAACCGGCAGCCTTGGTGGTTGTTTTGGGGGCAAGTTCAGGTGTCTGGAGTGCACACATTTGTCAACTGAAAAAATTGAAAACGCCTTGCTGGATTTGATGCTCGCAGAAGTTGCACCTCAGGCGAATTTGAAGCTTGTGTGTGTTGATCTGCCGACAGGCCCTTTGACGCCCGATTGTCATGGGCCAGGCCAGTTTGTTTACTTTCCGGTGGATGCGTTGATGACTTTGGGCGCATCGCATTCAGCGGACGCTGTTCTGGCCGTGGTGGGGCGGCACGGGTGTGTCGCGCCAGGGCAAGCGGGCGGCAGTGCCATTCAGTCGCATGTGATAGTGCCTGGTCGCGCTTACCGGATGGATTGGGCTCCTGTTGCCGACGACCCCGTCCGTTATGCACCTTGGTTGTGGCAGACCACAGCGGCAGCGCAAAGACTGATCGGGCAAATGGCGCAATGGTCTTTTTGCGTGCAGCACCACACGGGCCAGCAACATTTGGCCAGTTGGCTCTTGCACTGCGTGGCGCAGTATCCGCGTGACCCTCTGAACTTCCATCTTCACGCGCTGCCGCTGTCCATTCGGCAGTTGCTTGCGCCGTCTGATGCCCAAAATGGGCCTGGTTTTGGTGTGCACGAAGGCCACCTGCATGTCACGTCGCCCCAGCGCCTGGCTGAGCAGGCTTGTTCGTGCCACCAAAAAATGACAGCTACCCACAACGCTTGATTTCAACCCGTGGTTTGGGGCGGCGTCAGGATGTGATGTTTCGCGCCAAAGATTCGGCCACTTTGATGCCGTCAACACCCGCCGACAAAATGCCACCGGCATAACTGGCCCCTTCACCTGCCGGGTACAAACCCAATGTGTTGGTGCTTTGGTGGTCTTCGCCACGCGGGATGCGCAAGGGCGATGAAGTTCGGGTTTCCACGCCGGTCAGCACGGCATCGGCCATGTCGTAGCCTTTGATCTTTCGGCCAAATACCGGCAAGGCTTCGCGCATGGCCGCGACGGCATAGTCGGGCAAAACATCGGCGAGGTCGACCAGCTTGACGCCCGGCTTGTACGAAGGCTGCACGCTGCCCCAAGTGGTGGACGGGCGTTTGGCCAGAAAGTCGCCGACCAATTGACCGGGCGCTTCGTAGTTGCTGCCACCCACTTCAAAAGCCCGCGTTTCCAGTTGACGCTGCAACACGATGCCTGCCAAAGGATGGGCTGCTGGCGGTTGTTGTTGCGACAAGGCCTGGGCTTCTTGTGCGAGCGCAGCGCCGTCTTTGTCTCCAAAAGCGGCTTGCCAGGCGGCGACTTCCAGTGGGTAATCGGGTGGGTCAATCGCCACCACCATCCCCGCGTTGGCATTGCGTTCGTTGCGCGAGTATTGGCTCATGCCGTTGGTGACCACACGGCCTGCTTCGCTGGTGGCCGCCACCACGGTGCCGCCAGGGCACATGCAAAAACTGTAAACCGCACGGCCGTTTTGGGCGTGGTGCACCAGCTTGTAATCGGCCGCGCCCAGCAGCGGGTGGCCCGCGTGTCGGCCCCAGCGCGCCTGGTCGATCACGCTTTGCGGGTGCTCGATGCGCACGCCAATTGAAAAGGCTTTGGCCTGCATGGCCACACCGCGGCGGTGCAGCATGACAAACGTGTCGCGCGAACTGTGACCCAAGGCCAGCACCGCGTGACGTGTCTGCAGGGTTTGGCTTTGGCCTGTGCGCAGGTCTTGCACTTGCAGGCCCGTCAGTTGGTGGCCGTCGGTGGTGGGAGACAGCTGCAGGTCGCTCACCCGGTGCTCAAAACGAATTTCGCCACCGAGGGCGATGATTTGCTCGCGGATGTTCTCAACCACTTTGACCAGCTTGAAGGTCCCAATGTGCGGGTGCGCGGCAAACAGGATGTCGGCCGGCGCACCGGCCTTGACGAATTCGTCCATGACCTTGCGGCCCAAGTGGCGCGGGTCCTTGATCTGGCTGTACAGCTTGCCGTCACTGAAGGTGCCTGCACCGCCTTCGCCAAATTGCACGTTGCTCTCGGGGTTGAGCACTTTTTTGCGCCACAGACCCCAGGTGTCTTTGGTGCGCTCACGCACCGGCTTGCCACGTTCCAGCACGATGGGTTTGAAGCCCATTTGTGCCAAAGCCAGCGCCGCGAACATGCCACAAGGCCCGAAGCCGACGACCACGGGCCGCTCGCCTTCTGCGGCCCCAAAGCCTTCGGGGACGCGGCAGGGGGCATGCCATGCCATGTCGGGTGTGGGCAGGATGTGTGGGTTGGGGGTGTGCTTTTGCAGCAGGGCGCATTCGGCGGTGGCATCGGCCAGCGCAACGTCCACGATGTACACCGCCAGCAAATCGGCTTTTCGGGCATCAAAACTGCGTTTGAAAACGGTCAGTGTGGTGATGTCTGCCCCATCGATGCCCAAGGCCTGCGCAGCCAACTGGCGCAAAGCGGCTTCGGGGTGGGGTGTGGGCAGGCGGTCTTCGTCGGTCTCAGAGGGCGCATCGGCCGAGCGGCGCACTTCAACCGGCAAGGCCGAGAGGGGGAGTTTGAGTTCTGAAATTCGGATCATGGCAACCTCTGTGGCTTGTGGTTATCAAGCAAGAAGGGGTGATTATCGCCGTGCGGACGGCCTCGGCCATTCGCGAGCAGGGGCTCGCTCCCACTTGTACGCTGGCCTCGTCCACCACTGTGGCCAAAATTACAAGCTCGCTGCAGAGGCCGCCCCTCGGACGCATGGTGCAACCTCCCTGTGGGAGGTCGCCCCTGCGGCCGAATGGTGTTCGATCAAGCAGGCAAGAACCCCTCAATTGACAAATAGCGCTCCCCTGTGTCGTAGTTGAAGCCCAACACCTTGGCCCCGGCGGGCAATTCGGCCAATTTTTGCGCGATGGCTGCCAGCGTGGCACCGGACGAAATGCCCACCAGCATGCCTTCTTCGCGGGCTGAACGGCGTGCGTATTCACGTGCGGCTTCGGCATCGACCTGGATCACGCCGTCGAGCACGCTGGTGTCGAGGTTTTTGGGGATGAAGCCTGCGCCAATGCCCTGGATGGGGTGGGGCGCGGGCGCACCGCCTGAAATCACGGGGGATGCAGCGGGTTCGACCGCGAACACTTTGAGATTCGGGAATTTGGATTTCAGCACGCGGGCGGTGCCCGTCAGGTGACCACCCGTGCCCACGCCAGTGATCAGCGCGTCGATGCCATCGGGGAAGTCGGCCAGGATCTCTTGGGCGGTGGTGCGCACATGCACGTCGATGTTGGCGGGGTTCTCGAATTGCTGGGGCATCCACGCGCAGGAGGTGTTGGCCACCAGCTCTTCGGCGCGGGCGATGGCCCCCTTCATGCCTTTTTCGCGGGGCGTCAGGTCAAAGCTGGCACCATAGGCCAGCATCAGGCGGCGGCGCTCGATGCTCATGCTGTCGGGCATGACCAGCACCAGCTTGTAGCCTTTGACCGCCGCCACCATGGCCAGGCCAATGCCGGTGTTGCCCGAGGTCGGCTCGATGATGGTGCCGCCGGGCTTCAGGGCGCCTGATTTCTCGGCGTCTTCGATCATCGCCAGCGCGATGCGGTCTTTGACTGAGCCGCCGGGGTTGCTGCGTTCGGATTTGATCCACACATTGGCCCCCGCGCCAAACAGGCGGTTGATGCGCACATGGGGGGTGTTGCCGATGGTGTCGAGGATGGTGTGGGCTTTCATGGCGGATCTCCTGGCTGAAAATTCAAGGTAAAAAAACATTGTGCGTGAAAGTTCAGACCTTTTGCGGCATGAGCTTATGCCCGCAGGCGATAATCCCCCTCGTGAAGCTCGCCAGACCGCCGCTGGTGCAATCTCCGAAAGGAGGCACTGGAGGAACGTCCGGACTGCACAGGACAGCGCAGGAGGTAATACCTCTCCACCGTGAGGTGAGGATCAGAGCAACAGAGACGAGCCGATTCAGTTCGGGTGAAACGGGCAATCTCTGCGCGCAGCAATACCAAGTAGGCCAGCGTTGATGTGGTTCCGCAGAGTTGGCGGGTAGGTAGCATCGAGCCGGGTGGGCAACCCCCGGCCCAGAGTAATGGCGGTCACGCAGCGGGCAACCGCTGTGCACAGAATCCGGCTTATCGGCGAGCTTCACACTTTTTCAAAAATTACGGCTTTGGCACTGGCCCATTCGGCTGCAGGGGCAGCCTCCCACAGGACAAATAGAGTTTGTCGTTGAGGCAGCGCTGTTTTTGTGGGAGCGAGCCCCCGCTCGCGAATGGTTGCGTTGCGGTGATGCTGGCATTCGGCTGCAGGGGCAGCCTCCCACACATTCTCCTCTGACCCATCGCCCTGCCCGTGCAACAAAAAACCCGCCGAAGCGGGTTTTTTGTTGTTCCAGGCTCAGGGTCAGCCGCGTGAAGGCATCAGGGTGGCTGCCAGTGCAAACACCGAATTGGGTGCGGTGATCTTCAAGGTGCTTTTGGGCTTGGCGAACACACCGCGCTTGACGGCAGGTTGAGGCGCAGGCTCCACGGTCACACCTTTGGTGCGCTGCTCGGCCACCAGCTGGCGCAAGCTGATGGATTGCAGGTGCGTCAGCATTTTTTCGTTCAGGCTGGCCCACAGGTCGCTGTTCATCCAGCCGCCTTCGGCTGCAGCTTCTTCGTCGGATGGGGCATCCACGGCACCAACGATGTCGGCCATGGTGATTTTTTCGGCATTGCGCGACAGCGAATAACCGCCGCCGGGGCCGCGGGTGCTCTCGACCAGGCCTTGCTGGCGCAGTTTGCTGAACAGCTGTTCCAGATAGGACAGCGAAATCTGGTGGCGCACGCTGATGGCGGCCAATGACACGGGGCCGCGGTCTTCGCGCAGCGCAACGTCGATCATGGCGGTGACGGCAAATCGGCTCTTGGTGCTCAAACGCATGGTGTGCTCCTTTCTGCGTTGGTCAAACCCTCATGGGCATGGCCTGGGTCAGTGACTGCGTGGTACGCAAGTGTGACTGAATGGTTATTTTCTCAGACTCCTCACACAGTTGGGCATTGCCCGTTTCATTTCAAGGGTAAATCCTGTGTATTTTTGTCGGAAATCAATCAGAAGCGTTCATAGCCTTCGAGCTGCCGCCATTGACCGGGTTCCAGCGGCGCCAGGCTCAGACGGCCCACCCGTTGGCGACGCAGGTCTTGCAGCGGGCATTGCTGGTCCAGCCAGCGCCCCAGATCCTGACCTTCGATGTCTTTGCCTGCGATGCGCAGCACCGTCAGTGTGTCGGTTTGTCGGTTGATGCTGGCGCGAATTCCGGGGCCGTTCAGGGCTTTGAGGGTCGTTTCGCTCACGGGGCCCTGGATGGTGGCCATCCATTCCATCTCCATGGGGCTGCGGCGGTCTTCCAGGTGGCGCAGCACACTCAAGTCGTCTGAAAAAATGCACAGCCCGCTGGCGGCTTTGGGCAAAGGCAAGGGCATTTGCATTTTGGCCAGCCGCTCGGGCCCCCAAATGCCGGGTTGGGCGGCTTTCAGGCCTGCGGTGTCTTGCAGCCATGCCAGATTGGCCACCCGGTCAGCGGGTTTGAATAGCACCAAAGTCAGTGGTGCTAGGGCGGCCATGGACACCAGACGGTTGACGTTCACAGGCTGCTCGTCCCGCACGCGCCGGGCTGGATCGGTGACCATTTTGCCTGCAACCTGGACGCCGCCCGCCACGATCAGGGCTTCGGCCTCGCGGCGAGAGCAATTCTGGTCAGCTGCCACACGTTTGGCCAGGCGAATGCCTTCTTCAGAGGGGGTCATCAAATCTTTCAAAATTCTCGGGATGTTTCAGGACAAGGCTTGTTCGCGGATGTGGTCCACATGCGCCTGCAGGGACCGGGCGGCCACCGGCCACAGGCGGGGCGGCACGTCGTCGTAGGCTTTTTCCACCCACTCCTGCAGGCTGCCTTGGGGCAGGGCCTGCATGGCGGCGGCTATTTTGGCCTCGCGCTTGAGGCGGTGGGCCTTGAGCTGCGTGATGGCTTGGTGGGCAAAACCCAGCACATGGCCGTGCGCAGGCAGGATGAATTCAATGCCCCCGGCCTCGCAGGCGGCGGCCAGGTTGTCCAGTGAATCCAGGTAGTCGCCCATGTGGCCGTCGGGCGGGTCGATCACGGTGGTGCTGCCGTTGAGCACATGGTCGCCAGAGAACAGCAGGCCGTCCTCTTCGAGGACCAGGCACAGGTGGTTGGCCGCATGGCCGGGCGTGTGCACCACGCGCAGGGTGTGGGTGATCTCACCGTCCGCGCCAGTGCCGTGCAACACCAGTTTTTCGCCGTCGGCCAGCTCGCGCTCGGGCGTGAAGCGGCTGTTGGCGCGGGCGGTCGGCCGGGAGGCCAGGCCCAGAATGGGCGGCTTGTGGTTGCACAGCGCTTGCAGTGGGGCCGCGCCGGGGGAGTGGTCTGCGTGTGAGTGGGTGCACACAATGGCTTTGATCTGTCCGCCCGCTGCACGCCACAGGCGCTGCAGGTGGTCGTCGTCGGCCGGGCCGGGATCGATGGCGATGTAGCCGGTGTTCGGGTCGCCCACCAAATAGCTGTTGGTGCCGGGGCCGGTCATCACGCCGGGGTTGGGGGCGGTGAGTCGCTGCACGTTTTTGAGCAGAGCCACCGCTTGGTCTGTCTGCCAGTCCAGGTGGTGGTGAATTTGCCCGTCGGGCGTGACCAGGGCCAGTTCGCCAAACGGGGCTTCGTGCTCCATGTAGCGCGCTTCGTTCCCCGCCAGCCAGCCGGCGCGGGGGCAGCTGGTCCACAGCGGCTCGTCGTTCACGGCGCAGGCTTGCAGCACGTCGTCTACTTTGGCAAAGGCTTTGAGGCGCTCCAGGGTGCGGATGGTCGGGAAGATGATGTAGAAATCGCCCGCTTCGTGGCGGGTCAGCGCATCCACCGGGCGCACCCAGACCGGCTCGAACTGCTCGGACTCGTCGGCCACCGGGGTCTGGCCTTCGGGCATGCGCGCCACCAAAAATGGCACATCAAAGCGGCGGGGCAGGTCGCGGTCGGTGATCCAGTGGGCCAGCACAAACACCTGGTCGGCAGCCAGCGTCAGCCCCCGGGCCTGGCATTGGACGGCAAAAGCGGCTTTGCGGTCGATCTGGGCAATGTCGCTGTTGTCGGCCCAGCGTCCATCGGCATGGCGGGCGAACAAGATGCCCAGTTCCTCAAAGCTCTCGCGGATGGTGGCAATGGCCTGCGTCAGGTGCAAGTCGCTTTGCTTGGGGCGGCGTGTGGACAGGGGGTGTGCTTGTGCGTCTGCAGGATCGACGCCACCGCCCGGGAACACATAGGCGCCGGGTGCAAAGCTGGCCGTCATGGAGCGGCGGGTCATCAAGACCTCAATGCCTTCAGGGCCATCGCGCAAAAGCAGCACGGTGGCTGCCGGGCGCAAAGGCGCAGGTTCACGTTGGGGGTGCAGGAGTTGGGATGTGCGTGCCATGCCCCATTATCAGGCGGCTTGGGCTTCATCCAAGGGCGATAATCGCGGCCATGCACATTCGCTTTACCAAGATGCAAGGGGCCGGCAACGATTTTGTCGTGCTCGACGAGACCCGGGCTCGCCTGGGCCTGAACGCGGCCCAGTACCGCTTTTTGGCCGACCGCCACTTTGGTGTGGGGGCCGACCAGGTTCTGAGCGTGCGCCCGTCGCCCGCGCCGGGGCTGGATTTTGAATACGTGATTCACAACGCCGACGGCGGTGAGGTTGAGCATTGCGGCAACGGGGCGCGTTGCTTTGTGCGCTATGTGCGCGACAAGGGCTTGACCGACAAAACCACGGTGCGCGTGAAGGTGCAGCAAGGCGAGATTGAGCTGCGCATGAACCTGGATGGCCGTGTCACGGTCAATATGGGGGCCCCGGTGTTTGACTGGGAACGCGTGCCGTTCAATCCGATCGGCCTGATCAGCGACCAGGTCAACGGTTGGCCGGTGTTTGACCTGGCGCTGGGCGATCCGGGCGTTGCCCCTTCCATCGCGCGTGTTGGCGTGGTGTCCATGGGCAACCCGCACGCCGTGCAACGGGTGGACGATGTCGATTCCTTCCCGGTGCTGGCGCAAGGGCCGTTGATCGAAAACCACCCGGCTTTCCCCAAGCGGGTGAACGCCGGTTTCATGCAAATTGTGTCGCGCAATCAGATCAAGTTGCGCGTGTTCGAGCGCGGGTCGGGCGAGACGCTGGCTTGCGGCACGGGCGCATGCGCGGCCGTGGTGGCAGGCATTCGCCAAGGCTGGCTGGACAGCCGTGTGGATGTGCAGGCCCTTGGCGGCGTGCTGACCATCGAATGGGCCGGACAGGCCGAAAGCCCGGTGCTGATGACCGGCCCTGCAACTTCTGTGTTTGAGGGCAGCATCGACGTGCCCGACACCCTTTCCTGAATTTCTGGAACCCCCACATGACCACGCCTGAACCCATGACCCCGATCACCGAAGACGACATTGCCGACTATCTGGTGAACACACCGGACTTTTTCGAGCGTCACGCCTCCTTGCTTGCCACGGTGCAGCTCACGCATCCGCAAAGCCACCGCACGGTGGGCTTGCAAGAGCGACAGGCGCAAATGCTGCGCGACAAGATCAAGGGGCTGGAACACCGCATCATGGACATGATCCGGCACGGCAACGAAAACATGATCCTGACCGACAAGCTGCACCGGTGGTCGTGCGAGTTGCTGGTCACGCCGCCAGCGCAACTGGCGGAGTCGGCGGTCGAGAACATCCGTGATTTGTTTCAAGTGCCTCAGGTCGCTTTGCGCTTGTGGTCGCTTCAGGGCGAACACGCCGAAGCGGTTTATGCCCAAGGCGTGACCGAGACGGTGCAAATGCTGGCCACGTCTTTGGACAGGCCTTATGTCGGGCCCAACGCGGGTTATGAGGCGGTGCAGTGGCTGGCAGAGCCGACGCAAGCGGCCTCTTTGGCTTTGCTGGCTTTGCGTTCGGCCCCAGGTCAGCCCGCTTTTGGTTTGTTGGTGTTGGCCTCGCCCGATGCACAACGCTTCAACAGCCAGATGGGCACCGACTTGCTGGAGCGCCTGGCCGAGTTGGCGGGTGCCGCCTTGTCGGTGCTGCGCACCCCCCAGGCCTGATCCATGTCGGATGCGGTGACCCCTGACCCGCTGGTCATCCGTTATCTGGACCATGTCCGTTTTGAAAAGCGCCTGGCTGAACGCACTTGCGCCTTGTACCAACTCGACCTGATTCGGTTGGGCGACATGGCCGCCGAATCGCAAGTGCCTTTGTTGCAAGTGCAGAGCGGCCATGTGCGCCGCTGGGTGGCGCAGATGCACAGCGCGGGGCGCAGCGGTCGAGGCATCGCCCTCATCTTGTCGGGCTGGCGCGGGTTTTACACCTGGCTGGGGCGTGAAGGCCTGGTCGCCCACAACCCGGTGGTGGATGTGCGTGCGCCGCGTGTGGCCAAACCCCTGCCCAAGGCCTTGGGTGTGGACGAAGCCGTGCAGTTGGCCGAGCACGAAGAAGACAACGACGACCCCTGGCTGGAAGCCCGCGACGCTGCCATGGTGGAGCTGCTTTACGGCTGCGGCCTGCGCATTGCCGAGTTGACCGGTCTGGATGTGGTGGCGAGCGCCGATGCCAGCCGTTCGGGTCGCGGCTGGATTGATCTGCAAAACGCCGAGGTGCAGGTGCAGGGCAAGGGCAGCAAGCGCCGCAGTGTGCCCTTGGGGCGTTCTGCCCTGGAGGCCTTGGCGCATTGGCTGGCGGTTCGCACCCAGTTGCCGGGCATGTTGAATCAGCCTGCCCCCGGCGCATCGAGTTTGGCGCTGGCGCTGTTTCCCGGACGCCATGGCACCCGGTTGACCGCGAGGGGCGTGGCGCAGCGCCTCAAGCGCCGCAGCCTGCTGGCGGGCTTGGCCACGCCGGTGCACCCGCACATGCTGCGTCATTCGTTTGCCAGCCATGTGCTGCAGTCCAGCGGTGATCTGCGCGCCGTGCAAGAGTTGCTGGGTCACGCCAACATCACCACCACGCAGGTCTACACGCGGCTCGATTTTCAGCACTTGGCCAAGGCCTACGATGCGGCCCACCCGCGCGCCAAACGCAAATGAGCCCCTGCTCGGACTGTGCCGTCGGTCCATGGGGGCATGCCAGCGCGCGCAGGCTGGCGGTTTGAATTCGTCGCTACACTCCCCAACTCTTGTCTTTTGACCCTTTCAGCGGAGCCTTTCATGTCCCTCATCCCCGCCACCATCCTGACCGGTTTTCTGGGTTCGGGCAAAACCACCTTGCTCAAGCGCGTGTTGACCGAGGCCCATGGCCAGAAGATCGCCGTGATCGAGAACGAGTTTGGTGAAGAGAACATCGACAACGACATCCTGGTCTCGGAAACGAACGAACAAATCATTCAGATGAGCAATGGCTGCATCTGCTGCACGATTCGCGAAGATTTGCGTGCCACGCTGCAGCTGCTGGCCGCCAAGCGCCGCAAGGGCCTGCTGACGTTTGACCGCATCGTGATCGAGACCACCGGCTTGGCCGATCCTGGTCCGGTGGCGCAGACCTTTTTCATGGACGACGAGATCGCGGAGACCTTTTTGCTGGATTCGATCCTGACCTTGGTGGATGCCAAACACGCGGCTCAGCAACTCAATGACCGCCAGGAGGCGCGCCGCCAGGTGGGTTTTGCCGACCAGATTTTCATCAGCAAAGCCGATCTGGTGTCAGCCGAAGACCTCGACGCCTTGCAGCACCGTCTCAAGCACATGAACCCGCGTGCCCCTCAAAAAGTGGTGCATTTCGGTGAGGTGGCTTTGTCAGAAGTGTTTGACCTGAAGGGCTTCAACCTGAATGCCAAGCTGGACATCGCCCCCGACTTTTTGAACGATGGCGCGCATGACCACGACCATGTGCATGGTGAGCACTGCGACCACCCGTCTCACCAGCATGAGCACGAACACGGTGAGCACTGCGATCACCCGTCGCATGACCACGAGCAAGGTCATGGACACGGTCACCACCACCATGACGATGACGTGAAAAGTTTTGTCTTCCGTTCTGAGCGCGCGTTTGATCCGGCCAAACTGGAAGACTTTTTGGGCGCGATCGTGAACATTTATGGCCCCCGCATGCTGCGTTACAAAGGCGTGTTGAACATGCGCGGGACCGAGCGCAAGGTGATTTTTCAGGGCGTGCACCAATTGATGGGCAGCGATTTGGGGCCGATGTGGGCCGATGGCGAAGCCAAAATGAGCAAGATGGTGTTCATTGGCATCGATTTGCCCAAAGACATTTTGTTGCAAGGCCTGGAGCAATGCCTGGTGTGAGGTGTGTTGGTTGGTCCGGGAACGATGGGCAGCAATTCACGGGAACTTGTCTTTAATCGGCAAGCGGGCGTTTTTTGATCGTTCTTATCGTTACAATCGCCCGCCTGATGCCCCCCCTTTTTTTGGGAAGGCTGGTGAACCCCATAAGGTCTATAACAAGGGTTTGAAACGCAAATGAACAGGTTTTTCAATCGGTTGCTGCAGTGTGGCAAGAGGTTTGGGCCTGCCCTTTCACACGGCTAGGAGACAAGACGTGAAGACCTCGACTCAAAAAGCAACGAGCAAAGTGACCGCCACCAAGGCGAAAGCCAAGCCGGTGGCGGCAAAAAAAGTGGCCACCAAGCCTGCGGCTTCTGTAAAAGTGACAGCGAAGCCACAAGCCAAGCCCACGACGACTGCAGCATCGAAAACCAAAAAAGTTGCACCAGCCCCCAAATCGACCAAGACACTTAAACCCGTTGCTGTCGCCAAAAAAGCAGCACCTGTGAAAAGCAAGCTGGCTGCACCGACGCCTAAAAAGGCTGTTGCAGCAGCTCCTAAGCCGACCCCCGCTCCCAAGGCGAAGGCCGCACCCGCGCCGTCTCCTAAAAAGACGGCCTCTGTACCTGAAGCGAAATCTATGACTGTTAAAAAAGTGGCGACACCGACCCCTCCGGTCGCCCAACCTGCCGTGACGGCAGTGGCGGCGCCTTCTGCGCCTGACCAATTGATTCGTGCAACACGCCCCTCGGCCCGTTTGGCCCAGATCACGGTGCCTTCTTTGCCGCCAGCGGTGGCTTCGACGGCAGCCAAGGCCAGTTTCATGCCGAGTTCGCCAGTGGCGGTGGTTTCCGCGCCTTTTGCGCCGATCAAAAAAGACCCCAAATTGGCCAACAACTGGAAGACCAAAACGGTCGAAGAGTTGACCGACGCCGAAATTCTGGCCATGCCTGACACGGAATACATGAACAACGTGCAAATGACCTATTTCCGCCGGAAGTTGGCCATCTTGAAGCAGGAAATCCTGAACAGCGCGGGCGCGACCACCGAGCATCTGCGTGAAGACACGGTGGTGGTGCCCGATCCTGCAGACCGCGCCACGATCGAAGAAGAACACGCTTTGGAGTTACGCACGCGTGACCGTGAGCGCAAGTTGCTCAAGAAAATCGAACAATCGATCGGCCTGATTGATGCCGGTGAATACGGTTACTGCGATGAAACCGGCGAGCCCATTGGTGTCGGTCGTCTGCTGGCCCGTCCCACTGCGACCTTGTCTTTGGAAGCGCAACAGCGCCGTGAGTTGAAGCAAAAAATGTTCGGCGACTGACCCCTAAGCATTTCTTCAACGTCAAAAAACCCCTGCCCAGGGGTTTTTTTACGTCCGGTTTAAGTCTTGTTGGACCCTAAATTGATTTTTTGCATTTAATGTATTTGCCATTTTTGTATTTTTAATATCCTTCACAGGTTACTTTCATTGCCGCTTGTAAGTGCCTAATTTACATGGAAATTTCTCGTGTTGCTTGGTTCAAATTCAGCGCTAAGCCCTTGATTTCATTGAAAAAAATCGATCTACACCTGTTGAGTTGCACTGAATTCCTGATACAGTGCAAAAAAGTGCAATTAAGTGGGGAAAAGTGTCCTCGCTTGTGTGTCTCAACTGAAAAAAGGTCGTTGCAGTGTTCCAAGGGGCTTCATCGCTGAGTCTGGATGCCAAAGGGCGGTTGTCTGTACCGACCCGGCACCGTGACGTCCTGAGCGCCACGGCGCAGGGTCAGCTGACGATCACCAAGCACCCACACGGCTGCCTGATGGTGTTTCCCCGTCCCGAGTGGGAGAAATTCCGCGAACGCATTGCCCAATTGCCCATGTCTGCCCAGTGGTGGAAGCGGATCTTTTTGGGCAACGCCATGGATGTCGAGATGGATGGCACAGGGCGCGTGTTGATCTCGCCTGAATTGCGTCAAGCCGCCGGCATTGCCAAAGACACCATGCTGCTGGGCATGGGCAACCACTTTGAGTTGTGGGACAAAGCCACCTACGACGCGCAAGAAGCGCAGGCCATGCAGGGCGAGATGCCCGATGTGTTCAAGGATTTCTCGTTCTGAACGCCATGACCCAGACCGTACTGACCCACACCACCGTGCTTTTGAACGAAGCGGTGGATGAATTGCTCCAGGCATCTGCCGGTGCGGATGGTGCTTATGTGGACGCCACCTTTGGGCGTGGCGGTCACTCGCGCTTGATTCTTTCGCGCTTGTCTGCACAAGGCCGATTGCAGGCTTTTGACAAGGATCTGGAAGCCATTGCCGAAGCCGGGCGCATCGAAGACGCCCGTTTTTCGATCAGGCACGAAGGCTTTTCGAACCTGGGTGACTTGCCACCAGCCAGTGTGGATGGCGTGTTGATGGACTTGGGCATCAGCTCTCCCCAGATCGACAGCCCCGAGAGGGGTTTTTCTTTTCGTTTTGAGGGCCCACTCGACATGCGCATGGACACCACGCGCGGCGAGAGTGTGGCCGATTGGCTGGCAACAGCCACGGTGGATCAAATCACGGAGGTGATACGTGACTATGGCGAAGAACGGTTTGCTTTTCAGATTGCAAAGGCGCTTGTGGCTCGCCGACAAGAGCGGGGCCCAATTTCAACCACCACCGATTTGGCCCAGCTCGTGGCTGACACGGTCAAGACTCGCGAGCCGGGCCAGAATCCTGCAACGCGGACATTTCAGGCTTTTCGGATTTTCATCAACGCAGAGCTTGCGGAGCTTGAACAAGCGCTAGAGGCCAGCCTGCATGTGTTGGCGCCCGGAGGCCGTTTGGTGGTCATCAGCTTCCATTCTTTGGAAGACCGCATCGTCAAGCAATTCATCGCCAAGCATTCCAAAGAAGTGGTCGACCGGCGCGTGCCCTTTGCCGAGCCGGTGAAGATGCGCCTGAAAGCCCAGGGTCGCATCCGCCCGAGTGAAGCGGAGGTGCGAGGCAACCCCCGTTCGCGCAGCGCCATCATGCGCATGGCTGAGCGCACCGAGGTGCCTGCATGACCCGCCTGAGCATTTTTCTGTTGTTGGCGGTGATCGCCAGCGCACTGGTTTTGGTGCACAGCCAATACGAGACGCGCCGCTTGTTCATGGCGCTGGAGTCTTCGCGCAAGGAAGCCAAGCGCCTGGAGGTGGACCAAGACCGACTTCAGGTCGAGCGCCGTGCGCAGGCCACGCCCCTGCGAGTGGAGCAGATTGCACGCCAACAGCTGCAAATGCGTGCAGCCTCGCCAGCCATTACCCAGTATGTGTCCGTCAAGGATGCCGCCCCTGCAGTGAAGGAGGCGCGCCCATGAGTCGCAGTGTTCAGCTTTCATCGAGCCCGCTGCTGGCCAGCAAAACACCGGTTTGGCGCAGCAAGTTCATCGTGGCGGCGATTGCCTTGGGCTTCACGGGGCTTGTGGCGCGTGCGGCTTATGTGCAGGTCTTTGCGAACGATTTTTTCATCCGCCAAGGTGAAGTCCGATTTGCCCGAACACTGACGCTACCCGCCAATCGGGGCCGTGTGCTCGACCGCAATGGCATGTTGCTGGCCTCCAGCGTGCCTGCGCCCAGCATTTGGGCCAACCCCGAAGACATGGAGCGCGACCCTGCCAAGTTGCGTGAGCTGGCCCGTTTGCTGGAAATGACCCCGGCCGAGTTGGACAAAAAACTCAAGGACGATGAAAAGACTTTTGTTTGGTTGCGCAGGCAGCTTGATGAGCCGGTGGTCAAGCAAATTCTGGCACTGGGCATCAAGGGCGTGTACGACATCAAGGAATACAAGCGTTTGTATCCTGAGGGTGAAGCGGCAGCGCACATCGTTGGCTTTACCAATGTGGAAGATCAGGGCCAAGAGGGCGTTGAGCTGGTGTTCCAGAAACAGCTTTCAGGCAAGTCGGGCTCACGCCGGGTCATCAAGGACCGCCTGGGGCGTGTGGTCGAAGACGTGGGTGAGGCCGTCCCACCAGTGGATGGCGAGGACTTGCAGTTGAGCATTGACAGCAAAGTGCAGTTCTTTGCTTACCAAAAGTTGCGCGAAGCCGTGTTGGAAAACAAAGCCAAAGCAGGCAGTGTGGTGGTACTCGATGCCCAGTCGGGTGAAATTTTGGCCTTGGCCAACTACCCCAGTTACTCACCTGACAAACGCGTTAACTTGAGCGGTGAGCAGCTGCGCAACCGTGCTTTGACAGATACCTTCGAGCCAGGCTCGACCATGAAGCCGTTTGCGGTGGCGCTGGCGCTGGAAAAAGGCCTGGTCAAACCCGAAACGCAGATACAGACTGCGCCCGGTCGCATCACGATCACCGGCTCTACCATTACTGATGCACACCCGCATGGCGTGCTCACGGTGAATGAGGTGATCCAGAAATCGAGCAACGTGGGCACCGTCAAGATGGCCATGCAGATGCAGCCACGCGAGATGTGGGAAATGTATGCCCAGGTGGGTTTTGGTCAAAAGCCCCAGTTACCTTTCCCTGGTGTGGTCAGCGGCCGCTTGCGTCCCTACAAAACATGGCGGCCGATTGAGCAAGCCACCATGAGCTATGGCTACGGCATTTCGGGCAGCTTGTTTCAAGTGGCCCGTGCTTACACCATGTTCGCCCGTGACGGAGAAGTGGTGCCCGCCACTTTGATGAAAGCCGAAAACCAGGTGGCTGGCGTGCGCGTCATCAGTGCAGAAAATGCCAAGGCCATGCGCAAAATGTTGCAAATGGCTGCAGGCCCTGGCGGCACGGCACAAAAGGCCCAAACCATGGGTTATTCCGTGGGCGGCAAAACCGGCACGGCCCACAAGCAAGAAGGCAAAGGCTACGCGGGAAAAAAATACCGTGGTTTCTTTGTCGGCATGGCCCCCATCGAGGCCCCGCGCATCGTGGTGGCGGTGATGATCGACGAGCCCAGCAACGGTCGCTACTTCGGTGGCGATGTGGCGGCGCCTGTGTTCAGTCAGACCGTGCAGCAGACCTTGCGTCTGATGGGCGTGCAACCCGACATGGCTGTCAAACCGCAAATCGTGGCCAAGTCGGTCGAGGAGTCGTTCTGATGCAAGGCCTGCACAGCGCTCCAGAAGCCGCACGCTGGTTGCGTGCGCACGTGACGGGTGAGTTGCGCACCGACAGCCGTCTGGTGCAACCGGGTGATGCGTTCATCGCCTGGCCCGGCGCAGCAACGGATGGACGCCAATATTTGGCACAAGCCTTGATGCAAGGCGCGACAGCTTGTTTGCTCGAAGAAGAAGGGCATGCCGCTTGGCTCAAGCCCCTGCAAGCCACCTCGGCCCATGTGGATCGGCTGGCCGTGATGAAAAATCTCAAGGCGCAGACCGGTCTCGTGGCCGATGCCTATTACGAGCACCCCAGTCAGGCCCTGAGTGTGCTGGCTGTGACCGGCACCAACGGCAAAACTTCCACCGCTTGGTGGCTGGCACAGGCCTTGTCATCTCCAGTGCTGCATCGGGCGTGTGGTTTGGTCGGTACCTTGGGGGTCGGTCGGGTGCCTGATTTGGTCTCGACTGGCATGACCACACCCGACCCGGTGCTGCTGCAGCGTCAGTTCAGGGTGTTTGCCGATGAGGGGGTTGCGCATTGCGCCATCGAAGCTTCATCGATCGGTCTGGCCGAGCACCGCCTGGACGGTACGCACATCCGCGTTGCGGTGTTCACCAATTTCACACAAGACCACCTCGACTACCACGGCGACATGGCCAGCTATTGGGCGGCCAAAGAAGCCTTGTTCAGCTGGCAGGGTTTGCAGGCTGCAGTCATCAACACCGATGACACGCAAGGCGCGTTGTTGGCCCGGCATCTGGAAGCTGAAGCACTCGATGTGTGGACTTGCTCGCGTCTGGGCCCCGCCCGTTTGCAAGCCCGTGCACTGCTCAGTGCCGATGGTCTGGCGTTCGAGGTGATCGAAGGTGTGGAGGTGCAGTCCTTGCACACCGGCCTGATGGGCGACTACAACATCGACAACCTGCTGGGCGTGATCGGCAGCTTGCGCGCATTGGGTGTGAGTCTGGCTGACGCCGTGCAGGCTTGTGCGCATTTGACGGCCGTGCCCGGGCGCATGCAGCGCGTGCATTCCGGTGCCAGCGATCAGCGCTTGCCTTTGGTGGTGGTCGATTACGCACACACGCCCGATGCCGTGTCGCACGCACTGACCGCCTTGCGCTCGCAAGCGGCGGCCCGTGGTGGCCGCCTGTGGTGCGTGTTGGGTTGCGGTGGTGACCGCGATGCGGGCAAGCGCCCTTTGATGGCCGCTGCCGCCGAGACTGCCGCCGACCAGGTGGTGCTGACCAGCGACAACCCCCGCAGCGAGTCTCCTGAAGCCATTTTGGCTGCGATGGTGGCCGGTTTGGTCCGCCCCGCGCAGGCACGCATTCAAACAGACCGCGCCTTGGCGATTGCCGAGGTGGTGGCACAAGCTGCCGCGCAAGACGTGGTGCTGGTGGCTGGCAAGGGTCATGAGACCGAACAAGACATCATGGGTGTGCGTCATCCGTTTTCGGATGTGTTGCATGTGCAGGCGGCCTTGCAGCGGCGCACTGTTCAGCACCAAGGGGCCGCCGCATGAAAACCGTGCAGTCCACCATGAACTTGCGATTGGATCTGGCCCTGACTTGGCTGAGCCAAGCGCGCGGCCTGAACGTGCAGGGTGTGGTGGTCGACCGCGTCCACACCGACAGCCGCAGCTTGCAGGCCGGTGACTTGTTTGTGGCGTTGCGCGGTGAACGTTTTGATGGCAACCAGTTCATCGCCCAGGCCAAGGCGCAAGGTGCCGTGGCCGTGGTGTGCGAGGCCTCGGGTGAGGCCCTGGCGCTTGCACACGGCTTGCCTGCGCTGCTGGTGCCCGATGCCCGCATCGCTTTGGGTGAGTTGGCTGCTGGCTGGCGTGCGCAGTTCAGCTTGCCCTTGATCGCAGTCACTGGTAGCAATGGCAAAACCACCGTGACGCAGATGATCGCCTCGATCTTGCGTGCCCATGCCGGACAAGATGCCTTGTCGACCCAGGGCAATCTGAACAACGACATCGGCGTGCCCCTGACTTTGTTCAACTTGCGCGCTCACCACCGCGTGGCCGTGGTCGAGTTGGGCATGAACCATCCCGGTGAAATCGCCTACCTCGCCCGTTTGGCGCAGCCCACGGTGGCGCTGGTCAACAACGCACAACGCGAACACCAGGAATTCATGGGTACGGTGGAAGCCGTTGCTTATGAAAACGGCGCTGTGTTGCAGGCCTTGCCTGCCAGCGGTGTGGCGGTGTTCCCGGCAGACGAAGAATTCACACGCATCTGGCAAACCTTGTCCGGTCAACGTACGCAGCGCACATTTGCCTCGTCTGCACACGAGGTGCAGGCGGATGTTCGCGCTGCCGTGGTGCTCTGGCAATCGGGTGCCTGGCAGTTCACCCTCAAGACCAACGAAGGCACCGCACCTGTGCGTTTGCACATTGCCGGTCGCCACAACGTCAAAAATGCTTTGGCGGCCAGCGCGTGTGCACTGGCAGCCGGGGTGTCTTTGGCTGCTGTGGCCCAAGGACTGCAAGCGTTCGAGCCGGTCAAAGGACGGTCACGCGCCCTGGTTTTGCATGTGCCAAATGGCGACATCACATTGGTGGATGACACCTACAACGCCAACCCCGATTCGGTGCGCGCCGCGATCGATGTGTTGGCCGAATTGCCTGCGCCACGTTTGCTGGTGCTGGGCGACATGGGTGAAGTCGGCAACCAAGGGCCTGAGTTTCATGCAGAAGTGGGTGCTTATGCCGCCGAGCGTGGCATCGACGCGATGTACACCCTGGGCGATTTGTGTGTGCATGCAGCCCAGGCGTTTGGTCAAGCGCGTCATTTTGACAGCATGGACAGTTTGCTGGCATCGGTCACGCAAAACGTGGTCAATTTTCAGAGCGTGGTGGTCAAAGGCTCTCGCTTCATGAAGATGGAGCGTGTGGTCGAAACCTTGCTGTCACAGGGCCCGATGAACAACACCCATCAGAACAAAAAAGGGGAGGCCCATGCTGCTTAGTTTGGCCCAATGGTTGCAAAGTTTGTCTCCGGAGTGGGGCTTTTTGCGCGTTTTCCAATACATCACCTTCCGTGCGGTGATGGCCGCGATGACCGCGCTGTTGATCGGCTTGGCGGCAGGCCCCTTTGTGATCCGTCGTCTGACCTCGCTCAAGATCGGCCAGCCGATTCGCGGCTACGGCATGGAGTCTCACCTGTCCAAAAGCGGCACCCCCACCATGGGCGGTGTGCTGATCTTGTTGTCGATTGCCATTTCCACCTTGCTCTGGTTTGACCTGTCCAACCGCTTTGTCTGGATCGTGTTGATCGTGACGCTGGGTTTTGGCGCCATTGGTTGGGTCGATGACTGGCGCAAAGTGGTCAACAAAGACCCCGAAGGCATGCGTTCGCGTGAAAAGTATTTCTGGCAATCGGTGATCGGCTTGTTGGCAGCGCTTTATCTGGTGTTCAGTATTTCCGAAGTGTCCAATTTGCGCGTCTTCGATTTGTTCGCCAAATGGGTCATGTCGGGCTTTGACGTGAACCTGCCACCGAAGGCTGGCTTGCAGGTGCCGTTCTTCAAGGAAATCAACTACCCCTTGGGGGTGTTGGGCTTTGTGCTCATGACATATCTGGTCATTGTGGGGGCCAGCAACGCGGTCAACTTGACCGATGGTCTGGATGGCCTGGCCATCATGCCGGTGGTCATGGTGGGCTCGGCGCTGGGCGTGTTCGCATATGTGACGGGCAGCTCGGTGTATTCCAAATACCTGTTTTTCCCGCACATTCCGGGTTCGGGCGAGTTGATGATTTTTTGCGCCGCCATGGCCGGTGCTGGCTTGGCGTTCTTGTGGTTCAACACCCATCCCGCGCAAGTGTTCATGGGCGACGTGGGCGCATTGGCCCTGGGCGCAGCCCTGGGCACCATCGCGGTCATCGTGCGGCAGGAAATTGTGCTCGCCATCATGGGCGGCATTTTCGTGGTCGAGGCCTTGTCGGTGATGGCGCAGGTGGCTTACTTCAAGTACACCAAGAAAAAATATGGCGAAGGTCGGCGCATCCTGAAGATGGCCCCTTTGCACCACCATTTCGAAAAAAGCGGCTGGAAAGAAACGCAAGTGGTTGTGCGTTTCTGGATCATCACCATGCTGCTCTGTCTGGTCGGCTTGTCGACCTTGAAGCTGAGGTAAACCATGCAGCTCCAGGGTCAACACGTTCTGATTCTCGGTTTGGGTGCTTCGGGCCTGGCAATGGCCCGTTGGTGCGCCCATGCGGGAGCCAACGTGACGGTGGCCGATACCCGTGAAGCGCCGCCTCAATTGGCCGCTTTGCAGGCCGAGTGGCCTGCCGTTCGATTCATCTCGGGCCCCTTTGCGGCCAATCTGATCGAAGGCAGCTCGGTGCGCGCTGTGTTTCGCAGTCCCGGCCTGGCACCCGATGTGGTGGCGCCGGTGGTGGATGCCGCCCAGGCCATGGGCCTTTGGCAAGGTGGTGAACTCAGCTTGTTTGCTGCTGGCTTGCAGGACCTGAAAAACCGTTTCGGCTACGCCCCACAGGTGCTGGCGATCACCGGCACCAACGGCAAGACCACGGTGACTTCTCTCACCGGGCAGCTGGTGGCGCGCGCGGGCAAGACCGTCAAAGTGGCAGGCAACATTGGCCCCACGCTGCTCGACACACTGACCGACGCCATCGTGCAGGCCAAAGCGCAGGTGGACCAGGACGAGGCCCAGCGTGAAGCCGAAGAGGCGGCTGAGTTGGCCGTCAACCCTGAAAAAAATGCCACGACGGCAGAGCGTGTGGCAGCAACAGCCCCACATGTGGCTGCAGCGGTCGAGGCTGAAACCTTGGTCTCAACAACCGATCTGCACACAGGCAAGACGGCAGAAGATGCCTCAGATGAACACAGCGATGACCTCGGCAGTGCTGCCGAGGAAGAAATCCCCGTGGCCCTGGATGGCGATGATGCTGAGCCTTTGCTGATCGCGCCTGCGCCTGTGGTTTCTCTAGACCCCATGGCACAAGCCTTGCCGCAGGTCTGGGTTTTGGAGTTGTCGAGTTTTCAGCTCGACAGCAGCGAAGGCTTTGAGCCCACGGCCGCCACGGTGCTGAACATCTCGCAAGACCACTTGGACTGGCATGGCTCAATGGACGCCTATGCGGCGGCCAAGGCCCGGATTTTTGGGGCACAGGCCCTGATGGTGCTCAACCGCGAAGACCCGTTGGTCATGGCCATGCGGCCCGCACCCGTGCGTGTGAAATTGCAAAAACCGGTGGAGCGTGCATGCGTGACCTTTGGCGGTGACATGCCCACGCGCCCTGGCGATTACGGCATTGAAGTTATGAACGGCATGACCTGGCTGGTGCGCGCCCTGGAAGCCGATGAAACCCGCCGCCGTCGCAAAGACGAGGCTGAAGAACTGCACATTCAACGCTTGATGCCCGCAGACGCTTTGCGCATCCGTGGCCGCCACAACGCGGTCAATGCCCTGGCCGCTCTGGCCCTAGCCGGTAGCGCAGGCTGTGCGCTGGGGCCGATGTTGTACGGCTTGCGCGAATACCGGGGCGAGCCGCACCGCGTGGAGCCCGTAGCTATCGTCAACGAAGTGGAGTACTTTGACGACAGCAAAGGCACCAATGTGGGCGCCACCGTGGCCGCCCTGCAGGGCTTGGGCGCTGACCGCCGCGTGGTGGTCATTTTGGGTGGCGATGGCAAAGGCCAGGATTTTTCACCCTTGCGTGATCCTGTTTCCCGTTTTGCACGCGGCGTGGTCTTGATCGGACGCGACGGCCCTCGCATGCGCGAAGTGCTGCAGGACAGCGGTGTGCCTTTGCAAGATGCGGCTGACATGCATGCTGCCGTGGCACAAGCCATCCGGATGGCCCACATTGGCGATGCGGTGCTGATGTCGCCAGCGTGCGCCAGCTTTGACATGTTTGAAAACTATGGCCACCGGGCCAAAGTCTTTTGCGATGCCGTGGCCGAGTTGGCCGAAGCAGCAGGTGTGGCGATGGAGGGCGGCGTATGAGTGAAGCCCTGACTTTGTCGCAACGCCTGCATGCCGGCTTGGCCCGCATGACTGGCCTGTTTGCCGGCGGCAGCCTGAACGCACAGAGCGGTCAAGGTCAGAGTTTGCCCGTCAATTTGGGGGGGTATGACTTTGCGCGTCAGTCCTCCGGGTCCGCGACCCGCTTGCAAAGCGTGGACCAGGCCTTGGTCTGGGTCGTGGTGGCTTTGCTCATGTGGGGCATGGTCATGGTGTATTCGGCATCGATTGCGATGCCGGACAACCCGCGTTTTTCACGCTACGCACAAACCCATTTCCTGACCCGTCACGTGATTTCCATGGTGTTTGGTTGCATCATGGCTTTGCTGGCTTTCCAGATTCCCACCACCACCTGGGAAAAAGTTGCCCGTCCGATGTTCGTGCTGTCACTGGTGCTGTTGGCCTTGGTGTTGATTCCCTTCATCGGCAAAGGCGTCAACGGTGCCCGCCGCTGGATTTCATTTGGCATCATGAATTTCCAGCCGTCCGAGCTGGCCAAATTTGCCACCATCATTTATGCAGCCGATTACATGGTGCGCAAGATGGAGGTGAAAGAACGCTTCTTCCGTGCGGTGCTGCCCATGGGCGCAGCCGTCGTGGTGGCTGGGGTGTTTTTGCTGGCAGAGCCCGACATGGGGGCTTTCATGGTGATCGCCATCATCGCCATGGGCATCCTGTTTTTGGGCGGCGTGAATGCCCGCATGTTTTTCCTGATTTTTGCCGGATTGGTTGGTGCATTTGTGGTGATGATCGCGGCATCGCCGTGGCGTCGTGACCGCATTTTTGCCTACCTGGATCCGTTCAGCGCCGAGCATGCTTTGGGCAAGGGCTACCAACTGTCGCACTCCCTGATTGCCATCGGCCGTGGTGAGGTTTGGGGTGTCGGTCTGGGAGGAAGTGTTGAAAAACTGCACTGGTTGCCCGAGGCGCACACCGACTTCTTGCTGGCGGTGATAGGCGAGGAGTTTGGTTTGGTCGGTGTTTCCCTGGTGATTTTCATGTTCTTGTGGCTCAGCCGCCGCATCATGGTGATCGGCCGTCAGGCCATTGCACTGGACAAGGTTTTTTCGGGTTTGGTGGCACAAGGTGTCGGCATCTGGATCGGTTTCCAATCGTTCATCAACATGGGGGTGAACCTGGGGGCTTTGCCCACCAAGGGCTTGACGCTGCCTTTGATGAGTTACGGCGGGTCGGCCATCATGATGAACTTGATCGCTATTGCCGTGGTGTTGCGCATTGATGCTGAGAACAAGCAAATGATGCGCGGAGGGCGATCATGAGCACGAAATGCGCCCTCGTCATGGCCGGTGGCACCGGTGGCCATATTTTTCCGGGCTTGGCCGTGGCAGAAGCCTTGCGCGATGCTGGTTGGCGCGTGCACTGGCTGGGCGCGCCCGGCAGCATGGAGCACGATTTGGTGCCGCCGCGCGGATTCGCGTTCGAGTCGGTCGAGTTTTCGGGTGTGCGTGGCAAAGGCATTCGCACCCTGGCGTTGTTGCCGCTGCGATTGCTGCGGGCGTTCTGGCAAAGCTTGCAAGTGGTGCGCCGTGTTCAGCCCGATGTGGTGCTGGGTCTGGGCGGCTACATCACGTTTCCGGGCGGCATGATGGCCAGCCTCTGTGGCAAGCCAGTCGTGTTGCACGAGCAAAACTCTGTGGCAGGCCTGGCCAACAAGTTGTTGGCCAAGGTGGCCGATCGGGTCTTCACTGCCTTTCCGGGTGTGTTCAAAACAGGGCAATGGGTGGGCAATCCGCTGCGCCGTGCGTTCACCGAACAAGCGGCACCGGCCGAACGCTTTGCGGGCCGCACGGGTCCCTTGCGCGTTTTGGTGGTGGGCGGCAGTTTGGGAGCCAAAGCCTTGAACGACATCGTGCCCAAGGCCCTGGCCCTGATGCCTGCTGCGATCTGCCCGGTGGTGACCCACCAAAGCGGTGCCAAACAAATTGACGCGTTGCGCGCCAACTACGAGGCTGCCGGTGTGCAGGCCGAATTGACGCCGTTCATCGACGACACCGCCACCGCTTTTGCGCAGGCCGATTTGGTGATTTGCCGCTCCGGCGCCAGCACGGTGACCGAGTTGGCTGCGGTGGGGGCTGCGGCCGTGTTTGTGCCCTTTCCATTTGCGGTGGACGACCACCAAACCACCAATGCCCAGTTTTTGGTGCAACACGGTGCGGGCTGGCTGGTGCCTCAAGCCGAATTGACTGCTGAGACCCTGGCCGAGCGCTTGACAGGTTTGACCCGTGAGCACTTGCTGGACTGTGCGCAAAAAGCTTATGAACAGAAAAAAACAAATGCGACACGGGAGGTCGTGATGGCTTGTGAGGAGCTGGCTGCATGAAACACGCCATTCGAAAAATCCATTTCATCGGCATTGGCGGATCGGGCATGAGCGGCATCGCCGAGGTCTTGCTCAATTTGGGTTACGCCATTTCGGGCTCTGATCTGTCAGACAGTGCCACTTTGCGGCGTCTGGCCGCATTGGGCATTGAAACGCATGTGGGGCACAGCGCTCAAAACGTCAAGGACGCGGATGCGGTGGTCACCTCTACTGCGGTGAAAGCGGACAACCCTGAAGTGCTGGCTGCCCGTGAGCGCCACATTCCCATCGTGCCCCGCGCCGTGATGCTGGCCGAGCTGATGCGAATGAAACAAGGTGTGGCCATTGCTGGGACGCACGGCAAAACCACCACCACCAGCTTGGTGGCCAGTGTGCTGGCCGAAGCAGACCTGGACCCGACCTTTGTGATCGGCGGCCGTCTGAACAGCGCGGGTGCCAATGCCAAGCTGGGCACGGGCGATTACATCGTGGTGGAAGCCGATGAATCGGACGCCTCGTTCCTGAACCTCTTGCCTGTGATGGCGGTGGTCACCAACATCGATGCCGACCACATGGAAACCTATGGCCATGATCTGGCACGGTTGAAGTCGGCCTTCGTGGAGTTTTTGCACCGCATGCCTTTTTATGGCACCGCCATTGTGTGCGCTGACGATCCCGGCGTGCAGTCCATCGTGAACGACATTGCCCGGCCTGTGACGACCTATGGCCTGAACGAGGGCGCACAAGTGCGCGCCGTGGATGTGCGCGCCGAACATGGCCAGATGCACTTCACGGTGCAAAGGCGCAATGGCGTGACCTTGCCTGACCTGCCTTTGGTGTTGAATTTGCCTGGCAACCACAACGTGCTCAATGCGCTGGCGGCCGTGGCGGTGGCCGTGGAATTGGGCGTGGAGGATGCAGCGGTGCAGCGTGCACTGGCGGGCTTCAAGGGCGTGGGACGCCGTTTCCAGCGTTATGGCGATGTCGCGGTGCCCGGTGGGGCAGGTCATTTCACTGTGATCGATGACTACGGTCACCACCCGGTCGAGATGGCGGCCACGCTGGCCGCAGCCCGTGGCGCATTTCCTGGCCGCCGACTGGTGTTGGCTTTCCAGCCACACCGCTACAGCCGCACGCGCGATTGCTTTGAGGATTTCGTGAAGGTCATTGGCCAGGGTTGCGACAGCGTCTTGCTGTCCGAGGTCTATGCCGCTGGTGAAGCCCCGATCGTGGCCGCCGATGGCCGCTCCTTGGCGCGCGCACTGCGTGTGGCTGGCAAGGTGGAGCCGGTGTTTGTCGATGCCATTGCGGACATGCCGCAAGCTGTTTTGAGCAATGCACGTGACGGCGATGTGGTGATTTGCATGGGCGCTGGCTCCATCGGTGCGGTGCCAGCCAAGGTGGTCGAGATGGGAGGGGCTGCATGAGCGCTTCCAATTTGGGCAAAGTGGCCGTTCTCATGGGTGGTCGTTCCGCTGAGCGCGAGGTCTCCCTGATGTCCGGGCAAGGTGTGCTGAATGCGCTGCAGGCTTGCGGTGTGGATGCCCACGCGTTTGATCCGGCCGAGCGGGATGTGAGCGAATTGAAACGCGATGGTTTTGACCGTTGCTTCATCGCCTTGCATGGCCGATACGGCGAAGACGGCACGGTGCAAGGTGCGCTGGAGCTGTTGGGCATTCCTTATACGGGTTCTGGCGTGATGGCTTCGAGCATCGCCATGGACAAAACCATGACCAAACGCGTGTGGCTGGCCGAAGGCTTGCCCACACCGGCTTATGTGTTGGTGCACCGCGAACATCTGGCGCAGGTCTCGGTCGAAAACTTGATCAAGACTTTGGGTTTGCCCATGATCGTCAAGCCTGCGCGTGAAGGCTCGTCGATTGGCGTGACCAAGGTCGTGACAGCCGAAGAATTGCCTGCCGCCTTGGCTGCCGCCGGTGTGTGTGATGCTGACATCCTGTGCGAACAGTGCATCGTGGGTGACGAAGTGACCTGTCCTGTTCTGGGTGCCGGTGAGAGCAGCCGTGCCTTGCCCGTGATCCGGATTGTGGCGCCCGCCGGAAACTACGATTACCAGAACAAATACTTCACCGATGACACCCAGTACCTGGTGCCATCGGGTTTGCCTGCCTCAGAAGAGGCCGCCATCGAGGCCTTGGTGGTCAAGGCTTACCAGGTGTTGGGTTGCCGCGGTTGGGGGCGCATTGACGTGATGATCGATGCGGCCACCCGCCAACCGTATCTGCTGGAAATCAACACGTCGCCGGGCATGACGGGGCATTCTTTGGTGCCCATGTCTGCCCGTGCATCTGGGCTGAGCTACGAAGCCTTGTGTTGCCAGTTGCTGGCTTCGGCCACGTTGGACCATGCGCAGGAGGTTCTTGGGTGAAAAAAGCCATGCCTTTGCCGCTGGATATTCGGCTCATGAACATGACGGCAGCTTCGCTGACGGTGGTGTTTGTGTTGCTGTTGCTGGCAGGTGGGGCTTGGTGGCTGTTGCGGCATCCGGTGTTTTCGATTCAGGCCATCACCGTGCAGGGCGATGTGACGCGCAACAACGCGGTCACTTTGCGGGCCAATGTGATGCCGCAATTGAGTGGCAACTTTTTCACCATCGATTTGAACCGCACACGGGAAGCCTTTGAAGCGGTGCCTTGGGTTCGCGCTGCAGTAGTGCACCGCGATTTCCCCAACAGTTTGAGAGCCGTTTTGGTCGAGCATGAACCTATGGCGCTGTGGGGTGACGATGGCTCCAGCAAGATGGTCAATCAGCAAAGCCGCGTGTTTGAGGCGAACGTCGAAGACGTGGATGTCGAGCGCTTGCCTCGGCTCAAGGGCCCGGATGACCAGTCGGCCATCGTTGTTCAGATGTACCGCCATTTGTTGCCCCTTTTTGAGGCGGTGGACATGGACATTGACCAGCTTGAATTGACGCCGCGCGGCAGTTGGCGCGTGCTGACGCAAAGCGGCGCATGGCTGGAGCTGGGGCGTGGCACAGAAGCAGAAGTGGGTGCCCAGCTGAAGGTGTTTTTCAGAACGCTTTCACAGGTGACGGCGCGTTATGGGCGAACACCCACTGCTTTGGCAGGGGCTGATTTGCGGCACAAAGATGGTTATGCCTTGCGCTTGCGTGGTGTGACCACGCTGGAAGCGCAAGCTCAGAAAAAACCTTGAGTGATCAAGGCACAGGAATGAAACGGAAACGGTGAGTCATATGGCAAAAGAGTACAAAGATCTGGTGGTGGGCTTGGACATTGGCACCTCCAAAGTCATGGCGGTGGTGGCCGAGGTCATGCCCGATGGCGAGCTCAAGATCGCGGGTCTGGGCATCGCCCCCGGCAATGGCCTCAAGCGCGGTGTGGTGGTCAATATTGATGCCACGGTGCAAAGCATTCAGCAGGCCCTCAAGGAAGCCGAGTTGATGGCCGACTGCAAGATCACCCGCGTGAACGTGGGCATCACCGGCAGCCACATCCGCGGCATCAACTCCAGCGGCATGGTGGCCATCAAGGACAAGGAAGTGACGCAGGCCGATGTGGCCCGCGTGATGGAAACCGCCCGTGCGATCAACATCTCGACCGATCAGCGTCTGTTGCTGGTGGCCCCGCAAGAGTTCGTGATCGACGGCCAGGAAGTCAAGGAGCCGATTGGCATGAGCGGCATGCGCCTCGAAGCCAAAGTGCACATCGTGACCGGTGCGCAAAGCGCTGCTGAAAACATCATCAAATGTGTGCGCCGCTGCGGCCTCGAAGTGGACCAGTTGCTGCTCAACCCGCAATCGTCCAGCTTGGCTGTGCTGTCTGAAGACGAACGCGAACTCGGTGTGGTCTGTGTGGACATTGGCGCTGGCACCACCGATGTGGCGATCTTTGCCAATGGCTCGATCCGCCACACCGCCGTGATCCCGATCGCAGGCGACCTGATCACCAGCGACATTGCCATGGCTTTGCGCACCCCCACCAAAGATGCCGAAGACATCAAAGTGGAAAGCGGTTACGCCAAGCAGTTGCTGGCCGACCCGGATGCGCAAGTCGAAGTGCCTGGCCTGGGCGACCGGGGTCCGCGGATGCTGAGCCGCCAGGCCCTGGCGGGCGTAATCGAGCCACGCATCGAAGAAATTTTCTCGCTGGTGCACCAGGTCATCCGCGAGTCGGGCTACGAAGAAGTGTTGTCCTCGGGCATCGTGCTCACGGGCGGCAGCGCGGTCATGCCGGGCATGGTCGAGTTGGGCGAAGACATCTTCCTCAAACCTGTCCGCCGTGGTCTGCCCAAATACGCGGGTGGCTTGGCCGACATGGTGAGCCAGCCCCGTGCAGCGACCGTGATGGGCTTGCTCGAAGAAGCCCGCCTCGCCCGTCTGCGGGGTTACAAAGTCACCCAAAAGAAGAGTTCTGTGAACAACGCTTTTGGCCGCTTCAAAGACTTCATTGTGGGGAACTTCTGATGAACTGGAAAAAAAGATTTCTGGCCAGAGGCAGTCCACCAGCATCACGACCGTGTCGATGTTGACACCCCCTCTCAAACAAAAAAGTATTTAGAAAAATTTCGGCAACTGCAAACAAATTTAGGAGTAGCACCATGACCATTGAAATGATCCAAACTGAAGAGTTCAACCAAGGCACCCAGATCAAAGTGATCGGTGTCGGTGGTGGCGGCGGCAACGCTGTCGAGCACATGATCGAGCGCCAAGTCCAGGGCGTCGAATTCGTCTGCGCCAACACCGACGCGCAGGCCCTGGCCCGCAGCGCGGCACACCGCTTCATCCAGTTGGGTCAAACCGGTCTGGGCGCTGGCAGCAAGCCTGAAAAAGGTCGTGAAGCCGCCGAAAGCGCTGAAGCCGACATCCGCGCCGCCATCGAAGGCGCGCACATGTTGTTCATCACCGCTGGCATGGGTGGTGGCACGGGCACAGGCGCAGCGCCCGTGATTGCGCGCATCGCCAAAGAGATGGGTATTCTGACGGTGGGTGTGGTGACCAAGCCGTTCGAATTTGAAGGTGGCCGCCGCATGTCGAATGCCGACCTGGGCATGCAGGAACTCGAAGCCAACGTCGACTCGCTGATCGTGGTGCTGAACGAAAAGCTGCTGGAATTGCCCGGCGGTGAAGACATGACGCAAGACGAAGCTTTTGCCCATGCCAACGACGTGTTGAAAAACGCCGTGGGCGGCATCGCGGAGATCATCAATGTGCCCGGTCATGTGAACGTCGACTTTGAAGACGTGCGCACCGTGATGGGCGAGCCAGGCAAGGCCATGATGGGCACAGCCGCTGCCAGCGGCCCGGACCGCGCCCGCATCGCGGCTGAGCAAGCCGTGGCTTGCCCGCTGCTCGAAGGTGTGGACTTGTCGGGTGCCAAGGGTGTGCTGGTGCTGATCAGCGCTGCCAAGGGTTCTTTGAAGTTGTCCGAGTCCAAGCAGGCGATGAACACCATCCGTGCCTACGCTTCGGAAAACGCGCATGTGATTTACGGTACCGCCTACGACGAAAGCCTGGGCGACGAGATCCGCGTCACGGTGGTGGCCACAGGCTTGTCCAAAGCCGGTGCACGCCGCACGGCCCCTCCGCTGCAGGTGCTGCGCACCGGCACCGACAACGTGCCTTTCACCATGGGTGGGCAGGATGCGGTGGCAACTTCGATGCACGGTGCGGCACCATCGGCCACCAACGGCATGAACACGCCAGCCATCTGGCGCAGCAACCGCACCCACGCGGCTGCCCGTGTGGACGGCATGGCCAATGCGGGCATGGACGACATCGAAATCCCCGCTTTCCTGCGCAAGCAAGCAGACTGATCTGCTGATCTGACGGTTATTTCTGGTGCTTTGGGGTCAGACGGGCGACAGCCTGTCTGACCCCTTTTTGCGCAGGGCCATGACCGGGGCGGTCGCTGAAGAGGGGCATTGGCGTTGGGTCGTCTCGGCGTGTTGCCCTGTGCCGACGGGCTCGTCGTCGCTTCGCGCCTCAATATCGCCCGCCAGCACCGGGCAAGCCACCGAGACTGCGCATTTGCTGTGTATGACTTTGTGGGGTCACGACTATTCCTTGCACGCACACCCGCATCTCTCGCCAATTAAAATACCGCCATGCTCGCTCAACGCACCCTCAAAACCTTGACCAAAGCCGTCGGCGTGGGTTTGCACAGCGGTCAGCGTGTCGAGCTGACCCTGCGCCCCGCCGCACCGGATACGGGCATTGTGTTTCGCCGAATTGACTTGCCGGAGCCGGTCGACATTCCGGTCAACGCCGAAGCGGTGACCGATACCCGCCTGGCTTCCACGATTTCGGTGGGTCAGGCCAAAGTCCTGACGGTGGAGCACCTGATGTCGGCCTGTGCTGGTTTGGGCATCGACAACCTGTACGTCGACATCACCGCCGAAGAGGTGCCCATCCTCGATGGTTCGGCTTCTTCGTTCGTGTTTTTGCTGCAAAGTGCCGGTGTGGTTGAGCAGCCGGTGCCCAAAAAATTTGTGCGCGTGCTCAAGCCGGTGGAGGTGTCTGAAGGCGAGGGCGAGAACATCAAGTGGGCCCGGCTGACGCCCTACCATGGCTACAAACTGAGTTTCGAGATTGATTTCCATCATCCGGCGGTGGACTCCACTGGCCAGCAGGTGGTGTTTGACATGTCTGAAGGCGTTTATGCCCGTGACATCGCCCGCGCCCGGACCTTTGGCTTTACCAAAGACGTGGAAATGCTGCGGGCCAATGGCCTGGCATTGGGGGGCGGCCTGGACAACGCCATCGTGATGGACGACTACCGCGTGCTCAACTCGGACGGCCTGCGCTACGACGACGAGTTCGTGAAACACAAGATTCTGGACGCGATGGGCGATTTGTACATCTTGGGCAAACCCTTGTTGGCCGCCTACAGCGCCTTCCGTTCGGGCCACGCCATGAACAACCGCTTGCTGCGCGAGTTGCTGTCACGCCCCGACGCCTATGAGGTGGTGACATTTGACAAGGCCGCCGAAGCCCCTCGCGGCTTTGCCGCCCTGCAGCCCGCCTGGTGATGGCGCGCACCACCCATCTGCTGTACCTGCACGGTTTTCGGTCTTCGCCCAGCTCGGTCAAGGCCCGAAAAATGGCCTCTGTCGTGCAAAACCAGCACCCCGGTGTGACATGGTGGTGCCCCGCATTGCCTGCTTCTCCCCAGCAGGCGATGGCCATGGTGCTGCAAGGCGTGTCGGCATGGCCCAAAGACCAGATGGCCATCGTGGGCTCTTCTTTGGGGGGCTTTTACGCCGCCTGGCTGTCCCAAGAGCTGGGTTGCCCGGCGGTCTTGCTCAACCCGGCCGTGCATCCCACCCGTGATCTGGCGCGCTACATCGGCGAGCACCCGGCGTGGCACGACCCCGCTCAAAAAATCTTTTTTGAAGCGGCTTATGTGCAAGAACTCGCCGACATGCAAGCGCAGCCACCCAGCGCAACGCCCCGAACGCTGGCGGTGATCGCCAAGGGCGATGAGGTGCTGGACTGGCGCGAAATGCTGGCCCGGCATCAGGCAGGCCAAGTGCGACTTTTAGAGGGCAGCGACCACGCGCTGAGCGATTTCGATGATGACTTGCCCGAAATCCTGGAATTTCTGCGTCTGGCCTGAACCCCGGCCCCCGTCAAGGCCCGACCGCATGGGAAAATCAGGCCATGTACGCATTATTTGAAGAAGCCGGCAAATTCATGGCCGGACGCATCTTGTCGGAGGCCGAGGCCTCCGCCCAAGTGGAGCTCGACTCGGGCAAACGGGTCAAAGTCAAAGCGGCAGCCATGCTGCTCAAGTTTGAAAAACCAGCTCCCGCCAGCTTGCTGAGCGAAGCGGCGGTCTTGAGCCAAAGCATTGAGCTGGAACTGGCCTACGAATTCGCCTCGGACGAAGAATTCGGTTTTGCCGACCTGGCCAAAGACTATTTCAGCGATGGTGCGGGCACCGTACAACAGGTGGCGGCTTTGCTGCGCTTGCACGAAGCACCGCATTATTTCCGGCGTGGTGGCAAAGGCCGTTACCGCAAAGCCCCGGCCGAAATCGTGCAGCAGGCGCTGCTGGCCATCGAAAAGAAAAAGCAGGTCCAGGCGCAAATCGAGGCCTGGTCGGCCGAGCTGGTCGCAGGCACCTGCCCCGAGCCGATCCGTGAACAGTTGTACAAAATCCTGTTCCGCCCGGACAAAAACACCCCCGAATACAAAGCCGTGGTCGAGGCCAGCAAGGCCAGCCAGACAGCGCCTTTGGACCTGTTGCAAAAGGCTGGGGCCATTGCTTCGGCCTGGGATTTCCATTGGCAGCGCTTTTTGTTCGATCTGTTCCCCAAGGGCACGGGTTTTCCGGCATTGCAAGCGCCGGCCATCACCGACGACTTGCCCCTGGCCCCGGTGCAGGCTTTTTCGATTGACGATTCGCACACCACCGAAATCGACGATGCCCTGTCTTTGCAGGGGCTGGGCAGCGGCACCGTCACGGTGGGCATCCACATCGCCGCACCGGGCCTGGCCCTGACACCTGGCAGTGCGATCGACCAATTGGGTCGTCAGCGCTTGTCCACCGTTTACATGCCGGGCTACAAAATCACCATGCTCCCAGACAGCGTGGTGCAGGCCTACACCTTGATCGAGGGGCGTGATTGCACTGCAGTGTCTTTGTATGTGACCTTCAGCGAAGACACGCTGGAAGTGCAAAACACCGAAACCCGGCTGGAGCGGGTGCCGATCCTGGTCAACCTGCGCCACGACCAGCTGGACGACCGCATCACCCGCGAATGGCTCGAAGGCGAAGACCAAAGCGACCACGCCGATGTGCCTGTGAGCCGTGCCACGCTGGGTTTTTTCTGGCGTCTGGCGCAAACCCTCAAGGCGCGGCGCGAGGTGGTGCGCGGCAAACCCGAGAGCTTCAACCGCCCGGACTACAGCTTCAAGCTCGATCGCCCCAGCAACGACACGCCACCCACGGGCGAAGAAACCGTGGTCATCGGCACGCGCAAGCGCGGTGCGCCGCTCGATTTGATGGTGGCCGAAGCCATGATTTTGGCCAACAGCACCTGGGGTCAGTGGATGGCCAGTGTGGGCGTACCCGGCATTTACCGCAGCCAAGCCAGCATGGCTCCGGGCGTGAAGGTGCGCATGGGCACCAAGGCGCTGCCGCATGCGGGCATTGGCGTGCCCAGCTACGCCTGGAGCACATCGCCCTTGCGCCGCTACACCGACCTGGTGAACCAGTGGCAAATCATCGCGTGCGCACGCCATGGCGCCACAGCCGCTTTGGCCGCCCCCTTCAAGCCCAAAGACGCTGAGCTGTTTTCCATCATCAGTGGCTTTGACGCCGCCTACAGTGCCTATAACAGCGTGCAGTCCAGCATGGAGCGCTATTGGACGCTGCGCCATGTGCAGCAGCAGGGCATCGAAGAGTTGGAGGCCAGCCTGGTCAAGGAAATGGGCGGCGGCGTTTGGCTGGTGCGTGCCGACAGCTTGCCTTTGATGTTCAGTGTCATGGGCGCACAGGGCTTGATGCGCGGTGCGCGTGTGCGCGTGAAGCTGGGCGAGGTCGATTTGATGGCGCTGGATGTGCATGGCACCGTGACAGCGCACCTGGACGCTCCGGTGGCCACAGCCGACCAGGAAGCCGACGAGGCAGAAGAAGACGAAGCGCTCGCGGCGGGTCCGCTCACGATTGCCGTCGACTTGAACGACAGCACGCAAAGCGATGGTGCTTGAAGGGGGGCAGCCTTCTTCTGCGGGGCTTTTTACCCGCCTGAGCCAGTCGTTCAGGCGTCGCACCCTGGTTTGGGCCTTGGCGTTTTCTGTGGCCGTTCATGCGGCCTTGATCGGCTGGCGTTTTGCCGACCCCGAAAGCTTCAACCGTGTTTTTGAGGACACCTCGCTGGAGGTGATTTTGGTGAGCGCCCGCAGTGACGCTGCGTCGGACCGCGCAGAAGCCCTGGCCCAGGTGCGGCTGGCGGGTGGCGGTGACGTCACCCAGGCGCTGCGCGCGAGTTCGCCCTTGCCGCCTTCGCTGCGCAACGAGTCCGGCACAGACATCAGCGCCATGCAGCGGCAGATCGAGGCACTCAAGCTGCAGCAAATGCGCTTGCTCACCCAGCTCCAGCGGGAGTTGTCGGCCTTGGCCCAGGAGAACGAGGGCGAAAAAGCCCATGCACCCGATCGCCAGGCCCGGCAAGAGCGCCAGCAGCAGCTGACGCGGCAATTGGCCCAGATCGAGGAGCGGGTGCAAAAAAACCAGAGTGGCCCCCGAAAACGGTACATCAGCCCCGCCACGCGTGAAGCCGTCTACGCCCTGTACTACGACAAATTGAGGCGAACCATCGAAACACGAGGCACACTCAATTTCCCGCAGGCGAATGGGCAAAAGCTCTATGGGCAGCTGACCATGGTGATCACGGTCGATGCCCGAGGACGCCTCGTCCAGACCGAGGTGGCCAAGCCCTCGGGCCAGCCTTTGCTGGACCAGCGGGCCGTGGCGATTGTGCGCAGTGCAGCGCCTTTTGATGCGTTCAGCGCTAACATGCGGCGGCAAGCCGATCAGATTGTGGTGGTCACGCGCTTTCAGTTTTCCAAAGAGGGCACTCTGGAAACGCGCATATTGGCCGCAGAGCCCAAACGGCCCTGACCGCCCTCTGAATCGTTCAGACAAAGGATATTGATGCGTGCTTTCGGTCGTTGGTGTTTGTTGGTGGTGTTGGCCCTGTTGGGTTTGCAGCTGTTTTTTGCTTTGCGCATCGCCAGCATGGCCGTGGTGGCACCCCAATCCACCAGTTTTGAGCGTTCGCAAATCTGGCAAATCGTGACCCGACAAAGGCAGCTGCCTTGGCGGCAAGAGTGGGTGGCGCGTCAACACATCGCCACCAGCCTGCAGCGGGCGGTCATCGCTTCTGAAGATGGTGCATTCACCCAGCACAACGGTGTTTGGTGGGAGTCGCTTGAGAAGGCCTGGCAGAAAAATGCCAAAGCCAAAGCGGTGGCTGAGCAGCGTGCCCAGCGGCGACCCGATGCCAAGATGCCCGACGTCAAGATTGTGGGCGGGTCCACCATCACCCAGCAATTGGCCAAAAACCTCTTTTTGTCGGGTGAGCGCACTTTGCTGCGCAAGGGCCAGGAGATGCTGATCACGGTGACCTTGGAAGCCTTCTTGTCCAAACAGCGCATTCTGGAGATTTACCTCAACAGCGTGGAGTGGGGTGAGGGCGTGTTTGGTGCCGAGGCGGCGGCGCAGCATTACTTCCGAAAAAGCGCGGCCCGTCTGAACGATTGGGAGGCGGCGCGCCTGGCCGTCATGTTGCCCCGCCCCCGCTATTTTGAGCAACGCGCGCAATCGGCTTACCTGGCCAGCCGCGCCGAAACCATCATGGCCCGCATGGGCGACGTGGTGTTGCCATGAGTTCACTGACCACCCCCGCGCCGAAAACCCTGCGCATTTTGGGCATTGACCCGGGCTTGCAGACCACAGGTTTTGGTGTTCTGGACATGACCGGTTCGCGATTGCAATACGTGGCGAGCGGTGTGATCGAGACCACCCGCGAAGAAATGGGCAATTTGCCCGCCCGACTGAAGGTGATTTACGACGGCATTCGCGAAATCAATGCCCGTTACCAGCCCGATGTGGCCTCGGTCGAAATCGTTTTTGTCAATATCAACCCGCAAGCGACGCTGCTCTTGGGGCAGGCGCGGGGCTGTTGTGTGACGGCGTTGGTGTCTTGCGATCTGCCGGTGGCCGAGTACACCGCCTTGCAGATGAAACAGTCGGTGACGGGCTCTGGGCGCGCCGCCAAATCACAGGTTCAGGAAATGGTCAAACGCTTGCTGCAGCTGCCGGTGGTGCCGCGCCAGGATGCCGCCGATGCCTTGGGCATGGCCATCACCCATGCCCACGCCAGCCCTTCCATGAACAAGCTGGCTGCCCAAGGCGTGCTCAACCGCAAAACCCACGGCATGTTTCGCAGCGGGCGAAGCCACTGACGGCCTCGCTGGACCACATTTTCAAAATTCAGCCTGAGATAATCTGCGCCATGGGTTCAGTCATTCAAAAACCAACGCTGTTTCAGCGCGTGAGGTATCTGCTCAAGGGTTTTGATGGCCCCTTGGCCTTTGCCGTGTTCATGCTCGCCTGCGCGGGCTTGTTGATCATGTTTTCTGCTGGCCATGACCATGGCACACGCTTTGTGGACCACGGCCGCAACATGCTGCTGGCCGGTGCCATCATGTTTGTGGTGGCCCAGGTGCCACCCCAAAAACTCATGGCCTGGGCCGTGCCGGTTTACACATTGGGGGTGGTGCTGCTCATTGCGGTGGCGCTTTTTGGCATCACCAAAAAAGGGGCCCGACGCTGGGTCAACTTGGGCGTGGTGATCCAGCCCAGTGAAATTTTGAAGATTGCTTTGCCCCTGATGTTGGCGGCATGGTTTCAAAAACGTGAAGGTCAACTGCGGCCGTTTGATTTTGCGGTGGCCTTGCTCATTTTGGGTGTCCCGGTCGGCTTGATCATGAAGCAGCCTGATTTGGGGACTTCATTGCTCGTGCTGGCCGCTGGCTTGGCGGTGATCTTTTTTGCTGGTCTCAAATGGCGCTGGATCTTGCCGCCTGTGGTGCTGGGCCTCGTTGGGGTGGTGGTGCTGGTCATCATGGAGCCCACTTTGTGTGCCGACGATGTGGACTGGCGTGTGTTGCACGAATACCAGCGGCAGCGCATTTGCACCTTGCTCGACCCTGCGCGTGACCCCTTGGGCAAAGGCTTTCACATCATTCAGGGCATGATCGCCATCGGCTCGGGTGGGTTCTTGGGCAAAGGCTTCATGCAAGGCACGCAAACCCACCTGGAGTTCATTCCCGAGCGGACCACCGACTTCATTTTTGCAGCCTATGGCGAAGAGTTCGGTTTTGTCGGTGGCCTGTACCTGATTTTCTGGCTCTTCTTTTTGGTCTACCGTGCCTTGGTCATCGCAGCCGAGGCGCCGACCCTCTTCAGTCGCCTGCTGGCGGGCAGCATGGCCATGATTTTTTTCACCTACGCTTTTGTGAACATGGGCATGGTCAGCGGCATCTTGCCGGTGGTGGGGGTGCCTTTGCCTTTCATCAGCTACGGCGGCACGGCCATGGTCACTTTGGGTCTGGCGCTGGGCATCCTCATGTCGATTGCCAAGGCCAAGCAGCTGGTGCAAACATGACCTTTGCCGCTTGAGCGGCGGGGTTGGGGCGGCCCATCTGGCAGCCTGTTTTTACTGGCCCATGATCCACACGAAGATCTTTTTGGCTTCTTGCTCACTGACCATCGGGCGTTCCCAAGCATCGGGCATGTTGGTGGTGGAGCTCCAATGCTGACCACCGCCTTCACGGGTGCCATTGCGGATGGTGGCGATCAACATTTGCTCGGCCACCGGATTGCCATTCCATCGGTAAGCAATGCGCTTGAAGGAGGGGCCGATGACGTTTTTGTCCACCGCGTGGCATTGCAGGCATTGCTTTTCTTGCACCAGTTGGAGGTTGGCGAAAGCCGCATGGCTGGCGCACAGTGCGATGATGAAACTGAAAAATGGGCGCTTTGTCATGAGAATCTCCTGGGGTGATGAAAGCCAGCTCAAACTTAGCAAGCGCCCCCAGGTCACGTCTGTGTGTTGCCTCGCTAAAGAACACACCGGCAAGGGGCTTGATCAGTCCCTACAATGTCTTCCATGATTTCACGCGAACCCACCATCGAACGCCTGGCCACGGCCAGGTCCCTGTTGCTTGACCCGTTTGGTCTGAACGAAACCCACCTGACGCAAGCACTGAACGCCATCAAGGCCCATGCGGTCGATGACGCCGATCTTTATTTCCAATACACCCGTTCCGAAGGCTGGAGCCTGGAAGAAGGCATCGTCAAGACCGGCAGTTTCAGCATCGACCAGGGTGTGGGGGTGCGGGCCGTGTCGGGCGAGAAAACCGCGTTTGCCTATTCAGACGACATTTCTGAAGCCTCTTTGATGGACGCAGCCTTGACGGTGCGCTCCATTGCCTCGGCGGCGCAAAACAAGCGCATCAAGGTGCCCGCGCGCAAGATTTCAGCCAGCCGCTCGCTCTACCCCTCGCTGGACCCGATGTCCACGCTGGACAGCACCGCGAAAGTGAATTTGCTCGGCCGTGTGGAGAAGATGGCCCGCGCCAAGGACCCGCGTGTGGTGCAGGTCATGGCCGGCTTGGCCACCGAATACGACGTGGTGATGGTCGCCCGCGCCGACGGCACCCTGGCCGCCGATGTGCGCCCTTTGATCCGCCTGTCGGTCACGGTGATCGCCGAGCAAAACGGCCGCCGCGAAGTGGGTAGCTCTGGCGGCGGTGGCCGCTTCGGCCTGGCCTACTTTGACGATGGCATGGTCGAGAGCTATGTGCAAGAAGCCGTGTCGGCCGCGCTCATCAACCTCGCAGCCCGCCCTGCGCCTGCGGGCGAGATGACTGTGGTGCTGGGCAACGGCTGGCCTGGCGTGCTCTTGCACGAAGCCGTGGGCCATGGGCTAGAGGGTGACTTCAACCGCAAGGGCTCCAGCGCTTTCAGTGGCCGCATTGGCCAGCGCGTGGCCGCCAAGGGCGTCACGGTGCTGGATGACGGCACCATGGCCGACCGCCGTGGCTCGCTCAACGTGGACGACGAAGGCCACGCCAGCCAGAAGAACGTGCTGATCGAAGACGGCATCCTGCGTGGCTATATCCAGGATTCAATGAACGCCCGCCTGATGGGCGTCAAGCCCACGGGCAATGGCCGCCGCGAAAGCTATGCCCATGTGCCCATGCCGCGCATGACCAACACCTACATGTTGGGCGGTGACAAGAACCCCGAAGAAATCGTGGCCAGCATCAAAAAAGGCCTGTACGCCACCAACTTTGCAGGTGGCCAGGTGGACATCACCAGCGGCAAGTTCGTGTTCTCGGCCAGCCAGGCCTACTGGGTGGAAAACGGCAAGATCCAATACCCCGTCAAAGGCGCGACCTTGATCGGCAGCGGCCCCGAGTCGCTCAAGAAGATCAGCATGATCGGCAACGACATGAAACTTGACTCGGGCGTGGGCACCTGTGGCAAAGAGGGCCAGAGTGTGCCGGTGGGCGTGGGTCAGCCGACCTTGCGCATCGACGGCTTGACTGTCGGGGGCACGGCCTGAAGGGCCTGTTCGGGTTTGTCCTTGGTCAGGCCCGTCAGGAAGCGTCAGAAACCTGTGATACATTGAACCTCATGTCTTTGCGCATCGCTTTTTACTTTTTTTATTTTTGGTTCTCAGTCCCCGGCGGACGAGAGGCGAGCGCATAAGCACCCGAACATCTCGACACACACCGCCGGAGCCCCAAAGCCCGGCGGTTTTTTTTCACCTGTCTTTTTTCAATCTTAGGAGCCCACGATGAACGCCAAAACCACAGCAACTGAAGCTTGGTATCCGAATACAGTTGACCGAACTGGCCAGACAGACGACGAACGCATCAAGGACATCACCGTGCTCCCACCGCCAGAACATTTGATCCGCTTCTTCCCGATCGCCGGCACGGCGACGGAAACTCTGATCGCCCAAACCCGCAAATCCATCCAGAACATCGTGCATGGAAAAGATGACCGCCTGCTGGTCATCATCGGCCCCTGCTCGATCCATGACCCTGCCGCGGCTTTGGATTACGCCCGCCGCCTGAAGCCCTTGCGCGACCAATACGCCGACACGCTGGAAATCGTGATGCGTGTGTACTTCGAGAAACCCCGCACCACCGTGGGCTGGAAGGGCCTGATCAATGACCCTTACCTGGACGAGAGCTACCGCATCGACGAAGGTCTGCGCATCGCACGCCAGCTGCTGATCGAGATCAACCGCCAGGGCCTGCCCGCAGGCAGCGAGTTCCTTGACGTGATTTCGCCCCAGTACATCGGCGACCTGATCAGCTGGGGTGCCATTGGCGCGCGCACCACCGAAAGCCAGGTGCACCGCGAGCTGGCCTCGGGCCTGTCGGCCCCCATCGGCTTCAAGAACGGCACCGACGGCAACATCAAGATCGCGACCGACGCGATCCAGGCTGCGGCCCGTGGCCACCACTTTTTGTCGGTGCACAAAAACGGTCAGGTCGCCATCGTGCAGACCCAAGGCAACAAGGATTGCCACGTGATTCTGCGCGGCGGCAAAGCCCCCAACTACGACGCTGAGAGCGTGGCCGCAGCTTGCAAGGAACTCGAAGCCGCCAAACTGCCAGCCACCCTGATGGTGGACTGCAGCCACGCCAACAGCAGCAAAAAGCACGAGCGCCAGATCGACGTGGCCAAAGACATCGCCACGCAAATCAGCGGCGGTTCGCGTCAGGTGTTCGGCGTGATGGTCGAGAGCCACATCCTGGACGGCGCCCAGAAGTTCACGCCCGGTAAGGACGATGTGACGAAACTGACCTACGGCCAAAGCATCACCGACGCCTGCATCGGCTGGGACGACAGCGAAGGCGTGTTGCAGGTGTTGTCTGATGCAGTGAAGGCGCGCCGCGCCCGCTGAGTCGATAAGGGGATCTTGCTCACTTTTGAGAGATGAAACGATGCCCCCGTTTCATCTCTTCACTTACCTAGCTTCGAGTCGGGTCTTTCAGGCAACTTTTCAGTGGCTTTGCCCTATGGTTGTGAGTCCGAACCATGGCCGTAAAAGCCTGATGCGTTTGATCAGTTCGTAGCCGCTATAACTTAGCGCGAATGTACAAATGATCAGAACGGGGCCTTCGATTGCGGGACGCAGCCGCAAGGGAAGTAAGACCTGACTTGCCACAATGATGATGGTCTGGTGAAGCAAATACACAGGAAAAACGGCTTCAGATAGATGAGACCGAATCCATGAATCGCGGTTTAAATGAATTTTGGCAAAGCCGAATGCAGTGACCAGTGCGCTCCATTGGTAAATGGCAATGACCGCATGCGCATAGGGCTTTGTCGGCCGAATAAAAACCAGTACAGCCCAGAAGCAGACGGCCAAAAACAAGGCTGGCCAGCGCATTCGGGCTAGCCGGGCCCATAGCGTGTTGTTCGAGGTGAGGGTTGCGCCGATGAAAAACATCGTCAGGTAAATCCCGTGGTTGAATACATCGCCCCAAAGCGCGTGCGTCGACGGGTAGCGCTCGAACAGTGTCAATCGCAAGAAAAATATCCAGGCCATCGGGATGAGCAGAAGACCCCATCCACGTAATACCCTCTCAGCGAGCTGTGATGTTTCTGTCCATATGGTTGGTCGCAAAGTGGTCACAGTGCATGCCAGCATGGTGTAAACCCACAGATAGGGCAAAAACCAGAGGTGGTTCCATGTGGGGAGAACCAGGCATCGGCCGGTGTCGCAAAAACCGTGATAGCCCGTGTAGTAAAGGCGCAGGAACGCTGCGTAGTCGCCTGCGTATTCGAATTTCTGGGTGACCTCGAAATAGGACTGAGGCGGGATGATGAAAAGCACACCGCACAACAGTGGCAGCAACAGACGGGCACTTCTCTGTTTCACAAATTTCAGGTGGGTGCCATTTTTCAACAGGCAGGCGGTCACCGCACCAGAAATCATGAACAGCAGACTCATCCGCCAGGGCTCGGAGAGCTTCATCCATGGAACCAGGTCGGGTCCGGCGAAAGGACTTTTGACATGAAAGTCCCAGCTGACGTAGTACATGCCGACGTGATAAAGAACCAGCACAGCGAAGGCCAGGATGCGCAGCCAGTCCAGAAAGTAAAGTCTTTCCGTTGCAAGACCGGCTGTTGTCTGTGCTGTGCTGTTGCTCATTGGATTGAATTTCAAAGAAGCTTTTTGTACTGCAATGATTTGTCCAATGGGCTTGTGAACCCGTCAGACGATGATCAAAGAAATCCCAGTTTTTCCAGCAGTTTGGCGTGAATACCCCCAAACCCGCCATTGCTCATGCACAGCAGGTGATCGCCCGGTCTGGCCTGGGCCAGCACCTGCGCAATCACCTCGTCTATGTTGGCACCCACTTGCGCACGTGCGCCCATGGACGCAAGGGCTGCTTTGGCATCCCAGTCCAGGCCACCCGAATGGCAAAACGCCAGATCGGCTTCTTCCAGACTCCAGGGCAGCTGGGCCTTCATCGTGCCGAGCTTCATGGTGTTGCTGCGCGGCTCAAAGATCGCGAGGATGCGTGCCTGGCCCACCTGACGGCGCAGGCCGTTGACGGTGGTGCGGATCGCCGTGGGGTGGTGGGCGAAGTCGTCGTAGACGGTGATGCCGCCCCCTTCGAATGGAATGGTGCCGCGCACTTCCATGCGGCGTTTGACGTTTTCAAACGTGGCCAGCGCCTGCGCCGTTACGGATGGTGCTACGCCCACATGTTCGGCAGCGGCGATGGTCGCCAATGCGTTGAGCTGGTTGTGCACGCCGCCGATGGCCCACTGGACTTCTGCCGCCAGTTTCCCGGCCTGCAAGACCTTGAAGTGCGAGGGCTCACCTTCGGCGACAAAGTCGCTGACGGCGCTGCCAAATGTGCGCACTTCGCTCCAGCAGCCTTGGCCCAGCACGCGGGTCAGGCTTTCTTCCAGGCCGTTGACCACCACGCGGCCTGAGCCGGGCACGGTGCGCACCAAGTGGTGGAACTGGCGTTCGATGGCGGCCAGGTCGTCAAAGATGTCGGCGTGGTCGAACTCCAAATTGTTCAGGATCGCGGTGCGCGGGCGGTAGTGCACGAACTTGCTGCGCTTGTCGAAGAAGGCCGTGTCGTATTCGTCGGCCTCGATCACGAAATATTGGCCGCCGCCCAGCCGGGCCGAGACGCCAAAGTTGAGCGGCACGCCGCCCACCAGAAAGCCCGGTTGCAAACCCGCTTGCTCCAGCACCCAGGTGAGCATCGAGGTGGTGGTGGTTTTGCCGTGGGTGCCCGCCACCGCCAGGACATGCTTGCCTTGCAGCACGTGTTCGGCCAGCCACTGCGGGCCGCTGGTGTAGGGCGCACCCGCTTCCAGAATGGCTTCCATCAGCGGGAATTTGGGGCTTCCTTCAGCCAAGCGCGCACGGCTGACCACGTTGCCGACCACGTACATGTCAGGCTTCAAATCCATCTGATCGGCACCAAAGCCTTCGATCAGCTCGATGCCCAGAGCGCGCAGCTGGTCGCTCATCGGCGGGTAAACACCGGCGTCACAACCGGTGACCCGGTGCCCGGCTTCTCGCGCCAATGCCGCCAAACCACCCATGAAGGTGCCACAAATGCCCAAAATATGAATATGCATGGGGGGATTTTAGGTGGCGCAGACGTGGCTCAGGCATCTGCCCGGGCACAATCGGCACCCATGAACGATGTTGCCCTTGAAATTGCTGCGACAGCCGCCCGGTTGGTGGTGGAAGAAGGCTTGGCTTTTGGGCCAGCCAAACACCGGGCCCTCAAGGAGTTGGGCTTGCCTGGCCGCACGGCCTTGCCTCCCAACGACGTGGTGGAGTCCGAGGTGCGTGACTACATCGCCCTGTTTTGCGCCGACACCCAGCCGGGTGAACTGCTCGCTTTGCGTGAATTGGCCAAGGTCTGGATGCAGCGCTTGGCCGAATTTCGTCCGCACCTGGGTGGCGCGGTCTGGCAGGGCTGGGCCACCCGTTTGTGCGACGTCGATCTGGCTTTGTTTTGTGACGATCCCAAATCGGCTGAGATCGCGCTGATCAATCAGAACCAGCGTTACGAAGTCCAGACTGTTCGGGGCTTGCACGGTGATGATGTGGATGTGCTGAGTTTGCACAGCTTTTGCGCACCGTTGGACGAAGATGTGGGTGTGCATTTGCGCATTTACGACCTGGACGATTTGCGTGGCGCCTTGCTGCCCGATGCCCAAGGCCGCTCACCCCGAGGGGATTTGGTGGCGCTGGAGCGCCTGTTGGCAGCATGAAAGACAATCCGGACATGAACCATCAAAGCTCTGGTGCCTCACGGCGCAATGTGATTTTGGGGGCCGGCGCGGCGGCTGCGGTGGCAGGCATGGGCTTGGCCTTGTGGCGTTTGGAGCCCAAAGCGGTGGCGGATGCGAGCCATCACCCGGTCTGGTCAGAACAGTTCGAAACCCCTTCGGGTGAGGGTTTGCGCATGTCGGCATTTCGTGGGAAACCCCTGCTGCTGAACTTTTGGGCGACCTGGTGCCCACCGTGTGTCGATGAATTGCCCATGTTGGATGCTTTTTGGCGCGAACATGCACCCAACGGCCATCAAGTGCTTGCTTTGGCCATTGACCAGCCCAGTGCGGTGCGCCGATTCCTGGGGCGTCAACCCTTGGGATTCCCGGTTGGCATGGCGGGGTTGGCGGGCACCGAGTTGGCCAAAACGCTGGGCAATGCTGCGGGCGGCTTGCCGTTTACTGTGTTTTTCAAAGCAGATGGCAGTATTTGGCGGCAAAAGATGGGTCAATTGACGAAAGACGATTTGCTTCAGTGGGGGGCTGCTGCCGGTTAAGCTTGTTCAGGGCTTATTCCCTTCTGTTTTTGACAAGTGAATTCATCAAATTCTGGTGAATTTCCGCTTCTATCGTCTTGAATGGCTGCAGTTTCGGGGTGTTTTGATGAAAATTGGTGTAAATTCGATCCATTACATGTGCTCAACGCGATGGAGGATCTATGGATTTGCGCAAACTCAAAACACTGATTGATCTGGTGTCTGATTCGAATGTTTCTGAACTCGAAATCACCGAGGCAGAAGGCAAGGTTCGCATTGTCAAAAGCATGGGCGTTGCTGCCCCGATGGTCATGCAGCAGGCGGTCCCTGTCGCTGTGGCCAGCGCACCGGTTGCAGCTCCTGTCGTGGCAGAAGCACCCGCTGCCCCCGTGGTGCCAGCTGGTCATGCCGTCAAATCACCGATGGTGGGCACTTTCTACCGTTCGTCCAGCCCGGGCGCTGCACCCTTCGTTCAAATCGGTTCTGTGGTGAAAGAGGGCGACACCCTGTGCATCATCGAAGCCATGAAGATCCTCAACGAGATCGAGTCCGACAAATCGGGCACTGTCACGCAGATCCTGTGTGAAAACGGCCAGGCTGTGGAATACGGTCAGCCCTTGTTCATCGTCGAATAAGCAAACGGGGATTTCATGTTCAAGAAAATCCTGGTGGCCAACCGCGGTGAGATCGCTTTGCGAATCCAGCGCGCATGCCGAGAGTTGGGCGTCAAAGCGGTCATGGTGTATTCCGAGGCCGACAAAGACGCGAAATACGTGAAGTTGGCCGAAGAAGCCGTGTGCATTGGCCCGGCGGCTTCTTCGCTGAGCTACCTCAACATGCCCGCCATCATTTCGGCCGCTGAGGTGACCGATGCCGAGGCCATTCATCCCGGCTATGGCTTTCTGAGTGAAAACGCTGACTTTGCTGAGCGCGTCGAAAAAAGCGGTTTCCAGTTCATTGGACCCACGCCGGACTCGATCCGCATCATGGGTGACAAAGTGTCTGCCAAGCAGGCGATGATCCGTGCGGGCGTGCCTTGCGTGCCTGGCTCTGAGGGCGAACTGCCCGACGATCCGGTTCAGATTCGCCGCATTGCCAAGAGCGTGGGTTACCCGGTGATCATCAAGGCCGCTGGCGGCGGCGGCGGTCGTGGCATGCGCGTCGTGCATACCGAAGCGGCCCTGATCAACGCGGTGCAAATGACCAAGGCCGAAGCGGGTGCTGCTTTTAACAATCCTGCGGTCTACATGGAAAAGTTCCTGCAGAACCCGCGCCACATCGAAATCCAGATTTTGGCTGACAAGCACAAGAATGCGGTTTACTTGGGTGAGCGCGATTGCTCCATGCAGCGCCGTCACCAAAAAGTGATCGAAGAAGCGCCAGCACCGGGTATTCCCCGCAAGCTGATCGACAAGATCGGCGAGCGTTGCGTGGCCGCCTGCAAGAAGATCAATTACCGCGGTGCCGGCACTTTCGAGTTTTTGTACGAAAACGGCGAGTTCTATTTCATTGAAATGAACACCCGCGTGCAGGTCGAACACCCCGTGACCGAGTGGGTGACCGGTGTGGACATCGTGAAGACGCAGATCATGGTCGCTGCCGGTGAAAAGTTGCCATTCACGCAACGTCAAATTGAAATTCGCGGTCATGCCATCGAATGCCGTATCAACGCCGAAGACGCCTTCAAGTTCACGCCTTCGCCTGGACGTGTGACGTCTTGGCACATGCCCGGTGGACCAGGTGTGCGGGTGGACTCACACGTCTACAACAACTACTTCGTGCCCCCGAACTACGACTCGATGATTGGCAAGTTGATTGTTCACGGCGATACCCGCGAGCAGGCCTTGGCCCGCATGCAAACCGCCTTGAACGAGACGGTGATCGAAGGCATCAGCACCAACATCCCGTTGCACCGCGAGCTGATGGTGGATGCCAAATTCATGCAGGGTGGTACCAACATCCACTACCTTGAACACTGGCTGAGCCAGCACAAACGCTGAGACGCTATGTTTGAACTGAGCTTGCTGTGCCCGGAAGACCGGGTCGATGTCCTGAGCGATGCCCTCGATGCGCTCGATGCCTTGAGTGTGTCGGTGGAGGACGCCGATGCCCAGACCCCTGCAGAGCAGGCCTTGTTTGGTGAGCCCGGCATGCCGCCGCCCAAAGACGGCTGGCAGCGCTCGCGCATGGTGGCTTTATTTGCTCAAGAGGCGCAAGCGCAAGAAGCGCTGCAGCTGTTGTCAGCGCAGGACTTTTTTGAGGGATGTCGCATTTTGGGCGTTCAGTTGCTGGCCGATCAGGACTGGGTGCGTTTGACCCAATCGCAGTTTGCACCGGTTGAAATCACCCCTGATTTCTGGATCGTGCCCACATGGCACGAACCGCCTGCGCAAGCCAAGCAGATCATCCGGCTGGACCCTGGTTTGGCCTTTGGCACGGGCACGCACCCGACCACCCGCATGTGCTTGCGCTGGATTGCTCAGCACGGCGTGCAAGGTCAGCGCGTGCTGGATTACGGTTGCGGTTCGGGTATTTTGGCCATCGGAGCGGCCAAGTACGGTGCCTCGTCCATTGACGCTGTGGACATCGACGAGGCGGCGGTCACGTCCACCGAGCTGAACGCTGAAGCCAACCATGTTCAGTTGTTGGCGGGTTTGCCTGACAAGGCCAAGGGTCAATACCAGACGGTGCTGGCCAATATTTTAGCCACACCCCTCAAGGTGCTGGCTCCTTTGCTGTGCTCTTATGTGGCGTCGGGCGGTTCGTTGGTGCTTGCCGGCATTTTGGAGCGACAGGCCGATGAACTCAAGGCCGCTTATGCCCCCTGGATTCAGCTGGAAGTCGCTGACAGCGAAGATGGCTGGATCCTGATGACAGCCCAATCGGCCGCTGCTTTGGTCTGATCGGCAAGCAAAGGTGCTGGCCATGAACCTTGCCGCCGCATGACCTGGATTGTCCGTTGCCCTGAATGCGGCACGATCTACAAGCTGGTGCCTGATCAGCTCAAGATCGCTAAAGCTTGGTTGCGCTGCGGACAATGCCAGCATGCTTTTGACAGCACGGGTTTGGTGGTGGCATGGCCTGAGACCGCGTTGATCGACCGCGAGACGGCTGCTCCTGTTGACAACGCAGAGCGCTTGGTCATCGACGAATTGCTCAAGCAAGAAGACAGGTCCGAAACGGTTGTTCAAACTGTGACAGCCGTGTCTGCATTTGAAGAAGCCCTCGCGACCTTCAAACCCCAGCCCTTGTCGCCCTTGCGCAACGAGGCGACGCCTGCGGCTTCAAACGAAAACGGTCATCACCAGTCATACGCTGCACAACCTGAGAAGAACCCAGGCCAAACGAGGGGGCAGCATTCGTGGCGGATAAAGTTGGGCGTGCTGGTCTTGTTGTTAGCGCTTGCGCTCCAGTGGCTTTGGATCGAACGCCGCACGCTTGCAGCGGCTGATCCCAGCATTGCAAGAATTTGGCAGATGGTTTGCCGCACATGGGGTTGCAATGTCTCTTCGCTGCAAGTGCGCGATGGCATGGTCATTGAGAACTCCAGTTTGACGCCGCGTGAAGAGGGTGGCTTTTTGCTCAGGTGGTCGTGGCGCAATGCCACATCGAAGCCTTTGCAGACACCTGCTTTGGAGTTGACGCTTTTAAGTGCGCAAGACAAAGCTTTGCTGCGTCGTGTGATTCCTGTTGCAGAGCTGGGTGCACCAGCGTCTTTGGCACCCGGGCAAACTTGGGATGGGCAATTGCAACTCATGCCTGAAGATGACCTGGCACCCTCGGGATACCGGCTTCTCAGCTTCTACCCCTGAGCTGAACACGGGCTCTTTCTACAAAACGCAGAGCCCACAAAAAAGCCCGCCACTGTTGCCAGTGTCGGGCCTTAGCGCTACTTGCGTCTAACTTTTGAATCAGGGCTTGGCGGCCGAAGGAAACGGCCATGCAGCTTGTGGATTCAGTGTTGTCTGTGCAGCGGGGGCAGCGGGTGCTTTAGATGCCTTCTTTGCAGCAGGTTTTTTAGCAGCTTTTTTAACAGCGGGCTTTTTGGCGGCTGGCTTTTTAGCAGCAGTTTTCTTGGCTGCGGCTTTTTTAGCTGGAGCGGCTTTTTTCGCTGCTGGCTTTTTGGCGGCTACTTTTTTAGGAGCTGCTTTTTTAGCTGGAGCGGCTTTTTTCGCTGCTGGCTTTTTGGCGGCTACTTTTTTAGGAGCTGCTTTTTTAGCTGGAGCGGCTTTTTTCGCTGCTGGCTTTTTAGCGGCTACTTTTTTAGGAGCTGCTTTTTTAGCTGGAGCGGCTTTTTTCGCTGCTGGCTTTTTGGCGGCTACTTTTTTAGGAGCTGCTTTTTTAGCTGGAGCGGCTTTTTTAGCAGCGGGTTTTTTGGCCACAGCGGCCTTCTTTGCGGGAGCAGCTTTTTTTGCCGCTACTTTTTTTGCAGTTGCCATGATTTTCTCCTTGATCAAGTTGAGAACTCAACGGAAAGGGAACGCTTGGTGCTTGTTGGATTGCACAAAGCGATCCATGGTGCTGAGGAAACCCCCAACACCATGAACGCGGGAAAGCCACAGCTCCCAACACCCGAAGGCGTTGCGAAGTGTGGCTTGAAGAGGGGTTGCATTGACGGGGTGTTCAGAAGATCAGTCCCAGGACAAGGCTCCACCGGATTGGTATTCGATGACCCGGGTTTCAAAGAAGTTGCGTTCTTTTTTCAGGTCGATCATTTCGCTCATCCAGGGGAATGGATTTTCCTCGTTCGGGAACAAGGCCTCCAAGCCGATCTGGGTGGCACGGCGGTTGGCGATGTAGCGCAAATAGCCTTTGAACATGGACGCGTTCATGCCGAGCACGCCGCGCGGCATGGTGTCTTCGGCATAGCGGTATTCGAGTTCGACTGCTTTGAGGAACAGTTCCTTGATTTCGGCCTTGAACTCGGCTGTCCACAGCTGTGGGTTTTCAAGTTTGACGGTGTTGATCAGGTCAATGCCGAAGTTGCAGTGCATCGACTCGTCGCGCAGGATGTACTGGTACTGCTCGGCAGCGCCGGTCATCTTGTTTTGACGACCCAGCGCCAGAATTTGCGTGAAGCCCACATAGAAGAAGAGTCCTTCCATCAGGCAGGCGAACACGATCAGCGACTTGAGCAAGGTCTGGTCGGTTTGCAGTGTGCCGGTATGGAAGTTCGGGTCCATGATCACGTTGATGAACGGGATCAGGAACTCGTCCTTGTCGCGGATGGACTGGACTTCGTTGTAAGCGTTAAAGATTTCGCTTTCGTCCAGACCCAGCGATTCCACAATGTACTGGTAAGCGTGGGTGTGGATGGCTTCTTCGAAGGCCTGGCGCAACAAGAACTGACGGCACTCGGGGGCTGTGATGTGGCGGTAAGTGCCCAGCACGATGTTGTTGGCCGCCAGCGAGTCGGCGGTGACAAAAAAGCCGAGGTTGCGCTTGACGATGCGGCGCTCGTCTTCGGTCAGACCGTTGGGGTCTTTCCACAAAGCGATGTCCCGGTTCATGTTCACTTCCTGCGGCATCCAGTGGTTGGCGCAGGTGGCCAGGTATTTCTCCCAAGCCCATTTGTATTTGAAGGGAACCAGCTGGTTGACGTCGGTCTGGCCGTTGATGATGCGTTTGTCTGCCGCATTCATGCGGCGTGGGCTGGCTGTTGAAGATGCAGCAGCAGGCGCTGTTGTTTCACCAGCGCCGGAAAAAGAGGGCATCACAGGTTGCGATGCGGGTTTGACTTGATCGTCCCAGGACAACATAAAAAATTCCAATTCTCAAATTATGAAAGCAAGCGCGCGAAATTCAAAGAAGCGAGGCACTTTTTCGATCTGCGCAACCGTGAAGTGTTGTTCAATTGCATCGCACTTGGCATGTCACAGCCAAGTGCAATGTTTTTCAAATCACTGGCAAGCCTCACAACCTGGATCATCGATCGCGCAAAACTTGACATCGGTGGCTGGTGTCGCGTTCATCTGCGCTTGCGCTGAAGCCGCTGCTGCATCCAATGCGCTCATGCTTGAAGATGGTGCACCCGATGAAGAGACTGCGTTGTGCGAGCCTGCTTGCACTGTCGATTTTTCCGCTTGCGTTGCGCTGGATGTGCGCAGGTAGTACGTGGTTTTGAGGCCGCGCAACCAAGCCAGTTTGTAAGTGTCGTCCAGCTTCTTGCCCGAAGCACCGGCCATGTAGATGTTGAGCGACTGAGCTTGGTCAATCCACTTCTGACGGCGTGCAGCCGCTTCGACCAGCCAAGTGGTTTCGACTTCAAACGCAGTGGCGTAAAGGGCTTTCACTTCTTGCGGCACGCGGTCGATCGGGCGCAGTGAACCGTCGAAGTGTTTGAGGTCCATGACCATCACGTCGTCCCACAGACCCAGGCGCTTCAAGTCACGCACCAAGTAGCCGTTGATCACGGTGAACTCGCCTGACAAGTTGGACTTGACCGACAAGTTGCCAAAGCAAGGCTCGATCGAGGCGTCCACACCAATGATGTTGGAAATGGTGGCTGTAGGGGCAATGGCCACGCAGTTGGAGTTGCGCATGCCGTCTGCAGCGATTTTCTTGCGCAGCGTGTCCCAATCCAGTGTGGACGAGCGGTCAACTTCAACATAACCACCGCGCTCGCGCTCCAGCAGGTTGAGGGTGTCCAGAGGCAAGATGCCTTGATCCCAGAGAGAGCCTTTGTAGGTGGCGTACTGGCCGCGTTCTTTGGCCAGCTCGGTCGATGCCCAGTAGGCGTAGTAACAAATCGCTTCCATCGACTGGTCGGCAAATTCCACCGCCGCTTGTGAGGCGTAAGGGATGCGCATTTCGTACAGCGAATCCTGGAAACCCATCAAGCCCAGACCGACAGGACGGTGGCGCATGTTGGAGTCACGGGCCTTCTTGACGGCGTAGTAGTTGATGTCGATCACGTTGTCCAGCATGCGCATGGCGATCGTGATGGTCTTTTTCAATTTGTCGTGGTCAATGACTTTGCCGGTGGCGCTGTCTTTGAGGTGGCGCGACAAGTTGACCGAGCCCAGGTTGCACACAGCGGTTTCGGTGTCGCTGGTGTTGAGCGTGATTTCAGTGCACAGGTTGGACGAGTGGACCACGCCGACGTGCTGCTGAGGCGAGCGCACGTTGCAAGGGTCTTTGAATGTGATCCAAGGATGACCGGTTTCAAACAGCATCGACAGCATCTTGCGCCACAGGTCGGTGGCAGGCACGGTCTTGCTGGGTTTGATCTCGCCACGTTCGGCTTTTTGTTCGTAAGCCACATAGGCTTTTTCGAAGGCCAGACCAAACAGGTCGTGCAGGTCGGGTACATCGGATGGCGAGAACAAGGTCCAGCTGCCTTTTTCCATCACGCGGCGCATGAACAGGTCGGGGATCCAGTTGGCCGTGTTCATGTCGTGGGTGCGGCGGCGGTCATCGCCGGTGTTCTTGCGCAGTTCCAGGAATTCTTCGATGTCCAGGTGCCAGGTTTCCAGATACGTGCAGACTGCGCCCTTGCGCTTGCCGCCCTGGTTCACGGCCACAGCCGTGTCGTTGACGACTTTGAGGAAAGGCACCACGCCTTGCGACTCACCGTTGGTGCCCTTGATGTGCGAGCCCATGGCGCGCACGCGCGTCCAGTCGTTGCCCAGACCGCCCGCAAATTTGGACAGCAAGGCGTTTTCCTTGATCGATTCGTAGATGCCGTCCAGATCGTCGGGCACGGTGGTCAGGTAGCAGCTTGACAGTTGTGAGCGCAAAGTGCCGCTGTTGAACAGGGTTGGTGTCGAGGACATGAAGTCAAACGAAGACAGGATCTCGTAGAACTCGATGGCACGGGCTTCGCGGTTGATTTCGTTGAGCGACAGGCCCATGGCCACGCGCATGAAGAAGGCTTGCGGCATCTCGATGCGTTGCTTGCGCACGTGCAGGAAGTAGCGGTCATACAGTGTTTGCAAACCGAGGTAGTCAAACTGGAGGTCGCGTTCGGGCTTGAGTGCCGAGGCCAGTTTTTGCAAATCAAACTGCAGCAGTTTTTCGTCGAGCAAGTCGTTGTCAACGCCTTTTTTGATGAATTTCGGGAAGTAGTTGATGTACTCCGCACCCATCTGGTCTTGTGTCACTTCCTTGCCCAGGATTTCCTTGGCAATGGTGTGCATCAACAAGCGGGCAGTCACATAGGTGTAGTCCGGATCCTTCTCGATCAAGGTGCGCGAAGCCAGTATGGATGCTTTGTAAACCTCTTCCATGGGCACGCCGTCATACAGGTTGCGCATGGTTTCGGCCACGATGGGTTCCGGGCTGACGTCTTTGCCCAAGCCTGCACAGGCGTTGACCATCAAGGATTTGAGGTAGTCCAGATCCAGTGCAATGCGCTGACCGCCATCGATCACATGCAGACGGGGCTCTGAAGAAGGTGCGGGCGCCGCCTGTTGCTGCTGCTGGGCGCGTTCTTGGGTGCGGCGCTCGCGGTACAAGACATAAGCACGTGCAACTTCGTGGTTGCTGCTGCGCATCAAGCCCAATTCGACTTGGTCCTGCACGTCTTCAATGTGGAAAGTGCCGCCACCAGGGCGTGAGCGAACCAAGGCGCGCACCACGTTTTGGGTGAGTTCTTCGACCACTTCGCGAACGCTAGCAGATGCCGCGCCCTGTGTGCCGTGTACCGCCAAAAAGGCTTTCATCAGGGCCACTGCGATCTTGTTTGGCTCAAAAGACACGACAGCGCCGTTGCGGCGAATGATCTGGTAGTGGGCAAGTGCCTGTGAGGCTGGCGTGTTGCCGTGTGCTGTTTCTGGCTGGCGCATCTGGCCGGCAGATGAGGTCGTGATGTTCAGGTCTGTTTGCATGGTCATTTCTTTGATTTTTCGGTGATCGTTGAGTCTGGAGTTTGACGCTTGAACTGGCGTCAAATTCAATTGTGAGAATTTGTAAGGGACACTATATCTGGTGTCTGGCGTCATGACAAGCCACTACAGGTAGTGTACCGGCCTGTTTTGCCACTCTGGCCGGGGAGGGGTAAATAAATTGATGTCAGGCCGAGTTGGGTTCAACTTTTCACTTGCTGAAAAAGTGTCTTGAAGTACTTGTCTCCAAGCCCTCGGGATATGTTTTTTCAAGCCTGGAGCGGCTTACCGAAGACTTGTGCTGAAAAAACCTTGATTGGCTTGCATTGCGATGGCTTGGCGAGAGCGCTTTCCAAAATCAAAGGATGATTTCAAAGAGGTCTTCGGATGGTCAAAATATTTTTTGAGCAAGCTGCGCTGCGCATCCCTATCAGGGAAAAACCTGAGGCGATAAATCCAACAGTTTTTGCAGACGTGCCCAGTCGAAGCCTGGACCGGGGTCCTGTTTCCTGCCGGGCGCAATGTGTTCGTGTCCTGCCACATGCGCGATGGGGTAGTTGCGTCTCAAGTCCTGGCAAAGATCAGTCAGACACCTGTATTGGGCATCTTCAAAGAGATCGCCTTCGAGGCCTTCGAGTTCAATGCCGATCGAGTCGTCATTGCAGTTGGCCCGCCCTCTGTACTGGGACTGCCCTGCATGCCAGGCGCGGTCATCGCAGCTGACAAATTGCCAAAGCGCGCCATCGCGGCGGATGTAAAAGTGCGATGAAACTTCCAGCCCCCGGATGGTCTGAAAGTAAGGGTGTGTGTCCGAATCGAGCTGGTTGGTGAACAAGCGTTGCACCGCGTCTCCACCGTATTGCCCAGGCGGCAGGCTGATCGAGTGGATCACGACCAGGTCAATGCAGGCATGGGGGGGGCGAGGTCCGAAATTGGGTGACTCGAGCCGCTGAGCTTGAGGATGCCAACCCTGCTTCCAAAGAGGCGTCGGTATTTTCCCGGGTGCAGGCTGGTGCATGGTTGCTGTGGTGTCAGCCTGGGTTGCGGTCTTGTGCTTCTGTGCGGTGCTCGGTGCTGCAGTAAAGGCCTTTTTGACCTGTGACCGCTTCTTCGTGCGGCAGATGGATGCCGCAGTGCGCGCAGGTCACCATTTCTGAGGGCTTGGGTGCTTGTTCTGCTTGGGTCGGGGCGGATGTGTTGACGGCACGGCCTCGTTTGAGGGCCCATATGACCACCAGAACCACCAGCAATAAAAACAGGTACTTCATCCCATGCGCCCCAACAAGACTTCCAAAACAAATCGGGAGCCCGCATACGACAAAAGCAGCAGGCCCGCACCGATGTAAAGCACCCTGACCGCACGTCGGCCACGCCAGCCCCATTGGCTTCGGCCGATCAGCAAAACGGCAAAGGTGACCCATGACAGCAAGGCAAAAAGGGTTTTGTGATCCCAGCGCCAGTGAGTGTTGCCTTGGCCGTAAAGTGCGTCACCAAATAAAACACCCGCCACCAGCGTGGCGCTCAGCAGCACAAAGCCTGCCGTGACAAAGCGGAAAGTGAGCCGCTCCAGGGTCAGCAGCGGTAAACCGCTCTCTGCATCGTGCGCCAGACGTATCTCGTGCTCGGCGCGCGTCATCATCCAGGCGTGCACCACGGCTGCAGCAAACATGCCGTAAGCCGATAAACCCAAGGCCCAATGCAGCGGTAGCCAGGCCGACGCTTGGGTGGTCAAGGGTGTGCCGGGAAACCACCAGGCCAGCACGACGGCCAGTGCGCCCAAGCCGCCCATGGCCCAGCGTGCTTTGAATTTAGGGAAAAACTGGCTTTCAATCATGTAGGCCGTCACCACCAGCCAAGCGGTCACGGAAATGGCCGGTGCAAATCCGAAACGAACGGGCCCGATCAACAAACTCAGCAATGCCACTGCATGGGCAACCCAGGCCAGCCAAAGCAGGCGGCGTGCATGCGCGTCATTCAAGCGTCCACCCGCCAGCGCTGGAAACCCGTAGGCCAGCGCGGCCAGCGCGGTGGCGGGCAGCATCCAAAATGGGGGACTCGCTAAAATCATGGGTCCGAGTTTAGCCTTTCAGGTGCGGCCACAGGGGCTTCACCACCACGGTTGACCGGTTATTTCTGGATTCCCCCATGGCCTCCGCCCTGACCGACAAACTCTCACGCCTCGTCAAGACCCTCAGCGGACAGGCCCGCATCACCGAATCGAACGTGGCAGACATGTTGCGTGAAGTGCGCATGGCCTTGCTGGAAGCCGATGTGGCCCTTCCCGTGGTGCGCGATTTCATTGCCCGGGTGAAAGAAAAAGCCCTGGGACAGGAAGTCATGGGTTCACTCAAGCCCGGCCAGGCTTTGGTGGGCGTGGTCAACCGCGAGCTGGCCGCTACTATGGGCGAAGGTGTGTCGGACATCAACCTGGCGGCGCAGCCCCCCGCTGTGATTTTGATGGCCGGTCTGCAAGGTGCCGGTAAAACCACCACCACCGCCAAGCTGGCCAAACACCTGATCGAAAAGCGCAAAAAGAAAGTGCTCACGGTTTCGGGCGACGTGTACCGCCCCGCCGCCATCGAGCAGCTCAAGACGGTGACGGCGCAGGCCGGGGCCGAATGGTTCCCCAGCTCGCCCGACCAAAAGCCGATCGACATCGCCCGCGCTGCCATCGACTACGCCCGTAAACACTTTTTTGACGTGCTGCTGGTCGATACCGCCGGTCGCCTGGCGATTGACGAAGCCTTGATGGCCGAGATCAAGGCGCTGCATGCTGAACTCAAACCCGTTGAAACGCTGTTCGTGGTGGATGCCATGCAAGGCCAGGATGCAGCCAATACCGCCAAGGCTTTCAGCGACGCACTGCCTTTGACGGGCATTGTGCTGACCAAATTGGATGGCGATTCGCGTGGTGGTGCAGCTCTGTCTGTGCGACAGATCACGGGTGTGCCGATCAAGTTTGCGGGTACGAGCGAGAAAATTGATGGTCTTGAAGTGTTCGATGCCGAGCGTCACGCTGGTCGTGTGCTGGGCATGGGCGACATCGTGGCCTTGGTTGAACAGGTCACCGCTGGCGTGGACATGGAGGCGGCGCAAAAGCTGGCCGCCAAGGTCAAGAGCGGTGGTGGGTTTGACCTGAATGACTTTTTGGCGCAGATCCAGCAGATGAAACAAATGGGTGGTTTGTCGAGTTTGATGGACAAATTGCCTTCGCAGTTGTCGGCCAAAGCAGGAGCGATGGACATGGACAAGGTCGAAAAAGACATCGGCCGCAAGCAAGGCATCATCCACAGCATGACGCCCAAAGAGCGCAGCAAGCCTGAATTGATCAAGGCCACCCGCAAGCGCCGCATTGCTGCAGGTGCAGGCGTTCAGGTGCAAGACGTCAACCGCATGCTCAAGGAGTTTGAGCAAATGCAGGACATGATGAAAAAAATGTCCGGTGGCGGCATGATGAAAATGATGAAGCGCATGGGGGCCATGAAAGGCATGATGGGCGGCGGCGGCTTTCCCGGCATGCCGCGCTGATCTTCACAGAGCACAAGCCCATGACGCTTCTCTTCATTTACGGCACGCTGATGCCCGGTTTGCGCCTCGAGGCTGAAATGCACGGCGCGCGCTTTGTGGGCGCGGCCCAAGTGCCGGGTCGCTTGGTCGATGTGGGGCGTTTTCCCGGCCTGCTGCTGGACCTGTCCACGGGCAATGGAACGGTCACGGGCGAAGTCTATGAAGTCGATGACGCGCACTTGGCCCGACTGGATGTGGTGGAAGGCCTGGTGCACGGCGACCGCGCCGCATCTCAATACTGGCGCGAAGCCGTGACTGTGCTCGGTGGGCCGTTGCAAGGCCAACCGGTGCAGACCTATGTTTACAACCACCCTTTTGATGGCTGCACCCCCATTCCGCACGGGGACTACCGCCGCTACATCCGAGAAATCGGCCGCGAGTCTTGAATTTCAGGGTCTTTTGTAGGAGCGAGCCCCCGCTCGCGAATGTCTGCATGGGCTCGGCACGCATTCGGCCGCAGGGGCGGCCTCCCACATATTTCAGTCCTTGATCACCAACTCGCCGCGCAGTGAGTGCGACAGGCCTTGGGTGATGCGCACATCCGCCATCTGACCGATCAGGCGGTCCATGTGGGGGCCACCGGGGAAGTTGACCACCCGGTTGCATTCGGTGCGGCCCGCCAGCTCGGTGGCGTCCTTGCGTGAAGGGCGCTCCACCAAAATGCGCTGCACCGTGCCCACGCGGCTGTCACCGATGCGCTGCACGTTCTCTTCGATGGTGGCTTGCAGGTGGTGCAGGCGGCGCAATTTTTCAGCGTGCGGCGTGTCGTCGTGCAGGTTGGCTGCCGGCGTGCCGGGGCGGGGGCTGAAGATGAAGCTGAAACTCGTGTCAAAACCCACATCGGTGATCAGCTTCATCATCTTGTTGAAGTCGTCCTCGGTCTCGCCGGGAAAGCCCACGATGAAATCGCTGCTGAGCGACATGTCGGGGCGGATCGCCCGCAGCTTGCGGATCGTGCTCTTGTATTCCATGGCGGTGTAGCCGCGCTTCATGGCCATCAAGATGCGGTCCGAGCCGTGCTGCACCGGCAAGTGCAGGTGGCTCACCAGTTTGGGGATCTTTTCGTACGCGTCGATCAGCCGTTGCGTGAACTCGTTGGGGTGGCTGGTCACGTAGCGGATGCGCTCGATGCCCGGTATGTCGGCCACGTATTCCAGCAGCAGCGCAAAGTCGGCTATGTCCACAGCGCTTGTGCTGTTTGTGATGGTGTTGCCGCCCATCCTGCCCCGGTAAGCGTTCACGTTCTGGCCCAGCAGGGTGATCTCTTTCACGCCCTGCGCGGCCAGCCCCGCCACCTCGACCAGCACGTCGTCAAACGGCCGTGACACCTCTTCGCCCCGTGTGTAGGGCACCACGCAGTAGCTGCAATATTTGCTGCAACCTTCCATGATCGACACAAAGGCGGTGGCTCCGTCCACCTTGGCGGGCGGCAGGTGGTCAAACTTTTCAATCTCGGGGAAGCTGATGTCCACCTGCGGGCGCTGCTTGCGCTCGCGCTCGGCCAGCAGCTCGGGCAGGCGGTGCAGGGTCTGTGGGCCAAACACCACGTCCACATAAGGCGCACGCTTGATGATCTCGGCGCCTTCCTGGCTGGCCACGCAGCCGCCCACGCCAATCAGCACGCCCTTGGCTTTCAGGTGCTGCACCCGGCCGAGATCGCTGAACACTTTTTCTTGCGCCTTCTCGCGCACCGAGCAGGTGTTGAACAAAATCAGATCGGCCTCGTCCACGTCCTGCGTGGGCTCATAGCCCTGGGCCGCGCCCAGCACATCGGCCATCTTGTCCGAGTCGTACTCGTTCATCTGGCAGCCAAAGGTTTTGATGAAGACCTTCTTGCTCATGCGGCCTCCACGGTGTTCACGGAGGTGATGAAGTCAAGGCAAAGCAAAGCACGCCCGTGAAGGGCCAGAGTGCAGCGGTTCATGGTGTAGATCCAGAGGCTGTTGAGGAAAGCGCTTGGGGCGCTGGGGAGGGGGAATTATCGCAGGTGGTGATTCAATGGTTCTGCTATGGCTGTCTAGGGTGCTCTGTTATCAAGCGGTTAAAGTTTAATTTTTAACAACGACCACCGTATAAAGCACACATTTTTTGGGCATGATCAAGGCATCGAGAAATGTTTCGTAACTGATTTTCTAATTGAAGGATGCACCCTAGCTTTTTTTGTTCGGAGCCGCGACTGTAAATACAATCAGCTTTGTACTCTTCGTGTAGATGAGCATTTGTTTCTAGAATGAATTCAAGATCGATGTATTGACTTATCCAAAACCCCTTGCTGTCGGTGGCTAGCTTCAACCGTCTAGAGATAGTATTAGGACCACACGATTTCCAATCAATTTCATCCCAGCCTGCTGTTGCATTAAGTGATGAAAGTGTAATCAATGTAAATATTATTTTCTTTGATTTTAAATTGAAAATATTAAATTTCATTTTGTATTAAAGCAATAAAAATTGAAATATTTCATAAATAGTCGTTCCTGCAAAATGCATCTCAAGCCAGCACCTAGCACTGATCTGAGTTTTGCAGTTCGTTACTGCCGATTATTTTGGTCAATTTCTCAAACAAGCCCGCCAAACTGCTCGCCTGCAACAGGCGCAACAAAAAGCCAAGGCCTTTCTTGACGATTATCCGCAGCAGCTAGCGCATGCTGTAGCTCGCTTCGCACAGCAGCGCATGCAGCACGTCCTCCTCTGAGCCCTTGAGGTAGTGGCTAATTTTTCAGAGTTTTTCATTATATTTTGCGGCGGCTTAGCAAAAGCAGTAAATTAAGAAAAAAACATTCAAATAGAGAAATAATATTTCATCTCAATTATTCGTTGTTAATAGCAAGTATAAGCCTGCTGGCAAACCAATCAAGGACATTATTTGAACCTTTTCGCGAAACCATGAAAGCAAAATTGGAATTGATAAAAAGTATGAGAGTGCAACAGCAATCAAAAGATCCCATGTCCCTGTTTTGAAAAAGCAAATTAATATAGATGCCAACAATCCAAGCCAACCAAGAAGCATTGCTTTACCACTTTGAAAGTATGTGCCTTGCATCAAGCCGTGCTGATTTGCATGTCCTGAGTAGATAATTAAAAGCACACTCGCTGACATTGCAATAACAGCACCAAGTAAAAATTGATTACTCACATTATTCTCCTTATTGTTTAATGCATTTAAAATAGATGTTGTCAGCGTCAATTTTTACGTATTTGCCACTTTTATCATAACCCCAAAACTCAGGCTGAGTTAGAGAATTTATACCAAGTGACAAAAACCCTAAGCCCCTTGACTTAGTGTTTATCCAACACATCCTACGAGAAGCATCATGTGAAGATACATCTTCAAAATAGTTAGCTATTTCGAATCTGCGTCCGTCCTTCCTTACCTCTGTCACAGTTTTTGTGGAACAGATTTTTATTCCTAAGTCATAGCAGTCTTCCGCCTTCACAGGACCTTGTACCAAGTAACCTGCATATGTGCCTGAGACGCAGAGCAAATACATTAATGAAGCAGCTAAAAATTTAAACATTTTTTTGATACGGAAATTGATCATTTTTATTTTAATGATAACAGAGAAAATCTTATTGGTCAACTTGCTTCCTTAGATGTGGCTAGTTGATTATCGATTGGCTCTATGGTGTGATTTTTTCGATGGCCGTTTTACCGATTCATGGCAAGTTGCTCAGAATAAATGTCAATTGATTTATTTCTGTCGTTTTAAGATTTGTGACTTCGGATTGCAGCAGCCTTCGCGCATGCCGGTCTAACGGCAATCCTTTTTCATCCGCCAACCACAACAACAATACCGCCCAAACCATGGCAGGGCTTCCCAATGCTTTGGCGTGATGCAAAACGAAACCAGACATGAAGCTTGTATTCGATGAACGCAGTGTTACAGACAAGGCTGCTCTGAACGTTCGGTTGCCGTAGGCCTGCTCATTGAATATTTGCAGCATGTCAGTCAATGGGTTGGCTGGATCATCCAATGTTTTCAGCACTTCGGACAATTGGACGAGCGAGTTGTTGAATGTGTATTCGCGTTGTTTCTTCCAATAGTCGTCATCTTCGGGGGGGGGCGCTGAATCGGCGCGTTGCGCTTTTGCTTCATTACGCTCACGAGCTTTGCGAAGAATTTCATCCATGTCATCGCCATCGGCGTGCTTTCGCAGGAATGCTGGAATCTCGATGTCATCCATGCCTGCATTGGCCATGCCATCAACCCTGCCTGCTGCACTTGTTCTGCTATACCGCCAAAGGGCTGGGGTATTGCTATTGGTAACGTGGGTGTTGAGTCTCTCAGACACATCCATTGAGCAGGATTGATTGACCAGCATTGAATAATTTGACGAATCGAAACTGCTGAGCGAATCCTGAATAACTGTCCCGTTACCACCAACTCCCGCCGCCTGCATCTGCGCCAGTTGTTGCAGCAAAGGCAGCTCTTGTGCTTTTTCACCTTCGGCACGTTGGTGCACCAAGATGAAGTTGGTGTGGGGCGTGACCAGTTGGTATTGCAATGCCAATGTACGCTGAAGCTGCAAGTCGCTGGTGTCCAGTAAACGTTGTGCGGCGCACAGGCGGGGCAAGATGCCTGCTTCGTCCCACATCAGGCTTTCGGCCTGTTGACGGACTATTTTTTCTGTCAGTGTCCACCGCTGTCTGGGGGCGGCAATGGGTTTGCTGCTCACTTGTGCCCATTGGTGAATGGTGTCGCCTTGGGTGATCTGGTGTGGGCTGGGCGACTGGTAGATCAGTTCGGCATCGCTTTCCACGCTGCACTGGATGGAACAGGCGTGGCGCATGCGATCGAGCAAACGGGCCACGGCTTGTTGCATGCTTTGCTTGGGGCTAACCATTTCGCAGGCGCCGCCGCTGACTTCGGCCAGCTCGCGCAGCAGGCTTTCGGCCGGGGCACTGCCCACACCCAGCGCAAACAGTCGGTGGCCGGACTGGCGTACGGTGGCTACGATGTTTTCAATGTTCCAGACTTCACCATCGGTGATGAGCAGGATGCTGGCACCTTCTAATTGGCGATCGTCTTCTGACGTGACCCGAATCACAGCTTCAAGCGCCTTATCCATTTCTGTGCCGCCAAAGTCGGCTTTGAGGTTGCGCGCTTCTGATCGCAGGCGGCGTTGATAAGCCTCAGTGCAACGTTGAAGCCGGGGCAGCACATGCAGCGGATGGTTCCCAAAACGGGTCAAGGACACTTTGTCGTCCATCTCGAGTTGATGGAATAGCCAGTCCAGTGCATCCCGGGCTTGTTCGTTGCTGTCGCCTTGCATGGAGCCGGAGCCGTCCACCAGCACTTTCATGCGCAGTTTGGCGGGCGGTGTCTGGGCCGCATCCCAATGTGCGGTCGCGCTCGTCAGCAGGGTGTATTGGCCGGGTTGCGTCGCATCGGCGCTGGCCATGGCAAAGGCCATGTCTTTCAGGCCGTGGATGGTCAGCACAAAGTCGCGGTCCAGCCAGGCTTTGTCTTGCAGTTTGACCATCACGCCATTTTGGTGTTTGACTCGCTGCACGCCATGTGAGGGGCTGGTGATGGTGCCTTGGGCCAACGGGTTGGCGATGTCGAGCGACACATGCAGTCGGTATTCGGCCAATGGACTGCTGGCGGTGGTCTGGTGCGGGGCCAGACCGCCTTGGCTGTGTTCGTTGCCATAGCGCGGGGCGATGGTTGTGGGCAGACTCAAACGCAGCATGCCGCCCTCCAGCTTGAGCAGTTGGGCGTATTCCAGCTCGATCACCACCTCGTCGCCGGGCAGTATGTTGCCCAGGTTGGCGGTGTAGAGGTCCTTGCCCGAGCGCTCCAGCATCACGGGCAAGTCGCCGGACTGGATGGCTTTTTCGTAGGTGGTTTCGGCTTCTTTCTTTTCGACCACGGTGCCGGTCATGCGTTTGCCGTTGAGTTCGACCGCCATGCCAAGCAGCACGCTGCCCCAGGCCAGCGGGAAGGTGTAGACGCATTCGAGGTTGTCGCTGGTGGAGTTGCGGTAAACCTGCCGCAGCTTCATGCGCAGCATCAGGCCTTGCAGTTGGCCTTGGGCCTGCACCGATTGCAGGGCGACGGCTTGGTCGTCATCGCGGCTTTTGAGGCCCATCACTTCATTGCTCATTTTTGTTTTCCCATGCAGTCATGACGGTGCGCACAAAGGCGCGGAGTTGTTCGGGCGACAAGCCAGCTTCTTGCGGATCGATTTGCAGTTCCACCCCAGGCGCGATGAACACATGGCTGCGCACGCGGATGCTGCCGGGCTGTTGTTGGCGTTCAGCTACGGGCGATTCCCCTCCGGCCATGACAGCGCGGATGCGCTCCAACGACACCCCTGAGTCGGCCAACTTGCGGATTTGCATGAGCTGGCCCAGATGCACTGGCGTGTAATGCGCAGCCCGGGTCTCGCCCACGGGGCGGTCCACCAATCCCATCTGCATGTAGTAGCGGACCGTGCGCTTGGGCAAATCGGTCAGTGCGCAAAGCTGGTCTATGGAGTAAGTGGTGGTCATGAGGTTATTGTGACATAAATGCTGTCGCAATAACTGTCATTAATAAAGCGAAGACGATCTTTCCCATTGAGTAGGGCTTTTCAGGCGATGAGAACGGGAGTCAGACAGTCGTTTGGCTGTCTATTTTGAATAGCGTGTGCAGCAGCGATTGCAGGGTTAAACGCTGATGTCATTCCTGGCCAGAGTGACTTGCTCATGCAGGTAAGGCAAATCGCGCTCAATAGTTTTTCAGACGATGCCCATGTCCACTTTGTAATAGCCGTGTGCCGGCAAGTTGCGCATGTCATAGGCAAATCCTGGCGTCAGCACATCGACGGGTACACCGAGCAAGTGGCGGAGTTTGTAGCGAATTGCGCCCAGGTCAAACAAGGTGGTGTTGTCAGTGGTGTCCACCAAGATGTCCAGATTACTGTCTTCAGTGTCCGATCGATGCACGACAGAGCCAAAAACGCGTGCATTCACTGCTCTGTGGGCCAGAACGATGTCGCGTATTTGGCTTCGGTGTGCTGCCAGTGCTGCCGAGGGTTTCATGGAGTGCCAATCTGGCTTGATCAAGAGCCCTCAGCCGCCTTGGGTCTGTAAAACATCGGATAAGCCCTTTGAACCGTCGGGCTGTCAAATGCCCAGCTGTGGCATTGCCCCAAGTGATAGGGCGGTTTGGTGATTTCTGGCTGTGGCTGACCTGCCTGATCGCGACGATGCCACTGGCCTGCAGGCAAGGTTTGGTAGGCGGCCGTAGCCATGTTGAACAGCATCTCGCGCAGATGGGTGCAGCCCTCGGTGCCGCCCACATGTTCGTTGATGACCTTGCGCCAGCCCGGGCCCATGGTGCAGCCAATCAGTTTGTGCATGCCATGCGGTGCACTGGCGCATTCGGGATGGGGGATGTCGTCCATGGAGGTGGCGATGTCCTGGATCGCCATTTTGTTGTCCAGCGTGACGCGTATTTTCAGGTGGTGAATCGGCTCGTTGGCTGGAAAGGGGCGCTCGTTGGGCACCTGAAACCCGTAGGTCTTGACGTCGGTCAATTCGGCTTCGATGTCCCACAGGCCGTCTTCGCGGTCATAGCCTTGGTAGACCACGGTTCGCGTATGTGACAGTTTTCGGGGGGAGGGTGGTGGAAGTGCCAATGGAAATCTCGCGGGTCTGGTGTTGAATCTCCCAATCATAGCCACGCAGGAACCCTGAACATGTCCCTCTCTTCCACATCCGCCATCCATCCCGCCGTTCGCCGCCAGACCATCGCCGATGCCCTGCGCCGCACCGCGATTCGTTTGCCTGCCAAGACCGGCATCGTGTGTGGTGCGACAAGCTGGACCTATGCCGAATTCGACGCACTGGTCACGCGCCTGGCCGCAGGCTTGGCCAGCATCGGCGTGGCCGAGGGCGACAAAGTGGCGGTGCTGGCGCGCAACTCGCATGGTTTTGCCGCACTGCGCTTTGCGCTGGCCCGCCGGGGCGCGGTCATGGTGCCGATCAACTTCATGCTCAAGGCCGAAGAGGTGGCTTACATCCTGCGTCACGCAGGTGCCAAAACACTCGCCACCGACAGCGGACTGGCCGAGCTGGCGCAGGCCGCCGCCAAGCTCGACACCCAAGTGCAGCAGTTCATCTGGCTGCCGTCCGAAGACCCGAGCGAGCTGGTGGCGGGCATGCACAGCTTTGACGTGCTGGCCACCTGCAGCAATGCGCTCCCCGATTTGCAGCTGGGCAGCTACGACGTGGCGCAGATTGTTTACACCAGCGGCACCGAGTCGTCGCCCAAAGGCGCGCAGCTCACACACGATGCGGTCATGTGGCAATACGTCAGCTGTGTGATCGACGCCGAAATCGCCGAGGCCGATGTGGCCCTGCACGCGCTGCCGCTGTACCACTGTGCCCAGCTTGATGTGTTTTTTGGCCCGGCCATTTACATGGGCAGCACCAACGTCATCACGTCCAAGCCTACGCCCGACAACCTGCTGCCGATGATTGAAAAGTTCGGCATCACCAGCTTCTTTGCGCCACCCACGGTGTGGATCGCGCTGCTGCGCTCGCCCTTGCTGGACCCGGACAAGCTCGCCCAACTGGCCAAGGGCTATTACGGCGCGTCCATCATGCCGGTCGAGGTGCTCAAAGAGTTGGCGGCACGTCTGCCCAAAGTGCGGCTGTGGAACCTGTATGGCCAGACGGAAATCGCGCCGCTGGCCACCCTGCTCGGCCCCGACGACCAGCTGCGCAAAGCCGGCTCCTGCGGCAAGGCAGTGCGCAACGTCGAGACCCGGGTGGTCAACGACGACATGCAGGACGTGGCCGTGGGCGAGGTGGGCGAAATCGTGCACCGCTCGCCGCATTTGATGCTCGGCTACTTTTATGACGACGAGCGCACCAAGGCGGCGTTTGAGGGTGATTGGTTCCACAGTGGCGACCTGGGCATCATCGACGACGAGGGCTACATCACCGTGGTGGACCGCAAGAAAGACATGATCAAGTCCGGCGGCGAAAACGTGGCCAGCCGCGAGGTGGAAGAAATGATCTACCGCTTACCGCAGGTGAGCGAAGTGGCGGTGATTGGTTTGCCCGATGCCAAGTGGGTTGAAGCGGTGACGGCGGTGATCGTGGTCAAAGCTGGACAGAGCCTGGACGAGGCGGCAGTGATTGCGCACTGCGCGCAGCACATGGCCGGATTCAAAACGCCCAAGCGAGTGGTGTTCACCGATGCGCTGCCCAAGAATCCGAGTGGTAAATTGCTCAAGCGGGATTTGCGTGTCCTGTATGCGTGAGTGAAGAGCTGGCGGTATCCCCGCGAGATCAAGCGGCACGCGGCCCTTCGGCCCAGCTTCAGATCTTGTTTGAAAGGGTGTGAGTGCGCGCCTTACGGCACCTAGGGAAATCCCCGATCAAATGTTCTATGCATAAGACCTGAATGTCCTATTGACAGAACAATGGGACTGTTTGACCATGGCGGTCATGGATGCCCATCTGCCTTTGCCGAAGTACCACCAGATCTATCTGGTGCTGCGCGAGCAATTGCGCGAAGGCCGTTTTGACGACGGTTTGCCCGGTGAGTTGGCCTTGATGGGCCAGTTTGGTGTGGCGCGTGTCACCGTGCGCCGTGCCTTGTCGCAGTTGGCCGAAGAAGGCCTGATTCAACGTGAGCCCGGGCGAGGCACGCGGCCTGTGACGGCGCGCGCGCAAGAGGTGCTGATGCAGGCTTCCACCATGGCCTCGGGTCAGCAAGCGCGGCTGACGGGTTTGCTGGAGAACCTGGTGACCATGGGCATGCGCACCAAGGTCAAGGTGCTGAGCGTGGAGCACATGCGTGCGCCTGTGGATGTGGCGGCTGCGTTGAGGTTGCCCGCCACAGCCATGGTTCAAAAAGCTGAGCGCGTGCGCAGCACCCCGGAAGGCCCTTTGTCGCACATCACCACCTGGGTGCCCGATGCGATTTCATCGGGCTTTGGCAAACGCGAGCTGGCGCAAAAACCCATTTTGGTGCTGCTCGAAGAATCGGGCGTCAAGGTGGGCCGGGCCGAGCAAACCATCTCGGCCCGTCTGGCCGATGTGGGCATGGCCCAACATTTGGATGTGTCCGTCGGATCGGCCTTGCTGGCGGTGCGGCGCTTGATTTACGACGAGGACGACCGTCCCGTTCAATGGTTGCATGGCTTGTACCGACCGGACCGGTACGAATACCAAATGCAGTTATCCCGCGTTGGCAGCATCGATGCCAAGGTGTGGGTAAGCCAAGAGCTGTCCGCCAACTTTCATTGACCTTCATAAAGGATGTTCTCATGACCTCACGTCGCACTTTCATGGGCCAGTCCGCAGCTGCGGCTTCGGCACTCGCATTTCCGTTGGTGGGCGGGGCACAGCCCAAGCCTGTCAAGGTCGGCGTTTTGCACCCTGTCACGGGGGCCTTGGCTTATTCCGGCCAGCAGTGCCGCATGGGCGCGCTGATGGCGATTGAAGACATCAACAAAGCCGGCGGCATCAAGTCGCTGGGCGGCGCCAAAATCGAAGCCATGCTGGGTGATGCGCAGTCCAGCCCGCAAGCCGGCACCGCCGAAATCGAGAAAATGAACGAAGCGGGTGTGAGCGCCGTTGTCGGCGCATTCGCCTCGGCCATTTGCCTGGCCACCACGCAAGCGGCTGCCAAATACAACCTGCCCCATGTGGTGGATGTCGGCGTGGCCGATCAGATCGTTGAACGCGGCCTGAAAAACACCTTCCGCTTTGGCCCCGGCTACAAGAAATGCGCCGAAGTCGCTGTGGCAAGCCTGCACGCGCTGAACACCGCCGCTGGCAAGCCCGCCCGCACTGTGATGATCGTGCACGAAGAGTCGCTGTTTGGCACCGGCACCGCACAACTGCTGGCCAAAGAGTTGCCCGGCTATGGCTACGAGGTTAAAGAAATCATCAAGCACGCCAACCCCACGCGTGACTTCAATAACATCGCGCTGCGCATCAGGCAGGTCAATCCTGACATCCTGATCCCGGCCAACTATTACAACGAATACGCTCTGCTGGTGCGCACCTTGCAGCAGCAAAAAATCACGCCCAAAGCGATTTATTCGGTGTTGGGCGGTGCAGCGTCGAGCTACAAGTTCGTCAAGGAATTCCCCGAGGCTGCCAACGGGATCATCGACTGCAACCACTGGTTCAACCCCAAAGACAAGCGCTCAGCCGAACTCAAAAAGCGTGTCGAAGCGCAAGGCCAGTTCTTCAGCTACGAAGTGTTCATGACCTACACCGCCATGATGCTGCTGGCCGATGCGATCGAACGCGCCAAGTCGCCTGACCGCGCAGCCATCACCGACGCACTGGCCTCCAGCAAGTTTGCCAACCACATCATGCCGTACGGCCCGACCCAGTTTGTCAACGGCCAGAATATGGGCGCGCAGCCTTTGATGACCCAGGTCTACAAAGGCGACATCAAGGTGATCGTGCCCCGCGATTACCGCGAAGTCGAACCCGTCTTCCCGCTCAAGGGCTGATCGCCAGGGCTCCCCGATGCTTGACCTGAACATCCTGTTCCCCTCTTTGCTCAACGGCATCACCACCGGTGCCGTCTATGCACTGATTGCGCTGGGCCTCACACTGATTTATGGCGTGTTGCACATCATCAATTTCGCGCACGGCGCGGCTTTGATGGTGGCGCTGTATGGCGTGTACATGCTCAAGGAAAAGCTCGGGGTCGATCCCTATTTGGCCCTGCCGATCATGGTGCCTGCCATGTTTGTGCTGGGTTATGCGCTGCAACGCGGCGTCATCAACCGCGCCAGCCATGGCAAGGATGAAAACATTTTGTTGGTCACGCTGGGCGTGTCCATCGTGCTCGAAAACCTGGCGCTGTTGTTCTTCAAGTCCGATACCCGCACCATTGACACGGCCTACACCCTGACCACGGTGGAGATCGGCCCGGCTTTCATCGCGCTGCCCAAGCTGGTGGCCTTTGGTGGGGCCTTGGTGGTGTCGGCCGTGATGCTGCTCATCGTGCAAAAAACCGATCTGGGTCGCGCCATCCGCGCCGTGTCCAAAGAAAAGCAGGGGGCCCGATTGATGGGCATCGATGTGGACCATGTCTACGCCATGTGTTTTGGCCTGGGGCTGGCCAGTCTGGGCGCTGCGGCTTGCTTTTTGATGCCGGCCTATTACGTCAACCCGCAGGTGGGCAATGGTTTTGTGCTGGTGGCTTTCACCATCGTGGTGCTGGGCGGTATGGGCAGTTTTGCTGGCGCCTTGCTGGGCGGTTTGCTGATTGGTGTGGTCGAGTCGCTGGGCGGTTTGCTGCTGGGCGAATCGCTGGGTCAAGTCGGCATTTTTGTGATTTTCATTGTGGTGCTTTTGCTCAGGCCACAAGGTTTTTTTGGAGCGAAGGCATGAAAGACTTTCGCAACATTGCGCTGTTTGTGCTGTTGGTCGGCGCGGTGCCTTTTTTTACGCAGTCGGGCGTGATGCTCAACTTCGTCATGACCGCTTTGTACGCCTGTTTGCTGTCGCAAGCCTGGAACGTGCTGGGCGGTTTTGGTGGTCAGTTTTCGTTCGGCCATGCATTGTTTTTTGGCACGGGTGCTTATTTGCAGGCCATTGCGCAAATGCAGTGGGGCTTGAGCCCCTGGGTGGCTTTGCCGCTGGCCATGGCTTTTGCGGCGGGTGTGGGCGCTTTTGTGGGCGCGGCCTCGTTCCGCTACGGGCTCAAGGGTTCTTACTTTGCGCTGGTCACGCTGGCCTTTGCCGAGGTGTTCCGCATCGTGGCCACGTCGGTGCCGTTCACCGGTGCGGGTGTGGGCCTGATGCTGCCGCTCCGGGAGTCGGCCGCCAACATGCAGTTTGGCAGCCGTGCTGGTTTCATCTGGCTCATGCTGGGCCTGGTCACGCTGGCCCTGTGCGTCACCGCCTGGCTGCGCCACTCGCGCTTTGGCGCATACCTGCAGGCTGTGCGCGACAACGAAGATGCAGCCCGCGCCATTGGCGTCAACCCCTTCAGCGTCAAGCTGGTCGCCACCATTCTGTCGGGTGGCCTCATGGGCGCAGGCGGTGCGTTTTATGTGCAGGTTTTCCAATACATCGATCCGGGCATCGCCTTTGGCTCGCACACCTCGGTTGAAGCTTTGGTGGGTGCGATTGTGGGTGGCCTGGGCACGCTCTGGGGGCCGCTGCTGGGGGCCGTCAGCCTGCACATTCTGGCCGACCTCACGCGCAATTTGTTCGGTCAGTTGCCGGGCATCAACATGGTCATTTACGGTTCGGTGCTGATCCTGATCGTGATGTTCCTGCCCCGGGGCATTGCGGGCCTGGGGGCCATCACGCCGTTGCAATGGCTGCGCGGCCAGAAGTCCGACGGAGAGAAATCATGAGCACGCTGCTTCAAATCGACGGCGTGGGCAAATCCTTTGGCGGCCTGAAAGCCGTGCAAAACGTGAGCCTGTCGGTGACCGAAGGCCGCCTGAGCGCCCTGATCGGCCCCAACGGCGCGGGCAAGACCACTTTGTTTGCGCTCATGTCGGGGTTTCTCAAACCCGACACGGGCCGTGTGGCCTTTGCCGGGCAAGACATCACCGGCCAGCCGCCGCACCTGAATGCCCGCATGGGCCTGACCCGCACCTTCCAGATCGTGCAGCCTTTTGCGGCGCAGACCGTGCGCGAAAACATCGCGGTGGGTGCACACCTGCATTTGCCCGGCCGTGCGCAGGCGCTCGACTTTGCCGAGTCGGTGGCGCAGCAGGTGGGCCTGACACCGCAACTCGACAAGCTGGCCAGTGATCTGACAGTGGCTGGGCGCAAGCGGCTGGAGCTGGCCCGGGCGCTGGCCACCCGCCCGCGTCTGCTGCTGCTTGACGAAGTGCTGGCGGGCCTGAACCCGCAAGAGATTGCCGAGATGATCCCGGTGGTGCAGGGCATTGCCCAGGGCGGTGTGACGGTGCTCATGATTGAGCACGTCATGCAGGCGGTGATGAGCCTGGCGCAAGAGGTCTGGGTGCTGGCCCAGGGGCAGCTGATTGCCCACGGCACGCCGGCCGAGGTGACGAACAACAAAGCCGTGGTCGAGGCCTATCTGGGCCACGGCACGGCCGAGCGTTTGCAAAAGAGCGCCGCCCGTCAAAAAGAGGTGCAGGCATGAGCACAGCATTGCTGGATGTGAAAGGCCTCAAGTCGGGCTATGGCGCGGTCGAGGTCTTGCGCGGCGTCGATTTGCAGGTCATGCCAGGCGAGCTGGTGGCGCTTTTGGGCAGCAACGGCGCGGGCAAGACCACGCTCAACCACACGCTCAGCGGCCTGGTGGCCACCCGCGCCGGCCAGGTGCAGTTTGACGGGCATGATCTGACCGGCCAGCACAGCAAAAAGGTGGTGCTGCACGGCCTCATTCAGGTGCCCGAAGGCCGCAAGGTGTTCCCCAACCTGAGCGTGCATGAAAACCTGGAACTCGGGGCTTTCACCCGGGGCCGTGAGCGCCGGGCACACAACCTGGACAAGGTTTATGAAACCTTCCCGCGCCTGAAAGAGCGTGTGGCCCAGCTGGCGGGCACGCTCAGTGGTGGCGAGCAGCAAATGCTGGCCATTGGCCGGGGCCTCATGGCCGAGCCGCGCTTGCTGATCTTGGACGAACCCTCACTGGGTTTGTCGCCGCTGCTGGTCGAAGAAATGTTTGGCCTGATTTCTCAGCTGCGCAGCAGCGGTCTGGCGATTTTACTGGTCGAGCAAAACGTGGGCCAGTCGCTGGACATTGCGGACCGTGCTTATGTAATGGAAAACGGCCTGATCCGTTTTTCGGGCACCCCGGCAGACTTGTTGGCCAGCGACACGCTGAGACAAGCTTACTTGGGCATGTGATGTTTTGCAGACCTGAGTGACATCGTTACAGGTCATTGATATTTTGGATTTCAATCGTTTTGCCATGACATTCCGCATCGACTTTTCTCGCCGATTCCTCATGCTGACCACAGCCGTGGCCTGGCTGTTTGCTTCAGGCTTGGCGAATGCACAAACGCAACCGCCCATCAAGATTTTGGTGGGTGCACCTGCAGGAGGCACCACGGACACCATGGCCCGCACACTGGCTCAGGTGCTGGGCACGCAACTGGGGCGCATTGTGGTGGTGGAAAACCGACCCGGTGCGGGTGGCAATTTGGCGGCAGAGGCCGTGGCCAAGGCCCCGCCCGATGGCAACACCCTGCTCATGAGCTTCACCAGCCACGCCATCAACGCTTCGCTTTACCCGAGTTTGCCTTTTGATCCGGTCAAGGACTTCACACCGCTGACCATGGTGTCCACCTCGCCGTCGATGTTGGTGGCGCACCCCAAATTACCGGTCAAGAGTGTGGCCGAGTTGATTGCTTTGGCCAAAGCCAAACCGGGGCAACTGAATTTCGCCATTGGTGCCATGGGCTCTTCATTGCACATGGCAGGCGATGCTTTCAAGATGAAATCGGGTGTGTACATCGTCAACATCCCTTACCGCGGCACGGCACCAGCGGTGCAAGACGTGTTGGCCGGTCAGGTCGAACTGATGTTTGCCGCCATTGGCAATGTGCAATCCCATATCAAGGCCGGCAAGCTCAAAGCTTTGGGGGTGACCAGTGCCAAGCGCTTGGCGACTTTCCCCGATGTGCCTGCGATTGGCGAGAGCTTGCCCGGTTATGAATCCAGCGCCTGGTTTGGCCTGTTTGGCCCTGGCCGCATGGGTCCGGATTTGACGAAGCGGCTGGCCGATGCTGCGCGCGCTGCGGTGCAATCGCCCGAAGTGAAGCGCCGTATCGAAAACGAAGGGGCCACACCGGTGGGCAACAGCCCGGAAGAATTTGCCCGCTTTGTCAATAGCGAAATCGTGCGCTGGCGCGCCGTGGTGCATTACGCCGGAGCGAAACCCGAATGAGTGCCACCCTTCCGCAAACCTTGGCGCAAAAACTCATTGCCCATGCTGCAGGCCGCAGCCATGTGGCGGTGGGCGAGGTGGTGACTTGCAACGTGGACCTGGCCATGTTCCATGACTCGTCTGGCCCCAGGCGTCTCAAGCCCATGCTGGACGAGCTGGGTGCAGAGATCTGGGACAAAAACAAGGTGGTGCTGGTGCTGGACCACTACGTGCCCGCACAGGACGCCGATGCGCAGCAGATCGTGCAGATCGCGCGCGACACGGCCAAACAATGGAAGCTGCCCCATGTCATCGACAGCGAAGGCATTTGCCATGTGGTGCTGCCCGAGCGGGGTCATTTGAAGCCCGGCATGTTTTGCGTGGGCGGTGACTCGCATTCGCCCACGGGCGGTGCCTTTGGCTGCTATATGTTTGGCATCGGCGCTACCGAAATGCTGGGCGTGTGCGTCACCGGCCAAATTTGGGTGCAGGTGCCGCGCACCTTGCGCATGCACTGGAGCGGCCGACTGCAGCGCGGTGTGTCGGCCAAGGACATGATGCTGCACATGATTGGCCGCTTTGGCATGAACGGTGGGCAATACCAGGCGGTGGAATTTGCCGGACCCGCCGTGCAGGCGTTGAGCATGGCCGAGCGCATGACGCTCTCTAACATGAGTGCAGAAATGGGCGCGCAGGCGGGCCTGATTGCCGCCGATGCCACGACGTTGGCGCATTTGAAATCCATCGGAATTTCGGCTGACAAGCTGGCCGGTGCCGAGCAATGGTGTACCGACGAAGACGCTGAGTTTGAACAGCACAGCTTTGATGCCAGCAGTCTCAGCCCCCAAGTGGCCGCGCCACACAGCCCGGCCAACACGCGTGACGTGGCCGATTTTTCAGACATTCGACCAAGCATCGCTTACATCGGTGCTTGCACCGGCGCCAAGCTCGAAGACCTGCGCGCTGCCGCGTCGGTGCTCAAGGGCCAGCGTGTGGCGGCCGGGGTACAGCTCATGGTGGCCCCGGCCAGTGCCCGTGAACAAGCGCAGGCCACGGAAGAAGGCGTGATGCAAACCTTGCTGGACGCCGGGGCCACTGTGTTGCCCAACAGCTGCGGCGCGTGTGCAGGTTATGGCGCGACTTTTCCCGAAGGCTCTACCGTGATCTCCACCACCGCCCGCAACTTCAAGGGCCGCATGGGCCCGGCGAGCGTCAACGTGTATTTGGCATCCCCCTACACCGTGGCGGCTTCGGCCTTGCGCGGGCACATTAGCGATGCACGCGAGGTGCTGGCATGAACCCCCGCAACTTTAGCAACGCAAGTGTTTGGCGTGTGGGTGCTGATGTGGACACCGATGCGCTGGCACCCGGCGCTTACATGAAGCACGGTCTGGAAGTGATCGGCTGGCATTGCCTGGAGGCCGTGCGCAGCGATTTCGCTTCGGGCGTGAAAGAGGGCGACGTGATCGTGGCTGGGGCCAACTTCGGCATCGGTTCTTCACGCGAGCAGGCCGCAGGTGTGCTGCGGCACCTGGGGCTGGCGGCGGTGATCGCGCCATCGTACAGCGGCCTGTATTTTCGCAACGCTTTCAACCTGGGCCTGTTGCTGCTGACCTGCCCCGAGGCCGACAAGATCGAAGAAGGCGAGCGTGTGGCTTTGCGATTTGAAGGTGACACACCTGTGGTGATTCGCGCCAATGGCCAGGCGCTGGCTTGTGCACCGATTCCCGATTTTTTGATGGACATGGTCGATGCAGGTGGCTTGCTGCCCCTGCTCAAACAAAGACAACAAGGATGAACCCGATGGTTTCAGCTTCTCAAACACCCGCTGTCACGGATGCAGTGATGGACCCGGTCATGGACCCCGTGACTTTGGCCGTGCTGCGCGGCCGACTCGAACAGATCGCCGACGAGATGGACGCCACGCTGTACCGCAGCGCCTTCAACCCCATCATTGCCGAGGCACACGACGCCTGCCACGGGCTGTACGACGCCATCACCGGTGACACCCTGATCCAGGGCAAGTCGGGCCTGCCGGTGTTTGTGGGGGCCATGGCTTTTGCCGTGCGCGCCGCCATGCGCGTGGCGGCTGAGCGCGGCGGCATGCAGCCGGGCGATGTGTGGTTGTTCAACGATCCGTATGAGGGCGGCACCCACGCCAACGACTTCAAGCTGGTCAAGCCCTGCTTTCGCAACGGTCAGCTGTACTGCTTTTTGGCCTCGGCCGCGCACTGGCACGACGTGGGCGGTGCAGTGCCCGGCAACTACAACCCGGCCGCGACCGAATGCTGGCAAGAAGCGGTGCAGATTCCACCGGTGCGCATTTTGCGCGACGGCGTGCTCGACGACGATGTGCTGGCCATCCTGCGCGCCAACACCCGCCTGCCCGACAGCCTGTGGGGTGACCTGAACGGCCAGCTGGCCGCGCTCGACCTGGGTGCGCGCCGTCTGGATGGCCTGCTCGATGAATACGGCGACGCCAAAGTGGCACAGGCCCTGGTGGAGCTGCGCACCCGCGCCGTGCGCCTGATGCGCTCGCACATCGGCAGCCTGCCCGATGGGCGTTACAGCTTTGAAGACGTGCTCGACAACGATGGCGTGAAAGACGAGCTGCTGACCATCGCACTCGACATGACTGTGGCCGGGGACCGGCTGACGCTGGACTTCTCTCGCACCTCGGCGCAGTGCGCAGGCCCGGTGAACATCTCGCGTGCCACGGCGGTGGCGGCTTGCTATGTGGCCTTGAAGCATGTGTTCCCCGATGTGCCGGCCAACGCGGGTGTGCTCGATGCGGTGGACTTTGTGATTCCCGATGGTCTGGTCATCAGCGCTTCGCGGCCCCGGCCGGTGGGCGGTTACACCGAAACCATTTTGCGCATGATCGACGTGATCTTCAGCGCCACGGCACTAGCTGACCCGCAGCGGGCGGTGGCCCATGCCTATGGCACCATCAACGCCTTGTCGATCGCCGGGCACCGCACCGACGACAAGCGCAAAGGCCAGCGCTGGGTGATGTTCAGCTTTTTCGGCGGCGGGCACGGTGGCCATTCGGATGGCGATGGCCTGTCGCACGGCAATGCGCCGATCTCCACCGCCACGATCCCACCGATGGAAATTCTGGAAGCGGCCTACCCGGTGCGCTTCACCCAGTGGGCTTTGCGACCCGGCTCGGGCGGCGATGGCCAGCACCGGGGCGGCTTGGGCGCGATTTACGAAATCGAGCTGCTCGAAGACAGCGCCGAGGCCTTCATCTTTGGCGAGCGCGGCAAGTCAGCCCCCAAAGGCATTCACGGCGGACAACCCGCATTACCCAACGTGTTTGAGTACTGCCAGAACGGCGAATGGAAGACGCCGCCCATGGTGTCCAAGATGCTCGGCATCCATCTGAAAAAAGGCGACCGCGTGCGCCTGCAAACGCCTGGCGGTGGCGGCTGGGGCACTCCCGCTGAGCGCACAGAAAAAGACCGCGCCAATGACACCGCACTGGGTTACACCAAGGAACAAGCATGAGTGAGCCAACATTGAACCAACCGCATTGGGTGGTGGGCGTGGACGTGGGCGGTACGTTCACCGACCTGTTTGTGTTGGACGAAAAAACCGGCCAGGCCCGCATTGTCAAAGTGCCCTCGACCCGGGGTGAAGAAGCCCGGGGCTTCATGAACGGCATCGCCAAAGTGACCGGGGTCACCGGTGCTGAAGGGGCCAAAGACATCGCCACCATCGTGCACGGCACCACCGTGGGCACCAACGCCTTGCTCGAACGCAAGATCGCCCGCACCGGCATTATCACCACACGCGGGTTTCGCGATGTGCTGGAGATGCGCCGCCGCGACCGCCCGCAAACCTGGGGCCTGCGCGGCAGCTACACGCCGGTGGTGCCGCGTGCTTGGCGCTTGGAAGTCGACGAGCGTGTGCTGGCCGACGGCCAGTTGCACACGCCTGTGAATCTGGAGCAAGTGCGCGAACAAGCCCGCGCATTGCTGGCCGAGGGCTGCGAGGCCGTGTGTGTGTTCTTTGTGCACGCCTATGCCAACCCCGGCAACGAACAAGCCGCCGTGGCCGCTGTGCGCGAGATCTGGCCCAACAGCTATGTGACGGCGGCGAGTGAAGTGCTGCCTGAGATTCGTGAGTTTGAGCGCTGCTCGACTGCTACCCTGAACGCCGCCTTGCAGCCTGTGGTGGGCAGTTATTTGCAGCGCCTGGATGGTGATTTGCGTGCCCAGGGCTTTGGCGGTGAACTCTTGATCGTGCAAAGCAATGGCGGCGTCATGTCACGCCAGACCGCTTGCGATGTGCCGGTGCGCACCGCGCTGTCCGGCCCGGCAGCGGGCGTGATGGCCTGCGCTGAAATCGCCCGCGCTTCGGGCTTTGAAAACGTCATCACCGGTGACATTGGCGGCACCTCGTTTGATGTGTCCTTGGTGGCCGGTGGCGAGGCGGCGCTGGCCGCACAAACCTCCATCGAGTTTGGCCTGGTGGTGCGCTCGCCCATGATTCAGATCGAGACCATCGGTGCCGGGGGCGGCTCGATCGCTTCGGTCGATGCGGGCGGCATGCTGCAAGTGGGCCCCGAGTCGGCCGGCAGCATTCCCGGTCCGGCCTGTTATGGACGCGGCAACACCCGCCCCACTTTGACCGATGCCAACGTGCTCTTGGGTCGCATCGCGGCCGACCGGCCTTTGGGTGGCGGTTTATTGCAGGCGCTCAATGCCGGTTTGTCTGAGCAGGCCATCACCCAGCATGTGGCTGAGCCTCTGGGCCTGACCGCGCTGGCCGCGGCCGAGGCGATTTTGACAGTCGCCAACGCCCGCATGGCTGGCGCGATCCGTGTGGTATCCATCGAGCGCGGCCACGATCCGCGCCAGTTTGCCTACATGCCTTTTGGTGGCGGTGGCGGCTTGCATGTGTGCGCCATGATGCGTGAGGTGGGCGTGACCACCGGCATCGTGCCGCGTTACCCAGGCGTGACTTCGGCCTTGGGCTGCGTGATGGCCGACATGCGCCACGACGCGGTACAGACCCTGAACGTGGCCCTGTCCGATGTGGCTTGGCCCGAGTTGCTGCAACGTGTGGAAGCACTGGCCGAGGCTTGCCAGGTGCGTCTCGATTCCGCCGGTGTGAACTTTGTGCGGGTCGATGAAGTCATCAGCTTCGACATGCTCTACATGGGCCAGACCCACACACTGCAAGTGCCCGTGAAGCGTGAAGCTTTGAATGCCGCTGGGTTGTTGGCCGCGTTTGAAGCGGCGTACCAGCACGCCTTTGGCCGCGTGCTGCAAGGCCCGGTGATCCGCGTGATGAACCTGCGTTATGCCCGCATCGGGCGTCGTCCGAAATTTGACTTGGCGGTGCTGGCCCCGCAAGGCGATGGCAGCACCATGCCGGTGGGCGAGCAGCAGGTGTATCACCAGGGCCAATGGTGGACAGCCCAGCGCTACGAGCGTCTGAGTCTGCCCGTGGGCATCGTGGTGCAAGGTCCGGCGATTTTGGAACAACCCGACACCACCGTCTGGCTGGAGCCCGGCTTTGAAGGCCGGGTCGACAAACTGGGCAACCTGCTGGTGGAGCGCAGTGCATGAACTTGAAGAACGCCAAGCTGGGCATGGTCATCGTGGACCTGCAAAATGATTTTCTGGCCCCCGATGGGGCTTATGCCCGGGGCAACACCCTGAGCGCCGAAGCCGTCAAGCTGCCTGAGCGCATGGCCGCGGTGGCGCGTGCCATCAAGGGGCGTGGTGGCCTGGTCACGGCCAGCCTGTTCACGCTGTGGCCCGATGCCCAAGGTGAGCCCATGATTTCGGCGCACCTGAAAGAGCGACGGCCGTTTTTGCGCAAAGGCGACTTTGCGCCCGGCAGCCGGGGCCAGGCCAATGTGGACCTGCTGGCCCCGCTGGTCGATGTGTCGGTGTTCAAGGTCGCGTATTCGGCCTTCTTCAACACGCAGCTCGACTGGGTGCTCAAAAAATCGGGCATCGACACGCTGGTGGTGTGTGGCATCGTGACCAACGGTGGCGTGGCCAGCACGGTGCGCGATGCGCATGTGCGCGACTACCACGTCATCGTGTTGTCGGATGGTTGCGCCGCCTTCAGCGAAGCCGCGCACCAAGCCGCGCTGGCCGACATGGCGTCGGTGGGCGAGGTGATGGACAGCGCCACTTTCTTGAAACAACTGGGCTGAAGCCATGACCGCCACGCTGGCACACATTTGTCCGGCTTCTCAATTGCTGGCCGAAGACCACACGCCGATGGTGATTGTGGGCGCAGGCGCTTGCGGCTTGACGGCTGCGCTGGCCTTGCACCGCATGGGCGTTGAGTGCGTGGTGCTGGAGCGAGATGCGTTTGCCGCAGGTTCTACGGCTTTATCCTCGGGTTTCATCCCCGCCCCTTGCACGCAAGCCCAACAGGCGCAAGGCATCACCGACAGTGTGGAAGCTTTTGCCGCCGACATTCAGGCCAAGGCACACGGTCAGGCTGCGCCGCATCTGGTGCAGGCCTATGCCCAAAACATTGGTCCGGCCATGGACGCGTTGGCCGAGCATCACGGCCTGCCCTGGCAAGTGCTGGACAACTTTTTGTACCCCGGCCACAGCGCTCACCGCATGCACGCTGTGCCCGAAAAAACCGGGGCCGGTTTGATGAGCCGTCTGCAAGCCGCCGCCGACGCTGCTGGCGTGGTGGTGCTCACGCAAGCGCAAGTGACCGAGCTGTGGGCCGACGAAGCGCAGCGCATCCACGGCGTGGGTTTTGTGCGGCCCGATGGGCAGACCGAGCGCATCCGTTGCGATGCGGTGCTTTTGGCTTGCAATGGTTTTGGCGGGGCAACGGCCATGGTGAAAGACCTGTTGCCCGAAATGGCCGAGGCCACCTATGCAGGCCATGTGGGCAACGATGGCAGCGCCATCGCTTGGGGCCAGCAGCTGGGCGCACGCCTGGCCGATTTGGGCGCTTACCAGGGCCACGGCTCTTGGGCCGTGCCGCAAGGCGCTTTGATCTCATGGGCGCTGATGATGGAAGGCGGCGTGCAAATCAATAACCAAGGCCAGCGCTTTCATGACGAGACCCAGGGTTACTCTGAGGCCGCGGTGCATGTGTTGGCGCAGCCGGGTGGCGTGGCATGGAACGTGTTTGACGATTCGCTGCTCGCCTTTGCGCAAGCGTTTCCGGACTTTGTGTCTGCGCAAGGCGCAGGCGCGGTGCAGCATGCAGCAGATGCGAATGCACTGGCGCAACTGATCGGCTGCCCGAGCGAAGCCCTTCAAGCCACTATGAATGCAGTGCAGCCTGGCACCGACCCCGTCACAGGACGCACGTTCCAACGCGCCTTGCAAGCTCCTTTCCATGCCATCAAGGTCACCGGTGCTTTGTTTCACACCCAGGGCGGTTTGGACATCGACGTGCACACCCGCGTGTTGCGGCAAGACGGCACACCTTTGCCCAACCTGCTGGCCGCTGGCGGCGCAGCGCGGGGCGTGTCGGGCCAAGCGGTCTGGGGTTATCTGTCGGGCAACGGTTTGCTCAGCGCCGTCGCGGGCGGGCACATTGCGGCTCACACCGCGCAACAACTTTTGAAGGACATGCCATGAGCCAGCCCCACACCTTGACACAAGGCCATTTGGCCCAGCGCCTGCAGCAACCTCAGGCCTTGCTGGCCCCCGGCGTGTACGACGCACTCACCGCATTGGTGGCCCAGCAGGCCGGATTCGAGGCGCTCTATTTGTCAGGTGCATCGATCGCCTACACCCGCCTCGGACGCTCGGACATCGGTCTGACCACTGCCACCGAAGTGGCGCAGACCCTGGCCCACATCACCGACCGGGTGAACATTCCTGTGATCGTGGACGCCGACACCGGCTTTGGCAACGCGCTCAACACCCAGCGCACGGTGCGCGACTTCGAGCGCGCCGGGGCAGCGATGATCCAGATCGAAGACCAGACTTTCCCCAAGCGCTGCGGCCACCTGGATGGTAAAGGCGTGGTGCCTGTGGCCGAGATGCAAGGCAAGCTGCTCGCCGCTCTGGATGCCCGGCATGACAAAAACACCCTGATCCTGGCGCGCACCGATGCGGTGGCGGTGGAAGGACTGGACGCAGCACTCGAGCGGGCTGAGCGCTATCTGGAATGCGGCGTTGATGCTTTGTTCATCGAAGCTTTGCGGTCCGATGAACAGATGAACCGCGCCTGTGCGCAGTTCGCCAAGCGTGTACCACTGCTGGCCAATATGGTCGAAGGCGGCAAAACGCCAGTGCAAAGCGCAGCCGAACTGGGCGAGCGGGGCTTCAAGATCGTGATCTTCCCCGGCGGTACGGCGCGTGCGGTGCTGCAAACGCTGCAAGGTTATTACGTCAGTTTGCACACGCACCAGACCACGCGGCCTTGGCAAGAACAGATGCTGGACTTCGATGGCTTGAACGCGGTCATTGAAACACCACAATTGCTGGCGCTGGGTCAGCGTTATGAAAGCGGTGAAAAGGCATGACGTCCAACATCGTTTTGCGTGGCCTGCAAGTGGGCGACATCGGCTGGGTGGCGCACCGGCAGGGCATTTTGTACGCGCAGGAATATAGCTGGGATGGCACTTTCGAGGCCTTGGTGGCCGAGATTGCCGCGCAGTTTGTCAAAAACTTCGATCCTGTTAACGAAAATGCCTGGATTGCCGAGAGCGATGGGCAGGTGGTGGGATCGGTATTCTTGGTCAAAGTCTCAGACGCCGAGGCCAAGCTGCGCTTGCTGTATGTGGAGCCTGAGATGCGTGGCACCGGTTTGGGTCGGCGCTTGACGCAAGAATGCATCTTGTTTGCCAAGGCTCGGGGCTATCAAAAATTGAGTTTGTGGACCAACGACATCCTGCACGCGGCCAAGCACATTTACCAAACGGCTGGTTTTGAATTGATGTCCGAAGAGACCCACCATTCGTTTGGACACGATTTGGTAGGTCAGTATTGGGCGCTGGATCTGAAAAATTAACGACTGGAGATTTTCATGACATTCCTTTCACTTCGTCCAGGCCGCAATTGGCTGACGGGCTTGGCGGCCTTGGTGCTCATGGGTGCTTCGCAAGCCCAGACACCTGCGCCTTACCCGACCCAGCCCATCAAAATCATCGTGCCGTTCACGCCCGGCACGGGCATGGACACGATTGCCCGCGCCGTAGCACCGCGCCTGAGCGAGCGCTTGGGGCAGCCGGTGGTGGTGCAAAACCAAGCGGGTGCCAGTGGCAACATTGGCTCGGACGCGGTGGCCAAGTCGGCCCCCGATGGCCACACCTTGTTGATCACGGCAAACACCATGCTGATGGCCACACAAATGAGCGCCAAGAGCAGCTACAACCCCGTCACCGACTTTGCCCCCATTGGCATGACGGCCTATGGCACCTTGATGTTGGTGGCCCATCCCAAAACAGGCATCAAATCGGCCAGCGACTTGGTCCGGATGGCCAAAGCCCAGCCAGGTCGCTTGAACTTTGGCTCGCCCGGGGTGGGAACGCCCCACCACATGGCGATGGAGTTGTTCAAACTCGAAACAGACACCTTCATGTTGCATGTGCCTTACCGAGGCACGGCGGGTTATACGCAAGATTTGTTGGCCTGTGAAGTTCAGGCTGGATTTTTGCCAGTCCATGTGGCCGCAGGGTTTGTGAAAAGCGGTCGCTTGGTGGCGCTCGCGGTGGGCAGTCAAAAACGACACCCTGTGGCTGCCGATGTGCCGACCTTTGCCGAAGTCGGTATCCAGCGCATTGACGTGGACCTTTGGTACGCGTTTTATGCCCCCAGCAAAACACCCGCTGCAGTGGTGGCCCGTTTGAACACAGAAATCTCAGCCATCATCCGCCAAAACGACGTCAAGGAACTGCTGGCCCGTTCGGGCATGGATGCCAGCACATCCACCCCCGCTGAACTGGGTGCCTTGGTAGCCAAAGACTATCCACGGTGGGGCAACGTGATCCGTTCCAAACAAATTTCAGCCGATTGATGGGTGAGGACATAAGGACTCTTATGACAGAACGAACAGCAGACATCGCCATTGTGGGCGGCGGGATTGGTGGCTTGGCTTTGGCGCTTCACTTGCACCACCGGGGCGTGGTGTGCGAGGTGTTTGAGGCCGTGCAGCAGGTCCAAGAGATTGGTGTGGGCATCACCGTCTTGCCACATGCCATGCGCGAGTTGGCTGCTTTGGGCTTGGCCGAAGCGGTTGAGGCAGCAGGCATCGAAAACTACGAAAGTGTGTTTTACAACCGTTACGGCCAATTCATTTACAGCGAGCTGCGAGGCCGTCATGCCGGCTATGCGTTGCCCGAAGTGGGCATTCACCGGGGCAAGTTGCACAAGATTTTGTGGGACGCGGCGGTGCAACGTTTAGGAAGTGATCGGGTGCACACCGGGCACCGCTTTGCCAGCATGCAACAAGACGACAATGGCGTGACTTTGCTGTTCACCGATGCACAAGGCCAAGCCTTGCCAGCGGTACGCTGTGGGGTGGTCGTGGCCTCAGATGGTGTCAACTCCGCGGTGCGCCGGGTGTTTTACCCCAACGAAAAAGTGGCCTTTAACGGCATCAACACTTGGCGCGGCGTCACACGGCGCAAGCCGATCCTGACGGGCAAAAGTTACATGCGGGTGGGTTCGATCGACACTGGCAAGATGGTGATTTACCCCATTGCCGACAACATCGACGGACAGGGCACCCAGTTGATCAACTGGGTGGCGGAAATTGGCTTGCAAAATGAAAGCCCCAATGACTGGAACCGCCAAGGCCGTTTGGAAGATGTCTTGCCCTTGTTCAAGGACTGGACCTTCGATTGGCTCAACGTGCCCGAATTGATTGCCAAGGCCGACTCGATTTTGGAATACCCCATGGTCGACAAGGACCCCATTCCCCAGTGGACGTTTGGTCGCGTCACCTTGCTGGGCGATGCGGCGCACCCCATGTACCCGCGTGGCTCCAACGGTTCAGCGCAAGCGCTGGTGGACGCGCGCACATTGGCCGATGAATTGGCCAGTAACGTCGCTGGCGGTGACCGGGTGCAAGCTTTGCACCGCTACGAAGCGGTGCGCAGGCCTTTGACCACGAAGGTGGTCTTGACCAACCGCAGCACGCCCCCGGACTTCATCAACATCAAGGTGGACGAGTTGACACAAGGCAAACCGTTTCGCCACATCGACGATGTGATCAGCCAGGCCGAGTTGCGCCAAATTTCTGACGACTACAAAAAAATCGCTGGTTTTTCACTGGAAGCCTTAAACCGGAACGACTAGAAGTCTGGTCAGGGCTTTGAATGTCAGTCAGCGGGATGCCAGCCCATTTCAAGCCAGTGCGCATAGCCCGGTTTGAAGGGCCATGCAGTGTGTTGCACGGGTGTGTCTTTCGGCAGGACGTGCTCGGTCAGGTGATCTAGCCAAGGGCTGATGGCCCCCATGTGCTGCAGCCAAGCTTGCCCTTCGGCTGTCTCCATGGCCACGCCGGCCAGCCCTGGGCGAGACAAGGGCAAAGTCACCTCCGGCAAGGTTGGGCCTGACATGCGGTCATGCACGCTGCCCCAGTTCACGCGCTTCAAGCTTTGCTGCAGCGTTTTCAAACGTTGGCTCACGCGATCCAGGGGCTCACCGGTAAAGCGCAATTGTCCGAGCACGTTGTCAAACCAGAAAAACGCATCGGGCATGGCCCGAACGGCATCGGTCAATCGGGCCAGGCCATCGCCGGTGTGCAGGTGCAAGGCAATGCCCTGACGTTTCAAGGTGCGTTCATGGCGCCAGCGGAACAAGGGCGCGGCCAAAGGGTCGATGTCCCAAGCGTGTATTTCTTCAAATTGCGCCAGCCAGGATGTCGGCAACATCCAGCCTGCACTGGCGCCGATCAGGATCAGTTGCTTGCGCGGCATGCTTTGCGCCATCAACCAATCTGCGATCTGCGCAGAAGCAGGCGCCCAGCGCTTTTGCGATCGCCATGCGCGCCAATGCCAATGCCATCCTCCTGTCAGGTTCATGCTTGCACCGGCACCGGTTTGTCCGGGGAAAAAGTCATCTGCACATGGCCCAAAAGGCCGTAGTCTGCGCTCACCGTGTCGCCGGGTTTCAGCGCCAGTGGCACCATGCAGGTGCCGGTGGTCACCACTTGGCCTTTTTGCAAAGTGATGCCCAAGGCCGACAGTTGGTTGGCCAGCCAGGTCAAGGCGATGCGTGGATCACCCAGCACATTGCCCCCGGTGCCTTCGCGTGTGAATTGCAGGCTGGTTCCATGGTCAACACGGGCCTGTACGGTATCGGTGCTTAAATCCAGTGCGCGCCAGGCATCTGGGGCCGCCGCCCCCAAGACAAAATGCCGTGCGCATGCGTTGTCTGCCAGCAATTGTGCTTCGCCGGCTTCGGTAAATGGAGCCAGTCGGGAGTCGGGTATTTCAATGGCCGGATGCAGTGTGGCCACGGCGGCCATGACTTCTTCTACGGTGTATGAGGTGTTTTGCGGCGGCAAGTCGTGCCCCATGGCAAATGCAAATTCCGGTTCAGCCACCCGCATGCGGTTGCCAGCTGAAGGTACAGTGGCACCGCTTTCAAACACTTGGCCAGACAGCAAACGACCAGCCAGAGGGCCGCTCACATGGATGTGGCTTTGCCCGTCGGCGCTGGTGGCGGCGATTTTCCAGCCCACGACGCTGCGGCCAGACACGGAGGGCAGTTGTGCTTGCACCTTGTAGCCTTGCTCTGTTGTCAAAGGTCTGCATTCTTCGGGCAAGTTTTGCATGACCTGTCCCGATTGCCAGTGCGCCCAAACCACTTGTGCGGCTTGTGTGGCGGATGTTTTGCTCAAATCTTTTTGTGTGCCCATGTGCCGATTGTTACGCCAGCTGGCAAGAGTTGGGCGAAATTTTGTGTATAATTTTTGGCTTGATGACGTCAGTCATCCGCTTTGAGACAGTTTGTTTCGAAGCAAGCAGGTTACCTGGAGATATAGCTCAGTTGGTTAGAGCGCAGCATTCATAATGCTGATGTCGGTGGTTCAAGTCCACCTATCTCCACCAAATACAAAGCCCACAGTTTTGCGACTGTGGGCTTTTTGGTTTTTGGCGTTCAGGCGAAAACGTCCACGGCGTCACCCAAGCCATTCCAGCTCATTTTTTTGCGTGGGCTGCCCAGCCTGCTGTTTTTGCCCGCTTTTCCGCTTTTGTCTGACGAAGACACCCGGACTCGCCCAGCGACGGCCTCAGGGGCCATTCGTTTTTCCACGCGGTCGATCTGATTGACCACGGGGGCCATGGGGCGCAGTGTTTGGCCAATGGAGATGGGGGTGATTCGCATGAGGAACTTTCAGGGTGCTTGATGGATACATCGGCACGAGAACCTGAAAGTGAAGCGCAAAGTGGCAGAGGGCGTGTGTGCCATACCCATGAAAAAGCCCGCCGTGCAGGCACGGCGGGCCGGGGTGTTGGCAATCGGGTTGCTTTAGCTGTTCACAAAATTGGGTGCACGTTTGTTCAAAAAGGCGTCCATGCCTTCTTTTTGATCGGCAGTGGCGAACAGACCGTGGAATAGGCGGCGTTCGAACATCACACCGTCTGACAAGCCGCTTTCAAAGGCGCGGTTGACGCTTTCCTTGGCCGCCATAGTGGCCAATTGGCCGTAGCCGCAGATCACCAAGGCGGCGCCCAAGGCTTCGTCCATCATTTTGTCCAGAGGCACCACGCGGCTGACCAGTCCGGCGCGTTCGGCCTCTTGGGCATCCATCATGCGGGCTGTCAGCACCAGGTCCATGGCTTTGGACTTGCCCACGGCGCGGGGCAGGCGCTGGGTGCCACCGGCACCGGGGATGATGCCAATCTTGATTTCGGGTTGGCCGAATTTGGCGTTGTCGGCCGCGATGATGAAGTCGCACATCATGGCCAGCTCGCAGCCACCCCCCAGGGCAAAACCGGCCACAGCCGCGATCACGGGCTTGCGGATGGTGCGGATGGTTTCCCAGTTGCGGGTGATGAAGTCCTGTTTGTAGACATCGTTGAAGTTGTACTTGGCCATGGCCGCGATGTCGGCACCCGCTGCAAAGGCTTTTTCGCTGCCGGTGATGATCATGCAGCCAATCGCTTCGTCGGCGTCAAAAGCCTTGAGCGCTGTGCCCAGCTCGTCCATCAATTGACCGTTCAGGGCGTTCAGCGCCTTGGGGCGGTTCAAGGTGATGATGCCGACTTTGCCGCCTTCGACGCGGACTTCAATGTTTTCGTAGCTCAAGACGCTCTCCATCGATCAGAGTTGAATATCGCATTCCACTATACCCGCAGCAGCTGCCGCCGGACTGTCAAATACGGCGCAGGCCGCGCGCGGTTCAAAAGCTCAACATAGGGAAAACATTAACCAACCGATCGGTCGGTTAATGGTAAATTCGCTGGGTAAGGAGAACTTCCATGACCGAATCCGCCGCCCCATCGGTGTTGTACGAAGTGCGAGGCGCCGTGGCGCTGGTCACGCTCAACCGCCCCCAGGCCCTCAACAGCTTCACCCGCGAGATGCACAGCAGCCTGTGGACTGCGCTCGATCAGGCCGAAGCCAACCCCGCCGTGCGCGCCCTGGTGCTGACCGGCGCGGGTCGCGGCTTTTGCGCCGGTCTGGATCTGTCTGAACTCGACTTCACCCCCGGCCCTGGTTTGCTGGAACGGGCTGATCCCGGCCCAGTGATCCACGACGCTTTCAACCCCACCACGCGCCGTTTGCAGTCGTTGCGCATGCCCGTGATCTGCGCCGTCAACGGCGTGGCCGCTGGCGCAGGCGCCTCGGTGGCCATGGCCTGTGACATCGCGATCGCCGCGCCCACGGCCAGTTTTGTGCAGGCGTTCAGCAAGATCGGTCTGATTCCGGACGCGGGTGGCAGCTGGCTGCTGGTGGAGCGCTTGGGCCTGCCCCGCGCCATGGCTTTGGCCATGACGGGTGACAAGCTGAACGCCGACAAGGCCAAGGAGTGGGGCCTGATCTGGGATGTGGCTGAGGACTGCGTGGCCGCTGCGTTGGCGATGGCCGACAAGTTGGCCGTGATGCCAACCAAGGCGCTGGTCGCCACGCGCCACCTGTTGCGCGACGCGGGCACCCGCTCGCTGGACGCGCACCTGAATGTGGAGCGCGACACGCAATCGGCGCTGGGCAAAACGCACGACTACATGGAAGGCGTGAACGCCTTCTTGCAAAAGCGCGCCCCGTTGTTTACTGGCGAATGATCAAAGGCGAATGATGAGCACCGCTGATCCTCAAGCCCTTGCCCGCCTGGTGGGCGACACCATGTTCGCCGTCGACGTGGCCTCCAAAGACACCATGGGCATGGAGCTGCTGGCCTGCGAGCCGGGCCGTGCCGTGATGCGCATGGAGGTCAAGTCGCTGCACCTGAACGGTCACCAGATTTGCCACGGCGGCTTCATCTTCACGCTGGCCGATTCAACCTTTGCCTTTGCTTGCAACAGCTACAACAAGAACGCGGTGGCGGCAGGCTGCAGCATCGAGTTTTTGAAGCCTGGCAAGCTGGGCGATGTGCTGACCTGCGAAGGCGTTGAGCAGACCCTGAGCGGTCGCCACGGCATCTACGACATGAAGGTCACCAACCAAAATGGTGAGGTGATCGCCATGTTCCGTGGCAAGAGCGCACAAATCCCAGGCACCGTGGTGCCGGAATAAATGAACAAATTGGGGGACCGGTCTTCAGCCCTGTCCCCCGCTGATCAAGTGGAGTTATGAATGAGTCAAAAAGCCTTCCCCCTGGAGCCGATTGAAAAGGCCAGCATCGACGAACTGCGCAGCCTGCAGCTCAAGCGCCTGCAACAAACCTTGCAGCACGCCTATGCCAACTCGCCCGTGTACCGCGCCAAGTTCGATGCCGCAGGCGTGCACCCCGACGACTGCAAGAGCTTGGCCGACATCGCCAAGTTCCCCTTCACCACCAAGTCGGACCTGCGCGACAGCTACCCCTTTGGCATGTTCGCCGTGTCGCGTGAAAACTGCGCCCGCATCCACGCGTCCAGCGGCACCACCGGCAAACCCACGGTGGTGGGTTACACCCTCAAAGACATCGACACCTGGTCCACCGTGGTGGCGCGCAGCATCCGCGCGGGTGGTGCAAAGCCTGGCGACATGGTGCATGTGAGCTATGGCTACGGCCTGTTCACTGGCGGTATGGGCGCGCACTACGGCGCAGAAAAACTGGGCCTCACAGTCGTGCCTTTTGGCGGCGGCCAGACCGAGCGCCAGGTGCAGCTGATCCAGGATTTCAAGTCCAACATCATCATGGTCACGCCCAGCTACATGCTGGCGATTGCCGACGAGTTCGAGCGCCAGGGCATCGATCCCAAGACTTCTTCGCTGCGCATCGGCATCTTCGGCGCTGAGCCCTGGACCAACGACATGCGTGCCGCCATCGAAAAACGCATGGCCATCGACGCGGTCGACATCTATGGCCTGTCTGAAGTCATGGGCCCCGGCGTGGCCAGCGAGTGCATCGAGACCAAAGACGGCCCGACCATCTGGGAAGACCATTTCTACCCCGAGATCATCAACCCCGAAACGGGCGAACCTGTGGCCGACGGTGAGATGGGCGAACTGGTGTTCACCAGCCTCACCAAAGAAGCGCTGCCCATCATCCGCTACCGCACGCGCGATCTGACGCGCCTGCTGCCCGGCACCGCCCGCACCATGCGCCGCATGGAAAAAATCACCGGCCGCAGCGACGACATGATGATCATTCGCGGCGTGAACGTGTTCCCCAGCCAGATCGAAGAGCTGATCTTGAAGCGCAGCGAACTGGCCCCGCACTACCAGTGCGTGCTGACCCGCGAAGGCCCGATGGACGATTTGAAGGTCGTCATCGAAACCAAACCCGGCGTGTCACCCGACAGCATCGAAGCCCGTGCGGCTGCCAAGATGCTGCAACACGAGATCAAGGTCTACATTGGCTCGAGCGTGGCCATCGAGCTCAAGGCCGAAGGCGGTGTTGAGCGCAGCCAGGGCAAAGCCAAACGCGTGGTGGATTTGCGCGGCAAGTGAAGGTACTCATCACTGAGTGCCCATGGGCATTTCAGTGTGAGAGCCAGGCTATGTGGGAGCGAGCCCCTGCTCGCGAAGGGTGGTTGGAGCCACTTCGCCCATTCGGCCGCATGGCAAGAAGCAGGGCAGCGCTCAGGCCGCAGGCCAGCCTGCTTTGCGGTCGGCGCTCAGGCCCAGTTTCCAGCCGCTGGCTTGTTCGGGCACTTTCAAAGGCAAGCGCAGCAGGCGTTTGTCGCGTGAGACCAGCGCCACCAGACGGTGTTCCTTGCCCAGCAGCGCGGGCAGGTCGTCGAGTTTGCTCAGACGCCAGCTGCCGCCCTGGCCTTTGGCCCCCACGTCCAGCCCCAGCCATTCATCGCCAGCGGCCAGCCCTGCGGCTTCGGCGGCGCTGCCGCGCAGCACGCCTTTGATCTGAACGCTGCCCCCGGTTTCGCTCACGCGCAGGCCCAGGCGCTGGGGCATGGTGGCTATTTCGACATCGATACTGACACCATGTGCCGTCAGCAATTCGCGCAGCGGCAAATCTTGCGTGCTGTGCACCCAGGACTTGATCTCGCTGTGCCAGCTGCGGCCTGTGAGGGCCTGCAGTTCGTCCAGCAGGTCTTGCTCGCGCATGGGGCCAGCCTTGCAGCGCTTCCACAGGCCGCGCATCACGTTGTCGAGTGTCTGGTTTTCCTGGCGCAATGACAGGTCCAGGCACAGCGCCACCAGTGAGCCCTTGGTGTAGTAGCTCACCGTGGCATTGGGGGTGTTCTCGTCCTGGCGGTAGTACTTGACCCAGGCGTCAAAGCTGGCTTGCGCCACGGTTTGCACATGGCGGCCCGGCGTTTGCTGCACCTGAGCGATGGCTTTGCCCAGCAGCTTGATGTAAGCGGCGTCGTTGATCAGCCCTGCGCGGCGCAGCAGCAGGTCGTCGTAATAGCTGGTGAAGCCTTCAAAAAACCACAGCAGTTGGGTGTAGTTCTCTTGCGCGTAGTCGTAGCGCGCCAGAGCGTCGGGGCGCAATTGCTTGACGTTCCAGGTGTGAAAGTACTCGTGGCTGATCAGGCCCAGCAGCGTGGTGTAGCCCTCGCTGGTGTGCGCGCTGCCATGCTGGCTGGTGATGCGCGGCAAGTCGGCGCGGTTGCAGATCAGGGCCGTGCTATTGCGGTGCTCCAGCCCGCCGTAGCCGTCGTGCACGGCGTTGAGCATGAACAGGTAATTTTTGTGCGGCGCTTTGGTGCCTGCTTGTGGGCCTTTGCCATGCCAGAAACGAATTTCGGCTTCGCAGATTTTTTGCGTGTCGGCCAGTAGGCGGTCGCCGTCGAAGGAGGGCAGGGCACCGGCCACCACAAAGCGGTGCGGGATGCCGCAGGCCACAAAGCTGCCTGACCAGAACGCACCCAGCTCCACCGGGCAGTCCACCAGTTCGTCATAGTGGGTTGCCTGGTATAGCCCAAAGCCTTTTTTGTCGGTTTTGACTGCTTGCAGGCCGGTGGCCGCTTGCCAGTCGGGCTGGCCTTGGACGGCTTGCAACTGCAATTGGTGCGGCAGTTCTTCTTGCCCGTGCACGCGCAGGCACAGGCTTGTGCCATTGAAAAAGCCGCGCTGGTTGTCCAGCCAGGCAGTGCGCACCGAGTTGTCAAAAGCATAGACCTCGTAGCTCAGCACCAGGGGCTGGGCCGGTTGGCAGGCGATGTCCCAAGTGCATTTGTCGCGTTGTGTCAGTGCGACTTGGCGGCGGCCTTGTTTGGCGCTCAGGTGTTGCAGATTTTTGGCAAATTCGCGCACCAGATAACTGCCCGGAATCCACACCGGCAGCGACACGGTTTGCAGTGCTGCGGGTTGCGCGATGCTGAGCGAGACCCGAAACAGGTGGGCATGCAGGTCGGCGGCTTCAACGGTGTAGTGGAGGGCGGTCATGGGCAATGCTTGTCAGGTTGCACCCGCTGCCAGAAAGCAGCTGAGCGAGGCCACGATGGTCAATTGCAAGCGCATCGGCAGCCAGGGGGCCAGACCTGCGGCAGGCCAGGTGCGGCGGTCCATCACGTAGCAGCCGATCAGCACAAAGCCCAGCAAAGGCAAACCGGCAAAAGCCGGCATCATCACGGCCACCCATGCCAGCAAGGTGGGCACAACGCCCCAAGTGAAGTGGATGCGTGGTGCGGCAGGTGTGATCAGTGCGTTGCGAAAGCCCACGCCCCAATGAATGCCGCCCAAAAAGGACACGATGACCGCGCCATAGCTTTGCATGGACAGCGCCACATAGGGGTGCAGGTCTGGACCCACCGACCACAGGCACAGCGCCAGAAACACAAACGGGATCAGTCCGGCGTAGCCCAGACGACGGATCAATTGCCAAGTGGGGTCTTCGGGGTGGTGTGTGTTCATTTGATGTCAGTCAGCATTTTTTCGACTTGGGCAATCGGCACAGCGCCGGGCACGCGAGAGCCATCGGCAAACAGCAGCGTGGGGGTGCCGGTGATGCGTTGTTTTTTGCCAAATTCGACGTTGGCATCCACGGCGCTCGTGTCGCAGTTGGCCGCCACAGGGGGCGTGCCGTTGATCATCCAGTCGTTCCAGACCTTGGCCTTGTCTTTGGCGCACCAGATGTTTTTGGATTTGGTTTTGGAGTCGTCGCCCAAGATGGGGTAAAGCAGGTGGTAGATCGTCACGTTTTCGAGCTTTTGCAGGTCTTTCTCAAAGCGCTTGCAGTAGCCGCAGTTGGGGTCGGCAAAGATGGCCAGCTTGCGTTTGCCATTGCCACGCACTTGGGTGAAGGAGTTTTTCAGGGGCAACTGGTCAAACGGAATGGAAGACAGTTTTTCCATGCGCTCTTCGGTCAGGTTGCGTTTTTGCTTGACGTCGATCAGCGAACCCTGGATCAGGAAGTTGCCTTCGGCATCGCTGTACATCACGTCGTTGCCCATGCGCAGCTCGTACAGGCCGTTCATGGGTGTTTTGCTGACCTCATCGATCTTGGGCAAGTTGGGCAGGCGTTCGCTCAGGTTTTTGCGCAAGGTCGCTTCCTGGGCAAAGGCAGGGCTCATCGACAGGGATGCCAACGCCACGAGCGACATCAGCATCAAACGGACAAACTTCATCGGATTTCTTTCGAGGTCAAAAAGGGTGGTGTTGCAAAGCGGAATCAATGCAGGCCAGAGCTTGTTTTGCCCATGGCTTGTTGCGTCATCCATTGTTTGATCGGGCCGCTGCGGTCAAAGCCGCGCATGCCCCAATTGCGCAGGTTTTGCCACACAGGGCCAGGTTGCGCAAACAGGCGCTGCAAACCGTCGGTGACCAGGCCCATGGCCTGCACGTCGGCCTGACGGGCGCGCTCGTAGCGGCGCAGCAGTTTCAAGTCATTCAATGGACGCCAGAATTCCTTGGCCCGGATCACGCGGACCAGCTCGGCCACATCGGCCAGACCCACGTTCAGCCCCTGGCCTGCCAAGGGGTGCAGTGCGTGGGCCGCATCACCTGCCAAGGCAAACGACTGTTTGGCAGTGCCGGGCATCGCACCAATCCAGCGCTCGGCGCGGGCCAGTTGCAGCGGCCAGACGGCGCGCTCTGCAGACAAGGTCATGCGGCCCAATGCTAGGCCACAAGCCTGACCGAGTTCGCCAGCAAACGACTCGGGCGGCAAAGCCATCAATTCTTGCGCGCGCAGCGGGTGCACCGACCAGACCAGAGCGACCTCGCGTCCACCTTCGCCGCTCAAAGGCAGCAGGGCCAAAATTTCGGCTTGCGGCTGCGACAGACCGGGCACTTGGCTCCAGCCAAACCATTGCCGGGCAATGCCTTCATGGGTTTGCTCGCACACCAAGCGGGCGGCCACGGCGTGTTGTTCGTAATGGGTGATGTCAAACGCCACACCCAACTCGGCCCGGGTCTGGCTGGCACGGCCTTCGCACACCACCGTCAACGGTGCGGCTACTGGGGCTGGCACCACCTCAATGTGCGGCTGAAACTTCACCGCAGCGGCCAAGAGTGCTTCCAGCACGGGCACATCCACCATCCAGTTGAGTTCGCCCACGCCTTGTTCTTGGGCTCCAAAATTCAGTTGGCCGCCGTGGTCGCCCCACACCTGCATGCGGTGCACGGGCGTGACGGCAGGGCTGTCGGGCCAGCAGCGCAGGTCTTGCAGCATGGCCATGGCCGCGCCGTTCAATGAATAAGCACGCACATCGGGCACCGTGGGCTTGGTGGGGGACTCGACCAAGGCCACGTTCAGCCGTTCACGGGCCAGCAGCAAGGCCAGTGTGCGACCCACTATGCCAGCGCCACGGATGCAAATATCGGGAGGGTTTGCCATGACCCGCATTGTAGGTGGCACCCGAATGACAGGTGGGCTACAAGCCGATACCCGGGCCGACCCTTGACCCTTGTGGGAGGCCGCCCCTGCGGCCGAATGCCTGCATGGGCCCAGTCAGGCATTTGCGAGCAGGGGCGCGCTCCCACGACAGTCAGCGCTGCATGGATGGGCGGACTGAGGGCACCCGTTAAAATCCCGGCTTATCTCCCGAATCACCGAAAGCCTTCCATGAGCCTCAAATGCGGCATCGTGGGTTTGCCCAACGTTGGCAAATCCACCCTTTTCAACGCCCTGACCAAAGCCGGCATTGCCGCCGAGAACTACCCTTTTTGCACGATCGAGCCCAACACAGGCGTGGTGGAAGTGCCTGATCCGCGCTTGCAGCAGCTGGCCGAGATCATCACGCCCGAGCGCATCGTGCCCGCCATCGTCGAGTTTGTGGACATCGCTGGTCTGGTGGCCGGGGCCAGCACGGGCGAGGGCCTGGGCAACAAGTTCTTGGCGCACATCCGCGAAACCGACGCCATCGTCAACGTGGTGCGCTGCTTTGAAGACGACAACGTGATCCACGTGGCCAACAAGGTGGACCCGATTGCCGACATCGAGGTCATCCAGACCGAGCTGTGCCTGGCCGACCTGGCCGCCGTTGAAAAAGCCATCCACCGCGTGAGCAAAATCGCCCGCTCCGGCGACAAGGATGCTGTCAAGCAAATGGCGATCCTGGAAAAGTGCCAGACGGCACTGAACGACACCCAGCCGGTGCGCACCATCGACTTCAGCAAAGAAGAGCGCGCCGAGCTCAAGCAGTTCTTCTTCATCACGGCCAAGCCCGCCATGTTTGTTGCCAACGTGTCGGAAGACGGCTTCGAGAACAACCCCTTCCTCGACCGCTTGAAGGCCTTTGCAGCAAAGCAAAATGCGCCCGTGGTGGCTATTTGCGCCAAGATCGAGGCCGAGTTGTCCGAGATGGAAGACGCTGATCGCTTGGAGTTTTTGAAGGAATTGGGCCAGGACGAGCCAGGCCTGAACCGCCTCATTCGTTCCGCCTATACCTTGCTGGGCCTGCAAACCTATTTCACCGCCGGTGTGAAGGAAGTGCGCGCCTGGACCATCCATGTGGGCGATACGGGCCCGCAAGCGGCTGGCGTGATCCACACGGACTTCGAGAAGGGCTACATCCGCGCCCAAACCATCGCGTTTGACGACTTCATTGCCTTCAAGGGCGAGCAGGGCGCCAAAGACGCGGGCAAGATGCGCGCTGAAGGCAAGGAATATGTCGTGAAAGACGGCGACGTGATGAACTTTTTGTTCAGCTCTTGAGTTGACTTCAAATCCCCGCAAAAAACCGCGCCTTGGCGCGGTTTTTTTGTGCGTCGTCGGCAGGGCGAGCTGGACGGGCTCTGCTCAGCGGCTTGAAGCCAAAAATTTCAGCACCGGCACCACACTGCGTTTCGGGTCTTCTTCTTGCGGCACATGGCCCAGCGCGTCAAACACCACGTATTGGCTGCCCGCGATGTCCTGGTGAAAGCGCTGGCCCGACGGCTCGGTGATGAGCTGGTCTTGTGCGCCCCAGAGAATCAGCGTGGGTTGCCGGATGGTCTTGATCAGTCCTGCATATTGTTCGTCGGTTTCGCGCAGCTTCAGGCGTTGGCTCAGGCTCACGCGGTTGCCTGCGCGCAGGGTCAGTTCGTAGTACCGGTCCACCAGTTCCGGCGTCACTTTGCCCGGGTCTGCGTAGACGCTGCGCACGCTGGACTCGATCATGCGCCGTGGCAGTAGCTGGCTCATCAGGGGTTGGAGCCAGTCAATCTGCGCCAGCCGAAAGCCCAGCGGCACCGAGGTCGATTGCAGGGGGTAACCGGTGGCGTCCACCAGCACCAGACGGCTGACCCGCTCGGGATGACGCACCGCAGTGTGCCAGGCGATGCCGCCACCCAGCGAATTACCCGCCAGCACCGCACGGCGCACGCCCAGCTGGTCCATCAGGGCAGCGATGAAGTCGGCGTAGCGTTCCATCCGGTAGTCACCATCGGGCGCGGGGCCTGTGAGGCCAAAGCCCGGCAAGTCCATGCGGATGACGCGGCGTTGACCCTTGAGCGCCTCGCTCCACCCGTCCCAGGTGTGCAGGCTGGCCGATGTGCCGTGGATCAGCACGATGGGTTCGGAGTCGTCGCGCGCGCCTTCGTCGCGCAGGTGCACTTGCATGCCTTGCAAGGCAATGAATTGGGACGGTGCTGTGGCCCAGCGGGCCTTTAGGCTTTCCACGCTGCGATCGGGTGCCCACGACAGGCCAATGCCTGCAGCGAGCATCAAAAGCACAGTGAAAACTACCCAGCGAAACAGACGAAGCGTTTTCATGCGATGCCCCCTTGCGGGAAAAACCAGAGCAATGCGGCCGTCATGACCAGATAGCGCCCGAATTTGCCGATGGCCATGTACAGAGCGCAGGGCCAAAAGGGTTGCTTGAGCCAGCCCGCCACCGCGCACAGTGGGTCACCCACCACGGGAAGCCAGCTCAGCAGGCAGGCTTTGGGGCCGAGCTTTTCCAGCCAGACCAGCGCCCGCAGGTGGGTGGTGGAGTCTCGCCATTTGTCGACAGCGCTGTGTGCCCCCCAGCCCATCCACCAACTGAGCATGCCCCCCAGGGTGTTGCCTGCGGTGGCCACCCCAATGGCGGGCCAGAACAGCTCGGGGTTGAGTTTGACCAAGCCAAAAACGGCAGGTTCGGACCCTAGCGGCAGCAATGTGGCGGAAATGAAGGACACCACAAACACCGTGCTCAGGCCATGTTGTGGCAGAGCCAGCCATTGCAGCAATTGATCGAGCCAAAGTTCCATGAGGGCCAGTGTAGCGGGGGCCCAAAAATCAGGTCACACAGTGCCCATGGCGATGGTCATTTGCTTAGCACAGTCAGCTTTCAGTTGCTGAAATATTAAGCAATTACAATCGTGCCTCCTTTTTAAGCAATCCACCTTTCGCACCTTTCACCAGTCATGCAGATTGGCCCTTACCCATTGCCGAACAATTTGTTCGTTGCCCCCATGGCGGGGGTGACGGACAGGCCTTTCCGTCAGCTGTGCAGGCAGTTTGGGGCGGGCTACGCGGTGAGTGAAATGGTGACTTCGCGGCCCGATCTGTGGGCGTCTTTGAAGACTTCACGCCGCGCCAACCACGACGGTGAGCCCGGCCCGATCGCGGTGCAGATTGCAGGCACCGAGGCGCAGATGATGGCCGACGCCACGCGCTACAACATCGACCGGGGCGCGCAGATCATCGACATCAACATGGGCTGCCCCGCTAAAAAGGTCTGCAACAAATGGGCCGGCTCGGCCCTGATGCAAGACGAGCCGCTGGCGCTTCAGATCATTTCTGCCGTGGTCGAGGCGGCCTTGCCGCATGGCGTGCCTGTGACGCTCAAGATGCGCACCGGCTGGTGCGATACCGAAAAGAACGCCCTGAGTCTGGCCCGCGCCGCTGAAGTGGCTGGCGTGCAGATGGTCACCGTGCACGGCCGCACCCGTGAGCAGGGTTACAAAGGTTTTGCCGAATACGACACCGTGGCCGCAGTCAAGGCCGCGCTCAAGATCCCGGTGGTGGCCAATGGCGACATCGATTCGCCTGAAAAAGCCCGCGACGTGCTGCGGGCCACGGGCGCTGACGCCGTGATGATCGGCCGTGCCGCCCAGGGCAGCCCCTGGATCTTCCGCGAGATCGGACACTTTTTGGTGACAGGCGAACACCTGGCCCCGCCGCTGGTGGCCGAAGTGCGCCGCGCCTTGTTGGAGCACCTGCAAGACCATTACGGCCTGTATGGTGAATACACCGGCGTGCGCTCGGCCCGCAAACACATTGGCTGGTATGTGCGTGCGCTGCCCGGCGGCGACGCATTCCGTGAACACATGAACACCCTTGAAACGGCGCAGCAACAGCTGGCGGCGGTGGCGCACTTTCTGGATGGCCTGGGCAGCCAGATGGACCGCCTGCCTGTGGCCCGTGCCCAGCCGTTTCTGGAGACATCCGAATGAGCGAACAAAAATCCATAGAAACCTGCATCCGGGGCAACCTGGAAACTTATTTCCGCGACCTGGACGGCACCGAGCCGACGGGTCTGTATGACATGCTGGTCAAGCTGGTTGAAAAGCCCCTGCTCGACGTGGTGATGACCCAGTCGGGACAGAACCAGTCGCGCGCTGCCGAATGGCTGGGCCTGAACCGCAACACCTTGCGCAAGAAACTGCTGGAGCACGACCTCCTGAAATGAACCCGGGTGGTCGTGCGGTGCCCGGCCCCTGATGAATACCTGCCGGAACCGTGTACCCCGGCCCCCTGATCTGAACTTTGTAGAAGAAAGCCCCCATGAGAGCCCTGATTTCCGTCTCTGACAAAACCGGCATCGTCGATCTGGCGAAAGAACTGCACGCCCTGGGCGTGAGCCTGATCTCCACCGGCGGCACCGCCAAACTGCTGGCCGAGCAAGGCCTGCCCGTGACCGAAGTGGCCGAAGTGACCCAGTTCCCTGAGATGCTCGATGGCCGCGTCAAGACCCTGCACCCCAAAGTGCACGGCGGCTTGCTGGCCCGCCGCGACTCGCCTGAGCACATGGCCGCTTTGCAGGCGCATGGCATCGACACCATCGATCTGTTGATCGTGAATTTGTATCCCTTTGAAGCCACCGTGGCCAAGCCCGGTTGCACGCTGGCCGACGCGATTGAAAACATCGACATCGGTGGCCCCGCCATGGTGCGCTCGGCCGCCAAGAACTGGAAAGACGTGGGCATCGTCACCGACGCCAGCCAATACGCGGATGTGATCGCCGAACTCAAGACCAGCGGCAAACTCAGCGACAAACTGCGCTTTGCCCTGTCGGTGGCCGCGTTCAACCGCATCAGCCAATACGACGGTGCGATCAGCAACTACCTGTCGAGCGTTAACTTTGAAGCCGAGAAGCTGAGCGAAGAGTACGTGCCCGAGCGCGCCCAATTCAGCGGCCAATTCAACGAGCAGTATGTGAAAGTGCAAGACCTGCGCTACGGTGAAAACAGCCACCAGCAAGCCGCTTGGTACCGCGATCTGGCGCCTGCCGCAGGTTCGCTAGCCACTGGCGTGCAGCTGCAAGGCAAAGAACTCAGCTACAACAACATTGCCGACGCCGATGCGGCATGGGAGTGTGTGAAGAGCTTCGATAGCTCAGCTTGTGTGATCGTCAAACACGCCAACCCCTGTGGCGTGGCCGTGGGCGCGAACCCCCTTGAGGCTTACAGCAAAGCTTTCCAGACCGACCCCACCAGTGCCTTCGGCGGCATCATCGCCTTCAACCGCCCCGTGGACAAAGCCGCGGCCGAAGCGGTGAGCAAGCAATTCGTCGAAGTGCTGATGGCCCCTGACTTCAGCGCCGAAGCGCTCGAAGTGTTCAAGAGCAAAGTCAACGTGCGCCTGATGAAAATCGCCTTGCCTGCCCACTACGGCGACGTGCGCAACGCGCTCGAAACCAAGCGTGTGGGCTCGGGCCTCTTGCTGCAAAGCGCCGACAACCACGAGCTGGCACTGGCCGACTTGAAAATCGTCACCGTCAAGCAACCAACGCCTGAAGAATTGCACGACCTGCTGTTTGCCTGGAAAGTGGCCAAATTCGTCAAATCCAACGCCATCGTGTTCTGCAAAAACGGCATGACCATGGGCGTGGGCGCAGGCCAAATGAGCCGCCTTGATTCAGCCCGCATCGCCAGCATCAAGGCCGAAGCGGCCAAGCTGAGCCTGCAAAACACCGTGGTGGCGAGCGACGCCTTCTTCCCCTTCCGCGACGGCCTCGACGTGGTGGTGGACGCAGGTGCGACCTGCGTGGCCCAGCCCGGTGGCTCCATGCGTGATCAAGAAGTCATCGACGCTGCCAACGAGCGTGGCGTGGCGATGGTGTTCACGGGTGTACGGCACTTCCGTCATTGATGGTTCATCCCTCGGTATGCCCCGTGGGAGCGAGCCCCTGCTCGCGAATGGTTGTTTTGCCAGAGTTCATCGGCCGCAGGGGCGGCCTCCTACAGAAAGCCCCTGATGGCCTTTGATTCACTCGGCTTGACCCCCATGCTTTTGCGTGCCGTGGGTGACATGGGCTTGTACGCCCCCACCCCCATCCAGGCCGAGGCGATTCCCTCTGCCTTGAAGTCGGCCGACGTGTGGGCCACTGCGCCCACCGGCTCGGGCAAGACGCTGGCGTTTGCCCTCCCACTGTTGCAGCAATTGCTGGCCGCGCCGCGCCAGACCAACTTTCGCCGCCCCATCCGCACGCTTGTGCTGGTGCCCACGCGCGAGCTGGCGGTGCAGGTGGGCGATGTGCTGGCCAATCTGGCGTACAAGCTGCCGCAATCCTTGAAGGTGACCACCGTGTTTGGCGGTGTCTCGGTCAACCCGCAAATGATGGCGCTGCGCGGCGGTGCCGACATCGTGGTGGCCACGCCCGGTCGTTTGCTGGACCTGATCGACCAGAACGCTTTGCGCCTGGCCGATGTGCAGCACCTGGTGCTGGACGAAGCCGACCGCCTGCTGGACCTGGGCTTTGCCGACGAGTTGCAACGCGTGCTGGCGCTGCTGCCTGCCAGGCGTCAGACCCTGCTGTTTTCGGCCACGTTTGCGCCCGAGGTCGAGGCGCTGGCGGCCAGGCTGCTGCGCGATCCGGTGCGCATCACGGTGGATGCCTTTGAAGGCCACAAGCCCGACATCACCCAGCGTGCCATTGCGGTGGACGAGAAAAGCCGCACCGCCTTGCTGCGCCACCTGATCAAGGAGAACGGCTGGAAGCAGGTGCTGGTGTTTGTGGCCACGCGCTATGCCTGTGAGCATGTGGCGGGCAAACTTTATAAAGCAGGCGTGTTTGCCACACCTTTTCATGGTGAGATGAGCCAGGGTGCCCGGCAAGATGCGCTGCACGAATTCAAAGCCGGTCGCTGGGATGTGGTGGTCACCACCGATTTGGCCTCACGCGGCATCGACATCGCCATGCTGCCCGTGGTGGTCAACTACGACCTGCCGCGCTCGGCCACTGATTACACCCACCGCATCGGCCGCACCGGCCGGGCCGGGGCGCATGGCGACGCGGTGAGCTTTGTCACTGCTGCCGCATTGGCGCACTGGCAGCTGATCCAGAAACGCGAAAGCCTGGAGCTGCCTTTGGAGCAGGTGCCAGGCTTTGATCAAACCGAAACCCCGCCACCGCCATCACCGGGCAATGGCGGCATCAAGGGTTCGAGGCTGAGCAAGAAAGATAAGTTGCGGGCGGCCGCTGCGTCACAGGCCAACGCACCGAAGTGAAATCGACTGCGTGAGGGTGACCACACTCAGTGCGGTTGGCTGAGTGGGTCATGCCCGACTGGAACATCCCCAATTTGATCGGGTAGCCAGACCAGGCCCGCTGTGCTTTTGCAGGCGCTGTCCGGCGCTTCAGTCGTTGGGCAGATCGCCAAAGTGGTCTTCGCCGCCTTCGTGGTCGTCTTGCGCCTTGAGCACGCGCACGCCGTGCTTGCTCAAAATTTCGACGTACACCGAAGTCGCGCCTGATTTGGCGGCTGCGTCTACAGCTTCGATCACGCCGCTCACACGCACCACTTCGGCGGTGTCGGCGGTCAGGCCCACTTTGCAGTCAAAGTCCCAAAAATCCACGCCCTTGGGCACGTCGCGGTTGCGCTCGCGCTTGAAGTATTTTCGGATTTCGTGTTTAACGGCTTCGAGCACGCGGTCGGGGTGCTTGCCTTCGGCTTGCAGGGGGAAATTCTTTTTCATGGGGAGTCCTAGGGGTCTGGGCCAGCGCCCGGTCTGGACGTGAATGCAGGGGCGAATTATCGCTGGTTTGGGCTGGTGCTTGACCCGCTTCAGTCTTGAAACCTGAACTTCAGTTGGAAACTCACCGCACCATAGAGTCGGTCTTTCAGCGGGGGCACGAAGTGGACATTCAAGCCGAACTTGCCCGACAGCTCACTGGCGTCAAGTTCGGCATGGTCTGACTCAAAGTGTTTTGAACACGTCTCCTGCCACGCGCACGGTTTCTGCGATGTCGGCTTCGGTGTGGGCTGCGCTCACAAAACCGGCTTCGTACAAAGCGGGGGCTATGTAGACACCGCCATCGAGCAGGCCGTGGAACAGCTTGTTGAATTTGGGGCTGTCGCTGGTCATCACTTTGGCGTAATTCTGTGGCAGCTCAGGCAGCAAGAAAAAGCCAAACATGCCGCCCTGGCAGTCGGCGCTGAAGGGCACGCCCGCAGCAGCGGCAGCGCCTTTCAGGCCATCCACCAGACTTTGCGTACGGGCACTCAATGCGTCCCAAAAGCCGGGCTTGGCGATCTCGCGCAATGTGGCCAGACCGCACGCCGTGGCCACCGGGTTGCCGCTCAAAGTGCCGGCCTGGTAAACCGGGCCGGTGGGGGCCAACTGGCGCATGATTTCGCGTGGGCCGCCAAACGCGGCCAGTGGCATGCCGCCGCCAATCACCTTGCCCAGCACGGTCATGTCGGGTTTGAAGCCGGGGATCAATTGGGCATAAACACTTTGTGCGCTGCCCAATGCCACGCGAAAGCCCGACATGACTTCGTCAAAAACAAACAGCGTGCCGTGCTCGGTGCACAGCTCGCGGCAGCGCTTCATGAAGGGTACGCTGGCGCGCACAAAGTTCATGTTGCCCGCGATGGGTTCGATCATCACGCAGGCCAGTTCTTTGCCGTGCAGGGCAAAGGCTTCTTCCAGTTGAGCAATGTTGTTGTACTTCAGCACCAGGGTGTCACGCACCACCTCGGGCGGCACACCGGCGCTGGTGGGGTTGCCAAAGGTGGCCAGGCCCGAGCCGGCTTTGACCAGCAAGGCATCGGCATGGCCGTGGTAGCAGCCTTCAAATTTGATGAACTTGGTGCGGCCTGTGGCACCACGCGCCAGGCGCAGCGCGCTCATGCCGGCTTCGGTGCCCGAGCTGACCAGGCGCACCATTTCCATGGACGGCACGTGCTTGAGGATTTCTTCGGCCAGCTCGATTTCACGCTCGGTGGGTGCACCAAACGAGAAGCCGTCGAGCGCGGCTTTTTGCACCGCTTCGAGCACGGCAGGGTGGCCATGGCCCAGGATCATCGGGCCCCAGGAACCTATGTAGTCGATGTATTTCTGGCCGTTCGCGTCCCAGAAATAGGCACCCTTGGCGCGTTGCACAAAACGCGGTGTGCCGCCCACGGCGCGAAAGGCGCGCACGGGCGAGTTGACGCCACCGGGGATCACTTGGGCGGCGCGGTCAAAAAGGGTCTGGTTGCGATCGGTCATGGTGTTTGTCTCTGGCTTCAATGTTTGGTTTCGTTGAAAGGCACTTCAAAGTAATCGTCACCGGGGTGCACTTCGGGGCTTTCGTCGTCTTCGGTTTCTTCGTCCTCGGGCAAGGCCCAAAACAGGCGATCCGGAATGACCTGGCCCATGCCGGGTCGGAAGCCTTCGTCCAGGCAGCGGTCCAGGTAATGCAGGGCTTCGCTGGTGGCTTCGGGCAAGTCCATGCCAGTGGCCAGCAAGGCGGCCAGTGCGGCGGTCAATGTGTCGCCGGCCCCCACAAACACGGCTTCGATGCGCTCGAACTTTTCGTGGGCCAGCACGGTTTCGGGCGAGGCCAAAACGTTGTCGATGTGCTGCTCGGGCAAGGTCAACCCCGTCACCAGCGTGTAGGGCACACCCAACTCAGAGGCTGCTTTGGCGATGTCGCGGGGCCCGGGGTTGCGCTCGCCTGTCCATTCGGGCAACAACCAGCGGCGCAGGGTGCTGTGGTGACCGACCAACACGCTGGTTTGTGGCAACAGCAATTCGCGGAAAGCGTCCAGATAAGCGTCGATCTTGTCGTCTTCCCACCAGGACAGGTTGGGCATGTAGGCCACCACGGGCACACCGTCGTAGTCGTCGGCCAGCGCTGCAATGGTGGCCAGGCTTTCGGGTGTTCCGACAAAGCCGACTTTGATGACTTGTACCGGCACGTCTTCGGCCACGGCGCGGGCCTGGTCGTTCACGGCTTCTTCGTCAAGGGGGTAAAAGTCGGTGATGCTGCTGGTGTCCCGCACATAAGTGCCCGTGCACACCGGCAGGCAATGCGCGCCCACCGAGGCCATGGCCGTGGCGTCGCAAGTCAGCCCGCCCGCACCGCTGGGGTCGTTGGCGTTGAAGGACAGCACGCAGGCCAGCCCGGCAGATTCTTCCTCATCACTGAGGATCTCGGTTTCTGGGGGTGATTCGGGGTTGTGATCGGTCATGAAAGGCGAATTGCAGGGGGCTTCAGAAGGTCTTCAGCCGGGCACTCGGCGGGGCCCGATACAATCAAATCATTCTATTCGACTCTTTGATTGCGACACTGTGATGGAACACAAAACCTGGATGTGCCTGATTTGCGGCTGGATTTACGACGAAGCCGAGGGCGACCCCGAGCACGGCATTGCCCCGGGCACCAAATGGGAAGACGTGCCCATGAACTGGACATGCCCCGAGTGCGCCGCCCGCAAGGAAGATTTCGAGATGGTGGCGATCTGATCTGAACAGATCAACACCTCCTACCCAGCCGTCTTATTCAGACGGCTTTTTCTTGACCACCGCGTAACGTTGCAGCGTTTTTTCGCGTGCTGCGGCGTGGTCCACGATGGGCGCTGGGTAGGTTTGACCCATGACCACCTCGGCCGCTTGTAGCTCAAGGGGCTTGGCCAGCCAGGGTGCGTGCAAGTCTTTGGTGGACAAGGCCGCCAGCTCGGGCACATAGCGGCGGATGAATTTGCCCTCCGGGTCAAACTTTTCGCTCTGGCTGATCGGGTTGAAGATGCGAAAGTAAGGCTGTGCATCACAACCGCTGGAGCTGGCCCACTGCCAGCCGCCGTTGTTGGCCGACAGGTCAAAGTCGTTCAGGTGGGTGGCAAAGTACTTTTCGCCCCAACGCCAATCGATCCCCAAGTCCTTGACCAAAAAGCTGGCCACCACCATGCGCAAACGGTTGTGCATGTAGCCGGTTTGGTTGAGCTGGCGCATGGCTGCGTCCACCAGCGGGTAGCCGGTGCGGGCTTCGCACCAGGCGTCAAACAGCTTGTGGGCATGGGTGCCGTGTTCCCAGTGGATGGCGTCGTAGTCGGGCTTGAAGCTTTGGCCGTGGCCCACATGCGCGAAGTTGTGCAGCACCTGCACATAAAAGTCGCGCCAGATCAGCTCGGACAGCCAAACGCTGGCGCCGGGGCTGCCCGCCAGCATGCGGGCATGGGCCTCTCGCGCCAGCTGGCGGATCGACACGGTGCCAAAGCGCAAATGCACGCTCAAGTAACTGGGCCCTTTGACGGCCGGGAAATTGCGCGTGTCTTCGTACTGGTCAATCCGCGTCAAAAAGTCTTGCAGCAAGGCTTGGGCACCCGACTCGCCGGTCGGGATTTTCAGGGCCTGCAGGTTGGTGGTTTCAAAGTCAAGGTCTTGCAGGGCGGGCACTGGCTGGGCCAGATCATCCGGCCGGGGCGCCAGGCGGGTGGCAAAAGGGGCCACCGGCCAGGCCTGCAGGTCTTCGGGCGTGAGTTTTTTCAGCCAGGCGTTCTTGTAGGGTGTGAACACGCTGAAGGGTTTGGCCATTTGGGTCAGCACCTCATTGCGCTCAAACACCACATGGTCCTTGAAGGTGTGCAGCACGATGCCGTGGTCCGCCAAGTGGCCGCGCACCTGGATGTCGCGGGCCAGCGCCTGGGGCTCGTCATCGTGGTTGGCAAACACCGCCTGGGCCTGCAGGTGCTGGGCCAGTTTGACGATTTTGTCCTTGGCCACGCCATGGCGCACGATCAGGCCTGCCTGGGGGTGACCTGCCAACTCGCGCAATTGGGCATCGACTTCGACCAGCGATTCGCGGATGAATTCGACCCGACGGTCCGCGCGGGGCAGGGCGTCCAGGATGTCGGTGTCGAACACGAACACCACATGCACCCGCTGGCAATGCTTCAGGGCTTGGTGCAGGGCCGCATGGTCGGTCACGCGCAGGTCGCGCCGCAGCCAGACCAGGCCGCAAGAAAAAGGGGTTTCCATCAGGGTTTGCCGGGTTGGATCAATCAATGCACATTCAGACCCAGCCGCAAGGGCCAGACCGCTAAAATCGGTGCATGACAGATTGTGCCTCCATCGACCTCAAGCATCATTTCCTGATCGCCATGCCCGGGTTGGAGGACGAGACTTTTGCCCGCAGCGTGATCTACATGTGTGAACACAGCGCCCGCGGGGCCATGGGGCTGATCATCAATAAACCTGCCGACATCAGCATGCGCTTGTTGTTTGACAAGGTGGATTTGCCGCTGCGCCGCGAAGATTTGGTGCAAAACCCCGTGTCACAGGGGGGGCCAGTGCAAACCGAACGTGGCTTTGTGCTGCACGACCCTGTGGTGATGGAAAAGACCGAAGAGGGTGGGGGTTCCGTTTACGCCTCGACACTGGCTGTGCCGGGCGGGCTGGAGATGACCACCTCTCGCGATGTGCTGGAAGCCCTTTCTTCGGGTGCCGGGCCACGCCGCGTGCTGATCACCTTGGGTTATTCGTCTTGGGGCGAGGGGCAGCTGGAGTCCGAGCTGGGCGAAAACACCTGGTTGACGGTGCCCGCTTCAGCCGAGGTGATTTTTGACGTGCCCATGGCCGAGCGCTACGACCGCGCACTGGACCTGCTGGGCCTCAAAAGCTGGATGCTTTCGCCAGAAGCGGGGCACGCATGAGCGCCGTGCCTGAAAACACCGTCCCCGCTTCGCAACAGACTTTCCTAGCTTTTGACTATGGCCTCAAACGCACTGGCGTGGCCGTGGGCAACCGCCTGATGAAAAGCGCCACCCCCCAAGGCACGATTGCCGCCGAGGGCGATGCCCGGTTTGAACACATCGCCAAACGCATCAAGGAGTGGCAGCCCGACGCGCTGGTGATCGGTGTGCCTACCCACCCCGATGGCGGTGAGCACGAAAACACCTTGCGCGCCCGCAAGTTCGGTCGCCAGCTGCGCGGCCGCTTTGGCTTGGCAGTTTATGAAGTGGACGAGCGTTACACCACCACCGAAGCCCATTCTTATGGCGCCAAAGACGCCGATGCGGCGGCAGCGGCCATCATTCTTGACCAATTTTTAAGGAGCCTTACATGAAGCCCCCACGCTCTGCACTTCGTGTCATCGCTGCCCCCCGCGGGGGCGCTGTTCTCCCTTGCGGCGGCCCGGCGGGAGAACTGTCATGAGTGCCCTCGCTCTCGATGCCGAGGCCCTGTACCAAGAACTTCTGCGCGGCGTGCGCAGCCTGTGCCAGGCCAATACCCGCTTGGTCGGCATCACTTCGGGTGGCGCCTGGCTGGCCCAGCGCCTGCAGCGCGATCTGGGCCTGGCCGGTGATTCGGGCCAGGTGTCTTCGGTCATGCACCGCGACGACTTTGCCCAACGCGGCTTGTCGGCCGGTGGCCAGACCAACCTGCCGTTTGAGGTGGATGGTGCCGACATTCTGGTGCTCGACGATGTGCTCTATACCGGGCGCACCATCCGTGCGGTGCTCAACGAGATTTTTGACTACGGTCGTCCCGCCCGCGTGCAGCTGGCGGTGCTGGTGGACCGCGGGGGGCGCCAGTTGCCGGTGCAAGCCGACTACGCCGCTGCCCGTGTGGCCCTGCCCGAGACGCAATCGCTGGCGCTGGCCCGCGACGCGGCGGGTCGCTTCAGTTTTGACGTGGAGATCAAAGCCCCGCTTTCTTGAAGGCGCTTCCACAGGCCACGAGGTAAGAACAACATGCTCTACAAACGCAACAACCCCCAACTGAACAAAAACGGCGAGCTGATCCACCTGCTCTCCACCGAAGGGCTGTCCAAAGACATCCTGACGCACATCCTCGACACGGCGGCCAGCTTCGTCAGCGTGAGCGACCGCGAAGTGAAAAAAGTGCCCCTCTTGCGCGGCAAGAGCGTGTTCAACCTGTTCTTCGAGAACAGCACCCGCACCCGCACCACCTTCGACATCGCCGCCACCCGCCTGTCGGCCGATGTCTACACGCTCGACATCGCCCGCTCGTCGGCCAGCAAAGGCGAGTCGCTGCTCGACACCATCGCCAACCTGAGCGCCATGGCCGCTGACATCTTTGTGGTGCGCCACAGCGAGTCGGGTGCGCCGTATTTGATCGCGCAACACGTCGCGCCCCATGTGCATGTGGTCAATGCCGGTGACGGTCGCCATGCCCACCCCACCCAAGGTCTGCTGGACATGTACACCATCCGGCACTACAAAAAAGATTTCACCAACCTCACTGTGGCCATCGTGGGCGACGTCCTGCACTCGCGGGTCGCGCGCTCAGACATCCACGCGCTCACCACCTTGGGCTGCGCCGAAGTGCGCGTGGTCGGCCCCAAGACTTTGGTGCCTGCTGACATGGCCCAGATGGGGGTGCGCGTCTTCAACAATCTCGAAGAAGGCATCAAGGGCTGCGACGTGGTCATCATGCTGCGCTTGCAAAACGAACGCATGAGCGGCGCGCTGCTGCCGTCCAGCCAGGAATACTTCGAGAGCTTTGGCCTCACGCCCGAAAAACTGCAACTGGCCAAACCCGACGCCATCGTCATGCACCCCGGCCCGATCAACCGCGGCGTCGAGATCGACTCGGCCGTTGTCGACGGCCAGCAAAGCGTGATCTTGCCGCAGGTGACCTTTGGCATCGCGGTGCGCATGGCGGTGATGAGCATCGTCGCGGGCAACGAGGCATAAGGACAAGAACATGAAGATCCTGATTCAAAACGGCCGCGTCATCGACCCCGCCAGTGGCCTCGATCAAACCGCCGATGTGGCGATCGCCGCTGGCCGCATCGTGGCGGTGGGCCAAGCTCCTGCCGACTTTTCGCCCAACCGCGTCATCGACGCCAAAGGTTGCATCGTCGCCCCCGGTTTGGTGGACCTGGCGGCGCGCCTGCGCGAGCCTGGGCAAGAACACGCGGGCATGCTCGAGAGCGAAATGGCCGCGGCCGTGGCCGGTGGTGTGACCAGCTTGGTCTGCTCGCCCGACACCGACCCGGTGCTCGATGAACCCGGTCTGGTCGAGATGCTGCGTTACCGCGCCGAAAAACTGCACCAGGCCCGCGTGCTGCCTTTGGGCGCACTGACGGCTGGTCTGAAGGGTGATGTGTTGACCGAAATGGGCCAACTCACCGCCGCAGGCTGCGTGGGTTTCAGCCAGGCCGAAGTGCCGATCCCGAGCACCCAGGTGTTGCAACGCGCCATGCAATACGCCAGCACCTTTGCTTACACCGTCTGGCTGCGCCCACAAGAGTTGCACCTGGGCAAAGGTGTGGCCGCCAGCGGCCCGCTGGCTACGCGCATGGGTTTGTCGGGTGTGTCGGTGGCGGCAGAGACGATTGCCCTGCACACGATTTTCGAGTTGGTGCGCAGCACCCGCGCCCGCGTGCACCTGTGCCGCATCAGCAGCGCCCAAGGCGTGGAACTGGTGCGTCAGGCCAAGGCCGAGGGGCTGCCGGTCACCGCCGACGTGAGCATCAACTCGCTGCACCTGACCGATGCCGACATGGGCTACTTTGACAGCCGTGCGCGCTTGACGCCCGTGCTGCGCCAGCAGCGCGACCGCGATGCGCTGCGCGCAGGCCTGGCCGACGGCACGCTCGATGCGCTGGTGTCCGACCACACCCCGGTCGATGCCGACGCGAAGGCGCTGCCGTTTGCCGAAGCCGAACCCGGTGCCACCGGCGTTGAGTTGCTGTGGAGCCTGGCGCTCAAGTGGGGCCAAGACGCTGGCTTGCCCTTGATGCAAGTCCTCTCGCGCATCACGGCCGATCCGGCCCGTGTGCTGGGCGCTTCGCTTGCCACATTGCAAGGCTCGGTGGGCCAGCTGGCTGTGGGTGGCGTTGCCGATGTGTGCGTCTTGTCGGACCAAGGCCACTGGCCTGTGACCGCTGAGGCTTTGCGCAGTCAGGGCAAGAGCACCCCGTTCTCGGGCTACGAATTGCCCGGACGGGTGCTGGCCACGGTGGTCGCAGGGCATGTGGCTTTTGAAGCGCATTGAACCTCAGCCTTCTTTCATGCACGTTTTTTCTATGGGCCCCATGCATGCGTGTGTGTGCACGCGTCGGCCTGTGATGGGCTGACATGCGGACGCTGAAAGCCATCTGGAAGCTGCTGCGTGGTCTGTGGCATGTGCTCATGGGCATTTGGGCCATTTATGTCCGCTTTCCTCAGCTCGGTCCTGAGCAGCGCGAAATGCGTGTGCAAGCTTGGGCCTTGCAGTTTTTGGCGATTTGGGACATTCACCTCAAGGTGCTGGGGCAGCCTGTGGCCCAAGGCCCGGCGCTGATGGTGTGCAACCACATTTCATGGCTGGACATTTCTGTCATCCATGCGGCGCGGCATTGCCGCTTTGTCTCCAAGTCAGACATTCGGGATTGGCCCTTGGTCGGGGCCTTGGCCACGGGGGCGGGCACGCTCTACATCGAGCGCACCAGCCGCAAGGATGCGCTGCGCATGGTCAAGGACATGGCCGATGCCATGCAAAACGGCGATGTGGTGGCGGTCTTTCCTGAAGGCACCACCAGTGACGGTCGAAATTTGCTGCCGTTTCACGCCAACCTGATCCAGTCCGCGATCCAAGCCGAAGCCCCGGTGCAGCCGATGTCGCTGCAGTTCCTGGACGCACGAAGTGGCGAGCCCAGCTTTGCGCCTTGCTACATCGGTGATGACACTTTGTTGGGCTCCATCTGGCGCACACTGACCGCACCCCGCATCACGGCGGTGGTTCATTTTGGGCAATTGCAGCATGCCGAGGGCCGTGATCGCCGTGCTTGGGCCCATGCCTTGCGCGAAGAGGTGGCGCGGTTGCGCGATACTGAAATCGAGCGGTGAGGATGGCCCATCCGCGTCATGGGTGGCGCTGGTGGAACAACAAAGCGCAAACGGGGTTTCTCATGAAAAATTTATTACTGACCGTTCTGTTATTTGCCAGTGCGGCGCAGGTGATGGCGGCAGATGCCTATCCCACGGTTCGGGTCAGGGACATCCCCGAAGGACTCAAGATGGTCTGGCGACAAACCAGGCCGGAGATGACGGAAACCAGCCGGTGTGCGGCGGCTTTTGATAACCACAGCGACGTTGAAAAAATGACTTTGCAGTGCTCAGTGCACATCAAAATGGCCGCCGAGGGCGCACGCCGCGCCATGCGTTATTGCGAAGAAAAACGGCAAGAACTGAAAATCAAAGAGTCTTGCCGGATGGTGACCGACTGAGCGCGGGGTCACCGCGCGCTTGGCACTCAACAAACGCGTCTGGCGATTTTCTGAATGGGGGACGAGGGGTCAATGTCCAACCATTCGTGCAGCATGCCTTGCCGACTCACGACCTGGCCTGTGAGCATCGGGCCTGTGTAATAGGTCAAGTGCAAAACCCGGGCCATTTTCAAATGGCAATTGAGTTGGATCTGTGAGTGGATGGACAAGTAGGGCTTGCCGTCGCCTGTGGTCTGGGGCTTTTTGTAATCCAGGGCGCTCCACACTTTTTTGCGTCCATCTTCTTCGGTGATGGACTTGGGGTCAATGTAGAACAAACCTTGGTCGTTGAGCATGATGGCTTCCCACTTGGTGCTGGCCTTGGCCCCCCAGCACAGCAGGAGCGACAAGCCCATGAGGGCGCAAGCGATGGGTCGGGTCAGTTTCATGGTTCTCAGTCTCTTCTGGTTGCCTGAATCATGAACTATCGGTTGATGGCCGGTGTTGAGCTGGAGCAGAGATGGGCTCATCAGCGGCGAAAATCCTCAGGTTCTGCGGTTGAGCAGTTGAGAGGCCAGCACCACCATGGCTTGGCGGTGTGCGTTGTCTGGCAGTTGCATGGCGGCATCGATGGCGCGCTGCGCTTCGGCTGCTGCGGCGTCGCGTGTGGCCTCCAGGGCACCGGTTTCACGCACGATGGCCACAATGTCGGCCAAGCGGTCGACGCTGCCGGTTTCAATGGCTTCACTAACAGTCTGGCGCTGAGCTTCGCTGCCGCGTTGCATGGCCAAAATCAGCGGCAGGGTGGCTTTGCCTTCGCGCAAGTCATCACCCAAGTTTTTACCCATTTCCGCGGCATTGCCGTCGTAGTCGAGCACGTCGTCGATGACCTGGAATGCGGTGCCCAGTGCCTGACCATAGTCGGCGCAAGCAGACTCAATGTCTGCCGGGCTGCCGGCCAAAATGGCCCCCAGCCGGGCACTGGCCTCGAACAATTTGGCTGTTTTGGAGCGGATGACCCGCAAATAACCTTCTTCGTCGAGCGAGGCATCGTGCATGTTCATCAGTTGCAGCACTTCGCCTTCAGCGATCACGTTGGTGGCATCGGCCAGGGTTTGCATGACGCGCATGCTTTCGGCATCCACCATCATTTGAAAGGCACGTGAATACAAAAAATCACCCACCAGCACACTGGCCGGGTTGCCAAAGTTTTCGTTGGCGGTGGGGCGGCCGCGCCGCAAGGTGGATTCGTCCACCACATCGTCATGCAGCAAGGTGGCTGTGTGGATGAATTCGACCACGGCAGCCAAGTTGTGGCGTTGTGCCCCGGTAAAGCCTAAAGCGCCGCAAGTCAGCAGCAAAAGCACCGGGCGAAGGCGTTTGCCTCCGGCTGAGATGATGTACCGAGCCACCTCACCCACCAAAGGGACACCTGAATCCAGTCGCTGGGCGATGACCCGGTCGACTTCGGCCATATCGGGAGCCACCAGTTCCAGGACGGTGGCGGTGCTGTGTTCGGAGGCAGACAACTTGAAATATCCGGCAGGGTGGCCCGGCAAAGCCGAGGCGGGAGGGGGTGAATGGGGGGTGTTCTGGATGCCCACTCATTATAGGGACCGCGTTTGTGACACCTTGACGCAAGCGGTCGGCTTGCTCGGGGCATTTGCCTGATCTGTCGGTGTCGTGTTAGAATCTTCGGTTCCTTGGGGATTAGCCCTTGGAAACTTCCATTCAAAGAGGTCATTTATGTACGCGGTCATAAAAACCGGTGGCAAACAGTATCGTGTTGTCGCTGGCGAAAAAATTAAAGTAGAACAGATTGCTGCGGACGTTGGCCAGGAAATCGTGATTGATCAAGTTTTGGCCGTCGGTACCGGCGCTGAACTCAAGATCGGCACGCCCCTGGTGTCCGGCGCCACAGTCAAAGCCACAGTTTTGGCTCATGGCAAGCACGACAAAGTGCACATCTTCAAGATGCGCCGTCGTAAGCACTATCAGAAACGTCAGGGTCACCGCCAGCAGTTCACTGAACTGCAAATCGGCGCGATCTCTGCCTGAGGAGAATAGGTCATGGCACAGAAAAAAGGCGGCGGCTCTACGCGTAACGGTCGTGATTCCAAGCCGAAGATGCTGGGTGTCAAGGCTTTCGGTGGTGAACTGATCAGCGCTGGCTCGATCATCGTTCGTCAACGTGGTACCAAGTTCCATGCTGGCAACAATGTCGGTATCGGCAAGGACCACACTTTGTTTGCCCTGGTTGACGGCCACGTGTCGTTCTCCACCAAAGGTGAGCTCAGCAAGCACATGGTCAACGTGACACCGGCTGTTTAAGCCTGTCTCGCCCATTGCGAAGAGGAGCCCCGCAAGCCGGGGCTTTTCGCATTTTGGCTCGCTGGTATTTGACGGCGAGCCCCAAGCTACACTGGAAATCTCATGAAGTTCGTTGACGAAGCCTATATTGACATCTCCGCGGGTGACGGCGGGAACGGCTGCGTCTCGTTCCGCCATGAAAAGTACAAAGAATTCGGTGGTCCCAACGGGGGCGATGGCGGTCGTGGGGGCCATGTGTTCGCTTATGCCGACATCAACCTCAACACCCTGGTCGATTACCGCTACTCGCGCCGTCACGAAGCCAAACGTGGCCAGCACGGCATGGGCTCTGATATGTTTGGTGCGGCCGGTGACGATGTGACGCTGAAAATGCCGGTGGGCACCATCATCACCGACGCCGAAACGGGCGAAGTGCTGTACGAACTGTTGGTGCCGGGTGAAACCATCATGATTGCCAAAGGCGGTGACGGTGGTTTTGGCAACATGCGCTTCAAGAGCGCGATCAACCGTGCCCCGCGCCAAAAAACACCCGGCTGGCTGGGTGAGAAAAAAGAGCTCAAGCTCGAATTGAAGGTGCTGGCCGATGTGGGTCTGCTGGGCATGCCCAACGCAGGCAAATCCACTTTCATCGCGGCCGTCTCGAACGCCCGCCCCAAAATTGCCGATTACCCTTTCACCACTTTGCACCCCAACTTGGGTGTGGTCCGCGTGGGTCCCGAGCAAAGCTTTGTGGTGGCCGATGTGCCAGGTTTGATCGAAGGTGCCTCCGAAGGTGCGGGCTTAGGCCACTTGTTTCTGCGCCATTTGCAGCGCACCCGCTTGCTCTTGCATGTGGTCGACTTTGCGCCGTTTGACGAAAACGTCGATCCGGTGCAGCAAGCCAAGGCCATCGTGGCCGAGCTGAAAAAATACGATCCGGGCCTCTACAACAAGCCGCGCTGGTTGGTGCTCAACAAGCTGGACATGGTGCCAGCCGACGAGCGCGAGGCGCGCGTGAAAGACTTCATCAAACGCATGCGCTACAAAGGCCCGGTTTTCCAGATTTCAGCTTTGACCCGCGAAGGTTGTGAGCCGCTGATCAAGGAAATCTACAAGCACATCCGTGCCCAGCAGATCATTGAGCAGGGTGTGGTGGACATTGATCCTCGCTTCAAGGAGCAGGACAAGCCGCAAGAGCCCGATGCCGATGACCCGCGTTTCAAAGCGCTGCCTTCTGAATAACGCCACACCGGGCGCTATTGCTGCCCACTGCTGATCAAAAGCCAAAGTAGACCCTTGAGCATGACCACTCCTGCTGTTTCCTCCCTCTTGCGTGACGCCCGCCGCATCGTTGTGAAAGTGGGCTCCAGCCTGGTGACCAATGAAGGGCGTGGTCTGGACGAGGGCGCGATTGGCGAATGGTGCCGCCAAATGGCGCTGCTCAGCGCCCAAGGCAAAGAAGTGGTCATGGTCTCCAGCGGTGCGATTGCCGAGGGCATGAAGCGCCTGGGCTGGACCACTCGCCCGAGCGAAGTACCCGCCCTGCAAGCGGCCGCTGCTGTTGGGCAGATGGGCTTGGCGCAGATGTACGAAACCAAGCTGCGTGAAAACGGCATGGGCAGCGCCCAGGTGCTGCTGACGCACGCCGATCTGGCTGACCGTGAGCGTTACCTCAATGCCCGCTCGACGCTGCTGACTTTGCTGCAGCACCGCGTGTTGCCGGTCATCAACGAAAACGACACGGTCGTCAACGACGAGATCAAGTTTGGCGACAACGACACCCTGGGTGCCTTGGTGGCCAACCTGATAGAAGCCGATTTGTTGGTCATCCTGACCGACCAGAAGGGTCTATACACCGCCGACCCGCGCAAAGACCCCTCCGCCAAGTTCGTGCACGAAGCCCGTGCAGGCGACCCCACGCTGGAAACTATGGCCGGTGGTGCAGGCTCCAGCTTGGGCAAGGGCGGCATGATCACCAAAATTTTGGCGGCCAAACGGGCTGCAGGCTCTGGGGCATCCACGGTGATTGCCTGGGGGCGCGAACCCGATGCCCTGCTGCGCTTGTGTCAGGGCGACAACATGGGCACTTTGCTGGTGGCCCAAACCGCCAAGCAGCAAGCGCGCAAGCAGTGGATGGCCGACCACTTGCAGTTGCGCGGTTCGGTCACGGTGGATGCTGGGGCCGCCCACAAGGTGCTGAACGAAGGCAAGAGTTTGTTGCCCATCGGCATGAATGGGGTGTCGGGTGATTTTTCGCGCGGTGACGTGATCGCCATCCGCGATGAACAGGGCGCTGAAATCGCCCGCGGTCTGGCCAATTACGCCAGCGCCGAGGCCCGTTTGTTGTGCCGCAAGCCCTCGCACGAATACGAAGCTTTGCTGGGTTACACCGCCGAGCCGGAAATGGTGCACCGCGACAACCTGATCCTCAGTCGTTGACACCAACCATGACGGCTTGCCGCCGATGGCACGCAAAAAAGCCCACTTGAAGTGGGCTTTTTAATGTCTGCTCGCCTCGATCACCCTTGCGGATTGGGATCAAAGCTGGCACCCGGAGGCAACTCCATGTGCGGTGGAGGCTGCATTTCCATGCTGCCGTTGTCTGCATCCATGCCTTCGCGTGGACCACGAGAGCCGCCGCGCAAATAACGGTTTTGCCGGTCATTGCGAGGCAGAAAGCGCGCCAACTCGGTCAGCGCCATTTCGTACACGCCGCGCTTGAACTCCACCACCACATCCAGTGGCACCCAGTAGTCGTTCCAGCGCCAGGCGTCGAACTCGGGGTGGTCGGTGGCGCGCAGGTTCAAGTGGTGGTCGTGCGTGACCATCTGCAGCAGAAACCAGATCTGTTTCTGGCCTTTGTAAAAGCCGCGTGCATCCCTTCGGATGAAGCGGTCTGGCACCTCATAGCGCAACCAGTCACGGGTTCGGGCCACGATGCGCACATGCTCCGGGTGGAGCCCCACTTCTTCGTGCAGTTCACGGAACATGGCCTGTTCAGGGCTTTCACCCCGGTCAATGCCACCCTGCGGAAACTGCCAGCTGTGGGTGCGTATGCGCTTGCCCCAGAAAACCTGATTTCTCTGGTTGAGCAGAATGATGCCGACGTTCGGCCTAAAGCCTTCACGGTCAAGCATAATCAACCTCAAATTTTTAAATTGTGTCCATTATGCACGCCGCACCAGCGCTCGCTCTTGGATGTTTCCCTGATGCCCTTGTCAAGATAGTCTGCCGCGATGAAAGCCTCCCAGTTCCTCATTTCCACCCTCAAAGAAGCCCCAGCGGACGCGGAAGTTGTCAGCCATAAGCTGATGACCCGCGCCGGCATGATCAAGAAGCTGGGCGCAGGCATTTACAACTACATGCCCATGGGTTTGCGCGTGATCCGCAAGGTCGAGGCCATTGTGCGTGAAGAGATGAACCGCGCAGGCGCGATTGAGATGACCATGCCCGTGGTGCAGCCCGCCGAGCTGTGGCAAGAGACCGGCCGCTTTGACAAGATGGGCCCGGAATTGCTGCGCATCAAGGACCGCCACGGCCGCGATTTCGTGATCCAACCGACCAGCGAAGAAGTCGTGACCGACGTGGTGCGCCAGGAAGTGCGCAGCTACAAGCAGCTGCCCAAAAACTTCTACCAAATCCAAACCAAGTTCCGCGACGAGCGCCGCCCGCGTTTTGGCCTGATGCGTGGCCGTGAATTCATCATGAAAGATGCCTACAGCTTTGACCGCGACATGGTCAGCGCCAAGGCTAGCTACCAGGTGATGGCCGCCGCTTACCGCAAGATTTTTGACCGCTTTGGCCTGACTTACCGCGCCGTGGCCGCCGACAGCGGCGCCATCGGGGGCGACCTGAGCGAAGAGTTCCAGGTGATTGCCGCCACCGGCGAAGACGCCATCGTCTACTGCCCGACCAGCAGCTACGCCGCCAACATCGAAAAAGCCGAGGCCCTGGCACCCAGCCAGCCACGCGGCGCAGCCACCCAAGCTCTGAGCAAAACGCCCACGCCCGGCAAGAGCACCTGCGAAGACGTGGCCGCCTTGCTGAACGTGCCGCTGTCTACCACCGTCAAGTCGTTGGTGTTGGCCACCGACACCCTGAACGAGCAGGGCGAGATCGTCAAATCCCAAGTTTGGCTCTTGCTGCTGCGCGGTGACCACGACATGAACGAGGTCAAAGTCGGCAAGCTGCCCGGCATGGAAGGCGGTTTCCGGTTCGCCACACTGAGCGAAATCGAAGCGCACTTCGGCTGCAAGCCCGGTTACCTCGGCCCGCTGAACCTCCAAAAGCCCGTGCACTTGGTGGCCGACCGCGATGTGGCCGTGATGGCCGACTGGATCTGCGGTGCAAACGAAGAAGACTTCCACATCACCGGCGTCAACTGGGGCCGTGACCTGCCCGAGCCCGCACTGGTGGCGGACATCCGCAACGTGGTCGCTGGCGACAAGTCGCCCGACGGCCAAGGTGAGCTGGCGATCGAGCGCGGCATCGAAGTCGGCCATGTGTTCTACCTGGGCACGAAATATTCCAAGGCCATGAACGCCACTTTCCTCGATGAAAACGGCAAGCCGCAGTTTCTGGAGATGGGCTGCTACGGCATCGGCGTGACCCGCCTGCCCGCCGCCGCCATCGAGCAAAACCACGACGAGCGCGGCATCATCTGGCCCGACGCGATTGCCCCCTTCACCGTGGTGGTCTGCCCCATCGGCATGGACCGCAGCGAAGCCGTCAAGGCCGAGGCCGAGCGCATCTACAACGGTCTGCTGGCCGCAGGTGTGGACGTGATTTTGGACGACCGTAGCGAGCGCCCCGGCGCCATGTTTGCGGACTGGGAGCTGATCGGTGTGCCGCACCGCATCACCATCGGCGACAAGGGCCTCAAAGACGGTGTGGTCGAGTACCAGCACCGCCGCGATGCCGAAGCGACCAAGGTGTCGGTCGCCGACATCCTGTCGCACATCCAGAGCCGCACAGCGCTTTGATCGCGTTCACGGCCCTTTGAGCCTTGCGCAGCCTCAGTCCTTGGTGGCGTGGCGCTGTACGCAGTCGATGTAGGCCGCCCCATCGGGCATGCGGCCTGCACGCTGACTTTCGTGGACCATGCGGCCCAGGCATTCCATGGTCTGGTGGTGGGCGTCGTGCAGCGAGTTCAGTTTGTGTGTCAGCAACTCGACCGCTTGGCGAATGCCGCGAGGTTGGTCGATGCTGCATTGCTCGCTGATGGACAGGTGCATGGACAAATGCAGGAATGGATTTTCCTTGTGGGGATCGGCTTTGTGCATGCTGGCCAGCGCGGCATCCATATCGGCCAATTCGGCGTGGTATTCAGGGTGCTCGTCAATCCATTGGCTGACGAGCATTTCCATCGGCTCCAGAGCGGCTGAGGTTTTGGCTTTGGCGTAAACACCACAAAAAAATCGCCGTACGTCGGCTTGTGAAGGTTGGATCAGCATGGGATGGATTGTCCTTCATGTCGCCCTGCGTGGGTTGGTGTGTTGGGCTCAGGGGCCGGGGTTCAGAGGCGCTTCGCTTTGCCACATCACCCCAGCCCCTGAGCCCAACACACCAGCATGGGTGCAGTACAAATTAAGCCGAAGACTGAGCAAGGGGTATGTGCGGCGCTGCTCGGGCGATGTGGCAAAGCGAAGCGCCTCTGAGCCCGGGCAGCGCCGCACATACCCCTTGCGGATTCAGCACCTAGAATGAACCCAAGCAAACTCAAAACATGCAATAAAATGCATGCAACCTTAATCTGGAGACTAAAAACATGAATCAAGCCTACATTTGCGACGCCATCCGCACCCCCTTCGGCCGTTACGGCGGTGCCTTGAGCAGCGTGCGGACCGACGACCTAGGCGCTGTGCCCCTGCGCGCCCTGATGGCCCGTAACCCCAATGTGGACTGGGCGGCGGTGACCGACGTGCTCTATGGCTGCGCCAACCAGGCTGGTGAAGACAACCGCAACGTGGCCCACATGAGCAGCTTGCTGGCCGGTTTGCCCATTGATGTTCCGGGCGCCACCATCAACCGCCTGTGTGGTTCGGGTCTGGACGCCATCGGCACCGCCGCGCGCGCCATCAAGGCTGGTGAAGCGGGTTTGATGATTGCTGGCGGTGTCGAGAGCATGAGCCGCGCCCCCTTTGTCATGCCCAAGGCTGAGAGCGCCTTCAGCCGCGCCAACGCGGTGTACGACACGACGATTGGCTGGCGCTTTGTGAACAAGCTGATGAAAGCCCAATACGGCGTCGATTCGATGCCTGAGACGGCCGAAAACGTGGCCACCGATTACAAGATCGAGCGCGAAGCACAAGACCTGATGGCCTACAACAGCCAGTTGCGCGCTGTGGCCGCCATCAAGGCCGGTCACTTGGCGCGTGAAATTGTGGGTGTGAGCATTCCCCAGAAAAAGGGTGATGCGATCATTGTCGATACCGACGAGCACCCTCGCGAAACCAGCCTCGAAGCGTTGGCCAAACTCAAAGGCGTGGTGCGCCCGGACGGCACCGTGACCGCAGGCAATGCCTCCGGTGTGAACGATGGCGCTTGTGCGCTGCTGCTGGCCGACGAAGCCACTGCAGCCAAAAACGGCCTGACGCCCAAAGCCCGCATCGTGGGCATGGCCACGGCCGGTGTGGCCCCGCGTGTCATGGGCATTGGCCCTGCGCCCGCCACGCTCAAGGTGCTGGCCCAGACGGGGTTGACCATTGACCACATGGACGTGATCGAGTTGAACGAAGCGTTTGCTGCGCAAGGCCTGGCGGTGCTGCGCATGCTGGGTCTGAAAGACGACGACGCCCGTGTCAACGCCTGGGGCGGTGCGATCGCGCTGGGCCACCCGCTGGGTGCATCGGGTGCCCGTTTGGCCACCACCGCCATCAACCGTTTGCAGCAAACTGCGGGCCGTTACGCGCTGTGCACCATGTGCATTGGCGTGGGTCAGGGCATTGCGTTGATCATCGAGCGCGTTTGAACCATGAACCCCGGATCAAGTCCGGGGTAAGTCCGGCCACCACCCCCTTCGGGGGCTTTTTTGTGCCTGCTCGAGTTCTTCGGGGCTGACGTTGATTTCCATGCGCAGCAGGGCTGCACCCATTGCTTTTCCCAAGTTGTCCAAGCGAAGGTTGCGTGCACCGCCGCCTTGCAAGGCGGCGTGCAGCACCAACTTGATGGCTAGAATATTTGGCAGCGGCCAGATATCGACATGGCCGGGCAGCCAGGGTGCGAAGTGCGCTTGCACTTTGGCAGCAGACACCTCGCGTGCGAGGATGCGGTAACCCGTTTCATTCCAGGCGAACAGGCCAAAGTCCACCCAGTCGGCTTTATCGCCGCTGCGGGCGTGGGCCAGTTTCACCAGGGGTATGCGCAGTGTGGTGTTCATGCTTGCACCTCCAGCATTTCAACGTGCGCTTTGACAAGATTTCGATCGATGAGCGTGGGCCAGATGCCCAGCAGTTCGCTGGTGTTGTTCAGGCCCTGAAAGCCGCAGGTGTAGGCCGGGCCGCTCAGGGCCATCCATGGAAAAAGCCGACCAAAGCCATCGGCTGCCGCTTTGCTGGGCGTGCGCAGCACCATGCGCACCCAGATTTCATGGCGTTCATTGAGTTCGGCGGCGGGTGGCAAGGGGGTCAATGCCCCATGGGCAGAGTTCAGGCCGGGGTATTCCACAAACAGTTCGTCGAAAGGGATTTTTCTCTCGCGCAATTGCTCGCGGATGATGCGCTCGGCCGCTTGAACCTTGTCCCAAGCTTCGGGCCATGAAAAGCCCCAGGTGATGTCGGCCTTGAAGCCGTCCCTGAAGCCAGCCACCACTTTGAGTTGGTTAGAAGGAGCACTGCCTTGTGCACCGCTCAAATGCACACGGTTTTGACCCTCGTCGTGCAGCTGAATTTGCCCCATGTCGAGCACCACGTCGGGTGAAAAATACGCGTGCGGGTTGTGCACCTCGTACAGCAATTGCTGGCGCACGGTGTCAAAGTTCACCAGCCCGCCAGTGTCCTGCGTTTTGGTGATGATGGCCGTGCCGTCGGCAAACACTTCGGCGATGGGGTAACCGATGTGGCCCAGATCCGGGATGCTTTGCCAGTGGCCCTGGTCGCCAAAATTGCCGCCGCTGCCCTGGCCTGAGCACTCCAGCAAATGTCCCACCGTCAGGCCCTGCGCCAGGCGATTGAAGTCTTCTGGCGTGCTGGCATCGCCCAGCTTCCAGCCCAGGCCATGCACCAGCGGTCCCAAAAAAAGCGCTGCATCGGCCACACGCCCAGTGATCACGATGTCGGCCCCTCGGTCCAAGGCGTCAACGATCGGTTGCGCGCCCAAGTAGGCGTTGCCAAAGACCAGACGATCACGAACGCTGTTCACCTCGGTGCCGCTCATCATGTGGTCAAAGTCAGCCTGCGCATCTTGTAACTTGCTCAGCACGTCGTCGCCAGAGACCACGGCAATCCGTGGGTGCCATCCCTTACTGGCCAAGGCAGTGCGCACGGCCTGGGCTGCGCCCATAGGGTTCAAGCCGCCGGCGTTGCAAACAAAGCGCACACCACGCGGCTGCATCAAAGGCCACAGGCGCAAAAGCATGGGCACCACATCGCGGGCGAAACCCAGACTCGGGTCTCGTTGTCTGTCTTTTTGCAAGATCGCCAGAGTGAGTTCGGCCAGATGGTCGCTGGCAATGAACTGCACTTCGCCGCGCTCAATGCTGGCCACCACGGGCTCCCAGTTGTCTCCGTAAAAACCGAGGCCTGAGCCGATGCGTATGGATTGCTTCATGCCCTCATCTTGCTGCCGCTCACGTGACTGTGGATGGGGGACAACCCCTAGGGTCAGTCTCGTGAAAGACATACACAATCGCACGATCGTTCGCAAATGCAGGGGTGTGCACCAAAAGCACCATCCAGCAGAGGCAAATCGACAAAAGTACAAAAAAGGAGACAAGCGTGCAATTGCTGCAACTGCTGATCAGCGGTGTGGCTCAGGGCTGTATTTACGGACTCATCGCCCTGGGTTTCGTGCTGATTTACAAGGCCACCGAAACGGTGAGCTTTGCCCAGGGCGATCTGATGATGGTCGGCGCCTTCGCGGGCCTGGCTGCCATGACGTGGCTGGGTTTTCCGTTCTGGGTGTCGGTGCCTGCCGCCATCGTGGCCATGGGTGTGTTTGGCGTTCTGCTCGAACGCTTGGTCATTCGCCCCATCCTTGGCCAGCCTGCTTTTTCAATTGTCATGCTCACCATCGGGGTGGGCTATGTGCTGCGCGGCCTGATCACCATGATCCCCGACGTGGGCACCGACACCCACACCATGCCCGTACCGTATGCGGGCCAGGTCTTGCAGATGGGTGGGCTCGTGGTGGCGGCTGAGCAGCTGGTGGTGATCGCTTTCACCTCGGTGCTGTGCCTGGGCTTGTTTGCCATGTTCAAGTACAGCAAGCTGGGCATCGCCATGCAGGCCTCGTCGCAAAACCAGTTGGCGGCCTATTACATGGGCATCCCGGTGCAAAGCCTCAACGGTCTGGTTTGGGGCTTGGCGGCGGGTGTGGCGGCGGTGGCGGGTTTGCTTTTAGCGCCCATCACCTTTGTGCACGCCAACATGGGCTTCATTGGCCTGAAAGCTTTCCCCGCAGCGGTGGTCGGCGGCTTTGGCAGCTTGCCGGGCGCCATCGTGGGGGGTCTGGTGATCGGCATCGTGGAGTCGCTCGCGGGCTTTTATTTGCCTGAAGGCGTGAAAGACATCGCGCCTTACATCGTGGTCTTGCTCATGCTGGTGCTCAAGCCCAATGGCTTGTTCGGCGAAAAACTGCGCAAGAAAGTCTGAGGCCCTCGCATGCGATTCATTTTCAAAACCCAATACAACCAGGACATCACGCTGGCCAAGCATGGTGGCCATGTCTTTTGGTACAGCTTGCTGGCGCTGTTCCTGATCGCCGCCCCCTGGGTGGTGGCTGAATACTGGCTGGCCCAACTGACCTTTGTGCTGATCTACGCCGTGGTGGGCCTGGGCCTGATGCTGCTGGCCGGTTTCACCGGTTTGTTCTCCATGGGGCATGCGGCCTTTTTGGGCGTGGGCGCCTACACCGAAGCCGTGATGGTCAATGCCGGGGTGCCGTTTCTGCTGGCGCTGGTGTGCGCCGGGCTGTTCTCGGCCATCGCCGGTGTCGTCGTGGGCCTGCCCGCGCTGCGCGTCAAAGGCATTTACCTGGGCATGGCCACTTTGTCCTTCGGTTTCATCGTCGAAGAGGGCATTGCGCGCTGGGAGCACATGACCGGTGGCAACGCCGGTTTGAGCGTCAACCCGCCTGCCATGCTGGGCTGGACGCTGGACAGCACCGAAGAGTTTTATTTCCTCTGCCTGGTGGTGGCAGTGGGGGCCACGCTGGCCATCCTCAACTTGCTGCGCTCGTCCACAGGCCGGGCCTTTGTGGCCATCCGCGATTCTGAAATTTCGGCGCAAAGCATGGGCATCCACCTGGCCCGTTACAAGACCCTGTCGTTTGCTTTGTCGGCCGCGCTGGCAGGCATTGGCGGCGCTTTGTACGCGCACAAGATCCAGTTCCTCTCGCCCGATCAGTTCAACATCATCCAGTCGATCGACTTGCTGTTGATGGTGGTGATCGGCGGTTTGGGGTCGGTGCACGGTGCGTTTTTGGGCGCGATCTTTTTGATCGTCATGCCGCAGCTGATTGCCATGGGCAAAGACTTTTTGCCTGCCGCCATTGGCGGTGCGACCGGTTTGCAAGGCACGGTCTACGGCATTGTGTTGATTGCCTTTGTGTTGTTTGAGCCCATGGGCTTGTACGGTCGCTGGCTCAAGGTGCGCACCTGGTTCCAGCTGTTCCCGTTTTACCGCCGTGGCATGTTCAAGCGTCAAAAATCCTTCCAGAAGTCGGACCGCCTCAAATGAACGACGACATCCTCCTTTCGGCTCAGAACCTGAGCGTCCGCTTTGGCGGTGTGCTGGCCGTTAACAACGTCAGCTTCGACGTCAAACGCGGCGAAGTCTTCACCCTGATCGGCCCCAACGGCGCGGGCAAGACCACGGTGTTCAACCTGATCAGCCGCATCTACACGCCCACCACGGGCACGATCGACTACGCAGGCCCCAAGGGCACGCTGCGCCTGACGGATCAGCCCGCGCACAACATTGCCGGGCTGGGCATTGCGCGCACTTTCCAAAACATCGAGTTGTTCGAGCACGCCACCGTGCTGCAAAACCTGTTGATCGGTCGCCACACGCACCGCAAAACGGGTTTGTGGAGTGAGATGTTTTTCAGCAGCCAAACCCGTGCGGCCGAAATCGAAGCGCGTGAAAAAGTCGAAGAAGTCATCGACTTCCTGGACCTGCAACACCACCGCGATTCCATGGTCGCAGGCTTGCCCTACGGCGTGCGCAAAGTGGTGGAGCTGGCCCGCGCTCTGTGCACCGAGCCCAAGCTCTTGTTGCTGGACGAACCCTCGTCGGGCCTGAACGTCGAAGAGACCGAAGACATGGCCTTCTGGATTTCCGACATCCAACACGAGTTGGGCATTTCGGTGCTCATGGTCGAGCACGACATGGGCTTGGTGTCCAAAGTCTCTGACCGCGTGCTGGCCATGAGCCAGGGCCAGGAGCTGGCCACCGGCTCACCCAGCCAAGTGCAAAGCGATCCCGGTGTCATCGAGGCCTATCTGGGTTCGGTGGACGATGTGTCCAGCCTGCGCCGCGAAAACCACACAGCGGAGGCCGCATGAACACCGCCGTGAACGAAGCCAACATCGTCCTCAAACTGCTCAACGTCGAAAGCGCCTACGGCCCGATCAAGGCCATCCGGGGCGTGAGCCTGCAGGTCAAAAAGGGCGAAATCGCCACCGTGCTCGGCTCCAACGGCGCGGGCAAGACCACCATCCTCAAGACCATCAGCGGCATCATCGATCCGCGCAAGGGCTCGGTCGAATTCAAGGGCCAAAACATCACCGCCATGGACCCGGCCCACATTGTGCAGCGCGGCCTGATGCATGTGCCCGAAGGCCGCGAGGTGTTCCCCTTGCTGTCGATCCGCGACAACCTGCTGATGGGGGCGTTCACCCGCAACGACCGCGATGGCGTGGCGCGCGACATGGAAGCGGTGTTCAACTACTTCCCGATCTTGCGAGAGCGTGCGGCGCAAGACGCGGGCTTGCTCTCGGGCGGCCAACAACAAATGCTGGCGATCAGCCGGGCCCTCATGGCCAACCCCGATCTGATCTTGCTCGATGAGCCCAGCCTGGGCCTCAGCCCGAAGCTGACCAAAGAGATTTTCGAGATCGTGGTGCGCATCAACCGCGAGCGTGGCACCACCATCTTGCTGGTCGAGCAAAACGCCAACATGGCCCTTAACGCTTCGGACTACGGTTATGTGCTCGAAAACGGTCGCATCGTGATGGAAGACAGCTGTGCCCGCTTGCGTGAAAAGGACGACATCAAGGAGTTCTATCTGGGCATGAAGGAAGAAGGCGTGCGCGCCGACCGCCGCTGGAAAAAGAAGAAAACCTGGAGATAAGAGATGAGCAACCTCTGGGACGCCTCGGGCATTGCGCCCAATAAAAACATCGTCATGGCGGGCGACACCATCCCCGCGATTTTCTGGAACGCGGTGGCCGCTCGCGGCCCCAATGTCTGGATGCGTCAAAAAGAGCTGGGCATCTGGCGCAGCTGGACTTGGAACGAAACGGCCCAAGCTGTGCGCGAGATCGGCCATGGCCTGATGTCGCTGGGCTTTGAGGCCAAGCACACCGCATCCATCCTCTCGAACACCAACATCGAGTGGGTCTTGTGTGACTTGGCGGTGCTCAGTGCCGGCGGTGTGTCCAACGGCATCTACCCCACCGATGCGGCCGATCAGGTGCATTACCTGAGTGAAGATTCACGCACGTCGGTTCTGTTTGTCGAAGACGACGAGCAACTCGACAAAGCGCTGGCCGTGCGCGACAAATTGCCGCTGCTGCAAAAAATTGTCGTGTTCGACATGGACGGTTTGCGCGAGTTCCATGACCCGCAGGTGATCAGCCTGGATGACTTGCGCGCCTTGGGCCGTGAGCATCTGAAGACCCATCCCGACATGCTGGCGCAGCGCACGCAGGCCTGCCGTCCCGAAGACCTGGCCATTCTGGTCTACACCTCAGGCACCACAGGCAAACCCAAGGGCGCCATGCACAACCACCGGGGGCTGGTGCACAGCGTGCGCGGCTACAACACGCTGATCGCGCGCGACGAGACCGACGAGTGCATGTGTTTCTTGCCCCTGTGCCACATCGCCGAACGCATGGGCGGCGAGTATTTTTCGCTCTACACCGGTGCCAAACTCAACTTTGTCGAGAATCCCGAAACCGTGCCCGAAAATGTGCGCGAGATCGCGCCCACCGTGTTCACGGGTGTGCCGCGTGTGTGGGAGAAGTTTTATTCCGGCGTGATGATCGCGCTGAAAGAGGCTGGTGGCTTTCAGCAGGCCATTTATGCCTGGGCCATCGGCGTGGGCCAGCAGGTGGCCGACTTGGTGCTGGCGCGCAAGCCTGTGCCTGCGCACCTGAAGGCTCGCTTTCATGTGGCACGCTGGCTCGCGCTCAACAACGTGCGCAAGATGATCGGCATCCACCGTGCCCGCTTTCTGGTGACCGGTGCCGCGCCCATCTCGCCCGATCTGGTGCGCTGGTATCTGGCGCTGGGCCTGCCCATGCTGGAAGTCTGGGGCATGACCGAAACCTGTGGTGCGGCCACCGGTGTGCCCGCTGACCACATCAAACCCGGCTCCATTGGCCCTGCGGCCGATTTCAACGAAGTCCGTCTGGACCCAGTGACCGGTGAGATCCTGGTCCGTGGCATCAACGTCTTCATGGGCTACTTGAACCTGCCCGAAAAAACCGCCGAGACCATCGACGCGGACGGCTGGTTGCACACAGGTGACGTGGGCGTGGTCGACGAGGAAGGGTTTTTCCGCATCACCGATCGGATGAAAGACATCATCATCACGGCTGGGGGCAAGAACATCACCCCCAGCGAGCTGGAAAACGAACTGAAATTTTCGCCCTACATCACCGATGCGGTGGTCATTGGCGACAAACGGGCTTACCTCACAGTGATCATCATGATCGATCAGGAAAACGTGGAGAAATTTGCACAGGACAACGATGTGCCTTTCTCGAACTACGCCAGCCTGACTCGCGCTGCAGAGGTGCAGGACCTGATCCAGAACGAGCTTGAGCGTGTGAACAAGAAATTTGCCCGCGTCGAGCAGATCAAGAAATTCTGGCTGCTGGAGACGCAACTCACCGCCGAAGACGAAGAGCTGACCCCCACCATGAAGCTCAAGCGCAAACTGGTTCAACAAAAGTACGCGCCGCAAATTGAAGCGATGTACCGCTGACCGATTCACCTTTTTCACTACAACAGGAGACAAGCCCCATGAAAATCAAACTCAGTCTGATCGCTGCGGCGATGGCCTTGACCGCAGGCAGCGCCATGGCCCAAACGCAAGGTGTGAGCAAAAACGAACTTGTGCTGGGGTCCATCCAGGATTTGTCCGGCCCACTGGCTGGTTTTGGCAAGCAAGTGCGCCTGGGCATGATGCTGCGCGCCGATGAAGCCAACGAACAAGGCGGTGTCGGTGGTCGCAAGATCAAGCTGCTGGTGGAAGACTCCGGCTATGACCCACGCCGCGCGGTGCTGGCAGCTCAGAAGCTGGTCAACCAGGACAAGATCTTCGGCATGATCGCCCACATCGGCACGGCCCAGAACATGGCCGCCATGCCTGTGCAGTTCCAGAAAAACGTGGTCAACTTTTTCCCTGTGACCGCTGCGCGTGAGATGTACGAGCCCTTCCACAAGCTCAAGTACTCTTTTGCCGCCACCTATTTTGACCAGATGCGCCAGGCAGTCCCGGTTCTGGTTAAAGAAAAAGGTGCCAAGCAAATTTGCGCCATGTACCAAGACGATGAATTCGGCCTTGAAGTGTTCCGGGGCGCCGAAGCAGGTCTGAAGGACGCCGGCTTGCAGTTTGCAGAAGTTACCACCTACAAGCGCGGCGCAACCGACTTCGCCTCGCAGATGCAAAAGCTCTCTTCGGCCAAGTGCGACTTTGTGGTCATGGGCACCATCATCCGTGAAACGATTGGCGGCATTGCCACCGCGCGCCGTCTGGGTTTCAACCCCACGTTCATCGGTTCCAGCGCCGCCTACACCGACCTGATCCACAAGCTGGGCGGCCCCGCCATGAACGGCTTTTACGCCACCATGACCGTGCAGCACCCTTACCTGGACGAAGCCGCGCAGAACATCCGTTTCTGGGCCAACAAGTACAAGACCAAGTTCAACGAAGACCCGACCGTGTTCTCGGTTTATGGCTACAACGCCTTGGACTCGTACCTGCGTGCGGTTGAAAAGGCCGGTGCCAACCTAACCACCGAAAGCTTCATCAAGGCCATGGACACGATGAAGATCCCTGCAGACATGTTCGGTAGCCCTGAAATGACTTTCAGTGCCACCAAGCGCTTGGGCAGCAACATTTCGCGCATGTCCCAAATTCAGGACGGCCGCTGGAAAGTGGTTTCTGATTACCCGAAAGCCAAGTGATGCGTTCAGCTGAGGCTGCATGAAAAAACCGCCAGTCTCCGAAAGGGGCTGGCGGTTTTTGCTTAAAGAGTGCTGCGGTTAACGAACTTTCATGCAACCGTGTTCGATTTGTGCCGTCTGAGCGCCACTCGCAGACGCCAGCTGAGTTTGACCAGCAGATAGCCCAAAGTGGCACCAGCCACACCAAAAATGCCCATGCCCAGCAGAATGGGGCCACCCACCTCTTGCAGGTTGTGGCTCCAGCCTGTTATGGCCAGCGTTTCTGTCGGTACGGGCACCCCCAGAACCAGATGGCCCACACGGTAGGCCAACCACAACCAGAATCCGAAAGTCAAAGGGTTGGTCAGCATGGTCATGACGGCAGCTGCGGGAATGTTACCGCGCCACCAAGTGCAGTTTGCCGCTGCCACAAAAGTCTGGCCCAATGGAATCACGAAGGCCCAAAAAGTGCCAATCGCCACGCCTCGGGCGACAGACTCATGCTGCAGACGCCAGAGCTGTGGATTCAGCAAGTGGTGCGCGATCGGTTTCAGCCAGGTATGTTGCGCCAGTGATTCGCGTGTGGGTAATGCCCTTTGCAGGGAGGAATGCAGGGTTTTAAAGAAAGGCATGACGCTTCCGCTAAGTCGATAGGGCATGTTGCCCATGAAGGGCTACGGAAAACAGCAAGAAAATCAAGTTTGAAACTCTTGTTTTTTAAGAGTAAATAATAGATTTATTCAGTAAAAATACGGGCATCCGAATCCCTTGTTCTGTCGTGTATGTGGATAAACATTCACGTCAGTTCGAAAACCGATTCGGCCTACAGTGTGTGTTCAATAACAAAGAGGTATTTGATGGAAACCATTGCTCCCCTGTGGCTCTGGGCCACCTTCGTGGCCATCGTGCTGGTGTCGCTCTTCGTGGATTTTGTGGTGCTCAAAAAGCAGGGCGCTCACGACATCGGCGTCAAGGAAGCGCTCAACTGGTCCCTGATCTGGATCGCGTTGAGCTTTTTGTTCAACGGACTGTTCTGGTGGGCCATCAAGGACACCACTGGCTCGGTCGAGCTCGCGAACACCAAGTCGTTGGAGTTTCTGACCGGCTACCTGATTGAAAAATCATTGGCGGTGGACAACATCTTTGTCTTCCTGATGATCTTCACCTACTTCGCTGTGCCCACGAATTTCCAGAAGCGCGTGCTGATGATCGGCATCATCGGTGCCATCGTGCTGCGCACCGTGATGATTCTGGTGGGGGGCTGGTTGCTGGCCGAGTTCCACTGGGTGCTTTATGTGTTTGGTGCTTTCCTGATCCTCACGGGTGTGAAGATGTGGTGGGCTGCAGGCAAAGAGCCTGATCTCGACGACAACCCGGCGCTCAAGCTGCTGCGCAAGGTTTTGCCTGTCAGCAAAAACTACGACGGTGAAAGTTTCTGGACCGTGGAAAACGGCAAGAAGATCGCCACGCCCTTGTTCATGGTGATCTGTTTGATCGCGTTGACGGATGTGATCTTTGCGGTGGATTCGATCCCGGCGATTTTTGCGATCACCTCGGACCCCTTCATCGTGTTGACCAGCAACGTGTTCGCCATCCTGGGTTTGCGTGCCATGTATTTCCTTCTGGCCGCTGTGGCCAACAAGTTCCACCTGCTCAACTACGGTCTGGCGGTGATCCTGGTGTTCATCGGCACCAAGATGTGCCTGATCGATGTGTTCAAGATACCGGTGGGCATCTCCCTGGGTGTGGTGGTCGGTATCCTGGCGGTGACCATGTTGTTGAGTGTGCGTTCAGCCAAGGCTTAACGGTCAGCAATGCGAAAGAGCCCACGGGGTCAGTTCACCCCGGGGGCTCTTTGCTTTTCAAGCAGCGGATTCTGTGGCTTGCAAAAGCCGCTGCACCAGCGGGTGTTGCACTTTCTTTTCGGTGCCAATGGCAAAGAAATGTTCTTTCACGCCATCGCACGATCCCAGGCGCTGCACATCGTAATGTGCCAGCAACTCGTCGTGCACCCACCCGGCTGCCGGGAACACGCCCATGCCGCTTTCACCAAACGTCTTGAGCAAGGCGCTGTCTTCAAACTCGCCCACGATGCGCGGCTGGATGGCGTGGTGCTCAAACCAATGGTCCAGTCGGGTACGCACCGCCGTGTGGGCGGTGGGCAAGAGCACTGGCACCTCGGCTAAGCTGGCCGGAAATTTCTTTTTGGCCGACTTGACGAGCGCCGCACTGCCATACCAGGACACGTCCGATGACCCCAGTGCATGGTTGTACAGCTTGATGTTGGCGTTGGCCGGTGCAGGGCGGTCTGACAGCACCACGTCCAGCCGGTGAAGGGCCAAGTCGCCCAACAGGTCATCAAACTCGCCCTCGTGGCAAAGCAAGCGCAAATTGGGCTCGCCCATCACAGGCTGCATCAGGCGTCGCACCACCAGTTTGGGCAGGCCATCCGATATGCCTGCGGCCAGACGCACGGTGGGAGAACTCACCGCGTCGCGTACTTTGCTGGGCAGGTTTTCACCCAATTGGAAAATTTGGTCAGCCTGCTGCATTGCGGCTACACCCGCATCCGTCAGCGTTAAACCGCGCCCTGCAGGTTTGAGCAACGCATAACCAAGAGAGCGCTCAAGCTCACGCACCTGTGCGCTCACTGTTTGCACCGCCATGTCGAGTTTCTCTGCCGCCCGAGTGATACCGCCTTCTTTGGCTACCACCCAGAAGTAATACAAGTGCTTGTAGTTGAAAGTGGTACGCATCTCAGTTTTTCATGGAGTATTTGTCTTAAATTATCTGCTTTTTAAATGGTTCTTGTCTGGATAAATTTGAACAGTCCATTTCAAGCCAAGTGCTTGAACCTGGCCACTGCCATACATCCGTTGCATTTTTAAACGCCAAGGAGTCCCCATGAAATGCCCCACATGCACAGAAACATCCTTGGTCATGGCAGAACGCCAAAGCGTGGAGATCGATTACTGTCCTGCGTGTCGAGGCATCTGGCTTGATCGTGGAGAACTGGACAAATTGCTTGATCGTGCACTGGCAACGATCCAAGCATCCGCCTTGTCATCGACGCAGGCGTCTCAACCCACGCGGGGCCAAGTACCATCAGAGGCGTTTGTTGAAGGCCGTTATGGCCATGACCATCAGGCCCACTACAAGCGCAAAAAATCCTGGCTGCATGAAATTTTTGATTGATGATTTGAGTTGCCCATGAACATCTTCTCTGATCCTGCCATTTTGTTTTTTGTGTTCGGCATGCTGGCTGGATTCTTGAAGTCCAATTTGGAAATACCTGCGGCGATCTCCCGATTCCTGTCGCTTTACCTGCTGATGGCCTTGGGTCTCAAAGGTGGTTTTGCGCTGGCTGACTCGGGACTCAGTCGTGAAGTGGTCATCACCCTCGGTGCTGCACTGACCATGGCATTCATTGTGCCCATTATCGGCTACACCGTTTTGCGTCAATTTGTGTCGGGCTTGGATGCGGCAGCCATTGCTGCGACATACGGTTCGGTCAGCGCAGTGACCTTCATCACCGCCGTACAACACCTGGACAACCAGGGCGTGGCGTTTGGTGGTCACATGGCTGCAGCCATGGCCTTGATGGAGTCACCCGCTATTGTGTTTGCGGTGGTCATGGCCAACCAAGTGCGACGGCGGATGAACGCCAATGCCCACTTGACCAATGGCCGTGTCGATGCGCAAGCCAGCTGTAATCCACGCTTGGGCGGCATATTGCACGAGGCACTGACCGACGGTGCGCAGATGTTGCTGTTGGGGGCCATGCTGATTGGCTTGTTGACGGGAGATGCTGGACAAGCTGCGATGAAGCCGTTCTCGGTGGACTTGTTCAAAGGCATGCTGGCATTTTTCTTACTCGACATGGGGCTATTGGCTGCACGCAATATGGCGCAGATCAAAGGCCAGTCGCTGTGGCTGGTCGCTTATGCCATATTGGGACCGCTTGTCCATGCCGCAGTGGCCTTGTTGATGGCTTGGGCACTGGGCTTCTCGGTGGGCAATGCGGCTTTGTTGATGGTGTTGTCGGCCAGTGCGTCTTACATTGCGGTGCCAGCGGTTATTCGGCACGCCATCCCGGAAGCCAGCCCTTCGCTCTATTTCGGCATGTCGTTGGGATTGACGTTCCCCTTCAATATTTTGTTGGGTATCCCTTTGTACCTGCATGCAGCAAAAAGTTTCATAGGCTGATTCAAATCCCCAACTGTTTCGCCGCCAGCTCTTTCATGATTTCTTCGGCCCCCCCGCCAATCATCATCACCTTGACTTCGCGGTAAACCCGCTCGCTCACGGTGCCGCGCATGTAGCCCATGCCGCCCAGCAGTTGCACGGCGGCATCGGCGCAAAACTGCATGGTTTGGGTGGCGTGGTTTTTGAGCAGGCAGACCTGTGCCACCCAGTCGGCACCGGTCTGGCTTGCGTCGGCTTGGTGCGTCACAGCATCGACCCAGGCTTGCGTGGACGAGATGCGCATCTGCATGTCCATCAACCTGTGGCGAATCGCCTGCCGCTCGATCAGGGCCGCGCCAAAGGTCTGGCGCTGGCGTGCCCAGTTCAGCGCTTCGTCAAAGCAAGCCTGCGCAAAGCCCAAAGCCATGGCCGACATGGCCAGACGCTCGCCGTTGAAGTTGCCCATGATCATGCGAAAGCCTGCGCCTTCTTCGCCCAGGCGGTAACGCTGGGGAACGCGCACACCGTCAAAGCGCAGCTGCGCCGTGTCCGAGCTGTGCCAGCCCATCTTGTGCAGGCGTGTGCGCGAGATGCCGGGCGTGTCGCCAGGCACCACGATCATGGAAATGCCGCTGGCCCCCTTGCTGGCCGGGTCAGTGCGCACGGCCAGGGTGATCCAGTCGGCGCGCAGGCCCGAGGTGATGAAAACTTTTTCTCCGTCGATCACGTAGTCGGCCCCATCGGCGCGGGCGGTGGTGCGCAAACTGGCCACGTCCGAGCCGCCGCCGTGTTCGGTGATGGCCAGCGCGGCGATGCGCTCGCCGCGCAACACAGGCGGCACCACTTCGGCTTGCAACTCGGCGCTGCCATGCGCCATCACGGGCGGCAAGCCAATGTTGTGTGAAAACAGGCTGGCCATCACGCCGCCGCTGCCGCCGTGACGCGCCAGGGTTTGCGACAGCAGGTTGCGTGCACGCCAGGGTGCGGGTGTGCCGCCCAGGTGTTCGGGGTAGCCCAGGCCCAGCAGGCCCAGGTCAGCGGCTTGCTTGTAGAGGCTGCGGTCAAATTGACCGGCTTCTTCCCAGGCGGGCACATGCGGGGCGATGGCTTGTTTGGCAAAACGCTCCACAGTGGCTTGCAGTCTTTGCAGGTCTTCGGTTGTGAAATCAGCGGTGAATCCAGCGGTACTCATGCGGCGTCCTTCCATTGCACCAGCACCTGGCCGGGGCCCACTTGTTGGCCCACGCTGGCCGAGAGGCTGTGCACCACCGCATCGCGTGGGGCACACAAAATGTGTTCGAGCTTCATCGACTCGATCACCAGCACGGCTTCGCCTTGTTGGACCGATTGGCCTTCTTGCACATGCAAAGCGATCAGCTTGCCGTTGAAGGGCGCGCGGAGTGACTGCGTCGCTTGGGCGCTGGCGCCTGTGCTGGGTGCGCTGTGGTTTTGGTCGGTGAGCCACAGCTCAAAGCATTCCGGGCCTTGCAGTTGCACATGCCAGCGCTTGACCGCACCAGAGCAGGCCACTGCGCGGGCTTGCCAGCGGCGTTCGTTCAGCGTGATGTGCAGCAGATCGCCACTGCGGTGGATGTGGGCCTCGTGCGTGGCATCTTGGATTTGGACGCGCACTTGTCCTTGCCCCAGCTCCTGCAAGCTCAGCGACAAGAGCTCATCGCCCAGGCCCATGTGCACAGGCCGCGTGAAGGGGCTGGGCATCGCGGCGGCGGGTGTTTGTTGTGCATAGAGCACAGCCAGCAAGGCCACGGTGCGTGCGTCGCTCGTGGCCTCTAGGCGCTCGCGCACCGTGTCGGCTTGTTCGGCCAAAAACGGAATCAAGGCTTCGCCTGCTGCAAACGTGGGGTGCTGCAAACAAGCTTCCAAAAAAGCCCGGTTGGTCGGCAAGCCCAGCACGGTGGTCTGGTTCAGGCCTGCGCACAGCTTGGCGATAGCGTCATGGCGTGTGGGCGCGTGAGCGATCAACTTGCCCAGCATCGAATCGTAGTGCGGCGTGACCACTGCGCCCACATGCAGCGCATGGTCAAAGCGCAAACCCTCTGGCGCTGAAAAGGCCTGCACCGTGCCGGTCTGCGGCGTGAAGTGTTCGTCTTCGGCGCACAGGCGCACCTCGATGGCGTGGCCTTGCAGGCGCAAATCGGCTTGCGTCAGCGGCAGCGGTTCGCCGCGTGCGATGCGCAGTTGCCACTCGACCAAGTCCAACCCGGTGAGCATTTCGGTGACGGGGTGTTCCACCTGCAAGCGGGTGTTCATCTCCATCAAATAGAACGGCTTGTTAGCTTGTGCTTCGTCCAGCAAAAACTCCACCGTGCCCGCACCCACATAGCCCGCCGATTGCGCCAGCGCAATGGCTGCCTTGCCGAGTTGCGCGCGGAGTGCAGCATCCACCGCCGGGCTGGGCGATTCTTCGATGATCTTTTGGTGCCGCCGCTGCACCGAGCAGTCGCGCTCACCCAGGTGGATGCAGTGGCCATGCATGTCGGCCATGATCTGCACCTCGATGTGGCGGGGGCGCAGCAAGGCGCGCTCCATCAACAAGTCGCCGTTGCCAAACCCGGCCAGGGCTTCGGAGCGGGCGCTGTTCAGCGCGGGCAGCAGTTGGGCCATGTCGGTCACCAGGCGCATGCCGCGCCCGCCGCCCCCGGCCACGGCTTTCACCATGAGCGGCAAGCCCAGCTGCTGCGCTTGTGCGGTGAAGGTCGCGTCGCTTTGGTCGGTGCCAAAGTAGCCCGGCAAGCAGGGCACGCTGTGTTTCAAAGCCAGCGCTTTGGCAGCCGATTTGCTGCCCAGCGCCCGGATGGCCGCAGGCGGTGGGCCTACCCAGGTCAGGCCCGAGTCGATCACCGCTTGCGCAAACTCGGCGTTCTCGCTCAAAAAACCATAGCCCGGGTGCACCGCGTCTGCCCCGGTGTCACGAGCCGCTTGGAGCAGTTTGTCGATGTGCAAATACGAGTCAGCTGAAAGGGTGCCGCCCAATGCAACGGCGGTGTCGGCTTCTTTCACATGCAGCGCATCGCAGTCGGCGTCGGAATAAACGGCCACCGTCTGAATGCCCATGTGGCGGGCGGTGCGGATCACCCGTCGGGCGATCTCACCCCGGTTTGCGATCAGCAGGCGCGTGACCTTATGGGGCAAAGTGGTGGACAAGGTCGAAGTCATGTCGTGTCCTTGCCAGAAAGTGTCCAGGGCGCAGGCTGTTTGCGTGCAAACGCGGCCAGACCTTGTGCGGCTTCGGCGCTGCGCAGGCCTTGTGCAAAAGCTTGTGCTGCGGCATCGCGCAAATCAGGCACCGGGCCGCGCAGCTGCCGCAGCAGTTGTTTGGTGCTGGCCACCGCGCCGGGGCCAGCGCGCATGAGGCGCGTCAGTGTTGTTTGCCAGGCTTCATCGGTGTTCTGCTCGATCACCTCGTTCACCAGGCCCACTTGCAGCGCTTGCGCTGCGGTGTAGCTCAGGCCTTGCAGCAGGCACTGGCGTGCGGCGCTCTCGCCCAGGCGTTGCCAAACAAAAGGCGCAATCTGCGCAGGCGGCAGGCCCAGCGTGACCTCGGGCGTGCCCAGCACCGAGCGGGCTGTGGCCACCACATGGTCGGCGCAGCACACCAGGCCAAAACCGCCGCCCATGGCCGCGCCATCCACCCGGCACACCAGCAACTGGGGCAGGGCGCTCAAGGCATGCAGCAGGTCACCAAAGCCACGGTTCATGGCCAGCAGCGGGTCGGTTTGGCCAGTCTGCAAGGGCTGGCCAATCAGGCTGGCAAAGCCGCCCAGGCTACCACCCGCGCAAAAGGCACCGCCTGCGCCGGTCAGCACCACGATGCGCAGTGTCGCGTCTTGCGCTGCCCGCGCACAGGCTTGCAGCAAGCCATCCACCACCGCGTCGCTCAGGGCGTTGCGGGTGGCCGGGTCGTTCAGGGTCCAGGTCTCGACCGGGCCCTGGCGTTCGATCAACAAAGTGCTCATGCTTGTGGCCGCTTGGCAATGCCCATCATCTTGGACAAGATGCCCAGCATCACCTCGTCGGCGCCGCCGCCAATCGAGGCCAGACGCCCGTCGCGGTACATGCGCGAGACTTTGTTTTCCCAGGTGAAGCCCATACCGCCCCAAAACTGCAAACAGGTGTCGGGCACGGTGCGGTTCAAGCGGCCCGCTTTGAGCTTGGCCATGGTGGCCCATTCGGTCACGTCTTCACCGGCGATGTAGTGTTCACAAGACTGGTAGGTCAATGCGCGCAGGCTTTCCACCTCGGCCTTGAGTTCGGCCAGCTTGAACTGCACCCACTGCTGGTCTGCCAGTGTGCTGCCAAACAGCTTGCGCTCTTGCGCCCATTCCACCGTCCACTGAATGCAGTTGGTCAGCGACTGCAGCGTGCTGGCCGCGCACCACAGGCGCTCTTCTTGGAACTGCTGCATCTGGTAGATGAAGCCCTGGCCCTCGGCCCCGATGCGGTAGCGCTGCGGTACACGCACTTCGTCAAAATAAATCAAACCCGTGTCGCTGCTGTTCATGCCGATCTTTTTGATCTTTTTGCCCACCTCGATGCCGGGCAGCAGTTTGCCGTTTTCGCGCATGGGCACCATGACCAGGCTTTTGTTTTTATGGATCGGTCCTTCGCTTGTGTTCACCAGCATGCACATCCAGTCGGCCTGCAAGCTGTTGGTGATCCACATTTTTTGGCCGCTGATGACGTAGTCGTCGCCATCCTTGCGCGCCACGGTTTTGATGCCCGCCACATCGCTGCCCGCACCCGGCTCGCTCACACCAATGCAGCCCACCATGTCACCCGCAATCGCTGGGGCCAAAAACTGCGCTCGCAACTCGTCGCTGCCAAAACGCGCCAAGGCGGGCGTGGCCATGTCGGTCTGCACGCCAATCGCCATGGGAATGCCGCCGCAGTCGATGTGGCCCAGCGCCTCGGCCATGGCAATGCTGTAGGAATAGTCCAGCCCCGCGCCGCCAAAGGCTTCGGGCTTGGTCAGGCCCAGCAGGCCCAAGTTGCCCATTTTTTTGAAGACCTCATGCGCCGGAAAAATCTCGGCCGCTTCCCACTCGTCCACATGGGGGTTGATCTCGGCTTCGATGAAACGCTTGAGCGTGTTCTGGATCTCGCGGTGTTCGTGAGTGTATTGCATGGTGTGTCTCCGTGGGGGTTGGTTTTTTTACATGCGGGCCACGCCAAACGTCATGGCGCGGGGTTGGCGCTTTGCAGCTTCCAGGCAGGTGTCCAGGCAAAAGCTCAGCACGCTGCGGGTGTCGCGCGGGTCGATCACGCCGTCGTCCAGCACCAGGCCGCTGGTGTAGAAGGCATCGGCCTGCGCTTCAAACAGGGCCACGATCTTGTCGAACTGGGCCTGCATTTTTTCGGGGTCGGGCGTGATGCCTTTGCGGGCCATGCCGGCTTCGGCCACGATCTGCATGGTGCGGGCGGCTTGCTCGCCGCCCATCACCGCCGTCTTGGCCCCCGGCCAGCTGAACAAAAAGCGCGGTGCATAACCTCGCCCGCACATGCCGTAATTACCCGCCCCAAACGATGCCCCGCACTGGATGGTGATTTGCGGCACGGTGGTGCTGGTCACGGCCTGGATCATCTTGGAGCCGTGCTTGATCATGCCGCCTTGTTCGCTGTCTTTTCCCACCATGTAGCCGGTGGTGTTTTGCAAATAAACGATGGGATGACCCAGCTGGCACATCCACTGGATGAAGTGCGTGGCCTTGTTGGCCCCGGCCACATCAATCGGTCCGTTGTTGCTGATGATGCCCACCGCATGACCGCCGATGCGGGCCTGCGCACACACCGTGGCCGCGCCGAACAGCGGTTTGAATTCCAGAAAATCCGAGTCATCGATCAAGCGCAAGATGACTTCGCGCATGTCGATGGGTTCGCGGTGGTGGGCGGGCATGAGGCCCAGCAGTTCTTCAGCGTCCAGGCGCGGGGGCTTTGCTTGCCGTTGCGAGTTGTGCGCAGCCCAGTCCCAACGCGCCACCACATCCCGGGCCGTGCCCAGCGCGTGGCGGTCGTCTTCGCACAGGTATTCACCCAAGCCCGACACGCTGGTGTGCATCTCGGCCCCGCCCAGTTCTTCTTCGGTGGCCACTTCACCGGTGGCGGCTTTGAGCAGAGGCGGCCCCGCCAAAAAGGCCCGCGAGCGGCCGCGCACCATGATCACGGTGTCACTCAGCCCCGGCATGTAGGCCCCGCCTGCGGTGCCCGAGCCGTGCTGCACGGTGAGCACCGGCAGGCCCGCCGCCGACAAGCGTGCTAGGTTGCGGAACAGGCTGCCGCCCAGCACAAAACCTTCGACCTTGTACTGCATCAAATTGGCCCCGGCGCTTTCGACCAGGTGCACAAAAGGCAGTTTGTTTTCAAGGGCCAACTCTTGCACGCGCAAAATCTTTTCGAGGCCTCGCGCCTGAATGGCCCCGGCTTCGATGCCCGAGTCGCTGGCCACCACCATGCAGCGCACACCACTGATGAAGCCGATGCCCGCGATCATGCCGCCGCCGGGTACCGACTTGGCCGGGTCGGGTGTGTCCTGCATGAAGCCCGCCAGCGCACACAGCGGCAAGAAAGGTGCACCCGGGTCAAGCAGCAAGGCCACACGTTCACGCGGCAGCAACTGCCCGCGTTTGTCAAACACCGGTTTGGATTGGGCCGAGGCAAGCGCTGCGCGGTCTTGCAGGGCATGCCACTGCGCCAAGCGGGCCAGGGCGGCTTCGCGCCGCTGCTGGGCCACGGGGCTGTGCGGGTTCCAGGTGGATTCAAAAGTCATTGGAATACCTTGGGGGTCACGGCGCGGTGAAAGCCGTCAAAGGGTTTGACGGCATCGCGTTCTTGCACATCGGCTTGGGCCACGGCTTGCTGCCAGCCCATGCGCATTTGCGGACGGGCACCGTCTACGCGCAACACCGTGCCGCTCACAAAGCTGGCAGCGGGTGACAGCAAAAACACAATGGCGGCGGACGTTTCGGCTTCGGTGCCAAAGCGGCCTTGTGGAACCGTGTTGCGCATCTCGCGCAGCATCGGGCCCGCCTCGGGCGGGTAGTGGTCCATGCCGCTGCTGGCGATGTAGCCTGGGGCAACGGCGTTCACGCGCACGCCTTGAGCGGCCCATTCGAGCGCGGCCGTTTCGGTGAAGCTGACCATGCCCGCCCGCGCCGCGCCGCTGTGGCCCATGCCCGGCATCGAGCCCCACATGTCGGCCACGATGTTGACCACCGCACCGCCTTGCTGTTGCATGCTTTGGTTGAAGCACTCACGTGCCACCAGAAAGCCACCGGTGAGGTTGGTGTCGATGACCGCTTGCCAGCCTTTGGCGCTGGTGTGGGCCAGGGGCGAGATGTATTGACCGCCTGCGTTGTTGACCAGGCCGTGAATCCGCCCGTGCTGCTGCACCACCTGCGCGACCATGGCTTGGACATCGCCCTCGCGCCGGATGTCACAGCTGTGCCAGCTCGCCTGGCCACCGTCACCCGTGATCTCTTGCGCGGTGACGGTCAGCTTGTCGGGGTTGCGGCCCACCAGCACCACATGCGCGCCCAAGCTGGCCAGCTCGTGCGCGGTGCAGCGGCCAATGCCCGAGCCACCGCCGGTGACCAGGATTGCCTGGCCCGTGAGGAGCCCGGGGGCAAAGACCGATTGGTAAGGCGTGGGTGTTGTCATGTGGGGTCTCTCAAAAACAAGGCCAGTGCGGCATCGGTCAAATCGTCCAGCGATGCGCGTGGGGGGCTTTTTTGTTTGGCTTTGGGGGTGGGCTTGGTGGCTGTTTCAGCGGGGGGCTGGTACCACTGCACCGCCCAGTTGAGCGCGCCAAAAATCATCAAGCGCGCCAGCTGCACCGGGGCCTGCAACTGGCCACTGACATGCAGCGCTTGCAACACGGGCGTCCACGCGGCTTCGTAGTCGTCTTTGATTTGCGTAATGGTCTGGCGCTGCTCGCCGTTGAGGGACCGCCATTCGTACAGCATCACCGGGATGAAATCGCTGTCAGGCCCCAGCAGCACATCGAACTGGTTGCGGATCAGGGCGCGCAGTTGTTCTCGTGGGGGCAGGTCATCCGGCAGGTCAGCGCAGGCGGTCGTTTGCCTTTGGCTGGCCTGCTTCATGCCTTCCACCATCACCGCCAGCAACAGGTCTTGTTTGTTGTCGAAGTGATAAAACGGCGAGCCCGGCTGCATGCCCACCAGCGCCGCGATCTCGCGGGTGCTGGTCGCGTCGTAGCCCTTGCGGTGAAACAGCTGCGCCGCCGCCGAGATCAGCGCTTGACGGCGGTTGCCGTCGTCGCGCTCGTCCTCAGTCTTGCGGGGGCGGCCGCGTGCGCGTTTGGGCTCGGCCAGTTCGGTCATGGCAGAAAACCTTCGCTACGAGGGCGTCGCTCCCACAGAGAGGGTTGCTCCCGCTCAGAGCATTGTTCCCAAAAGACGGCAGGGATGGTGGGCATTTAGCGCCCTGCCAAACCCATGCTGCGCGAGATCACTTCTTTCATGATCTCGTTGGTGCCGCCGTAGATGCGTTGCACGCGGGCGTCGGCATAGGCGCGGGTGATGGGGTATTCCCACATGTAGCCGTAGCCGCCGTGCAGCTGCACGCACTCGTCCATCACCTTGCATTGCAAGTCTGAGCACCAGTACTTGGCCATGCTAGCTGTGGCGGTATCCAGTTTGTCCTGCAGCAAAAGTTCAGAGCACTTGTCCACGAACACACGGGCAACTTGTACCTCGGTTTGCAGCTCGGCCAAGGTGTAGCGGGTGTTTTGGTAGTTGCCTACGGCCTGGCCAAACACTTTGCGGTCTTTCACGTATTGCACCGTCCAGTCGATGGCCGCTTGCGCTGCGGCAATGCCGCCAATCGCGATTTGCAGGCGCTCCCAAGGCAGCTGCTCCATCAGGCAAATGAAGCCCTTGCCCTGCATGGCTGCGCCGCCCAGCAGCTGGTCGGCACTGACCTTGACGTTGTCAAAGAACAGCTCAGACGTGTCTTGTGCCTTGAGGCCCAATTTCTTCAAGCGCTTGCCTTTTTCAAATCCTGGCATGCCGCGCTCGATCAAAAACAAGCTGGTGCCTTTGGCTCCTGCAGCCGGGTCGGTCTTGGCCACCAAAATCACCAGATCGGCGTGCCAGCCGTTGGTGATGAAGGTCTTGCTGCCGTTGATCAGGTAAGTGCCATCAGGTTGCAGCATGGCGGTGGTTTTGACGCCCTGCAGGTCTGAGCCCGCAGCCGGTTCGCTCATGGCGATCGCGCCCACCATCTCGCCGCTGGCCAGTTTGGGCAGGTACTTTTGCTTTTGCGCTTCGGTGCCGTAATGCAGGATGTAGGGGGCGACGATTTCGCTGTGCAGGCCGTAGCCGATGCCGGTAAAGCCAGCGCGTGAGAGTTCCTCCATCTGCACCACCGAATACAGCTTGTCGGCATCCGAGCCGCCATAGGCCTCGGGCAGCGTCATGCACAAAAAGCCGTTTTCACCGGCTTTGTCCCACACGGCGCGGTCCACATAGCCTTGCTCTTCCCAGGCTTCGTGGTGGGGGGCGATTTCCTTGTCCATGAAGCGGCGAAAGCTGTCGCGAAAGGCTTCGTGGTCGGCGGAAAAGAGTGTGCGTTCAATCATGGTGTCACCTTCAAGACTTGGGGGTTGGTATTTTCACAAAGCGTTTGCTTGGTAAAAGTCTATACTGAATGCTGAAACCCACAACACAGGGCAATCCCCCTGATGACACCGAGGAGACAGACCCCATGAGCGAAGCATTTGTTTATGACGCCATACGCACACCGCGTGGCAAAGGCAAAAAAGACGGCAGCCTGCACGAAGTCAAGCCCATCAGCTTGCTGTCGGGCGTCCTGCGCGAGCTGCAAAGCCGCAACCAGTTCGACACTGCGGCAGTGGACGACGTGGTCATGGGCGTGGTCTCGCCCATTGGCGAACAGGGCTCGGTGATCCCCAAAGTGGCGGCGCTGGCTGCGGGTTGGGACTGGCGCTGCTCAGGCGTGCAGCTCAACCGCTTTTGCGCCTCGGGTTTAGAGGCCGTCAACACCGCCGCCATGAAAGTGCGCAGCGGCTGGGAAGACCTGGTCGTGGCCGGTGGCCTCGAAAGCATGAGCCGCGTGCCGATTGGCTCGGACGGCGGCGCCTGGGCGCAAGACCCCGAGACCAACAGCGCCACGTTGTTTGTGCCGCAAGGCATTGGCGCTGACCTGATCGCCACCATGAGCGGCTTCACGCGCCACGATGTGGACGCCTTCGCGGTCGAATCGCAAAAGCGCGCCACGGCGGCGCGTGCGGCGGGTTACTTCGATGGCTCGGTCGTGCCGGTCAAAGACAAGCTGGGCCAGGTCATCCTAGCGCAAGACGAATTCATCAAGCCCAGCACCACGGTGGAAACACTGGGCGGCCTCAAAGCCTCGTTTGAACAACTTGGCGCGATGGGCTTTGACGCCGTGGCCTTGCAGCGCTACCCGCAGGTCGAGCGCATCCACCATGTGCACCACGCAGGCAACTCGTCCGGCATCGTGGACGGCGCAGCGGCGGTGTTGATCGGGTCAGAGGCCGCTGGCAAAACCCATGGCCTCACGCCGCGTGCGCGCATCGTGTCGGTGGCCTTGTCGGGTGCTGACCCGACCATCATGCTCACAGGCCCCATGCCCGCCGCCCGCAAGGCGCTGGCCAAGGCGGGCCTCACGATTGACCAGATCGATTTGTTCGAGATCAACGAGGCATTTGCTGCCGTGCCCATGAAGTTCATGCAAGAGATGCATGTGCCGCACGACAAGGTCAACGTCAACGGCGGCGCGATCGCCATGGGCCACCCGCTGGGGGCCACGGGCGCGATGATCATCGGCATCCTGATCGACGAGCTCCACCGCCGCAAGTTGCGTTACGGCATGGCCACTTTGTGTGTGGGCGGCGGCATGGGCATTGCCACCATCGTTGAACGCGTTTGATCGGGGAGACACCAAAATGATTTTGAAAACACTGCGCTACGAACTGGCGGACGGCATCGCCACCATCACCTTTGACGAGCAAGGCTCGCCGGTCAACACCATGTGCCTGCAATGGCAGGCCGACCTGACACAGGCGGCCGAGCAGGTGGCCAAAGACAAGGCATCTTTAAAAGGGGTCATCTTGGCCTCGGCCAAGTCCACCTTCTTTGCAGGGGCCGACCTCAAGGGCGTGATGCGCTCGCAAGCCTCAGACGGCCCGCGTGTCTTTGCCGAGATCGAAGGCATCAAGAAAGCTTTTCGCACCATCGAGACGCTGGGCGTGCCGGTGGTCAGCTGCCTCAACGGCACGGCGCTGGGCGGTGGCTGGGAAGTGGCGCTGATCGGCCACTACCGCATCGCCACAGCCAACCCCAAAACCCAATTCGGTCTACCCGAAGTCACGCTGGGCTTGATCCCCGGTGGCGGCGGCATCACCAAGATGACGCGTCAGCTGGGCCTGCTGGCCGCGCAGCCCTATGTGCTGGAGAGCAAACTCTTTGGCCCCGAAGAAGCGCAAAAGCTGGGCCTGGTGCACGAGATCGTGGCCAGCGATGACCAGCTGCGCCCCCGCGCTCTGGCGCACATCGCGGGCAGCCAGGGCCAGCCCGAAGCCGCCCAGCACTTGTGGGACCGCAAGGACTACAAAATGCCCGGCGGCACGCCGAGCAACCCCAAGATCGCGGGCATGCTGAGTGTTGCCCCGGCCGTGCTCAAGCAAAAAACACGCGGCCTTTACCCCGCGCCCGAAGCGGCGCTGGCCGCCATGGTCGAAGGCGCGATGGTGGACTTTGACACCGCGATGCGCATCGAAAGCCGTTACCTCGCTGGCCTCATGACCAGCCAGGTGGCGCGCAACATGATCAACACCTTCTTCTTCAACATGAACAGCATCAAGGGCGGCCAAAGCCGCCCCAAGGCTGCGCCGCGCTACAAGCCGCAAAAGGTAGGCATTTTGGGCGCGGGCATGATGGGCTCTGGCATTGCGTATTCACAAGCCAGCCGGGGTATCGCCACTGTGCTCAAAGACGTGAGCGTTGAGGCCGCAGAAAAAGGCAAGGCCTACAGCCACAAGCTCACGCAGAAGCGCGTGGACAAAGGCCGCATGGCGGTGGACAAACAAGCGGCCTTGTTGTCACTGATCCAGCCGACCGCCAGCGCCGCAGACCTGAAAGGTTGCGACCTGATCATCGAAGCCGTGTTTGAAAACCGCGAGCTCAAGGCCCGCGTCACGCAAGAGGCCGAGCCCATGCTCGCCGAGGGCGGCTTCTTTGCCAGCAACACCTCCACCTTGCCCATCAGCGGCCTGGCCACGGCCAGCGCCAATGCCAACAAATTCGTCGGCATCCATTTCTTCAGCCCAGTCGACAAGATGCAGCTGGTGGAAATCATTCGCGGCGCGCAGACCGACGACGAAACCATCGCCCGTGCCTATGACTATGTGCAGGCGCTGGGCAAACTGCCGATTGTGGTGAACGACTCGCGCGGTTTTTACACCAGCCGCACCTTTGGCACCTTTGTGATGGAAGGTGCGGCCATGCTGGGCGAGGGCATCCCCGCCCCCGTGATCGAGAACTTGGCCATGCAAGTGGGCATGCCCGTCGGGCCGCTGGCCGTGCTGGACGAAACCGCGCTGTCGTTGTCGGTGCATGTGCTGGACCAAACCCGCGAAGACTTCGCCAAAGAAGGCAAGACCCACACCGCCACGCCCGGCGAGCTGTTTGTCGAGCGCATGTTCAAAGAACTCAAGCGCCCCGGCCGTGCCGCAGGCGGTGGTTTTTACGACTACCCCGCAGGGCAAAAGAAAGTGCTGTGGCCCGAGCTGAAAACCCGCTTTGAAAAAGCCGACGTGGCGCTCAACCTGCAAGACATCAAGGACCGCCTGCTCTACCGCCAGGCCGTGGAGACCGCCCGCTGCCTGCAAGAAGGCGTGCTGACCTCGGTACACGACGGCAACATCGGCTCCATCTTCGGCATCGGCTTTCCGGCCTGGACGGGTGGGGCGTTGCAGTTCATCTATGGCCAGGGGATGGATGCGTTTGTAAAGCGCTGCGCGGAATTGGCAACGAAGTATGGTGCGGGGTTTGTGCTGACGCCGGAAGTGATTGCGAGCTTGAAGCAGCATCAGCCGGTGTATTGAACAACCCGCCCCATGGGCGATCAAGGGGAATATGGAATCGATCCACGCCTTATGGACCGTGGCCGCCATTGCGGCCGTGGGCATCATGAGTCCAGGGCCTGATTTTCTGGCCGTCAGTTATGCCGCCATCACCGGCCTGCGGCGAGACGCCGCTGCCGTAGCGGCCGGCGTGGTGCTGGGCAATGGCATCTGGGCAGGCGCCGCCCTTTTGGGTGTGGGTGCCTTGTTCGCTCTGTTTCCCTCACTTTTCCTGGCGATCAAGTTGTCTGGCGCGGCCTACATCGCTTGGCTGGGCATTCAGTTGCTGCGCTCCGCTCGAACGCCTTTGCCCGAAAGGACGGCCGCAGACCCTTCCCTGTCTCTTGGCACCTCGTTCGCCAAAGGGCTGTCCACCACCATGGCGAACCCCAAAGCGGCCCTGTACTACGCCTCTGCTCTCTCGTCGGCAGCACCTGAAAACGCGAGCATGTTGTTGCTGGGCTGGATGTTGACCGTTGTGGTGGCCGTGGCGGTCATATGGTTTTCTGTGGTGGTGTTGGTCTTGTCTACCCCACGTGCGAGCAGCGCCTTCCGACGTTTCAAGGTTTATTTCGAGTCGCTTTTTGGCGTTTTGCTGCTGGCGTTTGGCCTCAAGCAGTTTTTGTCCAGGGCCTGAGCGCTGATGCCTGGTTGACGTAGCATTTTGGACCTCATGAAGCTGGTTTGATCAGCTCGAGACCGCTTTGACGCGCACCCCGCCAATCACCCCCGCCACCAGCAGCGCAATGCCCGCCAGTGTGAGGGGCTCTGGCCACTGGCCGCGCAGCCAGAATGCGTAGGTCAATGCGGCCAGGGTTTCGAACACGATGAGCTGGCCCGCCAAGGCGGTGGGTAGGCGCTGGCTGGCGGCGTTCCAGCACAGGGTGCCCAGCCACGAGGCGAACAGGGCGATGGCCATCATGAGGCCTATGAATTCGAGGGGGCGCGGACCCAAGGGCATGGGCAGTGGGTTGTTGGTGGCGCTGCTCCACAGCCAGAAAGCGGCGTAACCCAGCAAGGCCAGGGGCAGCGTGGCCAGGCCTTGTGCGGTGGCCCACACGCGGGCGTTGCGGTCGGGGTGGCCGCGCAGCCAGTCGGCGTTTTTGAGGGGGTACCAGGTCCAGCAGACTACTGCGCCCACCGCCAGCACGGCCCCGGTGATGTAGCGGCCCGTGTCGGCCTGCGGGTTTTGCAGCATGGCGGTCCATTCCACATGGTTGACGCAGGCAATGCCCAACAAAATCAGCGCCAGAGGCGGGGCCAGTTTGAGCCACGGAAAACGCCCGTCACGTTGGTGGTTGAGCAGGTTGGCCGAAACCGCGATCACCACCGGCAGCGTGCCGATGATCATGGTGGGCAGCGCACCACCTGCACGCTGGATGGCGCTGGACAGGAACAGGTAATAAAGCACGTTGCCGATGGCCGCCAGCTTGAGCGCGGCCAGCCAGTCGGCCCGGGTCAGGCGTTTGATTTCAGCGCGGTCGACAAAGGCCAAGGGCAAGGCGATCAGGCCAAAGGCAAGGTAGCGACCAAAGGTGTGCAGCGCGGCGGGGTATTCGGGCAGCATGAGCGGGCCGACAAACACCAGGCCCCACATGAGTCCGGCGGCCAATGAAAAGAAGATACCGCCCCAGAAGGCGCTGGCGTTTTTGGGCATATGTCTTGAAGAAAGGGGTCAGGCGCGCCAGGCGGGCAGTTGCCAGTTGCGCCAAAGTGCCAGCGCGCGCAAGCCGACGGTGACCACCAGGCAGCCCATCAGGGCCACCCAACCTGGGGCGTCGGTGAACCACAGGCCCACATAGGTCCAGCCGCCCGCAAAGGCGCAGACCGCATAAGGCCGGTGGTCTTTGAAGGCGGTGGGGATTTCGTTGCACACCATGTCGCGCAGCACGCCACCAAACACGCCCGTGATCAAACCCATCAGCACGGCGACCACTGGCGGCATGAGCGCGTGCAGCGCGTGGTGCACGCCCGTCGCGGTGAACAGGCCCAGGCCCAATGCATCCGGCCAGAGGATGGCTTTTTCGGTGACTTCAAAATGGCGCTGGCGCATGAACAGCATGGCGAGCACGCACAGGGCCAGCATCCCCCAGAGCATTTCGGTGTGTTGAACCCAAAAGAAGGGCCTTTGATCGAGCAGCAAATCGCGCAGCGTGCCGCCGCCAAACGCGGTTAAAAAAGCCACCACGCACACGCCCACCGCATCGAGCCTTTTGCGCGCGGCTTCCATCAGGCCAGAAAGTGCGAAAGCGGCGGTGGCCGACAACTCGACCAACAGGCGAAGGGTTTCACCCCAAGATTGAATTCCGTACATGTTGGGGATTATCGATGTTGCTGGGTCGAAGCCCAAAGCGTCCGACCTGAAGGTGCCGACCGACAGGGACGTGGTTATTGCAGGTCGTGGGCTTTCGCCCCGACCAGGTTCAGAGCCAGACCTTTTGGTAGCGGCCTTGTGGGTCGTGGTCTTGGGCTTGTTTGGTGGGGTTGAAACGCCGCCCCTGGCGCGGGTCGGTGCCCCGGCCGCTGATGTAGAGCCAGTTGCCCTGGTTGCTGCACACGTCAAAGTCCACCAACTGCGACTCGAACCAAGCCGCGCCTGCCCGCCAGTCGCAGGCCAGGTCGTGCACCAGGTAACTGGCCACGATCTGGCGCATGCGGTTGGAGGTGAAGCCGGTGGCGACCAGCTCGCGCATGCCGGCATCGACGATGGGCTCGCCGGTTTCGCCGTCGCACCAGCGCTGAAAGTCTTTGGGCCAGTGCGAGGGGCGTGGCAGCTGGGACAAACCGCTGGCGGCATACAACTGGCGACCGTGTTGCAGGTGCAAAAAGCGAAAGTAATCTCGCCACAGCAGTTCAAACCAGAGCCAATAGGTGCCGTCGTTCGCGCCGTGTTGTTGTTCGTAGGTGTGTAGGGCGACCCAAATGGTACGTGCCGACACCGCCCCCGTGGCCAACCAGGGCGACCAGTGGCTGCTGGTGTGCGCCCCTTGCAGGGCGTTGCGGGTTTGCTTGTAGCGGTCGGGCCAGGGCGGGGTCAGGTAGCTTTGCAAGTGCGCCAGTGCGCTGGCCTCACCACCCCGGCAGTGGGGCAGGGTGTACGGAAAATTCGAGCTTTCGTGAGCGTTTTGGCCTTCGGGCGCTTGCAGCAGTTTCTCGGGGTTGCCTGCCCAGCCGGGCAGGGTGTACAGCTCAACATGTGGCGGTGCAGGCAGTTGCGTGGGCGCGGGCAGTGGCGAGCGGGGCCGCAGGCCTGCTGATTCGATGCGTTGGCGAAAGGTGGTGAACACCTGCGGCAAGTCGGTCACGTCAAAAGGCAAGTCTGCCGGTTCAAGCAAGCTCGATTGCCAGACGGTGTGCACCGTCAGGCCCGCATCGCGCAGCGCCTGCACTTGGGCTTGCTCTTCGGGGGCTGCGATGTCTTCGCAAAACACGGTGGTGGCTTGAACGTGCCTTGCGCAATCGGCCAGCGCCGTGCCCGCTGTGCCGTGCAGCAGCACCAGCGTCTGGCCCAGGGTTTGCAGCGATGTGTGCAGGTCTTGCAAGGTGTCTGCCACAAAGCGCCTGCGGTGCGGCCCCATGCGCCGAAAGCCCCAGGCGGTGGTCGCGTCTTGCTCGGCGTCGTGCAGATAGACCAGCAACAGGGCCTGGCCGTGCGCCGTGGCGTGTGCGGCGGCTTGCAGCAAGGCGGGTTGGTCTTGCAGGCGCAGGTCGTTGCGAAACCAATACAAGGTGGTCGATGGGGTGGTGGGCATGTTCAAAAATCAAAGCCCAGTTGGCTGCTGGGTGGGGTGTCTGTGGATGGGGCGCGGCGCTTGCGCGTGCTGGTGCTGACGCGGCGCGAGGCGTGTTTGTCGATCACGGCTTTTTTGCCGGCTTTCACATCAGGGTCGGCCCGGCGGGCGTGCAGCGCGGCTTTGGCGGTGCGGGTGGCTTCGGCCAGATCAACCAAGGGCTGCGGAATGTCCACCCCCACGGTCAGGCCGCAGTGGCGCTGCACTTCGGGCGGCATGAGCCAGGGTTCAAACAGCCAGGTGTCGGGCACGCGCCGCATGTGCGGCAGCCAGCGGCGCACAAAGATGCCCCGTGGGTCGTGGTCTTGTGCTTGTTTGATCGGGTTGTACACCCGCGTGGTGTTGATGCCGGTGGTGCCTGATTGCATTTGCAGCTGGCTCCAGTGGATGCCGGGCTCGTAGTCCAGAAACTGCGTGGCCAGCCATTGGCCCACGGGCCGCCAGTCCAGCCACAAGGGGTAAGCCGCCACCGACACCAGCATGGCGCGCATGCGAAAGTTGAGCCAGCCGGTCTCGCGCAGCATGACCACGCAGGCGTCCACCATGGGCCAGCCAGTGCGGCCAGCAGTCAGCGCCGCAAAGTGCGCGTCGTTCCAGCCGTCTTCGCGCAGGCCATCGTAGCCGGGGTGCATGTTGCGCCATTCGATCTCAGGCTCGCTTTCGAGCTTTTGAATGAAGTGGCAGTGCCAATACAGGCGGCTCATGAAACCCACCAGCCCCGCCCGGTGGCGGCCCGCTTGCGGTGGCAGCGCGTCCAGCGTGGCGCGGGTGCTTTGCACCACTTCGCGCAGGCTGATGCAGCCCCAGGCCAGATAGGCCGACAGGCGAGAACACGCATCGGGCGAAGACAGTGGCGATGAGATGCCACCCCGGTAGCCCAGCGCTCGGGCGTTCAAGAAGCTGTGCAGCGTGTCCAAAGCCAGGCTGCGCCCGCCGCGCTGGCGCTGGGTCGGGTTGTGCTGCAGACCTGTGGGAGCTTGCAAAGTCGCGGGTGTGAGCTGGCTTGTACCGGTGTTGGCGTTTGCAAAGAAACACAAGTCTGGCAACACCGCTTGCGGCGCTGCCATGTGGGCTTCCCAGCGGCGTTGCCAGGTGTTGCGGTCTTTCAGGCGGCGCACCACGCCAAACTGGGGTAATTCGGTCCAGCTCAGGTTCACGCTGCGGCACCATGCGGCCACAGCCAAGTCACGCTCGTAAGTGAAGGCGTTGCCGGTTTCCATGTGCGAGACCAGCTCGGCAAATGGCGCTTGTTGGTGCAGCGCTGCCAGCACTTGCGCTGCAGGCCCCACGCGCAGGTGCAAAGCACCGCCCAGTGCCTGCAAGTCGGCATGCAGTTCGGTCAGCGATTCGCGCACAAACTCAAAGTGCTGCAAGGCAGCATCGGGCTGCGCCCACAGTTCGGGCTCAACGATGTACAGACAAAGCACCGGTCCCTGGCGCGCGGCATGCATCAGCGCGGCATGGTCGTGCAGCCGCAAGTCGCGCTTGAACCAGACGACGCGGTAAGTCATGCCCCAAGCCTTGACGTGGCTGCGGCATACCGGTGGGCGTCGATGGGCATGCAATCCAGCAGCGCTTGCGGCAACTCGGGTGCTTGTTGGCGCAAATACCGGCGCACAAAATCGGCTGCCATCCAGGGCGATGTGGACCCACTCCAAATGGCGGTGTCTTGTATTTGCCAGTGCCCGTTCACTTGGTGCAGCACGACGATGCTGGGGTTCAGTGTTTTGAACTCGACCTCGGCCATGCCCCAATCGGCTTGCAGCTGCAATTGAAGCAATTGGGCATCGAGCGAGTCGGGCAGGCTGTGCTGTTGAATGACCTGCAGCACGGCGTTGGACGTGGCACTGCTGGGGGACTCCCTGCGTACAAGGCGGCAGTCTTTGCGCAGTTGCCGCCATTGTTCGGCCATCCAGCCGCGCGGGTCAAACGGTTGACCACTCACCTCCAGCAGTGTCCCGTTATCGTGGTGGACCCAGTCGATGTGGCTGTCGATGATCAGAAAACCGAGCACCGCCATCAAGGTGGCTGCGACGTGGCGTTTCATGCGCTGGCTTTGAGGGGCATCGGGTCAAACGCTTTCTTGCAAGGAAATGCCTTCGTGCGTGGCCACCATGTGCAGTGCTTTTTCAAACAAGGCGCGCGCTGTGGCGGCCATGATGTTCAGTTGTGTGTGCAGTTCGGCATCTTTGGGGCTTTGGTTCAGGCAGTCGCGGCTGTAGTCTTCGAAACGACCCAGCTGGCCAATGAGTTCAGCCACATGCCGAGGGCATTCGCACAGCACCTGGCTGGGGATGTTGGCCACGCGTTGCAACACCGCATCCGAAAATTGTCGTGCCGGAATCGGGTTGGGAAACTGGTCCAGTGCCCACGAAGGAACGGACAGCGGTGGGCGGGTGCTTTGCACGATGTTGAGCAAGGCGCTGTCGTTCAAAGGGTCTTGGTGTACCCCATAACCCGCATGGCGCAAGCGCGCGACGGCAGCCATTTGGCCAAAGGCGTAAAGCACCACCGTTTGGCGTGCTGCGAGTTGCTGCGCCACGGTCTGAATTTGTTGAGCGATGTGCTCATTCAGACCATTGACCGAGACCATCAACACATCCGGCGCTGGGTCGAGAGGGCTGCGACTGACGGCCGCCAGATCAGTCCAAACCTGCTGGATAGGCAATGGCTGCCCCCAGCGGGTTGAGGTGAATGTGTCCGATTGCAGCCGATTGGCCAAGCTCTGCCCAATCACCACCCATGTGCCTGAGGCGTGGCCTGGCGCATCGGCTTGCTGTGCTTGTGCCGCAGCAAAGCCAGAACCTGTTTGCAGCAATTGCTGCAGTTGTGTGGTCGACAAGCCAGCAATCTGGCTGATGCCATGGCCTTGGCTGGTCAGCGATTTCAACAACACTGCTTTTCGCACATCGTCTTCGTTGTAGAGCCTGTGCTGCCCGAGCGTGGTGGTGGGCGAAAAAGCCCCGTAACGCGTTTGCCAAACGCGCAAGGTCGGTACGGGAATGCCGCTGAGCTTGGAGACGGCACCAATGCGGTAAAGCGCCGAATCGGGCGAGTGAGGTGTGTTCATTGTTTGTTTATGTATTGAATAGATATTTTATGTCTTAAAAGAAATTTGTAAAGAAAAAACATGTTTTGAATTGAATTTTCTGTTTTAAACAATACAATGTCTATTCAAACAAAGGCCCGCCATGATCTTGAAGAAAACAGCCAAAGCCGTCGATATCGCGGTTTACATCACGTCTCGTGCCACCGTGAAGCCTGTCACAACCGAAGAAATTGCGACGGGCCTGGGCCTTTCTTGCTCATATACCGAGTCGATCCTCAAGGAGCTGCGCGAAGCGGGCTTGATCCGCGCTCACCGTGGTCCGGGTGGTGGTTATCAAATTCGTGGCAATCCCGAAGACATCACTTTGTGGGATGTGGTGAAACACTTCGAAGTGGTGCACAGTTTTGACGAGGTTTACCCCGATGACGCGCACCCAATGAAGCATTTGGAGTCCGAAATTCAGCGGCATCTTCAAGAAACATTGTCTGAGCAAACGCTGGACGATGTGGCCGTGCCCCACATGCCACGCGATGCCCGCGTCACGTCCATGCTGGGCCAGTTCCGCCTGAAGCCCATGCCTGCGCCGGTCATGCCCAAAGCGCCCAACTCGGTGTTCCAGTTGAGCATGATGCTCTGAGCCTTGTGGGTTCGATCCCGGCTGTCTGCGTGCCGCGCGTCAGCTGGGGATACCCTGAACGGTATGGTTCCATCGGTGTAGCTAAACACACCGAAAGGCCAATGTGAGGCGGGCGCAGCGCGGCATAGCATGTTGCGATGAACATGCCTCACTATCGCCAGCGTTTTGCCGATTCGCATCGTCCGGGGCCTACGCTTGACCGCTGGGCGCACACCCAGTTGTCGCCATACACAAGAGGCGTTTCCACCGCGTCTTTGCGAATGGCGTTTGACGACTGGGTCACGCATCTGTCCATGAATCCGGCCGAGCAACTCAAGTTGCTCCAACTGGCCATGCAAAATGTGCAGCATGGGCTTAACTACGCAGTTCAAGCGCAAAGAAACGACTGCAAACCCTGCATCGAGCCCATGGTGCACGACACCCGTTTCACATATCCCGGTTGGCAGCACTGGCCGTTCAACGCGATCAGCCAATCCTTTTTGCTGACACAACAATGGTGGCAAGAAGCGACGACCGGTGTGAGGGGCGTTTCGCCGCACCACGAAGCCGTGGTCAATTTCACGGCCAGACAGTGTCTGGACATGGTGTCGCCCGCCAATTTTGTGTTGACCAACCCCGAAGTGCTGGAACGCACCCAGGAAACCATGGGGGCCAATTTGCGTCAGGGTTTTCAAAATTGGCTGGAAGACATCCAGCGATACCAGTCAGGTGCTGCGCCCAAAGGGTCAGAGCTTTATGAGGTGGGGCGCAATCTGGCGGTGACGCCGGGGCAGGTCATTTACCGCAACCACTTGATCGAGTTGATTCAGTACACACCCACCACGGGGCAGGTGAGGCCAGAGCCTGTGTTGATCGTGCCCGCTTGGATCATGAAGTACTACATCCTCGACTTGTCGCCAAACAACTCGCTGATCAAATACTTGGTGGATCAGGGGCACACCGTGTTTGCCATGTCGTGGACCAATCCCACGGCCGATGACCGCGAACTGGACATGGACGACTACTTGCGCATGGGCGTCATGGATGCGCTGGAGGTGGTGTGCGCCGTGGTGCCCAGACACAAAGTGCACGCTGTGGGCTATTGCCTGGGCGGAACGCTGCTGGCCATCGCTGCAGCGGCCATGGCCAGAGAGGCCGATGACCGCCTGGCCAGCATGACACTGATCGCCGCCCAAACCGATTTCACCGAGCCGGGCGAGTTGGAACTTTTCATTGACGACAGCCAGGTGGCCCATCTGGAGGACATCATGTGGGACCGGGGTTATCTGGACAGTGCGCAGATGGCGGGCGCGTTCCAATGGATGAACTCCAACGACCTGATCTGGTCGCGACTGCTCAAGGATTATTTGTTGGGAGAACGCACGCCGTTCAGTGACTTGATGGCTTGGAATGCCGACGGCACACGCTTGCCTTACCGCATGCATACCCAATATTTGCACCGCATGTTTTTGAAAAACGATTTGGCCAGTGGCCGCTACCCCGTCAATGGCAAGCCGGTGGCCTTGACCGATGTTCAATGCCCGATTTACGGCATTGGCACGGTGCGTGACCATGTTGCACCTTGGCGCTCGGTTCACAAATTACACCTGTTGACCAATGTAGACACCACCTTTTTGTTGACATCAGGGGGGCACAATGTGGGCATTGTCAATCCGCCAGGGTTGCCGGGGCGAAGTTACCAAGTGTTGACTCGCAGGCACGATGGGCCGTATCTCGATCCTGAAGCCTGGCTGCAAGCTGCAGTCCGCCATGAAGGCTCGTGGTGGCCGCATTGGCTGGCGTGGTTGCAAGCCCATTCGGGCGAAGTGGGGCCTTTGCCTGCCATGGGCGCACCCGACATGGGCTTGTCTCCCATGGACGATGCACCGGGTCAGTATGTGTTGCAAAAATGAAAGGCTTTTGCCATGGACACGCCTCACCATCCATTTCATGAACTCTTTGCGCAACTGGGCTTGCCTTGTGATCGGTTGAGCATTGCGGCGTTTATCAAAACGCACACGCCACTGGCAGGCGACATTGCACTGCCAGATGCCGATTTTTGGACGCCTGCCTAGGCGGCGTTTTTGCGTGAAAAACTTCTGGAAGACGCTGACTGGGCCAATCGCATCGACCAGTTGAGTGAGGCGCTGCGGGCCATCTGAGTCGCTTTTGAATGGGCGCGCGTTGGCGCTGGCGCTCGCTGCATAAGTTGCAGGCGACACGAAATATTCATACAGCAGACTTTTTCCTGTCATTGCTTTTGGGGACCATGGTGGCATGGATCACAAGGAGTTGTTGCCATGAAAGAGTTGCCAAATCCCACTTTTGCGCTATCGCCCGTGTATTTTCCCAGGGGGTCACTTCATCCAGGGCCAGCCAACCCCAATGTGGATTTTTTGCCTCGGCGTGTGCAAAGCACCATTCAAGTTGCTTGGGCGAAGCATCAGGATGAAGTTCGGGAGGCACAGCAACTGAGGTATTCGGTATTCGCGACCGAGATGGGCGCGAGACTGCCGAAAACCTTGCCCGGTCATGACATCGATTTGTTCGATGACTACTGCGAGCATCTGCTGGTTCGTGACACCTTGAGTGGACAGGTGATTGGCACTTACAGGGTGCTCACGCCCGCGCAAGCCAAGCGTGCCGGCAGCACTTACAGCGACACCGAATTTGATTTGACCCGTTTGCGTGATCTGCGCAAACGGATGGTGGAGCTGGGCCGCAGCTGTGTCCATGCCGAGCACCGGCATGGCGGCGTGATCATGGCTTTGTGGGGCGCCTTGTTTGAGTTCATGGACCGCAACCGCCTGGACACCATGATCGGCTGCGCCAGCATTCCCATGCTCCACAACGGCGTGGTCACGGGCGACGCTGCGGCCAGCATCTGGCACCAGCTGCGTGAGACACACCTGGCGAATATTCAATACCATGTTCGACCACGATTGCCTTTGCCTGTGGACGAGCTGGGCCATGATGTGCAGATCGATCCGCCTGCGCTCATCAAAGGCTATTTGAGGCTGGGGGCCAAGGTCTTGGGCGCACCGGCATGGGACCCTGACTTCAACACGGCCGACTTGCCCATGATGATGCGCACAGCAGATTTGCCTGCCCGGTACCGCAAGCATTTTTCGATGGGTGTGCCATGACGTCGCCGCTTGGGCCATTGCAAAACAGCCCCCTGTTCAAGACCTCTTATGCGGGTCTGGACGAGACCTTGGTGGGAGAGCCACTGGGTGTCGGGGGGCGAATTCCGCCCCACGATGAAGAAGCATCGCCTGCAGACCATCAACGGTTGCGGGCGATTTTCATTTCAGACCTGCACATCGGGACACCGGGGTTTCAGGCCGAAGCCTTGCTCGACTTTTTGCGGCACCACCCCAGCGATGTGTTGTATCTGGTGGGCGACATTGTGGATGGCTGGCAGTTGCGCAGGCGCTGGTTCTGGCCACAAAGCCACAACGATGTGGTGCAAAAACTGTTGCGCAGGGCCCGCAAAGGGTGTCGCGTGATTTATGTGCCGGGCAACCACGACGAGTTCGCCAGGCATTTTGTGGGCCACGCATTTGGTGGCGTGGAGGTGATGCACGAAGCGGCCCACACCACCGCCAAGGGTCTCAAGCTGTGGGTGGTGCATGGTGACCATTTCGATGGTGTGATCCAGTGTGCCAAGTGGCTGGCGTATGTGGGTGACTGGTTGTATGAGCTGACCCTCAAGATCAATCGACACTTGAACAGTTTCAGGGCCCGAATCGGACTGGAATACTGGTCTTTGTCGGCCTACCTCAAGCTGAAAGTCAAAAAGGCGGTCAACTTCATCAGTGATTTTGAGGTGGCTGTCGCGCACGAAGCCAAGCGCCGGGGCTTTGACGGCGTGGTGTGCGGGCACATTCACCATGCAGAAATTCGCGAAGTGAATGGCACTTTGTATTGCAACGATGGCGATTGGGTGGAAAGCCGAACCGCCTTGGTGGAACACCCTGATGGCCGCCTGGAAATCATCCACTGGGGTGGCCAGGCGGTGGTGCTCAGCCGTGCGCCTGTGGCTGCGGTGGTGCCTGTATGAAGCTGGCACTCATCACCGATGCCTGGCACCCCCAGGTCAATGGCGTGGTCACCACCTTGCATGAGTTGGTGCAAGCCATGGGCCCATGGGGTGTGAATGTGTCGGTCATGCACCCGGGCCTTTTCAAGAATCGAAGCTGTCCCGGTTATGCGGGCATTGATCTGGCCGTGCGCCCCTATAAAGCGCTGGCCGCGATGCTGGATGCTCTGCAGCCGGATGCGGTGCACATTGCCACTGAAGGCCCTTTGGGTTGGGCTGCACGCAAGCATTGCCTGAAAAGGGGGTGGAAATTCACCACCGCATTTCACACCAAATTTCCTGAAATCCTCAAGGCCGCGTTGCGTGTGCCTTTGTTCCTGGGCTATGGCTTGTTTCGCCATTTCCACCGCCCGTCTTCGGGGGTGATGGTGCCCACGCAAGGGGTGCTGAACATGCTGGAAAGCCGGGGATTCAAGTCGCTCAAGCCTTGGACACACGGTGTGGACCTGGATTTGTTTGATCACCACACTTTGCCCCTGGAAATCCCCGAATTGCAGGGCCATCCGCGACCGTACACCTTGTTCGTGGGCCGTGTTTCTTACGAGAAAAACATCGATGCTTTTTTGGACTTGAAGCTGGAAGGCACGCGCATTGTCTGCGGCGTCGGTCCGCTGGAGGCGCAGCTCAAGGCTCGGTATCCGGACGTGGTCTGGATGGGCGTGTTGCCACGCGATCAGCTGGCCAAGGTGTATGCGGCTGCCGACGTGTTTGTCTTTCCTTCGCGCAACGAGACTTTTGGGCTGGTTATGTTGGAAGCCATGGCGTGCGGCACCCCGGTGGCGGCGTTTCCGGTGGATGGCCCCTTGCAAGTGCTGGGCGATGCGGATGGGCAGACGATGGGCGGTGAGTTGTCTGAGGATTTGAATGCGGCGGTCTTGAATTGCCTTTCGATTGACCGCGCAGAGCCGCGTCAGCGAGCTGAGGCGTTTGGTTGGCCCAAAACGGTAGAACTGTTCGTATCGCATCTGGTGCCTGCATCAGGCGGCGGCACTGGTTTGTGATTCACGAAGATGTCATCAAATTGACACGGTGGCTTCCTAGAATGATTTTTCAATTCATTACACAGTGCCATGGTTCATTCAAAAGACGCGATTTCATTTGCAGACGATCGGTATGCCCTGCTGGACCGGGATCTGAGCATCCTTGCTTTCAATGAGCGTGTGCTGGACTGGGCGCACCGCCCGGAAGTGCCCGTACTGGAGCGTTTGCGCTATCTGTGCATTGTGTCGTCCAACTTGGACGAATTTTTTGAGGTGCGTGCAGAGCCCCACGTGATGGGCAGTTTGCAGAGTTTGAAATCGGGGCAGTACACCGCAGCGAGTCTGGCCGCCATTTCTGAAAAAACCAATGCGATGATCGCGCGGCAATACGCGCTGTACAACGACGATTTGCTGCCCACCTTGCAGCGCAAGGGTTACCGCATCCTGTCCCACGGCGAGCGCAATGCGGCGCAGCGCCAATGGGTGCGCAGCTATTTCCAGCGCGAGGTTCAACCTTTGCTGGTGCCTGTAGGCTTGGACCCCGCACACCCGTTTCCTCAGGTGGCCAACAAGTCCCTCAATTTCATTGTTCAGCTGTCGGGCAAGGATGCTTTTGGCCGATCCAATGAAATCGCGATCGTCAAAGTACCCCGTGTGTTGCCCCGCCTGATCCCCTTGCCAGCCAAGGTGTGTGATGGCAGCACCGCCTTTGTCATGCTGTCCAGTGTGATTCGGGCGCATTTGGCCGAGTTGTTTCCGGGCCGTGAGGTCGGGCAGTTCTCGCAGTTTCGGGTCACGCGTAACTCGGATCTCGCGGTAGACGAAGACGAAATCGCCAATCTGCGCATGGCCTTGCGCCAAGGACTGCAGCACCGTCACTACGGCCAGGCGGTTCGACTGGAAGTGTCTGCCAACTGTTCACCCCGCTTGGTGGAGTTTTTGCGCAAGGAGTTTCAGCTGCCGGAGCCATCGGTGTTTCGGGTCAATGGACCCGTGAATCTGGTGCGCTTGATGCAGCTGATCGATCTGATCGATGCGCCCGAATTGCTGTTCCCGCCTTACAAAGCCAGTTTTCCAATACAAGTGCCGCAGCACGGTTCGATCTTTGCGCGCCTCAAAGACGGTGATGTGATGATCCACCAGCCGTTTGAGAGTTTCGATGGCGTGCTGGCGTTTTTGCGTGAAGCCGTCATGGACCCGAATGTGCTGGCCATCAAGCAAACGATTTACCGTGCAGGCAGCGATCCGACCATGATGGATTTGCTGCGCGAAGCCGTCCGCCGCGGCAAGGAAGTGACCGCGGTGGTGGAGTTGAAAGCCCGATTTGACGAAGAAGCCAACATCAACTGGGCTGAGCAACTCGAATCGATTGGCGTGCAGGTGGTTTACGGCATCGTGGGTCTGAAGACACACGCCAAGATGTTGTTGGTCACGCGGCGCGAGGGGCGCTCGCTCAAGCGTTATGGGCATTTGTCGACAGGCAATTACAACCGTCGCACTGCAGCCCTCTACACCGATATCAGCTACCTCACCGCCGATGCCGACATCACCTCGGACATGGACCAGTTGTTTGGCCACTTGGCCAGCCAGAGCCGCTTGCCGAAAATGAAGCGTTTGCTGGTGGCCCCTTTTCAGCTGCATGCCGACATGCAAGCGCGCATCAGGGCTGTGGGCGATGCGGCGGCGCGAGGCGCTGTGGGGCGCATTGTGATCAAGATGAACGCCTTGACCGATGAGCCTTTGATCGAGGCTTTGCTGGAGGCGGGACAAAAAGGCGCCAAGATCGACCTGATTGTGCGCGGGGCCTGCATGCTGCCTGCCGGTGTGGCGGGCTTCAGTGAAAACATCCGGGTGCGCTCGGTCATTGGCCGCTTTCTGGAGCACTCGCGGGTGTTTTACTTTTGCGCCGACCAAGACGAATCGCTGTATCTGTCGAGTGCCGACTGGATGAGCCGCAACATGACGCGCAGGATCGAATTGGCATGGCCCGTGACAGACCCGGTTTTGCGTCAACGCATCATTGACGAATGCCTGATTGCCTACCTGCACGATGGCCGCGATGCCTGGGATCTGGCCCCCGACGGTCAATACCACCGTGTGGGTTTGACGGCGCCCGGCCATGGCGCTCAGAACGCTTTGATGCAACGCTACAGCGCCGCTACCCACCAGGAGTAATGCGATGGACTTGATTGTCTGGCGTCATGCCGAAGCCCACGAGGCTGAGTCCGGTGAAGACGATATGCAAAGGGTCTTGACTCCCCGTGGCCGCAAACAGGCGGAGCGCATGGCGGTCTGGCTTGAAAACCAGCTGCCACAAGGCACCCGGATTTTGAGCAGTCCGGCCGTCAGGTCCGAGCAAACGGTGCGTGCCTTGGGACGGAAATACAAAGTGCGTGATGCCTTGTCGCCAGGCGCTTCGGTTCAGGATGTTCTGGAAACTTCGGGCTGGCCTGATGCCAAGTACCCGGTTTTGTTGGTGGGGCACCAGCCCGCATTGGGCAGCGTGATCGCCCATTTGCTGAAAATGCCGGATGACGCATGTGCCATCCGCAAAGGTGCCGTCTGGTGGTTGCGCCGACGCAGCCGGGAAGGCCTGGACCAGACAGTCCTTTTGGCCGTGACCTCCCCGGAAAAACTGTAAAGGTGTCAGTCTTTGGCAGGGCGTCCGGTCTTGATGGTCGGAATGCTGGCCAAGGCCTTTTTGAATGATGCATCTGCCATGCCGGCCAGTGCGCTCAAGCCTGCGCGAATCAGCTCGCTTTTCTTGACGCCAACACCCAGCGTCAATGCACGCTTTTTCATCTCGCCGATTTGCAGCAGCTCGGTTTTGGGGATGGTGAAACTGTCACGCACCACTTTGACTTTTTTGTCTTTCAAGGGTTTTGCAGGTGCTGCTGCCTGCTTTTTGAGCGCGGGCTGCTTGGCAGCTGTTTTGGGGCTTGGCTTTGTTGCGGGTTTTTTTGCCACAGGCTTGGCCCGTTGTGGTTTTGGGGCTGCTTTGGTGGATGCCGCTTTCACCGGTGCCGCTGCTTTTTTGCGTGCAGGTGTTTGGACTGTATCGGCAGCAGGTGTGGATGGGGTCGATGGGCTTGAAGTCATGTTCATGGTGAGTGAATTTTAAAATTAACGGTGTATACAGTTTATACCGTTGATTCAAAAATGACAAGTCAGTCGGTCAGCACCAACAGACTTGGCCCTCACCGTGGCTCCAAATTCCGGCGTCTGTGTGTGCCTGCACACATGCAAATGTTCAATCTGTTTGCACCTGAAACGTCCAGTCGGTTTTTTGCCAGGCCGTTTTTTCTTCCCGCAACAGGTGGGTGGACTGGGGCCAAAGTTCTGCCCAGTCGGGGCTGATTTTCAGGCGGGCTGTGCGTCGCAGCGCATCACAGCTGATGTCCAGACCTGACAAGTCGGGGTCACGTCGTGCATGGCACACAATCACGGCCAGGCGCAGGGCCATGAGTTGTTGCACAAAGCTGCCGTCCTCCATCTCGACTTCGAGTTTGCGCAATTTGCCCCGGTGGCCCAGCACCAATTGGCTCAGGCGGTGCAGCTCGTCGAGGGTGAAGCCGGGCAGGTCGGTGTTGTCCAGAATGTAGGCACCATGCTTGTGGTAATCGCTGTGCGAGATGCGCAGACCGGTTTCGTGCAATTGGCACGCCCAATGCAGTTTTTGCAAATAACGCTGGCGCTCACCTGCAGGGGTGCCAGCGTTGTCTGGAATCATCGCCTGCAGCAGGCTTTGGGCCGTTCGGGACACCCTGTCGGCTTGCACTTTGTCGGTGCCAAAGCGTTGCGCCAGCCAATCGACCATCGATGAACGGACATCCTGCGTGCCTTCGCGGTCAATCAGGTCGTACAGCGCACCATGCCTGAGCGCGCCTTGGGCCACGTGCATTTCATCGATTTGCAGCAAGTCAAACACCGCTTGCAAGACCGCCAAGCCCCCGCCAATGACGGGTTTGCGGTCTTCTTTGACACCTTCGAGCCGCAGATTTTCTGGTTTTTGGGCTTTGAGCAAGCGGTCCTTGAGCCAGGCCAGGCCTTCGCGCGTGATCTGGCCTGGCGGCCAGCCTGCCGCTGTCAACACATCCGAGACAGCCCCCACGGTGCCAGAAGAGCCGTAGCACTTGTCCCAGTGGCTGCGGTTGAACAGAATTTGGGCTTCGTCCAGCACGGCCTTGGCCGCAATTTCGGCCGACTTGAAGGCCGATGAGGTCCACAAACCGTCGGGGAAAAACTTCATCGACCAGGCCACGCTGCCCACGCGGTAAGACTCCAGGGTGCTTGCGCTTTCGTGCTGGCCCAAAATCATTTCGGTGGAACGCCCGCCAATGTCCACCACCAGGCGGCGCTCATCGGACTGAGGCAACAGGTGCGAGACACCGAGGTAGATCAGACGGGCTTCTTCCTTGCCGGCGATCACTTCGATCGGAAAACCCAGAATGCGCTTGGCCTTGGCCAAAAACACATCGCGGTTGCGAGCCTCGCGCAGGGTTTGTGTGGCCACCGCACGCACTTGGCTGGGCCTGAAGCCTGCAATGCGTTCGCCGAAACGGGCCAGGCAATCCCAACCGCGCTCCATCGCTTCGTCTGTCAGGTTGCGCTCGGTGTCCAGGCCATTGCCCTGTCGCACGGTTTCCTTGATGTACTCCACGCGCCGCAACTGACCCGCATCCATTTGACCAATTTCGAGCCGAAAACTGTTGGAGCCCAGATCAATGGCGGCGTAGAGAGACTTGGTTTGCATGAGGGCAGGTGGCGTTGGCAAAGGAAGGTTCAGATTATGTGACGGATGTATGTCGATTCGATGACGGGCGCTGGGTTCGGAACGCGATGCTGACAGCAAGCGCCTGGGTTCAACGTATCGCAGGCTCCGCTGTACAGCAGTTGTCCGGCCCACAAGCCACCGGCGACATGTCAACGCAAGGCACGCCCTGGCAGCAGTGGTCGGTCAAAAAACCGACCAGGCTTTGCATGGCGGTCATGTCGGCGCGGTAACGCATAAAACGACCTTCGCGTTGCACGCTCACCAGGCCCGCATGGTGCAGTTCCTTGAGGTGAAAAGACAAGGTGTTGGGTGGCACTTGCAGCGCTTGCGACAGCTGGCCCGGCTGCATGCCTTCGGGGCCTGCGCCCACGATGGCCCGGAACACGCGCAAGCGCGAGGGTTGTGCTAAAGCCGCCAGGGCCCTGACGGCAAGGTCTTCGTCCATGGCGTTCAAAAAGGTGTCGGTGGTCATGGGGTGCCTGTCTTTTCTAAGGGCTTGGTGTGTTCAAGCAAACCTACGGGCAGACGCAAGGTGGTCAGCCAGCACAGCAAGAGCATGAGCGCCGAACCCAGCAAGGCGTACAGCAGCCCGCCCCATTGGTACAGCAGGCCCGACAGCAGCGTCCCCATGAAGCGGCCCAGTGCGTTGGCCGCGTAGTAAAAGCCCACGTCTTCGGCCGCTTTTTCAGAGCCCGCGTAGGCCAATATCAGGTAACTGTGCACCGACGAGTTGATGGCAAAGGCAAAGCCGAAGAGGCTCAGGCCCCCGACCACCCACCACTGCAGCTGCGGCGCTTGCAGCCAAACGGCGGCGGCAATGCCCAGTGGAATGAGCGTGAGCGCCGCCGACCACCAACGCGCAGCAGGCACCTCGCGGCTCAGGCCGTCGGCGCTGCGGCGCACCAGTTGCGGGGCCAGCGCTTGCACCAGGCCGTAGCCAATCGTCCAGGCGGCCAAAAAGCCGCCCACCATGGTGAAGGTCCAGCCGACTGAATACAAAAACACCGGCACGCCCACCACAAACCACACGTCGCGTGCGCCAAACAAGGCCACACGGGCAGCAGCCAGCGCGTTGATGCCTTCACTCTTTGCAAACAACTCACGCGCCGAACCCGAGGCTTTGCTCTTGCCCATCATGGGTGGCAAGCTGCTCACCACCCCGATCAATACCAAAGCCAAGAGGCCTGACATGGCCCAGAGCGAACCCTGAAAACCCAGCGTCTCCAGAAGCAAGCCGCCCAAAAAGAAGCCAAAGCCTTTCATGGCATTTTTGCTGCCGGTGAACCAAGCCACCCATTTGAACAATTGGCCGTTGCCTTGGTCTTTGGCTTGCGCCTGCGTGATCTTGATGGCCGACTTGCTGGCGGTTTTAGTCAGGTCTTTGGCCACACCACACACCCCTTGCGACAACACGACCCAGGCGACCGACAGGCTGGCGGTCCATTCGGGTTGCAGTGCCGACAGCAAGCCAAAGCCGATGATCTGCGTGGTCAAACCCACGGTGAGCATGCGGGCGATGCCAAAGCGCGTGGCCAGCCAGCCGCCGATCAGGTTGGCCAGCACGCCCGCCGCTTCGTACAGCAAGAACAAAAAGGCCAGCGTGAAAGGCGAATAGCCCAGCTTGTAAAAATGCAGCAGCACCAACATGCGCAAAGCGCCATCGGTCAGGGTGAAGCCCCAATAGGCGGCGGTGACGATGCCGTAGTTGCGTTCAGCGGTGGTGACACCGCCGTAGTGGCGTTCAGCAGCGTTCATCTCAGATGCCGACTTCGTTCATGTGGCAAGCCAGGTCCACCATGCGGCAGGCGTAGCCCATTTCGTTGTCGTACCAAGCATAGATTTTGAGCATCGTGCCGTCGGTCACCAGCGTGGACAGTGCGTCCACGATGGCGCTGCGCGTGTCGCGGGCGTAATCCACGCTGACCAAGGGGCGCGTTTCGTAGCCGAGGATGCCGGCCAGCGGGCCTTGGGCTGCGGCGGCAAACAAGGCGTTGACTTCTTCAGCGCTCGTTTCGCGCTTCATCTCGAACACGCAGTCGGTCAGCGAGGCGTTGAGCACCGGGGCACGTACCGCGTGGCCGTTGAGCTTGCCCTTGAGCTCGGGGTAGATCAGGGCAATCGCCGTGGCGCTGCCGGTGGTGGTGGGGGCCAGGCTGGTCATGGCGCTGCGGGCGCGGCGCAGGTCTTTGTGCGGCGCATCGACCACCAAATTGGTGTTGGTCGGGTCGTGGATGGTGGTGATCTGCCCGTGCTTGATGCCGATGGCTTCGTGCACGACTTTGACGACCGGGGCCAAGCAGTTGGTGGTGCAAGACGCGGCTGTGACGATGCGGTCTTTGGCTGGGTTGTACTGCGTGTGGTTGATGCCCATCACGATGTTCAGCACATCGCCCACCTTGACGGGCGCGGCCACGATGACGCGTTTAGCCCCCCGGTCCAGGTGGCCCTGAATGGTTTCGGGCGTGAGGAATTTGCCCGTGCACTCCAGCACCAGGTCCACGCCCATGTCGCCCCAGGGGATGTCGGCCGGGTTGGCGTGCGATGAAAAACCCAAGGTGCGATCACCGATGCTGATCTGGCTTTCGCCTTCGGCTTCGATGTGCTCACGCCACTTGCCCTGCACAGAATCAAACGCCAGCAAATGGGCCGTGGCCGCTGCGCCGCCTTTGAGCTCATTGACGTGCACCACCTCCAGGCGATTGCCTGCGCGGGGGTCGTCTTGCTGGCGCTCGGCAGCGCCCATGGCCGCACGCAAGGCCAAGCGGCCGATGCGTCCCATGCCGTTGATACCGACTTTCATGCTTTATCTTTCAATGGTTCTGGAAATGTGGTTTTCTGCATTTTGTCATGACTCTGTGACGATTGCGTGACGTTCAGGCGCGGCAAACACCTCGTCTGCTCGTCTTTAAATTGTCAAAATAAAGCCATGAAATCGTCACATCAAAAACATGAAATCAAGCTTTTCTCACTGGAGCTTTACCATGTCCAACCACGACCTTGACCCTGTTTGCAACACCTCTGACAACCTCCACTTTCAGGATGTTTTGACACAGTCCTTGCAAAACCCCATGCGCCGTGGCTTGTTGCGCGGTGGTTTAGGCCTGGCGGGTCTGGCCATGTTGCCCGGCTGCGCCACTTTGACATCCGGCATGGCCGCTGCGCCCACCGCGCTGGGTTTTGCGGCGGTGGACAAAAGCCTGCTCGACAACGTGATGTTGCCTCCTGGCTACCAGTACAGCGTTTTGCACGCCACGGGCGATGCGCTGGACTCCAGCTTGCCCGCCTATTCCAACTTGGGCACCGAGACCGACGACTGGTCGCGTCGGATTGGTGATCACCATGACGGCATGGACATTTATTACATCGATGCAAATGGCCGCTATTCCGACAAGGAAACGGCCCGTGCTGTGCTGTGTGTGAACCATGAAAGCTCGGCCGATGCACATTTCATGCACCCCAACGGCCAGACCTCCAACAACGTCAGTGGTAAAAAATTCGACCAGTTTGGTCAATGGGATCTGGGCACACGTCCGGAGCTGGAAGTGCTCAAGGAAATCAACCACCATGGCGTGAGCGTGGTCGAGATCGTCAAAACACCACAAGGCTGGCGCATCGTGCAAGACTCGCCTCTTAACCGTCGCATCACGGCGCAAACACCGGTTCGCATCAGTGGCCCCCGAGCCGCCATTGACCAGATTCGCAGCCTCATGGTCACGCGTTGGGACACGGCCGGTGCCATGGCTCGGGGCACTTTGAACAACTGTGGTCACGGTAAAACCCCTTGGGGTACTTACCTGGGCTGCGAAGAAAATTGGGCCTTTTACTTTCAGACCACTGGCGCAGGTGCCGCTTTGTCGGCCAAAGAAGTGGCCTCGCGCAAGCGTTATGGCGTGGCATCAGAGCCCCCTGCCACTGGTGCCACCAAAGCCGTGAGCCAGGGCTGGCACACCGTGTCTGCGACAGATGACCGTTTTTCCCGCTGGAATCTGGCCGCTGTGGGCGCCAACGCTGAAAAGGATTTTCGCAATGAAGCCAACACCTTTGGCTACATCCTCGAAATCGACCCGCTGGCCCCCAACTCCACACCAGCCAAGCGCACGGCCATGGGACGCTTCGCCCACGAAGCCGCCGTTTGTGGTGTGCCCAAGGCGGGCGAGCCTTTGGCGTTTTACATGGGTTGCGATTCGCGCAACGAATACATCTACAAGTTCGTGACCGCTGCCGTGTGGGACCCACGTGATGTGGGCGGCGGCATGGTAGCGGGTGACAAATACCTGAGTGAGGGCAAACTTTACGTGGCCCGCTTTGACGCCAGCGGTCAGGGCGAATGGTTGGAGCTGAACATCGCCGACCCGCGCATCGCTCAGCACAGCGCCTACAAGTTTGCCGATCAGGGTGATGTATTGGTCAATGCCCGCCATGCCGCAGACGCGGTGGGGGCCACCAAGATGGATCGCCCGGAGTGGGGTGCCGTCAACCACCGCAATGGCGAAATTTACTTTTCGTTGACCAACAACAGCGCTGCCAACCGCACGCCCTCCAAAGTGGACGCAGCCAATCCACGTGCCTATATGGATCTGGATGGCATCAAGTCTTCGGGTAACCCCAACGGCCACATCATTCGGTTCAGGGAGTCGGGACACCAAGCCAACGCCAAAGCGTTTGCCTGGGACATCTTCTTGTTTGGTGCAGAAGAAGACATGAGCGATGCCAACTTGTCGGGTCTGACGGCCAAAAACGCGTTTTCTTCGCCGGATGGCCTGTGGTTCAGCAAAGCCACCGGCATTTGCTGGATCCAGACGGACGATGGTGCCTACACCGACGAGACCAATTGCATGATGCTGGCCGCCATTCCTGGGCAGGTGGGGGACGGTGCCAAGGTCACGGTCAAAAATAAAATGATCGTCAATGGTGTTGAGCAAACGGGCACACAGGAAACATTTTTGGGCGCGGCTTTGGGTGAAGCGAAACTGCGCCGTTTTCTGGTGGCACCCAAGGGTTCTGAGGTGACCGGCATTACCGAAACGGCCGATGGTCGAACCTTGTTTGTCAACATCCAGCACCCGGGCGAGCTGTCCAAGCCCTTGTCTTCGGGCATCGCCCCGCAAAGCACATGGCCAGGGAATCAGGGTTTTGGCCCCAAAGGCCGTCCCCGTTCGGCCACCATCGTCATCACACGCAAAGACGGTGGTCTGATCGGCTTGTAAACGCGACAGAGTCGGTTTGCCCGTTTTCCGGGTGACGCCAAGGCCACGCCCCGTGCGTGGCCTTTTTTGATTGCACTTTGTCTGGCTCAGCGAAAAAACGGCCCATTCACCACCAGCAAACTGAGCCAGACCGCCGCAATGAGGGTGAACAGGCCTGGCAAAAACTGCATCGCAAAGGCCTTGCCACCCACCAGCACGGCCATCAATGCTTTGCTCAGGCTGTTGGCGCTCACGGCCAGCCAGATGCAAACCTGTGCTTGCGGGTGTGAAATCAGGTCTTGCTTGACCAGCACACCCATGGTGGCCACGGTGGCGTGTGCATCGACCAGGCCTGACAACGCGGCCGAAATCCATGCGCCGGGCGTGCCCCATTGCTGGTTCAAGCCTGCGGTCATCACGGTGACGCCGAGCAAGGCCAGCGCCAGAAGCAAGCTCGTTTTGAGGTCGAACGCATGGCCTTGCAGTGCCATGTCTTGCGAGCTTGGCGTGTCAGTCTTGATGCGTGCTTGCCAAGCGGCCAGGGCCAGACCGATGCCTGTCCCCAAAGCCAGAGGTATCCACATGTGCACCAGCAATTCAGGCAGGGTGATCGCCACCAGCAAGCCCAACTGGATGAATGTGGATGCGCAGGACAGCAAAGCGCCTGTTGCAGCCAGTGGCAGTTGTGCGGGCTCTGATTTGGACAATTTGGCCATGTTGGCAACGGTGGCTGTGCTCGATACAAACCCACCCAAAAAGCCTGCCCAGGCCAAGCCACCGCGGTGCCCCAGCAATCGTCTGAAGACATGCCCCAAGGCGCCAATGGTCATCATCAAAATCACAAAGCGTGTCAATTGATGCCCGTTGACCGCGTTGAAGGGGCCTGCAAATTCGTCGGGTGCCAGTGGCAACACAATCATGGCCAAAGCCAGAAAGACAATCAGGTCCTCCAGCTCTTGTTGCGTCATGGCTTGGCGCACGAACTGGTGGAGGCGCTCACGTTGCGCCAGCAGGGCAGTCAAGACAATGCCGATGACCGCTGCCAAAGCCGCGTTTTGTACGGCCATGGCCCCCAGCAAAAAGGTCAACAAAATGGCGACTTCAGAGGTGATGCCGGGGTCGTGACGGCGAGACAGTCGGTAGGACGCGAAAGCCAATGCGCCCACGGTCAGCAGCGCAGCACCAAGCAGCACCCATGAGCCCAGGCTTTGCGCAACAAAACCGCACAAAGACACGCTTGCAAATGTGCGAATGCCTGCCGAGCGCCGCAAGGGGCCATCGCCTTTGCGGCGCTCTCTTTCGGCCCCGACCAGCAAACCAATGCCCAAAGCAACAGAAAGATCAAAAAGAACCGAAACAGAGAGAAAGCTCGACATTTGATGCTTTTTGAGAACAGAAAGGCTCATGAGCCTAGTCCTTCAGGCGGTTGAAAACTTGATCTGGACCAAGTTTTAGCGGATCCGGCCAGTGTTCGTCATCAAAACAAAGGGTTTTCTGACACGGCATTGTCACAATTGGTGGATAAAGTTGAAACAGGTGCCGAAAAGCTATCGTGAGCACCCGTCCGAATCCCGAATTTTTATCACCCTGAACCAGGAGTTGACATGTTGAAAATGAAATCTGCCATCGCTGCGATTGGCCTGAGTGTGGTGGCTGCCACCACATGGGCTGCTGACATCACAGGCGCCGGCGCCACATTCCCATACCCCATCTACGCCAAGTGGGCCGAGGCTTACAAAGCCGCCACTGGTGTGGGCCTGAACTACCAATCCATCGGTTCTTCGGGTGGCTTGAAGCAAATTCGTGCCAAAACCGTGAGCTTTGGCGCTTCTGACGCGCCCGTGTCGGGTGCTGATCTGGACAAAGACGGCATGGTCCAGTTTCCTGCCATCGTGGGCGGCACTGTGCCGGTTGTGAACCTGGAAGGCTTCAAGCCCGGCGAATTGCGCATCACCGGCCCTGTGCTGGCCGAGGTTTACATGGGTGTCATCACCAAGTGGAACGATGCCAAATTGGCGGCGCTGAACCCTGGCAAGAAGTTGCCTGACCAGGCCATCACCGTGGTGCACCGCGCTGACGGTTCGGGCACCACGTTCAACTTCACCGACTACCTGACTGCCATCAGCAAAGATTGGGCAGACAAAGTGGGCAAGGGCGCTGCTGTGAAGTGGCCGGCTGATTCGTCCGTGGGTGGCAAGGGCAACGAAGGCGTGGCCGCCAACGTGAACCGCGTCAAGGGTGCTGTGGGTTATGTGGAATACGCCTACGTCAAGAAAAACAACATGACTTTCCTGCAGCTGCAAAACGCGGCGGGCAAGTATGTGAGCCCTGATGACTTGACCTTTGCGGCCGCAGCGGCCAGCGCCGACTGGTTCAGCGTGCCCGGCATGGGCGTGTCCATGGTGAATGCCAAGGGCAACGAGAGCTGGCCCATCAGCACCGCTTCGTTCATCTTGATGTACAAGAAGCCCGCCGACAAGGCTGCGTCAGACGAAGTCCTGAAGTTCTTTGAATGGTCTTTCAAGAATGGCAAGAAAATGGCCGCGGACATGGACTATGTGCCATTGCCAGACAGCCTGACCAGCCAGATCCGCACCAAAGTCTGGTCCGAGATCAAGTAAACCGAGTTGAAGCCTGCTGTGCAGGCTTCACAGACCTCTTGCCCACATGGGTGAGGGGTCTTTGCTCAAAACAGTGGTATTTGCTATGCAGTTGTCACAAGGAATAACTATGGGCTCGATCGAAACGGCCAGCCAAGTGCCCGATCAAAACATGCTGTCCGTCGTGAAGCGACAACGCATCCAGGATTTCTTTTTTCACAAAATCACGCTGGGCTTTTCCCTGCTGGTCTTGTTTGCCCTCTTGGGCATCATCATTTCTTTGCTCATCAACGCTTGGCCGTCGCTGTCGAAGTTCGGCTTCCAGTTCATCTGGCGCGTTGAGTGGGACATCGTCAACGACGAGTTCGGCGCAGCGATCGCCATCTTTGGCACGCTGGTCAGCGCGGTCATCGCATTGGTGATTGCAGTGCCTTTGTCGTTTGGCATTGCCTTGTTCCTGACTGAAACCTGCCCCACGTATTTGCGCCGCCCCCTGGGCACGGCCATCGAATTGCTGGCTGCAGTGCCATCCATCATTTACGGCATGTTCGGTTTGTTCATCTTTGCCCCGCTCTTTGCCGAGTACGGACAGCCTGCCTTGCAGTCCACCTTGGGTCAAATGCCCATCATCGGCAGTCTGTTCGGCGGGGCCATGAACGGCGTGGGCATTTTGGCAGCAGGCATTATTTTGGCTTTCATGATCTTGCCCTTCATTGCCGCTGTGATGCGCGATGTGTTTGAGATCGTGCCGCCCATCTTGCGTGAGTCGGCTTATGGTTTGGGCTGCACCACGTGGGAAGTGGTGCGCAGCATTGTGTTGCCCTACACCCAAAAAGGTGTAATCGGCGGCGTCATGCTGGGCTTGGGGCGTGCACTGGGTGAAACCATGGCCGTGACCTTTGTGATTGGCAATTCACAGCGCTTGAGCGCATCGCTGTTTTCGCCAGGCACCACCATCGCTTCCACCTTGGCCAATGAATTCGGCGAGGCTGCAGACTTCCATTTGTCCACCCTCTTTGCATTGGGCTTCTTGCTGTTCGTGATCACTTTCATTGTCTTGAGCATTGCCAAGATCATGTTGATCCGTGCAGAAAAAGCCAAAGGCACCAAAAGCTGAGCACCGCACAGGAGAAATTTGATGGATTTGAAAATTTACAAACGCAGGCAACTGGCCAATCGGGTCGGACTGAGCTTGTCCATGATGGCCATGGGTCTCGGCTTGTTCGTTTTGTTGTGGATCTTGTACGTGCTGTTCTCGAACGGTATCGCTGCGCTCGATTGGGCCATGTTCACGCAATCCACCCCCGCACCCGGCTCGGATGGTGGTGGTCTGGCCAACGCCATTGTGGGCAGCTTGATGATGGTGCTGGTCACGGCCTTTGTGAGCACACCGATCGGCATCTTTGCCGGGGTTTACCTCGCCGAATATGGCGACCAGAGCAAAACAGCCGAACTGACCCGCTTTGTGACCGACATCATGTTGTCGGCGCCCTCGATTGTTTTGGGCCTGTTTGTCTATGCCATTTTGGTGGCGCAGGTGCAGCATTTTTCCGGTTGGGCTGGTTCGCTGGCCCTGTCGCTGATTGCCGTGCCGGTGGTGGTTCGCACCACTGAAAACATGCTGCGCCTGGTGCCCGGCAGCCTGCGCGAGGCGGCTTTTGCGCTGGGTGCACCCCGCTGGAAAGTGGCCACCTTCATCACGCTGCGTGCGGCCAAGTCGGGTGTCATGACTGGTTTACTGCTGGCGCTTGCCCGCATCAGCGGCGAGACAGCGCCTTTGCTGTTCACGGCACTGAACAACCAGTTCTTCTCGACCGACATGAACGCACCCATGGCCAACTTGCCGGTGGTGATCTTCCAGTTCGCCATGAGCCCTTACGACAACTGGGTTCGGTTGGCCTGGGGCGGCGCTTTGCTGATCACCTTGACGGTGCTGATTTTGAACATCCTGGCGCGCGTGTTTTTCCGCGACAAATCCCAAGCCTAATTTTTGAATGAATCGGAATTGACATGCCTGCAACTTCACCATTGCCATTGAAGAATGCGATTGAAATTCGCAATCTGAACTTTTTCTACGGTACCTTCAAGGGCCTGAAAAACGTCAACCTCGACATCGCCGAGAACAAGGTCACCGCTTTCATCGGTCCTTCGGGCTGCGGCAAATCGACTTTGCTGCGCACGCTCAACCGCATGTACAGCCTCTACCCCGGCCAGCGCGCCGAAGGTGAGATCAACCTGCATGGTCAAAACGTGCTGGATGCCAAGCAGGACTTGAACTTGCTGCGCGCCCGCGTTGGCATGGTATTTCAGAAACCGACGCCATTTCCGATGTCGATTTACGACAACATCGCTTTCGGTATCCGCCTTTATGAAAACTTGGGCCGAGCCGACATGGACGAGCGCGTGGAGTGGGCATTGTCCAAGGCCGCGATCTGGAACGAAGTCAAGGACAAACTTGGCCAAAGCGGTTTGTCATTGTCCGGTGGTCAGCAGCAACGCCTGTGCATTGCCCGCACCGTGGCCGTCAAGCCTTCGGTGATTTTGCTGGACGAGCCGACTTCTGCGTTGGATCCGATTTCTACTGCCAAGGTCGAAGAGCTGGTGAGTGAGCTCAAGAAAGACCACACCGTGGCCATCGTGACGCACAACATGCAGCAAGCAGCGCGTGTGTCTGACTTCACGGCCTACATGTATTTGGGCGAGTTGGTTGAGTTTGGGCAGACCGAGCAAATCTTCATGAAGCCTGCACGCCAAGAGACCGAAGACTACATCACCGGCCGTTTCGGCTGATCAGGAGAAGTACCATGGAAAAACACATTTCTAGCCAATTCGATGCCGACTTGACCAACGTGTCGTCCCGCGTTCTGGAGCTGGGGGGCCTGGTGGAGTCGCAGACACGCCATGCTGTCTACTCTTTGGCCCAGTTCAGCATGGAAGTTGCCAACCAGGTCATTGCCACCGAAAAGCAAGTGAACACGCTCGAAGTGGAAATTGACGCTGAACTGGCTTCAATCATTGCCCGCCGCCAGCCGACTGCCCGCGATTTGCGCTTGCTGATGGCCATCTCCAAGATCACCGGCAACCTGGAGCGCGCTGGTGACGAAGCCGAGCGCATTGCCCGCATGGTCAAGCAGATTTTGGAGCAAGGCAGTCCTCGCAACCTGCCTTCTTCCGAGTTGCGCATCGCGTCAGATTTGGCCTCAGATTTGCTGCGCAAAGCACTGGACGCGTTTGCGCGCCTGGATGTCAATACGGCACTTGTGATTCTCAAAGAAGACGATCTGATCGATGCCGAGTTCAATGGCTTTGTGCGCAAGCTGGTCACCTACATGATGGAAGACCCCCGCACCATTTCGGCCAGCCTGGATCTGTTGTTTGTGGCCAAGGCGATTGAACGCATTGGTGACCATGCCAAGAACATTGCTGAATTTGTGATTTATGTGGTCAAGGGTGCCGACGTACGCCACACGGCCCTGACGGACATCGAAAAAGCGTTCCAATGAGAAGCCTGCCCAGAATTCTGATCGTCGAGGACGAGGCTCCGATTGCCGAGTTGATCTCGGTGAACTTGCGCCACAACGGGTTTCAACCCGTCTGGGCCATGGACTCGGAGTCGGCGCAGCGTGAACTGGACGAAATCTTGCCCGATGTGATCTTGCTGGACTGGATGCTGCCGGGTGAAAGTGGGTTGGCATTGGCACGCCGCTGGAGGTCTGCTGCGCGCACCAAGGCCATTCCGATCCTCATGCTCACTGCGCGTGGTGATGAGGCCGACCGGGTCGCTGGTTTGGACGCAGGCGCTGACGATTACATCGTTAAACCGTTTTCGCCGCGTGAGCTTCTGGCCCGAATCCGTGCGGTTCTTCGCCGTCGGGTTCCTGAGTCCGCTGGTGGTGCCGTGAAGATTGGCGAATTGCAACTGGATGCGGATACCTACCGTGTCAGTTGGCAAGACAAGCCGATCAAAGTCGGCCCGACCGAATTCAAGTTGCTGCAATACCTGATGCGCCATCCGGAGCGTGTGCACACGCGCGGCATGTTGCTAGACAAAATTTGGGGTGATCACGTTTACATTGAAGAACGGACGGTGGACGTGCATGTCAAGCGCTTGCGAGAGTCGCTGGGTGATGCAGGCAGCATGATCGAAACGGTGCGCGGTGCAGGCTACCGCATGACCGGCTCTCCCGCGATTTAACGGTTGGCGTTTGAATGCTTGTCTCCTTAATTGAGCTGTTTTTTTCAGTGCTGGTGGTGGCTTTGTCGGTCTGGTGGTGGGCTGGCTTGACAGAAGCTGCCCTCGCTGCGCTGTTGGTCGTTTTGGTCTGTGCGGTTGGGGTGATCTGGAAAACCTACCGCATTGAACGGTGGTTGTCTGAATCTGATTTGCATACCCCCGTGCCCTGGAAAGGCGTCTGGTCAGAGATTGCTCATCGCATTCAGCGCTTGTTGCGCCAACGCGAAAATCAAGTGACTGTTGCAGAGCAGCGATTGCAGTATTTTTTGCAGGCCATTCAGGCTTCACCCAATGGCGTGACTTTGCTGGATGCACAAGGTCGCATTGAGTGGTGCAATTCCACCGCCTCCAGCCACCTGGGGCTGGATATCAGCCGTGATTTGAAGCAGCACATTGTCCATTTGGTTCGCGATCCCGTTTTTTCGAAATATTTCGCGACGGGAGATCATGACTCGGAGGTGATCATGGATGGCCGTGCCAGTTCAGTGTCAAGCACACCCAAGTTGTCGGTGCAGCTCCATGCTTATGGTGAAGGGCAGCAGTTGCTGCTGAGTCGTGACATCACCTCGGTGACCTTGGCCGATGCCATGCGCCGCGACTTTGTGGCGAATGTGTCGCACGAAATACGTACTCCCTTGACTGTGCTCAGTGGCTTTGTGGAGACTTTGCAGTCCATCCCCATGGAAGACAGCGAACGCCAGCAATATTTGGAATTGATGGCTGTTCAGGCCGATCGCATGCAAAGCCTGGTGGCCGATTTGTTGACCTTGTCACAGCTTGAAGGCAGCTCACCTCCTGGTTTGTACGAAAAGGTCAACTTGCCCGACTTGATGGCTCGTGTGACTTCGGATGCGCTGGCGCTGTCATCGGTCTTGTCTGGTCAAGAGGGTGATGATCGTGGACCGGTTCACGATCTGATTTTTGAGCCCGCACCCGATTGGGCATTGCTGGGCGTTCGGTCTGAGTTGCTCAGTGCCATGTCAAATTTGGTGAGCAACGCCATACGCTACACCCCTGCCGGTGGCGTGATTCGTGCAGCGTGGTCACGCACAGCGGATGGTGCCATTTTTTCAGTGAAAGACACTGGACCAGGGATTGCACCTGAGCATCTGCCTCGCTTGTCAGAGCGGTTCTATCGCGTGGATCGCAGTCGATCCCGTGAAACCGGTGGCACAGGTCTGGGTTTGGCCATTGCCAAGCACGTGGTCCAGCGCCATGGGGGGGAACTTCGCATCCAGAGCCAAGTGGGCAAAGGCTCCACGTTCATGTTGGTGTTGCCCGCGAGCCGAATCGAACCGTTGACCGACTGAAACAAAGCCCACAGTCAGCGCTTTGAAAGCGCAGATGGCGCCGTTCACAAGTTGACGGAAATTGACCATTGCAGCTGAGGACACTCATCGCACTGGCCAATTTTCCAGATTTTTGAGACCCAGCAGCAGATCTTGCCCTGCTTGTTCCAAAGCACCGTTGTTGAAAATCTGTATCGCCTCGTGTGGCACAGCAAAGGCCTTGGCTCTTTCAACGCGTTGCAGAATTTGCTCGGGCGTTTCGCGTTGGCGTGCGGTCAGGCGCTGCATCAGCGTGGCCGGATCGGCGGTGATGTGCACCACTTGCAGCCCTGGATGGCTTTGCTGCGCTTGGAGCAGGTGACCTCGTGAGCCATTGACCAAGACCCATTGCCCCTTTTGCAAGGCCAGCAGTTCGGCGTGACGCACGCCGTAATGCAAACCGTTGGCTTGCCATGCCATTGCAAATTGGCCTTGGTCTCGCAAGCTGATAAAGCTGGCAGTGTCGATCTCTTCGTGTGCTTCACCACCCGCTAGGGCCGGTCGGGTGATGGTGCGTTGGGCCCAATGCACCGGCAGGTCTGGGGGTAAGTGCTCACGCAGCCAGCCGAGTACGCTGTCCTTGCCCGCTCCCGAAGGCCCCATCACATAAATCAGTCGCTGGTTCATCCGCGCAATTCCATTTGTTCGATCAATTCAAAATCGGCACCGGCTTGGGGTTCAGCAAACAGGGCGATGTGCGCAAACCGACACGGCGGCAGAGACTCAAAGCGTGCCTGCGCCGCTTGTACCAAAGCGGTTTGGACGTCGGCTGAGACCGCATCGAGTGGCCCTGTCAGGGACAGGTGAAACTGAAAATGTTCAAGCACCCAGGGGTAGCCCCATTCCAACAGCAGCTGGTCTTGTTCGGGTGTGAGGCGGGCTTTTCGGCGGCGCGCCAATTCAGCTGCGTTCAAAGGTTGTGCCAAGCCGTGCAAGCGTTTCACGCAGGCCGCCGCCGTGGCGTTGATGTGCGCGGTATCGCCATCTGGACGCAAGGCTAAAAAACCACCGTGCGTACACACCCGCAACGGCGGCAGGTCAAAGGCGGGCAAGCTGTCTGCCAGTTCCCGCATGGCGCTGCGCAGCGCGTCCAGGCTTTGCCCGGGGGCCAGAGCGAAGGGGGCTTTCAGTGTGGCGTGCCAGCCGTAGCGGCGCGGGTCGGCGGTGCAGGCCTGAAACTCGCCAGGCGTCACGCCATGGATGTCGGGCGGTGCATAAGATGCGCCGCTCGCCGCGCAGCGCCCCAGCCAATGGCTGCCCGCTTGCCACCAGTCGCTGTGGACCTCGGGCACGAAATACACCGCGCAGCGGTAAGGTGTTGAATGGCGTTCAGAGTTCATCGTGTTTCACCGTCAATGTCACGCGGTCACCCGCAAACCAGGCGCGGGCGTATTCAATGGGCACGCCCTGCGTGTCCACGTTCACGCTGGTCACCAGCAGCACGGGACGTGTGCTGGTCTGACTCAGGAGCGCCGCGACTTCTGTATTGGGCAGGCGTGCGCTGATGCGGCTTTCCTGTCGCAAGTAATCCGATACGCCATGTTGTGCGAATGCCTCAGTGATGGAGCCACTGCTTTGCACAACATTGGACAGCCGGGCAAAACGCGGCAGGGGAAAGTAACGCTCACTCACATGCAGCGGTTGGCCTGCACCTTCGCCCAGCACTTGCAGATAAAGCAAAGGGCTGCCCAAAGCAAGGTCCAAAGCCTGGGCCTGATCGGCATTGGCCTGCACGGTTTCTGACTGGATGATTTGCAGTCCGCCACGCACGCCGGCTTGCGCCAGGCCTTGGCGGTGGCGGGTGCGCTTGCCCAGCACCAGGTCCACCGCAAACGCTTCCACAAAGGTGCCGCGCCCTTGCGTGGAGCGCACCAGGCCGCGTTGGCCCAGATTGGCCAAAGAGCGGCGGATGGTGTGACGGTTCACACCAAACTGTTCCGCCAAAGCGTGCTCGGATGGCAGGCGTTCACCGGGCATGTAGTGCCCTTGCCCAATGGCATCGGCCAGTTGCTGCGCGATGCGCGACCAAAAGCTGTCGCGCTCGGGCATGTCCTGAGTGGGGGGCTGTGGACTCGTCAATGAAGTGGTCATGGCTGTCATGAAAGCTACACACGGATTGCCTAAGCTGGCACCCATGTTTGAGTTGTATAGACAAGTGACAGGGTGCCACAACGATGTTTCACGCATTTGACAATGCCGGCTCGGACCGGAAAATTTCCCGCCCCGAATGGATGGCGCTGCTGGCCCGGGCACCTTTGCCCTTGCTCAGCGGGGCTTTGACGGCCCACACCCACACCAAGCCGCTGTGGCTGCGCAAACCTGAAACCGGCTTGATGATGGTGCAAGGCCGCGCAGGCGGCACTGGCGAGCGTTTCAACTTGGGAGAAGTCACCGTGACCCGATGCGCCTTGCGGCTGGCCGGTGCCGACACCGATGCAGACGTCAATGCCCCGGTGGGCGTGGCCTATGTGCTGGGCCGCAATCACCGCCAGGCGCAACTGGCCGCCATGGCCGACGCCTTGCTGCAAGACCCCTTGCAGCGCGACTTGCTCGAAGCACAGCTGATCGACCCTGTGCGCCAGCACCTGCAACAAATGCAAGCCCAGCGCCACGAACGCGTCCAGACCACCAAGGTGGACTTTTTGACGGTGGCCCGCGAAGCCGGTGGTGACGACGAAGGAGATGAAGCATGAATGCCCCTGACCTGCAAAACATCGTGGCCGGATTCGACCATGAGGCCTTTGGCAGCCAGGCGGTGTTTCGCGTCGCGCTCAATGCCTTGTCGCACCCGGGTCGCCCACTCGACATGCCGCTGAACACCGCACTGCCCAGGCAAGGCCATTGCGCGGCAGCGGCATTGCTGCTGGGCTTGCTCGACGCCGATACCCCGCTCTGGTTGTCACCGACTTTGGCCAGCAGCGATGCACCCGCCTGGCTGCGCTTTCACACCGGCTGCCCCATCGTGGTCGATGCCCGCGTTGCACAATTTGTATGGGTGGCGCAAGGTGATGAGCTGCCTGCCCTGGCCAGTTTGCAAGGAGGCAGCGACGCTTACCCCGACCAGTCCGCCACCTGCGTGCTCGACGTGAACAGCCTGCAAACCGATGCCATGGGCTGGCGCTTGCAAGGCCCGGGCATTCCGGCTGAACGCAATTTGCGTGTGCGCGGTTTGCCATCTGACTTCAACCAGCAATGGGCCGACAACCACGCCAGCTTCCCCCGGGGAGTTGACGTGTTCATCTGCACCAACACCCAAATCGCAGGCCTGCCGCGCACCACGCGCATCCTGCCCGCCACGGAGTCCTGACATGTACGTTGCCGTCAAAGGCGGAGAAACCGCCATCCTCAACAGCTACAAGCTGCTCGCCGCGCAGCGCCGTGGTGACACCACCCAGCCCGAACTGTCTGTGGCCCAAATCTGCCAGCAGCTCAAACTGTCGGTGGACCGCGTCATGACCGAAGGCTCGGTGTACGACCCTGAACTGGCCGCGCTGGCCATCAAGCAAGCCAGCGGCGACCTGGTGGAAGCCATCTTTTTGTTGCGCGCCTACCGGGCCACCTTGCCGCGCCTGGGCAGCACCTGCCCGCTGGACACCAGCCACATGCAGCTGAACCGCCGCATCTCGGCCACCTTCAAGGACTTGCCCGGTGGCCAGGTGCTGGGTCCCACTTACGATTACACACAGCGCTTGCTCGACTTCAGCTTGCTGGCCGACGCGCAAACTTTGGATCACGCGCCTGACGCCGCACCGGAACTGGCCACCACACCCATCGAAGCCGTGCCCCGCGTGGTGGACCTGCTCAACCAGGAAGGCCTGATTGAAACCTTCGCCCCAGCCGCAGAAGACCCGGCCCCATCCGACTTGACCCGCGAGCCGTTGCGCTTTCCGGCAGGCCGTGCCACCCGTTTGCAAAACCTGGCACGCGGCGACGAAGGCTTTTTGCTGGCCATTGCCTATTCGACCCAGCGCGGTTATTCGCACACCCACCCGTTTGTCGGCGAAGTGCGGCTGGGCCAGGTGGCGGTGGAGATCGAACCCGAAGAACTCGGTTTTGCCATCTCGATCGGTGACATCGAAATCACCGAATGCGAAATGGTCAACCAGTTTGGCGGCAGCCAAACCGAGCCGCCGAAATTCACACGCGGCTATGGCCTGGCCTTTGGCCACAGCGAACGCAAAGCCATGGCCATGAGCCTGGTGGACCGCGCTTTGCGTGCCGACGAGCTGGGTGAAGACATCCAGTCCCCAGCCCAGATGCAGGAGTTTGTGCTCTCACACAGTGACAGCCTGGAGGCCTCGGGCTTTGTCCAGCACCTGAAGCTGCCGCACTACGTGGACTTCCAGTCCGAACTAGAGCTGGTGCGCAAGATGCGCGCGCAAGCCGCCAGCGCATCCGAGCACCCCGAGGAGACCGCATGAACGCCCCCCGCGAATTCCCTGAATGGGCTGCCCCCGAAAACGGCGCACCCCGCACCCCAGACAGCGCCCCCGAAGTCAACTTCGCCTACCTGGACGAGCGCACCAAACGCATGATCCGCCGCGCGATCCTCAAGGCCGTGGCCATTCCCGGTTACCAGGTGCCGTTTGGCTCACGCGAAATGCCTTTGCCCTACGGCTGGGGCACAGGCGGCATCCAGGTCACCGCCTCGGTGATCGGCCCGCAGGACGTGCTCAAGGTCATTGACCAAGGTTCGGACGACACGGTGAACGCGGTCAACATCCGCCGCTTTTTTGAGCGCACTGCGGGCGTGGACACCACCACCCGTACGCACGAAGCCACGCTGATCCAGACGCGCCACCGCATACCCGAGAAGCCTTTGACCGAAGGCCAGATCATCGTGTACCAGGTGCCAGTGCCTGAGCCCATGCAGCGACTGGAGCCCCGCGAGACCGAAACCCGCACCCTGCACGGCCTGGCCGAATACGGGCTGATGCATGTGAAGCTCTACGAAGACATCGCACGCTATGGCCACATCGCCACCACCTACGACTACCCGGTCATGGTGAACCAGCGCTACATCATGTCGCCTTCACCCATTCCGAAGTTCGACAACCCCAAGATGCACATGAACCCGGCGCTGCAGTTGTTTGGCGCTGGCCGCGAAAAACGCATTTACGCGGTGCCGCCCTACACGCCGGTGGAAAGTCTGGCCTTCGATGACCACCCGTTTGAAGTGCAAAAGTGGAAAGCGTCTTGTGCCTTGTGCGGGGCCACCGATTCCTTTTTGGACGAAGTCATCACCGACGATGCCGGAGGCCGCATGCATGTGTGCTCCGATTCAGACTACTGCCAGACTCGGCAGGATGAGGCCGGGAGTCAGATCCCCGCAGCGCTGGGAACGGTCGCGTCATGAACCTGCTGATCCGCGAAGCCACCGAGGACGACCTGCCCGCCGTGCTGGCCCTTTACGCCCAGCCGGGCATGGACGACGGCCAGGTGCTGACGCCCGATGAGGCCAAGCTGCTGTTGGCGCAGTTTCGCCAGTACCCCAGCTACCGGCTGTGGGTGGCCTGCAACAACGACAACGGCAACAACAGCAAAGCCGCCAGCGGCGGTGAAGTGGTGGGTACCTATGCCTTGCTCATCATGCACAACCTGGCGCACCGGGGCACACCATCGGCCATCGTCGAAGACGTGGTGGTCAGCGCCGACCGGCAAGGCCAGGGCATTGGCCAGCAAATGATGCAGCACGCCCAGCAGCAGGCCCGTGCAGCCGCTTGCTACAAGCTGGTGCTGTCGTCAAACCAAAAGCGCGAACGCGCCCATGCCTTTTACGAGTCGCTGGGTTTTCAGCGGCACGGTTTCAGTTTTGTGATCGGGATTTGAGATGGACACTCTGGACAACACATTGCCACTTTTGCGCGTGCGTGGCGTGGGTAAACGCTATGGCGAGCGCGTCGCCCTGCACGAGGCCAGCTTTGACCTGTGGCCCGGCGAAGTGCTGGCCGTGGTCGGCGAATCCGGCTCGGGCAAAACCACCTTGCTCAACGCCATTGCGGCGCGCAGCCGACCCGATGCCGGTCAGGTCGAGTTTCTGGGACGCGACGGCCAGCTGCAAGACATTTACACCATGACCGAAGCCCAGCAGCGCCTGCTGGCCCGCACCGACTGGGGCTTTGTGCACCAGAACGCGGCCGATGGTCTGCGCATGGACGTGTCTGCCGGGGCCAACGTGGGCGAACGCCTGATGGGCCTGGGCGAGCAGCATTACGGCCAGTTGCGCAGCACCGCGCAAGACTGGTTGCAGCGGGTCGAGATCGACGCGGCCCGCATCGACGATGCGCCGCGCACCTTCTCGGGCGGCATGCGCCAGCGCCTGCAAATTGCCCGCAATCTGGTGACCCGCCCACGACTGGTCTTCATGGACGAACCCACCTCGGGGCTCGATGTTTCGGTGCAAGCGCGCTTGCTGGATTTGCTGCGCCAGCTCACCCGCCAGATGCAACTGGCCGTGGTCATCGTCACGCACGATCTGGCCGTGGCCCGTTTGCTGGCCCACCGCATGATGGTCATGCAGCGCGGCCGTGTGGTCGAAGCCGGGCTCACCGACCAAGTGCTCGATGACCCGCAACACCCCTACACCCAATTGCTGGTGTCTTCTGTCTTGCAACCCTGAACCTTTCGGAAACCCCACGATGCTGCACATGAAACAGGTGTCCAAGCGCTTCACGCTGCACCACCAAAATGGCGCCGAACTGCAGGTGCTCAACCAGGTCGATTTGTCGGTGGCCCCGGGCGAATGCGTGGTGCTCGACGGCCCATCGGGCATGGGCAAGAGCACTTTGCTCAAGCTCATTTATGCCAACTACCGCGCCACCAGTGGGCAGATTGAGGTGCGCCAGGCCAACGGTCAGGTGCTCGACCTGGCGCAGGCCTCACCCCGCGAACTGGTGCGCATGCGCCGCGACACGGTGGGCTATGTCAGCCAGTTTTTGCGCGTGATCCCGCGTGTATCGGCGCTCGATGTGGTGGCCGAGCCTTTGATGGAAGACGTGGCCGAACAGGCCGAGGCGATGGAAACCGCCCGCGAACAAGCCCGTGTGTGGCTGACCCGCCTGCGCATTCCCGAGCGCCTGTGGCACCTGCCTCCGGCCACCTTTTCCGGTGGCGAACAACAACGCATCAACATTGCCCGCAACATGATCAAACCCCGCCCCATCCTTTTGCTCGACGAGCCCACCGCTTCGCTCGACGCGGCCAACACCCAGACCGTGATCGATTTGATCCACGAAGCCGTGGGCAGGGGTGCCGCGCTGGTGGGCATCTTCCATGACGCGCATGTGGGCGCTGCTGTGGCGACCCGCCGTGTCGACGTGGCCCAGTTCAGGAGCGCCGCATGAATGCCGCTGTGTTGACCACCGCCATCTTCAAAAATTCCCGCCTTGTGTTGCCCACCGAAGTAGTGCAAGGCAGCGTACATGTGAAGGACGGGCGCATCCATTCGGTGGACCAGGGCAGCGCCTCGGGTGCCGAAGGCTTGGACATGGAAGGCGACTACCTCATGCCCGGCTTTGTGGAGATGCACACCGACAACTTCGAGCGCCACCTGATGCCTCGCCCCAAAGTGCAGTGGGCAGAAATGCCTGCGTTGCTGGCGCACGACGCCGAGGTGGCCGCAGCAGGCATCACCACCGTGTTTGACGCACTGGGCGTGGGCGATGCCGACCCGGACAGCCTGCGCGGCAGCACCTGGGACCCGGTGATCGAGACCATCGACCTGTGCACCCGGCAAAACCTGCTGCGCGCCGACCATCATTTGCATGTGCGCTGCGAGTTGCCTGCGCCCAACACCATTGATTTGTTCAAGCCCTTCCATGACCACCCACGCTTGTCGCTGATCTCGCTGATGGACCACACACCCGGTCAGCGCCAGTGGGAAAACATCGATGTGGCCCGCGTTTACTACACCGGAAAAAAAGGCTGGTCGAATGAAAAATTCGAACGCCAGGTGGCTTTGTCGGCCGAGTTGCAAGACCGCTACGCCCAGCCCCACCGCGCTTACTTTGTGGACTACTGCCGCAGCCACGGTATTGCGCTGGCCAGCCACGACGACACCACCGCCGCCCATGTGGCGCAAGCCCATGCCGAAGGGGCCAGCATGTCCGAGTTTCCGACCACCGTGCTGGCTGCACGCACGGCCCACGCGCATGGCCTGCTGAACGTGATGGGCGGACCCAATGTGGTGCGCGGCGGCTCGCATTCGGGCAATGTGTCGGCGGGCGAACTGGCACGCCATGGCCTGCTCGACATCTTGTCGTCGGACTATGTGCCCGGCAGCATGCTGAGCGCCGTGGTGCGCTTGGTCGATGACGGCATCCTGAGCTTGCCGCAGGCCGTGGCCACCGTCACCCACAACCCGGCACAGGCCACCGGCCTGAAAGACCGGGGACAAATCGCCCCAGGCCTGCGCGCCGACCTGATCCAGGTGCGCTTTGTGGACATGCCCCAAGGCCAACGCCATGCGGTGGTGCGTGCCGTTTGGCGTGAAGGGCAGCGCGTGCTTTGATGCACTGACACGCAAGCTTCCCGCAGGTGTCAAAAGCCTGTCACACAGCCTGTCCAAACTCCGCTTGTATAGACATCTTCCGAAAGTCATTCACATGGCACTGCGTATCCAAAACATCGACAAACATTTTGCCAATGGCAAGCACGCTTTGCGTGACATCAACATCGACATTGGCACCGGTGAAATGGTGGCCTTGATCGGTGCATCAGGCTCAGGCAAATCAACCTTGCTGCGCATGGTGGCGGGTCTGCTAGAAGCCGATGCCGGGTCAGGCTCGTTGATCGAAGTCAATGGCCAGTGTGTGCAGCGCAACGGGCGCATCACGTCGGACATCCGAACCATCCGTTCGCAGGTTGGCTTTGTGTTCCAGCAATTCAACCTGGTCGACCGCCTGCCTGTGCTGGTCAATGTGCTGGTGGGGCGTTTGCACACCATGCCCTGGTGGCGCGGCCTGGCACGTTGGTTCAATCAGCATGAGCGCTCATTGGCACTGGACGCCTTGCAGCGTGTCGGCATCATGGATTGCCATGCACAGCGCGCCTCGACTTTGTCGGGTGGTCAGCAACAGCGTGCCGCCATTGCCCGCACGCTGGTGCAAGGTGCCCAGCTGGTGTTGGCCGATGAACCGATCGCTTCGCTCGACCCCGAGGCCTCACGCAAGGTCATGGAAATCCTGACCCGCATCCAGCGCGAAGACGGCCGCACGGTGGTGGTGTCCTTGCACCAGGTGGACATGGCCATCCGCTATTGCCCGCGTGTGATTGCGCTCAACCAGGGCCAGGTGGTGTACGACGGTCCCTCGGCCAGCCTGACCCCTGCTTTGCTGCGTGAGTTGTACGGCATGCAGGCCGATGAATTTTTGAGTGGCAGCGAGTTGCTGACTTCTGCACAAGCGCCAGCAGCTGCATTGCATCACCCCGCGCCGGTATTGGCCTGGCCCACGCCCATGGCCCAGGCGGCCTGATTTTTCTTTTTAACTTCAACGGAGTTCCTGACATGTTCAAGACAACCCTCTCGGCACTGGCTTTGGGCCTGAGCCTTTCCAGCGCCATGGCGCAAGACATCAACTTTGGGTTCATTTCGACCGAAGCCAGCCAAAACCTCAAAGCCGATTGGCAGCCCTTGCTGGACGACATGGAAAAGCAAACCGGCTTGAAGGTCAAGGCTTTCTTTGCATCGGACTACGCTGGCATCATTGAAGGCATGCGCTTCAACAAGGTGCAGCTGGCCTGGATGGGCAACAAATCCGCCATGGAAGCGGTGGACCGCTCCAACGGTGAAGTTTTTGCCCAGATGGTCAACGCAGATGGCAGTCAGGGCTACTACTCGCACCTGATCGTGCACAAGGACAGCCCCATCAAAGGCCTGGACGATGTGTTCAAGAATGCCAAAAACCTGAGCTTCGGCAATGGCGATCCCAACTCCACATCGGGCTTCCTGGTGCCCGGCTTTTATGTGTTCGCCCAAAACAAGGTGGACCCCAAGACCGCCTTCAAAGTGGTGCGCAACGCCAACCACGAAACCAACGCATTGGCCGTAGCCAACAAGCAAGTGGATGTGGCCACCAACAACAGCGAAAACCTGGAAAAAATCCGGGAGCGTCAGCCCGAGAAGTTCAAGGACATCAAAGTGGTTTGGACTTCGCCGCTGATCGCACTGGACCCGCTGGTGATGAGCAAGAACCTGCCTGAAGCCACCAAGCTCAAGGTCAAAAACTTCTTCTACAACTACGCCAAGACCGATGCCCGTGAAAAAGAGATCGTGATGAAGATCTCCAAGTTGTCGGGCTTCAAGGCCTCGACCAACGACCAGCTCAAGCCCATTCGCCAGCTGGACCTGTTTGGCAAACGCACCAAGCTGGAGGCCGACACCATGCTGTCAGAAGCCGACAAGAAAACCAAGTTGGCTGAGATCGACCAACAACTGGCCGCACTCAAGTAATTCGTTTGGCTTGGACCGGCGCTGCGTTGCATCACTGTGCAGCACAGCGCCCCATTTTTAATTGATTCGCATGTCCCACACCTTGGTCAACTCCAAAATGCAGGCTCTCGCTGCATCGGCGGCGTCCCGACGCAGCCTCTTCGGTTATTTGGGCTGGGGCCTTTTGCTTGTCTTGCTGGCCGCTTCCTGGCAAGGTGCCGACATGCGGCCGGCAGACCTGTGGCGGGACTCCGGCAACATGGCCACCTATGCGAAGGAGTTTTTCCCACCCAACTTTTCGCAGTGGCGCTTGTATGTCTATGAGATGCTGGTCACCTTGCAGATCGCCCTTTGGGGCACCGCATTGGCCGTGGTGACGGCGGTGCCGATGGCTTTGCTGGCCTCCTCCAACATCGTGCCGTGGTGGGTGTACCAACCCATGCGCCGGGTGCTCGATGCATTCCGGGCCATCAACGAAATGGTGTTTGCCATGCTGTTTGTGGTGGCTGTCGGCCTGGGGCCATTTGCCGGGGTATTGGCTTTGTGGATTCACACTTCCGGCACACTGGCCAAGCTGTTTTCCGAAGCCGTGGAAGCCATTGACCCGCAGCCGGTCGAAGGCATCCGCTCCACCGGCGCTTCTGCACTGCACGAGATTGTGTATGGCGTGATCCCCCAGGTCATCCCGCTGTGGATCTCGTTCACGCTCTACCGGCTGGAGGCCAATGTGCGCTCCGCGTCGGTGGTGGGCATGGTGGGCGCGGGTGGCATTGGGGTGGTGTTGTGGGAAATCATCCGGGGTTTCCAGTACGCCGAAACCGGTGCCGTCATGCTCATCATCATCGTCACCGTCAGTTTGATTGACCTGGTGTCGTCCCGCATTCGCCAACTCTTTGTCTGAGGTGCAGCATGTCTTTGACCTTGCCTGAAGTGCTTACTTTGCTCCAACGCCGTGGCCAGAACCAATACGGTATGGAAGCCATCAATCAGCTAGAACATGCTTTGCAGTGTGCCGATTTGGCAGAAAAAGCGGGTGAAACGCCAGAGACCGTAGTGGCATCGTTGTTGCACGACTTGGGGCATTTGTTGGCCGCCGAGCGTGATGGCAGCAAAGAGCACACCACCGAGCATGACGATTTACACCAATACATCGCATTGCCCTTCATCCGCAATTTATTTCCCGATGCAGTGCTGGAGCCGATCCGCATGCATGTGGATGCCAAACGTTATCTTTGTCTGATTGATCCTGGTTATTGGGCTGATCTGTCGCCCGCATCCAAGCACAGCCTGGAACAGCAGGGAGGGGTGTTTAGCGAGGCCGAGGCCGAAGCCTTCATTTCTCAACCTTTTGCGACTGAAGCAGTGCGTTTGCGCCGTTACGACGACTTGGCCAAGGTGCCCGCCAAAGTTGTGCCCGACTTGAGCCATTACAACGCCCACTTGCAACAAGTTGCGTTGACGGCTTGAGCCGTTGAGCCAGAGCAGGCCTGCGTCACGGATGTCACTTAGATCCGTACCCATGAGGACTGTTTGCATTTGACAGTTGTGCTGGACTTGCAATCTAGCGGGCAAAGACGCCACATTGATCATGGGTTTGCCCGCAAGCTGAACCGGAACTGTGATCGACAAAATAAAGCCAACAGAATTTCACTGTCATCTGAAATTCTCCAAACTGACGTCAGCATTTCACTTGAAAGATGAATCATTGATTTCAACGAGGAGTTGAACGATGCGCATCACGGTCATAGGTTCGGGTTACGTGGGTTTGGTCACAGGCGCTTGTCTGTCTGACTTGGGCTTCAAAGTGGTTTGCCTTGACAAAGACGAAGCCAAAATTCGGGCCCTGCAAGAGGGGGATGTGCCTATTTACGAGCCAGGTCTGAAAGAGGTTTTGTCCAGAAACCGAGCCGATGGCCGCATTCGTTTCACAACCGATGCCTGTGAAGCGATCGAGCATGGCGACATTCTTTTCATTGCCGTAGGAACACCCCCCGCAGAAGATGGTTCGGCAGATCTGGGCCATGTGCTGTCTGTGGCCTCCCTGATTGGGCGTCACCTCAAGGGCTTCAAACTGGTGGTCAACAAATCCACGGTTCCGGTAGGAACGGCAGACCGCGTTCGATCTGCGATCTCTCATGAGTTGGCCCATCGCGGCATGCCTCCTGATTTGTTTGACGTGGTTTCAAACCCGGAGTTTTTGAAGGAAGGCGCCGCCATTGACGATTTCATGCGGCCGGATCGCATCGTGGTCGGTGTCGACGATGGTGTGAATCAGGCCAAAAGCCAACGCATGATGGGCGATTTGTACGCCAGCTTCAATCGGCACCACTCGCGCACCGTCTGGATGGATGTGCGCAGTGCCGAACTGACCAAATACGCTGCCAATGCCATGCTGGCCACGCGCATCTCGTTCATGAACGAAATTGCCAATCTGGCCGATGTCTTGGGTGCAGATGTGGACCACATCCGCCGGGGCATCGGTGCGGACAGTCGCATTGGGCACAGCTTTTTGTATGCCGGTTGCGGCTATGGCGGCAGTTGTTTTCCCAAAGACACCCAGGCTTTGGTGAGCACAGCCAAGTCACACGGCCAGTCCATGAGGCTCGTCAGCGCGACAGAGCAAGTCAATGCGCAACAAAAGCTGTTGTTGGTGGAGCGCTTGATACAGCGCATGGGGGCTGATTTGACGGGTCGAAAAATAGCCATTTGGGGCCTGTCTTTCAAACCCAATACCGACGACATGCGTGAGGCGACCAGCCGAGTGGTGATTCAGAATTTGCTGATGCGTGGCGCGCAGGTCAGTGCTTGCGATCCGGTGGCAGGCCCAGAGGCTCTGCGGGTTTTAAGAATCGATTGTGAGCAAAATCCCGATTGGTTGGACCGGTTTGAATTGGCCTCAGACGACATGCAGGCCTTGCAAGGCGCAGACGCCTTGATGGTCTTGACCGAGTGGAAGATTTTTCACAACCCAGATTTCGAGGCCATGAAAGCCTTGATGCGCAGGCCTTTTATTCTGGATGGCCGGAACCTTTACAACCCCGAAGCGCTGAGTGAGCTGGGCATGGCCTACCAAGGGGTGGGGCGTCGCAACGATTTGGTGCAACTGTTGTCCTTTGATCCTGTGCTGCCTAGTGACGAGGTCTTTCAAGGTTCACACCCGACGATGCATGATCTGATGGTCAATGCCTAAAGGCTTTTATCTGCTGATACTGGCGCAGTTCGCCAGTGGCTTGGCAGACAACGCTTTGATGATTCTGGGGGTTTGCTTTTTACAAGAGCAGGGCCATCCAGGATGGTGGTCGCCCTTGTTGAAGTTTTCATTTACCTTGAGTTATGTCGTTCTGGCCGGCGTGGTGGGCCCCATTGCAGACGCTTTTCCAAAAGGACGTTTGATGGCGTCCATGAACATGTTGAAGCTTGCCGGTGTGGTCTTGCTTTTGTGCGGTGTTCATCCCTTTTTTGGGTTTGCGTTGGCCGGTTTGGCGGCTGCTGTCTATGCGCCCGCTAAATATGCCTTGGTCACCGAATCGGTTCCTGCCTCCTTGCTGGTAAAAGCCAATGCTTGGTTGGAAGTTTCTGTGGTCTTGTCTGTGTTGTTGGGCGTGGCCTTGGGCGGGTGGCTGACAGGTTGGCACAAGGACCCATGGATCAATGAGGCTTTTGCCATCTTCCAGGACTTGCCTCCACAACTTGCACCCACGCAGATATTTCCTGCCTTTGTGGCGGTGTGTCTGATTTACATCGTGTCATCAGGCCTGAACATGGGCTTGAATTCGATGGATGCCCGAGGCACAAGGCACCCTTTGACTTGGCATTCAATTCAATGGCCTTTGTTTTGGAAAAACAACCGTCAATTGTGGGCAGACCCTTTGGGCGGGGTTTCCTTGTACGTAACCACGCTCAGCTGGGGTGTTGGGGCGGTGCTTCAGTTTGCAGTTTTGGCTTGGGCCCAGACCTCTGCTGGTTTGAGTTTGCAGCACGGAGCCTATCTGCAGGCCCTCGTGGCCGTGGGTGTGATTTCGGGTGCGGTGATGGCCGCAAACGTATTTCAGATTTTCAATGCCCACAACGCATTGCCTTGGGGCCTGGTGTTGGCGGTATTGTTGCCCTGCATGGCGCTGACGACATCGTTGTGGCTGGCTGTTCCCTTGTTGATACTGGCTGGATGCGCGGGAGGGATGCTGCTGGTTCCGATGAACGCATTGCTGCAGCATCGGGGTCAAAAAATTCTGACTTCAGGCCGCTCCATCGCTGTGCAGGGTTTCAATGAAAATTTGAGTGTTTTGCTCATGTTGGGCACTTACAGCGTCTTGTTGGCCTGGCAAGTTCCCTTGTTGTCTGTGATGCTGCTGCTGATGTTGCCCTTGCTGGCTGCGGTCATGCCGTGGCGTCTGAAAATCAGGTGGCCATTGCGCGCTAAATGAGCGCTTGCGGCAGACACTGCTCACATGCTGACTTCACTGACAGAAAATTTCCCGCTCAGATATTCCCGCTGTTCATCGCTGCCATGCGAAAAATCACCTCGACCTGTCGTGTGATTTCCTGCCAATCCCATTGGTGAATACTGGTGTGTGTGTGCTGCCGGGCGTTTGCAAGGGTGTTGGCGTGCTGGGTGATTTCAAGGGCCTTGAGGACATAGCGTTGTGGGTCCTCACCCTCGACCAGCCATCCGTTGTAAGTGTCCTTGATCAACTCGGTGGCGGCTGCACAGTCGTATGCCAGCACCGGGGTGCCACTGGCCAGTGCCTCCAAGGTCACGTTGCCAAAAGTTTCCGTCAAGCTGGGGAACAAGAATAGATCAGCGCTGGCATACAGCTCTGCCAGTTTCGCGTGGCTGCACATGCCCATGAAATACGCATCCGGGCAATGGGCCTGAAGTGTCGCCCGGTAAGGGCCATCACCGGCAAAAACCAATTTCACGGAACGACCACTTTGCTTGAGTGTCTGGTAGGTGGTCACGATCAAATCCAGATTCTTCTCGGCAGCCAAGCGACCGACAGATAAAAGAACGGTGGTTTTCTGATCGGCTTGCCACGATTGGCGCAAGACTTCGTTGCGTTGGTTTGGATGAAAGAGCTGTGTGTCCACTCCGCGTGCGACAACACGCAGGTTGTCAAAGCCACAGCTTTGGAGTTGTGTTTTCAGTGCATGGGTCGGGACCATGGTGCAGGCAGTCCGGTTATGGAATTTCCGCAAATAGGCCATGATGGGTTTGCTCAACCAGCCAACGCCGTAGTGTTTGCTGTAACTGGCGAAGTTGGTTCGAAAGTCAGACGTGACGGGCAAGCGCAAGACCCGGGCCGCCTGCAAGGCGGACCAACCCAATGGCCCTTCTGTGGCAATGTGAACCAAGTCCGGTCTTTTATGACTCCAGGCTTTGACAAGTGCTTTTTTACTGGGCAGTCCCAACTTCAACTGAGGGTAGTGAGGGATGGGTAAGCCCTTCATCAACATCTCCGACCAACCGATTTGATCGGCGCCTGCATCATTTTTGTCTTGTCGAGGGCGAATCAATTGGATGGTGTGGTTGCGTTGACTCAGCATGTGAATCAACTTGGACAGCGTGAGTGCAACGCCGTTGACTTCGGGCGGCCACGTCTCTGTGACCACGGCAATCCGCATTGAGGCGGACGCTGGTTCAAAGTTTTCCACCAAAATTCGGTCGGTTTGTGAAAGGTCCATGACTTGGATCATGACGACCGTGTTTAACAACTTGATGACAAAGACAGATTTTTGAATGCCATGTTTCAATACCTTGAAAGGTGTGTTGTCATCGATTTTTCACACGAAGTCCTGATGATCAGGGTTCGTCTATCAAGAGGTGAGCGTGTGAAAGATTTCTTAGAAGCTTTGCGGGTGCAGCGTTGGGACGATCATCGTTATTACCACCACTGCCGCATCAACCAGTCCTTGCATTTTTTGAGTGCCATGGCCTTTGTTTTAGCTTACGTGCTGTTGTTCATTGATCCCTCGGTAGCCGCCTTGGTGGCCTGGTTGGTGTCCATGACATCCAGACAAGCAGGACATTTTTTCTTTGAGCCTTTGGGCTATGACCACGTCAATCAAGCCACCAACGAATTCAAGGAAGAGATCAAGGTGGGTTACAACCTGCGCCGCAAAGTGGTGTTGTTGAGCGCCTGGGCCTTGTTGCCTTTGCTTATTTTTATGAATCCGGGTTTCCTGGGGGTGTTGCCAGAGCATGAAACACTGCCTGAATTCTTGCGTGCAGTGGGCTATGCCTGGTTGTATCTTGGCGCTGCGGCTTTGCTGTTTCGCACCGTGCATTTGTTCATTCTGCAAGATGTTCAGACCGGCTTGGTCTGGATGAGCAAAATACTGACCGACCCTTTCCACGACATCTACCTGTACCACAAAGCCCCTTGGCAATTGCTGCGTGGTCAGCGTTTTGCTGACCACGATTTGCACGCCAGTCGATGAATGACGTTTCTTGATGGCCTGTTCAGGTGCCTGCACCTGAACAGGGGTTGAATCAGCGAAACAGGGTTTCTTTGAGGATGCGGCGGCGTATGGATTTGTTGGTGAGTGCAGGTGTGTGCCACCACCAACCATCCTCTTTCATTTGCTGCGCGGCCAATACAAACTTCTGAACCACGGCCTCGAAATCAGCGTCGCTGTAGTTGAGGCTGAAGATCAAACGTCCTGTCCCCACCCAACTGAGTGCCAGACCATGCAGCCTGAGGTAGTACTGCAGCATCCAGTTGTAACGGCTGGCTTGTGTGTAAAACAGTGTCCAGACACTCGACATGTTGGCCGCTTGCAGTGGCAAGCCCTCAGCCTGCATCACGCGGTTAAAGTGTTGCGCACGTGCGTTCCAGCGTTCATCCAGCCCTTGGTAAATGGCCTGAATTTCGGGTGCTTCGAGTTGGTCCAGAAAGGCCGACATGGCCCCCATCACGACGGGGTGGGCATTGAAGGTGCCACGCGCAAAGCAGATGTCCGCAGGGCGGTCTTCATGAAAGCGGTGCATCCATTCTTTTTTGCCACACACCACGCCCACAGGGAATCCGCCTCCCAGAGTTTTGCCGTAAGTGACCATGTCGGCTTGCACGCCAAAGTAGGCTTGTGCACCCCCTGTGGCCAGTCGAAAACCCAAAAAAACTTCATCAAAAATCAGCACGATGCCTTTGTCCGTGCAGACCTGGCGCAAGGCCTTGAGCCATGCGGTGTAGGCCTGTCGGTCGTAGGCGGCACGGCGGCTGCTGTCCACCAAGGTGGAGTCACCTGGTGCGTTGGCGTTGGGGTGCAACGCCTGCAAGGGGTTGACCAGCACGCAGGCAATGTCTTTGCGAGTGCGCAGCACATCGAGGCTGCGCTCGTTCATGTCGCTGAGTGTGTAGGTTTCACGTGGTGGCATGGGGTTGCCCGGGCCGGGTTGCACGTCTTCCCACCAGCCGTGGTAAGCCCCGCAAAACCGCACGATGTTTTTGCGGCGTGTGTGGTAACGGGCCAAGCGCACGGCCTGCATGACCGCTTCGGTGCCGGACATGTGAAAGGACACCTCGTTCATGCCCGACAAGGCTTTGAGGCGTTCTGCGTTGGTGGCCACCACCGGGTGGTAAGAGCCCAATACCGGCCCCAGCGCCTGGGTGCGGGCCAGACCTTCGGTCATGGTGTGCTTGTAAAAGTCGGCACCGAACACGTTCACGCCATACGAGCCCGTCAGGTCGTAAAACACATGTCCATCCAGATCGGTGACCTGCACGCCTTGTGCCGACTGCAAAAAAGAGCCGACCTTCAAGTGCTCGCGGACCAGCCGACTGAACTGGAACGGCACCCGGTAGGCGGCAATGAACTGCATGTCCGAGATGTTTTCGCGCGCAGCCGCAGTGGCTTCGATGCTCAGGCGATGCCGTGTTTGGAGCGTGTTGGCCATCGCGAAAAACGCGGCTCGGCGTCCAGCCTGAATCTCTGCCGGTGCGTCATCGCAGCCAAAGAATGCAGGCTCGTCGAAGCTGTATCCAGGCAACCAGCGGGCGAGCCGCTTGGCCATGCGCGAGTGGCCAGCCAGCGAGCGGTGCTTGGCCCTGGACAGCTGGATGCGTCTTTGCAGGGAGGGTGCCAGCGCCGCCAAAACGGCCAAACTGATCCAAGTGGGGTTCACAGTCAATTTCCTTGTGTCAATGAAATTTCTTTTTATTCAATTTGAGTGACAACATGATGAAGATTCGCCCACTGTTCCAAAAATGGATGCTGCAAGAAGACCTGAACTTTTTGCTGACCAACCGAATTCCACGCATCACCCTGACACGTTTCATGGGCTGGTGGAGCCAGATACGAAACCCCTGGGTGGTCAAAGGATCCATCGCGGTTTGGCGTCTGTTCACAGACCTGGATTTGAGTGATGCAAAGCAAAAGGAATTCGAAAGCCTGCACGCCTGCTTCACACGCGAACTTGTCCCGGGTGCCAGAGTTGTGGATGCCGATCCTTCTTTCATGACTTCGCCGTGCGATGCCATCGTGGGCGCTTGCGGTGAAATTCACCAGGGGCAGGTCTTTCAGGCCAAAGGTTTCCCTTACCAGCTGCACAGCTTATTGGGTGAATCGGAACAGTGTCGTGCGTGGCCTGGTGCGCTGGAGGTGGGCAAATACCTGACCTTGCGCTTGACCAGCAGCATGTACCACCGTTTCCATGCGCCCCACGATGTGCAGCTCAAGCATGTGACCTACATCTCGGGCGACACGTGGAATGTCAATCCCGTTGCGCTCAAGCGCGTCGAGCAACTGTTTTGCAAGAACGAACGCGCTGTCCTGCACATGCAGACGCAAGACGGGGTGCCATTTTTGATCGTGCCGGTGGCCGCTGTGCTGGTGGCCAGCATGCGCTTTCATGCGGTCGATGTTTTGCTGAATCTGCGCTACAAGGGACCGAACGAAATGCCTTGCGATGCTGCATACGCCAAAGGCCAAGAGATGGGTTGGTTCGAGCACGGCTCAACCATTTTGGTGTTTGTGCCGCCAGGTTTTGAGTGGGCCGATGGCATCGCCACGGGCCAACGCATCAAGATGGGGCAGGCCTTGTTGAGGAAGCCCGCCTGAAGCAGCGGGGTGCGCCGGTGATCGTTTCAGTATTTCTCTGGAACGACCATTTCTGACGGCACCGGGTGGCGGATGTAGTCTGGATTGCGCACGCGACCGGGCAAGTTGATTTCTGGGTGTTCGATCTCGTGATAAGGCACCTGGCCCAACAGGTGGTCAATGCAGTTCAGTCGGGCTTTTCTCTTGTCCACAGCCTGCACCACCCACCAAGGGGCTTCGGGGATGTGGGTGCGCTCGATCATGGTTTCCTTGGCGCGCGTGTAGTCTTCCCAGCGGCGACGGCTTTCCAGGTCCATGGGGCTGAGCTTCCATTGCTTGAGGGGGTCATGAATGCGACCCAGAAAGCGGGCATGCTGCTCGTCATCGGTGATCGAGAACCAGTACTTGACCAGCTGGATGCCGCTGCGCACCAGCATCTTTTCAAACTCGGGCACGGATCGGAAAAACTCTTCGTATTCTTCGTCGTTGCAAAAGCCCATGACTTTTTCAACGCCGGCGCGGTTGTACCAGCTGCGGTCGAACAGCACGATCTCGCCAGCTGCAGGCAGGTGCGAGATGTAGCGCTGAAAATACCACTGGGTTTTTTCGCGGTCGTTGGGGGCGGGCAGGGCAGCCACCCGGCACACGCGGGGGTTCAGGCGTTGCGTGATGCGTTTGATCACACCGCCTTTGCCGGCAGCGTCACGGCCTTCGAACAGGATGACCATGCGGTGACCGGTTTTGACCACCCAGTCCTGCAGCATGACCAGTTCCGACTGCAGACGCAACAGTTCGCGGAAGTAGTGAGCCCTCTCGCCTACGGTCGAGTCATTGGCGGCGCCCTCTGTGCCCCAGCGGTCGTCCAGTTCCAGCTCCAGTTCTTCGTCGAGGCTGTCGAGCAAGTCTTCGCGCAGCTGGCGCATCTGGTCTTCGTTGATGTGGTTAATCGGCGTCATGTCAGTTCATCAAGTAGAAACAGCCTTCCACTGTCGTGTTGTTTGATGAAAATTTCATGACAAGTCGCCCCCTGTTGTTTGAGATTGTCATGACACTTTCATGACGGCGGTTCAGCATGGTCTTTTGAGCTTGATTTCTGCAAAGGGCGATATGCGTATTTTTTCGATTCAAAAAGACCAAATTCAAGAGTCAGCCATATTGCCGCTGGCATTGCCACTGCAGGGGTTCTTGTGGATGGCTTTTGCGCGGCGCGAATTTGAAATATTGCAGCAACAGGTCCAGGCGTTCTTGTTGGCGCATTGCGGTGCGCAAATTTATGACTTGCACTTGCAGGATTTGCTCAACAACCAGTTGCCATCTCATTATGATTTCACGGCAGACTACGATTTGCTGGTTTTTCGCAGACTGGCTCGGGGACGAACTGAAACCGATGTGTCCAAACCCGGTGAAATCCTGCATCAGGAAAACACCCGAGGTGGTCCGAGCATTTTGCGAAAAATAGACACCAGCCCCGTCGCTTTTTTGGTGCTGGATCGCGTGGTCATTTCTGTTCATCCGGCCGACTGCAGTGTGCGCGATGTGTTTGCCGCCCGCATGCTCAGTGCGACTCATTCTTCATTCGTTCAGGCAGCCCACAGATTGCCCGCCAATTCAGCCGATTTGATGTTGCGCATGGTCAGCAGCGTTGTGGATGGGTATCTTGATTTGCGGCGTGAATTGACCCGTCAGCTCGATCATTGGCAAAGTGAGTTGATCAATCCTAAAACCAGTTTCAACGACTGGAGTGCCTTGCTCAACGCCCGATTGACATTGCACTATCTTGACGAGGTGTGTGAAGACCAGCGCGCAGCCATTACCGATTGGATTGACGCGCTGGATGCCTGGAAAGTCGATGATGTTTTGCTGCCTGAATACCTGGAGATGCTGAAGGTTCGAAGCCGGGATGTGCTGGAGCACATTGAACGCGTGGTGCACCATGTGGGGCGTTTGGAGCAAAGCGCGGAGACGGCTGTTCAGATGCATTTCAACGCACAAAGCAACCGCACCAACGACATCATGCGCACCTTGACGGTGTTGACAGCCATTTTCTTGCCGTTGAATTTGATCACCGGATTTTTCGGCATGAACTTTGAAAATTTTCCGGCCCTGCATTCCGACCATGGCTTGTTTTTGACCGAGGTGTTCATGGGCTTCGTTGCCATCGGGTTGGCGCTCATTTTCTGGAGAAAGCGTTATGTGGGAGGGTAATGGACGTACTCGATATTCGAGGTCTTGGCACCCATGTGAATCGCCATAGATGGTCTGGAATTCATGAAATACATTGAATCCTTTTTAATCACGCGCAAGCAGGAAGGGGAATACCCGGATGTTCGATCCTTGGATGATTTGATACCTTAAGCGGCATCTGGCCCTCTACCGTCTTGAGGGTCGCAGATCCATAAGAGGAGACACATCCATGACCGCTGCACAGATACAGAACGCGTTGGTGCTTTGCACCATTGTCGGTTTTGCAACCATGGAGTTTGTCAGTCGACGCTACAAACAAACCGTCCATGCCACAGGCAATGACACCAAACTTGAGCTGTTGATGTTTCTGAGCGTGCTGGCTGTGACGCAGCCCTTGGCCATTTTTGTCACGGCCAAACTGGGGGCCTTGTGGGTTCCGCAATACAAGGGTGTGCTGGCTGACATGCCATGGTGGGGCATGGTGGGTGTTTTGCTGGTGTTCGATGACATGACGCAGTATTGGTGGCACCGCTTGTCGCACACTTCGTTCCTGTGGCCTTTGCACCGTGCGCACCACTCTGCCGAGTACATGAGCATTCGGGTGACGTTCCGCAACAATTTCTTCTATTACCTGATGATGCCGGGCCTTTGGTTTGCAGGCGCTCTGTTGTATTTGGGTTTTGGGGGCATGGTTTACGCGGGCTACATCGTGGTCAAGCTCTTTGTCATTTTGGGGGCGCACAGCGCTTGGCGCTGGGACGAGCCCTTGTACCGCATCCGCGCATTGCATCCGGTCATGTGGGTTCTGGAGCGGACCATTTCAACACCGGCAACGCACTGGGCGCACCATGCGATCTCCAATGCCGATGGTGTGGGGCACTACAAAGGCAATTTTGGCAACCTGCTGTTTTTGTGGGACATCATTTTTGGCAGCGCGCACATCACACGCCGCTACCCTGCGCAGGTCGGCTTGATCGATGACAAGTTGTTTGGTCAGGAGCGCTGGTACCACCAGATGTGGTACCCCTTGCTGCAATCCAAGCGTGAGCACACGGCCTTGAAGTTTGGCGGCAGTGTGTACGAGGGGTCAGAGGGGCAGGCACCACAAGCCTGATCGGGGTTCATCCGCCCACAGGTCAGAGTGTTTGTGCTCTGGCCTATGGGATTTTTTGTTTAAGCCGTGCTTCATCCACGATCTTTAATCTCTGAATTGAGATGCCATGAAAGGTCGAATCCATGATGAGCTTGAACAAAATTTCCTGTGCAAAAGTGGCTGCCTTGGCCATCAGTGCCTTGATGTTGCCGCTTGTGGCTTTAGCGGCTACACCCCAAAGCGAATTGCAACGTTGGCAACAGGCGGCAGGGCAGCCGGGTGATGCAGGCCGGGGACAGGTTTTTTTCGGACGGCGTCATAACGGTGAGTGGTCGTGCGCGTCATGCCACGGTCAACCCCCTACGCGGGACAGCAAGCACGCCTCTACAGGCAAGAAGATCTCTGCGTTGGCACCGGGGTTCAATGCCGAACGCTTCACCGACAGTGCCAAGGTTGACAAATGGTTCAAGCGCAACTGCAAGGACGTTTTGTCACGTGAGTGCACGGCGCTTGAAAAGGCCGACGTGCTGGCTTACCTGATCGGGTTGAAATGATGAAATCAATGTGCATCAAATCGGTGGTGTTATTTTGTGCAGGTTGGAGTGGCTTTGTCTCGGCATGGGCCGATGGACGACTCATGCCTGCACAAGTGCCTGCCGTGTACAAACAAGAATGTGCGGCCTGTCACATGGCCTATCCGCCGGGCCTGTTGCCTGCGGCGTCTTGGCGACGCATCCTCCATGGGCTGGATCGGCACTACGGCAGCGATGCGGCGATGGAACCTGCACAAGTTCAGCAAATTGGGGCCTGGTTGCAAGCCAATGCGGGCACTTATAAACGTGTGCGCGAAGAGCCGGCCGACGACCGGATCACCCGATCGGCCTGGTTTGTTCGCAAACATCGCGAAGTGGAATCCTCGGTCTGGAAGCGGGCCAGCATCAAGAGTGCCGCGCAGTGCAGCGCCTGCCATACCCAAGCCGACGCGGGGAACTTTGATGAGCATCAGGTGCGGATTCCGCGCTGACAGGTCGCTTTACATCCCAGTTCTTCAAGCCATACGTCACGCACATGTGTACAAGGAGTCCCTCAATGACGTCGAACATTTCTTCAGTTGCCGATGCGCGCCATGGCGTGCCCACACCCACTCGCTGCACCGTGGATGCTTTCACTCGGACCTTGCATGCCTTGCTGGCTTTGAGCTTTGTGGGGGCCTACGTCACAGCTGAAAGTGAAATTTTCAGATGGGTGCACGTGAGCTTGGGTTATACCTTGGGCGGCTTGCTGTTGGCTCGTGTGGTCTGGGGCGTGCTGGGGCCCCGTCATGCACGTTTGTCAGCCTTGTGGGGCAAGCTGCGCGGTTTGGGCAATTGGTTTCAGGGACTGCGAGCAGGCCAGGCATCCTGGAGCCAAGCTCAGAATCTGTACATGGCGGTGTCGGTGGCACTGCTCTTGTTGGCCATCGCACCCTTGGTGGTGTCGGGCTATGTGACCTACCAAGAGTGGACGGGTGACTGGATGGAAGAAGTGCATGAGTTTTTCGGTAATTTCATGCTGATGGCCGTGTTGGCTCACATTGGCGGTGTGCTGGCGCTCAGTTTGTTGCGCCGTCGCAATCTGGCCACGCCCATGCTCACGGGGCGCGTGCCTGGCGTTGGGCCGGATTTGGTCAAGCGCAACCATGCGGTGTTGGCGGCTGTGTTGCTGACGGCGGTGCTGTCATTTTGGGTGTGGCAATGGCAGTCGGGTCCACCATTGCAGACGAGCGGCGGTCCGGATGGATCGCACTCGGTATCAGGCAAGGCACAATCTGAAGAAGACGATGATTGATGTTTTTCTGAATGGAAAGTCAGGTACTGCACATGCGCGTTTTATTGGCCGAAGATGATCAATTGCTGGGGTCTGGCCTCCGGGCGGGTTTGCAGCAACAAGGTTTTCAAGTCGACTGGGTTCGAGATGGTGTGGCGGCTCAGCGTGAATTGTTGACCGGTGTTTATCAGGCTTGTGTGCTTGATTTGGGTTTGCCCAGGCAGGATGGCATGCAATGTCTGGCCACGGTCCGACAACAAAAAATCACGACACCTGTGTTGATCCTGACCGCTCGCGATGGTGTGCCCGATCGGATTGCCGGGCTGGATGCCGGAGCAGATGACTACTTGGTCAAACCGGTGGATTTGCTGGAATTGGCTGCACGTTTGCGTGCTTTGGTGCGCAGGGCCCATGGGGTTGTCGAACCCATGATGGAGGTGGGTGCTTTGCGCATGGACCCCGCATCGCGACAAGTCTGGCTGAGCGATCGCTTGGTTGAGTTGTCACTGCGTGAATATGAGGTTTTACAAATTTTCATGCTCCATGCAGGGCGGGTTTTGACCCGCACACAGATTGAACAGCAGCTGTATCAGTGGGGCACCGAGGTCAGCAGCAACACGGTGGAGGTTCACATTTACAACCTGCGCAAAAAGCTCCGCTCGGACGTGATCGAAACTTTGCGCGGTGTGGGCTACATGATGCCGCAACAGGTCAAGCCGGATGCTGTGACAGCTCACAAGGGCACGGCATGAAATCCTGGTCACAGTCATCATTGCAATGGCGTTTGACATTCAGCCTGTTGCTGGCAACGGGCCTGGTTTGGGCGCTGGTGCTGGTGATGACCTGGCTCAATACGGCGCATGAACTCAGTGAGCTGCTGGACGCCCACCTGGCCCAAACTGCCGCCGTGTTGGCTGTTCAAACAGACGATGAGCACGATGACGACTTCACGACCGCTGCGGTATTGCACAAATACCAGCCCCGCGTGGCGTTCCAGATCTGGCACGACAAGACTTTGTTGGCGCGTTCAGCCGGAGCCCCGATGGTGCCTTTTGCACCCTTGGGCGCAAGCGGTATTTCCGATCAATGGCAGGGCCAAAAATACTGGCGCGTCTTTGCAACACCCGGACGTGAAGACGGTGTTTGGGTGGTGGTGGCTGAGTTGCATTCGGCGCGTGATGATATTTTGATGGCCGGATTGAAGTCTGCCATCGTGCCAATGCTGCTGGCCTTGCCTGTTTTGGCCTTTTTGATTTGGGGCGTGATCTTCAGGTCGCTGGTGCCGTTGCGCCAGTTGAGCCAATCGGTGTCTCAACGGCATGCCGATGCCCGCCAGCCCCTGAACGAGCAAGTTTCGATGGAGGTCAAACCTTTGGTTCAGGCGCTTAACCGCTTGTTTGAAAAGATGGCCTTGCAAATGGAAGGGGAGCGTCGCTTCACAGCCGATGCCGCCCATGAACTGCGAACGCCGATTGCCGCCATCCGCATGCAGGCGCAAGTGGCGCGTGGCACCCAGGAGGACGGTGAGCGGAACAGCGCTCTGGATGCCGTGTTGCAAGGCTGTGATCGCGCCACACGCTTGGTGGCCCAGTTGCTGCAGTTGACCAGACTGGAGGCCGATGAAGCCGTTGTGGGCGTGGGCCCTTGCGATGCTGTGGCTGAAACCCGTGCGACTTTGGCGGATTTGGGGCCACAGGCTTTGGCCAGACGTCAGCACCTGAGTTTGAATGCGCCAGACAGTTTGCAACTCGCCATGCCACCTGGTTTGGTGGGTGTGCTGGTGGGCAATTTGGTGGACAACGCCCAACGCTACAGCCCCGAAGGCGCGAGTATCCATGTGCAATGGCATGCCACACCGCTGCCGCAACTGGTGGTGGAGGACAGTGGTCCGGGTCTGAGCGATGCAGATTTGGCGCGTTTGGGGGATCGATTTTTCCGAGTCGCCGCAAATGGTGCAGATGGCAGTGGCTTGGGCTGGTCCATCGTGCGGCGCTTGGCGCAGCGTTACCGGTTGCGGGTTCTGGTTGAGCGCAGTTCAGAACTTGGGGGCTTGCGCGTGGTGGTGACCTGGCCTGAGCTCTGAGGCCATGTGGAACCAGATGGCGATGTGGCGGTTTCTGATCAGCGTTGGTATTTCGATTTTTGCGACCACGCCGCGACCACCCATTGCAAAACCGAGACGCTGATCAAACTGAGCAGGCCTGAGCCCAGGGCGATGACTGTTGGCCAAAGAGTGATCGGTTCAAACTTCAAGGGCGTGGCCAGCCAGGGCCAGTGGATGGCCAAGGCCAGAAATGCCATGGCCAATCCGATCACGGCATAGGCCGTACGGTTGGGGGTGCGCAAACTGCGCCAAAATTTCCCGCCACCAGCCCGGTTGACCAAGATGAGCGCTGCATTGCCTGCGATCAAGGTGATGAAGACCATGGCGCGGATTTGTTCTTCACTCAGGAGGGCGTTGGCCCCGGAGTCATTTCTCGTCTGGGCCCAAAAGAATGTCAGTGCCACACTGGCCAACACGCACAAGCCCTGCCCCATGGCCAAAGCGATGGCATGAACTCCAAACAAGGGGGCATGGGTGTCACGTGGTGGTTTTTGCATCACATCCGCATCGGCAGGCTCATTCTCGAATGCGACCGAGCATGCAGGGTCAATCACCAACTCCAGCAAGGCCACATGCAATGGCAACACCAATGGCGGCCAGCCCATCATCATGGGCAAGAGCGCAATGCCCGCAATGGGAATGTGGATGGCGAAGATGTAATGCATCGACTTTTGCAGATTGCCAAAAATGCGCCTGCCGACCTTGATGCCTCGCACGATCGACGCGAAGTTGTCGTCGACCAGGATCAAGTCTGCCGCTTCGCGCGCGACATCGGTGCCCCGTGCGCCCATGGCCACGCCCACATGGGCGGCTTTCAAGGCGGGTGCATCGTTCACGCCGTCACCGGTCATGGCGACCACTTCGCCATTGGCTTGCAGTGCATGCACAATCCGCAATTTTTGGTGCGGTGCGATGCGTGCGCAGACAGTCACACGGGGCAGGGCTTCGCGCAATTGCACATCGCTCAGTTGATCCAGTGCATCGCCTGTCAGCGTTTCGCCATCTGGCAAACCGGCTTGGGATGCGATCACACGCGCTGTGGTCGGGTAGTCCCCAGTGATCATGATCACCCGAATGCCTGCCGATTGGCATTCGGCCACGGCTTGGGGGATTTCCGTACGCAGCGGGTCGGTCAAGCCCATCAGGCCCAGCCACTGAAAGTCAAAAGCATGCGCGGTGTCTGGCCAGTTGTCGCCTACAAAGCGGCTTTGTGCCACGGCCAAAACACGCAAGCCTTGCGCCGCCATGTCGTCTGCTGCGCGGCCCCAGGTTTGGCGTTGTGCCTGTGTCAGGTGGCACAGGTCCATCACCGCTTCGGGGGCACCTTTGGCTGAGACGGTGCGTGCAGGTCCGGCATCCATTTGCCAGACATGCGACATGGCTTTCAAGGCAGTGCTGAGTGCGTAGGTTTGCACCAGTGCCCAGTCGCTGTGCAGGTGACCGGTGTCGCTCAAATGCTGTTGGCCCATGGCGTGGAATGCCGCTTCCATGGGGTCAAATGGTTCAGGCGCACTGGCCAAAATGGCGTGCTCGACCAATGCATAAAAAGCTTCAGACAGTCCACCTGCCGCTGCATTCCAGGTCGCGACTTCGGCTTGCTCGGCGGCGTTGTGGTTGAGATCGCGGTATTTCGGAGCGGCCAGCGCCGTCACGGTCATGCGGTTTTCCGTCAAGGTGCCGGTTTTGTCGGTGCACAGCACACTGGTGGCTCCCAGCGTCTCAATCGCATTGATGTGCCGGGTGAGCACACCTTCGTGCGCGAGACGGTGCGCACCCATGGCCGGAAAAATCGTGAGCACCACCGCGTATTCTTCGGGCAGTATGGCCATCGCCAGGGCAATGCCAGACAGCAGCGCAGGCAACCATTGTCCTGTTCGAATGCCCAAAGTGATCACCATGGCCACACACAAAATGCCGACGATGCCGGCCAGCACTTTCACCAGCCGTGCGGTTTGCTTTTGCAGGGGGGTGGCATCTGCGTGCAGTTGGGCGAGTGACAAGCCGATTCGCCCAATCTGACTCTGGCTGCCGGTGGCCGTGACTTCGGCCAAGCCTTGGCCCCTTACCACAAAGGTGCCTGCGCTGACTCTGCCATCGGCTGAGACGTTGGCATTGTCTGGTGGCGCTTTGTTGACCGGCACCGATTCCCCGGTCAGCAAGGATTCGTCGATTTGCAGGTGGTCGACACGGATGAGGCGGCCATCTGCAGCGACCCGATCTCCCTCGGACAACATCAGCCAATCCCCGACCACCACATCGCGTGCAGGCACTTTGATGACTTGGCCTGAGCGCACCACTTGGGCGTAGGCCTGGGTGAGGTCGCGCAAGGCCTGGATCGATTTTTCTGACTTGCCCTCTTGGTAAAACGTGAGTGCCAACACGGCCAGCACAAAAACGGACAACGTCAGCCCCTCTGTCAAATCACCCAAGAAGATGTAAAGCAAGGCCGCCGTACACAGCAAGGCAAACATGGGCTGGCGCAGCATGTCGGTGCCACGTCGCCAAACGGATCTGGGGGGCGTCTGCGCAATCTCGTTGGGCCCGTTTTCTGTCAAGCGTCTTGATGCTTCGGCTGTCGTTAGACCGTCAAGAGTGTTAAGGTGATTTGCAGGCATAAGAGCACGGACTGTGCCGTGTTGGGGTCTGTGTTGGCTTGATGCAGGTCAAGCCCCCTGAAATGGAACGCCTCGAGCGTGGGCTCATTTTTTTGTTGAAGGACGATCATGAACACCCAAATCAATGAATTTCTGGAGCGCATCCGCCAATTGGAGGCCGGCATTGAACAGGAAATTCAGCTGCGAAGGCAACAGCTGCAAGTGGACTTTGACGAGCACAAAGTCAAGTTTGAAAAGGAAGTACTGGCTCAGCAGCGACGCTTCAAAGAAGGACTGCTGCGCTATGTGCTGACAGCCGATTGGCGACATGTGCTGAGCGTCCCTTTCATTTACCCGGTGCTCTTGCCCCTGGTCTTGTTGGATTTCTTTGTCACCCTGTACCAGTGGGTTTGCTTTCCCTTGTATCGGATTGCGCGTGTCAAGCGCTCAGACTATTTTGTATATGACCGCACACATCTGGCGTATTTGAATGTGCTTGAAAAAATCAACTGCGCTTATTGTTCCTATGCCAATGGCCTGATTGCTTATTGCCGTGAAGTGGTGGGTTTGACCGAACAATATTGGTGCCCCATCAAGCACGCACGCCGAGTGATGCAGGCGCACCCGCATTACCACGGGTTTGCAGACTATGGCGATGCCGAAAATTACCAGGCCGAACTGGCGCGTTTGCGTGCAGAACTTGTGCGCATGCGTTCGGACGGTGCGGAATCAAACCTTTGACTTCAGCGCGGTGGTTGGCAAAAGCAGGGGTTGAGGGTCCTGGTCCCTTGGCATGGCGGTGTCACGCTATCGACACCTCGGATGGCGGAAGGTGACTAAAGTCATCAGCATGAAAAAATTTGAAACACTGGCCGATCTGGCCGCCTGCGTGGGCCAACATGTTGCCACCACAGAGTGGGTGGACATCACTCAGCAGCAAGTCAATCAGTTTGCAGAGGCCACGGGTGACCACCAGTGGATCCACGTGGATGTCGAGCGGGCTCAGCAGGGACCTTTTGGCGCACCCATTGCCCACGGCTTTTTGACGTTGTCGTTGTTGTCGCAATTTTTTGACAAGACCATCGTGGTGTCTTCCGCGCGCATGGGCGTCAATTACGGGCTCAACAAAGTGCGTTTCATGGCGCCGGTGCCTGTGGGCAGCCGCTTGCGGGCGCATTTGCATTTGCACTCTGCCACGCCCATTGAGGGCAACGGCTTGCAATTGCAGTGGAACGTCACGCTGGAGCGTGAGGGCAGCGACAAACCCGTTTGCGCTGCCGAGTCGCTGGTGCGCCTTTACGCCTGAGCGTCGGTGTTGGCTGCCAAGCTGGCACCCCCAAAACCGTTTTGACGCCATGCCTCGAACACGGTGACCGCCACTGCGTTCGACAGGTTCAGGCTGCGCTGACCCTCGCGCATGGGCAGCTTGATGCGTTGCTCAGGTGCAAATTGCTCGCGCAACTCAGGTGCCAGACCTCTGGTTTCAGAACCAAACACAAGCCAGTCGCCTGGTTCGAAGGCCACACCGTGCGCAGCGCGGCTGCCCCGGGTGGTCAGGGCAAACATGCGGTGGATCGCAGGCTGTTCGTTGGTCAGGAAAGTGGCCCAATCGGTATGGCGGCGCAATTGCGCGTACTCGTGGTAATCCAGACCCGCCCGGCGCATGTGTTTGTCGTCCATTGAAAAACCCAAGGGTTCAATCAAATGGAGTGTGCAGCCGGTGTTGGCGGCCAAACGGATGATGTTGCCCGTGTTGGGGGGGATTTCGGGTTCGACCAGGACAATGTGAAACATGGCGGGTATTGTGCCTTGGCGACGGCCCCGCCTCGATGGCGCATCGTGTGGGTCAGCCTTCTAGATCGGCCTCTGTGCGTGCCAGGACAAGGGCGCAAATGTGGGCTGCACCGGCCTGGCGCAAAGCTTGGGCGGCGGTGTGGAGTGAAGCCCCGCTGGTCATCACATCGTCAACCAGGACCAGCCGACGGCCTTTGATTTCATGTGCGCGCAAGGGATCGACGGCGAAGGCACCTGCCAAATTGGAGAGCCGTTCAGCCCTTGGCAGGGTGCGTTGAGCCAAGGTGTGGCGTGTGCGCAAAAGCAGGTTGGCATCGGTTTTGTGCGGACTGAGCTGACGGGCCAACAACAAAGCCTGGTTGTAGCCTCGCTCGGAAAGGCGTTGTGCCGACAAAGGGATCGGTAGCACCCAGTCGGCTGCATCCAACGCGTCTTCTGCGCCGGTGGCGCTCACCATCAGGGTTGCCAGTGGACCTGCCCAGCCTGCCCTTTGGTGAAATTTGAAATCGGCGATCAGTTGGTTCCAGGGCCAGACGTAGGCCGTTGCCGTCAGGCATTGGTCCAGTGGCGGGGATTCGGTCAGGCATGCCCCGCATCTTTGTGCTGGGCTGGCCAAGGGCAGGGCACAAGTGCAGCATCGGTGCAGCGGAGGGGCAAAACGGCTGATGCAGGTGTCGCACAGGGGGGCTTGCGGCCAACTGCGGCAGATGGCGCAACGGCTGGGCAGCCAACCCCAAGCCCTGTCGGGATGGTGTACCGCAGGTGTTGAGCCTATCCCCCTGAACCATTTGGGCCACATGGAATCAATATACTGCCGCCATGGCTTGATCACAAGCGCGGCGCCTGCGCGCTACTTGGGCGCAGGCTTTTCTCTTTTTCTCCTTTGACCATGTCTGCACCCGAACGTCCACCTTCCCTTGACCCTGTTGCTGCAGCCCGCTGGGCGGCACATCCTGCGGGGATGGCTTCACCCTGGCTGCATGAAGAGGTCGCCTCCCGCATGCTGGATCGGTTGGACTTCATCAAACAGCAGCCCCATCAATGGGTCCATTGGGAGCCTTTGCGCGGCGGCTTGCAGGCCCATGAGGCTTTGCGACAGCGTTATCCGAAGGCGCAGGTGTGGCTCAGCAGTGATCAACCCCAGCAGGCTTTGCGGGCGAAATCCTTGGTGCAAGCACGGTGGTGGCAAGTTGCACGGTGGATGGAGCCCCGCATTCGGGTCGGTTCACCACCCGAGGGGCAAGCACAGATGCTGTGGGCCAATATGCTGCTGCACACGTCTGCCCACCCCCAGCATTTGCTGAAAACCTGGCACCAGGCGTTGGCCGTGGACGGTTTTTTGATGTTTTCCTGTTTGGGCCCGGACACTTTGCGCGAGTTGCGCAGTGCCTACGCCCAGCGGGGGTGGCCTGAGCCCGCGCATGAGTTCACTGACATGCACGATTGGGGGGACATGCTGATGGAGGCCGGTTTTGCCGAGCCCGTCATGGACATGGAGCGCATCACCCTGACTTATGAAACGCCAGAACGCATGCTGGCTGAATTGCGTGAGTTGGGTCGAAATCTGCATGTTCAGCGTTTTGCCGGTTGGCGAGGTCGCCGTTGGCGCGCACAACTGCTGGAGCTTTTGATGACTTTGGCGCGTCCCGAAGAGGGCGGGCGACTGTCCTTGAGTTTTGAAATCGTGTATGGCCATGCCCTGAAACCCCAGCCGCGAGCCCGGCTCAGTGCGCACACGGAAATCGGGCTGGATCAAATGCGACAAATGTTGCGCACCCCCGCCGGGATATCCGACAAACTTTGAGTTAAATCAAAACCCCTTCGTAACTCGGGTAAAATCCGGCCGAATTTAGCCAGAATGCGTGCCCTAGGGCATGTTAGGTTATTGAAAGTTGACGCGTGTCAAATCCCACTTACCAGTTCGCACAAGAGTCTGGCCCGGCCATTCATTGGCGGCTCAGGCGCAATTGCTCGGTAACGCCTGCCCAATTGGGTTGGCTTTACCTTTCTTTGTGCGCGGTGTCTTTGGGCATCGGCTTGTTCTTTTGGTTGCAAGGGGCCACTTTGGTGCTCGCCTTTGCAGGATTGGAAATTACGCTGGTGGGGGTGGCCTTTTTGGCCTATGCCCGGCATGCGGCCGATGGCGAGTGGATTTCATTGCAAGGCGCGAGTCTTGTCGTGGAATGTGAATCTGCCGGGCGGCGTGAGCGAGCGGAGTTTGCGCGTCAATGGGTGAGGGTCGAGCCAAAGTCGGGTGACCACAGTCTGATCGAGTTGTCAGGCCAAGGTCGTTCGATTGAGGTGGGGCGTTTTGTGCGTCCCGAGTTGCGCCAAGTGCTGGCGCGAGAAATCAGAAGGGCGTTGCGCACTGCGTGATGCTGGTTGGCAAGATTGGCCTTGGCTGGTCTTGTCCATGGTGTGAGTTCAACAGAGACTTGGAAGTTAGTGAGAACCATGAAGAATATTTCCAACCAATTGGCTTCGCTGCTGTCGCGTGCGGGCATTTTTGTCGGCGCTTGGCTGGCCACCGCCGCCCATGCGGTCAAAGACTTGCCGGGTGGCCCGGCGGTCAACCAGCTCAACTTTGCCCCTCCGGCAACCAAGATTGCCGAAGAGCAGCATTGGCTGCACTGGTTCATGTTGATCATTTGCACCGTGATTTTCATCGCCGTTTTTGCGGTGATGTTCTATTCCATCTGGAAGCACCGCAAGTCGGTCGGGCACAAGCCGGCGACTTTCACCGAATCGATCACGGTTGAAGTGATCTGGACGGCAGTGCCTTTCCTGATCGTGATCCTGATGGCTTTGCCAGCGACCAAGGTGTTGGTTGCTCAGAAGGACACCACCAACGCCGACTTGACCATCAAGGCCACGGGTTACCAGTGGAAATGGGGTTACGACTACATCAAGGGCGAGGGCGAGGGCCTGAGCTACATCTCCACGCTCGACTCTACGCAGCGCGCCATGTCCGATGCAGGCAAGCCTGAAGGTGACAACTACTTGCTCAAGGTGGACTATCCATTGGTGGTTCCTGTTGGCCAAAAAGTGCGCGTGATCACCACGGCCAACGACGTTATCCATGCGTTTGCTGTTCCTGCTTTTGGTATCAAGCAAGATGCCATCCCTGGTTTCGTGCGTGACACTTGGTTCCGCGCTGAAAAAACAGGCGACTTTTACGGCCAATGCCAAGAGTTGTGCGGCAAAGAGCACGCCTACATGCCCATCCACGTGAAAGTGTTGTCTGCTGAAGACTACGCCGCTTGGGTTGTGGCTGAGAAGAAAAAGCAATCTGCCAAAGCCGACGATCCAAGCAAAGTCTGGGCATTGGACGATTTGTCCAAGCGTGGCGAAAAAGTCTATGCGGCCAACTGTGCTGCTTGCCACCAGGCCAACGGCAAGGGCGCTGGCCCGATCAAGCCTCTCGACGGTTCGGCTGTTGTCCTGGATGCCGACAAGTCCAAGCAAGTGGCTGTGTTGCTGAATGGTCAGAACAACGGTGCCATGCCCGCCTGGAAGCAGTTGTCTGATACCGAGATCGCCGCCGTGATCACGTACACCAAGAACAACTGGTCCAACAAGACCGGCCAAATCGTGCAACCGGCTGAAGTTCTGGCCGCTCGCAAGTAAGCCGTACCGTATTCAAATCAAAGGAAATCAAGATGAGTGCCGTTCTAGACCATCACGATCACGCCCATGACGATCACGGTCACGCGCCTGCTGGCTGGCGTCGTTGGGTGTATGCCACCAACCACAAAGACATTGGTACCTTGTACCTGTTGTTCAGCTTCACCATGCTCATGATCGGTGGCATTTTGGCGCTGGGTATCCGCGCCGAGCTGTTCCAGCCTGGTCTGCAGGTGGTCAACCCCGAGTTGTTCAACCAGTTCACCACCATGCACGGCATCATCATGGTGTTCGGTGCGATCATGCCCGCCTTCGTGGGCTTCGCGAACTGGATGCTGCCTTTGCAAATTGGCGCTTCCGACATGGCCTTTGCCCGCATGAACAACTTCAGCTTCTGGCTGATGATTCCTGCCGCATTGATGCTGGTGGGTTCGTTCTTCATGCCTGGCGGCGCACCCGCTGCTGGCTGGACACTGTATGCACCTCTGACCCTGCAAATGGGTCCTTCAATGGACGCTGGTATTTTTGCCATGCACATCCTGGGTGCTTCGTCCATCATGGGCTCGATCAACATCATCGTGACCATCCTGAACATGCGCGCTCCTGGCATGACCTTGATGAAGATGCCCATGTTTGCATGGACCTGGTTGATCACCGCGTACTTGCTGATCGCCGTGATGCCTGTTTTGGCTGGCGCGATCACCATGACTTTGACCGACCGTCACTTTGGCACCAGCTTCTTCAACCCCGCTGGTGGTGGTGATCCGGTCATGTACCAGCACATCTTCTGGTTCTTCGGTCACCCCGAGGTGTACATCATGATCTTGCCGGCCTTCGGCATCATCAGCCAGATCGTGCCTGCTTTTGCACGCAAGAAACTGTTCGGCTATGCCTCCATGGTCTACGCCACATCGTCCATCGCTATTTTGTCGTTCATCGTGTGGGCGCACCACATGTTCACGACCGGCATGCCTGTGACCGGCCAGCTGTTCTTCATGTATGCGACCATGCTGATCGCTGTGCCGACCGCTGTGAAGATCTTCAACTGGATCGCCACCATGTGGCGTGGCTCCATGACGTTTGAAACCCCCATGCTGTTTGCTGTGGGCTTCATCTTTGTGTTCACCATGGGTGGTTTTACCGGTCTGATCCTGGCCATGGCTCCCATCGACATCCAATTGCAAGACACGTACTACGTGGTGGCCCACTTCCACTATGTGTTGGTGGCTGGCTCCTTGTTCGCCTTGTTTGCAGGCTTCTACTACTGGGTGCCCAAATGGACCGGTGTGATGTATCACGAGACACGCGGCAAGATCCACTTCTGGTGGTCGCTGATTTCCTTCAACGTGACATTTTTCCCGATGCACTTCCTGGGTCTGGCTGGCATGCCACGTCGTTATGCCGACTACCCCATGCAGTTCACAGACTTCAACATGGTCGCATCGGTGGGCGCTTTCTTCTTCGGTTTTGCTCAGCTTTACTTCTTCCTGTTCGTGGTCGTGCCTACCATGCGCGGTCAGGGCGAGAAAGCACCTCAAAAACCTTGGGAAGCGGCTGAAGGCCTGGAGTGGGAAGTGCCATCCCCCGCGCCGTTCCACACCTTTGAAAACCCACCCAAGCTGGACGCAACTGCGACCCGCGTGATTGGTTGAACCAGGATGGCCTTGACACCTGAACAAAAGAAAAGCAACGTGCGCCTTGGCCTGATCCTGGCCTCGGTGGCACTGGCTGTATTGGCGGGTTTTGTGGCCAAGCTGGTTTTGCTGAGCCGTTGAGAGATCAAGCATGAATTTGCGTGGTGAAAACCTGAAGATGGTGGGCAAGCTGGCGGTTGTGACCGCGGGCATGTTCTGCTTTGGGTACGCGCTGATTCCGATCTACAAGCACATCTGTGAAATGACGGGCATCAACATCCTGTCCATTTCAGAGCGCATGGTTCCGGGCAATGGCAAAGTTGGCGACCAAGCGCGCCTTCCTGCCAACACCCAGGTGGACACCACACGCACGATCACCGTCGAATTCGACGCAAACGTCCGTGGTCCATGGGAGTTCAAACCCGAAAAGAGCTCCATTCAGGTTCATCCTGGTGAATTGAGTACGGTCATGTACGAATTCCAGAATGTGCAAAACCGTCGGATGTCGGCACAAGCCATTCCCAGCTATGCACCGCGCCAAGCCGCCAGCCATTTCAACAAGCTCGAGTGTTTCTGTTTCAACCAGTACACCCTGGAGCCCGGTGAGAAAAAAGTTTGGCCCGTCGCCTTTGTGATCGATCCCAAGTTGTCCAAAGACGTGACCACCATCACTTTGTCCTACACCTTCTTTGAAGTGGGCGGCAAAACGCCAACAGCACCAGTGGCTGCAGTGGTTCAACCGGTCCCTGCCCCTCTGAAAAGTGGAGTGGGTTCATGAGTAAAAAACCTGTCATGGATGCGCCGAAAGCTTCATGGTTGCGCACCATCCAGGCCGTGCTTTGGTCATTTGTCGGTCTTCGCAAGAATTCCGAATACCAGCAAGACATTGAAAAGCTCAACCCGTTCCACATCATTGGTGTGGCCATCGGCGCGGCATTGTTGTTTGTTCTGGGGCTGATCGCCCTGGTCAATTGGGTTGTTGTTCAGCCAACTGGGCTGTAACCCGCAAGATTAGATTTCGAAAGAAGAGAGAGCAGGAGTCACCATGAGTTCAGCAGCACACGGCACAACGCCTTATTACTACGTGCCACATGAGTCGCGTCATCCCGTGATGGCCGCCATTGGTTTGTTTTTTGTCATTCTGGGCGCAGGTCAATGGATCAATGGTGCCGAGTGGGGCATGTATTCGCTCTATTTCGGCCTGGTCTGGTGGCTCACCGTTTTGTACCAGTGGTTCAAAGAGGCGATTGCTGAAAGTGAAGGCGGCATGTACGGTCGCAAAATCGACTTGTCTTACCGCTGGAGCATGACCTGGTTCATCTTCTCCGAAGTGATGTTCTTCGGAGCATTCTTCACTGCTTTGTGGTGGGCTCGCTCGCACTCTGTGCCAGCTTTGGGCAGCCTCGAAAACGCTTTGCTCTGGCCAGACTTCAAAGCCGCTTGGCCCAGCTTGGTCGCAGGTGCGACCACATCGCCTGCCGGCATCATTGAGCCCTTCCAGACCATGGGCCCCTTCTGGTTGCCCACCATCAACACGGCTTTGTTGTTGACTTCGGGTGTGACTTTGACGGTTGCACACCATGCTTTGCAGCACGGTGACCGCAGCAAGACCATCAAGTTCATGTGGATGACCGTGCTGTTGGGTGTGACGTTCCTGTTTGTTCAGGGTTACGAATACGCGCACGCATGGACTGAGATGAATCTGAAGTTGTCTTCGGGCATCTATGGTTCGACTTTCTACATGTTGACCGGCTTCCATGGCTTCCACGTCTTGGTTGGCATGTTGATGTTGTTGTTCATCACGTTGCGTTTGCAAAAAGGCCACTTCACCAAAGAGCGTCACTTTGGCTTCGAAGGCGCAGCTTGGTACTGGCACTTTGTGGACGTGGTGTGGTTGGGCTTGTACATCTTGGTTTACTGGATGTAATGCGCACAGCCTGCAACAAAAAAGCGCCCGAGGGCGCTTTTTTGTTGGTGCATTGAGATGTCCGTTTTTCAGGCGCCGGGCGGGATGCCTGTGGGTTGAATCCAGCCCATCTTCCAGGAAATCAGGACACAAACAAAGAGCACAATTGACAAGCCCACTCGCAAGGCCAATGCGGTCGCCATGTTGCCCTTGGGTGGCGGTGCCCCATCTTCGCGAGGGGCTCGCATCATGTACATCAAGGCCGAAGCCAGACTTGCCAGGATGGCGATAAAAGCAATTGCAACCAGAATTTTCATAACCGGCATTATCAATGAGTCAGCAAACCCCTGCTTGGCAACGCATCCTGGTCCTGGTGGCCGCCCTTTTGGGCGTGGCTGTCACCGTGTCGTTGGGCCTGTGGCAATTGGGGCGTGGGGCCGAAAAAATGGCTTTGCAGCAGGCCAAAGACCAGCAGTCGGCATTGGCCCCTCTGGATGGGCGGACACTGGGCGGCTCGGCTGATTCCGTGGCCAATCGACAGGGCTTGATTTACCGGAAGGTGGTCATGAAAGGCCATTGGCAGGCAGAACATACGGTTTATCTGGAAAACCGCCAGATGCACGGGCGGCCTGGATTTTTCGTCATGACGCCGTTCAAGGTCGCCGAAACCGGAACGCTTGTCTTGGTCCAGAGGGGCTGGGCGCCCCGTTCGTTCACAGACCGTGCTGCTTTGCCAGAGATCGAAACACCTGGCGGCGAGGTGCAAGTGGTCGGCCATTTGGCCCCATGGCCTTCACGGCTGTATGACTTTGGCGGTGTTGAAGAGGGGCCGATACGGCAAAATCTCGACCTGGCGTTGTTCAGGCAACAAACGGGCTTGCCCTTGCTGGAGGTCAGTGTGCTTCAACAAGGTCCTGCATTGGAAGGTTTGTTGCGTGATTGGCCCGTGGTGGCCAGTGGTGTTGAAAAGCACCACGGATACGCTTTTCAATGGTTCGGGCTGAGTGCCTTGATCGCTTTACTTTATGTCTGGTTTCAAATTGTCCAACCCCGTCGAAAAAAACGAACTGCCTGACGGCCCGCTCAGCATGACCGTTCACTCCATCCCGCAGCCCGGAGAAGTGGCGCAGGCGGATGGGCAACGTACACGCTTGGGCCGCTGGAAGATGGTGGCCTTGATGTTGGTGTGTGCCGCACCGGTCATTGCGTCGTATTTCACGTATTACGTGCTGCGGCCTGAGGCCCGTCGCAATTACGGTGAATTGATTTCGCCCCAGAAAGATTTGCCGCAAGCAGAGGCGAAGAACCTGAAAGGCGAATCGGTGCCCTTGTCCGGCCTGAAAGGCCAGTGGTTGCTGGTCACGGTGGCGCCGGGCGCGTGTGACGATCGTTGTCAGAAGAATCTGTATTTCCAGCGCCAATTGCGTGAAATCATGGGCAAAGAAAAAGACCGGCTTGACCGTGTCTGGCTGGTGAGCGATGACGCGGCTATCCCTGAAACTTTGTTGCCCGCTTTGAATCAAGCCCATGTGCTGCGCATCGCGCCTGCTGTGTTGCAGGCGTGGCTCAGCCCAGCGCCGGGCCATGCACTGCAAGACCATTTGTATGTGATTGACCCGATGGGCAATTGGATGATGCGATTCCCCGCGAACATGGATGTGGCCAGTGCGTCCAAGGCCAAGAAAGATCTGGAGCGCTTGCTGCGTGCCTCTGCATCTTGGGACCAAGCAGGACGCTGAGCCATGACCGACGCCGACTTGTACAACCTGCAGCCTGTCTTTCACCTCATGGGGGTGGGCTTGGCTGTGGCGGCCTTGCCGCTGGCTTGGCTGGCTTGGCGGCAGCGCCATGCTGCGCCATCGCGCCGCCTGCAGGCCTTGACCGTGCTGACCTTGTTCCTCACTTTTGATTTAGTGCTGTTTGGTGCTTTCACGCGCTTGACCGATTCAGGTCTGGGCTGCCCGGATTGGCCAGGTTGCTACGGCAGCGCCAGCCCTGTGGGGGCCCAAGCGCACATCACGGCGGCACAGACGGCCATGCCCACGGGCCCCGTGACGCACAGCAAAGCCTGGGTCGAAATGATTCACCGCTATTTGGCGACGGGTGTCGGGGTGTTGATTCTGACTTTGGCTGCCATGACTTGGTGGCAGCGACTTCGGCAAGCGACTTCGGCCGTCAGTCCTTGGTGGCCTACGCTGACGCTGGTTTGGGTGTGTTTGCAGGGCGCGTTTGGCGCACTGACTGTCACCATGAAGCTTTTTCCCGTCATCGTGACGTTGCATCTGATGTTCGGAATGGGCTTGTTGGCCTTGCTCATGGTGCAGGCTGTGCGTTATGACGGTTGGCAATCCCGGACTGTGCCGCCCCTTTTGCGCAAGGGCTTGTGGCTGGCTTTTGGATTGCTGTGGGTGCAAATTGCCTTGGGCGGATGGGTCAGCACCAACTATGCCGTGCTGGCATGCCCGGACTTTCCGACTTGCCACGGTCAGTGGGTGCCCGAAATGAACATGCAAGGTTTCGCGCTGTGGCGCGAACTGGGTCTCGCCGCAGACGGTCAAATCTTGCCATTCGCTGCGTTGTCGGCACTTCACTTTGTGCACCGCAGTGCCGCTTGGGTGGTGTTGGCGGTGTTGGTGGCAGTGGGTTGGCGTTTGCGCCGAGTGCCGGGCATGCAGCGCGCAGGCCAGTGCTTGTTGGCTTTGTCGGCATTGCAATTGCTCACGGGCGTGAGCAATGTGGTGTTCGAATGGCCACTGATCGCGGCGGTGCTGCACACCGGTGGGGCTGCGGCCATGGTCGTTTCATTGACCTGGGCGCTGAGCATCAGCCGGTCGGCTATTTTTGTTGCTTCTGATGCGCCGCCCAAGGCGGGGCATCCTTCTTTTGATTCAAGGCCTGCTGCATGACTGCTGCGACTGCTTCTCTTTCGACTTGGCGTCAGTATTACGCGCTGACCAAACCCCGTGTGGTGCAACTGATCGTGTTTTGCGCACTGATTGGCATGGTGCTGGCTGTCCCCGGTGCACCTGGCACGCAAGAGTTGGTGTTGGGGCTCTGGGCTTGCGCAGGCATCTGGCTGGTGGCAGGTGCTGCCGCTGCTTTCAACTGCCTCGTCGAGAAAACGATCGACTCCAAAATGAAACGCACCGCCTGGCGTCCGACGGCCAAGGGTGAGCTGAGTGACCGCCAGGCCTTGTTGTTTTCGGGGCTGTTGTGTGCCGTGGGCTCGGTCGTGCTTTATGTCATGGTCAACCCCTTGACCATGTGGCTGACGTTTGCCACCTTTGTGGGCTACGCCATCATCTACACCGTGATCCTGAAACCACTCACGCCGCAGAACATTGTGATCGGTGGGGCCAGCGGGGCCATGCCACCGGTGTTGGGGTGGGCCGCGATGACGGGTGATGTGGGCCCCGAAGCCTTGATTTTGTTTCTGATCATTTTCTTGTGGACGCCTCCGCACTTCTGGGCCTTGGCCTTGTACCGCGTGGAGGACTACCGCAAATCAGGTCTGCCCATGTTGCCCGTGACACATGGCAACGAATTCACGCGTTTGCAGATTTTGCTTTACACCGTGGTCTTGATGGCCGCTTGCTTGATGCCATTTGTGTACGGCATGAGTTCATGGCTTTACCTGGGTGTGGCGGTGGTGTTGAGCATCGGTTTCATGGCCTATGCCATCGCGCTCTACCGCGCCTATTCGGACGAGCTGGCCCGCAAGACTTTCCGTTTTTCACTGATTCACCTGAGCGCCCTGTTTGCCGCGTTGCTGGTGGACCACTACCTTTTTTGAATCACCATGAACAAACGTCAATGGTTGGGTGTGCTGAGTCTGTCGGTTTTGTTGGGTTTGACTGGTTGCGGAAAAGACAAACCGGCCTTCAAGGGCGTGGACATCACGGGCGCTGACTATGCCCAAGGCTGGGAACTGACCGATCACAATGGCCAGGTGCGGACCCTGAAAGACTTTGCGGGCAAAGCGGTGGTGGTGTTTTTTGGCTACACGCAATGTCCGGATGTGTGCCCGACCGCTTTGCAAGAAATGGTCGAAGCCAAGCAGCTGTTGGGCGCAGACGCCGACAAGCTGCAGGGTGTTTTCATCACGGTGGACCCGGAGCGCGATACGCCGGAATTGCTCAAGGCCTACATGGCCAACTTCGGGCCCGATTTTGTGGCGTTGCACCCCACGCCTGAACAATTGCCCAAAGTCACCAAGGACTTCAAGATTTATTACAAAAAGGTGGAAGGCAAAACGCCCACCAGCTACACCATGGATCATTCGGCGGGCAGCTTTACCTTTGACCCGCAAGGCAGGGTGCGCTTGTACAACCGCCATGGCAGCGGCGCTGCGGCGCTGGCCGACGATGTCAGGATGTTGCTCAAAGGGCAGTGAAAAGCCACTGCCCCGTCGCAGCCATCGGTCTTTCAGTTCACCTCGATTTTCTGACTGCGGATGATGCTTCCCAAGGCCTGGGTATCTGCCTGGATGCGGTTGCGCAGGCCTTCGGGTGAGGAACCCACCACCTGCCAGCCTTGCTGAGACAAGCGTTCGCGCATGTCAGCTGAGCGCACGATGTCACTGACCACGGCCGAGAGCTTGTTGGCTACGGCGGTTGGCATGGACGCTGGTGCGGCCACCGCGTTCCAGATTTCCAATTGGTAGTTTTTCACGCCGATTTCGGACAGGCTGGCGACTTCGGGGGCCACAGGGCTGCGACCGGTGCTGGTGGTGCCGATGGCGCGCAACTTGCCGCCACGCACTTGGGCCGCCGTCATGGCGGGTGGCAGCAAGGCCAATTGGACCTGACCACCGATCATGGCGGTGATGATTTGTGGGTTGCCAGGGTAGGGCACATGCACGGGGGCGATGCCTGCCTTGGTTTTCAACAGCTCCATGCCCAAATGCGCCACAGTGCCCACGCCGGGTGAGGCATAGCTGAGCTTGTCACCCGCTTTTTGGGCTTGGCTGAGCCATTCGGCGGCCGTTTGTCCCGGTGCATTGGCCGGCACAGTCAGTACCAAGGGGGCTTTGCCAACCAGACTGATCGGGGCGAGGTCTTTCAAGGGGTCATACGGTACCTTGGGGTTCAGGATGCGGGCAATCGTCATGTTGCCGTTGATCATCAGGCCCAGGGTATGGCCGTCGGTTGACTTGGCCACAAAGTCAGCGGCAATGTTGCCACCGGCACCCACTTTGTTTTCCACAATCACGTTTTGGCCCAAGGCCTTGCCCAGAGGCTCGGCCAAGGCGCGTGCGGTCAGATCAGGGCTGGAGCCTGCCGGAAAACCCACCACCAAGCGCACCGTCTGTGTGGGCCAATTGGCAGATGCGGTAGATGTGGCTGATCCAGCAGACCAAGCCGAGGCCATGCCCAAGGCCAAAGTGGCGCAGGCCACTTGGCGTGTCCAGCGGTGAGAAAAAAGCACCAGCGAGCGGATGTTCATGGTCAATTCCTTCCAATTCAAAAACAGGGGCCACTTTAGCGCAGCAGGCCCCGTTTCTTTGCCCCTCTGCGCTTCGACGCACTCAAAAAAATACCCGGTCAAGACCGGGTATCCAGAGGCGCTTAAGGGCTGGTGCCATTCAGGCGAATTCGACCAGCGCCTTTTTCATCTTTTTCATGGCGGCGACCTCGATCTGGCGGATGCGCTCGGCGCTCACGCCGTACTCGTCGGCCAAGTCGTGCAGCGTCATGCCACCCGAGCCGTTGTCGTTGACCTTGAGCCAGCGCTCTTCCACGATGCGGCGGCTGCGTTCGTCCAGCGCATTCAGCGCGGTGGCCAGTCCATCGCTCGCCATCACATCGCGCTGGTGCGCTTCGATCATGGCTGTGGGTTCGTGGTTGACATCGGCCAAATACGCGATGGGACCAAAGGCTTGTTCACCATCGTCAGAGGGCGCTGGGTCCAGCAGCACATCGCCTCCGGACATGCGCATTTCCATTTCCATGACTTCTTCGCGTTTGACGTTCAGGTTTTGGGCCATCACGTCAATTTGCTCGGGCGTCAGGGTGTCGCGGTGTGTACCGTCTTCGGCCTCGGCCTTGAACCCTTGCTTCATGGAGCGCAGGTTGAAAAACAACTTGCGCTGGGCCTTGGTTGTGGCCACCTTGACCATGCGCCAGTTTTTCAGGATGTACTCGTGAATCTCGGCCTTGATCCAGTGCAGCGCGTAGCTGACCAAACGCACGCCTTGGTCGGGGTCGAAACGCTTGACGGCCTTCATCAGACCCACGTTGCCTTCCTGGATCAGGTCACCGTGCGGCAGGCCATAGCCCAGATATTGGCGCGACACCGACACCACCAAGCGCAGGTGCGACAGCACCAGCTTGCGCGCGGCTTCGAGGTCGTCGTTGGCTTTGAGTTGACGGGCGGCTGCTTGCTCTTCCTCAAGGGTGAGCATGGGCATGCGGTTGACCGCAGAGATGTAGGCGTCGAGGTGGCCGAGCGAGGGCACCACCGCCCAAGGGTTGCTCAGCGTGATGGCTGTGGTGGGGGAACCAGTTTGAATGTTCATACCAGAACTCCTTTCAGAATACCGAGATATTAGCACTCCAAGGGGTGGAGTGCTAAGCCTGACCTTGATGGCGCGCTGACATCAGGGTTTTCCCTTATTTTGAGGCCCGCGTGCCACGATGTCTGTGCGTTGAAAGACAGGGCTCAGCTCAAGAGAGCCTGGGCAAATTCGCGGGCATTGAAGGTTTCCAAGTCTTCGAGCTTCTCGCCCACCCCAATGAAATACACCGGGATCGGCTTTTCACGGGCAATGGCACACAGTACGCCGCCTTTGGCCGTGCCGTCCAGTTTGGTGACGATCAGGCCCGTGAGGCCCAAGGTGTCGTCAAAGGCGCGCACCTGGGCCAGGGCGTTTTGTCCAGTGTTGCCGTCGATCACCAGCAGCACCTCGTGCGGGGCCGTGCCATCGGCTTTTTGCACCACGCGCTTGATTTTTTTCAGCTCTTCCATCAGGTGCGTTTGTGTGGGCAGGCGGCCTGCTGTGTCCACCAGCACCACATCGCGGCCCCGTGCGCGGCCAGCGGTCACGGCGTCAAAGCTCACGGCTGCCGGGTCGCCGCCTTGCTGGCTGACGATTTCGACCGTGTTCCGGTCGGCCCAGACGGCCAGCTGCTCTTTGGCCGCCGCGCGGAAGGTGTCGGCCGCTGCCAGCAACACGCTCAGGCCTTCGTCGGCCAGGTGCTTGGTCAGTTTGCCAATCGAGGTGGTTTTGCCCGCGCCGTTGACGCCCGCCACCATGATCACCGTCGGGTGGTGGTCACCGATGGACAGGGGCTTTTGCAGGGGCTGCAACAGGTCGGTGATGGCATCGGCCAGCAAGGTTTTCACCTGCGAGGGGTCGGTGGCCTTGGTCTCCTTGACGCGGCGTTTGAGGTCTTGCAGCAAATGCTCGGTCGCTTTGACCCCGGTATCGGCCATCAGCAAGGCGGTTACCAGCTCTTCGTACAGTTCGTCGTCGATCCGGGTGCCGGTGAAGACGGTGGTGATGCTGGAGCCGGTTTTGCGCAGGCCTGCCTTCAGGCGGTCCAGCCAACCTTGCCGGGTTGCCGGAGCGGTTGCCGCGCCGCTTGGCGGGGTTGGTGCCTGGCTGGCGATCTCGGGCTGGGCTGCAGAACTTGCAGTGGAGACTCCCGCGTCAGGCGCTTGCGCGGGCTGTGGCAAAGGCGCTGGGACGGATTGGGCCTCGGGAGCGGGGGATTTTTTTTTGAAAAAACTGAACATGGTGTGGATTTCAAGGATCATGCATTCTATGAAACCGAACTTTCTCCTGGATATTTCTCTGGCCATGGCCTTGCTCGGGGCTGCTTTAGGCGCTGGGGCGCAGGCCCCAACAGGCCTTGCAAGTCTGGCAGGCCCAACTTCGGGTGCCCCCAGCAGCTTGGCCGCTCAGGTCCACACCTTCACCTTGGCCAATGGCATGACGCTGTGGGTCAAGCCCGACCGCCGTGCCCCGACGGCTGTGCACATGGTTTGGGTGCGTGTGGGTTCGATGGACGAGGTGGATGGCACCAGCGGTGTGGCGCATGTGCTCGAACACATGCTGTTCAAGGGCACACCCAGTTTGAGCGCGGGGGAGTTTTCCCGCCGCGTAGCTGCTTTGGGTGGGCGGGAAAATGCCTTCACATCAAAGGACTACACCGGCTATTACCAACAAATTCCGTCCAATCAGCTTGAAGCCGTGATGCGCCTGGAGGCTGACCGCTTTGCCAACAATCAGTGGCCCGACGCGGAGTTTGCCAAGGAGCTGGAGGTGGTCAAGGAAGAGCGCCGGATGCGCACCGATGACAATCCCCGGGCCCAATTGCACGAGATGCTATCGGCGACGGCCTTGTCCGCTTCGCCTTACCGCCGCCCCATCGTGGGCTGGATGAGCGACCTGGACGCCATGACCGCGCAAGACGCACGCGATTTTTTCCGCAAGTGGTACGTGCCGAGCAATGCGGCGGTGGTGGTGGCAGGGGATGTTGATCCCATGCAGGTGAAGGCACTGGCTGAAAAATACTACGGCAGCATCCCCGTGCGTCCGGTCGCCGATCGCAAGCCCCAGCAAGAACCCGCGCAACAGGGGCAGCGGCGTTTTGAATTCAAAGCGCCCGCCGAGCAGTCTTATGTGGCCCTGGCCTTCAAGGTGCCTCGACTGGCCAGTCTGGAGGTCACGCCCGAGCACGACGATGCTTTGGCTCTGACGGTGTTGGCCGCTGTGCTGGACGGTTACAGCGGCGCACGCCTTGAACGCAGCCTGACCCAAGGCGACAACCGGCTGGCCGACAGCGTGGGTGCGCACAATGGGCTGATGGGCAGAGGCCCGCAGTTCTTTTATATGGACGGGGTGCCCGCCAAAGGCCAAACACCTGAAGCGCTGGAGGTGGCCTTGCGCACGCAAGTCAAACGCGTGGCGACAGATGGCGTGACCGAAGCAGAACTGCAGCGTGTCAAAACCCAGTGGGTGGCCAGTGAAATTTACAAACTCGATTCGGTGTTCAACCAGGGGCGTGAATTGGGTGTGGCCTGGACCTTGGGTCTGCCACCGGATTACGGCACGCAATTGATTGCGCGTCTGCGCCAAGTGACACCGGCACAGGTGCAGACCGTTGCTCAAAAATACTTTGGTGACGACAGCCTCACGGTCGCTGTTTTGCGACCCCAGCCTTTGTCAGGCCAGCCGCGTGCTCGTCGAGCGGTTCCCGGTGCTCGGCATTGAGTCGCCGTTATTTCATGAAAGTCAAAAGCAAAATGGCCTTGATTCCTTATCCGTCGGTCGTGTCGAATTTTTTGGTGCACTCGACGCTGGTGCTGGCTGGCTGGTGTGCTTTGGGCGCGGCGCAAGCCGCTTTGCCGATTCAGCACTGGACACAGCCGGGCGGCGCCCGTGTGTATTTGGTGGAGAGCCACGCCATTCCCATGGTCGATGTCCAAATTGACCTGGATGCCGGCAGCCGTCGCGATCCCGCCGCCCAAGCGGGCTTGGCATCCGTGATGGCGGGGCAGATGTCCAGCGGCATGCGTGCGGCCCCTGCCGGCAAGGGCCCTTATGCGCAGGCCCTGGATGAAAACCAGATCGGGGAAGCCTGGGCCGATCTGGGGGCGAGTTTTTCGAGCAGCGCCAGCGCGGACCGTTTGAGCTTTGCCTTGCGCAGCCTGAGTTATCCGGATTTGCTGGGCAAGGCGGTGGCTTTGGCTGCTCGGCAAATGGCGCATCCTTCTTTTCCGGAAGACGTTTGGTTGCGCGACCGGGAGCGCATGTCGGCATCCCTGCGCGAGTCCTTGACCCAGCCGGGTACGCTGGTGCAAAACAGCTTTGCTGCAGCGGTGTACGGCAACCATCCGTATGGTTACCGCGTCACGCCCGAGTCGCTGTCGCGCATGGGGGTCAAGGACTTGAAAGCACTGCACGCCAAGTCGCTTCAAGCGTGCCGCGCATCGGTCAGTCTGGTCGGTGCGGTGACGCGTGCACAGGCCGATGCCCTGGTTCAGCGTTTGCTGGCGCTGTGGCCTGCCGAAGGGCCATGCCAAGCCCTGCCCGTGGTGCCCGAGGTCCAGCCCTTGGCCGAACCTCAGAACCTGAATGTGGTTTTTGATTCAGCCCAGGCCCACGTCCTGATCGGGCAGCCGGGCTACAAACGCAACGACCCTGACTTTTTTCCGCTTCTGATCGGCAACCACATTCTGGGTGGGGGCGGCTTCGTGTCGCGTTTGACCGAACAGGTGCGAGAAAAGCGCGGACTGAGCTACAGCGTGTACAGCTATTTCTCACCGGGCTTGCATGCCGGGGCGTTCACTGTGGGCCTGCAAACCCGGCCTGACCAGGCTGCGCAAGCCGTGGCCGTGGCCAAGGACGTGGTGCAAGGTTTTGTGAGCGAAGGTCCGACCGAGGCCGAACTGCAAGCGGCCAAATCCAACTTGGTGGGTGGTTTCGCCTTGCGCATTGACAGCAACCGCAAGCTGCTCGACAACGTGGCCAACATCGCCTGGAACCGGTTGCCCCTGAATTATCTGGACACCTGGACCCAACAAGTTGAACGAGTCACTGTGGCCGATGTTCGCCGTGCCATGGCGCGGGTGCTGCAACCCCAACGCATGGTCACGGTGGTGGTTGGGGCACCCACGCCCTGAGTGTCAAATGTGGGCTGCAAAATGCGGCACATGCCGCATGTGCAGGGTCAGTCCCAAGGCGGCCATGTGGTTGTCGTTGCGCCCCAAAATGGTCTGGGCCAAAGGCAGAAATTCCTGCTCTTCTAATTTGGCGTGCGCCTGATAACGTTGCACCATGGACTGCAGTGCCAATACGTCCAGTGTGGTGTCCTGCCCTTTGGCCACTTTGCGCAAACCGGGCTCGAGCGACTCCCAGAGTTTCTCCAAGGCTCTGTGGTCATGTGTCAATTGCGCCACCAAGCCTTCTACCCTGAGACGCTCGACACCTGCGTCAGCGCTTTGATGAACAGCCGGGAAAAGGTCTTTTTCCTCCTCGCTGTGGTGGCTGTACATGGCTTTGCTGAAGAAGGCGAGGGACTCGTCGGCAATTCTTCGGGCTTGGGCCGCTGGGCCCAGCAAGGCGGGCAAGTCCCCCATGCGCGACAGTTGCGCAAAAATACCCAAGTGGCAGTTGGAGAAGTGTGAAATGGGGGCTTCGGTGTCAGATGTGTTCATGGTGATGGATCTCAAACGGCTGTCGATGTTTCACTTTAGGTTGAGCCAACTTTTCGGCCAAGCACCATCTGTAATTTTTTTGATGCAAGTCATGTCGGCCCTTGCAAAAAATGCGGTGACGTCTGTGCGGCATGGCGGCGTGAAGTCCTTGGTGCTGATGCACAAGACACATGGCGTTACAACTGCAGGGCTCTTGCGGTCATCAGCACCGTGTCGGGCCGCGTTGTAGTTGCAAGTTCAACAAGGTGTTGGACTGAAAACCTGAATCAAGGACATCTCTCATGAACAAGCTGCTCGCCACCCTCGTCGCCGGTTTCTTTGCTGTCGGTGCATTTGCCCAAGCGCCTTCTGCTGCGCCCGTTGTCGCTGCAACGCCTGCTGCAGCTGTCGCTCCAGCCAAGGTTGAGGCCAAAGATGCCAAGGCCGATGCCAAAGTGAAAGCCGAGAAAAAAGCTGCCGCCAAAGCGGAAAAGAAAGCCGCCAAAGCAGCTGCCAAGGCCGATGCACCAGCCGCCAAGGCCGACGCCAAAATGGATGCCAAAGTCGCTCCAGCCAAGTGAGCTGAATGGCCAAGCTTCTGGCTTGGCCTCCGCTTCAGAAAAAACCAGCTGCGTGCTGGTTTTTTTCTGTCTGTGTCTCGCGCAAGGCATGGGCCTTCGGGGACGGGGCAGTCCACCGCTTGGTTGGATGGCCTTTACACTTGCGCCCTATGCCTTCATCCAAATCTTCACGTCAGTCGCCCAGCGGCAATGCCCGCAAACCTGACGCCAAAAAGCCTGTGCATCGGGCACCCAAAGGCCCGCCTTCGCACGAAATCCGCATCATCGGCGGGCAGTGGCGTCGCACGCGCCTGAAAGTGATCGACAAACCGGGCCTGCGCCCCACGCCCGACCGTGTGCGCGAAACCCTGTTCAACTGGCTGGGCCAGGACCTGAGTGGCTGGCGCTGTGTGGATGCATTCGCAGGCACCGGCGTGCTGGGCCTCGAAGCCGCCTCGCGTGGCGCGGCCCAGGTGTTGATGGTGGAACAAGACGCGGTGCTGGTGCGTGATTTGCAAGAAAATGCCGCGCGCCTGAAAGCAAGCATGGTCAATGTGCAGCGTGGCGATGCCGTGACCGCATTGAGTCGCTTGCCTGCTGGCAGCGTGGACCTGATTTTTCTGGACCCGCCTTTTGACGGCCCCTGGTTTGAACCGGCGCTGAAAGCAGCGGCCCGTGCCGTGCCTGCGGGGGGCTGGATTTATCTGGAAGCCCCCGTGGCCTGGACCGCTGAGGCATTGGGTGCCTTGGGGTTGCAGTGCGAACGCCACCTCAAAGCCGGCGCAGTGCATGCCCATTTGTTGCAGCGGATTGCATAATTTGCTGGGCAAACCATTCCAGTTTGCAGCTGTTTTTCAAGGACAACCCCATGAGCCGATCTGCCAACACCGTTGTGACCGCTGTGTATTCGGGCACGTTTGACCCCCTGACCTTGGGGCACGAAGACGCCATCCGCCGCGCCGCGCAGATGTTTGACCAGGTCATCATCGCCGTGGCCGTGGCGCACCACAAAAAAACCCTGTTCAGCCTGGACGAACGCGTGGCCCTGGCGCAAGCCGCGTTGGCCGATTGCCCGAATGTGAAAGCCATGCCGTTTGACGGCCTGATTGTCGAGTTTGTGCGTTCGCAACACGCCCAAGTGATCGTGCGGGGCCTGCGTTCGGTGACCGACTACGACTACGAAACGCAAATGTCTGGCATGAATCGCCATTTGGCCCCCGAAGTGGACACCGTGTTTTTGCACACCAGCGCGGGTGTGCAGCACATCAGCAGCACGCTGGTACGAGAAATTTCCAAATTGGGCGGCGATGTGTCGGGCTTGGTGTCTGCCCCGGTGCTCAACGCCTTGCAAGGCAAGGTGGCCACCAAACATTGACGGCACGCTTGTGCCGGGCGTGTTGGTCTGCCGTGGGAGCGAGCCCCCGCTCGCGAATCTCCGATGGGGCTTTGGCCTGTGAGCTACCGCCAACGTGGTGGCAGAACAAGCATTCGGCCGCAGGGGCGGCCTCCCACAAATAAGCTTTCGGCTGCAGGGGCAGCCTCCCACAGAGAAGGCTTTGCTTGCAGGTCGGACCTTCAGGCCCAACGATCTTCAAACTTCCGCGCCTTCCACCAAAAACCGCACGCGCTTTTGGCCTTGCCACTCGTCGGCGTCCAGCCGGTAGGCCAGCTTCACCTTTGAGGGCAGCGGTTCGGTGCGGCCAAACCAGATGCCGTCCACCGGCTGGCCCTGGTGTTTCATCTTGAGCGACAGGTGTTTTTCACCCACCAAGCGCTGCGACACGATCTCGATCTCTTCGCAAAACACCGGTGGCGCGAAGCCCTGGCCCCAGACCTCGTGGTGCAGCATGTCCACCAAATCGACCCGGCGGTACTCGGCAGGCAGCGGCCCATCGGTTTCCAGCCGGCGTTGCAGTGTGGCAGCGTCCAGCCATTCCATGGCCACCTGGTTCAGTGTTTCCTCAAACACATCGAGGTGCTCTTCGGCAATCGTGCAGCCCGCCGCCATGGCGTGCCCGCCAAAGCGCAGCAGCACGCCCGGGGCACGTTTGGCCACCAGGTCGAGCGCATCGCGCAAATGGAACCCCGCAATCGAGCGGCCGGAACCCTTGAGCTCGTGCTCTTTGCCCGGCGCACTGCTGGCGGCAAACACAAAGGTGGGCCGGTGTAGCTTGTCCTTGATGCGTGAGGCCACGATGCCCACCACGCCTTCGTGAAAATCCGGATCGAACACGCAAATGGCCGGGGGCGGCTCGTCGCCTTCGTCAAACAGCGACTCGGCCATTTCCATGGCCATCTCGCGCATGTCGCCCTCGATCACGCGGCGTTCGCGGTTGATCGCGTCCAGCTGCTTGGCCAGCTCGTCGGCGCGGCCCGCATCGTCAGTCAGCAAACACTCGATGCCCAGCGTCATGTCGGCCAGGCGGCCTGCGGCGTTGATGCGTGGCCCCAAGGCAAAACCAAAGTCAAATGTCGTGGCCTTGGCGGTTTCGCGGCTGGCCGCACGCATCAGCGCCGACATGCCCGGAGGCAGCGCGCCTGCCCGCACGCGGCGCAGGCCTTGCGCCACCAGGCGGCGGTTGTTCGCGTCGAGCTTGACCACGTCGGCCACGGTGCCCAAAGCCACCAGGGGCAGCAGGGCGTCCAGGCGCGGTTGGGTGCTGGCGTCAAACACACCGCGCTGGCGCAACTCGGCGCGCAGGGCCAGCAACACGTAAAACATCACGCCCACACCGGCGATGGACTTGCTGGTGAAGCCGCAACCGGGTTGGTTGGGGTTGACGATGACTTCTGCTGTGGGCAATTCGCTGCCTGGCAAATGGTGGTCGGTCACCAGCACCTGCAAGCCCAGGGCCTGGGCGGCTTGCACACCTGCCACGCTGGCGATGCCGTTGTCCACGGTGATCAGCACATCGGCGCCTTGCGCGTGCACGCGCTGGGCGATGGGGGGCGTGAGGCCATAGCCGTCTACCACGCGGTCGGGCACCAAGTAGTTCACGTTTTGCGCGCCCAGCATGCGCAAGCCGCGCACGCCCACGGCGCAGGCGGTGGCGCCGTCGCAGTCGTAATCGGCCACGATGCACAGGCGCTTGTTTTGCGCCATGGCATCGGCCAGCAACTTGGCGGCCTCTTGGGTGCCCAGCATGCCCGCCGGGGGCAGCAGAAGGTTCAGCGCGTCGTCGAGTTCGTCTTTGGACTGCACGCCGCGAGCGGCATACAGGCGGGCCAGCAGGGGGTGGATGCCCGCTTGTTCCAGCGCCCAGGCGCTGCGGGGTGGCACATCTCGGGTGAGCAAATTCATGGGCAATCAATGAGCGTTTAAGGAGTGATGAGGGCAGCCAATGCCGCCGCAGGGGTCGTCTTGTTGAACAGGCGGGTGATCCGCTGGTGCCAGGCCGCAGGCGCAGCGGTGTAGGTGTGTGCCGCGTGTTCGCTGCACAGGCTCAGCGTGACTTGGCCGGTGGCTTGGAGGTGGGCCAGCGCATCGGCCACGGTGGTGGTATCCAGCTGCTGCCAGGCTTGCCGCCAGGCCTGCACATCGCCATGCAAGGCGGCTGAGCGCAGGCCCTCGGGCACTGTCACGGGGTGCACCTTTGGCTGTGTGCCGACTGGCAAGCTGCCCGCGCCGTGCAGCCAAAATGAATTCACGGCGATTTGCCTGCGTGCATCGCGGGCGTTGTTGACAGGGTGGTTGTACAGCAGCATTTGCATTTCGCTTTGCAGGCGCTGAAGCGGGCGGGCTGTCGGGCTGTCGGGCATCCAGGCTTTGACGTTTTGGCCGATCACGCGGTCCAGCGAGGCACAACTCAGCTCGGCCAACAGGGCACCTTGGGCGTGCCAGAGCAAGGCGCTGTGCCAAGTCACTTGCAGGCCGTCCTCAATCAAGAAGGGCTGCATGGCCTGCAGAAGTTGTTGCGACTCTTCGTCAGACAAGTGCAGGTGCGCCGGGTCGGCCATGACCACCTGGTCCATGCCCACTTGCCAGTGGCAAGGTGTCATCCAAGCCTGCGCTTGGTCTCTGGGCTGACTTTGTTGCGCCTGATGCCAGGCAGCCCAAGGCAGGGCGGTGGCGTCGCTGACCCAGCCCAAGGCTTGGGCCTGGAGACGTTCGTGGGGCAGGTGCAAAGGTGTTCGTTCGGGGTCTTGCCAAATTTGCTGGCGCTGTAGCTGACCCAGCAGGGTTTGCAGATGGGGCAGCTGCAAACCGCCCCAGACCTCGGGGCCGTTGAAGGCGTGGCTGGCCGCGTAGGGAATGATCAAGTGCATGGGTCCAGATTGTCGCAGGCCCCAAGTGCCAGGGTTTTGGCCGGGGACGAGTGGGAGCAGCCCTGTGTGGTCATTCATGCCGTCCATTGCGACTTTCATGGACGGGGGCGGGTGTTCATGGTGGTCAGCGGGCCCTCGACCTTGGGGGCACAATCGACCACAGCCGAAAAAAAATACGGAGACACCATGAAAGAAAAACCCTATGCCTGGGTGGTGGTTTGGGCAACGTTTGTGTGCTTGGCCCTGATCTTTGGGGTGTCGTATTCGTTTGCGGCATTTTTTGAATCTTTCGCAGCCGAGTTTTCGGCGCAGCGGGCCGATGTGTCCTGGATTTTTGGCCTGTCTGGCTTTGTCTACTTTGTGCTGGGCGCGGGCGGCGGCATGCTGGCCGACCGTTTTGGTCCGCGCATCGTGTGCTCGGCGGGCATGGCACTCATTGCGCTGGGCCTGTTGGCCACCAGCTGGGCTTCATCTTTGCTGGCGGTGTACCTGAGTTACGGCTTGTTAGTAGGCTTGGGCATTGCATTGGTGTACACACCTTCCATTGCCAGCGTGCAGCCTTGGTTCACTACCCACCGTGGCCTGGCCGGTGGCATTGCCAGTTCGGGCGTGGGCGCAGGTACCTTGCTGGTGCCGGTGCTGGTGGCCATGGCGATTGGCCCCATGCCCTGGCGTGAAGCCATGCAGTTGTTGGCTTTTGGGGTGTTGGTGCTGGGTTTGTTGGCAGCCGGTTTGCTGCGCCGCGCCCCTGCGGCACAGGCCGCCCCGGGTGTGCCCACTGCGGGTGGCGCCGCCTCTGGCCTGAGCTTGCGCGAGACCCTGAGCAGCCCCACCTTCCGTTGGCTTTACCTGGCCACCGTGCTGGCTTCACCTGTAATGTTCATTCCCTTCGCCCATGTATCGGCCTCGGCGCGTGATATGGGCCTGGGCGAAGCCTTTGCAGTCGGTTTGGTGGGCCTGATTGGGGTGGGGAGTCTGGTCGGGCGCTTTGCCATTGGCCTGTTGGCCGACCGACTGGGCCGCGCGCAGACGCTGGTGCTGATGCAGCTGTCCATGGGTGCGTCCTATGCGCTGTGGGGCGCGGCGGGCGGGCAAATCATGTTGGTGGTGTTTGCTTTGTGGTTTGGCCTGAGTTATGGGTCCATCGTCTCGCTTTTGCCTGCGATTTGTATGGATTACTTTGGCGGTCGCTCGGTGGCCAGCGTGGTGGGAACGCTCTACAGCGGCGCGGCTGTGGGCAATTTGTTAGGCCCCGTATTGGCCGGTGCGGTGTTTGACCACAGCGGGCATTATTTGGGCGTGATGGCGGTGTGCGGCGTGCTGTCGCTCATGGCCACCTGGGCATCACGGCAAATGAAACGCTGCGGCCAAGCGCGGTATTGAATTGAGAAAGAATCACCTCATGCACAACGATTTGCACGCGCTGCGGCGCATCCTCAAAACCTGCCCCACCATCGCTGTGGTGGGCCTGTCGGCTGAGTGGCATCGACCGAGCTACTTTGCAGCCAAGTACATGCAGTCGCACGGCTTCAAGATCGTGCCCGTGAACCCGCGCTATGCGGGTCAGGAAATCTTGGGCGAAACCTGTTACGCAAACCTCAGCGACATTCCTTTCAAGGTGGACATGGTAGATGTGTTTCGCCGCAGCGAGGATGTGCTGCCCATTGCCGAGCAAGCGGTGCAGATCGGTGCCAAGTGCCTGTGGCAGCAACTGGGCGTGGCCAACTCCGAAGCCGACGCCCTGGCCCGGCAAGCGGGTTTGGATTCGGTGAGCAACCGCTGCGTGAAGATTGAGCATGCCCGGCTGTTTGGCGGCCTGAACTGGGTGGGTGTGAACACCGGCATCATCTCGGCGCGGCGCTTGGTGTGAAACAAGCCATCGCCCACGGGGGTGGGCTCCTACAAATTCAAGCCAACTTTTCATACCGAACACCATGACCGACCGCCAATTTCACCCCGAAACCCTGGCCATCCACGCCGGGCAAATTCCCGATGCGGCCACCGGCGCACGCGCCTTGCCCATCTACCAAACCAGCAGCTTTGTGTTTGACAGTGCCGAGCACGCAGCATCACTCTTCAACCTGCAAACCTTTGGCAATGTGTACTCTCGCCTGAGCAACCCCACGGTGGCGGTGCTCGAAGAGCGTGTGGCCGCGCTCGAAGGCGGACGCGCCGGGGTGGCCAGTGCCTCGGGCATGGCAGCCGAGACCATGGCGCTCATGACCATCTTGCAATCGGGTGACCATGTGGTGGCCGCTGGAGCCTTGTACGGCGGCTCGGTCACCATGCTGGCCGTGAGCTTGGCTAAATTTGGCATCGAGACCACGTTTGTGGACGCAACCAAACCCGAAGCTTTTGCCGCCGCAATGCGACCCAACACCCGCGCGGTGTACGCCGAAAGCCTGGGCAACCCGAGCATGGTGGTGCTGGACATCGCGGCTGTGGCCGCGGTGGCCCACGCGCACGGCGTGCCGCTCATCATCGACAACACCGTGCCCAGTCCGCTGCTGTGCAATCCGCTCGCGCTGGGCGCTGACATCGTGGTGCATTCGGCCACCAAATACCTGGCGGGCCATGGCACCACGCTGGGCGGTGTGGTGGTCGAAGGCGGTAAATTCCCTTGGGACAACGGCAAGTTTCCGGGCATGACCGAGCCGTCCAAGGGCTACCACGGCGTGAAGTTTTACGAGACCTTTGGCGACTTTGGCTTCACCATGCGCTGCCGCATGGAAAGCCTGCGCGTGTTCGGCGCATCGCTCAGCCCCATGAGTGCCTGGCAAATTCTGCAAGGCGTCGAAACCTTGCCGCTGCGCATGCAAAAGCACTGCGACAACGCGCTGGGCGTGGCGAAGTTTTTGCAGGCCGACCCGCGTGTGGCCTGGGTCAATTACCCCGGCTTGCCCGACCACCCGCAACACGCCCTGATGCAGCGCCAGATGCGCGGTGCCTCGGGTCTGTTGTCCTTTGGCGTGAAAGGTGGCTTGGCGCAGGGCGTGACCTTCATCGAGTCGGCCCAGTTCATGAGCCACCTGGTCAACATTGGCGACACCCGCACCCTGATCAGCCACCCGGCCAGCACCACGCACCGCCAGCTCGACGAAGCGCAGCAACTGGCCGCAGGTGTACCGCCCGACATGGTGCGCATTTCGGTAGGCTTGGAGAATCTGGACGACATCCTGTGGGACATCGACCAGGCGCTGGCTAAGGCCAGCCGCTGAAAACCGTCGGGGCTGAAGTCGCCAACGGAGAACAACAGGCCTTAACTTGCAGATCGGCAAGTTCAGCACCGGGGGGGCGTGATCAGCGCTGACCTTTGCGGGTGCAGACGCACCCGCATTTCACCGCTGCAGTGCAGCTGCTTCTGTGGCGCAATCTTGTCGGTCGGATTTCAGACCTTTGGCGCGGGCGCTCGCTATTTCGACTTTGGCCAGCTGGGCCTGCGCCTGAAAAACCGGATCGGCTTGCAAGCGGGCCACGGCGGCGGCACCCACCACGCGCCCGGCTTCCAAGTCGCTTTGCCAATGCACGCCACAGACCATGCGGCTGTCCCCAAAAGCGTGTGCACGTTGCAACAGGGCGTCAGCTTTTTCGGGTGCCACGCCTGTTAAGATCAGGCCCCAGGCCCAGCCCAAGGCGGCATGGCCTGAAGGGTAGGAGCCGTCTTTGGCCAGCTGCGCTTCTTCCTTGGGCGAACAGGTGGTCTCACTCAGTTGTGCAAATGGGCGTTTGCGCGCGTAATGGTCTTTGGCTTTGTACGTGGCCAACCCTGCATCGATCAGGGTGCGCCGCAGCAACATGTTGAGGTGGGGCGTGGCTTCTTGCGAGATGGGTACGTCGAGTGCGCACGAGAACACCCCGCCGGCCTCAGGGAACTTCAGGTTCACATCTTGGGTGGCCAGTGCCCAGCGAGGCGTGTCGCGCCAAGCGCGTGTTTGGCGGTGCGCCTCGAGGTCTGCCGCGTGTCGGGCCGATCCGGGGGGCGGTGGCGGAGGCACCAGGGCTAGGCTGTCGGGCAAGGCTTTGCGGTCCAAATAACCGTTCAAATAACCCGACCCCTTGCGAAACTCGCCCACGACTTCGGGTGAGGTGGGTGGCTCAGCGCGATTGACGGGGGCGGTTTGGCAGGCACTTAAAAGGGCGATTGCGGCGAAGGTGTACAGGCTGACGTGTTGTGTTTTCATAGCGGGCTTCCTTGGGGTAAAAGATGCTTCTAACCTTGAGCTCAGGCACTCTGGGGGCATGGTTGAACGTCACAGGTGTCCAAGTTTTAATTCAAAGCAATGCAAGCACCGTCACTGCAGCGACTTTCTCGGTGGAAACACCATGTGTGCACGTGTTTTTGAGCTTTGCTCAGGGCATTGACCGATTGGTCACAATAGCGGTCTATGGCTTTTTTCAAAAACATCCCCTACGAGCTGGTGCTCGGCTGGCGTTACACCCGCGCGGGCCGTGCCACGCGGCGCAACGGCTTCATTTCTTTCATTTCTGGTGTGTCCATGATGGGCATTGGCCTGGGGGTAGCGGCGCTCATCATCGTGTTGAGCGTGATGAACGGCTTCCAGAAAGAGGTGCGCGACCGCATGTTGGGCGTGGTCTCGCACATTGAGGTGTATGCCGCCGACGGCGCGGCGGTTGACCAGTTGCCCGCATTGCTCACCCGCTTGAAGGCGCACCCGCAAGTGGTGGGTGCTGCGCCTTTCATCACCGCGCAGGCCCTGCTGGCCCGGGGTGAGGACATGAAGGGTGTGTTGGTGCGCGGTATTGACCCGGCGCTGGAGCCTGAGGTCAGTGATTTGTCGAACGACACACAAGCCGGGGTGCTGCAGCGATTGCAGCCAGGTGCGTTTGGCCTGGTGCTGGGCCGCGATTTGGCCAACAACTTGGGCGTGCAGACGGGTGATCCAGTGACCCTGGTGTCGCCGTCAGGCCAGGTCACGCCTGCGGGTGTGGTGCCACGCATGAAGCAAATGGGCGTGGTGGGCACGTTTTCTTCCGGGCATTACGAATATGACTCGGCGCTGGCGCTGATGCATGTCGATGACGCCGCCCGCATGTTCCGCCTGGAAGGTCCGAGCGGCGTGCGCTTGAAGCTGCGCGATTTGCACTTCGCGCGTGAGGTGGCGCGCGACCTGCAGCTTGAGCTGGGCCCGCAATTCTTTGTGCGCGACTGGACGCAGCAAAACAAGACCTGGTTTGCCGCCGTCCAGGTCGAAAAACGCATGATGTTCATTATCCTCACCCTCATCGTGGCGGTGGCTGCTTTCAATTTGGTCAGCACACTGGTGATGACGGTGACCGATAAACGTGCAGACATCGCGATCTTGCGCACACTGGGGGCCAGCCCGCGCAGCATCATGGGCATCTTTGTGGTGCAGGGCGCGGCGGTTGGGGTGATCGGCACGATGAGTGGCTTGCTCTTGGGCCTGCTGGTGGCCTTCAACATCGACGTGATCGTGCCCGCGTTGGAAAAACTGTTCAACGCCAGCTTTTTGCCGCGAGACATTTACCTGATCAGCCGCATGCCCAGCGAGCCTTTGGCCAGCGACATTTGGCCGGTGGCCATCATTTCTTTGGTGCTGGCTTTTGTGGCCACGCTCTACCCCAGCTGGCGGGCCAGCCAGGTCAATCCGGCGGAGGCACTGCGTTATGAATGACACCAAAAACGTGGGCACCGTATTGCAGGCCCAAGGCCTGACCAAGCGCTTCACCGAAGGGCGCTTGGACGTGACCGTGCTGCAAGGCGTGGATCTGCAAGTGAACGCTGGTGAGACCTTGGCCATCGTGGGCGCTTCGGGCTCAGGCAAAAGCACCTTGCTGCATTTGCTGGGCGGGTTGGACGCGCCTACGCAAGGCTCGGTCAAGCTCAAAGGTCAATTGCTGTCCGCCCTGAGTGCAGCCGAGCAGGGCCAGTGGCGCAACCGTTATTTAGGTTTTGTTTACCAGTTCCACCACCTGCTGCCCGAGTTCAGCGCGCTCGACAACGTGGCCATGCCATTGTGGATTCGCCGGCAAGACCGCGCCGAAGCCGCTGCGGTGGCCTCGGGCTGGTTGCAACGCGTGGGCTTGGGCGAGCGCCTGTACCACAGGCCATCGGAGTTGTCGGGCGGCGAGCGCCAGCGTGTGGCCTTGGCCCGCGCATTGGTCAATGACCCGGCCTGTGTGTTGGCGGACGAGCCCACCGGCAATTTGGATCGCGAAACCGCCGACGGCGTGTTTGCCATGATGCTGCAGCTGGCCCGTGAGCGTGGCACAGCCTTTGTGGTGGTCACGCACGACCAGGCCTTGGCGGCGCGTTGCGACCGGCAATTGCACCTGGTCAAGGGCGTGTTGCAAGCGCCTGTGTGAATTTTGAATGTGGATCGACACGCACTGCCACCTGGACGCGGCCGAGTTTGACGCCGACAGGGATGTGGTGCGCGAGGCAGCCCGCCAAGCAGGGGTGACGCGCTGCGTGATCCCGTCGGTGCACGCCAGTCATTGGGCTGAGGTGGCGCAACTGGCCGAGCGGCATGGTGATGCTTACGCCTTGGGCATCCATCCCTTGTATGTACCGCAGGCCCAAGAAGCCGATCTGCAGGCGCTGGACCAGGCCTTGCGCGAGCACGCAGGCGACCCGAGGCTGGTGGCGGTGGGCGAGATCGGTCTGGACTTTTTTCTGCCTGCGCTGTGCACTCCCGAGATGCGCGAGCGCCAATGGTTTTTTTATACCGCGCAGCTCAAGCTGGCGCAACAACACAGCTTGCCCGTGATCTTGCACGTGCGGCGATCGGCTGACCTCTTGCTCAAAGGCTTGCGCCAATACCCGGTGGTCTCGGGCATTGGCCACGCTTTTAATGGCAGTGCGCAGCAAGCACAAGCTTTTGTAGACCAGGGTTTTGCGCTGGGTTTTGGCGGCACACTCACCTATGAGCGGTCTTTGCAACTGCGACGCCTTGCCTGTGAACTGCCCTTGTGCGACATCGTGTTGGAAACCGACGCACCGGATATCCCGCCGCAGTGGATCTACCAAACCGCCGACCAACGTGCCCAAGGCGTTGTGCAAGGCCGAAACACCCCGGCTGAGTTGCCGCGCATCGCCAAAGTGATGGCCGATTTGCGGGGCCTGTCGCTGCACGATCTGGCCGCAGCAACCACGCGCAACGCGCAGCGGGTCTTGCCCGGGTTGGCAGGTGCCAGCCGATGAACCAACTTGCGCCATCTGATTTGTCAGCTCCCCTGCGTTTGCAGGGTTTGCAGCCATTGGTGGGCGTGGGTGCGCGTGTGCTGGTGCTCGGCAGTTTCCCGAGCGTCAAATCCCTGCAGTTGCAGCAGTACTACGCTCACCCGCAAAACCATTTCTGGCGCATCATGCAATCCCTTTGGCCCAATGCCCCCTGGCCCGCCGATCGCGATTACCCGCAGCGCTGCCAGTGCCTGCTGGCCCAAGGCGTGGGTGTGTGGGATGTGTATGCGCAATGCGAGCGCGAAGGCAGCTTGGACAGCGCGATCCGTGCCGCGCAATTGAATGACTTTCCCGCATTGTTGCAGCGCTGTCCCCATCTGACCGGCATCGCCCACAACGGGAGCGAGAGCTTTCGCCATGCCCAGGCCGTCAAAAAATCTCTGGCGCAAGCCGGATTGGCCGAGCAAGTCACGCTCCATCGCCTACCATCGACCAGTCCCGCGAATGCGACATGGACTTTTGAACAAAAACGCGCTGCCTGGGGTGCGGTCATGCAAGCGCATGGCCTGTGGTCCGGCGATGCAACGGACCCAAACGACACCCCTGACGCCTGAATGGCGCACCCGCACGGAAAATCTGAATGATCCGCAAAAAAGCCACAGCCAAAGCCATCGAACTGCCCGAAGTCAATTTTTCCGAAGATGGTGAAATCCGTTACCTGCACCTGGGCACCGAATGGATTCAGGGCTCGATGTTTCTGGACCGACCCTTTGACATCGAGCTGGAGTACGTGCAGCGCATGTTCGGTTGGCTGCTGTTTTTCCCGCACGACGAAGTCAAGGGCGCACACGCCATGCAGCTGGGTTTGGGTGCAGGCACGATCACCAAGTTTTGCTATAAAAAACTCAAGATGACCACCACTGCGATTGAGCTCAACCCCGGTGTGCTGCACGCCTGCCGGGGCTGGTTCCGTTTGCCGCCCGATGACGAGCGCTTGCGCGTGGTGCTGGCCGATGCGGCGCAGGAAATCCAGTCGGACGAATGGCGCGGCACGGTAGATGCCTTGCAGGTTGATCTGTACGACGAAGAGGCGGCGGCCCCGGTGCTGGACACCCCAGACTTTTACCGCCACTGCCGTGAACTGCTCAGCCAGCATGGTTGCATGACGGTGAACCTGTTTGGCCGCTCGTCAAGCTACGCCGAGAGCGTGGAAAAAATTTGCGCAGCTTTTGGCGAAGACGCCGTATGGGAATTCAAACCCACCCGTGAGGGCAATGCCATCGTGCTGGCACAGCGCACCGCAAGTCGACCCCAACGTGAAGAGTTGATCGCCGCAGCTGCTGACATTCAGGACAAATGGGGCTTGCCCGCTGTCAAATGGCTCAAGGTGTTCAAGCCTTTGGTCAAATGAGTGATCGAGTTTGATGGCTGCAACCATCGGACGCGCATCAGGGTAAACCATGTGTTTGTCACCTCGGGAACATAGGTGTAACCCACATCCATAAAACCGGATTGTTCACGCAGAATCTTGTCAACTCAAATCAGAGGAGATATCTCGTGAACATCAAGAGTCAAAAAGACTTTTTTTCCGGACTGTTCTACACAGTCACAGGCGCAGCCTTCGCCTACGGAGCCACCAACTACACCGTGGGCTCAGGCGCACGCATGGGCCCTGGCTACTTCCCGCTGCTGCTGGGCATTTTGTTGGCCCTGATCGGTGCCTTCGTCATGTTCAAGTCCTTGACCGTTGAGACCCAGGACGGCGACAAGATCGGTGCATGGGCTTGGAAGCCTTTGTTCTTCATCATTGCAGGCAACGTGCTGTTTGGCATTTTGCTGGGTGGTCTGCCCAGTTTGGGCGTGCCGGCCATGGGTTTGGTTGTGGCCATCTTCGGCACCACCTTGGTGGTCAGCCTGGCTGGTGACACCTTCAAACTCAAAGAAGTCTTGGTGCTTGCCACGATCCTGTCGATCGGCAGTTACGGCGCTTTCGTGATGTTGCTCAAGCTGCAGTTCCCTGTTTGGCCCACATTCATTACCGGTTGAGGAGAAAAATTCATGGAATTGTTTGACAACCTTGCGCTCGGTTTTGGGGTCGCGTTCACTTTTCAAAACCTGCTTTACGCGCTGATTGGTTGCCTTTTGGGCACCCTGATTGGTGTGCTGCCTGGCATTGGCCCTGTGGCCACCATCGCCATGCTGCTGCCTGCCACCTATGCGCTGCCTCCTGTGGCTGCGCTGATCATGCTGGCCGGTATCTACTACGGTGCCCAGTACGGCGGCTCCACCACCGCCATTTTGGTCAATCTGCCGGGTGAAGCTTCCTCGGTGGTGACCATGATCGACGGTTACCAGATGGCCCGAAAAGGCCGGGCAGGTCCTGCTTTGGCAGCGGCCGGTCTGGGTTCTTTCTTTGCCGGTTGTGTGGGTACTTTGGTGTTGGCGGCCTTCGCGGGTCCATTGACCGAAGTGGCGTTTAAGTTCGGCCCTGCCGAGTACTTCTCGCTGATGGTTCTGGGCTTGATCGGTGCCGTGGTGCTGGCCTCGGGTTCACTGGTCAAAGCTGTGGGCATGATCGTCTTGGGTTTGCTCATGGGCCTGATCGGTACCGACGTGAACTCTGGCGTGGCGCGTTTCAGCTTCGACATTCCTGAGCTGACCGACGGTGTGGGCTTCATCACCATCGCCATGGGTGTTTTTGGTTACGGCGAGATCATCTCCAACCTGTCCCAAAAAGAAGAAGACCGCGAAGTTTTCACCGCCAAAGTGACGGGCTTGATGCCCACCATGGAAGACTTCAAGAACATGGTCCCGGCTGTGTTGCGTGGCACTTTCCTGGGTGCCGCTTTGGGCATCTTGCCAGGCGGCGGTGCTTTGTTGGCCTCGTTTGCTGCCTACACCATCGAGAAAAAGACCAAGCTCAAGCCAGGCGAAGTGCCTTTCGGTCAAGGCAACATCCGTGGTGTGGCCTCGCCTGAGTCGGCCAACAACTCAGCCTCACAAACCTCGTTCATTCCTTTGCTGACTTTGGGCATCCCGCCCAACGCCGTGATGGCCTTGATGGTGGGTGCCATGACGATCCACAACATCCAGCCTGGCCCTCAGGTCATGACCAGCAACCCCGAGTTGTTCTGGGGCCTGATTGCCTCGATGTGGATCGGCAACGCCATGCTGGTGATCTTGAACCTGCCTTTGATCGGCATCTGGATCAAGTTGCTGTCGGTGCCTTACCGCTGGTTGTTCCCCGCCATCGTGCTGTTCTGCGCGATCGGTGTCTACTCGACCAATAACAACACCTTTGACATCTGGTTGGTGGCCTTGTTTGGTGTGGTGGGTTACGGCTTCATCAAGCTGGGCATGGAGCCTGCACCTTTGCTGCTGGGCTTCATTTTGGGGCCGATGATGGAAGAAAACCTGCGCCGCGCCATGTTGCTGTCGCGTGGTGAATGGAGCGTGTTTGTCACGCGTCCCCTGTCTGCCAGTTTGTTGGCGGCGGCTTTGGTCCTCTTGGTCATTGTGACTTTGCCATCGATCAAGTCCAAGCGTGAAGAGGCTTTCGTCGAAGAATGATCGACTGAAGCTTTCAATGCGAAAACGGCCTCCTTGGAGGCCGTTTTCTTTGGTCCGTCCAAGGGGCATGTCACCAGAGCGCGCAGCACCGGCCGTGGCTCTGCCAAAATAAGTTTTTTATTGGGCTTGGGCCCTGTTTTTTGTTTTTGGAAACCTCATGAAAAGACAAGATGTGATCCATGCGCTGCTGGCTGCCTTTGTGGGCTTGGTCTGCGTCACTTCCGTGCAAGCCCAGTCCTACCCGACCAAGCCCGTCCGTCTGATCGTGCCGTTTCCAGCGGGAGGGGCCACCGATTTGTTTGCCCGCACGCTGTCGCAAAAACTCAGCGAAAAAATGGGCACAACCTTGGTGGTCGAAAACCGCCCCGGTGCGGGCGGCACCTTGGGCTCGGATTTGGTGGCCAAAGCCACGCCCGATGGTTACACCTTGCTGCTGGCCACCTCCAGCACGCACTCGATTGGCCCCAATCTGAACCCGCGCATGCCATATGACGCTGTGAAAGACTTCACCCCCATCGGCCAGGTGGGCAACGCGCCCAGCATCATGCTGGTGCCCAACAGTTCTCCGGCCAAGACCGTCAAGGAATGGATCGACTACGCCAAAAAGAACCCGGGTCGCCTGAACTACGCCTCCAGTGGCAACGGCACCATCGTGCAGTTGACGGCTGAGCTGTTCAAAGCGCAGGCCAATCTGTTTGTGGTGCACATCCCCTACAAGGGCACAGCCCTGGCCATTCCTGATTTGGTCAGCGGCAAGGTCGACGTGCTGTTTGACAGCTTGCCCACGGGCCTGCCACATGTGCGCGACGGTCGTTTGCGTGCGCTGGGTGTGACCTCGCTCAAAGCCACGCCTTTGGCCCCTGGCGTTCCGCCCATTGCCGATGTGTTGCCCGGTTACGAATCCACCACTTGGTTTGGCCTGTTTGGCCCCAAGGGGCTGCCTGCCGATGTGATCAGCCGAGTGAACACTGCCGCCAACCAGGTGCTGCAAGACCCTGAAGTGATCGACAAGCTCCAACGCTTTGGCATCGAGCCTGTGGGTGGCACACCCACCCAATTCACCACCATGCTGGCCAAGGAATCGGCCAAATGGAAAAAGACCATCACCGAGCGCAAGATCACATTGGACTGACATGCAATTTCAAAACCAATACCCCTACACCAGCACCCGTTTGCCGCTGTTTGCGCGCAACATCGTTTCCACTTCTCACCCTTTGGCGGCGCAAGCCGGCTTGCGCATGATGCTCAAGGGTGGCAACGCGGTGGACGCCGCCATTGCCGCTGCAGCGGTGATCACGCTGACCGAGCCCGTGAGTTGCGGCCTCGGTTCGGACGCTTTTGCCATTTTGTGGGACGGCAAAGAATTGCACGGCCTCAACTCGTCCGGCCCCGCCCCGGCCACTTGGACGCCCGACTACTTTCACCGCAAATACGGCGCTGACGCCCTCACGCCCCCCAAGCGCGGCTTTGATTCGGTCACCGTGCCCGGCGCGGTGGCAGGTTGGGTGGCGCTGAGTGAGCGCTTTGGCAAGCTGCCTTTTGCCGATTTGCTGGAGCCCGCCATCGACGTGGCCGAGCGTGGCTACTTGATGCCCGTGGTGGTGCAGCAGAAATGGGCGGCTGCGACACCCGAGTTGCAGTCATTGCCGGGTTTTGCACAAAGCTTTTTGCCTTGGGGTCGTGCGCCCGAGGTGGGTGAGCTGTTCCAGTTCAAAAATGCCGCCCGTGGTCTGCGCGCCATTGCCGAGTCCAAAGGCCAAGCCTTGTATGGCGGTGAAATCGCTGAGGCGATTGAAAAGTTCGCCAAGGAAAACGGCGGCAGCATCACCGCCAAAGACCTGGCCGACTTCAAACCCGAGTGGGTCAAGCCCATTGCGCAAGACTACCGGGGCTACACCCTGCACGAAATTCCGCCGAACGGGCAGGGCATCGCCGCGCTGATCGCCTTGGGCATTCTCTCCAACTTTGACCTGGCCAGCCACGCGGTGGACGGTGTGGATTCGCAGCACCTGCAAATCGAAGCCATGAAGCTGGCCTTTGCCGATGTGTACCGCTATGTGGCCGATCCGCGCTACATGGAGGTCACGCCCGAGCAAATGCTCGACCCGGCCTATTTGGCCAGCCGTGCCAAGCTCATCGACCTGAAAAAAGCACAAAACTTCCAGGCAGGCAACCCGGTCAAGGGCGGCACCATTTACCTGACGGCTGCCGATGAAAACGGCATGATGGTCAGCTTCATTCAGAGCAACTACATGGGCTTTGGCTCGGGTGTGGTGGAGCCGACCTACGGCATCAGCCTGCAAAACCGGGGCCATGGTTTCAGCACCAACCTCAACGGCCCCAACATGGCCAACTTGGTCAAGCCTGGCAAGCGGCCTTTCCAGACCATCATCCCGGCTTTTCTGACGAAGGACGGCCAGCCCGTCATGAGCTACGGCGTGATGGGTGGCAACATGCAGCCGCAGGGCCACATGCAAACCCTGGTGCGCATGCTCGATTACAAGCAAAACCCGCAAGCCGCCTGCGATGCACCGCGCTGGCGCTACAACACCGGCATGAACATCAACGTCGAAGCCGCCATGAACGCCCAGACCGTGCAGGGCCTGATCGCCCGTGGTCACGAGCTGGACATCATCAACGACTCGTACCAAGACTTTGGCGCAGGCCAGTTCATCTGGCGCATGGGCGATCCGGGCGTGGAAGGTTACATGGCCGCCAGCGACCCGCGCCGTGATGGGCAGGCGGTGGGCTTTTGATGCACATTCGCGCAGTTGCACTCAGCCTTTTGGGCGCAGGCCTTTGGGCGGGTGCGCCGGCATGGGCCGAACCGCTTTCGTGCGGTGTGGTGCTGATGCATGGCAAATGGGGAACTGCCCAAACGCCGTACCTCAAGCCGGTGGTGCAAAAACTGGAGCCGATGTGCCAGGTCAAGTCGCTGGAGATGCCTTGGTCGCGTGCGCGCTTGTATGACAAGCCTTATGCCGATGCGATCGCGCAAATTCGCGAAGCTGTCCACCAGTTCAGGCAATCGGGCTTGCAGTGGGTGGCCGTGGGCGGACAAAGTTTTGGTGCCAATGCTTCTTTGGCCTACATGGCGCAAGAGGGTGATGTGGACGCGGTGCTGCCCATGGCGCCGGGCCACGTGCCTGAAAATTTTTATGCCATCGCGGATGTTCGCACCGGCATTGACGCCGCACGCCAGGCGGTAGCGTCAGGCCAAGGCGCAGCTGGGGTGGAGATGACCGACATCAACCAGGGCCAGCGACGGACGGTCAAGGCGACGGCCGCAGCATTGTGGAGTTATTTTGATCCGCAAGGTTGGGGCAACATGGCGCTGAGTGCTCAGAACTTCCGCAAACCCGTGCCCGTGTTCTGGGCCATCGGGACCCAAGACCCTCTCTACCCTTCTGGTTCTGCCGCGATTTATCAAAAATTACCGGTGCATGCCGATAGCCGTTATCTGGTGGTGCCAGCGAACCATGCCACCACACCCGAGGCCGCATCCGACGCATTGTTGGACTGGGTCAAAGCCCGAACGGGCCGTTGAACCATGACCGCCTTCAAACCCTCCCAAATGACTTCCGGCCTGCTCATGGCCATGGCCGGCTCGATCGCTTTCAGTGGCAAGGCCATCATCGTCAAGTTGGCTTACCGCCATGGTGTGGACGCTGTCACGCTGGTCATGTACCGCATGCTCTTCGCTTTACCCATGTTCTTGCTCATGGCTTTGTGGGCTGGGCGCGGCAAACCCCGCATGAGTGGGCGTGACTGGCTGGGCATTTTGGGTCTGGGCTTCAGCGGTTACTACCTGGCTTCGTTTCTGGACTTTTGGGGGCTCGAATACATCAGCGCTTCGCTCGAGCGACTGATCCTTTACCTCAACCCCACACTGGTGCTGGTGCTGGGCTGGTTCTTGTATCGCCGCAAAATCAGCTACCGCCAAGGGGTGGGCATGGCCATCAGCTACGCGGGTGTGATGCTGGTGTTCGGCCACGAGGCTGCACTGGACGGCAAGAACGCCGCTCTGGGTGCGGCGCTGGTGCTGGGCAGTGCCATCAGTTATGCGCTGTACCTCAGTTACAGCGGTCAGATGGTGCAGCGCTTGGGTTCGCTGCGGCTGGCTGGCTGGGCCACTTCGGTGGCCTGTGTGTTTTGCATTGGTCAGTTCGTGTTGCTGCGGCCGCTGTCTGCAGCGCAGGTGGCCGAACCCGTGATCTGGTTGTCACTGCTCAACGCCACCGCCTGCACGGCGGTGCCCGTGGTCTTGGTCATGATGGCCATTGAACGCATCGGCTCTGGACTGACTGCTCAGACCGGCATGATCGGACCCATGTCCACGCTGCTCATGGGTGTGGTCCTTTTGGGTGAGCCTTTCAATATGTGGATTGTGGGCGGCACCGTGCTGGTGCTGTCGGGTGTTTTCTGGGTGACACGCGCACCCAAAATTTGAAATCAACAGGAGAAAAAAATGGATTTGGGCATTGCAGGCAAGTGGGCATTGGTGGGTGGCGCGAGCAAAGGCTTGGGCTGGGGTTGCGCACGTGCGCTGGCGCTGGAAGGCGTGAACGTGGTCATGGTGGCGCGTGGCGCCGAAGTGCTGAACAAAGCCGTGGATGACTTGCGTGCCGAAACAGGTGGCCAAGTGCAACTGATCGCCGTGGCGCAAGACATCACCAGCGAAGCCGGCCGCGAAGCGATCTGGAACGTGGCTGGCGGCCCGGGCAAAGACTACGACATCGTGGTCACCAACGCAGGCGGCCCACCCCCAGGCGACTTCCGCGACTGGGACCGCGAGGCCTGGATCAAGGCCATCGACGCCAACATGCTCACACCGATTGAGCTGATCAAAGCCACGGTGGACGGCATGGCCGCGCGCGGCTTTGGCCGCATTGTGAACATCACCTCCAGCTCGGTGAAGTCGCCCATCGATGTGCTGGGCTTGTCCAATGGTGCCCGCAGTGGCCTGACCGGTTTTGTGGCCGGCACCTCGCGCAGCAAGATCGCGGGCCAGGGCGTGACCATCAACAACCTGCTGCCCGGCAAGTTCGACACCGACCGCATCCGCTCCACGCTGCCCGCGATGGCGCAAAAGCAAGGCAAGACAGTTGAAGAAATGCGCGCCATCCAGCAAGCGCAAATCCCGGCTGGGCGCTACGGCAACCCGCAAGAGTTTGGGGCGATCTGCGCCTTCTTGTGCAGTCAGCACGCGGCCTACATGACGGGCCAGAACGTGTTGGCCGATGGCGGGGCTTATCCGGGGACGTATTGACACTGCTTAAGGCTAAGAGTTGAAGCTCTGCAATGGCTGTTGGGCCATTGCGGTGGCCTTTAGTTAATCATTGATCTCGATTTAGCCGAGGGGCAGTTGGTGCAATGCTCTACATGGGCTGGAAGTTGAACTTGCAGGACTTCTGGTTACGGTAGCAGCCGACTTATTCCAAAATTGGACAAGTACAGCTTGTGTGGCGTTATCGCTCACACGAGCACTACATGACAAAGTTAGTCTTCGTATTTGCCAAAGCAAAAGCGCGGAAAGGTCCTATACTCCTGTAGCTATTAATTATCAAAAAATACTATGACTTGGATCATCGCTATTTTGCTTGCTCTGATTCTTGTTGCGCTCATGCAATCGAATCAGGGGGCTGCACTGGCCGTCAATAAGGTTATCAAGTACGCCCTCCTGTTCGCTTTCATTTTTTTAATATGGTCGTTATTCCTCGGAGTTTTGCTTTGGTCAAATTCTTTGAACAACGACAGCACTTGGTCATTAGTCATAAGTGCAGCATTGGGTGTAATTGTTCCTCCGGCTATCGTCTGGACGAATTACAGAAAAATCCGCGCTTCCTTTGAAGCTGACCGCAAAGCTGCGACCAAGAAGACGCTCAAAGTTCTTGGCTACATTGCATTCGGGCTTGCAGTGATGGTGACATTCCAGTACCTTAAAAAAGAAGAGTTCGATGTAATTGTCTTGCTGGCGATTTTGGTCCTTAGTGGTTCGGTTCTTGTCTCTAGATCTCTGGCAAAGCCACAGTCTGTACGCGAGATCTGGTTAGGGCTAAAGCAGCCTGAAGACGTCTGGCAGGCAATGGACGACGCACGGGCAGAGGCCCGTGCCAAAGAAGATGCGATCTGGGACGTTGAGTCGGAAAACTGGGAGAGCAAATCGGAGGCTGAACGAGATGCTTTGCGTGCAGCTTACGCAGAGAGAGCAAAAGAAAACGAGGCGAAGATTCAGCAACTTGAGTCAAGCTATGAAGAGCAATATATAGCTTGGAGCAAGCAAAGCCTCTGGACTTTCCGAAATTTATTTTGGATTGTCAGTTTTACCCTTCTGATGCATGTCGCTGGGACGGTATGGGACACCGCTTATGAATTTGTTGTCGCAATGCCCGTTATCGCAGGGCGCGGATGGCTGGCCACAACGATGATCGTCCTTGGAGTGATTGTTATTGTTTGGGTTGTCGCTGGCGTAATTGATGCTGTTAACAATCAGCTCGGGAAAAAAGCGGTGAAGGACTAAGCATGATGCACATGGCGATTGGCAAAAATTCATACAGTATTGACTGCTAGCTCTTCTTACGATCGACCAGAAAGAGCCGGACACGATTCTTTGCCGCAATCGTGCTGTTGTTCAAACGCCATGCGAATGGAATAGTGCAGTCAGCATGTAAGGCCATCTTCAGCGGAGTAATTTCCGTGACTGAATAAGCTCCTTTCTTCGGATAACTTGGTCAGATCTGATGGGTACCGGTCAACGTAGTCCAATGTTCAGCTTAAGGCTGAGAGCCGTCATTTGCTTGGGCGCCGTCCGGCGGATGTCTTGAGCTACTGGAGATTATCATTTCACCAATGAGTCAAGAAAAGCAAAAGTTAGCTCATAAAGTATTTCTAGCAGCCCGAGATATGGGGGAGGTTGGTGACTATCTATGGTCGCTCCGTGAGGTCGAAAAAAATCTCGGGAATCTGAGTAAATACCGACTAAAGAAGGCCAAGGATGCAATCATCATTGCATCCATAGTTGTTTACGCTAGGCATTTCAAAAAAACACTCTCAAACGGCAATGCGTCTAAGTGGCTGAACGCAAATGAAATCAACCTATTTGATGGGCGTCCTGATCTGGCCGAACTCCACGAAAAGATTCTCGAGATTCGAGACCAAGCTGTAGCACACGCTGATTGGACCTATTACCCCACATCTCTTGTCCAGTCGGCTGATGACTGTTTGGGGTTTAGTCGCGAATTTAACCGGGTTGACTATATGCAGCTAATTGATGTGTCCAAGTTCCAAGCGCTGATTGATCACAATTGGAAAGTAATAAGCGATAGTGCCTGCTATCAGGATTTCAACTTGGCAAATGAGTTCGGATGGTGTGACAATAAATTTTAGGGAAAAATTTCTTCCTAAAACGTTAGGAGCAGGCTGAAACCGAATCAAGCCGAGACCATTTGCAACGGCAGCATTCGCTGCAAATCAGTCTTTCTAAAAAATTTCCGCTAGTTATCGCAGCAAGCATCAACTTCAAAAATTCCAGATGCAGCTGAGCAAAACCCTTGCGGCTCATTGCCTGGCCGACACCACAATCCCGCCCACAATCAGCGAAAACGCCGCCACGTGGTACAGGTGCGGCAGCTCGCCCAAGAACGCGGCCGACAACACCGCCGCAAACAACGGCGTGAGGTTGGCAAAAAAGCCCGCCACCGCTGGGCCTGCCTGCTGGATGCCCAGGCCCCAGCAGCGGTAGGCCAGCACGGCCGGGCCCACGGCCACAAAGGCCAGCGTGGCGATCAAAGGCCAGCCCCACACGATGTGGGCGTCGGTGAAGGTCCACTCCAGTCCGGCAAACAGGCCCGACCAGCCCAGGCCAAACACCACTTGCCCTAGCAAAAAGGCCGCCCAGTCGTTGCGGATGGCGTCTGGCTCATCGCGGCGGCTGAGCAGCCAGCTGTAGAAAGACCAGCACGCCGTGGCCAGCAGGACGTACATGTCGCCCGCCACCAGCCGCACGGCCAACAGCTCAGCCCATTGGCCGCGCGAGAGCACCACCAGCACGCCGCTGATGGACAGCATCGCGCCCACCAGCTGCATGCGCCGCACCGGGGCTTTGAAGAACAGGGCGCCGATGACCAGCATCCAAAATGGCCCGCTGGCCGCGACCAGGGTCACGTTGAGTGGCGTCGAAGTTTGCAGCGCCAGGTACTGCAGCGCGTTGTAGCAGCCCACGCCCAACAGGCTCAGCAGCCCAAAGCGCCGCCAGTGTGACCACAGACCGCTGCCCGGGCGCAGCACCTTCCAGGCCAGGGGCAGCAAGATGAACAGCGCCACGAACCAGCGCAAAAAATTGAGCGTGATCGGCGGGACCAGGTCGGTGACCAGGCGGCCAACCACGGCATTGCCCGCCCACATGAGCGGCGGCACCGTCAGCAACAAGGCGGTGACCGGGGAGAGTTTTTGGGACATGCGGCACTGTATCGGGGTTCGGGTTTTCCCGCTGTCGCGCAGCTGTCCTTCGGGTTCGCTGGGTCATGGATTTCGTGGCAAAGTCACGCATCGTTTGCTTTCACCCTTAGGAGAATTCCATGAGCCTTGCAGTCCAGATCGACCAACACGGCGGTCCCGAAGTCATGAAACTGGTCGATGTGACCGTGGGTGAACCCGGCCCCGGCGAGATCCGCATCCGCCACAAGGCCATCGGCCTGAACTTCATCGACGTCTACCAGCGCAGCGGCCTGTACCAGCTGCCCATGCCGCTCAAGCTGGGCATGGAAGGCTCGGGCGTGGTCGAAGCCGTGGGCGAGGGCGTCACGCACCTTAAAGTGGGTGACCGCGCCGCCTATGCCAGCCAGCCGCCCGGCAGCTACTGTGAAGTGCGAGTGATGCCCGCCAAGTGCGTGTGCAAGCTGCCCGATGCGATCTCGTTCGAGACGGGCGCGGCCATGATGCTCAAGGGTCTGACAGCGCAATATTTGCTCAAGCGCACGCTGCCCCAAGGCGGCCTGAAAGCGGGTGACTTTGTGCTCTTCCACGCCGCAGCAGGTGGTGTGGGCCTGATCGCTTGCCAGTGGGCCAAGGCCTTGGGCTTGCGCCTGATCGGCACAGCGGGCAGTGACGCCAAGTGTGCGTTGGCCCTGGCCAACGGCGCCGAGTTCTGCATCAACTATTCGACCGAAGACTTCCAGGCCAAGGTCAAAGAAATCACGGGTGGCAAGGGCGTCAAGGTGGTTTACGACTCGGTGGGCAAAGACACCTGGGACAAGTCGCTTGACTGCTTGGCCCCGTTTGGCCTGATGGCCAGCTTTGGCAACGCGTCGGGCCCTGTGGCCCCGTTTGCGCCCGGCATCCTTGGCCCCAAGGGCTCGGTGTATGTGACGCGCCAAACCTTGTTCAGCCACATCACCACGCGTGAAAGCACGCAAGAGATGGCCGATGATTTGTTTGAAGCGGTGACGAGCGGCAAGGTCAAGATCCACATCGACCAGACCTTCCCGTTGGCCAACATCCAGGATGCGCACATCGCCCTGGAAGCGCGCAAGACCACAGGCTGCACGATCATCACTTTGTAAATACCTTCGCGAGCAGGGGCTCGCTCCCACAAAAGCCAAACAGCCAAGGGCCAATGGTCATTGGCCAAGGCCAGCAGGATCAGCGGTGGCTTGGTGGTATTTGTGGGAGGCCGCCCCTGCGGCCGAATGTCGGGGGGGCGGTCAGCGACCGCGCCGCACCCGCAAGATTTCATCCAGGATCAGCAAGGCTGCGCCCACGCTGATGGCGCTGTCGGCCACGTTGAAAGCCGGGAAGTGCCAAGCGCCCCAGTAAAAGTCGAGAAAGTCGACCACGTAGCCGTGCAGCAGGCGGTCCACCACGTTGCCAATGGCGCCGCCCAAAATCAGGGCGATGGCCAGGCTGAAGAGTTTTTGCCCTGCATGGGAGCGCAGCATCCACAGCATGAACAGTGCTGCCACCACGCCGATGCCCGTGAAGAACCAACGCTGCCACCCACCAGCGCTGGCCAAAAACGAAAATGCCGCGCCGTGGTTGTGCACCCGCACCAAGTTGAAAAAACCGGTGATGGGCGTGCTGTCACCCAGCTGAAAAGCGCCCAGCACCAGCACTTTGGTGAACTGGTCAATCAGCAGCACCAGCAAGGCGATGCCCAGCCAGAGCACCATGCTTTGGTTTTTGCTGGAGCTGCCTTTGCCGAATTTTTTGGAGCTGGCCATGGGCTTGCCTTGTTCTTTGCCGGGTGTTGAGGGTCAGGCAACGAGGCGTGTTTCGCCCGCGCCATGCAGGTTGCTCACGCAGCGGCCGCAAATGGTAGGGTGCGCCGCATCCTGGCCGACATCGTCGGCGTAGTGCCAACAGCGCTCGCATTTGGTGGCTTGGCTGGGCGTCACGGTGACGGTCAGCCCCTTACCTGCCACTTGCTTGAGCGTGACCTTTGATGTGATGAAGATGAACTTCAGGTCTTCACCAAGTGAAGCGAGTTCTTGGAAAACGGGTGAGTCACATTCGATGAGCAATTCGGCTTGCAGTGATGCGCCCACTTGCCCTTCAACACGTTTTTCTTCAATTTTCTTATTAGCGATATCACGAACCTGGATGATGTCATGCCACTTGGCCAACAGCGCCGCATCGGCCGAGCCAAAGTCGCCGAAGGTTTCCATGAAGATGGACTCGGAGCTGCCAAAGGTGCTCCAGGCCTCTTCGGCCGTGAAGGACAAGAACGGTGCCATCCAGCGCAGCATGCCGTGGGTGATGCGCCACAAAGCGGTTTGTGCGCTGCGGCGTGCCAGCGACTTGGGCGCTGTGGTGTATAGGCGGTCCTTGAGCACGTCCAGATAAAACGCACCCAGGTCTTCCGAGCAATAGATTTGCAGCTTGGACACCACGGGGTGGAACTCGTACATGTCGAAGTGGGCGCGGATGTCGGCCTGCAACTGGGCAGCGCGGGCCAAGGCAAAGCGGTCGATTTCCAGCAGCTGGTCGTCGGGCACGGTGTCGGTGGCCGGGTCGAAGTCACTCACGTTGGCCATCAAAAAGCGCAGGGTGTTGCGGATGCGGCGGTAGGCGTCGACCACACGGGCCAGGATCTTGTCGTCGATGTTCAGGTCACCTGAGTAGTCGGTGCTGGCCACCCACAGGCGCACGATTTCGGCACCCATTTTGCTCGTGATGGTTTGCGGCTCGACGGTGTTGCCCAAGCTTTTACTCATCTTGCGGCCTTGGCCGTCGGTGGCAAAGCCGTGGGTCAACAGGCCCCGGTAAGGGGCGCGGTCGTACAAGGCGCAGCCCAGCAGCAGCGAGCTGTGGAACCAGCCGCGGTGCTGGTCATGGCCTTCCAGGTACAGGTCGGCTTCAGGGCTGGAATTGTCCGGTGTGCTGTGGAAAGGCGGCACGCCGTAAGCGTCTTTGTGGCTGCCACGCAGCACATGCTGGAAGGTAGAACCCGAATCGAACCAGACTTCCAGAATGTCGGTGCTCTTGCTGTAGTGCGGTGCATCGGCTGCACCCAAAATTTCTTCCACCGTCACGCGGCTCCAGGCTTCGATGCCGCCTTTTTCCACGATGTCAGCGGCTTGGTCCAGGATTTCCATGGTGCGCGGGTGCAGCTCGCCGCTGTCCTTGTGCAGGAAAAACGGCACGGGCACGCCCCAGCTGCGTTGGCGCGAGATGCACCAGTCAGGGCGGTTGGCGATCATGTCGCGCAGGCGGGTCTTGCCGTTTTCCGGGTAGAACTGGGTTTGCTCGATGGCGTCCAGCGCCAGCTGGCGCAGGGTCTTGGGGGCTTTGTCTTGGGTGAACACGCCCTCGCCCTCGTCCATGCGCACAAACCACTGGGCGGCAGCGCGGTAGATGACGGGCGTCTTGTGGCGCCAGCAGTGCGGGTAGCTGTGGGTGATTTCCACCGTGGCCATCAGGCGGTCGCTTTGGCCCAGCACCTCGATCACGCGGGCGCAGGCTTTCCAGATGTGCTGACCGCCAAAGAAAGGCAGCTCTTGCGCATAGACGCCGTTACCTTGCACGGGGTTGAGGATATCGTCGTATTTCAAGCCGTTCGCCACGCAGGAGTTGAAGTCGTCCACGCCGTAGGCGGGCGACGAATGCACGATACCGGTGCCGTCGGTGGCGGTGACGTACTCGGCCAGGTACAGCGGTGATTTGCGGCGGTAGCTGTATTCACCACCTTCTTCGGCGGTCACGGTATCGTGCAGTGGGTGGCGGAACACCAGACCGCGCAGCTTCTCGCCCACAGCGGTGGCAATCACAGAACCTTCGAGCTTGTAGCGTTCCAGGCATTTCTCGACCAGGCTCGCGGCCAGCATCAACACGCCACGGGGTGTGTCCACCAGGGCGTATTCCAGCTCGGGATGGGCGTTGAGCGCTTGGTTGGCCGGGATGGTCCAGGCGGTCGTGGTCCAAATGACGGCAAAGGCTTTTTTGCTGTCTTCGCCGGGCAGTTTGGGCAGGCCAAAGGCGGCGGCCAGCGCGGCGTTGTTGTCGGCTTCAAAAGCCACGTCCAACGTGTCGCTCTTTTTGTCGGCGTATTCGATCTCGAACTCGGCCAGCGACGAGCCGCAGTCAAAGCACCAGTACACGGGCTTGAGGCCACGGTAGACAAAGCCGCGCTCGATCACGCGTTTGAAAGCGCGGATTTCACCGGCCTCGTTGGCGAAGTCCATGGTGCGGTAAGGGCGCTCCCAGTCGCCCAGCACGCCCAGGCGCTTGAAGTCTTCACGCTGCTGGTTGATCTGCTCGGTGGCAAAGGCGCGGCTTTTGGCCTGCATGTCGTCACGGCTCAGGTTGCGGCCGTGTAGTTTTTCGATGGCGTTTTCGATCGGCAGGCCGTGGCAGTCCCAGCCGGGGATGTATTGCGCGTCAAAGCCAGCGAGCTGCTTGGACTTGACGATCATGTCTTTGAGCACTTTGTTGAGTGCGTGGCCGATGTGCAGTTTGCCGTTGGCATAGGGTGGGCCATCGTGCAGCACGAACAGCCGTGCACCCTGGCGGGCAGCGCGCAGTTTTTTGTAGAGGCCGCCGTCGTTCCAGCCGCTCACCCAGCCCGGCTCGCGCTTGGGCAGGTCGCCGCGCATCGGGAAGGGGGTGTCCGGCAGGTTCAGCGTGGCCCGGTAATCGGTGCCGGATGCGGTGCTGGGGGCGTTGTTTTGTTCAGACATGAGAGGAATCCGAGAGCGCGGCCATCAAGCCGCTGGGAGCAAAAGGTGGGCAGTGCAAACCGGCCCGAGGAGGTGTGGCGCAGAGGCATTGCCAATGTCGACGCCGGGACGGGTGAGCGTCAAATTCGGTCGCGGGTGGTCTGGCGGCTGGTTTCGCCGTGGCGGGAGGCAAACCACGCCTGTGCGTCCTCGCAGTCTTTGGCGATGCCCTTTGTCAGGGCGTCCAGACCGTCGTATTTGAGCTCGTCGTGTAGTTTGTGCAGCAGATCCACGCGGATGATTTTACCGTAGCCCCCCTCGGCCCCCAGATGGGCGGGCCAGTCGAAGGCATGGGTCTCCAGCAGCACGCGCCCGCCGTTGACGTCATTCGGGTCGAGAGAGGGGCGTATGCCCAGGTTGGCGACGCCGCGCAAGGGTTGCTCGGCCAGGCCGTGCACCTGCACCACAAAGATGCCGCTGGCGGCGGGCTTCCAGTGCGAAAAGCGCAAATTCAGAGTGCGAAAACCGTCACCCGCGCCCTGGGCGGTGGCGGCCAGCTCGCGCCCGAGCTTGCGCCCGTGCACCACATGGCCGCTGATGCTGTAGGGGCGGCCCAGCAGTGCCTGCACGTCTTGCAATCGGCCCTGGCCCAGGGCTTCGCGCACGGCCGAGCTGGACACCCGCAGGCCATGCACTTCGTAGCTGTTCATGCGGGCCACATCAAAGCCCAGCTTTTGCCCGGCGGCGTCGAGCATGGTGTAGTCGCCAGCGCGTTTGGCACCAAAGCGGAAATCGTCGCCCACCAGCACATAGCGCACTCCTAGGCCTCGCACCAGCACCTGTTGGATGAAGTCTTCGGCCGATTGGCTGGCCAATTCGGCATCGAAGGGCACCACCACCACCTGGTCGACACCGCAGCGTTCCAGCTCTTGCAGCTTGTCGCGCAAGGTGGCGATGCGGGCCGGGGCCAGCTCAGGCTTGTTGAGGGCCTTGGCAAAGTAATCACGCGGATGGGGCTCGAAAGTCATCACGCAGCTGGGCACGCCCCGGTGGGCTGCCTCGCTGCGCAAAAGCGCCAGCATGGCCTGGTGCCCACGGTGCACGCCATCGAAGTTGCCGATGGTCAGGGCGCAGGCCGGGGCCAGGTCAGGGTGTTGGAAGCCGCGAAAAACCTTCATGTTGTTTGGGGTGTCCTGTCCGGTCAGCTGGCCATGCGCCAAGCTTCACGGTTTTGTCAATGTAAGAGGGTATATTGTGACTGAGCCCGATCCTCCCAACCGTGGCCCCATGCCGGTGGCGCAGGATCGAGACGGAACTTTTCGTGTCAGTGGTCTTTGAACTGTTGGATGGAGGCGTCTGTGAAGGTTTTGAAACTCTCGGCCCAAGGGCTGCCGCAATCGTGGATCACACTGGAGCAGGCGGTCACCCACTACGCCGCCGATGAGGTGCGCTGGGAGGCGGGCCAGCAAGTGGCGGTTTTTCATGGCGGCCACAACGCGCTGACGGGCGAGCAATCCATCATCACCGTCAACAGCATCATCGGCACCCAGGGCGTGCCGCGCATCAACCCGTTTGAGATGCGCTCCGGCTTGACCAACACCAAATTGTTTGTGCGTGACCGCAATGTGTGCGCTTATTGCGGCGGGCATTTCCATGAGGCAGATCTGACCCGCGAGCACATTGTGCCGCTGGCGCAGCGCGGCCCTGACCACTGGATGAATGTGGTCACGGCCTGCCGTTCGTGCAACCACCGCAAAAGCAACCGCACCCCCGAGCAGGCCCGCATGCCGCTGCTGTATGCGCCGTACATCCCCAGCCTGTGGGAGGACTTCATCCTGCGCAACCGCCGCATTCTGTCTGACCAGATGGCCTTTTTGATGGCGCATGTGCCCAAAAATTCCCGTTTGATGGGCTGACGCGGCAGGCCCCGACGGGGCGCTTGCACTGGTGGGCAAACGGTCGCATCATGGCTTTTTGAAAACAAAAGGCCGGGGTTCAAGATCCTGAGCCCTCAGGGAGACACACCATGCGAACCCCAACACAGGGCCACACACAGGCCGATGACGCAGCGCCGGGGCAGGGCCTGACCCGGCGGCAAGCCTTGGGGGTGTTGGTCATCAGCCCCTGGCTTGCACCTGTGGCCTTGGCCGATGAAGCCCCCGTGCAATTGGCGACCACTTGGCCCCCTGGTCGTTCGCCACAAGGCTTTTTGGTGAGTGAAAAATTCGACGGCGTGCGCGCGGTCTGGGACGGACAGGTGTTGCGCTTTCGCAGTGGACGCGTTCTGACCGCTCCCGCGTGGTTTGCCTCGGCCTTGCCCTCGAACCCACTGGACGGTGAACTCTGGATGGGGCGGGGGCAGTTTGATCGTTTGTCGGGCGTGGTGCGCAAAGCGGTGCCCGATGACGAGGCTTGGCGTGCGGTGAAATACCTGGTGTTTGATGTGCCCGGTCATGCCGCACCGTTTGCCGAGCGGGTGCGTGAGCTTCAAGACACGCTGGATGCTGCGGGCGTGCCCTGGCTCTCGCCTGTGGCGCAAGCGGCTGTGGATGGCGCTCAGGCCTTGCAAGCGCGTTTGCGCCAAACAGTCGCGCAAGGCGGTGAGGGGCTGGTGCTGCACCGTGCCGACGCCCTTTGGCGTTCAGGGCGCACCGATGCGCTGTACAAACTCAAACCCGAACCCGACGAAGAAGGCTTGGTGGTGGGCTACCAGGCGGGCAAAGGCCGTTTGCAGGGCATGACAGGTGCCTTGCTGCTGCAGATGCCCACGGGCCAGCGGTTTGCTCTGGGATCGGGTTTGAGTGACGCTCTGCGCCGCGTTCCTCCACCTGTTGGGGCCTGGGTGACTTACCGTTACCGGGACCGCACCCCATCGGGCTTGCCACGGTTTGCTTCTTTTTTGCGGGTGCGTGACCCGGAGTGAACCGTGTGGGAGCGAGCCCCTGCTCGCGAATGTCTGCTTTTCAGAAACACCGTTCGGCCGCGGGGGCGGCCTCCCACAAGGTACCTCAGGCAAACACGCCTGCGGTGTCTTGCATCCGGGCTGACACTTCACCCAACTGGTGCAGGCTGTCGCCAAAGGTCATGTCCAGCTGCGTCAATTTCTTGAAGTAGTGGCTCACGATGTATTCGTCCGTCACGGCAATGCCGCCGTGCAGCTGCACAGCTTGTTGGCCGATGAAACGCATGGAGGTGCCCAGTTGGTATTTGGCACGGGCCATGGCGCGGCGACGCTCTTCGGCGGGCGCGTGCAGCTTCAGCGTGGCGTAGTAGCTCATGGAGCGGCCCAGTTCCAGCTGCATCTTCATGTCGGCCACGCGGTGGCGCAGCGCCTGGAAGCTGGCAATGGCCACGCCAAATTGCTTGCGCGTGTTCATGTACTCGACGGTGATGGCCAAAGTCTTGTCCATCACACCCACCGCTTCGGCGCACACACAGGCGATGCCAATGTCCACAGCTTCTTCGAGGGCGGTCATGCCGTTCAGGGTGATCAGTTGTGCGGGGGCTTTGTTCAGCACGACTTCGGCGGCGCGTGAACCGTCTTGCGTGACGTAGGCCTGGGTGCTCACGCTGCTGGCGCTGCGCTCCACCAGGAACAGGGCCAAGCTGGCCCCATTTTGGCCATTCACCATGGCGGGAACCACATAAGCATCCGCCTGGTCGCCTGCGGCCACCACGCTCTTGGTGCCTGTCACGGTCCATTGACCGCCCGACTCGCTGGCCTGCGCCGCGCATCGGTTCAGTTGGTAGCGTGCGCCACGTTCTTGGTGGGCCAGGACCACGATCGCTTCGCCTGCGGCCATGCGGGGCAGCCAGGCGGACTGCAGTGCTGCAGGCGCGTGGGTTTGCAGCGTGGCGCTGGTGATCAGGGTTTGGGTCAGGGGTTCGAGCACGATGCCGCGGCCGAGTTCTTCCATGGTCACCATGGCTTCGGTCGGGCCCATGCCCATGCCACCGTGCTCTTCGCTCACGTACAGACCTGTCAGGCCCAGCTCGGCCAGCTCGGAGTAGGCAGCGCGGTCAAAACCGCCAGCGGCCACGATGGCTCGGCGACGCTCGAAGTCGTAGCCCTTGTCCACCCATTTGCGCACCGCGTCGCGCAGTTGTTCTTGGTCGTCAGAAAAATCGAAATCCATCTTTGTCTCTCCTTAGCCGAGCACGGTTTGCGCGACGATGTTGCGTTGCACTTCATTGCTGCCGCCATAAATGGTGGTCTTGCGCATGTTGAAGTAGTTGGCGGCCAGTGGCGCATTGGCCAAAACGCCGCCGGGGAAGTTGCCTTGCCAGCCTGCGTCCATGGCTTCAAAGATGAAGGGCAGGGCAAAGGGCCCAGCGGCTTGCATCATCAGCTCGGTGTAACGCTGCTGGATTTCGCTGCCCTTGATCTTCAGGAGACCCGCGATGTCGAGGGAGTTTTTACCCGACTTTTCGGCGGACAGCACGCGCAGCACCAACATCTCGAGGGCCACGATGTCGACTTCGAGCTTGGCGATTTCGTCACGGAAGCGCAGGTCGTCATAAACGCCTTCGGCCTTGGCGATGCGCTTCAAGCGCTCGAGTTCGCGCTTGGCGCGGTTCACATCGGCGATGTTGGTGCGCTCGTGGGCCAGCAGGTGCTTGGCGTAGTTCCAGCCTTTGTTTTCTTCGCCGACCAGGTTTTCTGCGGGCACTTCAACGTTGTCAAACCAGACTTCGTTCACCTCGCATTCGCCGTCGAGCAGCTTGATCGGGCGCACGGTGATGCCGGGCGACTTCATGTCGATCAGCAAGAAGGAAATGCCGGTTTGCGGTTTGCCTTCGGTGCTGGTGCGCACCAGGCAGAAGATCCACTCGCCGTATTGGCCGAGGGTGGTCCAGGTTTTCTGGCCGTTGACGATGTATTTGTCGCCCACGCGCTCGGCGCGGGTTTTGAGGGAGGCCAGGTCCGAGCCGGAGCCCGGTTCGCTGTAGCCCTGGCTCCACCAGACTTCACCGCTGGCGATGCCAGGCAAAAAGCGCTTGTGCTGTTCGGCGTTGCCGAAAGCCATGATCACCGGTGCCACCATGACAGGGCCAAAAGGCACGACACGGGGTGCTCCGGCGAGGGCGCATTCTTCTTCAAACAAATGCTTTTGCACAGCGCCCCAGCCCGGGCCGCCAAACTCTGTGGGCCAACCCCAGCCCAGCCAGCCTTTTTTGCCCAAAATCTTGGCCCAGCGTTGCATGTCCTCACGCGTCAGGCGCATGGCGTTGTGGACTTTGTGTGAAATGTCGGCGGGCAAGTTTTCCTTGACCCAGGTGCGAATCTCATCGCGAAATGCGAGTTCTTCGGGGGTGAATGCCAAATCCATGGGGGACTTTCTCCGGTGGGGGTGGTGACTGCGCCAATGAGCAGCGCCATCAAAATCAAACGGTCGTGCTTTTTATCACGCCCCGTCGGCACAGGCCTGTCCTGGTTGCGACAAAAATGCGCCCAGTCGTGCGCTTTTGGTGCGCTGGTTGATCCGTTTTAAGGGCACAGCGGTGCTGGGATAATCGGACACAAACCATGAAAAACATTGTCATTTTGATTTCCGGCTCGGGCTCCAACATGGCCGCCATCGTGCGCGCTGCAGAGCAAGGCCGCTGGGGCGAGCGCTTGAATGCCCGGGTCGCCGCTGTGATCAGCAACCGTGCCGACGCCGAGGGCCTGCGTTTCGCCAAAGACCACGGCATTGCCACAACGGTGCTGGACCACAAAGGCTTTGCCAGCCGTGAAGCATTCGATCAGGCCTTGATGGCCGAGATTGACCCGCTTTCTCCCGCATTGGTGGTTTTGGCGGGTTTCATGCGCATCCTGACGCCCGCATTTGTGGCGCATTACGAAGGCCGTTTGCTCAATATTCATCCGTCTTTGCTGCCGGCGTTTCCAGGGCTCAATACGCACCAGCGCGCCATCGATGCGGGTTGCCAGTTTGCAGGCGCCACGGTGCACCAAGTGACTGCCGAGCTGGACCATGGCGGCATTTTGGCCCAGGCCGTTGTGCCTGTGCTGGCGGACGACGCGGCGTCCACCTTGGCGGCACGGGTGCTGAGCCAAGAGCATCTGATTTACCCCCGCGCAGTGGCGCAATTTCTGGCGGCATTGCCCTGAACGACACCTGCAGCCGCCGGCTCAGTCCCCCGTGCGGGTGAAGCGGGGCTGGACTGTCCCGTTGAACTCGGCCACATCCGCAAACATGGCCGCAGGGCGCACCCACAGACCTTGGTCGCCATAAAGGGCTTGGTACAGCGTCATGGGCTCCAGGCTTTCGCTGTGGCGCACGGTGCCCAGCACCCGGTACATGCCGCCTTTGTAGTGCCGATACAGGCCTTTGGGTGTTTCGATCAACGTTGGAAGTGGCTCGGACATGGGGTGCTTTCTGCGTGTGGGGTCAATTTGCAAGGGCGGGGATGGGACAATACGCCCCATGCATCCAAAAGCCCTTTTAGACGCCTGTGCCGATTTGGTCAGGCTGGTTCTCCAATTTGAACATCCTGCCGACGCTGTTGTGTCGCGCTATTTTCGTGAACACCGTTCGCTCGGTCCGCGTGAGCGGGCCACCTTGGCCGAAACGGCCTTTGCCGTTTTGCGCAAGAAATTGCTGTTTGAGCAATTGGCCCGTTCCGGGTCGGGTCCCAAAGAGCGCAAGCTCGCCATTTTGGGGTTTTTCGGTCCGCGTGACTTTTTGGCAGCGGCCCTGAACGACACCGAAAAACAATGGCTGGCCACGTGCGACGCCATTCCGGTGGATGCCCTGATGGCCCCCCACCGCCACAACCTGCCCGAGTGGATGGCGCAGGCTTTGCAGGCCCAATTGGGTGACGATTTCTGGGCCTTGGCCGAGAACCTGCAGCAACCCGGCACGCTCGATTTGCGGGTCAACATGTTTCAAGCCAAACGCAGCGAGATTCAAAAGGAGTTGGCGCAAGTCGGCATCTCGTCCACGCCCACGCCTTACTCCCCTTGGGGCTTGCGCCTCGAAGGCAAGCCCGCCCTGCAAAAGACCGATGCGTTCACACGTGGCGCGATCGAGGTGCAAGACGAAGGCTCGCAGCTGCTGGCTTTGCTGGTGGACGCGCACCGCGGCGAGATGGTGGTCGACTTTTGCGCCGGTGCGGGCGGTAAAACGCTGGCGCTGGGCGCTGCCATGCGCAGCACGGGTCGCCTGTATGCCTTTGACGTGTCGGGCCACCGCCTGGATGCGCTCAAGCCCCGCATGGCTCGCAGTGGTTTGTCCAATGTCCATCCTGCCGCCATTGCGCACGAGCGGGACGACCGCGTCAAGCGCCTGGCGGGCAAGATCGACCGCGTGCTGGTCGATGCACCGTGTTCGGGCCTGGGCACCTTGCGCCGCAACCCCGACTTGAAATGGCGTCAAAAGCCCCAAGCTGTGCAAGAGTTGACCGAGAAGCAGCAAGCTATTCTGCAAAGCGCTTCGCGCATGGTCAAGTCGGGTGGCCGTTTGGTCTACGCCACTTGCAGCGTCTTGCCCGAAGAAAATGAGCTGATCGCACAAGCCTTCAGCGCCGCCAACCCGGACTTTGTGCCCTTGAACGTGGCGCAAGAGCTGGAGCGACTCAAGGTGCCAGATGCAGCGAGCTTGTGTTCTCCTGCGCCATCGGCGCAGACCCCACAAGATGTCGCACCAGAAGATCTGCCTGCTGGCACATTCTTGCGTTTGTGGCCTCATCGCCATGCCACGGATGGTTTTTTTGCTGCGGCGTGGGTTAGAAAGTAATCATTTAAAACGCGTTGCGTGCGGATTCGGCCGAAATAGCTGTCCTTTTGAGGACGGAAAACTTAAAATCGACAAATTGCCTGAAATCAGGCGCTCGTAGAAAGACAGACTCATGTTGTTGCCTGATTGGGCTTTTTTGGATGCTTTGATTCAGTGGATGGGCCATGGCCTGTTCGATTTGTCGTGGTGGCAAATGGTGTTGGTCACCTTGGGCCTGACCCACATCACCATCGCCAGCGTCACGATTTTCCTGCACCGTCACCAAGCGCACCGCGCTTTGGACCTGCATGCCATTCCCTCGCATTTCTTCCGATTCTGGCTGTGGCTGACCACCGGCCAAGTGACCAAGGAGTGGGCTGCCATTCACCGCAAGCACCACGCCAAGTGCGAGCAAGCCGAAGACCCGCACAGCCCGCACGTGCACGGCATCAAGACCGTGTTGTTCACCGGGGCTGAGCTGTACCGCAAGGAATCCAAGAACCTGGAAACCATGAAGCGCTACGGTCACGGTACGCCCGACGACTGGATTGAGCGCAATTTGTACACCCGCTTTTCTTGGCAAGGCGTGGCTTTGATGTTGATCATCGACGTGGCCTTGTTTGGTTTCCTGGGCCTGACGGTCTGGGCGGTTCAAATGGCCTGGATCCCGATCACGGCGGCAGGCATCATTAACGGTGCTGCCCATTATTGGGGTTACCGCAACTTTGAGGCGCATGACGCCAGCACCAACATTTCGCCTTGGGGCATCCTGATTGGCGGCGAAGAGTTGCACAACAACCACCACACCTACCCCACCTCGGCCAAGTTGTCGGTCAAGCCTTACGAGTTCGACATCGGTTGGTTGTACATTCGTGTGCTCGAAACCCTGGGCATGGCGACCGTCAAGAAGACTGCTCCCCGTTTGGCGTATGGCGACATTCGCCCTGTCGCAGACGAGAAGACACTCGAAGCCCTGATCGCCAACCGCTACGAAGTGATGGCCGGTTACGCACGCAATGTGCGCGCGGTGATGCAGCAAGAAGCCAGCAAGCTCAAGCTGGATGCCAATGCCTTACAGGCTGCCCAGCGTTGGTTGCACCGTGACACAGCCAAAGTGCCCGCCGCTGCACAGGCGCAGCTCGAGCAAGCACGCGCTGCGAGCCCCGTACTCGACAAGATGGTGCAAATGCGCGAAGAGCTGACCCAGATCTGGCTCAACACCTCGCATTCACGCGAGCAACTGGCGGCCGATTTGCAAGCCTGGTGCCGCCGGGCCGAAGAAAGCGGTATCGCTGCTTTGCGTGACTTCTCCGTGAAGTTGCGCGCTGTTCGCCAGACCGCCTGAGCTTTTCAGCACCCATGCAAACAGGGCCTTCGGGCCCTGTTTGCTTTTGGTCATAGATCGTTTGAGCTCTGGCGCATTCGGCTTCCCATATGGTGGTTGAAGCCACTGACCGACAGGCCATCCGGTTTTGCCTCGCAGGGCCGAGACTCAGCGCCGACAAGGCGTGCACAGGCTCAGTCTTGAGCATGGCCAAGGCGCAAGAGTCTCAAGCCACACGACCCCGAAGCATCGCCCATCTTTCGGGCATAAAAAAACCCGCTGTGTAGACAGCGGGTTTTTCTTGCAAGGATCAGGCCGAATTACTTCAGCTTGATTTCCTTGTATTCAACGTGCTTGCGAGCTTTGGGGTCGAACTTCATGATCGACATTTTCTCGGGCATTGTTTTCTTGTTTTTGCTGGTCGTGTAGAAGTGACCAGTGCCAGCTGTGGATTCCAGCTTGATTTTTTCGCGTCCGCCTTTGGTTGCCATGGTGTATGACTCCTAATATTCTGGGTTTAGGCTTGACCGCGTTCGCGCAGGTCAGCGAGAACGGCATCAATGCCATTTTTGTCGATCAGGCGCAGAGCGGCGCTGGAAACGCGCAGACGCACCCAACGGTTTTCTGTTTCAACCCAGAAACGACGGTATTGCAGGTTCGGCAGGAACCGGCGCTTGGTTTTGTTGTTGGCGTGGGAAACGTTGTTTCCCGTCATTGGGCCTTTGCCCGTTACGTCGCAAACGCGTGCCATGTGGACACTCCGATACTTTTAAAACAGCCGGTGCCGATGGGTCTCATGCAGTCTGCATGGGGCCTGGCGCTCCAGCCTCACCTCGCCAAGATGGGTGGCGGTATCCCAGATCGCTGTCTCTGTGATCCCGGTCAAAGAGTCCGGGCAGATCCAGCAAAGCCTTGAATTATAACCAGAAATCGGTGGTCATGACCGGGCGTTGAGTCGGATTGCATCTCTGGTGGTTCAACCGAGACGGCTCATTGGACATTGGGGGTGTCTGTCGGGGTGATGTGGCAAAGCGAAGCGCCTCTGAACCCCGGCAGACACCCCCAAGTCCGGGATGATGCCCAAGCAAGTGGTTTTAAACTGGTGCGCAACAGCTCACCCTGGCAGTTGGCGAACCCCGCTCAACCGTTGTTCTGTTCCAAAAAGCGCTGTGCATCCAGCGCCGCCATGCAGCCCGTGCCCGCGCTGGTGATGGCTTGGCGGTAAACGTGGTCTTGCACGTCACCCGCCGCAAACACGCCGGGCACCGAAGTTTGTGTGGCAAAACCCTTCAAACCACTCTGGGTCACGATGTAGCCGTTTTCCAGTTCCAGTTGGCCCTGGAAAATCTCGGTGTTGGGCGCGTGGCCGATGGCAATGAAGCAGCCTTTGAGTTCAATGTCTTGCAGGCTACCGTCCACCGTGCTTTTCAGGCGCACGCCGGTCACACCGGAGGCGTCGCCCAGCACTTCTTCCAATGTCTGGAAGGTTTTGAGCACGATCTTGCCTGCGGCCACTTTTTCCATCAGTTTGTCCACCAGGATGGGCTCGGCCTTGAATTTGTCCCGGCGGTGAATCAAATAGACGGTGCTGGCGATGTTGGAGAGGTAAAGGGCTTCTTCGACGGCGGTGTTGCCGCCGCCCACCACGCAGCACAGTTGCTCGCGGTAGAAAAAGCCGTCGCACGTGGCGCAACCGCTCACGCCTCGGCCCATGAAGGCGGTCTCGGACGGCAAGCCCAGGTATTTGGCCGAAGCGCCTGTGGCAATGATCAGGCTGTCACAGGTGTAGGTGCCGCTGTCGCCAATCAGGGTGAACGGACGCTGGTCGAGCTTCACTGTGTGGATGTGGTCGAACACGATTTCGGTGTTGAAGCGCTCTGCGTGCTCCTGAAAGCGCTGCATCAGCTCAGGGCCTTGCACGCCATGCACGTCGGCTGGCCAGTTGTCGACTTCGGTGGTGGTCATGAGCTGGCCACCTTGCGCCATGCCGGTGATCAACAAGGGCTTCAGGTTGGCGCGAGCGGCATAAACAGCAGCGGTGTAACCGGCAGGGCCAGAGCCGAGGATCAGGACTTGGGCGTGTTTGGATGTGGCGGACATGGTGTGCAATCGGGTTAATCGGTCGGTTAAAAGACAAAGTGGATGCATCGCATCGCATGGGGTGATTGTAAGAAACCACCAAAGGCAGCGAACCGACAGGGTTTCCAACGGGCTTCCGTACGGTCTGAGGGCGGCTTGATCGGGTAAGCTTGAGGCTTAATTTATGACCTATTCACTGCACACATTGACCAACCCCACGGCCCGCGGCACGGAGGTTGAAGCGCCTCAGACTGTTTGGTCGCGATTTGCGCAAGAAATCGTCCTTTTGCTGGGCGGAGCTTTGCTTTTGCTGTGTCTGCTGGCTTTTTTGAGTTACCAGCCCTCCGATCCCGCTTGGTCTACCTCGGGCAGTAGCCCGGCCGTTCGCAACTGGGTGGGGCGAGCAGGCGCCTGGTTGGCCGATTTGGCGTATTTCGGCTTGGGTTATTCCGCTTGGTGGTGCCTGGCGGCGGCTGGCCGTGCCTGGTTGGTTGGCTTGGCCCGCTGGATGCGCGGCCCGTCAGGCGAAGACATGCCGACATTGCCCGCTTATTGGCGACGCAGCCGCTGGATTTTTTGGGTCGGTTTGCTGGTTCTGGTTTCTGCCAGTGCCAGCATCGAATGGGCGCGTCTTTATAGGCTGGAGACCCATCTGCCAGGGCACAGTGGCGGTGTGGTGGGCTATTTGGTGGGGGCTACCAGCGTCCGTTGGTTGGGCTTTACCGGTGCTGCATTGATGGGCATTGCGCTGGTCGTGGCCGGTGTCGCGATGGTGTTTCGCTTTTCATGGGGTCAGTTGGCAGAGCAAGTTGGTGCGCGCATTGACGCCTTGATCCAGTCGCGCCATGTGAAACGTGAAATTCAGGAAGACATGGCCTTGGGCCAGCAGGCTTTGCGTGAACGCGAGCAATCGGCGCCCATGCAGGCCATCGAGCCACAGTGGGACATGGACCAGTTGAAGGCCCCCGAAGGGCAATTGGATTTGGCACCTGTGCCTGTTCCCGCGCCGCCTCCGGCACCCATGGTCATCGAGCCTGCCGTTGTCGATGTGCCGCGCAGCGATCGGGTGGTCAAGGAAAAGCAAAAACCACTGTTCAACGAACTGCCCGACAGCAAGCTGCCCCAGGTGGACTTGCTCGATGCCATCACGCTGCGCCAGGAAACGGTGTCGCACGAAACGCTGGAGATGACCAGCCGCCTGATTGAGAAAAAGCTCAAGGACTTTGGTGTCGAAGTGCGTGTGGTCGCTGCCGCTCCGGGCCCGGTGATCACGCGTTACGAGATCGAACCCGCCACGGGTGTGAAGGGTTCGCAGGTAGTGAACCTGGCCAAAGACCTGGCGCGCTCGCTCAGCTTGGTGTCCATCCGGGTGATCGAAACCATCCCGGGTAAAAATTTCATGGCCTTGGAGTTGCCCAACGCCAAGCGGCAGTCCATCAAACTGAGCGAGATTTTGGGCTCGCAGGTCTACAACGAAGCCAAGTCCATGCTAACCATGGGCTTGGGCAAAGACATCATTGGCAACCCGGTGGTGGCCGATCTGGCCAAGATGCCGCACGTGCTGGTGGCCGGTACCACCGGCTCGGGCAAGTCGGTGGGTATCAACGCCATGATTTTGTCCTTGCTGTACAAGGCCGAAGCCCGCGATGTGCGTCTCTTGATGATCGACCCCAAGATGCTGGAGATGTCGGTTTATGAAGGCATTCCGCACCTGCTGGCACCGGTGGTGACCGACATGCGGCAGGCGGCGCATGGTCTGAACTGGTGCGTGGCCGAGATGGAAAAGCGCTACAAGCTGATGAGCAAAATGGGCGTGCGCAATCTGGCCGGGTACAACCAAAAAATAGACGAAGCCACCGCCCGTGAAGAGTTCATCTACAACCCTTTCAGCCTGACGCCTGACGATCCAGAACCGCTCAAACGCCTGCCGCACATTGTGGTGGTGATTGACGAGCTGGCCGACCTGATGATGGTGGTGGGCAAGAAGATCGAAGAGCTGATTGCACGGCTGGCCCAAAAGGCCCGTGCCGCTGGTATCCATTTGATCTTGGCCACGCAGCGCCCCAGCGTGGACGTGATCACCGGCCTGATCAAGGCCAATATCCCGACCCGCATCGCCTTCCAGGTGTCCAGCAAGATCGACAGCCGAACCATCTTGGACCAGATGGGCGCGGAAGCCCTTCTGGGCATGGGCGACATGCTCTACATGCCTTCAGGAACGGGTTTTCCGATTCGGGTGCACGGTGCTTTTGTCAGTGACGAAGAAGTGCACCGCGTGGTGAGCTACCTTAAGAGTCAGGGCGAGCCCGACTACATCGAGGGTGTGCTCGAAGGCGGCACGGTCGATGACGACGGTGGCATGTTGGGTGAGGGCGATAGCGCCGAAAAAGACCCCATGTACGACCAAGCCGTCGAGGTGGTTTTGAAAAACCGCAAAGCCAGTATTTCACTGGTTCAGCGCCATCTCAAGATTGGCTACAACCGCGCGGCCCGTTTGGTTGAGGACATGGAAAAAGCCGGTCTGGTCAGCAGCATGAGCGGCAGTGGCCAGCGCGAAATTTTGGTGCCTGCTCGGGCAGAGTAATGAACATGAACCGTTTGGACCGTACCCGCAGACGAGTGGTGCTGGGGCTTTTGGCCTCAGGGCTGTGCTGGGCGATGACCGTGTCGGCCGATGGCCTGGACTCTCTGACGCAATTCATGAAACAAGCCCGCAGTGGACGGGCCCAATTCAGTCAGTCAGTCACATCGCCGTCCAAAGCCGGTCAGCCGCCACGCGTCAAGACTTCAAGTGGCAGTTTTGAGTTTCAAAGGCCAGGCAAATTCCGGTTCGACTACCGCAAACCCTTTGTGCAGACCCTGGTTGCCGATGGCCAGACGCTGTGGCTGCACGATGTGGACCTGAATCAGGTCACGGCCCGCAAGCAGGCGCAGGTGTTGGGCTCCACCCCTGCCGCTTTGCTCACCGCCGCTTCTGACCTGGAAGCCTTGAAAGCGGATTTCGTGTTCAAAGCCGAGCCCGACCGTGATGGCTTGCAATGGGTCAGCGCAACCCCCAAAGCCGCTGAAGGCCAGATCCGCACCGTGATGATCGGTTTGCACGTGGCCGACAAAGGCCCCGAACTGGCGGTCATGGATGTGCAGGACACTCTGGGTCAACGCTCGGTGCTGACCTTCACCGCTTTTGAGCTCAATCCCACTTTGACCGCTCAGGCTTTTGTTTTTCGTGCGCCACCCGGGGTGGATGTGATCCGCCCATGACCCAGCCCCTGTCACCCCATGCCCCTTTGGCGGAGCGTTTGCGCCCACGCCATTTGGGCGAGGTGATTGGTCAGCAACATTTGCTGGGCGAGGGCATGGCGCTGCGTCTGGCATTCGAGTCGGGCCAGCCGCACAGCTGCATTTTGTGGGGGCCACCCGGTGTGGGCAAAACCACCATCGCCCGTTTGATGGCCGATGCGTTTGACGCGCAGTTTCTCAGCATCAGTGCGGTGCTGGGGGGCGTCAAGGACATCCGCGAAGCGGTTGAAAAAGCAGAGGCCGCCCGCACCGGTCTGCACCCGCAACGCACCATCATGTTTGTGGACGAGGTGCACCGCTTCAACAAAAGCCAGCAAGACGCGTTCTTGCCGCATGTGGAAAGCGGTTTGTTCACCTTCATCGGCGCGACCACCGAAAACCCGTCTTTCGAGGTGAACTCGGCCTTGCTCTCACGGGCGGCTGTGTACGTGCTGCAACCCTTGTCCGAGGACGACCTGCAACACATCGTCGTGCGGGCCCAAGCCATCAAGGCCATTCCCGCCATCGAGCCCGAGGCCCTGGCCCGTCTGCTGGCCTACGCCGACGGCGATGCCCGGCGTTTGCTCAACACGCTGGAAACCTTGGCCATGGCCGCCAAACAAGAGGCCATCGACCCCGTGACAGACGCTTGGTTGATGCGTGTGTTGGGCGAGCGCATGCGCCGGTACGACAAAGGCGGCGAGCAGTTCTACGACACCATCAGCGCTTTGCACAAATCGGTGCGGGGTTCCGACCCCGATGCCGCACTGTATTGGTTCGTCCGCATGCTCGACGGCGGTGCAGACCCTCGCTACATGGCCCGCCGTTTGATCCGGATGGCCAGTGAAGACATTGGGCTGGCCGATCCGCGAGCGCTGCGCATGGCGCTGGACGCTGCCGATGTGTACGAGCGACTGGGCAGCCCCGAAGGCGAGTTGACCTTGGCGCAGTGCGTGATTTATTTGGCCATGGCGCCCAAATCCAATGCGGCCTACAAAGCCTTCAACGAAGCCAAAGCCTTTGTCAAAAAAGACGGCACCCGCCCAGTGCCCATGCATTTGCGCAATGCGCCAACCAAGTTGATGAAAGACCTGGACTACGGCAAGGGCTACCGCTATGCCCATGACGAAGAGGGCGGCTTCGCTGCGGGGGAGCGCTATTTGCCCGATGGCATGGCCGAGCCTGGTTTTTACAGGCCAGTGCGCAGGGGCTTGGAGATCAAAATTGCTGACAAACTGGAAGAACTGCGAAAGAGAAATTCAGCCACAGGGTAAGTCCCGAGCAAATTGAATACTGACGCGATACTTTCTTTCACTACAATCCCGCCACCCCGCCCAGTGAAGAGCTGATCTGGCGGGGTTTTTGCTAGTTGTCAGGGTTCACCCAAAAAGTGACTCTTGATTTGATAACAACAACCGACGCGCGACCCGTTAACAACAGGTCAACACACGGAGAAATATATGGACGTCTTCTTCCAGCAGGTCATCAACGGCCTGGTCATGGGCAGCATGTACGCTTTGGTGGCCTTGGGCTACACCATGGTGTACGGCATCATCAACTTGATCAACTTTGCACACGGTGAAGTGCTGATGGTGGGAGCTCTGACGAGCTGGACTGCCATTGGCATGATGCGTGACGCCATGCCCGGTGCACCAGGATGGGTCATCCTGATCCTGGCCACCTTGATTGCGTGTGTGGTGGCCGTGGTCTTGAACTTCTCGATCGAAAAGATCGCCTATCGACCCTTGCGCAACAGCCCCAAATTGGCTCCCCTGATCACCGCCATCGGCATGAGCATCTTGCTACAGACCCTGGCCATGATCATCTGGAAGCCGAACTACAAGGCGTATCCCACTTTGCTGTCGAGCACCCCCATCAACATGGGTGGCGTGGTGATCACGCCGACGCAGATCATGATTTTGGGCGTTACCGCTGTCTCATTGGCCGTGCTGATGTGGCTGGTCAATTACACCCGCCTGGGCCGCGCCATGCGTGCCACGGCCGAGAACCCGCGCGTGGCGGGTTTGATGGGCGTGAAGCCCGACATGGTGATTTCGGCCACCTTCGTGATCGGTGCCATTTTGGCGGCCATTGCTGGCGTGATGTACGCGTCCAACTACGGTACAGCACAGCACGCCATGGGCTTTTTGCCGGGTCTGAAGGCCTTCACCGCAGCGGTGTTTGGCGGCATTGGCAATCTGTCCGGTGCGGTCATTGGCGGCATCTTGCTGGGCCTGATCGAAGCCATTGCCTCGGGCTACATTGGCCACATCACGGGCGGTGTGCTGGGCAGCCACTACACCGACATTTTTGCGTTCATTGTGTTGATCATTGTGTTGACCCTGCGCCCCTCGGGCCTGATGGGTGAGCGCGTGGCCGACCGCGCTTGATGGAGGCGAACATGAAAAACAACAAAACACTTCAATTTCTGCTGATCGGTGTGGCCCTGATTGCCTTGCCTTTGATTTTGCAAATTTTTGGCAACGCCTGGGTGCGTATTGCTGACATGGCCTTGCTTTACATCTTGTTGGCCATTGGCCTGAACATCGTGGTGGGCTACGCCGGTTTGCTCGACCTCGGCTATGTGGCCTTTTTTGCGGTGGGGGCCTATATGTACGGCCTGCTGTCGTCGCCGCACCTGACCAACACCTTTGAGTGGATCGCTGCCGCATTCCCTGCGGGCATGCACATGCCAATCTGGCTCATCGTGCCTGTGGGCGCGGGTCTTGCAGGTTTGTTTGGCATGTTGCTGGGTGCGCCCACGCTCAAGCTGCGTGGTGACTACCTGGCCATCGTGACCTTGGGTTTTGGCGAAATCATCCGTGTGTTCATGAACAACCTGGACCACCCCGTCAACATCACCAACGGCCCCAAAGGTCTGGACCAAATCGATCCGATTTCGATCTTTGGCCTGAACCTGGGCAAGAAGCTGATGATCGGCGACTTCGAAATCGCCTCGGTCTCGCTTTATTACTACCTGTTCCTGAGTTTGGTGCTGGTGACGATTTTGATTTCCCACCGCCTGGAGATTTCCCGCATCGGTCGCGCCTGGATGGCGATCCGTGAAGACGAAATCGCTGCCAAAGCCATGGGCCTGAACACCCGCAACCTGAAGCTGCTGGCTTTTGGCATGGGCGCTACTTTTGGTGGCGTGTCGGGTGCGATGTTTGCCGGTTTCCAGGGCTTCATCTCGCCCGAGTCCTTCAGCTTGATGGAGTCGGTGATGATCATTGCCATGGTGGTTTTGGGGGGCTTGGGCTATTTGCCTGGCGTGATTTTGGGCGCCATTTTGTTGTCCGCCTTGCCTGAGGTGTTGCGTTATGTGGCCGGGCCACTGCAAGAAATCACCGGAGGCCGTTTGGATGCCTCCATCATGCGCCAGTTGTTGGTGGCTTTGGCCATGATTGTGATCATGTTGATGCGTCCTCGCGGGCTGTGGCCTTCGCCTGAGCACGGCAAATCGCTCAAGACGAAATGAAGGAGCAGAACATGAATCCAACAGCCAACAAAGACACCGTTCTGAACGTCTCGGGTATCTCCAAGCGATTTGGCGGTCTGCAAGCCCTCACCGATGTGGGTATGACCATTCAACGTGGACAGGTCTATGGCCTGATCGGTCCCAACGGCGCAGGCAAGACCACGTTCTTCAACGTGATCACCGGCCTGTACACGCCCGACAGCGGCACCTTTGAGCTGGCAGGCAAGCCTTACCAGCCTACAGCCGTGCACGAAGTGGCCAAGGCGGGCATTGCCCGCACTTTCCAGAACATCCGTTTGTTTGCCGAAATGACGGCCCTCGAAAACGTGATGGTGGGCCGCCATGTGCGTACCCACTCGGGCTTGCTGGGCGCGATTTTCCGCACGCCTGGCTTCAAGGCCGAAGAGGCCGCGATTGCCCTGCGTGCACAAGAGTTGCTTGACTATGTGGGCATTGGCAAATACGCCGACTACAAGGCGCGTACCTTGTCTTATGGCGACCAGCGTCGCCTCGAGATTGCCCGTGCATTGGCCACCGACCCCCAACTGATTGCACTGGACGAGCCTGCCGCTGGCATGAACGCGACCGAAAAGGTGCAGCTGCGCGAACTGATCGACCAGATCCGCAAGGACAACCGCACCATCTTGTTGATCGAACACGATGTGAAGCTGGTCATGGGCTTGTGTGACCGTGTCACCGTGCTCGACTACGGCAAGCAGATTGCCGAAGGCACGCCTGCCGATGTGCAGAAGAATGAAAAAGTGATTGAAGCCTATCTGGGCACGGGAGGACACTGAGATGGCCGACATCCTTTTGAAAGTCAAAGACCTGCAAGTCGGCTACGGCGGCATTCAGGCGGTCAAGGGCGTCAGCCTGGAAGTGCGCGAAGGCGAACTGGTCTCGCTGATCGGCTCCAACGGTGCGGGCAAAACCACCACCATGAAAGCCATCACCGGCACCTTGCCTTTGCAAGCTGGCGACATCGAGTACATGGGCCAAAGCATTCAGGGCCAAGGCCCTTGGGACCTTGTCAAGCAAGGGCTGGCCATGGTGCCGGAAGGTCGCGGTGTGTTCACCCGCATGACCATCACCGAAAACCTGCAAATGGGCGCGTACATCCGTTCGGACGCCGCAGGCATTGCCGATGACATCGAGAAGATGTTCACCATCTTCCCTCGCCTGCGTGAGCGCAAGGACCAGCTGGCAGGCACCATGTCCGGTGGTGAGCAGCAGATGCTGGCCATGGGCCGCGCCCTGATGAGCCGCCCCAAGGTCTTGTTGCTTGACGAGCCCTCCATGGGTTTGTCGCCCATCATGGTCGACAAGATCTTCGAAGTGGTGCGCGATGTATACGCCCAAGGCGTCACCGTGTTGCTGGTGGAGCAAAACGCCAGCCGTGCGCTGGCCATTGCCGACCGCGGTTATGTGATGGACTCCGGCCTCATCACCATGACCGGTGTGGGCAAAGACATGCTCGAGGACCCCAAGGTGCGTGCAGCCTATTTGGGCGAGTGATCCTTCACGTGTTGCGCTTGCAGCACCCCCAAAAAAAACAGCCCGGCACTGCCGGGCTGTTTTTTTGCTTCAACGCGAAGCGGTTTGGCTTCAGTCCACCCGAGCGCCGCTGGCCTTGACCACGCTTTCGTAGCGTGTCAGTTCCTTTTTCATGAAGGCCCCAAACTGCTCAGGCGTGTTGCCCACGGGTTCGGCCATCAGTTGGGCAAAGCGTGTTTTGGTTTCGGGGGTTTGCAGCGCGGCGACAAAAGCCTTGTTCAGGCGGTCCACCACATCGCGTGGTGTGGCCGCAGGGGCCACCAGACCCCACCAGGTGTCGATCGAAAAGTCTTTCAGGGTCTCGCTCATGCTGGGGATGTCGGGCAGGGCGTTGCTGCGCTGTGCGGTGGTCACGGCCAGGGCCTTGAGCCGGCCCGCTTTGATGTTGGCCGCTGCCGTGGCCAGGTTGTCAAAGTTGAAGTCGACCTGCCCCGACAACAAGGCCAGCTGGGCCGGGTTGCCGCCGCTGTAGGGGATGTGCACGGCAAAAATGCCTGCGGCGCGTTTGAACATCTCACCTGCCAAATGACCCGCACTGCCGTTGCCGCCGGAGCCAAAGTTGAGCTTGGCGGGGTTGGCTTTGGCATACGCCACCAAATCGGCTAGGGTGTTGATCTTCAGGCGCTGTGCGGTTTCGGCATTCATGACCAACACATTGGGCACGCGCAGCATTTGTGTGATGGGCGCAAAGTCGCGGCTGGCGTCGTAGGGCATCTTGGCAAACAGCCAAGGGTTGATGGCGTGCGTGGCTGTGGCCGCGATGCCGATCGTCAAGCCATCGGGTGCGGCCTTAGCCACCAAGTCAGCACCCAAGTTGCCTCCAGCACCAGGGCGGTTTTCAATGATGACGGTGCCCAAGCTGTCTTTCACGCGCTCGGCCAAGGCACGTGCCGTGACATCGATCGGGCCGCCAGGTGCATAAGGCACGATGATGCGGATCGGCTTGCCTTGCGCCCATGCGGGGGCGCTGAGCGCGAGTGAGGCGGCAGCAAACTGGCGGCGGGTGATCAAAGTCATGAGATAGGCTCCTGATGAAAGAAGGGCAGGCGTTGAGCGTTTGTGGGAGCAAGCCCCTGCTCGCGAATGCTTGCGGTGGCGGGTGCGCCCATTCGGCTGCAGGGGCAGCCTCCCACAAAGAATCCTTGGGGGCCCCAATGCGCCTAATCAGGCCTTGGCCTTGTCGGCCTCAGACGTGAACGAGTCGGCGTAGAACTCATCTTCGGGCAAATCGCCTTGCGCCACGTAGTCGCGCTTGGCCGAATCCACCACGATGGGCGCGCCGCAGGCATAAACCTGGTGACCCGACAAGTCAGGGAAGTCCTGCAACACGGCCTGGTGCACAAAGCCTGCGCGGCCAGTCCAGTTGTCTTCGGCTTCGGCGTTGGAGATCACGGGCACATATTTCAGGTTGGGCATCTCGGCCAAGCGGGCCTCCACCCAGTCGGCCATGTACAGGTCAGCCGGACGGCGACCACCCCAGTACAGCGTGGCCGGACGTGTGATGCCGCGGTGCTGCATGTGTTCGATCAGCGCCTTGATGGGCGCAAAACCCGTACCCGAGGCCAGCAGCACGATGGGTTTGTCGCTGTCTTCACGCAGGTAAAAGCTGCCATACGGGCCTTCGGCACGCAGGATGTCTTTTTCCTTCATGGTGGTGAACACCGGGTCGGTGAACTTGCCACCGGGCATGTGGCGGATGTGCAGCTCCACTGTCGGCGGTGCCACCTCCAAGGTGTGCGGCGCGTTGGCCATGCTGTAGCTGCGGCGTGAACCATCGCGCAGCAAAAATTCGATGTACTGACCGGCGTGGAACTTCATCACGTCGTTGGCGGGCAGTTGCAGTTTCAACACGATCACGTCGTGCGATTTTTTCTCCAGGCTGACCACGCGCACCGGCATCTTTTTGACGGGCAGGCCGCCTTCTGCGGTGACTTGTTTGGATTCGAGCACCACATCGCTTTGGGCGGTGGCGCAGCAGGTCAGCACCAGGCCTTGGGCTTCTTCCTCGTCGCTCAGGGCTTTGGCTTGGTGCGGGCCATGCACCACGGTGCCCGAGATTTTTTTGCATTTGCACGAACCGCAAGCGCCGTCCTTGCAGCCGTAGGGCAGGCCGATGCCCTGGCGGATGCCAGCGGCCAGCAGGGTTTCGTTGTCATCGGCGGTGAAGCTGCGGCCACTGGGCTGCACGGAAATTTGAAAGCTCATCTTTTGGGTATCCTTGAGGGGTTGCATTTGACCCGGAACCCCTGATTTTGCCCTCAAACCAAACCCCTTTGGGCGCGCTGCCCGCCCGCTTTCGCCGACAGCGTGTCTTGATCGTGGGTTGCGGCGATGTGGGCCTGCGCACGGCGGGCCAGTTGGGGGCACCCCAAAACCAGCGGGTGCGCTTGTTGGCGTTGACTTCTTCGCCCGAACGTGTGCGTTTGCTGCGCGCCTGTGGCATCACCCCCTTGCTGGGCAATCTGGACGATGCAGTCAGTTTGAAGCGTCTGGCAGGCATCGCTCACCGAGTCATCCACTTGGCCCCACCGCCGAGCGACCGCCGGGGCGAGTCCGAACGGGATCCGCGCAGCCTGGCCTTGGTGCGTGCTTTGCGCTTGCGCACGCCGCCCCAAGCACTGGTGTATGGCTCCACCACGGGGGTGTATGGCGATTGCGCTGGGCAGCGGGTGAACGAAACGCGTCCTGTGCACCCGCATACCCCACGCGCGCAGCGCCGGGTGGATGCCGAAGCGCTGATGCGTTTTTTGGGGCGCAGTGGCGTGCGGGTGAGCGTGTTGCGCATCCCCGGCATTTACGCACCAGACCGCGAAGGCGGCACGCCCCGTGACCGCTTGCTCAAAGGCACGCCTGTGCTGCTGGCCAAAGAGGATGTTTACACCAACCACATCCACGCCAACGATCTGGCGCGGGCTTGTGCCGCCGCTTTGTGGCGCGGCAAGCCGCAGCGGGTGATCAACGTCACGGACGACACCGACCTGAAGATGGGTGATTATTTTGATTTGGCCGCCGGCTTGTACGGCTTGCCCAAGCCCCCCCGAATTTCGCGCAGCGATGCCAGCACAGCCTTGCCCTTGATGCTGTTGAGCTTCATGAACGAGTCCCGGCGTCTGGACAACACACGCATGAAACGTGAATTGAAAATCCAATTGCGTTACCCGCATGTGCGCGATGGCCTGAGCCTTCAAGGTCGATTGATTTGAAACATGATACTGAACGCGCCATGAACGCCCAACGCATCGACAAATGGCTTTGGGCCGCACGGTTTTTCAAAACCCGCAGCATCGCCAGCGATGAAATCGGCAAAAACCGTGTTCAGGTCAATGGGCAAGACGCCAAGGCCTCACGCGAAGTCAAAGCGGGCGACACGGTGCGCCTGCGCCAAGGCGCTGTGCAACGCACGGTGACGGTCAAAGGGGCGAGTGGTGTGCGTGGCCCGGCACCTGCAGCGCAGTTGCTTTACGAAGAAACCGCCGAAAGCATGGCGCTGCGCCAAAAAGCCGCCGAGATGAACCGCCTGGCCCGTGAACCTGCCCTCAGCATTGAGCAAGGCCGACCGACCAAGCGTGATCGCCGTCAAATTGAAAAGACTTGGGATGACCGCTGGAGTGCGAGCATCGATTGATATTGGCTTTGAATGAACGCATCGGCCAAGAAAAAAGCCGCAAGTTCGTTGGAGCTTGCGGCTTTTTGTCTGGTGCCCGGGGCCGGACTCGAACCGGCACGCCTTGCGGCGGGGGATTTTGAGTCCCTATAAATGGCCGTCCTAGAACGTCATTGTGTGTCATATCAATGATTTAGCCGTCATTGAAAGTCATTGAATGTCTTTGCTGTTGGAAGAATGTTGGACTTTTTTGAGTCATGCTAAGAGTCCAGCTTTTACCACCCAGCGGTACAGTACCGCAGGGTGTGTGGTACTGTACCTTTTCACTATTTCTTCTTGATCGGGGTTGTGCCAATTGAAAGTTGGCCGTTGTTGGGATGTATGTGCAAAACCGTTTTGCACTTTGACCCATAAAACCGTTTTGCGGGTCAGTGTGCAAGTTGGTCAAGACGTTTTGATTTCTACCTTTCAGCCATCGGGTTTAGTGTTCTTACTTCAATTAGGTGGTCGGGCGCCATGTGAGCGTAACGCATGGTCATTGCAAGGCTTTGATGACCCAGAGCTCTTTGCAGCACAAGTATGTTCCCTCCTCGCCTCATAAATTCTGAAGCGAAAGTATGTCGAAGCACATGCGAAGCTTGACCTTGCTTCATTGGTATTGCTGCGCGTTCTAATGCTCTTCTAAAAGCGCTGTAAGCAGGTCCGAAGAGCTTTGCTCCTTCACCATGCTTCTTGTGGTGCGCTTTTAGTGCTTTTTCAAGTTCTTCACTAATTGGGATTCCTCTTGCTTTACGCGATTTTGTTTCGTTGGCAAACAAAATCAAACCATCCTTTACTTGGCTAACGTTGAGGCTTTCCGCTTCTCCCCATCGTGCTCCTGTGCTTAGACAAACTGTTGCAATCAGCTTCACGTGCTTGTTTTCAGCACTGTCTAATGAGTTCATCAAGATTTGTATTTGTTCTGAGTTCAGCTCTCCCATCTCTTGCTCTTGAAGCTTTAGCGCTTTGACCGATTCAAGCGGGTTTTCTTCGTTCCATTCCCCAAGCCTTCGTAGTTCGTTGAATACGCTTCTAAGGTGTGCATGCTCATGATTTACTGTGTTGTCTGAGATGCCATCTTTCAAGCGTTGTGCTCTGTACTCTGAAAAGTGAAATGCCTTGAACTGACTGGCGATTGGGTCGCCTAGGCTTAGGCACATCATTTTTAGTTTGCCCAAGCGCTTTTTCCCGTCACGTAACTTGCATCCATGCAGTTCAAACCAACGTTCGATTAGCTTTGAAAGCCTTCTAGTGTCCTTTTTTATCGGAGCCCAGTCGGGATCTTGAAGTGCTTGTCCGTTAGCCCAAATGACGAACTGTTTCGCTTCTCGCTCCGTATTGAACACGCGCTTGATTTGCTTGCCTACTCGACCACCTGGCTTGATGTTCACAAGCCATTTTCCGTCTTTGCGTTTGCTGATTGCCATCAGCTTTTCTCAATGCGTTTGTTGAGTTTTCGTTTCAGCGTTTCTTTGTGAACGATGTCCTTGACTGCGAGAAGTCCAAGTAGGAGAGCCTTTTGATCTAGGCCTAGTTCGCGCTTCCCCGCTTTGATTCCTGCCAGGTCGCTTTCCTTCATTTCTAGGTACTGGGCGGTTTGCGAATCCGTTAGGCCATGTTTTGCCTGGAGGCTTGATACCCGCTCAATCCATTTTTGATCTGCGAAGTTGACAGCCATTCCTGCTTGGCGTCGTCTTAACTCTTCGAGCCTGTCTAGGTCTTGGGTCAGTTGCACTACGTGCTCATCCTCGTTCAGAAATGCTGCCGCAACTTTTCTGATTTCAGGTGAGAAGTGGACGTGCTCAAGCAGCCTGAACTTCAGCGGTACTGGAATCGGTTTTTTCTCATTGATGTATGCCGACAGTGCTGTTTTTTGCACGCCTAGTACATAGGCCGCTTCAGCGTCACTTGCTAACTCGTACAAAGCCTTAAATTGTGAAAATAATTCTTTATGTTTCATTTTGTTACATCTTTCCGCCTGACGGTTATTGACGTTATCTAAAACGATAACTACCATAACGATAACACCTTTAAGCATGTTACCAAAATGTTAATACAGTTCACCCCTTTCGTCACTCGGCAGCGTTTTGCTGAGCTTGTAGGCGTTACTGATGACACGCTCGAACGTTGGATTCGCGATGGTCGGGTACCTTGCTTTCAGATGGGCAAGCGTTCTTTGGTTGATATGCGTGTGTGGATCGCCGGCGGTATTGACTTGGGTGGGTTGGCAGGGGCTGCGCCCGACACGACGAAGTCGGGCCGGGCGCAGCCCCTGCCAACCCACAACCGCAAGGCGCAATCTATACCCCCCCTGAGTAACACGGGGATAAACGGGGGCGCAGCATGAGCAAGTACCAGTCCGAAGAAAAAATGGTTCTTGAGGGTCGAAAGGTAAAGCTCCTGTCGGTCGAACGTTCAACAAGTGCTGATGCTGGCGTGGTGGTTGACTATTTCCGTTGCTCAGTGGTTCGTGATGCCCTGTTCAAGTCGAGCATTCCCAGCAAGGGCGATTTGATCGTCGATGGTCTTCAGACCGATGCTGAAATCGTTTATGACCTCGCTGTCCATTGGGCTTGTTTGCTTGGGTTTGAACCCGGCGAGGTTCGTCCAGGACGTGACTTTTACGATCACACGTTCACCGTTGTCAACGAAGACGGCATAGAAGTTGGCTCCGTCAGTGGCGGTGGTGTCATGCAACGCGGCACCTTCTGCTTCACGCTCAAGGGCTATGGCTGCACCAGCGCTAAACCGGGGTGGGAAAGCCGGGCGCATGAGTTCTTCACACCGCTGCAAGCCACCATAACCCGTATCGACCTCGCCCGCGACTTCTTCAAAGGTGAATACGGGTTTCAAGCGGCTTACGACGCCTACCAAAACGACGAATTCAGCTACAGGGGCCGCAAACCATCGTTCGATGACGCGGGCAGCAAGAAGGGCTTTGCCACCACGTTCTATGTCGGCAAACGTGAATCCGGCAAGTTGTTTCGCGGCTACGACAAGGGCCACCAGTTCAAATTGATGGATGACCCATGGTGGCGCGCAGAAGTCGAGCTTCGCAATCACAACCGTGTCATTCCCTTGGAAGCGTTGATTCGCCCAGCATCATTCTTTGCGGGTGCGTATGGCTTCTGTGCGCGCATATTGGAGAACGTGGAACCCCAGGCCATTCCCACAGGTTTGAAGGTCGCAGAAGCTTCTGTAGAGCGTACCTTGCAATGGTTTGAAAAGACTGTTGCTCCCTCTTTGGTTCATATCAGCATGACAGCCGGATTTGATTGGCTCACGCGTATGGCTGTTGAACATGCTCACCGCGACAAACCTCGCTCACTGAAAGGACTTAGTTCTGAGTCCATTAAGTCAGGTGTTCAGCGGGCTTGTAAACGTTTCATCCACACATCGCCCGAACCGGCCGGGCTGATGCCTTCGTAACTGCCGGAAATCCAAAGGAAATCGAACCATGAAATTCACTTCACGCATCACCGTTCAGGGCATCAAAGGCAGCAAAGGCCAGCTTGAAAGCGGTCAGGCTTATGACAGCACCAAGATTTATGTCCAGACCGATTTGGACGATTCCAAAGGCATGGGTAAAGGCTTTGCCACTGTTGAATACAACTTCGGCACCAGCGACGAGTATCACAAGTTCAAGCATCTGCCTTTTCCCATTGAGTGTGACGCAGAGCTTGAAATCGTCACCAACGGCAAGACCCAAAAGACCCAGATTGTTAGTCTGCGCCCGGTGGAAATCACTAAGCCCGGTAAAGGGGTCTGATATGGACTGCCGCCCGTGCTGGTATGTCCAGTCACTAGATGACGGTGCATTTCTTGCGCCTGATGGTGAGGGCGGCATTGTCATGGTGCATTTGTTAGCGCATGCCGTCCCTTTCGAAACCCGCGAAGCCGCCGTTCATGCCGCTGTGGACCATTTCGACGGCCAAGCCTCTCTGATTCAGCTCTATCAACCCATGACTTGCGAAGAGTTTATTCAATGAAATCTGAAGCTGATTACTACACCCGCGATTTGCTTGGCAACAAGCCTGGCAGACCACGAAAGGTCAATGCAAAGACAGGTGCACAACGAACCCGTGAACATCGTCAGCGCAAGGCTATTTCTGTTACCAGTAACGGAAATCCTGAGCCGTGTTCGTGGTGTGGTGCTGAACGTTCTTCCTGCTGTGGCATCTGCACCATCGGCCAGCTTGGACGTAAGGCTTGATCAATGACAAGTTTTGAAGCTTTTTTCTGGTGGGCTTTACTTTTCTTGGGGCTCAAAGCCTACAAATTTAATGACCTTTCTGTGCGTGTTTACATGACTTTAGGGGCAATTTTGATTTGCTCATTTGTCGCGATTACTCAGGGGAAAACAAATGGACTTCAACAACGTCAGTCATCTCTTTCAAGCCATTTTTGTGATTCTCGGAGTGGCGATTTTCTTCATGGGTGTTAACGCTGGCAACAAGATCGGTTGACCTATGTTGAACATGACTTCTTACATCAGTGCTGCGATGGTTGCTTACATCGTTGGCATTTACGCGGGCTTGTGGGCGCTTGGCTATGGCATCGGTAAATCCGTTGCATGGGTCAGGTACATCAAGAACGTGGCATGAATTCGGGCAATCGCTCGATGCGTTGGCGGGTGCGCTTTCACCTGTTTTCAGGAGTTCGACATGAATCGTCGTTTCGCTGTTCTGCGTGGTCAAGTCGCCCGCATCGGTGCTGCCGTCTCGGCTGCTGCTCTTCTGCCTGCTGTGGCGTTCGCTCAAACTGCGGACCCCTTCGACACCGCTTTGGCAACTGTGACCACTAAGGTCACAAGCTACGCTGGTGCGTTGGTTGGCTTGGCTGCTGTTGCTGTGGTGTTCATGGTGGCCGTGAAGTACGTCAAAAAGCTGCCTAAAGCTTCTTGATGTTTTAAACCCTCGGGGGAAACCTCGGGGGTTTTTTTTGGAGTTTTTATGTCTTCTACTCGTCGTCTTATTTCTGGTCTTATGGTTCTTGTTCTGTACATTTGGGCGCCAATTCATAGCTACGCCATAACTGTGACCAGTTTTAACGGCGTGGCGAATTCTGCACTTGGCTCCCTTGTCGGCGGCAAGCTTGGTTATCTAGGTGAATCAGCGGCTATTTCTCGCACATTGGCAAGCATGGGGGGGCGTGTCGCTGCCCTTGGTACTGCTTGCGGTGCAACTGGTCCCGGCTCGGCGTTGTGCATGGTCGCTGGTGGCATTGCTACTGGTGTTGTTACCTGTGCTGCTATGTGGGAAACCGGCTGTCGTCAAACCCTTGAATGGGCCTATGACAAGAGTATCAATTTTGCTTTTGGTTCTTCTGGCACTGTGACTGCTTCGGGCACTGGCATGAATGCGGCAACAGCTCCGATTTATTCTAATGGCACTACGGTTGGTGGTTACTGTTGGACTGCCTTTGATGGCTGCTGGGGCAGCTATCAAGAGGCCTTGGCTTACGGCTGGAATAAGACCATGCAGACGTACCCACGTGCTACTTATGGTCAACCGACATTCAATCAGGTTAACGCCAGTCAAGTTGACGCGACATATATCTATTCCATTCCTGAACTTTACTTGAACAATACGACTGCCACGAAGACAATTACACGGTCAATTTCTAATAAAGATTGCGCTGCTGGTACTGGCATTGTGAACGGCGTTTGCACTTCAAATGGTGTTGCAAACACTGTTTTTGGTCAGTCTGTGCCCTATACGCCTTCTGCTAAATCTGTTGCTGCTGCTGTCTCTGACATCCCGGCTTCTGCTGCTGATAAACCAGCTTCAAATGACGCATTGGCCGCTGCTGCTAATGCCCTTTGGAAAGCTGCTGCTGCTGCTGATAGTGCCGCTGCCAGCTGGACTCAAGCTCGCGCCATTACTGCTGCTGACGTTGAGGCTTGGCGTGCTGCTAATACGGCTTCTGTCCCTACTGTTGCTGATATGGCCAAGCCCTTGGCTGGTGACACCATCAACCCTGCATCTTTCCCTTATACCGCTCCAGGCACTGGCACTGGAACTGGAACTGGAACTGGAACTGGAACTGGAACTGGAACTTCTACAGGTTCTGGCTCGTTTGCGTGGATCTGCGGTGTTGCACCTTTACCACCTTGTAGCGTAGCCGTTGATTCGGCTGGTGTGCCTTCAACGGTTGAAGGTTTGGCGAATCCTTCATCGGCCATTGCAGACACATTCAGGCCTCTTGATTCACGCGTCAATGACCCAGACAAGGCCGGTTTGTGGCCTGCTTTCCCTCTCATAAATTGGACGTTTGCACTTCCCACTACTTGTAGCGTTATTTCAGTGCCTGCTTTTGCTCCAGTTCTTGATAGCGTGGACGTTTGCCAATTCCAGCCAACCTTCCACGGAATCATGTCCGTTGTATGGGTTCTCGGTGGGCTCTTTGGCTCTATCGGCCTCTTCTGGCGCAATGTTATGGCAACCGCTTAAAGGACTTTCATCATGGGTGCTCTTGGTCAATTAATCGCATTGATTGCAGGCAAGTGGACTGCGTTTGTTCTCGCTATTCACACTTCTGCGATTGCACGGCGCTTGCTTTTTGTCGCATGGCTTGGGGCTTTGTATGTTGGCTGTGTTGTGACGTTCAGCAACATGATTGCGCCTTGGTTTTCTGGCTTGCTTAGCAGCCCCTCTGGTTCTGGTCAGGTTGTTGGCAATGTCATTGGTCTTTTGTTTCCTCCAGTTGCTGGCACCGTCTTGGCTTCGTTGGTGATTTTTTGGGGTTGTGTCGCTGCTATGCGGTACACCTCGAAGCTGTCAATGATTGTTTTCAAGGACTGATATGGCTAACTATTCTGTTGAGGGAAAGTTAGGCACGGGCAAGACAAAATTTTGCGTTTGGATGGCCCAGCAGGCTCTATACGCTGGCCGCAAAGTTGCTGGAAATGTCGATTTGAAAATGGAGCATCTGACACCGTTCAGGCGCTCTTCTTATGTTCGTATTCCTGACAAGCCAACTGCCTTTGATCTTGATGCAATTGGCAATGGAAACCCTGATTCGTATGAAGAAGATCGCAATGGAATTTTGCTTCTTGATGAACTTGGAACTTGGCTGAATTCACGTTCCTTTCAAGACAAAGATAGGGCTGCTTTGCTTGATTGGTTCATTCATGCACGTAAGCATGGATGGGACGTTTACTTCATTGTCCAAGATGCCAACATGATTGATAAGCAAGTCCGTGAAGCTCTCATTGAGTATCAATGTCGCTGTCTTCGCCTGGACAAAGTTCGCATTCCTTATGTTGGTTGGATGCTCTCAGTTATTCATGATCGCTTGGGCTATCTGCCGCGTCTTCACTTGGTGACTGCCCGTGTCGGTTATGGCGCTGGTGCCGTTGTTGCTGAACGGTGGTATTTCAAGGGCTATGAATTGCATTCAGCCTACAACACCAAGCAAATTTTCGAGACTGACTATCCGCACGGAACCTTTTCGTCGTTGCTTCCTTGGGACTTTGTTCCCTCTAAAACATGGGTGACTAAAGTGAAAGAAATTTACAAATATGCGTTCACCAATGCTGGGGCTTTTGCTCTTGGTGCTGTCTTTTGGGCATTCATTCCTGGCTTCTTTGCTGCTGCCCCTCAAGCTGCTGCTGAGCCTGTAACCATTTCAACTTTGTCAGTGATTGGCACTGTTCGATTTGGTTCTGATTGGCTTGTTTCTTTATCGGATGGCACCTCTGACAAAGTGCATGAATCAGCATTTGTGAAGGACGCTAAAGGTCGTCGGTTCAAACACGGTGAATCTTGGGTTTATTTGAAAGGTTTTTGACATGAAAAAAATACTTCTCGCGCTTGCTATTTGTTGTCCGCTGTTTGCGTTTGCTGCTGCACCTTTGCAACTGACTTTTGATAAAGCAAGTGTTCAATCGTTTTTGGGCACTCTATACGGCAAGATTTTGCAAAAGAGTTTTGTTCTTAGTCCTGACGTTTTATCTCTTAATCGTCCTGTGACGCTCAACGTGTCACTTGAGCCTGAAATGATTGGGTCTTTTGTTACGGGCTTTCTTGCGGATCAGGGTCTTATTGCTGTTGTCCGTGATGGTGTTACCTACGTTGGCATTAAATCAACGCTCGCTAGCTCTTCTGTTGCCCTTCCTGCGCCTGTTTCCCTTGATAACTCACGCGCTTCTTTTTCTTTGTTGGATAGCCCTCTTCCTTCGCGTGTTACCTCTGCGCGTGATTCTCTTGAACCTGCTAAGCCTGTTGAACCCTTGCCACCTTCGTTTAAAGTTTTTATGCCAACTAGGTCAACGCCTACAGTTCTTTGTGAATCGGTCAATCGTGTTTTTTTGAACACTTGTCACCCGGCTGCTGCCGTTGTGGTTCTTACTCATTCGCAACACCTTGAAGTCATTTCTGAACTGGCTTCACAGCTTGATATCAAGCCCACGCTTGTGGATGTGTCCGCGACGTTTATCGAAGTGACCGGCTCTAAGCGTGATGGCTACGGTTTCGGATTGGTTGCAAACGTGCTCGGCGGCTCACTTGGTTTGAACCTCGGCGCGACTGCTGACACGTCCACGATCACGATCAAGGGCGCGAACTTCACGGCATTGCTTGATATTCTCCGAAGTGATGGCCGCTTTAAGCAGGTGGCCAGCCCTTCCGGTCGTGTCGCGTCTGGTTCTCTTTTCAATATCGCCATTGGCGACGAAGTGCCTACCCTGTCCGGTCAGTCTCGCGACAACACCGGGCAGGTGACCAGTCAAGTCGTGTACCGGCCTTCTGGTGTGCTTCTCAACGTCCAGCCTGTGGCAATCACTGAAAAGGATTCCGCCATGGTTTCAACCACCGTTGATGCTCAGGTTTCTAGTTTTAGTAAGACGGAAAGCGGCGTGAACGGTTCACCCACATTGTCTAAGCGACAAGTTAAAACCTCGCTTGTGTTAGCGGATGGTGAAGTCGCTGTCATCGGCGGCTTGACGGGCTCACGCGGTGTTTCTTCTCGTTCTTCTCTGTTCGGTTTCAACGTATCCAACAGAGATGATGAACAGTCCACGGATTTGGTTTTGTTGCTGTCTGCAAAGGTCGTTGCAGGAGTTCACTGACTGAACTCTATTTAAATAGCTTACGAAAAAGCTGCGTTCGTTGTCGAGGGTGTTAGACCGTCTAACACCCTAAGCGTTTTCCTGTTTGTATCTGCAGTGCGAAGAAACTGGTGCTCATCAAGACCATCCGCACGGGGCCCCTGTAGCACGGCGAAGCCGCCCCGAAGGGGTGAGGGGGTTCATCCCCCCGAATGCAGGGGAGCGGTGGGCTCCATGCCGCGTGCTGAGGTGCTTGCTGTCCAGGGGCTATGCTCCGCGCCCTGAAAAACAATTGGCATCCTTGTCTAAGCATTGACTTAAAGCTCGGAAGACTTGCTGGGTGCTTTTGTAGTTGTGTTGGAAGAATGTTGGAGTTCAGCTGAAAACAAAAAAGCCAGCATGTAGCTGGCTTTTGTAACCTATTGATTTTAATAGGGTTTTCGTGGTGCCCGGGGCCGGACTCGAACCGGCACGCCTTGCGGCGGGGGATTTTGAGTCCCCTGAGTCTACCAATTTCACCACCCGGGCGGTATTTGTGAAGACGCAAATTATGGCACATTTTCGCGCAGTCACGGACTGCTCAAGACAAAAATCAGAATTTCATGCCCACAGCGAGCGTCGCCCCTTGGGTCTTGGTTCCTTGTTTGTCATAAAAGTTCGTATAGCTCAGCGAGCCATAGGTGGTTTTGTTGAAGTGGTAGTTCAAGCCCAAGCCGTACGCAAAATCATTGTCCGTGTCGGTGAGGGAATAGCTGTTCACTTGGCCGGTGGTCTTGTTCTCAATCCAACCCAAGCGCCCAAACAGTTCCAGCTCAGGGGTTAGCATGGCCTTGGGTTTGATGAAAAAACCATAAGCACGTTGCACTTTCAGGCTTGTCCCAGGAACTTCAACACCGTTGAGTTTGATCGGGTCAGCGTCCAGATTGGTGCCTGCCATGCCCTCCAGCGCAAAATTGGGATGAAATTCGTACCCCAGAACCACCCCCGCCATGGTGGGTTTGGATTTGAGCGTGTTGCCATCCACCGAGCCCTTGACGGACAAGGGGGTCACGCCAATTTCACCGTACCACTGGGCCTGTGCCAAGGTGGCGGACAGAAACAAAATGGCCAAGCATGTCTGTTTGATCTTCATAAACACCTTTCTTGCCGAAGCATTTCAAGCTGAATGCCTCATCCGGGCACCCAGTGGCGCAACGATAAAAAAGTCGGCGTCAAGCGTCGGTGTGTTGACGAACGCAATGCCCAAGTTATGGCAAAGTACGCCCATGATTTATCCAACCATTGAAGATGCCATCGGCAAAACCCCCTTGGTGGCTTTGCAGCGTTTGGGGGCTACCGACGCGAAGGCGCGCAACAACGTGATTTTGGGCAAACTGGAGGGCAATAACCCTGCCGGTTCCGTGAAGGATCGCCCCGCTTTGTCGATGATCCGCCGGGCCGAAGAGCGCGGTGAGATCAAGCCCGGCGACACCTTGATCGAGGCCACCTCAGGCAACACCGGCATTGCGCTGGCCATGGCGGCGGCCATCAAGGGTTACCGCATGATTTTGATCATGCCCGAGGACTTGTCCATCGAGCGTGCCCAGACCATGAAAGCATTTGGCGCCGAGCTGATCCTCACGCCCAAGAGCGGTGGCATGGAATACGCCCGCGATCTGGCCGACAACATGGCGGCGCAAGGCAAGGGCCGCATCCTGGACCAGTTTGCCAATGCCGATAACCCGCGCATCCATTACGAAACCACCGGCCCTGAAATCTGGGAGCAGACCGGCGGGCGCATCACCCACTTTGTGAGCGCCATGGGCACCACCGGCACCATCACGGGGGTGTCGCGCTTTTTGAAAGAAAAGAACCCGGCTGTTCGCATCATCGGCGCGCAGCCCAGCGAAGGTTCGCGCATTCCGGGTATTCGCAAGTGGCCGCAAGAGTACCTGCCCAAAATTTACGATCCGAGCCAGGTGGATGAACTGGTTTATGTGAGCCAGAGCGATGCCGAAGAAACTTGCCGCCAAATGGCCCGGACCGAAGGCATTTTTGCAGGCATTTCTGCCGCAGGTGCCTGCTGGGTCGCGCAGGAGATTGCAAAAACGGTGCAAAACGCCACCATTGTGTTCATCGTGTGCGATCGCGGTGATCGCTACTTGTCCACAGGCGTGTTTCCCGCCTGAACCCAGGATGCCCCATGGCTGAATTTCGTTTTTGCCCGCAGTGCGCCACGCCCCTGGCCTGGCTTTCGCAGATGGAAGATGGCGGTGAGGTGCTGCGCCTGCGCTGCACTGCCTGCGACTTCACCCACTGGAACAACCCCACACCCGTGCTGGCGGGCATTGTGCAGGTGGGCGACCAGATCTTGCTGGCCCGCAACGCCGCCTGGCCAGGGCGTCGATTTGCGTTGATCACGGGCTTCATGGAAGCCGGTGAAACACCCGAAGACGGTATTCGACGCGAGATCGCCGAAGAAACGAATCTGAAGGTGTCAGCGCTCAAGTTGATTGGCGTGTACGACTTCCAGCGCATGAACCAGGTGATCATTGCTTACCACGCCGTGGCCGAGGGCGAAGTGCGTCTCTCGCCTGAATTGGCCGAGTACAAGATGTTCGATTTCAAGGACCTGATTTGCTGGCCTGCGGGCACCGGCTATGCCTTGGGCGACTGGTTGCGCACCATCGGCATCGAGCCCAAGTTCATGAGCTGGGAAGAGCGCGCCGCGCAAAGCCAAGAAAACCATCAGGGAACGTGATGCAGATCGACAAGGAAATTGACACCAGCGGCCTGAACTGCCCCTTGCCCATCTTGAAAGCCAAGAAGGCCTTGAACGACATGGTCAGTGGCCAGGTGCTCAAGGTGATTGCCACCGACCCGGGGGCTTGGCGCGACTTTGAAGCATTTGCCCGCCAGACGGGCAATGATTTGCTGCTGCAGGAAAAAACCGACACGGCGTTTGTGTTTGCACTCAAGCGGCGTTGAAGAAACGTCACTCCCACATCTTCTGTGGGAGGCCGCCCCTGCGGCCGAATGATGGCCATGGCTTTAACCCCATTCGCGAGCAGGGGCTCGCTCCCACAGCGGGAGTGATCAGCACTGCTCACTGATCAGAGGTTCAGACCTTTGAGGTATGTGCGGAACGACGCACCCACTTGCGGGTGCTGCAAAGCCAGCTCTACCGTGGCTTCCAGGAAGCCTTCTTTGCTGCCGCAGTCGTAGCGCTTGCCTTCGTACTGGAAGGCATAGACCGCTTCACGTTGCATCAGGCGTGCAATTGCATCGGTCAACTGGATCTCGCCGCCCACGCCCGTGGGCTGGTTGCGGATTTCGTCAAAAATGCCCGGCGTCAGGATGTAGCGGCCCGCCACGCCCATGCGCGAGGGCGCTTTGTCGGGGCTGGGTTTTTCCACGATCTGCTCGACGCGAATCAATTGGAGACCCGCTGACTCACCCGCCACGATGCCATAGCGCTTGACTTGGTCGAGCGGCACTTCTTGCACCGCCAGTACCGAGCGGCCTTGCTTGGTGTACGCATCGACCATTTGGGTCAAAACAGAACTGCCTTGGTTGACCATCAGGTCATCGGCCAGCAGCACCGCAAAAGGCTCATTGCCCACCAAAGGCTCGGCGCACAGCACCGCGTGGCCCAGGCCCAGCATGCGGTTCTGGCGCACATAGGCGCAGACCATGTCGTCGGGCTGCACTGAGCGCACCAAGGCCAGCAATTCGTCTTTGTGCGCGGCTTCGAGTTCGGTTTCAAGCTCGTAAGCGGTGTCGAAGTGGTCTTCGATGGCCCGCTTGCTGCGGCCCGTCACAAAGATCATGTGGCGCACACCCGCCGCATAAGCCTCTTCTACCGCGTACTGGATCAGTGGCTTGTCGACCACCGGCAGCATTTCTTTGGGCGCGGCTTTGGTGGCAGGCAAAAAACGCGTGCCCAGACCAGCGACGGGGAAGACGGCTTTGCGGATGACGTTGTGGCTCATGGTCGATTCCTTGTCCAAGCAGGGCTTCAGCCCAGTCGTTGCAATTGTTGGCGAATTTTGTCGAGGGTGGCACCGAAGTCGGCCACGCGTTTCTTGGTTTCGTCGAGCACCGCTGGCGGGGCCTTGGCCACAAAGGCTTCGTTGCCGAGTTTGGCGTTGGCCTTGGTGATTTCGCCTTCCAGGCGCGCGGCTTCCTTGGTCAGGCGAATTTTTTCTGCGGCCGCATCCACTTCGATGAACAGGCACAGGCGTGCTTCGCCCACCACGGCCACGGGTGCCGCTTGTGCGGCCGCGATCCATTCGGCTTCGGTGTCAAAAACCTTGACCTCACTCAGCTTGGCCAGCGACTGCAACACGGGGGCCACACTTTGCATGAAGTCGGTGTCGCCCAGCACGTACATGGGCATGCGGGTGGCGGGCGAGACGTTCATCTCGCCACGCAGGTTGCGGCAGGCGTCCACCAGGGTTTTGAGCTTGGCCACATGGGCTTCGGCGGCGGTGTCAATGCGCTCGGGCTGGCTCACGGGGTAGGCCGCGATGCTGACCGACTCGCCTGGCCGTCCGGCGACCACCGACACTTTTTGCCAGAGCTCTTCGGTGATGAAGGGGATGATCGGGTGCGCCAGGCGCATGATGGTTTCAAGCGTGCGGATCAGGGTGCGGCGCGTGGCGCGTTTTTGCGCGTCGGTGCCGTTGTTGATCTGCACCTTGGCGATTTCGAGGTACCAGTCGCAGAACTCGTTCCAGACGAAGTCATAAATTGTGTTGGCGACGTTGTCGAGGCGGTATTCGGCGAAGCCTTTGGCCACGTCGGCTTCGACGCGTTGCAGGTGTGAGCTGATCCAGCGGTCGGCCTGGCTGAAGGCCAGGTAGCCGTGGGCCGGGCCGCCCACAGCGCATTCGGCTTTGGTGTGTTCTTTGAGGCCGCAGTCCTGGCCTTCGCAGTTCATCAGCACAAAGCGGGTGGCGTTCCAGAGCTTGTTGCAGAAGTTGCGGTAGCCCTCGCAGCGCTTGCTGTCAAAGTTGATGCTGCGGCCCAGGCTGGCCAGCGCCGCAAACGTGAAGCGCAGTGCGTCGGCACCGTAGGCCGGAATGCCTTCGGGGAATTCTTTTTCGGTCTGCTTGCGCACCTTGGGTGCGGTCTCGGGTTTGCGCAGGCCCTGGGTGCGTTTTTCAAGCAGGGGTTCGAGCGTGATGCCGTCGATCAGATCGACCGGGTCGAGCACGTTGCCCTCGGACTTGCTCATCTTCTTGCCCTGGGCATCGAGCACCAGGCCGTGGATGTAGACGTGCTTGAAAGGCACTTTGCCGGTGAAGTGCGTGGTCATCATGATCATCCGGGCGACCCAGAAGAAGATGATGTCGTAGCCGGTGACCAGCACAGAGGAGGGCAGATACAGGTCGTAGTCTTGTGTTCCGCTGGCGGCAGTGGCACCGCCGGTCGTGCTCATACTCGCTTCGCTCGCCAAATCGCCCGATCCGGCGGCACCACTGCCGCCAGCTGCGTTGTTGGTGTCGCTGCTCCAACCCAGTGTTGAGAACGGCACCAGTGCGCTGGAGTACCAGGTGTCCAACACGTCTTCGTCGCGCTTGAGCGTCTTGCCCGGGGCTTTGGCTTGTGCTTCCGCCTCATTGCGGGCGACATACACCTTGCCGTCTTCGTCGTACCAAGCCGGAATCTGGTGGCCCCACCACAGTTGGCGGGAGATGCACCAGTCCTGGATGTTGTTCATCCACTGGTTGTAGGTGTTGACCCAGTTCTCGGGCACGAAGCTCACTTGACCGGTTTGCACGGCATCGATGGCTTTTTGCGCGATGCTCTTGCCGGTGGCATCGCCTTTGCCGACTTGGTTCATCGCCACAAACCACTGGTCGGTCAGCATGGGCTCGATCACTTGGCCGGTGCGGGCGCAACGGGGCACCATGAGTTTGTGTTTCTTCACCTCAACCAACGCGCCTGCGGCTTCCAGATCCGCCACCACGGCCTTGCGGGCCACGAAGCGGTCGAGGCCTCGGTATTTCTCGGGTGCATTGTTGTTGATGGTCGCGTCCAGGTTCAGCACGCAGATCATTTCTAGCTTGTGGCGCTGGCCTACGGCATAGTCGTTGGTGTCGTGCGCGGGCGTGACCTTGACCACGCCGGTGCCGAAGGCTTTGTCCACGTAGTCGTCCGCGATCACGGGGATGGTGCGGCCGCACAAAGGCAGGTTGACCTGTTTGCCAATCAGGGCGCTGTAACGCTCGTCTTCGGGGTGAACCATCACGGCCACGTCGCCCAGCAGGGTTTCGGGCCGGGTGGTGGCCACCGTCAGGCTGCCAGTGCCATCGGCCAAGTCGTAGCGGATGTGCCACATGGAGCCGTCTTCTTCTTCGCTCTCGACTTCGAGGTCCGACACCGCGCTCATCAGCACCGGGTCCCAGTTCACCAGGCGCTTGCCACGGTAAATCAGGCCTTGCTCGTACAGCTGCACAAAGGTCTCGGTCACGGTCTTGGACAGCTTGGGGTCCATCGTGAAGTATTCGCGGCTCCAGTCCACGCTGTCGCCCATGCGGCGCATCTGGCTGGTGATGGTGCTGCCGGACTCTTCTTTCCACTCCCACACTTTGCTCACAAAGTTCTTGCGAGCCTCGGCAGGTGTCGGGCCCATGTCGTGGCGGCTGATGCCTTTGGCCTGCAGCTGGCGCTCCACCACGATTTGCGTGGCAATGCCCGCGTGGTCTGTGCCCGGAATCCAGGCGGTGTTGTGGCCCAGCATGCGGTGGTAGCGCGTCAACGAGTCCATGATGGTCTGATTGAAGGCGTGGCCCATGTGCAACGTGCCCGTCACGTTAGGCGGGGGCAGCTGAATGGAGAACGCCGGGGCTTCTGCCACGGGTGTGCCTGTGCCACGGAAACCCGCCACGCCATAGCCGCGTTTTTCCCACTCGGGGCCCCAATGGGCTTCCAGGGCGGCGGGCTCGAACGATTTGGACAGGCTCTCAAGGCCGGGTTGGTTCACGGGAGTGACGGGCGCGTTGCTCATGGCTGGGGGCTTCTTAAAAAGAAAAACGGCACCTCAGCAGATGCCGCGCAGGACGATCAAGGTCCAAAAGGGTGATTTTACCTAGCCCACCCGGGGCACCTGTGGGCCGGGCATTCATTTGCAAGCGCACGCACTCGCCCGTCTGTGGCGTGTTGGGGTTGTCGCTTGACCGGTTCGTCGCTGTTGGGGAATTGGCTTCAGACCTCATAGGCCAGATAAATCCATGCCATTTGATCAATCTATTTGGCGCAGCGAGCGGTCTGGGGTTAATCTGGCGGCCTCTGGCGATCCTGCCAGGGCATTCAATGTTCAAAACCGATCAAGGAGATTTCCATGGCAGCACTCAAAGGCTCGCGCACGGAGCAATGCCTGAAGGACGCCTTTGCAGGCGAATCCCAGGCCAACCGTCGCTATTTGTACTTCGCGAACAAGGCTGACATTGAAGGTCAGAACGATGTAGCCGCCCTGTTCCGTTCCACCGCAGAAGGTGAGACCGGTCACGCCCACGGCCACCTGGAGTTCCTGGAGCAATCTGGCGACCCGGCTACGGGTTTGCCCATTGGCTCGACCCGTCAAAACCTGGCTTCGGCTGTGGCTGGCGAAACCCACGAGTACACCGACATGTACCCGGGCATGGCGAAAACCGCCCGCGAAGAAGGCTTCGATGAAGTGGCCGACTGGTTTGAGACCCTGGCCAAGGCAGAGCGTTCACACGCCAACCGCTACCAGAAAGCCTTGAACGAGCTGGTGGACTGAGCTTGCGCTCGCCCGTTGCGCTGCACCGCGCAGCGGGCTTATCTCAAGTTTTGGCACGCCGAATTTTCAGATAAGCCCATCCATCAGTCCCCTTGAGTCCCCTTTTAAGGAGCACACCATGGCCAAAGAAGGCAACCTTGAAGCACCCACACGGCACGCTTTGGACTGGCAAAACCCTGACTTTTACAACGAAGAAAAGTGTTTTGACGAGCTGGAACGCATCTTTGACATCTGCCATGGCTGCCGACGCTGCGTGAGCCTGTGCAACGCTTTCCCCACCTTGTTTGATCTGGTGGACGAGAGCAGCACCATGGAAGTCGATGGGGTCGACAAGCAAGATTACTGGAAGGTGGTGGACCAGTGCTACATGTGCGACCTGTGCTACATGACCAAGTGCCCCTACACCCCACCGCACGCCTGGAACCTGGATTTCCCGCACACCATGCTGCGCGCCAAGGCCATCAAGTTCAAGAAAGGTGAAGTCGGCTTGGCTGAAAAGCTGTTGGCTTCCACCGATGTGCACGGTTCATTTGCCGGTATTCCGATCGTGGTGCAGGCGGTCAATGCCATCAACAAAACCGAAACCGCACGCAGCATCATGGAAAGCGTGGCAGGCGTGGACAAAAATGCTTGGCTGCCCGCGCTGGCCACGAAGAAGTTTCGCGCCAGCGCGCCCGATGCCAAGGCTTCCAAAGTGGTGGACGGCGAGAAGACACCCGGCAAGGTCGCCATTTATTCGACCTGCTACATCAACTACAACGAGCCGGGCATTGGCCACGACTTGCTGAAGATCCTCGACCACAACGACATCCCGTATGTGCTGGTCGAGAGGGAAAAATGCTGCGGCATGCCCAAACTGGAGCTGGGCGATCTGGACTCGGTCAAGGCCTCCAAAGAAGCCAACATCCCCGTGCTGGCCAAGTACGCCAAAGACGGTTTTGCCATCATGGCGGCGGTGCCCAGCTGCGCCCTGATGTTCAAGCAAGAGATTCCGCTGATGTTCCCCGATTGCACAGACACCCAGTTGGTCAAAGACGCGATGTGGGACCCGTTTGAATACTTCATGGCCCGCAAGCGCGACGGCTTGCTCAAGACCGAATTCCCGCAAAAGCTGGGCAATGTGAGCTACCAGATTCCTTGCCACGGGCGCGTGCAAAACATCGGCAAGAAGACCGAAGAAATGCTCAAAATGATCCCCGATACCGAGATCAACACCATCGAGCGTTGCTCGGGCCACGCTGGCACCTATGGCGTCAAAAAAGGCTTACACGAGATGGCGATGAAGATCGGCAAGCCCGTGTTCAAAGCCATGGCCACCATGAAAGATGGCTCCAAGCCCGACTTCATCAGCTCCGACTGCCCGCTGGGCGGCCACCACATTGCCCAGGGCTTTGAGGTCAACGGCCTGGGTGCCCCCGAACTGAACCACCCCTTGACCCTGGTGCGCAAAGCCTACGGTCTCAAATAAGGAACACCGCCATGCAACTGACCGGAAAAATCACGCCCGAGACCCTGATGTCGCTGGAGGCCTACACCAAGTGGCGCAAGCTTCACAAGCCCGAAGTGATCGCCCACCGCAAGCTGCGCAGCGTGCAGCTGGGTGAGCACATCAATGTGCAGTTTGAAAGCGAAACCACCATTCGCTACCAAATCCAGGAGATGCTGCGCATCGAAAAAGTCTTCGAAGAGGAGGGCATCCTGCAAGAGATTGAAGCCTATGCCCCGCTGGTGCCGGACGGCAGCAACTGGAAGGCCACCATGATGATCGAGTACACCGACATCAACGAGCGCAAGCGCGAACTGGCCAAGCTGATCGGTGTGGAAGACCGCATGTTTGTCGAGGTCGAAGGCCATGCCCGCGTGTATGCCATTGCTGACGAAGACCTGGACCGCGAAACCGAAGAAAAGACCTCGGCAGTGCACTTTGTGCGCTTTGAGCTGACGCCCGTAATGTGCGCGGCGGTGAAGGCTGGCGCTGGCGTCAAGATGGGTTGCGACCACACGCATTACCCATCGCACATCGAAATCGCTGCCGATACCTTGGCCAGTTTGGCGGGCGATTTGAAGTAAATCTCGTCGCCTGAATCAGATAAAAAAGCCTGAACGGGCGTTGACCTGTTCAGGCTTTTTGTTGGGCTGTTGGCAGCAGTCGAGCAGGATGTTTCCGCCTTGATGCCCTTGGGCCTATGGTCTCAAGGTTTGAATTGGAAAAGATTCATCAAATCACCCACTGCAGGGCGGTTATCGGGAACATAAGCATCCTTGCTGTGGACCGGGTTAGGCAGGTTGTCCCTGCTTCGGGCAGAAAGTGCTTTGAGGTTCCAGTTGCGCTGGATGAATTTGTGGATTGAGGCGTGGTCGTAATAAGTGTGATCGACATGGCCAGACTTGGCCCACTTTGAAACTGCGATCATGGGGACCCTAGTGCCATCTCCAAAAAAGTCGACGGCTTGCACATAACCAGAGTCGAAGTAACCCCCGCCTTCATCGTAGGTGACCAAAATGGCTGTTTGTTCCCAAACTTTGGGATTGGCTTGTACTTTGTCAACGATGTTTTTGACATAGCTTTCAAAGTAGGCGGGCGAACCGTAGTGTGGGTGGCCAGTTTGGCTCAGTGGTGGTGAGATAAATGAAATGGCTGGAAGGCCTTTGTCAACGTCGGCAAAAAAATCAGCATCGCCTTGCAGTTGCCGTGAAAGCCCGGACTCCATAATTTGCTTGGAAAATGTCAGGGGGTCGGTGTCCGACGCATATTCACCTTTCTTGACGCCCGCACCATCACGTCCACCGTGGTACCACTTCCAGCTCACACCTGCTGCTTGCAGCTGGGTGGCAATATTGGGAATGGTTTGAATGGTGCCCAACAACTGATTGGCAGCGGGTGTTTTTTTGCCCCCCTTGAACGTGTAAGGCGATGCGTAGTTGTTGACCAGATAGTACGCACCTGTTTCGCAGTTCCCATCGTTGAAGCTTTTGTACGGAAGGGTTTTGAGATACCTCCGGATTGCACTCACGCCGGGTTGGGTTTCGTCAGCGCAAGCCACATGGGAGCCAGCGCTGTAGCCACTGTTGGTGTACCAATTGGCTGATCCACTGACAGGCTCCGGATTTTCGACCTGCAGCTCTGGCGGCGTTGTCGTCTTTCCATCCTCTTGATACCGAGCGACATCGCCAAATGCGAGGAAGAAATAATTGGGCATGGTGCCGCCCATGATGGCCTGGTGATAGTTGTCTGAGATGGCGTATTGCTGTGCCAGTTGCTTGAAATAAGGTACATCACCTGCAGCCATGTTGTAAAAACCCATGGTCTCGCTACCGTAGTAAGTGCCCCGTGTGGGGTCTTTTTTGTCTTTTGCACCCTCGCCAGACGTCAGGCCCGCCCACAAAAACAGATCATTTCGGCCGCCGTTGACTTGTTGCCACATTTGGAAGAAACGATGAACTGGGTTGCTGTCGGTGTAGTCGGTGTAGGCCCGGTATTTGGTGATCGGGAATGGCCCTGCTGGCAGATCGGCAGGGATTTTGTCGTCGATGCGTTTGGGGCCGCCTTTTTCAGCTCTGGCATAGGGCCTGGGCAGGGCTTTGTATGGCGTAGTTTGCTTGAAGTCGACATCGAACTTGCCATCCGTGGTCGGGAACTTTTGCAAGGCTTTGGCATAAGCCGACCCGGGATTGCCTTGCGCATCGACAATGCCCGCCGATAACAGGTTGCGCACGCTGCTTCCCTGTGGGGGTTGGTAGGTCGCAAACAAAGTGTCAAAACTGGTGTTCTCACCTACCACTACGATCAAATTTTTGATCGGGGTGGTGGTTTGTGCTGTCGCCGATGGGATCGCTGCAAGCCATGGCAGGGCGGCTGCGCAAAAGAGGGGGAGACGCAAGGCTGGCATAGGGTCCCTTTTCGATAAAAGTATCGATTTTATATTCGATCCATTCACCTCATGCCAATGCGTACGCTGCCAAAAATAGCTTGCGCTTCGCGTGGCAGGCAGCGCCAGTAGGGGCTGCTCGCTTCCACTTGGCCTTGCAGTTCGGCGGCGGCCTTCCATGCCCAGCGCGGGTTGTACAAAAAGCTGCGGGCCAGCGCCACCAGATCGGCATCGCCGCGTTGCAGCACGGCTTCGGCTTGCGCGGGCTCGGTGATCAGGCCCACGGCGATGGTGGTCAGGTCTGAGGCGGCTTTGACCGTTTTGGCCAAGTGCACTTGGTACTCTGGCCCCAAGATGATTTTTTGCAAAGGCGAAACACCGCCTGACGAGATGTGCACAAACTGCGCCCCGGCTTGCTTGAGCTGCTTGGACAGTTCGGCGGTTTCTTCGATCGTCCAGCCGCCATCGACCCAGTCGGTCCCCGAAATGCGCATGCCCAGCGTGCCGCCAAAAGCCTCGCGCACCGCCTTGAACACTTCCATCGGAAAGCGGATGCGGTTTTCAAATGAGCCGCCGTATTGGTCGGTGCGCTGGTTGGACAAGGGCGACAAAAACTGGTGCAGCAAATAGCCGTGGGCGGCGTGCAGCTCCACCGCCTCAATGCCCAGCTCGTGGCTGCGCTTGGCGGTGTTGACGAAGTCGGCCTTGATTTGAGCGATGTCGGCCAAGCTCAGTTCGATGGGCGCGGCCTCATGCGGCAAGTGGGGCAGAGCGCTCGGGGCCACGGTTTGCCAGCCACCGTCTTCGGGTGCGATCAACATGCCGCCGTGCCAAGGTGCTGCGCTCGATGCCTTGCGGCCCGCATGGCTGATCTGGATGCACACTGGCATGGCGGGTGCTAAGCGGCGGGGGCGCGGTGCAGTTTGTCACCCAGCGCCACTTGCGTCGCGTCGTCCCACAAGCCCAAGCAGCCGGGGCTGATGCGGCCCACGGCCGACACGGCGGTGGCTTCGATGGTGAACAGGCCAGCTCCGCTGTTGAGCAGGTTGGTCCAGTGCGTCAGGTGCCAGTCGGTGGCTTGGCCGTGGTCGGCCGAGTACTGGCACATGGGCGCGATCACGATGCGGTTGGGCAAAGTGAGGGGGCCGGATGGCGCGTCAAAGGTGAAGGGCGTGAAAAGCAGGCTCATGTGTGGGCGTCTGAAGGGTAGGTAAGTGGGGGCGCCAAAGCGACCAAACCCTGAATCCTATGGAAAACCGCGAGGACGCTTATCCGATGCGAGACAACCCCCCCCCCCATCCAGGGGACTTTCCCCCTGTAGGCGCGACGCCCCCGTCGCGAAGGTTTTCTGAACTCAGCCGGATGCCCGCATGGCAAAAGCGGTCCAAACCCCCCACTCGCTGGGCAGTGGCGCCGCCAAACGCAACGGCTGCCCGCTGACTGGGTGATGCAATTCCAGACTTTCCGCATGCAGCCACAGCCGCTGCAGCCCCATCAACTCAGCCACCGCCCGGTTCAGCGGCCCCTTGCCGTGTGTGGCATCGCCAATGATCGGATGGGCGATGTGCTTCATGTGGCGGCGCAGCTGGTGGCGGCGGCCTGTCAGTGGCTCCAAAGCCACTTCGGCGCAGCGGGTGCTGGCAAAGCCTTGTTGTGGCAGCGGCAAATCAAAGTGGCGCAAGGCGGCAAAGCGGCTTTGGGCGGGCTGCACTTCCAGGCGCTCGGTGCGCATGTCGTCGGGCATGCGCTTCAAGGGGTGGTCGATCAGACCCTCAGGCAAAGGCCAGCCACGCACCACGGCGCGGTAGGTTTTTTGCAGGCCCTGGCCGCTTTCAAAGGCCTGGCCCAGCAGGCGTGCGGTGTCGGCATCCAGTGCAAACAGCAGTACGCCGCTGGTGCCCTTGTCCAGCCGGTGCGCGGGCCAGACGTGTTGCCCGATCTGGTCGCGCAGGGTTTGCAGCACAAAGCGGGTTTCGCCCTTGTCCAACGGGGTGCGATGCACCAACCAGCCGGCGGGCTTGTTGACGATGGCGAGATAATCGTCCAGGTAAAGGATGTCGAGCATGTTGTTCTTATTGTCACCCGCCAAATCTCTGGATTACGAAACCCCCGCCGCAGGTGTGCCCCACACGCTGCCCCAGTTCGTGCCGCAATCTCAGGCCCTGATCGAGGTGCTGCGCCAAAAGTCGCCCCAGCAAATCGCCGAGCTGATGGACCTGTCGGACGCGCTATCGGCCCTGAACGTGGCCCGCTACGAAGCCTGGACGCCCAAGTTCACCGCCAAAAACGCCAAGCAAGCCGTGCTGGCCTTCAATGGCGATGTGTATGAGGGCCTGGACGCCAAGACCTTGTCAGCGCAAGACCTGGAGTGGGCGCAAACCCATGTGGGTATTTTGAGTGGCTTGTACGGGGTGTTGCGCCCGCTGGACTGGATGCAACCCTACCGCCTGGAAATGGGCACCACGCTGCAAACAGAAAAAGGCAGCAACCTGTACAAGTTCTGGGGTCCGCAAATTGCCGAGTACCTGAACGCCCAGCTGGCCAAAGACAAAACCCCGGTCATCGTCAATCTGGCCTCGCAAGAATATTTCAAGTCAGTAGACCGCAAAACCCTCAAGGCCCGCGTCATCGAATGCGTGTTTGAAGACTTCAAGGGCGGCAAATACAAAATCATCAGCTTCAACGCCAAGCGGGCGCGGGGCCTGATGGCGCGCTATGCGGTGCAAAACCGCATCACCCACCCCGAGGGGCTGCTGGGTTTTGATCTGGAAGGCTACGCCTACGACCCCCAAGTGTCCGAGCCAGACCGTCTCGTTTTCCGTCGCAAGGTGCAGGCATGAGCATGAACTCTCCAGAACACACCCCCGAGCAGTCTCAGCTGGGCAAATCCAGCGCTTATGTGGACCAATACGACGCGGGTTTGCTGTTCCCGATTCCCCGTGCCACCAAACGCGCCGAGATCGGTGTCACCGGCCAGCCCGTGTTTTTTGGGGCCGATTTGTGGACGGCGTTTGAGCTGTCCTGGCTCAACCTGAAAGGCAAGCCGCAGGTGGCGCTGGCGCACATCACCGTGCCCGCCGAGAGCACGCAGATTGTGGAGAGCAAATCCTTCAAGCTGTATCTGAACAGCTTCAACAACACCCGCCTTGAGAGCGCCGACGTGGTGCGCGACATGATCCGCCGCGACATCAGCGCCGCCATCTGGCACGGCGGCGCGGTGCAAGCCAGCGTGGGCGTGAAGCTGCTGCTGCAAGAGCAATTTGACACCGAGCCCGTGCACGAACTCGATGGCCTGAACCTCGACCGAATGGACATTGAATGCACCCGCTACCAGCCCGCGCCGGACCTCTTGAGCGCCAATGCCGAAGAGTTGCCCGTGACCGAAACCCTGGTCAGCCACTTGCTCAAAAGCAATTGCCTGGTCACCGGCCAGCCCGACTGGGGCAGCGTGCAAATCACTTACAGCGGACCGCAGATCGAGCAAGCGGGCTTGCTGCAATACATCGTGAGCTTTCGTAACCACAACGAATTTCATGAGCAATGCGTCGAGCGCATCTTCATGGACATCTGGACGCGCTGCAAACCCACCCAGCTGACGGTGTATGCCCGCTACACCCGCCGCGGCGGGCTGGACATCAACCCCTGGCGCACCAGTGCACCAGGCAAGTTGCCACCCAATGTGCGCACGGCGCGGCAGTGAAAATTCGGGTTATGGCGTGAATTGTGCGGTCTGAATGATCGCTTCCACTTTGGGCAGTAATTGCCCGTAAAAGTGCAGTCGGGGTGCGGTGAAGACGGCGGCAAAAAACTGTTTGTCTTGCTCAGTGGCCCAACCTACTCCCCGAAACGCGAGGTCATCGTTTTTGCGTGTCAGGGAAAACTCGAACCGCACGGCTTTGGCACCCGCGAAGGTGGACGGTTCGACCTTGTCGATGTTGACCACCGACCCGTCTGATGCATATGCAGTTTCCAAAAGCGCCACCCATTGGTCCGGGCGCAAACCCTGGGAGAATACGGGGACCTTGGCTGCTTTTTGTTGATTGGCCATTTGCTTGACGATCAATGCCTGCTCGGGCTTGACTGCGGCCCAGATGCGCAATTGATCGAGCATGATGCCTTCTTGTGTCCAGACCTCATAGGGTACGCTGGCGGGTTGGGAGAACTTGTTCCAAGCACTGGGCAGCTTGACAGTCAAACGGTTGCCCATGCGTTGTTCGCCTTGAATTTGGGTGACGGTGGTGCAGGCGCTCAGGATGAGCGCGAGGCTCAGGATGACGATTTTTTTCATGACTGTAGTTCCGTGATGTAGCTGCGCACCAAGGCGGCATCAGGTGCCTGTGGTGCAAGTTCAAGGTATTTTTCGAAAGAAGCCAAGGCCTCTGGTTTTCGGGCTTGCTGCTTGTGGATCAGGCCCAAAGAGCGGTACGAGGGTGGTGGGGTATTGCTGGCCTGAATCGCTTGCTGAAAATCCTGTAAAGCCAATTCCAAATCATTAGATTGCCCTCGTTGGCGGTAGATTTCACCGCGCGCATACCAAGCCTGTGCATCGCTGGGGCTGTTTTTTAGCATGCGGCCGAACAGCACCAGACTTTCTTCGTGTTGGCCGCGCCTGATTTCGTCATGGATCCAATCGAGGCGGTGGGGCGCCAATACTTGGGCCAGTGGTTCTGCTTGCGTGACACCCGTATCGTCGCCTGCCAACTTGAGCAAGTCGTCTCGCCGTGTGGCGACAGGAGGGTGTGTTGCCATCATCGGGCTGCGCTGGCCGACATCGCTTCCGCCACGAATTTGCAACTCACCCAACAGGTTGTCCCATACTTGTGCGGCCTCTTGTGCACGGTAGCCGGCGCGTTTGAGCAAGCGCATGCCGAGCACATCGGCACGCGTCTCGTGCTCGCGCGAAAAGGCAAATGCCCCTGCCAGGACGCCCAACTGCGCCAGTGCACCGACCGCACCAAACATGCCAATGAACTGGCCAAAGGCTGCCCGTGACTTCATGTCGCGTAGGCGTTCCAGCGAGTGGCGCTCCAGATAGTGACCGATTTCGTGGCCGACCACCGCGGCTAACTGTGCTTCGTTTTCCACGCGCAGCAGCAAGCCGCTCCAGATTTGCATCATGCCGTTGGGGGCCATGGTGGCATTGAAAAACGGTGTCCGCACCACGTGCACCCGGATGTCCGGGCAGTGGTCTCCCACCAGTCGGCAAACCATGTCGCGCAGATAGTCCTGTAGCTTCGTGTCGCGCACCACCTGTGAGCTGCGACGCAAGCGCGTTTCTTCCCGGTCCATCATGGCCCACAGGCCGCCTTCGTCGGTGTCGAGCGTAGGGCGTACAAATCGGCTGCTCAGCAGCGATTGCCAATCGGTCTGGTTGGCTGTCGTGGCCGCAGTGCTTTGTGCCCAGATGTTATGCGTACCCACCAAGCCAGTCAGGCCCAAGCCCTGACAGCAAGCGGCCCGCAAAAAACCACGTCTGTGCATGTGCGCCCGCTCCATCATGGCGCCCGAGGGAAGTTCCTCAGCAAGACCTGAGCGGTTTCTTCGGCCGCTTGGGGTTCGCGCAAGTCGCCGCTTGCGCGCATCAAGGCGTTGAACCAGACCACTTGGCCGTCTTTCAGATTGACCAAGGAGGCGTAGCCTACTTGGGCGCCACCGGCCAAGCCCACCCCCAGAAATGCCATGGCAATCATGGCGGCTTTGCGCTCGGCGCTGGCGTAACTGTCACGAATCCAGACGAACAAGGCGTAATCTGCCTGTGTTTGATCGCGCAAGTCTTTGACGGCTTCGCCCAAAGTCCAGCGCAGTTCGCCATTTTTGGTGGGCAGTTTGGAGATGCCCTGTATGTGATGCAAAAAGATGGATTGCGCCACAGCACCATGCAAGCCGTTGAGCTCGGCCATCGGGTCGTGCAGTTCTGCTTTGAGCGGGCTGACTTGACGGGCCAAGTTGCTGCGTTGGTGCAACAGCTCTTGTTGAAGATGTTTTTGCGCTTGCTCGGTCCAGTCGGCTCGGGGCTCCTGAACACCTCCTGCGCTGATGGAAAAAAGCTCGACATCGGCAGGCATGATCACCACCTTGGCTTGATCTGGCAGCCGAGTGAAGCCTGGAGCCAGATTTTTCGATTGCGTCCAGCCAGGTGCTGTGTGAAGCAACAACGACAAAAACAAGCCAATTAAGAAGCGGGGCCGATAGAACATGTCGGATCTTTCAAAACTTTTGAATACTTAAAAAGTATATATCTCGCTGATGACAAAAGCTGACGAGTTCAGGTCTGTAGACTTTACAGCACATTCACCGTGTTCACCCCCACCTCGGCCACGGCGTAACCCCCTTCAAACGTCAGCACCGTCGGCAAGCCCAGTTGCGCAATCGCTTGCCCCAGCTTCAGGTAATCCGCACTTCTCAGCTTGAAGCCCGAGATCGGGTCGCCCTCAAACGTGTCCAGCCCCAGCGGCACCACCAGCGCCTGCGGGGCAAAGTCAGCCACCTCCTGCAAAGCTGTTTGCAGCGTGGCCCACCAAACGTCAAAACCGGTGCCACGCGGCAGCGGCAAGTTCAGGTTGAAGCCTTCACCCGCGCCGAGCCCGCGCTCGTCGGCATGGCCCAAAAAAAAGGGGTATTCGGTGCGCGGATCGCCGTGGATGGACGCCGTGAACACATCGCTGCGCTCATAAAAACAAGTCTGCGTGCCGTTGCCGTGGTGGTAGTCCACATCCAGCACGGCCACGCGCTCCAGCCCGCCGTCGCGCAGGGCCTGCGCGGCCACAGCGGCGTTGTTGATGAAGCAATAACCACCCATGAAGCTGGGGCCTGCATGGTGGCCCGGCGGGCGCGTCAGCGCCATGGCGAATCGCTCACCACCCAGCACCGCCTGCGCGGCAGCCAGTGCGCAAGCAGCGCCCCCGCGTGCTGCGGCCCAGCTGCCTGCCATCAAGGGCGTGCCCGAGTCAAACGCATATTGCCCCAGCCGCGCCGCAAAGTTGAGTGGCGGCGCGTCGGTGCGAAAGCCGTGCTTTGCTGCCAACGGCCAGACCGAGGGCAGGGCGTCGCGCTCGACATTGGCAGGGTCCAGCGCCACCCAGTCGTCCCAGGCCCGCGTCAAAAAAGCCAGATAGTCGGGTGCATGGACGCGGGCCATGGCGGCATCCACATCCAGCGCTGCATCGGGCGTCAGCAACTGCCCTACCGGGCGGCGCTTCAGTTCATCCAGCACAAAGCGCAAACGGTCGGGTACTTCATGGCAATCGACCATGCGGCCCCGGAACATTTCCTGGCGGCCTGCGTGTTGGGCGTGGTGGGTGTTCTGGAAGATTTTCATGGTTGGTTGTCAGCCAAACTCGCGAAACCCCTTGAGCGCTGGCAGTGGCGCGAAGTTCGCCTCACGTTTTTGTTGCATGGCGCTGATGGCCTCGCGCACGTTGGCGTTGCTCCAGATCGCGCCTTGCAGCCAGCCCATGTGGCGCAGGCTGTCTTCGGTGCTGTGGTCGCGGGCGTAGTGCAGCACTTGCTTGGTGCCCCAGATGGCCACGGGCGGTTTGCTGGCAATCTCTTTGGCCGCTTGCAGGGCGGCGGCCACGGTGGCTTCGTGGGTGGGCAGCACTTCGTTCACCAGGCCGTGGGCCAGCGCCTTGTCGGCACCTAGGCGGCGGCCTGTGTAGGCCAGTTCTTTGACCAAGGCCATGGGCAGCAGCTTGGGCAGGCGTTGCAAGGTGCCCACGTCGGCCACCATGCCGATGTTGATTTCCTGGATGCAAAAGAACGCATCGGCCGAGGCATAGCGCATGCAGCAGGCGGTGACCATGTCGACCGCGCCACCAATGCAGCCGCCGTGGATGGCGGCAATGACCGGGATGCGCAATTCTTCGAGCAGGGTGAAGGTGTGCTGCATGTCGGTCAACAGGTCGTACACGGCCGAGCGGCCTTCGGCGCTGCTGTCGTCCATCTGGATGGCGCTGCCAAAGGTTTGCAGGTCCATGCCTGCGCTGAAGTGTTTGCCGGTGCTGGAGATCACCAGCGCCCGCGCTGTGCCCGCTTTGTGGATGTCGGTCAGCACCTCGTGCAGCTCGCGCCAAAAGGTCGGGTGCATGGTGTTCATCGCCTCGGGGCGGTTCATCATCAGGTGGGCAACGTGGCCCTCAGTTGTCAGGGAAAAACAGTTCAGCTTGTTCATGGGTTGTCTCCTCGGGTGCAATGTAGCGGTCGGTCGATGGCACGACTGTCCCCGCCTTGACCAGGGCCCCGACCCTCACCCCCAGCAGTCGCAACCGCCGCGACAAGTCCACCCGCTTGAGGCACTGGCCCGCCACCTGTCGGATGCGTTTGGCGTCAGCCGTGTGGCCGTCGATGCTTTGGTCGCGCGTCACGGCCTGAAAGTTGTCATACCGCAGCTTGATGCCGATGGTTTTGCCTTCGTAGCCCTTGCGCTGCAAATCGGCGGCCACCTGTTCGCACAGCCGGGTGAAGACCGCGCCCAGCTCGGCCCGGTCGCGCACGGCGTGCAGGTCGCGTTCAAACGTCGTTTCGCGGCTCATGCTGACGGGTTCGCTCGCGGTTTCCAGCGGGCGGTCGTCGCGGCCCCAGGCGGCTTCGTGCAGCCAGGCGCCGTAGCTTTTGCCAAAGTTCTCGACCAGCCAGTGCGGCTCGCGTGCCGCCAGCTCGCCAATGGTGTGGATGCCAAAGCCTTTGAGCTTTTCATCGGCCTTGGGGCCCACGCCGTTGATCTTGCGGCAGGCCAGCGGCCAGATCAGGGTTTGCAGGTCGGCATCGTGCACGATGGAGATGCCGTTCGGTTTGTTGAACTCGCTGGCCATCTTGGCGATCAGCTTGTTGGGTGCCACGCCGATTGAGCAGGTCAGACCTGTGGCATCAAAAATGCTTTTCTGAATCAAGCGCGCCAGCACCCGACCGCCTTCGCGCTGGCCGCCGGGCACGTCGGTGAAGTCGATGTAGACCTCGTCCACGCCCCGGTCCTGCATGACGGGTGCGATGTCGAGGATGATGCTTTTGAAGGTGCGCGAGTAGTGCCGGTAACGGTCAAAGTCCACCGGCAACAAAATGGCCTGCGGGCAGAGCTTGGCGGCTTTCATCAGGCCCATGGCCGAGCCGATGCCGAATTGCCGTGCCGCATAGGTGGCGGTGGTGATCACGCCGCGCCCGGTGTAGCCCTCGATGCGCGGGAAAAAATCCACCGGAATCCGGTCCAGCCGTTCGGCAAAGGTCTCTTCGGTCCATTCGCCATCGGGGTAGGCCGCTTGCAGCTTGCCCAGCAGGTCGTCTTCTTTGCGGCGGCCTCCGCCAATGACCACCGGCAAGCCCTTGAGCTGCGGGTAGCGCAGCAGCTCGCAGGATGCGTAAAACGCGTCCATGTCGAGGTGGGCAATGCGGCGGATGGGCGGGGGGGGAGCAGTCACCCTTCAAGCATAGCGCGAGCCACAGGCCCGCCACGCCCCATGAGTTGCGCTTTGAACAGGTTTACGCCTTCGGAAAGGTGCCCGGCAGCAAGATGTTGGTGTCCACGTTCTGGATGTTGGTGTGGCCGCAAAAGGCCATGGTCACGTCCAGCTCTTTGTGGATGATTTGCAGGGCTTTTGTCACACCTGCTTCGCCCATGGCACCCAGGCCATAAACCATGGCGCGGCCGATCATGGTGCCTTTGGCACCCAGCGCCCAGGCCTTGAGCACGTCCTGGCCGCTGCGGATGCCGCCGTCCATCCAGACCTCGATCTGGCTGCCCACGGCCGCCACGATGGCTGGCAGGGCTTCGATGCTGCTGGGCGCGCCGTCGAGCTGGCGGCCGCCGTGGTTGCTGACCACAATCGCGTCGGCCCCGCTGGCCACCGCCAGTTTGGCGTCTTCCACGTCCATGATGCCTTTCAAGATCAGCTTGCCGCCCCATTGCTTCTTGACCCAGGCGATGTCTTCCCAGTTGAGCGTGGGGTCAAACTGCTCGTTGGTCCACGAGGCCAGCGACTTCATGTTGGTCACAGCTTTCACATGCCCGACCAGGTTGCCAAAAGTGTGGCGTTTGGTGCCCGCCATCCCTAAGCACCAGCGGGGCTTGGTCATCAGGTTGATGATGTTGGCAAGGGTGGGGCGGGGTGGCGCGGTCAGGCCGTTTTTGAGGTCTTTGTGGCGCTGGCCGATCACCTGCAAATCGAGCGTGAGCACCAGGGCGCTCACGTTGGCAGCCTTGCAGCGGTCGATCATGCGCACCATGGCGTCGCGGTCACGCATCATGTAAAGCTGAAACCAAAACGGGGCTTGCGTGTGGGCTGCGATGTCTTCGATGGAGCAGATGCTCATGGTCGACAGCGTGAAGGGGATACCGAACTTTTTGGCGGCCATGGCGGCGTGCATTTCACCGTCGGCGTGTTGCATGCCGGTCAGGCCCACGGGGGCGATGCACACGGGCATTTTGGTGTCGATGCCCACCATCCTGGTGGCGGTGGTGCGGTTTTCCATGTTCACCGCCACGCGCTGGCGCAGCTTGATTTTGTGGAAGTCGCTTTCGTTGGCGCGGTAGGTGCCCTCGGTCCACGAGCCGCTGTCGGCGTAGTCGTAAAACATGCGCGGCACGCGCTTTTCGGCCAGAACGCGCAGGTCTTCGATGTTGGTGATCACGGGCATGGGGCAGTCTCCGGATGGGGCATTTGTTTTAAACGAGCCGCCATCCTAGCCCCCGAGTGGCCTGCAGCTTGTGAAACTTGAGACAGCCGCTTTGAAATTTCTTGTCTTGCGGGCCTTGCGCCCGGCAAGTTCAGCTGGTGCAGCTGACGCTGCCGCAGCCCGACATGGTCACGTTTTTGATGGCCGATGGGTCGGCCAGGGTTTCGGTCTCGCTGTCAAAGCCGACCGATTTCAGGTGCGCGGCCAGGCCTGCGTCCATGCTGTTGGCGTGGCCCGGAAACCACTCGGCCAGCGCTTCGGCCAGGCGGGTGATGATCTGTTTGTCGGTGTCCAGGTAGTGGGCTTCGACCACGCGCATGGTCTCCAAAATGGTGGCGTGGTGCTCGGCGTGGCAGTTGTCGGCCGAAAAGCCGGTGGCCAGCATCCAGCGCTCTTCTTGCGCAAAGTGTTCCACCGTGTGGGCCAAAAACGCTTTGTAAACCGGCAGTTGCTCGTCTTCAGGGGTGGCCAGGATCTGGTTGATCATGTCCACGAACTCCTGGTGGGTTTCGTCCATGCGTGCATCGCCCGTGTTGAGCGAGTCTGTCCAGTGCATCAGTTCGGGGGCGGCGGTGGAGGTTTGCATGGTGTTGTCGAAGTTGTTGGAAGCGGCAAATCGCCCGCGAATTATCACGGATGTCGCTGCTGCGTGACTTATTGCCACCTCTTCAACCGCCCAGCCCGGGGTGTTTCTCAGGGTTCAGTCACCCTCAGATGCGCCAATCCATAAACAGGGCCGCCCATCAACAGGCCCCAATACATGTCGGCCCAAGATGCGCCCAGTCCATAAGCTTCTGAAACGCTGTGTTGCGAAAGCAATTCAAGTCTCGGGTGCAAATGGGCAATTTCCAGGCCGTTGTGCACGCCCCACGCGAACGGTGCGCCAGTTTCTTCGTTGTGCCGCAGCACGGCGGTGGGCCCCACGGCCAAAGGCGAGACGAAGTCCAGGATCAACTCGGAGCCTTCGGGCGCGTTTTCGGCAAATTCCCGGATGATGCTGCGCACCTTGCAGGGCTCCAAATACATCAGAACCCCTTCACAGACCACAAACACCGGGCGCTTGTGGTCACGCTTGTGCAGCGGCAGGCGGTTCCACCAACCGGGCTGGGTGATGTCCATGGCCTGGTTGAGGCAATGCGAAGATGAATCGGGCAAAAACGATTTGCGCAAGTCGATCACCTGCTCCAGGTCCACATCGATCCAGGTGTTTTTGCCGTTGCCCAGCCACTGAAAATAATGTGCCAGACCTGCACCCAAATTGATGCCGGGACTTTGGGGCGCACGAGAGAAAAAATCACTGCCCAGTTCTTTGATCAGGACAGTGCGCCAAAGCACGTTGACAAACGTGGGGGCGTCATGACCCGAAGTTTTCACTTCGGCACCCATGGCGGTGAGCAGTTCTTGGGCATAGCGGTCGTTGGGTTCGAGCAAGGGGAACGTCGTTCCCCCATTAGCGCGTGCCACCAAAGGTATCAACAAGGTGCGCGGCACACCCGTCAGGTTTTCGACCAAAGATGAGTGGGCTCTGAACTGCATGGCGTGTCTCCTTGTGGCCTCATCCGTCTTCTCCAAACCGAGAGAGGTGCTTTGCGCCTTGGCGCGTCAAAACGTCAAGTCTTGCGCGATGGGTCTTCGGGGTCTGTGTGCGGACTCACCATGGCCCTGACTTTGCCGCTGTTGCGGTGGCCGTCATCCAGCGTTTGGGCCGCAGTGAGGCCTTGCAGGCGACTCGTTTGCTGCGCTGGGATCGAAATCAAGCGAGCTGGATGGGCGCCAACGGGAGCTTATTGGTGAATATTTTGAATACTTATAGTTGATTAAAATGACCCATGATTTTCACTGACGATTTCTGGACTTGGGTCCAAATGCCGCTGACCTGGATCAAATGGGCCAAAGACCAGGGGCTGTGGGACTTCATCACGGCAGGCTCCGGATTGCTGATTTCGGCCTTTGTGATCGGCGGCAGCAAAAAGAAAATTCCCGAGTTTTCGGTTCACCTGACCTACTCGATGGGGACGGGGCACAAAAACTACCCCAATGTGCTCAACATCGAGCTGCGCAACCTGATGGACGCACCATTGGTCATTGGGCGACCCAATTTCAAGTTCGCCAAAGGCATCCATGCGGGGCGCTGCGCCCACGGCAACACTGCCACGGGTGATTACGAAATCAAGTTCCGCCCCATCGGCACTGATGGCCAGCCGATTGCGGGTTACAGCTACACCCATGTGATGTTGCGTCACCGCGAACAGGCCTACAGCTACCTGCCTTTGAGTGACGATTGGGATGAACAAGCCCTGCTGGCCGCCATCGCGCCCAAGCGGCGCTGGGGCATCTTCAAAACCGAAAAAGGCTTGGGCACCTTGTTCTTGAATGTGGTGCTGCTCAAGGACGAAAAACCCCGCGTGATCAGCATGGCCGTGCCGGTGATCCGCCTGCAAAAAGGGGTGTCAGCGCCCAGGCTGGGGCGGGAGTGGGGGTGATCAGCGCTGCTGTGCAGCGCTGATGGGGCCGTCAAGCCAAACGGCTGCGGTGACGTGCAATCTGCAAACGCACCTGCGCGGGCGCCGTGCCGCCTAGGGTGTTGCGGGCGTTCAGCGAGCCTTGCAGGCTGAGCGGCCCAAACACATCGGCTTCGATGCGGCTGTCGAACTTTTGCAGGGTTTCGAGCGGCAGCTCTGAAAGGTCCACGCCCAAGCCTTGGGCGGTCTTGACGGCGTGGGCCACCACTTCGTGGGCGTCGCGGAAGGGCAGGCCTTTTTTGACCAGGTAGTCGGCCAGATCCGTGGCGGTGGCGTAGCCTTTTTTCACGGCCGCTTCCATGGCGGCGGCATTCACAGTGATGCCGCCTTCTTTTTGGCCTGTGGCGGGGTTGAGCTGGCCGCCAACCATTTCGCTGAAGATGCGCAGGGTGTCTTTGAGCGTGTCGACGGTGTCGAACAGCGGCTCTTTGTCTTCCTGGTTGTCTTTGTTGTAGGCCAGGGGCTGGCCTTTCATCAGGGTGATCAGGCCCATCAGGTGGCCGACCACGCGGCCGGTTTTGCCGCGCGCCAGTTCGGGCACGTCGGGGTTTTTCTTCTGCGGCATGATCGACGAGCCGGTGGTGAAGCGGTCGGCAATGCGCACAAAGCCAAAGTTCTGGCTCATCCACAAGATCAGTTCTTCCGACATGCGGCTGATGTGCACCATGCACAGGCTGGCCGCTGCGGTGAATTCGATGGCGAAGTCACGGTCGCTCACGCCATCCAGGCTGTTTTGGCAGACCTGTGGGTTGCCTTGCTCGTCGACCATGCCCAGGGTGCGGGCCACGCGTTCGCGGTCCAGCGGGTAGGTTGTGCCCGCCAGAGCGGCGCTGCCCAATGGCAGGCGGTTGGTGCGGCGGCGCACGTCACTCATGCGCTCGGCATCGCGGGCAAACATCTCGACATAGGCCAGCAGGTGGTGCGCAAAGCTCACGGGCTGGGCCACTTGCAGGTGGGTGAAGCCGGGCACGATCACCTCGACGTTTTGCTCGGCCACATCGACCAGCGACTTTTGCAGGTCGACCAGCAAATCAATGATCAGATCCATCTCGCTGCGCAACCACAGGCGCACGTCGGTGGCCACTTGGTCGTTGCGGCTGCGGCCGGTGTGCAGGCGCTTGCCCGCATCGCCCACCAGGGCGGTCAGGCGCGCTTCGATGTTCAGGTGCACGTCTTCCAGGTCGAGCTTCCACTCGAAAGCACCGGATTCGATCTCTTGCGTGATCTGCGCCATGCCGCGTTGGATGTCGGCCAGGTCTTGCGCGCCGATGATCTTTTGCGTAGCCAGCATCTCAGCGTGTGCCAGCGAGCCCTGGATGTCGGCTTGCCACAGGCGCTTGTCAAAGAACACGCTGGCGGTGTAGCGCTTGACCAACTCGCTCATGGGTTCAGAAAAGAGCGCGGACCAGGCCTGGGATTTTTTGTCGAGTTGGTTTGTCATAAGTAGGGGATTTTATCGGGCGCAGGGGCAGACCCCGGCCGGGTTCACATCAGGCTGGCGGCAATGTTGATCGTCAGGGCCAGCACGGTGGTGTTGTAGAAGTAGGCCAGCACGCAGTGCACCAGGCCTGTGCGGCGCATGGCTTTGGAGGTGAACGACACGTCCGCCGTCTGGCCTGAGGTGCCGATCACGGCCGAAAAATACAGAAAGTCCCAGTAGTCAGGCGCAGGCTCTTGCGGAAAAGCCAGCCCTGGCTCGCGCCCGTGACGCCCGCTCAGGTAGTAATCGTGGGCATAGTGCATGGCAAACATCAGGTGCATGAACACCCACGAACTGGCCACGGTGGCCCCGGTCAGGCCGATGTGCAGCAGCTTGTCGCTGCCGCTGAGCGATTTGATGGTGGACAGCTCGGCCACGATGGCGACCAGACTGGCCAGCACTGCGCCGATGGTGAGCAGCAGAATGGTTTTTTGGCCCTCGTCCTGTCGGTAGGCTCGCTGGCGCATGTTGTCCACATTCGATTGCGCCATGACCCACAGCGCCATCAGCAGGTAAAGCGCAACAGCGGCGTTCCAGCACAGCAAAATTCGGGTGGTGGTGAGCGTGGGCCAGTTCGGCGGCAGCGCCAGGTGCAGCGCCACGCCAAACAGGGTGGCACTGACCAGGCGGATGCGGGCCCGAACCTGCCGGAGAATGGTGAACAAGGGTCGTTTCATCCTCCAATACTAGGGCTAAATAGGGCTAAACGATCGGGCGTCCGCCCCTCCTTAACCCGTATTCCGCAGCCCCGCCGCAATCCCGTTGATCGAAATGTGAATACCACGCTGCACGCGCTCGTCGGCCAAGCCCGCCCGGTAGCGGCGGATCAGCTCGACTTGCAGGTGGTGCAGCGGGTCGATGTAGGGGAAGCGGTGTCGAATGGACCGGTCCAGCGCCGGGTTGCTGGCCAGGCGGTTCTTTTCGCCCGTGATCTGGGCCAGCGCGTCGGCGGTGCGGTGCCATTCGGCCTCGATGGCGGCAAAGATCTTTTTGCGCAGGCGGCTGTCGCTCACCAGTTCGGCGTAGCGCGAGGCCAGGGCCAGGTCGCTCTTGGCCAGCACCATGTCCATGTTGGACAGCAGGGTGCGGAAAAACGGCCATTGGCGGTACATCTTTTGCAGCAAGGCCAGCGCGGCTTTGCGCTCTGCAGCCTCGGGCTTGTCGAGAAAAGCGGCCACGGCCGATCCAAAGCCCAGCCAGCCGGGCAGCGTCAAGCGGCATTGGCCCCAGCTGAAGCCCCAGGGGATGGCGCGCAGGTCTTCGATTTTTTCAAGCGCTTTGCGCGATGCGGGGCGTGAGCCGATGTTCAGCTGCGTCAGTTCCTTGAGCGGGGTGGCGCCAAAAAAGTAATCCGTGAAGCCGGGGGTCTCGTACACCAGGGCGCGGTAGGCATTCATGCTGGCTTCTGACAGTTCTGCCGCAGCGTCCAGAAATGCCCGCGTGGCGGGTTTGGTGGGTTGCAGCAGCGTGGCCTCCAGGGTGGCTGCGACCAGGGTTTCCAGGTTGCGGCGGCCGATTTCGGGGTTGGCGTATTTGGAGCCAATGACTTCGCCTTGTTCGGTCAGGCGGATCTGGCCGCGCACAGTGCCTGGGGGCTGGGCTAGGATGGCTTGGTAGCTGGGGCCACCGCCCCGGCCCACGGTGCCGCCGCGGCCATGGAACATGCGCAGCGTGATGCCGTGGCTGCTTTGCAGTTTGTCAAACAAGGCCACCAGGGCGATTTCGGCGCGGTACAGCTCCCAGTTGCTTGTGAAGATGCCGCCGTCCTTGTTGCTGTCCGAATAGCCCAGCATGATGTCTTGTTCGCCACCGGAGCGTGCTACCTGCGCCGCCACGCCGGGCAGGGCGTAGAAGTCGCGCATGATGGGCGCGGCGTTGCGCAGGTCTTCGATGGTCTCGAACAGCGGCACCACGATCAGGTCGTTGTGTGCTTCGCCGTCCAGGGTGCCACGCAGCAGCCCGACTTCTTTTTGCAGCAGCAGCACTTCCAGCAAATCGCTCACGGTTTCGGTGTGGCTGATGATGTAGTGGCGAATGGCTTGCTTGCCAAAGCTGGCCAGCATGCGGCGTGCCATTTCAAAAATGGCCAGTTCCGACACGGCGTGCGCGCTGTAGTCGGCACCTGGCACGCGCAGCGGGCGGGCGTCGTTGAGCAGGCCCAGCAGCAGGGCTTGCTTGGCGTGTTCGTCCAGCTGGCTGTAGTTCTTTTCCACGCGTGCAGCGGTCAGCAGTTCGGCCACCACCTCTTCGTGCTTGTCCGAGCTTTGGCGCAGGTCCACGGTGGCCAAGTGGAAGCCGAAAACTTCCACGGCGCGTATCAGCGGGTGCAGGCGCTGGGCGGCCACGGCTTCGGCGTGGTGGCTGCACAAAGAGGCTTCGATGGTGCGCAAATCGGCCAGAAATTCTTCGGCGCTGGCATAGGGGTTTTGCGGGACCACGGCGTGGCGTGCGGCTTCACCCCCTGTTAGGACTTTCAATGTGGCGGCCAGGCGGGCGTAAATGCCTGTGAGCGCCCGGCGGTAAGGCTCGTCCTGGCGGTGTTCGTTGGTGTCGGGCGATTGCGCGGCCAAGGCCAGCATCTCGGGGCCAAAGGGCACCAGCATGGCCGACAACGACAGCTCGCTGCCCAGGTAATGCACTTCGGTCAGGTAGTGGCGCATGGCCACATCGCTTTGGCGGGTCAAGGCATGTTCCAGCGTTTGCGCGGTCACATTGGGGTTACCGTCGCGGTCGCCACCAATCCACTGGCCCATGCGCAAGAAGCTGGCAATGGGCTGACCGGGCAGCGCCTCTTCCAGCTCGGCATAAAGCTTGGGAATTTCGCGCAAAAAGGTGGCTTCGTAATAGCTCAGTGCGTTTTCGATCTCGTCGGCCACGGTGAGTTTGGTGAAGCGCAGCAAGCGGGTTTGCCACAGCTGCATCACGCGGGCGCGCATTTGCAGCTCGTTGGCGGCCAGTTCTTTGGGGGTCAGCGCGTCTTTGGCGGCGTTGACGGCAGCGGCGCGCGCCTTGATGGCATCGCGCTCGGTCAGCAGGTGGGCGATGTCGCGCTCGGCGTCCAGAATGCTTTGGCGCTGCACTTCGGTGGGGTGGGCCGTGAGCACAGGCGAGACATAGCTGGTGGCCAGCATGTCCGAGATGCTGCGCGGCGTGATGCCCGCCCAGCGCAGGCGCTGCAGCGCCACGTCGATGCTGCCTTCTTGCGTGTGGCCCGCACGCTCGTGAATGGCGCGGCGACGGATATGGTGGCGGTCTTCAGCCAAATTGGCCAAGTGGCTGAAATAGGTGAAGGCGCGGATCACGCTCACGGCGCGGTCGCCGGGCAGGTTTTTCAGCAGCTTTTTCAGGGCCTTGTCGGCCTCGTGGTCGGCGTCACGCCGAAAGGCCACCGAGAGTTTGCGGATTTGCTCGACCAGCTCATAGGCCTCAGGGCCTTCTTGCACGCGGATCACGTCACCCAAAATGCGGCCCAGCAGGCGAATGTCTTCCACCAGGGGGCGTTCGCTGTCGCGTTTTTCGGTGCGAGGTGTGGCGCGGGGCGGTTTGGCTGCGGCGTGCTGGTCTGAGGAGGCCTGTTTCATCGGAATGGGTTCGGTGAAGGGGGGGGGGTGGCTGAGGCGTGGCAAGGAGGTTGGCCTGCGACCTCATGCTAGCATCGCCCGACCCCTGTAAATTACCAACAGGTTTCATCTTGATGAGGCCTTTTTGACGAGAAATTCAACGTGTCTTCGACTTCTGCCCCTTCCATCGTGATCGCTACCCGTGAAAGCCGTTTGGCGCTCTGGCAGGCCGAGCACGTCAAAGCCTTGTTGCAAGCGCGCGGCTGCCAGGTCACCTTGTTGGGCATGACAACGCAAGGCGACCAGATTCTGGACCGCAGCCTGTCCAAGGTGGGCGGCAAGGGCCTGTTCGTCAAGGAGCTGGAGGTCGCGCTGCACGAAGGCCGGGCCGACATCGCGGTGCATTCGCTCAAGGATGTGCCCATGGACATGCCCGAAGGCTTTGAGCTGGCCTGCGTGATGGAGCGCGAAGACCCGCGTGATGCCTGGGTGTCTGCCGGTTACGCCCGACTCGAGGACTTGCCGCAAGGCGCGGTGGTGGGCACATCGAGCCTGCGCCGCACGGTGCTGCTGCGTGCTTTGCGTCCTGACTTGAAGATTGAGCCCCTGCGCGGCAACCTGGATACCCGTTTGCGCAAGCTCGACGATGGCCAGTACGCGGGCATTGTGCTGGCCGCTGCGGGCCTCAAGCGGCTGGGGCTGACGGCGCGCATTCGCCACATTTTTGAAACCGAGCAGATGTTGCCCGCCGCAGGGCAGGGCGCTTTGGGCATCGAGATCCGCAGCGACCGGGCGGACTTGCGCGCCTTGCTGGCACCCTTGGCCGATGCCCCATCGTGGCGTCGGGTGGCGGCCGAGCGTGCGGTGAGCCGTGCCATGGGGGGCAGTTGCTCCATGCCTTTGGCGGCGCACGCCACCATCGAGGACGGCGTGCTCCAGCTGCGCGCAGCCTGGGGAGACCCGCAAGGCTCTGCCCAGTTGGTCACGGCCCATGCCCACGCTGCCGCCACAGACTTGCAGGCCGCAGAGGCTTTGGGCCTGAGCGTGGCCCAGGCCTTGCGCCAGTCGGGTGCGCATTGATTTTTCTGGCTTGGCATGGCTGAAGCCTCCGTGGTGATCGTGACCCGGCCCGAGCGTGAGGCGGGGCCTTGGGCTTCGGCCTTGCAGAGCCAAGGCGTTCGCACAGAAACTCTTCCCCTGATTCAGATCGCGCCCTTGCCCGATGCGGCTGCCCTGCGGGCCGTGTGGCAGCAGGTGCCCCAGCAGCTGGCGGTGATGTTTGTCAGCGCCAATGCGGTGCGGTTTTTCATGGCCGCGAGACCCGATGGGCTGGATTTGCGGGCTTGCCGTGCTTGGTCCACGGGGCCCGGCACCCAGGCGGCCTTGTTGGCCAGTGGCTGGCCAGCCGACCAGATCGATTCGCCGGATGCCGATTCAAGCCAATTTGACTCGGAGGCTTTGTGGGCCTTGGTGTCGGATCGTGTTGTGTTGACGGACCAGGCTTCGGTGTTGATTGTTCGCGGTTCAGACGCGCAAGGGCACATGGCGGGGCGTGATTGGTTGGCGCAAAAGTTGGCAGACGCAGGCGTGCAGGTGCAGCAGGCCGTGGCTTATGTGCGTCAGACCCCCGTTCTGTCGGTCAGCCAGCAGCAAAGGGCGGTGCAAGCCATGACCGATGGCAGCTGGTGGCTGTTCAGCAGTTCCGAGGCCGCTCAGCACCTGTTACAGGCCTGTCCCGACCTGGATGTGGGGCAGGCCAGAGCGCTGGCCACACACCCACGCATTGCCCAGCGCTTGCGGCAGACCGGCTGGGGGCGGGTGGAGACGGTGCCCGCAGGCCTGGAGGCGCAAGCTGTGTCTATAAAATCGCTGACATGACCTCCACGCCCGAAACACCATCACCCTCCGCTGCGACCAGCCAACCTGTGCGCCGACGCGTCTGGAGCCTTTGGGTGCCGTTGGGGGTGGCCAGCCTGGCTTTGTTGGTGTCGGTGTTGTTGTGGCAAAAGCTGTCACGCATTCAGGAGCAGCTGGCACGCCAAAGTGCCGATGCCGGACAGCAGTCGCTGGAAGCCAAAGCCTGGGCCAAACAAGCGCAGGAAACGGTCCAAGACAGTGCCGCACGCTTGACGCTGATGGAAGCCCGCTTGGGCGAGGTGGCCTTGCAGCGTGGACAACTTGAAGAGTTGATCCAGAGCCTGTCGCGCTCACGGGACGAAAATTTGGTGGTCGACATTGAAGCCGCTTTGCGCATGGCCCAGCAACAGGCGCAATTGACCGGCAGTATGGAGCCCTTGCTGGCCGCACTCAAGTCGGCCCAGGTGCGGGTGAAACGGGCCGCGCAGCCGCGCTTGGCCCCGGTGCTTCGGGCCATTGAAAAAGACCTGGACCGCCTCAACACGACGCCAGCATTCGATTTGCCGGGCTTGCTGATCAAGCTGGACGAAGGCGTGGCCCTGGTCGATGGTTTGGTGCTCGCCAACCAGGAGTTGCCCACCGCAGCCATGAACCGGTCCGTGACCGATGCAGGCAGTACGCCAACCCCGCCCTCGTGGTGGATGGCGGGCTTGATGCAGTTTGGCGACCAACTCAAGGGTTTGGTACGGGTGAGCCGCATCGAGTCGCCGGAGGCTGCTTTGCTCTCGCCTGAGCAGGGCTTTTTCTTGCGTGAAAACCTCAAACTCAAATTGCTCAATGCCCGTCTGGGTTTGTTGGCACGGCAAAAAGACGCGGCCCGTGCAGACCTGGCTTCGGCTTCCGTGATCGTGCGTCGCTATGCCGATGCTTCGTCGCGCAAGACAAGCCAGTTGCTGCAGTTGCTGGAGCAATCCGGGGTGCAATTAAAAGCCAGTGAGTCCCCGCGTCTGGATGGTTCATTGACGGCTTTGGCCACAGCGGCTGCAGGAAGGTAAGACCCCATGCGCGCAGCTCTTTGGCTCATCAGTTTGTTTTCTTTGGCCGTGGCCGCCGCTTGGCTGGCTTGGCACAACAACGGCACGGTGACCTTCTTCTTGATGCCCTACCGGGTCGATTTTTCACTCAATCTGGTCCTGTTGATGCTGGGTCTGGTTGTGCTGGTGGTGGTGTTGGCCCAACAGGCTTTGTCGGCCTTGCTGTCTTTGCCCAAGCAAGCGCAGCGCTGGCGTCTGCAACAAAAAGAAAGGGCCGCGCACGCGGCCCTGCTTAAATCGATCAGCAACTTCATGGCCGGACGTTTTTTGCGTGCGCGCAAATCGGCGCAGGCGGCCTTGGACAAAGAAGCTCGCCTGAAAGATGCGGGCCTCGAACTTGACCATGCGGTGGCTTTGCGAACGGTCGCGCACATCATGGTGGCCGAATCGGCGCACGCTTTGCAAGACCGCGATGTGCGACAAACCCACCTGCAAGAAGCGCTCGATGCGGCCAAAGAAGGCCAGTCTTCCGAGCGCCAGGCTTTGACCGAAGGCGCTCAACTGCGTGCAGCGCGTTGGTTGCTGGATGACCGGGATGCCGCCGGAAGCTTGAGCCTCTTGAAATCCTTGCCCTCGGCCTTGGGGCGTCGCATGGTGGCCATGCGCATGCAGCTCAAGGCGGCCCGATTGGCAGGCCAACCCGCGCAGGCCCTGGACACGGCGGTTTTGCTGGCCAAACACCGCGCCTTCACACCTGCCACGGCCGACAGTTTGGTGCGTGGCCTGATTCTGGAATGGTTGTCGCACTTGCACGATCCCGAGTCTGTGCAACGCATGTGGCTCAATTTGACCTTGGCGCAACGCGCCATGCCCGACTTGGCCGCAGAGATTGCTTTGCGCTTTGTGGCTTTGGGCGGTTCGGTTGCCTTGGCCAAGCCATGGCTGCAGCCTTTGTGGGCCCCTTTGCAATCGCCACAAGCGAAGTGGACCCCAGACCAGTTGGCGCGCATGGTGCAAGCCATGGAAGCCTGCCTGACAGACGCGCAAGCTGCCGATGCCCGGCAGTGGCTGGCGCGGGTCGAGGCTGCGCAACAAGCTCACCCTCAAGATGCACGCCTGCAGTATCTGGCGGGTATGGTGTGTTTGCGCCATCAGCTGTGGGGCAAGGCGCAAAGCCTGCTGTCCCAATCGGTCAAGGGTTTGCAGACCCCGGCATTGAAGCGCAAGGCCTGGTGTGCCTTGGCCGAACTGGCTGAGCAGCGCCAGGAGCCGGCAGCCGCTGCAGCCGCCTGGAAGCAAGCTGCACTGGTTTCCCAGAGCTGAGGCCTTTCCTGTTTGTTGGGCTGCGATGGCTTGAGGCGAAAAAAAACCGGGCACTTGGCCCGGTTTTTTTTGAAGCGCCATGAGCGCTTGACCTGACGGATTAGAACGGCACGTTGAGCTGCTTCAGGTCTTTGCGTGTTTCCACCAGAACCAATGGGCCTTCGTTCAGCACCACAACAGGTGGACGCTCGCGCGGTACGCGGACCGGCTTGGGTTCGGCTGCGATGGCGGCCTGGACGGCAGCCACTTTGTCGGCATCCGAATTCACCCAGACCAGGCCAGAGCCTTGTGCCACTTGGTGCAGGTTGTCGATTTGCAAGGTGTAGCTGGCCACGGAAGGCAAGCCTGCGCGTGCAGCTGCAGGTGCTGTTGGGGCGGCCACGGGGGCGGGTGCTGCCGGTGCCACAGCCACTGGGGCCACTGGGCTTGCGACCACGGGTGCTTCTGCCACAGCAGCAGGGGCCGGTGCAGGGGCAGGGGCCGACACAGCTTCAGTTGCCTCGGCCGCAGGGGCTTCGCCAGCTGGGGCTGCTGATGCTTGCTGGGCACGCTCAAAGTAAGAGCGTGGTGCAGGGCGGTCTTCACCATTGGCTTCGGCGGCGGCAAAAGCGGGTGCAGCGTTCACATCACCTTGGGCTTCCTCAGTGGCGTTTTCCTGGCGTGGTTCGCCTGCGCGTTCACGGCGGTCACGGCCGTAGCGGTCACGCGAGCGGCGTTCACGGCGTTCACCGTTGTTTTCGGAGGGTGCGCCACCTTCTTGGGCGACTTGGGCTTCTTGTCCTTCAGCGACGATCACCTCTGTTTCAGGGGCGTTGCTTTCGTTGGAGGCGTTGTCACCCTGGCGGCGTTCGCCACCGCGTTCACGACGGCCTTCGCCACCGCGTTCGCCACGCTCTCGGCGGCCTTCGCCACGGGGCGCGCGTTCGTTGCGCACTTCGGTGCCGTCGGCGTTCAGCTCGGGCGTTGCATCGCTGCGGCCTTCGTTTCTGCTTTCATTGCGGTTCTCGCCACGACCATCGCGACGGCCTTCACGGGGAGGACGGTCACCGGCAGGGCGCTCCGTGCGCTCACCACGCTCAGCGCGTTCGCCACGTGCGGGGCGGGCTTCGCCTTCACGCAATTCATTGCGACCTTCGGCACGGCCCTCACCTCGGCCCTCGCCACGGCGACCACCTTCGCGTGGTGCGCGGATTTCGCCTTGTGCACCTTCGCTGCGTTCACCGCGGCGGCCATCGCGACCACCACGGCGACCATCACGACCACCTTCTCGACGTTCACCATCGCGGCCGCCTTCGCGACCCTCGGTGCGGCGTTCGCCATTGCGGCCTTCGCGTGTTTTGTCATCTTTCTTGCCAACGGCGGCTGGCGCTGCTTCGGGGGCGCTGCCGCCGAACAGGTTTTTCAGCCAGCCAAAGAAACCGCCTGTGGCAGCAGCCGGTGCAACCACAGGTGCGGCTACAGGCTTGCGTGCCGGTTTGGCGGCAGCTGCAGGGGCTTCTGGTTTGACCGGTGCAACCGGTGCCGGCGCGTCGGGCAACACGCCTTTGATGACGGGCGTTTGCTTGTTGGTGGGTTCTTGCGAACGACGCGTCACGGTGGTCGCGTCTTCGATCTCTTCGGCCATCTTGTAGCTGGCTTCGATGCGGTCCAGGCGTGGATCGTCGTGCTTCAGACGCTCCAGCTTGTAGTGCGGTGTTTCCAGCGACTTGTTGGGCACCAGCAGCACGTTGATGCGCTGCTGCAATTCGATCTTGGCGATCTCGGAGCGCTTTTCGTTGAGCAGGAAAGACGCGACTTCGACGGGCACTTGGGCGTGCACAGCAGCGCTGTTGTCCTTCATGGACTCTTCCTGGATGATGCGCAAAATCTGCAGCGCCGAGCTCTCGGTGTCGCGGATGTGGCCTGCACCGCCGCAACGTGGGCAAGGAATCGAGGCACCTTCAGACAAAGCAGGCTTCAAGCGCTGGCGGCTCATCTCCAGCAAGCCGAACTTGCTGATCGAGCCGAACTGCACGCGGGCACGGTCTTGGCGCAGGGCGTCGCGCAGGCGGTTTTCCACTTCGCGGCGGTTCTTCGACTCTTCCATGTCGATGAAGTCGATCACGATCAGGCCACCCAAGTCGCGCAGGCGCATCTGGCGGGCCACTTCGTCAGCGGCTTCCAGGTTGGTGCGGGTGGCGGTTTCTTCGATGTCGCCGCCCTTGATGGCGCGGGCGGAGTTCACGTCCACCGACACCAGCGCTTCGGTGTGGTCAATCACGATGGCACCGCCCGAAGGCAGTTGCACGGTGCGGGCGTAGGCCGATTCGATCTGGTGCTCGATCTGGAAGCGGCTGAACAGGGGTGCGTCGTCGCGGTAGCGCTTCACGCGGTTCGCAAACTCGGGCATGACGTGGCTCATGAATTGCTGAGCTTGGTCATAAATGTCATCGGTGTCGATCAGGATGTCGCCGATGTCATTGTTGAAATAGTCACGGATCGCACGGATGACCAGCGACGACTCCTGGTAAATCAGGAAAGCGCCTTTGCCGCCTTGGGATGCGCCATCGATGGCAGTCCACAGTTTGAGCAGGTAGTTCAGATCCCACTGCAGTTCGGGCGCCGAGCGGCCGATGCCTGCGGTGCGGGCGATGATGGACATGCCTTTGGGATATTCCAGCTGGTCCATGGCTTCTTTGAGCTCGGCCCGGTCATCGCCCTCGATGCGGCGGCTGACGCCACCGCCACGGGGGTTGTTGGGCATGAGCACCACATAACGGCCAGCCAGGCTGACAAAGGTGGTCAGGGCCGCGCCCTTGTTGCCACGCTCTTCTTTTTCGACCTGCACCAAAAGGGACTGACCCTCCTTGATGACGTCTTGGATGCGCGCCTGGCTGACGGACACGCCTTCAGCAAAGTATTGGCGCGAGATTTCCTTGAAAGGCAAAAAGCCGTGGCGGTCTTCGCCGTAGTCCACAAAGCAGGCTTCGAGCGAGGGCTCGACACGGGTCACCACCGCTTGGTAGATGTTGCCCTTGCGCTGTTCGCGGCCTTCGATTTCGATTTCGTAGTCGAGGAGTTTTTGTCCATCGACGATGGCCAGGCGTCGCTCTTCAGCTTGCGTGGCGTTGATCAGCATCCGTTTCATGATGCGTTCCTTCTCTTGTCAGCGTTGGCCCCAGTGCAGAAAAATGCCTGCTGTCTGGAACCTGTTTACACAACTGGCTCTGGATTCCTGGGAATCTCAAAGCCTCCGTTGCCGGAGCTGACGCCTGAAACGAAGGGAATTGCCGAGGGTGATCGCCATTCAGCTGCGCGTGAGCACAGGAATGGGGATCGTGGCGCGTGGATGGGGCGAGGCAAAAGGCGTGCAAAGATTTGTCCACTGCCGGGGGCTTCCCCCGGTGTCCAAGACAAACTGCCGGGCACAAGGCGTGACTGTGGAGCGAGGCTTCGTGAGCCACTCCAAACACATCAGCAAAGTTCCGAACAACACAACCATCTCGCTTTGATCCGCTCAACAGCCTGAAGGGCTATTGAACTTGGGGTATTCCGTATCTGGGTTTCTGGGCGTCGGCCCAACCTCCGGGGCGATTGGCCACTGTTGGCGTTGGCCTTCAGTCTGCAAATCGTGCCGAGGGTGGCATCGACCATCTGGTTTGGCGCGGTGGTGGTGGACTAAACTCCCGTCTTCAGGAATTCATTTCCATTTGAATCAACCACTTACAGCCAATTGCCAGTGAATCACATTATAGGGGCCAAGTCCGCCACTGCGACGCCCGCCGTCAAATGGTTGTTGGTGGACGAAGAGTCTGCCGGTCAGCGTTTGGACAACTTTTTGATGCGTCACCTCAAAGGGGTGCCCAAAACCCACGTTTACCGCATCATCCGCAGCGGCGAAGTGCGCATCAACAAGGGCCGTGCCTCGGCCGAAACGCGGGTGGAGAGCGGCGACGAAGTGCGCTTGCCGCCCGTGCGCGTGTCAGACAAAGTGGCCGAAAAGGCCGCACATCCTGCACCGGGGCGAGAATTTCCTCTCTTGCTGGAAGATGACAGCCTGATGGCGATCAACAAACCGGCGGGTGTGGCGGTGCACGGTGGCTCGGGAGTGAGCTTTGGGGTGATTGAGCAATTGCGGCAGGCGCGGCCTCAGGCCAAGTTGCTGGAGTTGGTGCACCGGCTGGACCGAGACACCAGCGGCATTTTGCTGGTGGCCAAAAAGCGCAGCGCCCTGAAAAACCTGCAAGACCAGTTCCGCGAACGCGAAACTGGCAAGACCTATCTGGCCTTGGTCAAAGGCGATTGGCCCGCCAAACTCAAGGTGATTGACCAGCCGCTGCACAAATTTCTTTTGCCCGACGGTGAACGCCGGGTCAAGGTCACCACCCCTGAAGACCCGGACGGCATGCGTTCGATCACCTTGGTCAAGGTGGCGCAGCGATTGCCTGGCGCCACTTTGCTGGAGGTGACCATCAAGACCGGGCGCACGCACCAGATCCGGGTGCACCTGGCATCGCAAGGCCATCCGATCGCCGGAGACGACAAATATGGCGATTTCGACTGGAACCGCCAATTGCAAAAACCGGGTGCCAGCCCGGGCCTTAAACGCATGTTTTTGCATGCCTGGCGCTTGCAGTTCAACCATCCGGTGACCGACGAGCGCGTGGCCCTGCAAGCCGATTTACCCCCCGAATTGAAAGCGTATGTTGACCATGCCCAACGCAAGACCCCGCCAGTTTGACCTGATCGCCTTCGATTGGGACGGTACGCTGTTCGACTCCACCGCCATCATCACCCGCTGCATTCAGCGTGCGGTGGTGGATGTGGGCGGGCAGGAGCCCACCCGCGAGGCCGCTTCTTATGTGATCGGCATGGCCCTGATGCCCGCGCTGGCCCACGCTGCGCCGGATGTGCCCAAAGACAAGTACCCGGCTTTGGGGGAGCGTTACCGCCACCATTACATCCAGCACCAAAACGACATCAGCCTGTTTGAGGGGGTGCTCGATTTGCTGGATGACCTGAAAGCCCGGCACCATTGGGTGACGGTGGCCACAGGCAAAAGCCGCCAAGGTCTGAACGAGGCCTTGCAAGCGGTGGAGCTGCGCCATCGGTTTGACGGCTCACGCACGGCAGACGAGACGGCAGGCAAGCCCCATCCGCTGATGTTGCATGAACTGATGCGTGAATTTGGTGTGGAGCCTGAGCGCACCCTGATGATTGGCGACACCACGCACGATTTGCAAATGGCCGTGAACGCGGGTTGTGCCAGTGTGGGGGTGAGTTATGGCGCACATGAGCCCGAGGCATTTCATGTCTTGAATCCGCGCCACGTGGCGCACAGCGTGCGCGATTTGCATGACTGGTTGTTGCAAAATGCCTGAAAAGGAGCCCCTCATGGAGCCCATGGTCCCTTTGTGCAACAGTGCCGACTTGGTCAACGGTGGGCGCGCTGTGCCTTTCGACATCGTTTATGCCGGACAGACCTGCCGCGCATTTGCCATCCGGTACCAAGGCCAGGTGCATGCCTACCTGAACCGTTGCACGCATGTGGCGATGGAGATGGACTACCAACCCGACCGCTTTTTTGACGACACCGGGCGCTGGTTGATGTGCGCCACGCACGGTGCCACTTACCAGCCCGATACCGGCGCTTGCTCAGGCGGCCCTTGCCGCGGAGGCCTTGTGAAAATAGACCTTTCAGAGCGGGACGGTGTGGTTCACTGGCATACTGCCTACAACTTAAAACCCCTTGAATTTTGACCATGCAAGACCCACAGGACAACACGTCCGCCCCGGCCTCCACCCCATCTGTAGCGCCCACTCAACCGGGTTGGGAGCGTCAGGCATTGGAGCAACTGGCTTTTGCCGCCCTGCGTGAACAGCAAACGGCCCGCCGCTGGAAAAACGGTTTGCGTGTGGCCTGGCTGGTGTTTCTGTCGGTGCTGTTCTGGCAGGCTTTCAGCTTCAACACGCCCACCACCAACCCCAGTTTGCCGCACACCGCCATGGTGTCGATCCGGGGTGAAATCGGTTCCGAAGGCGAAGGCAGCGCCGAGAACGTCATGGCGGCCATGCGCAACGCGCTGGAAGATTCGGGATCGCAGGCTTTGGTGCTGCTGATCAACTCCCCCGGTGGCAGTCCGGTGCAGGCGGGACTCATCAACGATGAGATTCGACGCCTCAAGGCTTTGCACAACAAGCCCATCTATGTGGTGGTGGAAGAATCGTGTGCTTCGGCGGCTTATTACATTGCGGCAGCCGCTGACAAGATTTACGTGGACAAGGCCAGCATCGTGGGCAGCATTGGTGTGCTGATGGACGGTTTTGGCTTCACAGGCTTGATGGACAAGCTGGGCATTGAGCGTCGGCTGATGACGGCGGGTGCCAACAAGGGTTTTCTGGACCCGTTCAGCCCGCAGACCGAGGCGCAGCGCAAACATGCCCAGGCCATGTTGGACCAAATTCACGGCCAGTTCATCGAGGTGGTGAAAAAAGGACGGGGTGACCGTCTGAAAGAAACCCCCGAGATGTTCAGTGGTTTGTTCTGGAGTGGCCAGCAGGCGGTGGACATGGGTCTGGCCGATGCGTTGGGCAGTCTGGACGGCGTGGCCCGTGACGTGGTCAAGTCACCTGATGTGGTGGATTACACCCAGAAAGAAAATGTGGCCGAGCGTTTGGCCAAGCGCTTTGGTGCGGCGGTGGGTGAGGGGGCTGTACACGCCTTGCGCATGGGTTCAAGCCTGCGCTGAGTCATTCCTGTGCCGATTCAAGGGGGCCCTTCGGGCCCCTTGGTTTTTCAGGGGCCGATCGCGTAGACCGCCGGTGTGTGACCGTCCGGGCCTTTCAGGCCTTTCTTCCATTGCGTCACGGTGTGGCTTTGGATGCTGGCAGAAGGCAGCGTCAGCCCGCTGGCAATCGCCAGGCGCGTGTTGGCCTGCAGGCTTTGCAGCAGGCCGCTGAGCATGGCCGCATTGCGGTAAGGTGTTTCGATCCACAGCTGGGTTTGGCCGGTTTTCAGCGCCAGTGATTCCAGTTGTTTCAGGCGTGCAGCGCGTTCGGCCGCGTCTTGCGGCAGGTAGCCGACAAACGCGAAGTTCTGGCCGTTGAGCCCACTGGCGGCCAAGGCCAGCAACAAGGACACCGGGCCGACCAAGGGCACTACGGTCAAGCCCAGATCATGCGCCGCACGCACCACTGAGCTGCCGGGGTCGGCCACGGCAGGCATGCCGGCTTCACTGATCAGACCCACGTCGTGGCCCTGCAAAGCCGCTGCCAGCAAAGGTTTGCCGTCAAAGCCCGATTGGTGATCGCCTTTTTTATGCACATGGCGTGGCAGTTCGGTGATGCTTTGCTCGGACAAGGGTGCGATCAGCGGATGGGTTTCCCCTACGCGTTTGAGGAATGCCCGGGTGGTTTTGGCGTTCTCGCAAACCCAATGCCGGACGTTCGCTGCCGAGGCCAAAGTGGCTTCTGGCAGCACTTGCGTGATGGGGGCTTGTTCGTTGCAGCCAAAGTCCAGCGGGGTGGGCACCAGCAGCAGGCGGCCTTTGATTTGAGGGGCATTCACAGCAGTTTGACTCCGGCTTGGCGCAACAGGCGGGCTGTGCGGATGAGTGGCAAGCCGACCAAGGCGGTGGGGTCGTCGTTGTCGATGGATTCCAGCAGGGCAATGCCCAAGCCTTCGCTTTTGGCGCTGCCGGCGCAGTCGTAGGGTTTTTCGGCTTGCAGGTAAGACTCGATCTCTTCGTCGCTCAGGTCGCGAAACACCACCCGCACTTCGGCCAGATCGACTTGTTCAAACCCTGTGGCCAGGCAAACCACGGCCAGGGCGGTCTGAAAAATCACGGTTTGACCGCGCATTTGGCGCAGTTGTTGCACAGCGCGATCGTGTTCGCCGGGTTTGCCCAAGGGCTGACCCGCCAGATCGGCCACTTGGTCTGAGCCGATGACCACTGCCTCGGGATGCAAGGCTGCCACGGCCTGAGCTTTGGCCAAAGCCAGGCGCAGCGCCAGCTCGCGCGGAGATTCGCCGGGTGCAGGGGTTTCGTCCACGTCGGGCGCGGTCACACTGAAGGGGATGCGCAGGCGCGTGAGCAACTCGCGGCGGTAGCGCGAGGTGGAGCCCAGCACGACCTGTCTGGCAGACGGGTTGAGGGGTGAGGCGGGGGCAGAAGTCGGTGTCAAAACGCAAACCCAAGGTGAAATTCGGATGGGTGATTCTCTTACACTGCAGCCATGGAAAAAAAACTCGACCCCCAACACCTGGATGTGGTGTCTTTCGCCCGTGATGCCATCAGCCTGAAGGGCGAGAGCCTTTTGGCCGATTGGGTGCGCTTGGCAGAAGAACAATGGGGCAGTGCCATGCCTGCTGGCCCGGTGGTTTGGGCTTTGCAAGGCCGTTTGGTGCCTCAGTCGGGCGGTGCTGACCAAATTTGGCTGGATTTGAAGGCTTCGGTGGCTTTGCCCATGCAGTGCCAGCGTTGCCTCACCGCCGTGTTGGAAACGGTGGAGGCCGAGCGTTCGTTCCGTTTTGTGGCCGATGAGGCCACGGCAGCTGCCCTCGACGACGAGGCTGAAGAAGATATTTTGGTGATCAGCCGTGACTTTGATGCCTTGGCGTTGGTCGAAGACGAATTGATTTTGTCCTTGCCCTTGGTCCCTTTGCATGAGGTGTGTCCCGAAACGGTGCCCATGTCGGTGGCCGACCCCGAGTTTGAAGTGGCTGCCGAGCGGCCCAACCCGTTTGGTGTTTTGGCAGGGCTCAAAAAAGGCCCGTCCAAATAAGTCGGTCACCAAGCCCTTCCAATGGGCGTTCGCTTAGGCTATAATCGATGGCTTCGCCCGGTTTGCCGGGAGACATTCTCATTAACCAGACGCTGCGTCTTCATTTGCGCGGCCTCCAGCTTCCAAGGAGCCATCATGGCTGTTCAGCAAAACAAAAAGTCGCCTTCCAAGCGCGGTATGCACCGTTCGCACAATGCCCTGAATGTGCCGGGCATCGCTGTCGAGCCAACCACTGGCGAAACACACCTGCGTCACCACATCAGCCCCAACGGTTTCTACCGTGGCCGCCAAGTGTTGAAGAACAAGTCAGAAGCCTGATCGGCGTCAGCCCTCAAGCCTCAAGAGGCCCGGCGCTACTTTTTAAGTAGCATCGGGCTTTTGTTTTTGTGGCGTTCGCTTTGTATTGCCCGGTTTTGAGCCCAAGGATTCCATGACTTCGCCCACCCCGATCACCCTGGCTGTCGATTGCATGGGCGGCGACCACGGTCCCCGCGTCACGCTGGCCGCTTGTCGCCGTTTCTTGTCAACGCACCCCGATGCCCGACTCTTGCTGGTGGGACGTGCGGAGGCGCTAGCCGGTTTCGCCGATCCCCGCGCCGAAGTGGTGGCTACCACTGAAGTGGTGGAGATGGACGACGCGCTGGAAGTGGCGCTGCGCAAGAAAAAAGACTCGTCCATGCGCGTGGCCATTGAGCAGGTGCGCGATGGCAAGGCCGCAGCTGCCGTTTCGGCGGGTAACACGGGTGCCTTGATGGCGATTGCCCGCTACGTGCTCAAAACCATGGACGGCATTGACCGACCTGCCATTGCAGGCCAGATGCCCAACTTCAAAGGTGGTGGCACCACCATGCTCGATCTCGGGGCCAATGTCGATTGCACCCCCGAGCATTTGCTGCAATTTGCCGTCATGGGTTCGGCTCTGGTTTCGGTACTCCAGAACAAACAAAACCCCACCGTGGGTTTGCTGAACATCGGCGAAGAGGCTATCAAAGGCAATGAAATCATCAAAAAATCGGGCGAACTTCTGCGATCTGCGGCCAGTTCGGGCGATTTGAATTTTTACGGCAATGTGGAAGGCAATGACATTTTCAAGGGCACGGTGGACATCGTGGTCTGCGATGGCTTTGTCGGCAATGTGGCTTTGAAGGCCAGCGAAGGCTTGGCGACCATGATCGGTGGCTTCCTTAAAACTGAGTTTTCTCGCAATATCTTCACGAAAATCGCAGCACTATTCGCCTATCCGGTGCTATCTGCATTTAAAAACCGTGTAGACCACCGCCGTTACAACGGCGCCGCCCTTTTGGGGTTGCGCGGTCTGGTGTTCAAGAGCCACGGCTCAGCCGACGAGATTGCTTTCGAGACGGCCCTGAACCGGGCTTATGATGCAGGCCGAAACCAATTGCTGGACCGTGTTCGTGAACGCATCGCGCATGCCGCCCCCTTGTTGATGGGCGCGCAGGCTGAGCGCTCAGAAGCGGTCACCCCCGTATGAGAATTTATTCACGCATCATTGGCACAGGCAGCTATCTGCCTGAAAACCGCCTGACCAACGCCGATCTGGCCGCCGAACTGGCGCAGCAGGGCGTTGAAACTTCCGACGACTGGATCGTGGAACGCACCGGCATCCGTGCCCGCCACTTTGCTGCGGACGACCAGGGTTGCAGCGATCTGGCCACCGAAGCCGCGCGCAAAGCATTGGATGCTGCCGGTTTGGCCGCGAGCGACATCGACCTGATCATTGTGGGCACTTCCACCCCCGACATGGTGTTCCCGTCTGTGGCGACCATGGTGCAGCACAAGCTGGGCACGGCGGGTTGCCCTGCATTTGATGTGCAAGCCGTGTGCAGTGGCTTCATTTACGCGCTGACGATTGCCGATGCGATGATTCAGTCGGGCTCGGCCAAGCGTGCATTGGTGATTGGTTCAGAAATTTTCAGCCGCATTTTGGACTTCAAAGACCGCACCACCTGCGTGCTGTTTGGTGACGGCGCAGGCGCTGTCGTGCTCGAAGCCTCTGAGCAGCCCGGCATTCTGGCCACCGATTTGCATGCCGATGGCAAATACAAAGACATTTTGTGCGTGCCAGGTCACGTGAACCGGGGCGGCATTTTGGGTGACCCTGTGCTCAAGATGGACGGCCAGGCCGTGTTCAAACTGGCCGTGGGTGTGCTCGAAGAAACCGCCCGCGCCAGCCTGGCCAAGGCCAATCTGACCGATGCAGACATCGACTGGCTGATCCCGCATCAGGCCAACATCCGCATCATGCAAAGCACCGCCAAAAAGCTCAAGATGGGCACCGACAAGGTGGTGGTCACGGTCGATCAGCACGGCAACACCTCGGCAGCCTCGATCCCGCTGGCGCTGGACACCGCCGTGCGCGACGGGCGCATCCAGCGCGGCCAGACCCTCATGCTCGAAGGCGTGGGCGGTGGCTTCACCTGGGGCTCAGTCCTCCTGCGGTATTGACGCGCTTGATTTGACAGACCCGGGTCAGTGATGCGCGGCATGCTCCATTTCACTTTCCCGGATTCTTTCCAGATACAAAAAATTTGCACATGACCACATTTGCTTTTGTTTTTCCCGGCCAGGGCTCCCAGTCGGTGGGCATGCTGGACGCCTGGGGCGACCACCCCGTGGTGCTCGAAACCCTCCAAGAAGCCTCTGACGCCCTGGGCGAAGACGTGGCCAAACTGATCCACGAAGGCCCCAAAGAAGCGCTGGCCATGACCACCAACACCCAGCCCGTGATGCTGGTGTCGGCCGTGGCCGCTTACCGCGCCTGGCTGGCTGAGGGCGGTGCCAAGCCGTCCGTGGTGGCTGGTCACTCGTTGGGCGAATACAGCGCCTTGGTTGCTTCTGGCGTGTTGACGCTGTCGCAAGCCGCGCCGCTCGTGCGCCTGCGCGCCGCCGCCATGCAAGAAGCCGTGCCCGTGGGCGTGGGCGCGATGGCCGCGATTCTGGGTCTGGCCTCCGACAAAGTCATTGCCGGGTGCCAAGAAGCCCAGGCCACATTCCCCGCAGGCAGCCCAGAAGTGGTCGAGGCCGTGAACTTCAACGACGCCGCGCAAACCGTGATCGCAGGCAGCAAGGCCGCGGTCGACAAAGCCTGCGAAGTGCTCAAGGGCATGGGTGCCAAGCGTGCGCTGCTCTTGCCCGTGTCGGCACCGTTCCACTCGAGCCTGATGAAACCCGCTGCCGAAAAGTTGCGCGAAAAGCTGGCCACCCTGACGCTGGGTGCACCGCAAATTCCGGTGCTCAACAACATCGATGTGGCCATCGAAACCGATGCCGACCGCATCCGTGATGCGCTGTACCGTCAGGCTTTTGGCCCGGTGCGCTGGGTTGAGTGTGTGCAGGCCATCAAGGCCCGTGGCGTGTCCACCTTGGTGGAATGCGGCCCCGGCAAGGTGCTGGCAGGTATGACCAAGCGCATTGACGCTGAATTGACCGGCGTGGCGCTGTATGACCCCGCCACCCTGGCTGAAGTGAAAGGAATCCTGGCATGAGCGAAGCACAAAAACAAATCGCACTGGTCACTGGCGCATCGCGTGGCATTGGTGCCGCGATTGCCCTGCACCTGGCCCAACAAGGTTTTGTGGTCATTGGCACCGCCACCAGCGATGACGGTGCGGCCAAGATCAGCCAAGCCCTGTCGGCCTTCCCCGGCAGCCGGGGAGCCAATCTGAACGTGAACGACGCCGCCGCTGGCGAAGCCCTGATCGACGCCATCGTCAAAGAGCACGGCGGCTTGCAGGTGCTGGTCAACAACGCGGGCATCACCCGCGACACCCTGGCCATGCGCATGAAGGACGACGACTGGGATGCGGTGTTGGACACCAACCTGAAAGCCGTGTTCCGCATGAGTCGCGCCGTGATCCGCCCCATGATGAAGCAGCGCTATGGCCGCATCATCAGCATCACCAGCGTGGTGGGCGCGTCGGGTAACCCTGGCCAGGCCAATTACGCCGCTGCCAAGGCGGGCGTGGCGGGTATGACCCGTGCGCTGGCCCGCGAGTTGGGCAGCCGCAACATCACGGTCAACTGCGTGGCCCCCGGTTTCATCGAAACCGACATGACCGCCAGCCTGCCCGAAGAACAACAAAAAGCCTTGTTGGGCCAGATTCCTCTGGGCCATCTGGGCAAACCCGAAGACATCGCGCATGCCGTGGCCTACCTGGCCGGAACGCACGCGGGCTACGTCACCGGGCAAGAATTGCATGTCAATGGTGGCATGTTCATGGCCTGATTCATATGCCGATTGGCGGAAACGCCTTCCGGACAGGTAAAATCTTCATTTTTCACAACCCTCAGAGGGACCCCATGAGCGATATCGAAGCACGTGTCAAAAAAATCATTGCTGAACAACTCGGCGTTGAAGAGTCACAAGTCACCAACGAAAAAGCCTTCGTGGCCGATCTGGGTGCCGACTCCCTGGACACGGTGGAATTGGTGATGGCACTCGAAGACGAGTTCGGCATCGAAATTCCTGACGAAGACGCAGAAAAGATCACGACTGTGCAGGCCGCGATCGACTACGCCCAAAGCAAGAAGGCCTGATCGACGATGACCCGGCGCCGCGTTGTTGTCACGGGTTTGGGATGTATCAGCCCCGTGGGCAACACGGTGGCCGATGCATGGTCCAGCCTGCTTGCCGGACAGTCCGGCATTGCTCCGATCACACGTTTTGATGCTTCAGCCATAGCCTGCCGGTTTGCGGGTGAAGTCAAGAACTTTGATCTCGAGTCCTACATCTCCGCCAAAGAGGCGCGGACGATGGACCGTTTCATTCATTACGGCATTGCTGCCGCAGCCCAGGCCATCCAGGATGCCGGATTGCCCACAGGCGATGCTCTGGATGAAGAAGAAGCCTGCCGCATGGGTGTGGTGATTGGTTCGGGCATTGGCGGCTTGCCGCTGATCGAAGACACCCACACCGAATACACGGCGCGCGGTGCGCGTCGCATTTCCCCATTTTTCGTTCCAGCCTCGATCATCAACATGATCTCGGGGCATGTGTCGATGCGCAGTGGTTTCAAAGGCCCCAATTTGGCCGTTGTGACCGCTTGCACCACAGGTTTGCACAGCATTGGCGAAGCCGGTCGTTTGATCGAATACGGCGATGCCGATGTGATGGTGGCCGGGGGCTCTGAAGCCTGCGTGTCGCCGCTGGGTGTGGGTGGCTTTGCAGCCATGCGCGCTCTGTCGACCCGCAATGACGACCCCACAGCCGCCTCGCGCCCTTGGGACAAAGACCGTGACGGTTTTGTGCTGGGTGAAGGCGCTGGCGTGATGGTGCTCGAAGAGTACGAACACGCCAAAGCCCGTGGTGCCAAGATTTACGCCGAGCTGGGTGGCTATGGCATGAGCGCGGACGCCGGTCACATGACCGCGCCCAGCATGGACGGCCCCCGCCGCGCCATGCTCAATGCCATGCGCAATGCCGGTGTCAACGCCGATCAGATTGACTACCTGAACGCACACGGCACCTCCACACCGCTGGGTGACATCAACGAAACCAACGCCATCAAGGCGGCTTTGGGCGATAACGCGTACAAAACCGTTGTCAGCTCCACCAAGTCCATGACCGGTCACCTCTTGGGTGGTGCAGGCGGCATTGAGAGCGTGTTCACTGTGTTGGCGCTGCACCATCAAAAAGTGCCGCCAACGATCAACCTGCTCAACCCTGATCCCGAATGTGATCTGGACTACTGTGCCAACACGGCACGCGACATGGAAATCGATGTAGCCCTGAAAAACAACTTCGGCTTTGGTGGCACGAACGGTTCGCTGGTGTTTAAACGCATCTGATCTGCCATTCAGCAAGGCCACAACCATGCACAACGCCCCACCTGTGGTTTTCCCGGTGGGGCGTTTTGTTTGGGGCCGCAGAGTCATGTTGGTGTTGGCTTTGTGCGGCGCGCTGGGTTTGGGTTTTTGGCAAGCGAACGCGAACGCTTCTGTGATCCAGTTGGCTTGGGCTTCATGGGCCATCTGTGTTCTTGCCGCCATGTACGCCAGTTCAAACGACATTTTGGCTGGAGGCAGCTTGGTTTGGACGGGTGAAGTCTGGCTGTGGCGCGATGCCAAAGGCCGGGAAATGGAGACGCAGCTGCGGGTGCTGCTGGATGTTGGATCGGCGCTGGGGCTCGGCCTTCGCCCAGTTGAGGCGCCGTGGCGTTTGAGCCAGCGCTTTGTCTGGTTGGAGGGGCGCGATATGCCCCAGATGTGGCACGGTTTGCGGTGCGCGGTATATTCGCGATCAAACGTCGAACGAAAGCCTGCCGATCACGCCAGTGATGCGTTTTGAAGGCTTGAAGTCGAGAGTGTTGCCACCACTTGTGAGCGACTGATCAGATGGTTTTAAAAGCCCAAGGAGGCCGGTGTGTTCAAAGACATGTGGAATAAAAGTGCAGCCGCTGCGCTGCTGACGGCTGGTTTGGTCGGGGCATTGGGCCTCGGTGTTGCTGGCGTCGTCATGGCGCAAGGGCAGGGCGCTGTTGTGCGGGGCTTGCCGGATTTCACCGAACTGGTAGAGCAGGTAGGACCTTCGGTGGTGAACATCCGTACCCTTGAAAAGGCGCGTCCAAGTGAAGCCGGTCCGGGGGGCTCGGATGAAGAGATGCAGGAGTTGTTTCGGCGCTTTTTTGGGGTGCCCATTCCCAATGCGCCGCGTCAAGTGCCGCGTCAAAACAGACCCCAGGAAGAGGCCCAACCCAAAGGGGTGGGGTCGGGCTTTATCTTGAGCACCGATGGTTTTATCATGACCAATGCGCACGTGGTGGATGGCGCAGACGAGGTGTTGGTGACCTTGACCGACAAACGCGAGTTCAAAGCCCGCATTGTGGGTGCTGACAAGCGCACCGATGTGGCGGTGGTGAAGATTCAGGCAACCGGTTTGCCCGCCGTGAAGGTGGGTGATGTGAGCCGTTTGCGTGTCGGTGAATGGGTCATGGCGATCGGCTCGCCCTTTGGCCTGGAAAACACGGTCACGGCGGGCATCGTGAGCGCGAAGCAGCGCGACACCGGCGACTACTTGTCCTTCATTCAGACCGATGTGGCGATCAACCCCGGCAATTCAGGTGGGCCGTTGATCAACATGCGTGGTGAGGTGGTGGGCATCAACAGCCAGATTTATTCCCGTTCGGGGGGCTTCATGGGCATCTCGTTTGCCATTCCCATGGACGAGGCGATCCGCGTCAGTGAGCAACTGCGTGCCAATGGCCGCGTCAGCCGTGGCCGCATCGGGGTTCAGATTGCACCGGTGACCAAAGAGGTGGCTGAGTCGATTGGTTTGGGCAAGGCGCAAGGTGTTCTGGTGCGCGGTGTCGAAGAAGGCTCCCCCGCAGACAAAGCGGGCCTGGAAGCTGGCGACATCATCACGCGCTTCGATGGCAAGTTGATCGACAAGCCTGCAGACTTGCCTCGGGCGGTTGGCAACACCAAGCCTGGCAGCAAAGTGGGTATCAGTATTTTCCGCCGTGGTGGCCATAAAGACTTGAACATCACGGTGGCTGAAATTGAGCCCGAAAAAGTGGCTGCGGCATCGCCTGAGAAAAAAGCACCAGCGACCACTGGTCAGCCTTGGGGCTTGGCAGTCAGTGATTTGACCGAGGCGCAAAAGAAAGAGTTTCGTGTGCGCGGTGGGGTGCGTGTTGATGCGGCCACCGACATGGCCGCACGCGCTGGCATTCGCGAAGGGGATTTGATCTTGGCGATCGCCAATGTTGAGGTGACCTCTCTCAAGGAGTTTGAGCTGATCATGTCCCGTGTGGACAAAAATCGGCCCATCAATGTGCTCATTCGCCGTGGCGATGGAGCGCAATATGTCTTGATCCGACCTGGCAAATGAAGCCGTGGACTTGTCAAGAGTCCACAGCCCTCAGGAGGGCATTCGGTTCAATTCAGGGCTTTCAGATGGAGATCTGGAAAAAATTTGGGCTTCTTTAAAAAGATTTTTAAAGTTTGCGCCAACTAACTTTATTGGTCTCTCATAACGAATTTAGATAAAATTGGTGGTCTTGACCATTAATAGATGGCATAAAGCGCAGGGGTGAATTCACGATGCGAGATTCCACACAGGAGTCCACCGGTGATCCACAGATGACCCACAAGTTGTTCAATCAGATATGCAATTGATTGTGGATAACATGTGTATAAAGTTCATGTTGCAAAGCAGCAACGACCTGCCAAACGTGTTTTTGGGGCTGTGCGCGTGGGCCAATTTGCCTACAATGAAGTCCCAACTATCGCAGTTGCCATAGATTGTTGGTTCAGGGCGCGTCACCACCAGACGCGCCCTTTTTTCTTTTACGGATCCTTGATCCACAAACACTTGCAGACGTTGCTTGATGAATCACATCAGAAATTTTTCGATCATTGCCCACATTGACCATGGCAAATCCACGCTGGCCGATCGCTTGATTCAACGGTGTGGCGGTCTCGAAGCGCGTGACATGGAAGCCCAGGTGCTGGACTCGATGGACATCGAGAAAGAGCGGGGCATCACCATCAAGGCGCAAACCGCTGCGCTGCACTACAAAGCCAAAGACGGACAGGTTTACAACCTCAACCTGATCGACACTCCTGGCCACGTCGACTTCTCTTACGAAGTCTCGCGTTCCTTGTCCGCTTGCGAAGGTGCCTTGTTGGTGGTGGATGCAAGCCAGGGCGTCGAGGCCCAGACCGTGGCCAACTGCTACACCGCGCTCGACCTGGGTGTGGAAGTGGTGCCGGTGCTCAACAAAATGGACCTGCCCAACGCCGACCCGGACAATGCGCGCAGCGAAGTCGAAGACGTGATCGGCATCGACGCGACCGACGCCATTCCCTGTTCGGCCAAAACCGGCATGGGCATCGAAGAAATCCTCGAAGCCGTGGTGGCACGTATTCCGCCACCCAAGGGCAACCCCGATGCACCTTTGCGCGCCATGATCATTGACAGCTGGTTTGACAGCTATGTCGGCGTGGTCATGTTGGTGCGTGTGGTGGATGGTGTGTTGCACAAAGGCGAACGAATCAAGATGATGGCCAGCAACGCCGTCTACGAAGCCGGCAGTCTGGGTGTGTTCACCCCGGCCAACGAGCCGCGCCAGTTGCTCAAGGCCGGTGAGGTGGGCTACATCATTGCGGGCATCAAGGAATTGCAAGCGGCCAAGGTGGGCGATACCGTCACGCTGGAAAAGAAACTGCCCAACAACCTGGGCCCCGCCACCGAAGCGCTGCCTGGTTTCAAGGAAATCCAGCCCCAGGTGTTTGCCGGTTTGTACCCGACCGAAGCCAACCAGTACGACGCACTGCGCGACGCGCTGGAAAAACTCAAACTCAACGACGCCTCGCTGCACTACGAACCCGAAGTGTCGCAAGCGCTGGGTTTTGGTTTCCGCTGCGGCTTTTTGGGCCTGTTGCACATGGAAATCGTGCAGGAGCGTCTGGAGCGTGAATTCGACCAGGACCTGATCACCACCGCGCCCAGCGTGGTGTATCAGGTGGTCAAGCCGGACGGCGAAGTGGTCATGGTCGAAAACCCTTCCAAAATGCCCGATCAGGGCAAGTTGCAGGAAATCCGGGAACCCATCGTCACGGTGCATTTGTACATGCCGCAAGACTATGTGGGCCCGGTGATGACGCTGGCCAATCTGAAACGGGGTGTTCAGATCAACATGGCCTACCACGGGCGTCAGGTCATGCTGACCTATGAAATGCCGCTGGGCGAGATCGTGCTGGACTTCTTTGACAAGCTCAAATCGGTCAGCCGGGGTTATGCGTCCATGGACTATGAGTTCAAGGAATTCCGGGCTTCTGATGTGGTGAAGGTCGATATCTTGCTCAACGGCGAGAAGGTCGATGCCTTGTCCATCATCGTGCACCGTTCGCAGTCTCAGTACCGTGGCCGTGCTGTGGTCGCCAAGATGCGCGAAATCATCAGCCGCCAGATGTTTGACGTGGCGATTCAGGCCGCCATTGGTGCCAACATCATTGCCCGTGAAAGCATCAAGGCCTTGCGCAAAAACGTGCTGGCCAAGTGCTACGGTGGCGATATTTCGCGCAAACGCAAACTGCTCGAAAAGCAAAAAGCGGGTAAAAAGCGCATGAAACAGATTGGTTCGGTCGAAGTGCCTCAAGAGGCGTTTCTGGCCATTTTGCAGGTGGAAGATTGATGCAGTTTTTAACGTCTTTGGTGTTGGCCGCCTTTGTGGGCTATGCCGGTGCTTGGTATACGGGCTTCATTGAGGGCAACTTTGCGTTGCTCTTACTGCTGGCCACCGTGGTCACGGGCATTTATTGGCTGGCCGAGCGCTTTGTGTTTTTGCCACAGCGCCAAAAGGCCGCTGCCCAACTGGAAGCCGAAACTGCGCAGCGCCGCGCAGACCTGGCCAAGATGGGCATCGACAAGGTGGACACCGACATCAAGGAAGCGCAAGAAAAACTGTTGATGCAACCTTGGTGGCTCGATTGGACCGCAGGCCTGTTCCCTGTCATCGTGGTGGTCTTCATCTTGCGTTCGTTCTTGTTTGAGCCCTTCAAGATTCCGTCCGGCTCGATGATCCCGACCTTGCACATTGGTGATTTGATCCTGGTGAACAAGTTCCACTACGGCGTTCGCCTGCCTGTGGCCAACATCAAGTTGACCGATGGCACGCCTGTGCAGCGCGGCGACGTGATGGTGTTCCGTTACCCGCCCAAGCCCACGGTGGACTACATCAAGCGTGTGGTGGGTGTGCCCGGCGACGAGGTGGCTTATCTAAACAAGAAGCTCACCATCAATGGCAAAGAGCTGCCCACCCAGGCCTTGCCCGACTTTTTTGACGAGTCGACCATGCGTTACTTCAAGCACCGCAGCGAAACGCTGGGTGCCAAGCCGCACCAGACCATTCTGGACGATGACCGTCCCGCCTTCATACCCGGTGCCGACCAGTTTCCCGGACGCGAAAACTGCAACTACACCGTGGAGGGCGTGACCTGCAAAGTGCCAACAGGCCACTATTTCATGATGGGCGACAACCGCGACAACTCGCTGGATTCGCGCTATTGGGGTTTTGTGCCGGACGCCAACATCGTTGGCAAAGCCTTTTTCGTGTGGATGAACTTTGGCAACCTCAAGCGCATTGGCGCTTTTGACTGAGGTGAGCGTGGCCATCACATCCGCTGTTTCTCCCGCATTGTCTGAATTGCAAATTCGCCTGGGCTACGCTTTTCGCCAGCCAGGCTTGTTGCAGCAGGCCGTCACGCACCGCAGCTTCAGCGCCGACCACAACGAGCGTCTGGAGTTCTTGGGCGATTCGGTGCTCAACCTCTCGGTCGCGCACATGCTGTACACCCAGCTGGCCAGCTTGCCCGAAGGCGATTTGTCGCGTGTGCGGGCCAACCTTGTCAAGCAGGACACCCTGCACCAATTGGCCAAAACCCTGGACTTGTCGGCCGTGATGCGGCTGGGCGAGGGCGAAATGCGCTCGGGCGGGCAAGGGCGTCCGTCCATCCTGGCCGATGCCCTTGAGGCGATCATTGGCGCTGTGTACCTGGACGGTGGCTACAAGGATGCGCAAGCGCTGGTCGAGCGCCTGTTTGCCCAGGTCGACATCAAACCCGACATGCAGGCGGTGGGCAAAGACCCCAAGACCGAGCTGCAAGAGTGGCTGCAAGGGCGCAAGCTCGCGCTGCCCAAATACACCGTGGTCGGCACCTCCGGCGCGGCGCACCGCCAGCAATTCGAGGTCTCGTGCGAAGTGACCGAATTGCGCCAAACCCAACAAGGCTCGGGCGCATCGCGTCGCGCAGCCGAACAAGCAGCGGCAGCCGCCATGCTCCTCACCTTGAAATCTGAAAGCGCCGCATGAGCACCGACAAGAAAGCCACTGACTCGGAGCGTACGGCTCAAGAGCAAACCATGCGCCGCCCCGTTCAAATCGCGGGTGTGACCATTCAGCCACGCGATGCGTCCGAAGACGCCGCCTTGCCCCCAGTTGCTGCCGCCCCCGCGCCTGTGCCGGTGGAGGGCCAGCGGTGCGGCTTGGTGGCCATTGTGGGCAAACCCAACGTGGGCAAATCCACGCTGCTCAACGCCCTGGTGGGCCAAAAAATCAGCATCACCTCGCGCAAAGCCCAAACCACGCGCCACCGCATCACCGGCATCCGCACCCAGGGCGCGGCCCAATATGTGTTTGTGGACACGCCCGGTTTCCAGACCATCCACGGCACCGCGCTCAATAAATCGCTCAACAAGACCGTGGTCGGCGCTGTGAGCGATGTGGATCTGGTGCTGTTTGTGGTCGAGGCGGGCAGCTTCACGCCAGCGGACGCCAAAGTGCTGGCCCTGCTCAAGCCCGGCATCCCGGTTTTGCTGGTAGCCAACAAGCTGGACAATGTGCACCGCCGTGGCGACATCGCGCCTTGGCTGCAAAGCATGCAAGAGCGCCACGCCTTCACCGAGTTTGTACCCATGTCGGCCAAGCAGCCCAAAGACATCGAGCGCTTGCTGGGCATTTGCGAAAAATACCTGCCTGAGCAGCCCTGGTGGCATGCCGAAGACGAACTCACCGACCGCAGCGAGAAGTTCCTCGCCAGCGAAATGGTGCGCGAAAAACTCTTCCGTCTGACGGGCGACGAATTGCCTTACACCTCCACGGTGGTGATCGACAAGTTCGAAGAAGAAGCGGGCCGCACGTCCAAGCGCATGCTGCGCATTGCGGCCACCATCGTGGTCGAGCGCGAAGGCCACAAGGCCATGGTGATCGGTGACAAGGGCGAAAAACTCAAACGCATTGGCACCGAGACGCGGGTCGAGCTGGAAAAGCTGCTGGACGCCAAGGTGTTCATCGAGCTGTGGGTCAAAGTGCGTTCGGGCTGGGCCGATGACGAAGCGCGCGTGCGCAGCTTCGGTTACGAGTAACCCCACTTTCAATGGCCACCAAGCGGATCGCAGACGAGCCAGCCTATGTGCTGCACCGCTACGACTGGAGCGAAACCAGTCTGATCCTCGAGGTCTTCACCCGTCACCACGGCCGGGTGGCTTTGGTGGCCAAGGGGGCCAAGCGGCCGACATCGAGCTTTCGTCCTGTGCTGCTGCCTTTGCAGCCTTTGTCGCTGGCTTTTGGGGGCGATGGCGACATCCGCACACTCAAATCGGCCGAATGGGTGGGCGGTCACGTCATGCCCACGGGAGAAGCCCTGCTGTCGGGCTATTACCTCAATGAATTGCTGATGCGCCTGACGGCCCGAGACGACCCCCATCCGCATTTGTTCGAGGTCTACGCCGCTGCCGTGCGCTTGCTGGCCAGTGGCGACCCCGATGCCCTGCAATGGGCCTTGCGGGCGTTTGAGCTGCTGCTGCTCAAAAACATGGGCTTGCTGCCTGCACTCAACCTGCAAACCTTGACGCTCAAGCTGCTGGAGCCTGAAGGCTTTTACACCCTGGTGCCCGAGGCCGGGCTGCAATGGGTGCCCGAAGACAGCCGACACGCCTTGCGTGGCGCGCAATGGCTGGCACTGCAAGCCGCGCTCGACAACCCCAGCCCGTTGGCCGCTTTGCTGCGCGAATGCGCCGACCTGCTGGGGCCGCTGCAGCGCCCCTTGCGCCTCATGCTCAACTACCATTGCGGTGTCGGCGCCTTGCGCACCCGCCAAATGATGCTGGACCTGCAAACCCTATGACCCATTCCAAGCAACGTGTGGCCTTGTCGGTCAACGTCAACAAAGTCGCGCTGATGCGCAACTCCCGCCACCTGGGCATCCCCAGCGTCACGCGCGCGGCCCAGCTGTGCCTGCAAGCGGGCGCGCAAGGCATCACCATCCACCCCCGTCCCGACGAGCGCCACATCCGTGCGAGCGACGTGCCCGAGCTGACCGCCCTCATGCAGGCCTGGCCAGACCGCGAGTTCAACATCGAAGGCAACCCGTTTCACAACCTGATGGACCATGTGCGCACAGTGCGCCCGCACCAGGTGACCTTTGTGCCCGACAGCGAAGGCCAGTTCACCAGCGACCACGGCTGGACCTTTCCGCAAGATGCTGAGCGCTTGAAGCCCTTGATCGACGAGTGCAAGGCCCTGGGCGTGCGCGTGAGCCTGTTCATGGACCCTATGCCTGAGCAAATGGCCGCCGCCCGCGCTGTGGGTGCTGACCGGGTGGAGCTTTACACCGAGCCCTATGCGGCGACGTGGGGCACGCCAGAGAATGCGGCGCAGTTGCAGCGCTATGCCGATGCTGCGCAAGCCGCGCTGGCTGCAGGCCTGGGCCTGAACGCCGGGCACGATCTGAACCGCGACAACCTGCCTGCCTTTGTGGCGGCCGTGCCAGGCCTGCAAGAAGTCTCGATTGGCCACGCCTTCATGGCCGACGCGCTGGAGATGGGTTACGCCGCCACGGTACACGCCTATTTGGCTTGCCTGCAAAAATGATCTACGGCATCGGCACCGACATCTGCGACATCCGCCGCGTCAAGGCCAGCCTGGAGCGGCACGGCGAGCGCTTTGCCGCCAAGGTACTGTCTGATGCCGAGATGGCCACCTGGAAGGCCCGAAGCGCGCGTTGGCCCGAGCGCGGTGTGCGCTATTTGGCTACCCGCTTTTCGGCCAAAGAAGCTTTCAGCAAAGCCATCGGCCTTGGCATGCGCATGCCCATGACCTGGCGGCTGTGCGAAATCGGCAAACTGCCCAGCGGCCAGCCGGTCATCGTGTTGCACGGGGTGCTGAAAGAATGGTTTGAAGCCAAGGGCCTGCAAGCCCACATCACCGTGACCGACGAGTCCGAATACGCCGCGAGTTTTTGCGTGGTCGAGACCGCTGCCACGGCCACTTTGCCGGTTTCTGTCAGCGTTGCCCCTTGATATGGGGTGGTTCACCCCGAACTGACTCTTGAACTTGGAACACCCATGAGCATCCACGCCCCCCTGATCATCGACATCGAAGGCCATCAACTGACCGACGTGGACCGCCGCCGTCTGGCGCATCCGTTGGTGGGCGGCATGATCTTGTTTGGCCGCAACTGGCAAAGTCGGGCGCAGCTCACCGACTTGTGCGCCGACATCAAAAACATCCGTCCTGACCTCTTGATCGCGGTGGACCATGAAGGCGGGCGCGTGCAGCGCTTTCGCACCGACGGTTTCACCCATCTGCCCCCCATGCGTGCATTGGGTGAACTCTGGTCAAAAGACGACAAAGGCTTGCCTGGCTCAGGCGTGCTCAAGGCCTGCGAGGCGGCCACCTCGGCAGGCTTTGTGCTGGCCAGCGAATTGCGCGCTTGCGGCGTCGATTTCAGCTTCACCCCTGTGCTTGACCTCGATCATGGCGAAAGCGGTGTCATTGGCGACCGCGCCTTCGCCCGCGACCCACGTGTGGTGAGCCTGCTCGCCCGCAGCCTGATGCAGGGCTTGCTGCAAGCGGGCATGGGCAACTGTGGCAAACACTTTCCCGGGCACGGCGCTGTCAAAGCCGACTCGCATGTGGCCTTGCCGGTGGACAAGCGCAGCCTCAAGGCCATCCTGGCCGACGACGCGCAGCCCTACCGTTGGCTCACCAGCGTGCTCACGGCCGTGATGCCTGCACATGTCATCTACAGCAAGGTCGACAGCCGCCCGGCAGGCTTCTCGCCACGCTGGCTGCAAGAGATCCTGCGCGCCCAGCTGGGCTTTCAGGGCGTGGTCTGCACCGACGACCTGTCGATGGCCGCTGCCCGCCAGATGGACGGGCGCACCCTCAGCTACACCGAAGCCGTGATCACCGCACTGCGAGCAGGTTGTGACTTGGCGCTGCTGTGCAACCGCTCGGCCGTGAACGGTGGCGTAGAACTCGACGAAGTGCTCGACCAGCTGGCTGAAGCTCAGCTCAAGGGCCACTGGACGCCCAGCGAGATCAGCGAAGAGCGGCGTTTGAACCTTTTGCCCCGATCACCCGCCCGCCCTTGGGACGAGCTGGTGCGCTCTGCCGACTACATGCAGGCGCTTGACCGCCTGCCCTGACAAGATGGCCACTTGGCCTGCACGCCCCTGATGCGATGGCCGAGATTGCGCTCATCCATCTCCCAAAACCTCGTCCATTCACCCATCCATGAACCAATTGCTGTCCAAAATTTTCCTAGCTCTGGCGGGCCTGATCGTGCTGGCCTTGTTGGTGGGAGCATTAGGCATTTACATCGTGTGGGCTACTTTGCGCTGGCTGCTCACTGGCCGCAAACCCCAAGTGGTGCTGGTTTGGCAGCAGTTTCGCGCCATGCGCCAAAACTTCAGCCAAGGCGGTTTTCGCAGATCAACAGGTGCAGACCCTTGGGGGCAGACGCAAGCCACAGACGCCCAGGTGGTGGACGTCGAAGCGCGCGAAGTGGTGGACAACGCGCAGCGCTTACCGCCTCATTGAATTCAGGCCATTTCGCAGGCTGCAGAGTTTGTAGTGATTGCAATATTGAAGTACTGAAAATGAGGTGTTCTTGTATTTTTGTTACTTGTAAAGGGATATCACTGGTATTTTTTTGAGGCATTTAAGATACATTTGAGGTTTTCAGCTTGTCGGAGAGTCTGTGAGCCACTTTGAATCTGATCGCGCCTGGTATAAAAAATCAAATAAATCAATAAAAACATTAGCCTTGCTAATTTGTTGTGTTTTTCAAGCCGCAGCTCAAGACACCACACGGACAGAACTCCCAACCCCAGAGCCCATCTCCCAGACCGTTGAACCTTTTGGGGCCCGGTTTTCAGTGGCGCAGGCCGCACCCGTCAAGCAAGCTCGGGTACTCGTTTACAGACAAGGGCCCATCGCGCCCGACGAGCCAGTCAACATTTACCTGAATGGTCGTTATCACGCCTCCTTGTTGAAAGGCGGCTACTCCGAGTTTTGTGCTTTGGCTGGCCCCGTGGCTTTTCACGCGGTGCTTGCAGACGCCAACAAAATGCACACCGGCAGGCAAGGCACGGGACAGTCTTGGACGTTTCAGGCCGGTAAAACCCTGTTTCTCAAAGTCCAGGAACCCGGACGCCTGGCGGAGGTGCCGCCGGCCCAGGCCCAGCGGGAACTGACGGGAACAGCGCAGCAAATCCACACGGTGTCCCGTGCGCCTGTGGTGCAGGATTGCCAGGAACCTGCCCCCGTGCTGGCGCAAGCGCCGGTGTCTGTGCTGCCCACACCACCCAAGCCTGCAGCGCCCAAGCCGCCCGTGCCACGGCTTTATGCACTCGAATCCGATGCCTTGTTTGAGTTCGGCAAGGACGAGTTGCGTGCCAACAGCTACAACGCCATTGAAATCATGGCCCAAAGACTCAAGCGTGACTTCACAGAGGTCGAGCGCATCCGGGTCGTTGGGCACACCGATGCCATTGGCAAACCCAAATCGAATGCCAAGTTGTCGATGGAGCGGGCCAAGGTAGTGGCGCAACAGCTGCAAGAAAGAGGGCTGCGACCCACCAAAGGCTTCAAGGTCGAAGGAGAGGGCTCAACGCATTTGGTCAAGCTCAAATGCGGCAACAGCCCCACACCAGAAAACAAGCTGTGTCATGCACCCAACCGCCGTGTGGAAATCATCGTGACGGGTGCCAAACGGTAAGCCCCTATTGACACCTTCTTATCTGACACATCAGCCATGAAAAACGCATACCAAGTCATCGTCAAAGCCAATCAGGGTTCGGCCAAGTCCACGACCCACGAAGTTCCAGAGCCGGGTTCATGGTGGGGGGCACTCAAAGTCAAGGCCATCCCCGGCGCGCGCTACCAACTCATTGACAAAGCCACAGGGCAAGGGCCGGACAACATCCGCGTCAAACGCGCGGGCAATGACTTGCGCATCAGTTTCGAAGGCCGCGAAGAGGCCGATCTGGTGATCACCGATTACTACGAACAGACCGTGTCAGGCTTTGGGGCCGTCATCGGGGAAACCGATCCCGGCGTTTACTACGCCTACACGCCAGAGTCAGGCCAAACATCGGCCTTGATGGGCAACTTGCCAGATGGTGCTTCCAATATCGGCATGGCCCTCGGTGGGGAACCGGTCGCTGCTTCGGGGGCTGCCGTCGGCGCACTGGTCGCTGTGGCGGGTTTTAACCCGTTGCTGGCTGCACCATTGGCTTTGTTGGGGGCTGGTGGGGGAGGGGGAGGCGATACCGGCGGTGGCGGTGTACCCGATACAACCCCACCCAAAATCAGCGCTGCCCGATTGGCGCCCGAAGACGATACCGGGGTGAGCAACAGCGATGGCATCACGGCCGACAACACGCCGAGGTTGTTGATTGATGCTGACGCTGATGCCGTCAGCGCCACGGTCACCTTGAACGGGAAAATTTACACCTCGACCACCAAAAATGCGCAAGGTCAATTTGTGGTCCAAATTCCCGATACCGATGCATTGGACAACGGGCCGGTGACTTATTCGGTGGTGGTCAAGGATGCGGCAGGCAACACATCGCAACCCTTTTCGGGAACCCCCTTTGTGGTGGACCGATTGTCGGAGGTGCTTGACCCATCCCCATCGTTCAACTTGACCAAGATGACACAGTCAGAGTTCGATTTTGACAAAGACGATTTTTTAACCAATCAGTCGAAACCAGAATTTGACGGAACGATCACCAACTACAACGCTGCTACGCAAAAACTCTTGGTGCAGGTGGTGGGCATCACCGGCACAACGGTCGATTACGCGTACATCACCCCCGATGCAACGACTGGCGCATGGGCATTCAAGCCAACCATCGACTTAGCGGGTAACAATGACCAATACCTGTTGAAGACGACCTTGGTGGACAACGCTGGCAATATTTTGAAAGCTTGGGATCAGTCGTTTGGCGTGGACCGGGTGGTGCCTGTTTTTGAATTGGCATTCAATGGATCAAGTTCCAGCTCTACATGGGGTGCGCCGGTTACAGCTAACTCCTCTGAGTTAGGAAACTATTGGGCCTCATCGACTGCTAATAAAATTTCAACCATCGCTGTCTCACTACTTGATGCAACCAATAATGGCATGTTCAAGATGGGATTTTGGGATTTGGCGGGCAATGAAGCTAAAACTCTGACCAGTGTAGATAACCCTCAAACACCTGCAGTTGATGATGCTTGGGCATTTGCATCGAACGTCACTGGTGTTTACTTAAATCAAGACAGTTTGTCCGCTAGTTTTAAAACCCCTAAAACATTTGGCGCTGCTGCTTTAGCTGGTGCTGTTGGTAAGCTCCAATTCGCTCTGGGACAAGAAACTTTATTGAATGTTGCTGATGCTCATTCGATAAACCCTGCAGTGAACTCTGTAGCGGCGATCAACCACATCGTGATGACCGATGGTGTCGGAAATGACACCTTAAAACTGACCATGGGCGATGTGCTGGCGCTTGGCGTCAAGGACAGTTTTGTGTCGAACGGCCATCGGCAAATGCGCATCGATGGTGATGCAGGTGACAAAGTGTCGCTCGATGACTTGGTGGGATCGTCGGCAGATCAAACATGGAATCAGCCGACAACTCAGCAGCTGGACGCGACCAACTACAAGGTTTACAGCAATGCCCATTGGGGTCTGGATCTGTACATCAAGCACGATCTTCAAGTGACAGTGCTTTAACGGTATTCCCCCACAAAAAATGGCCCGCATCAGCGGGCCATTTTTCTTTCAGGCGCTTGCGCTGCTCATTCCTGCACGTGGCGCAGCGCAGGGAACAAGATCACGTCGCGGATGCTCGCGCTGTCGGTCAGCAGCATCATCAGGCGGTCGATGCCGATGCCGCAGCCACCAGCAGGCGGCATGCCGTATTCGAGCGCACGCACAAAGTCGTGGTCGTAGTACATGGCTTCGTCGTCGCCGTCGTCCTTGGCAGCCACTTGCGCATGAAAGCGTGCGGCTTGGTCTTCGGCGTCGTTCAACTCGCTGAAGCCGTTGCCGAACTCGCGGCCAGTGATGTAGAGCTCAAAGCGCTCGGTCACTTCGGGGCGTGTGTCGTTGGCGCGGGCCAGCGGCGAGATTTCGGTGGGGTGTTCCATGATGAAAGTCGGCTCCCAGAGCTTGTCTTCCACGGTTTGCTCAAAGTAGAACACCTGCAGGCTGGCGAGACTCCGTGTGGACAGCTTGTCTTTGGCTTCGCTCATGCCCAGCTTTTTCAAGGCATTGATCAGCCACTCGGCGTTGTCCACGTTGTCACCGGCTTCTGTGTGCTTGACAATGGCTTCGCGGATCGTCATGCGTGCGAAGGGCTTGTTCAGGTCCACCGGCTTGCCGTTGTAGGTCAGATCCAGCGTGCCCGCAGCGGTCATGGCCGCGTCGCGGATCAGGCTTTCCGTAAAGCCCATCAGGTCCTGGTAATTCCAGTACGCCGCGTAGAACTCCATCATGGTGAACTCGGGGTTGTGGCGTACCGAGATGCCTTCGTTGCGGAAGTTGCGGTTGATCTCGAACACGCGCTCAAAGCCGCCGACCAGCAAGCGCTTGAGGTACAGCTCGGGCGCGATGCGCAAGAACATCTCTTGCTCGAGTGCGTTGTGGTGCGTCACAAAGGGCTTGGCGTTGGCACCACCGGGAATGGGGTGCAGCATGGGCGTTTCGACTTCCAAAAAGCCATGCTGGACCATGAACTCGCGGATGCCGCTGACGGCCTTGCTGCGGGCCACAAAGCGCTTGCGGGCGGCTTCGTCGGTCATCAGGTCCACATAGCGCTGGCGGTACTTCACTTCCTGGTCGGCCACGCCGTGGAACTTGTCGGGCATGGGGCGCAGGCTCTTGGTGAGCATGCGGATGCTGGTGGCGTGGATCGACAGCTCGCCCGTGCGGGTCTTGAACAAATGGCCTTCGACGCCCACGATGTCGCCCAAGTCCCAGTGCTTGAAAAGGGCGTACAGGTCTTCACCCACATCGTCGCGGGTCACATAGACCTGGATGCGGCCCGTGGCGTCTTGCAGCGTGGCAAAGCTGGCCTTGCCCATGACGCGCTTGAGCATCATGCGGCCCGCCACCTTGGCAGTGGTCTTGGCCACGCCTTCGCCGTTCAGTTCTTCGGCGGCTTTCTCGCCATGGGCCTGGTGCAGGTTGGCGGCGTGGTGTTCGGGCTTGAAGTCGTTGGGGAAGGCCACGCCCTTGCCGTCGGCCTGTGCCTGGCGCATGGCTTTGAGTTTTTCGCGGCGCTCGGCGATCAGCTGGTTTTCATCTTGTGGGGCTGGCGCAGGTGCTGGTGCCGTTTGGGCGTTGGCGTTCGTGTCGGACATGGCGGGCAGTGGTTGGGCTGGATGCGCTGGGCACCTGAACCGGGGTTTCGGGGGAACTGTGACTGCGCCAAGGCGCAAAGCCGTCTATTTTAAGAGTTTGCAGAGGGCTTTGGGCCCGGGCTGTTGGGGTTCTTGGTGAATGGTTCAGGCGGAGCCACCCAATCGCCCACCAATTCCAGCCGCATCAAGGGTTCTTGCAGGGCAAACAATCGGTATTTCATCTGCAATGGCAGGGGCAGCAATTCGCCCCAGCGGTGGGACAGCCAGCTGCAGTCCTGCAGCCGCCAGGCTTCGTTCCAGGGCAGCACCACGCTGGGCTGGGCGCTCAGCTGAGTCAGGGCCTCGTGCATTTGCGCCGACAGGTGTTGCAGGTCTTCGGGCACTTGCACGGCGGGCTCGGGTGGCAAGGATTGCACCCGGCCCAGCCACAGGCCGTCGCTGCGCTGCTGCGTGGCCTCGATGCGAAACTTCTCCACGCCCCGACACCAAACCATGACCAAACCGGGCTGGGGCCGCTCGATGCGCTCGATCTGCACCCGGGTGCCCAGGGCCTCAAACTGCTCGGCCGCTGTGCCGGGGCGGTGCACTTCGCGGCCCCGGGTCAGGGTGACCACACCAAAACCGGTGCCCTGCCGCTCGCATTCGCCAATCATCTGCAGGTAGCGCAACTCAAACAATTGCAAGGGCAGCAAAGCGCCGGGAAAAAGCACCGTGCCCAATGGGAACAAGGGCAATTCCGTCAAGGCGGCGGGAGATGGGGCTTCGCGTTCAGGCATCTGGGTATCATCGCACGAGCAGGAGAAAAACAATGTTGTTCCAGATGGTGAGCTTGGTGTTGGATGTGGTGGCGGGCCTGATTGCAGGCACCTGCTTGCTGCGCTTTTTGATGCAGTGGCAACGCATTTCTTTTCACCAACCTTTGGGCCAATTTGTGTTTGCGGTGACCGACTGGTTGCTGCTGCCCTTGCGCCGGGTGGTTCCATCATGGTCGGCTTGGGATTTGTCGAGTCTGGTGGGGGCCTTCCTCATCAAACTGCTGCAGTACACGCTGCTGTGGCTGGTGGCGGGCGGGCAGGGCGCTTTGGGCTTATTGCCGCTGGTCAGTCTGGTGGGCATGGCCCAGCTGGTGGTGTCGGCCTTGAGTGCGCTGGTGTTGGTGCTGGCGGTGCTGTCCTGGGTCAACCCCGGCTCGCCCATGTACAGCCTGGCAGCGCGCTTGTGTCAGCCGTTTTTGCGGCCGTTTCAGCGGTTGGTGCCCCTGATTGGCGGGGTGGATTTGTCACCCGTGGTCTTGCTGTTGGTGTTACAGATTGTGGGCATGGTGCTGGCCCAACTTCAAATGAGCTGGATGTACTGAGTCGCCCAATCGCTTGACAGGCTCCGGCAGTCATTCGCGAGCAGGGGCTCGCTCCCACCCAAGACCTGATGCGCTTTTTATTTGTGGGAGGCCGCCCCTGCGGCCGAATACCTTGGCCCGTGTCAGCTCACCGCATCGGCCGGCTGGCGCTGCAGCATGGCCAAGGTGCTGGCGATGGTCTTGCGCAGTTCGCGGCGGTCGCAAATGAAGTCGACTGCGCCTTTGGTTTGCAGGAACTCGGCGCGCTGGAAGCCTTCGGGCAAGGTTACGCGCACGGTGCTTTCGATCACGCGGGGACCGGCAAAACCGATCAGCGCTTTGGGTTCGGCAATGACCACATCGCCCAAAAAGGCAAAACCGGCCGACACGCCGCCCATGGTCGGGTCGGTCAGCACGCTGATGTAGGGCAGGCCTTTTTTGGCCAGACGGGTCAGCGCCGCATTGGTTTTGGCCATTTGCATCAGCGACAACAGGCCTTCTTGCATGCGTGCGCCACCGGTGGCCGTAAAGCAGACGAAAGGCACTTTTTGCTCGATGGCGGTTTCGACGCCGCGCACAAAACGCTCACCCACCACGGAGCCCATGGAGCCGCCCATGAAGTCGAACTCAAAACAGGCCACCACCAATTCGATGTTGTGCACGGCACCACCCATGACCACCAAGGCGTCGGTTTCGCCCGTGTTGTTCATGGCTTCTTTCAGGCGCTCAGGGTATTTGCGGCTGTCTTTGAACTTCAAGGCATCGACCGGCACCACTTCCTGACCGATTTCGTAGCGGCCTTCGCCGTCCAGGAAACCGTTCAGGCGTGCGCGGGCACCGATGCGCAGGTGGTGCGAGCAGCCGGGGCAGACATTCTGGTTTTCTTCGAGGTCGGTCTTGTAGAGCACGGTCTCGCAGCTGGGGCATTTGACCCACAAGCCTTCGGGCACCTGGCGACGATCGGCCGGGTCGGTGTGCTGGATCTTGGGGGGAAGCAATTTTTCTAGCCAACTCATGAGGGATCTCCTTCAGCGGCGAATTATCGTTGAAACGGGACAGAGCCCATTTCACATGGCGAAGCTTTCAAGGCGGTGGTACCCGAAACACCTGACCCGTGCACCCCCTTGAGATTCATGACCGTGCGGCATTGACTTGCAAAGTTGGCTGCCGTTTGTGCTCTGAAGGGTTTTCACTGATTTGAAAAACATTAAGATTGTTAACAATCTCAATGTTTTCAAAGGTAAATTCATGAAAAAAATCCATTCTGAAATCAGTGGCAGTGTCTGGAAAGTGCTGGTGCAGCCCGGCCAACGGGTGCTGGCCGGTGAGGGGCTGTTGATCGTTGAATCCATGAAGATGGAAATTCCGGTGGACGCGCCCGCTGACGGGACGGTGCGCGAAGTCTTCGTGAACGAGGGCGAAGCGGTGGCCGATGGCCAGTGGCTGGTCACCTTGGACTGAGCGGGGAGCTGACATGAACAACATCGAATTAACCCGGATTTCGGCAGAAGAATGGGAAAGCGCGGTCGTGTTTCGACTGTTTGCGGACCAGGATGTGCCCACGATGACGGTGCCCGAACAGATCGCGGCCCGCGTGGGCGAGCGCATTCTGGATGGCCGTTTGTTGCCGGGTGAGCGCATCAGCGAGCAGGAGCTGGCCGATGAATTTCAGGTCAGCCGTGGGCCGGTGCGCGAGGCCTTGCGCATTCTGGAGCGGGAAGGTCTGGCCACTTTGCTGGCGCGGCGAGGGGCCATCGTGACCGAGCTGAGTGCGCAAGAGCTGACCGAGCTGCTCGATATCCGTGCCGGGCTGTTTGAAGTGGCGGTGCGTCGCCTGATGTCGCGTCCATGCCCGGAGCTCATTCCTTTGATGGTGGCGGGCACCCACCGCCTGCAAACTTTGGCGCAGGACCCCGAAGCAGGAGAGTCCTATGCCGAGACCACTTACCGCTTGTTGATCCTGGTGGTCCGCCTGACCGGGAACAGCCGCTTGCAGCGCATGCTGACCTCGATTTCTTTGCAGACGCTGCGTTACAGCAAACTCGGGCTGGCGTCTTTGGAACGCCGTCAGCGCTCGGTGCAGCTGTGGGAGCAGGCGATATTGGCGCTGCAAGCCAGCGATGTGGAGGCATTGGTCCAACTCACACGCCAGCGCATGGACGAGTCGGCACACGAGGCCGTTCGCTTGCTGGGCACACGCGAGGCCCGGTCATGAATGCGTCCGTCCAACACCCTGCTGATCATTACCCGGCTGATCAAGGGGTAAAGCCACAGCCGCAACGTCAGGGCCCGCTGACCGACCTCAAGGTCATCGAAGTCTGCACCACGATTGCCGGGCCGGCCTGCGCTCGGCTGCTGGCAGATTTTGGTGCTGACGTCATCAAGATCGAGCCGCCCGAGGGCGACCCGGTGCGCCAGATGGGCCAGCACATTGACAACGTCTCGCTGTATGCCGCTTCCATCTTGCGTAACAAGCGCTCGGTGGTGCTTGACCTCAAAACCCCGCAGGGCCGCGACGTGGCTTTTGAGCTGATGGCCCGCGCCGACATCGTGGTGGAGAACAACCGCCCCGGCGTGATGGAGCGCCTGGGGCTGGGCTATGAAGCCCTGTCGGCCCGCAATCCGGGCCTGGTCATGGTGCGCATCAGTGGTTTCGGTCAGGACGGGCCGTATGCCGGTCAGCCCGGCTACGGCGCGATCTGCGAGGCGGTGGGGGGCGTGCGCCACATGACCGGTGACCCAGACCGCCCGCCCGCTCGCGTGGCGCTGGCCACCACCGATTACCTGTCGTCTGTCTATGCCGCCTTTGGTGCCATGGCCGCCATCCATGCGCGCCAGCACACCGGCAAGGGGCAGGTGGTGGATGTTGCGCTTTACGAGGCGGCATTTACCCAAATGGAGCCCATCGTGCCAGCGCACGACAAACTGGGCATTGTGCCGATGCGCGAGGGTTCCAACCTGCCCTCGATGGCCCCCAACAGTTCTTATCCGGCCAAGGATGGCGGCTGGGTGCTGGTTGCCGCCAACAGCCAGCCGACTTGGCAGCGTCTGGTGGCCCTGATGCAAAAGCCGTATTTGCTGACCGATCCGAGGTTCGAGTCCATTCAGGCACGGGGCAAGCCGGAGAACATGCGGGCCATCGACGCCATCATTGCCGACTGGAGCCGGGGCTTTGAAACCCCTGCGCTGGTGCAGATGTTGCAACAGGCACAAGTGCCTGCGACGCCTGTGTACACGATCGCCGACATTTTTCAGGACCCGCATTTCCGGGCGCGTCAGATGCTGCAACAAGTGCCGCATCCGCAGCTGGGGCACACCGTGCAGACGGGCATCGTGCCCCGCCTGTCGGCCACCCCCGGTGCCATCGTGCGTACCGGGCCGACCCTGGGCCAGGACACCGAAGCAGTGCTGCAAGAACTGGGGTGGCCACCCGCATGACCTGTTGGCCATGGCCATCTGCACTTTTTGTGAATTCTTCCCCGATCTGAAAGGACATCTCATGAACACATTGATTGACCGTCGCCAGGCCTTGGGCCTGATGGCAGGCGCTGCGCTGGTGCCTTCGGTGCTGGCCACCGAGGCGGGCTGGAAGCCATCCGAAATGATCCGCTACGTGATTGGCGTGGCCCCCGGTGGCTCGGTGGATTTGTATGCCCGTGGCATCAAGACCGTGCTGGAAAAAATGCAGCTCTTGAACGGCCAGACCGTGTTGGCCGACAACAAGCCTGGCGCTGCCGGCTTGCTGGGGCTGCAGCAGCTGCAGCGCAATCGCGGCAACGCGCACCACCTCGGCACCTTTCACACTGGCAGCATTGCCGGTCAGGCCACGGGCATCCTCAAGGCCGACATGCGCGAATTCGTGCCGGTAGCCATGATGGTGGAAGAAACCTCTTTGGTGGCGGTGCGCGCTGACAGCCCGCTGCGAACCCTGCAGGACCTGCTGGCACGCCTGCGGCAGGATCCGGGCGCAGTCAGCTTTGCGGTCGCGCCGACCCGTGGGCTCAACACCCACCTGGCGATCGCCAAGCCGCTCAAGGTGGCGGGCATCGCGGTGGACAAATTGACCGTGGTGCCGTTTCGCTCATCGGGCGAGTCCATGACCGCCTTGCTGGGGGGCAATGTGGACGTGGTCTCGGCCACCAGCCCCGCCGTGATGCCGCAGGTGCAAGCGGGCAAGGTGCGCGTGCTGGCCAGTGCTGCACCGCGTCGGGGTACCGGCCTGCTGGCCGGCATTCCCACCTGGCGTGAGCAAGGCGTGGCTGCCGACTATGTGAGTTACAACGGCGTGCTGTTGCCTGCCGGTGTGGATGCTGAACAGATCCGCTTTTGGGAAGAGGCACTGCGCAAAGTGGCCGAATCCTCCGAGTGGCGGGCCATGGTCGAGAAGTCTGGCAACCAGCCGATGTTCAAAGGGTATGTGGATTCGCACCGCTACCTGGAGGCCGAGCTGACCGAAACCCGCGCTTTGGTGAGTGCACTGGCTCTGGGGGCGGCATGACAGGCTGGACAACTTTTGAACCTGCAGGTGAATGGGCCGCTGAACTGAGCGAGCTGCAGACGCGGCGTGCACACGCCCGTGCCATGGGCGGCGGCGAGGCACTGGCGCGCTTCAAGGCCAGTGGCCGCATGAACGCCCGCGAGCGCATCGACGCGATCTTCGATGACGGCACCTTCCGCGAACTGGGTGCGCTGGCGGGCAAAGGCCGCTACAGCGCAGACGGTGCGTTTGAACGGCTGGAGCCCACCAACGCCATTGTGGGTACCGGCCGCATCGATGGCCGCAAGGTGGCGGTGCATGCGGACGACTTCACGATCCGGGCCGGATCCTCCGAGGCGACCATTGCCGACAAATGGATCTACATCGAGCGCATGGCCCATCAGTTGCACATGCCACTGGTGCGTCTGGTCGATTCGGCCGGCGGCAGCGTCAAGCTGCTTATGCAAATCGGCGGCACCAAGATTCCTGAATATCCGAGCTGGCCTGCACAGGAGCTGCTCAAGACGGTGCCCGTGGTGGGGGTGGCCCTCGGGGCCTGTGTGGGGCAAGGGGCTGTCAAAGTGCTGTCCTCGCATTTTTCGGTGATGGTGCGCGATCAGGCACAAGTCATGGCCGCTGGCCCGCATGTGGTGCGGCAGGCGTATGCGCAAGAGGTCGACAAAAACGACTTGGGCGGGCACATGGTGCACCGCAAGAGCGCGCTGGTTCACAACGAGGCCGAAGACGAAGCCGATGCGCTTGCGCAAGCCAAACGCTTTTTGAGCTACCTCCCACGCAGCGTGCACCACCTGCCCCCCGTGACCGCGCCGCAGGACGATCCCTGGCGGGCCGACGATTGGCTCAAGGACGCGATTCCGCGTGACCGCCGCAAGATTTACGACCCGCGCAAAATCCTGGCCTCGGTCATGGACAGCGGCTCCTTGTTTGAGATGGGCCGCTACCAGGGCGGCTCGGTCATCACCGCGCTGGCCCGCCTGAACGGCATGCCGGTGGGCGTGATCGCCAATGATCCGAAAGTGCAAGGCGGTGCCATGACGCTGCAGGCGGCTTACAAGATGGAACGGCACGTCAAGCTGTGCAGCCAGTTCGGCCTGCCGGTGGTCAACTTTGTCGATCAGCCGGGCAACCAGACCGGGCTGGAAGCAGAGATCGACGGCACGCTGCTGGGTGCCCTGCGCGTGGGCGAAGCGCTGCACGACTGCCAATCGCCTTGGGTGTCGATCCTGATTCGCCGCTGCTTTGGCATGGCCGGGGCCTTGCATGCCCCCAAATACGGCGAGGCGCTGAACCTGCGTTACGCCTGGCCTTCGGCCCGCTGGGGCTCGATCCCCATCGAAGGCGGCGTGATGGCCGCGCACAAGACCGAAATCGACGCCGCGCCCGATCCGGCCGCCAAGCGTGCCGAGCTGGAGGCCTTTTACCTGAACATGACTTCGCCGTTCCGCACGGCCGAGAAGTTCGGCATTTTGGACATCATCGACCCTCGGGAGACCCGTGGCATTTTGTGTGACTGGGTCGAGGATGCGTGGGAGAGGGTGAAGACTGAGCGGAGTCAAACACGCAGTTGACCCCGCCGCCGTGCCGCACCTTCAGTGGGGCGGTGCGGGTGTGAAAGGCTCAGGCTCAGGCGTCCAGCGCTTGTCGGATGCCCGAAAGGAACTCACCCGCCACGGCATTGATGCGGTCTGCCGGGGCGGCGTCGATCAGCTGGATCAGGCGCGAGCCGATCACCACCGCGTCGGCCACGCGGCTGATGGCTTTGGCAGTCTGGGCGTCGCGGATGCCAAAACCCACGCCCACCGGCACGCTCACTTGCTGGCGGATGCGCGGCAGCATGGCTTCGACCGCGTCGGTGTCGAGGGTGCCCGAGCCCGTCACGCCCTTGAGCGACACGTAATACACATAGCCGCTGGCCACCTGGGCCACCTGCTGCATGCGCTCGTCGGTGCTGGTGGGGGCCAGCAAAAAGATCAGGTCCATGCTGTGGGCGCGCAGTTTGGCGGCAAATTCCACGCATTCTTCGGGCGGGTAGTCCACGATCAGCACGCCGTCCACACCGGCGGCCGAGGCGTCGCGGATGAAGCTGTCGGTGCCGTGCTTTTGGTCGTAGCGCTCCACGGGGTTGGCGTAGCCCATCATCACCACCGGGGTGGTGGCATTGGTCTGGCGGAACTCGCGCACCATGGCCAGCACCTGTACGGTGCCAATGCCCAGCGCCAGCGCTTTGTCACCGGCTTTCTGGATGACGGGGCCGTCGGCCGATGGGTCAGAGAAAGGGACCCCCAGCTCGATGATGTCGGCCCCGGCTGCGGCCATGGCGTGCATCAGGGGCACGGTGGTGCCCGCTTGCGGGAAACCGGCCGTGACATAGGGAATCAGGGCTTTGCGGCCCTGGGCTTTGAGGGCGGAGAGGGTGGCGTCGATGCGGCTCATGGAATGACCATTTCTGTCTTTGTAGGAGCGAGCCCCTGCTCGCGAATGGGTGAACAACGAAGAAAACCATTCGGCCGCAGGGGCGGCCTCCCACGAGGGATTATTTGGAAAAATTGACGGGCTGCTCGCCGCCTTTGACCGACTGGCCCTGGCAGCTGGGGCGGCAATAGAAGTCGGCGTTCGACAAGTCGGCCACGGTACCGATGTCCTTGTCGCCCCGGCCCGACAGGTTGACCAGAATCGACTGGTCGGAGCGCATGGTTTTGGCCAGCTTCATGGCGTAGGCCACGGCGTGGCTCGACTCCAACGCCGGGATGATGCCTTCGGTGCGGCACAGGTAATGGAAGGCTTCGAGCGCTTCCTTGTCAGTGATGCCGACGTACTCGGCGCGGCCAATGTCTTTCAGGAAAGCATGTTCGGGGCCCACACCAGGGTAGTCCAGACCGGCGCTCACGCTGTGCGTTTCGGTGATCTGGCCATTCTCGTCTTGCAGGATGTAGGTGCGGTTGCCGTGCAGCACGCCGGGGCTGCCCAATTGCAGCGATGCCGAGTGCTTGCCCGTGTCCATGCCTTCACCGGCCGCTTCCACGCCGATCAGGCGGGTTTTTTCAAACGGGATGTAGGGGTAGAAGATGCCCATGGCATTGCTGCCACCGCCCACGCAGGCGATCACCGCGTCAGGCTGTTCCTCGGCCATTTTCAGGCTCTTGAACATCTCGGGCATTTGCGTGAGGCATTCTTCGCCGATCACGCTCTGGAAGTCGCGCACCATCATGGGGTAGGGGTGCGGGCCCGCCACAGTGCCGATGATGTAGAAGGTGTTGTCCACGTTGGCCACCCAGTCACGCATGGCTTCATTCAGGGCGTCTTTCAGGGTTTTGCTGCCGGATTCGACAGGCACCACGGTCGCGCCCAGGAGCTTCATGCGGTAGACGTTGGGGCTTTGGCGTTTGACGTCTTCAGCGCCCATGTAAACCACGCACTCCAGCCCGTAACGGGCGCAGATGGTGGCCGTGGCCACGCCGTGCTGGCCCGCGCCGGTCTCGGCAATGATGCGCGGCTTGCCCATGCGTTTGGCGAGCATGGCCTGGCCAATGGTGTTGTTGATCTTGTGCGCGCCAGTGTGGTTGAGGTCTTCGCGCTTCAAGAAAATCTGCGCGCCGCCCATCTCGCGGCTCATGCGGGCTGCGTGGTAGACGGGCGAGGGGCGGCCCACAAAGTGCGCCAGCTCGGACTTGAATTCGGCGATGAATTCAGGGTCGTGCTGGTATTTGACGTAAGCGGCTTTGAGTTCGTTGATGGCGTGCGTCAGGGTTTCTGACACAAAGCTGCCGCCATAAATGCCGAAATGGCCCTTGGCGTCGGGTTGTTGGTAGTCGTACATGGCAAGTGGTGCCGGGGTTCAGCCCGGGAAAAATTCAAAGGGGGTCAGCATCGGCCGCACGCACGGCTGCCACGAATTGCTGGATTTTTTCGGCATCTTTCAGGCCCTTGGCGGCCTCGATGCCCGAGCTCACGTCAACGGCCAGCGACAGCCCGCGTGAGCGCAGCGCCCGAATGCCATCGCCCACGTTTGCAGGTGTGAGTCCACCAGACAAAACGAGGTGAGCATTGACGTTTGGTGGCAGCAGTGACCAATTGAATGTTTTCCCGCCGCCGCCGTATCCGTCGACATGAGCGTCGAGCAAGAGGGCTTGGGCTTGCTGGTGAAGGAGCGCAAATTCTAGCAAGTCGAAGTCGGCCACCCCGGACAGGGGGATTCGGGCGGCTTTGAGGTGGGGACGACCTGTGGCCAGACTCATGGCTGCGCAAAATTCGGGGCTCTCATCACCGTGAAATTGGAGCAAGGCTCCGGGCACAGCCGAGCAGGCTGACTGGATGCGCTCGGGCGTGTCGTTGACGAACAGCAGAACGGGCATCACAAAGGCGGGCAGCCAACGGGCCAGTTCGGCCGCACGTTCAATGCTCACGCTGCGTGGGCTGGGCGGGTAGAGCACAAAACCAATGGCGTCTGCGCCGGCAGCACAGGCGGCCATCACGTCGGCTTCGCGAGTGAAGCCGCACATTTTGATGCGAGTGCGTTGTTGCGGCGTCATGGCAACCAATCAAAAGCGGGGGTGGTGTCGGGCAGGCCCCATTCAGGACTGTAGATGGGCCCGGCAAAATACAGGCCGTCAGGCGAAAACGTGGGGGCAGCTGCATCGCGGCTTTTGGCGTGTAGCACCTCGCGCATCCAGTCCGGCGTCTGGTTGCCTTGGCCAATGGTGACCAAGCAGCCCATGATGTTGCGGATCATGTGGTGCAAAAAGGCGTTGCCCTCAAACTCGAAGCGCCAATATGCGCCGTGCTTGGCAATGCGGATATGCCGCAGTGTCTTCACGGGCGACAAGGCTTGGCAGCTGCTGGCTCTGAATGAAGAAAAGTCGTGTTCACCCAACAAATGCAAGCTGGCCTGACGCATGGCCTCTTCGCTCAGCGGTCGGTAAACCCAACCCACGCGGCCCGCTTCCAGGCTGGGGCGCACGATCGAGTCGAGCAGCACATAAACATAGCGCCGGCCCGTGGCACTGGCGCGGCAGTGAAAGCTGTCGGGCACCACTTGCGCCCACTGCACCGCGATGTCTGGAGGCAAATACCGGTTGGTGCCCCGCACCCAGGAATGGGTGTCGCGTTCGATCTCGGTGTCAAAGTGCACCACCTGCATCAAGCCGTGCACACCCGCATCGGTGCGGCCGGCACACAAAGTGCTGACCCGCGGTACATCGGCAAATTTGGCCAAGGCTTTTTCAAGCTTGTCCTGGATGGTCAAGCCCGTGCTTTGGCTTTGCCAGCCTTGGTAAGCCGTGCCGGAGTAACAGATGCCAAGTGCGAGTCTCACTGGCTTTGGCCTGTTGTGTGGGGCGCTTGCGGGCCAGGCGTAGTGTCCGCTGCGGGTGTCAGGTTCAAGTCCAGACCGGCAAATTGAGGCGGCAGGCCCGAAGGCAATGGCGAGGCCTGACGTGCTGGAGCCAAACGGCTGTCCGTGCCAAACAAATCGACGGGTTTTGCAGGGCGGCGTCTGACCACCCACACCAAGCCAGCCATGCCTGCCAGCAAGGCCATGACCCAAGCCCAGATGCTTGGGTTGCGGCTGATGGTGTCCAGCAAGGGGGCCGAAGGAGCTTCTGCAGCCGCAACGGGAAGGCTAGGTTTCAGGGCCGAGGGCTCGGCAAGGCTTGTTTTTTCGGGGCCGGGCTGGGCCGACAAGGACTTCAAGGTTTCCAGGTTCTTTTTCAGCGCCGCGAGTTGCTCGGTTTTGTCCTGGATTTCGCGCTCCACGGCCAAGCGGGCCTCTGCACTGTCGGCCGTGACTTCCCGTTTGCTCAGGGTCAATTTGTCCTGCTCGGTGGGGACCGGTACCGTGGTGGGCGCTTCGGTGGCGACTTTACCGGTCATTTCGCGGCTGGCCGTGTCTGTGGCCTTCAAGGTGGATTGCGCAAGACGCCGGGCATAGGCCACAAAGTCCGCAGTTTGTGCGATCACCGTTTGCCGGGCTTCTTCGGCCGAAATTTGCGCAGCCTCTTGCGCGTTGGGCAGATGAACTGGGGCGCCTTCGCGCAGCAGGTTCACATTGCCTTCGATGAAAGCCTCGGGGTTGGCGCGCACCATGGCCAGCAACATTTGGTCGAGTGACACGCCGGCAGGCATTTGGCGCAAAACCAACTTCGAGGCGGTGTCGCCTGCCCGCACGGTGATGGCGTCTTCGGCATTGCGAACGGTGTTGTCAACCGCGGGTGCTGCGGTGACCGCCAAGGCTTGCGGGGAGACCACAGGCGCGATGACCGCTGTGGTGGCCGCTGCATCACCTTGGGGCTTGTCTGTTCGGACTTTTAATGCGCCGACGGGCGAGACCAGCAGCGTGTAGTTCATGGCCAGACGGCCTGAAGGCCACTGGGCCTCCACAATCACATCGACAAAGTGCTCGTTGACCGGTGTTTGCCCGGTCAAGGCGATGTAGGGTTTACCGTCACCGCGAAACTCCAAGCGGGTTTGCAGGCCCTGAAGGGCGGGGTGAAACGCCATGCCTGCTTGTTCAAAACTGGCCGGTTCTGCCAGCTGTACCTTGAGCTTGCGCAGGTCTTCGACCTTGTATTGCGTGATCTCAATGGCGGCCCGAAGCGGTTCGCCCAAACCTGATTCCACCGAGAACTGGCCCAGCGTCAACGCCTTGACCGACAAGCTGGCACAGGCCAGCAGCGATGCCACAACCCAAGCTCTTGGCAGAGCTGGGTTTTTTTGCGGGAAGCGGTTCAGGCGCAGCATGTTTTCAGTGGCGTCTTGGGTCACCGAACGGTCACGCACAAAAGAATGCTGCGCCCCGGCATCAAGCGTCCAGCAAGATGCGCAGCATGCGGCGCAGCGGCTCGGCCGCGCCCCACAGCAGCTGGTCACCGATGGTGAACGCGCCGACATACTCAGGGCCCATGGCCAGCTTGCGCACGCGACCCACAGGGATCGTCATGGTGCCGGTCACTGCCACGGGGGTCAGGTCTTTCACAGTGGCTTCGCGGGTGTTGGGTACCACTTTGACCCACTCGTTGTCGGCGGCGATCATGGCTTCGATGTCGGCCACGGGCACGTCTTTTTTGAGCTTGAAGGTCAGGGCTTGGCTGTGGCAGCGCATCGCGCCCACGCGCACGCAGAAACCGTCCACTGGAATGGCGGCAGAGTTGAAGCCCTCGCCCATGCCCAAAATCTTGTTGGTTTCGGCCATGCCTTTCCACTCTTCTTTGGACATGCCATTGCCCAGATCCTTGTCGATCCAGGGGATCAGCGAACCGCCCAGTGGCACGCCAAAGTTGGCGGTCTCAGCTGCCGTGAGGGCGCGTTGTTTAGCCACGACCATGCGGTCGATTTCCAGAATCGCGCTCTTGGGGTCGTCCAGCAGGGCTTTGACTTCGGCATTCAGGGTGCCGTATTGGGTCAGCAGCTCGCGCATGTGTTGTGCGCCGCCACCAGACGCGGCTTGGTAAGTCTGGGTGCTCATCCACTCGACCAGTCCGGCTTTGTACAAAGCGCCCACGCCCATCAGCATGCACGAGACGGTGCAGTTGCCACCCACCCAGTTGTTGCCGCCGTGTGCCAAGGCGTTTTTGATCACGGGCATGTTGACCGGATCCAAGATGATCACGGCGTCTTTTTCCATGCGCAGGGTCGAGGCCGCGTCGATCCAGTGGCCAGTCCAGCCCGCAGCGCGCAGCTTAGGGAAGACCTCAGAGGTGTAGTCGCCGCCTTGGGCCGTGATGATGATGTCGCAGCGTTTGAGCTGCTCGATGTTGAAAGCGTCTTGCAGTGTGGTTTCGTTCTTGGCCATCGAAGGGGCTTTGCCGCCCGCGTTCGATGTGGAGAAGAACAATGGCTCGATCAGGTCAAAGTCTTTTTCCTGAATCATGCGGTCCATCAGAACCGAGCCGACCATGCCGCGCCAGCCGACCAAACCTACTAACTTGCTCATTTCAACGCCCTTTCAGTTTTTAAAACAGTGTCAGACCAGACTGTTTGCCCGGCTCGTCTGGCCGGGAGGGGCGCACGACGAACCAGGCCGGATCAGCCCTTAATGGTCGTGGTTTTTGTGGAAGTTGCACGCGCGCCAGCAGCCACTGCAGCGGCAGTGATCTGGTTCAGGGAGAAAAGGCGGGCGTGGAACATGGGAAAACATTGTAACGGATAGGCTTTAGTGGGCCTTACACGGGGGCCTGTTGTGGCTTCGGGGTAAGTGTCAGGGGTGTATCTGGTTTTTGGTTTTCTTCAAGCTTCGTCAGCGGTAGCGCAGTCGAAGATCTAGGTTTTGTTGATCAGTGTTGTCTCCATAAAGGCTGCAGTAAGGTCTGACTCCAGATAGAGGTCAGACTTCCCCTGCGATGTCCATCTTTCATTTCAACGTCTTATCCGATCAATCTTAATAGCTGTGGCTCATTGCGGACTTGCAGGCACCAACGTGCCACCGATGACAACTCGGCTGACCTATCTGTCAATTCCCGTACCTTAGCGCGAACTTCCAGTAGCTTAGCCTTTGCCGCCGGATTCTTTCCGCATGCGCACTTAGCTTTTGCGGCTAGAAAGTCTTGAATCAAAGCATCTACCTTCTGCCAAACGCTACGGCGCGCTTCTGCCAGTGGCACATGCTCATTGAGCTTCATGCGCCTTACGGTCTCACTGACTCGTTCTTGCTCCCAAAGGGAACTGCCCGGCATAGGGATGAGCTTGCCCTCTTCGTCGAATGCGATGAGCGAGACATCGTCGTCGTCGATCGGGTCTAGCAGGTAGGGCACCTCGGATTCCTCGCATCGCGTGTCAAACGCAGAGCAAAGCGAGCCCTGTTGCAATGGGAACCAGCCGCCCTTTTTGCGATTACCAACGTTTCCACAAACCCGAAAATTCATGTAGTCGAAAGCAAGCCACCAGTAGCCGTCACGCCCTGTGCCATCCAAGGCCTTGGCCTCCTTCTTGGGCCGGAAATGCTCAACGTCGTAATGCGAATAGAGATCGCGCACCTCAGAGAACCAACACTTGCCGCCCGACAGCGCCAACAGCCACTGCTTGAGCGCACCCCAGTGCGGGCCGTTGGCATCGATCAGGGTATTACGTTCGTCCTTTTTGTTCGAGGCCTGTAGTGTTGCCATGTCAGCCACTAACTGCGCGGACTTCACCAACCATGTATCCCATTGCGCTTGAGTCCATGGGGTCCAGCCCGGAATGTCGCTGTCCGTCGGCCGTTTGTGTTCTAGGTCGATGAAAATCACTTGCCGACCTCCTCTCTCAGAATCTCGTCAATGATCTCGTCCGCAACCCTGTTTTGCTCGGCCTGCTCATCTGGGCTGAGCGTAGGTTTTCGGAACTTCCTGTGTTCCGCCATCTTTCGCACGAACAGCGCGTAATCAGGGTCACGGAAATCAGACGTAGAAAAGCCTAGGTCTGCAAGTTCGGTTGACAGACGACTAAGTTCAGCATGTTCATCTGGTGTGCGCGCCAACTTAACGAGCAACTCATTGCGACGGAATAAGCGTCGTTCTGTCTCCATGTCCAACGTGGACGAAAGGCCAAACAACTCACTCTTTAGCAAGCCTGTTACACCCATGCCTTGTGGATGCTCTAACGGCACGTCCACTACTGTGCTTCCACCTTGCCGCCTCAGAATGTGCACCTGTTCCCGCTTGAGGCTGCCCACCATCATTGGGTCATGCGTGGTGATGAGGATTTGTGACTCACCCTGCACCATGGCGTCATCGGGCGAAAGCACGCCCTCGATGTCGTCGAAATAGCGGAGCTTCCAAATGGGGTTGAGGTGGGTGTCGGGCTCGTCAAGCAAGAACAAGCAATTATCCTCACGGGTAATGCGCATCAGACCAAGCACGGTGAGCATTTGCAGCTCACCTTCAGAGAGTTGGGTGAAACTCACCTTCCCGCCGTGTTCGTCTCGTTTCTTGACGGTGATGCGCACCTCGTCGATCAGGTCGCCGATGTACGCGCCCTCTGCATAACGGAAAAAGCTATCTGGGCTTCCCACCAGCTCGCCAAGTTTCTTTAATTTTTCCTGACTGGGCACGAACAGATAAAGCTGCTTTTGCTTTTCGCTTCGCCCCCTGAAGTCGATCTGCTTAGTGGCCTCTTGCTCAATGGGTGCCCAAGAAACTTGCCATAGCTTGTCGAGAAACTCGCTCACCACGTTGCCGCGTGCGAACCAAAAGCGTGGATCGCCCTCGGTCAAATCCTGGTCATCAAACTTGCCGCCTCTGCGCTTTTCACGAAGACGGTGCGGCTCCTTTAGTACGAACAGCGCTGACTCCAGTGATTCGATGTGCAGATTTTTCAGAACCTTCTTAAATACAGGATCATCAGACAGCAGGCAGGCCAGCAACACCAATTGACTGTGGCCGCCACGACAATAAAACAAGCGACGCAGGCGATCATCGCCTGCTTGTTTTAACCTAGAGTCGTGCCTGCGTGTGGCCTCTTGAATGGAGCGAATGTCAGCTTCAGAGCCTGCGAATTTTTCCAATAAGTGTTCGTCTAATACCTCGTCTGTGGTGATTTCTTGGCGGCGGTTAAAACGTCGCTGGTGCTCCTGGAAAAGCACTTCAATGCGCTCATTTCGGCCCGAGTAATACGCGAAAACGTGTGTGGGCAACAGCCGTGGCCCACGGCGCTCATCACGTGGAAATTGGTAGCGATCATCGTTGGTGCGCAGATAGTCTTGAGTGACTTTGTCACCATCTACCCAGACAAGAGGGGTCTTCTGCTCGGTGGCCTCAATACGCACCGCATGACCGCGAATGCTGTATTCCAGCGTGTAGGCCAAGGACGCTCTATTGCCCAAGTCGATGTCCCGAAAAATGGTGATCAGCGCCTCAATCAGGTTGGATTTTCCTGTGCCGTTCTGGCCTATCAGCGCATGGCTTCGGATGGGCTTGGGCTTGGTATCAGCCGACGCGCTGGCAGAGGGTGTCAGGTGCGAATCGAACGCAATGTCGAGATCGCGGAGGTTGCGAAAGGCTGGGATTCGGATGCGCTGCAGCTGCATATCAAGCGTTCACCATGTCAGTTGGTTTTTCACGCATCACGGCTGGCGCAGGTTTTTGTATCCAACCTTGCGCCACCTCGATTTTGAGTTGCGCATAGAAGACATCAATCTCGCTACCAAAGCGCTGCCACAAATCCTTGGCTCTCATTACGCCGTTGTGTCGAGCCAAGATGGTGGCCAGCGGCGCTTGATCCTTGATGCCGGGGGGGTTATCCAAGTGCAGCATGGCGATCAACTCAGTTTGAGGGGCTTTCATGGGTTCCTCTTCTTTTTCAATGGCTATACCGGTAAAACCTGACACCACAGCATCGGCTAAAACCCGTGCAAGTGAATGCTTCTTTTTGAGTTGACTCCGCCACTCTCCGCATCGGTTCCCCAGCCTGGCAAGCATCGAGAGGATTCGACGTTGCTCGTCAATAGGCGGAATCGGTATTGGAAAGCTGCGCAACTGGGTCATGTTGATAGACGCGAGATTGGTCGTCTGCTTGGAGGCTCCAGCAAAGTAGTTGCGTCCAATGTCGGAGTTAAAAACCAATTCAACCCAGTCATTGAGAAGATGCGCACTGGGGACGCGTGCTTTGAACACGTGGTTTTGATGCAAGCAGTTCATTGCACCACCACGCCAGATAGCCGTACGACCTACTTTGTCCCAATCACCGCCTTCCGTGATCAGTAGATCGCCTTCACTGACTTGGTACTTCGCCAGTTCGTCAGAAGCAATTTCAATGGTCTTTAAGTTTTCTAATTTGAAGTAGCCACGTTGAACGTTGGCAACCGCCAAGTATGGGCAGACGATCATCTGCCTTCCACGAAGGTTTCGACCTTTAGTGACTCCGCCAATGACAACAGCCAATTCGTCGAATGCTGCGACCGCCCAATGATCAGGGTAGATTTCGGCGGCATCAGCCATGTCGACCTGCTTTTGACGACGCATCAACCCATCGGAAATGTATTTCTCGCGCAGCTTGATGCAATCGGCCTTGATGGAATCAAGGTTCGGAGGCGTAGATGAAGCTTTTACTAGCAAGCCGCGTACCGCCAAAGTTTTCAACGCTCCCAGCATTTCATCCACGTCTTCCGGCGCATCATTCAATTGGCCAAAATTACCTGCCAGTCGTGTCCAGTTGGTTTGCAGTTCGTGCGGACTTTGGCTGGTGGCGACGGCTTGCAGGGTGGATTGCCGCAGGTTGTTTTGTATTTTTCTGCGGGTTTGCTGCTGCGCTTCCAGCTTGTCGCACAAGGCCATCAGTTCATCGACTTTGGCGACGATTCGGGCTTGTTCTTCAAGTGGAGGCAAAGCTGCGGGCAATGCCAACAATTGATCCTGTTTTATTCCAGAGACTGTTGTTCCGGTGCCCTTCAACTCACGAGTTCGATAGAGGATCAAGAAAAAATCAGCATTCACTTCCTTTGGTAGTTCTAGCGCCTTAAGGTCTTGGTTGATAGCAATCGCAATACGGTTAATTGCAACCTTGCCAAGGCCCATTCGAGTACAAACGATCACTCGACCAGGCGGAATAAGATTTGATGAACTTGAATTAAGCCCCTCTAACGTAATATGGTCCTCTGTGTCATCTAGATATTTCAGCTCCTTCATGTCCTTAACACTGGCCCAAGGGATATCACCTCCCCAGTAAGCTGGGTTATTCTTTGATGGAGTTCCACCCCCAATGATCGTCAAAGCCAAGTCACCCAAACGGCAGATAATCCAGTGGTTTGGTGCTTTGATAAGCTCTCTTGATGAGTAAGGCTGCTTAGGTATTACTTTTTTTCTTTCTGGGTGATCTCTCTTCTGCTTTTCAATAGTCTCTAGCAACGGTGCTGCGTCAATAGGTGTTTCAGCAATTGTCAGGTCGCCAGATACTGCGAGTTGCAGCACCAATTCCCGCAACTTGCCCACCCCGCCCGGCGCATTTGCAAGGTGCCCAAACTCCGCCAAAAAATTTTGTGCGTCCATCAGGCTGGGTCCTCTTCAGTAGTTTCATCCCCGGCCAGTGCCTGCTCGATTTGTTCGATGCTGGGCAGGCTGGTTTGCAGCTCGGTCGGCAAAGATTCAATCAATTGGTACTCCGCCACACCCATGGGTTGGGCACTGTCGCGCAGGGCGTATTCGGCCACCACTTTATTTTTGCTTTTGCACAGCAGCAAGCCAATGGTGGGTTTGTCGTGCTCGGTTTTAATTTGTGTGTCCACGGCGGTCAGGTAAAAGCTCAGTTGCCCCAGGTGTTCGGGTTTGAACTTGCCGCCCTTGAGTTCAATGACCACATAGCAGCGCAACTTGAGGTGGTAGAACAACAGGTCAATAAAAAACTCGTCGCCTCCCACATTGAGCAGCACCTGCCGACCAACAAAGGCAAAGCCCGCGCCCAGCTCCAGCAAGAACTCGGTGAGGTGTTTGACCAGGGCGTGTTCAATTTCGCGCTCTTGGGCTTCTGCGCTCAGACCCAAAAAGTCAAATCGGTAGGGGTCTTTCAGGGATTCTCGTGCCAGGTCGGAATCGAGCTTGGGCAGTTGGGCCTCAAAGTTCGTCACCGCCGTGCCGCTGCGTTCTTGCAGCTGGGTTTCGATCTGCATGACCAGCACATTGCGCGACCAGTTGTGTTCAATGGCCTTGGCTGCGTACCAACGGCGCGCTTCGGGGCTGGGCAGTTTGTCCAGCAGTGCCAGATGGTGGTACCAAGGCAATTGTGCAAGCACCCCTTGCACAAAGTCGGCATCTGGCCAGGCTTGGGCAAAGGCCCGCATGTATTTGAGGTTGCGGGGTGAAAACCCCTTCATGTCTGGAAATGCGGCACGCAGGTCTTGCGCCAACCGATCGATGACTTTGGCCCCCCAGCCCTGTTGGGCCTGACGTGTCAGGATGTCTTGGCCAATTTGCCAATACAGCAGCACCAGCTCGCGGTTAACCGCCAGTGCGGCGCGTTGTTGGGCTTGGTGGATGCGGCTTTTGAGACTGGTCAGCCAGTCGGCGTAACCTGGGGGCAGGGGAACGATGTCAGGCATCGTTGACCTCAGGACTGCTGAAGTGGTGGGCCAAGGCGGCAGCCAGCTCGCCTTTGAGTTGGTTCTCGGTTTCTTCAATTTCGCCTAGCAGCTGTTTGAACTTGTCGAGCAGCACGTCGGGGTCGTGGATTTCTTCCTCGGCCGCGTTGGGGTTTTTGATGTCGAGGTTGTAGATCGGCCAATAGAGTCGGTCCCCCGCAGCCTGCGCGTCGCGCGCCTGCAGGCGCAGTGGTTCTGCCGCGGCTCGCAGCTCGGTGATTTCGGCGTCAATCTTTTCGCGATGGGCGGTGTCGGTGGTGCCCACCAAGCTCTTGCGCAGGTCGGTGGCTTGGCCCTCCAGAGCTGCAGCCTTGTTGTTCAGGTCTTCGGCGCGTTGCCAATGGGGTTGCGCGGCGGCTTCGGCCTGTTCGCGTTTGGTTTTGAAGTCGACCTTCCAGGCGAATTCGTTTTCCACGCGGTCGGCAAAGTCGTTGGCCTCATTGCCCCACCACTCTTGTTCGGGCTTGAATTCCTCTAACCGGATCGGCTTGGTTTTGGAATAGCTTTTGTAGCCAGTTGGGTAAGGGTGCTCGTAAAACCAAATGGTGTCGGTATGGAATCGTTCGGTGCCATCGTCCACCGTGGTGCCCTTGGTAAAGAACAACAGGTTGGTTTTGATGGAGGTGTAAGGCGCAAACACACCTTTGGGCAGACGGATGATGGTGTGCAGTTTGCAGTCGCGCAACATCAGCTTTTTCAGGGAGCCCTTGATGCCATCGCCAAAGAGAAAGCCATCGGGCAGCACCACAGAGGCGCGGCCATTTTCTTTGAGGAGCTTTTTGATGATGAGCGCCATGAACATGTCGGCGGTTTCGCGGGTGCGCAGGTCTGCAGGGTAGTCGCTTCCTACGCCGTCGTCTTCATAGCCGCCAAAGGGTGGGTTGGTGATGACGCAGTCCATCTTGTTGTTGGCACTCCACTCGTTCCAACCGATGCCTAGCGTGTTGCGGTGCTCGATCTGACTGGGCACGTCAATGCCGTGCAGCAGCATGTTGGTGGTGCACAGCAGGTGAGGCAGCTGCTTTTTTTCAATGCCGAAGATCAGTTCTTCAATAGCGCGTTTGTCTTCGGCGCTGGATTTGGTGCTGAGCTGGTTGCGGAAATGGTCGATGGCAGCGGTTAAAAAGCCGCCCGTGCCGCAGGCTGGGTCCATGACGGTTTCGCGCTTATCCAAGCGCGGATTGACGCGATCGGCCATGAACGCGGTGATGGCACGCGGGGTGTAAAACTCACCTGCATTGCCTGCGCCACGCAGGTCGTTGAGCATTTGTTCGTACACATCACCCAAACTGGCGCGGGTTTTGAAGTCGTGGAAGTTGATGGTCTCTTCTAGCTTTTCAATCACGGCCAGCACCTGGGGGCCAGACTTCATGTAGTTGTTGGCGTCTTCAAAGACTTGTTTGATGACCTTGTGCTGCGGGCTTTTGCTCGCATCAATCTGCTCTTTCAGTGCGGGAAACAGTTCGTTGTTGATGAAGCCAACGATTTCGGTCGGGGTCTTTTGCGGGGCTTTCTTCCCATCTGCGCCAGCCACATGTGCGGCCCAGTTGCGCCAGCGGTAGCGCTCGGGCAAGGGCGATTTGTATTTGGCGTTGTCGTCTTCCCATTCTTCTTCGCGCTGGTCAAACACTTTGAGGAAAAGCATCCAGGTGAGCTGACCGAGGCGCTGTGCGTCGCCGTCAACACCGTCGTCCTTGCGCATGATGTCCTGAATGGACTTGATGGTGCTGCTGAGATTCATGGGGTTCTGTTCTTATTGTTTGGCCTGCGCAATATGCTCAGGCCTGCTTCTGATCGTTGGTGTCGTAAAGCGCTTGTTCGAGCTCGTGAACAGCTTGAGTGTATTGATCAACGCCGCCAAAAATACCGCGCCGTATTTGGGTTTTGCTGCCGAATTGGTCAAAGGGAGGCAATTCCAATACTTTGGCGTCTTCAATGTCCTGCACACCGTGGTCGGCAAATTTGTCGAGCAAAGCTTCGAGTACAGCGCGAGCCTGATCGCCATATTTGCCAAACACATCGCGTTTTTTGACGTTGTTGGCACGCTCACGGCGGGTGAGTGGTTTTTGGTCAAAGGCAACATGGGCAACCAGGTCAAATACATCCAACTCGCTGCCGTTCGCCACGGCCTGTTGAAGTGTTGCCAACGGTACCCCTTGTTCGGCCAGTTCTTCCAAAACGGCTTGCTTTCGCTCCGTGCTGTTCCATCGACGCAGGAAATCGGTCATGGATCCGAACTCGGTTTGCAACGCCTTTTTGATGTCGTCTTTCAGTAAAACCCGGTAGTCTTCTGTGATGAGCTTGCCATCTGCGTCGAGGTATTGCGATCGCTCAACGGCCACGCGCACATCCACATCATCAAGCACGTACTTGATTCGGCTTTCACCACTGCCTCCACCACCTTCGCCTGAAGTCTCACCCTCTTGGCCGGGGCCATACGGCGGAGGATCGGGTTCGGCCACACCGGGCGGATGGGTTCCTTCTGGTGGCTCAATTTCGGGCGGTACAACGGGTTCATCGGGTTTGGGTTCGTAAATCACCACCGGCTCGCCATCGAAATCTGGGTCAGCGAACAAGCGCGTAGCACCTTTGAAATCCATGATGGTGAAGTAGAGCTTCTGGTAATCCTCCCGCAGGCGAGTACCACGTCCAATGATCTGTTTGAACTCGGTCATCGAGTTGATGTTCTGATCCAAGACAATGAGTTTGCAGGTCTTGGCATCAACCCCGGTGGTCAGGAGCTTGGAGGTGGTCGCAATGACGGGGTAAGGCTCGTCGTTGTCTATGAAGTAAGAAAGCTGGGCTTTGCCTTCGGTGTCGTCGCCCGTGATGCGCATCACGTAGCGGCGGTTGCTGGCGGCGGCTGGGATAAGTTTCACAAGTTCTTGCCGCATCCGTTCGGCGTGGTCCTGGTCATCACAGAACACAATGGTTTTGGCCATCGGGTCGGTAGCTTTAAGGTACTCCCAAACCTTGTTGGCCACCAGCTTGGTGCGCTTTTCCAGTACAAGCGTGCGGTCAAAATCCTTGGTGTTGTATTGGCGTTGAGCTACCTCTTGCCCGTGTTTGTCGACCTTGCCCTTTTCTGGCGTGTAACCGACCGCGTCGACATCGGTTGCGATGCGGATGACCTTGTAGGGGGCCAGAAAACCGTCTTCAATGCCTTGCTTGAGGGAATAGGTGTAAACAGGATCGCCAAAGTAGTGGGTGTTGCTGACCTCTTTGGTTTCTTTGGGTGTGGCGGTCAGGCCCAGATGGGTGGCACTGCTGAAGTATTCAAGCACCTCACGCCAAGCTGAATCTTCAGCAGCGCTGCCTCTGTGGCACTCATCGACAACGATCAAATCGAAAAAGTCTGAAGGAAATTGTTTGTAAATCTGTTTCCACTCTTCCTTGCCAGTCACCGCCTGATAAAGGGCAAGGTAGATTTCGTAGTTTTTCTTAATCTCGCGGTTGGTGACCTTGTGCATGACTTCACCAAAGGGGGCGAAGTCTTGTTGCATGGTTTGGTCAACAAGAATATTGCGGTCGGCCAAGAACAGGATTCGCTTTTTGGCTTTGGCTTTCCACAAGCGCCAGATGATCTGAAAGGCGGTGTAGGTTTTGCCAGTACCTGTGGCCATGACCAACAACACTCGCTGTTGGCCCAGTGCAATGGCTTCGATGGCACGGTTGATGGCTACAGACTGGTAATAGTGGGGCGCTCGACCGCTGCCGTCGGTATAAAAAGGCTGTTCGATGAGTTTGACGGATGCGGGACTGGTCAAACCTTTCCACTGTTGGTACAGCGGCCAAAGTTCATTCAGGGTAGGGAACTCGCTGAGTTGGAGCTCGCGTTCAGCGGGTTGAGTGATGCCCGTGCGATCGTGGATCAGGAAACCTTCGCCATTGCTGCTGATCGCAAAAGGTGCATCCAGCATTTCTGCATAAGCCAGAGCCTGCTGCATGCCGTGTCCAACAGAAAACTTGGCCTGCTTTGCCTCGACGATGGCAATGGGTACATTGGGCCTTCCGTACAGAACAAAATCGGCGCGTTTGGGGCCTCCCTTGGCATCCGGATTTTTGATGCGCGAAGCCAATTTACCGCGCACCATGACTCGGCCTGCAGTGAGGCTGACTTCTTCGCGGAATTGATGCTGCTGCCAACCAGCTTGTTGAATAGCAGGCGTGATGAACTTTGTGCAGATATCGCGTTCGCTGAACTGACGTTTATCCATGCATGAAGTTCCATCATTTGAAAGTCATGAATGCTAATGCATTAATGACCGGCTGTTTCCAGCCGGTTGGACTTTTTCAAGCTCAGCCGAGGGCTTTGACCACCGCATCACCCATTTCGCGGGTGCTGACTTTGGTGGTGCCTTCGCTCCAGATGTCGCCGGTGCGCAGACCTTGAGCCAGCACCTTTTGCACTGCGGCTTCGATGCGCTGGGCGGCGGCGTCCTGGTTCAGGCTGAAGCGCAGCATCATGGCCGCGCTCAGGATGGTGGCCAGCGGGTTGGCGATGCCTTTGCCCGCGATGTCGGGGGCGCTGCCGTGGCTGGGCTCGTACAGGCCCTGGTTTTGGGTGTTCAGGCTGGCCGAGGGCAGCATGCCGATCGAGCCCGTGAGCATGGAGGCTTCGTCGGACAGGATGTCGCCGAACATATTGCCGGTGACCACCACGTCAAAACGCTTGGGCTCCTTGACCAGTTGCATGGCGGCGTTGTCCACGTACATGTGGTCCAGCGCGATATCGGGGTACTCTTTGCCGACTTCGGTGACCACGTCTTTCCAGAACTGGAAGGTTTCCAGCACGTTGGCTTTGTCCACGCTGGTCACACGGCCTTCTTTGCCTGCAGCCTTGCGTTTGCGTGCGGCCTGGAAGGCCACATGGGCGATGCGCTCGATCTCGGGCTTGGAGTAGCGCATGGTGTCAAAGGCTTCTTCGGCGCCGGGGAAGTGGCCGTCGGTCGCGATGCGGCGACCGCGTGGCTGGCCGAAGTAAATGTCGCCCGTGAGCTCGCGGATGATCAAAATGTCCAGACCCGAAATCAGCTCGGGCTTGAGGCTGGACGCGCCCACCAGCTGCTCGTAGCAGATGGCGGGACGGAAGTTGGCGAACAGGCCCATGTGCTTGCGCAGGCCCAAAATGGCTTGCTCGGGGCGCAGGGGGCGGTCGAGCTTGTCGTATTTCCAGTCACCCACCGCGCCAAACAGCACGGCGTCTGACTGCATGGCCAGCTTGAGCGTGGCTTCGGGCAGGGGGTGGCCAAACGCGTCGTAAGCCGCGCCGCCGACCAGAGCGGTTTCCATCTCGAACTTCAAGTCGAGAACGTTCAAGACTTTGACGGCTTCGGCGACGATTTCGGTGCCGATGCCATCACCGGGGAGGACTGCGATTTTCATTTTTGTCGGGTCTGAATGTGGGAGGCCGCCCCTGCGGCCGAAATATGTGCGTGCATTCGGCTGCAGGGGCAGCCTCCCACAAAGGGTGCTGGAATCAGTTGGCGTTGACGGCGGTGTGTGCCAACCAGGGCTTGGTGGTCAGTCGCTCGGCTTCAAAGGCCTTGATCTTGTCGGCGTGGCGCAAGGTCAGACCGATGTCGTCCAGACCGTTGAGCAGGCAGTACTTGCGGAAGGCTTGCACCTCAAACGGGATTTCTTCGCCTTGGGGCTTGACGATCACCTGGCGTTCCAGGTCGACGGTGAGCTCGTAGCCAGGAAAGGCGGCGACTTCATCGAACAGCTGAGCGACCACGGCTTCGGGCAGCACGATGGGCAACAGGCCGTTTTTGAAGCAGTTGTTGAAGAAGATGTCGGCAAAACTGGGCGCGATCACGCAGCGAAAACCGTATTGATCAATGGCCCAAGGGGCGTGTTCACGCGAGGAGCCACAACCGAAGTTCTTGCGGGCCAGCAAGACGCTGGCACCTTGGTAGCGCGGTTGGTTCAGCACGAAGTCTGGGTTGGGCTTGCGGCTGGCCGGGTCTTGGCCGGGGAAGCCCACGTCCAGGTAACGCCATTCGTCGAACAGATTGGGGCCAAAGCCGGTTTTGCGGATGGACTTCAAAAACTGTTTGGGGATGATGGCGTCGGTGTCCACGTTGGCGCGGTCCATCGGGGCCACCAGGCCTTTGAGGAGGGTGAATTTCTGCATGGTGTGATTCCTCGAACGCTTTAGGCGAATTTGCGGATGTCGACAAAGTGGCCATGCACGGCAGCAGCTGCGGCCATCGCTGGGCTGACCAAGTGGGTGCGGCCACCCGCGCCCTGACGACCTTCGAAGTTGCGGTTGGACGTCGATGCGCAGCGTTCACCGGGTTCCAGGCGGTCGGCGTTCATGGCCAGACACATGGAGCAGCCGGGTTCACGCCACTCAAAGCCAGCGGCCTTGAAAATCTCGTGCAGGCCTTCTTGTTCGGCTTGCTCTTTGACCAAGCCAGAGCCCGGGACAACCATGGCCAGCTTGACGTTCTTGGCGACTTTTTGGCCGAGCTTTTTGACGACGGCAGCGGCTTCGCGCATGTCTTCGATGCGGCTGTTGGTGCACGAGCCGATGAACACTTTGTCGATGGTGATGTCGGACAGCGCCTTGCCGGGCTGCAGGCCCATGTAAGTCAGTGCGCGTTCAATGGCGTCGCGCTTGACGTCATCTTTTTCTTTGTCCGGGTCGGGCGTGTGACCGTCGATGCCCAGCACCATTTCTGGTGAGGTGCCCCAGGTAACTTGCGGCACGATGGTGCTGGCGTCCAGCTCAACCACGGCGTCAAAGTGCGCACCGGGGTCGGACTGCAAAGTTTTCCAATAAGCAACAGCGTGGTCCCACTCCACGCCCGTGGGCGAGAGCAAGCGGCCTTTGACGTACTCGATGGTCTTGTCGTCCACCGCCACCAAGCCTGCGCGCGCGCCGCCTTCGATGGCCATGTTGCAGACCGTCATGCGGCCTTCCATGGAGAGGCTGCGGATGGCCGAGCCTGCAAATTCGATGGTGTAGCCGGTGCCGCCAGCGGTACCGATCTTGCCGATGATGGCCAACACAATGTCTTTGCCCGTGAGGCCTTTGGCCAGCGTGCCTTCGACCTTGATGAGCATGTTCTTGGCTTTTTTGGCCAAGAGGGTTTGTGTGGCCATGACGTGCTCGACTTCGGAGGTGCCGATGCCGTGGGCCAGTGCGCCAAACGCGCCATGTGTGGAGGTGTGCGAGTCGCCGCAGACCACGGTCATGCCGGGCAGGGTGGCGCCGTTTTCAGGGCCAATCACGTGCACGATGCCCTGGCGCTTGGACAGGAAAGGGAAGAATGCGGCCGAGCCGGATTCCTTCATGTTGGCGTCGAGCGTGGTGATTTGTTCTTTGCTGATCGGGTCGGTGATGCCGTCGTAGCCCAGCTCCCAGCCGGTGGTGGGGGTGTTGTGGTCAGCGGTGGCCACAATGGAGCTGACACGCCAGACTTTGCGGCCCGCTTGGCGCAGGCCCTCAAAGGCTTGCGGGCTGGTGACTTCGTGCACCAGGTGTCGGTCGATGTACAAGACGGAGGTGCCGTCTTCTTCGGTGTGGACGACGTGTTCGTCCCAGATCTTGTCGTAAAGCGTGCGTGCCATGGAGCTTCCTTGCTGTGCAGCCTGCCATTTTATGCGGAGAGATGGCTGTCCAGAGTCTGAATGTGGATTGATCTCACAGGTACATTGGCAGGACGGCATGGGGTTGTTTGTGGGAGGCTGCCCCTGCGGCCGAATGGGGACGGTGGCGCAGAGCAGGCATTCGCGAGCAGGGGCTCGCTCCCACAAGGGGCATACCTGCATTCGCGTGATGTCTGTGGGAGGCTGCCCCTGCGGCCGAATGGGGGCATTGGCGCAGAGCAGGCATTCGCGAGCAGGGGCTCGCTCCCGCAGGACCAAGAAAAAAGCCCGCACAAGGCGGGCTTTCGTGCTCGGGTGTTAACCGATCAACGCTGCACGTCGCGGCGTGGTGAGCCGGTGAACAGTTGACGTGGACGGCCGATTTTGTACTCGGGGTCGCTGATCATTTCGTTCAGTTGGGCGATCCAGCCGACGGTGCGGGCCAGGGCGAAGATGCCGGTGAACAGGTTCACTGGAATGCCGATGGCGCGTTGCACGATGCCGGAGTAGAAGTCCACGTTGGGGTAGAGCTTGCGGCTGACGAAGTAATCGTCTTCCAAGGCAATCTTTTCCAAGGCCTTGGCCAACTTGAACAATGGGTCATTTTCCAGGCCCAGTTCTTTCAGCACTTCGTCGCAAGTTTCTTGCATCAACTTGGCGCGTGGATCGTAGTTTTTGTAAACGCGGTGACCGAAGCCCATCAGTTTGACGCCGGAGTTCTTGTCTTTGACCTTTTCCATGAACTCGCCGACCTTGGAGATGCCGCCCATGCGTTGGATGTCTTCCAGCATGTTCAGGCAAGCCTCGTTGGCGCCGCCGTGGGCAGGGCCCCACAGGCAAGCCACGCCCGCAGCGATAGCCGCGAACGGGTTGGTGCCGGACGAACCGCACAGGCGCACTGTGGAGGTCGATGCGTTTTGCTCGTGGTCAGCGTGCAGTGTGAAGATGCGGTCCATGGCGCGCTCGAGCACGGGGTTGACCTTGTACTCTTCGCAAGGGGTGCCAAACATCATGCGCAGGAAGTTGCCAGCGTACGACAGGTCGTTGCGGGGGTACATGAAAGGCTGACCCACACCGTATTTGTAAGCCATGGCCACCAGGGTTGGCATTTTGGCGATCAGGCGGATCGCAGCAATCTGGCGGTGCTCCGGGTTATTGATGTCGGTGCTGTCGTGGTAGAAGGCCGACAGGGCACCCACCAGACCGGTCAACACAGCCATGGGGTGTGCATCACGGCGGAAGCCACGCAGGAAAAACTGCATCTGCTCGTTGACCATGGTGTGCTGGTTCACCAGGTTGTGGAAGTCTTTGCTTTCCTGGCCTACGGGCAGTTCGCCCTTGAGCAGCAGGTAGCAGGTGTCCAGATAGTCGGCCTTGTTGGCCAGTTGTTCGATGGGGTAGCCACGGTACAGCAGCTCGCCTTTGTCGCCATCGATGTAGGTGATGGCCGATTGGCACGAGGCGGTGGACAGGAAACCGGGGTCGTAGGTGAACATGCCGCTTTGTGCGTACAGCTTGCGGATGTCGATCACGTCAGGACCGATGTTGCCGGAGTACACGGGCATCTCGATGCTGGGGCTGCCATTGGAGAACGACAGGGTGGCTTTATTATCAGCGAGTTTCATGGTGGGTTTCCTCAAAAATTCCAGGTGTGATCCAGTTTGGGTCACGCTCTCAACATGTCCAGGACTTCACGCACCTCTTCGGTGCTGATCTCGGGCTGCAGCTCCTTGCGGCGCAACAGCAAGTCCATGAGATCGTTGTCGGACAGATCCATGAGCACATACATGCCCCGGGCCTGTCCTACGGTCAAGCGAGAATCATGCCGATTGAAGAAGCGCTCGATGAACAAGTCGTTTTCGAGCAGGCCCCGTCGGCTGCGCCAACGGAGTTTGCTCAGCGACCGCTCGCTCAATGGGGCGAGGCGGTCTGCGCCGACCAGTGACGCGTCTTCCAGGATCGGTGTGACAGTCATCAGACAGCGCGGCGAACCATCATCTCTTTGATCTTGCCGATGGCCTTGGTGGGGTTCAGACCCTTGGGGCAAACATCGACGCAGTTCATGATGGTGTGGCAACGGAACAAACGGTAAGGGTCTTCCAGGTTGTCCAGGCGCTCGGCAGTGGCTTCGTCGCGGCTGTCGGCGATGAAACGGTAGGCTTGCAGCAGACCGGCGGGGCCCACGAACTTGTCGGGGTTCCACCAGAAGCTGGGGCAGCTGGTCGAGCAGCTGGCGCACAAGATGCATTCGTACAAGCCGTTCAACTCTTCACGCTCTTCCGGGCTTTGCAGGCGCTCGGTTTCGGGCGGGATGTTGTTGTTGATCAAGTAAGGCTTGATCGAGTGGTACTGCTTGAAGAACTGGGTCATGTCCACGATCACGTCGCGGATCACGGGCAGGCCTGGCAGAGGCTTGAGCACGATGGTGCCGGGCAAGGTGTTCATGTTGGTCAGGCAAGCCAGACCGTTTTTGCCGTTGATGTTCATCGCGTCCGAACCGCACACGCCTTCGCGGCAAGAGCGGCGGAAGGAGATGGTGGGGTCCACGGCCTTGAGTTTCATCAGGGCGTCCAGCAGCATGCGTTCGTTGCCGTCCAGTTCGACCTGGATGGTTTGCATGTAAGGCTTGGCGTCCTTGTCGGGGTCGTAGCGGTAGATCTGAAAAGTGCGTAGGGTCATGGAAGAACTCCTGTTGGATTCTGGTGGTGGACCGCCGGCTTTTCAGCGAGCGGTCCAGACAATCGTTAGAACGTGCGAACCTTGGGTGGCACGGAGTCCACGGTCAGGGGCTTGAGCTTGACAGGCTTGTAAGTCAGGCTGTTGGACTCGCTGTGCCACAGGGTGTGTTTCATCCAGTTGGCATCGTCGCGACCCAACGGAGCGACGGCGTCATCCACTGGACGCTCGTAGTCGCTCACGGTGTGGGCACCACGGCACTCGCGGCGGGCCGCGGCAGACACCATGGTGGCTTGCGCGGCTTCGATCAGGTTTTCCACTTCCAGCGCTTCGATGCGGGCGGTGTTGAACACTTTGGATGTGTCCTTCAGGCCGATGGCATTGACGCGGTCACGGATGGCTGCGATCTTTTGCACGCCTTCGTCCATGCTGGCTTGTGTGCGGAACACGCCAGCGTGTTGTTGCATGGCGGCGCGCATGTCGTTGGCCACGTCCTGGGCGTATTCGCCGCCACGGCCTTCGAGCTTGTTCAGGCGTTCCAGCGTGCGGTCGGTGGCATCGGCTGGCAATGGCTTGTGTGACTTGGTCTTGGAGGCGAAGTCGACGATGTGGTTGCCCGCAGCGCGGCCGAACACCAGCAAGTCGAGCAGCGAGTTGGTGCCCAGGCGGTTGGCGCCATGCACCGACACACAAGAGCATTCGCCTACGGCGTACAAGCCGTTCACCACCGCGTTGTGGTCGGTGGGGTTCTGAACCACGACCTGACCGTTGATGTTGGTCGGGATACCGCCCATTTGGTAGTGAATGGTTGGCACAACAGGGATCGGCTCTTTGGTGATGTCGACGTTGGCGAAGTTGACGCCAATTTCGTACACAGAAGGCAGACGTTTGTGGATCGTGTCGGCACCCAGGTGGTCGAGCTTGAGCATCACGTGGTCTTTGTTGGGACCGCAGCCACGGCCTTCCTTGATTTCCTGGTCCATGCAGCGGGACACAAAGTCACGCGGTGCCAAGTCTTTCAGGGTGGGCGCATAGCGCTCCATGAAGCGTTCACCGTTGCTGTTGAGCAAAATCGCGCCTTCGCCACGGCAGCCTTCGGTCAACAACACGCCAGCACCGGCCACGCCAGTGGGGTGGAATTGCCAGAACTCCATGTCTTCCAAAGGAATGCCTGCGCGGGCAGCCATGCCCAGGCCGTCACCGGTGTTGATGAAGGCGTTGGTGGAGGCGGCATAAATGCGGCCTGCGCCACCGGTGGCCATCAACACGGTCTTGGCGTGCAGGACGTGCAGGTCGCCGGTTTCCATCTCCAGAGCGGTCACACCCACCACGTCGCCTTCGGCGTCACGGATCAGGTCGAGGGCCATCCACTCCACGAAGAAGCTGGTTTTGGCGGCCACGTTTTGCTGGTACAGTGTGTGCAGCATGGCGTGACCGGTGCGGTCGGCAGCCGCGCAAGCGCGTTGCACCGGCTTTTCGCCGTAGTTGGCAGTGTGGCCGCCAAATGGCCGCTGGTAAATGGTGCCGTCAGGGTTGCGGTCAAAAGGCATGCCCATGTGCTCCAGGTCGTACACGACCTTGGGCGCTTCGCGGCACATGAATTCGATCGCATCTTGGTCGCCGAGCCAGTCGGAGCCCTTGATGGTGTCGTAGAAGTGGTAGTGCCAGTTGTCGTCGGACATGTTGCCCAGCGAAGCGCCAATGCCGCCCTGTGCCGCCACGGTGTGCGAGCGGGTAGGGAACACTTTCGACAGCACGGCCACGTTCAAGCCCGCGCGGGCCAGTTGCAGCGAGGCACGCATGCCCGAACCACCGGCGCCGACGATCACGACGTCAAACTTGCGGGTGGTGATTTGATCTTTGGTATAGCTCATGGTGTTTTATCTTTGTGTGAGGTCAACGCAATCACAGGCGCCACAGGGCCTGAATAGCCCAGCCAGCACAGCCGACCAGCCAGACCAGGGTGAAGACGTGCAAAACCAGGCGCACGGCCAGCGGTTTCACATAGTCCATCCAGATGTCACGCATGCCCACCCAGACGTGGTACAGCAGGGAAAGGATGACGGAGAAGGTCAGGACCTTCATCCATTGGGAAGCAAAGATGCCAGCCCATTCTTCGTAACCGATCGGGCCGGAGGTGAAGATCACCTGTGCCAGCAAGATCACGGTAAAGAGGGCCATCAGGGTACCGGTCACGCGCTGGGCAAGCCAGTCACGAAAGCCGTAGCCAGCACCGGTCACGATGCGTTTGGAGCCGTAGTTCACGGTCGACATAGGTCAGTTTCCTTTTTTCTGATGGGGGCTGATCAATACAGACCAAACATCTTGGCACCCAACACGGCGGTCAGGCCGATGCTGAGGGTCAAGGTCACGATGGCCGATGATTTGCCGAATTCTTTGGTCACGGCGTGGCAGACGTCCATGTAGAGGTGGCGCAAACCGGCGATGAAGTGGTGCAAATAAGCCCAAATCAGGGCCAGCGCGACCAGCTTCATGAACCAGCCTGGCACAAAGCCGAGGCCCACATTGAAAGCGGCCGAGAGTTTCGCGAAAGAAATTTCGGAAGTGATGGAACTGTCAAACATCCAAATGATGAGTGGCAGGAGCGCGAACATCAGGAAACCGCTGATGCGGTGAAGGATGGACACAATGCCGGCCGCTGGAAGGCGGTAAGACGGGAGGTCTTTCAGGGCGTTGATGTTGCGGAATTCAGGCCGCTTTCGAGCTAGTTCAGTCATGTGGGTACTTTCTGGGTGTAACGCGTTCGTAATTTGGATGACAAACCGGTGGATTCTATTGCAACGCAACAAACTGACATGAGCATTGCACATGACTGACGCGGGGGGATTTTTCAATCACCCCGCGCAGGTCAACTCAAGGCATTGTGGTAGTGGTGACTTTCGGTGCGGTAGAAGCCGCGGCGCAGCTCCATGGGGGTGTCGTTGTAGGTGTATGCAATGCGTTCCACGCTGAGCAATGGGGTGCCAGCGGAAACTTTCAGCAATTGGCTTTGGGTCTCGTCGGGCAGCACCGCCCTGATTTTTTCGTCGGCACGGACCATGCGCACGCCAAATTCGGTCTCGAAAAGTGCATACATGGGCCCGTGGTAGTCGGCCAGGCGTTCGGCGGTGAGGCCTTTGAAGGGGCCGCCGGGAAGCCATAAGTCTTCCAAAATGGTGGGGGTGCCTGCAAAAGACAGCACGCGTCGGACTTGCAAAACGGCATCGCCTGTCCTCAAGGCCAGGGCGCGTGCGATGTCGGCCGTGGCGCGTAGGCGCTTGCAATCGACAATTTCGCGCTGCGCCGGGCCTTCGGTGTCGAGGTTGCCGTTGTCCGGGGCCAATTTCAGGAATCTGTACTGCACATGGTGTTCAGCATGCGTGGCGACAAATGTGCCTTTGCCTTGGCGGCGCACCAACAGGTTGTCGCCTGCCAGCTCGTCGATGGCTTTTCGGACGGTGCCCTGGCTGACCCGGTAGCGGGCGGCCAGTTCCATTTCACTGGGAATTGACTCACCGGGTTTCCATTCGCCAGACTGCAGGTTTTGCAGGATCAATCCCTTGATTTGCTGGTACAGCGGGCTGAACGCAGGCGTGGTCGCTGCGGTGTCTGCGGCAGGAAAGCTGCTGTCGGCCAATGGGGAAATGTTGTTCATGGGTTTGAATCCGGCGTGTGGGTCAGTTGCACGTCAGGTGCGCCATCATATCTTATATAAGACATAAGACAAATTGACGAATCAGGGTTTTCGCGGGTACACTTCGAAGCTGTTTGCTTGCGGTCATCTCCACATCGGTAGGGATTGATGCGCGGGTCCGGTGCGCCGGACAGACCCGCTGACAAAAGTTGTCGGCCAGGGACTGCGACCCTTGTTTTCAACACTTCTGGAGTTATCCACCATGAGCAAAAAGCCCGTCCGCGTTGCCGTTACCGGCGCAGCAGGTCAAATCGGTTACGCATTGTTGTTCCGCATCGCCTCCGGCGAAATGCTGGGCAAAGACCAGCCCGTCATCCTGCAATTGTTGGAAGTGCCTGTCGAAGGCCCACAAAAAGCCCTGCGCGGCGTGATGATGGAACTCGAAGACTGCGCATTCCCATTGCTGGTCGGCATGGAAGCCCACGGCGACCCGATGACCGCCTTCAAAGACGCCGACTACGCCTTGCTGGTCGGTTCGCGACCACGCGGCCCTGGCATGGAGCGCGCTGAATTGCTGGCCATCAATGGTGCCATCTTCACTGCACAGGGCAAGGCCCTGAACGCTGTCGCTTCGCGTGACGTCAAAGTGCTGGTCGTGGGCAACCCCGCCAACACCAACGCCTACATCGCCATGAAGGCCGCGCCTGATCTCAAGCCCGGCAACTTCACCGCCATGCTGCGTCTGGACCACAACCGCGCTGCGTCGCAAATCGCTGCGAAGACCGGCAAAGCCGTGGCCGACATCGAAAAACTGTGCGTCTGGGGCAACCACTCGCCTACCATGTACGCTGACTACCGTTTCGCCACCATCAAGGGCGAGTCGGTCAAGGCCATGATCAATGACCAAGAGTGGAACGCCAACGTGTTCTTGCCTACCGTGGGCAAGCGTGGCGCGGCCATCATCGAAGCCCGTGGCCTGTCTTCGGCCGCTTCGGCTGCCAACGCCGCCATCGACCACATGCGCGACTGGGCCCTGGGCACCAACGGCAAGTGGGTCACCATGGGCATCCCATCGCAAGGCTGGTACGGCATTCCTAAAGACGTCATGTTCGGCTTCCCCGTCACTTGCGAAAATGGCGAATACAAAGTCGTTGAAGGTCTGGACATCGACGCGTTCAGCCAAGGCTGCATCGACAAGACTCTGAAAGAGTTGACCGACGAGCAAGCTGGCGTCGCCCACTTGATCTGATTCTCAACAGAGAACCAGAGTGAGCCATCCGCGCGAAATTCTGTTGGGAGCGCAAGCCGGTAGCGTTCAGCTGCCGGTGTGTGACCATTACAGCGGAGTGGAAGCGCGGATGCGCAAAAGCCTGCAATTGCAGGCCGACATGGCGCAAGAGTTTGGCACTTGCGTCTTTGATGTCACCCTGGACTGCGAAGATGGCGCGCCCGTCGGTGGCGAAGCCGAACACGCTGCACTGGTCACAGAAATGGCACTCGCCACGACCGCCGCCAGCCCTAACGCCCTGGTTCCCCCCCGCATTGCCGTTCGTGTCCACCCCGTGGACCACCCCAGTTTTGATGCCGACATGGCCCACATCGCGGGCCGCGCCGGACACATCCTTACCCACATCATGGTGCCCAAGGTCGAGACCGTGGCCGATGTGGACCGCGCCCAGGCCGCCCTGATCGCCGCTGGTGCCGCCGATTTGCCGCTGCATGTGCTGATCGAGTCGCCCGCCGCCGTGCACCGCGCCTTTGACATCGCCGCCCACCCGCGTGTGCAATCCATCAGCTTTGGCCTGATGGATTTCGTGTCGGCCCATGGCGGCGCGATACCCGCAGATGGCATGGGCATCCAGGGTCAGTTCACACACCCGCTGGTGCTGCGCGCCAAGCTTGAGATTGCCAGCGCCTGCCACGCCCACGGCAAAGTGCCCTCGCACTGCGTGGTCACCGAATTCAAGAACCCCGATGCCATCCGCCAGGCGGCCCAAAAAGCGGCCCGCGAGCTGGGCTACACCCGCATGTGGAGCATCCACCCCGACCAGATTCGTCCTATCCTGGAGGCTATGGCCCCCAGCGAAGCGCAAATTGATCAGGCCAGCGAGATCATCCTCGCTGCCCAAGCGGCCCAATGGGCACCGATCAGCCATGCCGGCCAATTGCACGACCGGGCCAGTTACCGGTTTTTCTGGCAATTGATCGAACGGGCGCACCAGACCGGTCGCCGTTTGCCGGCAGAAGTTCAGCTGTTTTTCAAAGAACTCGGCCACCCTAACGGGCTTGTTTCATCATGATGAGATCCATTCATTCGAAGGGCGTTGACATGCAAAAGATGACCACTGTCCTGCTGTTGGCCTTTTTGGCTTCGCCCGCTTGGTCGCAAGCACCGGCGAGCACGGCCAAATCTGCACAAGCCAAGTCGAAACCGGCCACGGCCAAAACCCAAATGGCTCCCAAGGTCGAGCCAGAAACCCCCATGGGCCCTGATGAGTTGGCCATCGCCGATCGCGTTCACAAAGGCCAATTGCCTTGCGAGTTGGGTGCCACGGTCCGCTTGGAGGCCGACGCTTCACAGCCAGGCTATTTTTATTTGCACGGCAAAGGCTTTCGTTATCGCATGCACCCCGTGGCAACGACCACAGGCGCCATTCGTCTGGAAGACCGCAAAGCGGGCACTGTCTGGCTGCAGTTGGCCAACAAATCGATGTTGATGGACCAAAACAAAGGTCGCCGCTTGGCCGATGAATGCGCCAATGCCGAACAAGTGGCCTTTGCCGAGAACATGAAAACCAATCCCCCGCCCAGCCTGATCGACACGACAGGCATGGGGCGATAAATCTTGAAACTTTGACTGACCGGAGAAAAAAACCATGTTGAAAGCCTACCGTGAACACGCAGCCGAACGCGCTGCCCTTGGCATCCCCGCGCTGCCGCTGGACGCCAAGCAAGTGGCCGAGCTGATCGAGCTGATCAAGACCCCACCCGCAGGCGAAGATGCCTTCCTGATGGAGTTGTTGACCCATCGCGTGCCACCAGGCGTGGACGATGCTGCCAAAGTGAAAGCCTCTTTCCTGGCTGCCGTGGCCCACGGTGAAGTCAAGGTCGGCCTGATCTCCAAAGCCAAAGCCACCGAGCTGCTGGGCACCATGGTGGGCGGCTACAACGTGCACCCCCTTATCGAATTGCTCGACGATGCTGAAGTGGCTGCTGTGGCCGCTGAAGCTTTGAAGAAAACCTTGCTGATGTTCGACTTCTTCAACGACGTCGCAGAAAAAGCCAAGGCCGGTAACGCCAAGGCCAAGGAAGTCATGCAAAGCTGGGCCGACGCCGAGTGGTTCACCACCCGCCCTGAGGTCGAGAAAAAAATCACCGTCACCGTGTTCAAGGTGCCCGGCGAGACCAACACCGACGACTTGTCGCCAGCGCCTGACGCATGGAGCCGTCCAGACATCCCATTGCACTACCTGGCGATGTTGAAAAACACCCGCGAAGGCGCAGCGTTCAAGCCCGAAGAAGACGGCAAACGCGGCCCGATGCAGTTCATCGAAGACCTGAAGAAAAAAGGCAACCTGGTGGCTTACGTCGGTGACGTGGTCGGTACCGGCTCCAGCCGCAAGTCGGCCACCAACAGCGTGATCTGGGCCACCGGCCAGGACATCCCGTTCGTGCCGAACAAGCGTTTTGGTGGCGTGACTTTGGGCGGCAAGATTGCCCCCATCTTCTTCAACACGCAAGAAGACTCTGGCTCCCTGCCAATCGAAGTGGACGTGACGAAGCTGGAGATGGGCGATGTGATCGACGTCTTGCCCTACGACGGCAAGATCGTTCGCAACGGTGAGACCGTCACCACATTCCAGCTCAAGAGCGATGTGCTGTTTGACGAAGTGCGCGCCGGTGGCCGTATCAACCTGATCATCGGTCGCAGCTTGACCGCCAAGGCCCGTGAATTCCTGGGTCTGCCTGCGTCGACTGTGTTCCGTTTGCCTACAGCGCCTGTCGCCACGAAGGCTGGTTTCACATTGGCCCAGAAGATGGTCGGTCGTGCGGTTGGTTTGCCAGAAGGCCAAGGCGTGCGCCCCGGCACTTACTGCGAACCCAAGATGACCACCGTGGGTTCACAAGACACCACAGGCCCCATGACACGCGACGAGCTGAAAGACTTGGCCTGCCTCGGTTTCTCGGCCGACATGGTCATGCAATCGTTCTGCCACACCGCCGCTTACCCCAAGCCTGTGGACGTGAAAACGCACCGCGAACTGCCAGCCTTCATCAGCAACCGTGGCGGCGTGGCCCTGCGCCCCGGTGATGGCGTGATCCACTCTTGGTTGAACCGTTTGTTGTTGCCTGACACCGTCGGCACCGGCGGCGACTCGCACACCCGTTTCCCCATCGGCATCAGCTTCCCCGCTGGTTCTGGCTTGGTGGCCTTCGGTGCAGCCACAGGCGTGATGCCTTTGGACATGCCTGAGTCCATTCTGGTGCGCTTCAAAGGCGAAATGCAGCCTGGCGTGACCCTGCGCGACTTGGTGCACGCGATTCCCTTGTACGCGATCAAGAAAGGTTTGTTGACTGTGGCCAAGGCCGGCAAGATCAACGAATTCTCGGGCCGCATTTTGGAAATCGAAGGCCTGCCCAACCTCAAGGTCGAGCAAGCGTTTGAATTGTCTGACGCGTCTGCCGAGCGTTCAGCCGCCGGTTGCACGATCAAGCTCAACAAAGAGCCTGTCGAAGAGTACTTGAAGTCCAACGTGGTTCTGATGAAGAACATGATCGCCGACGGTTACGCCGACGCACGCACTTTGGCTCGCCGCATCGAGAAGGTGGAGCAATGGTTGGCAGCGCCCAACCTGCTAGAAGCCGACAAAGACGCCGAGTACGCACACGTCATCGAAATCGACCTGGCCGACATCAAAGAGCCCATCGTGTGCTGCCCGAACGACCCCGATGACGCGAAGTTCCTGTCGCAAGTGGCTGGCACCAAGATCGACGAAGCTTTCATCGGTTCGTGCATGACCAACATCGGCCACTTCCGCGCAGCGGCCAAGTTGCTCGGCGGCCAGCGTGACATCCCTGTCAAGTTGTGGGTGGCACCTCCAACGAAAATGGACGAGAGCGAGCTGATCAAGGAAGGCCATTACGCCGCATTCGGCACTGCCGGTGCCCGCACCGAAATGCCCGGCTGCTCGCTGTGCATGGGCAACCAAGCGCAAGTGCGCGAAGGCGCTACCGTGGTGTCTACCTCGACCCGCAACTTCCCGAACCGTTTGGGTAAAAACACCAACGTGTACTTGGCCTCTGCCGAATTGGCGGCCATCACCTCGAAGATGGGCAAGTTCCCCACCGTGGCCGAATACCACGAAGCAATGGGCGTGGTGAACAAAGACGGCGAAGCCATCTACAAGTACCTGAACTTCAACCAGATTGAAGAGTACGTGGACATCGCCAAAGGCGTGACGGCTTGATACGGCCCTGACCGTTGAGTTGGAAGCCCCCGCGCTGAAAAGCCCGGGGGCTTTTTTCATCTTCACGCACACGCGACAGTTCGGTCTTTGCAAATGGTTTAGTCTTTGAGAGCCATAACTTTGATCCAAAGGTTTGCCATGAAGTACGTCAATCTGGGCAAGAGCCCCTTGCAAGTTTCCCGCCTGTGTGTGGGCTCGATGATGTTTGCGGATCAAACCCCGCTGGACGAAGCCCGAAGCATTCTGGACCACGCGTTGAGCTTGGGCTGCAACTTCATCGATACCGCCGATGTGTACAGTTTGGGCAAGTCGGAAGAGTTGCTGGGGCAGTTGCTGTCTACACAACGGCACCGCTGGGTGTTGGCCAGCAAGTTGGGCAACCCCATGTCGTCCTTGCCGAATGAAGTGGGTTACTCGCGCAGCTGGGTCATGCGTGCTTGCGAGGGCAGTCTGCGCCGTTTGGGCACCGACCACCTGGACATTTATTACCTGCACCGCGATTACAACGGCATGAATTTGGAAGAGCCCTTGCGTGCCATCGAGGCCTTGCTGCGCGATGGAAAAATTCGTTATTGGGGCGTCTCCAATTTCCGTGGCTGGCGCATCGCTGAACTCGTCAACATGGCCAAACAAATGAACATGCCCGGCCCCGTGGTGTGCCAGCCTTATTACAACTTGCTCAACCGCATGCCAGAGGTGGAAGTGCTGGAGGCCTGTGGGCACTATGGTTTGGGCGTGGTGCCTTACAGCCCCATTGCGCGTGGTGTGTTGACGGGAAAATACGCACCTGGGCAAGCGCCAGCAGAAGGCACCCGCGCCGCCAGGGCAGACAAGCGCATCATGGAAACCGAGTTCCGCGAAGAGTCTCTGCAAATCGCCCAGACTTTGCGACAGCATTGCGAACGCAAAGGGGTGTCGCTGGCGCACTTCGCCACCGCCTGGGTGCTGGCCAACCGCCATGTGAGCGCGGTCATTGCAGGCCCGCGCACATTGGCGCAGTGGCAAGACTACGCGGCAGCACTGGATGTGGACATCACGGCCGAAGACGAAGCGGTGGTCAATGGGCTGGTCTCGCCGGGGCATCCATCGACGCCCGGTTACAACGACCCGGCTTATCCGCTGAACGGCCGCTGAAGCTTCGTTGCGCTGGGTTGACGGGGGTCAACCCATGGTTTTCATGATCGCAGGCTTCCGTTCTTCAGAACATCCGCGCAATCAGCGCACCTTCGGCCGGGCCGTCGAGGGGAATCCACACTTTGAGCGGGCTGCCGGGGGCCACGTCGATGGCTTCGCCTTTGCCGTTTTTCATGGCGCTGAGCTGCACCTTGCGGTTGCCGCTGGGGTGGATGATCTCGATCGTGTCGCCCACCGAGAACTTGTTTTTGGTTTCAACTTCAACCCAGCCGTCCTGCACCGAGCGAACTTCGCCCACGAACTGGCTGCGGTGGCCCACCGAGTGGCCGGTTTCGTAGTTTTGGTAGTCCTGCGCGGGGCGACGCTCCAGAAAGCCCGAGGTGTAGCCGCGTGAGGCCAGGCCGTCGAGTTCGCTGATCAGCTCGGGGTTGAAGGGGCGGCCCGCCACCGCGTCGTCAATGGCGCGGCGGTACACCTGCGCGGTGCGGCTGACGTAATACAGGCTCTTGGTGCGGCCTTCGATCTTGAGCGAGTCCACGCCGATTTTGACCAGGCGCTCGATCAGCTCCACCGCCCGCAGGTCCTTGCTGTTCATGATGTAGGTGCCGTGCTCGTCTTCCATGATGGGCATGAGCGCACCGGGGCGGCCGGCTTCTTCGATCAGGTAGACCTTGTCGGCGGCGGGGTGGCGCTGGCCGTCGCCGCAGGCCGAGAAGTTTTTCTCTGCGGCTTCTTGCTCTTGCTCAAAGCTGAAGTCGCCGTCCATGCGGGTGGGCTTGACCTCGCCCGAATCGGTCTCGTCGGTGGCCTCTTGCGTGCCGTAGCTCCAGCGGCAGGCGTTGGTGCAGGTGCCTTGGTTGGGGTCGCGGCGGTTGAAGTAGCCCGACAGCAGGCAGCGGCCCGAGTAGGCAATGCACAGTGCGCCGTGCACAAACACTTCCAGCTCCATGTCCGGGCATTCCTGGCGGATTTTCTCGACTTCGTCCAGGCTCAGTTCGCGTGACAAGATGATGCGGGCCACGCCCATTTTTTGCCAAAACTTCACGGCCGCCCAGTTGACGGTGTTGGCCTGCACCGAGAGGTGAATGGGCATCTCGGGCCACTTCTCGCGCACCATCATGATCAGGCCCGGGTCGGCCATGATCAGGGCGTCGGGCTTCATGGCAATCACCGGCTCGATGTCGCGCAGGTAAGTGCGCACTTTGTCGTTGTGCGGCAGCAGGTTGCTGGTGACAAAAAACTTCTTGCCCCGGGCGTGGGCTTCGGCAATGCCGATGCCGATCTGTTCGAGCTTGAATTCGTTGTTGCGTGCCCGCAAGCTGTAGCGCGGCTGGCCCGCATAAATCGCGTCAGCGCCGAAATCGTAGGCGGCGCGCATTTTGTCCAGGGACCCGGCGGGCAATAAAAGTTCAGGAGATTTGATCGTCGTCATAGCCTTCAATTGTCCAATTTTTTGGATGCATCTCGGGCGGGGCACAATTGACGCATGACAAGAAACATGGCCCCAGCGGGGCTTCAACAAGTGGTGGTTGCCGGTGGTGGCATCGGCGGCCTGGCTGCGGCCTTGGCTTGTGCCCGGCAAGGCGTGCCGGTGCAATTGCTGGAGCGGGCCGCGCAGCTGAGCGAGGTGGGCGCGGGCATCCAGATCGGCCCTAACGTGACGCGCATTTTGCAGGCCTGGGGCCTGGGCGACGCGCTGGCGCAGGTGGCGGCATTCCCCAAACGCTTGCAGGCGCGCGACGCCCGCACCGGGCAGGTGCTGGGCAGTTTGCGCCTGGGTGAGCGGGCGCAGGCGCTGTATGGCGCGCCCTACGCCACCATCCACCGCGCTGATTTGCAAGCCATGCTGCACACAGCGGTTCAGGCGGCGGGCGTGGATGTGCGTTTGAGCCAAACCGTGCAAGGCTGGCGCGAGACCGCTGAGGGTCTGGCCGTGACCACAGCACAAGAGGTGGCCGCTGGTGCAGCCCAACCTCGGGGGGAGGGCGCCGCAACGGTACCCCCGTTGATGGCCGATGCGTTGATCGGTGCCGATGGCGTGTGGAGTGCGGTGCGCCAGCAGTTGCTGGGCGATGCACCGGCCCGCTTCACCGGGCATTTGGCATACCGGGCGCTGGTGGCGCAGGCCGATTTGCCCACGCATTTGCGCTCGGATGAAGTCACCGTCTGGATGGGGCCGCGCCTGCATGTGGTGCATTACCCGGTGCGCGGCGGGCAATGGCTCAACCTGATTGCCATCGTGCATGGCGAAAAACCCGCGCAGGCCGAGGCTTGGGACAGCGCTGGGCATACCCAGTCGCTGATGCAGGCCATGGGCGCGGTGGGCGCGGATTTGCACGAACGATTGGTTGCTGTGCCCGCCTGGCGGCAGTGGGCGCTGCACGACCGTGCGCCCATGGCCGGTACCCACGAAATGGCGCAAGGCCGCGTGGCATTGCTGGGCGATGCGGCGCACCCGATGCGGCCGTATCTGGCCCAAGGTGCGGGTATGGCGATCGAAGATGCACAGGTGCTGGGGCTGTGCCTCAGTGCAGAGGCCGGCAGCGTGGCCGAGCGATTGCAGGCTTATGCCGAGCAACGCTGGGCGCGCAATGCCAGGGTGCAGGCGCGGGCGATGCGCAACGGCCGCATCTTTCACGCCACCGGTCCCGTGGCCTGGGGTCGCAACCTGTCGATGCGACTGATGGGCGAGCGGGTGATGGATGTGCCTTGGCTATATGGCTCGCCATCCCCTGTACATTCGCCTGCTTAGTTGCTGTGGCCCGCACGCGGACACACCGGTTCAACACTTCAGGGAAATGGGTCATGTTCAAACATCTATCATCACCGCCGCTGGTCGTCGCTGCGCTGGCCGCAGGTCGGGACACCCGTACGAATCCGCCAAGCGTGACTGGGCGCTGGGCCGCTGCCTGCATGGCCCTGGTTTTGGCGGCACCGACCGCCATGGCACAAAGCACCGATTTGTCGGCTTGCATGGCCGAGCTGCGCCCGGCAGCGCGCACAGGTCGCGTCAGCGATGCCACTTGGGTTCGCCACACGGCAGGCCTGCAAGCCGACTTCAGCGTGATCGAGAAGCTGAACTTTCAGCCCGAATTTCGCACTGCTATTTGGGACTACATGTCGGCCCTGGTGGACGAAGAACGCGTGGCCGATGGCGCGGCGCGTTTGGCCCAGCACCGCCCAGCGCTGGCGCGTGCCGAAGAGCGCTTTGGCGTGGACCCGGCCACGGTGGTGGCAGTGTGGGGCGTGGAGAGCAATTTTGGCCAGACCTTTGGCAAATACCCGCTGGTGCAGGCGCTGGGCACCTTGTCGTGCCACGGGCGGCGGCAAAGCTATTTCAGAGGCGAGTTTTTTGCGGCGCTGCGCATTTTGCAAGCCGGGCACATCGCACCCGAGCGCTTGGTGGGCTCGTGGGCAGGGGCCTTTGGCCACACCCAGTTCATGCCCACCACCTTTGAACGCTTGGCGGTGGACTTTGATGGCGACGGCCGCGCTGACCTGATGGACAGCAGCGTGGACGCGCTGGGCTCGACCGCGAACTTTTTGGCCCGTGCAGGCTGGCAGCGCGGCCTGCCCTGGGGCATCGAGGTCAAGTTGCCAGCAGGCATCTCTTTGGCTGGAGAAGGCCGCAGCAGCAAGCGCCCGGTGTCTGAATGGACCGCCCGTGGCGTGCGCCGCATAGATGGCGCTGCCTTGCCAGAAAGTTTGGGCAACGTGGGCTTGCTGACGCTGGCCGGTGCCAACGGCCCGGCGTTTTTGGTGACGCGCAATTTTGACGCGCTCTACAGCTACAACGCCGCCGAAAGCTACGGTCTGGCGATTGCCCACCTGAGCGACCGCCTGCGCGGCGGTGACCCATTAGTCACACCCTGGCCGACCGACGACGCGGGTCTGTCACGCGCCGAGCGGCGCGAGTTGCAAGGCTTGCTGACGATGCGCGGCCACGACATCGGCCCCATCGACGGCATGTTGGGTGACGCATCCCGCCAGGCGATCCGGGCCGAGCAGCAGCGCCTGGGCCATGAGGCGAATGGCCGTGGCGGCCAAAAAATCCTCAAGGCCCTGCGAGGCGGCTGAGCTCAGGCGGTCAGCGGCAAAGCCCGCTGCCGCTTGCCGGTGAGGGCAAACAGCGCGTTGCCTACGGCCGGTGCCAGCGGTGGCACCGCCGGTTCGCCCACACCTGCGGGGTGACGGGTGCTGGGCACGATGTGGGTTTCCACCACCGGGGCTTGGCTGAGCGAGACCATGGGGTAGGTGGGGAAGTTGCCTTGTTGCACCACGCCGCCCACGATGTCGATGCGGCCGTAAAGCGCGGCACTCAAACCGTAGACCACGCTGCTTTCCATTTGCTGGGCCACGGTGCCGGGGTTGACCACGGTGCCGCAGTCGATGGCACACACCACGCGGTGCACGCGGATTTGGCCTTCGGTCAGCGAGACCTCGGCCACTTGCGCCACGATGGAGCCAAACGATTCGTGCAGCGCGATGCCCCGCGCACGGCCAGCAGGCAGGGGCGTGCTCCAAGCCGCTTTGTCGGCCGCCAGCTGCAGCACGGCGGCGTAGCGCGGTGCGTCTTTCAACAGCTTCAAGCGGAAGGCCAGCGGGTCTTGTTTCGTGGCCGCAGCCAGCTCGTCGATGAAGCTTTCCGAAAAGAAGGCGTTGTGCGAATGGCCGACAGAGCGCCAAAAGCCCACGGGCACGCTGGACTTCGTGGCCACATGGCTCATGTGCTGGCTGGCAAAACCGTAGGGCAAATCGAACAGGCCTTCGGATGCGGTTTTGTCGGGCATGTCGATGGGGCCCGACAGGTGGGGCGCTGCACGCGCCATCCAGCGCGGGGTGATGGCGTCACCGGCCGACTTGATGCGCAAGCTGCTGACTTCGCCTTTCTCGTCCAGCGAGGCCTGGAACTTGGCCAGGTGCATGGGGCGGTAAAAGTCGTGCTTCATGTCTTCTTCGCGCGACCAGCTCAGCTGCACCGGTTGACCCTCGCAGGCCATGGCCACTTGCACCGCTTGGCCGATGAAGTCCACTTCCAGGCGACGACCAAAACCACCACCCAATTGGGTGACGTGGACAGTAACTTGGTCTTTGTCGACCTTGGCCACTTTGGCGGCCATGTCGCGGGCCATTTGCGGCACTTGCGTGGGCACCCAGATCTCGACCTTGCCGTCTTTGACTTGCGCCGTGCAGTTCATCGGCTCCATCGTGGCGTGGGCCAGATAAGGCGCTTGGTAGAGCGCATCAATGCGGGTGGCTGCAGCTTTTTCGGTTTGGGTGGGCACGCCTTGTTCGTGGAAAGTGAAGCCACTTTCTTCGTTCAAGGCCTTGAGCAAGTTGGCCTGGATGCGCTGGGTGTCCACTGCGCCCTTGGCAGGGGCCTGCCACTGCACTTTGACGGCCTGCACGCCTTGGCGTGCGTGCCAGGTGGTTTGTCCCACCACGGCCAAGCCTGCAGTGCCGCCGCCCCAGGCGTCGAGCGGCACAACTTTGGAAACGCCTTTCAACGCCAAGGCGTCTTTCGTGTCCATGGACGCAGCGCTGCCGCTCAGCATGGGACACATTTGCACAGCGGCAAACAGCATGCCAGGCAGACGCACGTCCAAGCCGAACGTGGCTTGGCCTGTGACTTTGGACGGGATGTCGGTGCGCGGCGCGGCTTGACCGATGAGTTGCCACTTCTGGCGCGATTTGGTTTGGATGCCCGAGGGCGTGCTGCCCGAAGCAGCGGCCACCATCTGGCCGTAGTGCGCCGATTTTCCCGACGCGTGTTGCATCACGCCATGCGCCACCGTGATTTCGCTGGCGGGTGCTTTCCAAGCCGAAGCAGCGGCTTGCAACAAGCTGGCTCGCGCCGTGGCAGCGGCCATGCGCAAAGGGTCCCACAAGTCGGCAATCGAAGACGAGCCGCCAGTGGCGTTGAGGCCCAGTTCGCGGGCGACTTTGCCCACCAGCCATTCGCCCATCTTGATCTTGGTGGGTTTGTGCTCGCCTTCGCTGTCCAGCGGGTGAAAGGGCAGGCTGGCGACCAGCATGGCCACGTTGCCGTAAATGCTGTCGCCACCGGCTTGCTCCAGACGCACACGGCTCAATGGCACATCGAGTTCTTCGGCCACCAGCATGGCCAGCGCCGTGTGCACGCCTTGGCCCATTTCGCTGCGAGGCATGGCCAGCACCACGGCGCCGTCGGCAGCGATCTTGATCCAGCCGTTCAGGGCGACATCGCCTTGGGTTTTGAGCATGAGTTCGGGTGAGCCCAGTCGCGAGCGGGCGGGCATGACGCCCCATCCGACGACCAATGCGCCGGTCGCGCCGAGCGCGCTGAGTAACCAGGTGCGGCGTTTCATGCGGCACCGCCTTTCTTCATTTGCGCAGCAGCGCGGTGGATGGCGGCGCGCACGCGCTGGTAAGTGCCGCAGCGGCACAGGTTGGTCATGGCGGCGTCAATGTCGGCGTCGCTGGGGTTGGGGTTTTTTTCGAGCAGGGCGGCGGCGGCCATCAGCATGCCGCTTTGGCAGTAACCGCATTGCGGCACTTGCTCTGCGATCCATGCGGTTTGCAAGGGGTGCGGTTTTTCTGTCGTGCCCAAAGATTCGATGGTCTTGATGGCTTGATTGGCCACCGCCGATACTGGCATCACGCAAGAGCGCACGGGCTGGCCGTCGACATGGACTGTGCAGGCCCCGCAAGCGGCGATGCCGCAGCCGAATTTGGTGCCCGTGAGGTTCAATTCATCGCGCAGCACCCATAGCAGGGGCATGCTCGGGTCGGCGGTGGATGTGCGGCTTTGGCCGTTGATGTTCAGTTGCACGGAGTCTCCCGGGAATGTAGCTGGTGCAAGATGTTAACGGTCTTGCGCAAGAGCTTGACGTGCAGGAGTGACTTGTCCCTGTATGAGCGACGCCCTCGTCGCGAAAAGCCGTGCAGACCACAAGCCATTGCCCCGAGGGTGGGGCTCCCACAGACATGAGTGGCCCTTGTGGGAGGTCACCCTCGCTGCGCTCTGGCGGTCACAGTTGCGTGCGCAGCGTCCAGATTTCGGGGAACAGCACGGTGTCCAGCATCTTGCGCAGGTAGCTCACGCCACCGGTGCCACCCGTGCCGCGCTTGAAACCAATCACCCGCTCCACCGTGGTGACATGCCTAAAGCGCCACAAGCGAAAAGCATCTTCCAGATCGGTCAGCTCCTCGCCCAGTTGGTACAGGTCCCAGTGCTGCTTCGGGTCGCGGTAGACCACGAGCCAGGCGTTTTCCACCGCCTCGCTGGCGGGGTAGGGTTGTCGCCAGTCGCGCTCGGTGTGGGTGCTCGGCACATCCAGTCCACGCCGCTTCAAGAGGCGCAGGCATTCGTCATAAAGCGATGGCGCTTCGTAGGCGGTCTGCACAGTGGCCGACAGGTCGGGCCGGTGCGCATGCGGTTGCAGCATGGCGGCGTTTTTGTTGCCCATCGAAAATTCGATGCAGCGGTACTGCCAGCTCTGAAAACCGCTCGACTGCGCCAAGTAGGGGCGGATCGCGCTGTACTCGGGCGGTGTCATGGTGGCCAGCACGTCCCAGGCGTGGACGAGCTGCTCCATGATCTTGCTGACGCGGGCCAGTTTTTTGAAGGCATCGGGCAGTTCGTCGGCCGCGATGTTGTGGATGGCCGCTTGCAGCTCGTGCAGCATCAGCTTCATCCACAACTCGCTCGTTTGGTGCTGCACGATGAACAGCATCTCGTTGTGGTCGGGCGAGAGCGGTTTTTGGGCGTTCAGGATGGCATCGAGCTGCAGGTAGTCGCCGTAGCTCATGCGACCGTCAAAGTCGAGCTGGGCTTTTTCTTCTTGCACGATGCGTTCGCCTTGCGCTGTGCTGGCGCTGGCCGTGTGGGCGGTGGATGAGAAAGGGCAAGAACTCATGACAGGTCTCTCAAGTCACGGCGTTCTTTTGCGCAAAGTGGGCGTCTTGCCATTCGCCGCTTTCCATGACTTGGCACAGGTGTTCAGCGGCCTGCCACACGTCGGCATAGCCCACATAAAGCGGCGTGAAGCCAAAGCGCAGGATGTCGGCGTGCTGGCCGCCATCGCCTGCACGGAAATCGCCAATCACGCCGCGTGCGATCAAGGCTTGCACGATGGCGTAAGCGCCTTCTGCGCGGGTCAGGCTCACTTGCGAACCGCGCAGGGCTTCTTGCGCCGGGGTGGCGATGCCAAAGCCGTGGCCGTGCAGGCGCGTGCGCACCAGCTGCATGAACAAGCCGGTGAGTGCCAGGGACTTTTGGCGCAGTGCGGTCATGCCGCCCAGTGCTTCAGCGGCCAAAAAGGCGTCAAGCCCGCAGTCGAGCGCCGTGAGGCTCAAGATGGGTTGCGTGCCGCACTGGTAGCGCGTGATGCCTTTGGCGGGTTGGTAATCCGGGGTGAAGGCAAACGGCGCGGCGTGGCCCCACCAACCGGCCAGCGGTTGCCAAAATCGGTCGGTGTGTTGTGGGTGCACCCACACAAATGCCGGTGCGCCAGGGCCGCCATTGAGGTACTTGTAGCCGCAGCCCACCGCAAAGTCGGCGCCCGAGCCGTTCAGGTCGACCGGCACAGCACCCGCGCTGTGCGCCAGGTCCCATACGGTGAGTATGCCTTGCGCATGGGCTTGTGCCGTCACCGCTTGCATGTCGTGCATGGCCCCGGTGCGGTAGTTCACATGCGTGAGCATCAGCACCGCCACATCGGCCTGCAGCGCGGCGGAAATGTCTTGCGCTTCCACCAATTGCAAGGTGAAGCCACGCTCTTTGCACAAGGCCTCTGCGATGTAAAGGTCGGTGGGGAAGTTGCTGCGCTCGCTGACGATTTTGGTTTTATGCGGGTGGTCGGCCTTGGCGATGTGCAGCGCTGCGGCCAGCACTTTGAACAGGTTGATCGAGGTGCTGTCGGCCGCGATCACTTCGCCTGCTTGCGCGCCAATGACGCGGGCGATCTTGTCACCCACGCGCTGGGGTAGGCTGAACCAGCCCGCGGTGTTCCAGCTTTTGATCAGATCGGTTCCCCATTCGTGCGTGACGGCATGGGCCAAGCGAGCGAGGGCGGTTTTGGGCAGCACGCCCAGCGAGTTGCCGTCCAGGTAAATCACGCCGGGTGGCAAATCGAACTGGTCGCGCAGGGGCCGCAGCGGGTCTTGCGCGTCCAGCAGTTCGCAGTCTTGCAAGGTGGGGGTGAGGTTCATCATGGGGCGGTCTTTCAGTAGGCTTTTAAAGTTCGCGCAAGACCGCCCGCACGGGGCTGGCGTCGGCGGTCATGAGTTTGAGAGGCAGGGCGATCAGTTCGTAATCGCCTTCGGGCACGTCGTCGAGCAGCAGGTTTTCCAGCACGCGCAGGCCGCGCTGGCGGATGACTTGGTGGCTGGGCAGTTGCTTGCTGTCGGTTGGGTCGATGCTGGCGCTGTCGGTGCCGATCAGCTGCACGCCGAGGTTGGCCAGGTTCTGGACGCAGGCGGGGTCAAAGCCGGTGAGCTGGGTGTCGAAGTGTGCGAGCGGAAACTGGCGGTAGGTGCGCACCAGCACGCGTGGGGGCAGATCGGTCAGCGCGTGTTGCAAATGCGCGAGGGTGATCAGTGGGCTGGCGTTGAGCGCGTGGATGACGCGGCAGTGGCCCAGAAAGGGCAGCAGGTCCAAAGCGCCCACGGTCGCGCCTTGCGGGTCGTAATGCAGTGGCGCATCGGCGTGCGCGCCCACATGCGGCGACAAAGTGATCGCGCTCACGTTGACGGGGCACGCGTCAGACAGCGTGGCAGCCCACTGTTGGGTGTAGAGCGTGTCGCCGGGGAAGACCGGGCTTTGCGCATTGACGGGCGGAGAAATGTCCCAAAGTTTTTTCATGGTGTGCGAAGGTAGCACTTGAGAAAAAACCGTGGTGTCGGTTATTTCCAACACCTGCCAAAAAAGACTTGTAGCCCATTCACACGCTACAGCCTGAATCCCATTCGGCCGCAGGGGCAGCCTCCTACGGTGGAGATGGCCTGGGGTTTTCGTGGGAGCGAGCCCCTGCTCGCGAATACCTCCAACCCTTCAGGGGTCGAAATGGGGGCCGAGTGCAGGCAGGCCTTGTCGGCGGCGTGCTTGTTCGCAGGCAGGGCTGCCTTCTTCAAACTCGCGGCAAGGTGAGGGCCGCCATTCGTAGATGCCGCAAACGGCTTTTTCACCGGTCTTGCCATACAGCGCGGCGCAGCGCGGCGGGCTGTGGTCGGTGCCGCGCATGCGGCAGGTGTGTTCGGTGATGGGCGAGGCCAAGCCCGCAGGCACATCGCCGCCGCCTTCTTCGTATTCGTACACGGAAAAGTCCACCCGGAAGCTCACGCAGCAGGCACCGCAGCTGGTGCATTGGCTCATGGCGATGTGGCGAGGGCAAGCTTGGCGATGCGCCTCAGCATACGCTGGCGGATCAGGCCACTGACCGGACGGATGACGTACCAATAGGGCGCGAAGCGGCGGCGCTGTGCCTCGTCGGGGCAGTGCACGCGGGTGTGTGTCACCAAACGGCAGCTGTGATCGCCCAAGGGTTCCACGCAGACATTGAGCACCAGCCTCGGTTGGTCGATCATGGCGGCAAACGCTTGTGCGTTGGCGACAGGGCGAAGTCCGTAATCCAGCTGCCAGAAGCGACCAGCCAGACCAAAGGCGATTTCCTTGTTGGGCACTTGACCCAATAGTGCAAAACTGTGAACGCCAAAAGCTTGTGAAGGCAGGCCGTTCCTTGACAAGCCTAGCGCACGCAATAAGCGACCAGGCACTTCGCGAAGCGCAATCGCTTGGTTAACCAGTGGGGCTTGCGTGCTGAGGCCTGGAATGATGCTGGCGTAAGCGTGAACGGGCGTCACACCATCCAGCACCAAGGTGTGTCGTTCACTGAACTGCCATTGCGGGAGAAGCCCTTCGATCAGTTCCATATTCATTTGCGATCAAGTCACCTGACCCAACAGCAAAAACTCCATGAGCGCCTTTTGCACATGCATGCGGTTTTCGGCTTCGTCCCACACGACCGATTGCGGGCCGTCGATGACTTCGGCGCTGACTTCTTCGCCTCGGTGGGCGGGCAGGCAGTGCATGAACAGGGCGTCGGGCTTGGCGACTTGCATCATGGCTTCGTCCACGCACCAGTCGGCAAAAGCTTTTTTACGGGCTTCGTTTTCGGCCTCGTAGCCCATGCTGGTCCACACGTCGGTGGTGACCAGGTCGGCACCTCGGCAGGCGTCTTGTGGGTTTTGGAAGATTTTGTAGCAGTCGGCGCTGCGCAAACCGGCCACGGCCTGGTCCACTTCGTAGCCGCTCGGCGTGCTCAGGTGCACCGTGAAGCCCAGCAACTCGGCCGCCTGCAGCCAGGTGTTGGCCATGTTGTTGCCGTCACCGACCCAGGCCACCACTTTGCCCTTCAGGTAAGACGGGTCAGGCTTGCCCTGGGCGTCTAGGCCCCGGTGCTCCAGCAGGGTGAACAGGTCGGCCAGAATCTGGCAGGGGTGAAACTCGTTGGTCAGTCCGTTGATGACGGGCACGCGCGAGTGCGCGGCAAAGCGCTCGATTTTGTCCTGGCCATAGGTGCGGATCATGACGATGTCGGTCATGCGGCTGATCACGCGGGCGCTGTCTTCGATGGGCTCGGAGCGGCCCAGCTGGCTGTCGCCTGTGGTCAGGTGCACCACCGAGCCGCCCAGCTGGTACATGCCCGCCTCAAAGCTCACGCGGGTGCGGGTGCTGGCTTTTTCGAAAATCATGGCCAGCGTGCGGTCGGCCAGTGGGTGGTATTTTTCGTAGGCCTTGAACTTGCGCTTGATCTCGGCGGCACGGGCGAACAGGTGCGCGTATTCGTCGGCGCTCAGGTCAGTGAATTGCAGGTAATGCCGCACGGGTACGGGTTTGGAGAGGCTCATGCAGACTCCGTCAAAAAGGTCTTGATCAGGGGCACCAAAATGGCGACCACTTCGTCGGCTTCGGCCTCGGTCATGATGAGTGGAGGTACCAGGCGGATCACGCTGTCGGCGGTCACGCTCAGCAGCAGCCCGGCTTCGGCAGCGCGGCTCCAGATGGCGCCGCAGGGGCGGTCGAGTTCCACACCCAACATCAGGCCCTGGCCACGGATTTCCTTAACGCCTTGAACGCCAGCAAGGGTCTTTTCAAGGGCACCGCGCAAATGGTCGCCGACCCGCGCCGCGTTGGCCATCAGGCCGTCTTTTTCCATGATGCGGATGGTTTCGACCCCGGCGCGCATGGCCAACGGGTTGCCGCCAAAGGTGGTGCCGTGGTTGCCGGGCTGAAAGATGTTGGCGGCCTTGGGGCCAGCCACCACCGCGCCGATCGGCACGCCCGAGCCCAGGCCCTTGGCCAGCGGCATCACATCAGGCACGATGCCTGCCCACTGGTGGGCAAACCACTTGCCGGTGCGACCCATGCCGCACTGCACTTCGTCGATCATCATGAGCCAGTCGTTCTGGTCACACAGGGCGCGCACTTGCTTGAGGTATTCAATGCGCATCGGGTTGACGCCGCCTTCGCCCTGGATGGTTTCCATGAACACGGCCACCACATTGGGGTTGCCTTGTGTGGCTTTTTTCAGGGCTTCGATGTCGTTGACCGGCACGCGCACAAAGCCTTCAAGCATGGGGCCAAAGCCGGTTTTGAGCTTTTCATTCGCTGTGGCGCTCAGGGTGGCAATGCTGCGGCCATGGAAGGCTTTTTCATAAACCACGATCTCGGGCTTCTCGATGCCTTTGTCGTGACCGAACTTGCGCGCCAGCTTGATGGCCGCTTCGTTGGCCTCAAGGCCCGTGCAGCAAAAAAACACATTGGTCATGCCCGACAACTCGACCAGCTTGGCCGCCAGCACTTCGGCGTTGGGCACATGGAAGTAGTTGCAGCTGTGGATCATCTTGCCCAGCTGGTCTTGCAGTGCAGGCACCAGCTCTGGGTGGTTGTGACCCAAGGTGTTCACCGCAATACCGGCCAGTCCGTCCAGGTAGGACTTGCCATTGACGTCCCAAACTCGGCAACCCTGACCATGGCTGAGTGCGATCGGCAGTCGGCCATAGGTGTTCATGGTGTGCGGTGAGGCGGCTTCAATGAAAGCGGACATGCGTGAACTCCTGAAATAAAAATCGGCCCAACGAAGAGGGCCGCTGAAACCAGATTTTAGAGGCAGAAATACCGGGCCCATTTGGCGGGTGTCCAGTGTGTGCCGCCAAGTGACAAACGTGTTTTAAGTCTTATATAAGATACAATACCCGGGTAAACCAGAAGGCGGCGATCCCGCACTCTGTGCTCCCTTGACTAACCCCTCTATCCGATGGTCTCCAACACTGCCAAAGAAGTCTTCATCCAGGGCATCACCGAGGACGGAAAGACATTCAGACCCAGCGATTGGGCTGAGCGCTTGGCAGGCGTGATGAGCCAGTTCCGTCCTGGCGGGGCCATTCCGGGCAGCCACCTGAGCTATTCCCCTTGGTGCATTCCTACGACCATGGGTAACGTGAAATGCGTGGTGGTCCACCATGATTTGCGCGATTACGACGTGATGGCATGGGACTTCGTGATGAACTTTGCCCGCGACAACCACTTGCAAGTGGCTGAGGCCTGTTTGCTACCGGACCCACCCGCCCAAAAATAACCCCCAAGAAACCAAACCGCCTTCGGGCGGTTTTTTGATTGTGAGTCCACAGAGCCGGGGGCAGGGTATGGGTGGGTGACGATTTTATGAGCGAAGCGAATCATGAGGAGCCAGCCCATACCCTGCCCCCGGCGGACTCTGCGCCCATAAAAAAACCGCCCAAAGGCGGTTTAGTTTTCGCGGACAGCGCACCCGTTTCAAACGGCAGCGAGGACAGAGCCTCGCCGGGCTGTTGATCTGTTGGAGCGGATCAGGCTGCGGCGAGGGCCAAAGTCTTGACTTTGGCGCTCAGGCGGCTCTTGTCACGAGCAGCCTTGTTCTTGTGGAAGATGCCCTTGTCGGCAATGATGTCCACCACGGTTTGCATTTTGGCAAACAACTCTGTGGCTTTGGTCTTGTCGCCAGCTGCAACGGCTTTTTCGACGTTTTTCACAGCAGTGCGGTATTTGGAGCGCAGCGAAGAGTTTGCGGCGTTGATTTTGACGTCTTGGCGGACGCGTTTACGGCCGGAAGCAAGACGGGGGTTTTTCTTTTTGGGTTTAGCGGATGCCATATATAAGTTCTTTCAGTGTCTGAGGATGATGTCCAGCGAACCCGGCATTCTAGCAGATGTGCGATCTTTCCCCTGCGATTTATCTCCCCGGCGGACCGTTGCCAAGCTCAGGACAGCTACACTCGCCCTCTGTGAGCCTCTTACGTTCTGCTTCTGTCGTGTCGTTTTTCACCTTGGCCTCCCGGGTCACGGGCTTGGTGCGCGAGCTGCTCATTGCCTCGGCTTTTGGCGCCAGTGCCTTGACCGACGCCTTCAATGTGGCCTTTCGCATCCCCAACTTGTTTCGGCGCTTGTTCGCGGAAGGGGCCTTCAGCCAGGCTTTTGTCCCGGTTTTGGCGGCCAACCGCGCCCAGCGCGGTGATGAAGCCACCAAAGAAGTGATCGACAGCGTGGCCACCGCTTTGGCCTGGTCTGTGCTGGTGGTGTCCATTTTGGGCGTGTTGGCTTCGCCCTGGTTGGTATGGGCTTTGGCCAGTGGTTTGCAGCAAGATGCCCGAGGCTACGCTTCGGCGGTCCACATGACGCGCTGGATGTTTCCGTACATTGCCTTCATGTCCATGGTGGCGTTGTCGGCTGGGGTCTTGAACACATGGCGTCGTTTTGCTGTGCCAGCGGCTACACCGGTTTTGCTCAACGTGAGCGTGATTGCCGCCGCCTGGTTTTTGTCACCTTGGCTGGCTCGTCAAGGGTTTGAAGCCATTTATGCACTGCCCGTTGGCGTCATGGTGGGCGGTTTCCTGCAGCTGGCCGTGCAAATTCCGGCGCTGCATCGTCTGGGTTTGTTGCCCCGTCTGGGACTGGGACCCGCCGCTGTTAAAAAAGCCTGGACCAACCCGGCCACCCGCAACATCCTGCGCCTCATGGCACCTGCCTTGCTGGGCGTTGGCGTGGCGCAAATTTCTCTGCTCATCAACACCCAGATCGCTTCTCACCTCGCGCCGGGCAGCGTCAGCTGGCTCACCTATGCCGATCGCTTGATGGAGTTTCCGACCGCCATGCTGGGTGTGGCGTTGGGTGTCGTGCTCATGCCCCAATTGGCCGCAGCCAAAGCCACAGGTGACAGCGAGCGCTACGCCGCCATGCTCGATTGGGGTTTGCGTCTGGTGCTGTTGTTGACCGTGCCCTGTGCCGCGGCTTTGTTGGTGTTTTCGCAGCCGCTGGTGTCGGTGCTGTACCACTACGGTGCCTTCACCGACCGGGATGTACAGCAAACCACCTTGGCCTTGACCGGCTATGGCGTGGGCTTGCTCGGGCTGGTGGCCATCAAGGTGCTGGCACCCGGCTATTACGCCAGCCAGGACATCCGCACGCCCGTGCGGATTGCGGTGGTGGTACTTGTGCTCACGCAAGTGTTCAACGTGCTTTTGGTGCCCTATCTGGCGCATGCGGGGTTGGCGCTTTCGATTGGTCTGGGGGCGCTGGTCAATGCGGGCTGGTTGCTGGTGGGCCTGCTGCGCCGAGGCAGTTACAAGCCCCAGCCGGGTTGGCTGCGCTTTGTGTTTCAGGTCATGTTGGCCTCGGGCTTGCTTGCAGGCTTGCTCTGGTTTGCCGCCCACGCCTTGCCTTGGGTGGCCATGCGACAGGATGCCTGGCAGCGCATCGGCTGGATGGTCCTGGTGATGCTTGCGTCTGCCGTGCTGTATTTTGGTGTTTTGTGGGCCACTGGCTTGCGGCTCAAGGCCTTCTTGAAGCGTTGAAGGGGCTGATTTCTTCATGAATTTGAACTTCGCCACCCCCTCGCCCCTGGATTACTTTGCCAGTTTGGTGCAAAGCGATGCGCATTTCCCTTTGCTGGAAGCCGCAGCCAGCTTGGCACAAGACGAAGAGCCCGATCTGGATGTGCAGCTGGTGCTTGACGATGTGGCGCGCTTGTTCAAAAAGGTCAAAGCCCGCTTGCCTGCGGATGCCGACGATCTGACCCGCCTGGCCATCCTGACCCAGGTTTTTTACAAAGAAATGGGTTTTGGCGTCAATGCCAACAATTACTACGCCCCGGAAAACAGTTACCTGAATGAAGTGTTGCGCACCCGGCGGGGACTTCCGATTTCTCTGGCCGTGATCTGGCTGGATTTGGCCCAAGGTTTGGGTCTGCATGCGCAGGGCATTTCATTTCCGGGCCACTTTCTGGTGAAGATCACCTTGCAGGGTGGTTTGGTGGTGCTCGACCCGTTGACGGGGGAGTCTTTGGGTGTCGACAACCTGGCTGAACGCTTGGGGCCTTATCGCGATGCATCGGATGTGGTGTCTGGCGCTGATCTGGACGATGGCGAAACGCCTTTGGGTTTGTATTTGCAGCCCTGCCCACCGCGTGATTTGCTGGCCCGCATGCTGCGCAACCTCAAAGAAGTCTTCCGGTCACAAGAAGATTGGCCACGCATGTTGAGCGTGCTCGACAGACTGGTGGTGCTTTTGCCCGAGGTGTGGTCTGAACGCCGCGACCGTGGTTTGGTGTTGGCGGAGTTGGGGCGCAAGCACGAGGCCTTGCAGGATTTGCAAATGTATTTGCAGGCCGAGCCCTTGGCGCCCGATCAGGATGCGCTGAGAGATCGCATCAGCGAACTCTCAAGCACCTGACTTTTGTTGGCCTCAGGCGACCACGACCTGAGCGCCGCTGCCTTGGGGTGCGATCTTGCCGATGACGTGAACTTGCTCACCTGCTGCACGCAGGGTTTGGGCGCAGGCCTCGGCTTCGGCCGCGTCAATCACCACCACCATGCCGATGCCGTTGTTGAAGGTGCGGTTCATCTCGATGTCGTCGATGCCGGCGGTTTTTTGCAACCAGGCAAACAGCTCGGTCTGGGGCCAGCTGCCTTTTTGCAGGTGAGCGGCCAGGCCGTCGGGCAAGACGCGCGGGATGTTTTCCAGCAAGCCGCCACCCGTGATGTGGGCCAGCGCCTTGATGGGGTGTGCCGCCAGCGCAGCCAACACGTTCAGCACATACAAGCGGGTGGGTTCCATCAGGGCTTGTTTGAAGGGCTTGCCGTCCAGCGTAGCGGGGGCTTCTGAGCCTGCGCGCTCGATGCACTTGCGCACCAGGCTGAAACCGTTGGAGTGCACGCCGCTCGAGGCCAGGCCCAGCACCACATCGCCCGCCTGGACGTTCTGCCCGGTGAGGATCTTGGATTTTTCGACCGCGCCGACCGCAAAACCGGCCAGGTCGTATTCTCCCGCAGGGTACATGCCGGGCATCTCGGCGGTTTCGCCACCGATCAGGGCGCAGCCTGACAGCTCGCAACCTTTGGCAATGCCGCCGACCACGGCCGCTGCGGTGTCCACATCGAGCTTGCCGCAGGCAAAGTAGTCGAGGAAGAACAAAGGCTCAGCACCTTGCACCAACACGTCGTTCACGCTCATGGCCACCAGGTCGATGCCCACCGTGTCGTGCATGTTCCATTCAAAAGCCAGCTTGAGCTTGGTGCCCACGCCGTCGGTGCCACTCACCAGCACAGGCTCTTTGTAGCGCTTGGGCACTTCAAACAGGGCACCAAAACCGCCGATGCCCGCCAGCACACCTTCGCGCATGGTTTTCTTGGCCAAAGGCTTGATGCGCTCGACCAAGGCGTCGCCTGCAACGATGTCGACACCGGCGTCTTTGTAGGAAAGTGGAGTTTGACTCATGGTTTTGGCCCGAAAGGGGCAGGTAAATGGGGAACGAGAGGCCAATAAACGGGCTGGCAGACTAAAATCAGAGTCTATTTTAAGGGTTGACCCTGACCAGTTTGGACAACCCGCCGCAAAAGACGAGACCCACGTGCAAGCACCCCTCCCATTTTTAATGACCCGTCTGGCCGCTTGGTTGGGTGTGGCCTTGGTCGCTGCCTTGGTTTTTTGGCTGTTGGCCCCGGTGTTGGCACCCTTTGTGGTCGCGGCGGTCATGGCTTATGTCTTGCACCCCTTGGTGCTTCGATTGGAAAGTTTGGCCGGTGTGCGTTTGCCGCGCGCCCTGGCCGTGCTGCTGGTCGAGGTTTTGGCCATTCTGGCGCTGCTGGGCATCTTGTTGCTTCTGGTGCCGATTTTGGTGAGGGAGTGGCCTTTGCTCCAGCAGCAATTGCCTTTGCTGTTGGACCGTTTGGGCGACGCCATCAACCCCTTGTTGAACCAGTTGGGCATGAACCTGTCGCTTGATTTGCGCGATTTGAAAACCCAGTTGGTGGCTTACCTGAGTGCCAACCGTGAAGACTGGTGGGCTCCGCTCATGTCGTCGCTCAAGATGGGTGGCAGCGCGGCCTTGGCTTTGATGGGTTATGTGGTGCTGGTGCCCGTGGCCTTGTTTTATTTGCTGCACGACTGGACGCGGATGGTGAACGGTGTGATCGAGTTGGTGCCACCCGCTTGGCGCGGGACTTTTGACGGTTTCATGCAGGAAAGCGATCAGGTGTTGGGTGAGTACCTGCGTGGGCAGTTGCTGGTCATGCTGGCTTTGGCGGTGTTTTACGCAGTGGGCCTGAAGCTGTTTGGACTGGACTTGGCCTTGCCGATTGGCGTGTTCACCGGCTTGGCCGTGTTTGTGCCTTATCTGGGTTTTGGTTTGGGCTTGGTTTTGGCTTTGCTGGCAGGCCTGCTGCAATTTGCATCGGCCCAAGCGGTGGTCATGGTGGCCGTGGTGTTTGGCCTGGGCCAATTGATAGAGAGTTTTGTGCTCACGCCCCGCTTGGTGGGTGAGCGCATTGGCTTGCACCCCTTGTCTGTCATTTTGGCCTTGATGGCGTTTGGCCAAGTGCTGGGCTTTGTGGGCGTGTTGATCGCTTTGCCCGCCAGCGCTGTTTTGCTGGTGGCCCTGCGCCGCCTGCGTCTGCGTTATTTGCAAAGTGACCTGTACCAAAAAAGTGGTGCGGACGATGCCGGGCAGGGGCCTGACCCGGCATGAAGCAACTGGCTTTGGACATCGGCCTGGCCTCAACGCCCACGCTGGACAATTTTTTCGCCGGACCCAATGTGGCGGCCGTGGCGCATTTGCGCTTGTGGACCGCCTCCAGCAGCCGTTCACCTGTGCCCAGTTACCTCTGGGGCGAGAGCGGTTCGGGCAAAACCCATTTGTTGCACGCGGTTCACCATGCGTTGAAAGAGCAGGGGGCCCAAGTCGGCTGGCTCGACGCGCACACGCTGAACCCGCCCGAATTCAATGACGAGTGGAGTGCGGTGCTGATGGACGATGTGCACCTGTACAACTCCGAGCAGCAACACACGGCCTTCAACTGGTTTGTGAACGCCTTGACACCTCGCACAGGCTTGCCGCGTTGGGTGCTGGCCGCAGGTGCCTTGCCGCCTGCTGATCTGAAACTGCGCGACGATTTGCGCTCGCGCCTGGGCTGGGGCCACATTGACGCCCTGCAGGTGCTAGACGAGCCCGAACGCCGTGCCGTGTTGCGCCAGGAGGCCGACGCCCGTGGCCTGTTTTTGAGCGATGAAGTCATGTCTTACATGCTGAACCGCTTTTCGCGTGATCTGGGCAGCTTGATGCAATTGCTCGACAACCTGGACCAATACGCCTTGCAAACGCAGCGCGCCCTGACCATTCCCTTGGTGCGCGCCATGCTGGAGAACGAATGAAACTCGCGTTGTTTGACCTGGACCACACGCTTTTGCCACTGGACTCCGACCACACCTGGGGTGTTTTCACGACCGAGATGGGCTGGAACGATCCCGCTGTGTTCAGCCAGCGCAACGACGAGTTTTATGCCCACTACCAAGCGGGCACGCTCGATATTCACGATTACGTGCGCTTTGCCACCCGTGCCGCGCGCGAACGCGGCGCGACAGAGGCGGCCCACGCCCATGCTCGCTACATGGACGACGTCATCCGTCCGCGCATCACGCCCGAGGCGCTGGCGCTGGTACGATCGCACCAGCACGCAGGGGACACAGTCATGATCGTGACGGCCACCAACGAGTTTGTGACCCGCCCGATTGCCCAGGCTTTCGGGGTGAACGAGCTGATTGCGGTGGAGCTTGAGCGCGATGCCACGGGCTGGATCACCGGCGAGATCAAGGGAACCCCCTCATTCAGAGAAGGTAAAGTCACCCGTGTTGCCCAGTGGCTGACCCAACAGGGCCTGGACTGGGGCGATGTAGAGATGACGTTCTACTCGGACTCCATGAACGACCTGCCGCTTCTGGAAAAAGCCCACCATCCGGTGGCAACGAACCCTGACGCTCGGTTGCGTCAACTGGCCACAGAGCGTGGCTGGCGCATCCTCGAACTCTTTCAAGAATGATCAAACAATTCATCGACAAGCTGATGGGCAAAGCGCCCAAAAGCAACAAGCCCCACTTTGGCCGCCGCACAGAAGTGCCTGCATCGGTGCACGGCATCGACCCCCATCTGGTGGACGAACGCGCCATCAATGTGACGCGCACCCTGCAGCAAGCCGGCTTTGAGGCCTACATTGTGGGCGGCGCGGTGCGCGACCTGCTGCTGGGCCTGCGCCCCAAAGACTTTGATGTGGCCACCGACGCCACGCCCGAGCAGGTCAAGGGCCTGTTTCGCCGCGCCTTCATCATCGGTCGCCGCTTTCGCATCGTGCACGTGGTGTACGGCCGAGGCCGCGACAACGAAGTGATCGAAGTCTCGACTTTTCGCGCCCACTTGGACAATGCTGCGGCCGAACAGGTCAAAGGCAATGAGCGCACCAGCAAACGCCAACTCGAAGGCATGCACCACGCTGTCGACTCCAGTGGTCGTGTGCTGCGCGACAACGTCTGGGGTCCACAAGACGAAGACGCCACCCGCCGCGATTTCACAGTCAATGCCATGTACTACGACCCCGAGTCGCAGATCGTGGTGGATTACCACGGGGGTATTCCGGATGCCAAGAAGCGCGTCTTGCGCATGATCGGTGACCCGGTGGCGCGCTACCGCGAAGACCCGGTGCGCATCATCCGTGCGGTGCGTTTTGCGGCCAAGCTCAGCCCTTTGGGCTTCAAGCTCGAAGCCAAAACCGCCAAACCCCTGACCCAGTCCGCCACCTTGTTGGCCGATGTGCCGCAAAGCCGCTTGTTTGACGAGATGCTCAAGCTCTTGCAAACCGGACATGCCCTGGCGTCCATTGCGCAGCTGAAAAAGCTGGGTCTGGCCACCGGCATTTACCCCTTGCTGGATGTGGTGGTGGAGCGGGCGGAAAGTGCTTTTGTGCAAGTGGCCTTGGCCGACACCGACCGCCGCGTGGGCGAGGGCAAGCCCGTTGCCCCGAGCTTTTTGCTGGCCTGCGTGCTGTGGGCCGATGTGCGCGAGGGATGGGCCAAGCGCTTGGCACGCAAAGAACACCCACACCCGGCTTTGCAGGACGCGATCGATCAGGTGTTTGACGCGCGCATTGGCGATGTCTCCGGTCGCGGCAAGCTGGCGGCCGACATGCGCGAGATCTGGATGATGCAGCCGCGCTTTGAAAAGCGCGTCGGCAGCACGCCTTTTGGCTTGGTTGAGCAGCCGCGCTTTCGGGCTGGTTTTGACTTTTTGCGTTTGCGCGCAGACATCGAAGAGGTCGATGTGCGCTTGGCCGACTGGTGGCAAGAGTTCAGCATGGCCAGCGACTCGGAGCGCGAAGACCTGGTGCAGGCTGCGAAAGCCGAGCAGGCGGCCTCGCAAGCGGCCAAGCCCCGCGTGCGCCGTGCGCCCAAGCCAGAGGGTGCAGCGGCACCCCGGCAGGCAGCAGACCCCGCAGAACCCCACCCCGTGAACCCGTCGCCAGAATCTGGCGATGAAGGCGCGCCGAAAAAACGCCGCCGCCGCCGTCGTAAGCCCGGCACAGCCGGTGACCAAGCGGGTGCAGATTCGGGCAGCGCTGAATAAGCCTGCGCCTGTTCCAAGGTGTCGATGCTGCGAGACCCCGTGACCGCTTATGTGGCGCTGGGGGCCAATTTGGGCCCAGCCCTGCAAACGGTGTTGCAGACTTTTGACGCGCTGGCATTGCTGTCTGGCACGCGCGTCACGGGTCGTTCCCGGATTTACCGCACCGCACCTTTTGAAGCCCAGGGCCCTGATTTCATCAATGCGGTCGCGCAAATCGAAACCCGCTTGACGGCCCCCGAATTGCTGGATGCCCTGCAGACACTCGAAAACCAGGCCGGGCGTGAGCGACCCTACATCAATGCCCCGCGCACCCTGGATCTGGATTTGCTGATGTACGGGCAGGCGACCATGCACAGCCCACGTTTGACCCTGCCACATCCTCGTTGGCGCGAACGGGCTTTTGTGCTGTACCCCTTGGCCGATGTGTGCCCAGGTCAAGTGACCGCAGAAGACCGGGCTCGCGTGTCAGATCAGGCGATCGATGTTGTGCCGGAGTCCAAGCCATGACGTTTTTCACCAGCCTGCCGATTTCCTTGCAGACGATTTTGCTTTTGCTGGCCAGCAATGTGTTCATGACCTTTGCTTGGTACGGCCACCTGCGCAACATGGCCACGGCACCTTGGTATGCGGCAGCCTTGGTGAGCTGGGGCATTGCTTCGCTGGAATACATGTTTCAGGTGCCCGCGAACCGCATTGGCCACACCCAATTCAGCGTGGGTCAGCTCAAGATCATTCAAGAGGTGATCACTTTGAGCGTTTTCGTGCCTTTTGCGGTCTTTTACCTGAAAGAGCCGTTCAAGCTGGATTACCTCTGGGCGGCTTTGTGCATGGTCGGGGCGGTTTATTTCATTTTCCGCAGCGCATAAGTATTTCTGCGCTCCCTGGCTCAAACCGAGCGGTTAAACTCGCCGCTGTCACGAAGTCATCACATTCGTTCATTTTCCGTTATCAGGAGCTTCTCATGCTGTTTGGCAAATTGCTGCCCAAAGAAGGCAACTTCTTCGAATTGTTCAACCAACACGCAGAGCGCATTGTCGAAGCGGCTCGGGCGTTCTCGAACCTGGTGGCCAATTACAGCGATCTGCACCTGCGCGAAAAATACAACCGCGATGTGGACAACGCAGAACACGCTGCGGACCGCGTGACCCAGGAAGTCAACCGCCTGATCCACACCACCTTCATCACACCGATCGACCGCGAACAAATTCACGCTTTGATCAACCTGATGGACGATGTGGCTGACTTGATTCAGGACTCGGCGGAAACCATGGCGCTGTACGACGTGCGCCACATGACCGAAGAAATTTCGCGCCTGACCGACCTGTCGGTGCGTTGCTGTGAGCGTGTGCAGGACGCGGTCAAGCTCTTGTCCCGCATCGGCGAGCCTGCGGTGGCCGAATCGGCCCTGAAAACCTGCGAAGAAATCGACCGCCTGGAGTCGGATGCCGACCGCGTCATGCGCAGCGCCATGAGCAAGCTGTTCCGCGACGAGCCCGATGTGCGCGAGATCATCAAGCTCAAGGCCATTTACGAACTGCTGGAAACCATCACCGACAAGTGCGAAGACGTGGCCAACCAGATCGAGGGCATCGTCCTCGAGAACTCCTGATTTAGAAGCGGACGGCCCGACTATGGAAACCGTACAAGCCGCCTTGTGGGTGGTGATCTTGCTGGTCGCCTTGGCGCTCATTTTCGACTTCATGAACGGGTTTCATGATGCCGCCAACTCGATTGCGACCGTGGTGTCCACGGGCGTGCTCAAACCGGCTCAGGCGGTGGTATTTGCCGCCTTCTTCAACTTTGTCGCCATCTTCATCTTCCACCTCAGCGTGGCGGCCACGGTGGGCAAGGGCATTGTCCAGCCAGGCATCGTGGACACCCATGTGGTGTTTGGCGCTTTGGTAGGCGCCATCACCTGGAACGTGATCACCTGGTATTACGGTATTCCCAGCAGCTCTTCGCATGCCTTGATTGGCGGCATTGTGGGTGCGGTGATTGCCAAAGCGGGCGCGGGTGCCTTGGTGTCTGCGGGCATCATGAAAACGGTGGCGTTCATCTTTGTGTCGCCATTGCTGGGGTTTTTGCTGGGCTCTTTGATGATGGTGGCTGTTGCCCACATTTTCCGCCGTGCCAGACCCTCCAAGGTCGACAAATGGTTTCGCCGTCTGCAGTTGGTGTCTGCTGGTGCCTACAGCTTGGGCCACGGCGGCAACGATGCTCAAAAAACCATCGGCATCATCTGGATGATGTTGATCGCCACGGGCTATGCCAGCACGGCTGACAAGTCACCCCCCACCTGGACGGTGATCAGTTGCTACATGGCCATTGGCCTGGGCACCATGTTCGGTGGCTGGCGTATTGTCAAAACCATGGGCCAAAAAATCACCAAACTCAAACCGGTGGGTGGCTTTTGTGCTGAGACCGGTGGTGCCATGACCTTGTTTCTGGCGACGACGCTGGGTATCCCTGTTTCCACCACCCACACCATCACGGGTGCCATCGTGGGCGTGGGTTCCACGCAACGAGCCAGCGCTGTGCGCTGGGGGGTTGCAGGCAACATCATTTGGGCGTGGGTCTTGACCATTCCCGCCAGCGCTTTTGTGGCTGCTGTCGCTTATTGGGTCAGTTTTCAGGTTTTTGAATGACCATGGCCAACGGGCCGCAATGAGCTGACTCGGCGAGACTTCGTCGTCCAAGCCGCCTGATTCAAACCAGGCGGCTTTTTCATTGGCTGATCAGTCGTGCTTCTTCGATCTGGTATTCAAAATACCGCTGAAAGCTGAACGCCAAGCTGGACATCAAGATGGCGGTGCCAATCAGCAGGGCCGTGGCGATGCCAATCACGGTGCTCCACTGGGTCTGGCCTGCGGAGGTATCGGGCGCGGCTTGCGGGTTGAATTTGGCATTCCATTTTTCTGCAGGCATCAGGCCATAGACAATGGCATTGAGGGCGCAGCCGGCGATGGTGAAGCCCAGCAAGGGAATCAGCAACCAGCTCAATTGGTCGTCCAGACCCAGCGCCTGGACGCGCTCAAAACCGTAAATGCCCAGTGCGGTGGGCACGGGCAGCAGCCAACCCAGTGTGTCACCCAAGCCCTTGAGGTAAAAGCGGTGCAAGCCCAAAGGGCCGCCCCAAAAAGTCAACCAGGTCGCGAGTGTTTTGTTTTTCATGGTGCTGATTATTGCGGAGCGGTGCTGTCGCCAGCGCCCAAAGGCTTTTCCATCATCACGACATCCAGCCAGCGGTCAAATTTCCAGCCGCATGACTTGAGGATGCCCACATGGCTGAAGCCCACTGACGTGTGGACCCCAATCGATCCCGCATTGGCTGAATCGCCAATGACCGCCAGAAACTTGCGCACACCGGCTTGCTCGGCTTTGCTGCACAACTCGGCCAGCAAGGCCCGGCCCATGCCCTTGCGGTGCACATCGGGGGCCATGTAAATGGAGTCTTCGGCAGAAAAACGGTAAGCGGGGCGCGGTTTGAACCAGTTGCAATAGGCAAACCCCATCACGCGGCCCTCATCTTCCACCACCAAATAGGGCAGTCCTTTGGACAGCACATCGGCTCGGCGACTGGCCATGTCGGCCTCAGTGGGCGGGTCGATCTCGAAAGTGCCGGTGCCCGTGAGCACATGGTGGCGGTAAATGGCCGTGATGGCGGCGATATCTTCGTCGCGGCTGGGTCGGATCAGAGGCAAGGCAGGGCTCCCGTTGTATAATGGTGGGCTTTTCAGTGTGTCACTGGCCGGGTGGCCAGTTGCGTGTCTCAAACGCTGAAGGATACCGGGCGTCTCGGCAATTGTTCCGAAGATACCCAACCACCCAAGGATAAATCATGGTTGTTATTCGTTTGAACCGCGGCGGCTCTAAAGCACGTCCTTTCTTCAACATCGTCGTTGCTGACAAGCGCGTGCGTCGCGATGGTCGCTTCCTCGAGCGCATCGGTTTCTACAACCCCACAGCCAAAGGTGGCGAAGAAGGTCTGCGCATTGCACAAGACCGTCTGACCTACTGGAAGAGCGTTGGCGCCCAGGCTTCCCCCACCGTGGAACGCCTGATTCGTCAAGCTGGCAAAGCTGCCGCCTGATCGGCGACTCGCCTTGGCCATGCGTCCCCCTTTGGAAACAGCCGCCTTGCCGGCTGATGCCATCGAAATAGGGCGCATTGCCGATGCTTGGGGCATCAAAGGCTGGTTCAAGGTCTTGCCCCACAGCGCCTCGCCCGAGGCGCTTTTTTCTTCCAAGCGCTGGTTCTTGTTGCCGCCCGATCGGCCCATGAAGCCCAAACGCGCGACCGAAATCGCTGCTTCCAAAACCGAGCAAGTGGCTTGGACCGAGCCTTTGCTGTTGTGCATCAAGGAAGCCAAAGACCATTCGGATACCGTGGTGGCCTGCGCCCAGGACATCAACGACCGCAATGCGGCCGAGGCTTTGCGTGGCGCACGCATTTTTGTACCGCGTTCCAGTTTTCCGACCGCAGCCGAAGGCGAGTATTACTGGGTCGACCTGATCGGCCTGCAAGTCGTGAACCGTGAAGGCCTTGACCTCGGCTTGGTGCGCGATCTCATGTCCACAGGACCACAAACCGTGCTGGTCATTGAAGCCACTTCCGATGCCGAAGGTGGCAAAACGGTCGAGCGCATGATCCCGTTTGTCGCGGCTTTCGTCGATGGCGTGGACCTGCCCGGCAAGCGCATCACGGTGGACTGGCAACCCGACTACTGATCGGCCCCGGCCGTGGAGGGCCATCCATGCGCTTTGACATCATCACCCTGTTTCCCGAGTTGTTCGCGCCGCTGTTGACCAGTGGCATCACGCGCCGTGCCTACGAAAGTGGCTTGGTTGATGTGCACTTCTGGAATCCGCGCGACCACGCAGAAGGCAATTACCGCCGCATCGACGACCGCTCATTTGGTGGTGGTCCCGGCATGGTCATGTTGGCCGAGCCCTTGTTCAAATGCCTCACGGCCATTCGCGCTGCGCGCCAAGAAACGAATCCGGCACCTTTGGTGTTGTTTTCTCCCATAGGGCAGACGCTGAACCACACCGCCGTCGAGCAGTGGTCTCAAAGCGCAGGCGGTGTGTTGTTGTGTGGCCGCTATGAAGGGGTCGACCAGCGCTTCATCGACCAATATGTCGATCAGCAAATCAGTTTGGGTGACTTTGTGCTGTCAGGTGGCGAAATCGCCGCCATGGCTTTGCTCGATGCCGTGGCCCGCTTGCAACCCGGCGTGCTCAATGACGAAGGCAGCCACCAGCTGGACAGCTTCAACCCGGCATTGGACGGCTTGCTGGACAGCCCCCACTACACCCGCCCCGAGGTCTGGCAGGGCCACGCCGTGCCCGCTGAGTTGATGTCGGGCCACCATGCCCACATCGCGCGCTGGCGGCGCGAGCAAAGTCTGCGGCTGACTGCACAGCACCGGCCCGAATTGCTGGTGCAAGCCCGTCTGTCTGGCTTGCTGAGCCGTCAGGACGAAGCCTGTTTAAAGCAGGTTCGGGATGACGCTCCAGATGCAATCAACAGCACGGGTTCGAAAAAGCTATAATCAAAGGCTTTTCGATCCTCTACCCGCCGCGATTTGGCTCAGTCATGCACATGTTGGCATGGCCTTTACAGCACAAAACGCCCCTTGTGTAGCGAGGCATGATCGGACGGAGTTCAAAAAATGAATTTGATTCAAACTCTTGAGCAGGAAGAAATTGCCCGTTTGGGTAAAGTGATTCCTGAATTTGCCCCCGGCGACACCGTGATCGTCAGCGTCAACGTGGTTGAAGGTGCGCGCAAGCGTGTCCAAGCCTACGAAGGTGTTGTGATCGCCAAGCGTAACCGTGGTTTGAACAGCGGCTTCACCGTGCGTAAGATGTCCAGTGGCGAAGGCGTGGAACGTACGTTCCAGACCTACAGCCCAGTGATCGCCAGCATTGAAGTCAAGCGTCGCGGTGATGTTCGCCGTGCCAAGCTGTACTACCTGCGTGACCGCAGCGGCAAGTCGGCACGTATCAAAGAAAAGTTGCCACAGCGCAAAGCAGCACCAGCAGCCAAAGCGTAAAGCCTTTTCGGCCATACGAAAAAACCGCCCGGGTTTGCGCCCAGGGCGGTTTTTTTATGGTTTCGCCAGAATCGCCAAGCCATGAAAAAAAAGCCTTGCCGGTGAGGGCAAGGCCTTTTCAGGCGTCTCAAAGTCCAGGGCGTGAACCCTGGAGCTGGATCAGCCGCGTGTGATTTTCAGCACGCGGGTACCGCCACGTTTGCCGGCAGGGCCTTCGCCCGCTGCTGCGTGGGGTTTGAAATTGCTGGCACCGAACTGCTTGGGGCCACGACCGAATTTGTCACCGGCTGCACCGCGGGGTGCTGGGCGTGCTGCATTGCGGTTGTCGCCGCCACGCTCTTCCCAACGTCCGCCACCTTGGCCTTGACGGGGGGCGTCCTGACGCGGTGCGCCACGGCTGTCACCACGGTCCCATGGGTGGGCGGGTGCAGCGCGTTGCTCAAAGCGGTCACCGCCTCGGTTGTCCGGGCGATTGTCGCCACGGGGGGCGTCAAAACGGCCGCCTTCTTTGCGCTGGTCGAAACGGGGTTCGGCGCGTTGCTCAAAGCGGGGCTGTTCATCGCGGAAGTTGCCACGGGGGGCGCGGTTGTCAAAGCCACCGCCATCGCGATCGCGGTTGCCGCCAAAGTCACGGCCACCCGCTGGGCGACCGCGGCCTGCAAAACCACCACCTGCGTTGGCATAGTTGCGCTCGCCACCAAAGCGGTCACCGCCACGGCCCATCGGCTTGCGTGCTTCTGGCATGCGCACTTTGGGCTCCAGACCAGGAACCACTTCGGCCTTGAAAGGTTGGCGTGTGTAAGCCTCGATGTCGCCAATTTTGCGACGGTCGCGGATTTCAGCAAAGGTCACGGCCAAACCGTCACGGCCAGCACGACCTGTGCGGCCAATGCGGTGGGTGTAGTCTTCGGCCTTCATGGGCAGACCGTAGTTGAATACGTGCGTGATGGTGGGCACGTCAATGCCGCGAGCAGCCACATCGGTGGCCACCAAAATTTGCACCTGACCGTTGCGCAGCGCCATCAGGCGGCGGTTGCGAAGACCTTGGCTGAGCGCACCGTGCAATGCCACGGCAGAGAAGCCGGCTTCCTGCAGGTCTGCGGCCAAGCCATCGCACTCGATCTGGGTGCTTGAGAAAACAATCGCTTGGTCGATGGTCGCGTCACGCAGCCAATGGTCAAGCAACTGGCGCTTGTGTTGGGCGTTGTCGGCCCAGAACAGCACTTGCTTGATGTTGTTGTGTTTTTCTTGGGGGTTGTCGATCTGAATTTTCTGGACCGAAGAACCACCGTCGTGCATCACGCGCATGGCCAGTTGCTGAATGCGCGGCGCAAAGGTGGCGCTGAACATCATGGTCTGGCGGCGTTGGCTGGTCATCTGGTTGATATCGGCCAAATCGTCCGAGAAACCCAGGTCCAGCATGCGGTCGGCTTCGTCGACCACCAGGAACTGCACTTGGTCCAGCTTGATTTGCATCGAGCGTTGCAGGTCAAGCAAACGGCCTGGTGTGGCCACCACCAAGTTGGCGTTTTGCAGCTTGGCAATTTGCAATTGGTAAGGAATGCCGCCGACCACGTTGGCCACGCGCAGGCCGCGTGTGTGCTTGACCAGTTCGATGGCGTCGTGCGCCACCTGTTGGGCCAATTCACGTGTAGGGCACAGGATCAGGGCGCCAGGTGTTGGTGCCTTGAAGTTGCGTGGGTTGGTGGGGTCTTTGCGCTTGGCACGCTTGGGCGCTGGCTCGCCCTTGGCGGCTGCGTCGGCACAGGCTTGCTCAAACTCGGCGCGTTCTGCGTCTTCCTGCTCGGCCATCTGGGCGATCAAGGTGTGCAACACGGGCAGCAAAAATGCGGCGGTTTTGCCGCTGCCGGTTTGGCTGGAGACCATCAGGTCGGTGTAGCCATTCGACTTGCCGTCTTTGGATCCGCCGGCTGTGGGCAATGCCAAAGGAATGGCGCGCAATTGCACAGCGGTGGGTTGGGTGTAGCCCAGATCGGCCACGGCTTGCACCAGCTCGCGGGCCAGGCCCAGTTCGACGAAACCGTTGGGCGCTTCAGCCACGGCTTCGGCTTCCACAGCCACTTCGGCGGTAGCTTGCTCTGGCGTGGCTTCGGTCATGGCCGCTGTCTGCATGATTTCGGTGGCCAGATTGGGCGTTGCCGTCACGGGTGCCGACTCGGCGGAAATGGAAATGTTTTCGGCAGGCGACAAGTCGTCCTGCACTGTGTTCAAAGTGTCAGTCATGTGTGTATAAAAACTCGCACGGAACAACGGCCGCAAATATTGCTAAGGCCGCAGGCACCGCAAGGTTGAAAAAACATCAACCATCAAACGGTGCTCGCGAGAGGCGCTGGGCGTGGAGCCTGGCCGCTGTGAGTGACCCTATCGTTGGGTCAAGGCGTGAAGGGAGATGTAGGAAACGCCGCACCTGTGTGCAGTGAGCCCCGGATTATGCCATGGCTCAGAAAAAAACGCTAGGGTTTTCCCTGAAAAATCACAATTTAATGAAATGCTCGCGGTAATGCACCAGTTCATCGATGGATTCGTGCACATCGGCCAGTGCGGTGTGCTTTTGCTGTTTCTTGAAACTTGAATACACCTCGGGCTTCCAGCGGCGTGACAGTTCCTTGAGGGTGCTGACGTCCAGATTGCGGTAATGGAAAAACGCTTCGAGCTTGGGCATGTATTTGACCAGGAAGCGGCGGTCTTGGCTGATGGTGTTGCCGCAAAGTGGCGAGCTGTTTTTGCCCACATATTTTTTCAAGAACGCCAGAATTTGCTCTTGCGCATCGGCTTCACTGGTCGCAGATGCCTTGACCTTGTCGATCAAGCCGCTTTTGCCATGCGTGCCTTTGTTCCAGGCGTCCATCTTGCCCAGCAGTTCATCGCTTTGGTGAATGACCAAAACCGGACCTTCGATGCGTTGTGTCAAGTCGGGCGCTGTGACGATGACGGCAATTTCCAGCAAGCGCTCATTTTCAGGATCGAGGCCTGTCATTTCACAATCTATCCACACCAAATTGAGGTCGGATTTGGGCAGGTCGGTTGTTCCGGTGGCGGTAGAGGTGGAGGGTGCTTGAGACATGGATGGATTGTCGCCGATGACGGTGGCGCTGAACGTGGATTCAAACTGCCCTACACTTTGCGCCCATGAATGCTTCACTCACATTGACCCTGACGCTGGTGGCCGCTTTGCTGGCGCACGTTGCGCTGAAATTTTGGCTCAATGCCCGCCAGGTCAGGCATGTGGCCAGCCACCGTGCAGCTGTGCCTGTGGCCTATGCCCAGACAGTGTCCTTGGAAGACCACCAAAAGGCAGCCGACTACACGCTGGCCAAAGCCCGTTTGTCACAAATGGACATCGCACTCGATGCGGCTGTGCTTTTGGGCTGGACTTTGCTGGGCGGGCTCGATGCGCTGAACCAGGTCTTGCTGGATTGGATGGGCCCGGGCATGACCCAGCAAATCGCTTTGGTGCTGGCCTTTGCCTTGGTGGGCGGCGTGATCGGCTTGCCCTTGTCGCTGCTGCAGACCTTTGGTGTGGAGCAGCGTTTTGGGTTCAACAAAATCACCCCCGCACTTTGGTTGGGTGACATGGCCAAAGGCCTGCTGCTGGGGCTGGCGCTGGGGGTGCCTTTGTTGTGGGTGGTCTTATGGCTCATGCAAACCGGGGGCAACGCGTGGTGGTTGTGGGCCTGGGCTGTTCTGGTCGGCTGGCAGTTGTTCTTGATGGCCATTGCCCCCAATGTGATCATGCCGCTGTTCAACAAGTTCACACCATTGGATGACGAGTCGCTCAAGTCCCGTGTGCAGGCCTTGATGCAGCGCGCGGGGTTCACCGCCAAAGGGTTTTTTGTGATGGACGGCAGCCGCCGCTCGGCACATTCCAACGCTTTTTTCACAGGCTTTGGTGCAAGCAAGCGCGTGGTCTTTTTCGACACCTTGCTCAAGCAACTGAGCCCTGCCGAAATGGAGGCGGTGCTGGCGCATGAGCTGGGCCATTTCAAGCACAAGCACATTGTCAAGATGATGGCGACCAGCTTTGCCATGACCTTGGGAGGTTTGGCGCTGCTGGGCTGGTTGGCGCAACAGGTCTGGTTTTACACGGGCTTGGGCGTCATACCCAGCCTGACGGGCAGCAACAACGCGTTGGCGCTGGTGTTGTTCATACTGGTCACGCCCGTCTTCACCTTGTTTTTGGCACCCATTTCGTCCTGGCGCTCACGCCAGCAAGAGTTTGAAGCCGATGCCTACGCTGTGTCGCAAACGCCAGGCGCTGATTTGTCGTCGGCTTTGCTCAAGCTCTACCAAGACAACGCCTCGACTTTGACGCCCGATCCGTTGTACGTGAAGTTTTATTACTCGCACCCGCCTGCCAGTGAGCGCCTTTCCCGGATGGTCTCCACATGACCACGCCTGACATCCGTGCTCTCAAGCCCACCGAAGTGGTCATGGCGCTCAGCCAGGTGCCCGGTTGGACCTTGTCTGGCGACGGTGAAAACATTGCGATTGAAAAAACCTTTGTGTTTGACCAGCACAGCCATGCGCTGCTGTTTGTCAACAGCGTGGGTTGGTTGTCCGAAAAGCTCAACCACCACCCGGAGATGGTGTTGAACCACGCGCGCTGTGTGGTGCGTTGGCGCACCCACGACGTGCAAGGGCTCAGTCGCCTCGACTTTGACGCCGCCACCCAAACCGACACCTTGTTGCCGACATGAAATTTCATGAGTAAACCCAAACAACGCCCGGACATTCCTTTGGCTGCTGATCTGGAGCCGGGCCTGGTGGTGGCCACCTATGGTCGCCACTGTCTGGTGGAAACACCCGAAGGACGCCGGTTGATTTGCCACCCCCGAGGCAAAAAAAACCAAGTGGTGGTGGGTGACCAGGTGTTGTGGCAAATCGCGGGTGACGAGGGCAGCATCGAAAAGCTGCAGGACCGTCGCAACCTGTTTTACCGCCAAGACGAAATCCGCACCAAATCGTTCGCAGCCAACCTGGACCGTGTGCTGATTTTGATCGCAGCCGATCCCGAGTATTCGGAAAGCCAGCTGTCTCGTGCCTTGGTGGCTGCCGAAGCCGAACGCATCACGCCCATCATTGCATTGAACAAAAGCGATCTGGCGCAACCCTTTGCGCAAGCCTGGGAACGTTTGGCGCCTTATCGCGCCATGGGTTACAGCGTGATGCCCATCAGCCTGAGCCCGCGCAGCCCGGTGGCCGATGACGGCGTGCAGGCTTTGTGCGCGCATTTGCAGGGCCTGACCACCTTGGTGCTGGGGCCTTCGGGCAGCGGCAAAAGCACCCTGATCAACCGTTTGGTACCCGATGCGCAGGTGGAGACCGGTGAAATTTCCCTGGCACTCAACTCGGGCAAGCACACCACCACCAGCACGCGCTGGTACTGGGTGCCTGCGCTCGACGTTTCGGCCCCTGCGGGCAGCGCTAAAACGGCCTTGATCGATTCACCTGGATTTCAGGAGTTTGGCTTGCACCACATCGAGCCGACCCGCCTGGCCGACTGCATGCCCGATTTGCGTGCCCATGTGGGAGGCTGCAAGTTTTACAACTGCACGCATTTGCATGAGCCGGGTTGTGCCGTGTTGGCCCAGGTCGAGAACGAACACCAAAGCGGCACCATCAGCGTCCGCCGCCACCGGATTTATGCGCAGCTGTTTGAGGAATTGAGCCAGCAGCGCTGGTGAGCGGCAGGGCGCTGCTCAAGCGCCCCCTGCGGGTTTTCAGCCCACCAAGTTGGCCATGGTGAGCAAAGCCACCAGCACCAACCACATGATCACCGTGCGCCAGACCAAACCCACCACTTGAGCAAAGTGCGCCACTTCGGGCGTGCGCCCTGGTGTGCTGCTGGCGCCTGCGGTGTCGTTGGTTTCAAGGTCATCGTTGGGGGCCTGCAACGGGGCGCCTCCCAAGCGGATGTTGATGGCGCCTGCTGTCGCAGCCAGAATCACGCCATCGTTGTCGTTCGGAAAATTTTGCGCATGGTTGCGCCAGCCGTCCATGGCATCTTCAAAGCTGCCCACAATGGCAAACCCAAGAGCGGTCATGCGCGAGGGCAACCAGTCCATGGCTTGCCATGCCCGGGATGCCACCGATTGCAGCGCCTCACTCACCACGGAGCCATCTTCGGTGGGTTCTTGCCAACGGCGCTGGGCCAATTCGGTCAGGCGGTAAACCACCGCGCCGACAGGCCCCAAGCCAATGATGGACAAGATCGCATACCAAAAGAACACGCCAAACACATGCCTGTGGGCGGCGATCATGGAGTACTCGATCACATGCCGAACGATTTCGCTGCGCGGGATGTGACCCACTTGGACTTGTTGCCACTCGGCCAGCAGTTCTCTGGCCTTGGTTTCATCGCCGTCTTCCAGGGCTTCGCGGATGGCGGTGAAGTGGTGGCTGAATTGCCGAAACCCCAAAGTGACGTAGAGCAGCGCCACATTCCAGACGACGGCAAACAGCCAGCCCAAACCAAACTCAAGCAACCAGTGCACCGCCATGGTCAACAGCGCAGGGCCGATCACTGTGATGCCCCAGGTGATCCAGGCCTGGTGTCGCACGCCCGCATCAAAAGTGCGGGCCACCCAGGCGACCCAATGCGCCACGGTGGTGTAGATCCAATTGACCGCATTGAGCGGGCGGGCTTGCTCCAGAACCAAGGCCAGCAGGATTGCAAAAAAACTCATGGGGTCCTCATTCCGCGGGATGAACCACTAGAAACCGATAAAAGTTACGAAGCATAGCGGCTGTGGCACCCCAAATGAAGCGCTCGACCAGATCGGTTTGGCCATTGGCGGCAGGTCGGGACTCCTGGTAGGGCATTGAAAACCATTGCCGTTGGGCACCTTGCCATTCGAATTGGTGGCGTCGGTGGTGTGCCGGGTTCATCAAATAAGCCAGAGGCACCTCGAAAACGTCTTGCACTTCATCGGCGTTCGGTGCCAGCTCGAAGTCAGGTGAAACCAGGGCAATGACGGGGGTGACCCAAAAGGCCGTGCCTGTCACATAAACGGGCAATTCGCCAATGATTTCCACGTGCCTGGGGTGCAAGCCCACTTCTTCATAGGTTTCACGCAGTGCGGTGGCATGTCTGTTGGCGTCTTCTGGGTCCACCTTGCCGCCGGGAAAAGCGATTTGCCCCGAGTGCGTGGACATGTGGTTGGCCCGCTGGGTGAGCAAAATGGTCGACTCCGAGAAGTCAGGCCCGCGCATCACGATGGGCACCAAAACCGCCGCATGGGCGGGTGCTCGGGTAGAAAAAGAGGTTTCCCGTTCGACCTCGGGTTGCCAGACAGGGGGCTGCGCGAAGCGGGTTTTCAGTGCGTCAGGTCGCAAATGCGCACTCGGCACCGCTGGCATATCGTGATCGATGCGCCAAATCGGAACATTGCGGGGATCGAAGGACAAAGGGCTGGACACAGGCGGTATTTATAACCGACAGACACGCCTGCCGCTTTAGAATGGCCAACGTTGCATTTTTTAGCAGCGCTATTTTCTTATTGATTTAGGTTGACACCATGAAGCGTGATTATTTTTCTCAAGGCACTCCCTCTGACCGTCGATTTGGCGAACACCGTTCAGGCACTTGCATGGCTTTGATCGATGGCCGTTTTTTGATCTGGATGGCCCAACAAGGTGCCGTGGGGGCCACGGGCGAGTCGGTGAACCGTCAAGGCTTGCTGAGCCTGCTGTCACAAGCGCTGTCGCATTCCGGGCTGGATGTCGACTTGCGCCGGATTTACTGGTACAGCGACCGCTCGGACGGCTTGATCATTGATGACCAAATTGTGCGTCTGGTCCAAACGCACGATGCCGATGGCGGTGCATCCTTGCTGCGTTCCTTGGGTCATGACCTCAAACAATTGGCCGAACACCACGCCTGTGACCATGTGTTGGTGGCCAGCGATGACGAGCGCTTCCTTGCCACCATCGACGAAGCCCAGCTGAGTGGCCTGAGCGTCCACCTGTTGGCCGATGAGTCCGCGCGCAACATGCCCCAAATGGTCCGAACCGATCCGGGTTGGGCCCGTTTGCTGGCGCAGGCGGATCGCCGTGTGGTGGTCAATTCGCAAGCGCTGGCGGACATGCTGCAAGGCAAAATTCCGACGGGCATGGGGCTGGCTGTCGAAGACGTGGAAGAGCTGCGCAAGTCGATGCACGAGATCATCACAGCTTGGTGGGCGGATGAGCCCGAAGACCTGCGCGAAGACCTGCGTGATGCCCTGCAGATTAGCCGTGGCATTCCTCAGGAAGTCGACCGCCAACTCTTGTTGCGCATGCGTCAACGCCTGGCCCGTGCCTTGAGCTTGCCCGAGAAGAAAATGTTGCGCGAAACCCTGCGTGCCGTGGTGTCTGAGCCTGCCGTGGCTGCAGCGCCTGTGCCTGCTGGCGATGGCTTCCCGCCAGACGGCGACGAATAAATCCAGACGCAGGTCAAAAGCTTGCGGTCATGAATGTCAAAAGGCCCCTGACACTCGCGTGTCAGGGGCCTTTTGATTGGGGCGTTTCAGCAGCAAAGCTGCAGGGCCTGAAGCTCAGGCCTTCACGTGGTATTCGGTCAGGCGCTCAACTTCGTTTTTGGAGCCCAGCACCACACTCACGCGCTCGTGCAGTTGGCCCGGTTGCAGGTCCAGAATGCGCTGCTTGCCGTTGGTCGATGCGCCACCAGCTTGCTCAATCAGCCAGCTCATGGGGTTGGCTTCGTACAGCAGGCGCAGCTTGCCGGCTTTGTGCGGCTCGCGCTTGTCCCAGGGGTACATGAACACACCGCCACGGGTCAGGATGCGGTGCACATCGGCCACCATGCTGGCGATCCAGCGCATGTTGAAGTCCTTGCCGCGCGGGCCTTCCTTGCCCTGCAGGCATTCATCGATGTAGCGGCGCACGGGTTCGTCCCAGTGGCGCATGTTGCTCATGTTGATGGCGAACTCTTTGGTGTCGGCGGGCACCTGCACGTTTTCTTGCGTGAGGACAAAAGAGCCTTGCTCGCGGTCCAGGGTGAACATGGCCACGCCATCGCCCACGGTAAGCACCAGGGTGGTTTGCGGTCCATACACACAGTAACCCGCGGCCACCTGGTTCTTGCCGGGTTGCAGGAAGTCCTGCTCGGTCACGCCTTGGCTGTCTTCGGGCTTTTTGAGCACGCTGAAGATGGTGCCAATGCTGACGTTGACGTCGATGTTGGACGAGCCATCCAAAGGATCAAACAACAGCAGGTATTCGCCTTGCGGGTAGCGGTTGGGCACCAGGTAGATGCTGTCCATCTCTTCAGAGGCCATGGCCGCCAGATGTCCGCCCCATTCGTTGGCTTCGAGCAGTACCTCGTTGGCGATGATGTCGAGCTTTTTCTGGACTTCGCCCTGCACGTTCTCGCTTTCGGCGCTGCCCAGCACACCGCCCAAAGCGCCTTTGTTCACGGCGTGGCTGATGCTCTTGCAGGCGCGGGCCACCACTTCGAGCAACAAGCGCAAGTCAGCCGGAATGTGGCCTTTGTCGCGTTGTTGCTCTACCAGGTAGCGTGACAGGGAAATTTTGCTGCTCATGTTCGTTCCTTGGGTTCTGGTGCTGTCAATGACTGTTCAAAGCGCGGCTGATCACTTCGCGCACGTCATTGCTGAGGTCGGCTTTGGCTGCCACGCGCTCGATGGCCACGCGGGCCGCGCTGCGGTAGGGCTCTGCCAGGCGGCTCCAGCGGTCCATGGCGCGGGCCAGGCGGGCGGCCACTTGCGGGTTGATGGCGTCGAGCGCCAGCACCTGCTCGCTCCAGTACACATAGCCTGCCGCGTCGGCGCGGTGAAAGCCTGCCGGGTTGGCGCTGCAATAGCTGAAGATCAGGCTGCGTGCCCGGTTGGGGTTGCGCAGGCTGAAGTCGGGGTGCTGCATCAGCTGGCGCACACGCGGCAGGATGTCGCCCGCGCGGTCAGGCGCACCGGCTTGCAGGGCAAACCATTTGTCGATGACCAGCGCTTCGTGGCTGAAAAGCTTGTGGAACAGGGCCAATGCGTCTTGCGCCAGAGCATGGCCGCTGACCACCAACGCCGACAAGGCGTTGAAGCGGTCGGTCATGTTGCTGGCGTCCTTGAACTGCTGGTACACACGGCCGGGCGTGACGGCGTCGCCGCTTTGCACGGCGGCGATGCACAGCATGGTCATGGCCAGGCCTGCCAGGGCGCGGCGACCACTCGACTTGGCATCGGGCGTGTAGGCCCCGTTGTGCTTGTGCGCCTCCCAGGCCCATTGCCAGTCGGCTTGCAAGGCCGTGGCCAATTGCAGGCGCATGGTTTCGCGCAGGGCGTGCACGCGCTGCGGGTCCACCACATCCAGCTGGTCGGCGATATAGTTTTCAGACGGCAGCGTGAGCGCCAGGTCTTTGAAGGCGGCGTCCAGCGTGGGGTGTCGCAGCACGTTGCGCAGGGCCGCCACCAGAGCGTCGGACAGCACGGGTTGGCCCGTCAGGTCCTTGTTGTGGTGGATCGCGTCGATGGCGCTTTGCAGCATCAGGCGCTGACCTGCTTCCCATTGGTTGAAGGGGTCACTGTCGTGGGCCAGCAAGATCAGCAGGTCGTCAGCGTTCAGGCCGTCTTCGAGCACCACCGGGGCACTGAAACCGCGCAGGAGCGAGGGCACAGGTGCGCTGTCGATGTTGACAAAGGTGTAGCTGGCGCTGGCTTCGGTCAGCACCAGCGTTTGCTGCGTGACTGTGTCGGTGGCACCGGCCAGTTGCAGGGGCAGTGCCTGACCGTCGCGGCTGAGCAGACCCAGCGTGACAGGGATCACGAAGGGGGCTTTGTTCGACTGGTCGGGCGTGGCGGGGCAGCTTTGACTGAGTGTGAGGGTGTAGGTGCGTTCGGCGGCGTTGTAATTGCCGCTAGCCTGCAGGCGCGGTGTGCCCGCCTGGCTGTACCAATGCTTGAAGGTGCTCAGGTTGTGCGCCAGCGCCGAGCCGGGGTTGGCATCGGCAATGGCCTGGGCAAAGTCGTCGCAGGTCACGGCCTGGCCGTCATGGCGCTCAAAGTAGAGCTTCATGCCTTTGGCAAAACCGTCGCGGCCTTGCAGGTCAGTGGGCGTGGCCACCAGCGTCTGCATCATGCGAACGACTTCGGAGCCTTTTTCGTAGATGGTGACGGTGTAGAAGTTGTTGATTTCCACATAGCTGTCCGGGCGCACCGGGTGGGCCATGGGGCCGGCGTCTTCGGCAAACTGCACGGTGCGCAGCACGCGCACGTCTTCAATCCGTTTGACCGCGCGGGCGCTGGCCTCGCCAGCCATGTCCTGGCTGAACTCCTGGTCGCGGAAGACGGTGAGGCCTTCTTTGAGCGAGAGCTGGAACCAGTCGCGGCAGGTGATGCGGTTGCCGGTCCAGTTGTGGAAGTATTCGTGGCCGACGACCGATTCGATGTTGCCGAAATCCATGTCGGTGGCGGTGGCCGGGTTCGCCAACACGTATTTGGTGTTGAAGATGTTCAGGCCCTTGTTTTCCATCGCGCCCATGTTGAAGTCGCTGGTGGCGACGATCATGAAGCGTTCCAGATCCAGCGGCAGGCCAAAACGCGCTTCGTCCCAGGCCACGCTGGCCATCAGCGAGTTCATGGCGTGCTCGGTTTTGTCGAGGTCGCCGGGGCGCACGAACACCTGCAACAAATACTCTTTGCCGCTGCGGCTGACGATGCGCTGCTCACGCGCCACCAATTGGCCCGCGACCAGGGCGAACAGGTAGCAGGGCTTTTTGTGCGGATCGACCCATTTGGCAAAGTGGCGTCCGTCGTCCAATGCGCCTTGCGCCACCAGGTTGCCGTTGCTCAGCAGCACCGGGTATTTGGTTTTGTCGGCGCGCAGGGTGACGGTGTAGCTGGCCATCACGTCCGGACGGTCCAGGAAATAGGTGATGCGGCGGAAGCCCTCAGCCTCGCACTGCGTAAAGAACGAGTCGTTGCTGACGTACAGGCCCATCAGCTGGGTGTTCTTCTCGGGGTTGCAGGTGGTGAAAATTTCCAGATCGAAGGCGTCGTTGCCTTCGGGCAAGTTCTCCAGCACCAGCTGATTGCCGTCCATCTTGAACGAGGTGCCACCGCCGTTGACCAGCACGCGCGCCAGGTTCAGGTCTTCGCCATCCAGGCGCAACGGCTGCGCCGCCACGTCGGGGTTGCGGCGCAGGCGCATCTTGTTGAGCACGCGGGTTTTGGTCGGGTCGAGGTCGAACGTCAGATCGACCGTGTCGATCCAGAAAGCCGGGGCGGCATAAGCCTCCCGGTGAATCGCGGTGGGTTGTCCTTCACGCATCACTAACTCCGTTTTGGTTGAGGTCTGACCGGGTCAGAGGCCTTGTTTCAGTGAGGCTTCGATGAACGCATCAAGGTCGCCATCGAGCACCTTCTGGGTGGCCGAAATTTCGACGTTGGTGCGCAGATCCTTGATGCGGCTGTTGTCCAGCACATAACTGCGAATCTGGTGACCCCAGCCCACATCGGTCTTGGTGTCTTCCAGCTTTTGCTGCTCTTCCAGGCGCTTGCGCATTTCGAAGTCGTACAGGCGCGATCGCAGGCGTTGCCAAGCCACATCGCGGTTGCTGTGCTGGCTGCGGCCATCTTGGCACTGCACCACGATACCCGTGGGGATGTGCGTCAATCGCACTGCCGAGTCGGTTTTGTTGATGTGCTGACCGCCCGCGCCGCTGGCACGGAAGGTGTCGGTGCGCACGTCAGAGGGGTTGATGTTGATCTCGATCGAGTCATCGATCTCTGGGTACACAAACAAGGAGGCAAAAGACGTGTGGCGGCCTCCCGACGAGTCGAAGGGGCTCTTGCGGACCAAACGGTGCACGCCAGTTTCGGTGCGCAGCAAACCAAACGCATATTCGCCTTCGATCTTGATGGTCGCGCCCTTGATGCCTGCGGTGTCGCCCGGGGTTTCGTCTTCCACGGTGGCCTTGAAGCCCTTGCGTTCGGCGTACTTGATGTATTGGCGCAGCAACATGCTGGCCCAGTCGCAGGCTTCGGTCCCGCCTGCGCCTGCCTGGATATCCACAAAGCAGTTGAGCGGGTCGGCCTCGTGGCGGAACATGCGGCGGAATTCAAGGTCTTCCACCATTTTGGCCAACTTGGCGGCTTCGGCTTCGATGGTTTGAAGGCCCGCATCGTCGCCATCTTCCTTGCTCATTTCGAAGAGCTCAAGGTTGTCGGCCAACTCACTGGTCAGGTTGGTGATGGTCACCACCACGCCGTCGAGGGCTTTTTTCTCTTTGCCCAGTTCTTGGGCTTTTTTCGGGTCGTTCCAGACCGAAGGATCTTCGAGTGATGCGTTGACGGTTCTCAGCCGTTCAGATTTGGCATCGTAGTCAAAGATACCCCCGTAACTCGTGGGTACGAGCGGTCAGGTCTGTGAGGGATGCGCCGATTTGGTTGATGTGTTCTGCGTCCATGGGGAAAGTGTCCGGTTCGGTAAACCGGACATTTTCTCATGAGTTGGCGTCTCGCACGCCTGTATTGGGGCTTAAAACTGACGCCCGTAAGAGAACATGAGGGCGGCAGTGCCCAAAAACTTGACCTGGACCGAGTCGTGCTGCGTCAGCTTGTAGCCGACAGCCGGGATGATGGCGGGATTGAAGCCCTTGTAATTGAGGGGCACTTTGTTCTCGTAAGGGGACACATAGCCGTACATCAGGCCGCCCGTGACTTTGGCGAACAGCTGGGGCACGCCCATCAGGTTGTTGAACTGCTGCCCGGCATACACGTACACTGAGGGCTGGCCAAACGAGTTGCTGAAAAAGCTGACGCCGCACAAACGGTCGCCCGGCAGTTGCTCGTCAATCGCCACCAAAACCACTTTTTTGTGATCCGGGTTTTGGCTCCAGTGGTGGGTGTAAGGGGAAAACGTGAACTCACCCCGGTGTGTGGGCTCTGGCGCACCTTTGACGGCCAAAAGGTCAGGGCAAAAGCGGTTGGTGCTGTCCGCGTGCGCCAATGAAAACAAGGCCGAGAGGGCCACAGCCAGAAAAAAGCGCAAAGTGTGTACGGGGTGCATGGCGAACGATCATCAATATTAAAACGGTGTGATTTTAGGGCTTCTTACCGGGTGAACTTTTCAATCATCGCCGCCAGCGTTTGGGGTTGGTCGTGGTGCAGCATGTGGCCTGCGTCCTGAATGGTGGCTTTTTCAAGCACTGGAACGGCTTGCAAGCGCTCATGAAATTCGGCCAGCGTGTACTTGCCCTTCCACCACATGCCCAGCGAGTCGTCAGAGGCCTCCACCGCCAGCACAGGCGCTGCAATGCGGCGGTACATTTCCAGCGCTTCGTCGACATGAAAGAGGTAGGGGTTGACCACCTTGTGCGCCGCATCGCCCAAGATGCGCCACTGCCCATCGCTGCCGGGTTGGGCCCAATGTTGCGCCAGCCAAGTGGCTTTGTCTTGTCCCAGGCGCTGGTTGGTTTTCATCAGCCGTGACGCGACACCCGCTGCATCGGCATAAGGTTTCAAGTCGTTGCTGCCGCCGCGCTGCGCTTTGAGTTCGTCCAGCCATTGGCCCATGCGCCCAGGTGCTTGTGCCGGGCGGGTGGCGGGCATGCCAAAGCCCTCCAGGTTGACCAGTCGGCGAATGCGCTCTGGCCGTGTGCCCGCATACATCATGACCACATTGCCGCCCATGCTGTGGCCCACCAGGTCGATGGACTGGTCGGGGTACAGGGCGTCGAGCAAGGCGTCCAGATCGGCCAGGTAGTCGGGGAACCAATAACTGTCGGTGGGCGGTGACTCGGTCAGGCCGTAGCCGCGCCAGTCCATGGCGATGATCGGGCGCTGCTGTGCAAAGGCTTCGCTGAAGGCATCCACCATGAATTGCCAAGACGCGGCCACGTCCATCCAACCGTGTGCCAACACCAGCGGCGTGGCACCCGGTGTGGGCGTGCCCCATTGGCGAACGTGGTAACGACAGCCGCGCAGCGGCACCCAGAAGCTTTGTGATTCGCGTTGAACTTGGTACATACTTTCGATCATAAGGAGACAACCGATGAGCGTCAGTCGCAACCAGGACCGCCAAGCCCCTGCCACCCCGGACCGTTACCAGGCCATCCACCAGGGCTTTGGCTGGAAAGTGCCCAAGCGCTTCAACATGGCGCAGGCCTGTTGCGGTCAATGGGCGGCGCAAGCAGCCACCGCCAAGCGCCAGGCCATCCGCGAGCATGTGGCCGGGCAGGGCCTGGGGCGCAGCTGGACCTTCGGGCAGTTGCAGCAAGACGCCAACCGCCTGAGCCGGGTGCTCAGCGCGCACGGTGTGCAGCGCGGCGACCGCGTGGCCATCGTCATGCCCCAGCGCTACGAAACCGCTGTGGCCTACATGGCGGTGCTGCAAATGGGCGCGGTGGCCATGCCGCTGTCCATGCTGTTTGGGCCTGAGGCGCTGTCGTTTCGCATCAACGACAGCCAGGCCCGCGTGGCGGTGTGCGACGAATCCACCGTGCAGGCCCTGCTGCAGGCCCGTGCCGATTGCCCCGGCTTGCAAGTGCTGCTGGGGGTGGGCGAGGCGGCAGCCCTGGCCGACCTGGACCTGAATCAGGCCATGGCCGCCAGCGCGCCCACGTTCAAACCCGTGTCCACCCTGGCCGAAGACCCGGCGGTGCTGATCTACACCAGCGGCACCACGGGCAACCCCAAGGGCGCTTTGATCCCCCACCGGGCCCTGATCGGTAACCTCACGGGCTTTGTGTGCAGCCAGAACTGGTTTGGCTTTGACCCCTTCAAAGCCGAGCGGCCCTCCAAAGCGGTGTTCTGGTCACCCGCCGACTGGTCCTGGACCGGTGGGCTGATGGACGCCTTGCTGCCCAGCCTGTACTTCGGTCGGCCCATCGTGGCTTTCAACGGGCGTTTTTCGCCCGAGGCGGCGTTTGAAATTTTGCAAAGCCACGGCGTGACGCACACCTTTTTGTTCCCCACCGCGCTCAAAGCCATGATGAAGGCCGTGCCCGAGGTGCGGGGCCGCTACCGCCTGAAGCTGCAAGCCATGATGAGCGCAGGCGAGGCGGTGGGTGACGCGGTGTTTGCCTATGTGCAGCAGCAACTGGGCGTGACGGTGAACGAGATGTTTGGCCAGACCGAGATCAACTACGTGGTGGGCAACTGCGCCCGCCTGTGGCCCGCCAAGCCCGGCAGCATGGGCAAAGGCTATCCGGGGCACCAAGTGGCGGTCATCGATGACGCCGGGCGCTTGTGCCCCGCAGGCACGCCCGGCGAGGTGGCGGTCAACCGGTTTGACGTGCATGGCCACCCCGACCCGGTGTTCTTTTTGGGCTACTGGAACAACGACAAAGCCACCCAAGCCAAATACACCGGCGACTGGTGCCGCACGGGCGACATGGCAGTCTGCGATGAGGACGGCTACCTTTGGTACCAGGGCCGCACCGACGACATGTTCAAGGCGGCGGGCTACCGCATTGGCCCTGGTGAGATCGAAAACTGCTTGGTCAAACACCCCGCCGTGGCCAATGCCGCCGTGGTGCCCAAACCCGACCAGGATCGCGGCGCGCTGGTCAAAGCCTATGTGGTGCTGTCGCCCGACTGGCAAAGCCGCAGGCCCACAGGCCCAGGGCAAAGCGCTTTTGACGAGGAAGTGCGCCGGGAGCTGCAAGCCCATGTGCGCGGCTTGCTGGCCCCTTATGAATACCCCAAAGAGATCGAATTCATTGACCAGCTGCCCATGACCACCACCGGCAAAGTGCAGCGCCGCGTGCTGCGGCAGCAAGAAGAGGCGAGGGCGGCGGGCACCGGTGCCTCGGCGTGACAAAATAAGCGCCCGACACAGCGCGTCCATGAGCGCTGTGTCGCCATCGCTCCGTGCAGGCCATTTTTGTTGACTCTGCCACCACCGATTCAGAACAACACAGGAAACACCATGAAACTCGTTCAACTCGGCCAGTCCGACTTGCAAGTGACGCCCATTTGTCTGGGTACCATGACTTTTGGCGAGCAGGTCAACGAGGCCGACTCGCACGCCATCCTAGACCGCTCGCTCGAAGCCGGGGTCAACTTCATCGACACCGCCGAGATGTATGCCGTGCCCGCCACCGCAGCCACCTGTGGTTTCACCGAAACCTACATCGGCAACTGGTTTGCCAAAAACCCCGGTGCCCGCCAGAAACTGGTGCTGGCCACCAAGGTTGCAGGTCCCTCGCGCGGCATGCCCTGGATTCGTGAAGGCTCCGGCATGACCGGTCAGGACATCCTGAACTCGTGTGATGCCAGCTTGCACCGTCTGCAAACCGATGTGATTGATCTGTACCAAATCCACTGGCCCGAGCGCCATGTGCCGGTGTTTGGCATGACCTATTTCGACCCGAGCAAAGACAAGCCGCAGACCTCGATCCACGAGCAACTCGAAGCCCTGTCCAAGTTGGTCAAGGCGGGCAAGGTGCGTTATGTGGGCCTCTCGAACGAAACGCCCTATGGCGTGCACGAGTTTGTGCGCTTGGCCGAGCAGCATGGTTTGCCGCGCGTGGCCACGATCCAAAACCCGTACTGCCTGGTGAACCGCACTTACGACAATGCGCTGGACGAAACTTGCCACCGCCTGAACGTGTCGATGCTGGCTTATTCACCGCTGGGCTTTGGCTTGTTGACAGGGAAATACGACCACACTGACCTGACCGGTCCGCTGGTGCCTGATGGTGGCCGAATTGCCCGCTACGACTCGATGCGCAAACAGCGTTGGGGCCGCCCAGAAGCCTTGGTGGCGGCGCGCCGCTACAACCAGCTGGCACGCGACAACGGCATGACGCCCACCCAGATGGCGCTGGCGTTTTGCTACCACCGCTGGAGCGTGGCCAGCACCATCATTGGCGTGACCTCGGTGGCCCAATTGAACGAAGACTTGGCGGCCTGGTCGACCGAGTTGTCGCCCGAAGTGCTCAAGGCGATTGATGCGATCCGCTGGGAAATGCGCGACCCAGCTTTGTGATTTCGGCCCATGGCCAAGAAAGACAAAGTCAGCGAAACCCCGGCCACGGCGCTGCTGCGCCAGCACGGGGTGAGCTTCACCGAGCATCCCTACGAATACCTGGAGCACGGCGGCGCGCAGCACAGCGCGCAGGTGTTGGGCATGGACCCGTTTGCCGTGGTCAAGACCCTGATCATGCAAGACCAGGACGCCAAGCCGCTGGTGGTGCTGATGCACGGCAACCGCAAGGTGTCCACCAAAAACCTGGCGCGGCAAGTCGGCCTCAAAGCCATTGAATCGTGCGCGCCCGAGGTGGCCAACCGGCACAGCGGCTATCTGGTGGGCGGCACCTCGCCGTTTGCCACGCGCAGGCAAATGCCGGTCTACATCGAGGAAACCATCCTCGGCTTGCCGCGCATCTGCATCAACGGTGGGCGGCGCGGTTATCTGGTGGGCATCGACCCGCAGGTCTGCGTGCAGCTGCTGGACGCGAAGGTGGTGAATTGCGCGCTGGCAGAATGACGCCCATACAAGAACAAGGGAGCTTTCGATGGATTTGTTGATTCCGGTGGCCGTGGTGTTGGCCAGTTATTTGATGGGCTCGCTCAGTTTTGCAGTGATCGTCAGCCGCCTGATGGGGTTGAACGACCCGCGCAGCTACGGCAGCAAAAACCCCGGTGCGACGAATGTGTTGCGCTCGGGCAGCAAAAAGGCGGCCATCCTGACCTTGTTGCTGGATGCCGTGAAGGGCTGGTTGCCGGTGGCGCTGGTGCTGGCCTGGGGGCCTGAACACGGTTTGGGTGCCAGTGTGGCCGCGCTGGCGGGGTTGGCGGCCTTTTTAGGGCATCTGTACCCGGTGTTTTTTGGTTTTGTGGGCGGCAAGGGTGTGGCCACGGCCGTGGGCGTGCTGGTGGGCGTCAACGGTGCCTTGGCTGTGGCAACCGTGCTCACATTTGGCATCGTGGTGTATTTCAGCCGCTACGTGTCGCTGGCGTCCATGGTGGCCGCTGTGTTTGCGCCCGTGTTTTATCTCTTCGGCAACGGCGTGGCTTGGGATGCGAACGGGGCGGAGGTCTTGTGCCTGGCCATCATGGCCTTGCTGCTGGTCTGGCGTCACCGTGAAAACATCAACCGCCTGTTGGCTGGGACCGAGTCCAAATTGGGAAAGAAAAAAGAATGAGCCAAGACATTCAACGTTTGCATGTGGCAGCCCGCTACAGCGAAGCGGCCATCTTCAACGGCGTGGTGTATCTGGCTGGCATGGTGCCCGAGTGCGAAGCTACCGACATCCGCAGCCAGACGGCCGATGTGCTGCGCCAGATCGAGCACCGCCTGCTGGAGGCGGGCAGCGACAAAACCCGCATCCTGCGCACCCAGATTTACCTCAAAGACATCACCGACATCGCTGCCATGAACGAGGTGTGGGATGCCTGGGTGGTGGCAGGCAGCGCGCCACCACGCGCCACGGTGCAAGCGCCGCTGGCCAACCCGGCCTATTTGATCGAGGTGGTGGTCACGGCGGCAGTGAAACCTTGAGACGGTCGAAAAGCAATGAAGCAAAAAAATGGGCATCAACCGATGCCCATTTTTCTTGCTTGCTCAGGCGCTTATGGCCTGATCAGACCAGGCCGTTGAGGCCTGACCCGGTGCGTCACATGCGCTCAAAAATCGCCGCGATGCCCTGACCGCCGCCGATGCACATGGTCACCAGCGCATAGCGGCCGTTCACACGTTGCAGCTCGTACAGCGCTTTCACCGTGATCAAAGCGCCCGTCGCGCCGATGGGGTGGCCCAGCGAGATGCCCGAGCCGTTGGGGTTGACTTTGGCGGGGTCCAGACCCAGTTCGCGGGTCACGGCGCAGGCCTGGGCAGCAAAGGCTTCGTTGGCTTCGATCACGTCCAGGTCGTTCACCGAGAGACCTGTCTTCTTGAGCACGGCGTGTGTGGCCGAGATCGGGCCCACGCCCATGATCTTGGGGTCCAGACCGGTGTGGGCATAACCCACCAGGCGGGCCAGCGGCTTGGCGCCACGGGCTTTGGCAGCACCGGCTTCCATCAGCACCACAGCGGCGGCGGCGTCGTTGATGCCCGAGGCGTTGCCAGCGGTCACGGTGCCGTTTTCTTTCACGAAGACGGGCTTGAGCTTGGCCATGTCTTCGAGCTTGCAACCGGGGCGGAAGTGCTCGTCGGTGGCATAAGCCACATCGCCTTTTTTGCTCTTGAGCATGACCGGCATGATCTGGTCTTTGAAGTAACCGGCGGCGGTGGCACGTTCCGCGCGGTTGTGGCTTTCCACGGCCAGCGCGTCTTGCATTTCGCGGGTGATGCCGTATTTGGCGGCCACGTTTTCGGCCGTCACGCCCATGTGGATGGTGTGGAAGGGGTCGTGCAGCGCGCCGACCACCATGTCGACCATTTTGGTGTCACCCATGCGGGCACCCCAGCGGGCGCTCAGGGATGCGTAGGGGCCACGGCTCATGTTTTCAGCGCCGCCGCCAATGGCGATGTCGCAGTCACCCAGCAGGATGGACTGGCTGGCGCTGACGATGGCCTGCAGGCCCGAGCCGCACAGGCGGTTCACGTTGAAAGCGGGCGTGCCTTCGGCGCAGCCGCCATTGATGGCCGCCACGCGCGACAAATACATGTCTTTGGGTTCGGTGTTGACCACATGGCCGAACACCACATGGCCGACGTCCTTGCCGTCGGTTCCGGCGCGGGACAGGGCTTCGCGCACAACTTGGGCGGCCAGCTCGGTGGGGGCGATGTCCTTCAGGCTGCCGCCATAGGTACCAATGGCGGTGCGCACACCGCTGACAACAACAACTTCACGGCTCATGGAAAGTCTCCGAATTGAAAAAATGGATGAAATGGCAAGGGGTACAACGCAAACAGTGTCAGACGCAATGGCTACAGCGGCCTGACAAGCGTGCCTGCGGGCGTCGCCAGGGCTTTTCAGCCCCGCACGTCGGCGACCGGCTCACGGCCAAAGTCAGGCCGCGCCAAAAATCGCAGCACCTGCTCGGCCGCTTGCGCGGGGGAGCTGAGCTGGCCCTGCGCCTTCAGCTGCAAGAACTTGGCTTGGTCCGGAAACGCCTCGCCCGCCGCGCCGCGCAGCTGCACCTGCATGTCGGTGTCGATGACGCCGGGGGCCAGCGAGCAGACTTTGGCCCCGTTGGGCTTGAGGGCTTCGTCGAGCGTCATGCAGCGCGTGAAGTGGTCCATGCCCGCCTTGGCGGCGCAATATCCGGCTTGCGAGGCCATGGGGTAGCGGCCCAGACCCGATGAAATGTTGAGCACCCGGCGGGGCAGGGCCCAGCTTTCGGTTGCTCCCAGAAAAGCCGCGCACAGTTGCATGGGCGCTTCCAGCCCCACCCGCAAGGCTTGGGCCAAATCCTGGGCATCGGCTTGGCTGAGCGGCCCAATGCGGGGAATGGCCCCGGCGTTGTTGATGAGCGTGGCGCTGGCGTAAGAGGCCATGTTTTGGCTCTTAAGCCAGTCGCGCAGGCGCTGGCTGGCACCTTGGCCATCGCTCAGGTCATGGGTCCACTGCACCAGTGGCGCTTGGCTGCTTTGGGCCGCATTGGCCAGCGCATCGTTGGCGTGGCGCGAGATGCACAACAGGCTGTTGCCGGCGCCGAGCAATTGCTGCGCAATGGCCAAGCCCATGCCGCGAGAGGCGCCTGTCAGGATGTAAAGGTGGTGTTTCATGTGTTAAAAATTTCAATGGCCTTGCGCTGCCCGGATGCGGTTGACCTGCAAAGGTGTGACTTCATTGGCCTGGTTGCCCCATTGGGTGCGCAAGTGGGTCAGCACAGCGGCGATGTCGCGGTCGTCGAGTTCCAACACCGCTGGCGGCATGCCAAAGGGGCGGGGGTGCAGCGCCGTGGCCGGGCCATAGCCGCCGTACAAAACCGTTTGCACCAGGTTGGTGGGGTCGCTCAGCAGCACGGCGCGGTTGCCCGCCAGCGCCGGATAGGCCGCATCCCCGGTTGCCGTGGTGATGCCCTGGCCTTGCTCACCATGGCATTGCACGCAATGCCGATCGTAGATTTGCAGGCCTTTTTCGGCCACCACCAAGCTGACTTTGGCGCGCACGGTCGCTGTGGCAGCCGTGGCGGCTTTTGACGCGCGGGACTGCAGATACACCGCCATGGCTTGCAAGTCTGCTTCGGTCATGTGTTGGGTGCCGTGCTGCACCACTTCGGCCATGGGGCCGCTGGTTTGGGCCTGGCGGCTCTGGCCGGTGCGCAGCAATTGCACGATGTCGGCCAACGGTGTGCTGGCCAAGCCCGTTTCGCTTTCTCGGGTCAGGTCCGGGGCATACCAGTTGACCACGGGCATCAGACCGCCCGACAAATCGTCGACAGCGCCACTGGCCCCCAAAGCATTGCGCGGGCTGTGGCATGCGGCGCAGTGGCCCAGGCCTTTCACCAAGTAAGCGCCCCGGTTCCACTCGGCCGATTGCGCCGGGTCCGCCTTGAACGGTGCAGGGCTGAAAAACAGGCTGCGCCAAACGGCCAGCGCCGCTTGTGTGCCCACGGGCCACATGAGGGTGTGGGGTTGAACAGGCTGGTGCACCGCAGGCAGACTTTGCAGCCAGGCCAGCAGGTCGTCACTGTCCTCACGGGTGATGACGCTGGTGTGGTTGTAGGGGAAAGCCGGTGTCAGCAGTCGGCCATCTTTGGAGCGACCGTGGTGCAGCGCTTGCCAAAAGTCCTGGGGGCTCCAGGTGCCGATGCCGGTGGCCGCATCTGGCGTCAGGTTGCTGCTGAAAACAGCGCCAAAAGGTGTCTCGATGCGCCGCCCACCAGACATGGGCTCAGCCCCGCGTGCGCTGTGGCAAGCCACGCAGTTGCCCGCGCGGGCCAGGTACTGGCCGCGTTCAATTTGAGCGCTTTTCTCCAAAGGTCCGGCGGTGGTGTTGGCAGCTGGACTTGTGGCGGGCTTGGCGGGTGCCAGCCAGGTGTCGCCCCAGTTGTCCCAAGCGACATAGGCGGTCAATGCCAGAACGCCACAGGCCAGACCCCAGCCGATGCGTGATGCTTTCATGGCTGACCCCCTGCGGTGCTGGACAGTTCGGGTGCGCTGCCGCAGCGCAGGGCCGCAGGCAATGGCGGACCGGCCGGTGGGCGAGGTGCGGGGTGTGTGTCGGCAGGCAAAGCCTGGCGTGCCAGCCAGCTGGACACGGCAATCAGGTCTTCAGACGGAATGCGCTTGACCACTTCGGCCATGCAGTCGGGGGCATGGGCCTTGCGCTGGCCCGTTTGCCATGCGCCCAGCTGGGCATTCAGGTAATCCAGCGGCAGCCCCAGCAAGCCGGGCACATGGTGTTGCACGCCCGTCAAGCGCACGCCGTGGCATTGGGTGCAGGCAGGCAGTCCGCGCGATGCATCGCCTTGTGTCACCAGTTGCTGGCCTTTGGCCAGGCGTTCCGCCGAAATCGTGTTGCTGGCGCTGGGTTTCGGGTAAGGCAATTCCAAAGTAGAAAAATACCGCGCCATTTCGCCCAGATACGCGTCTGAGAGCGGGTCGATCAGGCGCGTCATCAGCTCGTAATGGCGTCGGCCTTGGGCAAAGTTGCGCAGCTGGTTGTGCAGATAGCCTGCCGGTTTGCCTGCCAGGCGCGGGTAATAACCATCTGGCCCGGCGCGGCCCTGGTCTCCATGGCAGGCGGTGCACGCCTTGGTGCGCTCGGCCATGTTGTCTTCAAAACGGACGCGGGGCGTGGATGAGGCGGCCGGTGAGGCCGTTGGGGCCGTCGGGTTTTGGGCTGTCGCAGCAGCGCAGCAGGCCAGGATTGACAGTGCCATCCAGACTTTGGGCAGTTTCAAGGGTTTCAGTAGCTTCCACATCCCTTGAAGATAACCGAAGCAGCGACAATACAGGGTTTGACTTTGGGCATGACCGCCCATTGCTCTGTTGTTTTCTCATTCCCATTCAAGCCATGTCCGATATCCAAGTCCGATTTGCCACCCAACAAGACGCCACCGCTGTGGCGGCTTTGCACGCCAGCGCTTGCCGTGCCGCTTATGCCGGGCAAGTGCCCGATGCCCATTGGGATGCCACCCCCATGCCCAAACGGGTCTCTTTCTGGAAAGAGGCCATTGAATACGGCGAACCCCAAGTCATCGTGGCCACGGATGGCAAGGATGTGGTCGGTTTTGTTGGTTTTGACCGTTCGCGCGATCCCAAGTCCAAAAACACCACGGGCGAAATCTGGGCCATCTATGCAGCGCCAGACCGCTTGGGCCAAGGCATTGGCTTGGCTTTGTGGGATGCGGCCCGCGAAGGCCTGGAAGAAGAAGGTTGCACCGACGTCACGGTCTGGCTGCCCTTGTTGCACGAAAAAACCCTGCGTTTCCATGATCTGGCGGGCTTCAAGCGCGAAATGAACACCGCCCGCACCGTGCCTTTGGGCGGGGTCAAGGTCGAAGAAGTGCGCCTCAAGCGCAAATTGGCCTGACGCATTGACCGCATGACCATGGGCCATTTGGGGGCGCGTGTCTTGCTGGCCCCCATGGAGGGGCTGCTGGACCACACCTTGCGCGACATGCTCACGCGTGTTGGGGGCGTTGACTTGTGCGTGTCCGAATTCATCCGCGTCACCAACACGGTGTTGCCGCGGCGCGCTTTCATTCGGGTGGCCCCCGAGCTGTTGAACAACAGCCGCACGGTGGCCGGTGTGCCTGTGAGGGTGCAATTGTTGGGGTCTGACCCCGATTATTTGGCGGCCAACGCTGCGGCGCTGGCCGAGCTCCAGCCCGCGGGTATCGATTTGAACTTTGGCTGCCCTGCCAAGACGGTGAACCAGCACCGTGGCGGCGCTGTTTTGCTGGACGAACCCGAGTTGGTGGGGCAAATCGTGGCGGCAGTGCGCCGGGCAGTGCCTGCGCACATTCCGGTCTCGGCCAAGATGCGCCTGGGCTTCAACGACGACAGCCGCGCCGAAGACTGCGCGCTCGCCATTGAGGCCGCAGGGGCCAGCGACCTGGTGGTGCACGCACGCACCAAGGCCCATGGTTACCGCCCTCCGGCGTATTGGGACCGCATTGCCGATTTGCGCCAGCATGTGCGCTTGCCCATGGTGGCCAATGGCGAAATCTGGACTTTGGCAGATGCTTTACGTTGCCGCGAAGTGACCGGGTGTGAGCGGCTGATGATTGGGCGCGGCATGGTGGCCGACCCTGGCCTGGCTTTGGCCATCACGCAACACGATGCCTTGTTCGATAGCCGCTTGACCGGCGAGGGCGTGACCTGGTCGCACATTGTGGTGTTGATGCGCTTGTTCTGGCAGGGCATCAGCCTGCGCGTGGCTCCGAGGCACCGTGCGGGACGGCTTAAACAGTGGCTCAATTATTTGCGCCGGGTCTATCCCGAAGCACAAGAAGCGTTTGACCAGCTGCGTTTGATGCACGACCCCGCCCAGATCGCGCAATGGCTGGATGCGCAAGCGCTGCCAGCGGCATAAAAACACCTGTCAAGGCAGGTCGCCCTTGATTGGGCGGGTCGATTTTTTCTGAAGTACCGCGTGGTTGGGCCGCGCACCCTTAGCGGTTGGCTCAGACCTCGGGGTGCTCGGCCAGGTGAGTGGCCACTTCGTTGCGAAGCTGCTCCAGTTGGGGTGCCAGCTGGTTGTAGGCGGCAGTGACTTCTGAAGACTCTCCGTGCTTGCTCAGGTGCTCGACCGACACGACCAGCTCCACCAAGCTGTCCACACAGAACACGGGGGTAAATCCTTTGAGCTGGTGCAACAAGCGGTTGGCACCGTGCATGTCGTCTTTGTCCAGCAGGGCCTTGATGCGCGGGAGGTCCTCCCCCAGTGTCTGGTGCAAGGTTTTCAACAGCGACAGAACCCCGCTGGCATCGCCAATGAATTCCATGGCCCGTTCAACAGACAGGTAAATTGGCTCAGATGGTTGGCTCATACAGTCAAGTGGCGTATCAATGCGTTCAAAAGTTACAAATTGTAATTCGTTCAATTTTAATCAAGCAAAGCGGCTAAACCGAGCTCGGGCTCAAAACGCTTGTTTTTAAACAACAAACGTGTGGGGCCTGGAAATACCGCCAGCGGTACCGAATGCTTGGGGTCACCGGGGTAGCAAATGGTGCGAACGCCGTCCTGGTCAAACGGTTCAGGTTGCACCACGGGTGGTTGGCGGCTCTGGGCTTCGGTCAACGCGCTTTGGGTGTCCGGATGCCGTGCCAGCTGAACCAGGCCCATGATTTGGGGCGGCGCGAGTTCAATTTCATGGTCCCAATAGCGGATCAAGGCTTCGCGCGGCGTGGTCCACAGGGTTTCGGTGGCCTCAAAGTTGTCGTGTTCGGCGGTTTGGCCCTCGGGCACCCGGGTGATGAAAAAACGGGTGTCAAAGCGTTTGTGGGTCACAGACGCCTGTCGGGGTGTGATCCACCGGGTCCAGGGCACCAGCGCATCGGTGTGTAACTGAAGTGACAGGCTTTGAAAAGCCTGCGAAAAGCTTTGCCCGCTGGCCAAGGCATTTTGCAAGGCTTGCAGGTCGGGCGTGCCGCCGCCGGTTTGGCCCAGCAAAATGCGGCATTCCTCAAACGCTTCGCGAATGGCGGCCACAAACAGACCCGCTGCACGGTCTGGGCTCAGCTCGGGCTCGGCCAAGCGTTGGTGCAAGGTGGCGGCATCCTGGCTGAGCTGGGACAACAGGGCCGGGTGTTGGTCTTCCGGGTCGAGCTTGCCGCCCGGAAACACATAAGCCCCGCCCAGCACATTCGACGCCTGGTGGCGTCTGAGCAGCAGCACTTGCATACCCTCCGCACTGTCGCGCAGCAAAACCACCGAAGCGGAGTCCAGGGGCGGTGTGGTGATGATTTCGGTGTTCAGTTCCATGGCAAGGTGTCAATCGTGCAACACAGCCAAGGCGCTGGCTGTTTTAAAGTAGGGCAAGGCTTCAATTGGCAGCCAGATTAGCAGATGGTGCCGAAACGCCCTGTCACCCATTCACAAGCATTCAATCAAGGAAAACCCATGAGCATCGATTTCAAAGGCCGCGTCGCGATCGTCACTGGCGCAGGAGGCGGTTTGGGCAAGCAGCACGCTTTGGCCCTAGCCGCACGGGGCGCCAAAGTGCTGGTCAACGACTTGGGTGGCGATGTGCATGGCGAGGGTGGTTCGGTGTCAGCGGCGCAAGCCGTGGTCAATGAAATCCTGGCGGCAGGCGGAGAAGCCATGGCCAACGGCGCATCAGTGACCGATGTTGAAGCCGTCAAAGCCATGGTCCAGCAGGCGGTCGACGCCTGGGGGCGGGTCGATATTCTGGTCAACAACGCCGGTATATTGCGCGACAAGAGCTTTGGCAAGATGGCACTGGCCGACTTCAAACTGGTGATGGATGTCCATGTCATGGGTGCATTCCATTGCACCCAGGCCGTCTGGCCGATCATGCAGGCGCAGAACTACGGTCGCATCGTCATGACCACCTCATCCAGCGGTTTGTACGGCAACTTTGGTCAGGCCAACTACGGCGCTGCCAAGATGGCGCTGGCTGGGCTGATGCAAACCTTGTCGATCGAAGGCGAAAAACACCACATCCGCGTCAACTGCCTGGCCCCCACGGCTGCCACACGCATGACCGAAGGCCTGATGCCCGAAGCGGTGCTCAAAGCCCTCGACCCCAGCGCCGTGGTGCCCGCCATGCTGGTGATGGCCAGCGAAGACGCGCCCAACCGCACCATCATCTGCGCCGGCGCGGGCAGCTTTGAAGTGGCGCACATCACCCTGACCCAAGGCGTGTATTTGGGCACCGGCCCCGACACCCCAGAGCGCCTGGCCGCAGCGCTGGAGCAGGTCACTGACCGTCAAGGCGAAACCGTGCCGCGTTCGGGCTCGGAGCAGGGCACGCTGGAAGTGGGCAAGGCCATGAAAGCGCACGGGGCTTGAACAGCCAGACAGAGACCTTGATTGCAAAAGTGCGACGAGGTCTTAATTTGCACCCACCTGCCTCCACTGAACCCGGCCGATTTGAAGTGTTTGGATTTTTTGAAATGCCATGAATGGACATCAACGCTGACTACAGCAAGCGGGTCGTGGTTAACCACCATGATTTGCCTTGGATCCCCAGCCCTGAAACTGGGGTTGAGAGGCGAATGCTTGAGCGCAAGGGTGACGAGGTTGCAAAAGCCACTTCCATCGTTCGTTATCAAGCCGGAGCCAAGTTTCCAACCCATACCCATGAGTTGGGGGAGGAGATATTGGTGTTGGCTGGCGTGTTCAGTGACGAGACTGGCGACTACCCCGCTGGCACGTACATGATGAACCCGCTAGGCTCTTCTCACGCGCCTCACAGCCAAACCGGCTGCATGCTTTTCGTCAAGCTGCGGCACCTGGGTGCGGATCAAGTGCAGCGAGAGGTGTTGAACACGGCAACAGCGCCTTGGTACCAAGGTATGGTGCCCGGCCTGAACGTCATGCCGCTCATGCAGCAGGGCAGTGGATCGACCTTGGTGAGGTGGGCACCTGAAACCTATTTCAATCCGCACAGACACTTTGGCGGCGAAGAGATCTTTGTGGTCGATGGGGTGTTTGAAGATGAGCACGGGCGCTATCCGGCCGGCTCATGGATCAGAAGTCCTCACATGAGCTTGCACCAGCCCTTCAGCAAAGAGGGGTGCACCATCTTTGTCAAGACAGGACATTTACTGGACTGATTGAAACGGAGTGAGCGTCGATCAAGTGTTGGCGTGGGCATTGCTGATGTCTCAGGGTCTGCTCTGCATTTCCCGCGCCACAGCCTCCGCCAATTCAATCACCGCCATCGCATAGTAGCTACTCCAGTTGTATCGCGTGATGGCGTAAAAGTTCTCGGTGCCCGCCACGTAGCTGGGTGGGTTGCTGCCGTTGCGCAGTTCTATCAGTGCCAGCGGGCCGGGGTGCGTGAGCGCTGAGCCTTCGAGGGCTGCCCCTTTGCCCACAAAGCTGCCCACGCTGAAGGTTGGCAGGATGTCCGGGGCCATCAGGCTGTCCATGTCGGTTTGGCCGGACGTCAAAGTCACGGGGTAATGCGTGGGCATGCCGGTGCGCCACTGAAAGGCCTTGAAGTAGTTGGCCACCGAGCCGATGGCGTCTTGGGGGCTGCCGAACAAGTCAATGCGGCCATCGCCATCAAAATCCACCGCGAATTTGGCCCAGCTGGAGGGCATGAACTGTGGCAGGCCCAAAGCCCCTGCGTAGCTGCCGCGAACAGACAAGGGGTCTGCGCCGCTGCGTGAAGTCAGTTGCAAAAAATGCTCCAGCTCACTGCGGAAAAAGGCTTGGCGCTCTGCGGCTCTGGGGTGGGCTTGTGGAAAATGGAAGGCCAAAGTGCCCAAGGCATCCACCACGCGGAAGTTGCCGGTGTTTTGGCCATACAGCGTCTCAACGCCAATGATGCCGACCACGATCGATGCAGGCACGCCGTATTCGCGTTCGGCTCGCTCCAGTGCTGGTTTGTGCTTTAACCAAAAGCGCAGCCCCGCCTGAATGCGGACAGGTTCGATGAAGCGCGCACGGTAAGCGCCCCAGTCCTTGGCCACCGGGCTGGCAGGGGGCAATACCAGTTTTTCCACCACGGCCAAGCGTTGGGCTTGGTTCATGGTTTTTTGCACCCAGTTCGGGTCAAGTTGCAAGCGAGTTGCCGCATCCTGTGTCCACACCAGCACTTCGGGGTTGTCGGTCAACGGGGTGCCAGACACCGCTGCCATCTTTCTGTCAGAAGGCTTGCCGGATGCCTGGGCGGAGTGGGGCAACTTCTTCTTGGACTTTTTGTGGTGTTGTGCCGCGTGCTTGGTGTGCGGGGCTTGCGCATGGGCCGCATTTGGCGATGTCAGGCACAAGCAAAGGCCGATCAGGCTCGCGCAGAGGGTGATCAGGTGGCCTGTGGCCAGACCGCGTAAGGAGTGAGATGGAAAATTCATGCCAAGTCAGTTTAATCGCCAGAGGCGCAGGCAGCTCGGAAAGTGGGGCTGGCGTGATAAGCTGAAAATAATAAATGTGCGGTAATTCAAAAAAATCAACAGCTCTAACAAGCGCTGGAGCAAGAGGAAGACAGTCTTTATGGGTGCAACAGGGTATTTCACACATCCCACATGCTGGAAACACGAAATGGGCGCAGGGCATCCCGAGTGCCCCGAGCGGCTGGGGGCCATTGAGGACCGCCTGCTGATCACGGGTCTGGACATGGCTTTGCAGCGCCGAGAGCCCACCCCTGCCGCTTTGGCCGACATCGAATTGGCGCACGGGCGCATGCATGTGGCGGCTTTGCGCGGTTTGGGCGATGTGCTGCGGGAAGACATGGCTGCAGGTGGGCCCACCCACACCTCGCTGGACCCGGACACCATGATCAACGCGCACACTTGGGATGCGGCTTTGCTGTCTGCCGGTGCGGCCATTGATGCCACCGATGCGGTGCTGGCCGGTGAGCTGGAGAACGCCTTTTGTGCCGTGCGGCCACCGGGGCACCACGCTTGCCGCGACAAGGCCATGGGGTTTTGCTTTTTCAACAATGTGGCCATCGCTGCCAAATATGCGCTGGAGCGCCATGGCCTCCAACGTGTGGCGATTGTGGATTTTGATGTGCACCACGGCAATGGCACCGAGGACATCGTGGCCGGGGACGATCGGATTTTGATGGTCAGCTTTTTTCAGCACCCGTTTTATCCGGAAGGCGGTTCGCAATCGAATGCCGCCAATTTGGTCAATTTGCCGGTTCCAGCCTACACCAAGGGCATGGACATCCGTGAGCTGATCGACATGATGTGGATGCCGCGACTGGAAGCGCACAAGCCCGAGCTGATTTTCATCAGCGCAGGGTTTGATGCCCACCGCGAAGACGACATGGGCCAGATGGGCCTGGTTGAGCAGGATTACGCCTGGATCACCCAGCGCATCAAGGATGTGGCGTTGCGTTTTGCCAAAGGGCGCATCGTCAGTTGCCTGGAGGGGGGCTACAGCCTCAGCGCCTTGGGCCGCAGTGTGGAAGCGCACCTGCGCGTGCTGGCCGACGTTTGAATCAAGGCCGCTGTGAGCGGTCTGGTCTGGGTTGCTGCACGGCGCGTTTGTGCACAATCTAGCCATGACCGACGCAACCGCCCCCACTTCAACAGACCTGTTGCTCCACCAGCGCGATGCGCGTGGCGTGCACAGGCTGACTCTCAACAGCCCCAGCAGCTTCAATACCCTGAGCGAATCCCTGCTGGATGCGCTGCAACAAGCCTTGAATGTGATCGCGCAGGACGAGCAGGCCCGCGTGCTGGTGTTGGCTGCTGCAGGCAAGGCTTTTTGCGCCGGGCACAACCTCAAGGAAATGCGGGCCCAGCCTGAGCTGGCGTATTACCAAAAGCTCTTTGCACAGTGCACACGCATGATGCTGTCGCTTCAGAATTTGCCGGTGCCGGTGATCGCCCGTGTGCAAGGCATTGCCACCGCAGCGGGTTGCCAGCTGGTGGCGCAATGCGATCTGGCGGTGTCGGTCGACAGCGCCACATTCGGGGTCAATGGCATCGATGTCGGTCTGTTTTGCGCTACACCCAGTGTGCCTTTGGTGCGCAATATGCACGCCAAGCAAGCCATGGAAATGCTGTTGACCGGCGGCTTCATTTCAGCTGCCGAGGCCCGCAGCAGTGGGCTGGTCAACCGGGTGTGCGCTGCCCCCGATCTGGATGAGCAGGTGGATGAGCTGGTGAATGCCATTTTAGCCAAGCCGCGAGAAGCGGTGCGTTTGGGCAAAGCCTTGTTTTACAAACAGCGCGAAATGGGCGTGGAAGCCGCTTACCAGTTGGCTGGCCAGACCATGGCCTGCAACATGATGGACGAGGTTGCCCAAGAGGGCGTTCAGGCCTTCATCGACAAAAGGAAACCCTCATGGCGAGCATGAAATCTTTGAGCATTGCCGACCCCATGGTCTGGCTGGACACCTTGGTCCGGGCCGAATCGCTTCAGGTGTTGGCGGCATTTGGCGTCTGCATCGCCTTGGCCTGGTTGCTGGTGTGGCTGGTTCGCCGGGCGTTTGCGGGACACGAGCTGTCTGTCTTGTTGGGCAAGCGCCTGATTGACGGGGTCTTGTTTCCTACGGTCTTGCTGGGTCTGACCTTCGTCGCCCGAGCCTTGTTGACCGAAGACCACCCGGTCGCCTTGTTTGGCATTTTGTTGCCCGTCTGCATCTCGTTGGCCTTGATCCGATTTGGGGTCAAGGTGTTGCAGGTGGCTTTTGGTGAAGCCCCGTTTGTGCGGATGCTGGAGCGCACGATTTCATGGATCGCCTGGTTGGCTGTGGTGTTGTGGGTCACGGGCATTTTGCCGCTGATCCTGGAAGAGTTGGACCAGATCCGCTGGAAGGTCGGCGGCTCCATGCTGTCGGTTCGCACCCTGATCGAGGGCGCGCTCACCGCTGGCGCGGTGCTGATCTTTGCGCTTTGGGTGTCTTCGGCACTCGAGTCGCGTTTGCTCAAGTCGGCCACCGGCAGCGATTTGTCGCTGCGCAAAGTCATCAGCAACACGGTGCGGGCTTTGCTCATGTTTGTCGGCCTGCTGCTGGCGCTGTCTTCAGTGGGCATTGACCTCACGGCTTTGTCTGTGCTGGGCGGTGCGGTGGGCGTGGGCATCGGCTTTGGCCTGCAAAAACTGGCCGCCAACTATGTCAGTGGTTTTGTCATTCTGGCCGAGCGCAGCATGCGCATCGGCGACAGCGTCAAGATCGATAATTTTGAAGGACGCATCACCGACATCAAGGCCCGCTACACCGTGATTCGCTCTCCTTCGGGGCGCGAGTCCATCGTCCCCAACGAGATGTTGATCACGCAGCGTGTGGAGAGTTTGTCACTCGCCGACTCCAAGGTCGCGCAGACCACCATCGTGTCGGTAGCTTATGACGCGCCGGTGGACCAGGTGATGGATTTGCTGTTGCAAGCCTGCCAGGCGCAGCCCCGCGTATTGGCCGACCCGGCACCTTTGGTCGCTTTGTCGGCTTTTGGCGCGGATGGGCTGGAGTTCACGGTCAACTACTGGTTTGAAGACCCTGCCAGCGGCCAACTCAGCCTCAAATCGGACATCAATCGGGCCATCTTGAAAACCCTTCGGGAAAACGGCATCGAGATTCCGTTTCCTCAGCGCGTGGTGCACATGCCCTCCAAGCCCTAAGAGCCGTATCTTCTTAGTGATGTCCATGAAAAAAGGCACACTCTGGGGTGTGCCTTTGGGCTTGAAGTGCCGGGACTTCAGTCCATCATGGACGGCAGCCACAGGCTCAGGCTGGGGAATGCCAGCAAGATGCCCAGCGTGATGACCAGCACCAGCACCAGTGGCCACACGCCACGGAAGATGGTGCCCAGGCCGACTTTGGGCAACAAGGTGTTGAGCACAAACAGGTTCATGCCCACGGGTGGCGAGATCAGGCCAATTTGAATGACCATCACGATCAGTACGCCAAACCAGACCGGGTCAAAGCCGAGTTGAACCACGATCGGGAAGAACAAGGGAATGGTCAACAGCACCATCGTCAGCTCTTCCATCACGGTCCCCAGGATCACGTAAATCAGCATCATGGCGGCAACGACCATGATCGGTGACAGTCCCAGGTGGGTGATCCACTCCTTGAGTTCCATGGGCATGCTGGTGAAGTTCACAAAATTGGCGAAGATCGTCGCGGCAATCAGCAAGGTGAACAGCATGGCGGTGGTACGGGCCGACTCGACCAATACCTCGAACAAGGCTTTGAAGCTCAGCGCACCGCGTGCAACGGCAAACAGGAAGGCACCCATGGCACCCATGCCCGCGCCTTCTGTGGCGGTGAAGAAGCCGCCATAGATGCCGCCCAATACGATCACCACCAGCAGCAACACGCCCCAGATGCCGCGCAAGGCAGCCCAGCGTTGGGACCAGGTGAATTTTTCACCTGCGGGGGCATGCTGCGGGTCACGCGAAGTCATGATGACCACTGCCACCATCATCAATATGGCGGTCAGGAGGCCGGGGATCACGCCTGCTGCAAACAGCTTGCCGATGTGGGTCTCGGTGATGATGCCGTAGATGACCATGATGGTGGAGGGAGGAATCATGATGCCCAAGGTGCCGCCCGCGGCGATCACGCCGGTAGACAAGGCATCGCTGTAGCCGAGCTTTTTCATCGACGGGTAAGCGACTTTGCTCATGGTCGCCGCAGTTGCTATCGACGAACCGCAGATGGCACCAAAGCCCGCGCAAGCAGCGATGGTGGCGTGCGCCAGGCCGCCACGACGGTGTCCAATGAAGGTGTAGGCCGCATGGAACAGCTCATGCGCCAGACCGGCGCGGGCCACAAAATTGCCCATCAAGATGAACAACGGGATCACCGACAGGGTGTAAGCGAATCCGGTCTCGTAAACGACTTGGGCTGTGCTGGCGAAGGCGGGCATCCAGCCTCGGGTCAGGCCAATGCCCACAAGACCCACGAGGCCCATGGAGAAAGCCAGCGGTACGCGCAAGAGCGCCAGGCCAAAAATGGCCGCAAATCCAATCAGCGCTTCAATCACAGTACGCCTCCTTCGTTGTCTTGTTGTTCCTTGAACATCAAGCCCAAGTGGATGACGCCGGTGAAGGCGCACAGCAGGCCCATGCCATAAATGAAGGGGGCCTTGAGGATTTTGAGTTGGGCGGTGGTTTCACCCGTTTCCAGAAAGTCGCCACCTGTTTTCCACATCAACCAGCCCAGTGCAAGCAGTGAGCCCGCGCAAAGCAGGTGCACCAGGGCGCGTTGGATTTTTTGAACGAATTCAGGCAAGTAGGGGTCCAAGGAGTCGAACACCACATGCTCACCGCGTTCGGACACCAGGGGCAGCGCACCAAAGATGACGACGACCATCAAGAGTTCAGTCAGTTCGAGCGAGCCTGTGATGGAGTTGTCGAACAGTTTGCGCCCGCCAACGTCCAGAAAGGTCAGGACCATGATCGCAAACAGGGCGATTCCGGCCAGCAGCCCGCTGAGGGTTTCAAGCAATTTTTTCAAAATCGGGTCTTTCAAATTCAAAGGCAGTCCCCGCCTTGCGGACAGGGACTGCCGGGTATTCCTTTTGCGCTCGCGGCAAAGTGGGAATTACTTTTCCAGTTTGATGATTTCGGCACGGAAGTCGGCCAGCACTTTGGCAGGGTTCTTCAGGCCCTTGCCCTCAGCGGCCTTGACCCAAGCTTGCTCCAGCGGTGCAGTCTTGTCCTTGACTTCTTTGACGAATTTGGCATCGGCCTTGGTGATGACCACGCCGTTGGCTTGCATCAAGGCAAAGGCGCGGCGGTCCACTTTGTCCCAGCCACGACCAAAGATGCGCGCTGCGGTTTCGCCAGAGATGTCGTCCACGGCCTTTTTGTCTTCAGGCGACAGCTTCTCGTACTTGGCCTGGTTCATCATGAAGACGAAGCTGGTGTTGTACATGCCACCGGGGAAGGTGGTGGCGTGCTTGATGATCTTGTCGATCTTGAACGACTCGGTCGATTCGGCCGGGAACAGGGTGCCGTCCATCACGCCGCTGGACAGCAGTTCATAAGAGTCAGGCGCAGGCTTCAAGGTCACGTTCATGCCGAGTGCTTTGGACATTTCGTTGACCATGCCGCCACCCACGCGGAACTTCAGACCGCTGAGATCGTCCACTTTGGTGATGGGGCGTTTGGTGTTGAACACGATGCCAGGACCGTGAGAGAACAAGGTCAGGACCTTGACGCCTTGGTGTTCGGCTGCGAATTCAGGGTGCTTGCCTGTGACGCGGCTCAGAGCCACCGAAATGGTTTCCGCGCTGTTGCCCAGGAAAGGCAATTCGGTCATTTGTGTCATCACGAAACGACCTGGCGTGTAGCCGTGCACGGTGTAAGACAGATCAGCCAGACCGTTTTTGACGGCGTCATAAGTGCCTGGTGCGGGTGTGACACCGCGGGGCAAGATGTTGCACTTGATGCGACCCTTGGTGTTTTCTGTCAACAGATCGCACCATTCCTTTTGCGCCATGCTGGCCGTGTGCGTTGGGGGGAGCCAGCTGGAGACGGTCAACACCGTTTGCGCTTGTGCCAAACCTGTCAAGCTGGTCAGGGCGACAGCGGCCATGGAAATCAGGGTTTTTTTCATCAAAATGCTCCGTCAAATTGGTTACAAAACATAATCTAATCTGGATTCGGCCAGAACGCACTCCATGCTAACCCTGATTCGCCAACCGATTGGTCGGTGAATTCCCGGGGTTAGGATGTTGAAAAAATGACAGAATGCAGTCTGGAAAATACGAACGACCGTGCTTTTTTGTCCATAATTCATGGTTTTAAAAGTGTTTTGATGCACAATTGACGTTTACGTTAACGTCAACTGATTTCCCTCAATGGCGTGTTTCAAAACGTCGCTGGTTTTGATCTATCAATGGAGATGCTTTCATGAAAATTCTGGTTCCCGTGAAGCGGGTCGTGGACTACAACGTCAAAGTCCGTGTCAAGTCCGATGGCTCCGGCGTGGACATTGCCAACGTCAAGATGAGCATGAACCCCTTTGACGAGATCGCCGTCGAAGAAGCTGTGCGCCTGAAAGAAAAAGGCTTCGCCACCGAAGTGATCGCCGTCTCTTGCGGCGTGGCACAGTGCCAGGAAACCCTGCGCACCGCCATGGCCATCGGTGCAGACCGTGGCATCCTGGTCGAGACCCCCGCTGATATGGACTTGCAGCCTTTGGCCGTGGCCAAGCTGCTCAAGGCGCTGGTCGACAAAGAGCAACCCGGCCTGATCATTTTGGGCAAGCAAGCCATTGACGACGACTGCAACCAGACCGGCCAGATGTTGGCTGCTTTGGCCGACTTGCCCCAAGCGACTTTCGCCTCCAAGGTCGAGATCGTGGACGGCAAAGCCCAAGTGACCCGCGAGATCGACGGCGGCCTGGAAGTGCTGAGCATCAGCCTGCCAGCGGTGGTGACCACCGACTTGCGCCTGAACGAGCCGCGCTACGTGACGCTGCCCAACATCATGAAGGCCAAGAAAAAGCAACTCGACACCTTCAAGCCTGAAGACTTGGGCGTCGATGTGGCTCCCCGCATCAAGACACTCAAAGTGGCAGAGCCTGCCAAGCGCAGCGCCGGCATCAAGGTGCCCGATGTCGCCACGCTGGTGGACAAGCTCAAGAACGTGGCCAAGGTCATCTGAAGTCCATGTGGGAGGCCGCCCCCGCGGCCGAATGGTGGTGAACAACCATTCGCGAGCAGGGGCTCGCTCCTACAGAAACAACGAATCAAGGAAAAAACATGACATCCCTCGTTATTGCAGAACACGACAACGCCTCGATCAAAGGCGCGACCCTGAACACCGTGACCGCTGCCGCCGCTTGCGGCGGTGACGTGCACGTGCTGGTCGCTGGCCACAACGCCGCTGCCGCAGCACAAGCTGCCGCGCAGATTGCTGGCGTGTCCAAAGTGATCCACGCCGACAGCGAAGCCTTGGCCCACGGCCTGGCTGAAAACGTTGCAGCCCAGGTGCTGGCCATCGCAGGCCACTACAGCCACATCCTGTTCCCTGCCACCGCTGCTGGCAAAAACGTCGCCCCCCGCGTGGCGGCCAAGCTCGATGTGGCCCAGATCAGCGACGTGACCAAAGTGGATTCGGCCGACACGTTCGAGCGCCCGATCTACGCAGGCAACGCCATCGCCACCGTGCAAAGCACCGACGCGACCAAAGTCATCACCGTGCGCACCACCGGCTTTGACGCCGCAGCCGCCACCGGTGGCAGCGCAGCGGTGGAAGCCGCTGCAGCTCAGGCCGACAGCGGCAAGAGCAGCTTCACGCGCAGCGAGATCGCCAAGAACGACCGCCCAGAACTGACCGCCGCCAAGATCATCGTCTCGGGTGGCCGCGCTTTGGGCAGCTCGGAGAAGTTCAACGAAGTGATGACCCCCCTGGCCGACAAGCTGGGTGCAGCGATTGGTGCCAGCCGCGCTGCAGTCGATGCCGGTTATGCCGCCAACGACCTGCAAGTGGGTCAGACCGGCAAGATCGTTGCGCCTCAGTTGTATGTGGCTTGCGGCATCTCGGGTGCGATCCAGCACTTGGCGGGCATGAAGGACTCCAAAGTGATCGTGGCGATCAACAAGGACCCTGAAGCCCCGATCTTCAGCGTGGCTGACTTTGGCCTGGAGGCTGATCTGTTTGCCGCTGTGCCTGAATTGACCAACGCACTGTGATCATTTGACGACTGCAAAAAAGGCCTCCGAGAGAGGTCTTTTTTGTACCCAAACCCAGACTTACCGGAGACTTTCATGAGCTACACCGCCCCCCTCAAAGACATGCTGTTCAACATCGAGCACCTGGCCCGCATCGACCAGATCGCGCAGATTCCCGGCTTTGAAGACGCCGGTCTGGAAACCGCGCAAGCGGTGCTGGAGGAATGCGGCAAGCTCAACACTGAAGTCATCGCGCCGCTGAACTGGGAAGGTGACAAGAACCCGTCTTTTCACCACAGCGGTAACCAGGTGACGACCACGCCCGGCTTCAAGGAGGCCTACAAGCAATTCACCGAAGGCGGCTGGCAAAGCCTGCAGCACCCGGCCGAGTTTGGTGGTCAGGGCTTGCCCAAGACCATTGGCGCGGCTTGCGGCGAGATGCTCAATTCGGCCAACATGAGTTTTGCCCTGTGCCCCATGCTGACCGATGGCGCGATCGAAGCGCTGCTGACGGCAGGCTCGGACGACATGAAGGCCAAGTACCTTGAAAAACTCATCTCGGGTGAGTGGACCGGCACCATGAACCTGACCGAGCCTCAGGCAGGCTCCGATCTGGCGGCTGTGCGCACCCGCGCCGAGCCCCAGCCCGATGGCACCTACAAAGTCTTTGGCACCAAGATCTACATCACCTACGGTGAGCACGACATGGCCGACAACATCATCCACCTGGTGTTGGCCCGTGTGCAGGGTGCGCCCGAGGGCGTCAAAGGCATCAGTCTGTTTGTGGTGCCCAAATTCATGGTCAATGGCGATGGCTCCCTGGGCGCGCGCAACGATGTGCATTGCGTCTCCATCGAGCACAAAATGGGCATCAAGGCCAGCCCCACGGCGGTGTTGCAATACGGCGACCACGGCGGCGCCACCGGCTTCTTGGTTGGTGAGGAAAACCGTGGCCTCGAATACATGTTCATCATGATGAATGCCGCCCGCTATGCGGTGGGCGTGCAGGGGATCTCGATCGCCGAGCGCGCGTACCAGCATGCCGTGCAGTACGCCCGTGACCGTGTGCAAAGCCGCCCAGTCGACGGCAGCTTGCCGGCAGCTGGCCCCATCATTCACCACCCCGATGTGCGCCGCATGCTCATGACCATGCGCGCCTACACCGAAGGCTGCCGTTCGCTGGCCTCGGTGGCCGCCGCCGCCTACGATGCCGCGCACCACCACCCCGATGCCGAAGTGCGCAAGCAAAACCAGTCCTTCTATGAATTCATGGTGCCGCTGGTCAAGGGCTACAGCACCGAGATGAGCCTGGAAGTCACCAGCTTGGGCGTGCAGGTGCACGGCGGCATGGGCTTCATCGAAGAAACCGGCTGCGCCCAGTACTACCGCGACGCCAAGATCCTGACCATTTACGAAGGCACCACCGCCATCCAGGCCAACGACCTGGTCGGTCGCAAGACCTCGCGCGACGGTGGTCAAACCGCCAAAGCCCTGGCCGATCAAGTGGCCCAAACCGAGGCGCAACTGGTGGCCTCTGGCAACGCCGACGCGCAGGCCATGGCCAAGCGCCTGAAGGCCGCCCGCGAAGCCTTTGTGGACGTGGTCAACTTCGTGGCAGGCAACACCAAAGCCAAGCCCAACGACGTGTTCGCAGGCAGCGTGCCTTACCTGATGCTCACCGGCAACCTGATGGCAGGCTGGCAGATGGGCCGCGCCATGCTGGTGGCCTTGACACCCGAGGCACAAGCCCAAGACGCCGCTTTCATGGCCAGCAAGGTCACGACAGCGCGTTTCTACGCCGACCACATCCTGTCCAAGGTGCCCGGCATCCGCGACAGCATCGTCGAAGGCGCAGGCAGCGTGACGGAACTGGCGCTCGACGCGTTCTGAGTTTGCCTGTCCACGGCTGAAGCCTGACAGGCCCGCACCTTCGGGCGGGCCTGTTGGTTTTGGGCGGTTGCATGTTGGCTGGCGTGTCTCCGCGCCGACAGCCATCTCTGCTCCGGTCTTACACAATCAGTTCATCATTTGAGGAGACCCCATGTCCAAGTTGCCCCCCGTTCTGGCCCACCTGCCATTTCCTGCCATCGCTTCGCCCCTGTTCATCATCAGCAACCCCAAGTTGGTGATTGAGCAATGCAAAGCAGGTGTGGTCGGCTCCATGCCGGCGCTCAATGCGCGTCCTGCTGCGCAACTTGAAGAGTGGTTGATTGAAATCACCGAAGCACTTGCCGCCTACAACAAAGCCAACCCGGACAAGCCTGCCGCACCGTTTGCCATCAACCAGATCGTGCACAAGAGCAATGACCGTCTGGAGCACGACATGGCCTTGTGCGTGAAATACAAGGTGCCAATCATCATCACTTCCTTGGGTGCACGCGAAGAGATCAACGCGGCGGCACACAGCTATGGTGGCGTGGTGCTGCACGATGTCATCAACAACAAGCATGCACACAAAGCCATCGAGAAAGGCGCTGATGGTCTGATCGCCGTGGCAGCAGGTGCTGGTGGTCATGCGGGTGTCAAGAGCCCGTTTGCCCTGATTCAGGAAATCCGCCAGTGGTTCGACGGTCCGGTGGCTTTGTCGGGCTCGATCGCTTCGGGCGATGCCATTTTGGCCGCGCAAGCCATGGGCGCAGACTTTGCCTACATTGGCTCGGCCTTCATTGCCACGCACGAAGCGCGTGCGGCAGACGACTACAAGCAAGCCATCGTCGACAGCAACTCGGATGACATCGTCTACAGCAACCTGTTCACAGGCGTGCACGGCAATTACCTGGCGCCATCGATCCGCGCGGCGGGCCTGGACCCCGAGAACCTGCCCGAGTCCGATCCAACCAAAATGAATTTTGGCGGTGATGCCAAAAAAGCCTGGAAAGACATCTGGGGTTGCGGTCAGGGCATTGGGGCCATCCAGGCGGTGCAAAGCACGGCCGATTTGGTGGCCAAATTCAAGCGAGAATACTCAGCTGCACGCGCCAGACTGGCGCTTTGATGGGAACTGTTGAAAGCTGATTTGGATTCGATTCGTCATTTTTCCCCTGCAACGGCCTCCAGTGATGGAGGCCGTTGGTTTTTACTGGATGTGATCAAAGCCATCGGCTGCGTGCTCATCGTCTGGCATCACCTGGCGGTGTACAGCCCCATGTTTGACCGGGTCATGTGGCTGGCGCCAGACCCTTTCGCTGCGCTTTATAACCACGGCCAACTGGCTGTTCAGGCTTTTCTGGTGGTGGCGGGTTTCCTCAGCGCAGCGCAGCTTTTGCGGTTTGTGCCGGTGAGTGCACAAAGCTTGTCCGCCCACTTTTCCGTGCCCCATTTGCTGGCCAAAAGGTATTTGCGGCTGGCCATTCCTTTGATGGCCGCGCTCACATTCACCGTGTGCGTGACGGCGCTGGTTCGGCCTTGGTACCCGCATGACTCTTTGTCCGATGCCCCCCGCGTTTGGACGCTGGTGGTGCACGCGTTGATGCTGCAAGACCTGCTGGGTGTGCCTGCCTTGTCTGCGGGCATCTGGTATGTGGCCATTGATTTCCAGTTGTTTGCCATTGCTGTGGGCTGTGTCTGGTTGGCCGGTCAAATTCAACGGTGGCAGCCTCGGTTCAATCTGCGTGGGTTGACGGTGTTGTTGTGGTTGCTCTTGTCCGCTTTGTCGTTGGACTGGTGGAACCGTCAGGACAACCTGGATGTTCAGGGCTTGTATTTCTTTGGCTCTTATGGTTTGGGCATGCTGGCTTACCGGGTTCGCCTGAGTCGCATCACGGCCAAAGGATGGTCCATCATTTTTGTGTTGGGGCTGTTCGCTTTGTGGCTGGAGCCGCGCATGCGCATGGGCCTGGCTTGGGGCTTGGCCTTGATGCTGGCGGCCTTGCCACCCATCGCTGCACCCGGTGCGGCGTCCGCGGCTGTTGCATCTGTGGGTGCGCGCTGGCAACGCGCCATCTCAAGCCTGGCAGAAAAATCGTATTCGGTCTTTCTGGTGCACTTTGCGGTCAGCTTGCTGGTGAGCGCAGCTTGGTACCAAGCCGATTGGCAAGACCCATGGGCCAATCTGGCGGGCATGTGTCTCTCGTTTGCCTTGTCGCTGTGTGCCGGTTCGGTGCTTTACCGTGCAGTGGAGCGCAGGCCTGCCACCTGGGGTCATTTGCTGCTGTGGCAGCTGGCGTTTGTGTTGAGCGGTGGGCTGGCCATGGCGCTGGCCTGAACGCTTGCGTTGAAGACAGGGCCGCATCGGCAGCCCTGTCGACGGGCTTTAGCCGTCAGCTGGCGGATGCGACCTTCTGACCAATGTAGGCCAAAGCCTCTTCCACCTGGTCAATCAGAATCAGGCAAAGGTCGCCCGAGGACAGGCGGCTCAAGGCCGTGTCAATGGCGTTGAACTCACCCTGGATGTCTTGCACGTAAGTGGTTCGTGCCGCACCTTGCAAGCCTTCGCGCAGCAAGGCAATCACTTCGCCATCTTCGCGTCCGCGCTGGCAGGCGTCCTGGTACAGCAAGACCTCGTCGAAAGCCTGGCCCAGGATTTTGGTCTGGTCGCGGATGTCCTGGTCGCGGCGGTCGCCAGCACCGCTGATGACCACCATGCGTTTTTTGGCAGGCATGTTGTCCACCGCCTGCACCAGTGCCTGGATGGCATCCGGGTTGTGGCCGTAGTCGGCGATCAAGGTGGCACCCCTGTAGTCAAACACGTTGAACCGGCCGGGCACGCCCTGGATATCGCTGATGAACGTGGCCACACCTTGCGCAATGGCTTCCCATGGCACACCCACCGCCCAGGCGGCCCCAATCGAGGCCATGACGTTTTCGGTCTGAAAACCGATCTGACCTTGTCGGGTCAGTGGCACCTGTGCCAGCGGGATGCGGAACACCTGCTTGCCTTTTTGGGCCACGATGTGGCCGTCTTCGGTGAACACCACACGCTTGCCTTGGGCACGGTGCGTGGCCAGCACAGGCTGGTTGGCGTCGAGTGCAAAAAAGGTCACATCACCCGGGCAGTGCGGTGCCATCGAGGCCACGGCAGGATCGGCTGCATTGAGCACAGCCATGCCGCTTTGTTCCACGTTGAGCACGATCACGCGCTTCAAGACCGAGAGGTCTTCGAGCGTGGTGATGTAGTTCAGGCCCAGATGGTCGCCACCACCCATGTTGGTGACGATGGCCACATTGCAGCGGTCAAAGGCCAGGCCTTCGCGCAGCAGACCGCCGCGTGCGGTTTCAAAAACAGCGGCATCCACATCGGGGTGCATCAGCACGTTGCGGGCGCTGCGCGGGCCGCTGCAGTCGCCTGAGTCGGTCTGGCGGCCGTTCACATACACGCCATCGGTGTTGGTCATGCCCACACGCAGACCTTGTGCCTTGAGCAAGTGGGCGGTCAGGCGAACAGTGGTGGTTTTGCCGTTGGTGCCGGTGACCGCAATCACCGGGATGCGGCCAGTGGCACCGTTGGGAAACATCTGGTCGATCACGGCGTTGCCCACGTCACGGCCTTTGCCGTACGACGGGCTGATGTGCATGCGCAAGCCGGGGGCGGCATTGACCTCGACAATGCCGCCGTTTTGTTCTTCCAGGGGGCGCAAAACAGATTCGCACACCACGTCCACACCGCAAATATCGAGGCCCACCATTTGGGCGGCCTCCACCACGCGTGCAGCCACTTCGGGGTGCACATCGTCGGTCACATCGGTGGCGCTGCCGCCGGTGGACAGGTTGGCGTTGTTGCGCAGGATGACCCGGCGGCCTTTTTCGGGCACCGATTCTGGCTCCAGATCCTGGGCGTGCAAACGGCCGATGGCGATGTCGTCAAAACGGATTTTGGTCAAGGAGGTGGAATGACCGGTGCCGCGACGTGGATCGGCGTTCACCAGATCGACCAATTGGCGCACGGTGTGCTTGCCATCGCCCACCACCAAAGGGGGTTCGCGGCGTGCTGCCGCGATCAGTTTGTTGCCCACCACCAGCAGGCGGTAATCATGGCCAGGCAAAAACTTCTCCACCATCACGGTGCCATAGCGCTCGGCCGTGGCGTAGGCGTTGTCAAACGCAGTGCGCTCGGTGATGTTGACCGTGACGCCTTTGCCTTGGTTGCCGTCTTGCGGCTTGACCACGACGGGCAGACCGACTTCAAGGGCAATGGCCCAGGCTTCGTCAGGTGTTTGTGCCGGACGGCCCAAGGGCACGGGCACGCCAGCGGCATGCAGCAATTTTTTGGTCAGATCTTTGTCTTGTGCAATCGATTCGGCGATGGCGCTGGTGGAGTCAATTTCTGCCGCTTGAATGCGGCGCTGCTGCGAGCCCCAGCCAAATTGCACCAAGCTGCCGTCGGTCAGTCGTCGGAACGGAACGCCCCGTGCAACGGCTGCATCGACGATGGAGCCGGTGGACGGTCCCAAGCGCACGTCTTCGTCCAATTCGTGCAGTTGGGCCAAAGCACTTTCGAGGTCAAACCCATGACCTTGCGTGGCGGACTGGCAAAGCTTCTCGGCCAGCTCCAGTGCCAAGCGACCCACGGCTTCTTCGGAATACTGGACCACAACCTGGTAAACACCCGCTTCTTCGGTGGCCGTGGTTCGACTGAATGTGACGGGGCATCCTGCCTGGGCTTGCAAGGCCAGCGTGACTTTTTCCAGTGCATGGGCCATCGACGGCGCTTGGCCCGAGCGGCTGCCCTCGATGGGGCCGACTTCGGGAAAAATGCGGCGCAAGCGCTGCTCGATGGGGTGGTTGGCCACCAGGCTGCGTTCAGCCTCGGGGCAGGTCACGATGGCTTCAATGGCCGTGTGACGGCTCCACAAATTGGGACCGCGCAGCGCGCGAATTCTTGACACTTCCATGAACCTGGATTCCTGTGATGCGGTAAGGCCGAGGGGCTCGTCGGGTGTTAATGAGAGGTGTTCTGAGCGAAGCTTTTCACACCAGCGCGTATCAAATCCGTGCTGATGTCCAAAGCCCAAGCCACACAGGCGGCGATCAGCATGTCGTCGGTGTTGAGTCTGCCATCTTGCAGCAGGCGGGACACCGCAGGCCGCTTGGTCGACAACACCAAAGATTCGCGCTGGCCTTCGCTCAAGACCAGTTGTCCGTCACGCCAAAAGGCCACGCGACCTCCTGCGGCCAGATGGGCAACAAGGCGGGGGGTGTTCTCGTCATCGGCATAAAAAATCACACCGCCATCGCAATGCCGTGCCAGATCGGCCACTTGATCGTCAGCGGCATTCAGTACCGCTGTGCCATGGGGCAGGATCACGTCGATTTGTGTGCGCACGTAGCCGGGCATTTTTTCGTCGCTGCCTGCGTACAAGTCGTCCAGACCTTGGGCCTTGGGCATGCGTGTGACCACGCCCACCTGGCAACGGTCGTAGGGCAAGCCTTCGGCCAGCAAATGGCGGGCATCGCTTTCAAACACCGCAGCCTGAACAGACCGGTTGATCAAGAGCCGCTGGGCGTTTTCCCAGGCCATGCCGTTTTGGCTTTGCAGTTGGCGCTGGTTCATGAACAAACCATCCGCGCAGGCCAGACCGGTGTAGAGCCCTTTCAGGTGCAAGAGCCAGGACACCAATTTGGCTGGGCGGGTCGTGTCGCCATCGCCCATGAGGCCCACCACTGGCACGCGGCCGGTCTCTGCGGGATTGAACAAATGGTTGGCAATGGCCAGACCCACCGGGCGTGGCTGGCCTACGGCGGGCTTCAGGTGCATCAGCAAGCCTGGACCTGCGTTGACTTCGACGATCGCGCCGCCTTGTGCAGCCAGGGGTTGCGAGATGTCGCGCGCGACCAGATCGACGCCTGCAATGTCCAAGCCCACCACGCGTGCGGCCAGCACAGCTTGCGCCGCCACATCGGGGTGCACTTCGTCGGTCACGTCCAGCGCCATGTTGCCGGTGCGCATGATCAGCACCGACCGGCCAGCTTCCGGCACGCTGTCGGCCGTGAGGCCTTGGCGTTTGAGCTCCAGCACGGAAGTGGTGTGTTCATCGAGCCGAATGGTGTCGAGCGGAAAATCTTCTTCTTCACCACGTCGGGGGTCGGAGTTGATCTGAAGTTCAATCAACTCGGTCACGGTGTGCACGCCATCGCCCACCACGCTGGCGGTTTCGCCTTTGTTGGCCGCGGCGACATGGTCGCCCACCACCAGCAGGCGGTGCTCTTCACCAAGGATGAAGCTTTCCACAATGACTTCGCTGCCTTCGGCCAGGGCGATGTCGTAGGCGGCTTCGATGTCTTCTTGTTTGGACAGTTCGAGCGAGACACCACGCGCATGGTTGCCGTCTGTGGGCTTGACGCACACGGGCAAACCGATGTCCTGTGCCGCTTCCCAAGCCGCAGCGGGGCTGTCCACAATTTGACCTTGGGGCACAGGCACGCCGCACATGCTGAGCAGCTGCTTGGTCAGGTCCTTGTCTTTGGAGATGCCTTCGGCAATGGCGCTGGTGCGGTCGGTCTCGGCTGTCCAGATGCGGCGCTGCTGTGCACCATGACCGAGTTGCACCAAGTTGCCGTCGTTCAGACGGATGGCGGGTATGCCTCGGTCACTGGTCGCGTCCACAATGCTGGCTGTGCTGGGGCCAATGCACAGGCTGTCCACCATTTGCTTGAGGCGGTTGATTTCGCTCTTGACGTCAAAAGGGTGGTCTTCGATGGCGGCCATGATCAGGTCGCGAGCGGTTTCAAGCGCGCTGCGGCTGACGGTTTCGTGGCGCGTCCGGATGACGACTTTGTAGAGACCCCGGGGGCCAGCCTCGCGTGCTTTGCCAAAACCGGTTTGCATGCCGGCCTGGGTTTGTAACTCCAGTGCGACGTGCTCCAGAACATGGCCAGACCAAGTGCCTTCTTCAAGCCGCTGCAAGAAACCACCGCGTTCGCCCACGCTGCAGCGGTGTTCGATCAAACCCGGCAGCCATGCCGTCAGTCGTTGGTTGAATCCGGGCAAGGTGTTGGAAGGGAAGTCTTCCAGCTCACCGATGTCGACCAGCGCCTCCATGACAGGACGGTAAGTCCAGATGTTGGGCCCGCGCAAATGGGTCATGCGCAGAAATTGGATGTTTTTGGCGTTCATGAATGAAAAGGGCGGCTATACAATGACCGGCCTGTCACGGCGCTGGCTGATTGCTCTGGATTCAAAAGATACATGGGCAGTACATGTGCAGTCGTGGGCGACATCAATGGTTGTTTTTTGTCTCGTCGACCGCCGTGGTCGTTCGAGTCGCTTCCGGTTCATCCTTCATGACATCAACTTCTACTTTGGCCGTTGCATCCCGTCAGGTTCTTCCCGACGCTTGGCAGGTCGAAGTCCATTCGTGTCTGCAACCTCAAGAAAACGCGACAGCCTGGTTGGAGGTTGACCTTGACGGCAGCTTGCGATTCGTCAAAAGTGCCATCATTTTGACCGATCAACGGGTCTTATCTCGCCTTGAGGGCGAAAAAAACTGGTCCAGCTGGGCTTTGCAGCCAGGTTTGTCTCTGAAACTCACGGACCATGCGGGTGTGGGCAGTCTGGCTTTGACCAACGCCGATGGGCAGTTGGCGGTTTGGCGCTTCACTTTGGGCTTGCAGGCCGCAGTCACCCGTTGGGTGGCGCAGTTTGAAAGCCAGTTGGCGCACCAGCAGGCGCCATCTGGCGGTCCTTCGGAAGGGCGACCGTTGCAGGCGGTGTTGTCGGGTTCGGTGTGCCCGGTCTGCCAGACCGTCATGGGCGACGAGGACGAAGACTGTCCGAGCTGCGGCCGCGAGGATCTGGCGCCGCCCTCCACCTGGACGCTGTTCAAGCTGTGGCGCTTCGCGCGGCCTTATCAGCGCTCTTTGCTGGCCGGCTTCTCGCTGACACTGGCGGCCACAGCCGCGACATTGGTGCCGCCCTATCTGACCATGCCGCTGATGGACGACATCCTGATCCCGTACCAGAACGGCAAAGAGATCGATCCCTCGTTGGTGTCCCTCTACTTGCTGGGTTTGCTGGCTTCCGCCTTGCTGGCTTGGGGCTTGGGTTGGGCCAAAACTTACATTTTGGCGCTGGTGTCCGAGCGCATCGGTGCCGATTTGCGCACCACCACTTATGAGCATCTGCTCAAGCTGTCGCTGGAGTATTTCGGTGGACGCCGCACGGGCGACCTGATCGCCCGCATTGGCAGCGAGACCGACCGCATCAACGTGTTTTTGTCGCTGCATCTGCTGGATTTTGCGACCGACGTTTTGATGATCCTGATGACGGCGGTCATCCTGTTCACCATCAACCCCACCTTGGCTTTGGTCACCTTGCTGCCCTTGCCTTTCATCGCATGGTTGATCCATGTGGTGCGCGAAAAACTGCGCACGGGCTTTGAGAAGATCGACCGCGTCTGGGCCGAAGTGACCAACGTGCTGACCGACACCATTCCAGGGATTCGTGTGGTCAAGGCGTTTGCGCAAGAAGACCGTGAAGCCCAGCGCTTCAAGGACGCGAACAAACACAACCTGCAAGTCAACGACCGCTTGAACCGGGTGTGGTCGCTGTTCTCGCCCACGGTGACCCTGATGACCGAAATCGGCTTGCTGGTGGTCTGGGGTTTTGGCATCTGGCTGGTTTCGGACGACCAGATCACAGTCGGTGTGTTGACCGCTTTTCTGGCCTACATCGGCCGCTTTTACAGCCGCCTTGATTCGATGAGTCGGATCGTCTCGAACACGCAAAAGGCGGCTTCGGGGGCCAAGCGCATTTTTGACATCCTGGACCACGTCTCCAGCGTGCCTGAGCCAGTCAACCCCGTGCCTTTGCCGCCGCAGGTGCAAGGCCGCATCACGGTGCGAGAGGCGGGCTTTCGCTATGGCAACCGCGCTGTGATTCGACAGCTCAATCTGGACATCCAGCCCGGACAGATGATTGGCCTGGTCGGCCACAGCGGCTCAGGCAAGAGCACCTTGGTCAACCTGATTTGCCGTTTTTACGACCTGACCGATGGCGCCATCGAGCTGGATGGCGTCGACATCCGGCAGCTGAAAGTGGCCGATTACCGCCGACAAATTGGTTTGGTGTTGCAAGAGCCTTTCCTGTTCTTTGGCACCATTGCAGACAACATCGCCTACGGCAAGCCCGACGCGACCCGCGAAGAAGTCGTGGCCGCCGCCCGCGCCGCGCATGCCCACGAGTTCATCTTGCGCATGCCGCAGGGCTATGACTCGCTGGTTGGCGAAAGGGGTCAAGGCTTGTCGGGCGGGGAGCGTCAGCGCATTTCGATCGCCCGTGCCTTGCTGATCAACCCGCGCATTTTGATCCTGGACGAAGCCACTTCGGCGGTGGACACCGAGACCGAAAAAGAGATTCAAAGGGCGCTGGACAACCTGGTGCGTGGTCGCACGACCATCGCCATTGCCCACCGCTTGTCGACTTTGCGCAAAGCCGACCGGTTGGTGGTGATGGACAAAGGTGTGGTGGTGGAAGAGGGCACGCACGACGCGTTGATCGAGGCCCAGGGGGCTTATTGGCGCTTGTATGAAGCCCAACAGCGGCAAGCCGAAACCGAAGCGGTTTTGGGTGGCAGCATCGAAGCCCCAGAACAGAAGGTGAGCGCATGAACCCGTTTGACTTGCAACGCGATGCCTTTGGCCGCTGGGCGCTGGAAATGCCCGACGGGACGCGCTATTGCCCTGTGACCGCTTTGCGTGCGTATCCGGTGTCGGCCCCCGATGCCGGGGTGGCGCTGATGGATGCCGATGGACACGAGATCGTCTGGATCGATGAGCTGGCCCAACTCGATGCGCCCTTGCGTGCCAAGCTTTTGCAAGCCTTGACCGAGCGTGAGTTCTTGCCCGAAATCCTTCAGCTGACAGAAGTCAGCAGCTTTGCCACACCCAGCACCTGGTCGGTGGTGACTGATCGGGGAGTCACGCAGTTTTTGCTCAAGGGCGAGGAAGACATCCGCCGCCTGACCGGCACGGTGCTGCTCATCAACGATGCCAATGGCGTTCAGTTCATGATCCGCGACTTGGCGGGTATGGACAAGCACTCGCGCAAACTGCTCGACCGTTTCCTCTGAGACGCGCTTTGCCGCGCTTCAGAGCGGCCAGACCGAGCCTTGCTCTGGCACCAGCGCCCGCCATTTGATCTCGTGTTCGATGCGCTGGCGCAGCATGTCAGACGCCTCGCGCTCGCCATGCACCACATACACCTGCCCCGGTGCGCTGGGCATTTTGTGCAACCAGCTCAGCAATTGGTTGGCGTCGGCATGTGCAGACGCCGATTCGATCTGCACCACTTCTGCCCGCACAGCCACGTCTTGCGCATGGATGCGGATGCTGCTGTGCCCGCTGGCCAGCGCAGCCCCGCGCGTGCCCGGGGCTTGGTAGCCCGTCAGGATGACCATGTTGCGGTGGTCGCCCGCGTATTGCGCCAGGTGGTGCAGCACCCGTCCACCCGTGGCCATGCCGCTGGCCGCCAGAATCACCATGGGCCCGTGTCGCTTGGCCAGTGACTTGGATTGTTCGGGCGTCTCCAGCATGGTGGCCACATGGTCCATGTTGCGCACCTCTTGTGTGCTCAGGCGATGCTCGCCGGGGTGGCGTTCAAACAATGCGGTGGTGTGAATGGCCATGGGGCTGTCCAAAAAGATGGGCAGACTGCGTGGAATTTGCCCTGCGGCCTTGAGTTGCGCGATGGTGTGCAGCACCGCCTGCGCCCGTCCCACAGCAAACACCGGCACGACGGCCACACCGCCGCGAGCAGCGAGCTTTTTCAAGAGCGGCCCGAGTTCCTCAAACACTTTTTCTTTGGGGTGCTGCCGGTCGCCATAGGTCGACTCGATCAACACCGTATCGGCTTGTGGGGGCGGCTCTGGCGGGTTCATCAGCGGGTCATCGGGGCGGCCCAAATCCCCCGAAAACAAGATGCGTCGTCCTGCCACATCCAGCAGCAAACTGGCGGCGCCCAAAATGTGTCCGGCGGGTTGGAAGCGGGCCTTCCAGCCGCGAATCGGTTCGAACCACTGACCCTGCCGCTCGGCGTGCAGTTGTCTGAGCGAGTCAATGGCTTCCCGCTTGGTGTAGAGCGGCAAGGCCGGGGCATGCTTGCTGAACCCATGCCGGTTGGCAAAAAAGGCATCTTCTTCCTGAATGTGACCGCTGTCGGGCAGCAAAATGCTCGCCAGATCGCAAGTCCCGTTTGTCGCATGGACGCGGCCCTTGAAGCCATTTTTCACAAGCAGCGGCAGGTAGCCGCTGTGGTCCAGATGGGCGTGGGTCAGCACCACGGCATGGATTTGATCTGCCGCGACGGGCAAGGGGCCCCAGTTGCGCAAGCGCAGTTGCTTGTAGCCCTGAAACAGCCCGCAATCGACCAGCAGACGCTGGTGGTTGTGTTCGATCAGGTACTTGGAGCCGGTGACGGTGTCGGCTCCGCCGAGGAAGGTGATGGTGGCGCTCATGGTTGCATGCTGACGCCAAAAGAAAAAAGGCTGCTTGACGCAAGTCAAACAGCCTCGTGGTCGGCGCAAGTGCTGGCGCACCCCCACACGGTCGGTCGTCAGGCCCCGAAAAAGCCCTTGAGCTTGTCGGTCCAGCTCTCGCCGCTGGGTTGGTGTTTGCCACCGCCTTTGGAGAGCGATTCGTCAAACTCCTTGAGCAGCTTGCGCTGGTGCTCGGTGAGCTTGACAGGCGTTTCTACCGTGATGTGACAGTACAGATCGCCTGGGTAACTGCCGCGCACGCCCTTGATGCCCTTGCCCCGCAAACGGAACTGTTTGCCGGTCTGTGTGCCTTCGGGAATGTCAATGGCCGCTTTGCCGCCCAAGGTGGGCACATCGATCTCGCCGCCCAAAGCTGCTTTGGTGAAGCTGATCGGCACAGCGCAGTGAAGGTCGTCGCCATCGCGCTCAAAAATGGAATGCTTCTTGAGGCGGATTTCGATGAACAAATCACCAGGAGGGCCACCGTTGGTGCCCGGCTCGCCGTTGCCCGCGCTGCGAATGCGCATGCCGTCGTCGATACCCGCCGGGATTTTGACTTCCAGCGTCTTTTGCTTTTTGAGCTTGCCTTGCCCGTGGCAAGTGCCGCAAGGGTCGGGGATGATCTTGCCAGTGCCACGGCAGTTGGGGCAGGTCTGCTGCACACTGAAAAAGCCCTGGCGCATTTGCACTTGGCCTTGGCCATGGCAGGTCGAGCAGGTCTTGGCGCTGGTGCCCGGCTTGGCGCCGGTACCACTGCAGGTGTCGCAGGCGTCCCAGCTCGGGATGCGCAGCTGTGAATCCTTGCCATTGGCCGCTTCTTCGAGCGTGATTTCCATCGCGTAGCTCAGGTCGGCACCCCGGAAGACCTGGCGTCCTCCGCCGCGACCACCGCGGCCCTGGCCACCAAAGATGTCGCCAAAGATGTCGCCAAACGCATCACCAAAACCGCCAAAGCCTTCGGCACCACCGCGCATGTTGGGGTCGACACCGGCATGGCCGTGCTGGTCATAGGCCGCGCGTTTTTGCGCGTCCGACAGCATTTCGTAGGCCTCCTTGACCTCTTTGAACTTGGCTTCGGCTTCTTTGGCCTTGGCGTCTTCACCCTGGTTGCGGTCAGGGTGGTACTTCATCGCCAGTTTGCGATAAGCCTTTTTGATGTCTTCGTCCGAGGCGTTTTTGGCAACGCCCAGCACTTCGTAAAAATCTCGTTTTGTCGCCATGACTTTGGACCCTGGCCTTCAGGCCGTTTCATGCAAAAAGCGTCCCGGGCAAGGCACGGGACGCTGCAGCTGATTTGTGGGAGGCAGCCCTTGCGGGCGAATGCCTTCGCGAGCGGGTGCTCGCTCCCACAGCATCACTTTGGGCATCAGCCCTTTTTGACTTCCTTGACTTCAGCGTCCACGACGTTGTCATCTTGTGGTTTGGCTTCGGCCGCACCCGCTGCACCTGCACCCGCAGCAGCTTGCTGCGCTTGCATTTCAGCGTAGACCTTCTCGCCCAGCTTCTGGCTGGCGGTCATCAGGGCTTCGGTTTTGGCTTCGATGGCGTCTTTGTCTTCGCCCTTCAAAACTTCTTCCAGTTCCTTGGTGGCCGCTTCGATGGCTTCTTTTTCGGCCGCTTCGATCTTGTCGCCGTGCTCGCCCAAGCTTTTCTTGACGCTGTGGGCGGCGGCTTCACCGGCGTTGCGGGCCTGCACCAGCTCCAGCTTCTTCTTGTCTTCTTCGGCGTTCAGCTCGGCGTCTTTCACCATTTGCTGGATTTCGGCTTCGGACAGACCGGAGTTGGCCTTGATGGTGATCTTGTTTTCTTTGCCGGTGCCTTTGTCTTTGGCACCCACATGCAAGATGCCGTTGGCGTCGATGTCAAACGACACTTCAATTTGCGGTGTGCCGCGTGAAGCCGGTGGAATGCCTTCGAGGTTGAACTCGCCCAGCAATTTGTTGCCCGAAGCGATGTCGCGCTCACCCTGGAACACCTTGATCGTCACGGCTGGCTGGTTGTCTTCAGCGGTCGAGAAGGTCTGTGCAAACTTGGTCGGGATGGTCGTGTTCTTGGTGATCATCTTGGTCATGACACCGCCCATGGTCTCAATGCCCAAAGACAAAGGCGTCACGTCCAGCAGCAGCACGTCGGTGCGGTCGCCCGACAAGACCTGACCCTGGATCGCAGCGCCCACGGCCACGGCTTCGTCTGGGTTCACGTCTTTGCGCGGCTCCTTGCCGAAGAACTCTTTGACCTTCTCTTGCACCTTGGGCATGCGGGACATACCGCCGACCAAAATGATGTCGTCGATGTCACCGACCGACACGCCAGCGTCCTTGATGGCCATGCGGCAAGGGGCGATGGTGCGCTCGATCAGCTCTTCCACCAACTGCTCCAGCTTGGCGCGTGTCAGCTTGACGTTCAAGTGCTTGGGGCCGGTGGCGTCTGCCGTGATGTAAGGCAGGTTGACGTCGGTCGAAGCGGAGCTGGACAGTTCGATCTTGGCTTTTTCTGCGGCCTCTTTCAGGCGCTGCAGCGCCAGCACGTCTTTGGCCAAGTCAACGCCGGATTCTTTCTTGAACTCGGTGATGATGAAGTCGATGATGCGCTGGTCAAAGTCTTCGCCGCCCAGGAAGGTGTCACCGTTGGTGGACAGCACCTCAAACTGCTTTTCGCCATCAACGTCGGCGATTTCGATGATGGACACGTCGAACGTGCCGCCACCCAAGTCATAGACGGCAATCTTGCGATCGCCTTTTTCCGTCTTGTCCAGGCCGAAAGCCAAAGCGGCAGCGGTCGGCTCGTTGATGATGCGCTTGACATCCAGACCGGCAATGCGGCCAGCGTCTTTGGTGGCTTGGCGCTGTGCGTCGTTGAAGTAAGCGGGCACCGTGATCACGGCCTCGGTCACTTCTTCGCCGAGGTAGTCTTCGGCGGTTTTCTTCATCTTGCGCAGGATTTCAGCGCTGATTTGTGGGGGGGCCAGCTTGTTGCCGCGCACTTCCACCCATGCGTCGCCGTTGTCGGCTTTGGCAATTGTGTAAGGCATCAGGTCGATGTCTTTTTGGACTTCTTTTTCGGCGAATTTGCGACCGATCAGGCGCTTGACCGCGTACAGGGTGTTGCGGGGGTTGGTGACCGCTTGGCGTTTGGCCGAGGCACCGACCAGGATTTCGCCGTCTTCCTGATAAGCAATGATCGACGGGGTGGTGCGAGCGCCTTCGGCGTTCTCGATCACTTTGGTCGTGTTGCCTTCCATGATGGCCACGCACGAGTTGGTGGTGCCCAAGTCAATACCGATGATTCTTCCCATTTTGATGCTCCGAAATTAAGTAAAAGTGCAGATGTTCTGCAGTTGAGGCAGGTGGGACGCTTTTCAAGTCCCCTTACGCCAAAAAAGGTTTTTGATTATTTGGGGGCGGTGACCGTCACCAAGGCTGGACGCAGCACGCGGTCTGCAATGGAGTAGCCTTTTTGCAGCACGCCGACCACGGTATTGGGTTCTTGCTCTGCAGGCACCACGCTGATGGCCTGGTGGTGATGCGGGTCGAACTTGGTGCCAGCAGGTGGGGCAATTTCGAGTACCTTGTTGCGTTCCAGCGCGCTTTTGAGCTGGCGCAGCGTGGCTTCAGAGCCTTCGCGGATTTGCTCAATGGTCACGTTGGGGATGGCCAGACCGGCTTCCAGGCTGTCCAGCACGGGCAGCAAGCTGTCAGCAAAGCCTTCGACGGCAAACTTGCGGGCTTTGGCAATCTCGTCATCTGCCCGGCGGCGGGCGTTTTGCACATCGGCTTGGGCGCGCAGGTACTGGTCGGCCAAGTCGGCGTTTTTTGCTTTCAGGTTGGCCAGCTCGGCTTGGGCATCGGCCAAGGGGTCGAGCGACTGGACGGCCTCAGTGGCGGTTGACGGCTCTTCAGCGGGGTTGCCTTGGGGCATGGGTTGGGTGGTGTCAGACATTTTTGGACGTTTTTCAATGATTTAAATCAGCTGGGGGTGCCAATCCCTGTTTTCAAGAGGGGCTCTCTGAAAATTCAGTGCACCCAATGGATTCTTTTGGCTTCTTTAGTGTTCAGAAATTTCTGGAGGCGCTCATAGGGCAGCACCACGTTCCCGTAGCAGGCCTGGACCACATGGGCGCCCGCGTACATCACGTGCAAACCTTGGGCACCCAGCCCGATCGTGTCTTTTTCGATCAACTGGATGTCGTCTTGCTGGAGAACGGGTATGCAGTCGTCGTCTTTTTCGATCGGCTTTCGTTCTGCGATCAAGGCCTCTCGGACCATTTTGCGAACGGCCGGACGAAATTCTGCGCCATAGCGACCTCTGCGTGAAATGGCGTAAAGCTTCAACGGGTCGTATCGCTTGCCGGTCGTGAGGTCAAATACCACCGCATTTTCGACAAATGCAGGATAGGGACCACCGCAATAAATGTTCAACAGACTGGCCACGGTGTAGATTCGCGAAGAATCAAGAAGCACTTCATACCGAAGAGTGAACTCCACTGATATGGGTGAATTTTTCTCGCGGGCCTTGATTTGCGCCACGTCTTTGGCACATTCCTTGGCCAATTGAGCTTGCTCCTTATCCCACGCGGCCAGACTGCGCGCCAGAGTTGACGTGACCGGCAATGCTTTGGGTCTCGGGATGGATTCAATGTGAGGTGCTTGGGCCCATGCCGAGCTCAAGCTCATCCAGACGCAAGCTGTGAGCGCGATGGGCGTAAGTCGCCTGGTGGCTGCAGTCAACGCCATCGCTGGGCGTTATTCGACAGCCAACAATTCAACGTCAAATTTCAAAGTGGCGTTTGGCGGAATCACACCGCCAGCACCACGTGCACCGTAACCCAGCTCCGCAGGGATGATCAGGGTGCGCTGGCCACCGATTTTCATACCGGCCACGCCTTCGTCCCAGCCCTTGATGACCATGCCAGCACCCAAACCGAACACAAACGGATCGCGTCTGTCACGGCTCGAATCGAACTTGGCACCTTGAACGCCGTCTTTGTAGAGCCAGCCGGTGTAATGCACGGTGACATCTTGGCCAGCGGTGGCTTCGGCGCCTTCGCCCACGAGGGTGTCTTCGTATTGCAGGCCAGAGGGTGTGGTGTTCATGAAATGGCTTTCTCTCGGTGGTGCCCTGTGCCGTCAATGGGTTTGTCCCATGGACGCTGGCTCAGGGCGAAAAGCCAAAATTATGCCAGCAGCCCCCGTTGCGCCAGATCGTGCATCAATTGCCGAGTGCCATAGACCCATGGGGCGGCCTGGTCCGAGGTCGTGACGCGGTTGACCAACGTGCCCAATTGCGGCGTGGAAACGCTCACCACATCGCCCACCACATGTGTGAAGCCCTGGCCCGGACCATGGCGGTCCTGGGTAGGTGCAAACATGGTGCCCAGAAACAGCACCATGCCGTCCGGGTATTGGTGGTACGGGCCCATGGCTTGCGCCACCAGGTCCAGCGGGTCGCGGCTGATCTGGCTGAGCGAGCTGCTGCCTTGCATCACAAAACCTTCCGGGCCGTGCACTTGAAGGCTCAAATCGCACTGGCGGACATCGTCGATGCCAAAGTGTGCGTCGAACAGGCGGATGAACGGGCCGATGGCGCAACTGGCGTTGTTGTCCTTGGCTTTGCCCAACAACAAGGCGCTGCGGCCTTCAAAATCGCGCAGGTTGACATCGTTGCCCAAGGTCGCGCCAAGTACTTCGCCACGCGAGTTGACCGCCAGCACGATTTCGGGTTCCGGGTTGTTCCACTGGCTGCCTGGGTGAATGCCGACCATCGCACCGGGGCCCACGGCGCTCATGGGCTGTGCTTTGGTGAAGATTTCGGCATCCGGGCCGATGCCCACTTCCAGGTATTGCGACCACATGCCTTGGGCCAGCAACACGTCTTTGAGTTTGGCGGCCTCGGGCGAGCCTGGTTTCACGCTGCGCAGGTTGTCGCCGATCACGGCCACCACCGCCTGTCGCACAGCTTCGGCGCGGCTGGCGTCGCCTCGGGCTTGCTCTTCGATCACACGTTCGAGCATGCTGGCCACAAAGGTGACGCCCGATGCTTTGATGGCTTGCAAATCGCAAGGTGCCAAAAACCACGGCAAGGTTTGCTTGCGATGGGGTTCGTCGCTGTTGGCCAAAACGGCTGAGGTTTTCGCCAGCCGCGTGGCTTGGCCGGAAGCGATGAATTGCCGGACCTTGAGCGCAGCCTGATCTTGTTCCAGCAAATCGCTGCAGGTGGGTGCCAAACCGGACAGATCGAGCACGTCATCGCTTGTGACCGCGACCAGGACCGGGCCGACGGCCGGCTGCCAAATGCGGCCAATGAGCAAGGCATGGTCACTGTGTGCGGGCAAGGTGATGTTCATGGGTTTTCCTGACAAATCAATCGCAATTATCTTGCCAGATGGGCCATGCGCCAGCTGTCACCCACGGGCTTGGGGTCTGGGTCAGGTCGGAAGGTCTGTCGCAATTGGTTGCAATCTTGTGCGCTGAAGTACGGTCGCGGCAACGCATTCGGCTTAGAGTTCCCTGCACGGATTGAAAGGACTTTCCAAATGAACCCACAAATTACTTTCAGAGCCATGGGCGCTGCGACTTGCGCAGCCGCTGTTTTGCTGACAGCTTGCGCAACGGCCACCCCGGAGCAAAAGGGGGCGGGTACCGGCGCACTGATTGGCGCGGTCGCAGGACAAATTTTGGGACGCGACTCCAAATCCACGGCCATTGGTGCGGGTTTGGGGGCCTTGGGTGGCTATGTTTGGTCCAAAAGCATGGAAGACAAAAAACGCGCCATGGAGGCTGCCACTGCAGGCACCGGCACGGTGGTCACGCAAACGCCTGATAACCAGCTCAAACTCACCATCCCGAACGATATTTCTTTTGATTCGGGACGCTATGACATCAAACCGAACCTGCGGCCCATCCTCGACCAGTTTGCACAAGGCTTGTCGCAGCAGCCCAGTACCGAGGTGCGCATCGTGGGCCACACTGACAATGTGGGCAGTGATGCCCTGAACAACGCCTTGTCGGTGAACCGGGCACAAAGTGCGCGCGATTATCTGGTGGCGCGTGGTGTGAATGCCAGCCGCATCACGATTGATGGACGGGGCGAACGAGAGCCGATAGCAGACAACAGCACCGAAGCTGGCCGTGCCCGCAACCGCCGGATCGAAATTTACCTGGCTGAGCGGGGTCAGAGGTAAATTTTTTGCAACAGCGCCAACAGTGTTTTGCGCTGTGCAGGTGTGAGCTTGGCGGTTTTTTCGATTTCCAGATCCGAGGCGGTTTGCTCGGCTTGCACCATCAAGGCCTGACCTTTTGGGGTGGCGTGCAGCCCCACGGCACGGCCATCGTGCGGGTGGGGTTTGCGCTCGATCAGCCCGCGTGACTCCAGCGACTGGATCAAGCCCACCAGATTGGGGGGCAGCAGGTTGAGCGCGGCGCACAGTTGCCGCGAGGTCACGCCCGGGTTGTGCTGGATGGTGGACATCACCGAAAAATCCACGGGCTTCAGGCCATACGGCGCCAGTCGCTCCAAAAACAATTCGATGATGCTCAGCGCTGCACGACGGGCGTTGTAGCCCATCAAGGTTTGCAGGTAACGGGTGTCCACCTTGTCGACCGCCAGGCCAGCGCTGGGCTTCTTGGCCGTGGCTGCGCGCGGTGCTTTGCCCTTCAGGTCTTCGATTGCACTGGCGCGCGCTTTCCCCGAGCTGGCGGCACTTTGGGTTGGCATGGGCTTTTGAGGGGTGGGCATGGCCGGGCGATTATGCCGCTGCCGCCGTGCACTGCTGCACGATGATGAAGGTGCGCATCTGGAACTCGGGCAGCACCCAGCTGCGCAGGGCTTTGGCGGGGGCCAGCCAGCGTGCATCGGCGTTGGGCGTGCTGTCGTCCACACCTGCTTCGATGCGCAACCAAGCCCAGTCCATCAGCACCAGGGCCACGGCGCGCAGGTAGTCGTCGGCCACGCGGAAGGCCAGCGCCGCGTCTTGCGGAGCAGCCTTGACGATTTGAGCAGTGACGGCGCGCAGCGTCTGGATGCGGGCTGCGGCTGCGGTGCTGGCTTTGGCCTCTTGGGGAAGGTCAGAGGCGATGGTGTCGAGCAGGGCGTTCATGCCGGTGCCGCCATCGGCCAGCACCTTGCGCACCAGCAGGTCAATCGCCTGGATTTCGTTGGTGCCTTCGTAAATCATGGCCACGCGGGCATCGCGCACGATCTGCTCGATGCCCCACTCGCGCACATAGCCGTGGCCGCCAAACACCTGCAGGCAGTCGCTGCCGCCATGGAAGGCCTGGTGGGTGAACACCGATTTCATGACCGGCGTGACGAGCGCGCACCAGCGCTGCGCGGCGGCTTGCGTGTCGGCATCCTGGCTGTGCTTGATCAGGTCGAGTTCGAGCGCGGTGCGGTAGGCCAGCACGCGACCGGCGTCGACCCAGGCGCGTTGCGTGTCCAGAATGCGGCGCATGGCGGGGTGCTCGCCAATCAGGTCGGCTTCGCCAGCGCTTTTGCCCTTGCCCGGCGCACGCATTTGGCGGCGCTCTTGCGCATAGGCATCGGCCTTTTGCCAGGCGGCGTCCAAGAGGCCAATGCCTTGCAGCGCCACGTGCAGGCGGGCGGCGTTCATCATCACGAACATCGCGCCCAATCCCTTGCCGGGCTCACCCACTATTGAAGAGACCGCTTCGTCAAAGCGCATCACGCAGGTGGGGCTGCCGTGCAGGCCCATCTTTTCTTCGATGCGGTCGCAATGTACACGGCTGCGCGAGCCGTCGGGGTAAAACTTGGGGACCAAAAACAGCGACAGACCTTTGGGGCCGGGCGGCGCGTCGGGCAGCCGGGCCAGCACCAGGTGCACGATGTTGTCGGTCAGGTCGTGCTCGCCGCCCGAGATGAAAATTTTGGTGCCGCTGACGGCGTAGTTCCCGTCGGGCAGTGGGATCGCTTTGGTGCGGGCCAGGCCCAGGTCAGAGCCTGCGTGTGGCTCGGTCAGGCACATGGTGGCCAGCCATTCGCCGGTGGCCACTTTTTCCAAATATTGCGCTTTGAGTTCGTCGCTGGCGTGGTGCTTGATGCACTCGTAAGCGCCGTGCAGCAGCCCGGGGGCCATGGTCCAGCCGTGGTTGGCAGCCGACAGCATTTCGTAGAGCATGGCTTCGAGCACGCTGGGCAGGCCCTGGCCGCCGTCTTCTGTGCTGGATGCCAGCGCGGGCCAGCCCGATTGCCAGAAAGACTGGTAAGCAGCTTTAAAGCCAGGCGGCATCGTGACTGCGCCGTCTTTCCATTGCGCACCGATTTCATCGCCGTACCGGTTGAGTGGCGCGATGACTTCGCCCACAAACTTGCCTGCTTCTTCCAGCACCTGCTGCATCAGTTCCGGGTCCACCTCGGCAAAGGCGGGCAGGGCTTGCAGTTGGGCGGGCGCGTTCAAAACGCGTGACAACACAAACTGCATGTCGTCGGTGCGGGGTTGGAAGGCGTTCATGGTCAATCTCGCAATTTATTTCTTGGCGGCACCCAGATAGGTGTCGATCACGCGGGGGTCCTGGGCCAGGTCAGCGGCTTTGCCGTGCAAGCCGATTTCGCCCATCTCCAGCACATAGCCGTCGTCGGCCACGGCCAGCGCGGCGCGGGCGTTTTGTTCGACCAGCACGATCGTCACGCCGGTTTGGCGCAGGGTTTCGATGATGGTGAAGATTTCTTTGACGATCAGCGGGGCCAAGCCTAGGCTGGGCTCGTCCAGCATCAAGAGCGAGGGGCGCGACATGAGCGAGCGGCCCACGGCCAGCATCTGGCGCTCGCCACCCGACAGCGTGCCAGCTTCCTGCAAGCGGCGCTCTTTCAGGCGGGGGAACAGGTCGAACACGTCATCCAGGCGGCTGCGCCACTGCGCATTGCCCAGACGCATCTGGCGGTAGCCGCCCAGCACCAGGTTGTCTTCCACGCTCATGGTGCCAAACAGCTCACGCTTTTCGGGCACCAGCGAGATGCCTTGCATCACGCGTTCTTCGAGCGTCAGGTCGGTGATCGATTGGCCTTCGAATTCGATCTGGCCTTTGGCGGGCAGGATGCCCATCAGGCTGTTCAAGAAGGTGGACTTGCCCGCGCCGTTGGGGCCGATCACGGTGATCACGCTGCCCTTGGCCGCGTCCAGGCTCAGGCCATGCAGCACTTCGGCTTTGCCGTAGCCCGCACGCAGGTCGGTGACTTTGAGGAGAGGGGTTGCCATGTCAGTGTTCCGTTCCGAGGTAAGCGGCGCGAACGGCCGGGTTGGCTTGCACTTCGGCGGGGGTGCCGCGAGTGAGCAGCGTGCCGAATTCCATCACCACCAGTTGATCGCACACGTCCATCACCAAGTCCATGTCGTGCTCGACCAGCAAGATGCTCATGCCTTCGCCTTGCAACTGGCGCAGCACCTGAGCCAAGCCTTGTTTCTCTTTGTGGCGCAGACCGGCCGCGGGTTCGTCCAGCAGCAACAGGGCCGGATCGCTGCACAGCGCACGGGCGATTTCCATCAAGCGTTGTGGGCCCATGGCCAGGTTGCCAGCTTGTTCGTGCAGGTAGGCACCCATGCCAATGCGCTCCAACTGGCGCTGGGCTTCTTTCATCATTCGCTGCTCTTCGGCCTGGTTGGTGCGCAGCATCGACGAAACCACGCCACTGCTGCCCCGTGTGTAGGCACCCAGCGCCACGTTTTCCAGCACGGTCATGTCGGGGATCATCTTGACGTGCTGGAAGGTGCGGGCCATGCCCAGGCGGGAAATCTCGCGCGAGGGCAGGGCGCTGATGTCTTCACCACGGAACAGCACTTGACCGCTGGTTTTGGACAGCACGCCCGTGATCAGGTTGAAGGTGGTGGATTTGCCTGCGCCGTTGGGGCCGATCAGGCCGACAATCTGGCCCGCCTGGATGTCAAAGCTGATGTCGTTCACCGCTGTGAGGCCGCCAAACTGTTTGCGGATCTTGTCGACCTTGAGCACCACATCGCCTACAGCGGGTTTGCTGCGCGCGGGCAGGTCGGCGGCGTTTTGCCAGTCGACCGCACGCGGGGGGCGTGGCAGCTTGCGCGCCACGACCGACCACAGGCCATCGGGCAGGTACTTGAGCACCAGGACCAGTGCGATGCCGAACACGATGACTTCGTAGCTGCCGCTGGTGCCGATCAGGGCCGGCAGCAGCACTTGCAACTGGTCGTCGAGCAGCTTGATCAAGCCAGCGCCCACGATGGCGCCCCAGACATAACCCACGCCTCCGACCACGGTCATGAACAGGTATTCGATGCCCATCTTCAGGCCAAAAGCAGAGGGGTTGACGGTACGCTGGAAGTGCGCGAGCAACCAGCCCGCCACCGAGGCGAACAAGGCCGCTATGATGAAGATCGTGACCTTGTAGCGGAAGGTGCTGATGCCCATGGCCTCGGCCATTTGTGAACCACCCTTGAGCGAGCGGATCGCCCGGCCCGGACGCGAGTCCAGCAGGTTGAGCAGGGCAATCGCCCCGGCCAGCAAGATGGCCCAGGTGAGCACAAAGAACAGGCGACCTTGGCCGATGTCAATGCTGCCGATGGACAGGCTTTTGAGGCCCAGCAAGCCGTCGTATTTGCCCAAAGCATCGAGGTTGCCCATGAGGTAGTACAGCGACAAACCCCAGGCAATTGTGGCCAGCGGCAGGTAGTGGCCCGACATGCGCAAGGTGATCATGCCCACGATGAGCGCGCTCACAGCCGTGAGCGCCAGTCCGACGAACAAGGTCAGCCATGGCGACATGCCGGTGTTGAGCGTGAGCCAGGCGGTGGTGTACGCGCCCATGCCCACAAAGGCGGCCTGACCAAACGATGTCAGCCCCCCCACGCCGGTCAGCAGCACCAGACCCAGACAGACCAGGCTGTACAGGCCGATGTAGTTCAGTTGAGCGATCCAGAAATCAGGCAGCGGCAGCACGGCCACCAAGGGCACGGCGGCGATCAGCAGCCACAAAGCGATGTTTTGTTTTTTGAACATGTCAGTGGTCCTCGTCCGAATGGCCGCTGCGCAGCGAGCGCACTAGAAGAATGGGCAGCACCAGCGTGAACACGATCACCTCTTTGAATGCGCTGGCCCAAAAGGAGCCGAAAGACTCGACCACACCCACAAACAAGGCCCCCAGCAAAGCGCCGGGGTAGCTCGACAGGCCCGCGATCACGGCGGCCACAAAACCTTTGAGACCGATGAGGAAGCCCGAGTCGTAAAACACAGTGGTGGTGGGTCCGATCAGCAGGCCCGACAGGGCTCCGATGAAAGCCGCCAGCAAAAAGGTCAATTGGCCTGAGGTGTGGCTGGAGATGCCCATCAGTCGGGCACCTGTGCGGTTGACGGCGGTGGCGCGCAGGGCTTTGCCGCGCAGCGATTTTTCAAAGTAGAGCCACAGCAGCACGATCAGGGCGAGTGAGGTGATGAAGGTGATCACGGTTTGACCCGACAGACTCAGGGGACCGACGCTGAAGCGTGCATCCCAGAAGGGCGGGTTGCGAAAGCCCTCAGCACCGAAAAACAGCAGGCCCAGACCCGTCATGGCAAAGTGCACACCGACCGACACGATCAGCAGCACCAGCGGGGTGGCCGCTTCGAGCGACTGGTAGGCCACGCGGTACACCAGCGGACCGAATGCGGTGACGATGGCCACGCTGAGTGCGGCTTGCACACCCAGCGGAAATTGTTGAGGCGCTGCCCAAATGGACAACGCAGAAATCAGGGCCGGAAAAGCCAGCGTTTTGAAGGCCGATTGCAGCGCACGCACCGCGTTGCCATGGTGTTGCCAGCGCTCAAAAAGCTCCATCAGGGCAGCGACCACGGCCAAAATCATCAGCAACCAGACGGTGCCCGGTGTTTTGCCGGTTTGCAGCATGGCCAGGGTGAGGGCACCGTAGGCCACAAATTCGCCTTGCGGGATGAAGATGACCCGCGTGACGGTGAACACCAGCACGGTGGCCAGCCCGAGCAGGGCATAGACAGCGCCATTGGTGAATCCGTCCAGCAGCAAAATGCTGGCGATCGAGAAGTCCATGGGGGAACCTTGAAGAGAAAAACGGTGAGGCCCTGGGGCAGAGAAAGCCGCCTCAGTGGAGACGGCTTTCTGGCGGGTCTTTTCGCCCGCAGGGGCGGGCTCCTACAGAAGCTCCCCTGCGGGTGATGGACAAGGTCTTATTCGACCTTGAACTTGCCGTCGGCCACTTTCATGACCACACCGGTTTCCATGGTGTAGCCCCAGTGGTCAGCGGGTGTCCAGTTCATCACGCCGTGTGCGAAAACGGTGCGGCCCATGGTTTCAAGTGAGTCACGCAAAGCGGCGCGGAATTCGGGTGTGCCGGACTTGGCTTTTTTCAGCGCCATGGGAATGGCTTTTTCCAAAGCGATCTGCGCGTCGTAAGCGTGACCAGAGAACTGGTTGTGGCTGCCAGCACCATAGGCTTTGTCGTACTTGGCCACAAAGTCCAGCGCCACTTTCTTGGAAGGGTGGCTGTCGGGCAGTTGCTCGGGCACGATCACGGGACCTGCGGCCACAAAAGTGCCTTCAACGGTCTTGCCGCCCACGCGCATCAGGTCCATGGTGGCTGCGGCGTGTGTTTGGTAGATCTTGCCTTTGTAACCACGCTCGGCCAGACCCAGCTGGGGCATGGCAGCGCCAGAGCCCGAGGCCACGACCAGCACGGCATCAGGGTTGGCCGCGTTGATCTTCAGGGCTTGTGGTGTCACGCTGGTGTCGGTGCGGGCGAAGCGCTCGGTGGCGACGATTTTGATGCCCGCTTTGTCGAGGAGGGGCGTGACTTCTTTGAGCCATTGCTCACCGTAGGCGTCGGTGTAGCCCAAAAAGCCCACGGTCTTGATGCCTTGCTTTTTCATGTGCTCGACCATGGCATGACCAATGACCGTGTTGGACTGGGGCAGGCGGAACATCCACTTGTCCTTGCCGGGGGGCACGCCCACGGGCGAGCCAGCCAGTTGCACGGTGCCCGCTTCGGCGGCGATGTCGGTCATGGCAGCGGCCACAGCGGTGATGCACGAACCGATGATCAGGTCCACCTTGTCTTCGGTCACAAAGCGGCGTGCGTTGGCTGCGCCTTTGCCGGGGTCGGTGCCGTCGTCCAGCACGATCAGCTGGACCTTTTCACCGCCGATGCTTTGGGGGAACAGCTTGAGCTGGTTTTGCATGGGGATGCCCAGGCCGGAGCCGGGGCCTGTCAGGGCCAGGCTCACGCCGATTTTGATGTCGGCCAGCGCAGCGGTGCTGGACACGGCGGTGATGGCCAAAGCCAGCAGGGTTTTCTTGAGTTTCATGCTTGTCTCCTCGGAGGGGTGGTTGGAAAACGCAGGTTAGGGGAAAACGGAACGGTTGAACAGCGCAAATGCCCGTATCAGGCGCACAGGGCCTTGATGTCTTCAGGCACTGCAATGGCCTTGATGCGGTCAGGATCATCGGGGTGCTTGATGCAAAACGCACGCACTTCGGTGCCTTCGCACAACACGGTGTCGCCACGCATCACCACATGCTTGTGCACGATGACCTTTTCGCGCCACTCCTGCACGCTGGTGTGCACCTGCAGGGTCTCACCATAGGTGGCGGGGCGGATGAATTTGGTGTTGATCTCCAGCAGCGGCGTGCCGATGATGCCGCGCGTCTTGACCAGTTCGCGCCAGGGCGGCACACCGCACTTCACAAAGAAGTTCAGCGACGACGCGTCCATCCATTTGGAGAAGTTGGGAAAGAAGACGATGCCTGCGGGGTCGCAGTCACCGAACATCACTTGCACTTCGTAAACAACGGTTTTGTTCATGAGGCTCTTTCAGCGGGGGGCCATGCGCAAAGCGCCGTCCAGGCGAATGGTTTCGCCGTTCAGATGGTCGTTGCTGACGATGTGGCAGGCCAGTTCGGCGAACTCGCTGGGTTTGCCCAAACGTGCCGGGAAGGGGATGCTGGCCGCCAGGGACTGTTGTATCGGCTCGGGCAAGCTGGCCAGCAGCGGGGTTTTGAACAGGCCGGGGGCGATGGTGCACACGCGGATGCCGTGTTGCGCCAAGTCGCGTGCCATGGGCAGCGTCATGCCGGCCACGCCTGCTTTGGAGGCGCTGTAGGCCTGCTGGCCGACCTGGCCGTCGAAGGCCGCGACCGAGGCGGTGAAGACCATCACGCCTCGCGCGCCGTCCTCCATGGGGTCGAGCTTGGCGCAAGCCGCAGCAAATAGTCGCGCTGCGTTGTAGGTGCCGATCAGGTTGACGTTGATCACCTTGGCAAAGTCTTCCAGCGGGGCGGCGTTGCCGTCTTTGCCGACGACGCGTTTGGCAGAGCCGATGCCTGCGATCTGCATCAGGATGCGGGCGGGGCCGTGTGCAGCCGCCGCGGTCTCGATGGCCTGGGCCATGCTGTCTGGATCGCTCACATTGCATTTGACCGCAACGCCACCGATGTCTTTGGCCACGCGCTCTGCGTTGTCCATGTTGAGGTCGAGCACCGCGACCTTCGCGCCCAAGCGGGCCAATTCGCGGGCCGTGGCTTCGCCCAGACCGGAGCCACCGCCGGTGACCAGAGCTGCTTGTCCTTGGATTTTCATGTCGGTTCCTTTGTCGAAATATGGGGAATATCAGGCTGTGAAGTCGGGGTTTTCGATGAGCAGGGCAATGCCCTGGCCACCGCCCACGCAGGCACTGGAGATGCCGTAGCGCAAGCCGCTTCGTTTCAGTTCACGAGCCAAGGTGATGGTCAATCGCACGCCGGTGGCGGCCAGCGGGTGGCCCAGCGCAATCGCGCCGCCGTTGACGTTGAGCTTGGACAAGTCCAGGCCCAACTCGCGGCCCACGGCCAGGGTTTGCGCGCCTTGGGCTTCGTTGATTTCAAAGCGGCCAATGTCGGACAGTTGCAGTCCGGTGCGCTCCAGCAGCAAGCGAATCGCTGGGGCAGGGCCAATGCCCATGATCTCGGGCGGCACGCCCACGGCAGCCGCAGCCACCACGCGAGCCAGTGGCTTCTTGCCTTGGGCTTTGGCGTAAGCACCGGAGGTGACCACACAGGCCGCAGCGGCATCGACCAGGGCCGAGCTGTTGCCACCGGTCTGCACGCCGCCTTCGTAAACGGACTTGAGCTTGGCCAGCACCTCGGGAGGTGAAATGCGGGGGTGCGTGTCGGTGGCCACTTCGGTGACCTTGCCTTGCAGCTTGATGCCACGGGCTTTGTAGCCTTCGAGTTCAAACTTTTCGGTGACCACGGGCACGATCTCGCCCGCGTGGAAGCCAGCTTCTTGTGCGGCCACGGCCTTGGCAAACGAATCAGACGCGAACTGGTCCACCTCTTCGCGGGTGATGTTGTATTTTTTGGCCAGGTTCTCGGCGGTCTGGATCATGTTGATGCCAGCGGCCGGGTCTTTCAGCGCTTCCCACATGTAGTCCTTAAAGCCCACGGGCGCACCCAGCTTGAAGCCGGTGCGGTGGTCAAAGGCGGCAATGGGGTTGCGCGTCATGCTCTCGGTGCCGACCACCAGCGTGGCCTCGCACACGCCCGCTTCGATTTGCTCACCGGCCTGGCGGAACAGCTCAAAGCCGGTGCCGCAAATGCGCTGGGTCATGATGGCCGGGACTTCTTGCGGCACACCGGCATACAGCCCAATGTGGCGGGGCAAGAAGAACTGGTCAAAGTCGCCCGGGGCCATGTTGCCGGTGATGACCGAGCCGATTTCGGTGGGGGCGATGCCTGCGCGCTTCAAAGCTTCGCGTGCGGCCTTGATGCCCAGGTCCGTGGGCGAGATGTGGCCCAGTGCGCCGCAATAGTCCACCATGGGCGTGCGCACGCCTTCGTGCATCCACACATCGGCAAACGCGTTGAAAAATCCTTTGGAAGCCATATCAGCCTTTTTTGTAGGAGGCCGCCCCTGCGGCCGAATCGATGTGTATCGGGACATTCGGCCGCAGGGGCGGCCTCCCACATGGTGTCAGTTCGTCGGTTTAACGATGTAGTGCAGCGTGTCGGCGTGCAGCGCCGCCACGGTGTCGGCGCGGTGGGTGAGCACCGAGCGCTGGTTGATTGAGCCCTTGTCGGTGATCTCGCCTTTGTCGATGGTGGGCGGCTCAGACAGCAGGCACAGGCGGGCGATGCGGTTGGCGCTGCCGGTGCCGGTTTTGGCCAACTCGTTCACGATCTCCTGGAACTTGGCGAGCACAGGCGCAGAGGCCAGTACGTCGGCCAGGGGGGCGTCAGCAGGCAGGCCGCTGAGCGCACGCACGGCAGGCGTCGGGAAAATCATGGCACCGACTTCCTTCATGTTCAGGCCCGTGAGCACCGCGTCCTGGATGTAGGGGGCGCCTGCGGCAATGATCTTGCCGCGCAGCGGGCCCACGCTCACGAAGGTGCCCGTGGCCAGCTTGAAGTCTTCGGCAATGCGGCCGTCAAACTTCAGACCCAAATGCACATCGGTTTCGTCGATCCACTTGACCGCATCGCCGGTTTTGAAGAAGCCTTCTTCGTCAAACGCGCCTGCGGTTTCTTCCGGGTTGCGCCAGTAGCCCGGCGTGATGTTGGGGCCGCGGTAGCGCACTTCGGTTTTGCCTTGCATGTCCACCAGCTTGAGTTCCAGGCCGGGGGTGGGCACGCCCAAATCACCCGCCTGAACAAAAGGGTTGGTCACGAAGATGCCGAACGGACCCGACTCGGTCATGCCCAGGCCCGTGCCCATGACAATGCGCTCACCGATTTCGCGTTCTTGCGATTCGTAGAGGCTGTCCCAAATCGGCTGGGCCAATGCGGCACCGGCGTAGAAGAACATCTGCACACGCGACAGCAGGGTCTTGCGCAGCTGGTCGTCGGTCTTCATCGCGTTGGCAATGGCTTCAAAGCCGGTGGGCACGTTGAAGTAGACCGTGGGCGCGATCTCGCGCAGGTTGCGCAGGGTCTCGCCAATCAGGGCGGGGGTGGGCTTGCCGTCGTCGATGTAGAGCGTGCCGCCGTGGTAGATCGTCATGCCCACGTTGTGGTTGCCACCGAAGGTGTGGTTCCACGGCAGCCAGTCGACCAAGACCAGTTCTTTTTCGGCCAGCACGGGCATGGACTGGGCCATTTGCTGCTGGTTGGCGCACCACAGGCGCTGGGTGTTGATGACGGCCTTGGGCAGCTTGGTGGAGCCGCTGGTGAACAAGAACTTGACGATGGTGTCGGGGCCGGTGGCCGCAATGGCCGCGTCCACCGCAGGCGTGGCGGCTGTGGCGCACAGGCTCTCGAACGAGGTCACGTTGCGGCCATCCACACCGCCTTCACACATCACCACTTCCATGTCATCGCTGACGGTGGCGGCAATGGCTTTGGCGTAGCGGGCGTCGCTTGCGAACACCATGCCCGGCGTCACGGTTTTCAGCACATGCTTGAGCTTGTCGTAGTCCACGCTGACCAGCGAATACGGCGGCGAGGTAGGCACAAAAGGCACACCAGCCAGCATGCAGCCCAGCCCTAGCAGAGCGTGTTCGAGGCTGTTTTCACTCAGGATGACCACGGGGCGATCTGCGCTCAAGCCCCGGTTGATCAGGCCTTGCGCAATGCTGCGTGCGCTAGCCCAAGCCTGAGCGTAGGTGATGTGCTTCCAGTCGCCCGTGCTGCCGTCGGCCTGCTTGACGCGGCGGGCCATGAAGGTGTCCTCGGGCTTGGTTTGAGCCCAGTGTTGCAGGCGGTCGGTCATTCGCTCTGCAAAAGGCTGCAGGGGCTGCTCGGCCGTCAGGTAATGCGTGCCGGGCACGCCATCGCGCACGGTGACGCGGGTCACACCGAACTTGAGAGGGCGGAATTTGGGGGTGCTCATTTTTTGTCTCCTCAGTGAGGTGTTTTAGGAGGTTGCCCCTGCGACAGAAGGACTGTGGCTTGGCGTCCATTCGGCCGCGGGGGCGGCCTCCTACAGGGTATTCAGTTGGTTTTCTGGACTTTGGCGGCCTTGCCTTCGAGGAAGGCGCGCACACGGGCTTTGGCTTCTGGCGCGGCTTGTGCAATCGATGAAATCAGCGCTTCGGTGAAGAAGCCGTGGTCGGCCGGTTGCTCGGCGATGCGGGGCAGGGCGTGCATCAGGGCAAAGTTGGTCAGGGGGGCGTTGGTGGCAATGCGGGTGGCCAGTTCAATGGCCTTGGTCAAAGCGGTGCCCGTGGGCACCAGGTACTGGGCAAAGCCCACGCGTTCGCCGTCTTGTGCGTTGTAGACGCGGCCTGTCAGCATCATGTCGGTCATGCGGGCTGCGCCAATCAGTTTGGGCACGCGCACCGAGCCGCCTCCACCCACGAAGATGCCGCGCGTGCCTTCGGGCAGGGCGTAAAAAGTGCTTTCGTCGGCTACGCGGATGTGCGAGGCGCTGGCCAGCTCCAGCCCGCCACCCACCACCGCACCGTGCAGGGCGGCGACCACGGGCACGCGGCCTTGCTCAATCGCGTTGAGAGCGACGTGCCAGCCGCGTGAGTGGTGAATGCCTTCACCGGCGTCGCGCTCTTTCAGTTCGGACAAATCGAGACCTGCGCAGAAGTGGTCGCCTTCGCCGTGGATCACGGCCGCACCCGCTTCAGCAGGCAAGTTCTGGAACACATCGCGCAGTCCTTCGATCAGACCATCGTTGAGGGCGTTGCGCTTGGCGGGGCGGCACAAACGCACCACGGCGACAGTGCCTTGCATCTCCAAAGCAACGCCATGGGCTGCAGCACGGTCAAGGATGGGGTTGCTCGGGTGTGTCATCGTGGTGTCCTTCAGAAGACTTGACCCAATGGCCAAGAAGGTTATTATTGATAACGATATTGTGCGCAAGCAGTTGCACTTTTCTTCTTGGGATTTACCCTAGGTTGGATGGAGGGGCTTGCGCATTCAGCTTGCAAACAAAAGTCGGTACGGCGCGTATCGGCTATCGTTAACCTCGTGTCCAACGCAATTCAACGCAATTGAGCGCACCATGAAACACCAAGACCTGATCGCCATCGACATCCACACCCACGCCGAAGTGAGTTGCTGGAACCCCTTTGACAACTACGGCGAGGAATACGACCGCGCCGCTGACAAGTTCTTTGGCAGCAACCGCCGCCCGACCATTGAAGAAACCGTGGCCTATTACCGCGAGCGCAAGATCGGCCTGGTCATGTTCACTGTGGACAGCGAATCGCAGCTGGGTCGTCGCCGGATCCCGAACGAGGAAATCGCCAAGGCCGCTCGCGAGAACAGCGACATGATGATTGCGTTTGCCAGCATCGACCCGCACAAGGGCAAGATGGGTGCCCGTGAGGCCGAGCGCCTGATCAAGGAAGAAGGCATCAAGGGCTTCAAGTTTCATCCCACGGTGCAGGGCTACCACCCCTACGACAAGATGGCCTGGCCGATCTACGAGGTCATCAACGAATACAAGCTGCCTGCGATTTTTCACACCGGGCACAGCGGCATTGGCTCGGGCATGCGCTGCGGCGGCGGTCTGCGTCTGGCCTACAGCAACCCCATGCACCTGGACGATGTGGCGATTGACTGGCCCGACATGCAGATCGTCATGGCGCACCCCAGCTTTCCGTGGCAAGACGAAGCCCTGAGCGTGGCCACGCACAAACCCAATGTGTGGATCGACCTGTCGGGGTGGAGCCCCAAGTACTTTCCCAAGCAGCTGATCCAGTACGCCAACACGCTGCTCAAAGACCGCATTTTGTTTGGCAGCGATTACCCGCTCATCACGCCCGAGCGCTGGATGAAAGACTTTGAAGTGGCCGGTTTCCGCCCCGAAGTGATGCCCGGCATCCTGAAAGACAACGCGGTGCGTTTGTTGGGCCTGGACAAAGCGGCTTGAATGCGATGCCCACCCTGGCTGCGTGCGGGTGGGCGGGCATGCTGATCTGGATCAAGCTTTTGCGCATCCAGTGCCGCGATTTATGCGTTCTGTCTTAGAGTTGCATATTTGTTGAAAGCGGCAAATCCATGAAAAAATTTTGGGCTATCGCGCTGTTGTTTTGTTCCGCCCACAGCCATGCTTATGACGGTTTGAGCAGTGAGTTGAGCCATGCGGTTGGGGGCGCATTGCTGGCGGGTGCCGTGACCAAAATCTACAGCGAATCGGAAAACCGCGCATGGATAGGCTTTGCCGTGAGCACGGCCGCAGTGGTCTTGGAGCAGGGCTACGAAATTTCGCGTGGTGCCAACCGCAACAGCCAGATCAAGGACATGGCTTGGCATGCCCTGGGCTCGGCGCTGGGGGCTTGGGCCACCGATAAATATCTTTTGGTGCCGGTGGTGACCCGCACATCTGTCGGCTTGGTGATCGTTCGCACGTTTTGATGGGGTTGGCGCTTCAGTTTTTGCGGCTCAAGCTCCACGGCGTGATCTTGACGGCGGCGGCGGTGATCAGACCGTACAGCACCATGGTCAGTGCCACCAGACCATAAAAATGCTCGGCAGTGCCTTGGTGTTGTGACAACCAGTAACCCGCAATGGCGACCAACGCCAGTCGCACCGTGCCCGCCAGCACCGGACCAATCACCTGGCCCGCACCTTGCGATGCAAAGTAGAGCGTCAGGCCCAGCCCAAAGAATGGAAAAGCCGGGCCTGCGGTCACCAGATATTGCCGCGCATACGTCAGCACCGCTTCGTCTTGCGTGAACAGCCGTGCCCACAGATCAGGCGCCAATGTAACGACGGCACCAATCACGGCCAGGTTGAAGGCCGACACGCCCCCAGCGACCCAGGCCACGCGCCGTGCACGGACCACGTTGCCCGAACCCATGGCCATACCGACCATGGGGACTGAAGCCACACCGATGCCAAAAGCGATGGGAATCAACAAGAACTCCAGCCGCTGACCGATGCCATAACCGGCCAGTGCCTCGGTGCCCAGTTGCGCCAACATGCCCGTAAAAATCAAAATGGCCAGCACCGATTGCACCGGCGACAGGCAGGCGATGGCTCCCACTTTGAGGATGTCCGCAAACATGCTTTTTTGCAGTTCAAAGTTTTTCAGTTGGAGCGTCAGGCGGCCCTGTCCACTGATGAGATACCAAAAGAAATAGACCACGCCAACCGCCGTGGCCATGATGTGACCCAGTGCCACCCCCACCATGCCCATGGCGGGTACCGGACCGGCCCCTAAGGAGAGAACACCGCCCAAAATAATTTGTAAAAACGCCGTGGCCACCAGCGCCACGGACGGTGCCCGCATATTCCCCGTGCCGCGCAAGACAGAAGCCAGCGTGTTGATCAGCCAGACCAGCAGGGCACCGGTGAACAAAATACCGGAATAGCGCACCGCTTCTTCGAGCACAGCACCCTTGCCGCCGAGCAGTTTGTACAAGTGAGGACCGAAGCTCAGAAAGATGGCGCTGTAGATCACACCCGCGCCCATGCCAATGACCAGCGCATGCAGCAACAAGGTTTGGGCGCGTGGGGTGTCCGATGCGCCCAAAGCACGGCTGATGGCTGCCGACACACCGCCGCCCATGGCCCCGGCCGACATCATCTGCGTGAGCATGGCAAACGGAAACACCAGTGCCATGGCGGCCAGCGGCGCTGTGCCCAGGCGGCCCACGTAGTAGGTTTCTGCAATGCCCACCAGCACCGTCATGACCATGGCCAGCACATTGGGTGCGGCCAGTCGCAAAAGGGTGGGCAAGATGGGGGCGTTCAGCAGGCGCTGCAGGTCGTTGTGTTGTGGGCTCATGCCTGCATCTTGGCAGCTTGGGCAGCCCGAGCAGTTGACTTAGGCGACAGGATCTGACAAGGGTGGGTTTTGCAGCAGCTGGTCCATGGGCCAGTTGAGCAACTCCGCCAGGCGACACACCACCCAGCGTGCTTCAACCGGTATGACCACTGCAGGCTCTGCCAGCAGACCCAGCTCGCATTGCTGCAGCACCAGCTCCTCGGTGATGCCTAGTGTGAACTGCATGTTGGCTGCTTTTTCGGTGAGCAAGTTGGCCAGGTCTTCGCACAGTTCGTAGCGCTCGGCCATGTCCCGTAGGCCGAGAGTCGGCTTGATCTTGCCTGGCGGCACGTAAAGCGCCATGAAAGATGGCGGGATGTGGATCTGGAATTCTTCTGTCATGGCAGTCGTGGGGGCAGACGTGAATTAACGCACAGACGCCAACCCAGAGGTTTTCTAAATTGAGGGCAACGCTGAGCCTTGAATGAATTTGTCGTTCTCGAAGGACTCAAAGCCAGCGTTCTTATTCATTTTGAAAGGAATCCAATATGCAAGTGCGAACCTCAATTTCAGCCCTGACTCTGACGCTGTTGGCGTTGTGCTCAGGCCAGGTCATGGCGCAAGATTCTGCGGGGCCCAAGACACGCGAGCAGGTCAAAAACGAACTGAAGGAGGCCATTCGGAAGGGAAACATGCCTGCCAACGACCAAACTGGTCGCATGCTCAATGAGGTCAATCCTTCCGCCTACCCGCCCAAGCCGGTCGTGCCTTGCAAGACACGCGAACAGGTCAAGGCTGAGCTGGAAGAGGCCAAGCGCACGGGCAACATGATGGCTCCCGGCGAGTCGGGCTGTTTGCTCAATGAGGTCAACCCATCTGCTTATCCGCCCAAGCCTGTGGTGCCTTGCAAGACCCGTGAACAGGTCAAGGCCGAATTGGCCGAAGCGCAACGCACAGGCAACATGCCCGCCAACAGCGAAACAGGCTGCCTGTTGAAAGACATGTATCCTGATTTATATCCCAAAAAATAACGCTTTGTGATGGATCGCAGAACAGGCTGTCTGATGTGAGCAGACACCTGTTGTGCGTGGTCAGACTTTTTTCACAAATTCTGTTTTGAGCTGCATCGGTCCGAAACCGTCGATCTTGCAATCGATGTCGTGGTCACCCTCAATCAGGCGAATGTTCTTCACTTTGGTGCCGACCTTGACGACGGACGAGGAGCCCTTGATCTTCAGGTCCTTGACCAAGGTAACCGTGTCACCGTCTTGCAACACGTTGCCGTTGGCGTCTTTCCAGACTTTGGCGGCTTCTGCCGCAGGGGCTTCAGTGGGGTTCCATTCGTGCCCGCAACTGGGGCAGATCAGCAGGTTGCCATCTTCGTAGGTGTATTCGTCGTGGCATTTGGGGCAAGCGGGCAGGTGGCTCATGGGGTTTCCTTTTGCGGCTGGAGGATACCCCATGCAGAACCTGTCTTCAGCCGTGGGGCGCGACTTTTACAAACGCACCGCCCTGGTAAATGGCTGCAGGGTCTTTCGTGTCAACCAATGGCTGGCGAGCTTCCACCGCGCTGCGGAACACATCCGAAGAGTCTTGCGGCCGGTAACCAATGTGTTTGGCATGGGTGTTGTCCCACCAGGTGGTTTGGTTGTCCGACATGCCGTAGACGATGCTGTGTCCGACGATGGGCGCGGTGAGCGCAGCGACCACCAGACGTTCGAGATCGTCATGGCTGAGCCAGGTCGCCAGCATGCGGCGGTCTTTGGGTTCGGGGGTTGAGGAACCAATGCGGATGCTCACGGTCTCTATGCCCCAACGGTCCCAGTACATCTGGGCCAGGTCTTCGCCAAAGGCTTTGGACAGGCCGTAAAAGCCATCGGGCTTAGGTGGCATGCTGGTGTTGATCACCTCGTCCTGGCGGTAAAAGCCGGTCACATGGTTGGAGCTGGCGAACACGATGCGCTTGACACCCTTCAGGCGTGCAGCCTCGTACAGGTTGACCATGCCCACGATGTTGCCCGTCAGGATGGGGGCCCAGGGTTGCTCGGTGGACACACCGCCCATGTGCACCACGGCGCTCACGCCGTCGAGCAAAGCCATCATCTGATCGGCGTCTTCCAGCGCGGCGGTGTGCACCTCTTCGCCAGCGGCGGCCGCGCCCAGATCAAGGCGGTCGCTCACGCGCAGCACGTCGCAATAGGCTTTCAGGCGGGGGCGCAGCTTCTGGCCGAGATTGCCGCCCGCGCCCGTGAGCAGCAGGCGGGGAAACTTCAAGGGGGATGCGGGTGGATTGAGCATGGTGTTTTTTGCTTTCAGTCTTTGAAACGGTCGGTGCAGGGCAGATTCTCCGCATCGAATCAGTGAAGTGCCTGCACCGCCAAGCCCACCACCACACACAGCCCCATGACCTGCACCACAGTGCGTTGTTGCTTGATCAACAGCCATGCGGCAACGCCGGTGATCACAAAGGCCCAGAAGTCGGGCAGCATGTGCCAGCCGCCGGGCAGCCAGGTCTGTCGGGCAAAGACGCCAGCCAGCTGCACCATGACGCCGATCACCGCTGCCGTGATGGCTTGGAGCGGTCCCTGCAGGGATGGCATCTGTCGGGTTGATTCGACAAAGGGACCACCTGCCAGGATGAACAAGAACGAAGGCAAAAACGTGAACCAGGTCACCACACAAGCCGCGATGATCCCGCCCAGCAGGGGGGAGCCCGTGATGGCTTGGCTGTGTCCGCCCAGAAAGCCGACGAAAGCCACGACCATGATGAGCGGACCCGGCGTGGTCTCGCCCAGTGCCAAGCCGTCCATCATTTGGGCCGCTGTGACCCAGCCGTATTGCGTGACAGCCGCATGCGTCACGAAAGGCAGCACGGCATAAGCGCCGCCGAAGGTCAGCAGCGCGGCCTGTGTGAAAAAGCCGCCCATGCGGGTGAGTGTGTGATGACCGCCGAGCAGCAAGGCGAGCGCGCCCAGCGTGAGCACCCACAGGCCCACCCCGAAGGCGCTTTTCTTGATCAGGCGGTCATGGCTGTAGAGGGTGTGTGCGGGCGCTGGGCTGTGGTCGTCCAGCCAAGCCGGGCCTTCTGACGCTGTGTTGGGTTGAGACACACCGTGCGAGGCCCCAGCTGCAGGCAAAGCGTGTTGTTTTTGCATTTGCCAACCCGTGAAGGCGGCTGCCGCCACGATGAGCGGGAAAGGCACGTTCCAGATCATGCCCAGCAGTGACAGGCCGGCCACCCACCACAGCCAGCGGGCCTTGAGTGTGCGCATGCCAATGCGGTGCACCGCCTGGATCACCAGCGCTGTCACCGCAGGCTTGAGCCCCCACAGGATGGCTTGGCCCCAGGGGTGTTGCCCCCAGGCGCTGTAGGCCCAGGCCAGCAAGATCATCAGCAACAGCGATGGCAACACAAACAGTGCGCCTGCGGCAATGCCGCCACGTGTGCCGTGCATCAACCAGCCCATGTAGGTGGCCAGTTGCTGTGCCTCAGGGCCCGGTAGCAGCATGCAGTATTGCAAGGCGTGCAGGTAGCGTTTTTCTGAAATCCATCGGCGGCGTTCGACCAGTTCCGTGTGCATCAGGGCGATCTGCCCGGCCGGGCCGCCAAAGCTGATGCAGCCGAGCCGGAACCAGAATTTCAGGGCCTCGCGGAAGCTGACCGGGGCTGGGGTGTCGTGGTGCATGGTGTCTTTCAGGGGGCGCCCCAGTGTTGGCGAAAGGCGTCGGCAAAACCGGGTGTGCCGCTGATGCTCAGGCTCAATTCCAGGGTTTGATCGGCCCGGGGTTCAGGGCAAAGCTGCAAAGTGCTTTGGCCTGCATGGAAGGTCGCGCTGGCAGAGGTGTTTTGTGTGCCGGAGTGCAGCTTGACTTGCAGGTCAAAGTCCCAGTCGGCACCGTCTTCAAGCGGGCCGGGGCCTGTGGCACTGAATTGGCGGCCCCAATGGTGGGCCCAGGTCAGCACTTGCTCGGCCTCTTGCAACAGTGCAGAAGTGTGCGTGCCCTGGGGGTGTGCCAGCGCGTCCCAGCAGGTTACGCCGTCGGCGTCTTCGCTGCAATCAAAGTCCAGCAGGTGCAAATTCATCGTGGTTTTCCATCGGGTTTCCGATTGTCGCTTGCTGTTGCCAAAGTATCGGAGGCATTCATTGAATACAAAAAACATCTGAATGCCCAATATTTGACCAAATAATGGGGTTTTAAGGGCTTCCCTGTATACAGCGAACCGGTCCTGGATGTTCTAATCGCGTTTTTATCGATTGCGCCATGTCTGCCACCCCCGTTCGTCTCGCCGATTCAGAAACCGCTGAAGAAGGCGGCTCCCAAGCCGTCAAGGCCCAGCAGCGCTTGCGCGAACTGATTCTGGCGGGCGACCTGCCTGCCGGGGCGCGGATTGCCGAGCTGGCGCTGGTGGAGCGCCTTGGCATGTCGCGCACACCGATCCGCGCTGCCCTGATGCGCTTGGGCCAGGAAGGCTTGCTGGAGCCGCTGCCCGGCGGCGGTTATGCGGTGCGCACCTTTTCCGAGCGCGAAGTGGCCGATGCGATCGAGCTGCGTGGCACACTGGAGGGTTTGGCCGCCCGGCTGGCCGCAGAGCGGGGCGTCAAGGCCCGTTTGCTCAAAGAAGCCCGTGAATGCCTGGATCAGATCGATCTGGCGCTGCGTGATGCGGCATTCAACGACGAGATGTTTTCGGCTTATGTGGTTTTGAACGGGCGGTTTCACAAGCAGCTGGCCAGCATGGCCGACAGCGATGTGCTGGCCCGCGAGATCGAACGGGCAGCCAGTTTGCCGTTTGCCTCGGCTTCGGGTTTTGTGGGGGTGCAGGCGCACCACCCGGGTGCCCGTGACATGCTGGTGGTGGCGCAGCACCAGCACCGGCAGGTGCTCGACGCCATTGAGCGGCGTGAAGCAGGCCGCGCCGAAGCGCTGATGCGCGAGCACTCGCGCATCGCTCAGAACAACATGCGCCTGGCGCGGCAAAACCCGGCCCTGGCCGGCACGCCGGGCGTGCAACTGATCCGCAGCGACTGACCCGTCATGACTGAGCTCGGATCGCCATGATTTCTTCCTCTGTGATCTTTTTTACCCACCTTTCCTTTCAGGAGACAAGCATGCAAAAACGGTTTTTCCTTCGCGCCATCGCCTGCGCTGCCCTGGCCGCCAGCGCCACCACCGCCATGGCGCAAGACAAGTTCAAGATCGGCCTGATCCTGCCGATGACCGGCCCGTTTGCCTCCACCGGCAAGCAGATCGAAGCGGCCGCCCGCCTGTACATCGCGCAGAACGGCGACACCGTGGCGGGCAAAAAAGTCGAGCTGATCGTGAAAGACGACACCAGCGCGCCGGACGTGACCAAGCGCATCGCGCAAGAGTTGGTCGTGAACGAAAAAGTCAGCGTGCTGGCCGGTTTTGGCCTGACCCCGCTGGCGCTGGCCACAGCACCCATTGCCACCCAGTCCAAAACCCCGCTGGTGGTGATGGCGGCGGCCACATCGAGCATCACCGAAGCCTCGCCTTTCATCATCCGCACCAGCTTCACGCTGCCTCAAGCGGCAGTGGCCATTGCCGACTGGGCACCCAACAACGGCATCAAGAAAGTCGTGACCTTGGTCGCCGATTACGGCCCCGGTATCGATGCTGAAAAGTACTTCAAGGACCGCTTGATCTTCAACGGGGGGCAGGTGCTCGACACCCTGCGCGTGCCCATGCGCAACCCTGACTTCGCGCCCTTCCTGCAAAAAGTGCGCGACCTCAAGCCTGATGCGGTCTATGTGTTCGTGCCCTCGGGCATTGGCGCGCCTTTGATGAAGCAGTTCGCCGAGCGGGGCTTGGACAAAGCGGGCATCAAGCTGATTGGCACCGGTGACATCACCGACGACGACATCTTGAACGGCATGGGCGAAGTGGCCAATGGCGTGGTGACCTCACACCACTATTCGGCATCGCACAACTCGGCACTGAACAAAAAGTTTGTGGCTGCTTTTGAAAAAGCCAACAACGGCTTGCGTCCCAACTTCATGGCCGTGGGCGGCTATGACGGCATGCGCGTGATCTACGAAGCCGCCAAGGCCACCAAAGGTACAGGCGGTCAGGCCCTGCTCGACGCGATGAAAGGTCAGGTGTTTGAAAGCCCCCGTGGCCCGATGTTCATCGACGCGCAAACCCGTGACGTGGTGCACAACATCTACATCCGCAAAGTGGAGAAGGTCAATGGCCAGCTTTACAACCAGGAATTCGCGACCATCAAGGACGTGAAAGACCCAGGCAAGGCCAAGTAAGTCGTTTCCTTTGTAGGAGCGCACCCCTACCCAAAACAATCTGTACCCATCACATGCTGACCATTCTTTTCGACGGCATTGCCTACGGCATGCTGCTTTTCATATTGGCCGTGGGCCTGTCTGTGACCATGGGTTTGATGAACTTCATCAACCTGGCGCACGGGGCCTTTGCCATGGTGGGTGGGTATTTGACGGTGATGCTGATGCAGCGCTGGGATGTGCCCTTTTTGTGGTGCCTGCCCATCGCTTTTGCCGGTGCAGCCTTGCTGGGCGCGGTGCTGGAGCGAACGCTTTACCGGCACATGTACCGCAAGCCGCACCTGGATCAGGTGTTGTTCTCCATCGGTCTGACGTTCATGTCGGTGGCCAGTGTCGATTACTTCATGGGCTCGCAGCAACAGATCATGCAGCTGCCCGAATGGCTGCGTGGTCGCACCGAGCTGTGGGCGGGCGAAGTCTTTGAATTAGGCATGGGCCACTACCGTCTGTTCATCATCGCGGTGTGCGCGGCGCTCACGGTGGGCCTGCAGTTTGTGCTGGCCAAAACCCGCTTTGGCAGCCGCTTGCGCGCCAGCGTGGACGATGCGCGTGTGGCTGCGGGCTTGGGCATCCGCGTGAACCTGATCTTTGCCGCCACCTTTGCCATGGGCTCGGGTCTGGCCGGTTTGGGCGGGGCGCTGGGTGCTGAAGTGCTGGGCTTGGACCCGACCTTTCCGCTCAAGTTCATGGTGTACTTTTTGATCGTGGTGGCAGTGGGTGGCACCTCGTCGATCACCGGGCCACTGTGGGCGGCGTTGCTGCTGGGCATTGCCGATGTGGCGGGCAAGTACTACATGCCCAAGCTCGGTTCGTTCATCGTCTATTCACTGATGATCGCGATTTTGATCTGGCGTCCGCAAGGGCTGTTTGTGCGCAAGGGAGGCCGCTGACATGAGCAATTCAATGGATGCGCGTACGCAACTTTTATCGGCAGCCCGCATGCGCGGCTGGGAACCCCTGGTCTGGCTGTTGGTCTTTGCCATGCCTTTCGCTTTTCCAGGTCATGCGCTGATCGTTAATGAGGTGGCCATCGTCGCCTTGTTCGCGATCTCTCTGGACCTGGTGCTGGGCTACACCGGCATCGTGTCGCTGGGGCACGCCGCGTTTTTGGGTTTTGGCGCGTATGCCTCGGCCCTGTTTGCCAAACACGTCATGCCCGACCCGCTGGTGGGCCTGATGTTTGGCATGGGCTGCGCCACGTTGTTGGGCGCGCTGTGTTCGCTCACCATCTTGCGCGGCACCGACTTGACGCGCCTGATGGTCACGTTGGGCATGGCGCTGATCCTGATGGAATTGGCCAACAAGCTGGATTGGCTCACGGGTGGTTCAGACGGTTTACAGGGCGTGATGATGGGCCCGTTGCTGGGGCGCTTTGAGTTTGATCTGTATGGTCAGACAGCTGCCTGGTATTCGTTGACGATCTTGCTGCTCTTGTTTGTGCTGGCGCGGCGTTGGGTGAATTCGCCCTGGGGCGCCACGCTCATGGCCGTTCGCGACAACCCGCTGCGCGCCATGGCCATTGGCATTCCGGTGCACAACCGTTTGGCGGTGGTCTATACCTTGGCTGCAACCTTGGCCGGTGCGGCGGGTGCCCTGATGGCGCAAACCACTGGCTTCGCCTCGCTGGATGTGTTTGCTTTGGAGCGCTCTGCCGACGTGATGCTGATGCTGGTCATCGGTGGTGTGGGCTGGCTCTACGGCGGCGTGGTCGGTGCGGTGGTGTTCAAGCTCATGCACGACGTGATTTCGGGCATCACCCCGCAGTACTGGACTTTCTGGATTGGTCTGTTTTTGGTGGTGTTGGTCATGGTCGGTCGCGAACGTCTCATCCGGCCCTGGCAGTGGTTTGGACGCGCTGCAGACCCCAAAGGCGGTGCCCAATGAATCAAGTTGTCATGAACCAGCCTGTTGTCTTGAAGGCCCAGGGCCTCGTTAAACAGTTCGGTGGCATCACCGCCACCGACCACGTGAACCTGGACTTGCGTCTGGGCGCACGCCATGCGCTGATCGGGCCCAACGGCGCAGGCAAAACCACGTTGATCAACCTGCTGACCGGCGTGTTGCCGCCCACCTCGGGCCGCATCGAACTGCTGGGCGAAGACATCAGCCAGTTGGCACCGCACCAGCGTGTACGGCGCGGCCTGGTGCGCACCTTCCAGATCAACCAGCTGTTTGCCAGCATGACGCCGCTGCAAACCCTGGCCATGGTGGTCTCGCAGCAGCGCGGCCTGGGCGGGCGATGGTGGCAAAAGCTTGGGCAAGACACCGCCGTGGTCACGCGTTGTGAACAGTTGCTGGAACTCTTTCGCCTGACCGAAGTCATGCACCAGCGTACCGAGCACCTGGCTTATGGCAAGCGCCGTTTGCTGGAGATGGCGATTGCGCTGGCCTGCGAGCCTAAAGTGCTGCTGCTCGACGAGCCGGTGGCTGGGGTGCCTGCGGGCGAGCGTGAAGAACTGTTGCAGACCGTGGCCGCTCTGCCCGCCGAAGTGTCTGTTTTGCTGATCGAGCACGACATGGACCTGGTGTTTGAATTTGCCGACCGCATCACCGTGCTGGTCAATGGCGCGGTGCTGACCGAGGGCACACCCGAGACGATTGCGGCCGACCCGCAAGTCAAGGCGGTGTATCTGGGGCATGGCGAGGAGGTGGCCCATGGCTGAATTGTTGAAGGTGGACAACCTGCGTGCCGGTTATGGCGAAGCGGTGGTCCTCAATGACGTGAGCCTGTCGCTGGGCGAAGGCGAAACCCTGGCCCTGCTGGGCCGCAACGGCACCGGCAAGACCACGTTGATGGACACGCTGGCCGGGGCCACGCGCCAGCATGGCGGGCAAATCTTTTTGGGCGGCCAGCCGCTGCACACCTTGCCCTCGCACGAGCGGGCGGCGGCCGGTATCGGCTGGGTGCCGCAAGAGCGCAACATCTTCAAATCGCTCACGGTGCACGAAAACCTGACCGCCGTCGCACGCCCCGGTCGGGCCAGCCGAGCCTGGACGCCTGAGCGGGTGTACGAGATGTTCCCGCGCCTGGCCGAGCGCAAAACCAATCTGGGCACGCAGCTGTCGGGCGGCGAGCAGCAAATGCTGGCTGTGGGCCGGGCGCTGGTGCTCAACCCGCGCTTGCTCTTGCTCGACGAGCCGCTCGAAGGCCTGGCCCCGATCATCGTGGAAGAGCTGTTGCGTGCGATTGCCCGCATCACCCGCGAAGAAGGCTTGTCGGCCATCATCGTGGAGCAGCACCCGCAAGCGATTTTGAAGATCAGCCACCGCGCTGTGGTGCTGGACCACGGCAACGTGGTGCATGCCAGCGATGCCGACACGCTGCGCCAAAACCCCGAACTGCTGGACAGCCTGCTGGGCGTGGCCCGCAAGCTTTGAATTGGATGAGAGAGGACAACATGTTCATCAAAAACACCTGGTATGTGGCCTGCTCCTTGGCCGACCTGAATGCTCTGGGCGACAAGCCGCTGGGCCGCACCATTTGCAACGAGCAGATGGCGTTCTTCAAAGGCCCCGAGGGCAAAGTGGCGGCGGTCGAAGATTTTTGCCCGCACCGTGGTGCGCCTTTGTCGCTGGGCAAAGTCTGCAACGGCAAGCTGGTGTGCGGCTACCACGGCCTGGAGATGGGCTGTGAGGGCAAAACCGTGCACATGCCGGGGCAACGCGTGCGCGGCTTTCCGGCCGTCAAGAGCTACGCCGTGGTCGAGCGTTATGGCTTTGTCTGGGTCTGGCCCGGCGACCAGGCCAAGGTGGATGAATCGCAGATGCCGGTGTTCGAGTTTTTTGACAACCCGGCCTGGGCCTATGGCGGCGGGCTGTACCACGTCAAGGCCGATTACCGCCTGATGATCGACAACCTGATGGACCTGACGCACGAAACCTATGTGCACGCCAACAGCATCGGCCAGCCCGAGATCGACGAGACGCCTTGCGAGACCAAGGTGGACGGCGACAAAGTCATCTTGCAGCGTCACATGGAGGGCATTCAGGCGCCCCCGTTTTGGCAAATGGCCATGAGTGCCAACGGCCTGGACCCACAGGCCAAAGTGGACCGCTGGCAGATTTGCCGCTTTTCGCCGCCCAGCCACGTCATGATCGACGTGGGCGTGGCGCTGGCGGGCAAGGGGGGCTTTGACGCGGCCCCCGAGCACAAGGCCTACAGCGTGGTGGTGGACTTCATCACACCCGAGACCGAAACCTCGCACTGGTACCACTGGGGCATGGCGCGCCAGTTCAAACCTCACGACGCTGAGCTGACCGACAAAATCCGCACAGGGCAGGGCGGCATCTTCAATGAAGACATGGAGATGCTGCAATTGCAGCAGGCCAATATCAGCAAGTGGCCCGAGCGCAAACTGCTCATGCTCAACATCGATTCAGGCGGTGTGCAATCGCGCCGCATCATTGACCGCTTGCTGGCCGAAGAAAACAACCCCGGAGTCACCGCATGAACACCCTCGACCTGAGCCAGACCCCGATCGCGGCCGATGGCACTTTTGAAGTGCAACTGCAAAAAAGTGGGCAAATCCTGCAAGTCACCAAAGACCAGTCCATCCTCAAAGTGCTGCAAGACGCTGGACACGATGTGCCGTTTTCCTGCTCGGAAGGCATTTGCGGCACTTGCCTGACCAAAGTGGTGGCCGGCACGCCCGACCACTGGGACATGTACCTGACCCCCGAGGAGCAGGAAAAAGGCGACTGCATCATGGTGTGCTGCTCACGCAGCCAGACGGCGCGCCTGGTGCTGGATTTGTAAAGCACCATCTGCCTTGCGGCAGTAGATGCCAGCGATGGCGGACAATCGGGTGAAAATTTTGCGCATTTCTGCCAACACATTCGAATGAACGCCACGCTTGAAATCCTGGGCATCACCGGCCCGATCTACCTGGCCATTGCGCTGGGCTACCTTTCCACCCGCCAAGGGCTGTTCGCCAAAGCCGACATGCAAGTGTTCGGCAAATTCACCATCAACTTGGCCTTGCCCGCTCTGCTGTTCAATGCCTTGTCGCAGCGCAGCATCGGTGAAATCCTCAATGCCCACTACCTGCTGGCCTATGCCTTGGGCTCGATGGTGGTGATCTTGGGTGGGCTGTTCTGGGCCCGCAAGGTCAAAGGCCACAGCCTGAGTTACAGCAGCATGATGGTCATGGGCATGTCTTGCCCCAACAGTGGTTTTGTGGGGTACCCCATCATGTTGTTGACCTTGGGGCCGGTCGCAGGCGTGGCTTTGGCGCTCAACATGGTGGTCGAAAACCTGTTGATGATTCCCTTTTTGCTGGCGGTGGCTGACTCGGAGGGCGGCCAGCCTGGCCAGTGGAAGCAGGCCTTGTGGCAAACGCTCAAGAACTTGCTCAAAAACCCGATGATTTGGGGCATCTTGGGTGGTTTTCTCTTTTCCTTGTCGGGCTGGGCCATGCCTGCACCACTGGGACGCACGGTGAATTTGTTTGCGCAGGCCAGTGCGGCTTTGTCCTTGTTTGTGATCGGCGGCTCCTTGGTGGGCTTGAAGGTCGAAGGCCTCAAAGGCACGGTCTCTCAAATCGTGTTCGGCAAATTGCTGTTGCACCCGCTGGCCATGTGGGGCGTGCTGACCTGGGTGGTGCCGGTCAACGACCCCGCCTTGCGCTCGGCGGCCTTGCTCACCGGTGCTTTGCCGATGCTGGGCATTTACACCATCCTGAGCCAGCGCCATGGCCACGGCGCCATCAGCGCGGCCACTTTGCTGGTGACGACTGTGGTGTCGTTCTTTAGCCTAAGTGCCTTGTTGTGGGTGTTGCAGCACGCTTCATTCTGAACGTGAAAAACACCCGACGAACAAGCTGGATTCAACCGGTCCACCCAGCAGCCATCTGACTGAATGGATTCAGGATCACATTTTTGACGTGTTCAACCTGCTTGCAACCAGTTTTGTGCCACCTCGTTGATCAGTGCCAAGGTGGCTTGCTGGGTCAAGGTGGTTGGTCGCAGCGAGCTGACTGCCGTGGTCAGCTGGATGGTCAGTGCAGGGTCTGACACTTGTCGCACCGCAAACGCCGAGGGACGCACCGAGCGCATGACCGCATTGCGCGACAGGATGGCGCAACCCGCACCATCGGCCACCAAGTCGAGGATCGCGCTCACACCGTCAATCTCCAGTGCAATCTGTGGACGACACCCAATCGCGGCCATTTCAGATTCGACGTGCATGCGAATCGCGTTCGGGCGGGTGGGGATGACCAGCGGCAAATTTGCAACATCCCTCAAAGCGATGGGCGGCGGTGGCGGGTCTTCTTGCAGGCCCGGTGGGCGCGGCTGCACCAGCAGCAATTCTTCCTGCACCAGCGGCGTGTGCTCAATGCCTGCGACTTGGTTGGGGTTGTAGAGCACGGCAATGTCTAGGCGGCCGTTTTGCAGGTTCTCTTGCATGGCCGTCGACAGCCCTTCGCTGATGGACAGCTGGGCCTCGGGCATGCGCTGCCTGAAAGCACGCGTCAAAGGCACCGTCAGCATGCGCGCCACGCTGGGCGGCAGGCCCAGCGCCACGCGGCCCGACAGGCCGCTGCGCACCCGGCCCAGTTCTTCGCGCGCCCGCTCGACCTGGTGCAAGATGCCCCGGCCATGCTCCAGCAGCAACTGCCCCGCCTGGGTGGGCGTGGCCCCCCGCCCATTGCGCACCAGCAGGTTTTGCCTCAGCTCGACTTCGAGCAGGCGCACCTGGCGGCTGAGCGCGGGCTGCGCGATGTTCAGAGCTTGGGCTGCGCGGGTGAAACTGCCCAGTTCTGCCACGCGCACAAAGTATTCGAGCTGTTTGAGGTCCATGGAAATCCACTCCGTTGGTGTGATTTTGTCATATCGATGGCTTGGTTATGCGTATTTGTTCTATCTGCTAGTTGACCTAGGGGCTGGGTTGTGCGCGAGTGTGCCTGCACAATCGCTGGCAGAAACACGGTCACCCTAGGAACTCCCATGAGCAAAAGCAATCCCTTGATCATTGATGTGCACGGGCACTACACCACCGCCCCCAAGGCGCTGGAAGATTGGCGCAACCGCCAGATCGCCGGCATCAAGGACCCCGCGTCCATGCCCAAAGTCTCCGAGCTGAAAATCAGCGACGATGAACTGCGCGAGACCATCGAGACCAACCAGCTGGCGAAGATGAAAGAGCGCGGCTCGGACATCACCATCTTCAGCCCCCGCGCCAGCTTCATGGCCCACCACATTGGCGACTTCAACGTCTCGTCCACCTGGGCCGCCATCTGCAACGAGCTGTGCTTCCGCGTGGCGCAACTCTTCCCCGACCACTTCGTGCCTGCGGCCATGCTGCCCCAGTCGCCTGGCGTGGACCCCGCCACCTGCATCCCCGAGCTGGTCAAGTGCGTGGAGCAATACGGCAATGTGGGCATCAACCTGAACCCCGACCCATCGGGCGGCCACTGGACTTCGCCACCGCTGTCTGACAAGGCCTGGTACCCCATTTACGAAAAGATGGTGGAGTACGACATCCCCGCGATGATCCACGTCTCGACCAGCTGCAACAGCTGCTTTCACACCACCGGCGCGCACTACCTGAACGCCGACACCACCGCCTTCATGCAGTGCCTGACCAGCGATCTGTTCAAGGACTTCCCGACGCTGAAGTTCCTGATCCCGCACGGCGGCGGTGCGGTGCCTTACCACTGGGGGCGTTTCCGGGGTTTGGCGCAAGAGCTCAAAAAGCCTTTGCTGTCGGAGCACCTGCTGAACAACATCTTCTTTGACACCTGCGTGTACCACCAGCCCGGCATCGACCTGCTGACCAAAGTCATTCCGGTCAAGAACATCCTGTTTGCGTCCGAGATGATCGGCGCAGTGCGCGGCATCGACCCCGAGACTGGTCACTACTTTGATGACACCAAGCGCTATGTGCAAGCCACGGCCAACCTGAACGACGAAGAGCGTTACATGGTCTACGAAGGTAATGCCCGCCGCGTGTTCAAGCGGCTGGACGACCAGCTCAAGGCCAAAGGCCAGTAAACAGCTCTATTTTTTGGGAGGCTGCCCCTGCAGCCGAATGCCAATGGACCACCGCCATTCGGTCGCGGGGGCGACCTCCCACCAAGCCACACAAAGAAAATTTGGAGAACACCATGTACGAACTCGGCGTTGTTTACCGCAACATCACCCGCGCGGACCGCGCAGCCACCGATGGTTTGGCTGCTCTGGGCTCGGCCACCGTGCACGAGGCCATGGGCCGCGTCGGCCTCATGAAGCCCTACATGCGCCCCATCTATCCCGGCGTGCAAGTTTCTGGCACAGCTGTCACGGTCTTGCTGCAGCCGGGTGACAACTGGATGATGCACGTGGCCGCAGAGCAGATTCAGCCCGGCGACATCGTGGTTGCAGCCATTACCGCCGAATGCACCGATGGTTACTTCGGTGACTTGCTGGCCACGTCGTTTCAGGCCCGTGGAGCGCGTGCCTTGATCATCGATGGCGGTGTCCGCGATGTGAAAGAGCTGCAAAAAATGAACTTCCCGGTGTGGAGCAAGGCCATCAGCAGCAAGGGCACGATCAAGGCCACTCTGGGCTCGGTGAACATTCCCGTGGTGTGCGCAGGCATGATCGTGAACCCCGGCGACGTGATCGTGGCCGATGACGATGGCGTGGTGTGTGTGCCTGCTGCCCGTGCCGCACAAACGCTGGAAGCGGCCCAGAAGCGCGAAAGCTTCGAAGGCGAAAAACGCGCCAAGCTGGCCTCGGGCGTGCTGGGGCTTGACATGTACAAGATGCGCGAGCCGCTGGCGGCTGCGGGCTTGAAATACATCGACTGATGGCTTGCTGGTGTGACGCTGCAGCCCAGCTTTTTGTGGGAGGCAGCCCCTGCTGCCGAATGCTTGCTAAGAGTGTGCACATTTCGCGAGCAGGGGCTCGCTCCCACAAGGGATGAGATCCCACAAGGGGCAAGCGGCCTTCAAAAATTCATGGAACGGAGATTGAAATTGACCCAACCGACAACCGGTGATTTCACCAAAACCGCAGGCTGGATGGACTGGTATACCGGCCCCAGCAAACCCCGATTCCAACTGCCCGCAGGCGCGGTGGACGCGCATTGCCATGTGTTTGGCCCCGGCGCAGAGTTCCCTTATGCGCCCGAGCGCAAGTACACACCTTGCGATGCCAGCAAGCACCAGCTCTATGCGCTGCGTGACCATTTGGGCTTTGCGCGCAACGTGGTGGTGCAAGCCACTTGCCACGGCGCAGACAACCGCGCCATGGTCGATGCGCTGATCAACTCGGGCGGCAAAGCGCGTGGCGTGGCCACCGTCAAGCGCAGCGTGACCGACCAGGAAATTCAAGCCATGCACGACGCCGGTGTGCGCGGTGTGCGCTTCAACTTCGTCAAGCGTCTGGTGGACTTCACGCCCAAGGACGAGCTGATGGAAATCGCCAGCCGAATCGCCAAGTGGGGCTGGCATGTGGTGATTTATTTCGAGGCGGTCGATCTGCCCGAGCTGTGGGACTTCTTCACCGCATTGCCCACCACTGTGGTGGTGGACCACATGGGCCGCCCCGATGTGTCGCTGCCTGTGGACGGTCCTCAGTTCGCGTTGTTCCAGAAGTTCATGCGCGAGCACACCAATGTGTGGAGCAAAGTGTCGTGCCCTGAGCGTTTGTCGGTGACCGGCCCCAAGGCCTTGGATGGTGAGCAAAACGCGTATCAGGACGTGATCCCGTTTGCCCAACGCATCGTGGAAGAGTTCCCAGACCGTGTGTTGTGGGGCACCGACTGGCCTCACCCCAACCTGAAAGACCACATGCCCGACGACGGTCTGCTGGTGGACTTCATCCCTCACATCGCAACGACTGCCGAGCTGCAACAGAAACTGCTGGTGGACAACCCGATGCGGCTTTATTGGCCTGAAGAGCAGGCGTAAACGCTGACTCCTGTGGGAGCGAGCCCCTGCTCGCGAATGATTCGGCCGCAGGGGCGGACTCCTACAAAAAATCCATTCACCTGAAAGGTAAAAAATGGCTTTAGACAAACCCTACAAAGACGTGCCCGGCACCATCATTTTTGATGCCGAGCAATCGCGCAAAGGCTACTGGCTCAACCAGTTTTGCATGTCGCTGATGAAGGCCGAAAACCGTGAACGCTTCAAAGCCGATGAACGGGCTTATCTGGACGAGTGGCAAATGACCGAAGAGCAAAAGCAGGCCGTGCTGGCGCGCGATCTGAACTGGTGCATGCGCACAGGCGGCAACATCTACTTCTTGGCCAAGATCGGTGCGACCGACGGCAAGAGCTTCCAGCAAATGGCAGGCTCCATGACCGGCATGACCGAAGAGGAATACCGCAACATGATGATCGGTGGTGGCCGCAGCGTGGAAGGCAACCGCAATATCGGCGAAAACGGCACTGCCCAGGCGCACAACCAGCCCCAGGGCGCAGCCGGCAAAAAACCTTAATTGGGGTCCACCTTATTTTTAATTGGGGTCAGATCCCAATTGTTTTGTGAAAGCTACACATGGCCAAAATCACCGCATCCGTTTTCACCTCGCATGTGCCCGCCATCGGCGCGGCCATGGATTTGGGCAAAACGCAAGAAGACTACTGGAAGCCGCTGTTCGCGGGCTATGAATTCTCCAAACAATGGATGAAGGACAACAAACCCGATGTCATCTTTCTGGTCTTCAATGACCACGCCACGGCCTTCAGCCTGGACATGATCCCTACGTTTGCCATTGGCACCGCTGCTGAATACCAACCCGCAGACGAAGGCTGGGGCCCCCGCCCGGTGCCGGTTGTGAAAGGCCACCCCGAACTGGCCAGCCACATCGCGCAGTCGGTCATTCAGCAAGACTTTGACCTGACCATCGTCAACAAGATGGACGTGGACCACGGCCTGACGGTGCCTTTGTCGCTGATGTGCGGCGAGCTGGACCCGATCAAAGACGCCTGGCCTTGCCCGGTGATCCCGTTTGCGGTCAACGTGGTGCAGTACCCCGTGCCCAGCGGCCAGCGCTGCTTCAACTTGGGTCAGTCGATTCGCAAAGCAGTGGAGAGCTACGACGAAGACATCAACGTGCACATCTGGGGCACGGGCGGCATGAGCCACCAGCTGCAGGGTGCGCGTGCGGGCCTGATCAACCGCGAGTGGGACAACGCTTGGCTGGACCAGCTGATCAACGACCCGGTGGCTGCAGCCGCCACGCCGCACATCGACTACGTGCGCGAAGCGGGCAGCGAAGGCATCGAGCTGGTCATGTGGCTTATCGCCCGTGGCGCCATGAGTGACATCAACGACGGCAAAGCCACCGGCCCTGCGCCCAAGCTGCGTCACCGCTTCTACCATGTGCCTGCGTCGAATACGGCAGTGGGCCATGTCATTTTGGAAAACACCTGAACTTGAGTTGAGCTGATGCAGTGTGGGAGGTCGCCCCTGCGGCCGAATGCTTGCGGACCAGCAACTTTCGGCCGCAGGGGCAGCCTCCTACAAAACACCGAGCGCTGCGCAGACCGCCTACATACAATCCGATACCTAGGAAAAAATATGAGCAAAACCATCAAAGTCGCCCTGGCGGGCGCTGGTGCCTTCGGCATCAAACACCTGGACGGCATCAAGAACATCGACGGCGTGGAAGTCGTCTCGCTGATCAGCCGTGACATTGAAAAAACCAAAGAAGTCGCCGCCAAATACGGCATCGCCCATGCCACGACAGAGCTGGACGAAGCCCTGGCTTTGAAAGAAGTCGATGCCGTCATCCTGTGCACGCCCACCCAGATGCACGCCAGCCAGACCCTGGCTTGCCTGAAGGCAGGCAAGCATGTGCAGGTCGAGATTCCGCTGTGCGATGTGTACAAAGAAGGCCAGGAGGTTTTGCGCGTTCAAAAGGAAACCGGTCTGGTGGCCATGGTGGGCCACACCCGCCGCTTCAACCCCAGCCACCAATGGGTCAACCACAAGATCAAAGCCGGTGAGTTCAACATCCAGCAAATGGATGTGCAGACCTATTTCTTCCGCCGCACCAACATGAACGCACTGGGCCAGGCCCGCAGCTGGACCGACCACCTGCTGTGGCACCACGCTGCCCACACTGTTGACCTGTTTGCCTACCAGTGCGGCAGCCCCATCGTCAAAGCCAATGCGGTGCAAGGTCCGATCCACCCCACGCTGGGCATCGCGATGGACATGAGCATCCAGCTCAAGGCCGCCAACGGCGCGATCTGTACGCTGAGCCTGTCGTTCAACAACGATGGCCCCTTGGGCACTTACTTCCGCTACATCGGCGACACCGGCACCTACCTGGCCCGTTATGACGACCTCTACACCGGCAAGGAAGAGCAGATCGACGTGTCCCAGGTGGCAGTGTCGATGAACGGCATCGAGCTGCAAGACCGCGAATTCTTCGCCGCCATCCGCGAAGGCCGAGAGCCCAACAGCTCGATCGCCCAAGTGCTGCCTTGCTACCAGGTGCTGCACGACCTGGAACAGCAGCTGAAAGGCTGATCCATGACCACAGCACAAGCTGAGCGCAACAGCTTGCGCGTGATGGGGCTGGCGGGTTTTGCCAGCATGGCTTCCATGCGCCTGTGCGACCCGATGTTGGTCGTGTTGGGGCAAGAGTTCCAGGTCACCACCGGAGAGGCTTCGCGCGTGGTGTCGTCATTTGCCGTCGCCTATGGCGTGCTGCAGTTGTTTTATGGTCCGCTGGGCGACCGCTTTGGAAAATTGCGCGTCATCTCTTTGGCCGTGCTGGCCTGTGCGGTGTTCAGTGCCATCACCAGCATGGCTTCTGACCTGACCTTGTTGGTGGTCATGCGCGCTTTCATGGGCGCTGCGGCGGCGGGCATCATCCCCTTGTCCATGGCCTGGATCGGAGACCAGGTCGCTTACGACCGCAGGCAGGAAACCTTGGCCAAGCTGATGGGCTACACCGTCAGCGGCATGATGGTGGGCTTGTGGTTTGGTGGCTTTGCGGCAGAGCACCTGGGCTGGCGCACAGCTTTTGCTGTGGTGTCTGCACTCTTTGCTGTGACGGCGCTGATGCTTTGGCGCAAATTGCGCAGCATGCCCGCAACACCCTCGGCAGCCAGCACCAGCAGTTTTGCAGCCTACTTTGCCAACACTTTCGAGATGTTGCGCACGGCACGCGTGCGCCAGGTGCTGATCGTTACAGCCATTGAAGGCGCTTTGGTCTTCGGTGCGATGGCCTTCATCCCCACACATTTGCACCAGCAGTTCGACATGAGCGTGGTCTTCGCAGGCTCGGTCATGATGTTGTATGGCGTGGGTGGCTTGCTTTACAGCCAGTTCGCGCGCCGTTGGCTGGGTTGGCTCGGCGGTGAGCGTGGACTGGTCAAGACCGGTGTGGCATGCATTTTTGGCGGACTGTTGCTGCTGGCCTGGTCACATCAGCCTGTGTTGGGCATGTTGGGCTGCTTTGCCACAGGGTTCGGGTTTTACATGCTGCACAACACGCTGCAGGTGCAGGCCACCCAAATGGCTCCCGCCTCACGCGGTACAGCCGTCACCTTGTTTGCCTGCTTGCTGTTTTTTGGGCAATCCACCGGTGTGCTGCTCATGGCCGAAAGTGTGGACCGCGACTGGTTGCCCTACACCCTGAGCCTGGCGGCGGTGGGTGTTGCCCTGTTGGGCTATTTTGTGAACCGGTTGGTGGGGCGGCACTGAGTCAAAGCCATTGCGGCGCTGCTCCCCTGATCAAGGTTTGTCCGATAAACGGTGCTGGACTTATTTTCTGTCTGATTTTCCGCATGCCGAGGCGATAAGATCGGTGCATTGTTTGCTGGAAATTTCATGACAGACCGTTACGCCGTCATCGGCAACCCCATCGAGCAGAGCAAGTCGCCGCTCATCCACACCGCTTTTGCGCAAGTGACCGGGCAAGACATTGAATACACCAAGGTGTTGGGCCCCTTGGGTGGTTTTGCGCAAGCGGTTGACGCTTTCAGGTTAGCGGGTGGCCGGGGCATGAACGTGACCGCGCCTTTCAAGCTGGATGCGTTTGCCTACGCGACCGATCTGGCCCCCAGTGCCCAAATGGCCGGTGCCGTCAACGCAATGAAGTTCGAGGGCGGCAAGGTCTATGCCGAAAACTTTGACGGCATTGGCCTCGTGCGCGATTTGGTGCACAACCTGGGTTGTGCGGTGCAAGGGCGGCGGGTGCTGATTTTGGGCGCGGGCGGTGCCACACGCGGGGCCTTGCTGCCGTTGCTGGCCCAAGGGCCTGCCGAGGTGGTGATCGTCAACCGCACTGTGGCCAAAGCGCAAGAGTTGGCCGATTTGGCGCGCCAGCACCAAAGCGGCACTGTGCCCGTGTCTGGCTTGGGTTATGCCGAAGTGACGGGTGGGTTTGATGTGGTGCTCAACGCCACATCGGCCAGCCTGAGCGCCGAGCTGCCGCCTTTGCCTTTGTCTGCATTCGCGCCGGGCTGCCTAGCCTATGACCTCACATACGGCAAGGGCCTGACGCCTTTTCTCAAGCTGGCCAGCCAAGCCGGTGTGACGCGCCTGGCCGATGGCGTGGGCATGCTGGCAGAACAAGCCGCCGAGGCGTTTGTGTGGTGGCGCGGCGTGCGCCCGGATACTGCCGCCGTCATTGAAAAACTCACCGTACCGCTGGTTTGAGCGGCACTGAACCTTGATCCATACAAGTCAGACCAAACACCATGAACACTTTCAATTTCAACCGTCGTGATCTCTTGGCTGCAGGCACCGCCTCTGCAGCAGGTTTGTGCTTGCCGCAGGCGCAAGCTCAGTCGGCTTGGCCCAACAAGCCTTTGCGCTTGGTGGTGCCATTTGCCACGGGCGGCAGCTCGGAGATCGTGGCCCGTGCGGTGGTGGGTGAGCTGGCCAAAACCATGGGCCAAAGCGTGTTTGTGGACAACAAGCCCGGTGCGGCAGGCAACATCGCCATGCAGGAAGTGGCGGGCAGCACCGACGAGCACACCCTGATCCTGGGCCACATCGGCACCTTGGCGGTGAATCCGTACATCTTTCCGAAATTGCCCTACGACGCCAACCGCGACTTCGCACCGATCACCTTGGTGGCCAAGGTGCCAAGCCTGTATGTGGTTCACCCTGACTTGCCGGTGAAGAACCTCAAAGAATTCGTGGCCTATGCGAAAGCCCGTCCCGGCCAGATGAACTATGGTTCAGCGGGCAACGGCAGTGCAGGGCACCTGGCTTTTGAATACCTCAAAATGGCCACCGAAACCTTTGTGTTGCATGTGCCTTATCGCGGCACAGGGCCCATGCTGACCGACTTGATGGCGGGCCGTTTGCAGGCGGCCTCTGTGGGGGCGCCAGCCTTGTTGCAATTCATCAAGGCAGGCAAGTTGCGCTGCATTGCCACAGGCACTTCGCAGCGTCTGCCGCAGTTGCCCGATGTGCCCACGGTGGCCGAGCAAGGCTTTAAAGGCTTTGAGATGACCCAGTGGTATGGCTTGTTGGCACCCGCCAAGTGGGCCAAGCCCAACATTGCCAAGCTGGAGCTGGAGTCGATGAAAGCCGCCCGCAGCGCTTTGGTGAAAGAAAAGCTGGCCAATGAAACAGCGCTGGCCGTGGGCAATACCGGCGCTGAGTTTGAGGCGTTCATCAAGGTTGAACAAGCCCGCTGGAAGCAAGTGATTGCCCGCGCGCAGATCAAACCCGAAGGCATGGGTTGAGCGTCACATGCCGCGTATCCAGTTTTCTCTTCCTGAACGATTTGTTTTTGCCACGGACATCCAGATCTACATCAGCCATGTCAACCAGGGCGGTCATCTTGACAACGCACAGTTGCTCACCTTGGTGTCCGAGGCGCGTGTGCGCTTCTTCAAATCGTTGGGCTACACCGAAGGCAACGTCGCCGGTCACCCCATCGTGGTGGGCGACATGGTCGCGCAATACAAGTCAGAGGGCTTTCATGGCGAAACCATGCGCGTGAGCATGGTGCCGCAGGACTACAACAAATACGGCTTTGACTTGGTCTACCGTATGGAGTGCCTGGACACCGCCCGTGAAGTGGCGCGCGGCAAGATCGGCATCGTCTTCATTGGGCGAGAGACACGCAAAGTGACGGCTGTGCCGGCAGAGTTTGTGCAGCGTGTGGCTTCACTGGCCTTGCATGGTTAAACGCCTTTGCGTTTGACCAGCAGCCCGATCAGCTCTGGCACCAAGGCTTGTGGATCACCTTCCTGGCAAGCGGTTTCTAGCGTGTTCTTGACGGCTTGTGCCACGGTGTGGTCGGCGTGCGTGTCAATGGCCATCTGGTTGTAGTAGCTCAGGTCTTTGAGCGCGTTGCTCATCGAAAAGCGCAGGCCCGAGGTGTCGCCTGTGGCCAGGGTGGGTTTGAGGCGTTCGAGTGCCGCACCCCAGCCGCCGCCCATGGCGAGCACATCCACGAAAGTTTGTGCGTTCACGCCCGACAATTGCGCACACGCTGCGGCCTCGGCCAGCAAGGTGACAGTGCCCAGCGACACGTAGTTGTGCAAGAGCTTCATGCGGTGGCCCGAGCCGATCGGGCCGGTGTGCACGATGTTTTCTGCAAAACACGACAGGATGGGTTTGCAGGTTTCAAACAAGGCCGCATCGCCCCCCACCAGCAAATTCAGACGGCCTTCGGCCGCTTCCTTGGGGGTGCGCGTCATGGGTGAGTCGAGAAACTGCCCCCCTTGTGCGATGACCATGGCCGCGACTTTTTCAGTCGAGGCGGGCACAGCGGTGGAGCAGTCGATCACGATGGTGCCGGGGCGCATGCCTTTCAACACACCGTCTTCGCCAGTCAGAACGGCTTCCACCTGTGGCGTGCCGGTCACGCACAGAATGATCACATCCGATTGCGCGGCGAGGGCCTGGGGCGTGGTGCAGGTTCGTGCGCCGGCCGCCAGCAAGGCGTCCAGCGGCTGGTTGCCTGGGTGTTCCAGCACTGTCAGGTTTTGCCCGTGCTTGAGCAAATTGCTTGCGATGCCGTGGCCCATCATGCCGATGCCGATCATGCCGATTGTTTTCATGGGTGCTCTCGAAATAGGAAATGCCGAAATCCGCAATATACCGATTTCGGTCAGCACCTCCTGACCCGTGCAGCACAGTTCAGCTGAACGCTAGCTTCGGCCTTACCGGTGAGTGAACTCGGGTGGACGCTTGTCCAAAAAGGCATGCATGCCCTCATGCGCGTCTTCACTGGCAAAGCGGGCATGCAGCTCGCGCCGCTCGAACAAAATGCCTTCGCTCAAGTTGCCTTCAAAAGCGCGGTTCAGCGATTCCTTGATGGCCATCAGCGCTGGCAGGGAATAACTGGCCACTTGGCTGGCCAGTTTCAGGGCGCTTGTTTGCAACTCGGCATCTGGCACCACACGGGAAACCAGTCCGTAGCGGTCGGCTTCTTCGGCGTTCAACATGCGCGCCGACAGGCACATGTCCATGGCCTTGGCTTTGCCCACGGCGCGGGGAAGACGTTGCGTGCCTCCTGCACCGGGCAGCATGGCCAGCTTGATCTCGGGCAGGGCAAATTTGGCCGATTCGGCTGCGATGATGATGTCGCAGGCCAGGGCCAGCTCGCAGCCGCCGCCCATGGCGTAACCGGCCACGGCTGCAATCACCGGCTTGCGCACCTGACGGATGGTTTCCCAGTTGCGGGTGATGAAGCCGCTCTGGTACACGTCCATATAGGTCCAGTCGGCCATCACGGCGATGTCGGCACCGGCGGCAAAAGCCTTGTCACTGCCAGTGATGACAATGGCACCGATGTCCGGGTCTTGGTCTAGGCTCAGCAGGGCCTCACCCAGCGCGTCCATCAGGGCGTCGTTGAGGGCATTGAGTTGCGCCGGGCGATTGAGGTTGATGAACCCGACACGGCCGTGCCGTGCGGTCAGGATGGGGGACTCGGACATCGTTCGTTCCTGCTTACTCGACAGTGATTTTCTGATCGTGGATCAAATTGCCCAGCACCTTGCCTTCGTTGGCCAGCAGGGCCTTGAACTCAGCAGTATCCAAAGCGATGTTTTCACCACCCAGGTCGGCGTAGCGGGCCTTCAGTGTTGGGGAGGCCAGGGCCTTGGCGATCTCGCGGTTCAGACGACCAACGACTTCGGTCGGGGTGTTGTTGGGTGTCCACATGCCGAACCAGATGTCCAGGTTGGCACCCTTGAAGCCTTGCTCGCCCACGGTGGGCACATCTGGAAAGAAAGGTGAACGCTTCTCGCTCACCACCGCCAGCAGCTTGACCTTGCCGGTTCGGATGTGCGGGAAAGAAATGCCGGGGTCGCACACCATGTCGGCCTGACCGGACAGCACGTCTTGCAGCGCCGGGGCTGCACCCCGGTAAGGCACGTGCAGGATGTCGGTGCCGGTGGCCTGTTTGAACAACTCGCAAGCCAGGTGGGGCGGGGTGCCTGCACCAGCCGAGGCGTAGGACAGCTTATTGGCTTTGGCCTGACCCACCAGTTCGCGTACATCCTTGGCGGCGCTCTGGGGCTTGGTCACCAGATACATCTGCGACTTGCCCACGCCCGCCACGGGGGTGAGGTCACGCGAAGGCAGCAGAGGGGACTTGAACAGATGCGGGTTGACGGTTTCGACCGAGGTCGGTGCGATCAAGAGGGTGTAGCCATCGGGTGAAGCGCGTGCGACTTCAGCAGCGGCGATGTTGCCGCTCGCGCCGGGCTTGTTGTCGATCACCACGGATTGGCCCAGACTTTCTGTCAGGCCTTGCGCCACCAAGCGTGCCATCACGTCGGTGGTGCCGCCCGGGGCAAAACCTACCACGATGCGGATGGGTTTGTTTGGCCAGCTTTGGGCATGGCTGTTGAAGCCGGTGCCAAGGCCCAGCAAGGATAAGGCCGCTACCGTCAGGGTGCGGCGCAATTGGAAGCGTGGTGTGGATGTCATGGGTTGTCTCCTGTTGTAAATGGGGCTGTCTTGCGCTTGAACTTAAGCTGCACCGTCGCGCAAATCCTCGCGCAGCTTGAATTTCTGAATCTTTCCGGAAGGGGTCGACGGCATGCTCTCGCGCACTTCGAGGCGTTCTGGGATGTACTGGACCGCGACCTTTTGCTCTTTGAGGTAGGCCACCAGGGTGGGCATGTCAAAGCTCTGACCGGGCTTGGTCACCACCACCGCGCAGGCGCGCTCGCCCAGGCGTTCATCGGGGTAGGCCACGATGGCCGCCATGGCCACGGCGGGGTGGCGGTACAGCAGCGATTCGATCTCGACCACCGGGATGTTTTCACCACCACGGATGATCACGTCCTTGCTGCGGCCGGTGATGCGGATGTAGCCCTGCGCGTCCATCCGCGCCAGGTCGCCGGTATCGAACCAGCCTTCGGCATCGGTGCCGTTCAGGTGCGGTCGCTTGAGGTAACCGCCAAAGTTGGAGCATGAACGCACATACAGCTTGCCGGCGGTGCCTGCAGGCACCGCGGGGCCGGATGCGTCGACCTCCACCACTTTGAGTTCCACACCAGGCAATGCGAGGCCATCCGTGGTGAAAGCCCGCTCGTCCGGGTCGTTCAGCTGGATGAGGGTCACGGCACCGTTTTCGCTCATCCCCCATGCGGACACGATCTTGGTGCCGAGCGCAGCACGGGCCTGCTCGACCAGCGGGCCGGGTATGGGTGCACCAGCGCACAGGAATGTTTTGAGCGTGGGCACGGGGGTCTTGCTCTCGACCACGCCTTTGGTCAGGTCGGTCAGGAAGGGGGTAGAGGCCATGGTGAAGCTGATTTTTTCGGCGCTGATGATCTCAACTGCCTTCTTGGCCTCCCAGATGTCCTGCAGGACCACGCTGGCCTTGAGCATGATCGGCATCATCAGGCCGTACATGAAGCCGGTTTGGTGAGCCATGGGCGAGGCCATCAGCACCACATCTTCTGCATCGAGTTGCAGGCGCTGTGCATAAGGAACGATGTTGGCCATCACGGTGTTGGCCGAGTGCATCACGCCCTTGGGCTCTCCGGTAGTGCCCGAGGTGTAGATCAATTGGGTGATGTCGTCGGGGCCGGGGCGGTGCGCGCTCAAAATGGCGGCTGCATCGGCTTCCTTTTCCCATTCGGGGCCGCTGAGAAGAGCTTCAAAGCTGTTGGCGTCTTGTCCGTCGATCACGACGACGTGCTTCAGGTCGGGCAGGCCCGGCTGAATGGCCGTGATCATCTGCTCGAAGTCAAAACCCCGGAAACTCTTGGGTGCGATGATGACCTTGGCTTCACCGTGCTTGAGCATGAAGTTCAGTTCGCGCTCACGGAAAATGTGCATCAGCGGGTTGATCACTGCGCCGATGCGCGAGCACGCTAGGTAGGTCACGGTGAACTGCCACCAGTTGGGTAACTGGCATGCCACGATGTCATTTTTTTGCACCCCCAGACGGCTCAGGCCCACCGCCACGCGGTCGGCCATTTGCGCCAGCTCGCGGTAGCTGAAGCGGCGCACATCACCTGCTTCCAAGCGGTACGCGGTCAGAGCCAGTTTTTCGGGGCAAGCCGCGACACAGGCGTCGAGCTCATCGTTGATGGTGCGGTCGTGCCAAAAACCTTGCTCGATCATGCGGGCACGGCGCGGGGCCAGCAGTACAGCGTCAAATTCCATGTTTGTCTCCTCTTGTTTGTTCTCTTAGGGGCGGCCTCTGGGTGCGCCCGTCAGGCAGGCACGTTTTTGCGCCCCGCACGGGTGCGCGCAATGATGGTTTTCATGATCTGGGCCGTGCCATCGCCGATCTGGAAGCCCAGCACATCGCGCAGGCGCTGCTCCATCAGGCCGCGGTCGTAGCCGCCGTGGCCAAAGCACAGCAGGCACTGGTGGATCACGTCGTAGGCCAGCTTGGGGCCCCACCACTTGGCCATGCCGGCCTCTGCGGAATGGGGCAGACCTTGGTCCTTGAGCCACAGGCCTTGCAGGCACACCAGTCGTGCGCCTTCGACCTCGGTGTCGTACTGGGCCAGAGGGTGGGTCACGCCCTGGAAGGCCGACAGCGGCTGGCCAAAAGCCTTGCGCTGGGTGATGTATTCCCAGGTTTCATCGAGCGCAGCGCGTGCCACGGCCAAGCACTGCAGACCAATCAGCGAGCGCGAGTAATCAAAACCGTGCATGACCTGCACAAAGCCCTTGTTTTCGTCCCCCAAGCGGTGGCTGACGGGCACGCGCACATTTTCGAAAAAGATGGAGCCGCGGCCGATGGCGCGCTGGCCGTGGCAGTCAAAGCGGCTGGTGGTCAGGCCCGGGGTGTCCATGGGCACCAAGAGTGCGGTCACGCCGTGCGCGCCGTCTTCGGGCTTGCCGGTGCGGCCAAACACCACGGTGATGTCGGCCTGGTCAGCGGCCGAGATGGAGGTTTTCTCGCCGTTGATGACGTAGAAGTCGCCGTCGCGCTCCACTCGCAAACGCAGGTTGGCCGCATCCGAGCCCCCGCGCGGCTCGGTCAGGGCAATGGCGCAAATGGCACGACCTTCGCGGATCTTGTCGAGCCAGGGGCGCACCACTTCGGGATTGCCGTACTTGTAGAGAATCTGGCTGTTCAGCGAGGCCAACAGGTTCAGGTAAGAAAAGCTCAGGTCGGCGCGGGCGATTTCCTCGTGGATCACGCCTGCGGCCACACAACCCATGCCCAAGCCACCAAATTCTTCGGGCACTTCGGGGCAGATGAAGCCCAACTCGCCCATCTCTCGCAGCAAGGCGAGGTCAAACTCGCGCGTCTTGTCACGCTCCAGAAAGCCGGGCTTGATTTTTTCATCGGCAAAGCGGCGCACGGTTTCGGCCAACGCCTGCAGGTCTTCGTTGATGTAGGGATTGGGGTTCATCTGTCGTCCTCGGTCGGTGCGTTTACTTGGCGTATTTGCGGAACTCGGGCTTGCGTTTTTCTTGCAAAGCCTTCACGCCTTCGCGCGACTCTTCCGTGTCGTAGTACAGCTTGAGCGCGTACATGCCCATGCCCGCAATGCCCGACTGGTGCGCGGTGTCCATGTTGAAGCTGCGCTTGGCAATGGCAATCGCGGTGGGGCTGCGCTCGCAGATGGTCTCGGCCCACTCCTGCACGGTGGCGTCGAGCTGCTCGTGTGGCACGCAGATGTTGGCCAGGCCCATGTCCACGGCCTCTTGGCCGGAGTAGCGCTTGTTGAGGTACCAAATTTCGCGGGCCTTCTTCTCGCCGACCACGCGGGCCAAGAAAGCGGTGCCGTAGCCGGGATCGACCGAGCCCATCTTGGGGCCGACCTGGCCGAAGATGGCTTTTTCGGAGCAAATCGTCAGGTCGCAGATGGTGCACAACACGTTGCCACCGCCAATCGCAAAGCCTTGCACGCGTGCAATGACAGGCTTGGGCACGTCGCGAATCGCGGTGTGCAGCTCCTCCATGGGCAGGCCAATCGTGCCACGGCCGTCGTAGTTGCCGTCGTGGGCCGACTGGTCGCCGCCCGTGCAGAAGGCGCGGTCACCCGCACCGGCCAGCACGATGCAGCCGATGTCGCGGTCGTAACCCGCCTTGTTCAAGGCCTTGATGATCTCGTCGCAGGTGGTGCCGCGAAAGGCGTTCATCTTGTCGGGGCGGTTGATCGTGATCCAGGCCACGCCGTTGCGGTTTTCGTACAGGATGTCTTCGAATTGCATGTGTTTCTCCGGTTGAATGGGGGTGATGGATCAGCCGTGCATGGTCAAGCCACCAGACACGCTGAGGACTTGACCGGTGATGAAGGAAGCGTCGGCGCTGCTCAGGAAGACGATGGCGCCCGCGAGGTCGTCCGGCTGGCCAATGCGGCCCAGCGGGATGGCCTTCTTGAAGGCGTCCATGAGTTTTTCGGGGTTGGAAGCACCTTCGGCGAAACCGGCCAGCAAAGCGGTGTCGGTCGGGCCGGGGCAGACCACATTGACGGTGATGTTGTGGCGGGCGTGCTCGCGTGCCAGGGTTTTGGACAGGGCGACCAAACCGCCCTTGCAAGCGGCGTAAACGGCTTCGCCAGACGAGCCGCCACGTGCTGCGTCAGACGCGATGTTGACGATGCGACCACCGCCACGCGCAGCCATGCCGGGCAAGACGGCGTGGTGCATGTGCAAAGCGCCCGTCAGGTTGATGGCGATCAGTTTGTCCCACTCGGCGGGCACGGTTTTGGTGAAGGGCTTGAAGATGTCCCAGCCAGCGTTGTTGACCAAAATGTCAATGGGCCCCAACTGAGCCTCAGCGGCCGCTACGGCAGCATCAACTTGGGTGCGGTCGGTGATGTTGCATGCAAAAGCCTTGGCTTGGCCGCCAGCGGCCACAATGCCATCGGCCACTTTCTGGGCGGCTTCGAGGTTCATGTCGAAGACGGCCACTTTGGTGCCTTCTTCGGCAAAACGGCGGCTGGTGGCCCCGCCAATGCCGCCACCGCCACCGGTCACAATCGCTGTTTTGCCTTTGAGGTCTTTCATGTCTTTCTCCGTGATTTGAAATGAATTGGGAATTTAGGAATGCCGCACATATGACAATATGTTGACGTATTCTAGGGTTTCCCCATATTTCGTTTCAAGTCTTTTTCGTGTTCAATAACCTATCGTTTACCCTATGTCGCAAACAAGAGACGCACGCATGGAACTGGCCAACCGGATTTTCTTCAAGCTCTACCAATGTGCCAACATGTTGCATAAAACCGGCAGCAGGGCGGTGCAGGATGAAGGGCTGACCACCCAGCAGTGGGCCGTGCTGGGGGCCTTGTCTCGCCCCGAAGCTGCGCAGGGCATGGGCGTGGGTGAGTTGGCGCGCTACCTCATGGTCAGTCGCCAGAACCTCTCTGGCTTGATCACCCGCATGACGCGTGATGGGCACATCGAGATGAGCACAGACGGGCGTGATCGCCGCTCGCGTCTGGTGGTGATGACCGAGACAGGCCGGCATGTCTGGCTGGACCAGGCCCAGCCCAAGATCAAGGCTTATTACGAACTGGTCTTGCAGGATTTCTCGATGGGCGACATGGCCCACACCCTGCATTACTTCTTGAAGCTCTTGGACAACATGGAAAAAATTGACCGTGTTGCCCCTGAGGAAGAGTCGTCTGAAGCGTGAGTGCTGGGGCGTTTTGTATCGGCAGACTGTGAACTTTGCCGCAGCGGCCCTATCAGGGCTTGTCCTGATAAGAACATGAGTGCGCGCCGCCTATACTTACAAAATGAACCAACTGGTACATTCTGCAAAGCTCAAGCCAACCGAGGTGCCCACTGCCCGTGAGACAGGGCGCACCAACGACCCGGCCCGCACCATGGCCGAGATCCTGGCGGTGGCCACGCACGAATTCGCTGACAAGGGTTTGACCGGCGCTCGCATTGACGAGATTGCAGCGGCCACGCGCACCAGCAAGCGCATGATCTATTACTACTTCGGCAGCAAGGATGGTTTGTATCTGGCCGTGCTCGAAGAGGCCTACCGGCGCATGCGAGCCATCGAGTCCGATCTGCATCTGGATGATTTGCCGCCGATCGATGCTTTGAAAAGGCTGGTGGAGTTCACTTACGACCACCACCGGGACAATGAAGACTTCATCCGGCTGGTGATGAGCGAGAACATCCAGCGTGGCGACTACCTGCGCCAAAGCGCCAACATCCAGCAGCTGAACTCCAACGCCATTCGGTCCGTGCAGGCGGTGTACGACCGTGGTGTGGCGCAGGGCGTTTTCAGGCAAGGGCTGGACCCGGTGGACATCCACTCGGCCATTTCAGCGTTCACCTTTTTCAACGTGTCCAACCGCCACACCTTCGGGGTGATTTTTCAGGGCCGTGCCAGCACCGACAAGGCCGACACACTCAAGCGTGAGCATGTGGTGGAATTGATTTTGAGATTTGTAAGCCATTCAATTTCGGCATAGCAGGTAGCTGTTTATGGAATTTTGGCGTAAGGGTAATTACTAGCCGTGAAAAACTAACTGGTTCGTACATTATTGCTAACCCATTTCAGGAGATACAAGTGGTCAAGAAATTCATTGATGGCTATTGCTGGTTGCTCAACTGGCTGATCGCCATGAGCCTGGCCGTGATGGTGGTGCTGGTGTTCGGCAACGTGGTGATGCGTTACGCCTTCAATTCAGGCATCACTTTGTCTGAAGAGCTATCACGTTGGTTGTTCATTTGGTTGACCTTCATGGGCGCGATCATTGCGCTCAAGGAGCATGGTCACCTGGGCACCGACATGCTGATTGGCAAATTGGGCCCTGTCGGCAAAAAAGTTTGTTTGGGTTTGTCGCATTTGTTGATGTTGTTCACTTGCTGGTTGCTTTTCAGCGGCGCATATGACCAAGCCATGATCAACTGGGACACCACCAGCGCCGTGATGGAAGTGTCCATGGCCTGGATTTACATGCCCGGTGTGGTGTTTGCCGTGTTGGGTGGCTTGATCATCTTGAACGAGTTTGTGCGTCTTTTGACGGGGCAAATCCGCGATGAGGATTTGGTCATGATTCAAGAATCTGAAGAGTCGCCCCATGGCGCCACTGACAAAGCCTGAGCGCCTAGGAGAGAAAAATGACGATTGTTGTATTTTTATGTTCCCTGCTCGGTGCGATGGCGTTGGGCATTCCGATTGCGTTTTCCCTGTTGTTGTGCGGTGTCGCGTTGATGTGGCATCTGAACATGTTCGACGCGCAGATATTGGCGCAGAACCTGATTGAGGGTTCCAACAGCTTCCCTTTGCTGGCGGTGCCTTTTTTCATGCTGGCCGGTGAAATCATGAATGCGGGCGGCCTGTCGCGCCGTATTGTGAATTTCGCTATGGCCTGTGTGGGCCACATCAAAGGCGGGCTGGGTTATGTGACCATCATGGCCGCCGTGATCATGGCGGCATTGTCTGGTTCGGCTGTGGCCGATGCGGCTGCACTGGCATCGTTGCTGTTGCCCATGATGGTGGCAGCGGGTCATGACAAAGCACGTTCAGCGGGTTTGATTGCCTCTGCGGGCATCATTGCACCGGTGATTCCACCCAGCATTGGCTTTGTGATCTTTGGCGTGGCGGGCAACGTGTCCATTTCCAAATTGTTCATGGCGGGTATCGTGCCGGGCATATTGCTCGGGGCATCGCTGTGGATCACCTGGTGGTGGCTCGCCCGAAGCGAAGTGGTGCAAGTGCCACCTCGCAAGTCGGCCGGTGAAATCGCAAAGGCTTTGCAGGAGGCGACCTGGGCGCTGGTGTTGCCTGTGATCGTGGTGTTTGGTCTGAAGTTTGGTGTGTTCACGCCCACCGAGGCGGCCGTGGTCGCCGCCACCTACGCTTTGATCATCTCGACTTTCGTCTACCGCGAATTGAGCTTTAAAACACTGGTGCCTTTGTTCATGACCGCGGCCAAGACCAGTGCCGTGGTGATGTTTCTGGTGGCAGCTGCCATGGTGTCGGCATGGTTGATCACGGTGGCCAACTTGCCCGGTGAGTTGGTAGCGCTTTTGCAGCCCATGCTGGACAGCCCTAAATTGCTGATGCTGGCCATTATGGTCATCACCATGGTGGTGGGCACAGCGCTGGACATGACACCGACCATTTTGCTGCTGACCCCCGTGTTGATGCCTGTGATCAAGGCGGCTGGTATTGACCCGGTTTATTTTGGTGTGCTGTTTATCATCAACAATGCGATTGGCCTGATCACGCCGCCTGTGGGTACAGTGCTCAACGCTGTGGCCGGTGTGGGTAAAGTGAGCATGGACGAGGTCACCCGGGGCGTGATGCCCTTCATGGTGGCCCAGTTCATCATCATGTTTGCCATGGTGGCTTTCCCGGAACTGGTGATGGTGCCTGCGCGCTGGTTCTATTGATTCCTGGCTTTGTCGTCTGACCGGGTACGCCAGACGACAAACTTCGTGATGGTTGCGTACGTCCGACCCCATTTATTTTTCTGGAGACATTTCATGAAACGTGTATTTATCAAGTCCGTGATCGCAACGCTGGCCCTGGCAGCCATGGGTCTGACATCGGCTCAAGACAAGACCATCAAGTTCGCCAACCAGAACTCGGCGGGGCACCCCATCGTGTTGGGCATGGAAAAGTTCAAGGAAATCGTTGAGAAGAATTCCGGCGGCAAGATCAAGGTGAATGTGTTCCCTGGTGGCACTTTGGGCAGCGACCAAGCCAACGTGTCCGCCATTCAGGGCGGTACATTGGAGATGGCATCCATGAACTCCGGCATCTTTGCGGCGCAGGTCAAGGAATTTGCGATTTTCGACTTCCCCTTCATGTTCGCCTCTGGCAAAGAAGCCGATGCGGCTGTGGATGGAGCCTTCGGCAAGAAACTGCACGCCAAATTGGAAGACAAGGGCATCATCGGTCTGGCTTATTACGAGCTGGGTTTCCGCAACATCACCAACAGCAAGCGCGCCATCAACAAGGTGGAAGACCTGGAAGGCCTGAAGCTGCGCGTGATCCCCAACCCGATCAACGTGGACTGGGTCAAGGCTTTGGGTGCCAACCCCACACCCCTGCCATTTCCTGAGCTGTACGCTGCTCTGGAGCAAAAAGCCGTGGACGGCCAGGAAAACCCAGTGGCCACCATCAACAGCGCCAAGCTTTACGAAGTGCAAAAGCACTTGGCTCTGACAGGTCACCAGTACAACCCCCAGTCGGTCATCATCAGCAAGAAGTTCTGGGACAAGCTCTCGGCTGCTGAGAAAAAAATTGTGGGCGATGCAGCCATCGAATCGGCCAAATTCCAGCGTGAGAAAGCACGCGCTCTGGAAGCCAGCATTCTGGACAACCTGAAGAAGAACGGCATGCAAGTGTCCCAGTTGCCAGAGGCTGAAATGGCCAAGCTGCGCGACAAAATGCGCCCTGTGACCGCCAAGTACGGCGTGACTGTGGGCCAGGACCTGGTCAAGGAACTGCAAGCTGAAATCGACAAAGTGCGCACTGCGGCTGCCACACCAGTCAAGAAGTCGGGCAAGTAATTTCCCGGTCTGAGGCTTCGCCGTGTGTGCGGCGGAGCCTTGTTTGTTTAACGAAAGGATTTGTCATGAAAGTCTTGATGCTGCACGGCGTGAACCACAACATGTTTGGCAAACGCGACCCCAAGCAATACGGCACCATCACCCTTGATGAGATCAATGCTAGCCTGCACAAGCTGGGCAAAGAGTTGGGTGCTGAAGTCGAGTGCTATCAGACCAACCACGAAGGTGACATGTGCGAGCGCATCCACCAAGCTTATTTCGACAAAGTCGATGCCGTGCTGATCAATGCTGGTGCCTGGACCCATTACAGCTACGCCATTCGCGATGCATTGGCGGTGCTCACTTGTCCCATCGTGGAGTTGCACATGTCCAATATCCACGCGCGTGAAGCATTCCGTCATCACTCGGTGTTTGCCGAGATCGTCAAAGGTCAGATTTGTGGCTTCGGCGCTGACAGCTATTTGCTGGCGCTGCGTGCTGGCGTGTCGGCCGCTCAAGCGGTTTGACCTGAGTTTTTTGAATCTCCACCCATGATCAACGGCAACACCGAAATCATCGCCCACATCGGCTACCCCACGCACACCTTCAAGTCGCCGATGATCTACAACCCGTACTTCGAAGAAGCGGGCATCAATGCGGTGGTGGTACCCATGGGTTGCAAAAGCGAAAATTACCCCACTTTTTTGAAGTCGGTGTTCACGCTGGAGAACATCCGGGGCGCCCTGATCACCATGCCGCACAAGGTCACCACTGTGGGCTTGCTCGATGAAGTCACAGCCACCGTGCGCGTGGCTGGGGCCTGCAACGCCGTCAAACGCTTGGCCGATGGTCGCTTGGTGGGCGACATGTTTGACGGTGCCGGTTTTGTGCGTGGCGTGCAGCGCAAGGGGTTCGATCTCACGGGCAAACGCGTGCTGGTGGTGGGCACAGGGGGCGTGGGCTGTGCCATTGCAGCGTCACTGGCAGGCGCAGGCATTGCGGCCATCAGCCTGTTCGATGTGAACACGGTGGGCTGCGAAGCCTTGGCCAAACGCCTGAAAGACAACTACCCGCAGATCGATGTGCGCACAGGCTCCAACGACCCCGCAGCGCATGATCTGGTGGTCAACGCCACCCCCATGGGCATGAACGAAGGCGATCCGTTGCCCATGGACGTGTCTCGCCTGTCGCCCGGCACCTTTGTGGGCGAAGTGGTGATGAAGGCCGAAACTACGGCATTTTTGGCTGCCGCTCAAGCACGCGGCTGCCGCACGCAGGTGGGCACGGACATGCTCTACGAGCAAATTCCCGCTTATCTGGAATATTTCGGCCTGCCGACAACCACCGCCGATGTGCTGCGCCGTGTGGCCAAACTGAGCTACTGAACCTTTGTCACTTGGCGATTGAATGCCTGACTGGAGCCCTGAGATGACCCTGAACAAAGTGCACCGCGAAGCCGTCCCTGAAATGCCCAACCGTTTGGGCATTGCGGGCATTGAATTCATCGAATACGCCACCAGCCGCCCTCAGGCTTTGGGCCAGGTGCTCGAAAACATGGGCTTTCGTCCGGTGGCCCGCCACCGTTCGCGTGAAGTGACGCTGTATCGCCAGGGCACGATGAACCTGGTGGTCAATGCCAACCCCGACGACGCCCGTGTCAGCGGCACGGTGGATGGCCAGCCGGTGATCTCGGCCGTGGCGTTTCGCGTGCAGGATGCGCTCAAGGCGCACAACCGTTGCATGGAGCTGGGGGCCTGGAGCGTGGGCAGCCATGCGCAGGCGATGGAGCTGCACATCCCCGCCATCCATGGTCCGGGCGGCAGCCGTTTTTACTTTGTCGACCGCTGGCAAGAATTTTCGATCTACGACATCGATTTCAAGCCCATCCCGACTGTCGACCCCAACCCCCCTGCGCTGGCGGGCATGAGCTATTTCGGCGTGGTGCAGTACATCGGTGCTGCTCGCAGTGCCGACTGGCAAACCTATTACGAACACATGTTCGATTTCACATCCATCCCCGATGAGGAACGCTTTGGCATCTTGCCCAAGGGCAAGCTGATGAAGAGCCCTTGTGGCAGCTTCTTGTGGCAACTGGTGGAGCCCGAGCCCTGGATGGATGCCGACGACAGCCCAGAATGCTTGCAACGCATGGGCTTTGGCGTGCCCGATGTGGGACAAGCGGTGGCTGCCCTCAAGGCCCGAGGCGTTGAGTTTGTCGAATCGACCCGGCTGCACCCCGAAGACCGTGGCGCCCTGACCCGCGCTGCGCTGGGTTCGGTGGCTTTTGAACTCGTTCACAAGTGAAAAATATGAAGCCCCCACGTTCATCACTTCGTGTATTCACTGCCCCCCAAGGGGGCTTCGCCCTCCCTTGGGGCGGCCCTGCGGGAGATCTGCGATGAACTTGCTCGACGGCTATGGCATGGACACCATCACCATGGCGGGCACGCTGGAGGCCAAGCTGGCCGCCATGAAGGGTGCTGGCTTTTCTCAGGTGATGCTGATGGCGCGTGATCTGGTCACGCACCCGGGCGGCGTGACCGCTGCGGTGGAGGCTGTGCGCCAAAGCGGCATGCGGCCCACCGGCTTTCAGGTGCTGCGCGATTTTGAGGGCTTGTCGGGCCACCTGCACAGCTACAAGCTCGACATCGCCAAATCGATGCTCGAGATGTGTGCGGCCACCGGCAGCAAGGTCTTGCTGGCCTGCTCGTCCACCTCGCGCCACGCCACCCAAGACCTGGACCAAATTGCGGCCGACCTGAAAAAACTCGCCATGCTGGCGGTGCCGCTGGGCATCAAGGTGGCTTATGAAGCGCTGTCCTGGGGCCGCACCGTCAACGAAATCACCACCAGCTGGGATGTGGTGTGTCGCGCCGATTGTCCTAACCTCGGTATCGGCATCGACTCCTTCCACATCTTCGCGGCCAAGACCTCGTTGGACGCCATCGAAGAGCTGGACCCTTCCAAAATCTTTCTGGTGCAACTGTCTGACTTCATGTGGCAGGAAACCCCCACCTTTGAAGAGCGCATGACCACCGCCCGCACTTTCCGCGTGTTCCCGGGCGAGGGCGTGCACAGCGAGCAACTGGCCGATCTGGTGCTGCGCCTGGACCGCATCGGTTACCAGGGCGATTACAGCTTTGAGGTGTTCAATGACGACTACCAGCAGCTGCCTCTTGAGACCGTGGCCGAGCGCGCCCGCAAGAGCGCGACCTGGCTGCACCAGGATGTGCTGCACAAATCGGCCCCACTGCCCGCGTGGACACGTCAACGCAGTTGACGGCTGCCCGGCTCACACAGGCAGACGGCTTGCTTATCGGAACAAACTGGGCGGAGAGATCGCGCCAAAGTTGGGACCGATACCGCCAGAAGGTGGCTGCGGGCACTGCGTGCTCAGCTGAATGGTGATGGTTTTGTCCTTTTTGGACGCGTCAACAATGCGCGCGCAGGCAAAACTTGTGATGGGCTGTTCTGAATGGCCCGCAATGTTGCTCACCATGGGCAAAGTCACGTACTCGCAGGTCTTGTCGTTGGCGGCGCTGCAGTTGTCTACCGTGTCGTACAAGGTGGTTTTGGAGCCGGGCTCTATCCAGATTTTTTGACCGATGCTCAATGCAACAGGATTTCGCTCTTTAACCAATTTTCTGAAGGTCGTGACGTCGTTATTACCGGTCAACAGAGAGGACCACTGAAAAGTTTGGCAAGGATCTTTCGGCTTGTCATCGTAAGCCTCCAGCACCAGTTCAAAAGGCTTGCCCTTTGAATCCAGTGTGGGCCCTGGCGGTGTGGCCTTGTTGTTCCAGTAGGTGTCGTAAATGCATTGGCTCGCCACCAAAGGAAACAAGCCGCCCGGCTCGATGGTGCCAGGGCTGGTCATGCCAGCAACTGCCGTGACGGTCACGGGGGTGGACACAATATTCCAAAGACGCGCAAAAAAAGTGGGCACTTCACCATCGTTTTGCCCATTGCCTTTAATCAATGTGACCTGCACCGCTGGGACATCGTTGGCGGTTGGCGTCATCGGCAGCATCTGCAAGAGGGCATTGACTTGTGTGGGGTTCCAGTAGCCCGATTGCACCGTACCCGTGGAAAGTTTTTTGCTATCGGCCGCATTGAGGGCAATGGCATCGAATGCCACCCTTTCAGCGACAGACCATTGCGGCGTGGCTGAGGCGCTGCTGCGCAGCTGCTTAGCCCCGGCCAGTGCGGCGGCATCGGCATCGTTTTGAAGTTCATTGCGAACGACCTGCACATAGGCCACGTCGATCACCAAGGCCGCAATGCCCAATAAGACGGGAATCATCAAGGCCACCAGCAAGGTGACTGCGCCGTGTTCAGAGTTCGTGTGTGTTTTCATCATTCCCTCACCATGACTGTGGTGGATGTCAAAACCAGAGGCGAACCCATGGCGCTCAAAAGATTGCCCAAAGCCAAACCCCTGAAGGTGTAGCTCACGCGCACCGCCAGATGCCCGGGGTTGGTTTGAACGGGGAAGTCTACGGTGACAGGACTGGCTGCGCCCAGACCCAGCAAGGCGTTGCCCGTGTAGGTGGTCACGCGCGTGGTGATCTCGGTGGCGCTGACTGCGGGCACGCGCAGCACAATGCCAGCACGCGCCCCTTCACGGCTGGCGTTGGTGATCACGGCTTTGTCGAAAAGCGCCATGCCGAATTCGATGATGCCCGAGACGATCAACAGCAGCAAAGGCAAGAGCAAACCGAATTCAACAGTGGCTGTGCCTCTTTGGCCGTGGCAGGTCATCTTGCATTGGACGGATGGTGGGTGGTTTCCTGAATGCACAGGTACATCAACCATGGTATGAGTCATTGGTGAAATCCTTCGGATCAATGTCGGGTCGCATGCGACCGGATGGTTGGCATGCCCGATTCCAACCATAGGAGATGAGCTGTTCAGGAACCGTTGGACAGCGCACCAAGTCAAGAAGATTGATTTTGAATAAATCATTCAGGTTGGTGGTCCGTCACACCGACCGCCACATCTCAAGTTCATACATTGAAGAGCACACAGCGTTTGCAAACGTTTGTGTGGGCAAAGCCCCCCGTTTGGTTTTTTCACCTTTCAAACGGTGCGTTCGGCAGGCGGGATCAGGGGTTATTTTTTTCATTTAACAGGAGTTTTTGTCATGAAGCATGTCATCCGTGAATTGAAACATTTCACCCTTGATGAGAGTGGTGCCACCGCCATTGAATATGGATTGCTCGCTGCCTTGGTGGCCTTGGGGATCACTGTGGGTGCAACCGCATTGGGCACTGAGTTGGGATTGTTCTTTGGCCGCATCGCGACCCGACTCTCCACCGCTGCCTGAGCGGTCGAACGCGTTTGTTTGCCGTCTATTCGTCTATGTCGGTTGGTGTGTACGAGGGCTAACAGACGAACCGATGACCGACTCTTAAAGTCAGTTCACGGTGATCAAAAAAACCTCACCGTTGCAAAGCTGTTGCGAGTCAGCTCCCGATGCCAGCGCAAGGCTGTTCGTGAGCAAATCCATGCAGCTTGAAGTTCATCCATCTTTATCTGGAGTCCGTGATCATGAAAAATCAAATTCAAAAATTCATCAACGACGAATCGGGTGCCACTGCCATTGAATATGGCCTGCTGGCCGCCTTGGTCGCCTTGGGCATTGCGGCAGGCGCCACAGCGCTGGGCACGCAATTGGGTGCTTTGTTCACCCGAATCTCGGTACGACTGGCTGCAGCCGTATTTTGATTCGCATTGCCAGAACCCAGAAACCGACCATGTTGATCCTGCCCCTAGAGCTTGTCAGTGTTTTGGCTTTGAGCGTGCTGCTGTCGTTGGCCATTTGGCACGATTGGCGCATGCGAAAAATACCCAACACCTTGGTGCTCTGGGGCGGGCTCACGGCTTTGTGCCTGTCGCTCACCCCTCGGGGCATCGGGATTGAGGCCGCATTGCTCGGTGGCATGACCGGTTTTCTGGTGTTCTTGCTTTTGTATCTGTTCAAGATGGTCGGTGCCGGCGACGTCAAATTGATCGCCGCCGTCGGCCTGTTCGTTGGATGGCCTGACATGGCCAATGTCTGCGTGGCGATCTTGCTCGCAGGGGGCTTGCTGGCCATTGGCTGGGGCCTCTGGGCATCGAACATGGCCACAGTTTTAAAAAATTTGCGTGCCGGATTGATGCAGCACATCGGGGCGGGGCAATGGCCATCCATTGGTCAACCCTTGATCCACCAAGTGACATCCGAGCGTGTTCCTTATGCCTTGGCCGTTGGGCTGGGCACGGTTGCGTATTACGTCGTGACACCGTGAGTCTGGCGTCACAGGATTTGGAATAGGAAATACATGATGAACAAACGTCCGGTTTTGATCATTGCTGTGGCGGCCGCTGTGTCGCTGGCCACAGTGTCGATGGCGGCCATCTGGTTGAAGCAAAGAGATGAAGGCAGCACCATCAAGGTGGTGGTGGCCACCCGGGATCTTCAAATCGGCACCCGCCTGCAGCCATCCATGCTGGAGACCGTCAGTTGGCCCACTTCTGCACCCATCCAATCCCCCTTGCACTCAAGCGAACAGGCGTATGACCGCGTGATCAACATGCCCATCTTGCGGGGGGAGCCGATTCTGGACACCAAATTGGCGGCGCTGGGGCAGCAGGGGGGGCTGTCTTCGGTGTTGAAAGAAGGCAAACGTGCGGTCACGGTGAAAGTCAACGAGATCGTCGGTGTGGCCGGATTCGCCTTGCCGGGAAATTTTGTGGATGTCATGGCCAACATCCCCGACAAAGACAACAACCCGGTTTCCAAAATCGTGCTGGAAAGGATTCAGGTGCTGGCGGTGGCACAAGATGTGGCCAGCACCGAAAACAAACCGCGTGTGGTGAGTGCTGTCACCCTCGAGGCCACACCACAGGAGGCTGAAATCATCGATTTGGCCCGAAGTGTTGGTGCCTTGTCGCTGGTCCTGAGAAGTCAGGTGGACGTGGCCAGCGTGGACACACCAGGTTCGCGCAAGGCAGATTTATTGCAAAGGTCCAGTCAACTGAATTCACTGTCAACGAACGCGGCTATGGTGGTGGCGCAAAACGACGCTCAGCGCCCCGCCGGTTCGCGACCGATCAGGCGCGTGAGCCAGAGTCTGCCGCCCAAACAGACAGAGAAATTGGAAGTTATTCGCGGGATGACCAAGTCCCAAGAGCCGACCGAATAAATCACTTTTGCACATGGATCACATCAGCATGAAAAAAACAATCCAAACCTTGACAGCCCATGGACTGTTCATCGCATTGAGCTTCTCCTTTCCCTTGTTGGCCGCCGAAAAAGAATTACCAGCGCCTAAAAAAACAACGAAACCCGTTGCCGCTGTCTCTGCTGAAAATTCTCTGGCGTCTCAGGGGCCGGTAGAACTGTTGCCGGGCGTCGAGTTGAGCAATGGCAAGTCCACGCTGCTGAAGCTTTTCGAGCCAGCACTGCGTATCTCGATTGGTAACCCGGATGTGGCTGACGTCACACTGATCAATGCCAAAGAGGTGTATGTGCTGGGCAAAAAAAACGGCGTGACCAATTTGATCGTTTGGTCTGCCAGCGGAAAAACCACGCTGCGCGATGTTTCTGTGGGGCTGGACACCGCGATGCTGCAGTCCAGATTAGAGAAATGGGTGCCCACCAAGGAACCCCTGATGGTCGATGTGATGGCAGACACGGTGGTGCTGCGTGGTCGCGTGCCCGATGCCACCAAAGTGCACCGCATTGTGAGTTTGGCAGAGGCTTATACAGGTGGTAAAAAAGTCATCAACATGCTGCGGGTTGAAGGCTCGCAGCAAGTCATGCTGGAAGTTAAGGTGGCCGAAGTTTCGCGAACCCTGCTCGATGAGCTGGGTGTGGACATCAACCTCACCCGCACAGCCGGCAGTACGTCTGTGTCTTTGTTGTCTCAATTTTTGTCCAATGGCGCAACGGCATTGACCACCGCCCGTGCCAATGGCATGACCACCATCACACTGACGGCTGAAATGAAGAAAGGCCTGGTCAAAATTCTGGCCGAGCCCACCATCACGGCCATCAGTGGCCAAGAAGGCTCGTTTCTGGCCGGTGGAAAAATATTCATACCGGTTCCCCAAGGCGGCTCCAGCAACAGCATCACCCTGGAAGAAAAAGAGTTTGGGGTGGGCTTGAGCTTTACACCGACAGTTCTGGAGGACGGGCTGATCAATCTGAAAGTGACACCTGAAGTCTCAGAACTGTCGCAGTTGGGTGCCACGGTCAAAGCCCTCAATGGGCAAGTCAGTGTCTTGCCTTCCATCACCACCCGAAGGGCTTCCACCACCGTTCAACTCCGCGATGGCGAGAGTTTTGCCATTGGCGGTCTGATCAAGAGCAATGTCACCGAGGCGATTCGGGCCTTGCCGTTGTTGGGCGAGCTGCCTGTCTTGGGGGCCTTGTTTCGCAGCAATGCGTTCCAAACCGAAAAGTCTGAATTGCTTTTTGTGGTGACCCCCCGGTTAGCCAAAACATCCGACGTAGCCCTGGCATTGCCCATAGACAATTTCAAGCCGCCGACCCGTGCCGAATTCATGGTGGAGGGGTTGATGGAAAAACCCCCTTCGACACCCACAGAAACACCATCGGATAGCCAAGCCGAAGCGGCACCCTCCGTGACCCCCAAACCTTGACGCCAGGAGTATTGAAATGTCCCAAATGAACACACGCAAGGTCCCACACTGGGGTGCATGGTTGCTGGTGATTTTGTCGGCAACGGGTTGTGCCAACACGCCTTATGCAGATGCACCGCAATGGGGTCAATCGGTGCGCCATGCCGTGAAGGCGCAAACCATGAACCCGGACGCGGGGCAGAAAAATTTGCCCCCACCGGGCGCTGATGGTGCGGTCATGAAGTCGGCCGTTGACCGTTACCAAAGTTCCTTTGACAAACCACCGGCACCCGTGAATGTGATGAACATTGGCTTGGGTGGCGTGGCTGGGTCGGTTGGCCGTTGAAAGGGCAAAGCCATGAACACTTATTTGATCGCATCGGATGCCACCACGCTGGAGCTGTTGCGCAGCACGGTTCAATCGCAGAGTCTGACCGTGAAGTCGGCGCTGGTGCGCGCTGAAGGACAGCTCTTGATGCCACTGCTCCAAAATTTGGAGGTTGGAATTTTGGTGGTGTGCAGTGGCCAGGCGCAAAAGACAGAAGATCTGGATGCGCTGGAATCCATGACTTGGGCCAATCCAAAAATCAGTGTGATCCTGATCAGCGACAGCGACACCAAAGAGGATCTGGTGCGCGCCATGCGATCGGGGGTTCGTGAGGTGGTGGCTTCACCGCCTGCACAAAATGATTTGATCGCGGCCTTGAGCCGTGTCGTGGCACACCACGAAAAAATCCGAACGTCCGAAGATGGGTATGTGGGATCCGGAAAAATCGTGGCCTTCATTTCATGCAAAGGCGGCAGTGGCTCCACTTTTTTGGCGGCCAACACGGCGCATTTGATCGCAGACACCTTCAACCGAAGGTGTGTCTTGGTGGATTTGGATTTGCAGTATGGCGATGCGTCGTATTACATGAGCCAGGACGGGGTGAAGAACAACATCAGTGACCTGACACAGCAAATTGACCGCCTGGATGCGCAACTGTTGAACAGCTGCATGCACAGCATCAGTCCACGACTCAATTTGTTGGCGGCCCCGGATGAAGCGGGCGTCGCTTTGGCCATCACGGCGAATCAACTGGAGCAGGTCTTGACCTTGGCCAAGCGCATGCACGAGTTCGTGTTGCTGGATCTGGACAGCACCATCGATGCGCTCACGCTCAAAGCGCTGGACATGGCGGATGTCGTGTATGTGGCGATGGAGTGCAATTTGCCTGTGGTGCGCAACGCCAAACGGCTGGTCAAGCTGTTCCGTTCCCTGGGTTATGGCGATGACAAGCTGCGCTTGCTGGTCAATAAATACCAAGAGGATGGTCTGCTGGATGTCAAGAGCATTGAGCAAGCCGTGGGAATCAAAGTTCACCACACCATTCCCAATCAGTTCGCTGCCGTGAACGAAGCGTTCAATCTGGGCAAGCCGCTTGAGTTGCTGCACCCACAGAACGGCGTGCTCACAGCCTTGCGTGACATCACGGCTTCGCTCTTGCATACCCCTTTGCCCAAAGCCCGTGGTTGGATGGATCGTTGGATGCGCAAAGCCGCCTGATCGCTGGCTTGCAAAATAAGGAGATTGCTTTGAAATTGGACATCCGCCAGCATTTAGAGTCCCAAACTCCGATTCCGATCGCTCTGGGCTCCACCCTTTCTGCCAACAGGGTGACAGCGGTTCGGCTTGAAACCATCAAGTCACAGATACACCGCGAAATTTTGGCGCAGGTGGATTTGCGCCGCATGGAGACGATGTCACCCGAAGCCTTGCGCTTGGAGCTCAAGGCACTGACACAAAGGCTTCTGGATGAAAGCGGTCTGGCCATCAACGAAGCGGAGCGTCGCCAGATTGTTCAAGGCATTCAAGACGAAATGCTGGGCCTGGGCCCCATCGAGCCCTTGTTGGCAGATCCCAGCGTTTCGGATATTTTGGTCAACGGTCCGCACAGTGTGTATGTAGAGCGCAAAGGCAAGATCGAGTTGACCAATATTGAGTTCGACAGCGAGTCCCATTTGATGCGTGTGATTGACCGCATCGTCTCCCGGATCGGTCGCCGTGTGGATGAAATGAACCCCATGGTCGATGCCCGTTTGCCAGACGGCTCCCGTGTCAATGCGGTGATTCCGCCTTTGGCCTTGGACGGCCCCGTGTTGTCCATCAGGCGTTTCTCCGTGGTGCCTTACACCATGATGGACCTGCTGGGCTTTCACACCCTCAATGCAGAGATGGCCGAACTCATCAATGGCCTGGTCAAGGCCAAGATCAATTTGCTCGTTTCGGGGGGTACAGGCAGCGGCAAGACCACCTTGCTCAACGTGATTTCAGCCAGCATCCCCCAAGATGAGCGGATTGTGACCATTGAAGATGCAGCCGAGCTGCAATTGCAACAGCCCCATGTGGTGCGCATGGAAACCCGACCGCAAAACATCGAGGGCAAAGGCGAAATCACCCAGCGCGCTCTGCTGCGAAACAGTTTGCGCATGCGGCCAGACCGCATCATTTTGGGGGAGGTGCGCGGTGCCGAAGTGCTGGACATGTTGCAGGCCATGAACACCGGGCACGACGGCTCCATGACCACCATCCATGCCAACTCGCCACGCGATGCCATCACCCGCTTGGAGCACATGTTGGGCATGGCTGGCCTGAACGTGGATGTCCGCTCAATGCGCCAACAAATCAGCGCGGCTTTGACAGTGATCATCCAGGTGTCTCGTTTGTCCGATGGTCGGCGCAAGGTGACCAGCCTGCAGGAAATCACAGGCATTGAAGGCGATGTGATCACCATGCAGGAGATTTTCAGGTTTGACCAAACGGGTATCGCTGCTGATGGTCAGGTGCAAGGCCGATTTGTGGCCTCCGGGATTCGTCCCAAGTTTGTGCAGCGGCTGAAAACACGTGGCATCGCACTGCGTGATGACCTGTTTGATCCTTTGAAATTTCGGGGTGCATGATGGATGTCACTTATTGGCTCATATTGGGCGCGTGTGGTGTCGCCAGCTTCTTGATGCCGGTGGGCTTGTACGAGGTTTGGCGTGTTTACTGGAGTCCACGGCAAAAGTTGCTCGATCAGCGCATGCACCAGATGTTCATGAACGAGCAGCGCCATGTGCATACAGAAATTTTGCAAAAACGCGCATTGAGCCGTTTCGGCGTGCTTGACCGTTACCTGAATCGGGTGCCGGGAATTCAGGGTTTTGACCGCTTCCTATTGCAAGCCGATTGGCCCTTGGATGTCTCGCAAACCCTGTTCTTGGGTGTGGCGCTGGTGATGGTGTCGGGTGTGGCGGGCATGGCCTTGCATTTTCCGGCGCTTGTCACAGGCATGATGATGCTGGCCACTTTGGGCTGTGGCATTTACTACCTCAAGCACCGATGTGTGCAAAGGATTGAGGCCATTGAAAAGCAATTGCCCGATGCGCTGGATCTCATGGTTCGTGCGCAGCAATCGGGACATGCCTTCATCAGCGCTCTGCAGATCACGGCGTCTGAGTCGCGTGCCCCCATTGCGCTTGAGCTGCGCAAGGTGTTCGATGAAATCAATCTGGGCATGAGTGTGCAGGCTGCCATGAACCACCTGGCCGCACGCATTGACAGCAAGGAAATTCGTTATTTTGTGGTGGCCGTATTGATCCAGAACGAGACCGGCGGGAATTTGGCCGATGTGCTGCGCAAGACGGCGACCTTGATCCGTGAGCGTCAAAAAATTGCTGGCGTGGTTCGGGTCTTGTCTGCCGAAGGTCGCATCTCGGCATGGATCTTGTCGGTCATGCCATTTTTGTTGGCATTTTTCTTGTACCTCATCAATCCCGAGTTCATCTCGGCGCTCTGGAAAGACCCGATGGGGGTTGCCATGCTGGGCGTCTCTTTGGGCTTGATGCTGGTGGGGGTCTTCTGGATGTCCCGTTTGGTTCAAATCAAAGTTTGAAAGTCTGTCATGTCCACTTTGAATTTTGTTGTTCTGGGGTCTTTGTTGCTGTTGGTGGCTTCTTTGGTTTATCTCGCCTTGAATCAATGGATTCCGAGTGATTTCGAAAAGCGCCGCTTGGGATTGATGGAGCCAAGTCGACCTGCAGCGAATGCATGGCTCCAACGCATGCAGTCGAAGATGACGGCATGGCTTTTATCGCTGGGGCCTTGGGCGGGTTCGGCCACGTCGGAAGATGCCTCGCAGCCCAGCGCCTTACAAATCAAACTGCTCAATGCAGGCATTCGGTCCGGCCTGGCCATCTCGGTCTTTCTGGGTTTCAAAACCTTGCTCACATTTTTGCTGCCAGCGTGTTTCGCGGCGCTGATGTGGTTGTTCCAGGTGACATGGCCGGATCTGATGTTTTGGACGGGGCTCATGGCTTCGGCTGCCGCAGGGTATTACACGCCTGATCTGGTGTTGCACTATCTGGTCAAGAAGCAGCAGAAAATTTTGTTTCATGCCGTGCCGGATGCGCTGGATTTGATGCGTTTGTGTGTGCAAGCCGGCTTGGGGCTGGATGCAGCCATCGAAAGGGTGGGGCGGGAAATGCGCTTGTCTTATCCCCAGCTCTCGGATGAGTTTGCCTTGACGGGGCTGGAGCTGCGTGCCGGCTCTTCACGCGCACAAGCTTTGCGGCACCTGTCCCTTCGCATGGGCTTGTCAGACATTGAAGGTTTGGTGTCGATGCTGATTCAGGCCGATCGATTTGGCACCAGCATTGGGGAGTCATTGGAGGTTCATTCGGATGCACTCAGGACTAAACGTCGATTGATTGCCGAAGAGGCTGCAGCCAAATTGCCCATCAAATTGTTGATCCCTTTGATCTTCTGCGTTTTTCCAGCGTTGATGACCGTGCTGCTGGGCCCGGTGGTGATCAGCATCACGCAGCATCTGTTCCCCTTGGTCAAAAATTGAGCCCACCGTGAATGTTCAGCCATGCAGCCGATGTGCGATGTGTTCTTTGCTGGGGCCATCAGATTGCAATGCAAAGGGTTTTGGCTTGGTCATCATGAACTCCTTGTTGTGTCGAGTTTTCTCAAGTCGACAAATCTTGATCTGTTTCCAGATCAGGGAACTGCAAGCTTCTGATTTGCAGTGCCAACATGTTCATTGCGCTGGTGTCACATGACCATCCAGCATTTGGCGTGTTTTGGGTCAACAAATGTTGTAGCTCTGTGGGTATGCATCGACTGCAGTGCATGCGTATGTCGATGGAAAGATATCGCCCACCATTTGATTGTGTTTCGTGCAAAGTGATTTTTCAGGAACTCTGCATCCACCTGTTCTCAGGCAGTCATTACCGTTTATTGATGGGTATTTACAGGTACGAAATGCCACGCATGTGTGGTTGATCAAAAGGTATATGTCGGCATGCATATGCAATCAAATCGTTTGATCAGTGGTTGTTGCAATTCAATTCAAACAACATGGAATCCAGCAGTTGGCGGTTCTGTTTTTAACGCCATGTTTCAACATTTCCATGATTGGATTGACCATGCCTCAAAACCTAATTCATTCGACACAGCGCTTGCCTGAACCCTTGTTGAGTGCCGCAGAGCTGCAGGCCCTTTTGCATGGGGTATTTCCTGAATCCGCAGCGGATTGCAATGCTATCGCGTTCGATTCAGGACAGGGCGCTGACGATCAAAGACTTGATCACCATTTTCCGGGCAAGCCTTCACAAGCTCCGCATTCTCAATTTATTGCCATTTGATGGCTTGACCGATTGAAGCGCCCAAGCGCAAGAAAGGATTGCTATGTCTTACCCTATGGTTGAAGGTGCCCGCCGTAACAGAATCTTGGCGGCTGTTCCGTTGAGTCACTATGCACGGCTGTCTGAACACCTCAAGCCGGTTGATTTGGCGGCGGGCCAAGTGATTTGCGAGGCGGGTGAATCGCTGGATTTTGTCTATTTTCCGACCACGTGCACAACGTCATTGGTGTCGCATACGGCAGACGGCGACAGTTCTGAATTGGCCATGACGGGGCGTGACGGCATGGTGGGTGTTTCTTTGGTGTTGGGCAGTGACTCCATGAACCACCGTGCGGTGGTCCAGTGTGCAGGCCAAGCTTTCAGAATGCCAGCAGACGTCTTTCAACGGGAGATGGGGCGTTGTCGTGAATTGCAGCAGCTGGCCTTGTGTTACGTCCAGAGCTTGATCACACAAATGGCCCAAAGCATTGTGTGCATTGGCCACCACAGTGTGAGTGAACGCCTTTGTTATTGGCTTTTGTTCAATCGGGATGCCTTGTCCACAGACCAGTTGAAAGTCACCCATGAAACGATTGCCAACATGTTGGGTGTGCGCCGTGAATCGATCACGCAGGCTTTGGGCAAATTGCAGTCAGCAGGTCTGGTGTCCAGCGGTCGAGGCAAGATTCAAATTCTGAATCGGGATGGCTTGAGCGACTCGGTTTGTGAGTGTTTTTCATTGGTTTCTGTCGAGAACCAACGTTTGTACGAAGCCGCTTTGCGTTCATCCCAGGCGGGAGAAGATGAGGGGATGGAGGTCGTCGAACATGCCGGGCCAGATGACGCGCTTTTGCACAAGTACCAGGATGCCTATGATTTTGCGCCGGTCGGCTTCGTTAGCCTCGATAAGCAAGGGCGGGTACTTCAAACCAATCTGGCTGGGGCCATCATGCTGGACATCCAGCGCTCGCATCGCACGCTGAGTCCCTTGGTGGATTTCATCGAACCCTCGGATCAGGGCGTGTTTCTGGATTTTCATCAGGAGGTCCTGAGTGGCAAATGCCGTCGTTATTGCGAGGTGACCCTGCGTGCAACGGCGCATCGGTCGGCGATGGTGGTGAGGGTGGATGCCACGCTGGACGACTTGGGAGATGAGTGCAGGCTGGTGCTGATCGATGTGACGGAAGAGAAAAAAATCGCCGCCCAAGCGCTGGCCATGGAACGGCAGCAGCAGGAGCTGCTGGCCACGCAGCCATACATGCTCTGGTTCAAGGACTCTCAAGGGCGTTTGATCTCGGCCAATGCGAGTTTGGTGCAGGATTGGCGGCATCTTGCACAGGACGCGGCATTGGAAAAAATTGACTTTCAAAACATGCCCATGCAGTTTTCCCATCAGACGGGTCCAGGGTTCGCCGCAGGGTAGGCCAGTTACCCCGGTGCGGCGCGGTGAAGCTGCAGTGGGTGGGACCGTTCAGGGCAGCTTGGTCTGGCTGCTTTGAAAGAGAATGGGGGCCATTTCGGTGGATTTGTATCGAGGGCGTTACATGTGCGCTTTCAGATCACCGAAAATCAGCCTTCTTGTTCTTTACCGAGAGTCGATCATGTATTTGGGCCTCCTCAAGCGCTGGCAACGTTGGGTTTTGATTTTTGTGCTCGGTGTGCTGGCGATGTGGGCGATCAGCTGGGCCGCACTGCCAGTGCTGCTTCAGTGGCAAATTGAAAAGCAGGGCACTCAGGCACTGGGGCGTGCGGTCACTGTGGAGCAAGTGATTTTCCGGCCCTGGTCGATGCGTTTGATCATCCGCGGTTTGCGGGTAGCCCATGACGGGTCTGCTACGGATGCGGGTGCGGGTGCGGCGGCCCAGCCTGCCCAGTTGAGCATCGATGAAGTCGAAGTCAATGCGTCGCTGCAGTCCCTGGTCTTGTGGGCACCTGTTGCCGATGCTGTGATTGTGCGCAATCCACAGCTGCAGCTGAGCCACCGGGGGCAAGGCCGTTTTGACATCGACGATGTCTTGGCCCGTTTTGCCTCCACTGAGCCCAAAAGCGCAGGGGTTCCCCGTTTGTCCCTGTTCAATATTCAGGTGACAGGCGGTGGTGTGCAATTTCGCGATGCGCCCAAAGGCGTGACCCACACGCTGAGCGATGTGCGCTTGGATATTCCTTTTTTGAGCAACATCGGTGGCCGACGCGAGGTGGCCACCCATCCGCGCCTGGCCTTTATTTTTGACGGCGCTGACTTTGACACCGACGCAGAAACAACCCCTTTTGCCGCAGACCGTCACACGCAAGCGCACTTTCAGATCAAGGACTTTGATGTCAAGCCGTACTTGCCTTATTGGCCTGCCGCCTGGCCCGTGCGACTGACAGAGGGGCAGCTTGAGTTGGACATGCGCGTGGACTTTCGTCAGCAGACCGCCCCCGAGCTGTCGGTGTCTGGCCATGTGGCTTTGCGCAGCTTGAAACTCCAGGTCAATCCGAACCGCAGCAACGTGCCCTTGCTGCAACTGGGCGCAGTGGATTGGAAGATCGAGGACCTGAAACCCTTGGACGGTGTGCTCAAGTCACCGCAGATCCGTGTGACCGACGTGTCGCTGGGCTCGACCGGTATGCCTGACGTCTCTTGGACCGAACTCAAGTTTGAGGAGGTCGAGGTGGATGTCTCCAAACAACTGGCGCGTGTGGGCCGGCTAGGGTTGAACCGGCCTGTGTTGAACGTGTCCCGCAACCCGCAAGGCCGCTGGATGTTCGATGACTGGCTCGCCCAAGTGGCATCAACACCTGCACCAGAGACTGCGCCCAACCCGTGGCAGCTGGACATGGGGCCCTTGCAGATCGCCGAAGGTGTGCTGACTCTGGATGACCGTTTTGTGCCCGGCGGTGCCAAGTTGGAGGCGCGGGACTTCAACGCCAGCGTGGGCGCTTGGCAGCCTTTGGCGGCATCGCCACAGATGACCTCGGTGAAGGTGGATGTCAACATCGGGGCCCAGACCCAGCGCCGTGAGCCGGGCAAGTTGGGTTTTGAAGGGGCGTTTCGCTTGCCTTCAGTGGCCGCTGTGCAGGGCCAGGCCAGTCCGCTGGCGCTCAAGGGGCGCTTGCAGCTGACCCGTTTTCCTGTGCAACGTTTGCGGTCTTATTGGTCAGACCGGGTCAATTTCGATTTGAGACGCGCTGAACTGAGCTATGTCGGCGGCTTGGACGTGACCATGCCCGAGGCGGGGCTGGGCCTGCAATTGCAAGGCAACCTGGCGGTTGACAACTTGCGTGCGCTGAACCGCGCCGATGGGGAGGCCTTGCTGGACATCCAGGCTCTGAACCTGCGTGGCATCGACTTGGGGGTGGACGCAGGTGCGCTGAAGCACTTGAAAATTGCGGAAACAGCCCTGAGTGATTTCTTTGCCCGCGTGGCCATCGATGCCCAAGGCCATCTGAACTTGCAAAACCTGGTCAAGACCGATGCATCCACCCCTGCATCGTCTGCCTCTTCTTCGGCCTCTGCCCCTTCTGCCCCTTCTGCATCAGCCAATGCCCCGGCCGTGATGGCCTTGGGGCCCATCGGTTTGGTCAATGGTCGGGTGCTGTTCTCGGACCATTTCATCAAGCCGAACTATTCGGCAGAAATCACCGAGCTGGCGGGGAGTTTGGGGGCCTTGTCCAACCAGGCGCGGCAGGCCGATACGGCGCTCGCCGACTTGGCCTTGCGGGGGCGGGTGGCGGGCTCGGGCCGTCTGGAGGTGTCTGGCCGCATCAACCCGCTCACGCGGCCCGTGGCGCTGGATGTGCGAGGTCAGGTACGTGACTTGGAGTTGCCCCAACTGTCCCCTTACAGCAGCAAATATGCGGGCTATGGCATTGAACGAGGCAAGCTCTCGGCCGAGCTTAATTACCGGATCGGTGCCGATGGCCAGCTGCAGGCCACGCATCAAATTGTGCTGAACCAGTTGCGTTTTGGCGAGCGCTCGGACAGCCCGGATGCCCCCAACTTACCGGTCAAGCTGGCGGTGGCTTTGCTTGCCGACCGCAATGGTGTGATCGACATCAACCTGCCTGTGAGTGGCTCCATCAATGACCCCGAGTTTCGGGTGGGACCGATTGTCTGGAAAATGGTTCTCAACCTGATTGGCAAAGCCATCCTGTCGCCTTTCAGCTTGATCGCAGGCGCTTTTTCGGGCGAAGAGCAGTTGCAGCAAATTGATTTCCCGCTCGGCCGTGCCGATCTGGATGCGGCATCCAGGCAAAAACTGCAGAGCGTGGCCCAGTTGATGATCGACAAGCCCGCGCTGAGATTGACGCTGTCGGGTGAAGCGAACCTGGACAGCGAGCGCGACGCTTGGCGGAAAGCCAAATTGCGCGAGTCGGTCGTGACCGAAAAACGCCGACGCATGACCCGAGACGCGCAGGGCGATGTGTCTGTGCCCGATGTGAGCCCGGAGGAATACCCCGCCTTGCTCCAGTCGGTGTACCGACGCTCGCCGATTCCCAAGCCGCGCAATGTGTTGGGCTTGGTCAAGGACCTGCCACCCGCTGACATGGAGGCCTTGCTGCTGGCGGCCGTGTCGGTGGATGAGACTGACATGCGCGCGCTGGCCCAAGCCCGCGCCCAGCAGGTCCGTGAGGTTTTGGTGTCCCTGAAGGTGCCGACTTCGCAGTTGTTTCTGGGGGCTCCTGTGGTGAGCAAGACCACGCCCGCAGCGCCGTTTGTGCCCAAGGTGGGCTTGGTGGTGTCCACCGATTGACGCCCTAGCGTCCCCTGCCTGAGGTGGCCAGGACGCCGGCGCAAGCGTCTAAGATACCGGCATGAAAACCCGACAAATTGCCTCTTTCAACGTCAGCGCCATTGGTTTGGGCTGCATGAACCTCAGCCACGCTTATGGTGCGCCCGTGTCGGCCGAACAAGGCGAACGCGTGTTGTTGGCTGCCCTCGACCATGGCGTGACCTTTTTCGACACCGCCGCTTTGTATGGCTTTGGAGCCAACGAGACCTTGGTCGGCAAAGTCATGAAGCCTCACCGCCGGAAATTCACCCTGGCCAGCAAATGCGGCATGCAAGGGGTCGAGCAAAACGATGGCAGCAAGGTGCGCGTGATCGACGGTCGGCCCGAAACCATCAAAAAGACCTGCGAGGACGCGCTGCGCCGCCTGCAGACCGATGTGATTGACCTGTATTACCTGCACCGCTGGGACAAAAAGGTGCCGATTGAAGACAGCGTGGGCGCGTTGAGCGACTTGGTGCGTGAGGGCAAGATCCAGACCATTGGCCTGTCTGAAGTGTCGGCCAGCACACTGCGCAAAGCGCATGCGGTGCACCCGATTGCTGCCGTGCAAACCGAGTATTCGCTCTGGACGCGCAACCCCGAAATCGCGGTGCTGCAAGCCTGCCGTGAATTGGGTGCGGCCTTTGTGGCTTTCAGTCCGGTGGCTCGGGGTTTTTTGTGCGGTCCGCTGGATGTGGCAAGTTTTGATGCGAAAGACATCCGCCGCACCATGCCGCGCTTTGCGCCCGACAACTTTGCTGCCAACCAGTGGCTTTTGCCCGCCTACAACGCGCTGGCACAAGAAGCCGGTTGCAGCCCGTCGCAGCTGGCTCTGGCCTGGCTGCTGCACCAAGGCGATGACATCATCCCGATCCCCGGCACCACCTCGGTTGACCATTTGCTGGATGACCTGGCGGCGGTGGATGTGCAGCTCGACGCCGGTCTGCTGGCACGGCTTGACGCCCTGATCAACCAGCGCACCGTGGCGGGTAACCGCTACAACGCGCAGGCCAACAGCGAGGTGGATACCGAGGTGTTTGCCTGAGCGAGCGGGTGTGTTCGGGGATGAGTCCGGAGTACCTTATTGTGCCGGATTGCGTTGTTCACAGATGGACAGCTGCAATCACTTTTATGCACCAACAGCACGACTCTGCGGTCGTGCTGTTGACGTTTAATAGGCCCGGCCACCCCTCTGTCTGAACGCAGGCTAGGCTGCTGCCAGGTGATGGTCGTTAGGCACAAGGGGCCAAAGCCCCCTGATCTCAACGAACCACAGCGATGGCGCTGCGCTTGCCGGCATTGAAGGTGTACAGGGTCAGTGCACCGTTCTTGATATCGCCCTTGGCGTCAAAAGCGATGGTGCCGGTCACGCCTTTGTAGTTGGTTTTGGCCAGCTCAGGCAGGTACTTGGCGGGGTCGGACGACTTGGCGCGCACCATGGCATCGACCATCACGTTGACGGCGTCATACGTGTAGGGGGAATAGACCTGCACGTCTGCATTGAAGCGCTTTTTGAAGCGCGCCGAGAACTCTTCCATGCCTTTTTTCTGCTGGCCTTCCACTCCACCGGCTTCAGCGCACACCACTTGGCCATCGGCCATGGCATCACCTGCCAGTTTCGCCAGCTCGCCTGTGCAGATGCCGTCACCGCCCATGAACTTGGCGTTGATGCCCAGCGACTTCATCTGGCGCATCATGGGGCCTGCCACGGCGTCCATGCCACCGAAGAAGACCACATCAGGCTTCTTGGCCTTCAAGGTGGTCAGGATGGCCATGAAGTCAGAGGCTTTGTCGTTGGTGAACTCGCGGCCCACCACCTTGCCGCCAGCGGCTTTCACGGCTTTTTCGAATTCATCAGCCACGCCCTGACCGTAAGCGGTGCGATCGTCGATCACGGCAATCGATTTGCCCTTGACGGTGTTCACCGCATAACGCCCCAGCGTGCCGCCCAGGTGCACGTCGTCAGCCACCATACGGAAGGCGGTTTTGTAGCCGTTGCGGGTGAACTTGGGGTTGGTGGCGGAAGGAGAAATCTGGGGAATACCTGCGTCGCTGTAGATTTTGGAAGCAGGAATGGAGGTGCCCGAGTTCAGGTGACCGACCACGCCGTTGACCTTGGAGTCGGCCAGCTTCTGGGCGGTGGCGGTGCCTTGCTTTGGATCCCCTGCATCGTCTTCGGGTACCAACTCAAACTTCACAAGCTGACCGCCAATTTTGATGCCCTTGGCATTGAGTTCTTCCACCGCCAGACGTGCGCCATTTTCGTTGTCTTTGCCCAGGTGGGCAATGGCACCGCTGAGGGGCCCGACGTGGCCGATTTTGACCACTTGTTGCGCCATCGCTTGTGATGCGCAAAGTGCCAGCACGACAGTTGAGATGTGTTTCATATTGATGTTCAAGAGAATCTCCCAAAATGTTGATGAGCAAGCGGTCTGTCTTGGAAAATCCCAAAATCAGTCCCCGGGCCAGGTCACTTGCAGCAAAAGCCCGTTGAAATCATTCGCCCAAGTAAGCTGCACGCACTTTAGGGTCTTCGAGCATGTCCTTGCCCACACCGGTCATGGTGATGAGACCGGAGTCCATCACATAGCCCCGATCGGCAATGGCCAGCGCACGGCTGGCGTTTTGCTCCACCAGCAGCACCGTCACGCCTTGGGCGTAAACGTCGCGCACCACCTCGAAGATCTTGTCGACCATGATGGGCGACAAGCCCATGGACGGCTCGTCCAGCAGCAAGACCTTGGGACGGCTCATCAGGGCGCGGCCCATGGCCAGCATCTGCTGCTCACCACCGGACATGGTGCCCGCCAGCTGGTCCTTGCGCTCACGCAGACGCGGGAAAATGGTGAACATCTTCTCGATGTCATCCGCAATGCCTGCCGCGTCTGAACGGATGTAAGCGCCCATTTGCAGGTTCTCGGTGATGGTCATGCGGGTGAACACGCCACGGCCTTCTGGCACCATGGCCAGGCCTTGCTTGACCAAATCCCAAGGGCCTTGGCCCTTGATGCTCTTGCCCAGGTATTCGATGTCGCCTGCTTGCAAAGGCAATGTGCCTGTGATGGCTTTCATGGTGGTGGTTTTGCCCGCACCGTTGGAGCCGATCAGCGACACCAGTTCGCCCTCGCGCACCTCCAGGCTCACGCCCTTCACGGCCTGAATGCCGCCGTAGCCGACCTGCAGGTCTTTGACTTTCAAAAGAACATTGGCCATCTCAGTGCCCTCCTGTGCCCAGATAGGCTTCAATCACTTTTTCGTTTTTCTGCACTTCAGCAGGCGTGCCCTCGGCAATCTGTTTGCCGTAGTCCAGCACCGTGACCCGGTCACACAAGCCCATGACCAGCTTCACATCGTGCTCGATCAGCAAGATGGTGCGGTTGTCCTTGCGGATCTGGTCGATCAACTCGCGCAGCTGCACTTTTTCAGTGGCGTTCATGCCGGCAGCGGGCTCGTCCAGCGCGATCAACTGCGGGTCGGTGGCCAAGGCGCGGGCAATTTCCAGTCGACGCTGGTCGCCGTACGACAGCGTGCGGGCCTTGTAATCGGCATATTTGCCGATGCCCACATAGTCGAGCAGTTCTTGCGCACGCTTTGCAATCGCGGCTTCTTCGGCCTTGAAGCCGGAGGTGCGGAAAATCGCACCCAGCAAACCCGAGTGGGTGCGCACATGGCGGCCCACCATCACGTTTTCGAGCGCCGTCATTTCGGCGAACAAGCGGATGTTCTGGAAGGTGCGGGCAATGCCCGCCTTGGCCACTTCGTGCACGGCTGTGGGCTGGTAGGGCTTGCCGGCCAGCTCAAAGGTGCCGCTGTCGGGCGTGTAGAGGCCCGTGATCACGTTGAAGAACGTGGTCTTGCCTGCGCCGTTGGGGCCGATCAGGCCATAGACCTGCCCGCGTTGAATGGTCATGCCCACGTCGGTGAGGGCTTGCAGACCGCCAAATCGCTTGGAAATGCCCGAGACGTTGAGGACGGTGTCTTGGTTGGCTGTTGGGTTCATGTTCTGCTCCTTCATTTCGTCTTGAGCGATTTGCCATGCTCAGGCGAAGGCCACAGCCCACGGGGACGCATCAACATGATCACGATCATGGCCAGCGCCACCAGCAGCTGGCGCAAAATGGCCGAGTCCAGGCGGCCCCCGGTCATCTCCTGCAAGGGGCCTGCCACGTAGCGCAGCACTTCGGGCAAGGCCGACAACAAGATGGCGCCCAGAATCACGCCCGGCAAATAGCCGAGGCCACCCAGCACCACCATGGCCACGATCATCACCGACTCCATCAGGCTGAAGGACTCGGGCGAGATGAAACCCTGGAAGCCGGCAAACATCGCACCCGAAACGCCACCGAAAGTAGCGCCCATGCCAAAAGCCAGCAGCTTCAGGTTGCGGGTGTTCAGGCCCATGGCTTTGGCAGCGATTTCGTCTTCACGGATCGCCATCCAGGCGCGACCGATGCGGGAAATCTCCAGGCGGTGGGAAATCAAAATCGTCACCAGCACCAAACTCAGGAACAGGTAGTAATAAAGCGAGACCGAGGCGATTTCGAAGTCGCCGATCATCAGCTTCTTGCCCAGGTTCAGGCCAAAGATCGAAATCGGATCGATTTGGTCCAGACCTTTGGGGCCGTTGGTGATGTTGACGGGGTGGTCCAGGTTGTTCATGAACACACGGATGATTTCGCCAAAGCCCAAGGTCACGATCGCCAGGTAATCGCCACGCAACTTGAGCGTGGGCGCCCCCAGCAACATGCCAAACAAGCCTGCCAGACCCGCACCCACAGGCACGATCAGCCAGATGGGCATGTGCATGCCGGCAGGGAATGCGGCAGCGATCCATTCGAAGGTGTTGGTCAAGTGTGGTGATGACAGCAGGCCATACATGTAGGCCCCTACTGCAAAGAAGGCCACATAACCGAGGTCAAGCAAACCGGCATAGCCCACCACGATGTTGAGACCAATGGCCAACAAGATGTAGAGCAAGGCCATGTCGGCGATACGCACCCAGGCGTTGCCAAAATTCTGGAGGACCAAAGGCAAGGCAATCAGCAGCAAGCCCGTCAGAAGGAATTGAAGTGTTTTGTTGTTTTTCATGTTCGCCTCCATCAAGCACGGTCAGCCACGCGCTCACCCATCAGGCCCGAGGGGCGCAGGGTCAACACGATGATCAACACAATGAACGCAAAAATGTCGGTGTAATGGCTGCCCAAAACACCGCCAGTGAGGTGACCGATGTAGCCCGAGCCAATGGCTTCGATGAGGCCCAGCAAAATGCCACCAATCACAGCACCGGACAAGTTGCCGATGCCGCCAAACACCGCAGCGGTGAAAGCCTTCAGGCCAGGCAAAAAGCCCATGGCGTGTTGCGCAGTGCCGTAGTTGGACGCGTACATGACGCCGGCAATGGCCGCCAAAATAGCACCAATCACAAAGGTGGCCGAAATCACCATGTCGGGCTTGACACCCATCAGGCCCGCCACGCGGGGATTCTCGGCTGTGGCGCGCATGGCGCGACCCAGGCGGGTGTAGTTCACCAGCCACATCAGCACGGCCAATGAGACGGCAGTCACGCCCAAAATCATGATCTGCGTCGGCGTGATCACCACGCCACCCATGTTGATCGGGGTGCTGGACAGCAATGTGGGGTAAGCCTTGTAATTGGGCTTCCAGATGATCATGGCCAGGGTCTGTAGCAAGATGCTCATGCCGATGGCGGTGATCAGGGGGGCCAGCTTGGGGCTGTTGCGCAGCGGCCGGTAGGCGATCTTTTCGATCGAGAAGTTCAAGGCCACGGCCACCACACAGGCGATCAGTGTGGCCAAGATCAGGATGATCCAACCTGGTGCGCCTGGCATGGCTTCTTGCATCATGCCAATGGCAGTCCAGCTCGTCAGAGCCCCCACCATCAGCACTTCACCGTGTGCAAAGTTGATCAGGTTGATGATGCCGTAGACCATGGTGTAGCCCAAGGCCACCAAGGCGTACATGCTGCCCATGACCAGGCCGTTGATGACCTGCTGTAGCAATTCGTCCATATTTTTCTCAGTTGGATGGCGGCGACGTGCAAGCCGCATTCTCAAATGCGGACCCGAAGCGTCACCCACGGAAACGACGATGCATTGGCGATCAAGCCAATCAACATCGATTGCGTGGGTATTGCCGCTCCCCCTGTCCCTGATACCTGAGAGATTCACGAGCGCTGAGGGCGGCTCGCTTGCTCCTTCGGTGCGCTGCCTTTGCGGCAGCGTCTCTCCAGACGGCTGTTAATGAAGTGCAGTATTGAACCTGAGCGTTTATGGGAGTTTGCGCCTTCGGTAGGATTGAAATCCACTCTCCTGCAGGTTTGCAGTGTAATTGATAAACGTCAAGACACTCTAAGTTTTTACCCTGATAAAAGTTAAACAACCAAACCGGATCGAATTAACACTGACGAACTCTTGGGGTTCACGTTTTCGAACTCTACGGAGGGATGCCATCGGAAGTGTTGCGGCTACTTTTGAAGCCAAGCGGACAAGCAGACAGAGTGGGTTGCCACATGGCAGTAGCTAAGCCTTGGCGACTGCTTGTCACCAACTGCTTGTATTGACAAGGCTGCTGCAGGCTAAGGGGAGTTCGCAGTGCAACCATCCAAAAGGGCCCCGAAGGGCCCTTGACTTTTGCGGGTGTTGATCAGCCAGCATCCGGTTGTTGACCCGGCGCAGCCTTTTGAAAGGCCTCCAGTGTCATGCAAGCCTTTTCTACCGCCATGATCTTCGGCCATTGCGTCAGATCCACTTTAAAGCGCCGAGCGCTTTCGACCTGTGGGATCAGGTACACATCGGCGATGGTGGGCGTGTCGCCAAAACTGAAGCGGCCACGCTGTGTGTCGGCCGCGATCAGGGCTTCGTAGGCGTCAAAGCCTGCGCTGATCCAGGTGGCGCACCAGGCGTTGATCGCGTCTTCATTTGCCCCGAACTGTTTGCGCAGGGTTTCCAGAATGCGACGGTTGTTGATGGGGTGGATGTCGCAGCCGACAATGGCGGCCAGGGCACGCACATGGGCGCGTTGGGTGACATCGGTGGGCAGCAGCGCGGGCGTAGGGTACTTTTCTTCCAGCCATTCGATGATGGCGGGCGACTGGATCAGCACCTGTTCGCCCGTGTCGAGCGCAGGCACCAGCTGCTGCGGGTTGACCGCCTTGAACGCGTCTTTCAGGTGTTCCTCTGCGCGCAGGTCCACCGCCACATAGTCGGTGGCGATGCCCTTGAGGTTGAGTGCGATGCGCAGGCGGTGCGAAGTGCCGCTGCGGAAAAAGTTGTAGAGCTTCATGGTCTGGTTTCCTGTTGGGGCCGATGCTGGAGGGCAGGGCGTCTGCGGTTGGGCTGAATTATTCTGCAGCGCCGATGGTCAGCGCAATTTCAGCCACGCCATGCACCCTGCCGGTGATCTTGTCGCCGGGCAGTACCGCGCCCACGCCTTCGGGCGTGCCGGTGTAGATCAGGTCGCCGGGTTGCAGGTGGTAATAGGTGGACAGGTCGGCGATGATTTCGCGGATGTTCCAGATCAGCTTGTCCACATCGGACGACTGCTTGGTGGCACCGTTGACTTCGAGGGCAATGGCGCCGTTCTCAATCACCACGCCCGGCATGGGCACGATCTCGGAGCACACCGAACCTTCTTCGATGTCCTTGCCCGTGTCCCAAGGACGGCCCTTGTCACGCGCCACCAGTTGCAGGTCGCGGCGGGTCATGTCCAGACCTGCGGCGTAGCCGTAAACCAGCTCATGCGCGTTGGCCTTGCTCACGCGGAAACCTTCTTTGCCAATGGCCAGCACCAGTTCCATCTCAAAGTGGTAGTTGCTGGTGCGCGGTGGGTAAGCCACCGTCGCGCCGCTTTCCACCAGGGTCTGGGGCGACTTGGTGAAGTAGAACGCCTGCTCGACGCTCTTGTCGACAGGACGGCCCATCTCGACGGCGTGCGCGTGGTAGTTGCGGCCCACGCAGAAGATGCGGTTGATCGGGAAACGCTCGGTTTTGCCACGGATGGGCAGGGACTGGACGGCGGGGGGGGTGAAGAGGTAGGAGGTCATGAGGGGTTCAAATGGTGAAAAGGCAATGTGGTTTTTGTGTGGGAGCGAGCCCCTGCTCGCGAATGGTTGAATTACTTTGAACCTTTGCAAAAGGCTGAGTCAAATCACCATTCGGCCGCAGGGGCGACCTCCCACAGAAGTCAAGCATCAGCATGCCCCGAAGGGCCAAACTGGCAGGCGGTTTAGCCCCGGTTTTCGTAAACACCCAGCTTGCGGTGCAGCGGGGATTCGTCGGCGATGAACACGAAGGCCGGCTGACCGTCGTTCAGGTTGGTCAGCGTCACGGCCTCGTAGCCAGGCGCGCAGCAGGTGTCGGCTTCGTTCAGCGTGAAGGTGCTGGCCACGATCTGCGCTTGCACAGCGCCTTCGATGACGTGGAACACCTGAGCGGGCGAGCGTGCAGGCAGGCGCAGCGTCTGGCCGGGGCGCAACATCAGGGCGTAAAAGCCCAGGATGTTTTCAGCGTCGCCACCGGTTTCGGGGTTGGTGTAGGTGACTTGCACCTGTTCCAGACCGGCATCGTCAGCGGCCAGCGCCTCCAAAGCCGCTTTGGCGTCTTTCCAGGCGTAGCGCAGCATGGGGTAGGCCTTCTTGCTGCGGTCAAACACATGCGAGGGCACCACGCCGCCACGGGCGTATTGCTGGTCGCTGCGGCCAGGCTGCACGGTCTGGCGGTCGCCGTTGATGTGGTAGCTGGCTTCCATGTAATAGACCAGCGGCAAGTCCAGCACATCGAGCCAGATGACGGGCTCGGTGCCATCGTGGCCGTGCTCGTGCCACAGACCGGTGGGCGTGAGGATCAAGTCGCCCCGGCTCATCGGGCATTTTTCGCCGTCCACCGTGGTCCAGGCACCTTCCCCTTCCACCACCATGCGCACCGCGTTGGGGGTGTGGCGGTGGCTGGGTGCCCACTCGCCGGGCATGAGCAGTTGCATGCCCAAATACATGGCGGCTGAGGCCTGCATCTTGTCAAGGCCGTGGCCCGGGTTGGCCAGCACCAGCACGCGGCGCTCGGCTTTTTCAATCGGGGTCAGCTCGCCCGCCTTGAGCAGCAGGGGCTTGATGTCCTTGTAGGCCCAGCAGGTCGGTTGGGTCTGGCGGGTGGGCACCTTGGGGGGCAGCACGCCACGCAAGCTGGGCCACAGGGGCACCAGGTTCAGGTTGCGCAGGTCCTGCACATAGTCTTTGGGCAGGTCTTCGAGTCGTCCGAGATCGTTCATGAATGTGTCTCCTGTTTATGCGTTGTGTTTCGCTGCATCGAGGCAGTTGCCCACGTTCCAGCCGTACAGCCATTCCATGGCATCATAAAAGCGCTCTGCGCCCCGGCCGCGCCACAGGTCATTGCGCACCAATCGCTCCACGCCTTTTGCGTGGTAGATGCGGCCCATCTCGCGGCTCGACAGCACAATGCGGGCCGTGCGGGCCACGCGGGCGCGCTGGTACATGTCCAGCGCTTTCGGCCAGTCGTTCTGGTGCGTGCGCAGGGCTTCGCCCAAAGTGACGGCGTCTTCCATGGCCATGCAGGCGCCTTGGGCCATGTATTGGGTGGTGGGGTGCGCGGCGTCACCCAGCAAGCTCACGCGGCCATAGGTCCACTGGCCGATCGGCTCGCGGTCGGCGGTGGCCCAGCGTTTCCAGGTCTTGGGCAGATCGATCAGCTGGCGCGCTTTGGGGCATATGCCTTGGAAGTAGCTTTGCACTTCTTCCTTGCTGCCCTCGGTGACGCCCCATTCTTCTTGCTGGCGGCTGTGGAACGTCACGACCACGTTGTATTGCTCACCGCCGCGCAGGGGGTAATGCACCAAATGGCAGTTAGGGCCGACCCAGATGGCGGCGGCGTTCCATTGCAAGTCGGCTGGAAAGTCTTTTTTGTCCACCACGGCGCGGTACACCACATGGCCGGTGACGCGGGCCGGGTCGCCCACGAACTGCTCGCGCACCACCGATTTCACGCCATCGGCACCAATCAGCGCCACGCCTTTGAAGGCGTTGCCGTTTTGGTCCCACACGGTCACGCTGTGTTCGTCTTGTTCGATGCGCACCGCGCGGGTGTTGGTGTGAAATTCAACTTGCCCCGTTTCCTGTGCACCTTCGAGCAATGACAAATGCACATCGGCGCGGTGAATCACGGCGTAAGGGTTGCCAAAGCGCTGGCGAAATTTTTCATCCGTCGGGATCTTGCCTACCTGGTATTCATCAACAGCGTCGTGCATGACCATGTAGTCGGTATACACAGCGCGGCCCCGGGCCTTGTCACCAATGCCTAAAGCGTCAAAGGCGTGGAAGGCGTTGGGGCCCAACTGGATGCCCGCGCCGATCTCGCCGATCTCGGGGGCTTGTTCCAGCACCGTGACCTGAAAACCCTGACGCACCAGCGCCAGTGCGGCCGCCAGACCGCCAATGCCACCGCCAGCAACGATGACGGGAAGTTGAGATGTCGCTGTACTCATGGGGGCTCCAACCTGTGAACATGAAGAAAGTGGCGAGATTATAAGCATGCATATTAATTTCGCGAAACTGTCTTGTTGCCTCAATTTATTGGGGTAAACCCTATATTCTTTGGCAAGACAAAGGATGCGCCACAGCATCCAGCTGCTGGCGCAGCCACTGCTTGGCCGGGACACAGGGAAACCTCTGTCTTGTTTGACTTTTGGAAAGCACCCAAAGCGACTAGAATTTCCCGACCGCCCGGTTGGTTAATTCCATTGCGCCGGGCTTTGTTCTTTTCAGAAAGCTCCTGCTCATGTCCCAAGTCCTGCAAAGTTTCATCGGTGGCCAATGGATCGGCCAGCAAGGCGCACAAAATCTGCGCAGTGCCATCAACGGCCAGACCGTGGCCCAAACCCATGCCGAGGCCATCGACTTTGGCGATGCGGTGCATTACGCCCGCACCGTGGGCTTGCCCAATCTGCTCAAGCTCGACTTTCAGGAGCGCGCCCAGCGCCTCAAGGCCTTGGCCAAGTACTTGGGTGAGCACAAGGAGCAGCTCTATGCCATCTCGGCCCACACCGGTGCCACGCGTGCCGACAGCTGGGTGGACATCGAAGGCGGCGCAGGCACGCTGTTCGCCTATTCGGGCATGGGCAGCAACGAGCTGCCCAGCGGCAACCTGATCCACGAAGGCCCGGCGTTCCCCTTGGGCAAGAAGGGCGGCTTTGCAGGCACGCACATTCTGGTGCCGCGCGGCGGCATCGCGGTGCACATCAACGCCTTCAACTTCCCCATCTGGGGCCTGCTCGAAAAATTCGCGCCCAGCTTTTTGGCGGGCATGCCCTGCATCGGAAAACCCGCTTCGTCCACCAGCTACCTGACCGAGGCCATGGTGCGCTTGGTGGAGCAATCGGGCATCTTGCCTGCAGGCGCGTTGCAGCTGGTGATTGGCTCCACCGGCGACCTGCTCGACCGCCTGAACGGCCAGGACGTGGTGACGTTTACCGGCTCGGCCGACACTGCCGCCATGCTGCGTGTGCACCCCAATGTGGTCAAGCACAGCATCCCCTTCAACGCCGAAGCCGATTCGCTCAACTGCGCCATCCTCGCGCCCGATGTGACGCCCGATGACGAAGAGTTCGACCTGTTCGTCAAAGAAGTCGCGCGCGAGATGACCGTCAAGGCGGGCCAGAAGTGCACGGCGATCCGCCGCGCTATCGTGCCACGCCAGTACCTGGACGCCGTCGCCGAAAAACTCAAAGCGCGTCTGGCCAAAGTGGTGGTGGGTGATCCGTCCGTCGAGGGCGTGAAGATGGGCGCATTGGCCTCGCATGCGCAGCTAGCCGACGTGGCCGAGCGCGTGGCCTTGCTGCGCCAAAGCGCCGAGTTGGTGTTCGGCGGCGGTGCCGATTTCAATCCGGTGGGGCAGGGCGTCGAAGGCGGTGCCTTCTTCCAACCCACTCTGCTGCTGTGCCAAAAGCCCTTGCAAACCGACAGCGTGCACGATGTGGAAGCCTTTGGCCCGGTCAGCACCCTCATGCCTTACGACGGCATCGACGAAGCCCTGCAACTGGCCGCACGCGGGCAGGGCAGCCTGGTGGGCACGCTGGTCACCAAAGACCCGCAAATCGCCGCCCGCGTCATTCCCGTGGTCGCCGCGCTGCATGGCCGTCTGCACATCCTCGACCGCGAATCGGCGGTCGAATCCACCGGTCACGGCTCGCCGCTGCCACCGCTCAAACACGGCGGCCCTGGCCGCGCGGGTGGTGGTGAAGAGCTGGGCGGCATCCGCGCTGTCAAGCACCTGATGCAACGCACTGCGCTGCAAGGCTCGCCCACCATGATTGCCGCCGTCACCGGCGAGTACATGCGCGGGGCCAAGTTGATCGAGACCGAGGTTCACCCCTTCCGCCGCTACTTTGAAGAGCTGCAAATTGGCGAGAGCTTGCTCACCCACCGCCGCACCGTGGGCGAGGCCGACATCGTTGCCTTTGGTGGCCTGTCGGGTGACTATTTCTACATGCATTTCGACGAGATCGCCGCCAAGGACTCCCCATTCGGCAAGCGCATCGCACACGGCTACTTTGTGCTGTCGGCCGCCGCTGGCTTGTTCGTGTCGCCCGCGCCCGGCCCGGTGCTGGCCAACTATGGTCTGGACACGCTGCGCTTCGTCAAGCCCGTGGGCATTGGCGACACCATCCGGGCGCGCCTGACCGCCAAGCGCAAGATCGACCGCAACAAGAAAGACGCCAATGGCGTGGGTCAGGGCGTGGTCGCTTGGGACGTGGAAGTCACCAACCAGCTGGGCGAAGTGGTGGCCAGCTACGACATCCTGACGCTGGTCGCCAAAAAGGGCTGAGGCACATCCGGGGATAATCTTCGGCATGAGATCTCCTATTGCCGTTGTAGATGTTGACCGTTGCGAAACCTGGACCCGTTACAAGGCCGGGTTGTGCGACAGCTGTGCGGCCAACTGCTGCACCATGCCGGTCGAGGTCAAGATGGCCGACCTGGTGCGCTTGGGGCTGGTGGACCCGTTTGAAGCCGAGAACGAAGACCCCAAGCAAATCGCCAAACGCTTGTCCAAAGCGGGCCATATCGACCATTTCAACTTCAAGAACAGCATCTTCAGCCTGGCGCGTCGCGCCAGTGGTGACTGCCAGTTTCTCGATGCCAAGACGCGCCGTTGCACGGTCTATGACAAGCGTCCCAACACCTGTCGCTTGCACCCGCAAGTCGGGCCGCGCCCCAACCATTGCCCTTACGGAAACAAGGCGCAGTCGCGTTGATCGATGACAACCCGCACCGGTCAATACGCCGAGTTCATATCTCCAGACAAGCACCGATTCCGGGCGTTTGTTGCACACCCATCAAGACCACCCCGAGGTGCCTTGGTCCTCTTGCATGAGATGGATGCAAGATCGGTCAATCGAGTTCACTCGGTCGCACACCACAACCCCATGCCCGGGCTGAGCCAGCGCATCAGGGGGTTGGTCAATGAGCATGCCGCCAGGGGCTATCTTGTCGTTGCGCCCTCGCTGTTTGGACGGGGCCGGGCAGGCCAGGACCATGGGTACAAATACCAGATGACTTCCACAGGCGAGCAATTGTTGAAACCTTTGCAGCCCGTTGATTCAAGCCGCGCGATGGCGGATATTCAGACCGTGGTGGCTTGGGTACAAGCCCAGATGCCTCAGGGCAGAGTGGGCATCATGGGTTTTTGCTGGGGTGGCTTGCTCGCATGGCATGCAGCATGCACCTTGCCGCAAGTTTCTGCGGCTGCTTCGTTTTATGGTGGAGGGATGACTCATCCGGAGGTGCGCAGTTGGCAGCCCATGTGTCCGGTTCTGGTTCATCTGCCCTCAAAAGGCACGTTGATGACGCAAGAGTCCATGGATGAATTTGTGGCTGTACAGCGCGATCAGTTTGAGTCTCACCAACTGACACGCCCTGGTCACATAAGTCCGCTGGTTCAAATCGAGCGGTACGATGCGGCATATGGGTTTGATCATGCTGGCAGCCGACAGCACGATCTGCCTGCGTCGCAAGCGGCCAGACTGAAAAGCTGTTCTTTCTTTGACCGGTACCTCCACGCGTAGACGTTTCAGAAGCCTGCTTCACAAGCTTTCTCGGGAACCAAATGGGTTGGCAATTTGATCACTTCCCTAAGATTCAAAGGCTTTGAATAAAAATAACCCTGTGCTTGTTCACAACCCAGGCTGACCAGTACATCTTTCTGGTATCGGTTTTCGACGCCTTCTGCTGTCACTTCCAACCCCAGAGATCGCGCCAATGCGAGAATGCCGGAGATGATCTTGGTGTTTTCTTCACGCTTCATCCCCGCAATGAAAGACATGTCGATTTTCAATTTTTGAAGGGGCATGCTGGCAAGGCGGGAAAGCGAAGAATAGGACTTGCCGAAATCATCAATGGCGATTCGAACGCCTAAACCCATGATCGCTTGAAGTTGACTGGCCAGCTCCTCCGGACTGAGAGAGAAATCTGTTTCGGTGATTTCCAGAACAAAGCCCTCCAATCCGTTCTCAAGTTCAGATGACAGATGCGAAAGCATCGTGAACAGACGCTTTCCAGACAGCAACTGAGGCGATGAATTCAAGGCGATCGTCGCGTTTGGGAAGTGGGATCGGATCGTTTGACTGTCTTTGACCACTTGGCTGAACAAGCTCTGTGTCAGTGGGTCTATGGCCCCCGATTGCTCTGCCAGAGGTATGAATTCAGCAGGGCTGACCATGCCCAGTTCTTCGTCCTGCCAACGTGCCAGAGCTTCAAAACCGATGATTTTTCCGGTCCGAAGATCCACTTCAGGTTGGTAATGCGGGAAGATTCGACCTTCTCGAATGGCTATGGCCAGCTTGCTGTCGACTTTCGTTTTTCGAGAAGTGGCCGACATCATCTGCGCATTGAGCCATTTGATCTGATTGCGCCCGGAGTCTTTGGCGCTAAGCAGCGCTGTATCGGCATAAACGAGAAGCTCATTGATTGATTCTGAGTGATCGGGAAACAAGGCCGCACCAGCGCTGAATGTGGCAGTGATTTGCACAGTGCCCATGTGGTTGACGGTGAAAACAGCAGGTTTGAATACCAACTTTAGCTTGTTTTGGAAATCAGCGATCGGTTCATGAACATCCAGAACGGCAATGAATTCATCCCCTGAGCGTCGACATAAAAAATTGTCAGCGGGTAATGTGGCCTTGAGATGTTGTGCGATTTGCCGAATCACCTCATCGCCTTGATCATGCCCAAATGTGTCGTTGATGTTTTTGAAGTTATCCAAATCGATGAACAAGATGGCAAAGTGGGCGTCTGCCACTTTTTGCTTGATGTACTCTAGAAATCCTCTGTAATTGGGCAGACCTGTCAATTGGTCTTCGTGGAGAAGATCCTTGAGTTTTTTCTCGGCTTCACGAATCGCCCTGATGTCAGAAAAAACAGAAACATGGCCTTGTCTCATGCCCTGGGCGTCCAGCAAAGTGGACACTGACAGAAGAACCGGCAGCTGTGTTTTCTGCTTGCTTAAAAAGTAGGTTTCACCGCGCCAGGATCCTTGTTTGCGCACGGTTTCGGCAATGATCGACAAATCGACGCCTGTCGAGTCGTAAATGTAGAGTCGGCCAGCCGGTTGGTTGATCAGCTCATCTCGGGTGTAACCGGTCATGTCTGTCAATGCAGCATTGACATCCACCACCAGACCCTGCTTGTTCGTGATCAGAATGGCTTCGGCAGCGGTCTCGAACACCCTGGAGAAGATAGCCTGTTTTTGCGTCGCGAGTCTTTGTTTTTGCAGCATGCTTTGCAAGGCGTTTGAAACCTTGGAAATTTCATCTCCGGTTTTGTCAATACGTGATTCATCGCCGCGCCCTTGAACAGTATCCGAGGCCAGTTGCACAAGGTCGTTGAGCCGCTGAGTGGTGCGTTCGGAAAAAACTCTTGTCCAGCGCTTTAGACCGACAAAAAGCAAGACACCGGATACCAAGGAAACCGCCAGCCCAGACATGACGAACACAAAGGCCGATAAATAGCTTTGCTGAAGTTGGATGTGAATGGCGTAGTTCTTGCCGGCATCGGTCCATGCAAATTTGAATGTTTCGTTGTGTTGGTAAAGATCAGACGCAGTTTCGACAAACGGGGTCAGGCTGTAATTGACTTTGAGATCATCAGGAAAATCCAGTGTGGCGATGATCTTGTCCAGATCGAGGTAGAGCAAAACCACGCCGATGGCGCTGTCCGAGAAATTGGCCATGACAGGCACGCTGGTTGTCAGGAAATAGGATTGTTCAATGGTCGCCAGTCCCAAGTGGGTCTGACTGTCTTCAATTGTTTTCTCGATGTTCGAAAGCAAACCTAAAAGCAAGCCCGAAGTGTTGCCGCTTTGGATGAAAAATCGACCGAGATAATCCAGCAGTTCAAATTGGTAATGTTTATTCTGGTTGGCTTTTTCTAAAAGAGGCAGGAGATACGATCCCCGTCCCTCCGAGTCTGTCAGACCGGTCCAGACCTCGGGCGAATGTGCCAAATCATTGGCTTGTCTGAATGAAGCACTGAGTTCAGCGTCCAGTCGGGTGGATAGCAGCGCCTTGTAGTGCTTGAATTCTTCTTGCTGGTAGAAAAAAATCCCGTAGATGGCCAAGAGCACGCTGATGGATGTGACGCCAAGGATGTAGGTGCTGAACAACCTGAAAACGTCATGGCTGATCTGGGCTTTGAGCGATTTCAATCGGCCCATGTCAGTCTTGCGGAATCAACTGCCCCGAAGGCGTTAATTTGACAAAAAGGACTTGCGATTTGTCCAGGGCGTCATGCCGCTGATTCGTGAAGGGCTTGGGGTAGTGCCTGACGGCACCGTTGAACGCCGGTAATTTCTCCAAGGCATCCCTGATTTTGGGGGGCGATGTGGTCTGCGCGAGCTCGATAGCCTTGGCCAGAAGATGGACCGTGTCATAAGCATGCGCGGCTCCGACAGGACTGGGAATGTCGCTTGTGCTTTTCAGGCCATTGTTTTTCAAGATCCACTCGGCGAGATAAACGGCGCGAGGTCGCTTGTTGTTGATGAACGTGAAGGTCTGGATGAAATCCATCCGAACCATCGCGAGTTCTTCATTTGCCAACTCGTGTAAGGTGCCGCCCACCGCACCCCAATGCGCCACCACAGGCATGCGCATGGGCTGGGCCTGAGCTGCGATTTCCTTGACCAAAATGGCGCCTTCTTTCTCGTTGCCCACAAACAACAAACCTTGTGTGCGCGCGTCCACGCAAGCCCTGTAGTGGTCTTTTAAAGAAGTGTCTCCCCAGTTGTACCAACGTACCACCGTAAATTGGGTTGTCTGTGCCCCAGATTTCGCCTGTATCACCTTCTCAGCGGAGCGGCCCCAGGACGTATTGGGCAAGATGGCACAAGCTTGCTTAACCCTGTATTTTGTAGACAGTCGTTTCATCATCGCTTCGACACCCCAGTCGTCTTTGAGTGAAACGCGAAATGAGTAAGAGGGTTTGTAATCGTGCTCGGTGATGGGGTCCGCTGAACCCCAGACGCTGATCAACGGCATATTCAGTCGGTGCGCCTCAGGCAGCATCTCCACACTGATGGGGCTGTATTTGCCACTTAAAACGGCAACCAGGTCTTTTGTGCCGGCCAGTTGGACAAAATTGTCTTTCCCTCTGGCAGAAACCCCCTTGTTGTCGGTGGTCAGCAGTTTCAAGGGGCGTCCATTCAGAACGCCGCCCTTGGTGTTGACTTCTTCCATGGCAGCCCTGATGCCCCATTCTGTGGCGGTGGCTGAGGTGTTGGTTTTTAAACCATAAGCATCATCGAAGCCGATCCACACGGGTTCGAGTTGTGGGTTGGCAGGGGGTTGTGCGAATGCCTGAGGGGTACAGGCAAAGAGGATGCCTGCGAGGGTGTTGATCGCGGGTTGAAAGCTGCCAGGGCAAGCGCCCCATGATGTCAAAGCATGTTTAGCCATGAAACGTTTTCTTCCATAAAGATGAAATTAACTCTCGGGTAGAGCTGCTCGCTGGGGGCGCTGTGGTGTAGCACCCAGAAAAAAGTTTGCAGATCATGGCGTGGCGCTGTGCCTTGCCGCTGTATTCAAACGTGGCCGCCAGATGGCCGTGGTTTTGCCGCACGGGATGGAGCATCACGCGGCCAACGCCTGGCACGGTCAAGCTGGTCGTTCCCTTTTTAAAAATGTGATGGCTGGATGGCGGCAGGGCCAATTTGCAGCCATCGACGCTGGCATCGACGATGTCAACGGTGATGTCGAATTCGCCATCGTGGGCCGTTGCCGATTCAGCCAGCAAGAAGCGCTCTTCCTTTCTCACCCGCGGGCCTTCAAAGCAAAGCAAGGCTGCCAGACCCAAGGTGACGATGTTCAACAGCGACCAAAACAGGGCAATCGGGAAAAATTCGTCGTGGGGCACCACCGCCAGTTCGGGCACGACATTCAGCAGCAAGCCGAACAAGGTCAATGCCATGCACACCAAAATCATGCCCAGACTGAAAAAATCCACCTGGCGACCATGAACTGCGTCCGAGCCCTTGGGTGTGACTTTGAAGGGTTTGCCAAAAGGTTTGATCAGTGATGCCACCACCGTTGGTCCCAACCTGAAACTGGCGAACACACCCGCGGGCCCGGAGACCAGCGGCGAAAAATGGCCACCGACCAGCCAGCGCATGGCCAGAAAAAACGACAGGAAAACAGGCAGCTGGTAAAACACCATGTCTGCCGCGTCTGTGAAGTGAAAAGGCAGCCAGCCCAAAAGCAAATACGCCAGAGGAATGGCGATCAGCATCAGGCGGACGGCGTATTGCGTGAGCCAGCTGGTGGGGAAAAACAGGATCCTTTGGATGACACTCAGCCCCGGACCGAGAGGGCCTGCTTTGAGGAACAGGGACTGAATGGCCCCGCGGCACCAGCGCTCACGCTGGACGAAGAAGCCTTCGATCGATTCGGCTGCCAAACCCATGCTCAAGCGTTCGTTGAGGTAAATCGTTTGGTACCCCTTGCGCAACATGACCAAGGTGGTCAGCAGATCCTCTGTGATGCTTTGCGTGGGAATGCCGCCAACGGCATCGACTGCTTGGCGACGCATGATGCTGCAAGAGCCGCAGCAAAAGGCGGCTTGCCACGCGTCGCGTGAAGCCGCCATTTGGTCAAAAAACAAGCGCTGCTCGTCAGGGTAGATTTGCATCAAGCCCAGGTTGGTTTGAATCGGGTCCTTGTTGTAGAAGTGTTGGGGCGTTTGCACGATGCCAATGGTCGTGTCGCTGAAAAAGCCCAAGGTGCGCCGGATGAAGTTCTTGGAGGGCACAAAGTCCGCGTCGAACACGGCAATGAACTGGCCCTTGGCATGCGCCAATGCGTGGTTCATGTTCCCGGCCTTGGCGTGCGCGTTGTCGGCTCGGGTCAGGTAGCGCACACCCGTGTCTTCGCAAAACGTCCGTAACCAATCGCGCTTGCCATCGTCCAGCACCCAGACGGTTTTGTTCGGGTAGTCCACGGCGGCGGCGGCCACAATGGTTTTTTCCAGAACGTCCAAGGGCTCGTTGTAAGTGGGAATGAAAATGTCCACCTCAGGCAAAGGGCTGGGCATCTGGTGTTGGTCGGCTTCTTCGCTTCGCGTGTTGGTGCGGCTCATGATCAGCAAGAAAACCGCCACCTCGATGAAGGCCAAAACTTCAATGCCCCAAACGCCCCAAATCCAGGTCTGAGCCCAAGCGCTGTCTTCGTTGTCGGGCCAGACGGTGCTGAACAAACGCCAGGACAGGTACTGCAGGCACAGGAGCGCGGGGATGAGGCACACCATTTGCCGAGTTTTGATTTCGTGGCGTGGCGTGTCCCAAACCAGCAGGAAGAATGCGGCGACCAGCAACAGGGGGATGTAATCCATGTGGGTGTCACATGAGGAAAGAGCTGAGTCGGCTCAGCCACACCGAGGGACGCCATTCACGGGGCACTTTGACGTCCACTTTGCGGCCTGCAAAGCACAAATTCTCTTGGGGTTTGACGAGGTCCGCCGCATTGATTTTGACGAAAATCCGGGCGTCTTTCTTTTCCCGTTGCAGTTGAGCGACCAATGTCGTGTCCTGCAAGTTGTTGCCACTGCCTGTGACGGCATGGATTTGACCCGTGAGCCATGGGGTACTGCCAATCAGGCGGTACTGCACCGGTTTACCGATTTGAAAGGACTCAAGCGATGATTCCGGCACGGCCACATCGAGGAACAGGTTGTCGCAGTTGATCAAATGGGCCAGGTCCGTGCCGATCACGACCTCGGTGCCATTGCTGCCAAATTTGCGCCACAAGACCCCTTGGCTGGGGACATGCATGCGCACCTCGCGGGACATGGCCATGTTGTCCCGCTCCTTGCTGATCTGCCATTGAACATCTGAACTGCGTTGCTCATTTTCGCCCAGGCGTGCAGCAACGTCGGTGATTTGCAGGCGAACGTCATCGAGCCGTTGCTGTGTATACGGAACGTCGTTTCGTCCTTCACCCAAGTAGACAAATTGCGTGACTGCTTGTTTTTCGGTTTCAAGAAGCCGAATTCGCGCCTGGAAAATGTCGAGCCGGCTTTGTGTGACTTCGAGCGCGTATTGCGCGGCTTCGTTTTGGGCTGCAGAGATGAAGTTCTCTTTCAAAAGCAGTGCATTGCGCTGCGCCAGCAATTGTTGTTCGCGGATCAGGCTTTCCTGGGCTTTTTTCTCGGATTTGGCCTGGGCCAGTTGTTCCTCCAGTCGGAGAAACTCGTGCGTGCGGTGGACAGAGACCCGGTTTTGCAAATCCTTTTGCAGTTGCTGCAGATTTTTAAGGTGCAGCTGCAAGCCCAGGCTTCTTTCGGCCAGAGTTTTTTGTTCCACCGCCAGCTCGTTGACAGCACTTTCCTTGAAGCGGGTATTGTTGATCCGGACCAATTCCTCCCCTTGTTCGATGGGCTGACCGGGCATTTTTGAAAATCCGTCCAAGGTGCCTTCGATAGGCGACTTGACCACCACATAGTGGGTATTCACGATGGCGTTGATGCTTTGAAAGCTGGCCAACGCGGGCACGAGCACTACGGCAATGACGAGGGCGATGCCCAAGCCGATGGCACGTTTGGAATTTTTGAATGAGGTGTACATGCCGATGGTGTGAAGTGTTGGGTTCTTGCTTGTCAATGCTTTTTGGCCGGATTCATGACCCGGTAGCACTCGCATGCCCTTGCCTCTAGCATGTGTCTGTTCAAGACGCTCAATTGACCTCGTGAGACTTCTATCAATCCTTCGTGACTCAGTTTTCCAGCGGCTAAAGTGACCGATTCACGGCGTATGCCCAGAATGTCGGCAATTTCCTGGTGTGTGATTTGCAAGACATTGCCTTGGGTCTTGTCCAGGGTGTTCATGATCCAGCGAATGATTTGCTGCTCATTGCTGTGCTTGCTGCTGCACACGGTCGGCATGGCAATTTGCAAAATCATCTGACGCGTGCTTGCCATCCAGATTTTGAGGAATTCACGGTCCTGTGCCAACTCGGACTGAAAAACTTCCAGCGGCAATTTGTAGGCAAAACCTGAAAATTTCACATGAGCTCTGCTGAAATTCTGGTTACCACCCATCACCCCACTGCCGACCATGCCTTCTTTGCCGATCAGCACGATATCGGCCGACGAACCATCCGAGATGTCTATTTGCATGGCGATGATGGCACTCACCGGGAAAAACACGAATTGGATCGTTTCATGAGGCCTGAAAATCAATTGCCCGGCCTCAAGGCAAATAAGCTGAAAGTACGAAGCCAGTTTTTCGTACTTTTCGTGACTTAACTTTTCTATCATCAGGTTATTTGATGGACTTAGCATTTTTGCGTCCTTTGTTACAACTGATGTTTACTGTAATTTTTCATCACTATTTTTTGTGTTCGTTATCGAACATTATGGACGTGATGTTCGCCACCGGGGGCATTTGATGATTTTTTTAATTAAGAAATGTCATGCTCATTTGTCTGTTGATGTTGACAATCATTGGGTTGTCAGAATGAAAACAGCCTCCCGACTTTGCAGTCGGGAGGCTTTGCAGCTTGTGGAGGCTGAGGGATTTACATCGTGTCGATGAAGCTGCGCAGCTTGTCGCTGCGGCTGGGGTGCTTGAGCTTGCGCAGCGCCTTGGCTTCGATCTGGCGGATGCGTTCGCGGGTCACGTCGAACTGCTTGCCCACTTCTTCCAGCGTGTGGTCAGTGGACATCTCGATGCCGAAACGCATGCGCAGCACTTTGGCTTCGCGGGGCGTCAGGCTGTCCAGGATGTCCTTGACCACGTCGCGCAGACCGGCTTGCAGGGCCGCATCGATGGGCGCAGTGTGCGTGCTGTCTTCGATGAAGTCACCCAGGTGGCTGTCGTCGTCGTCACCGATCGGCGTTTCCATGGAGATCGGCTCTTTGGCGATCTTCATGATCTTGCGGATCTTGTCTTCCGGGATTTCCATCTTCTCGGCCAGGATGGAGGCATCGGGCTCGAAGCCGAATTCCTGCAAGTGCTGACGCGAGATGCGGTTCATCTTGTTGATCGTTTCGATCATGTGCACCGGGATACGGATCGTGCGGGCCTGGTCCGCGATCGAGCGGGTGATCGCCTGACGAATCCACCAGGTGGCGTAGGTCGAGAACTTGTAGCCACGGCGGTATTCGAACTTGTCTACCGCCTTCATCAGGCCGATGTTGCCTTCCTGGATCAAGTCGAGGAATTGCAGACCGCGGTTGGTGTACTTTTTGGCGATCGAGATCACCAGGCGCAAGTTGGCCTCGATCATCTCTTTCTTGGCATCGCGTGACGAGCGCTCACCGGCGTTCATGCGCTTGTTGATGTCTTTCAGCTCGTCGAGTGGCACCACCACTTGCGATTGCAGGTCCATCAGTTTTTGCTGCAGGTCTTGCACAGGCGGGATGTTGCGACCCATGACGGCGCTCCAGCTCTTGCCTGCCGCAGCTTGTTTCTCAATCCACTTGAGGTTGAGCAACTGCGACTCCACGCGCTTGCCGTTTTTGTCACGACCGCTGAAGTCGGCAATAAACTGCTCTTGCGGGTAACCACATTTGTCCACGATGATGCGGCGCAGTTCGCGCTCTTTCTTGCGCACATCGTCCACCTGGCCGCGCACCATGTCGCACAGCTTTTCGATGGTCTTGGCGGTGAAGCGGATGGTCATCAGCTCTTCGGACAAGGCGGTTTGAACCTTGACGTAGGCCGGCGTGCCCCAGCCTTCCTTGTCGTACACCTTGTGCACTTTTTCGAAGTATTCGGTGATGCGGTCAAAGCGTTCCAGGGCCTGATTTTTCAGCTCTTCGAGCTTCTTGGTCAGGGCTTTGGAGCCGCCTTTGCCATCGTCGTCGTCGGCTTCGTCGAATTCATCGAAGTCTTCTTCGGCCACGTAGTCGTCGGCTTCGTTCAGGTTGGCGAAACCATCCACCACGGTGGAGATGACGACTTTGCCTTCACGGATTTCGTTGGCCATGCGCAGAATTTCGGCGATGGTGGCGGGCGATGCGCTGATCGCAGCCATCATGTCCATCAAGCCGCCTTCGATGCGCTTGGCAATCTCGATCTCGCCTTCGCGGGTCAGCAGTTCCACGGTGCCCATCTCGCGCATGTACATGCGCACGGGGTCGGTGGTGCGGCCGAATTCGCTGTCCACGGTAGACAGGGCGGCTTCGGCGGCTTCTTCGGCTTCTTCTTCGGTCGAGCCGGTGGGCGCGTTGTCCGTGATGATCAGGCTCTCGGCGTCAGGCGTTTGCTCGTACACAGCCACACCCAGGTCGTTCAGGGTGGCGATCACCACTTCAAGGGTTTCGGCATCGACCAGCTTGTCGGGCAAGTGGTCGCTGATTTCGCCATTCGTCAGGTAGCCACGGGTCTTGCCCAGCTTGATCAGGGCTTTCAGGCGGTCGCGGCGCTGCTTCATTTCGGCTTCGGTCAGGACGGTTTCGTCCAGGCCAAATTCCTTCATCAAGGCGCGTTCTTTGGCCTTGCTGATCTTCATGCGCAGGGGCTTGACCTTTTCAGCGGTCTCGGAGCCCGCTTCGACGACCGGCTCGCCTTCGAGGTCGGCTTCGATGTCCAGATCATCGTCCATGCTGGGCTCGGCGATGCTGCCTTTTTTCTTGGGGCCGCGCTTGGCCCCGGTCACGGCTTTTTTCGCCGCAGGCTTTTTGTCTGCCGCCGGTGCGGCAGCTTTGGCGGTTTTCTTCACTTCCACTTCAGCCACGGCCTCTTTGGCTTTGGCGGCGGGTTTTTTAACGATCACTTCAGATTTCTTGGCGGGCACGGAGGCGGCTTTCTTCACAGGCAGGACAGGAGTCGCCCGGGTGGCCGTTGCTTTGACCGTGCTGGAAACTGCCTTGGTTGCCGGTTTGGCAGCCACAGGGGTTGGCACTTTGGCCTTGCTCACCACGGGGGCGGGCTTTTTGGCGGGTGCTTTGGCAGTCACTTTGCTTGCTGCTTTGGCCTTGGCGACGGGCGCGGGGGCTTTTTTGGCAGCGGCGGTTTTGGCAACGATTTTGGATTTGGCAGGGGCCTGGGCAGGCTTCTTCGACTTTTGAGCAGGCATGAACACCTCAGAACATCAAAACAGACAAGGAAACGGACACAGTCAGCGCCAAATACATCCCGGCGCGGGCTTGTAGGACACAAATCAACACCCTATATGGGCGTCAAATTTGCAATGGCAAGATGGTGGGCGAACATTTGGAATGCAGTCCTTGCGGAACGGTGACCGGCCCGCATGGGGGCGTCGCGCTGATGGCGGTGGTCTAGCCGGAGGTGCTGCTGTCGCTCTTGCCGAAAAATGGATTATACCCAAAGATAAAGGCGGCCCCCTGCCAAAAGGCTTCTAGTGGAGCGGCTGTCAGTCCTGTTCTTCGTGCAGGTAGTCGGGCAAGGGGGCCCCGCATTGGAAGCAATATTGCGCGTTGACCAAGTGGCCTTCGCTCAGGCATTGGTGACAAGTTCGTGTGGTGGGCTGGCCTCTGTGGCCCAGCTTGTGGCTGGTCATTTCAGCCGTCACAATGCCGGTCGGCACCGCCAATGTGCCCCAGCCGAGCAGCATCATGGCCGAGGAAATCAGCCGACCCAGATCGGTTTTAGGGGTGATGTCGCCAAAGCCCACGGTGGTCATGGTGGTGATGGCCCAGTAAACCGAGGTGGGGATGCTGGTGAAGCCGTTGGCAGGGCCTTCGACCACATACATGATGGTGCCCATGACCACCACCAGCATGAGCACAGCCGACAAAAACACCAATATCTTGCGACGGCTGGCCACCAAGGCGTTGGCCAGTGACTGGTATTCGCTGACGTAAGCGGCCAGTTTGAGCACGCGAAACACCCGCAAAAGCCGCAGCACCCGCACATCGATCAGGGCATACAACTCCGGAAAGAACAGCGCCAGATAGGTGGGCAACACCGAGACCAGATCGACCACACCAAAAAAACTGGTGGCATAACGCCATGGCTTGGGACTGCAGGCCAGCCGTGCCAGATATTCCAGCGTGAACAAGACGGTGAACAGCCACTCGGCCGATGCAAAAGCGAAACTGTATTGGACATGGATGTGGGTCACGCTGTCGGCCATGACCACGCCGATGCTGCACAGGATCAGCGCAATCAGCATCAGATCAAAGCTTCGGCCAGCGGCCGTGTCGGCTTCAAAAATGACGGTGTACCAGCGCAAACGCCAGCCTGACAGCGCTGGTTGGTGGACAGGTGTGGGCACGTTCGCTTTGGACTTCTTCACCGGACAGGCCTTGACTCAGCGTGCAGGTCGGATCGCGGTTTTGGGGCGGAAGGCCTTGCAGACCTCGTCGCGTGTTTCCATGTAGGGGCCGCCGATCAGGTCCACGCAATAGGGCACGGCCGCAAAAATGCCGTGCACCACCGGTTTGCCGTCGGCATCCTTCAGGCCTTCGAGTGTTTCCGCAATCGATTTGGGCTGTCCCGGCAGGTTGATGATCAGGCTTTGGCCCCGGATCACGGCCACCTGGCGCGACAAGATGGCAGTGGGCACAAATTTCAGGCTGATCTGGCGCATTTGTTCGCCAAATCCAGGCATCTCTTTGTCGGCCACAGCCAGCGTCGCCTCGGGGGTCACATCGCGCAGGGCGGGGCCTGTGCCCCCGGTGGTCAGCACCAGGCTGCAACCGGCATCGACCAGTTCGATCAGGGTGGCGCTGATGCGGTCCTTTTCGTCGGGGATCAGGCGCGGCTCAAACGTGATGGGGTTGAGCAGGGCGCGGGTGAGCCATTCTTGCAAGGCTGGCAGGCCCTTGTCTTCGTAAACCCCTGTGCTGGCGCGGTCGCTGATCGACACGATGCCGATTTTGACGGGGTCATGCAGGCTTTCACTCATCGTCTTCGCTTTCAGGGGACTCATCGCTGGCACCGTCCGTCAGGATGCTGCGGACCAGTTTGAACATCTCACGGTAGGCTCGGCTTTGGCGCGGGGCCAAGCCTTGCGACACCGCCGTGTTGGTCACCGGCACGGCATCTTTGCGGGCCTGGCGCACCAGGGCACGCAGCTGCTGAATGTCGGTTTGCGGGTAATGTGCAATCCATTCGCCCACAGCGGCATCGTCAGCGATCAGGCGGTCGCGCCAGGCTTCGGCCAGGTGCAGGGCCTGGGTGTCTTTGGCGCTGCCCAGGCGCTGAATGTCCAGGGCTTCGCGCACGGCTTGCAGGGTTTCGGGGCTGAGCAAACGCATTTGCTTGCCGATGAATTGCATCTGGCGGCGCTTGCCTTCAAAGTTGGTGATGCGTTTGGCTTCGGCCAGGCCATCGACCAGTTTGTCGGGCAGGTTCAAGCCTTCCATGAGGTCTTTGCGCAGGGTCAGCAAGGCGGTGCCGAGTTCTTGCAGTTCGGTGCTTTCGCGCTTGAGTTCGGTGCGGCTGGGGCCGTCCAGGCCGCCTTTGAGCTCGCGCTTGTACTCCAGGTCGAGTTCGCTGCCTTCGGCAACAAATTGACCGCGGACGAAATAGCCTTTTTTGGGTTTACGGGACATGACTGGGGGAACTCGTTCTCAAGGACAGCGCAGAGGCTGGGTGGCAAGTATCATAGCGGCCACTGCGAGCTGCGCGTTCGCCATCTGCTTTGAGACCATTCCCGTGAAAACACCCACCGCCAAAAAAGCCTCCGCATCGACCGCTATTGCGTCACAGCCGCATGACGGCTTCAGTTATTCGCGTGACCATTTTGAAGGCTTGGTGGACATCGCCCTGCATCACGCGAAAAAGCTGGGCGCGACCAACGCCGGTGCCGAAGCCTCCGAGGGCTGCGGCTTGTCGGTCAGCGTGCGCAAAGGCGAGTTGGAAAATGTGGAACGCAACCGCGACAAATCCCTGGGCGTGACGGTCTATGTGGACCACCGTCGGGGCAATGCCAGCACTTCAGACTTTTCAAAAGCGGCGATTGAGCGCACCGTGCAGGCCGCTTATGACATCGCCCGTTTCACGGCCGAAGACCCCACAGCCGGTTTGCCCGACGAGGCCGACATCGAAACGAACCACCGCGATCTGGATTTGTTCCACCCCTGGTCCATCAACAGCGAAGAGGCGGCCAAATTGGCGCTGGAATGCGAAGCTGCGGCCCTGAAAACCAGCCGCCGCATCACCAACAGCGACGGCGCGGCGGTGTCGGCCCAGCAAAGCCACTTTTTCAGTGCCCACACGCACGGCTTTCGGGGCGGCTATGCCAGCTCGCGCCACAGCATCTCGGTGGCACCGATTGCCAAACTGCCCGGTCGCAACGCCGAAATGCAACGCGATGCCTGGTACACCTCGATGCGATCGGCCAATGAACTGGCTTCGCCCGAAGCCGTGGGCCGTTATGCCGCAGAGCGTGCCTTGTCGCGCCTGGGTGCGCGCAAGATCGCGACCACCGAGTGCCCTGTGTTGTTTGAGTCGCCCGTGGCTGCAGGCCTGTTGGGTGGTTTTGTGCAGGCCGTGAGTGGTGGCGCGCTCTACCGCAAGAGCAGCTTTTTGCTCGACTCGCTGGGTAAAAAAGTGTTCCCCAAGCACATCGACATCGAAGAAGACCCCTTCTTGCTGCGCGGCAAGGGCAGCTCACCTTTTGACGACGAAGGTGTGCGCTCGGTACGCCGCAAGGTGGTCAAGGGCGGGCGTGTGGAGGGCTATTTCCTGTCCAGCTATTCGGCCCGCAAACTGGGCATGAAGACCACCGGCAATGCCGGCGGCTCGCACAACCTGACGCTGACCTCGCGCCTGACGCAAGCGGGCGACAACCTGGACGAAATGCTCAAAAAATTGGGCACAGGCCTGTTTGTGATCGAGCTGATGGGGCAGGGCGTGAACTATGTGACCGGTGACTATTCACGCGGGGCCAGCGGTTTCTGGGTCGAAAACGGTGAGATCGCCTACCCGGTGCACGAGATCACCATCGCGGGCAACCTCAAAGACATGCTGATGGGCATCGAGGCCGTGGGCGCAGACACCTACAACATGGGGGCCAAAACCACGGGCTCCATTCTGGTCAACCGCATGAAGCTGGCGGGCAGCTGAGGCCCGCAGCGCTGTGCAGGCTGAACTCCTGGCGGCGCTGGCCGCCTTGTCATGGGCGGTGGGCAGTTTGTTTTCTGCCGCAGCGGCCAGTCAGATGGGCGCATTCGCATTCACCCGCTGGCGCTTGTTTTTTGCGCTGACCCTGCTCTGGGCGCTGGCGCTGTTCACCGGGCAATGGCGCAGCCTGGATGCTGCCAACGTCGCGTTGCTGGCCTTGTCGGGCTTCATCGGCATTTTTATCGGCGACACGGCACTGTTTGCTTGCATGAACCGCTTGGGGCCGCGCCGCAGTGGGGTGCTGTTTGCCACGCATGCCATTTTTTCCACCTTTTTGGCCTGGCTTTTTTTGGGCGAAACCCTGTGGGGCTGGACCTTGCTGGGCGGCAGTTTGCTGGTCTCGGGCGTGATGGTGGCCATCGTCTGGGGCCGCCGCGAGAGCGAAACCCACGCGTGGGAGAAAACGCAGGGCACTTTGATGGTCGGTGTCTTGCTGGGCCTGTTGGCTGCCCTGTGTCAGTCGGTGGCGACCTTGATGATCAAGCCCTTGATGACTTCAGGGGTGGATGCTGTGGCGGCGTCTGCGGTGCGCACCTCGGCCAGCTTTCTGGCGCATCTTGTGTTGCTTTGGGCGGGTGCGCAGGTGGCGCGGGTGCAAAACCCGTTGGTTGTCAAAACCCTGTTGAACACCTGGGCCAGTGCCGCTGTGGCGATGGCTTTGGGCATGACCTTGATCTTGCAGGCGCTGAAAACCGGGCAGGCCAATCTTGTGGGGATTTTTTCGTCACTCACCCCCATCTTGCTGCTGCCGCTGCTGTGGGTGGTTTACCGCCGCAGCCCCGCTTGGGGGGCTTGGGGCGGTGCGGTCATGGCGGTGCTGGGCTCCGCCATGATCCTGGCTGCCTGATCGCTGGATAAGGCAGCAAGCTGTCAGCCTGCCAAAGCGGCTTTGACCGCGGCAGACACTTGGCCCATGTCGGCTTTACCGGCCAGTTTGGCTTTCACAGCGCCCATCACTTTGCCCATGTCGCCGGGGCCTTTGGCGCCCAGTTCGGTCACGATGGCCTGAACGGCCGCTGTGACTTCTTCGGCCGACATGCGCTCGGGCAGGTACGCCAGCAACACCGCCATTTCGGCTTTTTCCTTGTCGGCCAGGTCTTGGCGGGCGGCTTGTTCAAAAGCGGCGATCGAGTCTTTGCGTTGCTTGATGAGCTTGTCCACGATGGCCACCACGGCCACGTCGTCCAGCTCAATGCGCTCGTCGACTTCTTTTTGCTTCATGGCCGACAACAGCAAGCGGATGGTGCCAAGACGCTCAGCGTCTTTGGCCCGCATGGCGTTCTTCATGTCTTCGGTGATCTGTTCTTTCAGGCTCATGAGAGGCTCCTGGATGTTCGAAAGTGGGGAGGCATAAACGACAAAGCCCGCCTGAGCGTCCTCCAGCGGGCTTGTTTGCAGACCTTTTCAGGCCATGCAAAAGAAGATCAATACATCTTCTTGGGCAATTGCATGCTGCGAACGCGTTTGTAATGACGCTTCACAGCAGCCGCTTTTTTGCGCTTGCGCTCTGTGGTGGGCTTCTCGTAGAACTCGCGGGCACGCAGGTCTGTCAGCAGGCCGAGTTTTTCGATGGTGCGCTTGAAGCGACGCAGGGCAACGTCAAACGGCTCGTTTTCTTTCACGCGGATGGTGGTCATTGAATCAATTTTCCAAAAATGTGCCGGCTGTAGCAACAAGGGAGATCGGGCCCTTGAAACCCAGTTTCGGCGGTTCCCCGTCACGAACTAGTATTTGGCAGACGGGGGTTTGCCAGCAAAGCCTGAGATTATAGCGCCTGCAAAACGGTGACTTGCCGACTTTGTGTGCCCAAAAGCACATCTTTGGGCAAATGTTGAAACGGTCCTGCAGGCCGTCCTCGTGCCCTCAGTCTTGCAAAAAAGTCTGAGTATCTAAAATGCAACACAAATGAAAACATTTTTTGACCATTTAGATCGTCGGATGAGCCGTGCCCAACGCTTTGCAGCGCTTGTTTTGAGTTTGATCGCCCCTTGGTGTTGGGGGCAAGTGGCGTTTGCCGCGCCACCTTCTGTGCGCTCCGCCACACCATCGGTTGTCGTTGTTCTTGCCGGGGGCGGGGCCAAAGGTTTTGCACATTTGGCTGTTCTGCGTCAATTGGAAAACGACCACATTCCGATTGCACGCATTGTGGGGACCAGCATGGGGGCTGTCATCGGCGGTTTATACGCCAGTGGTTTATCAACGAATGAAATTGAACGCGTGATTGGTGGGCTGGACCCCGCGAAAGTTGCGCTTGATCAGCTCAATCGTCTGGAGCTGCCGTCGAGTACCCGTGCGTATCAGCAGAAATACCCGGTTGAGCTGGAGTTCGGGATCAAGAACGGCGGGCTCAACTTTGCCCGAGGCGTCAGTGATGGCCAACGCTTTCTTGCATTGCTGCAGGACCTGACCGCACATGTACCGCCACAGGTCAATTTCAATGATTTGAAGATTCCGTTTCGCGCTGTGGCGACCCGTTATCGCGATGGAGAGATGAAGGTTTTTGACCACGGGGCTTTGCATTTGGCCATCCGGGCCAGCATGGCCGCCCCGGCCGTGTTTGCACCTGTGGAGATCGAGGGTGAGACTTATGTGGATGGTGGTCTGGTGGCCAACTTGCCTGTTGAGGTTGCTTTGCAGGAAGGCGCAGACGTGATCGTTGCGTCGTTTCTGGCGGGGGGCGCGGATGACCGCAACAACGAGCAGGCTAACCATGCGCTGGAGGTAGCCAACCGGATGATCGACATCATGATCCGTCAGAATGAAAAGAGAAATCTGGACTTGCTGCGGCCGCAGGATGTGCTGGTCAAACCGTCCTTGCAAGATGTGGGGTTTGCTGATTTCAACCGTTCTGCCGAGATCGTGCAACGCGGCCAGGCTGCGCTGTCCAATGTCAGCGAGCGTTGGGCTGGCTTGAAATCGCATTTTGCGCAAACCACAGCCAAACCACAGGCCAACCAACTGTCATTTGATCAGCGAGAAAAGCGCATTGTGCTGATTGAAGCCAAAGGTCAAAAAGATGTGCCGGAGACTTACATTCGCTCGGTGTTGTCACCGCTGCTGGAGCAAGAGTTTTCTGTGCGCGAAACTGAGCGCTTCATAGATGAGCTGTATACCAGTGGTTACTTTGACCTGGTCAGTTACGCTTTGGAGCAGCAGCAAGGTGATCAGTACAAGTTGATCGTTCAGGTTCGGGAAAAACCTTACAGCCCACACTTCATGAAAACCACTTTGGGCTTTTCCGCAGAGGCCAACGGTGTGACGCAATTTACGATGGGATTAGGCTACCGACGCCCTTGGTTGACCCCGTCAGGTCTTGAGTTTTCTCTGGATGCCCGAGTGGGGACTCAGTCTGAATTTGCAGCTCGTTTGTACCAGCGCTTGTCCAGCCGCTGGAGTGTGGAAACTGGAGTCGCTTGGGACCGTAACCAGTTGCCTATTTACGGCACTGCAATTGATCGTGACGATTTGAGCACCCAAAAACTCACTTACTTCAACCAAACGCTTCAGACTTGGGATGCGCAGCTGGTCTATGACTGGGAGAGAAAAGCGAATATCAAAGTGGGTCTGACTTCTGGTCGTATACGCCGAACCATGGACACCTACAACGAAATACTGGCTTCTTCTGGTGCGTCAGTCAGTGACTTCAGTTACAACGGGCTGAAGACCCAATTGCAAGTCGACCAACTGGATTCGTTGAGTTTTCCCACTCGGGGTTATTACTTGAACGCCAGTGTTGAGCAAGGAATTTCAGGTAACTCTTATGCAACAGGGCGTTTGAGTGCCAAAGTGGCTTACGGCTTTGGACCGCATTTTTTTAATCTTGGTTTGAATTTGGCCCAAGAGAGGCTGATCCAGGATTGCCAAAAGTGTCAGTCTCCTACGCTCCTGTTTTTGGGAGGCTTTCAGCTCATGGGGGCCTATCGAATGGGGCAGCTGGCAGGCAACCAGCTGGCCCATGCGCAGGGCACTTACATGTATCGGTTGACCGAAGGAGGCTTGCTTAAGCAAAAAACCTACGTGGGAGCCGTCTTGGAAGCGGGTGATGCCTGGCTTCAGGGCGAGGCGATGCGAACTCGTTACAGCGCGACAGCCTTCGTTGCGGTCGACAGCAAGATCGGTGACATCTATCTGGGTGCAGCACGGGGCTCAGGCAATGTCTACAACGTGTTTGTGCAGTTGGGCAGACGCTTCACTTATTGACTGATTGGATCGTTGCGTATGGACATGAACTTCATGAAGATAGATCAGGTGGTGATGAGCGGTGACGGGTTTTACCAATCCATGGCCTATCACGCTTACCAGAGCTTGCCCTTGGGAAGTTTTGCCTTGCAGTGCATTTTGTGCGTGCTGAGTATTGCAGCAGGTTATGCCGCACGCCATGTGGCAATGGGGCGTTTCACTGTGACAGGCCGCTGGTCGGGCTATGTCCATCATGCTGTTCAAGTCATGGGCCCTGCTGTGGTGGCGGTGCTGACTCTGTCGGGTTTTTTTGGTGTGGGCTGGCTTCGTGGCCTGACTGCATATGAATTGATGGTGTTGTGGAAGGTGCTTTCACTGACTTTGTGGGTGCTGGTCATTCGCACGGTGGGTTGGTTTTTCCGTCATGTTCTTCACCCACATGAGGTCCTGCGAATTTTTTTGCACCTGATTGAGTGGTCGGCTGTCGCGGTGGTTGTACTGACATTTTTTGGATTGTTTCAACCCATCACCACCCTGATACAGGCCATTGAATTTTCCATTGGCGAGCAGGTGTTCAAGGGTGCCAACATCGTCACCGGCGTGCTCATGGGCGTGGTGGCGCTCACGGTGGCAGGGCAAATTGCCGACTTGGTGGACCGCTTGCTCAAGCGCTATGCACGACAGAGCACGATACAGGGCAATGACGCCTTGATTCTGACGCGCCTCTTCAGTGTGGGTCTCTTTGTGTTCACTCTGGTGGGGGTGCTGGTCAGCTCAGGCGTGGATCTGACCACACTGGCAGCATTTGCCGGGGCCATGGGCATTGGCTTGGGTTTTGGCTTGCAGGAGTTTGTTGTCAATTTCGTGAGTGGCTTGTACGTGCTGCTTGAGCGTGCGCTCAAGGTGGGCGATTACGTGACCATCGACAAGATCACCGGGCGGGTGGTGCAGATGAGTAGCCGCGCCGTGGTAGTGCGTGACGCCGTGGGCACTGAAAGCTTGATCCCCAACAGCAGTGTGATCAAGGGCGTGTTGCAAAACCACACCCTGAGCAACGACGATTTTCGGGTGTCCTTCGTTTTGAAAATTGCCGATGTGGCCGACTACCCCCGGGCTCGGGAGTTGATTTTTCAATCACTCCAGACGTCTGCTCGCGTCTTGCCAGAGCCGCCAGGAGATGTGCTGATCGCCTCTGTTGCAGCCAGTGAGGTGACGCTGGAGACCAGTTTTTGGATCAACGATCTGCAGAACGGTCAAAAACGCCTGGTCTCGGAATTGATGTTCGACATTTGCATGCGCTTTCGCGCCGAAGGCCTGCCGCTGGCCTCAGAGAGCGCTGAAGCCTTCAAGCAGCCCATCACAAAACCCGTGTCAGCGATGGCCTGAATTCAGGTCTTGATGTGTGCAGGCAAAGCCTGCGCACAGGCATGGGCGCTGGCCCACGCCCACTGGAAGTTGTAACCCCCCAGCCAGCCGGTCACGTCCACCACTTCGCCAATGAAATACAAGCCGGGCTGTTTGGACTCCATGGTTTGCGAAGACAGGTCGCGGGTGTCGACGCCGCCCAAGGTCACTTCTGCTTTTTTGTAGCCTTCGCTGCCCGTGGGCGTAAGAGTCCAGTTCGACAGCGCTTCGGCCAATTTGTTCAAGGCTTTGTCGGGCACTTCGGCTGAGGTGCGTTGCAAGGCCGGGTCCTGGCTGACCCAGGCTTCGGCCAAGCGGCTGGGTACCAAGGTGGCCAATTCGTTGCCCAGTAATTTTTTGGAGCGCAGCTTGGCGTCTTGCAAACGTTCGGGCAGCTTGACGTCGGGTGCCAGATTCAGTCGGATGGGTGTGCCTTCTTGCCAGTAGCTCGAGATTTGCAGCACGCCGGGGCCTGACAGCCCGCGGTGGGTGAACAGCAGGTCTTCGTCAAAGTGCATGCGGGTTTTTTTCTCACCCGTCTCAATGCCCACTGGCAAAGCCAGGCCCGCCAGTTGGGCATAAGGTGCCCAGGCATCGCCGTCAAACGTCAAAGGAACCAGGCCCGGGCGGCGCTCGACCAGGCGCAGGCCAAACTGGGTGGCCACCTCGTAGCCCCAGCCCGTGGCGCCGATCTTGGGGATGGACAAGCCGCCCGTGGCCACCACCAGCGAGGTGGTTTGCACCGGGCCTTTGTCGGTTTCCAGCACGTAGTGCGTGGTTTGAGCGTCTTGTGTGTGGTGCCGCACAGACTTCACTGCGCAAGCGCTCCATAGCGTCACGCCCCCGGCTTCGCACTCGGCCAGCAGCATGCGGATGATGTCTTCGGCCGAGTGGTCGCAAAACAGCTGACCTTTGTGCTTTTCATGGAAAGCGATGCCGTGCTTTTGCACCAGATCGATGAAGTCCTGCGGGGTGTAGCGCGACAGGGCCGAGCGGCAAAAGTGCGGGTTCTGGCTGATGAAGTGCTTTTGCGGTGCCGATGCGTCGAGCAAACGGTTGGTGAAGTTGCAACGTCCGCCACCCGAGATGCGGATTTTTTCCGCCATCTTGTCGCTGTGGTCGATGACCAGCACCTTGAGGCCGCGCTGGCCTGCCTGACCGGCGCAAAACAAACCGGCAGCCCCGGCACCCACGATCACAGCATCCCATGTATTCATGGGTCAGGAGTGTAAGCGGCGGGGTTGAGAATGCCCGTTGCCGATGCCGTTTGGGGCGGAGATCGTCTTGTGTGGGGTACTTGTCTTGTGTGGGAGGTCGCCCCTGCGACCGAATGTCTAATGGATCAAGGGAAAATGCTTCAACCACCATCCGCGAGCAGGGGCTCGCTCCCACAGGGCGGCATCAGGTCAAGCGGTTCGCTGAGCCTCTGTGTATGGCTTAGCCTGTTGCCAAGCCCGTGCCCCCTGCACCACATCGCCCACCACAATGATGCTGGGGCTTTGCAGGCCTTTGCGCTGCACCGTGCTCACCAGTTCACCCAACGTGGTCAACGCTTGGCGCTGTGCAGGCAAGCTGACGTGCTGCACCACGGCCACGGGAGTGTGGGTTGGCAGGCCTTGCAGCAAGCCTTGGCTGATGTGATCCAGGCTGCTCACGCCCATGTAAATTACCAACGTCAGCTTGGACTGGTGGGCGGTGGTGGCCAGTTGCGCCCAGTCGGTGCCGGTGTCGCCGGGCTTGGCGTGGCCGGTCACAAACACCACGCCATGTGCATGTTCGCGGTGGGTGAGCGGTGCGCCCAGGCTGCTCATGCCCGCCAGGCCCGAGGTGATGCCGTTGACCACCTCGACGTCAATGCCCGCTGCGCGCAGGTGTTCGACTTCTTCGCCGCCCCGGCCAAAGATGAAGGGGTCGCCGCCTTTGAGGCGCACCACATGCTCACCTTCTTGCACGGCGGTGATCATCAGCTTGTCGATGAAGGCCTGAGGCGTGCTCTTGCAGCCGCCGCGCTTGCCCACATTCACGATGCGGGCGCTGGGCGAGGCGTGTTCGAGCACCGCGTCGTTGACCAAGTCGTCCACCAGCAGCACGGTGGCGCTGGCAATGGCTTTCACGGCTTTGAGCGTGAGCAGCTCCGGGTCGCCGGGGCCTGCGCCCACCAGCGTGCAGCGGCCTTGATGAAGTGCTGTTGCTGTGCGGTCATTCGCGAGCAGGGGCTCGCTCCCACGGGGGATGGGGCTTGAAGTGCTTTTGTGTTCTGTGGGAGGCTGCCCCAGCGGCCGAAAGCTTGCCGTGTCAGCGCATCCATTCGCGAGCAGGGGCTCGCTCCCACAGGGGGGCAGGACATGGTTCATGGGCTCACCTCGCGCAGGATGTGTTGAACTTGCAAGGCAATGGCCCCCGGCACCGGCAAAAGGCCTTGCAGCACATGTTCGGTGTAAAGGGCGGTGGCCGCAGCGTCGGTCGTGGGCAGTTCGGGCACTTGCACGAGTGAGCCTTCTTGTTGGTTTTGCACGCGCACCGTCTGGCCATTTTTGAAAACATCCATGGCCGGGGTGCGGCGGGCATCGGCCACGGGCTCGCCTTCGGTGCCGCGCAGCAGCAGGGCATGCTGGCCCGTCAGGGCAAAGGTGGCCGACATCGACAGCAAATATTCGGGGTGGGTGTAGCTGCTGACCACCAGTGCGGGGCCATCACAGGGTTTCATCAGTTTCACCAGGCTGTGCCCGGGGTTGCGCAGACCGACCACGCGGCGCACGGCCAGCAGGCGGTCCAGTCCAGCGTTCAAAACGCCGGTGGGGATGAACTGCACTTGTCCGGCCTCAGCAGGGCCCACACGATCCACAGGGGTTACGCCCAGATGCGCGAACACCGCTTGGCTGCTCACGCGTTTGTCTTCGGTGGCCGCGCCGTGCACGACCACAGCCACGCCCTCGCGTGCCAGCAGCAGGGCCAAGAGTGGCGTGAGCACCGGCAGCTTGCGGGCCCCGTTGTAGCTGGGCAGCACCACGGTCGGTGTCTGGCCAATGCGGACCTTGTTCAGCCGGGCATGGGTGGCGTCCAGAAAACCCGCCATCTCTTCGGGCGTTTCGCCCTTGATGCGCATGGCGATGCAAAACGCGCCAAGCTCCAGATCGCTCACTTGCTGGTCCAGAACCTGGCCCATCAGGTCGGCAGCTTGCTCGCGGCTGAGCGCACGCGCCCCGTCTTTGCCGCGCCCGATGTCCTTGATGTAGTGGCTGATTCCCATGCGCGAGATTGTGCTGGAAACCAGATAACCGCTGGTTATATGGGTATGGCGTTCAGGCTGGTGCCATACCGTGCTGGCGCTTGAGTAGGTCGCAGGCTGGCGACTGCCAGAAGGCCAGCAGCGTACGCATCGCATCGGCTTGGCTGCTGGTGGCAGCCACTGAACCTGAAAACGTGGTGATGATCTCCACCGCCGGGGGCAGGCCGCCCACGATGGTGATGCCCTGCACACCCAGCATTTCGCTCAGTTGCTGAAAACCCAGCGCCACTTCGCCCAGCGCCACCAAGGAGCCCACGGGCACGCCCGGCTTGGCCTGCACGATGCGCGGGGCGATTTCGTGCGCGATGCCCCAGGCTTCGAATTGCTTGGCCAGTTGCACGCCGCTCGGGCCGGTGGAATAGCCCAGCGTGGGCGCGGCCAGAACAGCGGCTTTGAGCGCGGCTTCGGTCGAGATGTCGGGCACGGGCTGGCCCTCAGGCACGGCCACCGCCACACCCGAGCGCACCAGGTCGGCGCGGCTGCCCGTCAGCACATGGCCGCTGCCGATCAGTTTGTCGATGGCGTCGCTGGCCAAAACCACGCCGTCAAAGGCTTCGCCTGCCTGCACGCGCTTGGCCGCATCGACGCCGCCGACCGACTCGACCTGCACTTGAAAGTGAGGGGTCTGCGCTTGGTACAGAGCCACCAGATCGGCCAGCAGCGGCTTGGTGGCCATGGATGAAATCAGTCGGAGTGTGGTCATGTCGGGGCTTTGAGATAGGTCGGGCTGATGTGGGAGCGACGCCCTCGTCGCGAAAGCTTCCTCGTGCGTTGCGAAAGGCTCAAAAAACCATTCGCGACGAGGGCGTCGCTCCTACAATGGATTATCGCCAAGCCCCCAGCAATGGCCCATGCCCCGCTTAAACTACCTGTTATGCGAATTTTGGGTATCGAATCTTCTTGTGATGAAACGGGCGTGGCGCTGGTGGAGACCACGGGTGAGGCTTTGCCGCGCCTGCTCTCGCACGCTTTGTACAGCCAGATCGAGATGCACCAAGCCTATGGTGGCGTCGTGCCCGAGCTGGCCAGCCGCGACCACATCCGCCGGGTGTTGCCCCTCACGCGCCAAGTGCTGGCTGAGGCCGGGGCCACATTGAGTGACATCGACGTGGTGGCCTACACGCGTGGCCCCGGCTTGGCTGGGGCCTTGCTGGTGGGCTCGGGCGTGGCCTGCGCGCTGGCCGCGTCTTTGGGCAAGCCCGTGCTGGGCGTGCACCACCTCGAAGGCCATTTGCTTTCACCGTTTTTGAGTGCCGACCCGCCCGAGTTCCCCTTCATTGCCTTGCTGGTGTCGGGTGGGCACACCCAGCTGATGCGGGTGGACGGCGTGGGTCGCTACGAACTGCTGGGTGAAACGATTGACGACGCCGCAGGCGAAGCCTTTGACAAGTCGGCCAAGCTGATGGGACTGCCTTACCCGGGTGGCCCAGGCCTCTCGCGCCTGGCCGAGCAGGGCAATCCTGCGGCTTACAAGTTGCCCCGCCCCTTGCTGCACAGCGGTGACTTTGATTTTTCTTTCGCGGGCCTCAAGACAGCCGTGCTGACCCAAAGCCAGAAGATCGGCCCCGCCGCCCACACCGAAGGCGCGCCCGAGCGGGCCGACTTGGCCGCATCGACGCAGGCCGCGATTGTGGAAGTGCTGCTCAAAAAATCCATGAATGCGCTCAAGGCTACGGGCATGAAGCGTTTGGTGGTGGCCGGAGGCGTGGGGGCCAACCGCGAGTTGAGGGCTCAGCTGAATGCCGCCTGCGCCAAAGCCCAAGTGCGTGTGCATTACCCCGAGCTGCACCTGTGCACCGACAACGGCGCCATGATCGCCATGGCGGCTGCCATGCGTTTGCAGTCGGGCGCGCAGACGGCCGAGGCGCGTTACAGCTTCGATGTGAAACCGCGCTGGCCTTTGCACGAACTGGTTTAAGCCACCGTGCGTCTGCGTCTGCGTGCGCGTTCGCTGAGCTGTCCTTGTGGGAGAGAGCCCCTGCTCGCGAAGGTGTGCTGACCACAACGTTCATTCAAGGGCAAAGGGCAAGCAGGCATTCGGCCGCAGGGGCGGCCTCCCACAGTGGCAGCCTCTCCGCAGGGGCTGCCTCTCCACAGGGAACACCCCCACGGAAATACCTCTCAGAGGGAGCTCCTTTCACAGGGCCCACATCTGGCGGGAAATACCTCTGACGGTCGCTCATCCTTCAGACAGTTACACTTCGCGCCTTTCTGGTCTCAACTCGCTTTGAGCGGGTTCTGTTTTTCATATGCTTTTGTCCTTTATGTCTTCCCGCCGTGCGCTGGTTTCTCTGGCTGCAGCCTTGTGCTTTGCACCTGCTTGGGCGCAATCGCCAGCCCCCATCAAGCTGGCCCTCATCGAGGGCCTGAGCGGCCCATTTGGCAACACGGGCGAGGCGGTGGTGCGCAACATCGCCTGGGCGGTGGAGCGCGTCAATGCGCGTGGTGGGGTCAAGACCGCGCAGGGCATGCGCCCCATGGTGCTGGAGCGCTACGACAGCAAAGGCCAAAGCGAAGAGGCTTTGTCGGCCCTCAAATCGGCCGTCGACGATGGTGCGCAGGTGGTCTTGCAAGGCAACTCGTCGGCCAATGCCGCCGCCTTGATCGATGCCATCAACAAACACAATGAACGCGAGCCGGCCAAGCGCGTGCTGTTCTTGAATTATTCAGCGGTCGACCCGGCGCTGACCAACGAAAAGTGCAGCTTCTGGCACTTCCGTTTTGACGCGCACGCCGACATGCGCATGACGGCTTTGATGCAGGTCTTGCAGAGCGACAAAAAACTCAAGTCGGTTTACCTGATTGGCCAGGACTACAGCTTTGGCCAGGCCGTGCTGCGCGAAGCCAAACGCCAGCTGGCCGACAAGCGTCCCGATGTGAAGGTGGTGGGTGACGAGCTACACCCCATGGGTCGGGTGAAAGACTTTTTGCCCTACGCTGCCAAGATCAAGGCCAGTGGCGCGCAAGCGGTCATCACGGGTAACTGGGGCAATGATCTGACGCTCCTGGTCAAGGCCGCGAGAGAAGCGGGTTACGAAGGCAAGTTCTTCACCTTTTATGGCAACGCCTTGGGCGCACCTGCTGCACTGGGCGATGCGGGCGTAGACCGCGTGATCGCGGTGGCCGACTGGCTACCCAATGTGCCGGGCAAGGCCAGCGAGGCGTTTTACCAGTCCTTCCGCCAGCGCTTTGCCAAACCTTCCGAAGACTATGTGCACGTGCGCATGCAGCTGATGGTGGAGGCGCTGGCGCAGGCGGTCGAAAAAGCGGGCAGCACCGAACCGGTGGCCGTGGCGCTGGCCCTTGAAAAAGCCCGCGTCAGCATGGCCGGACAGACCGGTTTCATGCGCGCCGAAGACCACCAGTTTCAGCAGCCGCTGGTGGTGGGCGTGATGCAGCGCCAAGGTGAACCCGGCGTGCCCTTTGATGTCGAAGGCTCAGGCTATGGCTTCAAGGTGGTGCGGCAGATCAAGGCTGAGCAGGCCCGTCTGCCCAGCAGCTGCAAGATGGTTCGCCCCGGCTGATCTTGGGGGCGCTGTGATGCAGTGACGCGCTGTAGGGCGGCTATTGAGCGCTGCTGGCAAGCTGGGGTGTGCTGGTTTGTACCGTCTGCCGTTCTGACTTCAGGCGTGCGCGGTATTCCCACGGTGGCTCCGGGCGGGTGGGGCCTTGTCCTTGCCACAGACCCCCGTGTGTTTGACGCGCTTGGCGCTCAGCTTCTTCATAAATGACGCGGTCTTCAGGGCGCTGTTCGCGCTGGTACTGTTTGTAATGCCAAGCCCAACCCGCTTGCACTTGTTGCAAGTTGATGTCTTTCTCGCCGATAAGAATTTTGCCAACGATGCGGCCATAGCGATCGCGTTTGTCAAATTCCACGGTCACGGCTTGGTCAAACACCGCCTGTGACAAGTGGGCCTTTGACTTTTGTCCATAAGGCTGGGTTTTTTCGGGCGCATCAATGCCGCCTAGCCGAATCACGTGCTGTTGGCGCTGGCCATCCAGCACTGTGACGGTGTCCCCGTCGGCCACTTTGACCACACGGCCTTGCAGCTGATCGGCCCAAGCCTGCGAAAAAATCCCCAGTGCCAGCCAAGCGATGCCCAGTGTTGGTCGAAGCAGTGGCAGGTTGTGCCATGGCCCCATCAAATGGCTTCACCCACGGCGTCTTTGACGCAATTTTTGAGGTTGCTGTTTGTGGCAGCGCCTGCCCATTTTTCCTCACAGGCCTCAGCCGAGCAGCTGGTGTTTTGTGCATCAGCAGCGGAGCACAACAAAGCCAAAGTGAAAATTGCAAATAGTTTAGGCATGATGACTTTGATGAGTAATTCATCAAAATCATATCCATTATTTGTATTGGCAAATGTGGTTTAACCCTTTGTACGAGGGAAAACGGTTGGACCTCAGCGGGTTTCCCGTTCCACGTCTTGCTGGAAACTGGCGTTTCGCAGGTGGTCGTGCTCGGCCATCCAGCTGCGGTAGACGGTTTTGAAATCGTGCACGATTTGGTTCAGCGGCATGTCGTCAAAGGTGCCGCGCTGCTTCACGTACTCCATGTGCCGGTTTCCTGCTTTGTCAAACGGGTGGTAAATCGAATCGTTTCGCCCGTCAAACTCCAGCGGCAACAGGCCGAACTTGTCGCACAGCTCGATGTTGAAGGCGGGTGTGGCCTTGACCCATTGACCGTCCAGCCAGATTTCGGCATAGCCGTGCCAGATGAACACATCGGTCTGCATGGTCTGGCGCAAACGCTCGGTGCTCAGGTGGTTGCGCACATCGGCGTAACCCAGCCGGGCGTGCAGTCCGGCGGCGCGGCAAGCCGCCGCCATCAAGGCCGCTTTGGGCACACACCAACCCGAGCCCTGGGCAATCACCGAGCTGGCGCGCATGCCCTCGGTGGACAGCTCGATGCGGTACGGGTCATAACGAAACTGGTCGCGCACCGCCAGGTACAGCGACACCGCGCGTTCGCGGTCGGTGGCGCCTTGCGCGTGCTGGCGCGCCAAAGCGATCACGTCCGGGTGGTCGCTGTCGATCAAGGCCGTGGCGGCCAGCGTGGCGGGGGAGGGCAGGTCGGTCATGCGGTTCACTGTAGCGTGCGCGGCAGCACTGGGGTGTCACGCTGGCTATAGTGGCTCGTCGCGCTCTGGGTGGGGCGCTGTTCATGAAAGGCCCTCATGGCTTCGGTGTTGAATTTCGGAGCGGTGCGTGTGCACCTGGGAGAAAAATCGGGCAAATACCCCGATGGCAACCAGCTCATCGTGCAGGGCGCTGACACGCGCGTGGCCTTTGACACGCCCGAGGTGGCCAACCGCATCGGCCCCGAACTGGACACGGTGGACCTGGTCATCCTGGGCCATGTGCACGAAGACCACATGGCGGGGCTGCACCGCCTGCCCCAAGCCCGCGTGCAGGTGCACGAGGCCGACTTGGCGGCGGCCCAATCGTGGGACGGTTTGTGCCAACACTACGGTTACCCCGCAGAGGTGCTGGACGCCATGCACGCCATCGTGCAAAAGGATTTTCATTACCAGCCCCGACCCGACGCCACGGCTTACAGCGACGGCGCGGTCTGGGACCTGGGCGGCGGCGTGCGGGTGCGGGCGCACCACCTGCCGGGCCACACGGCGGGGCACTGCGCCTTGGTGGTCGAGAGCGAAGGTCTGGCCTTCATTGGCGACATCGACCTGAGCGGCTTTGGCCCGTATTACGGCGACGCCACCTCCAGTCTGAGCGACTTTCGGCAAACCTTGAAGAAAGTGGCAGAGCTGGACGCCCGCATCTGGGCCACCTCGCACCACAAAGCGGTCATCACCGATCGGGCGCAGTTTTTGGCCGATTTGGAGCGCTTTGCCAGCAAGATCGACGAGCGCAGCGCGCAACTGCTGGGATATTTACAAACGCCGCACAGCCTGGACGAGCTGGTCAGCCGCCGCCTGCTGTACCCGCAAGGCTACGACGTGCCCTTTGTGCCCTGCGCAGAGCGCAACACCATCGGCATGCACCTGGCCGAGCTGCACGCGCAGGGGCAAATTGCTTGGCAAGGCGATGGCCGGTATGTGGCGCTTTGACTTGGCGTAAGGGACAGACCCAAAAAAAGCCCCGAGCCGCAAAGCCCGGGGCGTCAATCAACAAAAATGTCAGGCAACTGCAGGAAGCATGACGAGGTCAGTATACTGTAAATATAAACAGTATTTTAAGTCGCCCACACCATGCACGCCCCAGACACCCCACAAGCCCTGCCCCCCGGAAACTGGTGGCTGCAGGCCTTGCCCGCCTGCATTGCGGCGGGTTTTCCGTCACCCGCCGAAGACCACCAGGTCGAGCGCATCGACCTGATGCAGCAACTGGTCAAGCACCCACAGGCCACGTTTTACATCCGCGTGCGCGGCGAAAGCATGCGCGATGTGGGCATCCTGGATGGCTCGGTGGTGCTGGTGGACCGCGCCATCACACCGGCCGACGGCCAGATCGTGTTGGCCGTGGTCGATGGCGACTTCACCTGCAAAACCCTGCGCCTGAACCCGCAGGGCCTGCGCCTGCAAGCGGCCCACCCTGACTACCCCGACATCGTGCCCAAAGACGGCCAAAGCGTGGATATCTGGGGCGTGGTGGTGGCGACCATCCACCAACACGCCACCTGATCTGATCGAACCTGACATGGCCAGCATTTCCCCACGCCGCCGCCGCGACGACTTCGAGGCCGAGCGCGTTTACGAATACCCCCAGCACCTGCGGGGCGCCATCGAAGACGCGCCCACCGGGGCGGGTGTTTACATTTTTCATGGCGAGGAAGGCGACTTGCCGCTGTACATCGGCAAAAGCATCAACATCCGTGCGCGATTGCTGTCGCACCTGCGCACGCCCGACGAGGCGCGCATGCTGCGCCAAACCCAGCGCATCAGCCACATCCGCACGGCGGGCGAGATCGGCGCGCTGCTGTTGGAGGCGCAAATGATCAAGGCCCAGCACCCCTTGTTCAACCAAAAACTGCGCCGCAATCAACAGCTGTGCAGCCTGCAACTGACGGGCGAAGTGCCGCAAGTGGTCTATGCCCGTGACATCGACTTTGCCAGCCAGCCCGAGCTGTATGGCCTGTACGCCAGCCGCCACGCCGCACTCGGTGCGCTGCGCGCCATCGCTGACCAAAACAAGCTGTGCTACGGCCCACTGGGCCTCGAAAAATTGTCCACCGGCAAAGCCTGCTTCAGGGCCGCCATTCGCCAATGTGCGGGTGTGTGCCGGGGCGACGAAACCCCCGAAGTGCACCGCGAACGCCTGTTCAGCAGCCTGCTGGCGCTGCGCGTGGAGTGCTGGCCGTACCCGGGCGCGGTGGGTTTGGTCGAGCGCGATGGTGAACTCACGCAAATCCACGTTGTGAAGCACTGGTGCTATCTGGGCAGCGCCCCCACACCCGAAGCGGCCCGCCAACTGAGCCAAACGGCCAGCCAAGTGGCCGCCAACTTTGATGCCGATGGCTACAAGATTTTGTGCCGCCCGGTGCTCACAGGAACTGTGGAGATTGTGTTGTTGTGAGCCCGCATGACACGTCAGACCATTCGGTTGAAGCTCCCACCCAACGCAACCCCAGCATCATGAAAATTCACCTGCAAACGCCCGAAGAAATTGGCCCGCAAATTTGGAAAGAGCTAGGCCGAGCCAGTCTGGACCGGCACCACGAATGGCGCACGCCGGTGCTGGCCTCTGCCGATGCAGACGGTTTGCCCGATGCTCGCACCGTGGTGCTGCGGCAGGTGGATGCCGTAGCCGGGCAACTGACTTTTTACACGGACAGCCGCAGCCCCAAAGTGGCCCAACTGCAGGCTCAAGCCTCAGCGGTGCTGGTGTTTTGGAGTGCGCGTTTGAGCTGGCAATTGCGGGTGCGGGTGACTTGCTCGGTCATCACCTCTGGCCCCGAGGTCGAGGCGCTTTGGCAAGGGGTCAAACAGTCGGCGGCTGCGGGTGATTATTTGTCACCACTGCCGCCGGGTGCGGTGTTGCCACAAAGCAGTGGCATGGCTGATGCACCCAAGGCCAATGCCCCCGCGCCTACACACAGCTTTACCTTGCTGCGTGCGCAGGTGCTTCAGATGGACTGGCTGGCGCTGTCGCGCGACGGGCATCGCAGGGCGCAGCTGAGCGCCAACACTTGGGAGTGGCTCACGCCCTGAGCGCGGTGTCTCGCATGCGCTGCAGTTGTGCGCTGTCCACCGCCAAACGCACACCCAAAGAACCGCTGCCCGCACGCACCGGGAATTTGCGCAGAGCCATCTCGAGCGCCTCGATGGCTGGGCAAGCCGCGCAGGCTTGCACGATGCGCGTCATCAGCCGCTCTTGGGTTTCATACAGCCCATCGGCCGCCAGCCGTTCGATCTCGATCACCAGCGGGTCGTAATCGAACACATGCGCCATGCCGTCTTGGGCAATCAGCACCAGAGCGGGATCGATCCACAGGGTCAAGTCGAGCGCGTGGTAATCGGGCACGGTGTCGCTGGGCGCATAGGTGCCAATGCGGGTCGCCAAGTGAAAGTCTTTCAGCTCGATCCGGCTGGTCGTGGGCTGTGTGGGCATGGATAAAGGCATGGTGGTGGGCAGGTTTCAGCGCCGGTTTTGGAGCCGTTGGCTCTTGCGGCTTTTTTCAAAAAATGCGTCGGGTTTGGTTTGCACCCAACAGATGAAGCGGGCCATCTCTTCGGGCTGCTTCAAGGCTTCGACCGTGGCATAGGTGCGGGCCAATTCGGTCTCGGTGAACAGCGCATGGATCTGGCGGTGGCAAATGCGGTGCAGCAGCACGGTGTCCGCGCCCCCATGTGACTTGGGCACCAGATGGTGCGCGTCTTGTTGGCTGTGCGGAATGGCGCGCTCGCACAGAGGGCACAGCACGTCGCCAGTGCGCGGTGCGGGCAAGGCTCCAAGCTGGGCTTGAATGAGTTTTTTGCGAATGCGCCCTGTCACGGCTGCAAGACTGTGTTGACCATCTCCCAAGGCTACAACAGGCGGCCAGCGGGGCATGCCGCACCGGGCGATTGATCCCAGTCGCTTTCAGTGCATCAGGTCAATCAATATCTCGTTGCGGCGGTTCCACGGCAAGGTGAAGGGATCGTCGTAGCGGGCGATTTGGGCTGTGGGACTGAGCTTGAGGTTTTTGGTTTTGGCCCAAGCCCGCAGGCGCTCGGTCTGCTCTTGAATGCTGGTCTGCGTGGTGAAGCCGCTGAAACGCACCGCCACCGTGTCGTGCTCGGGCACGGGGCGCAGCTCGATTTGCGGGTTGAGCGGCTGGGGCAGGGTCTGCACGCTTTCGGCAGACGGCATCACAAAATGCACGCGCCAACCTTCGGTTTCGGGCACCACGGTGACGGGTGCGGTCATCGAAATCTTGCGCTGCGCGCCCAGCCCGGCTTGCAGGTTGTCGCCAAAGATGTAAGACGCGATGCGCCGAAAGCCGCTGCGGCTGGCGGCATCGAAGTCGCCCTGGATTTGCGTTTGGGCCACCGTGAAGGCGGCGTAGCGTCGCACCTCAAAAGGTGGGTCTGAGACCAGCACGGTGTAACGCGGTTCTTCAACGGCCATGGCGGCTCCACAAAAAAGGAACAAGACGGGTAATAAAAAAGGCGACAAGAAGGGGAAAGGCCAGAGCATCGTGGGACAAGTCGGTGTTGGGATCGGTGCATTGAATCAAATTCATCGTAGTTGCGTCAGTCCTCTACCGCACGCAAGCTGCCTGCAGCTGCTCAAACGGCTAAGGTAGGATTTTTTGGGGTGGGTTATCTGTATACTGTTCATTTGTACAGTACTTTATGCGCCAAGCCATGTTTGCCCTCATCGACGGCAACAACTTCTACTGCAGCTGCGAACGCGTGTTCCAACCCAAGCTGCAAAACCGCCCGCTCGTCGTCCTGAGCAACAACGACGGTTGCGCCATTGCGCGCAGCGACGAAGCCAAAGCGCTCGGCATCAAGATGGGCGCACCGTGGTTCAAGATCCGGCACTTTGAAGAAGAAGTCGGACTCGTCGCCCTCTCGGCCAACTTTGCCCTTTACGGCGACATGAGCGACCGCATGATGACGCTGGCCGCAGGCCTGGGCCACATGCAGGAGGTCTATTCCATTGATGAAAGTTTCATCGACCTGAGCGGCATCCCCGGTGACTTGGTGTTGCGTGCGCGCAAGATTCGCAGGCGCATTCACCAATGGATCGGCATCCCGACCTGCATCGGCATCGGCCCCACCAAGACCCTGGCCAAGTTGGCCAACGCCATCGCCAAGAGCGCCGAACGCAAGCTCGGCAGCTACCCCGCCCACCATGCGCAAATCTGTCACCTGGGCGCGTGCAACGCGCAAGAACTGGCAGCCCTGTTGCAAGCCACCGACGTGGGCGACGTTTGGGGCGTGGGCCGCAAGATCGGCGCACAACTGCGAGCGCAAGGCGTGCACACCGCGCTCGACCTGCAACGCATGAACCCGGCCGCATCGAAAGCGGGCTGGTCGGTGGTGTTGGAAAAAACAGTGCGCGAACTCAATGGCGTGCCCTGCATTGAGTTTGAAGACGAACCCCCGGCCAAACAACAAATTGCCTGCACCCGGAGCTTCGGCCAGCCCATCACCGAACTGCAAGACCTGCAAGAAGCCATCACCGAATTCGCATGCCGCGCCGCCGAAAAACTGCGCCGCCAAAACAGCCACACGGCTTTCATCTCGGCCTTCATCCGCACCAGCCCCTTCCGAGAAAAAGACCCCCAATACAGCCGCAGCGCGAGCATCCCCCTGCCCAGCCCCACCAGCGACAGCGCCCACATCACCCAAGCGGCCTGCGCCATTCTGAAACACATCTACCGCCCCGGTTTCAAGTACGCCAAAGCGGGCGTGATGCTGATGGACCTGCAACCCGCAACACACCAACAATTGACGCTGGACTTTGACGAGACCATGCCCGAAAACCGCGTGCGCCTGATGGACGCGATGGACCAGGTGAATCAACGCTACGGACGCGGAACGCTCAAGCTCGCCAGCGCTGGAGCACCCAAGGCCATCAAGTTGTGGGCGATGAAACAAGAGAGGCTGTCGTCGCTGTTTACGACGGATTGGGCAGGGTTGGCGGTGGTGGGCTCGGGAAAAGATGGAGAGCAACCACGGCTTTAGCAAGGGCATTGCGGATCGCCTGAGCCCCACTGCTAGACTCAGCCACTTCAAAAAATTCAACGCAGACATGCCCCACGATTCGCCCATCGACATCGTTTACTTGTGGGTTGACGGGAACGATTCGAACTGGCGCGCCAAACGCCAAGCGGCCCTGCAGCAACTCCCCAGCGATTCCAGTGCCGCCATGGCCCGCTACAGCAATGTGGAAGGGCGCTTTCGGGACAACCACGAGCTGCGTTACAGCCTGCGTGCGCTGGAGAAGTTTTTCCCCGATCACGGGCATGTCTACATCGTCACCGACGCGCAGGCGCCCGACTGGTTGCGCCCCTCGGACCGCCTGACGCTGGTGGACCACCGCGACCTGATGCCCGAGGCGTCTTTGCCCACCTTTGACTCGGGGCACATCGAGTCCTGGATTCACCACATTCCGGGTCTGTCCGAGCGCTACTTTTACTTCAACGACGACGTGTTCTTCGGTGCCCCGGTGCAGCTCGATGACTGGTTTCACCCTGACGGTTTTCATGTGACCTGGTCTGACGACCCGATGGTCACTGACGAGGCCATGCGCATGGACGCCACCTCGCTCGAAAACGCCTGCCGCCTGTCGATCCAGTGGCTCACCGAGAAAGCCCGCTCGGGCACGCCTGCGCTGCGCGAGCAAGACCCTCTGTACCAGAGCACCTTCCGCACTTTTGCGCATTCACCTCGTCCCATGCTCAAGTCGATCTTGCTGGAACTGGAAGAGACGGCGCCAGAATTGTTCGCAGCCGTCAGGTCGACCGTGTTTCGCAGTTGGGACAAACCCACCATCGTGTCGGATTTTGTGCTGCGCTGGGCCTTGGCGCATGGGGTGGCAAGCATCCGGCCTTATCGCCACCGGTATGTATCCACTGGCGAGGGTGATCAGCAAGCGCAGTTGCAGGCTTTGGTGGCCGAGTTCGGTTCGTTGGAGTTTTTTTGTATCAACGACACCACCGACGATGCGCACACCAACGACCCGCGCTTGCAAAATGTGCTGAGTGTGTTGCAGTCGATCTTGCCCACGCCTTCGGGGTTTGAAAACGCCTCATCACCCGTGCAAACGCTTTCCAGCGCCCCATTGGCCTCGTCTGCTTTTCAAGCACATTCCACCCCGGCAGATGCGCAGCATCCCCCGAATGCGTCGGGGCTACAGCAAAGGGCTTGATGGTTCTGGGTGTCCTGCTGTCTTGTTTTTCAGCGCAATGACTCGCGTGTGAGGGCAGAGGGGGGCAGTGGGAACACCTCCTTGTCGGCCTCCGCCAATGCCTGGTCCATGGCCGCAGCCGATGCCTGATGGCTGAACACCCGGTCTTTGTTGAGTTGTCTGGATTGGTGCTTGGCCGCACGACCCCGAACCCGCACGCGCCACACCCTGAACGAGCGTGCTTTCAGGTTTTCCCGCATCAAGGCGATCACTTCGGTTTCGCTCAATGTAAATTGCAAGGCAATGGCTTCAAACGGGGTGTCGTCTTGCCAAGCCATGGCGATGATGTTGGAGATGTCGGCTTCAGACAGCATGTTGTGTTCTTTGTCTTGTGAGTTCATGGCAGCAAGGCCGTGGTTTCTTGCCGCAGCATGCGCACCATCTCTTGTGCGGCAGGTGACAAGCTTCGGTTGCGCCGGGTGACCACGCCCAAGGGGCGCTGGATGTCAGGGCCTGTCAGACGCCGTGTTGCCACACCACTTTGTTGCACAAAAGCCGCCGCCAATTCGGGAAGGGCCGCCACACCCAGCCCGGCTTTGACCATGGCGTGGATGGTGGCGATGTGCTCGACCTCATAGCGGGGCTTGAAAGCCAAGCGATGCTCCATGAAGGCGGCGTTGGCGTATTGCCGAACGCTGGTGGGCAGTGGCATCGAAATGTGGGTCAACTCGGTCACCTGCAGCCAGTTCAGGGGGCTTTGGCTTTTGGCCAGGCGATGGCCCAGGGGCATCAGCAACACAAAGCCATCGGCCGACAAGGGGGTGTAGTCCAGGTCGGCGTAGTCGGGGTTGGCTGCTGTCAGTGCAAAGTCCACCGTGCCCGCTCTGACCAAATCAAAAGCCGGGCCCGACAAAGTGTCGTGCAGCTGGAGTTCGATGTCCGGATATTGCTGGGCAAAGCGGGCCATGACCTGTGGCACCACCGTGGCCGCCAGCGAGGGAAGGGCGGCCAGGCTGACTTTGCCCGACTGAATTTGCGTGATGTGTTGCACGCGTTGCAAGGCTTCTTGCGTTTGTACGCTGAGCAAACGGGCCTGCTCGACAAACACCTGGCCTGCAGCCGTCAGGTGCACGCTGCGGGTGGTGCGGTCAAACAGGCGCGTGGTCAAGGCTTCTTCGAGCCGCGCAATCACGCCCGACACGGCCGATTGCGACAAATGCACCTGCGCGGCGGTGCGTCTGAAGCTGCCGGTTTCGGCCAGCACCAGAAAGATGTCCAGATCGCGGGGCGTCCAGTTGGGTTGTGCATTGATCAGCATAGCTGATCAGTTTATAGAAAAATACGGCTGGACGAAGCAATGAGGTCTTTCTAGACTGGCGTTTTCTTTTTGATCACGACCTTTTCATGTTTTCTTCAAAACCTCATCAAGCACGCACCGTGGTTGTGGGCGGCGGCACCATGGGCATGGATGTGGCCATCGTGCTGGCCCGTGGTGGCAGCCAAGTCACCGTCATCGAACCCGATCCGGTTAAGCGCCAAGCCCTGGCTGCGCATGTGCGCCACAACCTGGAGCCCTTGGGCATGGCACACCGCACCGAACGCGTGCAAGCTGTGGCGGATTTGGCTGACGTGAGCTGGCCCGGCGTGAGTCTGCTGATCGAGTGCATTCCCGAAAAATTGCCGCTCAAGCAAGCGCTGTTTGCTCGCTTGGCCCAGCTGGCCGCACCCGAGACCCTGCTGTGCAGCAACAGCTCCAGCTTCCCGATCAGCGCCATCGCAGAGGGCTTGCCTACCGCCGAGCGCATGCTAGGCCTGCACTTTTTCATGCCCGCGCATTTGGTACCTCTGGTGGAGGTGGTGCTCGGCCCTCAGTCGAATGTGCAAGAAGCCGAGCAGCTGTGCGACTTCATGCGCGGCTGTGGCAGCGTGCCGGTGCTGGTGCGCAAGGACAAGCCCGGCTTTTTGGCCAACCGCATGCAGCACGCCTTGGCGCGTGAGGCCTTCGCCCTGATCGACGAAGGCGTGGCCTCGCCCGAAGACGTGGACGCGGCGGTGCGCTTTGGCTTTGGTTTTCGCTTTCTGGCGGCGGGCCCGGTCATGCAGCGCGACCATGCGGGCCTGGAAGTGCACACCGCTGCGGCGGCCAGCATGTACCCCAGCCTGGCCGTGAACGCCGAGCCCGCCCGTGTGCTGCAAGAGCGCGTGGCCCGTGGCGACTTGGGCATGAAGACGGGCCAGGGCTTTTTCACCTGGACGCCTGAAACGCAAAAAGCCGAGCGCGAGCGCTACGACTGTTTGTTGCGTCAGGGCTTGGACCTGTTGGCAGGCGAGTTGCCACCGCTGAACGCACAAGATTGATTTCCCCCGCAAGTTCTTGATAAGGCACAAACATGGCTGTTTTTTCGCATCCCCTGTTGATCACCGTCGCGCCCAATGGCGCTTACAAGCAGCGGCCTGACCACCCGGCCCTGCCCATCACCACGGCCGAGTTGGGTCAAGCCGCCAAGCTGTGCCTCGATGCGGGCGCGGGCATGATGCACATGCACATCCGCGATGCGCAAGGGGGCCACAGCCTGGACGTGCAGGGCTACCGCGATGCACAGCAAGCGGTCAAGGCGGCCGTGGGCGATGAACTCATCATCCAAGTCACCAGCGAAGCGGCGCGTGTGTACAAGGCACCTGAGCAAATCGCCATGGTCACCGCACTCAAGCCCGAAGCTGTGTCGGTGGGCCTGCGCGAAGTGGATCAGCCCGAGATCAGGGAAGCCGGTCTGGCGCAGTTCTTTGGCTGGTTGGCCCAAGAGCGCGTGATGACACAGGTCATCGTGTACGACGTGGCCGATCTGCAACGCTGGCAAGCCCTGCGTGCACAGGGTGTGATCCCTGATGCGCCTTGGTCCCTGTTGTTTGTGCTGGGCCGTTATTCGGTGGGCCAAACCTCCGAGCCCAAAGACCTGTTGCCCTTTGTCATGGCCCACACAGGCAAGGAGCCGTGGTCCATGTGCGCCTTTGGCGCAGGTGAGCATGCTTGCGCCACCACCGCTGCTGCATTGGGCGGCCATGTGCGTGTAGGCTTTGAAAACAACCTCTTGCTCAACAACGGGCAAGTCGCCCCCGACAACGCTGCCCTGGTGCGCCAAGTGGCCGATTCGGCTCGCGTGCTGGGCCGCAGCCTCTGCACCGCAGCCCAGGCGCGTGAAGCTTTTTTCGCCGCTTGAGCAATCTCATTTCTACAGGAGACCCACCATGAAACGCAGCACATTTTTAGCCGCACTGTCCACCGCCTTGCTGGCCGCCACCGCGTTACCCGCTCTGGCACAGGACAATTACCCCAGCAAAACCATCCGCTTCGTGGTGCCTTATCCACCGGGCGGCCCAACCGACTTGATGGCACGCATGCTGCAAAGCGAACTGAGCACACGCTTGGCCGTGAATGTGATCGTGGACAACAAAGGCGGCGCAGGCGGTAACCTGGGCAGTGCCGATGTGGCCAAGCAAGCCCCGGCCGATGGTTACACCTTGCTGCTGGCGGCCAGCGGCCCCATGGCGGTCAACCCCACGCTTTACCGCAGCATGCCTTTTGTGCCCATGACCGATCTGGCGCCCGTGATTCAGATCTCGTCATTCCCCTTGGTGCTCGAAGTCCACCCCAGCGTGCCGGTGAACAACGTCAAGGAGCTGGTTGCCATGGCCCAGAAGTCGGACAGCAAACTCGCTTTTGCATCGGCTGGCAATGGCACGCCACAGCACTTGGCGGGTGAAATTTTCAACACCCAAATGGGCACCAAGATTGCGCACATTCCTTACCGTGGTGCAGGCCCTGCGCTCAACGACTTGATCGGTGGTCAGGTGCAGGTCATGTTCGACATTCTGGGCAGCTCTTTGCCGCACATTCAGGGCGGTAAGTTGAAGGCCCTTGCTGTGACTTCGGCCAAACGGCATCCCTCGTTGCCCAATGTCCCGACCATGATGGAAGCGGGCATTGCCGGTTACGAGTTGACCGGCTGGCATGGCATTGCCGTGCGTGCAGGCACACCCGCACCCATTGTGCAAAAACTCAACACGACCCTGAATGCCATCTTCAACGAACCCGAGTTCAAGAAAAAGTGGGAAGCCATTGGCACACCGGTGGTGGGCGGCACGTCTCAGCAGTTTGGCGAGTTGATCCGCAAAGAAACAACACGCTTGGGTCAGGTGGTCAAAAACGCGGGTGTCACCGTGGATTGATGACGCCCGCAAGGCGGCGGTTCAGCTGAGCGAGTTCGCCAGCTGAACGGCAGACCCAAACGCCAAGGTAAAGCCCAAAGCGCCTTGCCCGGCGTTGATGAAGAGGTTGCTCGGTCCTGTGGCTTGGCGGCCGATGATGGGCAAGCCCGTCGGTGTGGCTGGGCGCATACCAGCCCAGGGCTGGATGTCTGCATAGCGCGAACAATCCGGGAACAGCGCTTGTGTGGCTTGTTGCAAAGTCTGAATTTGGCGGGCTTGAACGAGTGCATCCTGCCCAACCAGCTCCACCATGCCCGCTGCGCGCAGCCGTTGCCCCAGCCGTGCAAAGACAATTTTGCGGGCGCTGTCGGTGATGCTGACCTGCGGTGCCAAGCCCTGCCCATCGGTGGCGACCGTGATGCTGTAACCCTTGAGCGGGTACACCGGCAAGCGCACACCCGCAGAGGCCGCCAGCGCTGCAACCGTATGACCTGTGCACAGCACGAACGCATCGGCGGTGATTTCTTCGCCATCGCCCAGGCCCACAGCCGTCACTTGGTTGCCTGAGGTCACCCAGCGTTTGAAGTCTTGACCCAAGCGCAGATCGATGCCACGGGCCGTCAGAATTCGCGCCAAAGCTTCGCAGACTTTTTTGCAATCGGCGGCGCATTCGCTTTCGGTGTAGATGGCGCCTGAAAAAGGTTCGCGGTGATGCACCAAAGCGGGCTCGATGGCACACGCCTCAGCTGCTGTGACTGCCGATTGCGCGGCACCTCCCAATTGCTTTTGCAGCACCATTTGCTGCCGTGCGGCTGCAAAGGACGCGTCTGATCTGAATAAAACAAGTTTGCCCGATGCCGAAAAGTCACAGGCGATGTTTTCGCGTGCGCGCAGCGCATCAAACACCTCCCGACTTTGCGCAGCCAAGGTGAGCAACTGTGATGTGGTTTGTTGTGACTGTTGCGCATTGCAAGCGCGCAAGAACTGCAGCACCCACGTCCATTGGTGCATATCCCATTGGGGCCTGATCTTGAGGGCAGAAGAGGGCGATAGCAGCAGTTTGGGCAATTGGGCCCAAATGCCAGGATCGGCCAAAGGTTGTACGTAGTCGTAACTCAATTGCGCTCCGTTGCCGCCACTGGCGCCTGCTGCCGGTACCGCACGGTCAACCACGGTGACTCGATGACCCCGTTGTGTCAGCTCATAGGCGGTGCTCAGGCCGGTGATGCCTGCACCCAATACGCACACATGCATGGGTTTCCTTTATGCCGATAAATGCCCGCAGTGAAGGAGGGAGACCTCAAGGGTTAGGGGCATCGATATGAGAGTCTACCCTGATGCCCACCTGTTTTTTGATCATATCGGGCACAAGTTGTGCTACACCTGAGTTCTCAGTTTCTTTAACTCTCGAAAGAGGAATCACATGAAGCGTCGCAATCTGTTTTGGGTCTTGGGTTTGGCTGCTGCGATGAGCGCACCTGTTCAAGCACAGCAATTTTTCCGCATCGGCACTGGTGGTACCGCAGGCACTTATTACCCCGTGGGCGGCATGATCGCCAACGCGGTCAGCCAGCCCGGCAAGATCGTGGCTACAGCCCAAGCCACCAACGGCTCTGTGGCCAACGTCAACGGCGTGGCCGGTGGTGCCATGGAGTCGGGTTTTTCTCAGTCGGATGTGGCCACTTGGGCTTACACCGGCACGGGCGTGTATGAAGGCAAACCCAAGGTCACCGACCTGCGCATGATTGCCAATTTGTACCCCGAGAGCATCCACCTGGTGGTCAAAAAAGGTTCGGGCATCAAGTCCGTGGCTGACCTCAAGGGCAAGCGCGTGGCCTTGGACGAGCCAGGTTCTGGCACGCTGGTCAATGCGCGCACGGTGCTGGCGGCCTATGGCGTGAAAGAAAGCGACATCAAACCCGAGTACATCAAACCCAACCAAGCTGGTGACAAGCTCAAGGATGGTGCGTTGGATGCCTTCTTCTTTGTGGGTGGTGCACCTGCTGGAGCCATTGCCGAGCTGGCATCGAGCGGCGCAGGCATCGAGCTGGTGCCATTGGCAGGCCCACAAGCCGAAGCCTTGCGCAAAAGCAACCCATACCTGGCGGTCGACACCATTCCTGCTGGCACTTACAAGGACGTGCCTGCTGTGCAGACCATGGCCATGGGCGCGCAGTGGGTGACCAGTGCCAAGGCCGACACCGAGACCGTGTACCAGATCACCAAGGCGCTTTACAGCAAAGCCGCCCAGGATGCGCTGGCTGCGGGCCACGCCAAAGGCAAATTCATCACCAAGGAAAACGCCGTCAAGGGCGTGGGCATTCCTTTCCACCCCGGTGCCGAAAAGTTCTACAAAGAAGCTGGCGTGCTGAAGTGACAAGGGCTGCACGGAGCGCATCTGTGCCCCGTGTTGTTTGAGCAGGGTGCGGTGCACCCCGAATTTGAAACAGGGCGCGTGTGCGCCCTGTGCTGTTAAGGAAAGTTATGACGGAAGCCCGTGAGCGCGACATGCGCGATTTGCAGGAACTGGAAGAAAAGTTCGACCCCGAGATGCGTTTTCGGCCCACGCTGCCCCCGGCGTCGGTGATCGTGAAATGGTTGCTCATCATTCTGTCGGGTTTTCATTACTACACGGCGGGTTTTGGCCTGTTGCGCGAAACCACCCACCGGGGTGTGCACCTGGCCTTTGTGCTGGGGCTGATTTTTTTGGTGTTTGCGGCCTTCAAATCTGACGCGGACACCACCGTTTCCAAAAGTCGCTTGAGCATTGGCGGCGTGCCACTGGTGGACTGGCTGCTGGGCCTGGCCTGTGCCGCCAGCGTCATGTACATCCCGTATGTTTTTGACGATTTGGCTTTTCGGGTCGGCAACCCGGACACCATGGACGTGGTCATGGGCTCCGTTCTGTTCATCACTCTGCTCGAAGCCACCCGCCGCTCCATGGGCTGGCCTTTGCCGCTGATTGCCCTGGGCTTCACAGCCTATGCGCTGGCAGGGCCTTACTTTCCGGGCTTGCTCAAGCATGCGGGCGCGAGCTGGAGCCAGATGATCAACCACCAGTACCTGACCAGCCAAGGCATTTATGGTGTGGCGGTGGGCGTGGTGGCCACCTATGTGTTTCACTTTGTGCTGTTTGGCGTGCTGGCCACGCGCATTGGTCTGGGTCAGTTGTTCCTGGACATCGCCTCGACTTTGGCGGGGCGTTATGCCGGTGGTCCTGCCAAGGTCAGTGTGTTTGGCTCGGCCATGTTCGGCATGCTCAGTGGCTCGTCGGTGGCCAATGCCGTCACGGTGGGCTCGCTCACCATCCCGGCCATGATCCGGGTGGGCTATCGCCGCGAGTTTGCGGGCGCGGTTGAGGCCGCTTCATCCACCGGTGGGCAGATCACGCCGCCGGTGTTGGGCGCTGCCGCTTTCTTGATGGTCGAGTTTTTGAATGTGTCCTACCAGACCATTGTGGCGGCCGCCATTGTTCCGGCCTTCATGCACTTCTTTGGCGTGTTCATGCAGGTGCACTTCGAGGCCAAGCGCTACGGATTGCGGGGGCTGACAGAGGAGGAAATGCCCAAGTTGCGTGAATCGTTTCAGCAGCGCTGGCCCACGTTGATTCCCCTGTTCTTGTTGATCACCATTTTGGTGTCGGGCCGCACACCTTATTTGGCCGCATTCACTGGCATCACTTCTTGCATGATTGTGGGTCTGTGCACTTCGGTGCGCGGCAACCGGGGTGTCAATTGGGTGCTCTTGCTTGCACTGCATGTGCTGTTGGCGCTGATCGCTTTTGTGGATTGGGGTGGTGATGGCGAGACCATCAAGCTGGGTCTTTTGGCCTTGGGTGTGGTTCTGATCTGGGTCGGGCAAAAGTGGATGGGCGTGATCGGCCGCATCGACAACGCCGTGCTGCTCGAAGCGTTTGAGACAGGTGCCAAATATGCGCTGGCCGTGGGCGCTGCGGCAGCCACCGTGGGCATTGTGATTGGTGTGGTCACACTCACCGGCGTGGGCTTCAAGATCAGCTTCATCATCACCGGCTGGGCGCAAATCATCGCTGCATTCATGATGGATTGGTTGCCTGCCTTCATGGCCGATGCCAAATCGTTGACGCTGTTGGCGGCGTTGTTCATGACTGGCATCGTCTGCATTTTGATGGGCTGTGGCATCCCGACCACGGCCAACTACATCATCATGGTGACCGTGGCTGCGCCGACTTTGGTGCAGCTGGGCGTGGAGCCTTTGGTGGCGCACTTCTTTGTGTTTTATTACGGCGTGCTGGCCGACATCACGCCACCGGTGGCACTGGCGGCTTATGCGGCGGCGGGCATGGCGGGCAGCGATCCGTTCAAGACCGGCAACATGGCCTTCCGGCTCGGACTGGCCAAGGCCCTGGTGCCGTTTGTGTTCGTGTTTTCGCCATCGCTGCTGCTGGTGGCCAAAGGCTTCAATTGGGGTGATTTTGCGGTCACTTTCACCGGCTGCGTGCTGGGCATTGTGGCGCTGGCTGCAGCGCTCAGTGGTTACCTCATGGCCGAGATGAAGCGCTGGGAGCGCACGCTCTGTGCCCTGGGGGCACTGTGCCTGATTGCCCCCGGGCTGAAGATCAGTTTGTTGGGCGTGGTGTTGATGCTGCCTGTTTTGGTGAACCAGTGGGCGGTTCGTAAAGCGTCAGGGGCTGCGGTAGCGGCATGACAGTCAAAAGCGGGGTGCTTTGCGCACCCTGCGCTGCCCGGTTGGTGTGAACCACTACACTGGCGACCGCAGACTTCAAGTCCATTGTGCGTTCCCCGTTTGGTCGGGGTGCACTTCAATTTTATTGCCCATGAAATTCAAAATGTCTGAAAGGTCGCTGTTTGCGGCTTTGTTGCGCGCCCCTTGGTGGGTGAGTTTTTTGGTGATGTTGGCCGTGGCCTTGGTGGCAGGGGCTTTGCTGCCCGATGCCTACAAAACAGCAGGCATGCTGGGCGCTTTTCCGTTTTTGGTGATCGGTATCATGGCGGCATGGCGGCAAAGAAACGCCATCTCGGCAGACCGCATCAGCGAATTGACCGAACAAGCCCGTAGCATGGGTTGGCGAGATTTCTCCATCCTGGTCGAAGAGGCCTTGCGCCAACAAGGCTTCGAGGTGAGTCGCCTTGCCAGCGGCCCGTTTGACTTTCAAATCGAAAAAAATGGGCGCGTCACACTGGTCAGTGCCAAACGCTGGAAAGCCGCCTCCGTGGGCGTTGAGACCGTACGTGAACTGCTGGATGCCCGGGAAAGCCAGCAAGCCTTTTCTTGTACCTGCATCAGCTTGGGCCAATTCAGCCAGGCCGCTTTGGACCTGGCCCACCAAAGCCCCATCCAGCTCTTGGGGCCTGCCAACATCGCACAGCTCATGCATGACGGGGCTAAGTCCATTCAAGGCTGAGCCTGTATTGGTCTCGATGGGCAGCTTCGATCACGCGGCGGACCCTCACACCGTGGCAATCGGCGTGGCGGGTGAGCCAATGGCCCCGGGCAGACGCAAGGGCGGGGCAGTGAGTAAAAAGCGGTGACGGCCGTTGTCGCGGAGCCAGTTGGCTAGGGGGGTCAAGTGCCAGATCTCGCCCAAGTGCACGCCCAGCTTGAACAGGCAGTGTTCGTGCAAAGGCAACGCTGCGCAGCTGCCGGGGCGGGGTGAGGCGGGCAGGCCTTCGACCGCGTAGTTGTCGGCGATCAGGGCGACCAGACCGGAATCAGTGATCCACTGCAGCAGCCGCTCGTCACGCCCCTCCAGCACGGCGCAAGAATTTTCAACTGCGTGCGGGTCAGGGTGTTTGTTCATCTCCAGCAGCATCTGCGCAAAACCTGTGTGCAGGCACACCATGTCGCCCGGCTCTACCACCACGCTGTCTTGGCGCATGATGTCCATCAGCAGGTCGTAGCCCACCCGCACCCGATCGCGCCCCAAATGGGCATGCAGGTCGATCATCACGGCGCGGCCTTGCACGCAGCGCTCTGACATCTTCTCGATGCCCAAGGCCTTGGCTGCCGATGTGGATTCGCGGGTGATCTCCGGAAAGCCAAAAATACCAGCCCCTGATCCACTGCTGGGCCCGACCACATCGGTGCCGGCGCGAAAGCCGTTGTAATACACCGGCTCGGGCACGCCGTCGCCATTGGCGTCGAACATCGAGCCCACATGCGCCAGGCTGTCCCACTGGGTGCTGTACTGCAAGTGCATGATCACCAAGTCGTCGCACACCACATCGGTGCAAACCGGGTCATCGCACCACAGCTGGTAGTTCATATTGGGCTTGTCGCCGCGCAAGGTGGGGCGCAGCACGGGCGGCTGACGCCTGGGGTTGAGCACGTTGCCACCCGGGAAATCCAGTGGCAGGCTAAGGTTAAAGGTCTGCCCCGTGCGCACTTCGGCGATGCCTTGCAGCACTTTGCCGGGCGTCAAGAGGTTCATGCGACCGCATTGGTCGTCAGGCCCGAAGTCGCCCCAGTTCGAGCCAGGTGGGCGTTGTTTCCAGCGTTGAGAAGAAAACATGCAGGACTCCTGTGATGATGGCCAATGTCTGTAACTTGAGCGTTCAACGCTGGGCAGGCGTCTCCAGCCCGCCTGTGTAAAAGCGGTTGAAGGTAGGGGAGATGACCAACTCGTTGATGCAGGTGCGCTCAGGCATTTGCGCCACAAACAAGATGGCCTGACCCATGTCCTCGGCTTGCACCATCAATTCGCGCTGCTCGGCAGAAGGCGGCACGGGACGTTTGTCCAGAATGGGCGTGGCCACTTCGCCGGGCAAGAGCGACGTGGCGCGGATGCCATGCGTGCACTCTTCCATGTTGATGGATTCGGTCAGGGCCAGCACGGCGCGTTTGGTGGCGTTGTAAGCCGGACCGGTGAGCTTGGACGCGTAAAGCCCTGCCCACGAAGACACGTTGATGATCAAGCCGCTTTGCTGCCGGCGCATGGCAGGCAGAACCGCGTGCACGCAATAAAACAGGCCCGATAAGTTGATGGCCACCACATCGTCCCAGGCCTCGGGCGTGACCACGTCGAAGTTGCGCTGCGTGGCATTGGTGCCCGCGCTGGTCACCAGGATGTCGATGCGGCCATGGCGATCGAGGATCTGCTGCGCAGCCGCCTTGACAGCGTGTTTGTCGGCGACATCCAGCAGCAAAGCCTCTGCACTGCCCAGGGCCTGCAAAGAGGCCAAAGCACTGTTGTTGGTGGCGGCGTTGCGGCCCGAAATCACCACATTGGCCCCGGCCTTGGCCAGCGCCATCGCGCCAGCCAGCCCAATGCCACTGCCGCCGCCGGTGATCCATGCGACTTGTCCTGTGAGTGGGTGGGCCATGTGTTTGTCCTGAGTTCGGGGTTGAGGCCAACAGCCGAAAGGTGGGTGTGTATGGCCGATGGCCAAATTAAAGCAGCCTCTGCCGACTGGCCTGCGCCTCAGGTGACACCCGCTAGCCTTGCCTCAAGTCTGGCGTTCGAACCTGCAAACCCTTATTTGGGCAGGTCGCGTGCACCGCTTTCGGGGCGGTACATCTTGAACAACTGTTCTGGTCCGATGGTGAAGTAATCGGCCGGGCCGCCGCCGCGCAAAATGTGCCCCGCACGGGCCGTGTCATACACCCCGTCGGGTACCAAACGCTGGTCGATGTGGATACCCACCACTTGGCCAAAAATCATCCAGGTTTCGATCTTTTTGCCATCCAGGTCTTCGAGCTGCAGGATTTGCGTGCAGCGGCATTCAAAGCTCACCGGGCTTTGCGCCACACGTGGCACGCCCACGATGCGCGAAGGCTCGGGCGTCAGGCCCGCCAGGTCGAATTCGCTCACCTCGGGCGGTACCGCCTCGCAGGTCTGGTTCATCACCTCGGCCAGCTCACGCGTGACCAGGTTCCAGACAAATTCGCCCGTGGCTTCGATGTTGTTGAGCGAATCCTTGCGCCCGATGCTCGAAAAACCAATGACTGGCGGCACGTAATTGAAGGCGCTGAAGAAACTGTAGGGTGCCAGATTCAACACCCCGCTGGCGCTGCGGCTCGACACCCAGCCAATGGGGCGGGGACCCACGATCGAATTGAACGGGTCGTGTTTGAGGCCGTGGCCCAAGTGGGGTTCGTAAAAATGCATCATGAGGGCACTTTAAGGCCAGGCAGGCGCGGGGCCAGTCATTCGCATGACAAAGCCCCCGGAGTGCTCACATGAAGAAATAAAAGAACACGACCATCTGCATGCGCCGCAGGCCATCCGCACGGCCGATCGGACGACCAGACCCATCGTAGAGTCGTTCGCCATCCATGCGGCCCATGGGAGAGCCCGAGGCACTGTAAAGGCGGTCGCCATCGATGCGACCTATCGGGCTGCCCGAAGCGTTGTAAACCCGATCACCATCAATGCGTCCCAGCGGCCGACCCGATCCGTCATAGACCCGCTCGCCGTCCACGCGGCCAATCGGTTGGCCAGAGGCGTTGTAATAACGCTCACCATCCACGCGCCCTATGGGGCTGCCACTGCCGTCGTACATGCGTTGGGCAAAGGCAGCCGGCAAGAGCAAAACAAAAAGAAGCAAAGCTGCAGTGAGTTGGATCGATTTTTTCATGGCGGGCTCAGGCAAAGTAAAAAATAGTCTGAAATTTAAATGGATGCAAGCGGTGCACTTTTGGCGCATTTTGCCGGGAACGCGTCCATTGTGGACCGAAATTTGCCCCCAAACACCGTGCCCAAAGCTGTGGATAAGTCCATGAACAAGCTTGCCAAGGCGCATGCCTGTTGGTGTGGCGACATGTGCCTAAAAAAGCAGCAGTCCAGTGGCCTGCAGCGCGCTTGTCCGCTGGGCTCATGTGCACCTGTTTTGCGGCTATTCTTGTTGCTTCGCGCTCTGGCTTTGCGCCTGTTTCAGGCTTGTTTGGCCGGGCGCTTGCCTAGAACAACACCGCATGACCATTTCACCCATCGCCCCTGGCTTCGTCGCCCTGCACAGCCACCGCTCCGAGGTGCTGGCCGACACCCTCACGGGCTGGCTGCGTGCGCGCCCGCTGCACGCGCTGGAGAGCGAAGTGGTGCTGGTGCAAAGCAACGGCATGGCCGAGTGGATCAAGATCGAACTGGCACGCCAAGGCGGCGTCTGCGCGGCCACGCGGGTGGAGCTGCCTTCGCGCTTTTTGTGGCGCACCTACCGGCAGGTACTGGGCCCTCACAACGTGCCGCCCGACTCGCCGCTCGACAAACTGCCCATGACTTGGCGGCTGATGGCCTTGTTGCCCATTTGCCTCAATGACCCGGTGTTCAAGCCTGTGGCGGGTTTTTTGAGAGGTGACGAGCCCGACCGCCTGCTGCAACTGGCCAGCCGCCTGGCCGATTTGTTTGACCAATACCAAATTTACCGCCCCGACTGGCTGCAAGACTGGGCTGCTGGACGTAATGTCTTGCGCAAGGCCGCAGGTTCGGACGAGCTGGCCGAAGACCAACTCTGGCAGGCCGAACTGTGGCGGCGTGTGCTGGCCACGCTGGATGACAAACAGCGCGAGGCCACTCGCCCGGCGCTGCATGCACGGGCCTTGGCGCACCTGCAGTCGGGGCAGCCATTGGCTAGCCCGGTGGCGCGGCGCGTGTCGGTGTTTGGTATGAGCCACATGCCGGGCCAACTGCTGGAGATGCTGGCGGCCTTGGCCGCGCACAGCCAGGTGATGCTGGCCGTGCCCAACCCGTGTCAGTACCACTGGGGCGACATCATCGACGGGCGTGAATGGCTGCAGGCCGAGCGACGTCGTCACGCCTACAGGGGCCAGGCTTTGGCCGGTTTGCCGCTGGCGCAGATGCACCTGCACGCGCCCACGCTGCTGGCCGCTTGGGGGCGGCAGGGCCGGGACTTCATCCGCCAGCTCGACGCCTTTGACGATCTGCAAGTGGCCCAGCAACTCACGCAGTGGCCGCGTCTGGACTTTTTTGACGATGTGCCCGGCGAAGACGGCACGCGTTTGCTGGCGCAGTTGCAGCGGCGCATCCGCGACCTGGAGCCATCGAGTGGTGGTGCTGCGCCTCAGCCACTGGCAGCGGGCGAGCAGTCGCTTGTTTTCAAAATCGCGCACAGCCCGGTGCGTGAGCTGGAGGTGCTGCACGACCAGCTGCTGCAGTGGTTTCACACCCCGCCGGGAGATCAGCCTGTGTCACCCCGCGACGTGGTGGTCATGGTGCCCGACATCGAAACCATGGCCCCGGCCATCCGTGCTGTGTTTGGCCAGTACAAGCGCAGCGATACACGGTACATCCCGTTTGACATTGCCGACCTGGGCGCGCAGGCCATCAGCCCACTCATCCATGCGGTCGAGTGGTTGCTGGCCTTGCCTCAGCAGCGCAGCCGCATGAGCGAGCTGGTCGAGCTGCTCGAAGTGCCCGCGCTCGCTGCTCGCTTTGGTCTGAGCGAAGAGGGCTTGCCCACGCTGACGCGCTGGATGGCGGGCTCGGGCATCCGCTGGGGCCTGTCGGCTCAGCACCGCGCAGGCTTGGGCCTGGGGGTGTGCGGCGACGACAACTCGGCGCTGTTTGGCGTGCAGCGCATGCTCATGGGTTACGCCTGCGGTGCCGACCCTGTGAGTGCCGATGCTGTGGGGGCTGACGCCCCCGGGGCCACCCCATACCCCGAGGTCGGTGGGCTCGACGCCGAGCTGGCCGGGTCGCTGGCGCACCTGTTGCAAGCGCTGATCGACTGGTGGCAAACCGCCACGCAAGACGCCACGTCCGCGCAATGGGCTGAGCGTGGCCGCGCCTTGCTGGCCGCGATGTTCAAGCCGCGTGACGACAACGACCGCAACGCGCTGTCTGCGCTAGACCAGGCGCTGAACGACTGGGTGCGCGCCAGCGCTGAGGCGGGTTTTGCAGAAGCCGTGCCGCTGGCCGTGGCGCGCTCGGCCTGGCTCGAAGCGCTCAAAACGCCGCGCTTGGAGCAACGCTTTCGCGCAGGCGGCGTGACGTTTTGCACGCTCATGCCGATGCGGGCGATCCCGTTCAAGGCGGTGTGCCTGCTGGGCATGAACGACGGCGACTACCCGCGCCGCAGCCCGCGTGCCGACTTTGACCTGATGGGCTTGCCCGGCATGACCCGCCCCGGCGACCGCTCGCGCCGCGATGACGACCGCCAGCTCATGCTCGAAGCTTTGCTTTCAGCGCGCCAAGTGCTCTATGTCAGCTGGAGCGGACGCAGCGTGCGCGACAACAGCGAGCAACCACCCTCGGTGCTGGTCTCGCAACTGCGCGACGAGATCGACCTGCTTTGGGGCAAGGACACGGCCAAGCACCTGACCACCGTGCACCCGCTGCAACCCTTCAGCCGTGCTTATTTTGAAGAAGGCAGTGGTGTGCAGACCTATGCCAAAGAGTGGCGTGCAGCGCAGGTGGGGCTTTTGTGGGAGGCTGCCCCTGCGGCCGAAACGATGACTTCAGTGGCCCCTGGATACATTCGCGAGCAGGGGCTCGCTCCCACAGCTTATGCAGGCTTGTTGCCTGTATTGGAATCCGCCAACGGCGTACCCGTCATCACCTTGCTGCAACTGGCGCGCTTCCTGCGCAAGCCGGTCGGCGCGTTTTTCCGAGAGCGACTGCAGGTGCATCTGGACGACGAGCGCAGCGTGCTGCACGACGAAGAACTGTTTGGTTTGGGCGGGTTGGACTTGTACCAGTTGATTGACCACGAACTGCAGCATGTGCCCACCGAACTGAATGCCGACGCACTGCCCACACACGTGCAGCAGGTGGTGCAGCGCCTGCGCCAAGCCGGGGCTTTGCCGCTGGCGGGTGTGGGCACGCTGGAGGCGCAAAAACTCAGCGCCCGTCTGCAAGCCATGCTGGACGCCGCCTTGCGCGAGCGCGGGCCTTACCCCCATGCCGCTGAACGCGTGTTGGTCGACATGGCGCATGCAGAGGTCGCCCTGCAAGACGCGCTGGGCGATGTGCTTACAGGTGAGGGCGGGCACTTGTCCCTGCACCTGCGTGCCAACGACCTGGCCAGCTTCAAGACCAAAAAGCCCTTGGCCTATGCCGACAAACTGATCGACATCTGGCTGCTGTCGCTCGCCGCTGCTGCGATGGATCAGCCCTTCCCATGCGTGGTGGTGGGGCGCAACGCCGTGCTGCGCGTGCCCGAGCAGGAGCCCGAAGCGGCGCGTGCCCAATTGACCGAACTGCTGACCACCTGGACCGAAGGCATGCGCTGGCCGCTGCCCCTGCCGCCGGGTGTGGCCTTGCAGTGGCTCAAAGACAAAGAGAACCTCAACGCGCTGGCCGATGCCTACGAAGGCAGCGAGTTCAAAAGCGGCGAGAAGGGCAAAGATCCGGCGCTGGCCCGCACCTACCCCACAGTGGAGGACCTGCTGGCCACGGGCGAGTTCGAGCGCTTGGCACAAACGGTGTACGCGCCTTTGAAAGCCTGGGCAGAGCAGATCGGCATCGAGCTGCTGCCCGATGCGCCCGAAGACGACAGCAGCGACGAAATGGGAGAGCTGGCATGAGCACCCCCCACGCCCTCAACGCGCACACCTTCCCCCTGCGCGGCAGTCACCTGATCGAGGCGAGCGCAGGCACGGGCAAGACCTGGACGATTGCCGCGCTCTATGTGCGCCTGGTGCTGGGTCACGGCAGCGATGGCACCGCACCCGAGCGCCCCATGCTGCCGCAAGACGTGCTGGTGATGACCTTCACCCGCGCCGCCACGCGTGAACTGTCGGACCGCATCCGTGCCCGGCTGACCGAGGCCGCGCAGGTGTTCAGAGGGATTGCCGAAACCGATGACGCGTTCCTGAAGCAAGTCAAAGAAGAGTATCCCGAAGGCGAGCCCCGCGAACAAGCGGCCCACCGCCTGGCGCTGGCCGCGCAGGCCATGGACGACGCGGCCGTCTACACCATCGACGCCTGGTGCCAGCGCATGCTGCGCGAACACGCTTTCGACAGCGGCAGCCTGTTTGAAGAAAACCTGGTCGGTGACGAAGCCGCCCTGCGCCTCGAAGCCGTCCAGGACTATTGGCGTCAGCAGCTCTACCCCATGGCCACGCCGTTGGTGGCACAGGTGCAGCGCGTTTGGCGTGATGTGCCCGCGCTCGACAAGGACATGCGTGCCCTGATGGCTGTGCCCTTGGCCGATGCTGCCCCCGGCACGCTGGCGCAGGTGTTCGGCGCGGCATTGGCCGATCGCGAAGCCAAGCTGGCCGCGCTCAAGCAGGGCTGGGTCGAGAAGGCTGACAACCTGCTGGGCTGGATCAAAGCACAGCTGGCCGTCAAAAAACATGGCTGGAATGGCAGCCTGCTGCAGGTGGGGCGTTCCGAAAAGTGGCTCGAAGTGCTCAAGTCCTGGGCTCAAAGCGATGGAGATTTCAAGGCACTGAAAGACGCGATGGGCAATGGTTGGTCCAGATTTACGCCTGAAGGACTTCTGGAGTGCCGAAAAGATGGTGACATTGTGGATTTGCCGCCAGAGAGTAAGGCGTATGCGCAACTTCTTGTCGATTTGCAAGCCTTGCCCGAACCCGCGCAGGCTGCCCGCCTGCACGCCCGCATCCATGTCATGCAGCGCATGGCCGAACTCAAGCGGCGCAGTGGCTTGTTCGGCTTTGCCGACATGCTGCAGCGCCTCGATGTGGCGCTGGCCGACCTCGCCTCGGGCGAGCGCCTGGCCCAGCGGCTGCGTGAGCAGTTTCCGGTGGCGATGATCGACGAGTTTCAGGACACCTCGCCGCTGCAGTTCCGCATCTTTGACCGCATCTACCGCACGGCCGAGAACCGGCCCGAGACCGCGCTGCTGCTGATTGGCGATCCCAAGCAGTCCATCTACGGTTTTCGGGGCGCGGACATTCACAGCTACCTGGACGCCCGCCGCGCCACCGCTGGCCGCCACCATGTGCTGGGCACCAACTTCCGGTCGACCCAGGCGGTGGTCGATGTGGTCAACCGCTGGTTTGAGATTCCGAAAGACGCTTTTGGTTACCGCCAAGGCGATGAAGACCCGCTGCCGTTCCAGCCCGTGGGCGCGAAGGGGCGCAATGAGGTCTTCCGCACGAGCGCGGGCGATGTGAACGCCATGACCGTGGTCCACGACGCGACCCTGCGCAGCCAACGCGACGCGCAGACCCATTTGTCGGCCCTGTGCGCCGAGCAGATCGTGGCCTGGCTCAGCGATCCGCAAGCCCGCTTTGCCGATGAGCACAAGGGCGACAAGCCTTTGCAGCCCAAAGACATCGCCGTGCTGGTGCGCACGGGTAAAGAGGCCGCCGCCGTGCGCGACGCGCTGCGTGTGCGCGGCGTGGCTTCCGTTTACCTGTCGGACCGCGACTCGGTGTTCGCCAGCGACGAAGCGCAAGACCTGTGCCTGTGGCTGCGTGGCGTGGCCGAGCCGCAAGACATGCGCCGTGTGCGCGCCGCTTTGGGCACGCGCACGGTGGGTTTGTCGCTCGCCGAGCTGTACGACCTGGCCACACAAGACGAACTGCTGGACACCCGCGCCGAGCAGATGCGCGAGCTGCACCAGACCTGGCAAAGCCAGGGCGTGCTGGCCACGCTGCGCCAGTCGCTGCATGTGCTGCAGCTGGCTGGGCGCTGGCGCGGTGAGCCGGATGGCGAGCGGCGTTTGACCAATGTGCTGCACCTGGCCGAGCTGCTGCAAGCGGCCAGCAGCCAGCTCGACGGCGAGCAGGCCTTGATCCGCTGGCTGGTTCAGCAGATCGACGAAGCCCAGTCGGGCAACGCCAGTGGCAGCGAAGAGCAAACCGTGCGGCTGGAGAGCGACGAGGACCTGGTCAAGGTCATCACCATCCACGCCAGCAAAGGCCTGGAGTACCCGGTGGTGTGCCTGCCCTTTGCGCACAGCCATCGCATGATGGAAGCGCACAAAACGCCTGTGCTGCAGCTCGATGACGGCGAGGGCGAGCGCCACTGGACGCTGGACTTTGACAAAGACGATACCCGCGTGGCCGACCGCGACCGCCTGCGCGAAGACCTGCGCCTGTGGTACGTCGCGCTCACGCGTGCGCGCCATGCACTGTGGGTGGGCTGGAGTGCGGTCAAGCGCGGCAATGGCAAGGCCTGTGTCAACCACCACAGCGCTGCGGGCCATTTGCTGGGCGGTGAACACGAACTGGAAGCTTCAGATTGGTTGAGTAAGTTGCAACAGTTGAAGGTGAGTGAAGCAGGCCAGGACTTGTCTGTGCAGTTGGAGGTCGCCGCCGAAGTGGTGCCGCTGACACTCTGGCATAAAACCGCACAAACCACCGCACTGCGCGAAGCCCTGAACTGCACGGAGCGTATCGATAAGTCGTGGACGATCGCGAGCTTTTCGCGCTTGACGCGAGACCTGTCTTCGCAACCCCTGGCTCAAATCAGTTTGCACATGGCCACACCACGCCCGGCCGACGACGAACCGCCCGAAGACGCGGCAGTGCTGCCCGCGTCGAACTCCGCCACAGGCGTTCTGGCGCCATGGCACGCCTTTGCCAAAGGCCCCACAGCCGGTAACTTCTTGCACGACCAGTTCGAATGGTTGGCAGCCGACGGCTTTGCGCTCGATGAGCCAAAGGCCTTGCGTCTCAAGCAGCGTTGCGAGAACGCAGGCTACAAAGCCCAGGCCGAAGACGTGGTGCAGTGGCTCAGCCGCGTGGTCGCCCAGCCTTTGAGTGGACCGAACGCGCCGTTGAACGCCTTGGGCGCTTTGCTGCCCGAGATGGAGTTCTGGTTGCCTGCGGAACGGCTGCATGCGCGCGAGGTCGATGCCCTGTGTCAGCAGCACCTGCTGCCGGGTGTGAGTCGCCCGCAGCTGCCCGACGCGCAACTGCACGGCATGCTGATGGGCTTTGCCGACTTGGTGTTCGAGCATGAAGGTCGTTACTGGGTGCTCGACTACAAATCCAACCACCTGGGCGCCGATGATGCGGCCTACACCGCGCAGGCGCTCGATGCCGCCATGGCTCATCACCGCTACGAGGTGCAGGCCGCGCTCTACATGCTGGCGCTGCACCGCCTGCTGCGCGCCCGCTTGGGAAGTGTCTACAACCCGGCGCAGCAGCTCGGCGGCGCGGTGTACCTGTTCTTGCGCGGCATCGACGGACCAGCGGGTGGCTGCTGCACCTTGCCTGCGCCGTTGGCGCTGCTCGATGGTCTGGACGACATGCTGAACGCAAAGGTGAAAACATGCTGACCCCCACGTTCGTCACTGCGTGTACTCACTGCCCCCCGAGAGGGCTTTGCCCTCCTTGGGGCGGCCCGGCGGAGGGCAAGTCATGAATATCCGCAAGACCTCACGCACGACGGCCGTGCCTGCTGCGCAAACGGACTGGCTCAAGGACTTGCCCGCTCAAGGCCTGAACGCTGCGCAAACCCTGCAGTGGCTGAACCTGTGGACCGGGCAAGGCTTGCTGCGCCACATCGACAGCGCACTGGCAGCGCAGCTGCTGCGGCTCGATGCCTCAGCCAGCCCTGCGCTGTTGGTGGCCGCAGCCATGCTCGCCCAAATGGAGGGGCGTGGCCACACCTGTTTGCCGTTGGCCGACCTCTGCCAGCCGCCCGTGGCCTTGCTGGGCTGGCCCGCGGTAGCGGTGGAGGGCGCTCAGGGTCTCAAGGCCTTGTGGGCGAACCTGCCCGCGACGCTGGCCGATTGGCAAACCGCTTTGCAAGGCGAGTTGTCTGGCGCTTGTCTGCGCGATGCCCATGCCCCCGACCAGGGGCAGCCGCTGGTGCTGGGCGGCCCGACCCATGCGCCGCTTTTGTACCTGCGCCGCTATGCGGGCTACGAGCAGCGCGTGGGCCAGAGCCTGCTGCAGCGTGCGGGCGAGCCCCTGGCCGTGCCCGAGGCCGCCGCACACGAATGGCTGGACCGTTTCTTTGCGCCCAACCCCGAAGAACCCACCGCCACCGATTGGCAAAAGGTGGCCTGCGCTGTGGCGCTGCGCGCGCGGCTGTCGGTCATCACGGGTGGACCCGGCACGGGCAAAACCTACACCGCAGCCCGTTTTCTGGCGCTGCTGCTGGCGCTGCACGAAGGCGGCAGCCCGCTGCGCGTGGCGCTGGCCGCGCCCACGGGCAAGGCGGCGGCGCGGCTCAAGCAGTCGATCGACGACGCCCTGACCCGCCTACCTGTGCCTGCCGATGCCGGGCTCGACTTGAGCGCGCTGATCGCCCGCATGGGCCCTGCGCGCACGCTGCACTCGCTGCTGGGCGCCCGGCCCGACACACGCCAGTTCCGCCACCACGCGGCCAACCCGCTCGATGTGGATGTGCTGATCGTCGACGAAGCCTCGATGGTGCACCTCGAAATGATGGATGCCTTGTTGCAAGCTTTGCCACCCACAGCGCGGCTGGTGTTGCTGGGCGACAAAGACCAGCTCGCCTCGGTCGAGGCGGGCGCTGTGCTGGGCGACCTGTGCCGCGACGCTGCGGCAGGCCGCTACAGCAACGCCACTGCGCAGTTTGTGCAGGCCGCGGCCGGACAGGCGCTGGCTGCCGACTTTGTGGTGTCCGATCCGGCCCCCGTGCTGGCACAGCAAACCGTGATGCTGCGCCAAAGCCGCCGCTTCAAAGGTGCCATCGGCCAATTGGCCTTGGCCGTGAACCGGGGCGACGCGGCTGCCGCCCGTGCTGTGCTGTCCGAGAAAACTGTGGGAGCGAGCCCCAGCTCGCGAATGAATGTCGAAGCCGCTGACGGCCACCCAAGCCGTGCTCTGCTCGCGCTCCAACCTGGCAGTCCTCAGGCCATCTGCGCTCTGGCACTGGTCACATCGGGCAAACCGTCGTATGCCGACTACCTGCGCCTCTTGCAAGCCGGCCCGGCAGGGCTGGGCGCAGAGGCACACACCAGCTGGGTGCGCAGCGTGCTCAAGGCTTTCGAGCGTTTTCGCATTCTGTGCGCCGTGCACCAAGGCGACTGGGGCACCCAGGGGCTCAATGCCGCTGTGCAGAAGGCGCTGGCCGATCAAGGTCTGCTCAAACCCCAAGGCGACTGGTTTGCCGGGCGGCCCATCATGGTCACCCGCAACGACGCGCAGCTGGGCGTGTTCAACGGCGACGTGGGCGTGGTGCTGCCCAACCTAGAGGGCAAGCTCAAGGCCTGGTTTCTCGACGGCGATGCCTTGCGCTCGGTGAGTGTCATGCGCCTGGCGCAGGTCGAGACCGCGTTTGTGATGACGGTGCACAAGAGCCAAGGCTCGGAGTTCGAGCACACCGCTCTGGTGCTACCGCCTGGCGGCGCCGAAGTGCTCAGCCGCGAGCTGGTTTACACGGGCATCACCCGCGCACGCCAGCAGTTCACCCTGATCGAAGCCGAAGCGGGTTTGCTCGAAGCGGCCATTGACCGACCCAGCGTGCGCGCCAGTGGCTTGGCGCAATGGTGGGTTTAGCCAGCCTGAGACAGAGCTGAAAATCTGTCCCCGAAGTCGATTAGCTGGCGTAGCCCTCGCAAGCTCCCGCATTGGTTTTGCCCCGACATTCGCGCAACAGCCGTTTGTCGCGCTCGGCTTTGTTTTCGCCCGTGTTGGGGCTGACGGGCGGCTTGGGTGCTTTGGCTTGTTTGGGCTTTTTGGCCTTGGCCGGCTTGTCTGCCCCGGTGACGGCTGTGAAGTTGTCTGTAGCCCAGTTGGCAGGCGGTGCCGCCAGCAAGCCAAGTCCCAAAGCCACGCTGACGAACGTTGACGATAAATGCCGAGTGGTCATGGCGGTCTCCCTGTCTTTTGTTGTGCTGTTCATCATAGGCAAGACCGGCACATCTGCAAGCGCTGATTCAAGTGCGGTGCAAACCCCTGTGCAAGAGGCGACTCGTCCGCTGCGCGTCAGCCATTACGATGGCGGCATGAACAAAAACACCGCTCCTTTCATGCGCCAGGCCGTCATGGATCTGGAAGAGTCCCGCATCCGCGAAGTCGCCAACGCGGGCATGGGCCGTCCCGATGTGCTGGCTTTCTGGTTTGGCGAGTCAGACGAGGTGACGCCCGACATCGTGCGTCAGGCCGCCATCGATTCCATGCAAAAGGGCGAGACCTTTTATTCGCACAATCTGGGCCTGCCTGAGTTGCGCGAGGCCGTTTCCGATTACATGTCGGCCTTGCACGGTCCCATTGGGGTTGACCGGCTGGCCATCACTTCGGGCGGCGTGAATGCGCTGATGCTGGCCGCTCAAGCCTTGATCGATGCAGGTGATGAGGTGGTCGCGGTGACACCCGTGTGGCCCAACCTGACGGCGCAGGCCTTGGTGATGGGCGCGAATTTGCAGTGCCTGTCGCTGCGCCCGGTGGATGGCCAGTGGCAACTCGATATGGCGGCGCTCAAAGCCGCCATCACGCCCGCCACGCGCATGCTGATCGTCAATTCGCCCAACAACCCGACCGGCTGGACGCTCAGCCGTGCCGAGCAGGCCGAAATTCTGGCGCATTGCCGCCAAACAGGCACCTGGGTGCTGGCCGACGAGGTCTATGAGCGGCTTTATTACGAAATCGACACCGCCAACGGTTGCGCGCCATCGTTCTTGGACGTGGCAGAGCCCGATGATCGCCTGGTCGTGGTGCACAGCTTTTCCAAGAGCTTTTTAATGACCGGCTGGCGTCTGGGCTGGTTGGTCATGCCCGCCGCCATGACGCCGCACATGGGCAAGCTGATCGAGTTCAACACCTCGTGTGCCTCGGTGTTCACCCAAAAGGCGGGTCTGGTGGCCTTGCAAAACACCGCCGACATCACGCCCCGCGTGGTGGCCCACCTCAAAGCCTGCCGCGATACCCTGGTCCCCTTGTTGCAGGCCGTGCCCGGCGTGCAGCTGGCCCCAGCCAAGGGTGGCATGTACGCGTTTTTCAAACTCGAAGGGCATCCTGACGCTGTGGCCACGGCCAAACGTCTGGTGGCCGAAGCCGGTCTGGGACTCGCCCCGGGTGAAGCATTTGCCCCCGAAGCCGCGGGCTGGCTGCGCTGGTGCTTTGCGTCCAAAGATCTGTCCAGATTGACCGAAGGTGTGGAACGCCTCAAAGCTTGGTTGGTCAAGAATTAATTGGGATCTGACCCCAATTAAATCAATTGGGGTCAGATCCCGTTTTTCAGGCTGGAAACGCCATTCACATGGGTTCATCCACTCAGAGATCACCATGAATGGGCCATGTTTCGGGCTATAATCCGCATGTTTTGCGATTTGCAAAGCGCACGCCAATGGCTTTTCCGGCCGTTGGCGCAAGTCATTAACCCGCTGATATTCCTCAAGAATTCGGCGAAAACAAGGAAATACCATGATTGCATCTTCAATCAAGGCCGAGGTCGTAAAGGCCAACGCACGTGCTGCCAACGACACTGGGTCCCCAGAAGTCCAAGTGGCTTTGCTGACAGCCCGCATCAACGAGCTGACACCTCACTTCAAAACACACGCCAAAGACCATCACGGTCGCCGCGGTCTGCTGCGCATGGTGAGCCGTCGCCGCAAACTGTTGGACTACCTCAAGTCCCGTGATGCTGACCGTTACGTTGCGCTGATCGCCAAGCTTGGCCTGCGTAAATAACCGTCTCTCCAGATGAAAAGCGCCTGAGTTAGTTCACTAGCTCAGGCGCTTTATTCTTTTTTTCAGTCGGAATTTGTCAGGGCGATCTCGCGCTGTGTCATTCCACAAGGCTTTCAACCCAAGGTTTTGTGGAATGGCATCGAGTTCAGAGCGTCAACTTCCGGGCCCACAGTGCAGCCTCATGTGCTTTTGTTTTCAGGAGTTCTGAACATGTCTATTTTTAACAAAGTCACCAAAACCTTCCAGTGGGGCCAGCACACGGTCAAGATGGAAACTGGCGAAGTCGCTCGCCAAGCCGGCGGCGCCGTGCTGCTCGACATGGAAGGCACCGTGGTGCTGGCCACCGTCGTGGGTTCCAAGATCGCCAAAGCCGGTCAAGACTTTTTCCCGCTGACTGTCGATTACATCGAGAAGACCTACGCTGCAGGCAAGATCCCCGGCAGCTTCTTCAAGCGTGAAGCCAAGCCCAGCGAGCACGAGACCCTGACGAGCCGTCTGATCGACCGTCCGATCCGTCCCCTGTTCCCCGAAGGTTTCTACAACGACGTGCACGTGGTCATCCACACCGTGTCTTTGAACCCTGAAGTCGACGCCGACATCGCCGCGATGATCGCCGTGTCTGCCGCTCTGTCCATCTCTGGCATCCCTTTCAACGGCCCCATCGGCGCTGCCCGAGTGGGTTACATCAACGGCGAATACGTGCTCAACCCCGGCCAGACCCAGCGCAAAGACAGCGTGATGGACCTGGTGGTCGCCGGTACCGAAGCCGCTGTGCTGATGGTCGAATCCGAAGCCCAACAACTTTCCGAAGAAATCATGTTGGGTGGTGTGGTGTACGGTCACGAGCAATCGGCGATCGCCATCAACGCAATCCACGAGTTGGTGCGCGAAGCCGGCAAGCCCGTGTGGGACTGGCAAGCGCCTGCCCGCGACGTGGCTTTCGAAGCCAAACTGGCATCACTCGCAGAAGAAAAACTGCGCGCTGCTTACCAAATCCGCAACAAGCAAGCCCGTACACACGCTTGCCGTGAAGCCTACGCTTCGGTCAAAGTGGCTTTGGCCGAAGAGGGCGTGGCCTTCGACAGCGTCAAGCTCGACGGCCTGATGTTCGAAATCGAAGCGCGCATCGTGCGCAGCCAGATTTTGGCCGGTGAGCCCCGCATCGACGGCCGCGACACACGCACTGTGCGCCCCATCGAAATCCGCAACAGCGTGCTGCCCCGCACCCACGGCTCGGCCCTGTTCACGCGTGGCGAAACGCAAGCTTTGGTCGTGACCACCCTGGGCACCGAGCGCGATGCACAACGCATTGATGCGTTGGCTGGCGAGTTCGAAGACCGCTTCATGTTCCACTACAACATGCCTCCCTTTGCCACAGGCGAAGTGGGCCGCATGGGCTCGACCAAGCGCCGCGAAATCGGCCACGGCCGTCTGGCCAAGCGTGCTTTGGCCGCTGTGTTGCCAAGCAAAGAAGAGTTCCCCTACACCCTGCGTGTGGTGTCCGAAATCACCGAATCGAACGGTTCCTCGTCCATGGCTTCGGTCTGCGGCGGTTGCTTGTCGATGATGGACGCTGGTGTGCCGATGAAAGCCCACGTGGCCGGTATCGCCATGGGCCTGATCAAGGAAGACAACCGCTTTGCGGTGTTGACCGACATCCTGGGTGACGAAGACCACCTGGGTGATATGGACTTCAAAGTGGCCGGTACCACCAACGGCATCACTGCACTGCAGATGGACATCAAGATCCAGGGCATCACCAAAGAAATCATGCAAGTCGCTTTGGCCCAGGCCAAAGAAGCCCGCATGCACATTCTGGGCAAGATGCAAGAAGCGATGAGCGAAGCCAACACCGAAGTGTCGGACTTCGCACCCAAGCTCTTCACCATGAAGATCAATCCCGAGAAAATCCGTGACGTGATCGGCAAGGGCGGCGCCACCATCCGTGCGCTGACCGAAGAAACCGGCTGCCAGATCAACATCTCCGAAGACGGCACGATCACGATCGCTGCGACCGACGGTGACAAAGCTGAAATCGCCAAGAAGCGCATCGAGCAGATCACCGCTGAAGTTGAAATCGGCAAGGTCTATGAAGGCCCAGTGACCAAGATCCTGGACTTCGGTGCTTTGATCAATTTGCTGCCTGGCAAAGACGGTCTGCTGCACATCAGCCAGATCGCCCACGAGCGCGTTGAGAAGGTCACCGACTACTTGAGCGAAGGTCAGATCGTCAAAGTCAAGGTCATGGAAACCGACGAAAAAGGCCGCATCAAGTTGTCGATGAAAGCTTTGTTGGACCGTCCTGCTCAGGGCTAAATAACGCGGGTTTCGGGTGGTCTGTGATCACCCGATATCGCGTAAATTCACCATGAACGTCATTGAAATTCAAAGCTACGGTGCGCCAGCAGTGCTGGTGCCCGGCTCCCGTCCCGACCCCGTAGCCGGGGCAGGGGAATTGCTCATTCGCGTCTCGGCCAGCGGCATCAACCGCCCCGATGTGCTTCAACGCACAGGCAACTACCCGGTGCCACCAGGAGCGTCTGACATTCCGGGTCTCGAGGTGGCTGGTGTGGTCGTCTCGGGTGATGCGGCAGCCATGGCGGCTGCGGGCTTGTCTGTGGGAGACCGTGTCTGCGCTTTGGTGTCCGGTGGTGGATATGCTGACCTGTGCGTGGCACCCGTGGCCCAGTGCTTGCCAGTACCCAAAGGCCTGACTGACACTGAAGCCGCTTCGCTGCCAGAGACCTTCTTCACCGTGTGGAGCAATGTGTTTGACCGCGGGCGTTTGCAAGCGGGCGAGACCTTGTTGATCCAAGGCGGCACCAGCGGCATCGGCGTCACCGCCATCCAGATGGCCAAAGCCGCTGGCGCTAAGGTGATCGCCACTGCGGGTTCTGACGAAAAATGCCAGGCTTGTCTGGCTTTGGGTGCGGACCACGCCATCAACTACAAAACCACCGATTTCGTCGCTGAGGCCAAGCGCCTGACCGATGGGGTGGGTGTTAACGTGATTTTGGACATGGTCGCGGGCGACTATGTGGCGCGTGAAGTCGAGGCCTTGGCCGAAGATGGCCGTCTGGTCATCATCGCGGTGCAAGGCGGTATCAAGAGCGAGTTCAATGCGGGCATGGTACTGCGTCGTCGTTTGACGATCACCGGTTCAACTTTGCGTCCACGCCCGGTGGCCTTCAAAGCCGCGATTGCCCAGTCGTTGCGTCAAACCGTTTGGCCCTGGATCGAGTCGGGCCGCATCAAGCCGGTCATTCACAGCGTGTTTGCTTCTGTGGAAGCGGCCGGTGGTTTGCCATCCGGCGCGGCGCAAGCCCATGCCTTGATGGAAACGAACCAGCATGTGGGCAAGATTGTGGTGACTTGGTGATGTCGATGCGCAGCAAATTGATGGTGGGTAACTGGAAGATGAACGGCAGTTTGACTGCCAATGCGTCTTTGGTGGCCGACATTTTGGCGGGCATGCCCGCTGTCCATTGCCGAGCTGCGCTGTGTGTGCCTTCCGTCTATTTGGCGCAGCTGCAGGCTTTGCTGACCGCTTCGTCCATCGACCTTGGGGCACAAGATGTGTCTCCGCACGGGTCGGGCGCTTTCACCGGTGAGGTGTCTGCCGACATGTTGCATGAGTTCGGGGTGCGTTACTGCATCGTGGGCCATTCAGAGCGGCGCCAACATCATGCCGAATCGGATGAGTTGGTGGCCTCTAAAACGCAACGGGCACTGGCTGCGGGCATCACCCCCATCGTGTGTGTGGGCGAGAGTTTGGCCGAGCGCGAAGCCGGTCAGACCGAAGCCGTGGTCAAGCGCCAATTGGCGGCGGTGATCCATGCCAACGGCCATTGCATCAGTGAAATCGTGGTGGCTTATGAGCCTATTTGGGCGATTGGCACTGGATTGACGGCATCGCCAGAGCAAGCGCAGCAGGTGCACGCTGTGTTACGGGCCCAGTTGCAAGCGGCCACAGCCCATGCCGATCGTGTTTCGATTTTGTATGGTGGCAGCATGAATGCTGCCAACGCTGCCGAATTGTTGGCCCAGCCCGATGTGGATGGTGGCCTGATCGGTGGTGCTGCGTTGAAAGCGCCTGACTTTTTGTCCATGTTGAAGACGGCTTCGCGCTGAGTCTTTGGCCAACTTTTTTATTGATTCTTGGAGATACAGATGAGCATGGTGTTGACTTTGATTTTGGTGGTGCAGATGTTGTCGGCCCTGGCCATGATCGGTTTGATCCTGATTCAGCACGGCAAAGGTGCTGACATGGGTGCCGCCTTTGGCAGTGGCGGTTCGGGCAGCCTGTTTGGTGCCACCGGTGGTGCCAACTTCTTGTCACGCACCACGGCTGTTTTGGCTGCGGTGTTCTTTGTGTGCACTTTGTTGTTGGCTTATTTCAGCAACGCCCGTCCAGCGGCCCCCACAGGCAGCGTACTGGAAGGCGCAGCCGTGACCGCACCCGCAGCGCCCGTGGACAGCAGCACGGCAGCGCAAATCCCGGGCAATGTTCCTGCAGCCAAGCCTGACAACAGCGTGCCACCGGCACCTGCCAAGTAAGCTGACATTCAGCTTTGCTGCTCTGCACAAATTTCCCGTTTTCTGAAAGGAAATGGCAGGTTTTTCGGAGTAAACTACGGGATTGTCCGGAGAGCAAAATGCATCACTTGATGCGCCTCATGCAACCTAGGCAAAAGTATCCTGCCGTCGTGGTGAAATTGGTAGACACGCTATCTTGAGGGGGTAGTGGCGAAAGCTGTGCGAGTTCGAGTCTCGCCGACGGCACCAGACAAACAGAAAAGCCCAGGCTGTAAGGCCTGGGCTATTCATTCGGTGATACCGTCAGTCTCAAGATGAACCTCGAACAATACCTTCCCATTCTCTTGTTCATTTTGGTCGGCATTGCTGTCGGCATCATTCCCCAGGTTTTGGGCTACATCCTTGGCCCCAACAAACCTGACGCGGAAAAAAATTCCCCCTATGAATGCGGCTTCGAAGCTTTCGAAGACGCGCGCATGAAGTTCGATGTGCGCTACTACCTGGTGGCCATCTTGTTCATCTTGTTCGATCTGGAAATCGCTTTCCTGTTCCCTTGGGCGGTTGCGCTCAAAGAAGTAGGTCTGGCTGGCTTTGTGGCCGTGCTGATTTTCCTGGCCATTCTGGTCGTGGGCTTTGTCTACGAGTGGAAAAAAGGCGCTCTGGACTGGGAATGACAAATCCAATGACAACTCCATTCAGCCTCTAAGGACGATGCGATGATTGAAGGCGTGATGAAAGAAGGCTTTATCACCACGAGTTACGACTCGGTGGTGAATTGGGCCAAAACCGGCTCGCTGTGGCCCATGACCTTTGGTCTGGCTTGCTGCGCGGTCGAAATGATGCACTCGGCGACAGCGCGTTATGACTTGGCCCGCTTTGGTGCCGAAGTTTTCCGCGCCAGTCCCCGTCAGGCCGACCTGATGATCGTGGCAGGCACCTTGTGCAACAAGATGGCACCTGCTTTGCGCAAGGTTTACGACCAGATGTCGGAACCCCGCTGGGTGATTTCCATGGGTTCGTGCGCCAACGGCGGTGGTTACTACCACTACAGCTATTCGGTGGTGCGCGGTTGCGATCGCATCGTGCCGGTGGATGTGTATGTGCCGGGTTGCCCGCCTACAGCCGAAGCACTGATCTACGGCATCATCCAGTTGCAGCAAAAAATCCGCCGCACTCACACCATTGCGCGTGCTTGAGGGAAAGAAGACGATGACCGATTTCGCCATTCGCCCCGAAGACCTGCAAGACACCCTGGCCGCTGCCTTGGGTGATCGCGTGAGCCGCATCACCATTGCCTTGGGCGAGGTGACGGTGCATGTCGCAGCAGCCCAATACCTCGGCGTCATGCAGACCCTGCGCGATGCTGCAGGCTGCAAATTTGAACAACTGATCGACTTGGCGGGCGTGGATTATTCCGCTTACCGCGAAGTGGGCACCGATGGCCCACGTTTTGGCGTGACCGTGCACTTGTTGTCGGTCAGCCTGAACCAGCGTGTGCGCGTGAAAGTGCTGTGCCCTGACGACGATCTGCCGCTGGTGGAATCGGTCAACGACCTGTGGAACTCGGCCAACTGGTACGAGCGCGAAGCGTTCGACCTGTACGGCATCGTGTTTGAAGGCCACAACGACCTGCGCCGCATCCTGACCGACTACGGTTTCATTGGTCATCCGTTCCGCAAAGACTTCCCCTTGTCGGGTCACGTCGAAATGCGTTACGACGCTGAGCGCCGCCGTGTGGTGTACGAACCCGTGAGCATCGAGCCGCGTGAAATCACGCCGCGCATCATCCGTGAAGAACACTACGGAGGCCTGAACTGATATGGCCGAAATCAAAAATTACACACTGAACTTTGGCCCGCAACACCCGGCCGCGCACGGCGTGTTGCGCCTGGTGCTGGAGCTTGATGGCGAGGTCGTGCAACGCGCCGATCCGCACATTGGTTTGTTGCACCGCGCCACCGAAAAACTGGCCGAGCACAAGACCTACATCCAGTCGCTGCCCTACATGGACCGCCTGGACTATGTGTCGATGATGTGCAACGAGCATGCTTACTGCCTGGCCATCGAAAAGATGCTGGGCCTCGAAGTGCCCATGCGCGCGCAGTACATCCGTGTGATGTTTTCTGAAATCACGCGTATCCTGAACCACCTCATGTGGCTCGGTTCGCACGGCAACGATTGCGGCAGCTCGACCATCCTGATTTACACCTTCCGTGAGCGTGAAGACCTGTTCGACATGTACGAGGCTGTCTCTGGCGCCCGCATGCACGCAGCGTATTTCCGTCCAGGTGGCGTGTACCGTGACCTGCCTGACAGCATGCCGCAGTACAAGGTCAGCAAGATCAAGAATGCCAAGGCCATCGAGCAACTCAACAAGAACCGCCAAGGTTCTTTGCTCGATTTCATCGATGACTTCACGCAGCGCTTCCCCAAGTGCGTGGACGAGTATGAAACCCTGCTGACCGACAACCGCATCTGGAAACAGCGCACGGTCGGTATTGGTGTCGTTCCGCCTGAGCGTGCCCTGAATCTGGGCATGACCGGCCCCATGTTGCGTGGTTCCGGCTTCGCCTGGGATTTGCGCAAAAAGCAGCCTTACGACGCCTACGACAAAGTCGAGTTCGACGTGCCTGTGGGCAAGACTGGTGACAGCTACGACCGCTATCTGGTGCGAGTGCAAGAGATGCGCGAATCCAACCGCATCATCCAGCAATGCGTGGCCTGGTTGCGCGCCAACCCCGGCCCTGTCATCACCGACAACCACAAGATTGCACCGCCTTCGCGTGAAGGCATGAAATCCAATATGGAAGACTTGATCCACCATTTCAAGCTCTTCACCGAAGGTTTCCATGTCCCCGAAGGCGAGGCCTATGCCGCTGTCGAACACCCCAAAGGTGAGTTCGGCATCTACATGGTCAGCGATGGGGCCAACAAGCCTTACCGCCTGAAAATTCGTGCCCCGGGCTTTGCCCATTTGGCCACTCTCGATGAAATGGCCCGTGGCCACATGCTGGCCGATGCGGTCGCGATCATCGGGACCATGGACATCGTTTTTGGAGAGATTGACCGATGATCTCTGAGTCAACCAAAGCGCGCTTTGCGCGCGAAGTCGCCAAGTTCCCTGCAGATCAAAAGCAGTCGGCCGTCATGGCTTGTCTGTCGATCGTGCAACAAGAACTCGGCTGGGTCAGCCCTGACAGCGAGCAAGTCGTTGCCGAGGTGTTAGGTATGCCTGTGATGGCGGTGCACGAAGTCACCACCTTTTACAACATGTACAACCAGAAGCCGGTGGGCAAGTTCAAGCTGAACGTTTGCACCAACCTGCCTTGCCAGTTGCGCGGCGGTGCCCAGGCACTGGCCCATCTGGAACACAAGTTGGGCGTTCACGTGGGCGAGACCACGGCCGACGGCCTGTTCACCTTGCAGCCCAGCGAATGTCAGGGCGCTTGCGCCGACGCGCCGGTGCTGCTGGTCAACGACCGCCACATGTGCAGCTTCATGAGCCACGAAAAATTAGACCAACTCGTCGACAGCCTGAAGAAAGCCGAGGCCGCCTGATGAAAGTCGAACAAATCCTGAGCCAATTCCAGGCCACGGGCGTGGAAACCTGCTTCCACGACCGCCACATCAACCCGCAAATCTATGCGGGTCTGAATGGCACGAACTGGGGCATCAAAGACTACGAAGCGCGTGGCGGCTATGCGGCCTTGCGCAAGATCCTGGGCAAAGACGGCACACCACCGAACGCCGAAACCGGCATCGCTGGCATGACGCAAGACCAGGTGATTGCCACCGTGAAGGAATCCGGTCTGCGTGGACGCGGCGGTGCGGGCTTCCCCACGGGCCTCAAGTGGAGCTTCATGCCCCGCCAGTTCCCTGGGCAAAAGTACCTGGTGTGCAACTCGGACGAAGGCGAGCCGGGCACATGCAAAGACCGTGACATCATGGAGTACAACCCCCACACGGTGATCGAAGGCATGATCATCGCCGCTTATGCCATGGGCATCAGCGTGGGCTACAACTACATCCACGGCGAGATTTTCCACACCTACGAGCGCTTTGAAGCGGCCCTCGAAGAAGCCCGTGCAGCAGGCTATTTGGGCAACAACATCTTGGGCAGCACGTTCAGCTTCCAGCTGCACGCATCGCATGGTTTTGGTGCTTACATCTGCGGCGAGGAAACCGCTTTGCTCGAATCGCTGGAAGGCAAAAAAGGCCAGCCACGTTTCAAGCCGCCGTTCCCTGCCAGTTTTGGCCTGTACGGCAAGCCCACCACCATCAACAACACCGAGACTTTCGCGGCAGTGCCTTGGATCATCCGCAACGGTGGTCAGGCTTACCTCGAATGCGGCAAGCCCAACAACGGCGGCACCAAGATCTTCTCGGTCAGTGGCGACGTGGAGCGTCCCGGCAACTACGAAGTGCCGATGGGCACGCCCTTTGCCAAGCTGCTCGAACTCGCCGGTGGCGTGCGCGGTGGCCGCAAGCTCAAGGCTGTGATCCCAGGCGGCTCGTCTTCGCCCGTGGTGCCCGCCGACCTGATGATGACGCTGACCATGGACTACGACAGCATCGCCAAAGAAGGCGGTTCGATGTTGGGTTCAGGCGCGGTGATCGTCATGGACGAGACCCGTTGCATGGTCAAGGCCTTGGCCCGACTGTCTTATTTCTACTCGCACGAATCCTGCGGTCAGTGCACGCCTTGCCGTGAAGGCACGGGCTGGCTGTGGCGCATGGTAGACCGCATTGAAAACGGCCAGGGCCGTGCCAGCGACATCGACATGCTCGACAGTGTGGCCGGCAACATCATGGGCCGCACGATTTGCGCCTTGGGCGACGCAGCGGCCATGCCGGTGCGCGGCATGCTCAAGCATTTCCGTCACGAATTTGTACACCACATCGAACACAAGACCTGCATGGTCGGTGCCGATGTGTCAACGGTGAAGACCCATGGTTGAAATAGAACTCGACGGTCAGAAAGTGGAAGTTGCCGAAGGCAGCATGGTGATGCATGCCGCCGAGAAAGCTGGCACCTACATCCCTCATTTCTGTTACCACAAGAAACTCTCCATCGCGGCCAACTGCCGCATGTGCCTGGTCGAGGTTGAAAAAGCCCCTAAGCCCATGCCCGCCTGCGCCACGCCCGTGACGCAAGGCATGATCGTGCGCACCAAGAGCGACAAGGCGATTGCGGCCCAGAAGTCGGTCATGGAGTTTTTGCTGATCAACCACCCGCTCGATTGCCCCATCTGCGACCAAGGCGGTGAATGCCAGTTGCAAGATTTGGCTGTGGGTTACGGCGGCACACAATCGCGCTACGAAGAAGAAAAGCGCGTCGTTTTCCATAAGGAAGTCGGTCCGCTGATCTCCATGGAAGAAATGAGCCGCTGCATCCACTGCACACGCTGCGTGCGCTTTGGACAAGAAGTCTCGGGTGCCATGGAGTTGGGCATGTCCCACCGCGGTGAGCACGCCGAGATCGAAACCTTCCTGGGTCAGACCATCGATTCCGAACTGTCGGGCAACATGATCGACATCTGCCCCGTGGGTGCCTTGACCAGCAAGCCTTTCCGTTACCACGCCCGCACATGGGAGTTGTCGCGCCGCAAGTCTGTGGCTGCGCACGATTCGTCGGGTGCCAATCTGATTGTTCAAGTCAAGAACAACCAAGTCCAGCGCGTCGTGCCCCTCGAAAACGAAGAAGTCAACGAGTGCTGGATCGCCGACCGCGACCGTTTTTCGTACGAAGCTTTGAACGGCACAGACCGCCTGACCCAACCCATGCTCAAGCAGGGCGGCGAATGGAAAGAAGTCGATTGGCAGACCGCCCTCGAATATATTGCCAACGGCCTGCGCAACATCCAGCGTGACCACGGTGCCAACAGCATTGGCGCATTGGTCAGCCCGCACAGCACTGTGGAAGAGTTGTACCTGGCTGGCGCATTGATGCGTGGTCTTGGCTCTGACAACATCGACCACCGACTGCGCAACGCCGAGTTCGGCGCTGCCGAAGGCGTGCGCACTTTGGGCACATCGATTGCATCGTTGTCTACATTGCAGCGCGTCCTGGTTGTGGGTTCCAACCTGCGCAAGGACCATCCTTTGTTTGCTTTGCGCGTGCGTCACGCTGTGCGCCATGGCGCTCAGCTGAACGTCATCACCTCGCAAGCTGCATTCAGCCATGCCGATGCTTGGGCCATGCCTGTGGCACAAGCCGTGCTGTCCGATGCTTCGGGCTGGGCGCAAGCCTTGTCAGATGTGGCTGCAGCCATTGCAGCAGAGAAGGGCGTTGCAGCCCCTGCTGCTGGCAACGCCACCGCGCAAGCCCAAGCCATCGCCAAGTCTTTGTTGGGCGGTGAGCGCAAGGCCGTGTTGCTGGGCAATGCCGCAGCGCACCACGCCAACGCATCGAGCCTGCTGGCCTTGGCCAACTGGATTGCCGAGCAAACCGGTGCCACCATCGGTTACCTGACCGAAGCGGCCAACACCGTGGGTGCTCAGTGGGTGGGTGCTCAGCCACAAACCGGCGGCAAGCACGCAGGTCAAATGCTGGCGGGCGGCCTCAAAGCCGCTGTGCTGCTGAATACCGAGCCTGAGTTCGACAGCGCCGCAGGTGCTGCCGCTGCCCAAACTCTGGGGCAGGCCGAAATGGTCGTGACGCTCAGCCCGTTCAAAGCCAACATGGCTTTCAGCGATGTGTTGCTGCCCATTGCGCCGTTCACCGAAACTTCGGGCAGCTTCGTCAACGCCGAAGGCCGCTTGCAAAGTTTCCATGCCGTGGTCAAGCCTTTGGCTGAAACCCGTCCTGCGTGGAAGGTGTTGCGCGTGTTGGCCAATTTGCTCGACATCCCGGGCGTGGCTTTTGAAACATCGCAAGACGTGCTGGCCCGTGCCACAGCCAAGCCATTGGCCGCATCGAATGCCACGCGCGCCGCGATCAGCATGTCGGGCACTGCGACTGCACCGGTGGTGGCTTCGATTTACCAGCTGGACGGTATCGTTCGCCGTGCGCCGTCTTTGCAGTTGACCGCAGACGCACGCCAGGAGGTGGCAGCATGATTGACGCTCTGTACAACGGTGGCCTGAACCTGGTGGCCGCCACATGGTGGGCCACGATGGTGTGGCCCGTGTTGTGGATACTCCTGAAGATCGTTGCCGTTTTGGCTCCGCTGATGGGTGCTGTGGCTTACCTGACGCTCTGGGAGCGCAAGCTGCTGGGCTTCATGCAAGTGCGCCACGGTCCCAACCGTGTGGGCCCCATGGGTTTGTTGCAGCCGATTGCCGACGCACTCAAGCTGCTCACAAAGGAATTGATCAACCCGACAGCCGCCAGCATGGGCCTGTTCCGTCTGGGCCCGATCATGGCCATCATGCCGGCACTGGCCGCCTGGGTGGCGATTCCCTTTGGCCCTGAAGTGGCGCTGACCAACATCAACGCCGGTTTGATGCTGGTGATGGCCATCACCTCGATCGAGGTCTACGGCGTGATCATTGCCGGTTGGGCATCGAACTCCAAATATGCCTTCTTGGGCGCGCTGCGTGCATCGGCACAGATGGTGAGCTACGAAATCGCCATGGGCTTTTGCTTCTTGGTGGTCTTGATGGTTTCGGGCAGCATGAACTTGACCGAAATTGTTTTGTCACAAGGCAAGGGTCAAATGGCCCACATGGGTTTGGGTTTCCTGTCCTGGAACTGGCTGCCACTGTTGCCTATCTTCATCGTCTACCTGATCTCTGGCGTGGCCGAGACCAACCGTCACCCGTTTGACGTGGTCGAAGGTGAAGCCGAGATCGTGGCAGGTCACATGGTCGAGTATTCGGGCATGGGCTTCGCGATCTTCTTCCTGGCCGAATACGCCAGCATGTGGCTCGTATCCATTCTGGCCGTGATCATGTTCCTGGGCGGTTGGTTGTCTCCAATCGACAGCACTTTGTTCAACATGGTTCCTGGCTGGATCTGGTTGGGCCTGAAAACTTTCCTGGTCGTGTCCATGTTCATCTGGATCCGTGCCACTTTCCCGCGCTTCCGTTACGACCAGATCATGCGTCTGGGCTGGAAGATTTTCATTCCGGTCACCCTGGTGTGGCTGCTGGTGGTGGGCGCTTGGTTGTTCTCACCCTGGAACATCTGGAAATAAGCGGCTCACGACCATGACAACAATGACTGCTTCCTCCTTCTCGATCAAGGACTTCTTCAAGAGCTTCATGCTCGTGGAGTTGCTCAAGGGCATGGCCCTGACCGGACGCTATGCTTTCGCCCGCAAGGTGACGGTGCAATTCCCGGAAGAAAAAACACCGCTGTCGCCACGTTTTCGTGGCCTGCATGCCCTGCGCCGTTACGACAACGGTGAAGAGCGTTGCATCGCCTGCAAACTGTGCGAAGCCGTCTGCCCTGCGATGGCCATCACCATCGAGGCCGGTCAGCGCGAAGACGGCTCACGCCGCACGACCCGCTACGACATCGACCTGACCAAGTGCATCTTCTGCGGCTTCTGCGAAGAAAGCTGCCCGGTGGACTCGATCGTCGAGACGCATATTTTTGAATACCACGGTGAAAAACGCGGTGACTTGTACTTCACCAAGGACATGTTGCTGGCCGTGGGCGACCGTTACGAAAAAGAGATCGCAGCCAACAAGGCTGCCGATGCTCCTTACCGTTGAACGCCGCCAAGTCCTGAACATTTAAAAAGACAGACCTATGGACGTCAAGACCGGTTTCTTCTACCTCTTCTCGGTGGTGCTGCTGTTTGCAGCCTTCCGGGTGGTCACTGCGCGCAACCCTGTGCACGCGGTGCTTTACCTCATGCTCACCTTTTCGCAAGCCTCGGCCGTCTGGCTGCTGCTCAATGCCGAATTTTTGGCCATTGTGTTGGTGCTCGTGTACTTGGGGGCGGTGATGGTGCTGTTCCTCTTCGTGGTGATGATGCTGGACATCAACATCGACACGATGCGCAAGGGCTTCTGGAAAAACTTCCCTTTGGCGGCGACCTTGGGCACCATCGTGGCCCTTGAAATGGCCGCTGTGCTGTTGTCAGGCTTCCGTTTGTCTTCGGCCCCTGCGATGGTGGCTGGCGCTTTGCCTGTGGACAACGGCAAGGCTTTGGGTATCTTGCTGTACACCGAATACCTGATGCCGATTCAGATCGCTGCTTCCATCTTGTTGGTGGCCATGATCGCGGCGATTGCCCTGACTTTGCGTGAGCGCAAGGACAGCAAGGCGATCGATCCCTCCATCCAGGTCAAAGTGCGTGCAGCAGACCGCATGCAGCTGGTCAAGATGGATGTGACCCAGGCGGCCCCTGCACGGGTTGCCCAAACCGATGCAGCACCTGCGGAGCAAAGCAAATGATGACACTGACCTTGGGACACTTTCTGTCGCTCGGCGCAATGCTCTTCGCATTGGCCGTGATCGGCATCTTCCTGAACCGCAAAAACCTGATCGTTTTGCTCATGGCCATCGAACTGATGTTGCTGGCCGTGAACATGAACTTCGTGGCGTTCTCTCACTACCTAGGTGACATGCACGGCCAAGTGTTCGTGTTCTTCATCTTGACGGTGGCGGCTGCTGAATCGGCCATCGGTCTGGCCATCCTCGTGCTGTTGTTCCGTAACAAGAACAGCATTAACGTGGACGAACTCAATTCGCTCAAGGGTTAATAAGAATATGAGTCAAACCCTCAACGCAAGCACGCTGCTGGCTGTGCCACTCGCGCCCCTGGTGGGCTCGGTGCTGGCCGGTGTCTTGGGCACCCAATTCGGTGGCAACTGGATTGGCCGCCGCCTGTCGCATACCCTGACCATTCTGGGTGTGCTGGTGGCCTTCATCCTGTCGGCCATGACGCTCAAGAGCGTCATCGACGGTGCCCGCTTCAACGAAACCCTCTACACTTGGATGGTGGTCGGTGGCCTCAAGATGGAAGTCGGCTTTTTGGTCGATGGCATCACCGCCATGATGATGTGTGTGGTGACCTTTGTGTCGCTCATGGTGCACATCTACACCATTGGCTACATGGAAGAAGACGAAGGCTACAACCGTTTCTTCGCCTACATCTCGTTGTTCACTTTCTCCATGTTGATGCTTGTCATGAGCAACAACCTGTTGCAGCTGTTCTTTGGCTGGGAAGCGGTGGGCCTGGTGTCCTATTTGCTGATCGGCTTTTGGTACAACAAACCCACAGCGATCTTTGCCAACATGAAGGCCTTTTTGGTCAACCGTGTCGGTGACTTCGGTTTCATCCTGGGCATTGGCCTGATCGTGGCTTATACCGGCACGCTCAACTACACCGAGCTGTTTGCCAAGGCCAATGAGCTGGCGGCGATCAACTTCCCTTGGTATGTGTTTGGCCTTGACGGCATGTTGATCACCGTGATCTGCATTTGCCTGTTCATCGGTGCCATGGGTAAGTCGGCTCAGTTCCCGCTGCACGTGTGGCTGCCTGACTCGATGGAAGGCCCAACGCCTATTTCTGCGCTGATCCACGCTGCCACCATGGTGACGGCCGGTATCTTCATGGTCGCTCGCATGTCGCCATTGTTCGAGTTGTCCGACGCAGCCTTGAACTTCATCATGGTGATCGGCTCGATCACGGCCTTGTTCATGGGCTTTCTGGGCATCATCCAGAACGACATCAAGCGCGTGGTGGCTTATTCGACTTTGTCGCAGCTCGGTTACATGACCGTGGCGCTGGGCGCATCGGCCTACTCGGTCGCGGTGTTCCACCTCATGACGCACGCCTTCTTCAAGGCCTTGCTGTTCTTGGGTGCCGGCTCCGTCATCATGGGCATGCACCACAACCAGGACATCCGCTGGATGGGCGGCGTGCGCAAGTACATGCCTATCACCTGGATCACCTCGTTGCTGGGTTCGCTGGCTTTGATCGGTACGCCGTTCTTCTCGGGTTTTTACTCGAAGGACAGCATCATCGAAGCTGTGCACGAAAGCCATTTGGCTGCCGCTGGCTTTGCCAACTTCGCGGTGCTGGCCGGTGTCTTTGTGACCGCTTTCTATTCGTTTCGCATGTATTTCCTGGTTTTCCACGGCAAAGAGCGTTACGACCAGAACCCCGATGCCCACCACGGTCATGACGACCACGGACACGGCCACGACGAGCACCACGAACCCCATGAATCGCCTTGGGTGGTGACCGTGCCCTTGGTCCTGCTGGCCATTCCATCAGTACTGATTGGTTACATGACGATCGAACCCATGCTTTACGGTGATTTCTTCAAAGACGTGATCTTTGTGAATGCCGACAAGCACCCGGTCATGGTTGAAATGGCAGAAGCCTTCCACGGTCCCGTTGCCATGGCCAAGCATGCCCTGACGACCGCACCGTTCTGGCTGGCGCTGGCCGGTGTGGTGACCGCCTGGTACATGTACCTGATCAACCCCAAAGTGCCTGCGTTCTTTGCCCGCACTTTGCGCCCACTGATCGTGGTCATGGAAAACAAATACTTCATGGACTGGATCAACGAGAACATCCTGGCCAAGGGTGCGCGTGACCTGGGTACCGGTTTGTGGAAGGTGGGCGATCGCGCCATCATCGACGGCTTCTTCGTCAATGGTTCCTGGAAAGTCGTGGGCATGGTGTCTGGCGTGGTGCGCTGGTTCCAGTCCGGCTACCTCTACCACTATGCCCTGGTCATGATCCTGGGTGTGTTTGTGCTGATGACGTATTTCGTCTGGCTCGCTTAACGATTTTGAGGACGATATAAAAATGGGATTGTTAAGCCTTGCCATCTGGATGCCGATTGCTTTCGGCGTCATCTTGCTGGCCTTCGGTCGTGACAGCCAAGCCCGCGCCGTGCGCTGGTTGGCCCTCATCGGCTCCATCGTCAGCTTTCTGGTCACATTGCCTTTGTATTCGGGCTTTCAGCTCGGCACCTCGGCCATGCAGTTCGTCGAAAAAGCCTCGTGGATTGAGCGCTTCAATGTGCACTACCACTTGGGCGTAGACGGCATTTCGCTGTGGCTGGTGCTCTTGACCGCGTTCATCAACGTGATCGTGGTCATTGCGGGCTGGGAAGTCATCACCCGCAAAGTCAACCAGTACATGGCCGCCTTCCTGATCCTGTCGGGTCTGATGATTGGCGTGTTCAGTGCACTGGACGGCATTTTGTTCTACGTCTTCTTTGAAGCCACGCTGATCCCGATGTACCTGATCATCGGCATCTGGGGCGGTCCAAACAAAATCTACGCCGCGTTCAAGTTCTTCCTGTACACCCTGATGGGTTCGCTGTTGACACTGATCGCCCTGATTTACCTGTACACCGCATCCAACGGCAGCTTCGATATCTTGACCTGGCACAAGCTGCAGTTGTCGGGCACCGTGCAAACGCTGTTGTTCTTTGCCTTCTTTGCGGCTTTTGCCGTGAAGGTTCCAATGTGGCCTGTTCACACCTGGCTGCCCGATGTGCACGTTGAAGCGCCTACCGGAGGCTCGGCCGTGCTGGCGGCCATCATGCTCAAGCTCGGCGCCTATGGTTTCTTGCGTTTCTCGATGCCCATCGCACCCGATGCGGCGCGCGAGTGGGGCATGTTCATCATCGTGCTGTCTTTGGTGGCCGTGGTCTATGTGGGTCTGGTCGCCATGGTGCAGCAAGACATGAAAAAGCTGGTGGCTTATTCGTCGGTTGCGCACATGGGTTTTGTGACTCTGGGCTTCTTCATCTTCAACCCGCTGGGTGTGTCCGGTGGCATTGTCCAGATGATCGCGCACGGCTTTGTCTCGGCGGCCATGTTCCTGTCGATCGGCGTGCTGTATGACCGCGTGCACTCGCGTGAAATTTCCAGCTACGGTGGCGTGGTCAACACCATGCCCAAGTTTGCCGCCTTTGCCTTGTTCTTTGCCATGGCCAACTGCGGTTTGCCAGGCACAGCCGGTTTCGTGGGCGAGTGGATGGTCATTTTGGGTGCCGTGAAGTTCAACTTCTGGGTCGGCTTGCTGGCGGCTTCGGCCTTGATCTTCGGCGCTGCTTACACCTTGTGGATGTTCAAGCGCGTGTATCTGGGTCCAGTTGCCAACGACGATGTCAAGGCGCTGACCGACATCAACGGCCGCGAGTTCCTGGTGATGGCCTTGTTGGCCGCAGCGGTGCTCTACATGGGCGTGTACCCCAAACCCTTCACCGACGTGATGGACACCTCGGTGGCCGACTTGCTCAAGCACGTTGCCATGTCCAAGTTGCCTTGAGCAGCGGACATTGAACGTTTAGCCTGATTAGAAGAATTGAGAGAACAGACATGATGGACACCTCCAGCTGGATGACGATTTATCCGGAGATCGTGTTGCTGGTCATGGCTTGCGTGATTGCGCTGGCCGACCTCTTCGTGAAAAGCCCCAAGCGCACAGTCACTTACGCCGTGACCTTGCTGTCATTGGGCGGTGTGGCCTGGTTACACGCCATGTATGCCGATGCGGGTCAAACACTTTACGGTTTTGGCCGTCTGGTGGTCAGTGACCCGATGGGCCATTGGCTCAAGTGCTTTGCGACCATTGCGGTCATGGTCACGCTGGTTTACTCGCGACCTTATGCCGCTGACCGCGACATGTTGCGTGGCGGTGAGATGTTCAGCTTGAGCATGTTTGCCTTGCTCGGCATGAGCTTCATGATCTCGGGCCAGAACTTCATCGTGATCTACTTGGGTCTGGAGCTCTTGACCTTGTCGAGCTATGCCTTGGTGGCGCTGCGCCGTGACCACACTCAAGCCACCGAAGCCGCCATGAAGTATTTTGTGCTGGGTGCCATGGCCTCGGGCTTTTTGTTGTATGGCATGTCCATGATGTACGGTGCCACGGGCAGCCTTGAGCTGTCGGCTGTCTTCAAAGCGGTGGCTTCGGGCCATGTCAACCACCAGGTCTTGGTGTTCGGTCTGGTCTTCATCGTCGCCGGTCTGGCGTTCAAGATCGGTGCCGTACCTTTCCACATGTGGATCCCTGACGTGTACCAAGGAGCCCCCACGGCAGCCACCCTCATGATTGGCGGCGCACCCAAGTTGGCGGCGTTTGCGATCATGGTCCGTTTGTTGGTCGAAGGCTTGCTGCCGCTGGCCTTTGACTGGCAGCAAATGCTGTCTTTCCTGGCCATTGGCTCTTTGCTGATAGGTAACTTGGCCGCGATTGCTCAGACCAACCTCAAGCGCATGCTGGCCTATTCGACCATTGCGCAAATGGGTTTCGTGTTGTTGGGCTTTGTGGCTGGCGTTATCAACGGCCAAACCACTTTGGCGGCCAACGCCTACAGCTCGGCCATGTTCTACATGGTCTCGTATGTGTTGACCACATTGGCGAGCTTCGGCGTGATCATGTTGCTGGCCCGTCAAGGCTTTGAAAGCGAAGAAATCACCGACTTGGCAGGTCTCAACCAACGCAGCCCGCTCTACGCTGGCGTGATGGCGATCTGCCTGTTCTCCATGGCCGGTATCCCGCCCATGGTTGGCTTCTATGCCAAGTTGTCGGTGCTGCAATCCTTGATCGTGTCCGGTCAGAGCTTCTACATTGGGTTGGCGATTTTCGCCGTGATCATGTCGCTGATCGGTGCGTTCTATTACCTGCGCGTCGTCAAGGTCATGTACTTTGACGAACCCGTCACCGCCACCACGGTGTCGGCCACGGCTGATGTGCGCGTGGTCTTGTCCATGAACGGTTTGCTGGTCCTGGTGCTGGGCATCGTTCCTGGTGCTTTGATGGCGCTGTGCGCAGACGCCATTGCCCGCATGTTGGCTGTTTGATCGGGCAACCATGATCACGGCTTGGCAAATTGGTTTGTTGATTGCGCTGGCTTTGCTGGCTGCCAACTTGCCGTTTGCCAATCAGCGCATTTTGCTGGTCGGCCCTTTCCGCAGCACCAAGTCACTGGCCATTCGGCTGGCTGAGTTGGTGCTGTTGTATTTTGTGGTGGGTACCGTGGGCTTGGCGCTTGAAAACCATGGTGGCCAGATCGCCCCGCAGGGCTGGGAGTTTTATGCCATCACCGGCACCATGTTTGTGACGTTGGCGTTTCCTGGTTTTGTTTACCGCTACCTGATGCACCGCAAGCATTGACCGCCTGCTTGCGCACTGTTTAGCATGTCTGACGATCATCTGATCGAACACCGGGTGAGCCAGGAAGAATTGCTGCATGGCAACTTCCTGCATGCTTTTCGCGACACCGTTCGCTTGCCCAACCAAAGCCTGGCCACCCGTGAATACGTGATCCATCCTGGCGCGGTGATGGTCATTCCGCTGCTGGAGACCCCCGATGGTTTGCGCTTGGTGCTGGAGCGCCAGTACCGTTACCCGGTGTCACAAGTGATGATCGAATTCCCCGCAGGCAAACTCGATGCAGGCGAAGACCCGTGGTTGTGCGCACAGCGCGAGCTGATGGAAGAAACCGGTTACACCGCTCTCCAGTGGGCGAGGGCGGGCGTGTTGCATCCGGTGATCGCGTATTCGACCGAAGTGATCGAAATCTGGTTTGCCAAAGATCTGACTTTGGGCGAACGTCAATTGGACTCTGAAGAGTTTCTGGACGTCTTCACCGCCACGCCCAGTCAGTTGATGGCTTGGTGTCGTGATGGCCAGGTGACCGATGCCAAAACCCTCACCGGGGCGCTCTGGTTGCAAAATATGCGCAGCGGCGATTGGCCGTTGACTTGGCAGACCTTGCCCTGAAACCCCTCCGATGAAAGTCCTGGACCTCCAATGTGCGCAGGGCCACAGCTTTGAAGGCTGGTTTGGCTCGCAGGGTGACTACGACGCACAACGTGCCCGAGGCCTGGTCACGTGTCCGGTGTGCAATGACAGCGACATCGTGAAGATGCTGTCTGCGCCGCGTCTGAATCTGGGGCATGGTGTGGCCCCAGTGCCGTCAGCAGCGCCTGCCTCTGACGCGCAAAGCGCAGGTGTCACTAACCCATCGGCATCGCTTGATCAAACGTTGCCCAGCCTATTGCCTTCAGACAAGCAGACCTTGCAGCAGATGCAAACGGCCATGCTGAACATGGTGCGCCATGTGATGGCCAACACAGAAGATGTGGGCCCTCAATTTGCCGAAGAGGCGCGCAAGATCCATTATGGAGAACGCGAAGAGCGCAACATCCGTGGTCAAGCTACCCGCGAAGAAACCGAAGCCCTGCTTGAGGAAGGCATTGACGTCATTCCCTTGCCTGTACCGGAAAACCTCAAAGGTTCGCTGCAATAATCGCCCAACACCTGACCTTGGCCTAGCTTGGTCCGGAATCCATCTGGGAGCGAGCCCTTGCTCGCGAATGTCAGCCAGAGCCATTGCAGGCATTCGGCCGCAGGGGCGACCGCCTACAGAGAAAAAACTACAAAAATGAAACACGCCCTGCACATCGACGACAGCGAAGTCGAGCTGACCGCCATCCGGGCGCAAGGGCCTGGCGGTCAAAACGTCAACAAGGTCTCCAGCGCCATCCAGCTGCGCTTTGACGTGGCGGGCTCGTCCTTGCCCGACGACGTCAAGCAGCGCTGGTTGCAGTCGGGCGACAGCCGCTTGACGCAAGAGGGTGTGTTCATCCTCAAAGCCCAAAAACACCGCACACAAGAAGCCAACCGTGTGGACGCCTGGGCACGTTTGTACGAAACCCTTGACCAATACGCCAAGCCCCCCAAACCCCGCAAAGCCACCAAACCCACTTATGGCTCGGTGCAAAGGCGGCTGGAGGGCAAGTCCATTCAATCCAAGATCAAAGCCTTACGCCAAGCCCGCGACTAAATGGCCATACCCGACACACTGTTACAGACAAGCGGAGAACCTAAAAAAAGCATTGTCAAAAAATGGGCTTGTCAAAAGTGCTGGAAAGTTAATTTTTACCACTTAGATATTCAAATTGCATGTGGAAGTCATTTTTTATTTGGGCGCGAAAATTGCTAATCAAGGTTATGACTGTGGAATTTTCGTCAATCTGTGGGTTCCTTGGAACCTGTCAGACCGACCCATCTTGATGCCATGACTCTTCGCGCTGTAACGACTTCTGTTCCGACTGCGTCCGAATCTTCGGACCGCGGCACGAGAGCGTCTGCGCGTTTGGGTGCAGATGGGGGGGCATTTTCCCAGACCTTGTCCAAGCTCGCACAGCAGGGCTCAGCGGTGACGGTGCGACCGGGTGACACGCTCAGTGGGTTGGTTCAAAAACGCTTACAGGACACGAATTCACCGCTGCAACTCTCGGCTGACCAGTTGTACCGGGTTGCTCTCAAGGTGGCTGCAGACAACGGCATTCCCAATGCCAACCTGATCTATCCTGACCAACGCATTGATTTGTCTTCGACCGAATCGATGGCCATGGCCGAAGCTTTGCAGCCTGACACACCCGTTGAGCGAGTGAGCACCGCCACCGTCAATCCCATGTTGGTCGCCAGTCGTTCGACGGGTGCATCAGACGGCTTGTCATCCACCGGACCTCGGGGGTTTCTGGCCCAACATGCCCAAGCTGCGCGTCAGGCGCAAGCCAGCAGCGGAATCCCGGCTACTTTCATGGTGGCGCAAGCGGCCCTTGAAACGGGTTGGGGGCGTCAGGAAATTCGGTTTGCGGACGGACGGACCTCGCACAATCTTTTTGGAATCAAGGCCGGAGCCAATTGGAAAGGGCCTGTGGCCGAGATATGGACGACCGAGTTTGTGAACGGATCAGCGCAAAAGGTGCGTGGACAGTTCCGGGCTTATGGCAGTTACGAAGAATCCTTCAATGACTACGCCCGCATGATCAGCCAGAACCCTCGCTATGCCAATGCCATGCGCAACTTGGGTGATCCCCAGGCGTTTGCGTCTTCTTTGCAGCAAGCTGGCTATGCCACCGCACCCAATTACGCCAATTTACTGACTTCGGTCATCCAGACCGCCCAGCGACTGCAAGACAGCATGCCCAACGTGGCTGCAGCTGTTCCTACTACGGCGCAGATGCTGAGTCTGCGTGGCGGTGGGGCAAGCGCTACACCTTTGAGTGCACTCAACACTTTGCCTGCCAGCACAGGTGCGCCCGTTAGCGGATCCAGGCAATGGCGGCAATCGCCATATGCCCATCTCGATGTAGCCAAAACGCTGCCGTGACGGACCATTGATCTCAGTGGTATGAGCCGGCTGGAGGCATTTGCAGGGGGCGTTGTAACAGGCGGAATAGCCGCTTTCAATCTTGCAGCAAGTTAAAAGCCACCGTTTGCACGCATGTTGCGGTCAGTTGCTGGCCATCGGCCTGCACCACATACCGCTGCGGCATGCTGCGCAACCAAGTGATTTGCCTTTTGGCCAATTGCCGTGTGGCAAAGATGCCGCGTTCGCAGATTTCGGCCTCGTTCCAACCTTCGTCCAGCCCTTGCCAGGCTTGGCGGTAACCCACACAGCGCATGGCAGGCAGGTCGGGGTTCAGATCGCCGCGTGCCTTGAGCAGCTTGACCTCGTCCAGAAAGCCTTGCGCCATCATTTGGTCAAAACGTTGAGCGATGCGTGCATGCAGCCAGCGGCGGTCGGTGGGCTCCAGACTGATGACAGGAATGTGCCAGTCCGGTGCCGAGGCTTTTGCACTTTGGTGAAACGACGACAAGCTTCGTCCGGTGGTCGTCCAAATCTCCAGGGCGCGTCCAATGCGTTGGCTGTCTGCGGGGGCCAGTCGGGCGGCTGTGGCTGGATCGACTAGTGCGAGCTCGGCGTGCAAGGCGGGCCAACCCAGCTGTGCGGCGCGTTGGGCAATCACTTGCCTTACCTCGGTGTTTGCCGCAGGCATGTCGTTCAGGCCTTCCAGCAGTGCTTTGAGGTACAGCATGGTGCCACCCACCAGCAGCGGTGTTTTGCCGCGAGCGCGAATGTCGCTTATCAGCCAAGTTGCGTCTTTGGCAAATTCGGCCGCGCTGTAGCTTTGCAGCGGGTCGAGGGTGTTGATCAGGTGGTGCGGCACGGCGGCCAATTCTTCCCGGCTGGGCTTGGCCGTGCCGATGTCCATGCCCCGGTAAACCAGAGCCGAGTCGATGCTGATGATTTCTGCGCCACCATGGGTTTGCAACGCCTCGGCCAAGGCCAAAGCGGCAGCGGTTTTGCCGCTGGCGGTGGGCCCTACGATGGCGATGGCATCCACAGGCCTGTCCGTGGGGTTGCGGGCAGTCATGACTGTCATGTGGGTTGGGTGGCCGTGCCCAAGGGCCGGCCATGACGTTGCACTGCGGTCCAAGCCACCAAGGTGATGAACACGGCCCACAGCAAGATGCCGTGTGCCAAGGCAAAAACAGGGCGGTTCATGTGCGTGCCCAGCCAGCCGCCCATAAAGAAAGCGCCCAGCATCATCAAAAAACCATTCAAGGCTGAGGCCGTGCCCGCGCGGTGAGGAAAGGGCGCGACCGCGCCACTTTGTCCGCAAGGCTGGTGCACACCGTGGCCCAGCATGAAGACGTACATCGGCCCCATCACGGCCCAGGCGCCGTACCAGTCTTGGCCCTCTCCTGCGTAGGCCAACGCCGCCATGCTCACGCCCCCGGTGATGGTCAGCACCGCCGCCACGCCCACGGTGCGGTGCACGCTGGTGCGCCGCAGCATCCAGCGGCACCAGAAGGTGCCCACGATGTAGGACAGCGACATGCTCAGCATGAGAAAGCCGTAGGCCGTTTTGCTGTAGCCCATGAAGGTGACAAAGACAAACGAGGAGCTGGCCAAAAAGGTGAACAAGCCCAGATAGGAGCCTGCCGACAGGGCGCACCAGGTGAGGAACACCGGGTTGCGCAGGATGTCGAGGTTGGCGCGAACGAGTGGCCCGGCCCGCAGCGCGTGGGGGTCGGGTCGCGCCAGGGTTTCCTCAAAACGCCAAAACAGCAAGGCCAGGGTGGCCGCGCCAAACACGGCGAGCATGAGCAAGGCGATGCGCCAGCCCAGCCAGTCGGTCAACATGCCGCCCAGCGGCGCGCAGGCACAGGCGATGATGCCCAACCCCGTCAGGCCTTGCGACATGACCGTGGCCCCTTGGGCTGGTTGGAACAAATCGCGCACCACAGCGCGTGCCGCCATGACGCCAGCGCCCATGGCCACGCCTTGCACGGTGCGACCGGTGATCAGCCAGGCCATGTCGGGTGCCAACGCGCAGGCCACCGAGGCGAGGGTGTAGGCGGCCATGCCCCACAGCAGGATGGGCCTGCGACCAAAGCGGTCCGACAGCGGCCCCCAAACGAGTTGCGACAGACCAAAGGCCAGCAGCAGCGCGGTGAGGGTGAGCTGGGCTTGGCCCATGCCCGCCCCAAAGCCTTGGGTGATGGCGGGCAGCGCGGGCAAATACAGGTCGGTGGTGACGGGTTGCAGGCCGAGCAGCAGCGCCAGGATGAGGACGATCAGTTTTGGGGACATGCCCTTCATCACCGGCCCCGCAAGAACAGCGCATCCAGATCCCGCATCGTCATCTGACGCCAGGTCGGGCGGCCGTGGTTGCATTGGTCGGAGCGTTCGGTCTCTTCCATCTGGCGCAGCAGGGCGTTCATCTCGTCGAGTGTCAGGCGGCGGTTGGCGCGCACCGCGCCATGGCAGGCCATGGTCGCCAGGATCTCGTTTTGGGCGCGCTGCACCACGGTGCTGGCGTCGTGCTGGGCCAGTTCGGCCAGCACGCTGCGGGCCAGCTCCACCGCATCGCCTTGCGCCAGGCTGGTGGGCACGGCACGCACGGCCAGGGTTTTGGCCGACAGGGGTGAGATTTCCAGACCCAGTTGCGCCAGCACCTCGGCGCAGCTTTCGGCTGTGGCCACTTCGGTCGGGTTGGCGGCAAAGGTGGCCGGGATCAGCAGCGGCTGGCTGGCGATGCGCGGGCCTTCACCGTCGGTGGTGTTGAGCTGGTTTTTCAGGCGCTCGTACACGATGCGTTCGTGCGCGGCGTGCATGTCCACCACCACCAGGCCTTGCTTGTTTTCAGCCAAGATGTAGACGCCGTGCAGCTGGGCGACGGCGCGGCCGAGCGGCCAGTCGCCTGCGGGCAGGGGTGTTGCAGGTGTGTTTGTATTTGTGTGGGAGCTTGCCCCTGCAAGCGAATACCCGTCAGCAGCAGGCGAGCCCGTTTCCATGTGGGCGCTTGCCCCTGCTCGCGAATTTCCTTCGGCCGCAGGGGCGGCCTCCCACATGCCTGTTGCCTCTGCGGCATGCGGTGCTGGCTGCCAAAGCGCCTTCAGATCGGCCATGGCCTGCTCGCCGTCCACGCGTGGGCGCACAAAATCGGCCGGTTTGTAGCTCGGGGCCGAAAAGGTTGACGGGCCGGGGCGTGACTCGAAAGCCATGCCGCCTTGCTGCCAGCTGGCCGATTCGGGCAGTGCTTTGGAGGCGGGCGCTTTCAGGTCGAAGTCGCTGGCTTGGTCGGCAGGTGCATCGCTCAGGTTTTGCGAACGGGGCGCGGACAGGGCGTTTTCCAGTGCGTGCCTGACGGCCTGGTGCACGGCCCGGCTGTCGCGAAAGCGCACCTCGATCTTGGTCGGGTGCACGTTCACATCCACCAGCGTTGGGTCGATCTGCATGAAGAGCGCATAGGCCGGTTGCTTGTGGCCGTGCAGCACGTCTTCGTAGGCGCTGCGCGCCCCGTGCATGACCACCTTGTCACGCACAAAGCGGCCATTCACATAAGCAAACTGGTGGTCGGGGCGTGAGCGGGCTGCGTCTGGCAAGCCCGCGCGGCCAATGACTTTGAGCGGCCCGGCGTTGTATTCGACGGCGATGGACTGCGCCACAAACTCTTCGCCCAGCACATCGGCCAGGCGCTGTTCTAGGCCAGCAGTGCCGGGGTGTACGCGCCACTGCTCGACCAGCTTGCCCTCGTGCCAGATGGCAAAGCCCACATCGGGGCGGGCCAGGGCGTGGCGGCGCACGGCCTCGATGCAATGTGCCAGTTCGGTGCTGTCGCTTTTCAAAAATTTGCGGCGGGCGGGCGTGGAGAAAAACAACTCTTTCACTTCCACGGTGGTGCCCACGGCGCGGGCCGCCGGGCGTATCTCGCCTGTGCGGCCGTCCAGTGCAAAGGCGGTGGGCTGACCATCCATGCGCGAGAGCAAGGTGAGTTCAGACACCGAATTGATGGCCGCCAGCGCCTCGCCCCGAAAGCCCATGGTCATCACCGACTCCAGCTCGTCGAGGTTGCCGATCTTGCTGGTGGCGTGGCGTTTGAGGGCGGTGGCCAGCTCGTCCGGGGCAATGCCGCCGCCGTCGTCTTCCACCGAGATCAGCCGCGTGCCGCCGCCCATCAGGCGCAACGTGATGCTTTGCGCCCCTGCGTCCATGGCGTTGTCCACCAGTTCGCGCACGACCGAGGCGGGGCGTTCGACCACCTCGCCTGCGGCGATCTGGCTGATCAGTTCATCGGGGAGTTCGCGGATGGGGCGGCGCGCGGAAGCCGGGCTTTGTTCAGAGGTCACCGCCTGATTTTAGGGCTTGTGGCAGGTGACTTTTTGCGCCCTTGTATTCGTGGGAGGTCGCCCCTGCGGCCGAATGCTTTCATGGCCTGGAATGCAGGTGGTGGCCAAGCAGGCATTCGCGAGCAGGGGCTCGCTCCCACAAAGCCGTGTCATCGTCGTTCGTGAGGCCGGGGATAATCGGCGCATGGACATCTTGCTGCAACTCGTCGATTTCATCCTCCATGTGGACCGCCATCTGGAGGCCTTTGTGGGGCAATACGGGGCTTGGGTGTATGCCTTGTTGTTCCTGATCATCTTTGTCGAAACTGGGCTGGTGGTCATGCCGTTTTTGCCGGGTGATTCGCTGCTGTTCATCGTGGGGGCCATGTGCGGGGCGGATTTGATGAGCCTGCCGCTGGTCATGGGCTTGCTGCTGGTGGCGGCCATTTTGGGTGACCAGACCAATTACACGATTGGGCGCTACTTTGGCCCCAAGGTGTTCCAGTGGGAAAACTCCCGGTTTTTCAACCGGCAGGCCTTTTTGCAAGCCAATGCCTTTTATGAAAAGTACGGCGGCATCACCATCGTGCTGGCCCGCTTCATGCCGTTCATCCGCACCTTTGTGCCCTTTGTGGCGGGCGTGTCTGAGATGACGCGCAGCAAGTTCACGCTGTTTAATGTGGTGGGCGGCGTGATCTGGGTGGTCGGCCTGACGCTGGCGGGCTACCTGTTTGGCAACTTGCCTTTTGTGCAGACGCACCTGAGCAAAATCATCTGGGCACTCATTCTGGTACCTGGGTTGATCGCGATTTTTGGCGCCTGGAAGGCCCGCAGGGCTGCTTGATATGAGAGGGCGATGTGGGGCCGCTTCGACCGAAGGGTTGTGTGACTTCTGGGCTTGAATCTCGCGTTTCTGGTTCGCACAGATTCGCGAGCAGGGGCTCGCTCCTACAAGGAATGGCGCACAAGGGACGTTGGAAAAAGCATTGAGCCTTGCCTGGCCTGTTGTAGGAGGCTGCCCCTGCAGCCGAATGCCTGAAGTGGCGCTGATCACATTTGTGAGCAGAGGCTCGCTCCCTCCAATGACTTGTGTGCCTGCCTCAGCCCTGAAAACTTTGCACTTCCGCCCAGCTCGGCGGCTGACAGCCCTGCCGGGTGCAGTTGATCGCCGCAGCTTTCATCGCGTGTTCCAGCGTCGAAGCCACGCGGGCAGCGGCATCGTCGGCTAGCAAGGCCCAGTCGGCCAGGGTGTTGCCCCAGAAGGTGTCGCCGGCGCCCACGGTGTCGGCCATGGTGATGCGGGGCACTGGCAGGCTGTGGTGCTGGCCTTCGATGTCGAGGTAAGCGCCTTCGCCGCCAAAGGTCAGGGCCACCCGACTCAAAGCGCCTGCTGGCGCTCCCGCGCGCAGCTCGCGCACCAGACGCGCCGATTCGCCGATGGCGACTTTTGCAAAACCCATGGTCTCCAAGTCTTCGTCGCTGGCTTTGAGCCAGTCGGTCAGGGCGATGATGTCGCGCAGGGCTTGCACGTATTGCGCGAGATCCCCCGCCACTTTGGGGCGCAGGTTGATGTCCACGCTGATGGTCCAGCCCAGCTCGCGGGCGGCTTTCAGGATGGCCACGATTTTGTTGTGCTCGGGCGGGATGAGCAGCAGCGAGCCGGTGTGCAAAATGCCTGGCCGCTCTTGCTGGCGCAGCAAGGCCACGATGCCGTCCACGCTGTAGTCGCGGTCGGCAATGCCTTCGCGGTAAAAACCGTAGCTCGGTTGCCCGTCGGTCACTTGCACCACGGCCAGTGAGGTGGGCAGACGCGAGCTGCCGCCCGGCAATGACACGCCGTCTTTTTGCAGCAGCTGGGCCATGCCCTGTCCAAACAGGTCGGTAGACAAGGGGTTGAGGTAAGCCACGCGGGCCCCGCGCAGGGCGGCAGCGCGGGTCATGTTGAAAGGGCTGCCGCCCATGAGCGGCAAGAGCCGCCCGTCGGGCTGGGCAATGCAGTCCATCAGGGCTTCGCCCAATACAAAAATTGGCGTGGTCATATCAGCGGGTGGTACTTATTTCTTGAGCAAGTGCTTGCGGCGCACCACGTCAATCCAGACGGCCACAATGACAACGGCACCGATGGCCATCATTTGCTTGAATTGCGAGACTTCCATCAGGTTCATGCCGTTGCGGATCATGGTGATCAGCACCGCGCCCAGCAAACTGCCCCAGATGCTACCGCGCCCGCCAAACAAAGAGGTGCCGCCCAAAATCACGGCGGCGATCGCGTCCAGCTCAAACATTTGCGCCATCTTGCCGCTCGAAGAATCCATGCGGGCCATCAGCACAATGGCGGCCAGCGCGCAGCAGAGGCCTGAAATCACATAAACGCCCAGCTTGTACCAGCGGATGTTGATGCCCACCTGGCGTGCGCCCATTTCGTTGGAGCCCATGGCGTACACATAACGGCCGATCTTGGTGCTCGACAGCACGAAGGCCATGACGACAAAGAAGAGGCCAGTGATCAGCGTGGGCATGGGCACGCCCAGCACATCACCGTAGCCGATGAAGGGGAAGGGGTCGGGCAGGCCCGCATTGTCAAAACCGCCCGTGAGATCAAACGCCAGACCGCGCCACAGCGTCAGCCCACCCAGCGTGACGATGAAAGCCGGAATGCCGACGAAGGCCACCAGGTAGCCGTTGAACAGGCCCACCGCCGCACCGATGGCCAGCGCAGCCGGCATGGCCAGGTAAGGGTCAACGCCCATTTTGATCATCATGTGACCGGCCACCGCACCGGCCAGTGCCGTGAGGGCACCCACGGCCAGGTCCACGCCACCCGTCAGGATCACAAAAGTTTGTCCACCCGCGAGCAAGGCGATCACCGAGGCCTGCACCAGGATGTTGGACAGGTTGCCGGTGGTCAGAAAGTAGGGTGAGGCGAAGGTGAGCAAAACGCCCAATACAAGCACTGCAACCAGTGCGCCGTACCACTCTTGGCGGGTGATGGATTTCATGAGTTTTCTCGGTATAAAAACCCGGACCCGCAGGTCCGAGCATGTGCTTACTTGGCCTTGACTTTCATGAACTGGCCCACACCGGAGTCGGTAGCGAACTTGTCCACGTTGGCTGGCAGCACCAGGAAGGAGCCGGTGTCGATGCGGGCTTCGACCTTTTTGCCTTGCGCGGCAGCGATGGCGGTTTCCACGCCCACTTGGCCGATTTTGGCCAGCATTTGCGCGGCGTTGGCTTGTTGCCAGCCTTGCTTCATCATGTCCAGGCCTCCGGGTGAGCCGTCAAAACCAGCGATCTTCACGTCGCCTGGCTTCTTGCCAGCCGCCATCAGCGCAGCCTTGGCACCCAAAGCGCCGCCATCCCATGCGCAGGCGATCACCTTGGCACCGGGGTTGGCGCGCAAAGCTGCTTCCACACCGTTTTGGGCCATGGTCTGGTCCCAGGTGGTGGCCACTTCAACGATCTTGATGTTCTTGCGGCCCGCATTCAGCGCGTCCACAAAACCTTTTTTGCGCTCCTGGCCAGTCGATTGGCCTTGGTCACCGGTCACATAAATCACGGTGTCGCCGTCTTTGATCTGCTCAGCCGCCCACTTGCCCTGCACATTGGCGGCTTTGATGTTGTCGGTGGCCACATACGAGGTGATCTTGGAACCCGTGATGCCCGTGTCCACAGCGACCACGGCGATGCCCGCGGCCAATGCCTTGTTGATGGCGGGGGCGATGCCGGCGGAATCGACGGGGGCGATGGCAATGGCATTGACCTTGCGGGTGATCATGTCTTCCACGATGGCCAGCTGGCGGGACAACTCGCCTTTGTCAGCCGCCAGTTCGATGAATTTCACGCCCGCGGCCTGACCGGCTTTCTTGGCACCGCCGTTGATCAGGGTCCAGCCTTCGTTGGTGTTGCCGTTGGTGATGTAGGCCACGGTCACGTCAGCGGCCATGGCCGAGGTGAACAGGGTGGCCGCTGCTGCAGCGATGGCCAGGCGGCCGAATGTGCGTTTGGTGATCATGGGTCTTATCTCCGTTGTGGGGGTTCGATTCGTTCAGAAAACCGTTTTTCTGACCGCGGACGGATTAGAAACTGAAAATCAGACTAAGTAAACCTAGTAGTTTTACTAATGCAAAGAACGAATAAATGCGCGATGCTTGCTCCCATTCCATGTGAAAGAGTTGCCATGTCGTCATCCACACCTGTTCTCGAAATCCAGAAACTGACCAAGCATTACGGCGGCGTCAAAGCCCTGACCGATGCGCAATTTCGCCTGTTGCCCGGCGAGCACGCCGCCATCGTGGGTGACAACGGCGCAGGCAAAAGCACCTTTGTGCGCCTGATCACCGGGGCCGAGCAGCCCAACTCGGGCGACATCCTGCTGGACGGCGGCAAGGTCAACTTCGAGTCGCCGCTGGACGCCCGCGAGCAGGGCATCGAGACCGTGTACCAGACGCTGGCGCTGGCCGAAGACCTGGATGTGCCGGCCAATATCTTTCTGGGCCGCGAGATCACCCGCCTGAATCTGGGCCCGCTGTCCATCCTGAACCACAAGGCCATGCGCGAGCAATCGGCCAGCATGCTCGCCACCACCGGCGTGAAGATTCAGGACATGTCCGAGAGCCTGCGCGGCATGTCGGGCGGCCAGCGCCAGTGCGTGGCGATTGCCCGCGCCGCTGGTTTTGCCAAAAAACTCATCATCCTGGACGAGCCCACCGCCGCCTTGGGTGTGCAAGAGACGGCCCGCGTGGAAGAAATCATCAAAGGTTTGAAGAAGCAAGGCATCCCGCTGATCATCATCAGCCACAACCTGCGTCAGGTGTTTGATCTGGTGGACCGCATCTGGGTGTTCCGCCAGGGCCGCATCATTTGCAGCCGCCTGACCCGCGAAACCAACCCCGAGGAAATTGTGGGCCTGATCACCGGTGCCATCGACCCGGCCAGCCTGCGCTCAGAAGAGGCGGTGGCATGCTGAAGGGAATCGACCCGCTGCTCACGCCCGAGCTGCTGATGCACCTGTGTGCCATGGGCCATGGGGAATGGGTGGCGGTGGTGGACGCGAACTTCACCGCCGACTTTTTGAGCCAGGGCAAGCCGGTGGTGCGCATTCCCGGGCACAGCCTGGAGCGCGTGAGCCGCGCCGTGTTGTCGGTGTTTCCGCTGGCAGTCGATGTGGCGCAGCCTGCGGCCTTCATGCGCGTGTGCCGCAGCGCAGACGGCCACCGCACGGCGGCCCAGCAGGCGGTGGTCGATCTGGTGGTGGCCGAAGGTTTCAAAGCCGAACAGGTCGAGCCCGTTGAGCGCTATGCCTTTTACGAGAAAATCAAAGGGGCCAGCCTGATCGTGCAAAGCGGCGAGGGCACAGCCTACGGCAACGCCTTGTTCTGCAAGGGCGTGATTCTTGTCTGATTTTTAACGCCTGACCCCTGTCGGCATTTAACGCCCACATTCGCCATGAACTCTGCGCCCACATCGCCCGCCATGCGTGGTTCCAACCATGTGGGCATGCGCCAGTTCAACGAGCGCATCGTGCTGCAGGCCATCCGCCACCACGGGGCCATCCCCAAGGCCGATTTGGCCCGCCTGACCCAGCTGTCCACTCAGACGGTGGCCATCATCGTGGGCCGACTGCTCGACGATGGTTTGCTGCTCAAACAAGACCGGGTGCGCGGCAAAATCGGCCAGCCTTCTGTTCCCCTGTCGCTCAACCCGCAAGGTGCGTTCAGCGTGGGCATTCAAGTGGGGCGGCGCAATCTGGAGCTGCTGGTGGCCGATTTCACAGGCCAGCCGGTGGAGCGCGTCGAAGTTCATTACGACTACCCCGATCCGGACCACTTGTTCGCCTCCATGGCCGAGGGCCTGCAAACCCTGCAAAGCCGCATGGGCGATTTGTGGGCACGCACCGTGGGCGTGGGCCTGACAGCACCCCTGTCCCTGCACAAATGGGCCGACCTCATGGGCGGGCAAGCCGCGCAGGCGTTGGCCCGCTGGGAACACATCGACCTGCCCGCCGAAGTGCAACGCCTGACCGATTTGCCGGTGGTGTTTGCCAAAGACACCACCGCCGCCTGCGTGGCCGAATTGCTGCAAGGCCATGGCCGAAGCGTGCGCAGCTTTTTGTATGTGTTTGTCGGCACCTTCATCGGCGGTGGTCTGGTGCTGTCGGGCCACATCATGAACGGCGAGCGCGGCAACGCCGGGGCGATTGGTTCCTTGCCCGTGGGCCTGGCCTCCGCCGGTTCAGGCATGCCGCCGCAACTGCTGCAAAAAGCCTCGGGCTGGCAGCTGGAGCAAGCCTTGCTGGGGGCTGGTCATGATCCCTTGTTGATTCACCAGAACGGCATCATGGACGCGGCTTATGCCGAGTTCACCGCCCCTTGGATCGCCCAAGCCAGTCAGGCGCTGGCCATGACGGTGGCGAGTTCTGCCGCCTTGCTCGATCTGGACGCGGTGGTAATGGACGGCTCGCTGGGCGCGCCACTCATGACCGCCCTGATGGCCGCCACACAAGACGCGTTGGCTGGCTACCGTTTTGACGGCATGCACCAGCCGCAATTGCTGGCTGGTCAGGTGGGGGCGCATGCCCGCGCTTTGGGTGGCGCATTGCTGCCCCTGCACAGCCAGTTCTTCCCGGACAAAGACATCTTCCTGAAACAGGACAACCCATGAAGTTTTACCTCGATTCCGCCGACGCCCGCCAGTGGGCCTTGCCCGCGGGTTGCCCACCCGTGCAGGGTGTGACCACCAACCCCACACTGGTCATGCAAGCCGGTTTGCCGGTCAGTCTGTCCGGCTATCTGAAGCTGGTGACGCAAGCCGGTGAGGCCCGCATCCCCGAGCTGATGCTTCAATTGCCCCGCGCCGATGTGGGCGAGACCGCGCAATGGCTCGAAGTGCTGTTGCCCGCCGCCGTGCAGGCGCGTGTGCGCCTGACCATCAAGCTGCCTTGCCACCCCGACTGGCAGCCGGTGCTGCGCGAGGTGCAGGCCTGGGGCGTGCCCACGCTGCTGACCGGCTTGTCGAACCCCGTGCAACTGCTGTGGGCGCGTGCGCAAGGTGCCAATTACGTCGCGCCTTATGTGGGCCGCCTGCAAGCCGACGGGCGCGATGTCTGGTCTTTGATCGAGGCGTGTGTGGCGGTGCAAGCCGATGGCCTGCAACTGCTGGCCGCCAGCATCAAATCGGCCGATGTGCTGTCACGCCTGATCGCTTGTGGTGCCCACGCCGTGACCGTGCGCCCCGAGTTCGCGGCCGGTCTGGTCACCGATCCTTTGACCCTCACGGCCATGGACCAGTTTGATCGGGACGTGCAGGCGAGCCAGTAGGCTGCTTTGTAAAAGCTTACCCCGGTGTGAGATGGCTACCTGCCTCAGGGCATGCGTGTGATGGCGGTGGCGTAGACCGCGCTTTTGTCGCGTTTGCCAATGGCGATGACGGTCACGTACACCACGCCGTCATCGACCCGGTACACCAATCGGTAGCCTGCTTGGCGCAATTTGATCTTGTAGCAGTCGGGCATTTGCGACAAAGCGGCTGATGGAACCCGGGGTTCTTGCAGTCTTTCCAGCAGTTTTTTCTTGAGCGGGCTTTTGATGCTGCCGTCGAGCTTTTGTCATTCGGCCCATGCCAGTTCGTGAAAACGCAGCTTATAGGGCATCTGGGCTGATGTCGATGAAGGGGCCGTTGGCGCGTTCTTGAACGAGTTTGGCGTCTTCCAGGTCTTCCAGCTGGTTGAGCAGGCGCTCAAAATAAGCCGCTGGCACCAAGTAGGCTTCGGGGCGGTTGTGGTTGAGCACGGCCACGGGTTCGTCGTCGGCTTGCGCCAGGATGCTGGCGTAGTTGCGCTTGAGCTCGGTGACGCTGATGCTGTTTTTGCTGAGGATGGTGTCCATGGGGCCGCCTTTGAATTCAAAAGACATTTTATATGATGTCTTTTTGGATATCAAATTTGGCGTCTATTCGCCGCTTAAATGGACCGATTGCGCGCCAACGGCGGGTTGCGCGAAAAGTAATTCAGGATGCCGCGCATCAGGGCGTCGGTGAGTTGCTTTTGGTAGGCATCGCTGCGCAGTTTTTCTTCTTCTTCCGGATTGCTGATGAAGGCGGTTTCCACCAGCACGCTCGGAATGTCCGGCGCTTTGAGGACCGCAAAACCCGCTTGCTCCACCCGGGGTTTGTGCAGGCGGCCCACACCGCCGATCTCGCGCAGCAGGCTGCCGCCCAGCTGCAGGCTGTCCTTGATTTGGGCGGCGGTGCTCATGTCGAGCAGAGCGCGTTGCACCTGGGCATCCTGGCTACCCAAATTGATGCCGCCGATCAGGTCGGCCTTGTTTTCCTTTTGAGCCATCCAGCGGGCGGCGCTGCTGGAGGCCGCGCCCTGGCTGAGCGCAAACACGCTGGCGCCGCTGGCCTGGGGCGTGAAAAACGCATCGGCATGGATGCTGACGAACAGGTCCGCCTGCACGCGGCGGGCTTTTTGCACCCGCACATGCAGGGGCACAAAAAAGTCGGCATCACGCGTCAGATAGGCCCGCATGGGGCTGCCGTTCACGCTGCTGGCGTTGATGCGGTCGCGCAGCAAATGGGCAATTTTCAGCACCACGTCTTTTTCGCGGGTGCCGCCGGGGCCGACTGCGCCGGGGTCTTCACCGCCATGGCCCGGGTCGAGTGCGATCACGATCAGCCGGTCGGTGCTGCCGGTGCTCGCTTGGCGCGGCGGGTGATTGGGGTTGTCCATCACGGCCGAGGGGGCGGGCTCAAAGTCCTGCTTGCGGGTGCTGGGCGCCGCTGGCGCTGGCTTGGCGCTGCCTTGGCCTTGCTTGGCGATCAATTCGCCCAAGGGGTCGTTCACCGATCCGGAAGGGGGCAAGGCGCTGGACTGTGTAGGGGCTTTGGCCGATGCCCGCTCCTGAATCAGTTGCTCCAGCGGGTCAGTCGCTTGCGAAGGGTACAGGTCGAGCACCAGCCGGTGGGCATAGGCGGCCACGGGTTGCAAGGTGAACACCTGCGGTGCGATGGGGCGTTTGAGGTCAATCACCAGCCGCACGGTGCTGGCGTTGAACTGCCCCACCCGGATGCCTGCAATGTTGGGGTCGGAGGCTTGCACCTTGCCCACCAGCTCGCGCAGGGCGGCGTTGAGTTCCATGCCTTCAATGTCCACCGCCAGTCGGGGGGGCGAGTCGATGAAGGTTTGCCGGGTTTTGAGCGCGGTGTCCGATTCGAGCGTGACCCGGCTGTAGTCGGGTGCGGGCCAGATGCGCACGGCCAGCATGTTGGCACCCCGGGCCAGCTGAGCGGCCCCCAGGCTGAGTGCCAGCAGACCCGCTTTGACGATGCGGCGGCGGTCAGAGCGCATGCGCTGCCCCCGGATGTGCTGCGGCCCAGGCCGTCAGCCAGTGTTGACCGCGTGCTGTGTCTGCGGTGATGCGCACCTGGCGCTGGTCCTCGTCGATCGCGTCCAGCGCGATCACCCAGTCAGGCGGTGGCAATTGCCCGGCCACCTTGTCGGGCCATTCCATGAGCTTGAGGCCCGGCCCGGCAAAGATGTCCCGAAAGCCCGCGTCTTCCCATTCTTGCGGGTCATAGAAACGGTAAAAGTCGAAATGCCAGATGGGCCAGGCGGCATCACCATGGCCTGCCTGATGCGGTTCGACCACAGCGTAGGTGGGGCTTTTGATGCGGCCTTGCACCCCGGCCGCGCGCAGCAGGTGGCGCACCAGAGTGGTTTTGCCTGCGCCCAGATTGCCGCGCAACTCGATGCAGGCATCACGCCCACCGGGCCAGCTTTGCAGTGCATCGGCCAGTGCAGATGCAAAGGCCTGGGTGGCGGACTCATCGGGCCACAAGGTGGCCCAGACCGTGTCGGCCAAAGGGGCTTCGGTGGGGCTTCCTACAATCGGCGGGTGACTGCTCAACGTACTCAAATCGACCTTCTTGAACTGTGGCCCCAGATCCAGATCTGGGCGCGTGAGTTGGGATTGTCCCAAATTGGCGTGACCGGTATCGATTTGTCCTCGGCCGAGCCTGGATTACAGGCTTGGCTCACGGCCGGATTTCACGGCAGCATGGGCTACATGCAAAGCCATGGCATGAAGCGTGCGCGCCCCGCCGAGCTGGTGCCGGGCACCGTGAGCGTGATCACCGCCCGCATGGATTATTTGCCGCAGAGCACGCAGCCCGACTGGGTGGCCCACGAGACCGCCCGCAGCGCGCAGCCGGGCGAGGCGGTGGTCTCGGTCTATGCCCGGGGGCGCGATTACCACAAGGTGTTGCGCTCGCGCCTGCAAAAACTGCAAGAGCGCATCGCACAGGCCATTGGCCCGTTTGGGCACCGGGTGTTCACCGATTCGGCTCCGGTGCTCGAGGCCGAGCTGGCCACCCGCAGCGGCCTGGGCTGGCGGGGCAAACACACGCTGGTGCTGTCACGCGAGGCCGGGTCCATGTTTTTTCTGGGCGAGTTGTTTGTCGATTTCGCCTTGCCCGAGTCGCCTGCCGTGTCCGGGCACTGTGGCCAGTGCACGGCCTGCATGGACCTGTGTCCGACAGGTGCCATTGTGGGGCCGTACCAGCTGGATGCGCGGCGCTGCATTTCTTACTTGACGATTGAGCATGCCGGGCCGATCGACGAAGCCTTGCGGCCCCTGATCGGCAACCGGATTTACGGTTGCGACGATTGCCAGCTGGCTTGCCCGTGGAACAAGTTCGCACAAGTGAGCCCCTTGCCCGATTGGCAGCCGCGTGACGGCTTGAGCGCGGGCAGTATTGCGCAGCTGATGGCCTGGAGCGAGGCCGAATTTTTGCGCCGCACCGAAGGCAGCGCCATCCGCCGCATTGGCCACGCCCGCTGGCTGCGCAATCTGGCCTTGGCTGCAGGCAATGCGCTGGCGACGGATGCGCTCAATGCCGCAGAGCGCCAAAGCCTGCGACAAGCCTTGCGTGAACATGCAGTGCATCCCGATCCGGTGGTGCAAGAGCAGGTGGCGTGGTCACTCGCCAAGTTGCCCCCGGTTTTGTAGGCGGCCGCCCCTGCGGCCGAGCGTGTGAGGTCTTTGTGGGAGGCTGCCCCTGCAGCCGAATGCGTGCAGTGGCGCAGTCGGCATTCGCGAGCAGGGGCTCGCGCCTACAGGGGAAGCTTGTTGCTTGAGGGGGCTCAGCGCAGCACGCCCAACGCAAAGGGCAAACTCCACATGCCCGACAAGGTGGACAGGGTGACCAGCCCGGCCACATAGGGGCCGTTGTAGCCCATGCGCGCCGCCAGCACATAGCACGTCGATGCCGTGGGCAGTGCCGAAAACGCCAACAACACCGTGGTTTGCACGGGGCTGAGCTGGAAAAGCCGCGCCATGCCCAGCGCCACCAAGGGCAGCAGCAGGTGTTTGACTGTCAACACGCTCAGCCCCAGCAGCTTGCCTTGGCGCAAGGTGCCCAGTTGCATGCCCGCGCCTGCCGCCATGAGGCCCAGCGCCAAAGAAGCCGCGCCGATGCGGCTGACGCTGGGGTCCAGCCATTGAGGGATGCGAAAGCCCAGCAGGTTCGCGACCAAGCCCGAACCCGTGGCAATGATCAAGGGGTTGCGCACCAGTTCACGCAAAAAACCGGTGTTGGCGTGCCGGGCCATGGGCCAGACGGCGCCGATGTTGAACAGCGGCACGCACACCCCAATCAGCATCGAGATCAGCAGCAAGCCCTCGGGCCCAGCCAGCCGCTCGGCCAAGGCCAGCGCAATGAAGGAGTTGAAGCGAAACCCCACCTGGGCACTGGCCGCATGGTCGCGCTTGTCCAATCGTTTGCCCAGGATGGGCCAGTAAGGCAAGCTGTAAGACAGGGCGATGGCGCACACGCCCAGGCTCAGCCCTGCGCCGATGAGGCTGGACGCGGCATTCAGGTCAATGGGGCTTTTCACAATCGAGTGAAACAGCAGCACTGGAAAAAGAAAGAAATAGACGAGACTTTCGACCGATTGCCAAACGGGGCGGTTCAGGCCCGTGTATCGGCAAATCAGATAGCCGCACAAAATCAGGGAAAAGTCGGGGAAGAGGAGTTGGGCAAAGTTCACCGGGCTAGGATAACTGCCCGCTGCCGTGCAAGCCGGGGCGGCTGTCACCTTGGGGCCTAAAACCTGATTTTTTGATACTTTTATGGTTTTCCCCCGCGGTAAATTCCAAGGTCTTGCCTATGATGGTTGTTCTTTACAGGAGTTTTCGAATGAAGCGTCGTGATTTGATTTCGGTGGCCGGTCTGGCTGCAACTGTTTTGGCCAGTGGTTCGGTCTGGGCGCAGGCCTACCCCAACAAGCCCATCAAGTTGCAAGTGCCTTTTGCCCCGGGTGGCACGACCGACATCGTGGCGCGTGTCATTTCCGAGTCTTTGGGCAAGGCACTGGGCCAAAACGTGATCGTTGAAAACAAGGCGGGCGGCGGCGGCGTGGTGGGTGCCACCGAAACCGCTCGCGCGCTGCCTGATGGTTACAACTTGGGCATGGCCACGGTGTCGACCACCGCCGCCAATCCGGCGATCAACACCAAGATCCCCTACAACCCCACCACCGATTTCACCCCGATCATCAACATTGCAGCCACCCCCAATGTGATTGCAGTGCACCCCAGCTTTCCGGCCAAGGATTACAAAGGCTTCATTGCCGAGCTGAAGAAAAATCCGGGCAAATATTCTTATTCTTCTTCGGGTACGGGCGGTATTGGCCACCTGCAAACCGAGCTGTGGAAGAGCTTAGCGGGCGTGTTCATCACCCACATCCCTTACCGTGGTGCAGGCCCGGCCTTGAACGACACGGTGGCCGGCCAGGTGCCGATCATTTTTGACAACATGCCATCCGCCATGCCGTTCATCCAGACCGGCAAGCTGATTCCGATTGTGGTGGCCGCGCCCCAGCGCCTGCCGCAATTGCCCAACGTGCCCACTTTCAAGGAAGTCGGGCTCGAGCCAGTCAACCGCATGGCTTATTACGGCATCTACGGGCCCAAAAACCTGCCCAAAGAAGTGGTTGAAAAAGTCAGCGCAGGCGTCAAAAAAGCCCTGCAAGACCCGATGGTGGTCAAACGCATTCAAGACACCGGTTCTTTGATCGTGGCCAACACGCCTGAAGAGTTCGCGGCCCAGATGAAGGCCGAGTTCGAGGTCTACAAAAAGGTGGTGGATCAGCAAAAGCTCAAGCTCGACTGATGCACGAGGCCAGCCAGACGTCTGTCGACCGTTTTGTCGAGGCCCTCTGGCTGGAAGACGGCTTGGCCGCCAACACCTTGGCGGCCTACCGCCGGGATCTGGGCTTGTTTGCCACCTGGCTGTTCTTGACGCACAGGCTGGCGCTGGATGCCGCGCAAGAACACCACCTGCAGGCTTATTTTGCCGAGCGCCACGGTCAGACCAAGGCCACCTCGGCCAACCGGCGGCTCACGGTTTTCAAACGGTACTTTCGCTGGGCGCTGCGCGAACGTTTGGTGCAAGCCGATCCCACACTGCGCATGCTGGCCGCCAAACAGGCACTGCGCGTGCCCAAAACCCTGGGTGAGGCGCAGGTGGATGCGCTGCTGAGCGCCCCGGATGCGGACACCGATTTGGGCTTGCGCGACCGCGCCATGCTGGAGCTGATGTACGCCAGTGGCCTGCGCGTGAGCGAACTGGTGACGCTCAAAACCCTGCATGTCTCGCTCAACGAAGGGGTGCTGCGCATCATGGGCAAGGGCAGCAAAGAACGCCTGGTGCCCTTTGGCGAAGAAGCCCGTGAATGGCTGCAGCGCTACCTGGGCCGTGCCAGGCCTGCCTTGCTGGGCCAGCGCCAGACCGAAGACCTGTTTGTCACCAGCAGCGGCCCTAAGCCCGGCACCGGCATGTCACGCGTCATGTTCTGGAACCTGGTCAAGCGCTATGCCATGGAAGCGGGCATCACCGCACCCTTGTCGCCGCACACCTTGCGGCATGCCTTTGCCACGCATTTGCTGAACCACGGGGCTAATTTGCGTGCCGTGCAAATGCTGCTGGGCCATGCCGACATCTCCACCACCACCATCTACACCCATGTGGCGCGCGAGCGGCTCAAGACGCTGCATGCGCAGCACCACCCCAGGGGCTGATGCGAGGACTTTCTCTGTGAGAACTTGCCCCTGCAGCCAAATGTGCAGTCCATGTTCTTGTGGGAGGCTGCCCCTGCGGCCGAATCTGTGCAGTGGCTCAGCCAGCATTCGCGAGCAGGGGCTCGCTCCCACAAGCGGGCACGCATTCAGCTCAGCGCCGCCAGCTCCGCTTCTTCAAACCCCGCCAACCGCCGCGCCGCCATGTTGAACGGTGGGCGCAATTTGGGCGCGTCGTATTGCGCAATCAACTCGGCATAGGTGCGGACAGGGTCCAGCCCGCGCTGCGTGCACAGGTGGCGGTACCAGCGGTTGCCAGCGGCCACATGGCCGATTTCTTCTTCCAGGATGATGTCCAGGATCTCGCCCGCCCGGTGGTCGCCCACGCTGACCAGTTTGTTTTTCACGCCCGGCGAGGCGTCGAGGCCCCGGGCCTCCATGGTGCGCGGCACGATGCCGATGCGGGCCAGCAAGTCGCCCTGGGTGCGCTCGGCCATGTCCCACAAGGTGTTGTGGGCCGGAAAGTCGCCGTAGTCAAAGCCCATGCTCACCAAGTGCTCGCGCAGCAGGGTGAAGTGTTTGGCCTCTTCTTGTGCGATGCGCACCCAGTCGGTGTAGAACGCCTCGGGCATGCCCGCAAAGCGCCACACCACGTCCAGAGCCAGGTCGATGGCGTTGAGTTCGATGTGGGCAATCGAATGCACCAGCATGGCGCGGCCTTCAGGCGTGGCCATCGACTTGGCTTTGAGTTGTGTGTGGGGCACCAGCTCGGGGCGGGCCGCACGGCCGGGGCCTGCGCTGTGCGCTTGCAGGGTTTCGTCGGCGTGCACGGGCAAGCTCAGGTCCAAGGCCAAAGTGGCCTGGGCTTTCAGCACAGGGTCGGTTTGGCCCCAAGGGATCAGGGCAGCGGCGCGCAAAGACAAAGTGGTCACAGCAAGAAAAGGGCTTGAAATCAGGAAATGGCAGCAGGGGCCTTGGGCAGACCGCCAGCCTCCCTACAATTGTAGGTTTCCCCGATCCGGCAACATCCAGGAGACCCCATGGCGATTTACCAACTCGATTCTCACATCCCCGAAGTGGCCGACAGCGCTTGGGTGGCCGACTCTGCGCAGGTCATGGGCGCGGTCAAGATCGCGGCCGACGCCAGTGTGTGGTTTGGGGTCACCGTGCGTGGCGACACCGAAACCATCGAAATTGGTGAAGGCAGCAACATCCAGGATGGCAGCGTGATGCACGCCGACCACGGCAAACCCCTCAAGGTGGGCAAAAACGTGACGGTGGGCCACATGGTCATGCTGCACGGCTGCACCATTGGCGACGAGTCGCTGATCGGCATTGGCGCGGTGGTGCTCAACGGTGCGAAGATTGGCAAGAACTGCCTGGTGGGTGCCGGCTCTTTGGTGACCGAGGGCAAGGAATTTCCCGATGGCTCCATGATCATGGGCACCCCCGCCAAGGTGGTGCGCGAATTGAGCCCCGAGCAAATCGAAGGCTTGCGCCAAAGCGCCCGCCACTACGTGGAAAACGCCCACCGATTCAAAGCAGGCTTGAAGAAAATTGGCTAAGCCGTTTTTCATGCATGCCAACATTTAACTTTTGAGGATCGGCCCCTAGAGGCTGTTGATTGAACTTTGTCCGAACTCCATAAATTCATTTTCGAAGGCCTGCCGGTGCGCGGCATGCTGGTGCGCCTGACCGATGCCTGGCAAGACATCCTGGCGCGTCGCGCCGCCAACTCCGAAACCGGTGCCTACCCCGCGCCGGTGCGTCAGTTGCTCGGCGAGATGGCCGCTGCGGGCGTGCTCATGCAGGGCAACATCAAGTTCAACGGCGCTTTGGTGCTGCAGATTTTTGGCGATGGCCCTGTGAAGTTGGGCGTGGTCGAGGTGCAACCCGACCTGAGCCTGCGCGCCACTTGCACCCAGGTGGGCGAAGTGGCGGCAGACGCCACCCTGAGCCAGATGGTCAACGTGAACAACGAAGGTCGCTGCGCGATCACGCTCGACCCGCAAGACCGCCTGCCCGGTCAGCAGCCCTACCAGGGCGTGGTGCCGCTGTTTGGTGACCGGGGTGAAAAGCTGGAGAACATCAGCGAAGTGCTGGAGCACTACATGCTGCAGTCCGAGCAGCTCGACACGGTGCTGGTGCTGGCTGCCGACGACAAGGTGGCGGCGGGTTTGCTCATCCAGCGTTTGCCCATCGAAGGCGAGGGCAATCTGGCCGGCAAGACTGATTCACTCATGCGCGAATCGGTGTTGGGCCAGAGCGAAGACTTCAGCCGCATCTCGATCCTGACCAAAAGCCTCAAGCGCGAAGAGTTGCTCTCGCTGGACGCCGAAACCATTCTTCACCGTTTGTATTGGGAAGAGCCGCTGGCCCGGTTTGAGCCCTTCATCGGCGAGGCCGGCCCGCGCTTTGCGTGCCGTTGCAACCGCGAGCGCGTGGGCAACATGATTCGCAGCCTGGGCACCGAAGAGGTCGAGGGCATCATCGCCGAGCAAGGCCAGGTGGAAGTGGGCTGCGACTTTTGCGGTGCGCAATACCGCTTCGACCCGGTGGATGCAGCAGGCCTGTTCACCGGTTTGCCCGCTGATTTGTCGGGCGGTGCGGTTCACTGAGGTGAACTGGGCATCCTGGCAGATGCGAGCCCCTGCTCGCAAATGCATGCGCCGCCACAGCGCACATTCGGCCTCAGGGGCGGCCTTCTTAAAGGTCGCCATTCATTTTGTGGGAGCGAGCCCCTGCTCGCGAATATTGGCAACTACCGCTTGGCCAGCAGCCCAGTGAACAGCTTGTGTTCGCAGTCCGGGTCGCTGCATTCGTTGCATTGCCAGACGGTGCGGCCATCGTTGATCGCGAATTGGGCGTTTTCTCGGGTCACGCGGGCGCTCTCGTCCTCGCCTGACAAGCCCAGGGCCAGCAGCGCATTGTTCAGGCGTTGGTGCCCTTGTCCGTACACCACGCGGTAGGCGATGCCCGCCCGGTCGAGTGCCTGGCGTACCAGCGTGTCCACCGGTCCGCGCACATGGGGTCCATCGCGCTGCAAGCCGTCTGCAACCCAGGCCAAATCGAGGCCCGTGATCAAAGTGGTGTCGTACAGCGCTTGGTGAGCCAGCGCCATGGGGTACAGGCTCTCGTCGTCAAACAGCATGTGGCTGTAAACCGCCGTCATGATGGGGGTGGTGTCCGAGATGACCCAACCTTGGGTGATTTGTGTTGCGGCTTGGGCTTGCGCTTGGGCAATGCCCATTTGTTCGTGCGGCTGCGGCGTGCGGCCTTCGCGGTCGCACCAGGTGCGCAACACTTCATCCACCGTGCTCACGGCCTGTCCACGCATCTGAATCACACCGGCCAAGGCTTGCGTCAGCCAGGATTTGCCGGTGCTTTCTGCTCCCAGGATGGCAATGCGCCGAATGCCGTTCATGCCGGTTTGTTGGGCAAGCTGCAACGCCAGGCGCGCCAACCCCAGATGCTCATGAGGGTGAACATCGCATACAGCACGCAGGTCAGCCACAGGCCTTTGTATGCGAACAAGGCCACGCTTAGGGTGTTGACCACCAGCCAAACGAGCCAGTTTTCGATGTATTTTCGGCCCAGCAAGGCTTGACCAACCAGGCTCAGGGCCGTGGGCAGGGCATCCCACCAGGCCACATCGCTGTCGGTGAAGTGTTGCAAAAGCAAGGCCAATGCGGGCCACAGAACGGCGCTGGCCACCAACACCACGGTCCAGCCGCGCGCCGACAAGCGCTGGATGGCGAGTGCGGGCTGCGCATCATCGCCTTTGCGCAGCCATTGCCACCAGCCCCAAAAAGCCAGGGCCGCAAAGACGAGTTGCAAACCGGCCTCGCCGTAAAGCAGGCTGTCTTTGAACACAAAAAAGTAAAGGACGGAGCTAATGATGGCCAAGGGCCAGCTCCAGTGCAGCTCTTTGATGCTGCAGACCACCATCACCAAGGCCAGCACGAAGCCGGCGATCTCGGTTGGGGACATCATTTGGCGATTTGAACCAGTATTTCGTTGGGTTTGACCATGCCCAACTCATTGCGTGCCCGCTCTTCGACCATGTTCAGACCTTCCTTGAGGTCGTTGACCTCGGCACTGAGTTGTTCGATTTTGCGGCGAGCCTCTTCATTGGCCACTTTTTGCTGCTGAAGCTCCCGCTCCAGCTCTGCAACGGTAGGCACACCGCCCCGACCAAACCAGAGTTGGGCCTGCACGATCGCCAGCAAGGCGATCAGCACGATCGGAACGAGGCGGTTGCCCATGGCGTTCAGCGCAGGTTGTAAAAGGCTGCGCGGCCAGGGTACACGGCCACGTCACCCAGGTCTTCTTCGATGCGCAGCAGCTGGTTGTACTTGGCCATGCGGTCCGAGCGGCTCATGGAGCCGGTTTTGATTTGACCGGCGTTCAGGCCGACGGCGATGTCGGCGATGGTGCTGTCTTCGGTCTCGCCCGAGCGGTGGCTGATCACGGCGGTGTAACCGGCGCGCTTGGCCATCTCGATGGCTTCGAAGGTTTCGGTCAGGGTGCCGATCTGGTTGATCTTGATCAGGATCGAGTTGGCGATGCCTTTCTCAATGCCTTCCTTGAAGATCTTGGTGTTGGTCACGAACAGATCGTCACCGACGATTTGCACGTTTTTGGCCAGGCGGTCGGTCAGCACTTTCCAGCCATCCCAGTCGCCTTCCGCCATGCCGTCTTCGATGCTGATGATGGGGTACTTGTCGCACCAGGTGGCCAGCATGTCGGTCCACTGCTGAGACGTCAGGCTGATGCCGCCTTCACCGGCCAGCACGTACTTGCCGTCTTTGTAGAACTCGCTGGCTGCGCAGTCCAGGCCAATGGCGATCTGCTCGCCAGCGGTGTAACCGGCAGCGGCAATCGCGTCGAGCACCATCTGGATGGCCGCTTCGTGGCTGTCCACGTTGGGGGCAAAGCCGCCTTCGTCGCCAACAGCAATGCTCATGCCCTTGTCGTGGATGATTTTCTTGAGCGCATGGAACACTTCAGCGCCCCAACGCACGGCCTCGCGGAACGACGGTGCGCCCACCGGGATGATCATGAACTCTTGCAGGTCCAGGTTGTTGTTGGCGTGTGCACCGCCGTTGATGACGTTCATCATGGGCACAGGCAACTGGTTGCCATTCATGCCGCCAAAGTAGCGGTACAGGGGCAGGCCGGATTCTTCGGCAGCGGCGCGGGCCACGGCCATGGACACTGCCAGCATGGCGTTGGCACCCAGGCGGCTCTTGTTCTCGGTGCCGTCCAGGTCAATCAGGGTGCGGTCCAGGAACGCTTGCTCGGAGGCGTCCAGGCCCAGCACCGCTTCGGATATTTCGGTGTTGATGTGCTCCACAGCCTTGAGCACGCCTTTGCCGAGGTAACGGCTCTTGTCGCCGTCACGCAGCTCGATGGCTTCGCGGCTGCCGGTCGATGCACCCGACGGCACAGCGGCGCGGCCCATGACGCCGGACTCCAGCAGCACGTCGCATTCGACGGTGGGGTTGCCACGGCTGTCAAGGATTTCACGGCCGACGATATCAACGATTGCACTCATTTTTGAACTCTCTCAATTTAAAAATAAAACGTGTTTTCAAAGCCAGCGGGTCAAACGCCTTCGACAGCCACCATGCGCATGATGGCCGCACCTTCGCGAGCTTCACGGGCTTTGCGGTATTCGGGGGTGTCGTAAAAAGCCTTGGCGGCATCGAAAGTCAGGAACTTCAAAATCACGATCCGTTCCGGGGCCCAGTCGCCCTCCAGCACTTCCACCTTGCCGCCACGCGTACAGACTTCAGCGCCTGTAACCTGCATGGCTGCGGTGGACCACTTTTTGTACTCTTCGTACTGAACAGGGTTGCTCACCTGAACGTGGGCGATGATATAGCCGCTCATGCGAAGTTGTCCTCTAAAAAGGGGTTCTTTTTGGTGACGGAATCGAGCTGAACCAAGGTCTCCAGCAAGGCCTTCATCTGGCCCAGCGGCACGGCGTTGGGGCCGTCCGACCAGGCTTCGGCGGGCTTGGGGTGGGTTTCCATGAAAAGGCCGGCCACGCCCACGGCCACACCAGCGCGCGCCAGCACGGGCACCATCTCGCGGGCGCCGCCGCTGCTGGTGCCTTGGCCACCTGGCTTTTGCACCGAATGGGTCACATCGAACACCACCGGGGCGCCGGTTTTGCGCATCTCGGCCAGGCTGGTCATGTCGGCCACGAGGTTGTTGTAGCCAAAGCTCACACCGCGCTCGCAGGCCAAAAAGTTGTCTTCGGGCAGACCGGCTTCGCGTGCAGCGCTGCGGGCCTTGTCGATGACGTTCTTCATGTCCCAAGGCGCCAAAAATTGGCCCTTCTTGATGTTCACCGGCTTGCCCGACTGGGCCACGGCGCGGATGAAATCGGTCTGGCGACATAAAAAAGCGGGGGTCTGCAACACATCGACCACGCTGGCCACGGTCTTGACCTGCGACTCGTCGTGCACATCGGTGAGGATGGGCACGCCAATCTGGCGGCGCACTTCATCCAAAATTTTCAGGCCCGCATCGATGCCCACACCGCGCTGGGTGCTGCCCGAGGAGCGGTTGGCTTTGTCGAACGAGCCTTTGTAAATCAGCGGGATGCCCAGTGCCGTGCAGGCTTCTTTGAGGCGACCCGCCACCTCGATGGACATCTCCAGACCTTCGATGGAGCAGGTGCCCGCAATCAAAAAGAAGGGTTGATTCAGGCCAACGTCAAATCCGCAGAGTTTCATGGTGTGGCTCCTGTGAAGCGCCCAGGGTCAGGCTTTGGCCTTGTGTTCAACCGCCGCCTTGACGAAGGCGTTGAACAGCGGGTGGCCGTCCCACGGCGTGGACTTGAATTCGGGGTGGAATTGCACACCCACATACCAAGGGTGCACGGTTTGCGGCAGCTCAACGATCTCGGTCAGCTGCTCGCGCTGGGTCAGCGCCGAGATCACCAGACCCGCTTTGCGCAGGTCGTCCAGGTAATTGACGTTGGCTTCATAACGGTGGCGGTGGCGCTCGGTGACCACGTCGCCATAAATCTGGTGCGCCAATGTGCCTTTGGCCACGTCGGAGCTTTGTGCGCCCAGACGCATAGTGCCGCCCAGATCGGAATTGGCATCGCGCACCTGGATCGAGCCGTCCGCATCTTTCCACTCGTTGATCAGGGCGATCACGGGAAAAGGTGTTTCTGGCTCGAACTCGGTGCTGTTGGCGTCCTTCATGCCGGCCACATGGCGGGCATATTCGATGGTGGCCACTTGCATGCCCAGGCAGATGCCTAAATAGGGCACTTTGTGGGTGCGGGCGAATTGGGCGGTTTCGATCTTGCCTTCGACACCGCGCTTGCCAAAGCCGCCGGGCACCAGCACGCCGTCGTAGTGCGCCAGGCTGGCCACGGTCTCGGGGGTGATGGTTTCAGAGTCGATGTGTTCGATCTTCACACGCACATGGTTGCGCATGCCGGCATGGCGCAGCGCTTCGTTGACCGATTTGTAGCTGTCCGACAGCTCGACGTATTTGCCGACCATGGCAATGGTGACTTCGCCCTTGGGGTTGGCGGTTTCGTACACCAGATCGTCCCAGCGCTTGAGGCTGGCAGGCGGTGTGTTCAAGCGCAATTTGTCGCAGATCAGGCCGTCCAGGCCTTGCTCGTGCAGTACGCGGGGTACTTTGTAGATGGTGTCCACGTCAGGCATGGAAATCACGCCCCAGCTTTGCACGTTGGTGAACAGCGAAATCTTGTCGCGCTCGTCGTCTGGAATGTAGCGGTCGGCACGGCACAGCAGCGCGTCGGGCTGGATGCCGATTTCGCGCAGTTTTTGGACGGTGTGCTGGGTGGGTTTGGTCTTGAGTTCACCCGCCGTGGCGATCCAGGGCAGGTAAGTCAGGTGCACAAAGGCGGTGTTGTTGGGCCCCAGGCGCAGGCTGAGTTGGCGCACGGCTTCCAAAAATGGCAAAGACTCGATGTCACCCACAGTGCCGCCGATCTCGACGATGGCCACATCGACCGCTTCGGGGGTGCCAAAACCGGCACCGCGCTTGACGAAGTCCTGGATTTCGTTGGTGACGTGGGGGATGACCTGCACGGTCTTGCCCAAGTAGTCGCCACGGCGCTCTTTTTCGAGCACGCTTTTGTAGATCTGGCCGGTGGTGAAGTTGTTGGCCTTCTTCATCCGTGTATTGATGAAGCGCTCGTAGTGGCCCAGGTCCAGGTCGGTTTCTGCGCCGTCGTCGGTCACAAACACTTCGCCGTGCTGGATCGGCGACATGGTGCCGGGGTCCACGTTGAGGTAGGGATCGAGTTTGATGAGGGTGACAGAAAGGCCGCGCGATTCGAGGAGTGCGGCGAGCGATGCGGAGGCGATTCCCTTGCCCAGGGAAGACACCACACCGCCGGTGACGAAGACGAATTTGGTCATGTCCAAGACGGGAGCCTGAAGCGCCCGGAAGGTGGAAATCGTGATTATAGACAGTCGGGTTCGGGGTTTTTTCGGTCTGTACGCGTTTCTTGTGGGTTTCCGCGCCGGGTCTGCGGTCGTTTTCCGCGCTGAGGCGGGCACAGGCCGGTCGTGCTCATAACTCGCTTCGCTCGCCAAATCGCCCGATCCGGCCTGCGCACGCCTCAGCGCTGCGCTGTCCTTGAATTTTGGTGGGAGCGAGCCCCTGCTCGCGAATGTGTGTTGAGCCACTGCAGCCCATTCGGTTACAGGGGCCCCCGCATCACAACCTTGGGTACTTTGTGGTCTGCTACATTCCCCGGCATGAGCACATTGGCTGGAAAGCACATCGTTTTGGGTTTGTCGGGCGGCATTGCCGCGTTCAAGTCGGCAGAACTCTGCCGCGCCCTGGTCAAGGCAGGTGTCACGGTGCAGGTCGTCATGACCGAGGCGGCCGAGCAATTCATGACGGCCGTCACCATGCAGGCGCTGTCGGGCAGGCCTGTTTACACCTCGCAGTGGGACCCGCGTGAGGCCAACAACATGGCCCACATCAACCTGAGCCGCGAGGCCGATGCGATTGTGGTGGCCCCAGCCAGTGCCGATTTCATGTCCAAACTGTTGCACGGCGGTGCCGATGAATTGCTCAGCCTCATGTGCTTGGCCCGCCCACTGGACAAGGTGCCGCTGATTGTGGCTCCGGCCATGAACCGCGAAATGTGGTCCAACCCAGCCACCCAGCGCAATGTGGCGCAGCTCAAGGCAGACGGTATTCATGTGCTGGACGTGGGGCAGGGCGATCAGGCTTGTGGTGAAACGGGCGACGGTCGCATGCTTGAAGCCGAAGAAATTCTCGAGGAACTGGAATCATTTTTCACCCCCAAGCTGATGGCGGGCAAGGGGGTTCTGGTGACCGCTGGTCCCACTTACGAGGCCATTGACCCCGTGCGCGGCATCACCAATTTGTCGAGCGGCAAGATGGGCTTTGCCATTGCCCGTGCGGCGCGCATGGCGGGTGCCCAGGTGACGCTGGTGGCAGGGCCTGTGCATTTGCCAACCCCTCGAGGTGTTGAGCGTGTGAATGTTCAATCAGCCCGACAGATGCTGGACGCCGTGGCTCAGCATGTGGGTGCAGCCCAGGTGTTCATTTCAACGGCCGCTGTGGCCGATTGGCGCCCCGCGAATTCGGCCGATCAGAAGATCAAGAAAGACGGCTCGGGTCAGACGCCCCAGCTGAGCTTTGTTGAAAATCCAGACATCCTGGCCACGGTGGCGCATTCGCCCCGTGCCGTGTCGGGGCAATTGTTTTGCGTGGGTTTCGCCGCCGAAAGCCATGATTTGCTGGCGCATGCCACGGCCAAACGCCTGCGCAAAGGCGTGCCGCTCTTGGTGGGCAATATTGGCCCAGCTACTTTCGGCCAAGACGACAATGCCTTGCTGCTGGTGGATGCGGCGGGCGCACGCGAAATGCCGCACGCCAGCAAGCAGACGCTGGCTGTGGGCTTGATCGCCGACATTTCCAGCAGGATTTGATCTTTCATTCTGGCGTTTTCTGACGCCAACAAAGACGCTTCATGCCCCAGCGTTCGCAATGAACCGGGGTTCTTGGTGAGCTTTGGAACACGTCTATTTCTTGGCCGCACAGCACGGCTGGCGATCCCTCCCCCTTTTTTGTTGCTTAAAGGCCTCATCTCTATGGTCAGGCTGGCGTCTGGCTTTCAAATAAAAAACAAAACAGCATTGTAATTATCGTTTTAATTGTATTTATCGATTTGTTGGCGTTTTGTTCTTATGTTTTAGCAGTTTAAGTTGAAAAAAGTGAACTTCAATACATAAATGCGATAAAATCGAGAAGTATTCATGAGTCTTGTTAATTTAACCAATTGGCAGGCTTCATCAGCTTGAAATCTTGCAATCGGGCATGAACCCCACCCGAGCAAGACGACACCAATTTCTCGATTGAATCTCCATGGCAACACCCTCTGTCCAAGTTATCGTTTTGCAAGCTCAAGGCCAAGCCGGGCAAGTTTTTGAAGTTATCTCTGGCAGTGCTGCGCGCGGGCAGAGTTTGCACATCAAGGCCCAGTCGGGTTTGCGATACCAGCTCAAAACGGTAAGTCAGGACGGGGCCTCGGCCCCCCAAGTGGTCAAGGTCAAAAGGGTGAACAAAGACCTTCAAATCACGATCGGTGAGGGCGCGCAAAGCAGTGAGTTGATTCTTGATGGTTACTTCGAGGTCGTGCCCGACGGGTTTTCGGCCGTGGTGGGTCAATCTGAAAACGGCAGTTTTTACGAATACGTGGTGGATGGCGGCGATGCAGGCAAGAGCTTGTCCTCCTTGCTCGAATCAAAAGACAGCCTTGTGGCTGTTTTGGGGTCGGCAGAAGTGTCCGTTGCCAGTGGCACGGCACTGGGGGTTTTGGCGATCAATCCGGCCTTGGCTGCGCTTGGCGCAGCGGGCGTGGCTGCAGCAGGGCAAACGTCAGTGGCTGCAGATGGTGCAGCCACATCGGGCGGAACCGACTCAGGCGGGCAAACCGGACCCGTGATCGATCCCGCGCAATCTGCGCTCAAAGCGATTGCGGATTTTGCACAGACCCAGCGCAACGGCTTGGCCCTTGCCACAGGCGCTGCACCTGACCTGAGCACCTACACGGCCGCAGGCATCACAGGCGTGACAGCCAGCAACCTCAACGCCATCAACGATGTCTTGGCCAGTGCCGCCGTTGATGGTGCTGCCGCCGACACGCCCGCCGAGCTGCAAGCCATCGTTAACGCCTACAACAAAGTGCTGAGCGCTGCCAACGGCACCGACGGTGATGCCGCCGCAACGGCCACTGCCGCCGACTACGCCAGCTTGGGCGTGACAAGCGTGAGCGCCGCCACCGCGGCCTTGCTCAGTGACGTGATTGACGGCAAAGCCGCCACCGATGTGGACACCGTGGCCGAGTTGCAAACGCTGGCCAACGCGGTCAAGCAAGTGCTGGGCTACGTTGACCCTGTGCTCAACGCCCCTAATGCGCCCACAGCCGAGCAAATCAATGCGCTGACGGGTGCCTTGGTCGCAGGCAGTACGGTCAGTCCCGTGACACCCGACAACCTGGCACTGGTCTTGGCGGCATTGGCTGCGGCCAATGGAGACGGCACGCTGGTGAACGCCCAGTCCGAGCTGCAAACCCTTGTCGTCGATGCCCTGGCGGCCTACACCGCAGCCTTGGCCACGATCAGTGCTGCAGCGCAAAGCAATGACACAAGTGACATCAACCCCAATGCAAGGGTCTACTCGGCAGCGGGTGTGACGGGCGTCAACAGTGGCAATTTGGCAGCCATCAACAGCGCGCTCAACAGCATGGCCATTGGTGCTGACCAAGTCAATACGGCCGTCAAAGTGCAAGCCATTGTCGATGCCTACAACGTCATCCTGGGCGAGGCCAATGGGGCCAACACCGGCAGCAAGCCAACCGTTGCCCAATATGCGGCCATTGGTGCCAGCATCGGCACAGCTGCTACAGATCCGGACAATCTGGCCTTGCTTAACAGCATCGTGGGTGGGCAAAGCAGCGTCGGCGTTGACAGTGTGTCCAAGCTCGACGAGCTCGCCCGAATCGCCAATGCCATTCAGACCTTAGCGGCTGGAGGCACAGCCACGCCTGCGCTCAACGAAAAAGACCTGAGCCTGATCGGCGTCACGGGTGTCACACCCGATAACCTGTTTGCCGTGCTGGCCGCTATCACTGCCAAAAACGACAACGGCAGCGAGACCGCTTCCTTGAGCCAACTGCAAACCGCCGTGGACAGCGTCGGCCTGGCGCTGGACGCCCTCAGCAGCTTCGCGCAAAACAACACACTGGGCCTGGCCCTGTCTTCGGGCGCTGTGCCAGACCTCGCCACCTACACCAACGCAGGTGTGACCGGCGTGACCGCAGGCAACCTCGCCGCCATCAACGACGCACTGGCTTCGGCCGTCGTGGACGGTGCCAAAGCCGATACGCCTGCCGAAGTGCAAGCCATCGTCAACGCGTTCAACAAGGTGCTGGCCGCAGCCAACGGCACAGACGGTGACGCCACCGCAGCGGCCAGCGTCACCGACTACGCCAACCTTGGCGTGACTGGTGTCACTGCCGCCACTGCCGCGTTGCTCGGTGATGTGATCGATAGCAAAACGACCACCGATGTGGACACCGTGGCCGAGCTGCAAACGCTGGTCGATGCAGCCAAAGTCGTGCTGGCTTACACCAGTGCCGCAGCGGCCGCCGCATCGGGCACCGTGCCCACCGTAGCCAATTTGAGCCACCTGGTTACGGGTGTCACCGAAGCCAATTTGGCCGCCGTGTTGCGCGCGCTCGAAGCCGCCAACGGCAGTGCCACAAGCGCTGCACCCGTCGACCAGGCCAGCTTGCAAGCTTTGGTGGACCACATCATCCAAGCCTTGAACGCCATCACCGGTGCGGCTGAAAACAACACCGCCACCAGCACAAGCCCCAGCGTGGCGGAATACGTCTCCGCAGGCGTGACGGGTGTGAGCGCCGACAACGTGGCCCTCATCAACGACATGCTCGACACCGATGCCATCCACGGCGCTGAGGTTGACAGCCCCGCCAAAATTCAGGCGCTGGTGGATGCTGTGCAACAAATCCGTGCATTGGCCGATGGCACTGCTGGCACCGGCGCGGTCCTCGACAACGCCGACATCACGGCCTTGGGATTGAACCAAGTCATTGATCTGGAATTCAACCGCGCCTTGTTCAACGACATCTTGGACAAGTCGGGCAGCACCGGCGTAGACAGTGCCGCCAAAATTTTGAACCTCGCCAGCATTGCAGAGCGTGTGGTGCAAGTGGGCTTGGGTCAAACCCCCTCCGTTGCTTTGACGGCTGACGACCTTCTGGCCATCGGCGTGTCGGGCGTGACCACGGCCAACTTGAGCCGCGTGCTTGCCGCAATTGACGCCGCCGTGCTGGGCAGAGACGCCAGCACCGTGGACACCCTGAGCGAAGTGCAAACCCTCGTCAACACCGTCAACTGGCTGGCCAGCACCGCCCCTGTTGTGATGGCCGAAGCCACAAGCGGCGTGAGTGCCACCGAGTTGCTCGACGGCTTGCAAACCGTGGTGGGTGTGCCCGCCGGTGCCAGTGTGGGCGACGTGCTGACCCTGTCGCTCAAAGACCCCAATGGCGACCTGCGCAGCGTCACACATGCCTTGACTTCGCAAGAAGTCGCTGCAAGCAGCGTGACCCTGACAGTGCCCCGCACAGCGGTGGACGAAGACGGCAGCTACACCCTCACTAGCCACATTACGCGCGTGAGCGATGGCTTGATCACCGCCGACAGCCTGAGCTCCTTCACCTTGGACGCGACAGCCCCTACTTTGTTTGTCACCAACATCTCCGGTGATGTTGTGTCTTTGTTGACCAGCACAACAGGCGAATTCAGTGCCGCTGAACGCGGCGTGGTGCTCACCACCGTGGCCACGCCTGTGGCCATTCAAGGCACGACCAATGCGGAAGTGGGGCAGGGCGTGCAAGTCACGCTCAATGGCATCACTTACGCCGCCACCGTGCAAGCCGGTGCCGGCGCGCAGCCCAACACCTGGACCATCACCTTGCCCACAGCCGACGCCATCGCGTTGAACCACGGCAACACTTACGGCGTGAGCGTACAGGTCACCGACGCGGCGGGCAACCCCACGGTCGAAGACCACTTCAATCTGTTCGTCAACACGGCCCGACCCAACGTGCCCACGGTGGACAACCTCTTCACGCATGGCGTCATGACCAACGGTGCTTATGCCGCGACCCCCACGCTCACCGGTAAGGCGGCCAAGTTCGTTGTGGGTACAGACCCCGCATTGGACAGCAGCTACATCGCCCTAGAGGGCAATGACGAAATCAAAGTCATTGTCAACAACCAGACCATCACCGGCACTATCAATGCCATGCCCGCAGGCTTGAGCTACAACGCGACTGCCAAAACCTGGAGCCTCAACACCAGCTTGGTCAGCGGCTTCACGCCATTGCCTGATGGCACCTATGACGTGTCTATCACAGTAACTGCAGGCCAGGTGAATGCAGTCAGCGTGACTACATCGGACATGGGCAACAAAGAGCTGATCATCAACAGCACCCCACCTGTCGTCACGCTCAACCCGCTTGCGGTCGACGGTTACATCAACGCGGCTGAGAGCAACCAAGATTTGGTGGTCTCCGGTACCACCGACGCACAAATCGGCTCAGCGGTTAGCTTTACGGTGGGCGGTGTGACGTACACAGCCTACGTGCAAGCGGGCGTGAGCGCTAGCGCGGCCAACACCTTCTTGCTCAGCGTGCCCGGCACGGCTGTGCACAGTCTGGCTAATGGCACGCAAGCTGCGCAGTTGAGCGTCACCAACCGCTACGGCAGCGTGACCTCGCAGAGCCCCAATCTCAAAGTAGATACGCAAGCGCCCGGCCAAAAAACCGACGGCACAGACGAAACCATCGCGGTCCCTTCGGTGGTGCTGACCGAAAGCGTCAATGCCACGCAGGGCATCAACGCTGCCGAATTCAGCGATGGCATGCAAGCTGTGGTCACGCTGCCCATAGGTTCCGTCGTGGGCGACAAACTGGAGATCGCGGTCACTGCGCCCAATGGCACCGTGCGCATTTTCAGCCACACGCTCATTCAGGCCGACATCAACAGCGGCATCGCGGCGGTGATCTTGCCCACCAGCAGCGCCGTAGAAAACGGCTCTTACACCTTGACGGCCAAGACCTCAGACGTGGCGGGCAACAGCAGCAAAGTCAGTGCGCCTTTGAGCTTCACGCTCGACACCCAGGCCCCCGGCAACAACGCAGACGGAAGTCCTGCTGCCATTCCTGCGCCTGTGCTCACCCTGGCTGAAGCTGTCAACGGCGTGAATCAGACCGAGCTGGCCAATGGCCTGCAATACCAAATCACCTTGCCCAGCGGCAGCAAAGCGGGCGACACGCTCAACTTCACATTCACGGCACCTGATAGCACGCAGCGCACCACCAGCCACACCGTCACCGCAGACGAAGCTGCAGCAGGCACCGCCAGCTTGAGCCTGTCCAATACCCTTGTCAACGAAGACGGTACCTACACCGTTGCCGTCAAGAGCACCGACATCGCGGGCAACGTGGGCAACACCGCAACCACCACATTTGTGCTCAACGCGGCGCTCAGCACCTTGCGCGATGCCGCGCAAGCCAACGACGCCACCGCCACCTCACCCACCCTGACCACATACACCTTGGCAGGCATCACCGGCGTGAACGCAGGCAACTTGGCCGCCATCAACAACGTGCTCAACAGCGCGGCGGTCGACGCCAGCGCCACCGACAGCGTGGCCAAAGTGCAAGACATCGTCAACGCTTACAACAAAGTGCTCGCTGCCGCTGACGGCACCGATGGCAACGCCTCTGCAGGCAACACCGCATCCGCGACCGACTACACCCACTTAGGTGTGACAGGCGTGACCACCGCCTCGGCCGCTTTGCTCAGCGATGTGATCGACGGCAAAGCCCCCATCGCCGTGGACACCGTGGACGAATTGCAAGCTTTGGCCGACGCTGCCAAAGCCGCCATCGCTTACACCGCTGCCGCAGGCCAAACTGCGCCCACGGTGGACCAAATCACCGCCTTGGTTGCCGGTCAGAGCGTGAGCGGCACGGCGCTGCCCGCCGTCACCCCGGATAATGCGGCTGCCGTGCAAGCCGCCATTGCAGCTGCCAACAGCGACGGCACTGCAATTGCCACGCAAGCCGAACTCGCCAGCGTGGTGAAAAACGCCATTGATGCGTTTGACACCGCTGTTGCCAAAATCGCCGACTACGCGGCCACGGGCACGGTCGTGCCGACAAAAGACGACTACGCCGCAGCAGGCGTGACCGGTGTCACCGGCAACGTGGGCAACTCTGCCAGCGGCAATGTGGACGCCATCAACAGCGCCATCAAAGCCCAAGCTGGGGCAGACGCCACCGATGGCAATGCGGACGACAGCGTCTCGGCCAACAGCGCGGCCAAAGTGCAAGCCATCGTCAACGCCTACAACGCTGTGCTGACTGAAGCCAACGGCAATGCCAGCGACGTCAACACCGCCAGCAACCCCACCGCTGCCCAATACGCCACCATTGGCGCCAACATCGGCGCGGCTGCGACCGATGCCGAAAACCTCGCCTTGCTCAACGACATCGTGGGCTCTAAAACCACCGCTGGCGTGGACACGATCGCCGAGATCAACACGCTTGCGAACTTGGCCAACGCCATCCAAACGCAGGCGAGCGGTGGCACACCCACGCCTGCACTGACCGAAGTCAATCTGGCATCGTTGGGGTTGACGGGCGTCACCACTGACAACTTGCGTGCGGTGCTCAACGCCATTGCGGCCCAGCCAGACAGTGGCACGGGCACCGACTCGCTGAGCGAGTTGCAAGGCGTCGTCGACAGTGCCGTTACCGCTTACCAAAGCGCGCTGTCGGCCATCCAATCGGCCGCGCAAAACAACAACGCCACCGACACAAATCCTGGTCTGGCCCAATACCAAGCCCTGGGGCTGACAGGTGTCAACGCACAAAACCTGGCCGCCTTGAACAGCGCCTTGAACGACGCAGAAATCACCGGCACCCAAGCCAGCACAGCGGCCAAAGTGCAAACCATCGTCGATGCGTACAACACCATCTTGGGCACCGCCGACGGCGTGCCGGGCAATGCGGCCGATCCTTTGGCCAGCGACTACACCGCCATTGGCATCAATGGTGTGGACACCCCGCAAGAACTCAGCCTGTTGGGCGACGTGCTTGACGGCAAAGCCAGCACCGACGTCAACACCGTGGCCAAGCTGCAGGCCTTGGCCGACGCCGTGCAAGCCGTGATGAACGGCAACGCCACGCAAGCGCAACTTGAAGCCCTGGGCGTGAGCGGAGTGACGCCCGCCAACCTGAGCACCGTGCAAGCCGCTTTGGCGGCCGCCACCGAAGCGACCGAGCTCAACACCCAAGCGCATTTGCAAGCAGTGGTGACCGACGCCACCAACGCACTGGCCGCCATTCAGGGCGCAGCGCAAAGCAACAACGCCACCGCCACCACACCGAGTGCCGCTCAGTACGACGCCATGGGCGTGACCGGCGTGACCGCGCAAAACTTGGCCTCGATCAACGATGTCTTGAATGACACCGACGTCACCGGCGCCCAAGCCGACACCGCGGCCAAAGTGCAAGCCATCGTGGACGGCTTCAACGCCATCTTGAACAACGCCACCGGTGGCACCAACGCGGTGACCAACCCCACCCAAGCCCACTACGCGGCCATCGGCGTGAACGGTGTCGATAGCCCGCAAGAAGTCTCTTTGCTTGGTGATGTGATCGACGCCAAAGTCAGAACCGATGTCAACACCGTGGGCCAAGTGCAAGCTTTGGCCGACGCGGTGCAAGCCGTCATGAACGGCAACCCCACTGAGACACAACTCGCCGCTTTGGGTGTGACAGGTGTGACTAGTACCAACCTCAGCACGGTGCAAGCCGCTTTGGCTGCTGCCAACGACGCCACCCAACTCAACACCGCCACAGGTTTGCAGACGGTGGTGAACAATGCCATTGGTTTCTTGGCGGTGATTGAAAACGCCGCACAAGCCAACAACGCCACCAGCACCACGCCCACCGCTGCGCAATACGCCGCCATGGGGGTGACCGGTGTGACCGATCAAAATCTGGCCGCCATCAACAGCGCCTTGAACGACCCCGACGTCACCGGCGCGCAAGCCAACACGGCCGCCAAGGTGCAAGCCATCGTGGACGGCTTCAACGCCGTGTTGAACAACGCCGACGGCACAGCCAACAACGCGGCCAACCCCACCCAAGCCCACTACGAAGCCATTGGCGTCAACGGTGTGGACACCGCCCAAGAAGCCTCTTTGCTCGGCGACGTGTTGGACGGTAAAACGCAGGCTGACGTCAACACGACTGCCAAAGTGCAAGCCCTGGCCGACGCCGTGCAAGCCGTGATGAACGGCACTGCCACTCAGGCGCAACTTGAAGCCCTGGGCGTGACCGGCGTGACGCCTGCCAACCTGAGCACCGTGCAAGCCGCTTTGGCCGCAGCCACTGACGCGACTGAACTCAACACCCAGGCTGGCCTTAAAACCGTGGTCAGCGAAGCCCTCAGCGCTTTGGCTGCCATTCAAGCGGCCGCACAAGCCAATAGCGCCACCGCCACCACACCGAGCGCCGCACAGTACGATGCCCTGGGCGTGACCGGCGTGACTGGACAAAACCTGGCCTCTATCAACGACGCACTGAATGACCCGGATGTCACAGGCAGCCAGGCCGACACCGCAGCTAAAGTGCAAGCCATCGTCGACGGCTTCAATGCCATCTTGGACAACGCCACGGGAAGCGCCAACAACGCCACCCATCCGTCGCAAACCAACTACGCGGCCATCGGCGTGACGGGGGTTAACACACCCGAAGAGGTCACTTTGCTGGGCGACGTGATCGACAGCAAGGGGCAGACGGATGTGAATACCGTGCTCAAAGTGCAAACGCTGGCCAACGCAGTGCAAGCCGTGATGGACGGCAACGCCAATGAAGCGCAACTCGCCGCCCTAGGGGTGACCGGTGTCACCAGTGCCAACTTGAGCACAGTGCAAGCAGCCCTGTTGGCCGCCACAGACGCCACACAACTCAACACGCAAGCAGGCTTGCAACAGGTGGTGACCAACGCCATCAACGCCGCATCGGCCATTGAAGCCACCGCCCAAGGCAACACGGCCACGGCCTCATCTCCCAGCGCCGCGCAGTACGCAGCCATGGGCGTGACCGGTGTCACTGCACAAAACCTGGCCGCCATCAACGACGCCTTGAACGACACAGACGTCACAGGCGCGCAAGCCAACACCGCCGCCAAAGTGCAGGCCATCGTCGATGGCTTCAATGCCATCCTGAACAACGCCGACACCGCAGCCACAGCCAACCCCACCCAAGCCAACTACGCTGCCATAGGCGTGAGCGGTGTCGACAGCACAGCCAAAGCCAACTTGCTGGGCGACCGCATCGATGTGCTGGCCGCTGTCGATGTGGACCAAGTGACCGAAGTGCAAACTCTGGCCGATGCCGTGTCTGCGGTCATGGCCGCTGCGGCCTTGGGCGCGGGTGCCACCAGTACCCTCACCAAAGCACAACTCGAAGCGCTGGGCATCACTGGTGTGACCGACGACAACCTGAGCGCTGTGCGTGCCGCCATCGTGGCCACTACAGATGATGGCAGTGCCGTGGACAGCCTGAGCGAGTTGCAAACCGTGGTCAGCAATGCAGCCAGTGCAGCGGCCACCGCCATGACCGTACTCAGCGGTTTTGCACAAACAAACACCACGGGCTTGGTCAACGCCAGCACGGGCACAGCGCCTGTGCTGAGCGTTTACGTCAACGCTGGTGTGACCGGTGTGAACGACAACAACCTGAGCGCCATCAACGACGCGCTGGCCAGTTTGTCAGTGGGTCTTTCTGAGGCGGACACCACCGCCAAAGTGCAAGCCATCGTCGATGCCTACAACGCCATTCTTGGCGAGGCCAACGACACCACTATCGCCGCAGGCAACACCACGCCCGACGCCACACCGGGCGTCAACCCCACGGCCGATCAATACGCCTTGATCGGCGCCAACATCGGCGGCGCTGCCACCGATGCAGAAAACCTCAACCTCTTGAACGACATCGTTGGCGGCCTGCAAACCACCGACGTCAACACCATCGCGGCCATCAACGACTTGGCGCGCATCGCCAACGCCATCCAATTGGTTGCCGCCAACGGCACAGCCACGCCTGCGCTGACCGCCGCAGACTTTGCCAAAGCTGGTCTGTCCGGCGTGACCACCGACAACCTGCCCGCTGTCTTGGCAGCCATCGCCGCGCAAAACAACGACGGCAGCGCCACCGATTCTTTGGCCGAGTTGCAAGCCATTTTGAGCAGCACCGCCCAAGCCGCTGCCAGCGCACTGACTTCCATCAGCGCTTACGCCGAAACCAACGCCACCGGTTTGGCCACTGCCACAGGCACTGCGCCCGTGCTGGCTGACTTCACCGCTGCTGGCGTGACTGGCGTTGATGCCACCAACCTCAACGCCATCAAAGACGCGCTGGCCAGTGCCAGCGTCAACGGCCAAGCCGCCCACACCACGACCAAAGTGCAGGCCATCGTCAATGCCTACAACACCGTTTTGGCCCAAGCCAACGACGTGGCCAACAGCGCAGGCAACAACACCGCCGACACCACAGACAAAGTCAATGCTTCGCAATACGCACTCATCGGTTCGGACATTGGGGCCGCCGCCAGCGACCCTGAAAACCTCAGCCTTTTGAACGATGCCGTCGCAGGCAAGCAAGCCGCTGATGTGGACACTGTCGCCGAGATCAACACCCTGGCCCGGATTGCCAACGCCATCCAGTTGACCGCTGCCGATGGCACAGCCACGCCCGCATTGAGCATGGCCGATTTCGTCACTTTGGGTCTGACCGGTGTCACCATCGACAACCTACCCGCCGTGCTTGCAGCCATCGCCGCCAAAGCCAACAGTGGCACAGAGACTGACAGCCTGAGCAAGCTGCAAACGGTCATCACCGCCACAGCCGCTGCGCAAAGCACCGCGATCAACGTGATCGCCGCCTATGCCGAAACGGGTGCCACCGCACCAGCCACGACCGACTACGCCGCCGCCGGTGTGAAGGGCGTGAGCTCGGCCAACCTGAGCGCCATCAACGACGCCATCAACAGCCAAAAGGGCAGCGACCTCGTCTTGGGCAACGCCAACGACAAAAACGGTGCCGACACCACCGCCGAAGTGCAAGCCATCGTCGATGCCTACAACACCATCCTGGCCCAAGCCAACGATGTGGACGCCACTGCAGGCAACAACACGGCGGCTACTACGCCCAACGCCACCTCTGCGCAATACGCGCTCATCGGTGCCGACATTGGCGCAGCCTCCACCGATGCCGAAAACTTCAACCTGTTGAGCGACATCATCGGCGGTCAACAAAGCGCCGATGTCAACACCATCGTCAAGATTAATAACTTGGCCCGCATCGCCAACGCCATCGAACTGATCGCCGCCGGTGGCACGCCCAACCCCGCGCTGAGCGCGACCGATTTCGCCTTGGTTGGATTAACCGGTGTGAGCACCGACAACCTGCCCGCTGTGCTGGCCGCCATAGCCGCCAAAGCCGACGACGGCACCCAGACCGTCAGCCTGAGCGAGTTGCAAACCATCGTCACCACCGCAGCCGAAGCAGCCGTGGTTGCCTTGGGCGACTTGAGCACCTTTGCCGGTGCCAATGCCGCTGGCTTGGTCACAGCAACGGGCACAGTGCCCAACTTGGGCACCTACGTGGCCGCGGGTGTGGTTGGCGTCAACGCCAACAACATCGATGCCATCAACGACGCTTTGGCCAGTGCGCCCGTCAATGGTGCAGCCGCTGACACCGCGCCCAAACTGCAGGCCATCGTCAACGCCTACAAAGTCATCCTGGCCCAAGCCAACGACGTAGACGCCGCCACAGGCAACAACACCGCAGCCACTACGTCCAACGCCAGCGCAGTGCAATACGCCCTCATCGGTGCCGAAATCGGCGCTGCGGCCAGCGATGTTGAAAACTTGGCCTTGCTCAACGACATCGTGGGTGGCTTGCAAGCCGCCAACGTCGACACCGTGGCAGAGATCAACGAACTGGCCCGCATCGCCAACGCCATCCAAACCGTGGCTGCGGGTGGCACACCTGCGCCTGCGCTGACCGAAGCCGACTTCGTCAAAGCAGGCCTGAGCGGTGTGACCGTGGACAACTTGCCTGCCATGTTGGCGGCCATCGCTGCCAAAAATCCTGACGGCAGCGAGACCGATTCTTTGGGTGAATTGCAAACCCTTATCACCGCCACCGCCACCGCGCAAACTGCGGCGATCAATAAGATCGCCGCCTATGCCGAAGATGGCGTGAACAACCCCGCACCCACGAACGCCGACTACGCCGCTGCCGGTGTCGCAGGTGTAGACGCCAACAATGTGAGCGCCGTCAACGACGCCATCAACAACCAAAAGGGCAGCGATGCCATCTTGGGCAACGCCAACGACAAAGACGCGGCCGACACCACCGCCGAAGTGCAGGCCATCGTCAATGCCTACAAAGTCATCCTGGCCCAAGCCAACGATGTAGCCGACAGTGCAGGCAACAACACCGCAGCCACCACGCCCAACGCCACCGCAGCGCAATACGCCGCTGTGGGCGCAGACATCGGTGCCGCTGCAATCGATGCTGACAACTTCAGCCTGCTCAGCGACATCGTCGCGGGCAAGCAAGCCGCCGATGTGGACACCGTGGCTGAGATCAACGAACTCGCCCGCATTGCCAACGCCATCCAGACTTTGGTGGCCGGTGGCACACCTGCGCCTGCGCTCACAGAAACCGACTTCGCCAAAGTGGGTCTGTCTGGCGTCACGCCCGACAACTTGCCGGCCGTGCTGGCCGCCATCGCAGCCAAAACCGACAGCGGCACAGAAACCGACAGTCTGAGCAAGGTGCAAGCCGTCATCACCACGGCAGCGGCTGCGCAGACGGCTGCCCTCAACGTGATCTCGGTCTATGCCGAGACCAACACCACGGGCCAAGCTTTGGCCACCGGCACGGCACCTTTGACCGCGGACTTCGTTGCGGCAGGAGTGAAAGGTGTCGATGCCAACAACCTGACATCCATTCAAGATGCGCTGGCCAGTGCCGTCGTCAACGGTGCTGCGGCCAACACCTCGGCCGAGGTGCAAGCCATCGTCAACGCTTACAACGCCATCCTGGGCGAAGCCAACGACACGACCAACACCGCGGGCGACACCACCGCTGACGCAACGCCCACTGTCGATCCGACCGCTGCGCAATACGCCCTCATTGGCGCGAACATCGGCAACGCGGCCACCGACGCAGACAACCTGGCCTTGCTCAACGAGATCGTGGGTGGCTTGCAAACCAGCGAAGTGGACACCGTGGCCAAGATCAACGATCTGGCCCGCATCGCCAACGCCATCCAAAGCGTGGCCGCCGGTGGTACGCCTGCTTTGACTGAAGGCGACTTCGCCAAAGCCGGTTTCAGCGGCGTCACGCCCGACAACCTGCCCGCAGTGTTGGCCGCTATCGCTGCCAAAACCGACAGCGGCAGCGAAACCGACAGCTTGGACAAAGTGCAGGTTGTCATCACCGCAGCGGCCAATGCTGCCAGCGATGCGCTGAATGTGATCAGCGCCTTTGCCGAAACCAACACCTCCGGTTTGGTCGCCGCCACGGGCACCAGCCCGGCGCTCAACCATTTCACGGCCGCAGCCGTCACCGGTGTCGATGCCAACAACCTCGCCGCCATTCAAGACGCGCTGGCCAGCGCCGCCGTCAACGGCGAAGCGGCCAACACCCGTGGCGAAGTGCAGACCATCGTCGATGCGTACAACGCCATCCTGACCGAAGCCAACGGCGCAACAGCAGATGCCAATGTGACCGATCCCGCGGCCGCGCAATACACTGCTATCGGTGTGACCGGTATCACCACAGGTGTCAAAGAAACACTGTTGGGCGACGTGATCGGCACCAAAGTCAGCACCGATGTGGACACCGTGGCCGAAGTGCAAACTCTGGCCAACGCCGTCACAGCTGTCATGGCCAACGCCGCAGGCACAGCCACCGTTTCTGTGGCGCAGTTGCAGGCCTTGGGCGTGACAGGTGTCACCGCCGAAAACCTGGCAGCCATCCAGGCCGCGATCGCGGCAACCAACGACGATGGCACCGGTGTGGACAGCCAGACCGAGCTGCAGACCTTGGTCAACACCATCAACACTGCCGTCACGGCCATCAGCACGTTTGCGCAGGCCAACACCGCAGGTTTGAGCTCAGCCACAGGCACTCCACCCACAGCCACCGACTACGCCCACGCAGGCGTGACCGACTTTGTGTCCGGCAACCTCAATGCCATCAACGACGCCTTGGCCTCAGCCAACGTTACTGGTTTGTCGGTCGATACACCAGCCGAAATTCAAACGCTGGTCAACGCTTACAACGCCATCCTCGCCAGCGCCGACGGCACCGACAACAACGCCACAGCCCCCACCGCCGCTCAATACGCCGCCATTGGCGTGACGGGCGTGGACAGCGCCGCTCAGGTGAGTTTGTTGGCCGACGTGATCGACCTCAAATCGGTTGCCGATGTCAACACGGTGGCCGAGGTACAAGCCTTGGCCGACGCCGCGAAAATGGTCATGAACATGGCTGCGGGTATCGCGCCCACCGCCCCTGATGCCGACACCGTGGCACAGCTCACGCTCTTGGGCGTGACAGGCGTCACCACCGCCAATTTGACGCGTGTGCTCGCCGCTTTGGCCAGCACCCCTGACGACGGCAGCGTGGTCAGCACCTTGGCCGGTTTGCATGCTGTGGCCGATGTGCCGCAAGCGCACGTCACGCTGGCGAGCGTCACCGACAACGTGGGTACTGTGACGGGCGACATCTCGATCAACAACGGTTACAGCGATGACGCGACCCCCACACTCAGCGGCACCTTCACGGGCACGCTGGCTGCAGGTGAAGTCATTGCCGTTTACGACACCGTCAGTGGCACCCGTTTGGGCACTGCCACGGTTGATGCAGGGGCCGGTACATGGACTTTCACACCCACTGCCATCAACACCGTCAAAGCCGATTTCAGCTTCCAAGCCGTCGCTGAAAACGCCTATGGTTTGTGCGACGACACGCCGAGTGTCGCCAGCACCATGCACTTTGACAACACCCCGTTGACTGTGCTCACTAAGGTGAGTGATGCGATCGCGTCTGTGGCTGATCTGAAGCTCGTCTTCAACCAAGATGTGGTGGCCGTATCAGGCAAGAAAATTAAGCTCTACAACACGGCTGACGATGTGCTTGTCGCCACCATCGATGTGGATCACACCGTTGTCATCGACGGGGTCGTCACCATTGACCATGCCAGTGTCACCATTGACCCCACCAACAACTTTGTGGTCGGTCAGCAGTACTACGCCAAGATCGATGCGGGCGCTTTCCGCTCGCTCAGCGGTGTTGAATTTGCAGGCTATACCAGCGCGTCTGACTGGACCTTCTTCCCCGCCGACCCCGTCACCACGGTTAACTTCGGCGGCACCAATGTGGGTGCCACCAACGGCATCAACGCCGCTGAATTGGCGGCCATGAGCATAGGCGGCACTGTGTCCAGCAACGCTTGGAACTCGGTCACTGGGCTTCACATCGCCAAGATCAGCTTTGTGCCCACCACCGGCACGCCTGTTGAATTGACCAGCGGTTTGCCAACGATTGATGCGACCACCCACGCTTGGACATTGCCCAACAGCAGCACTTGGACCAGCCAGCTCGTGAGCGGCAAGTCCTACCAAGTCGTGGTTCAACTCGACAGCGTGATTGGTGCCGCTTGGGATGCAACTTCCAGTACCTACATTGGCGGCACCGCCACCTCGTCCATCGCTAGCACGTCTTATACGCTGGTCGACACGGGCGCTCCCACCATCACCATCGACGCCACCTTGGCGGGCGACAACACGGTCAACGCTGCTGAAGACAACGACTTCGTGGTCAGCGGCTCCACCACAGGCGCAGAAGACGGCCAGACCGTCACCGTGACCGTCACCGACGGCACCACCACGTTGACCAAAACCGCCACGGTGTTGAACAACACCTGGGCGTTGAGCACCGCACAAAAGGCCGACATCAGCGCCTTCACCAACGGCAACGTGTCCATCACCGCCAGTGTGAGCGACCGCGTGGGCAACACAGGCACCTCGACCGTCAAAACCGTCACGCTCGACAACGCGCTGCCCACCATCAGCGGTGCGCCGGCCATCACGGCTAACACCGGTATCAGCGGCACCACGCTGAACGAGGGCGACACCGTCACCTTCACCGTGACCTTCAGCGAAGCCGTCACGGTGGACACGACTGGCGGCACGCCCAAGCTCGCTCTCAACATCGGCGGCACCACCGTGCAAGCCAACTACGCAGGCGGCACCGGCACCGCGGCACTCACTTTCACCGCCACCATCACGGCTGGTTTGAACGATGCCAACGGCATCAGCGTCGCAGCCAACGCCTTGACGCTCAACGGCAGCACCCTCAAAGATGCTGCTGGCAACCCCGCTGTGTTGACCCACATCACGATGGGCGAAAACGCCAGCTACGTGGTCGATACCGCGGCTCCTGTGGCTCCAGTGCTCACCTTGGGCACTGGCGTTGCTAACGGCGCAACCGCGGCTGAAGCCACGGTCAACACCGCCAGCGATGGCGTGGTGCTGGTCACTGCAGAGGCGGGTGCCACCGTGGTGGTCACGTTCACCAACGGCTCGCACAGCGTGCCCGTCACGGTGACGGGCAACGGCGGCACGCCCGTGCCTGTGCACTTGAGCAGCGCGAATCTCGCCACACTGACCGACGGCACCATCAGCGTCAGCGCCATTGCCACCGATGCAGGCGGCAACGCCAGCAACGCAGGTTTGACCAGTTTCACGCTCGACACCGCAGCGCCTAACGCGCCGGTGTTGACCTTGGGCACCGGCGTGGCCGGCGGCGCCACAGCGCTAGAGGCCATTGCCAGCAGCGGCGTGGTCAGCCTCACGGCAGAGCAGGGCGCGACCGTGGTCGTCACTTTCAGTGACGGCACACACAGCTTCACCAAAACCGTGCTCGGCAACGGAAGCACCGCGGTGCCCGTGGTTTTGTCCAGCGCAGAGCGCGCCAGACTGACGGACGGCAGCATCAGCGTCAGCGCTGTGGCCACCGACGCCGCAGGCAACGCCAGCAACGCAGGGGTCACCACGTTCACACTCGACACCCAAGCGCCGTCCGCACCCTCGGTCCCCGCGTATTACAACGACAACGTGGGCAGCATCACGAGTGCTAACAGCACCGCAGCCACCACCGACGACACCACGCCCGGCGTGCAAGTGGGTGCGGGCCTGACCGACACGCCCAAGCTCTATGTGGACGGCGTGTTGACCACCGCGACCTACAACAGCACCTCAGGCACCCTCACGCCCACAGCAGCGCTGAGCACCGGTACACACACGTTCAGCTACACCCTGACGGACGCCGCAGGCAACGAAAGCGCAGCCAGCCCCGCCTTGAGCATGAACATCTTGGCAGCGCCCGTGTTCACCAGTGCGGCCACCGCCACGTTCGCTGAAAACACGGCCGCCGCTACCGTGGTTTACACCGCGCAAGCCACCCAAGCGGGCAGCAGCCTGAGCTACAGCCTCAGTGGCACAGACGCTGCGAGGTTCAGCATCAACGCCAGCACCGGCGCGCTGACTTTTATCGCCTCGCCCAATTACGAAGCACCTACGGACGCGGGCACCGACAACGTCTACAACGTCACCGTGCGCGCCACCAACAGTGCGGGCGGCTACAGCGACCAAACCGTGGCCGTTAGCGTCACCAACGTCAACGACCCCGCGGTCATCGGCGGCCCCATCACCGGTGCGATCACCGAGAGCAATGTCGCGCAATCCGCCACCGGCACGCTGACCATAACCGACCAAGACGGTGTCGGCCAAGCTGTGTTCCAAGCGCAGACCAACACCGCTGGCAGCAGCGGTTGGGGCAAGTTCAGCCTGACCAGCGCAGGGGTGTGGACGTACACCATGAACTCGGCGCAAGACCAGTTCGTGGGCGGCCAGACCTACACCGACAGCTTCACTGCCCTCAGCGCCGACGGCACCAACCAGCTCATCACCGTCACCCTCACCGGTACCAACGATGCGGCCGTGATCGGCGGCGTCACCACCGCCACCTTGACCGAAACCAATGCGGTGCAAAGTGCCAGCGGTGCATTGACCATCAGCGACGTGGACAGCGCAGCCACCTTCACCGCGCAAGCGGGCACAACCGGCAACAACGGCTACGGCACCTTCACGCTCAGCACCGCAGGCGCATGGACGTACGCCATGAGCTCGGCCCACAACGAGTTCGTGGCAGGCACCGACTACACCGACAGCTTTACAGCGGTGTCTGCGGACGGCACCACCCAGACCATCACCGTCACCCTCCACGGCAGCAACGACGCGGCGGTCATCACCGGCGTCAGCACGGCGGCCTTGACCGAAACCAATGCGGCTCAAAACACCACCGGCACGCTCAGCATCACCGATGTGGACAGCGCAGCCACCTTCCAGGTCGAAACCAACATCGCGGGCAACAACAGCTACGGCCTGTTCAGCATCGACAGTGCAGGCGCGTGGACCTACACCATGAATGGGGCCCACAACGAGCTGGTGGCCGGCCAAACCTACACCGACAGCTACACCGCCAAAGCCACCGACGGCACGACCCAAACCATCACCGTCACGCTGACAGGTACCAACGACGCGGCCGTCATCACCGGCGACATCGTCAAAGCCTTGACAGAAACCAATGCAGCCCTCAGCACCAGCGGCACCTTGAGCATTGCCGACGTCGACAGCGCCACCACCTTCGCCGCGCAAGCGGCCACCGCAGGCAGCTACGGCACCTTCACGCTCAGCAGCGCAGGCGTGTGGACCTACGCCATGGACGGCGCACACAACGAATTTGTGGCCGGTCAGGTCTACACCGACACTTTCACGGCGGTGAGTGCCGATGGCACCAGCCAGTCGGTCACCGTCAACATCACGGGTACCAACGACGCAGCTGTGATTGGCGGCGTCACCACCGGTGCATTGACCGAAACCGATGCAGCCCTGAACACCAGCGGCACGTTGACCATCACCGACGTCGACAGCGCCATCACCTTTGTGGCGCAAGCGGGTACAGCGGGCAGCAACAGCTACGGCACCTTCACGCTGGCCACCAACGGCGCGTGGACTTACTCCATGGGCACCGCCCACAACGAGTTTGTGGCGGGCCAGACTTACAAAGACCGCTTCACCGCCGTCAGTGCCGACGGCACCAGCCAAATCGTCGAAGTAACTCTCACCGGCACCAACGACGCCCCGGTGTTGACCGACACCGTGCTCACCCTCACCAGTCTGAGTGAAGACGCAGCCGCCCCTGCGGGCACGGTGGGCAACCTCGTCAGCAGCCTGGTGGGCGGCATCAGCGATGCCGAAACCGGCGCTGTCCAAGGCATCGCCATCACAGGCGCCAACACCACCAACGGCACGCTGTACTACAGCACCGACTCGGGCACCACGTGGACAACCGTGGGCGCGGTCAGCAGCACCAGTGCTTTGCTCTTGGCGTCTGACACCACCACACGTCTGTACTACAAGCCTGCGGCCAACGTCAACGGCAGCACAGCCGACGCCGTGACCTTCGTTGCTTGGGACAAAACCAGCGGCACCACGGGCAGCAAAGTCAGCACCGCCACCAACGGTGGCAGCAGTGCGTTCTCCAGCGCGTCCGACAGCGTGGCCATCAGCATCAGCGCCGTCAATGACGCGCCGGTCAACACCGTGCCCGCGGCACAAACCACGGCCGAAGACACGGCTTTGGTGATCACCGGCTTGAGCATTGCTGACGTGGACGCAGGCACCGGCAGCATGAGCGTCACCCTCAGCGTGGTGCAGGGCACCGTGACGGTGCTCGCCAGCGCCGCCACCTCTGCGGGTGTGACCCTCAGTACCAATGGCACCAGCAGCGTCCAGCTGAGCGGCACCGTCAGCGCCATCAACACCTTGCTGGCCACCACCAGCGCGGTCACCTACACCCCGTCTGCCAACTACAACGGCGCAGACACGCTGACCCTGCTCACCAACGACGGTGGCAACACCGGCACCGGTGGCGTGTTGACCGACAGTGACACGGTGTCCATCACCGTCACCGCCGTCAACGATACGCCGGTCAACACCGTGCCTGCTGCGATGAGCACCGACGAAGACACGGCCTTGCTTCTCACCGGCCTGAGCATCGCTGACGTGGACGCAGGCACCGGCAGCATGACTGTGACTTTGAGCGTGGCCCACGGTACCTTGGCCGTGATCGGTGGCACCGCCACCATCACGGGCAGCGGCACCGCCAGCGTGACCCTCACTGGCACAGCTGCGCAAATCAACGCCACCCTGAGCGCCTCCAACGCAGTCACATACACCCCGAGCGCCAACTACAACGGCGCAGACACTCTGATCCTGCTCACCAGCGACGGTGGCAACACCGGCTCAGGCGGCACCTTGACCGACACTGACACGGTGGCCATCACCGTCAATGCCGTCAACGATGCACCCGTCAACACCGTGCCTGGCGCTAAGACCACCGCCGAAGACACGGCCCTGGCCGTGACCGGCCTGAGCATTGCCGATGTGGATGTGGGCAGCAGCACGATGACGGTCACCCTCAGCGTGGGGCAGGGCACCGTGACGGTGCTCGCCAGCGCAGGTGTGACGATCACCACCAACGGCACCGCCAGCGTGCAGCTGAGCGGCACCGCCAGCGCCATCAACACCTTGTTGGCCACGGCCAACGGCGTCACCTACACGCCTGCTGCCAACTACAACGGCAGCGACACCCTGACCGTGCTCACCAGCGACGGCAGCCTGACCGACAGCGACACCGTGGCCATCACCGTGACCGCCGTCAACGACGCGCCCACCGTGACCGTGCCTGTGGCACAAAGCACCAACGAAGACACGGCCAAAGTCATTACCGGTTTGAGCATTGCCGACGTCGATGCCAGCACCGGCACCATGACCGTCACCTTGGCTGTGGGTCACGGCAGCGTGACCGTGTTGGCCAGTGCCGCCACCACCGCGGGTGTCACCCTCACCACCAACGGCACTGCCAGCGTGCAGCTGAGCGGCACCGTCAGCGCCATCAACACCTTGTTGGCCACGACCAACGCCGTGACCTACGCGCCTGCCGCCAACTACAACGGCAGCGACACCCTCAACGTCACCGTCAGCGACGGTGGCAACACCGGCTCGGGCGGCACCAAGTCGGGTTCAGGCAGCGTGGCCCTGACGGTCAACGCCGTCAACGACGCGCCCGTCAACACCGTGCCTGTGGCACAAACCACAACCGAAGACACCGCTAAAGTCATCAGCGGCTTGAGCATCGCCGATGTGGACAGCGGCACAGGCACCTTCACCGTCACCTTGGGCGTAGACCACGGCACCGTCACCGTGTTGGCCAGTGCGGCCACCACAGCGGGCGTCACCTTGACCACCAACGGCACCGGCAGCGTGCAACTCAGCGGCACCGTCACGGCCATCAACACCCTGTTGGCCACGGCCAACGCCGTCACCTACACGCCAGCGGCCAATTACAACGGCAGCGACACGCTGACCATGACCACCAGCGACAACGGCAACACCGGCTCGGGCGGCTCGCAAAGCGACATCGACACCGTGGCCATCAGCATCAGCGCGGTCAACGATGCGCCGGTCAACACGCTGCCCGCCACTTTGGTGACCAGCGAAGACACCATCACCGCACTCAACGGCCTGAGCGTGACCGATGTCGATGCCGGCACAGGCACCATCACCGTCACCCTGACGGTGGCCCACGGCACCTTGACGGCACAGGCAGCCACAGGCGTCACCCTCACCACCAACGGTACAGCCAGCGTGCAACTCAGTGGCACCGTCACAGCCATCAATACCTTGCTCGCGACTGCAGGCGGCGTGAGCTACACGCCAGCAGCCAACTACAACGGCGCAGACACGCTCACCATGCTCACCAACGACGGCGGCAATGCCGGCACGGGCGGCACCTTGACTGACTCCGACACCATGGCCATCACGGTCAATGCTGTCAATGACGCACCGGTCAACACCGTGCCCGTTGCTACGCAAAGCACCAACGAGGACACGGCCAAAGTCATCACCGGCTTAAGCATTGCCGACGTCGATGCAGGCACCGGCACCCTGACCGTCACCTTGGCTGTGGCCCACGGCACCGTAGCCGTCTCAGGTGGCACGGCCAGCATTGCCAACAGCGGCACCGCTACCGTCACCATCACCGGCACCTTGGCGCAAATCAACGCCACGCTCAGTGCGGCCAACGCCGTCACCTACACCCCTGCGCTCAACTACAACGGCGCAGACACGCTGACCATGACCACCAGCGACGGTGGCAACACCGGCGGTGCAGCGCAAAGCACCATCAGCACCGTGGCGCTCAGCGTCGCAGCGATCAACGACGCGCCCGTGTTGGCCGACACCATCCTCACCTTGCCTGCGGTGGCCCAAAACTCCGCAGCACCCTCGGGTGTCGTGGGCTATGCCGTCAGCAGCTTGCTGGGTGGCGCGAGCGATGTCGATGCCAGCGCTTTACAAGGCATCGCCATCACCGGCGTCAACGCCAACGGCAAGCTGTATATCTCCACCGACAGCGGCGTCACCTGGACAGAAAACACCACCGCACTGAGCACAAGCAATGCCTTGTTGCTCAAAGCGGATGCGACTAACCGCGTGTACTTCATGCCCAATGCCAACTACGAAGGCATTGCGGCAGACGCCTTGAGCTTCCGTGCGTGGGACCAAACCAGCGGCACCCAAGGTTCGTTCGTCAGCACCACCACCAACGGCACAAGCACCGCGTTCTCCAGCTTCACCGAGACGGTCAGCCAGTCGGTGGGACGCACACTCACCATCAACACCGTGTCGGCAGACAACATGGTCTTCATCAACGAAGCCATCCCATTAACTGGCACGGCCGCAGCCGGTGCCCGCGTATCGCTCAACATCAATGGCACCACGCGCAGCTTGACTGCAGATGCTGACGGTGCCTGGTCATACGAGCTCAAACTTGAACCCTTGGTGCGCTACATCATGGTGCGTAAAACCCTGACCAATAGCAACGCTTCATGGGGTGTGGGTGGCAACGGCGTATTCACCATCAATGAAGTGACGGTCATGCAAGGCAATAACAACATTGCCTTGGGCAAATCCGTCACCTCATCGGCCAATGCACAGGGTTCGCCTTCGGCCGTGACCGATGGCAGCAACGGCACGTTTGAGATCAACGGCGTTGGCACAGGCATCTCGTTTGACGCATGGGTACAGGTCGATTTAGGTGGTTTCTTCCGCTTCGACACCATCAAAGCCACTGGTCGTTCGGATTACGTTGACCGTACCAATGGCGGCACCATCTACGCTTCCATTCAGGACATGTCTGGCATGACGAATGCCCAACTGAGTGCAGCTGTTTCTGCAGGCACCATCGCCAGCAACGCCATCACAGGCTTGACCAGTACAGCCCCTAGTTTCACCGCTACCCAGCCCAACGCGGCCGACAAAGAAGTCATCAACGCCGGTGCCAACACCATCACCGCCACGGCCACCGATGGGAACAACGTGGTCACCACGGCCAGCAAAACCGTCACCCTCGACGCCGTGTTGCCTGCAGTGACCAGCCTGTCTGTCAGCAGCGCCAGTGGCGCAGTGGGCACCTGGCTCAACACAGGCGATGTGGTCACCGCCACCGTCAACTTGGGTGAGGACGTGATCGTCACCGGTGCACCTCAACTCGGCTTGACCGTGGGCAGCACCGTGGTGCAAGCCACGTACGACGCGGCCAACTCGACCGCACGCGTGCTCAAGTTCAACTACACCGTCACCTCGACGGTGAACGACAGCAACGGCATCAGCCTGGCTGCCAATGCGCTCACGCTCAACGGCGGCAGCATCAAGGATGCCGCTGGCAACAACGCCAACTTGGTCAGCGTGGCCGTGGCTGACAACGCCAGCTACAAAGTAGACACCACCGTGCCCACCGCCGTGGCCGACACCGCCAATGGCACCGAAGACAGCACCAGCCTGAGTGGTGATGTCTCGACCAACGACACGGGAAAGGACAGTGTGGACAGCTTCACACTTACTAGCACCACCGTGGGCACCTACGGCACCCTGGCGCTGGCTAGCAATGGCACCTGGTCCTACACCCGCAACAGCACCGACCTCAACGCGATTGGGGCCAATGTCACCGACGTTTTCAATTACAAGGTCACCGATGCCGCAGGCAACTCCACCAGCAGCACCCTGACCGTGACCCTGGTGCCTGTCAACGACGCACCCGTCAACACCGTGCCTGGTGCACAAACCACGATCGAAGACACCGCCAAAGTCATCACTGGTCTGAGCATTGCAGACGTCGACGCGCTCTCGGGCAGCATGACCGTCACCTTGTCGGTGGCCCAAGGCACCCTGGCCGTGACGGGCGGCACTGCCACCATCGCAGGCAGTGGCACCGCCAGCGTCACCCTGACCGGCACGCTGACGCAAATCAACGCCACCTTGAGCGCCACCAACGCGGTGACTTACACCCCCACCGCCAACTACAACGGTGCCGACACGCTCACCATGCTCACCCATGACGGCGGCAACACGGGTGGCGCGGCACTGACCGACACCGACACAGTGGCCATCACCATCACCGCCGTCAATGACGCGCCTGTGATCACCGTGCCCGCAGCACAAACCACCGTTGAAGACACGGCTTTGGTCATCGCAGGACTGAGCTTCACCGACGTGGACGCAGGCACAGGCAACGTCACCGCCACCTTGGCTGTCACGCAAGGCACGGTCAACGTGCTGAGCGGCGCCGGTGTGACCATCGCCACCAACAGCACCGCCAGCGTGCAGTTGACCGGCACCTTGAGCGCCATCAACACCTTGTTGGCCAGTGCCAACGCGGTGACCTACAACCCCAGCGCCAACTACAACGGCAGCGACAGCCTGACCCTCACCGTCAACGACGGCGGCAACACCGGCGGTGTGGCGCAAAGCACCTCGGGCTCGGTGGCCATCACCGTCAACGCCGTCAACGACACCCCGGTGCTGGCCAACGCCATCCCGGATCAGACCGCCATCTTGGGCACTGCCTTCAGCTACACCGTGCCTGCCAACAGCTTCAGTGATGTGGACAGCACGCTGACTTACACCGCCACGCTGAGCGACGGCACAGCTTTGCCCAGCTGGCTCACATTCAACGCCACCACGCGCACCTTCAGTGGCACACCCACGTCCACCAGCGACCTGAACCTCAGAGTCACCGCCAGCGATGGCAGTCTGAACGCCAGCGACACCTTCTTGCTGGCCATCCCTCCCGTGGTCAACAGTGTGGCCCTGACCAGCGCCACCAATGCCGCCAACAACACGCTCAATGCAGGCGACGTGGTCACGGCCACAGCCACCTTCAGCGAAGTGGTCAACGTCACCGGAACCCCCCAATTGGCACTCATCATCGGTGGCACCACCGTGATGGCCAACTACGCCTCGGGTTCGGGCACGTCTGCGCTGACCTTCACCTACACCATCACGTCGGCACAAAACGACCCTAACGGCATCAGCATCGCTGCCAACGCGCTGAGCCTGAACGCCGGCACCATCAAAGATGCTGGTGGCAGCAACGCCACCTTGGGCTCTACCACCGTGGGGGACAACGCCAGCTTCATGGTGGACAACACGGCGGCCACCGTCAGCAACCTGAGCCTTAGCGCCACAGACGCCAGCGCAGGCGGCTGGCTCAACGCGGGCGATGTGGTCACCGCCACCGCCACCTTCAACGAGGCCGTGACCATCACCGGCACACCGCAAGTGGCGCTCAACATTGGCGGCACTACCGTGTACGCCAACTACGCCACGGGTTCGGGCACCAACACCGTGACGTTCACCTACACCGTGGGCGGCAGCGACAACGACAGCAATGGCATCAGCCTGGCGGTCAATGCCCTCAGCGCGGCCACTGGCAGCATCCAGGATGCGGCAGGCAACAACGCCAACCTGAGCACCCCAGCCATCAGCGACATCATCAACCTCAAAGTCGATGTGGCCGCCCCCATCGTCACGTCCGTGGGCCCCGTGGCCTATACCGACGCTCAAAACGCCACCCTCAATGCGGGCGACACGGTCACGGTGGACGTCAACTTCAATGACATCGTCAACGTCACAGGCGCTGGCTCCAACTGGCCGCAACTGGACCTGGTCATTGGCAGCACCACCGTCAAAGCCGATTACCTCAGCGGCTCGGGCACCTCGACGCTCAAGTTCAAATACACCATCCTGTCTGGCCAGACCGACGCAGACGGCATCGTTGTGCCCAACAACGCGCTCAGCCTGAACGGCAGCACCATCCTCGACCCTGCAGGCAACGAAACCCAGCGTGATGGCGCTGGCATGGTGTACCTGACTGGTTTGATTGCCCTGAACAAGGTCGACACCAGCGCGCCTGCCGCGCCTGTTTTGGCTTTGGGCACCGGTGTGACCGGTGGTGCAACGCAGTCAGAAGCCACGGCCACTGGTGGCGTGGTCACCCTCACGGCCGAGCAAGACGCCACAGTCAAGGTGACGTTCACCCGTGGCAGCAACAGCGTGATCAAGACCGCCATTGGCAGTGGTGCCACGGCTTTGGCTGTACAACTGAGCGATGCCGACCTGAGCACCTTGGGCAACGGCACCATCAACGTGAGCGCTGTGGCCACCGACGCAGCGGGCAACGCCAGCAACACGGGCAGCACCAGCTTTGAGTTGGACACCGCAGCCCCCACCACCCCCACCGCAGCACCCACTGCCTATGTGGACAACGTGGGTGGCACGCAAAACACCGCCAGCACAGCAGCCAGCACCGACGACACCACCCCGGGCATCCAGTTGCCCACGGGCCTCACCACCACCGTCAAGCTGTATGTGGACGGCGTGCTCACCGCTGCCACCTACGACAACACCACCGGCGTGTTGACACCCAACAGCGCACTGGCCACCAGCGCCACCGCCAAGAGCTTCACCTACACCCTCACCGATGCCGCAGGCAACGAGAGCGGCCAAAGTCCCGCACTGAGCATCGCCATCCTCGCGGCACCTGTTTTTACCAGCACCACCACGGCCAGCTTTGCAGAAAACACCGCCACCAGCACAGCGGTCTATACCGCCGCAGCGGGCACTGGCGTGACCTACAGCATCGACACCGGCGTGGGTGCAGATGGTGCCAAGTTCGCCATCAACAGCAGCACCGGCGTGCTGACCTTTGTGGCTTCGCCCAACTTCGAGGTGCCCACTGATTCGGGCACCAACAACGTGTACGACGTGACCGTGCGCGCCACCAACGTGACCGGTGCCTACACCAACCAAAACGTGGCAGTGACCGTGACCAACGTGAACGAAGCGCCGGTCAACACCGTGCCCGCCGCACAAACGGTCAACGAAGACACGGCGTTGGCCATCACCGGCATCAGCGTGGCCGACGTGGACGGCAACGTGGCCACCACGCAACTCACCGTGACCAACGGCAGCCTGACCGTCAGCCTGGCCGGTGGTGCCACCGTCAGTGGTGGCGTCAACGGCTCGGCCACAGTCACCTTGAGCGGCACTGCCACCCAAGTCAACGCGGCCTTGGCCACCTTGAGCTACACCGGCAGCGCTAACTTCAACGGCTCGGCCACGTTAACTGTGCTCACCACCGACGCCAGTGGCCTGACCGACAGCGACACCGTGGCCATCACGGTCACGGCCGTCAACGACACGCCTGTGCTGGCCACTGGGTCGACCTTGGCCTATGTTGAAAACGACGCGGCGACCGCCATCAGCACCGGCATCACCGTCAGCGATGCAGACAACGCCACATTGACTTCGGCCACGGTCAGCATCAGCGCCGGCTTCGTCGCCGGGCAAGACGTGCTCAGCTTCACCAATGCCAGCATGGGCAACATTGCGGGCAGCTACAACGCCACCACGGGTGTGATGACACTGACCTCTTCAGGCAGCACCGCCACGCTGGCCAACTGGCAAGCGGCCCTGCGTGCAGTGAAGTACAGCAACACGTCAGAAAACCCCACCACGGCGGCACGCACCGTGAGCTATGTGCTCAGCGACGGCACCGCCAGTTCGACCGCATTGACTTCGACCATCAACGTCACAGCTGTCAACGACGCCCCGGGCACCTCGACCACCATCACCTACACGGTCATGGAAGAGTCACCGGCACCTGTGAACGGCACCACCACCGGCACGGCCATTTCTGCACTGTCCGGCCTGAGCGGCCTGGACGCCGATGGCACTGTGTTGGGCCTGGCCATCATCAGCCAACTCAAAAACGGTTATGGCGCGTTCTGGTACAGCCTGAACGGTGGCACCACCTGGACAAACCTGAACACCATCGCCAACATCTCTGCCACCAACGCGCTGGTGCTGGACAGCAGCGCACGTGTTTACTTCCAGCCTGGCGCTGACATGTCCGGCAGCATCGACTATGTGACGCAGTACACCTGGGATGGCTCCGACGGAGCCACCACGGGCTCGCTGGTGGACCTGACGGGCAAGCTGGGCGGCAGTGGGGCGTATTCATCGACGTCCAACCGCTTGAACCTCTCGGTTACCGACATCAACGATGCCCCAAGCTTGTCGGTTACCGCACTGGGCGGCAACTACACAGGCACCGCCGTGGCGGCCTTTGGCAGTGCCAGCGCATACCAGGGCGGCTCCATGGGGGAGGGCACCCAAAAATTCATCAAACTGGTTCTGACCGTGAGCGGTCTGATCGATGGTGCGAATGAAAAACTGTCCGTGGATGGCACCACCTTCAGCCTGACCGACACCACCACGGGCACCACCGCCACCAACGGCATGACGTATTTGGTGAGCGTGACCAGCGCCACCGCCACCGTCACGCTGACCAGCTCAGCCGGTCTGACCACCGCATTGCTCAATGCGATGGTCAACAGCATCACCTACAGCGATCTGTCGAGCGTGCAAAGCATTGGCAACCGCGTCATCACACTCACCAGCCTGCAAGACAACGGCGGTGTGCTCTACAGCGGTGTTGACACTGCCACCCTGAGCCTGGCGAGCACCGTGGCCGTGCCCAACACGGCACCCGTCAACGTGGTGCCCGGCGCACAGACAGTGGCCGAAGAAGCCGCTCTGAGCATCTCTGGCCTGAGCGTGAGCGACATCAACGCCAACCTGGCCAGCACCCAGCTGAGCGTGAGCCATGGCACTCTGAATGTGAGCCTCACAGGCGGGGCCACCATCAGTGCCGGTGCCAATGATTCAGCCACCCTGACCCTGAGCGGCACAGCCACACAAATCAATGCGGCACTGACCAGCCTCAAATACACCGGCGTACTCAACTACAACGGCGCTGACACCCTGACCATGGTGTCCAAAGACAGCGCAGGCACACCGCTGCAAGACACCGACACCGTGGCCATCACCGTCACCGCCGTCAACGACGCGCCGGTGTTGGCCGATACCGTGCTGAGCTTGCCAGCTGTGGTGCAGGGCGCTACTGCGCCTGTCAACGGCACGGCTGTGGGCGCCTTGGTCAGCAGCCTGGTGGGTGGCATCACCGATGCGGATGCCGGTGCAGTGAAAGGCATTGCCATCACCGGTGTGAACACCGGGGGCACGCTTTACTACACCTTGAATGGCGGCACCACCTGGACCGCGTTCACCGACTTCACCAGCAACCGTGCCTTGGGCATCTTGTCGGACAGCGACAACCGTTTGTACTTTGTTCCTGCCAGCGGCGATGTGGGCACGGTGTCGAGCGCTCTCACATTCCGCGCTTGGGACCAAGCTGGTGGCGCAGCCGAAGGTGCGGTCACATGGTTCACCGGCACCTCCGCTTCGTATTCCACCGCCACCGACACCATCAGCCAGTATGTGGTCAAGCCAGTGGCCATCAACGCCGTGTCCACCGACAACGTGGTCAGCTCCGCTGAGACCTTGGTTGTCAGCGGCACCGCCGACAACAACGCGACCGTGGCCCTGACCATCAAAGGCCAGACCGTGAACGTGGTGGCCGATGCCAGCGGCAACTGGAGCTACGACGGCAGCAAAGTGCGCTACATCATGGTGCGCAAAGACCTGAAAAACATGGCTTATGGCTCGGGTTTGGGCGAGACGCAAGTGAATGCTGTGTGGAACATCGGTGACGTGCGCGCCATGGACGGCACCACCAACCGCGCAACCAATGCAACCGTGACGTTTTCAGCGAATGGCACCAAAGCTGGGGGCGGCTCATTGACCGACGGTAATAACACCACTTACATCGAAATTGTGGGTGGCACTTTCGGCGGCACCGACCGCGATGTGTGGGTGCAACTCGACTTGGGGGCTTCGTATGCCTTGTCGTCCATCGATGTGCTGGCACGCGCAGGCGGCTGGGCTGAGCGCCTGAACGGCAGCGTGGTCTACACCTCGAACCAGGACATGTCGGCCATGACCCGCGCCCAGCTGGACGCGGCCTTCAACGTCAACAGCTCGGTGGTGGCCCTCAACAACGATGGCACGGTGTACACCGTGACGTCTCCTATCTCCACCAACAGCCTCGATTTGGTGGCGGGCAGCAACACCATCAGCGCCACCGAAGTGGTGCAGGGCGCTACCAGCAACGCCACCAAAGCTGTGGTCAGCACCAGCACATGGACTTGGAGCAACAGCTTTGACAATGCCGCAGACCCGATGGCAGGTGCAACCTGGAGTGGATCACCCGACACCGGTAGCAACGCCTATGTGGTGAATGCCGACACAACCGATGCCGACAAAGAGGTCAAGTACCTCAATGGCGCCAACACCTCGTCTTTGTGGCAAGTCCTTGATCAAAAAATGGGCAGCAACCAGCGAGTGACCAGCTTCAAGGCCGAGCATGATTTCGACATGACGGGTCTTGGTGATGTTTTCCAATTCCGCTTCCGTGAGCATGCCAGCCAGAAAGGTCTGATCGTTTCGTTCAACAGCACCAGCACGGGCACCAACGTGGTGATGAGCTGGAACCTCACGACCTTCAAAACGCAGGCACTCACCACCACCTTGTTGTCACGTCAACCGGACCACATCACTTACGAAGTGTCTGATGCTGGCGTTGTCACGGTCACATTGGCGGGCGCGGGCAACACGACGGAAACGATCACAGGCACCATTCCATCGGGCGCATGGGCCAGTCAGGACATGACAGGTTTTGCGTATGGCGTTTATGGCTGGACAGGGGCTTTCGTTGCTCAGGGTTGGGTGGACAACGTCAACATCACGTCTACCGTGGCATCCAGCGTGGCATTGCCCACCGTCAGCAACATCAGCGTATACAACAACACCGCCACCGAAGTCCTGGTCACCCCGGGCGCGGGTTCGGCAGACACCACTCCGCTGCTCAAAGGCACAGCCACAGCGGGTGCCACCGTGAAGGTGTATGAAGGCACGCAACTGTTGGCCAGCACCACGGCAGATGCCACTACGGGCGCATGGAGCGTTGAGTCCACCGCATTGACCACCGGCGCGCACACCCTGAGCGTGCGTGCGGTCGACGCCAACGGTAACATAGGCGAACCCACCACCGTGAGCCTGTTGGTCAACACCACCACCAGCACCTGGACCTACAGCAACAGCTTTGACAACGCCATCGACCCCTGGGCTGGTGCCACATTGACCACCACCGGTGCAGGCACCGCCATCACGAATGCTGATACGTCCGATACGGACTTGGAATTCAAAGTCATCGACAGCGTAGGCCAAGAGAACATTGCCCTCAGCAAGGTCATGGCTATTGGTGCCAACCAGCGCATGGCAGCGTTCACCACCACGTTTGACATGGACATGACCAGCGTGTCCTCTGGCACCAACACCAACCGTTTTGAGTTGCGCTACGGCTACGGTTTTGCCGATGGCTTGTCGGTGAAGTTTGCTGAAAGCGCCATCACGGTCTTTTGGAACGGCGCACAGGTGGTCACACAGGCCACGGCTTTGTCAGCGCGTGGCTCAGACCGTGTGACCATCAGCATGGACGCTGCTGGCAACATCAGCGTGGGCTTGACGGGTTATGGCTCAGGTTCGGGCAATACCCCGATCACTGTGACCGGAACCGTTCCGACTTCGTTGTGGGCCACACAGGCCATGGCCAATTACAAGTTCTCGTTCTACGGTGACATTGCTGGCATCACGGCCTCGTCTGCATGGATCGACAACTTGGCCATCAACGCCACGGTCAAATCCACCGTGTTGCTGCCCACCGCCACCATCACCAACGTGAACGACAACGTGGGCGCGGTCACGGGGGCGCTGACCAACGGTAGTTTGACCGACGACACCCGCCCCACACTGACCGGCACAGCCACACCGGGTTCATTGGTGCATGTGTACGACGGCGACTTTTTCCTCGGCGCTGTGTATGCCCACATGACCACAGGCGTTTGGACCTTTGCGGTAGATGGCACCTCTGTCAGCACTTATGCAAACAGTGGCGCGGCACACACCTTGTCGCAAGGCCTGCACACCCTCAACGTGCGCGCTGTGGACGCCAGTGGCAACATGGGCGAGGCCAGCACCTTTAGCCTGATGGTCGACAGCATGGTGCCCACCGTGACTGCTGTGGCCGTCACCGGCACCAGCGGCATGTCCAACAACACCTTGAATACAGGTGATGGCGTCACCATCGGACTGACCATGAGCGAAGCTGTCACCGTGACAGGCTCGCCACAGCTGACGCTGAACATTGGCGGCACTTTGGTGACAGCGACTTACGATTCAACCAATTCGACCTCGACCCTGCTCAAGTTCAAGTACACCATCCTGGCAGGGCAAACCGACATCAATGGCATCAGCGTCCCGGCTGACGCGTTGTCGCTCAATGGCAGCACCATCAAAGACGCTACGGGCAACAACTTGACTTTGACGACCGCGGCCATGGCCGAAAACCTCATCACCGATGGGGCTGTTCCAGCTTCGTCTGGCTGGACCTTGGTCACAACAGGAGGCGGCACGACCTTCCAATCGGGTATGAACTCCACATTGACCTCGGGGGTGTTCACCGACACCAACACCGCAGGTGCGATCCGGGTTTACAACGATGCCTACACGGGCAACAACGCCATCCGCAACACGGCCACGGCATTTGCCACCGGGGTGTCTTACACCTTTGCATTTGATGCACAGCAACTGGGCGCCAACATCACCAATGCGGCCAACTTCAAGTGGCAGTTGCTCGATGCTTCGAACAATGTGGTGCAAGACATCACAGGCTGGTACAGCACGGGCAGCAGCTTGGGCGATGCTGTACAGGGTGCCCGAATGCTCACGGCCAACACTTGGGAAAATTTCTCCACCACGTTCTCGGTGGCCACAGCGGGCAACTACAAATTGGCGTTGTACTCTCAAGTTGCAGGCACGACCAACAGCGGTTCGGACTATGCGATTGACCGGGTGTTCTTGTCCCCGATGAATTACATGGTGGACACCACCGCCCCTACGGGCGGCACCCTGGCCCTTGCGGCTGACACCGGCAACGGTTTTGGTACCGGTACGGCTTCTGACGGCATCACCAACAACAACCAGATCAACGTGACGGGTCTGGAAGGCGGCACGACCACCTGGCAGTACAGCACCGATTCGGGCGTGACCTGGACAACGGGCACAGGCACCAGCTTCACAGTGGCCGACGGCGTCTATGCCGCTGGCGTGCTGCAGGTGCGTCAGATCGATGCTGCAGGCTATGTGCAGGCCACACCTGCCCAAAACGCAGCGCAAATCAAAATCGATACGGGCATGCCTGCTGCACCTTTGGCGGTCTACTTCAGTGACGATCACGGCACCAGCGGCAGCGACTGGACCACCACCAGTGACGCCGGTGCGACCACGTTCTATGTGGTGTCTACTGCAGGCGGTCGCCCCACCGGTGAAACCGTGCAATACAGCACCAACGGCGGCACCACTTGGTCCAGCACCAGCCCGTCGCTGTTTGGCGCCAATGGTTTGGGTACCGTCATGCAAGGTAGCTTGCCCACAGTGACCACCACCTACACCTTCCGCATTGTTGATATTGCGGGCAACGTGTCATCGACCCTTACCAAAACCTTCACCCCCAGCGCCTTGACCACGGCCGCTGCCACGGCGGGCACGTTCACTGTGCCGTCGGTAGGCGATGGCAACACGGTCATTGGTTCGGCAACTGATGACGTGTTTGTGTTGAATCAAGCCGGCATCACCAACTACCTGAGCCAATCCACGGCGTATGTGGAAGGCCACGGCGGCAACGACACCTTGCGCCTGACCGGCGCAGGCACCTCGCTGAGCTTGCTCAACTTCATGAACGACTACACCTTGAACAAAATTCAGGGCATGGAGTTCATCGACATGAGCACCGACACCGGCGCACAGACCCTGATCGGTAACGCACAAGCCTTTGCCTCGCTCACCAAGGCCGCTTGGCTGAACAATGCCAACTTGGCGGCTGGTAACTATCAAATGGTCATCAAAGGCACCAGTGCCGACACCTTGGTGTTGGGCAAGGGCGATGGTTTTGACACGACCGGCTTCACCAAAACAGGCACCAGTGCCAGCGCCGCCAACACAGGTGCGGCTTACGACGACGGCATTGCCTACGACATCTGGACCGACGCTGTTCTGAATGTCCAGCTGCTGGTGCAACAAGGCATCGTAGTGACCTCTGAAACCAACACCACCAACGCCGCGCCGGTGTTGGCCGACACAGCGCTCAGCCTGTCCAGCGTGGCACAAAACGCCGCTGTGCCAACGGGGGCTGTGGGCAGCTTGGTCAGCACCCTGGTGGGTGGCATCACCGACAGCTTTGCCGCCTCGCAAAAGGGCATTGCCATCACCGGCGTGAACACTACTAACGGCACGCTGTACGTCAGCACCGATGGCGGCACGAACTGGAGCACCGTCACGGGCACCTCCGACAGCAATGCCTTGCTCTTGGCCGCAGACGGCGACAACCGTGTGTATTACAAACCCAACGGCACCTACTTGGGCACGATGACCGACGCCATCACCTTGCGTGCGTGGGACCGCACCAGCGGTGCTGATGGCACCTACGTCAGCGCCTCCACCAACGGCAACGCCACCGCGTTTTCGACCGCGACCGACACGGTTTCTCAGCTGGTGTCCAAGGCCGTCACCCTCAACGCTGTGTCGACCGACAACGTGTTGGGCAGCAGCGAAGCGCTGGTGGTCAGCGGCACCGCTGTGGCCAATGCCACAGTGGCTCTGGGCATCAACGGTCAGACCATCAACGTCACGGCCGACAGCTCGGGCAACTGGACGTATGACGGCACCAAGGTGCGCTACATCATGGTGCGCAAGACCTTGGCCAACACCACGGCCACCTCAGACGGCTTCTTGACCATTGGCGATGTGTCTGCCATTCAAACCGGCACAGGCACCAACCTGGCGTTGGGGGCTACGCAGACCCTGTCCAACGCCAACGCGTTTTACTGGAGCGCCGGTCCCTATTCCACAGCGGGCAACATTCACGATGGCAGCTCCAGCGACTTAGCCACCACGTATGCCGAAGCCTACGGCATTCAAACCGCCTATCTGACGGCCGACGGCGATGCGTGGGTGCAACTGGACTTGGGCGCTGCCTATTCGCTGTCCAGCATCGTGGTCAATTCACGTGCGGGTGCGACAGGCTACACCGACCGAACCAACGGCGCGAGCATCTACGCCTCGGCCATCGACATGAGTGGCATGACGCATGCGCAGCTCAACGCGTCGGCACTGGTCAACTCGGTGGTCATCAGCGGTTTGACCGCCAGCGCCACCTCGCAAGCCTTCACCAACAGCGCGCCTTCTATCTATGGCAGCGAGTTGCCAGCCAGCAGCACCATCACCGCGCAAACCACGGTGTCGGGTGTAACCAGCACAGCCTCGACCAATTTGACGGTGTTTGGCTTGACCAGCAGCAGTCCTGCAGACAACGGCTACCTGTCGGACTTGACGGCCAACCTCACGCTGACCTTCAACCAAGCCACGGCCAAAGGCACGGGCACCATTCAGTTGTATAACGCGGCCAACTCCCTGGTTGAAAGCTTTGATGTGGTCAGCAGCAGTCTGGTGACAGGCTGGGGTGGCAACACCCTGTCCATCAACCCGACCGCCAACCTGACGGCGGGCACCAGCTACTACCTCAAGATCGCCGCCACGGCCATCAAAGACACAGCGGGTGACGCCTTTGCAGGCATGACCGACACCACCACGTTCAACTTCACCACCACTGCTGCCGACGGAAGTGTGGTTGCCACGCCAACGATGAGCGGTGCAACCAACAGTTTGTTGGGTATCGCCGTCTCCAGTGCGGGCGATGTCAACGGCGACGGGTATGACGACTTCATACTCGGTGCAAGTGGCGCGCAATCGGCGTATGTGGTCTATGGCAATGCGGCCGGCACACCGCCAGACTTGGTCAGCGGCACCATTGCGTCGAGCAGAGGCTTCCAAATCAGCGGCGGTACCGTGATGGGGCAGTCGGTGTCCAGTGCGGGTGACGTCAACGGCGATGGCTTGGCTGACCTGATCGTCGGGGCTGGCGCTTCCAACAACAGCACGGCTTTTGTGGTGTATGGCGCCGCCAACCGAACGTCCAACGTGGACGTGAATGCGACCAACTTCACTTCGACGGTGGGTTTCAAAATCAGCGGGCAAACCGGCACGTATTTGGGGTCGAGTGTGTCCGGCGCGGGCGACGTGAACGGTGACGGGTTGGCCGACGTGATTGTGAGTTCCATCACTGACGCCAGCAACAACTGTGCTGCGTATGTGATTTATGGCGCAAGCAACGGTGCCAACGTGGATTTGATCAGTGGGACGATTGACCCGCGTTCAGGCTTCAAGATCACGGGCGCAGTGAATCAGCAATTCAGCTATTCCGTGGCTTCTGCGGGCGACGTGAACGGCGATGGCTACAGCGATGTCATTGTGGGCAGCAAGTTTGACAACGATGTCTATGTGGTCTACGGTGCGCCCACCCGCGCCAGCTTCAGCGTGGCAGGCAACACCATTGCAGCCACGGATGGCTTCCGCATTGTCACGGGGGAAACCTCAGCCAATTCGTTTGGTTATACCGTCTCCAGTGTGGGTGATGTGAACGGCGATGGCTTTGGCGATGTGATGATCTGCGATTTCAAAAGCGAAAACACCTTTGTGATTTATGGCAGTGCCAACGGCACCACCGTCAACATCGACGCCAATGCCAACCTGACCGTGGCCACCAGTGGTATGAAAATTGCCGGCCTCTATGGGCTGTCTGCCACCTCCGCAGGCGATGTGAACGGCGACGGTTTGGGCGACATGCTGATTGGCAGTAGCGTCATCAACAGCGGGTATGCCTATGTGATTTACGGCACCACCAGCAACACCACGATCACGGTCAACCCAGCGGCCACATTGGCCGCCAGCATCGGCTTCAAGATCACGGCGGGCACCATGACCTATTTTGGGGAAGTGGCGTCGGCTGCAGGCGACATCAACGGCGATGGCTTGGGTGATTTGTTGATTGGCTCAAGGGGTGCCGGCTACGCCGTTCTGCTTGGCGGCACGCAGTGGGTCACCTCTGCCGTGACCGGCAGCGGCACGGTCACAGGCACCACAGCAGCCGAAGCCATCATTGGCTCGACGGGGGCGGACACCTTGACGGGTGGCGGCGGTGTGGACCGCTTCTTTGCAGGCATGGGCAACGACACCGTGGTGCTGACTGCCAGCGATGTGAGCAACCTCTCTGCCGCATCGGGTGCCACACGTGCCACCATTCAAGGTGGCGGCGGTTTTGACACCCTGCGCCTCACCGGTGGCACCGCGCTGGACCTGACCACCATCAGCAACGCGGGCGGCATGGGTGTGGAAGAAAACAGCCGCATCGAAAGCATCGAGCGCATCGACCTCGCCACCGACAGCACAGCCAACACGCTGACTTTGGCGGCCAGGGACGTCAAAGACATGGCGGGCTTCAACCTGTTCCACACTGGCAGCGCCAGTGCAGACGGCAAGACCTGGACCAACGTGTTGGGCACGGCGCTGAGCGCCACCACCACCTTCCACCAACTGCAAGTGGACGGCGGCAACACCGACAGCCTCGTGCTCAACACCCATGCGGGTGTGTGGACCAACGTGGGCTCGGTGAGCAATGGCACCAGCAACTACACGGTGTACCAGAACACCGCCACCGACACGCAGGTGTTGGTGCAAGCGGGTGTGGCTGTCAGCGTGCCGCCCGTGCTGCTGTACAGCAGCCCGAGCGACAACGCCTACATGCTGGCCTTGGGCAACAACATCACCCTGACGTTTGACCAGGTGGTGCAGCAGGGCACGGGCACCATCGGCATTTACAAGTCTGCCGACAACACGCTGCTGGAAACCGCTTACGACGTGGCCAGCAGTGGCCTGGTCACCGGCTGGGGCACCAACAAGCTGACCATCAACCCGAGCATCGACTTGAATGCGAGCACGGGCTACTACGTCAAGGTGACCAGCACTGCCGTGAAGGGCGCAGGCGGTGCCAGCTTTGTCGGCATCAACGATGAGAGCACCTTCAACTTCAGCACGGCAGCGGCAGATGGCAGCGTGTCTGCTGGTCCAGGCTTTAGCGGCTCATCTGGCAGTTACCTGGGCAAGTCGGTCTCGGGTGCCGGTGACGTGAACGGTGACGGCTTTGACGACTTCATCGTCGGTGCTCCCGTGTCGAACAGTGCATTTGTGGTGTACGGCAATGCGAGCGGCGTGGGTGTGGACTTGAGCAGTGGCACCATCGCCGCCTCCAGGGGCTTCAAAATTTCGGGTGGCAACTCATTGGGCTACTCTGTTTCGGGGGTGGGTGACTTCAACGGTGACGGCTTGTCTGACGTGGTGGTGGGTTCGTACAGCAACACAGGCGCAGCTTATGTGGTGTATGGCAACTCAACCGGCACCAATGTCGCCCTGGACAATAGCCAAAACATTGCGGCGAGCCAGGGGTTCAAGATCACCGGCGCTGCCAACAACTGGTTGGGTTATTCAGTGTCGGGGGCAGGTGACCTCAACGGCGACGGCTTGGCCGATTTGATGGTCAATGGCCCTGGTACTGGCAGCAACGCTGTGAACTATGTGGTGTATGGCCGTGCAAGCAGTGTCGGTTTGAGCTTGGCCGGTGGCACCATTGCCGCGACCGATGGTTTCAAAATCACCAACGTCGACTTGATCTATGCACCCTTGTCCAGTGCAGGCGACATGAACGGTGACGGCTTTGGTGATGTGATCGTGGGAGCCGGCGGGTACAGCAGCGCGTTTGTGATTTACGGTAACGCTTCTGGCACGACGACCCCCATTGGCCCCAACATCGTAGCCAGTGCGGGTTTCAGAATCACCACGGCGCAAGCCGGTAGTTATTTTGCCAGTGATGCAGTTTCTGGAGCAGGCGATGTGAACGGCGACGGTCTGGGTGATGTGGTGATTGGTGCTTATGCCACCAACAGCGCTTATGTGGTGTACGGCAGCACCACTGGCGCCACGGTCAACATTGACAGCACCGGCGGTATTGCTGCGGGCAGTGGCTTTCGGATTGCAGGCACTTCGGGTTCTTTGGGGTCCTATGTCTCGGCTGCGGGCGACATCAACGGTGACGGTTTGGCCGATGTGGTCGTCGGCGCGTCCAGCAGTAATAACTATGCCTATGTGGTGTATGGCAATGCCAGCGGCACCACTGTGAATGTGAACGCCAGTGGTGTCATTGCGGCCACGGATGGCTTCAAGATCACCAACAGTGTGGCTGTCATTGCTTCAACGGGTGATATCAATGGCGACGGCTTGGGCGATCTGATCTTCGGTTCGAACGGCGGAGATTCATACCGCTTGCTGTTGGGCGGCACGCAGTGGGTGACCTCTGCCGTGACCGGCACTGGTACTTTGACAGGTACCAGCGCAGCCGAAGCCCTCATCGGTTCGGCCGCTGCTGACACCTTGACGGGTGGCGGTGGTGTGGACCGTTTCTTTGCAGGCCAGGGCAACGACACCATCGTGCTGACGGCCAGCGACGTGACCAACCTGGCCAACAACGCAACGGGCCAAACCGCTAAAACGACTGTGAGCGGTGGTGGCGGCTTTGACACGATCCGCCTGAGCGGTGGTGCAGGCTTGAACCTGAGCAACATCAGCAACGCCGGTGCGATGGGCTTGGAAGAAAACAGCCGCATCGAAAGCATCGAGCGCATCGACCTGGCCACCGACACCACCGCCAACGCGCTGGTGCTGGCCGCCAAAGACGTGAAAGACATGGCAGGCTTCAACCTGTTCCACACCGGCAGTGCCAGTGCGGACGGCAAGACCTGGACCAACGTGTCGGGCACGGCTTTGGGCACCAGCACAGCCTTCCACCAGGTGCAAGTGGACGGTGGCAACACCGACAGCTTGGTGCTCAACACCCATGCAGGCACATGGACCAACGCGGGCACCGTGAACAACGGCACCAGCGACTACACGGTGTACCAAAACACCGCCACCGACACGCAGGTCTTGGTGCAAGCAGGCGTGAGTGTGTCGAATGCACCTGTCATGTTGGCTGCGAGCAATCCAGTGGCCAATGGCTACCTGACGTCACTTGGCAACGACCTCACGCTGACCTTTGACCAGGTCGTGCTCAAAGGCTCGGGCACGATCCGATTGTTCAACAGCGCAACGGGCGCTTTGGTGGAAGGCTTTGATGTGGCCAGCAGCACGCTGGTGACAGGCTGGGGCACCAGCACCTTGACCATCAACCCGACCTCAGACTTGACCGCGAGCACCGGCTACCACCTCAAGGTGACCGACAACGCGGTGCAAAACGCGGCGGGCAGCACGTTTGCGGGCATTGCCGATGCGACGACGCTGAACTTCACCACGGCTGCGGGTGACAACAGTGTGGCCCCCACGGTTTACACCGGTCCGGCGCTTACTTATGTGGGCTATTCGGTGTCGGGTGCGGGCGACGTGAACGGCGACGGTTATGGCGACTACATCCTCGGCTCGAATCCCCAGACTGCCACGAATGGCATGGCTTTCGTGGTTTATGGTGACGCCAGTGGCTTGGGCATCAACTTGCCCAACGGCACCATTGCTGCCACGAAGGGCTTCAAAATCTCGGGTAGCAACAGCTTGGGTTCTTCGGTCTCAGGCATTGGCGACGTCAACGGTGACGGACTGGACGATGTGATCGTGGGTTCTTACAGCTCGGCAGGTGAGGCCTATGTGGTGTACGGCAACGCCAGCGGAACCGGCGTGGCGCTGGATATCAGCAACAACATCCCCAACAGCAGCAGTGGTTACAAAATCACAGGAGCAGCCAATAGCTATTTGGGCAGTTTTGTGTCGGGCGCAGGCGATGTGAACGGCGACGGTTTGGCCGACGTGATTGTGGGTGCCACTAACCAAAGCGGCGCTGGCAATGCGTATGTGGTTTACGGCAAAGCGGGCACGGGCAGCACGGGTCTGAGCCTGGCCAGCGGGACTATTTCTGCAGCTGATGGTTTCCAAATCAAAGGCAATTCGACCAGTGGTTTAGGCCGCTCGGTTTCTGCCGCTGGTGATGTCAATGGTGATGGTTTGTCGGATTTGATCGTGACAGGCGCTGACAAGATCGTCTATGTGGTTTACGGCAATTCGACGGGTTCCACTGTGGATCTGAGTGCAGGAACCATTGCGGGCAAAGGTTTCAAGATCACGTCTGACAAAGGCACCTCTAACTTTGGCAACAGAGCCTCGAGCGCGGGTGACGTCAATGGCGACGGTTTGGCGGATGTGATTGTGGGCTCTGAATACGACAACACGGCGTATGTGATTTATGGCAACGCCAGTGGCACGGACGTGGCGATTAACAGTACGGCGGGCATTGCTTCCGGCATTGGTTTCCGTATCGTGTCGGCCAAATTGGTGAACTTTGGCTTGTGGGTTTCTGGTGCCGGTGACGTCAACGGTGACGGTTTGGGCGACTTCATCATTGGTAACGACAACAACTCTGTTGGCGCGTATGTGGTGTATGGCAATGCCAGTGGTACCACCGTGAACATAGATAGCAATGGCTCGATCGCTGCAGCCAGTGGTTTCCGGATCAGCGGGCCAACCAGCGGTCTCTACAGCTACAGGGTTTCGGGCGCGGGCGACATCAACGGTGACGGCATGGCTGACCTGTTGGTGGGCTCCAACGCAGCGGGCTACAGCCTCGTGCTGGGTGGCACGCAGTGGGAAACCGCAGCGGTGTCAGGCGGCGGCACGGTGACGGGCACGGCGTCTGCCGAGGCTGTCATTGGCTCAGCGGCAGCCGACACCTTGACGGGTGGCGGCGGTGTGGACCGTTTCTATGCAGGCATGGGCAACGACACCATCGTGCTCACAGCCAGCGACGTGAGCAACCTGGCCAACAACACAGCGGGCGGCCCCAAAGCCCTCGTCAGTGGTGGTGGCGGCTTTGACACGATCCGCCTGAGCGTTGGTGCAGCGTTGGACCTGACGACCATCAGCAATGCAGGTGCGATGGGCCAGGAAGAAAACAGCCGCATCGAGAGCATTGAGCGCATTGACCTGGCCACCGACACGGCGGCCAACACCTTGACCTTGATGGGGCGCGATGTGAAGGACATGGCGGGCTTCAACCTGATTCGCACCGGTTCAGTCAGTGCCGATGGCAACACTTGGACCAATGTGACGGGCAGCACGCGTGCCTCTGGTGTGTTGAGTTTTGAGACAACGCCCGCTGGCATCTCTAGGGTTTGGTCTGGATCTTCAAACGACTGGGCATTGGCCGATGGCAGCAACTCTGGTGATGCTGATTTGGAAGATGTGCTTTATTCTGCGGCGAATTCTGGTCGTTACAGAAACTTGGATTACACCGCCATTGCTGCGGGCACTGCGGTCACAACCATCAGCGCTGGCTTTAATTTCGCCATGAACACAGTAGGTAGCCAATCTGGCGATGGACTGAATTTCTCATTTGGTGACAAGGCTTCATTGGGTAATTTCGAGCAAGGCTATGCAAAAGGCTTGTCGATCGAGTACGGTGGCTTAAATGTGTTTGCGCCAGACCAAAAACTTCACATTTACTGGAACGGCACACAAATTGGTGTTTCGACGGCAGACATCACGCTGGACGCCAAGCACACGACCAACGTGAGCGTGTCAGATACCGGTTTGGTGACGGTGCTGGTCGATGGCAGCTCTTTTGCCACAGCCACGATCAGTGGCTGGCAGACCGCCAACAAAGCGGGGTGGATGTTTGGCTACGGTGGTCGGACTGGGCAGGCCACCGGCAGTGCTTGGGTGGACGATTTGACGGCCACGGCCAATACTCAGGCACTGGGCTCGACAACCAACGCGCACCAGCTGGTGGTGGATGGCTTATCCAGCGACACAGTGGTTTTGTCGCCTGATCTGGGTGACTGGATCAATGCGGGTACCGTGAGCAATGGCAGTTCCAATTACACCGTTTACGCACAATCTTTAGGCGGCAATTCCCAGGTTCTGGTCAGAAGCGGGGTGAATGTGACCAACAACGATCCTGTGCCCTTTACCGGCGGGAATGTGACCGTCAACGGTGTGACCATGTCGCTGGATTACCAGTGGGTTCAAAACGGCAAAAACTACTTTGCAGTCAAGAACTTCAGCGGTACAGGTGATTCCAACAACAACACCATGTACACCACGCACGCTTTGTTGGACACCTTGTTCAACGGAGGCGCTGACACGGTGGACACCACGGTCACGGCAGGCGTAGACGATGCACGAACTTTCTTGTCTGGCGGGTACACCTTTGTGTTGCCCACACAGGCTGAGCTGGTGGCCTTGTCCAACACGATTCCGACAACGGGTTGGTACAACAACCGCTATTGGTCTTCTACGTTGGTTTCTGCCAATACCCACGTTGCCGTTGGAATTGCTGGCGATTGGACTTACAACGTGGCGGACAGTTCGCCTGAGATGCTGGTGTTGCAAGTTCTCCCCGTGGTCATTGACCTGAACCGCGACGGCGTGCTGAGCTACGGCCAAGTGACGATGGACGTGAACGGTGACGGTCATCTGGACACCACCAAGTGGGCCGGTGCGCAAGACGGCGTGTTGGTGTGGGACAAATACGCCGACGGCTTGGTGCACGACAACAGCCAATATGCCTTTGCGCAATACGCCACGACCTATGCCAATGGCTTGGACGCGCAGGGCAAAGCGCCCACCGACTTGTCGGGCTTGGCCGAGGCGTTTGACAGCAACCACGACGGCATGTTTGACGCGCAAGACGCGAAGTTTGCCGAGTTCAATGTGTGGCAAGACGCGAACCAAAACGGTGTGAGTGATGCGGGCGAAGTGCGCAGCTTGGCCGATTGGGGCATCAGCAGCATCAACTTGGTCAGCGATGGCGTGGTGCGCACCCCGGCGTCGGGCGTGATCGAAGCCGGTCGCACCGCGGCCACGGCCACGGATGGCAGCAATGTGCTGGTGTCGGATGCGGGCTTTGAGTACAGCAGCTTGGCTTATTCAGCAGAGACCGTGGCAGGCCTGGGCGCTCACATTGATTTGTGGGGCTCGGGCTTGAACCTGGACTTTGCCAGCTTGGCAGCGGTGCACTTGGGTATTGGCCAAGTGGACTTGTCTGGCCACGGTGCCAACAGCCTGAAGGTAACGCTGAGTGATGTGTTGCAAGGTGCTGTTGCAGGTCGCTTGCTGGTAACGGGTGACGCCGACGACACCCTGGTGTTGCGGGCCGACGAGTGGCAGCAGGCGGGCCAACAGGTGGCGGACAACGGGCAGGTTTATGACGTGTATGCCGCTGCCAATGGTTTGGCCGCGCAGTTGCTGATTGACCAGCAGATATTGCAAAAGCCTTTGTAAGCCGGTCTGTGCGGGCGAACGGGTGAGCCTTTCACCGTTGGCCCGCACGAGTGGGCTTTGCACCTGTTCGCTTGCGCAGGCCTTTTTGCGTCTGAATTCGGCAATATTTGTTCATTTTTTGAGACGGTTTGCTGATTTTGTTGGAAATACATACGAAGGTGTCGTTATTTTTGATACTATAGAGGTTGTTATTGTTTTTAAATGATCTAAATTAGCGGTATTTTGGTTTAGATTGTTTGCGATATTTTTTGACGGACAGCTTTTCTGCGCAGACAAACAGCGCGAGGCGCGCCGTGAGTTGACGGAGAGGTCAAGGATGTTTGATTTGCAAAAAGGGTCTCGGGCCTTGCTGCCTTGGGGCGCGACGCTGCTGTGCTGGGGCGGCGTCTCGTTGGCTCTGGCTCAGCCCTCCGCGCCACAGCCAGGTGCGCGCCAGGTGGCGGCGGTGTTGCCTGCGGTTGTTGCTGCACCCACACCTGCGCACAAGGTGTTTGATGAGATTTTGGTGGGCGCGCTGCAGGCGCACCCTTCGGTGCGTTCGGCGCAGTCTCAGGCCAGTGGTGCCAAGCTGGATGTGGATGTGGCCAAGTGGGCGTTTTGGCCCACTTTGTCTTTCAGCACCCAGAGCACCGAAGGGCCGATCAGCAAAGCACAAAACGGCTCCACTTTGACCGTGCAGCAGCCTCTGTGGTCGGGTGGGGCTTTGACATCGCGCGTGGCCGCCACCGAGAAGCTGGACCAGTCCAGCTTAGAACAGGTGCATGTGGTGCAGGGCGAGCTGGGTTTGCGTTTGGTGGATGTGTGGGCCGCTTTGCTGGATGCTGAGGCGAACCGTCAAGTCACGCAGCGCACGCTGGATGTACTGAACCGTTACCAAGGGATCATGAAGCGGCGTGTGTCGGCAGGCTTGTCTTCTGATGTGGAGTTGAAGTTGCTGGCCGTGCGGGTGGGGCGTGCGCAGACCGATTTGGCCGATGCCAATGTGTCTGCTCAGATCGCGGCCCAGCGCATGGCACAAATTGTGGGTGCACCCGTAGAGGCGGCCTTGCCGGCTTTGATGACGCCGTTGATGCAAGAGCATTTGGCCGATTGGGTACGTGGGCAGTCGGCCGCTGTGTCCGCACAGCGGCTGGATCAGCACCCCGCTGTGCGCAAAGCCGAGCTGGATGCTGCTGCCGCAGCTGATCAATTGGCTGTTCAAAAGGCCGAGCGTTTCCCCAAGTTGGTGCTGAGTTACCAGCGCCGTTTGGGCGATCTGCCCAGCACGAGCGATCGGAGTTTATGGACCCTGGGGCTCAACTACACACCGGGTGCAGGCTTGGCCAGCATGACCCAGACCGCCGCTGAAAGTGCGCGCTTGCAGGCGCGCCTGGAGGCAGTGGACACTTTGCGTCAGGAAAAACGCGAACAGTTGCTGTTGGACTGGACGTCTTTGCAGCGTGAGTTTGACCGCCGGGCTTCTTTGGTGGCGACGATCGGCAGTGCGAGTGATGTCCTGGCCTCTTATGAGCGGCTTTATTTTGGCGGGCTCAAGAGCTGGCTGGAGGTGCTCAATGCGGTGCAGGAGCTGACACAGGCGGAGTTGCGTTTGGCCCAGTCGGGCAACGCAACGACATTGGCTTATTACCGCTGGCGTTTGCGCGGCGGAGAGTTGCCAAATCAAACAAATTGGATGCAATGATCATGGATGAATTGGCTTGGAATCAATTGCGCGAGGCCTTGGGGGCTTTGGCGCGTGAGCAGCGGTTTGCGCTGGATGAGGTGAAGTTGCAGGGTGCCTTGCTGACGGTCACGGGCGGCCAGGCAGTGGCCCTGACCCCCGAGTTGGCCGAGCAGGTGTGTTTGCAGGCCGGGTGGGTGGGGGCACGCAGTTTGCCCAAACCATTGCGTGAGCGCTTGCCTTTGCTGGTGCTCAGCCGTTCGCACGGCTGGGGCATGTTGACCCAGGGTTTGCACGGCGATGAGTGGTTGCTGGAGTTGCCGGGACAGCAGGCGATGCATGTGGGGGCTGCGGATCTGGCGTGTGTGTTGCGTTTGTTGCCGCCTGATGCTGGAGCTGTAGGGGCTGTCACCAATTTTGAAGGGGAACTGAAAAAGGGCCTCAAGTCATTCAGGGGGCCGATTTCGGAGTCCATTTTGGCTTCGGTGATGGTCAACTTGCTGGCTGTCGTGGTGTCGTTCTTTTCAATGCAGGTTTACGACAAGGTGATACCGACACGCAGCACCGAGACCTTGGTGGCTTTGTTGGGCGGTGTCTTGATGTTGATCTTGTTCGAGTGGCTCATGAAGTGGGCCCGCTCCAAGGTGATGGACCGTGCGGTGGTCGGCTTGGACATTCGCTTGGGGCGCGAGATTTTTGAGCGTTTGCTGTCGGTCAGGCTGGATCAGATGCCGGCTTCGGTGGGCTCGCTGGCTTCGCAGCTGCGTGGCTATGAACAGGTGCGCAGTTTTTATACCGCTTCGACGTTGTTTGCCTTGGTGGACGTGCCTGCTGCCGTGATTTTTCTGTTGGTGATTTCTTGGATCGCGTCGCCTTTGATGGCGGTGGTGCCTCTCGTGTTGGGTGTGGCGGCTTTGGTGGTGGGTCTGGCCTTCCGCCGAAAGGTGCAGCGCATGGCCGCAGAGGGGCAGCGAGAAGTCAACATGAAAACCGGCATGTTGGTCGAGACGGTCGAAGGTGCCGAGACGATCAAGTCCACGCACGGTGGCTGGATGTTCTTGTCCAAGTGGATTGATTTGTGCAACAAGACGATCTTCAATGACTTGAAGATGCGCCACACCAGTGACAGTTTGCAGTACTTCATGGCCAGCATGCAGCAGTTCAGTTTTGTGTTGCTGATTTCGCTGGGTGCGGTGCTGGTCATCGAGGGCGTGATCACGCAGGGTGGTTTGATTGCTTGCTCGATTTTGGGTGGGCGGATTTTGTCGGCTGTGATGATGCTGCCGAGTTTGATGGTTCAGCATGCCCATGCGCGTGTGGCCATGAATGGGGTGGAGGGTTTGTACAAGCTGGAGACCGATACGACGCCCGGTGTGCAGCCCTTGACGCCTTCGGTGTTGCGCGGCAATTACTTGTTGGAGGATGTGTCGTTTGCTTATGGTAAGGCACCGCCTGCGGTGGCCATCAAGCGTTTGGTGGTGTCGCCGGGCGAGCGAATTGGTATTTTGGGGACCGTGGGTTCAGGCAAGTCCACTTTGCTGCGCATGGTGGCTGGTTTGTACCGACCCACCGAGGGGCGTGTGCTGATTGACGGTTTGGATGTGTCCCATGTGGCGCGCGAGACCATGAGCCGACATGTTTGCTATGTGCAGCAAGACCACCGGTTATTTGAGGGGACATTGCGCCAGAACTTGCTGATCGGCCTGCCCAATCCGGGCGATGACGCGATCAAGGCGGCCATGATGCAGACGGGTTTGCTGGACCAGGTGGCATCGCACCCCATGGGGCTTGATTTGCCCATTTCTGAGGGGGGCAGGGGTTTGTCTGGCGGCCAAAAACAGTTGCTGGTGTTTACCCGCATGGTGCTGGCGCAGCCCAAGGTGATGTTGCTCGATGAGCCCACGGCGTCCATGGACGGCGGCACTGAGATGCGCTGCCTGAATGCGTTGGTCAGCCCGCAGTTGGCTTCCAGCACTTTGCTGTTGGTGACGCACAAGCCCAGTGTGTTGTCTGTGGTGAACCGTGTCTTGGTGGTGTCGCGTGGTCAGATCGTGATGGATGGTCCGCGTGACGCGGTGTTGGCGCAATTGAGCCAGAACTCTCAGGCGCAGGCGGATTCTGCGTCGAAACGGCCGGCTCAAATGGCTGTGGCCAATGCAGTGGTGGAAGTATGAACAAAAAAATGATGAGTCAATCAGACGCGGACATGCCCTCGAACTCTTCGGTTCGGCTGACTTTGTGGGTGGCCATGGTGGGGCTGGTGATCATGACGGTGTGGGCGGGCATGACCGAGATCGATCAGGTCAAGCGTGCCCAAGGTCAGGTGATCGCGAGTGACCGCACCCAGGTGATTCAGGCGGTGGATGGTGGCGTGCTGCGTGAATTGCTGGTTCAAGAAGGCGACGAGGTTCAAGCAGGGCAGTTGCTGGCCAGTTTTGAAAAAACCCGGGTACGGGCTGCGCTGGACGACACGCAGGGCAAAGTGATGGCACTGCGCATCACGCTGGCCCGTTTGCGCGCTGAGGTGTATGGCCAAAAATTGAGCTTTGATGCAGAGATGAAGGCTTATCCGGCCTTGATCGAAAACCAGATCAACCTGTACAACCGCCGCAATACAGCGTTCATTGAGGACATTCAGGCGCTGCGCAAGGTCCGGGCTGTTTTGGTGGAAGAGGGCGAGATGATCCGCAAACTGGAGGCAACGGGTGACGTGAGTCAGGCCGATATCTTGCGGTCACGCCGCCAGATTGCCGATGTGGAGGCCCAGATCACGACACGTCACAACAAGTTTTTCCAGGATGCTCAGGCCGAAATGACCAAAGCGCAAGAGGACCTGAATGCGCAGAGCGAGGCACTGAACGACCGCACTCAGTTGCTGGAGCAAACCGATATGACCGCACCCAGCCGTGGCTTGGTCAAAAGCATTCGGGTGACCACGTTGGGCGGTGTGGTGCGCGCAGGTGACATCGTGATGGAGCTGCTGCCGACACAAAGCGGCTTGATTTTGGAGGCCAAGGTGTATCCGGCCGACATTGCGTTTGTCACAGTGGGGCAAACGGCGAACGTGAAGCTGGATGCGTTTGATTCAACCGTGTACGGCGGCTTTCGGGGAGAGGTGATTTATGTCAGCCCTGACACGCTGAACGAGGAAACCCAGCGTGGCCCACAGCCGTATTACCGCGTGCATGTGAAGATTGGGAGCAAAGATTTTGATGGCGAAAAAGCCCAGCGCATGGAAGTGCGCCCCGGCATGACAGCGCAAGTGGACTTGGTGGTCGCGAAGCGTTCGGTGCTGTCTTATCTGATTAACCCGGTCAGCAAGGTGATGTCACAGGCTTTGCGCCCGATTTGATGTCCGAGGGGGCGCTGGCATGTTGAAATGCCCAGAGCCTGTAGGTGGGGGCTCAGATGCCCCTTGCTTTAGACGTCATTTAAACGCCCGTTGAGCCAAATCCGCCGCCACCGCGTTCGCTGGTGGTGCTGAACGCTTCGACAACTTTGAACTCGGGCCGCACCACGGGCAAGAACATCATTTGGGCAATGCGTTCGCCGGGTTGGATGGTGATGATTTCGTTGCTGCTGGCGGGGTTGCGGTTCCAGACGCTGATGAAGCATTGGGCGGTGTAGTCGGCATCGATCAGGCCGACGCTGTTGCCCAACACCAAGCCTTTTTTGTGGCCCAGCCCCGAGCGAGGCAGGATCACGGCGCAAAAGTCCCGCGAGTCCATGTGCAGCGCGATGCCCGACGGGATCAGCACGGCCGCTTCCTGGGGCTTGAGCTGCAGGGGCTGCTCGATGCAGGCAAACAGGTCAATGGCTGCGGCCAGTGGGGTTTGGTATTTGGGCAGACCCCACTCGTGCAGGCGTTTGTCCAGAACTTTGATTTCGATGGCTTGGGTCATGGTTTGAGCAGTCTCAGGGCTTGGGGCTGACAGGTCAGTGCAAGGTGGGGCCAGAGGGTATGCCTTCATCGCCCACTTCGATCTTGAAGAAGCCTGTGCCGCAGCTGCCGCTGCCGACTTCGGCCTCGGTCGGCTCGCGCACCGATTCGACCTTCAGGTGCAAACGCAAAGCAATGCCCGACAGCGGGTGGTTGGCGTCCAGCACCACGTGCTCGGGGTAGATTTCGGTCACGGTGTAGAGGGCATTGCGTGGTGCGTCGGGGTTGCAACCCTCGGGCAGAGCGGTGCCTTCGATCGTGAGGCCGGGCTCGAGCCCTTCAGGGAACAGGGCCAGCGGTTCTAAAAACAGCAGGTTTTCGTCAAAGTCGCCAAAGGCGTCCTCAGGCTCCAGGTGCAGGTCGACCTTGGCACCACGTTCGTGGCCTTGCAGGGCTTCCTCGATCTTGGGCAGCAGGTCTTGGCCGCCAATGAAAAATTCCACAGGCTCGTCCAGGGTGTCCAGAACTTCGCCCAGGGTGTCTTTGAGTGTCCAGGTCAGTGCGACCACAGAAGGTGTCTTGATTTCCATAGGACAATTGTCGCAGTTTGGCGGCCACTTTTTGGCCGCCTTGGCTTTGAGATGCGAGAACCCGAGATGAACACAGAACAACCCTTGGCCCTGCTAGGCGGCTTGACGGCCAGCCAATTCATGAAGCGCCATTGGCAAAAAAAACCTTTGCTGGTGCACAATGCCATCCCCGGTTTTGTGCCCTGTGTCGGACGCACGGAATTGGTGGCACTGGCAGGGCAAGAAGGCGTGGAGTCGCGGCTGATTGTGGATTCGGACAAGGGCTGGAAGATGAAGCATGGCCCATTGGCAAAGCGCAGCTTGCCCCCGTTCAGCCAGAAAAAATGGACCTTTTTGGTGCAAGGCGTGGACTTGCACCATGACGGCGTGCATGCGCTGATGCAGCAGTTTCGCTTTGTGCCCGATGCGCGGCTGGATGATTTGATGATCAGCTACGCCACCGATGGCGGTGGTGTGGGGCCGCACTTTGACAGTTATGACGTGTTTTTGCTCCAGGCCCATGGCCAACGCCGTTGGCGCATTGGCCGCAACAAGGACCTGACGCTGCAATCGGGCGTGCCGCTCAAAATCTTGCAGAACTTCGAGGCCGAAGAAGAGTTTGTGCTCAATCCGGGTGACATGCTTTATTTGCCACCCAAATACGCACACGATGGCGTCGCCGTTGGCGAATGCATGACGTGGTCCATCGGCTTTCGTGCACCCCAAGAGGGCGAGTTGGCGCGGGAGCTTTTGCTGGGCCTGGCCGATGAGTCTTTTGAGGGGTTGGGTGATGCGCTGTACCGTGATCCCAAACAAACAGCGGTGTCGTCTCCTGCTGCCATTCCGCAGGCTTTGTCTGGCTTTGCACGCCAAGTGGTCGATAAAGCACTCAAGGATCCGCATTTGCTGGACAGCTTGCTGGGTGAATACCTGACCGAGCCCAAATCGAATGTCTGGTTTGAAACATCAGAGAACGAGCCTGATTTGTCGGCGGGTGTTCAGTTGGATCGACGCACCAAAATGATGTACGACGATCGGCATGTGTTCATCAACAGCGAAAGCTTCCGCGTTGGTGGTAAAGATGCGCGCATCTTGCGTCAATTGGCCGATAACCGCTTTCTTTCTGCGGGTTCATGCGCCATGTTGAGCGATGCAGCTTGTGAAGCTTTGCTCGATTGGATGTCTGCTTCATGGCTAAAACCGCTTGAGAATTTCCCTGCCTGAGCAGTGGTTAGAAGGTTTCGCGTCAGGTTCGTGCGCTCGTTTGGGGACTCACTAGGGAAAACGCTATAATCGTGCGCTGAGTGCAGAAGAGCTCGAGTGCTTTTGTCTCGGTCAGAACAACCGTCATGGTTGTTTCGACAATTTCCGGAAATTGTTTTTCAACCCCTATAAGGAAAATCATCATGAACAAGTCCCTCGTTTTGGCCGCCATCATCGCTGCTGCTGCTTTGTCCGCTTGCGGCAAAAAAGAAGAAGCCGCTGCTCCTGCTGCTCCAGCTCCTGCTGCTGCCGCTCCTGCTGCTGACGCTTCTGCTGCTCCAGCCGCTCCTGCTGCTGACGCTTCTGCAGCCAAGTAATTGGCCAGCGCATTCCCGGTGTTTGCCGGGGACGCATAAAAAAACCCCGCATGGCGGGGTTTTTTTATGGGTTGCGTTTGGCCCCTGCTGGCCTTGGCAGGCCAGCCCAGGTTCAACGCAATTCGTTGGCCAACAGCTTCAAAATGCGCTCGGCATTGCCTGAGGTTTCGGGTTGGCCATTGGCATCCAGCACGCGGACCATGCTGGCGTTGCCTTTGTCGGTCAGCGCAATGCGGTAGCGTGACAAAGGTGCCACTTCTGTTTTGCTGCCAAACATGCGGGCAAAGAAGCCTGGCTCTTTGTCGTTGGAGCCGGGTGTCACATAGCGAACGAAATAAATGCCTTTGGTGCGGTCGCGGTCTTCAACAGTGAAGCCCGTGCGGTCCAAGGCCACGCCTGTGCGGCGCCATGCGCGGTCCAGGGTGTCGTTGAGCACAATGGTTGGTTGGCCGTCTACAGCTGTCACGGCAGTCAAGGCCGCAGGTGTCGCGTCGGCGCTGGCTGTTTTGGCGGCTTCCGGCGTGGCGCCCAGCTTCACCATCAGGCGGCGCAAGAATTCGATTTCGAGCTCAGCGTCGCTGGCGCGGGGTTGCCAGATGGTTTGCTCTTTTTGAGCGCTGGTGTAGTTTTCGACCATGCCGCGGTGGGTGATGTAGATCTCCACGCCGCCTTGCGCATTGCGCTCCACGCGGGTGCGGAATTTGTCACGCTCACCTGACGAATAAAGCGAATCGAGCACTTTGCCCAATGTTTTGCGGATGATGTCTTGCGGAATCTTGGCGCGGTTTTCAGCCCAGTCGGTTTCCATGATGCCCACGTCGGGCGAGTCGGTGATCAGGACAAAACCATTGCTGGTCCAGAATTCTTTCAGGGGTTCCCACACTTTGTCGGCTGGGCGTGCCACCACCAACCAGCGCTGGTTGCCTTGGCGCTCCATGCGCACGTCGCCCAAGTTGTTGGCTGCGGTGCCTGCATCTGCAACGCGTGCGCTGGCGCTGTTGAAGCCAGAGGCTGTGGCTGAGTTGCTTTCAATGGCATAGCGTGAGTCGCGGCGCAATTGGCTCAGGTCTGGGGGAATCTCCAGTGTTGGGGCTTTGGCTGCGCTTTTGTAGTCAATCTTGTCTTCTTCAAGAATGGAGCAGCCACTGACCACAAGGGCCAAGGCGGCGACAACAGCGGAGCGTTGAACCGAGAGGTAAGACATAGAGCGATGGGACAATTTCACAAGCAATCCTTAGATGGAAATCAAATCAGGCCGCTGGCCTTGAGTGCAGCCTCAACCAAGTGCTGCTGAGACTCTGACAGCTCGGTCATGGGTAAACGCAGTGTGGGGCCGCTCAGGCCCATGCGGTTCATGGCCCATTTCACAGGAATCGGGTTGGCTTCGACAAACAGGTTTTTGTGCACCGGCATCAGCTGGAACTGGATGCGCATGGCTTCCTGGATGTCGCCGCGGATGGCTGCCATGCACAGCTCGTGCATCAGGCGCGGTGCCACGTTGGCCGTCACGCTGATGTTGCCTGCGCCACCGCACAGCATCAGGGCCACGGCGGTCGGGTCGTCGCCGGAGTACACGGCAAACTCTTTGGGCACATCGCGGATCAGCCACTGGGCGCGTTCGATGTTGCCGGTGGCTTCCTTGATGCCGACGATGCCGGGCACCTGCGCCAGTCGCAGCACGGTGTCGTGCTGCATATCGGCGACCGAGCGACCGGGCACGTTGTACAAAATCACGGGCAGGTCGGGCGTGGCTTCGGCAATCGCCCGGAAGTGCCGGTACTGGCCTTCCTGGGTTGGCTTGTTGTAGTAAGGCACGACCTGCAGCTGGCAGTCGGCGCCTACTTTTTTGGCGAATTTGGCCAGTTCGATGGCTTCGGCTGTGGAGTTGGCACCGCACCCGGCCATGATCGGCACGCGGCCAGCCGCTTGCTCGACCGAGACGCGGATGATTTCGCAATGTTCATCGACCGTGACGGTGGGGGATTCTCCCGTGGTGCCGACCACGCCGATGCAGTCGGTGCCCTCTGCCACATGCCAATCGATCAGTTTTCGCAAGGTGGGGTAGTCCACTTTGCCGTCTTCGAGCATGGGGGTGATCAGGGCAGGGATACTGCCTTGGATGTGGCGAGATTCGGTGGTCATGTCAGGTGCTTCTGAACAGAAAAAACCCATTCTAACGATTGCCGACCGGTTTTATGTCCCCGGACCGGGTGAATGTCATCGGAGGCGGCAGGAAAAACCCGGAGTCAACTCAATTCGCTTTCAAAGACCAACGCACGACATCGTCAGCGGTCAAGGGGCGCACAGCGACAATGCGCTGAACAAACCGGTCTGGCGATGTCTCAAAGCCGTCTTCATAGGCCACGGTGCGCAAACCTTCGGTGGCCCGCAGCAGTTCACTGGGTTGCAGCAAAAAGTCAGGCCGTGAGGGTTTGCCCACGGTTTCGTTGCCAGCGGCAAAGGTTTCGTAAATCAGCACGCCACCCGCAGCCACGCACTGCACGATGGCGGGCAACAGGGGTCGCCACAGGTAGTGGGTCACGACCACGGCCCCAAAAGTCTGGCCCGCGAAAGGCCAGGTGCCGTTCTCAATGTCGGCGCAGGTGACGGCGCCAAAAGCCTGTGCCAAGGCCACGGCATCGGGGTTGCGGTCCACGCCTTGCGGGTGGTGGCCTTGGGCAGCCAGCCAGCGCATGTGGCGACCCGCGCCGCAAGCGACATCGAGCACACGGCTTTGAGGGGCTATCAAGTGGCTCCAGCGCTGGACCCAGGCAGAAGGATTTTCGGTGCCGTGCATGTTCAACTCGTAGGCAATATCAGAAACAAGACCACAGTTGGTCCGCCAGCATGACGACCACGCCGGGTTTGGCATAAAGCCAGAACGTGACGCCCAACATCAGCGCAACCGCGATCCAGACCCCCGGTTTTTTGTAGGAGGTCGCCCCTGCGGCCGAAGGTCGGTTCAGCTCGGATGCCTGAACGGGCGCTGTCGGCACGCTTGCGTTCGTGAGCCTGCTGGGCTCGCGCCCAGTTGGGGTGTCGGGCAGGCTGGCGCTCATGCGGCTTGTGGCGAATGTCGTTGAATGGGGCTTTCGCGCACAGGCAAGTTCACCAGTGTGGCAAAGATGCCCAAGGCAATGGCCAGATACCAAACGATGTCATAGCTGCCGGTTTTGTCGTACAGGTAACCGCCGAGCCAAACGCCCATGAACGAGCCAATTTGGTGGCTGAAAAAGATGAAGCCGCTGAGCATGGACAAATGCGCCACGCCAAAAATCTGGGCCACAGCCGCGTTGGTGGGCGGCACGGTGGACAGCCACAGCAAACCCATTACGGCCGAGAAGATGTAGACGCTGGTGGGCGTGAGCGGGGCCAGCAAAAACAGCGCGATGGCCACGGAGCGAGACAGGTAAATGAAGGCCAGGATGTTCTTTTTGGCCATTCTTTGGCCCATCGTGCCTGCGATATAGGTGCCAAACACGTTGAACAGCCCGATCAGGGCAAGCGCGTAGCTGGCAACCTGCGGTGCCAGGCCGTGGTCCTTCAAGTAGCTGGGCATGTGCACGCCAATGAAAACGACCTGAAAACCACACACAAAATAGCCCGCCATCAGCAGCTGAAAACTGGGGTACTGGAAAGCTTCTTTGAGCGATTGGGCAATGGTTTGTTCGCGCTTGACTTGGCCGGGTGCGTGCAAAGCCGGCTCGCGCAGGCCCCAGGCCAGCGGAATGATGAGCGCTGTGGCGGTGGCCAGAATCAGCAATGCGGTTTGCCAGCCCGTCTGGCTGATCAGCATGCCCTCGACGGGCACCATCAAGAACTGCCCGAAACTGCCCGCCGCAGCGGCTATGCCCATCGCCCAGGAGCGGCGCTCAGCAGACACATTGCGCCCGATCACACCGTAAATCACGGCATAGGTGGTGCCCGCCTGCGCGGTGCCAATGATGACGCCCGTGAACAGCGCAAACATCCAGGGCGTTTGGGCTTGCGACATGCCCACCAGACCCAATGCGTACAGCATGGCACCGGCTGAGATGACGCGGAAAGCGCCAAATTTGTCGGCCAACATGCCCGCAAAAATACCCATCAAGCCCCAGGTCAGGTTCTGTATGGCCATGGCAAAAGCGAATTCTTGGCGTCCCCAGCCTTGCGATTGGGTGACCGGTTGCAGCCACAGACCAAAGCCGTGGCGAATGCCCATGGACAAGGTGACGATGGCTGCGCCGCAGGCCAAGACCTGAAATAAAGAAAGCGGTTTGTGTTGCATCCTTGGAATGTAACCAATCTCAGGCAGACACCTCGTCTCTCAAAGGACGGCTTCAATCCTGTGGTGTTTACTGTTTATTCATCCAGTTATTGCTCTGAATTCCCACTACAATCCGCCACCATGGCCACCCAATCAACTGTCAAAACTTCCAGCGCCTCGAGTGATTATTCCGAAGGCTCCATCCGAGTCCTCAAAGGTCTGGAGCCCGTCAAGCAACGTCCGGGCATGTACACCCGCACCGACAACCCCCTGCACATCATTCAGGAAGTGCTGGACAACGCCGCCGACGAGGCGCTGGCGGGTTACGGTAAAAAGATCAAAGTGGTTCTGCACGTCGACGGCTCGGTCAGCATCGAAGACGATGGCCGGGGCATTCCATTTGGCATGCACCCCGAAGAAAACGCCCCGGTGATCGAGCTGGTGTTCACCCGCCTGCACGCGGGCGGCAAGTTCGACAAGGGCAAGGGCGGGGCCTACAGCTTCTCTGGCGGTTTGCACGGCGTGGGCGTGAGTGTGACCAATGCGCTGTCCAAACGGCTGGAAGCCACCAGCTACCGCGAAGGCCAGGTGGCCACCCTGGTGTTCTCGGACGGCGACGTGACCGAGCCTTTGGTCAAACGCGCCACAGGCGAGGGCGACCGCAAACAAGGCACCACGGTTCGCGCCTGGCCCGATGCCAAATACTTCGAATCCAGCAACCTGCCCATGAACGAGCTGACGCACCTGCTGCGCAGCAAAGCGGTGCTCATGCCGGGTGTGACGGTGACTTTGGTGAATGAAAAAACCAAAGAAACCCAGCAGTGGCAATACAAAGCCGGTCTGCGCGACTACCTGACGCAAACGCTCAACGGTGACCCGGTCATCCCGCTGTTTGAAGGCGAAGGCTTTGCCGACGGCAACAACGACAGCTTTGCCGAAGGCGAGGGCGCTTCGTGGGCCGTGGCGTTTACCGAAGACGGCGCGCCGGTGCGCGAGAGCTACGTCAACCTGATCCCCACCAGCGCGGGCGGCACGCACGACAGCGGCTTGCGCGATGGCCTGTTCACGGCCGTCAAAAGCTTCATTGAGCTGCATGGCTTGCTGCCCAAAGGCGTCAAGCTCATGCCCGAAGACGTGTTTGCCCGCGCCAGCTATGTGCTGAGCGCCAAGGTGCTCGACCCGCAATTCCAGGGCCAGATCAAGGAACGCCTGAACTCGCGCGACGCGGTGCGACTGGTGTCCAGCTTTGTGCGCCCGGCGCTGGAGCTGTGGCTCAACGAGCATGTGGACTACGGCAAAAAGCTGGCCGAGCTGGCCATCAAGGCCGCGCAAACCCGCCAAAAAGCGGGCCAAAAGGTCGAAAAGCGCAAGAGCTCCGGCGTGGCCGTGCTGCCAGGCAAGCTGACCGACTGCGAGAGCAAAGACATCCTGCACAACGAGGTGTTTTTGGTCGAGGGCGACTCGGCCGGTGGCAGCGCCAAGATGGGCCGCAACAAAGAGTGCCAGGCCATCTTGCCCCTGCGCGGCAAGGTGCTCAACACCTGGGAAGTGGACCGTGACCGCCTGTTTGCCAACAACGAAATCCACGACATCTCGGTGGCCATTGGCGTGGACCCGCACGGGCCGAATGACAACCCCGACATGAGCAATTTGCGCTACGGCAAGGTGTGTATCTTGTCCGACGCGGACGTGGACGGCTCGCACATCCAGGTGCTGCTGCTGACCTTGTTCTTCCGCCATTTCCCCAAGCTGATCGAAGCCGGGCACCTGTATGTGGCGCGTCCTCCGCTGTTCCGCGTCGATGCGCCGGCGCGCGGCAAAAAGCCCGCTTCCAAAGCCTATGCGCTGGACGAGGGCGAGCTCACGGCCATCATCGACAAGCTGCGCAAAGACGGCGTCAAAGAAGGCGGCTGGAGCATCAGCCGCTTCAAGGGCTTGGGCGAGATGAGCGCCGAGCAGCTGTGGGACACCACGCTCAACCCCGATACGCGACGCCTGCTGCCGATCGAGCTGGGGCCACTGGACAACGCCGGGACTGAAAACCTCATGACCCAGCTCATGGGCAAAGGCGAAGCTGCCGCCCGCCGCGAGCTGATGGAACTGCACGGCGACAGCATCGAAATCGACGTTTGATGTCAACAGTGATGTCTAAGATGCCATGACGACCGCTCAGCCCGTCCAACTGTTTGAGTCCACCCGCGTGCGCTCGCATTGGGACGCCGCGCAGGAGAAGTGGTATTTCTCCGTGGTGGACGTGGTGGAGGTGCTGACCGACAGCATCAACCCCACTGATTACTTGAAAAAACTGCGCAAGCGCGATGCTGAATTGGGTAGCTACCTGGGGACAAATTGTCCCCAGGTGCCTATGCCCAGTGAGTCCGGGGTCATGCGCAAAACGCTGGCCGCCGATGTGCCCACACTCTTGCGCCTGATTCAGTCGATACCCTCTCCCAAAGCCGAGCCGTTCAAGCGCTGGCTGGCCAAGGTCGGCCATGAGCGCATGCAAGAAATGGCCGACCCTGCACAAAGTCTTCAGCGCGCCCGCGAAAACTGGCAAAAGCTGGGACGCAGCACCAAGTGGATTCAGCAGCGCATGACGGGGCAAGAAACCCGCAATAAGTTGACCGATTACTGGAAGGAAAGTGGCGTTGAAAAGGCGGACGAATTCGCGCTGCTCACCAACATCATTCACCAAGAATGGACAGGCTTGAGCGTGCAGGCACACAAGTCGCTCAAGTCTTTGAAAACACAGAACCTGCGCGACCACATGAGCGAGGCAGAACTCATCTTTACCGCATTGGCCGAACTGTCCACCCGCCAGATTGCTGAAACCGAAGAAGCCCAAGGCCTGCAACAAAACGCCAAAGCTGGCAAAGAAGGTGGCCGGGTGGCCAAGCGCGCCAAAGACGATCTGGAAAAACGCACGGGGCAAAAAGTGGTGACGGGCAGTAACTTTTTGCCGCCCGGCAAATCAATGCCTGCCCAAATCCCCCAAACACCCGAACGCAAAAACAAAAACGCGCCCAAAAGATGACCGATTTGCTGACCCCTGAAACTTCACTGCAACCTGCCGCGCCCGAAGGCGACCACCTGGGCGCCTACGCCCAGCGGGCCTACCTCGAGTACGCGCTGTCCGTCGTCAAAGGCCGCGCCTTGCCCGATGTGTGCGACGGCCAAAAGCCGGTGCAGCGGCGCATTTTGTATTCGATGGACCGCATGGGTTTGTCCTACAGCGGCCCCAACAACAACACCGCAGCCAAGCCTGTCAAAAGCGCCCGCGTGGTGGGTGATGTGCTGGGCCGCTACCACCCGCACGGCGACACCGCCGCCTATGACGCGCTGGTGCGCATGGCGCAAGACTTTTCGCAGCGCTATCCGCTGATCGACGGCCAGGGCAACTTTGGCTCGCGCGACGGCGACGGCGCTGCCGCCATGCGTTACACCGAAGCGCGCTTGTCGCGCATCACCAGCTTGCTGCTCGACGAGATCGACATGGGCACGGTGGATTTCATTCCCAACTACGACGGCTCTACCGAAGAGCCGCGCCAGCTGCCCGCCCGCTTGCCCTTCAGCTTGCTCAACGGCGCCAGCGGCATTGCCGTGGGCCTGGCCACCGAAATTCCCAGCCACAACCTGCGCGAAGTGGCCGACGCTTGCGTGGCCTTGATCAAAAACGACAAGCTCAGCGACAGCGAGTTGATGGCCATCATTCCAGGCCCCGACTTCCCCGGTGGCGGCCAGATCATCAGCCCGGCCAGCGACATTGCCGACGCGTACCGCACCGGTCGCGGCAGCCTCAAAGTACGTGCCCGTTGGAAGATCGAAGAACTCGCCCGCGGCCAATGGCAGTTAGTGGTGACCGAATTGCCGCAAGGCGTCAGCTCGCAGCGCGTGCTCGAAGAGATCGAAGAACTCACCAACCCCAAAGTCAAAGCCGGTAAAAAAGCGCTCAGCACCGACCAGATGCAGCTCAAGGCCAGCATCTTGAATGTGCTCGACGTGGTGCGCGACGAGTCCAGCAAAGACGCCGCGGTGCGCCTGGTGTTTGAGCCCAAAACCAGCCGCATTGAGCAGCAAGAACTCATCACCGCCTTGCTGGCGCACACCAGCCTGGAAACCTCGTCGTCGATCAACATGACCTCGGTCGGCATTGACGGCAAGCCGATTCAAAAGTCACTGCGCCAGATGATTGTGGAGTGGGTCACTTTCCGCCAAATCACCATCACCCGCCGCAGCCAGCACCGCCTGAACAAAGTGTTGGACCGCATCCACATTCTGGAAGGCCGTCAGCTGGTGTTGCTCAACATCGACGAGGTGATCCGCATCATCCGGCACAGCGACGAGCCCAAGCCAGCGCTGATCGAAGCCTTCAAGCTCAGCGATCGTCAGGCTGAAGACATCCTGGAAATCCGCCTGCGCCAACTGGCCCGGCTGGAGGCCATCAAGATCGAGCAGGAGTTGTCTGAGCTGCGCGAAGAACAGGGCAAGCTCGAAGAGATTCTGGGCAGCCCCGCCGCGTTGCGCCGCCTGATGGTCAAAGAGATCGAAGCCGACGCCAAAACCTTTGCTGACCCACGCCGCACGCTGATCCAGGAAGAGAAAAAAGCCATCGCCGAAGTCAAGGTGGTGGACGAGCCGGTGACGGTGGTCGTGTCGGAAAAAGGCTGGGTGCGTGCCCGCACAGGACACGGCCACGACGCCACCAGCTTCGCCTTCAAGGCGGGCGACGGTTTGTATGGCACTTTTGAATGCCGCACGGTGGACACGCTGCTGATTTTCGGCAGCAACGGCCGCATCTACAGCGTCCCGGTGGCCACACTGCCCGGTGCCCGAGGCGACGGCCAGCCCGTGACCACGCTGATCGAGCTGGAACCCACCACGCAAATTGCCCACTACTTTGCAGGCCCGTCCAACGCCACACTGCTGCTCAGCGGCTCCGGCGGTTATGGCTTCATGGCCTCGGTCGAAAACATGGTCTCGCGCAACAAGGCAGGCAAAGCCTTCATCAGCTTGGGCGAAGGCGAAACCGTCTGCGCTCCCAGCCATGTGAGCGGCTCCAGCGCCACCGTGCCGGCCGACAAACAAGCCATGCCTGCGGCCACCAGCGTCTGCTGTGCCAGCACCGGCGGTCGGGTGCTGACGTTCGAAATCAGCGAACTCAAAACCATGGAAAAAGGTGGCCGAGGCCTGATGCTGATCGACCTCGAAGCCAAAGACACCTTGGCGGGCGCAGCGGCCTACACCCGCAGCGTCAAGATCGAAGGCATTGGCCGAGGCGGCAAAGCGCGCGAGGAAACGCTGGAAATCCGCAGCCTGAACAACGCCAAAGCGGCCCGCGCCAAAAAGGGCCGTGTGGCGGACCTCGGGTTCAAGCCGAGTCGGGTGACGCGGGTGGAGTGATCTATTGATACGCCCTGCGAAGTCTTCAATGGGTTGAGGTATTCAGGTCAGTATCTTTGGGTCCGATATAGCTGGTTCGAACTCAGGCTACATGTCGGGGCTTAAGACACGATCTACCGTGTGACTTGGCGCAAACGCGTGTCAAGCCGTAGGCGATGCAGCATCTTCTTTTTTCCAACGCCAGGCGGCCAACGTGGCGACGATGGCCAGTAGGTGGTGTGTCACATCCAGCAAGGTGTGCAGGCCTAAAGCTTCGCCGCCTGCGACATGCACCACTTGGTGGACGAGGAAAAACAAGCCATAGAGTGTGGTGATCGCCAACACGCCACTGCGCCAGCGGGGACCCGAAAACATCTGGATGCCTACTTGCATGAGTGTGTTTAGGCAGAGCATGACCATGAGCACCCGCAGGCCGAGGGTGCCGGGGTCGTGTTGCAGGGTTTGGCTCAGGTCTTCGTATTGCCCGCGCATGAGGTACTGCAGCGGGTCGATCAACAGCATGGCCAGCAAGATGGCCAGCATGCCCGCCCATGCGGTACTGAGGATGGTGCGAGAGTTTGTGACGGTGCTCATGGTGATTTTGAATATTTAAGAATTCAAATGTATCACCGGAAATCGCCCTTTTTGTTTGGGCGTTTTGCAGGGTGCTCAGTTGCCTGCCTCAATAAACCGCATCGTGATCGCCCACGTTGATGGGAACGATTTGCTGGTCTTGGATCAACAGTTCAAGGGTGATGCGGTAAGACAGGTTGATCGACACCGAATGCATGCCCGTCAGTCGCCCCGACAGGGCGTGCAAGCGCAGCGACGGGTGGTGCGGATTCAACTCCAGTAAGGCCAGTGTTTTGGCGTATTGGTTGCGCAGTTCGGGATGCCGTCTGATGAAGCGCACAGCCCGGCGCATGTAGGCGTCGGTAAAGACCAGCGTGTAGGGCATGCCGCTTGAGAGGCTCGGGCGCTCAATGAGCGGTGTTGTTCACCAAGGCGTCGAGCCTCGCCATATGGGCCTCGACGCTTTCTTGCACGGCGCGGCCAGCGGTCAGGTCGGCCCGGCTTTGGATCAGGGCGGCTTCCAGTTCACATTCGCGCAGGTAGTGGTATTGCGCCATGTCCATCACCACAAACCGGTCTTTGCCGCGCACCGAGATGGTGGCTTCGGTTTGGTCGGCTAGCGCCGATTCAATCGCAGCAATGCCGCGCACTTTGAGGTCGTTGGCGGTCAGTTGGGGCATGGCAGCTTTGAGGATATGAATATTGAGTGTGTGATTTTCGGTGTTGTTGATCGTGTTGTCAATCATGCGATTGATGATCGTGCTCATGGATTAAGCACGTCCCGCCAGCCCTTGTGGGACGCGGCTTGGGCGGCTTATCCCTGCACTTGTCCATAGCTTTGGACACGGTGTTTGGGGACAGTTTGGGTGCCGGATCACCCCGCAAAGAGCGCAAACAATTCGTTTTTGAAGTGAATACCCAGCCGCGCAAAGGCGCGGTTGCGGTAGGTCTTGACGGTGGGCAGGCCCAAGCCCAGGTCGAGCGCAATGCCTTCTTGCGTCATCCCGGTCAGCAGGCGGGCGCAGATCTGCAGCTCGCGTGGGGTCAGCGCGGGCTCCAACTGCTGCAACTGGCTCACCCATTCGGCGGTGTTGCGCCTGGCTGGCCGTGGGCGGGTGAGTTCAATTTGTTTTTGCGTCAGGGTCAGCAGTGCCGGGGCCAGCGATTCAAAGTCGGACAGTTGCGCTTCGCTGAAGGGGCGCTGGTGTTCGTGGCGGTAAAAGTTGATTGCGAAAATGGATGTCGCCTGGCGCTGAACAATCGACACCCGCTCGGCCATGCCGTGCGCTTCATAAACGCGGGCGCGGTGTTGGGCAGGCACCTCGGGCGCGGTGATGTGGCACAGCAGAGGGCTGGGGTTGGCTTGGCTTGCGCCTTCGAAGGTCCGGTCGCTCAGGTAGGGGCCTGACAGGTAGGCGTCCCAGCATGCACGTGTGGTGTCAGGAATGCCCCGACTGGCCGACATGAACAAGGTCGGGTCGCAACCGGTGCCGGTTTGGTAAATCGAATAAGAGGCTGCGGGCACCAGCGGGTGCAGGTGACTTAGAAGCGAGGTTTCAAATTCGCGCTGTCCCATGAGTCCGATGAGGCCTTGCAGCACCTGAACGGAGCTGCTGGAGCTGGAGGGGGTCCATTGGCGCATGAGGGGGCGGTTTCAATTGGGTTTGCGCCAACAAGGGCGCTGAGAGCCAAGCTTCGGGTTTTCCCGTCATCTTAAGGGAGGACAGACGCCCCCTGCACTTAGGAATACCCTAGGCCCATGCTTGATTTGCCAACACCGTCATTGAATTTTTTTGCCGATCTGTCTGTCCAGGTGGACAAGCCTCAGGAAGTCGGCCAGACCCACCATGGCGTGCGCCGCTTGATCCCGATCCTGGGCGGGGAAGTGCAGGGCCAAGGCTGGACGGCCCGCGTGTTGCCTGGCGGCGCGGACTTCCAGTTGATCGTGAATGAGCGCATGGCCGAGCTGGACGCCCGCTACACGATAGAGACCGATGGCGGTGATCTGGTCTTTGTGCAAAACCGCGCTGTGCGGACCGCCACCCCCGAGGTGATGGCGCGTCTGGTGCGCGGTGAGCCGGTGCCGCCCGAGTCGGTCTACTTTCGCTGCAGCCCGAGTTTTGAAACGGCTTGCAAGTCGCTCGCCTGGATCACCGAACGCCTCTTTGTGGGCACGGGTGCTCGCCACCCCGACCGTGTGGTGATGCGCTTTTTTGAAGTGGCCTGAGCGGCCTCGGTTCTTGATTTCCCCCTTTCATTTATTCAAAGAGACAAACGCCATGAATCACTTTCCATTGAGCACTCCCGCCGCTTTGACACATGCCTGGGGCCGCCGCAGCGCGTTGCTGGCATTGGGCTTGGCCGCGGGTGTGTTGAGCACCGGCGTGCAGGCGCAAAGCAGCTACCCCAACCGCCCGGTGCGCATGATCGTGGGTTTCCCGGCGGGCACCGGGCCCGACATCGTGGCGCGTTTGCTGGCGCAAAAGCTCTCTGAGGGCTGGGGCAATTTGGGCGTCATTGTGGACAACAAGCCCGGCGCGGGTGGCCTGATCGCCGCCAGCGAAGCGGCCCGCGCCACGCCCGACGGCTACACCCTGATGCTGGGCGAAACCGGTCAGCTGAGCATCGCACCCAGCAGCTACAACAAGCTGCCCTATGACCCGGCGAAAGACTTTGCCGCCGTCAGCCAAGTGGTCAGCGCCGACTTCGTGCTGCTGGTCAACCCGCAGAAAGTGCCTGCCAAAAACGTCAAGGAATTCGTGACCTGGACACAGCAGCAAAAGGGCTTGTTCATGGCCACTTTTGGTGCGGGTACGCCCGGGCACTTTGGTGCGTTCATGTTTGGCGATGCGGTCAAGCTCAAACCTGAAGCCGTGCACTACAAAAGCACGGGCGATGCACTGGGTGGCTTGTTCAGCGGTGACGTGCAAGGTGTGTTCGCCAGCGTGGGCCTGGCTGCGCCCAATGTGAAAGCGGGCAAGCTGGTCGCCTTGGGCAGTACCGGGGCCACCCGCACGGGCGCACTGCCCGACGTGCCCACCATCAAGGAGCAGGGTTACAACAACCTGGAGTTTTCTTCGTGGTTCGGCATCGTGGCCCCGTCCAAGGTGCCTGCCGACATTCTGGCCAAGCTGAGCGCTGACATCCAAAAAGCCGTGAAGTCGGCCGACACCAAGGCCAAGCTCGAAGAGTCGGGCTTTCGCGTGACGGGCACGAGCCGCGAAGAGTTTTCCCGCATCATCGCCGCCGACACCGTGACCTGGGGCAAGGCCGTGGCTGCCACAGGCTTCAAGGCCGATTGACGTTTCTTGATTTTCATTGACCCTGACCGAGGAGGTTCACCATGCGTTCCACATCCTTGCACCGCGCTCTTCAGGGCCTGGGTGTTTTGTCTGCTTTCGGCGTGCTCGTCGCGTGCGGCACTTTGCAAAGCACCCCGGTTGCGCCCTTTAAAGCAGCCACAGGCGCCAGCTTGCCCAGTTGCGAGACTTTGACTTCCCAACTCCGGTTGCCCAACACGCGCATCGAGTCGGCGGCATCGGTTGCTGCGGGTGCCGTCATGCAAGGCGACAAGGCCGTGCCTGCGCATTGCCTGGTGAAAGGGCGCATGCACGAGCGCAAGGGCAGTGATGGGCGCGACTATGCCATCGGGTTTGAAATGCGTTTGCCTGTGGCCTGGAATGGCCGCTTTTATTACCAAGGCAATGGCGGGCTGGACGGCGCCGTGGTGCCCGCGTTGGGGGCCTTGGGCGGCGGCCCGCTCACGGGCGCGCTCATGCAAGGCTTTGCGGTCATCAGTTCGGACGCCGGACACAGCGGGCCACAAACCCCATTCTTTGGACTGGAGCCCCAGGCTCGGCTGGATTATGGCTACCAGGCGGTTGAAAAGCTCACGCCCATGGCCAAACAGCTGATTGCCTCAGCGTATGGCAAGGGGCCTGACCGCTCCTACATCGGTGGCTGCTCCAACGGCGGACGCCACGCGATGGTGGCTGCTTCTCGTTTGGGTGACCAGTACGACGGTTATCTGGTCGGTGCACCCGGTTACCGCTTGCCCTATGCGGCGCTGGCGCAAATCTGGGGCGCACAGCAGTGGGCACCTTTGGCCACGCCTGGGGCCACGGTCAAGAACCCACTCAACCCCAACGGCACCTTGCCTGACTTGGCCAGTGCTTTCACGCCGCAAGAGCGCCAGACCGTGGCCAAGGCCATTGCCCAAAAATGCGATGCCCTCGACGGTGCCAAGGACGGCATGGTGCAGGCCACGCAGGCTTGCCAGGCTGCATTCAACGTGAAGACCGATGTGGCCACCTGCACGGGCGAGCGCAACGGCGCTTGTTTGACCGCTGTACAAAAAGACGTGGTGGCCCGCGTGTTCGGCGGTGCGCAGACGGCGGACGGCCAGCGCATTTATGCCAGCTTCCCTTATGACACGGGCGTGGCCGGGGCCAACTGGGGCACCTGGAAGTTTGTCGACTCGCTGATCCGTGATCCGCTGGCCATTGGCACCATCTTCAGCGTGCCGCCAACGCCACTCAAACCGCTGGAAGAAAACGTCACGGCCCGACTGGCTATGTTCAGCGCCACCAACGACACTTACCGCGAATCGGGCTGGTCGCTGATGACACCGCCCGGCGAAAGCCAGCCTGACAACCTGGCTGCCTTGCGCGGTCGGGGCGCCAAGGTGGTGCTGTACCACGGCGTGAGCGATGCGATCTTTTCTGCCGAAGACACCCGCCAGTGGGTCGAGCGCGTGGGCAAGGCGGGCCTCAACCCCGGGTCTGACTTTGCGCGCTACTTCCCGGTGCCGGGCATGAACCACTGCAGCATGGGCCCGGCCGCCGACCAGTTTGACCTGTTGGGCCCCCTGGTGAAATGGGTGGAGCAGGGCGTGGCACCGCAAGCGGTGGTGGCCAGTGTGCGTGGCGTTGGCAACGCAGGCAGCGTGAACACCGAGTTGCCCACCGATTGGTCGGCCAAGCGCACCCGTCCGCTGTGTGCTCACCCGACGGTGGCGACTTACAAGGGCAGCGGCTCGCTGGAAGACGCCAGTAACTTTGCATGCAAATGACGGCTTGAAAAAAACAAAAGGAGACACGTCGATGCCAACGATGAAACTGAACACAGCTTGGGCCGTGGGTGCACTCATGTCGATCACGGGTGGTGCCTGGGCACAGACCTCGGACTGCGCCAGTTTTGCTGCCGCAGCCTTGCCAGGCATGACCCTGACCACCGAGGCCGTGGCAGGTGACAGCACACGCCCACCGGGCGCCACGGCTGGCCCCACATTGGTGGCGCATTGCAAGGTCAACGGCAAGATGGCCGAGCGCATGGGCCAAGACGGCAAGCCGTACCACATCGGTTTTGAGCTGCGGCTGCCCACAGCGTGGAATGGCCGCTTTCTGTACCAGGGTGGTGGCGGCAACGACGGCGTGGTGCGCCCCGCTGTGGGGCCGCAAGCCGCCCCCGGCTACGCGCTCAACCGCGGCTTTGCGGTGGTCACCACCGACGCTGGACACCAAGGCCCCACGGCCGACTTCGGGTTTGATCCGATCGCCCGCACCGACAATGCCTACAACGCGCACGACAAAGTGGCGGTCACAGCCAAAGAGCTGATCCGCCGCTACTACAGTAAGCCCGCTGACAAGTCGTATTTCATCGGTTGCTCGGGCGGCGGTCGTCAGGCCATGATGTTCACCCAGCGCTTTCCCACTTACTTTGATGGTGTGATCGCCATGGCCCCAGCCATGCGCGTGTCCAAGGGCGCGACCATAGCTGCGGCCTGGGACACACAAGCGTTGCAGGCCATTGCGCCCAAAGGGGCTGAAGGCCAGCCGGTGCTGAGCCAAGCGCTGTCTGACGGTGATTTGAACTTGGTGCGCGAAGGCATCCTGAACCGCTGCGACGCGCTTGACGGTTTGACAGACGGTTTGGTGTCCAACCCGGCTGCCTGCCAATTCGATGTGGCGGCCTTGCAGTGCAAGGGCGCCAAGGACGACAGTTGTCTGGCTCCAGTGCAGGTGGGCGCTTTGAAGAAGATGTTCACGGGTGCCAAGAACTCGGCCGGCCAGCCCTTGTATTTCTCGTGGCCCTGGGACGCAGGCATCGGCCACCCCAAAAACGACTGGCGCATGTGGAAGTTGGGCAATTCACCCACGGCCAAAGCCAACTCGCGCCATGTATTCCTGATGGAAGACGCGCTGCAGGGTTATTTCGTCACGCCGCCTGACCGCAGCTTGAGCATCTACAAGTTCGACTTTGACCGCGACCCGCAGCGCATGGATGCGCATGCGTGGATGTTCAACACCGCTGACGATGTGAAGCTGGCGGGCTTTCAGGCGCGAGGCGGCAAGCTGATGTTCATCCATGGCATGGCCGACCCCATCTTCTCGCCGGACGAAATGGTCGACTACTACCAGCGCCTGACGGCCCAAAACGGCCCCAAAACCAACGACTTTGCGCGCTTGTTCCTGGTGCCCGGCATGGGCCACTGTGCAGGTGGCGCGGCCACCGACAGCATCGATGGTCTGGGCAGCTTGGTGGACTGGGTCGAAAAAGGCCAGGCCCCGCAAAGCGTGCCTGCCAGTGGCACGGTGGTGTACACGGGCCGCACACGCCCGCTGTGTGCCTATCCGCAATACGCGCATTACAAGGGCACGGGAAACCCTGAAGACGCCAGCAACTTCAGCTGCCGCTGAAGAAAATGGGGCCGCTCAAAAGCGGCCCCTGAATCACGTGCAGCGCAGACTCAGCCCTGTGCGCCCAGCAAGTAATCGATCTTGCCGACTTCCACACCGTTGTGGCGCAGGATGGTGTAGGCCGTGGTGATGTGGAAGTACATGTTGGGCAGCATCCAGCCCGTCAAGTAGTCTTGACCTTTGAGGGTGCGGGTTTTGCCCGGGCCTGCGGGGAAGGTGATCTCTTTGTCTTCGGTGCCATCCAGCGCTGCAGTGGGCACGGTGGCGATGAAGGCCAGGGTTTTCTGGATGCGTTCTTGCAGCTGGGCCAGTGTGGTTTCGGTGTCGTCAAATTTCGGGGCTTCGATGCCGCTTAAGCGTGCAACACCGTTCTTGACTGCGTCACAAGCGATCAGCACCTGGCGCGTGAAGGGGAACATGTCGGGGGCCAGGCGGTAAGTGGTGAGTGCGGTGGGGTCGATCTTTTTGGCTTCGACGAACTGCTCGGCCTTGGCCAGGATGTGGCTCAGGTTGGTGAGCATGCGGGTGCACACGGGCAGGCTGGCGCTGGACATGGAAATGGTCATGGTGAGTCTCCGTTGGGTTAAATGGTTGTGCGGTCTGTGTGGGAGGCGGCCCCTGCAGCCGAATGTCTGCACGGCCACGGCAAACCATTCGAGAGCAGGGATTCGTTCCCAAGGGTGACAGGAGCACGTGTGAACATGCGGGTTTGCGTCATGACGAGCGTTTCTTGAACTTTTGCCAGTACTGAAATTCGTCTTCTCGGACTTCGTATTCCAGATCTTCCACACGCATGAGCATGCGTTCTTTGGCATCGCTCACCGCGCGGTTGTAGATGCTGGGGCCGATTTCTTCGAGAACAAATCCGAGCAGGGCACCGGCAGAAATGTTGCCGATTTTTTGCTCAAAATTGTCCAGGAAGTAGCGCTCGATGCTGGCAATGGCCTGCGCCCGGTCTTCTTTGCTCAGTTCGATGGGCATGGCCGTTTTCAGCCGATTTCGGCAATCAACTCGATCTCAACGCAAGCACCCATGGGAATTTGGGCCACACCAAAAGCGCTGCGGGCATGGGCACCGGCTTGTGGGCCAAACACCTGGCCCAGCAGTTCGCTGCAGCCGTTGGTGACCAGGTGCTGCTCGGTGAAGTCGCCGGTCGAGTTGACCAGACTCATCACCTTGACGATGCGCTTGACTTTGTTCAAGTCGCCCACGGCGGCGTGCAGGGTGCCCATCAGGTCAATCGCGACGGCGCGGGCGGCTTGTTGGCCTTCTGCGGTGCTGATGTTTTTACCGAGTTGACCCGCCCAGACCTTGCCGTCTTTTTTGGCAATGTGGCCCGACAGGAACACCAAGTTACCGGTTTGCACAAAGGGCACATAGGCCGCTGCGGGCACGGCCACAGGGGGCAATTCGATGTTCAGGGATTTCAGGGTGTCGTAAACGCTCATGGGGTTTCCTTTGGGGGTGGGGCGCATCCTCCACATGGAGTGCGCGGTGTTGCCAGACCCAGACCTGTGCCAAGTCTGCAAAGGCTCAACTGTACCGCGTCATGCCGCTCATTTTCAGCGAGCACAAGCTTCAGATGTCCCCCCAGCGGCGACGCACGCGCCTGTCCGGGGATGGCGACGCAGGCTCAGCGAATCAATTTGGCCTGGCGTGCCTGTGTGTAACTGAGTACGTGTTTGCGCCTGGATGCCAAATCAATGACGATGTAATCCTCGCCCACGGCATTGCCTCCGCAAGCCGGTGCGTCGACGATCACCACGGCAGGTTTGCCATTGAAATGACCGCACATCATGTTGGTGTAGCAGCTGGGATGCAGCTGAACAGTGGCGCTGTCGTTGATGCTCACGATGGGGCTGTAGTCAGCAGGTGCCCAACGGACACCTCGGGCGAACTGAACGGACATGCCATTGCAGTTGAGGCGCTGGACGGTAATTTCTTCGTTTGAAACGAACTTGCCGCCATCCAGCCGGGCTTGGGTTTGTGCGTTCGCGAAAGACGGTATGAGTGCCGCAGCAAGGCAGCAGAGCAGGAGATGCTTGTTCATTTGGGTTTTCCTGTTGTTCGATTCATCGGGTCATTCAAGAGGCTGTACGGTCACGGCCACTTCGAGCCTGTGCGCACCGCCGCCTTGCAGCACGCCGCGCAGGGGCGAGACGTCGGCAAAGTCGCGGCCCACCGCCAGGCGCACATAGTCTTCGCCCGGACTGGCCAGGCCGGTGCGGTCGTTGGTCGGGTCCAGGTCGAGCCAGCCTTGGCAAGCGTGGCTGGCCAGCTCGGGCAGGTAGACCGAGGCCCAGGCGTGCGAGGCATCGCTGCCCACCAGCCGCGGCTGACCGGGTGGCGGTTCGGTCAGCAGGTAGCCGCTCACGTAGCGGGCAGGCAAACCCAGTGAGCGCAAGCAGGCCAACAAAATGTGTGCAAAGTCCTGGCAAACGCCGCGTTTGTCCTCCAGGGCTTCCAGCGCAGGGGTGTTGATGTCGGTGCTGGCCGTTTCGTAGCGAAAATCGCGGTGCATGCGCGCTGTCAACTCTTGTGCAGCGTGCATCAGCGGGCGCCCGGGCGTGAAGCTGCTTTGCGCGTAGGCCAAAAATGCTTCGTGCACAGGTGCATGGTGCGAGCCAAACACAAAGCCGCTGTGGACATCGCCCGGGTGGCCACCCCGGTAGCGGAAATGTTCGCGCACCGACTCCCAGCTTTGCGAGGATATGCCGGGTTCAATGGCCGAGGTGTTCAGTTCGCTGTGCGCCCGCACCAGCAAGCCATCGTGTGGGTTCGTCAGTGCCCAATAGGCCCGGTGGTTGAAAAAAGCATCGATGTTGTGCTGCACCGAAGCATCGGGCTCCACCTGCATCCAGTGGCTGATGACCTGTTGGCATGGCGTGTTGGCCGGCTGCAAGTGCGCCATATGCTGCGCAGTTTGCACCGACGGGCTGTAGCGGTAGCGGGTTTCGTGGGTGATGGCCAGGCGCATGGTGGAGATCGGGTCAGGCGCCAACGCTGTAGCGGGCTTCGCCGCTGTGGGTGAAGAACAGGCCACACAGTTGGTCAGAGACCTCTCGGGCAGCGGTCTGACACTGCACCAGTGCCGCATGCAGTGGCAGGGTGTTGCCAGGTTGTGCCGGGTTGTTCGCCAAAGGCCACAGCGACTCTGGCGTCATTTCAATGAGCTGTGGCACCCGCTCGGCCATGGGGGTGGTGGCGCCGTCGGCCAGGTGGCCCATGCGGCGCAAACGTGAGCGCAAGGTGTGCGCCACCCACCCCAGTGAGCGCGGATTGTCGGAGTGGGTGACCAGCAAATCCATCAGCGCCTGGGGCGTGCGGCTTTGCTGGTACTGCGCATGGAAGCTGATGGTGCTGTCGAACAGATCGAGCACGGCGTCGAACCCGGCTTGCTCGCCGATCAGCCCCAACTGCACAGCTTCGCAGAGCGCGCTGGACAAAAACTCGAGGCGCTCGATGTGGCGACCGATTGAGAGCAAGCGCCAGCCGTCATCGCGGCTCATGCGGTCTGTTTGGGCGCCGGTCAGGGCCGCTAGCATCTGGCTGGTGTCGGCCAACAGGCGCTGCACGGCCAGGGTGTCGGGTGCCGCACTCTGGTGCTCGGGGCTGAAAAAACGCGACTCGGCTTGTTCAAGCAAACGCCAATGTTCGGGTGACAGGCGTTCACGCACCGAAGCAGCGGCCAAACGCACTGCGCGCAAATTGAAGCCGACGCTGGTGGCCAGCTCTTTGTCCCACAGCCCGGCGATCAAAGATCGCTCAAACACCCGATGCGCTTGCGATGCGGCAGGCACGCCTGCCCGCACCAAGCCGTGGCGTGTGGCCATGCGGGTGATGAACTGGAGCAGGCCAGGCAGGTTCTGGTTTTCGCTGCTCAAAATTTCCAGACTCAGGCGCACCAGGCGCAAGGTGTTTTCGGTTCGCTCGGTGTAGCGCCCCATCCAGAACAGGTTTTCTGCGGCACGGCTGGTGACCAGGCGTTGCCTTTGCAGCGATGTTGCATCGGGGATGGGTTCTGCCTGCGCCTGCAATGCTGGAGGAGGCGAAGTGGGTGATGGGCTGGACGACTGTGTTTGTGACTGTGACTGCGCTGCGTCCGGTGTCGGGTTCTGCACCCACACATCGGCGCTGCTGCCACCGCGTTGCATGGAGGCAATGCCTTCGCGGGTGCCCAGCCGCGCCAGGCCACCGGGCAGCACTTGCCAGCCGCCCTGGGCGTCGGCCACGGCGAACACGCGCAGTACCACAGGCCGTGACTGGATGCAGGGCGCGCCATCGGTGCCGGTTTGCCAGGTGGGTTGGTGCGACAGCGGCAGCCACGATTGCAGCGTGTGGGCGTCCGGGTCACGCAGGATGCGGCCCGCCCATTCGTCTTGTTCGCGGCGCGAGAGTGTGTGGCCCTGAACAGGCTCAAAGCTTTGGCGGTCGGTGTTGTAGGGGTAGGTGGGTTTGATCACGTAGCTGCTGATGCGCGGCAACACGTCTTGCAAGGCAGCGGCTTCACCGCACCACCAACTCGGGATGGCCGGCAATTGCAGTTCTTCGCCCAGCAGGTCACGCGCCAGCGCAGGCATGAAGCCCAGCAGCGCGTTCGACTCCAGAAAGCCCGAGCCCGGGGTGTTGGCCACCAGCACGTTGCCGCTGCGCACCGCTTGCAGCAAGCCGGGCACGCCCAGCGTGGAGTCGGCGCGCATCTCCAGTGGGTCCAGCCAGTCGTCGTCGACCCGTTTGAGCAGGCCGTGCACAGGCTGCAAGCCTTGCAAGGTTTTCAGGTAAAGCTTCTCGTCGCGCACCGTGAGGTCGTTGCCTTGCACCAGACTCAGGCCCAAATAGCGGGCCAGATAGGCGTGCTCGAAATAGGTTTCGTTGTAGGGGCCAGGGGTCAACAGCGCAATGTGGGCCGAAGCCCCGGCAGGGCTGCGGGCTTTGATGCTGTCGATCAGGGTGCGGTAGGTTTCGGCCAGGCGCTGCACTGGCAAAGCCTCAAAGGCTTGCGGAAACAGACGCGAAACAATTTGCCGGTTTTCCAGCAGATAACCCAGGCCCGAGGGGGCTTGTGTGCGCTGGGACAGCAGCCACCAGCAGCCGTCAGGGCCGCGCGCCAGATCGAACGCAGCCAGCGACAAATAGCGCCCGCCGACCGGCGGCACGCCGTGCATGGCAGGCAAGTAAGCAGGGTGGCCTTGCACCAGGGCGGCAGGCAATTGCCCACTCAGCACCAGTTGTTGCGGTCCATAGGCGTCGGCCATGATGCGTTCGAGCAGCTGCATGCGCTGCATCACGCCCGCTTCAATTTGTTGCCAGTCCTGGTGTCCCAGCATGAGCGGGAACAGGTCAAGTGACCATGGCCGCTGAGGTTGGTCTGCCGCGGCATACACGTTGTAGGTGATGCCGTTGTCGCGCACCTGCCGTTGCAGGTTGGCCATGCGGGTGTTCAGGTCTGGCAGTTGCCCTGTGGTTTCCGACGCCAAAGGCCCGATGAAGGTTTGCCATGGCCCGCTGACCGAGCGGGGGGGCTTGGCGAGCTTGGCTGCGTGCGGTGCCTCAGCCGATGGCGCGACTTCACCCCGCAGTTCATCCCAGTGCCCGGCAGGGGCGCGCTCTTGCTGAAGCGACAGCCATTTCATGGCTTCGGCTTGAGGGGCGCGGTCCTGTTGCGGCGAGGGCTCATTCATCAAAGCATTGTCGCTGGAATTTGAGCGAGCTCATTTGTCTTCGTGGGAGCGAGCCCCTGCTCGCGAATGCCTGCATGGCCTGGCCCATATTCGCCCGCAGGGGCGGGCTCCCACAGGGGCAGAGCCTCGCGTGCACAGGGGTGATCCGGTCGATGGGCATTCACACCCGCCTCAAATCCAGTGTGTAAGGAAACTCCGGACTGGCGTGCAGTGTGGCGTTGGGCCCCAGCGCGGCCAGGTTGCGCATCGCGCCCGGCGTGTGCCCCATGCGGAAGAAACGTGCCAGCCGTCGGCTTTCGGCCTCGTAGGCGTTGACCGGGAAGCTGTCGTAGTTGCGGCCACCGGGGTGTACCACATGGTATTGGCAGCCGCCCAGCGAGCGCTTCATCCAGGTGTCCACCAGGTCCACCGTCAGCGGCGCGTGCACGCCGATGCTGGGGTGCAGTGACGAAGGCGGGTTCCAGGCCTTGTAGCGCACGCTGGCCACGTATTCGCCCACCACGCCGGTGGGCTGCAAGGGCAGGGGCTTGCCGTTCACCGTCACGGTGTGGCGTGCCGGGTTCATGCCGGTCACATGCACCTCGATGCGTTCAAGCGACGAGTCCACATAGCGGGCGGTGCCGCCCGCTGAGCTTTCTTCGCCCATGACGTGCCAGGGCTCCAGTGCATTGCGCAGGGTGACGACTGCGCCATCGACCCGAATCTGCCCGACCAAGGGGAAGCGGAATTCAAAATGCGGCGCGAACCAGCTCGGGTCAAAGTGGAAGCCCGCGTCGCCCAGCTCGGTCAGCACGTCGTCAAAGTCTTTGTGAATCCAGTGCGGCAGCATGAAACGGTCGTGCAGCTCGGTGCCCCAGCGGGTCACGGGGGCCGAATACGGCGCGTCCCAAAAACGGGCCACCAGCGCACGCAGCAGCAACTGCTGCACGATGCTCATGCGCGCATGGGGCGGCATCTCAAACGCCCGCAACTCCAGCAGGCCCAGGCGGCCGGTGCTGCTGTCGGGTGAATACATCTTGTCGATGCAAAACTCGCTGCGGTGGGTGTTGCCGGTCACGTCCACCAGGATGTTGCGCAGCGTGCGGTCGACCACCCAAGGGGCCATGTCGGTGCCATACTTTTTGCGGTTTTTGGTGATCTCGCGCAGGGCGATCTCCAGCTCATAGACCTGGTCGTTGCGCGCTTCGTCCACACGCGGGGCCTGGCTGGTCGGGCCGATGAACATGCCACTGAACAAATAGCTCAGGCTCGGGTGGTTGTGCCAGTAAAGGATCAGGCTGGCCAGCAATTCGGGTCGGCGCAAAAACGGGCTGTCTGCCGGGGTGGCCCCGCCCATCACCATGTGGTTGCCGCCACCCGTGCCAGTGTGGCGACCGTCGGTCATGAACTTTTCTGCCGACAAGCGGGTCTCGAAAGCTGCCTGGTACAAAAACTCGGTGTGCTCGACCAACTCTTTCCAGTTGTGGGCCGGGTGGATGTTGACTTCGATCACACCCGGGTCGGGCGTGACTTGCAAAAGTTTCAGGCGCGGGTCGCGTGGCGGCGGGTAGCCTTCCATGACGATCTTCATGCCCAGCGTTCTGGCCGTGGCTTCGACGGCGCTGACCAAGGCCAGGTAGTCTTCCAGCCTTGCCAGCGGCGGCATGAAGACGTACAGCACGCCAGATTTTTCACCTTGCTGTTGCGCCTCGGCCTCGACATCTCGTTCGGCTTTTGGCCCGTTGGCGCGGCGCGGGTCGCGCACTTCCACACACAGGGCGGTGCGCACCACGGAGGCGTCGGACGCGAACTTGGCTGCAGGTGCTGCTGGAGCCGTTGCCGGAGGCTTTTGGGAATGGCGCGGCTGCATCGTCACCGGCGCGGCCGCTGGCAAGGCGCTGCGGGGTGAGAGATGTGGCGAGAAGGGGTCTTGCTCGATCATGTGCCAGCGTTCGGTCGGTACGGCCCACGGCAAGGAGTCGAGTGGCAAGCGCCAGCCCATGGGGGAGTCGCCGGGCATGAGGTACATGCGCTCGTCGCGCAGGAACCAGCGGCCGGTTTGCCAAGGTGCCCCGCTCAGATTGGGGGTCTTTGATGAGGTGGCTTGCTCAACGGCTGGTTCCGCAGGCTGCAGCGGCAGCACATAACCCACAGGCTGGTCCAGCCCTTGGCTGAAGACGCGGCGCAAACGGATGCGCTCCATCTCGTCGTCCAGGCGGGCGTCAAACGGGTCGACGTTCACGGGCAGGCGGCGTTCACGCCAGAGGTAGTACCAGGTGTCTTCGTAGCTGGGCAGCACGGTGTCGCCGGGCAGGCCCAGCTGCTCGGTCAGCCCTTGCATGAAGCGCTGGGCATCGGCGCTGGTGTATTGGCTGGGTTCGCGTTCGTCGGCAAACACATCGGGGTCTTGCCAGCAGGGCGTGCCGTCGGCGCGCCAGTAAATGCTGAGCGCCCAGCGCGGCAGTTGTTCACCCGGGTACCACTTGCCCTGGCCAAAATGCAAGAAACCGCCCTGGCCGTATTGCTGGCGCAGCTTGTGCACCAGCTCGGTGGCCAGGCCGCGTTTGGTGGGGCCCAAAGCGTCGGTGTTCCATTCGGCGCCGTCACGGTCTTGCGTGGACACAAAGGTCGGCTCGCCGCCCATGGTCAAGCGCACGTCTTGCGCCACCAATTGCGCGTCCACCTGTTCGCCCAAAGCCAGCACATCGGCCCATTGTTCTTCGCTGTAGGGGCGGGTCACGCGGGGTGATTCGTGGATGCGCGTGACGCTCATTTCGTGGTGAAACTCGACCTCGGCTTCGTCCATCAGGCCTTCGATCGGCGCGGCGGCTGACGGCTGCGGCGTGCAGGCCAGCGGAATGTGGCCTTCACCCGCCAGCAAGCCAGACGTTGGGTCCAGCCCCACCCAGCCCGCGCCGGGCAGGTACACCTCACACCAGGCGTGCAGGTCGGTGAAGTCCACTTCGGTGCCGCTGGGGCCATCGAGCGATTTGACGTCGGGGGCGAGCTGGATCAGATAACCCGAGACAAAGCGGGCGGCAATGTTCATGTGCCGGAACAGCTGCACCAACAGCCAGGCCGTGTCGCGGCATGAACCGCTTTTCAGGGTCAGGGTTTCTTCGGCCGTTTGCACGCCGGGTTCCATGCGGATGGTGTAGCGAATGTCTTGATGCAAGCGCTGGTTGATCTGCACCAAAAAGTCGATGGTGCGCTGGCGCTTGCGGTCCATGCTGGCCAGGTATTTCTTGAACAGCGGGGTCTTGTGGTCTTTGTCCAGATACGACTGCAGCTCTTCCCGCACGGTGTCCGAGTACTTGAAGGGCACTTCTTCGGCCGAGGGTTCCAGAAAGAAGTCAAAGGGGTTGAACACGGCCATCTCGGTGACCACGTCCACGGTGACCTTGAAGGCGTTGGTCTTTTTCGGGAAGACCAGGCGCGCTTGGTAATTGGCAAAGGCGTCTTGTTGCCAGTTGATGAAATGCTCTGCGGGTTCGACTTTGAGGCTGTAACTCAGGATGCGGCTGCGGCTGTGAGGGGCAGGGCGCAGGCGGATGACTTGCGGGCCGAGCTGCACGGGGCGGTCGTATTCGTAATGGGTGACGTGGTGCAGGGCAACGTGTATCGACATATCTCGTTCAGCGCAACAGGGGCTGCACGCATGACAAATGCAGCTTGGGCAGTTACAACTAGCAAGACACGCGCCAGAATTCTGGGCAAGACAGGGCAAAGACCCACGGATCATCCAAACAGCCAAATCAGGGAGGCTGCCATGAAGCGAAATTGCACGCTCGCGTTCTGTTGGTCGACTGCCCGAAAGGCTTGGCCATGTTGTCCATGAAGTGGGGTCAAAGTTTAGGACTGGTCTTGCTCGCTTGGTGTGCAGGCGTGGCCTTGCAGTTGCAGCAGCAGGCGCTTTGGTCTGCTTGGGCTTATGCCGCAGTGCTCTGTCTGTCTTGGGGTGCTGGCTTCACCCTGCGCCGCGTGCCCAAGTCTGTGGGTTGGCGCGCCATCGGGCTGTGCCTGGTTTGGGGCGCTGCCTCCTTTGCCGTCACCGGGCTGCACGCTTTGTCGCGCTTGCACAGCATCGACCCTGCGCTGGAGGGGCAAGACCTCGATGTGGTGGGTGTGGTGCAGGCCATGCCGCAACGCCAGGACATCGGATGGCGCTTTCGGTTTGAGATCGAGCAAGCCTGGCGGATCGACAAAACGGGCAGGGCGCAAGCGCTGGATTTGCCCACATCCCTGCCCTCGCAGGTGTATCTGGGCTGGTACGGCCAAGAGGGCACAGACGACAGTGGGTGGAGTACGTCGGCCTTGCCCGAGCCCGTGAAAGCGGGGGAGCGTTGGCGCTTGCGGGTTCGACTGAAAGCGCCGCACGGTAACCTGAACCCTCGGGGTTTTGACTACGAATTGTGGTTGTGGGAGCAGGGCATTCGTGCTACTGGCTATGTGCGTACAGGTGCCAAAGACCCCGCCCCTGCGCGACTGGCCGCCACTTGGGCACACCCGGTCGAGGGCTGGCGTCAGGCCGTGCGTGACCGCTTGCTGACGCATTTGTCATCGACTATTTGGCCGTGGACGGGGGCTGCGCAGTCTGCCCAGTTGGCGGGTGTTGTGGCGGCATTGGTCACGGGCGATCAGGCCGCCATTGACCGCGCCGACTGGGATGTGTTTCGGGCCACGGGTGTGGCGCACTTGATGAGCATTTCCGGGCTGCATGTGACCATGTTCGCTTGGCTGGCCTCTGCTTTGGTGGCTTGGTGTTGGCGCAAGTCTGCGTTGTGGGGTTTTGCCGGGGCTTTGCGCTGGCCTGCGGCCCATGTGGGCGCGTTGGCAGGTTTGGGACTGGCTGGGTTTTATGCTTTGTTCAGTGGTTGGGGCGTGCCCGCGCAGCGCACCCTGTGGATGTTGGGGGTGGTGGCCTTGCTCAAAATGTCATCTCGGCAATGGCATGGGCCACTCATTTGGCTGTTGGCGGGTGCGGTGGTGTTGACGCTCGACCCGTGGGCTTTGTTGCAGCCCGGGTTTTGGCTGAGCTTTGTGGCTGTGGGCGTGTTGATGGCCTCCGGTCAGCACAGCGCGCAGGATCGGACGCCACCAGCTGGACTGGTTGAACGCGATGCAGAGCCGTTGCGCACTGACTTGGTGCCAAAAACCATCAAGCACCGATGGGGTGCGCTGGAATTCCCTATTTGGGGAGTCGCTTTGCTTCGAGGGGCTTGGGGCTTGTTGCGTGAACAGGCGGCGATCACTTGGGCTTTGGCACCGTTGACACTGCTGTTCTTTGGCCAGGTGTCCTTGGTGGGCTTGTTGGCCAATTTGTTGGCGATTCCCTGGGTGACCTTGGTGGTCACGCCCTTGGCCATGCTGGGGGTGGTTTGGCCCGGTGCGTTGGTGTTGGCGACTTGGGCGCTGCAACCTCTGGTGACCCTGTTGGCTGGGTTGGCTGCCTGGCCTTTGGCCAGCGTGTCCACGGCTACGCCGCCCTGGGCCTTGGCCATGCTGGCGCTGGCTGGGGCGGTGGGTCTGGTGCTCAAGCTGCCACTTTCCTGGAAGCTCTTGTGCCTGCCGCTTTTGTGGCCTGTGCTGTTTTGGGTGCATCCGCGTCCGTCTGGCGCTGCGTTTGAACTGCTGGCCGCCGATGTGGGCCAAGGCAACGCCGTGCTGGTGCGCACCGCCACGCACAGTTTGCTCTACGACACAGGGCCACGTTATTCGACCGAAAGCGACGCGGGCCACCGGGTGCTGGTGCCCCTGCTGGCGCAAATGGGCGAGCGGCTGGATGTGCTGATGCTCAGCCACCGCGACAGCGACCACACGGGCGGTGCAGCGGCCGTGCTGGCCATGCAAGCGCAGGCGCATTTGTGGTCCTCGCTGGAAGACGAACACCCCCTGCACGCGCTGCGCCCCGGCTGGACGCGTTGTCAAACCGGGCAGTCCTGGGTGTGGGATGGTGTGCTGTTTGAGGTGTTGCACCCGCCAGCCACCAGAGCGGTGCAGCCGGGTGATTCCGCCTCCAAGCAGCCCAAGCCGAACGAGGTCAGCTGCGTCTTGCGCATCAGCAGTGGCCAGGCCTCGGCCTTGCTGACCGGTGACATTGAGACAGCCCAAGAGCTGGCTTTGGTGCAGGCGGGCGTGGCACCCGTTGACGTCCTGCTGGTGCCGCACCATGGCAGCAAGACCTCGTCCAGCCTGTCCTTTTTGCAGACCTTGCATCCCCGGCTGGCGCTGGTGCAAGCGGGTTACCGCAACCGTTATGGACACCCGGCTCCGCCTGTCGCGGATCGCTACCGCGCAGAAGGCATCGCTTTGGTGGAGTCGACCCGGTGCGGGGCCGCCACTTGGCGCAGCGATGCGCCTGCTCAAGTGCAATGTGAAAGGGTTCTGGCCAGACGCTATTGGCACCACCTTGTCGGGCCTTGACGCGCGACAAGCGGACTGGGTATGCATCTTGCTATCCAGAAGCCAGGAGTGACGAGCTATGCGTGAATTCGACGAGATGTACAGCCGCTTGCCTGCCGCAGGTGATGCCGGAGAGGTCAGAGACCATTACCTGGCCTATGCCCGATGGTTGCAAGCGCAAGACAGCCAAACCATGGCCTCGCGCCGAGAAGAAGCCGAGATGATCTTCCGCCGTGTGGGCATCACCTTCGCGGTCTATGGCGACAAGGACGAGGACGGTTCGGGCACCGAGCGCCTGATCCCGTTTGACCTGATCCCCCGCGTGATCGCCGCCCAGGAGTGGAAAAGCATGGAAGCTGGTCTGGTCCAGCGCGTCACCGCCCTCAACCGCTTCATCCACGACGTGTACCACGACCAGGAGATTCTGAAGGCCGGCGTGATCCCGCGTGAGCAAATCGAACACAACGCCCAGTTCCGCCCCGAGATGGTGGGCGTGGATGTGCCCAACAACATCTATTCGCACATCAGCGGCATCGACATCGTGCGTGCCCCCGACGCGCAGGGCAACGGTGAGTACTACGTGCTCGAAGACAACCTGCGCGTGCCCAGCGGCGTGAGCTACATGCTCGAAGACCGCAAGATGATGATGCGGCTGTTCCCTGAACTCTTCAGTCAGCACCGCGTGGCCCCGGTGGCGCATTACCCCGACTTGTTGTTGGAGACGCTGCGTGCCAGCAGCCCTGCCACCACGGCCGAGCCCACGGTCGTGGTGCTCACGCCCGGCATGTACAACAGCGCTTATTTTGAGCACGCCTTTTTGGCGCAGCAGATGGGTGTGGAGCTGGTCGAGGGGCAAGACCTGTTTGTGAAAGACAAGTTCGTCTACATGCGCACCACACGCGGGCCACAACGTGTGGACGTGATCTACCGCCGGGTGGACGACGACTTTCTGGATCCCAACGTGTTCCGCCCCACATCGACGCTGGGCTGCGCGGGCCTCATGGAGGCCTACAAAGCCGGGCATGTGACGATCTGCAACGCGGTGGGCACGGGCGTGGCCGACGACAAGTCGATTTACCCCTATGTGCCCGACATGATCAAGTTTTACCTGGGGGAAGAACCGATCCTCAAAAACGTGCCCACCCTCATGTGCCGCAAACCGGATGACTTGCAGTACACCCTGGCCAATCTGAAAGACCTGGTGGTCAAGGAAGTGCATGGCGCGGGCGGCTACGGCATGCTGGTCGGCCCGGCGTCGACCAAAGAAGAGATTGAGCGATTCCGGGCTGCCTTGCTGGCCAACCCGGAGGGCTACATCGCGCAACCCACGCTTAGCTTGTCGAGCTGCCCCACTTTTGTGGACAGCGGCATCGCCCCGCGCCACATCGACCTGCGGCCCTTTGTGCTGAGTGGCCGCACGGTGCAGATGGTGCCCGGCGGCTTGACCCGTGTGGCTTTGAAAGAGGGCTCTTTGGTGGTCAACAGCAGCCAGGGCGGCGGCACCAAAGACACCTGGATTTTGCAGGACTGACAAGGGAGAAGACACATGCTTTCAAGAACCGCCGACCACCTCTTCTGGATGTCCCGCTACATGGAGCGGGCCGAGAACACCGCCCGCATGCTCAATGTGAGCTACGAGACCTCGCTTTTGCCACAGTCCGCCGCCGCTGTCGAAGCGGGTTGGGAGGGCATTTTGTCGATCAGTGAATTGCTGCCTTCCTACCTGGCGCTTTACAAAAACATCAACCCCTGCGATGTGATGGAGTTCATGGTCAAGGATGCGAACAACCCTTCGTCCATCATTTCGTGCCTGCGCGCTGCGCGTGAAAACGCCCGTGCCGTGCGGGGCACACTGACCACCGAGGTTTGGGAGACGCAAAACCAGACTTGGCTTGAAGTCAACCGCATGCTCAAGAGCGGCGAGTTCGAGCGCGATCCGGGTCAGTTTTTTGAATGGGTCAAGTTCCGCTCGCACCTGTCACGCGGCGTGACCGTGGGCACCATGCTGATGGACGAGTCGCTGTATTTCATGCGCATGGGCACGTTTTTGGAGCGGGCCGACAACACGGCCCGGCTGGTGGATGTGAAGTTCCACGCCATGCAAAACGACTTTTTTGGTGCGCCCAACTACAGCGGTGTCGAGGCCGAGGTGACGCAGGAATACGACTTCTACCACTGGAGCGCCATCTTGCGCAGCGTCAGCGGCTTTGAGGTGTACCGCAAGGTCTACCGCGATGTGATCCGACCGGAACGCGTGGCTGAGCTGCTGATTTTGCGACCCGACATGCCGCGTTCGTTGCATGCCAGCCTCAATGAGGTGGTGTCGAATTTGAAGCTGGTGTCTCACGACTCCGAAAGTGACACCTTGCGCCACGCCGGTCGTTTGCGCTCGGAGCTGGCCTTTGGCCGCATCGACGAGATTCTGGCCACTGGCCTGCATGCCTACCTGACGCAGTTCCTGGAGCGCGTGAACGTGCTGGGCGCCCGCATCAGTCGCGAGTTTCTGATGCCGCAAGCGGCCTGACCACTTGGTAGAGTCTTAGTCGGAGGCCGCTTCCGTGTTTTCGCAGGAGGATGCCTTCGTGTCTTTGTGGGAGGCCGCCCCCGCGGCCGAATGCGTGCAGAGCCCAAGCAACCATTCGCGAGCAGGGGCTCGCTCCCACGGGGAGGGGGGCATTCGTGTTTTTGTGGGAGGCTGCCCCTGCGGCCGAATGCCTGAAGTGGCTCATAGCGCATTCGCGAGCGGGGGCTCGCTCCCACAGGGGGCCAGGGCGTAGGAGGCTTATGGGTTTTGCGCTCAGTCGCCCAGCGTCAGCACCACGGGCGCGTGGTCGCTGGGCCGCTCGTTTTTGCGCGGGGCCCGGTCGATCACGCAGGCGCTGGCACGTGCTTTGAGCGCCTCGGAGATCAAAATGTGGTCGATGCGCAGGCCCCGATTGCGGCGAAAAGCGAACTCGCGGTAATCCCACCAGCTGTAGCTTTTTTCGGGTTGCTCAAACAAGCGGAAGCTGTCGGTCAGGCCCAGCCCGATCAGGGCTTGCAGTTTCTCGCGTTCGGCATCGGTGCAGTGGATGGTGCCCGCCAGGGCCACCGGGTCCCACATGTCGAGTTCGTCAAAGGTGATGTTGTAGTCGCCCAGCAGCACCAGGTTGGGGTGCTGCTGCATCTGGCTGCCCACCCAGTCGCGCAGCGCGTCGAGCCAGCGCATTTTGTAGACGAATTTGTCGCTGTCCGGTGCCTGACCGTTGGGGAAATAAGCGCCGATCACACGCACCGTGCCGCCCGCGCCGTCGGGGAAGGTGGCCGCAATCACACGCGACATGTCGTCTTCAAAGCCGGGGATGTTTTTCACCACCTCCGTGCCTTCGGCTTTGGAAATCAGCGCCACGCCGTTGTAGGTTTTCTGGCCGAACCATTGCGCTTGGTAGCCCGCTTCGGCAAACGCTGCTGCGGGAAACTTGTCGTCGGTCAGCTTGAGCTCTTGCAGGGCCAGCACCTCGGTCGGGTTGGCGGCCAGCCAATCCAGCACTTGCGGCAGGCGCACAGACAAGGAGTTCACGTTCCAGGTGGCAATTTTCATGGGGGCGATTTCAGACAGTGAAAAGGGTGTTTGGAGTTTAGCCCAGGGGCTACGCCTCACCATGGGCTTGAGGCTCTAAGGCCTGGATGCTACCTTTGCATGCCAAAAGAAACCGAACCGGATGGATTCGGTTGCTCGCAGACGCGACAATGTGGCCCTGATTCATTGCATTGCCACCCGAACTGTTGCCCATGACTTCCTCTTCATCCGATCTTCAGACCGATTCTCAGAGCAACCTTGCAGCGCCGCTGGAGGTGCCTGCCGCTGCGGCCGATGCCTTCAACCAGGCCCATACCGATTTCAAGGCCGGGCGCTGGGCCGAGGCGCTGGCCGCATATGAGGCGGCGCTGCGTATCGCCCCCCAGCTGGAAGTGGCCGCCTTGCAGCGGGCCCGCTGCCTGGTCAGGCTGGGTGATTTTGCAGTGGCCCGCGAAGGGTTTTCGCAGCTGCTCAAGGCATTTCCGGGCAACTACAGCGGCTGGCTGGAGGCGGGACATTTGTGCCGCCAGCAAGGCGTGCACCAGCAGGCCCTGGCTTCTTACAGCCGGGCCATCGCGTTGGTCCCCGCCCGCTTCGAGGCCCGTTTGTCGCTGGCACGGCTGCTCGAAGACATGGGCCAGATGGAAGCCGGTGCCGCCGAATACCACCGGGCCCTGGCGGCGGCCGGGGCCGACAAAAACCGGCTGGTGCACTGGCGCATGGCCAAGTACCGGCTGGAGCGCGGCGACGCGGCCCGGGCGCTGGAGTCTTTGCGGCAGGCTTTGCTGGTCTTGCGGATCGGCCAGGAGCCCATCGACGAGAACGAGCGCGCCGAGATGCAAATGGACCTGGGTGACATCTTCATGCGCCTAGGCATGACCGAAGACGGGCACCGGGCCTTTGAGCGGGCCAGCGTGGGCACCTCCGAGGCCACTTTGGTGCGCCTGGCCGATTTGTCGTTCCGCTACAACCTGTGGCAAGAAGCTCAGGCGGTGCTGCGGCGCAACGTCGAGCTGCACCCGGGCAGCGATCTGGCCCACTGGAACCTGGCCCATTCGCTGGCCGAGAGCTGGAACATGCAGGAGGCGCTGGAAGAGCTGGCCAAAGCCGAAGCGATTGCGCCGCAGTCGGGGGCCAAGTCGATGCGCGCCAGCGTGGCCGGGCGCACGGGCGATGCCGACACCGCCTTGCAGCTTTACAAGGCGCTGGCCGACGAGGAAGGCCCCGGCTCCAAGATGCATTCCAGTGCGGCCATGAGCTCGCTCTACAGCGACAAGCTCAGCCCCCGGCAAGTGTCCGATCTGCACCGTGAGCTGTTTGCCCACCTGGGCGACAACGCCCGCTCGGTCAGCAGTTTCAAAAACGACAAGTCGCCCGATCGCCCCCTGCGTGTGGGTCTTGTCTCTGCCGATTTCCACCACCAGCACCCGGTCAACATCTTCATGCAGCCGGTGCTGGCGCGGCTGGACCGCCGGGCGGTGGAAGTGACGATGTATTTCACGGGCGTGTCGTACGACGAGCAAACCCAGCTGGCCAAACGCCGTGTGGCGCGTTGGGTAGAAGCGACCACCTGGAACGACAGCCAGCTGGCTCGCCGCATTGAAGAAGATGGCATCGACATCCTGCTGGACCTGTCGGGCCACACCAGCATGCAGCGCATGAGCCTGTTCGGTCAGCGCGCCGCACCGGTGCAGGCCACCTTTCTGGGGTATCCGGCCTCGACCGGCGTGCCCAACATCGACTGGCTGGTGGCTGACGCCGTGGTGGCGCCTGCGGGCAGCGAAGTGCTGTTCAGCGAGCAGCTGGCGCGCTTGCCCCACAGCGTGTTTTGCTTTGCGCCTGAAACCGACTACCCGTACCCGGACTACGGCCAGGCGCATGCCGAACGCCCCCTGACCTTCGGTTCTTTCAACAACGTGCCCAAGCTCACGCCGCACACCGTCAAGCTCTGGGCCGCCGTGCTCAAAGAGGTGCCGGGCTCGCGCCTGCTGCTCAAGGCGCCCAGCTTCAAGGACGAGGGTGCCATCGAGGCGTTTGCCCAGCGCTTCCTGGCCGAAGGCATTGCGCGTGATCGCCTGGCGTTCCGTGGCCCGGTGGGCCTGACCGACATGATGGCCGAGTATGCCGATGTGGACATCGCCCTCGATCCTGTGCCCTACAACGGTGGGACAACGACTTTGCAGGCGCTGTGGATGGGGGTGCCGGTGGTGGTCAAGGCGGGGGGCAATTTTGTCTCGCGCATGGGGGCCAGCTTCATGCAGGCTGCAGACCTGCATGACTGGGTGGCTGAGTCCGATGCCGACTATGTGCGCATCGCCGCGGCCATGGCACGTGACCGCCAGGCTTTGCTGGCCCTCAAGCAAGGCCTGCGTGAGCGCCTTCTGGCAGCACCGGCCTGGAACATCGACCAGTACACCCGCGATTTTGAGGCGGCGCTGCGGCACATGTGGCGCAGCCATTGTGGCGGTGGCCCCAAAACTGGTGCCGCATCCAAAAAGAAAAAGGCCTGAAAAGGCCTTGTGAGATGGGCCGCTGAGCGCATGCGCTCAGCGGCGTTTCGGGTTCTGTCGCTCAGATGTGCATGGCGGCCAGCACGCCGATCACCACACCCACGGCACCTGCGCCGTACATCACGAATTCCAGCCATTTCTTTTTGGACAGCAAGGCGATGGCCGCCATGGCAATCGACACCTGCAACACGGTGGTGGCCTGTGCCCAGCGGTGGTGCTGGTGCATTTGCGCGTCAGACTGCTCGTCCCAGTGTTTGGATTCGGCTTCGAGCTTTTCAGCGGCGGCTTTGATCTCGGCTTTTTCGCCTTTGTAGCGTTTGATTTCGTCCTGGTAGAACTCTTTTTTGGCGGGGGTCAGCTCCATGGCCAGCTCGCTCAGGTTTTGCTTGCTGCTTTTGGCCTGGTAGTAGTTCCACTGGTTGGAGGCTTCGGTCTTTTTGATGGCCGCGTTGTTTTTGTACAGGCCCGCATTGGCCTGGGTGGCCCCGCCCATGTAGCCAAACAGCGCGCCCACTGTGGCAATGATCGCGGTGAACATGGCGATGCTGTTGGTGTGCTCGCCGCCGTGGCCCTGGGCTGCGTGCTCCAGCTCGTGGTCGTGCGGGCCGTGAACGTGAAAACCGTGTCCGGACATGGGTGTCTCCTCAGAAGTTGTGTTGGTATGTGACGAAACTGAAAGGCAGGCCATGGACCGCCACATGCGATTCTCGATGCTGCTCTTGCCAGGCGTGTGACAGCGTCGGCGCGAAAGCATCGCCTTCAAAGTCGGCATCGATTTCGGTGACGACCGCCGTGCTGGCTAGGGGTTCGGCCTGGCGGTAAATCTCGGCCCCGCCCATGATCCAGGCGTCAGGCGCATCCCCGCACAGGCGCATGGCTTCCTCGATGGAGCCAGCTTTCAAAGCACCTTCGGCTTGCCAGTTGGTCTGGCGTGTCACGACGATGTTGACGCGACCAGGCAGCGGGCGAAAGCGGGCGGGCAGCGAGTCCCAGGTCTTGCGGCCCATGATGACCGGCTGGCCCAGTGTGACGCGCTTGAAGTGCGCCAGGTCCTCGGGCAGGTGCCAGGGCATCTGGTTGTCTTTGCCGATCACGCCGTTGCGGGCGCGGGCATAAATCAGGTGCAGTTTCATCTCACCGGACCTCAGACAGCGACCGGCGCTTTGATGGCCGGATGGTGCTCATAGCCCAGCACTTCAAAGTCTTCGTATTCGTAGTCAAAAATCGAGGTGGGGCGGCGCTTGATGTTGAGCGTGGGGTAGGCCATGGGCGCACGGCTCAGTTGCAGTTCCACCTGTTCGTGGTGGTTGGCATAAATGTGGCAGTCGCCACCGGTCCAGATGAAGTCACCCACATCCATGTCGCATTGCTGCGCGATCATGTGCGTCAGCAGGGCGTAGCTGGCGATGTTGAAGGGCACGCCCAAAAAGATGTCGGCGCTGCGCTGGTACAGCTGGCAGCTGAGTTTGGGCTTATCGCCGGGGTTTTGCGCTGGGGCCACATAGAACTGGAAAAAGGCGTGGCAAGGCATCAAAGCCATCTTGTCCAGCTCGGCCACGTTCCAGGCGCTCACGATGATGCGGCGGCTGTCGGGGTTGTTTTTGAGGGTGTCCATCACCTGCTGGATCTGGTCGATGTGGCCGCCGCCGGGCGTGGGCCAGCTGCGCCACTGCACGCCATAGACTGGGCCCAGGTCACCGTCTTCGCGTGCCCATTCGTCCCAGATGGTGCAGCCGCGCTCTTGAAGCCATTTCACATTGCTGTCGCCACGCAAAAACCACAGCAGCTCGACGATGATGGCTTTGAGGAACACCTTCTTGGTGGTCACCAGCGGAAAGCCCTCGTTCAGGTCAAACCGCATCTGGTGGCCAAACACACTGCGCGTGCCGGTGCCGGTGCGGTCACCTTTTTGAACGCCCGTCGTGTAGACGTGGCGCATGAAGTCTTCGTACTGGCTGCGGATGGGGCGGTGCTGGGCAGGGGTGTTCATGGGGTGCAAGTTTAAATGTTGGGGCTCAGGCGAGGACGCGCCCGGGGTTGAGCAGGTTGTGCGGGTCCAGCGCCTGCTTGACAGCCCGCATCATGGCCAGCGCCGTGGGGTCTTTGTAGAGGGGCAACTTGCCCACTTTGAGTTCGCCCACGCCGTGTTCGGCGCTGATCGAGCCGTCAAAGCGTTTGACCTGGTCAAACACCAGGGTGTTCACTTTGTCTTCAAAGTCGCGCAAGAAGGCCTGGCCATCGGCACCTTCAGGTGCCTGCACGTTGTAGTGCAGGTTGCCGTCGCCCAGATGGCCAAAGTCCACCATGCGCACACCGGGCACTTCGCGCGCCAGCAAGGCGTCGGTTTCGGCCACAAAGGCCGGGATGCGTGAGACCGGGATGCTGATGTCGTGTTTGATGTTCAGGCCTTCGGTGGCCTGGGCCAGCGTGATGCTTTCGCGGATGTGCCACAGGCTGCGCGCTTGCGTCAGGTTTTCGGCTACCACGGCGTCGGTCACACAACCGGCCTCCAGTGCGGCTTCGAGCAGGGCTTCAAACTGGCTGCGGGCGTGCGCTTCGTTTTCACTGTCCGAGTTTTCAAGCAGCACGCACCAGGGGGTTTCTTGCCACAGCGGCACGCGCAGCTGGGGGTAGTGTTTGTCCACCAGGCTCAGCGCAAACTGGTTCATGACCTCAAAGCCCGTCAGGCCCGGTCCGAGGCGTTGGTGGGCCAGGCCCAACAGCTGCACCGCGGCTTCCATGGTGGGCACGGCGGCCCAGGCGGTCAGTTGCGCGGCGGGCAGGGGGTAGAGCTTCATCGTCGCAGCGGTGATGATGCCCAGCGTGCCTTCGCTGCCGATCATCAGGTTGCGCAAGTCGTAGCCCGTGTTGTCTTTGCGCAGGCCACTCAGACCGTGCCAGACCTCGCCTTGTGCGGTGACGACTTCCAGGCCGAGGCAAAGCTCACGCGTGTTGCCGTAGCGCACCACCTGCGTGCCGCCCGCGTTGGTGCCCAGGTTGCCGCCAATGGTGCAACTGCCTTCTGCGCCCAGGCTCAGCGGGAACAAAAATCCGGCGTTTTCGGCCGCAGCCTGCAGGTTTTGCAGCACGCAGCCGGCTTCCACCGTGATGGTCAGGTTGGCCGGATCGATGGCGCGCACGGCGCTCATGCGGGTCATGCTCAGCACGATCTGGGTGCCTGAGCCATCGGGCACGCCGCCCACCACCAGACCGGTGTTGCCGCCTTGCGGCACGATGGGGGTGTTGTGCGCAGCGCAGGCCTTGACGACGGCGGCGACTTCCTGGGTGTTGCCCGGGCGCACCACGACCAGTGCCCGGCCTTTGACGCGCTTGCGCCAGTCTTGCTCCCAGGGGCTGAGGTCCGCGCCAGGGTCGTCGTGGGTGATCACGTTGGCATGGCCACAGATTTGGCGCAGCTGAGCGATCATGGCTTGGCGGGCGTCGGGCGAAGTCGTCATCTGAGTGGGTATCCGGGTTGAGCTGTGTTCAGTCTCGGGGCACAGGCACAAAGTTGCCCGTGGCCTTGGCGGCTTTGAAGCGGATGCGTACATGCAGTGCACACGCCACAAACAAGGTGCTGCAGAGCAAGGTTTGCAGCCCTGCCAGGGCGTTGGCAGGCCAAGCATCGCCCCAGGCCCGCACCACGCCCTCTATAAAGTACAGCCAAACCAGCATGCTGACCCAGCGATAGGTGTACATGCGGTTTTTCAGCAAACCGGCCAGCGGAATGCACAAAGGCAAGACCTTGATGGCCCACAAAGAGCCGCCGGGCCGCAAGGGGGCCAGCCAAAGCTCCCACAGCAGGCCCAAAACGATGAGGCCGAGCAGGCTGCCCACGGCCATCCAGCGTGTGAAATCGACGCCAGCGGGTGTGTTTTCTGTGTTTGTGTTCATTGCGGTGGCATCATACCGGGCATGCAATCTTCCCTGTCCAAGACCACTTGGCGCGTACAAGCCGCGCTCTGGTGGCAAGAGTTGTCCGTTTTTCCATGGCGTCAGATGGCTGGCGTTTTGGCCGAACGCTTTCGCGATGCCCGTTTGGGCGTGAGTGCCAGCTCGCTCACCTTCACCACCGTGCTGGCTTTGGTGCCGCTGTTTGCCGTGGGTTTGGCCGTGTTTGCGGCGTTTCCGCTGTTTGGCAAGTTTCAGGACACGATCCAGCGCTGGCTGATCGAGAGCCTGGTGCCCGAGAGCATTGCCCGCCAGGTGTTGAGTTACCTGACGCAGTTTTCCCGCAAGGCCAGTCGTTTGGGCTCTGTGGGTTTGGTGGCGGTGCTGATGTCGGCGGTCTTTTTGATGGTGACGATCGAGCGCACTTTGGGGCAGATCTGGCGTCTGCGCCGTCAGCGGCCTTTGCCCCAACGCGTGCTGTTGTATTGGTCGGCCATCACTTTGGGGCCTTTGCTGTTGGGGGCCAGCCTGGCCATCACGTCTTATGTGGTGACGGCTTCGCGCGATGTGGTCGATGTGTTGCCGGGGTCCATTCGCTGGTTGCTCGACAGCTTTGAGTTCGTGCTGCTGACGGCCTGTGTAAGCGGTTTGTATTTTTATGTGCCCTACACCCGTGTGCGTTGGCGTCATGCCATCACGGCCGGTTTTTTGGTGGCCGGAGCGCTGGAGCTGGCCAAGAAGCTGATGGCGATTTACCTGCTACAGGTGCCTACTTACTCCTTGATTTACGGGGCTTTTGCCGCGCTGCCGATTTTGCTGGTCTGGATTTACGTGACCTGGTTGCTGGTGTTGCTGGGCGCGGTGTTGGCGTCCAGCTTGCCCGAGTTGGGGCGGCAGGAGTGGCGCAAGCCCGATGGCGCAGGCTGGGGTTTCAGGCTGGCTTTGGAGGTTTTGGCCGAGCTGAATGCGGCCAAGCTGTCGGTGCACCGGGGTTTTAGCACCGATGATCTGGCGGTGCGGTTGCGCGTGGAGCCCAGCGAACTGCGGCAAGTGCTGGAAGTCTTGCAAAGCCTGGATTGGGTGGGCCGACTGACCGAGCAAAACGGCCAAGGACAAGCCCGCCAAGTGTTGTTGATCGACCCTGCGCAAGTGGCTGTGGGGCCCTTGGCCGACCGGCTGTTGGTGTCGCGGATGGGGGGCGACGATCCGCTTTGGGCGCAGACCAGGCTTGAGCAAATTCCGGTGGCCCAGCTCTTGCCCGATGCCCTTGCCTCGGCTTGAGACTTAAAAGCTCACGCGTCCGCGCCACATGTCGCGGTACATCACCCAGTCGCCCATGAAGCTGTAGAGCGGGCGTTTGAAGCTGGCGGGCTTGTTTTTCTCGAACACAAAGTGCCCGACCCAGGCGCAGCCGTAGCCGCACAGCAGGCCATATAAAAAGTACTGCGGTTTGCCGGTGATGGCCAGCATGGCCAGGCACAGCAAGGACAGCGTGCTGCCCGCAAAGTGCAAACGCCTGCAGGTGCTGTTGTTGTGCTCGCTCAGATAAAACGGGTAAAACTCGGCAAAGCTGGCGTGGTGAACGGCTTCGGTCATCAAGGTCTCCTTGTGTTGTTCAGGCAGCGCGAAAGGGGGCGTTCAAAAAACCACGGAACCGCGCCCGCCCACCCCGCACGGGTGCCTGGCTGAGCTGGTAGTCCGGAAAGCGCTGCAAAAACCGGCCGATGGCCACGCGGCCTTCAAGCCGGGCCAGGCTCAGGCCTGCACACTGGTGCACGCCAAAGCCAAAGGCCAGGTGTTTGTTGCCAGTGCGACGCAGGTTCAGTTGTTCAGGGTGCTCATACACAGCAGGGTCTCGGTTGGCCGCGCCAATGCACAGTGTCACCAGTGCGCCTGCAGGCAGGTCGACACCGTTGACCTGCGTGGCCTGCAGGGCGCGGCGGTTGCCCAGCTGGTTGGACGATTCAAAACGCAAAAACTCATCGACGGCCAGCCCCAGAACCTGCTCGCGGTCTTCACCGCTGGCGGCGTTTTGCAGGTCGGCCTTCAGTTGCTCGCGCTGCTCGGGCCATTCTTGCAAGGTGATGAGCGCGTTGCCGATCAGGTTGGTGGTGGTTTCATGTCCGGCATTGAGCAAAAACACGCAGTTTTGCAGCAGCTCGACTTCGCTCAGTACGTCGCCATCCTTTTCGCCCTGGATCAACCGGGTCAGCACGTCGTGCTCCGGGTCGCCCGGGTGCTGACGGCGCTTTGCCACCAACTCGCGCAGATAAGCCAGAAACTCGTTCACGCTGCGGTTGCCCAGTGCTTCTTGCTCGGGTGTGAGCGAGGGCTCCAGTGCGCCCAAAATGGCCAGCGACCAGGCACGCAGCGGTTCGCGGTCGGCGTGTGGCACATCCAGCAGGTTGCCGATGATCTCGACCGGAATGGCCGAGGCGAAGTCTTCGATCAGGTCGCCCCCGCCCCGGGTTTCGATCTTGTCCAACAGGCTGTCCACCAGTTGCACCAGGCCCGGCTCCATGGCCTCGATGGCGCGGCGGGTGAGGGCACCCATGATGAGGCGACGCACCCGTGTGTGCAGCGGCGGGTCGTTGAAGACCAGGCTGTTGGTGTGGTGCTCGAACAGCGGGGCCACGCCACCGGCTGTGGTGTAGGGCGGCTGGTTGAACGGGGCGTGGTTGTATTTGGGGCCGAACTCCACTTGTTTGTCGGAGCTGAACACCTTGGCGTCGCGGTACACCGCCACCAGATCGGCGTGGCGGGTGAGGAAATACGAGCCGTCGGGCATGCGCTTGAAGGGCTCGGCCTCGCGCAGTGCGGCATAGACCGGGTAAGGGTTGTTCAGAAAGTCGGCAGGCAGGGCGCGCAGGTCCAGCGACTGAGCGATCTCTTGTGCTCTGGCTGCTTCCATGGCGGGTGTGATGCTGTCGAAAGTCAGTGTGTTCATGTTGTAAGAGCGCACCCCTGTGCGCGAATGGAGGTCAACGCCAATGCCGAGATTCGGCCGCAGGGGCAGCCTCCCACGAAGGCAAGGCGCTTGGCGTATTCGGTGGGAGCGAGCCCCTGCTCGCGAATGTTCGCCAAGCTCATGGTTTCAGAAAATCTTTGAGGGCCTGCAACACGCCCTCGGGCGCTTCGGTCATGAGCGAATGGCCTGCAGGCAAAGTCACCACCTTGGGCTTGGCGCACAGGCCCACCAGGCTTTGGGCGGCCTTGGGCGGCGTCATCTGGTCGGCGTTGCCCAGCACAAACAAGGTGGGGCAAGTCACTTGCGGCATGGCCGCCTCGGCGCCGTTGTAGCTGTCACAGGCCTTGAAGCCGGTGTGGAACACGTTGACCTGTGTGTTGCTGGCCAGCACGCGGCGCATGAGGGCTTTGCTCCCGCCATACAACCAGGTGCCGGGGCCGAGGGCCGAAGGCGGTGGCGCCAGGGTGGAATGCGAAAAGCTGTTGACCATGTCAATCGCCTTGAACGGCGCGCTGACCGACAGGTCGAGCAGCGCGGGTGACACGCGCATGGGGTAGGCCGTGCCCACCATGACCAGGTGGCTCACGCGCCCCGGGTGCTGGGCTGCGTCGCGGGCGCTGGCTTCGAGCGCGATCAAGGAGCCAAAGCTGTGGCCGATCAGGGCGGCTTTTTCAATCTTCAGGGCATCCAGCAGAGCGACGACGGTGTCGGCGGCTTCCTCCACGCTTTGTGGTGGCGTGCCTTCGCTCTTGCAGTGGCCCGGCAGGTCAATCGCCAGCACATTCCAGCCGTGGTGGGCCAGATAACGGGTTTGTAAAATCCAGACGCTGTGGTCGTTGAGCACCCCATGGATGAACACGGCCGTGGGCTGGGCGGGGTTGAAGGGCTTGCCGCCGGTGTAGGCGTACAGCGGGTGTTTGGGCAGTTGAATGAGCATGGTGTGGGGGTATGTTCAATGGTCCGGGATCAGGCGTTTGCCCATGCTGACGACTTGGTCGTCCTGATAGCCCAGAGATTGGTAAAAAGCCAGCACAGCGGCATTGCTGGCACGCACTTGCAGATTGATTTTGGGGCAGCCCCTGGCGAGCAACAAGGCCTCGCCTTGCTGCATCAGGGCTTTGGCATGACCTTGTTTTTGATGACCCGGAGAGACTGCAAGGTAATTCACCCAGCCACGATGCCCCTCGTAGCCAAACATGGCGCTGGCCATCAAATGGCCTTGCACTTCACCCACCAAAAACAGCTCGGGGTGTACCTGCAGTTTGCGGGCGATGTCTTTGTGCGGGTCGTTCCAGGGTCGGGTCAGGTCGCAGGCTTGCCACAAGGTCACCACGGCGGCCTCGTCGCTGGCTTGGTAGGGGCGGATGTGCATTGGGATCAAGCCTTTTCTGCGGCTTTGAGGGCCTTTTTCAGGTCGTCGATCAGGTCGGCCGGGTCTTCCAGACCAATCGACAAGCGGATCGTGCCGGGGCCAATGCCGCTGGCGGCCAGGGCCTCGTCGCTCATGCGGAAATGCGTGGTGCTGGCCGGGTGGATCACCAGGCTGCGGCAGTCGCCCACGTTGGCCAGATGGCTGAAGACCTTGAGGGTTTCGATGAATTTTTGCCCTTGGGTGCGCGAGCCCTTGATGTCGAAACTGAACACCGAGCCCGCCCCGCGCGGCAAGAGCTTTTGTGCCAGCGCGTGCGAGGGGTGGCTTTCCAGCATGGGGTGGCCCACGCGGCTGACCAGCGGGTGCGCGGCCAGAAACTCGACCACCTTGGCCGTGTTTTCCATGTGGCGGGCCATGCGCAGGGGCAGGGTTTCGATGCCTTGCAAAATCAGCCAGGCGGTGTGCGGGCTCATGCAGGCACCAAAGTCGCGCAGGCCTTCACGCCGGGCGCGCAGCAAGAAGGCACCCACGGTACTTTCTTCGCTGAAGACCATGTTGTGAAAGCCTTCGTAGGCCTGGCTCAGTTCGGCAAATTTGCCCGATTTGTCCCAGTCAAAGCTGCCGCCATCGACCACCAATCCGCCCACCACCGTGCCGTGGCCCGCCAGAAATTTGGTGGCCGAGTGGTAAACCAGATCGGCTCCGTGGTCGAAGGGCTTGATCAGCCAAGGCGAGGTGAGCGTCGAGTCGACCAGCAAGGGCACGCCCGCTTCGTGGGCAATGGCGCTGATGGCTTCGATGTCCAGCACGTCCATGCCCGGGTTGCCCACGGTTTCGCCAAAAAAGAGTTTGGTGTTGGGCTGCACGGCGGCGCGCCAGGCGTCCAGGTCACTTGGGTTGACAAAGGTGGTGCTGATGCCAAAGCGGCTCAGGGTGTAGTGCAGCAGGTTGTGTGAGCCGCCGTACAAAGCGGTGGAGGCCACGATGTGCGAGCCAGCGCCCATGAGCGTGGCGATGGCCAGGTGCAAGGCCGCTTGTCCACTGGCCGTGGCGATGGCCCCGATGCCGCCTTCGAGCGCCGAGATGCGTTGCTCCAGCACCGCGTTGGTCGGGTTGCTGATGCGGCTGTAGACATGGCCGGGGCGCTCCAGATTGAAGAGCGCCGCCGCCTGGTCGGTCGATTCAAAAACAAAGGAGGTGGTCAGGTGGATCGGAACAGCCCGAGCACCGGTGGTCGGGTCGGGGGCAGCACCCGCATGCAGGGCCAAAGTGTCAAAACCAGGATCGCTGTATCCAGCCATGAAGGGTCTCCGAAAAAAGAAAGCGTTCGGCGGGCTCCAAGCCTTCCGTTCAGCGTTCATTGTGGGCTATATTGACAACCCATCTCACCCGTATCGACCCTCAGGAGACACACCATGAAAGTCAGCGACATCCTCCGCGTCAAAGGCGGCACCCTGTTCACTGTTCAGTCTGACGAGCCTTTGTCTCGCGCCATGAACGACATGGCTGAAAAAGACCTGGGTTCTTTGGTGGTCATGGCCAAGGGCGCGCTGGCGGGCATGCTCACTTTCCGTGAGGTGATCCAGCAAATCGTCAAAAACGGCGGCCAAGTGGGGGCAACTTTGGTGCGCGAAGCCATGGATGCCAAGCCGCTGACCTGCACAGGCGAAACCGACATCGACGATGTGCGCCGCATGATGCTGGAGCACCACGCGCGTTACATGCCCGTCATGGAAGGCACCGTGTTGATGGGCGTGATCAGCTTTTATGACGTGGCCAAGGCCGTGGTGGATGGTCAGAACTTCGAAAACAAGATGCTCAAAGCCTATATCCGTGACTGGCCCGATGCCTCGGCCACAGAAGCTGAAGACGTCAAACTCTGAGTTCCAGCGGCCCCGGCCCCCGATTTTGGTGGGAGCGAGCCCCTGCTCGCGAATGTTCGACCTGGCCCGCTACACGAAGATTCGGCCGCACGGGCAGCCTCCTACCAAGACGAAATCGGATCATGGCCTCCCACAAAATCCTCGCCCCGCTCTGGGATAATGCCCAGCATGAGCGGCAATACCTTCGGACATCTCTTCTCGGTCACCAACTTTGGTGAATCCCACGGCCCGGCCATTGGCTGCGTGATCGACGGCTGCCCCCCGGGCATGCCCCTGAGCGAGGCCGACATCCAGCCCGATCTGGACCGTCGCCGCCCCGGCACCAGCAAATTCGTCACCCAACGCAACGAGCCCGATGCGGTACAAATCCTCTCGGGCGTGTACCAGGGCCTGACCACCGGCACCCCGATTTGCCTGCTGATCAACAACACCGACCAGCGCAGCAAGGATTACGGCGACATCCTGCAAACTTTCCGCCCCGGCCATGCCGATTACACCTACTGGCGCAAATATGGCTTGCGCGACCCGCGTGGCGGTGGCCGTTCGTCGGCCCGCCTGACCGCGCCCATGGTGGCAGCCGGTGCGGTGGCCAAGAAGTGGCTCAAAGAAAAGTTTGGCACCACCTTTGTGGGTTGCATGACCCAGATTGGCGATGTGCCGATTGGCTTTGAGAGCTGGGACCATGTCCCGAATAACCCGTTTTTCGCCCCGGTAGCCGATGTGTCGGCGCTGGAGGACTACATGAATGCCCTGCGCAAGTCGGGCGATTCGTGCGGTGCGCGCTTGCGCGTGGTGGCCCAAGGCGTGCCGGTGGGCCTGGGCCAGCCGCTGTTTGACAAGATCGATGCCGACATCGCCTTTGCCATGATGGGCATCAACGCTGTCAAGGGTGTGGAGATCGGGGCGGGTTTCGGCTGCGTCACGCAAAAAGGCAGCACCGCAGGCGACACCCTCACACCTGAGGGCTTTGTGGGCAATAACGCCGGAGGTGTGCTGGGCGGCATCAGCACCGGGCAGGACATCGAGGTCTCGATTGCCGTCAAACCCACCAGCTCGATCTTGATCGCCCGTGATTCGATCGACTCGAATGGCCAGCCGACCGAAGTCATCACCAAAGGCCGTCACGACCCCTGCGTGGGCATCCGCGCCACGCCGATTGCCGAGGCCATGCTGGCGCTGGTGGTGATGGAGCACGCTTTGCAGCACCGCGCCCAGTGCGGTGATGTCGAGCACGCCGTGGCCCCGATTGCCGCTGCCAAACTCTGATGCATCTCTTTGTAGGAGCGAGCCCCTGCTCGCGAATGCCTGATCTGCCGCTGCGCGCGCAGATTCGGCCGCAGGGGCAGCCTCCCACAAAAGCCAAAACGTCTCTATTTAGTGTGGGAGCGAGCCCCTGCTCGCGAATGCCTGATCTGCTGCTGCGTACGGAGATTCGGCCGCAGGGGCAGCCTCCCACATCACCTCGCGTCGCGCAGGGTCGTTGCCATGGCTGATCGCCGTCAGCTGTTCCCCTTTGCCGCGCTGTCGGCCAGTTACTTCGCTCACATCGGTTTCTTTAACCCCTATTTGCCGCTTTGGCTGCAGGACATGGGTTTGAGCCTGCTGACCATCAGCGTGCTCACAGCGGTGCAGGCGGGCACGCGATTGTTTGCGCCTTATGCCTGGGGAGCCATCAGTGACCGCACGGGCGAGCGGGTCAAGTTGCTGCGCATTGGCGCCGGGGTGGCGTTTGCCACGGCTTGTTTGCTGTTTTGGGATTGGGGACCGCTGGGTCTGGGCCTGGTACTTTTGGTCATGTTCACCCACACCAGTGCCATGATGCCCATGAGCGAGGCGGCCATGGCGCATCTGGTCAGCCGGGGTGGGGCTTTTGACACCAAGCGCTATGGCCGCGTGCGGCTGTGGGGTTCGATGGGTTTTCTGGTCACGGTGTTTGTGGCCGGGGCCTGGTTCGAGGCCTTTGGCATGCGCCACTTTCCGGCCTGGACGGTGCTCACCCTTGGGGCGGTTTTGCTCAGCGTGTGGTGGATGCCCGACCTCAAAGAGGCCGAACACCACACCGATGTGCATGCGCCCGTGTGGCCCGTGCTGCGCCAAAAGCCGGTGTTCTGGTTTTTCACCTCCACATTTTTCCATGTGCTCTCGCACATCGGGGTGTACGTGTTTTTCTCGCTTTACCTCGACTCTCTGGGCTACAGCAAGACCATGATCGGCGTGCTTTGGGCGGTGTCGGTGGCGGTCGAGATCGTCTGGTTTTTCACCCAGTCGCGTTGGCTGCCACGCATGCCCCTGACGGGCTGGCTGGTGCTGTGCTCGGCCGTCATGTTGCTGCGCATGGGCTTGACGGCGGCTTGGGCCGATGTGTTGTGGGTTTTGCTGCTCGCGCAAACCCTGCACGCCATCACCTTTGCCACGCACCACACGGCCTGCATTGCCCTGATTTCTCATCACTTCCCGGGGCGCTTGCGCGGACGCGGGCAGGCGCTGTACACCGTCATCGCCTACGGCTTTCCGGGGGTTTTGGGGGCCTTGCTGGGCGGGCTGATCAGCGAGCGCTGGGGTTTGCAAAGTGTGTTTTTAGCCAGCGTGCTGACCAGCTTGGTGGCCACAGCGGCGGCCTACAAAGTCTGGCGCTTGCAGCACCCGCGCAAGCTGGCTGGGGCCTGATTTGTATGACCATGTTTGAGAGCCCTGATTTCTTACCTCCCGATCTGCGCGCATCGCTGGCCGGGGCCGCGCGCCTGCACACCACTTGCAACGGCAGCCGCACGGTCTGGCACGCCTGGGGGCAGCCTTCACAGCCGGCGGTGGTTTTGCTGCACGGCGGCAGCGGCAGCTGGACGCATTGGGTGCGCAACATTGCCCCCTTGCAAGCGGCGGGCTGGCGCGTGCTGGTGCCGGACTTGCCCGGTTTTGGCGACTCGGATTTGCCGTCAGCTTGCACCGATGTGGACGCTTTGCCTGCTCACCTGCACGCCGGCCTGCTGCAACTGCAAGGCGCTGGCGCTTGTGGCGATCAAGTGCGCTTGGTCGGGTTTTCCTTCGGGGGCATGGCCGCCGCCCTGTGGTTGGCTGCGCACCCGCAAGACGCACAGCAACTGGTGCTGGTCGGCGCGCCGGGCATGGGCCTGACGGTGCCTGAGCGCATCCCGCTCAAGGGTTGGCGACATTTGCCAACCTCTGAGAAGCAAAACGAGGTGCACCGCCACAACCTGATGGCGCTGATGCTGCAGCACTCGAGCAGCCTGGATGATTTGGCCCTCCGCCTGCACGCCGCCAACGTGGCGCGCGATCGCATGCCGCGCAGGCGCATGTCGTCCACCGACATCGTGGCCAAAACCTTGCCCCAGTTGCAGGTGCCTGTTAGCGCCATTTATGGGGAACACGATGCGCTGTACAAAGGACGTTTGCCCGAGTTGCAGGCCGCCATGGAACGTCAATCAGCCCATTGGGGCCAGTGGCACACCGTGGCCGGGGCGGGGCATTGGGTGCAGTACGAGGCCGCGCAGGCCTTTGATGTAGCCTTGGGTTTTGTTTTTAATATTAAATATTAATAAATAAAAATTTTCATGTTTAGATGAAATTAGAATTCATGCATGAAAAATCCATCAAAAAAACTTCTATTGATTGCTGTGACAGCTATCGCTGGTTGCGCAACCTCTTCCAAAGATGTTCCAACAGCTTACGTATCACCCATGCAGTATCAAAGTTACGACTGCAGCCAGCTCTCGGGTGAGTCAACCAGGCTCCTCCAACGCGTCAACCAGCTCGGGGGCAGGCTTGATGAAGCTGCTGCCAACGATAAAGCGATTGCCACTGCTGGCGGGTTACTTTTTTGGCCAGCACTTTTTGCATTGGGTGGAACCAAGCAGCAAGAGGCTGAATATGGCCGTTTAAAGGGTGAGTACGATGCGATTCAACAGGCAGCTGTCTTGAAAAAATGCGATGGCGCGATTCCAGCTCTTTCGCCAGTATCTCCCGCCAAGAATTGATCTGCTCTCCAGGCCAACACACGCTGTGTGTTGGCTTTTTATTGACCGCTTCGGCAAATAAAACTCAGAGATTGGCGGCAGATCTACGAAGCGACAAATGTGGGCCTGACCGCCGCACTGAGGCCAGGATCAGGTCTCACTCGGTTCCCGCGACAGGCGTCACGACGCCTTCGTTGATCCAGCGCACCAGGGCTTGTCCCGCGGCCTCATGGCGTTCATCGTAGCTGTGGTAACTGGCTTTGCCACACGGATCGGACCATTTGCTACCGCCCACCACCGTGATCAGCCGGTTCGGGCTGCCGTGTCGCTGTGCAAATTGGTACGGTGTGAAGCGGCACAGGTCATCGCGATGGTGCAAGTAGACAAAGGGCACACGCACCTGCTCGTGGGGGAACCGGTCCATGGTTTTAGCGTAGGCGGTGTAGGGGCCTCCCCCTGCGATCGACTGGGAGGCTGAATGGATGACGCCAGCCAGCTGATCTGGCAAACGCAAAGACAGCCAATGGCTGCTGATGGCGCCGTAGCTGTGCCCCATGGCAAAGAAGCGCGTCAAAGTCTGCTGGCTTCGCACTTGTTCGATGAGACGGCGCACGTCATCGGCGTATGCCTCAGAGCTGCGAAAGTCGTCATCGCAGGCGCTTGGGTTGGGCCCCCGCTGCCCCCATTGGTCGGTCGGGCAGTCTACGGTGAGCAGGGAGATGCCGGCGGCATGCAGCACCGGGCGCATGCGCTCAACATGCTGCTGGAGGTAGAAAAAGGCGGGTTGACCGTTTTTGAGCTCGATCCGGGGAATGCCAGGCCAACCCGGGAAAACCATCAGAACGTTGCCGTTGGGTTGGGGGGCCTGATCCAGCAAAGCCCGGATCATGACCTTCTGGTCGCCCTGGCTGCGGGCGCTCAGTGCCTCCACAACCTGCCGCTGCGCGTCTTGGGCATTGGCCCGTGGCAACAGGACCAGAGCCATCAACAGGCCGATAACAAATTTCATATGGCGCATGCGAACTCCGTTCTGGTGATCAGGTTGATGCCGTGCAGGACAAGGATGTTCATGGTGGAGTGCCTTGGGCTATGGGAATTGGGGGGATGGTGAAAACTGCCTGCGATTGTCTGTGATTTGCGGCAAGATATGCGGCTTGGTTTGCCATGAAAGCTGCTGATGACCCCTTTGAAAATCGATTTTGTTTCTGACATTGCCTGCCCCTGGTGTGCTGTGGGTCTGGGCGCACTTGAAAACGCCTTGGCCAATCTGGAGGGGGAGGTGCAAGCCGAGCTGCACTTTCAACCCTTCGAGTTGAACCCGCACATGCCGCCTGGTGGGCAGGACTTGGGTGAGCACCTGACCGAAAAATACGGATCCACGCCCGAGCAGCAGGCGCAAATTCGCCAAACCATCGCGGCACGCGGTGCCGAAGTCGGGTTTGAGTTCCATCCCGGTGGCCGGGGCCGGGTGTACAACACCTTCAATGCCCACCGCTTGTTGCATTGGGCCGAGGGGCAGGGGCCGGGCCGACAGCATGCCTTGAAGAAGGCTTTTTTGCAGTCCTACCAAGGACGTGCCGAGTGCATGGACGATGCCGAGGTGCTGCTGTCTGCCGTGGTTGCCGCTGGGCTGGACGAGGCAAAAGCCCGCGAAGTGCTGGTCAGCGAGGCCTTCACCGCCGAGGTGCGCGAACGCCAGCAGTTCTACACGCAAGCGGGCATCCGTTCTGTGCCCGCCGTCATCATTAATGACAAGCATTTGATCTCGGGTGGGCAACCCGTCGAAGTGTTTGAGCAGGCTTTGCGCCAAATTGCGCTGGCTGGATAAAGGAAGCCCAGCCATGCAAAGGCGTGAATGGCTTCAGGGCCTGGCTGCGGGGAGTTTGGGCACCCTGCTGGCTTGGCCAGCGCACGCATCCCCAGAAAATACCCCTGCTGAATTGGCCAAACTGTGGCGACTTCAGGGGGGCGTGTTGGTCATCCGCCACGCGGCCACAGAATCGGGTTTGGGCGATCCGCCCGGTTTTGTTTTGGGGCAGTGCACCACACAGCGCAATCTGAGCGAAGCGGGCCGCCAAGCCTCTCGTGCCATGGGCGCTTGGATGCAAGCCCAGCAATTCAAACCCGATGCCGTGCGCAGCAGCCAATGGTGCCGTTGCCAAGACACTGCACGGCTGGCGTTTGGACAGTTTGAGGACTGGCCCGCTCTGAATTCGACCTTTGAGGGGCAAGGCGACCCGGATGCACAACAAAAAGCCTTGCGTGCGCGGCTGCAAAGCTTGCCCAGCGGCCGTACCGAAGTGTGGGTCACGCACCAGGTCATCATGACCGCACTCACGGGGGCGTACCCCAGCATGGGCGAAGGCTTTTTGCTTGACCGACAAGGGCGTTTGTTGGCCCGTGGACCTTTGGCCGCATGACTTCCACCCCTCTTTTAACGGTGTATTTCGATGGCTCATGCCCCTTGTGCCGCGCTGAAATCGCCATCTACCGCCGCCTGCCTGAGGCGACCCACATGGCTTGGGTGGATGTGAGTGCGGGCCAAGACCTGGGTGAACTCAGCTGCACTGCGGCCATGGCCCGGTTTCATGTGCGCGACAGCCAAGGACGGCTGTTCAGTGGTGCGGCGGCGTTTTCCAGACTCTGGCGTGCTTTTCCGGGTTGGCGCTGGCTGGGTTGCTTGTCGGCTTGGCCACCGATGTCTTGGTTGTTCGAAGTGGCTTACCGCTTGTTTTTGCCGCTTCGCCCGGCATTGCAGCGCATGGCTCGGCGCCTGGGAGGGCACGCGTGATGGATTCCCTGCCTGAGGGCTACCGGGCCTTGGTGATTGGTGCGAGTGGGGCCATTGGCCAGGCCTTGCTTCAGCAGCTGCAAGCCGACCCGCGTTGCGCGGCGGTGGTGGGCGTGTCACGCCAAAGCACACCGGGGCTGGACTTGTTGAGCGAGACCAGCATCCAGGACTGCGCCCAGGCACTGGCTGCGCAGGGGCCATTTCATCTGGTGCTGGATGCCACGGGGGCGCTCACGGTGAATGGGCGAGGCCCCGAAAAGCGGCTGGACGAATTGGACGCCGCTCATTTGTTGGATGCGCTGCAGCTCAACGCCGTGGGGCCAGGCCTCTTGCTCAAACATTTCGTGCCTTTGCTGGCTTCAGGTCAGCGGGTGGTTTGGGGCAAGTTGTCCGCCCGGGTGGGCAGCATCGAAGACAACCGCAAAGGCGGCTGGTACGGCTATCGCGCGGCCAAGGCAGCGCTCAATATGCTGCTGCAAACGGCTGCGATCGAGGTCGCGCGCCGCAGGCCGCTGGCCGTGGTGGCCGCTTTGCAGCCGGGCACGGTGCAGTCACGCCTGAGCCAACCCTTTGTGGGCGAAGCGGCTTTGCACCCCGAAGACGCAGCCCAGCGACTGTTGGCCGTGCTCGATGCCTTGCAAGCCACTGGGCGTGCGCAGTTTGTGGACCATCTGGGGCAAGCCATTGCCTGGTGAAGCGGCTTGGGCGGCTTTTAAGGTGAGCAAGCCCTGACCGCGTTGCCCAGCGTGGCGTGCGAAATGTAGCTGTCCGTCAGGATGGTGCACTCCTTGGGGGCGAGGAACACGCAGCCTTGTGCCAAGGGGCTGCCCACGCGTTGCCCCCATTCGCTGGTCTTTTGGGTGCAGAGTGTTTTGGCGTCTTTGCGGGTGACCCAGCGTACTTTGGCGGGTAATTTTTGTCGCCAGTCCAGCCCCAGCTCACCGACAGCTGCACCAAACTCAACACAATCTTCAATGGCTTCAGCGGGGGCTTTTTGGCCTTTGATTGTGCTGATGTTGCACTGAACGGGCAGATCGGAGTCCGCCGCATGCAATGCCGGTAGCCAGAACGCAAGGCACACCAGGCCGATGCCCGCGGTGATGCTGCGGCTTGGGCGTTTGGCTGTGCGCAGCCCGGCGGGCCATGTCAAATCAGACCACATAAGACAGCACCCTTTGAACCAGATGGGTTCGATTGAAGGGCTTGAGCATGCATTCGTTCATCCCGTATTCGATGCAGCGGGCCAGCTCCTCCCTGTCGGTGTTGGCCGTCAGCGCAATGATGGGGGTGCTGCGTTGGGGTTCCGGCAGTTCGGTTCGGATCTTGCGCGAAGCCTCCAGCCCGTCCATTTCCGGCATCAGCAGGTCCATCAAGATCACGTCAAACGAGCCGTCGCGCACCTGCTCGAAGGCTTGCAGACCGTTTGCCACTTCGGTCACCACCGCTTGCGGCAGGTGTCTGCGCAGTTGCAGTGATGCAATTTGGCGGTTCAGTGGGTTGTCGTCGGCGATCAGGATGCGAATGGCCTGATCGCTGTCGGTCAGTTCGTCTGCCGCTTGCATGGGGGCAGGGGCCTGGGTCAACGCACAAGGCAGGTCGACAAAAAAATGGGTGCCCTGTCCGACCTGGCTGGTGAAATGAATCTCACCGCCCATGGCTTGCACCAAGCCATGTGTGATGGACAGGCCCAAGCCATTGCCACCAAAGCGGCGGGCAATGGTGTGGTCCACCTGCGAAAAGTTCTGAAACACGCGGTGTTGCCGGTCGGCCGGAATGCCCATGCCGGTGTCGCGCACTTCCAGGTGGATCAGCGCCATGGCAGGGTCTGCGCTGGCGGTTATTTCTGCGGTGCAGCGCAGTTCAATTTCACCCCGGTCGGTGAACTTGATGGCATTGCCCAGCAAGTTGACCAGAATTTGTGTCAGTCGGTGGCCGTCTCCCATGACCCAGCTGGGCACCGAGCTGTCCACGGTCAGTCTGTAGTGCAGGGGTTTGGTTTCGGCGCGGCGCTTGAGCAGCTGAAAGCTGGAGTGGATGGTCTCTGTCAGGTTGAAGGGCTCTTTGACCACTTGCAGCCGTCCTGCTTCCATTTGGGAGTGGTCCAGCAGGTCATTGATGATGGTCAGCAAATGTTCACCCGACTTCTGGATGTCTTCAATTTTGGCGCGGACTTCAATGCTCAGGCTTTTGTCATGGTGGATCAGATCGGCCAGACCCAAAATGGCGTTCATCGGGGTGCGCAGCTCGTGGCTGACCGAAGCAACAAACAGGTCTTTTTGCTGCTGCGTGTGCTTGAGTTGTTTGTGGATTTGACGCAGTTTTCGGCTGTGCTGTTGCATGCGCTGAAAGCGCAGCTTGCGCACGGTGTTCATGCGGTACAGCAGCGCCATTTGCATGCCAAAGATGACCATGGCCATCATCAGGTGCCAATGAATCAGGTCTTGGGGGGCCACTTGCAGTGTCGTTTCGCCACCCAAAAATGCATACATGTACAAACCAATGATCAAGACCCAACCCACGGCCATGCCTGCAAAACGGGCGCGTTGAGACGATGCCAGAACTGCCGGCAGAGGGGCCAGAGCCAGCCAGCTGATGGTGGACGAATAAATCCCCCCAGTCAGCCAAGTGATCCAGAAAGCTTGTGCCAACGTAAAAACCTGCAGCGCGCCAACGAGTCGGCTGAGTCTGAATTTGGCGATGCGCAGGTAGCCCAGCATTCCCATACCCAGCATGCCCAGCAGGTTGGCGATCACCCCTTGGCTGAAGTTCAATCGCCAAGCCACGATGGCGAACGCGCCGTAGCCCAGGGCGAGGATGCTGATAAATGAAAAAAACAGCAATTCTTTTTCGTGCTGTTCACGGGATGCAGCCCGTTTGCGTAGCCATGCAGTTGGGGCTGGGTCAGACTGAATATCGTCGACGACAATGATCTGTTTGGTTTCCATGTAAATCTCTAAATTAGTACCAAATGCTACATTAAAAATGACATTTTTCTTCTTTTCAGAGAATAAAGACGTAAGGGCTTGGCACACCGTGCAGTGATAATTCAGCTTGGATATCAATCAAGCAGGGGGCTCAATGGGATTGCAGGCGTGGTGGATTTTTGTGGTCATGACTTTTGTGGTGTCGGCCACCCCGGGTCCCAACATGCTGTTGGTGATGAGCCACGGCGCACGTTTTGGTCTGCGCGCCGCCGTCATGACCATGGCGGGCTGCATGACGGCTTTGCTGTGCATGATGAGCATTTCGGCCGCAGGTTTGGGGGCCTTGTTGCACACCTTTCCGGCGGTGTTTGATGCCTTGCGTTACCTGGGGGCGGCCTATTTGGCCTATCTGGGCTACAAACTGTGGCGTTCGGGCGTGTCTGCGCAGCCAGGCGAAGACGCCCACAAGCAGGAGGTGGCCTCGCGCAGTGGCGGGTCTTATTACCGCCAGGGCTTGGCGGTGGCGGCCAGCAACCCCAAAGCCATTGTCTTTTCTGCAGCGTTCTTTCCGCAGTTCATCCAGCCCGATTTGCCTGCGCTGACCCAGTTTGGCATCTTGTTGACCACTTTCACGGTGATCGAGGTGAGTTGGTACCTGATCTACGCGCTCAGCGGCCACAAGCTCTCACGCTACCTCCAGCAAAGCCATGTGCTCAAAAACTTCAACCGGGTGACGGGGGGCGTGTTTGTGGGTTTTGCCGCTTTGATGGCGGCCAGCCGCTGAGGGCGGACCTTGCTGGCTGGTACAGTCCCACCCGCAATTTCAGTTTTCCAAGAGTCCAGCCCAGCTGGCGATGGATGCTCCGTGCCTCCCATCGCTTGCAGGCAAGCTACAAATTCCGGCCGCTTGCAGGGCAATCAAAACAGATGCGCTGACCTGGCTCCACTGTAAGAGCCAGCCCTGCTGGCGATGGATGCCCCGTGACCCTCATCGCTTGCAGGCAAGCTCCTGCAAATTCGGGCTGCTTGCAGGGCGATCAAAATGTCAAAGCGCCCATTTGACCTCGGCGCCACCGCCCAACTCTTTGCCGTGTGTGCTGATGCGGCCGACAATGCCCGCGCGGATGGTGATTCCGCGTGCAAAGTCGCCTTGCAAGCCAAGCCCCATCAGATGGTTGACGGGACCTTTGTTGGCACCCGTTTGTTGGAATGATCCAAACAGCTGGCTCTGCGCGGTGATCTCATGTGCCGATGCTTTGTCTGCACTCCAGTCGTAGCCCAGGCGGTAAAAACCTGTGAGCGACAGCGGGCGTGCTGTGGCTTGGTGAATAGGCATCAAAAATTCGGCTCCTGCAAAAGTCAATGCAGATTGGCCGCTGGCAGGTGAAATGGCGTAATTGAAGTCGTTGCCGCCCGACTCATGGGCTTGCCTCATCCACAACTTGGTGAAGGCAACGCCGACAAAGGGGGTCACGGTGAATTGCTCAGTGGCCTGGTAAGGGCGTGAAACCTTGAGGGCTGCATACCCGCCGTTGGACTGGTATTGACTCTGTGCGGTTCCGCCAGTGAAGTGACCCACATCGGGGTTGTAGCGCCTTGCGGATGTGTCGCTGTAAACATAGCCCGCAGCGGCTGAAATTTTCAAGTTGTTTGTGAAGGATTGAGCGCCGTAGAGCCCAACGTAGTAGTTGGTTGAGGAAAAATCCTGGCGCACTTGTTCGGGCTCGCTCATGGCGGTGTAACCGATGCCACCCAATACGCCCAAGCGTGCAGATGTGTCCTGGTAAATGTCGCGGCCCATGATCAGGTTGGAAAGCCGGTACTTGAAGCCTGCCAACTTGTCGTAGTGGGTGACGCTGCCGTTCACATGGCTGGCATCGATCCAGAAGGTGCGTCCGTGCTCGAGTTCAAGTGATGTGGATGCGCCCGCTGAAGTGGAGGATGGCGCTCCTACGCGATCCATGACGGTGTTGGTGACATGGCCCATTTGTTCCAGGGTGATGGTCATGTTGGATGAATAACCTTCGGCATGAACCTGGGTGAGTGACGTGGCTTGGCTGGGGGTGAGTGATTGAATGGCCGCGACCAGGCTGGTGCCATTGGTGACGGCTGCAGGGGTGCTTGCTGTGACGGCACTGGCGTAGGCAAAGGTGATGGCCTGGCCCAGTTTGTTGCCTGAGCTGGAGCCCGTGTTGGGCGCAACGGTCACTGGTGCATCGGTGATCAGGTCCCATTGGGTGCCTGCCGAGTTGTTCAAACGCCATGTGGTGGCAACCAGGCCGCCGCCGTAGGTGCCCGTGGTGTTGGTCAAGTGACTGGCATTGACGCCGTTCAGGACTGCGGCATAAGTCGTACCGCTGAGCAGGGTTGAGCCAGAGGCTACGGCATAGACAAGCTGCGAGGTTGCCGAAGTGACAAACAGTTTGCCGTAGGCGCTGGTGCTGTTGACGATGGTGTTGTATTGGGTGGGCAGTTGGCCGAAATATTTCAAGTCGCCCTGAGCGTTGTTGAGTGTGCCGATGGTGCCGGTGATTGTGTTGATGATGCCGTAGGCGTTGCTGCCGGTGTTGCCAGGGGTCAGGGTGCCTTTGTTGGTGATCGTGCCGATGCTGCCACCGCCGTTGTAGATGGCGGCATAGCAAGTGCCACCAGCGTCACAGACACTGTGATCGATCGTGCCGGTGTTGACGATCGTGCCGATGCTGTTGCCCGATCCAAGTTCGATGGCGCTGGCAAACGTGGAGGAGGGGCCGCCGTTGATGCCGCCCTGAATGGTGCCGGAGTTGATCAAGGTGCCAATGCGGGCCGTGAAACCTGGCGTGAAATAGATGGCACTGTTTTGGGCAGAAATGGTCCCGGAATTGTTCAGGGTGACGATCTCGCCGCCGACCAAGAGTGCGTGCGCACCAGCGCCCCAGGTGCCCACTGTGGCCTCCACAGAGCCCCTGTTGACGAGCGTGCCGATCAGGTTGTTGTTGACAATGGCACCATCACTGGTGCCTGCAGAAGTGCTGCGGATGACCCCTGTGTTGAGGAAAGTGGACACTTGGCCACTGTTGACAAAGCCGTTATGCCCGAAGCCTGACGAAATCAGGCCTTGGTTGGAGAAAGTGCCTGTGACTTGGCCTGTGTTCTGAATCAACGCGGCATCGAGTGAAAAAAAGGATGAAACCGTAGCGGATGGACCGATGGTGACATCCGACTTGGTGGTGCTGATGGTCAGGTCGTCACAGCTGGCGGCCAGTGCGACAGGATCGGCTGTGCTGTCACAGGCCGAATAAGCCGGGTTGGACAATCCGGCAAGACCGACCATGCCGGCCAGTGCGAACAGTTGGTTCGCTTGCTTGAATGCTTTTGGCATGGCTTTTTTTTCCTCAAAGTTGCCCTTGCTTTGGCTCGAACAGGGAGCCACAGCGCTGTGTGATAGCGTGGAATTTTACCCCCGCTAACTGTGCGTCAAGCTGTGGATAAGTCCATGAACAAGCCCTGAGACCCGCATGCCTATTGGCTTGGCGTGGTGTGCCTCATATTTCAGCAATGGCATGAAGTGCGTCCAGGACGATGGATGTGTAGGTCGGAGCTTTAGCTCCGACATTCGCGGGGCCATCACCGGCCCATGTCGGGGCTGAATCCGCCGACCTACCGATGCAAGCCAGGTTTCAACCCAGCGCTTTGGCGATTTTGTGGCGCGGCACCGTGGTCTTGGGGCACAGGCCTTTGGGCAGCTCAAACCACTGGCGCACGTCGGCGTCCACGCCCACGCCGTGCATGAAGTTGTAGATCGCTTTTTTCAGGCCCTGGCCCAGCAGGTCGTGGTCCACGCCCGGAGGCATGGGGGTCGGGTCGACAAAGCCCACATCGTTTTTGGCAAAGGTGCCGTCTGGCAATGGCAGCAACTTCACGCCATAGGCTTCGGGGTATTGGCCCACGGGCGAGTGCACGGTGCAGACAAAGCGGTGAAAAAAGCCGCTGTGGATGCAGCCGTTTTCAAACAGCTGGCGCACGTATTCGAGCGCGTCCACGGTGTCCTGCACGGTTTGCGTCGGAAAGCCATACATCAGGTAGGCATGCACCAGCACGCCCGCATCGGCAAAGCCTTTGGTCACTTGCGCCACCTGCTCGACCGAGACGCCTTTTTTCATGAGGCTCAGCAAGCGGTCAGACGCGACTTCGAGCCCGCCCGACATGGCGATGCAACCGCTTTGGGCCAGCAGGTCGCACAGCTCGGGGGTGAAGGTTTTCTCAAAGCGGATGTTGCCCCACCACGAGATTTGCACGCCCCGGCGCAGCAACTCTTCGGCCAGGGCTTTGAGCGCTTTGGGCGGCGCGGCTTCGTCCACAAAGTGAAAACCGGTCTGCCCCGTTTCGGCCACGATCTGCTCGATGCGGTCCACCAAGGTGCTGGCCTGTGCGGTCTCGTAGCGGCTGATGTAGTCCAGGCTCACGTCGCAAAAGCTGCACTTCTTCCAGTAGCAGCCGTGGGCCACGGTGAGCTTGTTCCAGCGCCCATCGCTCCATAGCCGGTTCATCGGGTTGAGCATGTCCAGCAGCGACAGGTACTGGTGCAGCGGCAGGCCGTCCCAGGTGGGCGTGCCCACCTCTTCAAAGGCGATGTCGGGCTCTTGCAGGTTGATGTATTGCACCTCGCCTGCGTCGTTGCGGATGAAGGTGCGTTGCAGCCGTTGCACGCTGCGCTGGCCTTGCAGGTGCTCGATCAGGCTCAGCAGCGGGCGCTCGCCGCCGTCGAGCGTGACGAAGTCCACATGGTCGAACACGCGGGCGTCCTTCAGCTCGCGCAGCTCGGTGTTCACAAAGCCGCCACCCAGACCGATGCGGATGGCTGGGTGAAAACGTTTGATGCACTGGGCAATGCGAAAGGCCGCATAAACCGAACCGGGGAAGGGCACCGAAAGCAAAACCAAGGCGGGCTGATGCCGTTCAATGGCCGCCAGCGCCAGACGTTCCAGCGTGGTATCGATCAAATTGGGCGGCTGGGCCAGCGCCTCGGCCAGCGCATCAAAGCTGGGTTGGCTGGCGGCCAGGCGCTCGGCGTAGCGCACAAATTCAAAACCCTCGTCCACCGCATCACGCAGCACATCGGCCAGGTCGTTCAGGTACAGCGTGGCCAGGTGCCGGGCGCGGTCGGTCTGGCCCAAAGCGCCAAAGGCCCAGCCGATCGGGTCACCAGTGCCGTCATCGTCATACGCATCGAGCGCGGCAAAGCGCGGGCCTTCGGGCAAGAAGCCCCGACCGGCGATGCGGTGGCTGAGCGTGCTGTCGCGGCCCTGCAAAAAGGCGATCACCGGGTCGATGCTGACGGCGTAGTCGTTGAAGTGGTCCAGAAAGAAGTTCACCGGGCCTGAGCGGTCTTCGACCGGCAAGGCCAGGGCCACGTCGCGCAGGTCGGCCAGCCCTTTTTTGTTCAGCAAAGCCAGCACGGTGGCCAGCGCCAGGTCTTCCTGCACCGCATCGAAACCCCGAGACCGCAAAAAACCCGTCAGGTAGGCCGTGGACGGGTAGGGCGTGTTGAGCTGCGTCATCGGCGGGATGAGGCTCAGAGTTTTGAACGGGGCGGGGCTGGGCATGGGCGGTGTTTTTGATGGGGTGCGTGATTATCAACGGCCAGAGCCTATGTCCGCATTCGGCCGCAGGGGCGACCTCCCACAGAAAAATGCTGTTGGCCGCAGCGGTGACCTTTTGCAGAAACCAGCTTTGGGCTGCAGGGACGATTTCTCACAGGGAGGCTGTGGGGGGGGCTCCCAGCAGAGCGGGTTGTTGTTTGAAGGGGCCTGACACCAACAACTGGCCTGGTTTGTTGTGGGAGCGAGCCCCTGCTCGCGAATGTGTGCTGGCGAGATCGCCACTTCACCCATTTGGCCGCAGGGGCAGCCTCACACACGATGCAGCGCTTGCAGGGGGTTAACATCCAGTTGCTCACAAGTCTTAGCTCTTTTTTTCAAATGACCCCCTCGCCCGAAGCGCCTCAGGACGCTGCCATCTCCCTGTCTGCCTTGATGGTGCAGCCTGGCGATCAAGCCCCGCTAACGCCCGCACAGCAGCGTTTCAACGACTTGCTGGCCCAAATCGAGCGGCTTTCAGGCCAGATCCAGCGCTTGGAGGCGTGGTCTGACAGGCACCGCTACGCGCACATTCAGGCCCTGCGCGATGCGGTGCAACAAGCCCAGGGCCAGCGCAAAAGTCTTTTGCTGTTTTTGCACGAGCGCCTGCAAACGGCCGACCTCACGGTGCAGCAGCAACGCATGGCCCGGGGCAAGCTGCGCAGCCTGATCGGAGACTTGTCTGCCACTGCTGACCCGCAGGTGCAGGCTTTGGTTGAGGTGTATGTGAGCGAGGAAGACGCGCAAGAGGCGGCCGAGGAGCAGGCCGAGGCCGCCCAGCGTTTGCGCGAGCGCATCGAAGAAGCCTTGGGGCAACCCTTGGAAAAACCCAGCCAGTACCAAACGCCTGAAGAGATGATGGCCGCGGGCATGCGCCAGTGGCAACGCCAGCAGCAAGCCGATGAAGAGCGCAAGGCCGCCAAGCGTGCGGCCCGCAAAGCTGAAAAACAAGCGCAAAAGAAAAGCGCTGCCGCTGAAAAAGGTGAAGTGCCCGCCGCCATGATGCGCGAGGTCGATGCCAAAAGCGCCATCCGCACGATTTTTCGGCAACTGGCCAGCGCCTTACACCCGGACCGCGAACCCGACGAACAAGAGCGTTTGCGCAAAACCGGCTTGATGAGCGAGGTCAATGCCGCTTATGAAAAAAACGACCTGACCACTTTGCTGCGTCTGCAAATGCAGGTGACGCAGGCCAAGCCCCACAACACAGCAGGCACCGCACGCATGGCCGACGAGCAACTGATCGCCATGTCTTTGTTGCTCAAGGAGCAGGTGGCCGCTCTCGAAGACGATTTGGACCAACTGGAAAACCGCCTGAGCCGCGAGTTGTGTGTGCCGGTGCGCGCCAGTGCCGACGAGGCGGCCCTGAGCCAGTCACTGCAGCGCATTCAGGCCGATCAGCGCCACACCGCCGACAGCCTGGCCGCTGATTTGCGCCGCATTCAGAACGAGGCTGAACTCAAGCGCTGGCTCAAGGAACAGTGGCAGCTGGCTAAAGCCACTTCTGCATGAAGCTGGCCTGACCCGCTGCGGGGTCGAGCGCGTAAGGCTCAAAGCCAAAACCCAGATAACTTTTCAAAGCCCGCGTGTTGCCTGTCAGCACCTCCAGCGTCAGCTTGCAGCAGCCGCGGTCCTTGGCGTGCTGCTGCGCCGCTGCCAACAAAGCCTGGCCCACGCCCTGGCCCCGGTGACCCGGCAGCACGGCGATGTCGTGGATGTTCATCAAGGGACGTGCCTTGAAGGTCGAATAGCCTTCGATGCAGTTGACCAAGCCCACAGGCGCATCACCCAACCAAGCGATGAAGCTCGCCGCATCGCTGCGTGCGACCAGGTCATCGCACAAGCGTGCTTTCACATCCTGCGCCAGTGCCTCGCCGCCGCCCATCGGGTCTTGGGCATAAGCGTCCAGCAGCATCACCAGGGCTTGGGCGTGTGCAGGGTTTCGGTAATCAACAGGCTGGACTTGAAGGGACATGGGCAGCCTTTTAAAAAGGGCGTTTCAAAGGAGCAGATTGTCCTCGATGCTCAGCTGAACGCTTGCATGTCGGCCAGCAAGGCGTCGACCGAGGCTTCGCTCGTGTCCCAGGCGCACATGAAGCGGCAGCCACCGCCAGCGATGAACTGGTAGAACTTCCAGCCCTTGGCATGCAGGGCATCAATCAGGGGCTTGGGCAATTGGGCGAACACGCCGTTGGCTTCGGGGGCATGCAGCACCTGGACACCTGAGACCTGTTGCAGCCCTGAGTAAAGGCGCTGCGCCATGGCGTTGGCGTGGCGTGCGTTGCGCAACCAGGTGTTGTTGTCCAGCAAGCCCACCCAAGGGGCCGAAATGAAGCGCATTTTGGACGCCAGTTGCCCCGCCTGCTTGACGCGCCAGGCAAAGTCCTGAGACAGCTCGCGGTCAAAAAAGACCACGGCTTCGCCCACGGGCAGGCCGTTTTTGGTGCCGCCAAAGCACAGCACATCGACCCCGGCTTTCCAGGTGATTTCGGCGGGGCTGCAGTCCAGGTGCGCCACCGCGTTGGAAAAGCGTGCGCCGTCCATGTGCAGCTTCAGGCTGTGCTTTTTGGCCATCCACGATAAGGCACGGACTTCGTCCACGCTGTAGACCGTGCCCAGTTCGGTGGCTTGGGTGATCGAGGCCACCTTGGGGCGTGGGTAGTGGATGTCGCTGCGTTTGGTGACCAGGGCCTCGATGGCCTCGGGCGTCAGCTTGCCGCGTTGGGCTTGGGTTGACAGGCCTTCCGCGACCAGCAATTTGGAGCCGTTGGAGAAAAATTCCGGCCCGCCGCATTCGTCTGTTTCGATGTGCGCGACCGGGGTGCAAATGACCGAGTGGTAGCTCTGGCACATGGATGCAAGTGCCAATGAGTTGGCCGCTGTGCCGTTGAAAACGTAATACACGTCGCAGTTGATCTCGAACAACTCACGCAGCATGTTGCTGGAGCGCTCGGTCCAGCGGTCATCGCCATAGGCGGGTTCGTGCCCACTGTTGTTGGCATCCAGAAGCGCTTGAAGGGCTTCAGGGCAGGTGCCCGCGTAGTTGTCGCTGGCAAATTGTTGTTGTGTGGTGTTCATGTGGTGTCCCCTGGTTTTTTATGGATGATTTGTTCGGTCTTGTGCCGAATGAGTGCGGGCCCTGGCCACCAAAAAAGCCCTCTGCGCCAAGGCGCGAGGGCTTTGTTCTTTCGCAGGGGCGGGTTCAGCGAGCGCTCAGTGCCGGCGTGGTCGACGACACGAAAGACCGTGCCGGTGTGCCATGGCTTTGCATCACATGCCCAGCCAATTGGTGTGCCGTGATGGCCGACAAGGTCCAGCCCAGGTGGCCGTGGCCGGTGTTGTAGAACACGTTGGCTTTTTTGCCTGCGCCCACGCGGGGCAACATGGTCGGCATCATGGGGCGCAAGCCTGCCCATGGCTCCACGCGGCGGGTGTCGATGCCAGGAAAGCATTCGTTGACCCAGTTGACCAACGGTTTGATGCGGTCGGCGCGGATGTCCAGGTCAATGCCATTGAACTCGGCTGTGCCTGCCACACGGAAACGGTCTGCACCCAAGCGGCTGGTGACCAGTTTGGTCTCGTCGTCCAGCAAGCTCACTTGCGGTGCTGCCGCCTGGCTGGCTTGGTCGTTCAGACCGACGGTGATCGAATAGCCCTTGACGGGGTAAATGTTCAAGCGGTCGCCCAACTGAGCTGCCAGTTTGCGCCCATGCACGCCTGCGCAGATCACGATGCCGTCAAAACTGAGTGTTTCAGTCTGGCCTTGGTGTTGCACCTGCACGGTAGCGGTCTGGCCGTTGGCCGCGACATTCAGCACTTGGTGCTCGGTGAGGATTTTGACGCCCATGCGTTCGCAGGCCTTGGCCAGACCGTAGGTGAATTTGTGGATGTCGCCCGTCGAATCGCTTTCGGTGAAGTAGCCGCCGTAATACTGACCCTGCAATGTCGGCTCGATGGCTTTCATTTCTTCGGGCGTGACGGCGCGGCGTGGCAGGCCGCCTTGGGCCAGCAGCTTGGAGACTTCGCCTGCGTGGTCAAAGCCTTTTTTGTCGCGGTAGATGTGCAGGATGCCTTCACGCTTGTGGTCAAAGTCGATGCCTTCGGCTTGTGCCCACGCGAAGTGGTGTTCGCGCGACGCGATGGCCAGTTGGGCGGTGGCGATGGTGTTTTCTTTGTACTTGGGAATGGCCGCCACAAATTCGGCCATCCAGCTGAGTTTGTGCCAAGTCGGTGCAGGGTTCATCAAAAGCGGCGCATCGCTCTTGAGCATCCATTTCAGGCCCTTGACGATGGTGGACGGGTGGGTCCAGACCTCGGCGTTGGAGGCGGACAGCTGGCCGCCATTGGCATAGGAGGTTTCCATGCCGGGGTAGCGGTTTTTCTCGATCAGCGTGACCTGGATGCCTTGCTGGGCCAGGGCGTAGGCGCTGGTGACGCCAGTGATGCCGCCGCCGACAATCACCATGTGTTTCTTGACCATGTTTGTCATGGGAGTTCTCTCAGTAAAACGTCTCAAACGGATGGACGCACTGCACACCGGATGTGTGCAGAACGACCCCCTCTGTTTGAAACCTGAGAGATTCACCCGGCCCTTGGGGGGCGATGGGTTTGCTCCTGCGGTGTGCCAGGGGACGAATCCCGGCAACTCTTCAGAGTGCTTTGTTCACCACGGTCCTTTTGCCTGAGAGTTTCCGGGGTGGTTGCTCCTTCGGCGTTGAAGGCCTGGGGCCTTCAATCTCTCCCACAGTGAACGTCGGATTGGCTCCGACTCGGGGCAACGGTTGCAAAACCGGCGTCACCCCATTGGAAAGAAGCCTCGATTCTACTGGCCGCTTTCAGGCTGTCAATTTTTGGTAGGACGCTTCGTCCAGCAAGGCATCCAGATCGGATGGCTGTGTCAGTCGGGCTTTGAAAAACCAGCCTTGTCCCAAAGGATCGGAATTGGCCAAAGAGGGGTCGGCACGCAAAGCCTCATTCACCTCGATGATTTCGCCGCCTGCTGGCATGTGCACATCCGCAGCGGCCTTCACCGACTCCACCACCCCCGCCACTTCTTTGGCTGCAAAGGTCTTGCCAATCGCCGGCAGATCGACAAAAACGATGTCGCCCAGGGTGTCTTGGGCATGCACGGTGATGCCCATGACGGCCACGTCGCCATCGCCCTCATGGACGAGTTGGAGCCAAGTGTGGTCTTCGGAGTATTGGATAGGCATGACGAGCAACAAAAAAAGGCCTGGCCCTCAAGGGGCCAGGCGGTGATTCAATGTCGGAAATTTTAGCTTTATTTGGCGTAGACCAAATCCCGCAACGTCAAGGACAGGGCGGGCACATAGCTCACCACCATCAGGCAAACCAGGATCACCAAAACAAAGGGGATCAAATCCTTGATCATGCGATCAAGGGAGATGCGCGCCACCGTACAAGCTGCAAACAGGTTGACGCCAAAGGGCGGTGTGATCATGCCCAGTGCCAAGTTCACCACCATGATCAGGCCAAAATGCACCGGATCGATGCCAAAGTGCATGGCCACGGGTGCCAAGATGGGCGCGAGCACGATGATGGCCGCGCTGGTTTCGATGAACATGCCAATCAAGAACAAAGCGGCGTTGACACCCAGCAAGAAGTAAGCGGGTGATTTGAGTACATCTTGCAACCAGTGACCAATGGCCTCCGGTACCCCCGCACGCGTGATCAGGAATGCAAACAAACCGGCATTGGCAATGATGAACATGATCACGGCGCTGGACAGCACGGATTTGCGCATGATCACAGCCAGGTCTTTCAGTTTGATCTCGCGGTAAATCAAGGTGCCAACGATCAGCGCGTAAAACACCGCGACGGCCGAGGCTTCGGTAGGGGTGAACACCCCGCCGTAAATGCCGCCCAAAATGATGACCGGCATCATCAATGCCCAACCGGCTTGCCAAGAGGCTTTACCAAAACTCAGGCGACCGTCGCCGTCATTTTTGCCCCAGCCTTTGTATTTGCAATAAATCCAGACCCAGAACATCAAGGCAATCCCGATGAAAAGGCCTGGGCCAAAACCAGCAATGAACAGTTCACCGATGGAAACCTCGGCACTCACGCCGTACAAGATCATCGGAATCGAGGGGGGGATGATCACGCCCAACTCTGCCGATGTAGCTTGCAAAGACGCCGCATAGGTGGTGGGGTAGCCGTGCTTGATGAGCGCCGGAATCAGGATCGTGCCGATGGCAAAGGTGGTGGCCACTGACGAACCTGAAACGGCAGCAAAAATCATGCAAGTCAGCACGCAAGTCATCGGCAAGCCGCCTTGCACACCGCCCACGATGCTCTTGGCAAACTCCACCAAACGGCGCGAGATGCCGCCGGTTTCCATGATGTTGCCCGCCAAGATGAAGAAGGGGATGGCGGCCAGAGGAAATTTGTTGATTGAATTGAACATCTCCTTGACGGAGATGAGCATGTTGGCATTGCCAATTTGAATGCCGACGATGGCCGACAAACCAATGGACACAGCCACGGAAATGGTGAGTGCAAAGCACAGCACCATGGTGCAAAGCATGACGACGCTCATTGTGCGGTCTCCAATTCAAGGCGCTGTGGATCCAGCCAATTGCCGATGATGCTGATCACGCTGAAACACGCGCCAACCGGCAAAGCCATGTAGGCCCAAAACATGGACACGTCTTCCAAGCCAATCATGGACTGGACCTTGCCGCGGTTGGCGTAGTCCCAACCCCACCAAATGATGATGCACACCAAGGTGAGTGCGGCCAAAGCCACAGCGGTGTCGAGTATCTTTTTCATGCGAGGGCCGCTCCAGCGGTACAACACGTCCACGCTGACCATTGCGCCCTGCCGGAAGGCCATGGGGATGCCCATGAAGACCATCCAGATCAGGCTAAAACGGATGATGACTTCGGTCCATTCAACAGGAACTTCGAGCACAAAGCGGGTGAAAATTTGCAGCATGCCCAAGCAGGCAGCTAGGGCCAACATCAAACAGGCCACCAGCATGGAAAAAGCGGTGGTCCACTTTTCCACGCTTAGATAGAGCGAGCGCATAAATAATCCCTTCACGACAGAATCAAAAACGCCCGCCAATACGGGATTGGTCGGGCGTTTTGGACAAGCTTCAAATCACTTGTAGTTGCGGATGCGGTCCAGGTTGGCTTTGCCGAACTGCTTTTCAAACTCGGCGTTGATCGGGCCCAAAGTGGCGACGAACTTGGACTTGTCCACGTTCTCGATCACATTCATGCCCTTTTTGCGCAACTCGGCTACGCCATTGGCATCGTCCTTGTCCACGCGCGCACGGTTAGCCTTGACGGCTTCTTTTGCGGCATCCAGGAAGATTTGCTTGTCAGTCGCGCTCAATTTGTCGTAGCTGGCTTTGTTCATCAAGATGATGCAAGGCGAGTAGACGTGACCCGTCAGTGACAAGTGCTTTTGCACCTGGTCAAAGTTGGATGCCATGATCACCGACAAGGGGTTCTCTTGGCCGTCCACAGTGCCTTGTTGCAAGGCGGTGAAGACTTCAGGGAACGCCATGGGCGTGGTCACGATGCCCAAACCTTTGTAGGCGGCCACGTGCACGGGGTTTTCCATGGTGCGCATCTTCAGACCCTTCAGATCGCCTGGTTCGTTCACCGCGCGCTTGCTGTTGGTCATGTGGCGCACGCCATTTTCACCCCAGGCCAAAGCTTTGAACCCTTTGGACTCAAACTTGGTCAGCAATTCTTGGCCGATGGGGCCGTCGAGCACGGCGCGTGCATGCGCTTTGTCACGGAACAAGAAGGGCACGTCCAAAATGCGGGCTTCAGGCACGAAATTGGGCACTGGACCGGTAGAGGTCGTGGCCAATTCTTGGGTGCCCAGTTGCACCGATTCGATGGATTCGCGCTCACCGCCCAAAGAGCCTGAGTAGAAGTTCTGGATTTTGATGCGACCGTTGGTGCGCTTTTCCACTTCTTTGGACAAAGTGTCGATCGCCTCACCTTGGTGTGAGTTCTGTGCAATCGAAATGCTGTTGCGCATGACGATTTGTGAAGATGCCGTGGTCATGACACCGATGGCCAAGCTCAGGCCCAACATCAATTTGCTCAATTTCATGGGTATCTCCTCGTTGATCAATGGGCGACAACAAGATGGAAATCAACTTGTCATACAAATTTGATTATGAGGTGTCACTGGCAAGGTTGGACTACGGGTTTTCGCGGGGGTGTGATGCCTAGGTGACGCAAGGTCCTGAAGTGCGCAGCAAAAAAAGAGGCCCGTGTGGGCCTCTTGGTGGGTGCTTGCGCCTTTACATGCCTGTGTAGTTGGGTCCACCACCGCCTTCTGGCGTCACCCAGACGATGTTTTGCGTGGGGTCCTTGATATCGCAGGTCTTGCAGTGCACGCAGTTTTGCGCGTTGATCTGCAGGCGGTCGCTGTTGTCTTCGTTCTTGACGAACTCGTACACGCCCGCCGGGCAGTAGCGGCTCTCAGGCCCGCCGAACTTGGCCAGGTTGATGCTGACGGGCACCGAGGCGTCCTTGAGCGTCAGGTGGGCGGGCTGGTTTTCTTCGTGGTTGGTGTTGCTGATGAAGACGCTGCTCAAGCGGTCAAAGGTCAGCTTGCCGTCCGGTTTGGGGTAGTCGATCTTGGGGCAATCGGCCGCAGGCTTCAGGTACGTGTGGTCGGCCTTGTCGCGGCGCAGTGTCCAGGGAATGTGGCCGCGCAGCACGAACTGCTCAAAGCCGTTCATCAGTGTGGCCACCGTCAGGCCCTTCTTGAACCAGCTCTTGAAGTTGCGCGACTTGTTGAGTTCGGTGTAAAGCCAGCTGGCTTCAAAAGCCTCGGGGTAGGCGCTCAGCTCGTCGTGCTGGCGGCCTGCCACGATGGCGTCGTAAGCGGCTTCGGCGGCCAGCATGCCGGTCTTGATGGCGGCGTGGCTGCCCTTGATGCGGCTGACGTTCAGGTAACCGGCGTCACAGCCGACCAGCGCACCACCCGGGAACACGGTCTTGGGCAGGCTCATCAGGCCGCCTGCTGTGATGGCGCGCGCGCCGTAGCCAATGCGTTTGGCGTTGACTTCGCCCTTGTCGTTGGTGAAGTACCACTTGATGTTATTGTGGGTCTTCCAGCGCTGGAACTCTTCAAACGGGCTCAGCCAGGGGTTGGCGTAGTCCAAGCCGACCACGTATCCGATGGCGACCTTGTTGTCTTCCATGTGGTACATGAACGCGCCACCGTAGGTGTCGTTGTTCATGGGCCAGCCGGCGGTGTGCATCACAAAGCCGGGGGTGTGGCGTGAAGGATCGATTTCCCACACTTCCTTGATGCCGATGCCGTAGGTTTGCGGGTCGCGGCCTGCGTCGAGCTTGTACTTGGCGATCAGCTGCTTACCCAGGTGGCCGCGAGCGCCTTCGGCGAACACGGTGTACTTGGCGTGCAACTCCATGCCCAGCTGGAAGTTTTCGGTCGGCTCGCCGTCCTTGCCCACGCCCATATTGCCGGTGGCCACGCCTTTGACCGAGCCATCTTCGTTGTAGAGCACTTCAGCGGCGGTGAAACCGGGGAAGATCTCAACGCCCAGGTTCTCGGCCTGCTGGCCCAGCCAGCGGGTGAAGTTGGAGAGGCTGATGATGTAGTTGCCGTGGTTTTGTGCGCATTCGGGCAAGAAGATGCCGGGGGTGCGGGTGGCACCGGTCTCAGACAAAAAGCTCCAGGCGTCGTCGGTCACAGGCTGGTTCAGCGGGGCACCCAGCTCTTTCCAGTTGGGAAAGAGTTCAGACAGCGCTTTGGGGTCCATGATCGCGCCGCTCAGGATGTGCGCGCCGGGTTCGCCGCCTTTTTCGAGCACCACGACGGACACATCCGTGCCTTTTTCAGCGGCCAGCTGTTTCAGTCGGATGGCGGTGGACAAGCCAGCGGGGCCGCCGCCGACCACGACCACGTCGTATTCCATGGATTCGCGGGGGCCATAAGTGCTCAAAATTTCTTCGGGGCTCATGAACGTCTCTGTTTGAAGTTGTGGATTCGGGGCCAACACGGGCGTGTCGGGCGTGTGACTCATTTTATGCGGCAGAAAGGGCGTTCCCCCGCACAATGGTGTCACCCGTTGGCAACAGCGGGCATGTACCCCTTTGAAGGATTTACCATGGCTTATGAAATTGATTTGTCGGGCCGCGTGGCTTTTGTCACCGGCGCATCGGGTGGTTTGGGTGCCCAATTTGCCAAAACGCTGGCTGCCGCCGGTGCTGGCGTGGTGCTGGCCAGCCGGCGGGTTGAAAAGCTGAAAGACCTGCGCTCCGAAATCGAAGCTGCAGGGGGTGATGCCCATGTGGTCGAGATGGACGTGACCGACCGGCACAGCATTGCAGCCGCCGTGGCCCATGCCGAAACCGAAATGGGCAGCATCGACATCCTCGTCAACAACTCGGGTGTGAGCACCACCCAGCGCATCCAGGACGTGACCGAAGAAGATTACGACTTCATCATGAACACCAATGTGCGTGGCGCATTTTTTGTGGCGCAAGAGGTGGGCAAACGCATGCTGGCGCGCGCCAAAGGGGCCGCGCCAGGCAGCTTCACGGGCGGGCGCATCATCAACATTGCCTCGATGGCGGGCCTCAAAGTGCTGCCGCAAATTGGGGTGTATTGCATGAGCAAGGCCGCCGTGATCCAGATGACCAAAGCCTTTGCGGTGGAGTGGGGGCGTTTTGGCATCAACGTGAATGCGGTTTGTCCGGGCTACATCGACACCGAAATCAACCACCACCATTGGCAAACCGAGCAGGGCCAAAAACTCATCAGCATGCTGCCCCGCAAGCGCGTGGGCCAGCCGCAGGACCTGGACGCTTTGCTGGTCATGCTGGCCAGCGACCAGAGCCATTTCATCAATGGCGCGGTCATTTCGGCCGACGATGGATTTGCTGTTTGAGGAGCTGAGCCATGAAGCTGGAGTTGCCTGAGCACAAGAAACTCGTTCACGAGATGGTCATCCCCATCCGCTGGGGCGACATGGACGCCATGGGCCATGTCAACAACACGGTTTACTTTCGGTACCTGGAGTCGGTGCGGATCGACTGGTTCGACAAAATCGGCTTTGTGCTGAACCCTCTGGGTGAGGGGCCGGTGATCGTCAATGCCTTTTGCAACTTCTACCGGCAGTTTGAATACCCCGGCGACATCCTGGCCAAGATGTATGTGAGCGATCCGGGCCGCACCACGTTTGAAAGCTGGTGCACGCTCGAGCGGGTGGACCAGCCCGGCCGCGTGGATGCAGCGGGCGGCGCCACCACCATTTGGGTGGACTTTCCGAAACAAAAAGCGGTGGACTTACCCGACTGGGTACGCGAAAAAGTCACGCCCTGACCACGGGCGTGACTGGCCCAAGCGCTGCGCTCAGGCCTTGGCCCCCACCGCTGTCCATTGGTCAGCGTGGTGTGTGAGCCAATCGTTGGCTTGGGTCGGGTGGCCCACCTGTATGGGATGAAAGTCTTTGCGGGTGTATGCCCAAACCGGCTTGGCCACACGCCAGACCATGCCTTGCCGACCGAACAAGAACTTGCTGGCCGACCACCAAGTGGAAGGCTTGAAGAGCGTTTTGTCATGCCACAGGTTGTTGACGGTTTGGCGCAGCACGTCCGTGCTGAACTGGACCGTCACATACCAAAACCAGCGCATGCGCCAGGTGTGGTTGCCACCCAGGCGCTGGTACAGGTCAAACGCCACGCATTTGTGCTCGGATTCTTCTGCGGCGTGCCAGCGCCACAGGGTTTTGAGGGGCTCTTCTGCGCCCGCAAACCAGTCTCCGGCTTGGTCCATGCGTTCCAGCGTCAGGTCGCCAAAGATGGAGGTGAAATGCTCAAACGCAGCCGTGATGGCGAGTTCGTGCAGGTAGCCTTTGTCGCTTTGACTGAAGAATTGCTCACGCCCCATTTGCATGCGGCGATCCGCCCGTGGACCCCAGTGGTTGACCAAACCCTGTTTTTCCAGGTGGGCGTTGTACAGTCCATGCAAATGACGGTGCGTGGCTTCTTGGCCAATAAAACCTTTGGCAACACCTTTCAGGTCGGCATTCTCCGGCGTGTCGGGCAAGACCTTGGCACCGTTTTTGACCGAGTCGATGAAAAATTGCTCGCCTACAGGAAAGCTCATCGACAAAGCGTTGGCATAAGCCGTCAGAAAGGCATCGCCGCCGTTCCAGTGCCGTGAAAAGCCTTGGCTCAAGTCCACGGCCAAGCGGCGAACGGTGAGGTCGGTGGGGGCGTGGTGGGTGTTGTTCATGTGGCAGTTTCTCGAATCCGTCAGAATATGAGCATTATTCAGGTTTTTTGACGCATCACAACTCGCAAACTGCTCAGATTTTGAAAAGACCTTCAGATGGCAACGATCAAACCCAAAACCACGTCAGAGCCCAAGCTCAGCCAGAGGCGAGAGCCCACCCAAGCCCGTGCGCAGCAAACCATTCAGACCCTTTTCAAGGCCGCTGCTCAGATTTTGGACAAAGAGGGCGAAGCCGGTTTGACGACCAACAAGGTCGCTGCGGCGGCAGGTTTTTCGATCGGCACGCTGTATCAGTATTTCCCCAGCAAGGAGATGTTGGTGCGCGCCATGGCCGCTCGGGGTCAGGATCTGGTGCTGCAAGAGCTGGAGGGCTATCTCAGTGCGCTCGAAACCCGTGCCGATGTGCAGCAAATGGACGGCCGTGAACTCTTGGGCAAAGCCATCCACATCCTGCTGCACGGTTTCGCCAAGGGCAAAGGCCTGAGCCAGACCTTGATCCGTCTGGGCTGGACACTGGAAAAACCCGACGAGACGGCCAACGCCGTGCGTCAAGTGGCCGACCGACTGGCCATCTTTTTTGAGCGGATCGCTCACCCCGCGTTGCAACTGCCCAGCACCGCGCAAATGTTTGTGCTGACCCGCTCGGTGATTGGCACCTTGCGCAGCGCCAGTCTGGAAAAGTCGCCCCTGTTGGGCAGCCCGGCGTTTGAAGACGCCTTGACCCAAATGGCCTGGGCCTTGCTGGCCCGGCCCGCTCAGGCGGCAGGTTTGGCCTTGGGCGCGCGGCCCATCAGGTAAAACTCGGGGTTGGGCATCATGCCGCTGAAGCTGGCCATGCGGTTGGAGAGCCCAAAGAACGCGGTGATCGCCGCGATGTCCCAGATGTCTTCGTCGTTGAAGCCGTGCGCGTGCAGGGCAGCAAAGTCGGCGTCTTCCACCTGGTCGGAGTGCTGGCAGACCTTCATCGCAAAGTCCAGCATGGCGCGCTGGCGGGGGCTGATGTCGGCCTTGCGGTGGTTGATGGCCACCTGATCGGCCACCAGCGGTTTCTTTTCATAAATGCGCAAGATCGCGCCATGTGCCACCACGCAATACAGGCAGTGGTTGGCCGCGCTGGTGGTGGTCACGATCATCTCGCGCTCGCCCTTGGTCAGGCCGCTTTCACGCCCGACCGACTCGGGCACCATCAGGGCATCGTGGTAGGCAAAAAACGCGCGCCACTCGGCTGGGCGACGCGCAAAGGCCAAAAACACATTGGGCACAAACCCGGCTTTTTCCTGCACTTCCAGCACCTTGGCTTTGATGTCTTCGGGCAAGTCATTGATTTCAGGGGCCGGGTAGCGTGGGGTGGGTGGTGTGCTCATGGTGTCTCCATTGGGTTGATGCTTTTGATTATGCTCAGAGACATTTCAGGAGCCTGTCATGTCCAACACACCCGCACTTTCAAACATCGAGCAAGCCCGCGAGGCGCACCCCGATGACGCCGCCTTTCAGGCGGGTCTCACCACCCGCGCTCAAGTCATGGGGCCCGAATACGTGGAGCGCGCCCTGGGCGCCGCCACCGACTTCACCCTGCCCATGCAGGAGTTCATCACCCGCAATGCTTGGGGCAATGTTTGGCAACGTCCGGGCTTGGACCTGAAGACCCGCAGCCTGATCACCGTGGCCATGCTCACCGCATTGGGCAAGCAGCAAGAACTCAAAGCCCATGCGCGTGGCGCCCTGAACAACGGCGCCACACCCGAAGAGCTGCGCGAAGTCATGCTGCACGCCACCGTGTACTGCGGCTTCCCGACGGCCATCGACGCCTTTCGCAGCGTCACCGAAGTGGTGCAAGCCCAGGGCTGATGCCCGAGTAACCAAGGCAACAAGCGCGCATTGACGGGGGGCGTCTTTTCACCCATTCTCGGGTGAGGAGACACAACACCCATGGAATTTTCAGAACTCATCAAAGCCCGCAAAAGCGTTCGCGGCTACCAACAAAAACCGGTCCCCCGCGAGGTGATCGAAGAGATTATTGCGGTGGCCAAATGGTCGCCCTCGTCGATGAACACGCAGCCCTGGCATGTGCATGTGGTCACGGGTGAGCCGCTTGAGCGCATCCGCCGGGGCAACACCGAGAACATGGTCAAGGGCGTGCCGCCCAAGCGCGACTTCCCGATGAAAGAGGCCTACGAGGGCATCCACCGCAAGCGCCAGGTGGACATCGCGATCCAGCTGTTCGACGCCATGGGCATCGCCCGTGACGACAAAGAGCGCCGCACCGATTGGGTGATGCGGGGTTTTCGGCAGTTCGATGCGCCTGTGTCCTTGGTGCTGACCTACGACAAATACCTGGAGCCCGCCGCCATCAGCCAATTTGACCTGGGGGCTTTGTCGCACGCCATCGTGCTGGCCGCCTGGGAGCGGGGCCTGGGCACCGTGATCAACGGCCAGGGCATCATGCAGTCGGCCGTGGTGCGCGAGCACGCGGGCATTCCGGACGACCAAAACATCATGATTTGCATCGCCATGGGCTACCCGGACGAGTCCTTTGTGGCCAACACCGTCAAGTCGGTGCGCGAAGACGAAGCCAACTTCGTGCGTTACGTCGGTTTCTGAACCTGTCATTGACCGGGTCGCCATCTTGCGATGGCGGCCTTTTCTTTCCGTCCCTTGGAGCAAAGTCCCCATGAACCTGAGCAAAGAAGAGCTAGCTTTCCGCGACGAAGTGCGCGCCTTTTTGGCTGCCGAGCTGACCGACGAGATCCGTCTGGGCGGGCACCGCACCTCGGGCATTTTTTCGGACTACGAGGTGGGCATCCCGTGGCAGCGGATTCTGGCCAAGCGCGGCTGGGCTGCGCCACACTGGCCTGCAGAGTGGGGCGGCTGCGGCTGGACGCCGCGCCAACACGACATTTTTGCCAGCGAGATGGCGGCAGCCGACGCCCCCAAGGTCTCGCCCCTGGGCCTGGTGATGGCCGCACCTGTGCTGGTGGCGTTTGGCACGCAGGCCCAAAAAGAGCGCTGGTTGCCCGACATCCGCAACGGCGTGAGCTACTGGTGCCAGGGCTACAGCGAGCCGGGCTCGGGCTCCGACCTGGCTTCGCTGCAATGCCGCGCCCGCCGTGAAGGCAACGAGTGGGTGATCAATGGCTCCAAAATCTGGACCACCCACGCCCACCGCGCCACCCACATGTTTTGCCTGGTGCGCACCGACAGCAGCGGCAAGCCGCAGCAAGGCATCAGCTTCTTGATGTTCGAGCTCAACAACCCGGGCATCCAGATCCGGCCGATCATCAGCATCTCGGGCGACCACGAGTTCAACCAGGTCTTTTTTGACGAAGCCCGCGTGCCCGCTGACGCTCTGATCGGCGAAGAAAACCAGGGCTGGACCATTGCCAAATACCTGCTGGAGCACGAGCGCGGCGGCTCCTCTGCGCCGTTCTTGCGGGGCCGTCTGGCGCGGCTTCATGCCTCTTTGCGCGATGCGTTTGCCACCCAGGACACCGAGCAGGAAGACATCGCCCTGACCCTGGCCAACGCGCAGTGCCGCATCGACGCCTTGCACGCTTGGGAGCAACAGGTGCTGACCGCGCGCATTGGCGGCGGCGCGCCGCCTTGCTGGCTGCCTGCTGCGCCGTCCATGGGCAAGCTGCTGGCCACCGAGCTCAAGCAGCATCTGACCGAGCTGGGCCTGAGCATTGCTGGCCCTTACGGCGCCACCAGCCTGACGGTGGAAGAAGCCAGCGCCCACGCGCTGCCTGTGCCCGAAGAGTCGGTGTTTGCCACGCGTGCGTATTTGAACGACCGCGCCGCTTCAATTTATGGCGGCACCAACGAAGTGCAGCGCAACCTGATCGCCCGCCACATTTTGGGCGCCGAGGTGGTGGAGCCTGTGGTGCCCACCGACGAAACGCAGGCCATGCTCTTGGCCAGTCTGCAAGGCTGGCTGCAAGACAAGTTGCCCTTCGACAAACGCGCACAGATGATCGCCAGCCCCGAGGCGATTGCGCCGCTGTGGCAAGGCCTCACCCGTGAGCTGGGCCTCTTGGGTGCGGCGCTGCCCGAAAGCCTGGGCGGCCTGGGCGGTGGTTTGCCCGAGCAAATGCTGATTTGCCAGGCCCTGGGAGCGGCCTTGGTGGCCGAACCCTACAGCAGCACCGCCGTGTTGGGCGCGACATTGCTGCAAGCGCTGGGCGACTCTGCGGCCGATGCTTTGCTGCAAGGCGTGGCCGACGGCCAAGTGCGCCTGGCCGTGGCGGCGCTCGAGCCCGCAAGCCGCACCGACCTGAGCCGGGTGCAGGCCCGCTTGCACAAGGCGAACGGCCAGTGGCACATCAGCGGGCGCAAAGCCCTGGTGCGCGGCGCGCCCGGAGCCACGCACTGGCTGGTGAGTGCGCGAGACGAAGCGGGCCAGCTGCGCATGGGCCTGGTCGACCCCGCAGCCAGCGGCGTGCAGCGGCGCGATGTGCGTTTGATCGACGGTGCCTGGGCTGCCGAGTTGGCCTTTGACCAAACGCCCGTGCAGGCCGTCTTGGGCCAGGGCGATGCGCTGGCCGCACTCACGCAAGCCTGGGACACCGCCACCCTGGCCGCAGGTGCCGAAGCCGTGGGCGTGATGCAGGCCCTGATGCGCGACACACTGAACTACACCAGCCAACGCAAACAGTTCGGTCAGCCCTTGGCCGCCTTCCAGGCCTTGCAACACCGCATGGCCGACATGTACCTTGCGCTGGTGCAAGCCGCGGCGGCAGTGGGGGCTTGTGCTGATGTGGCTGGCGACAGCCCGGAGCGCCGCGCCGAGCGGGTGTCATCGGCCCATGTGACGGTGCTGCGCGCAGCCCGCCTGGTGGGGCAGGGCGCGGTGCAGCTGCATGGCGGCATGGGCATGACCGACGAGCTGGTCGTGGGCCATGGCTTCAAGCGGCTGACGGTGATCGAGCAGCAGTTTGGTGGGGTGGCGCAGCATTTGCGGCGGGTGGCGGGTTTGTCCCGTGGTTGAGTCTTTGGGTATTCAGCCCCGCATCAACTTCTGAATCAAATCCGCGGCCCCTGAGGCCTGGTATTTGCGCATGAGCTTGACGCGGTAAATCTCCACCGTGCGGTGGCTGATGCCCAAGGCCTTGCCGATCTCTTTGCTGGTCAGGCCATCCATCAGGTGGGCGGCGACTTCGCGTTCGCGGGCGGTGAGTTCGGCCTTCACGGGTTTGCGCTCCGACAGGTCTTCAAAAGTCCAGATGCCTGCTTCGTGTGGTGCGTCGCGGTTCAGGGCCCGGCCTGTCACATGGCACCAGAAGGTTTCGCCCTTGAAGCGCCCGTCCACCCGTTTCATGACGCGGTCGTCGGCGTACACGCCCTTGGCGTTCAGGATGGGGGTGATGCGCTGGCCCGTGCGCTCGTACTCGTCGGCGCTGGGGTAGAGCAGCTGAAAGGTCTGGCCGATCAGTTGTTCGCGGGGCACGCCAAACATCTCGCACACGCGTTGGTTGCAGTCGACCATGGTGCGGTTGCGCGAGAGCACCATGCCAATAGGGGCCAGGTCAAAGGCCAGTCGGTAGTCAATGTCTGTGTTCATTTTTGGGTGTTTGCCAGATTCGCAAGCAGGGGCGCGCGCTCACCGCGGAATCACGCGTCTTGTAGGAGGCTGCCCCTGCAGCCGAATGTCACTGGGGTGAGTTGCGTGCATATAAGGGCCGCCCTCTACGAAAAACTACGTATTTGAATACGTAGTATCGTAGCGCTTTCATCCTCTACCGGAGTCTGGCGTGAACAAGATTTTTCCTTCCGCAGCCGAGGCCTTGAAGGGCATCGTGGCTGACGGGCAACTCATTGGCGTGGGCGGTTTTGGCCTGTGCGGCATTCCCGAAGCCCTGATCGATGCGCTGAAGGACAGCGGTGTGCAAAACCTGACCGCGATTTCCAACAACGCGGGTGTGGATGACTTCGGTCTGGGCAAGTTGCTGCAGACCCGCCAGATCAAGAAGATGATTTCTTCTTATGTGGGTGAGAACAAAGAGTTTGAGCGTCAGTACCTGGCGGGCGAGCTGGCTTTGGAGTTCACCCCCCAAGGCACGCTGGCCGAGAAGCTGCGTGCGGGCGGCGCGGGCATCCCGGCCTTCTTCACCAAGACCGGTGTGGGCACCCTGGTGGCCGAGGGCAAGGAGCTGCGCGAGTTCGACGGCGAGACCTACGTGATGGAGCGCTCTTTGGTGCCCGACGTGTCGCTGGTCAAAGCGCACCGCGCCGACAAGTCCGGCAACCTGCAGTTCCGCTACACCTCGCGCAACTTCAACCCTGCGGTGGCCATGGCCGGCAAGATCTGCGTGGTCGAGGTCGAGGAGATCGTCGAGACCGGCGAGATGCACCCCGACAGCGTGCACTTGCCCGGCATTTATGTGCACCGCATTGTGCTGAACACGAATCCGGAAAAGCGCATTGAAAAACGCACCATTACAGAAAAGGCGGGCGTATGAAGCCCGCCGTGACCGAAAAAACAGGAGCCTGATATGAGCTGGAGTCAAGACCAAATGGCCGCGCGTGCGGCCCACGAACTGGAAGACGGTTTCTATGTGAACCTGGGCATCGGCATCCCCACGCTGGTGGCCAACTTTGTGCCCGCAGACAAAGAAGTCTGGCTGCAAAGCGAGAACGGCATGCTGGGCATTGGCCCCTTCCCGACCGAAGACGAGGTCGATGCCGACCTGATCAACGCGGGCAAGCAAACGGTGACAACCATCAAGGGCTCGTCGATTTTTGGCAGCGAGCAGTCGTTTGCCATGATCCGTGGCGGCAAGATCAACTTGTCGATCCTGGGCGCGATGCAGGTGAGTGAAAAGGGCGATCTGGCCAACTGGATGATCCCCGGCAAGATGGTCAAGGGCATGGGCGGCGCGATGGACCTGGTCGCAGGCGTCAAGCGCGTGATCATCTTGATGGAACATGTTGCCAAGAAAAAAGACGGCACCGAAGACCTGAAGATTTTGCCCAGCTGCACCTTGCCTTTGACCGGCGTGGGCGTGGTGGACCGCATCATCACTGACTTGGCCGTGATGGACGTGACCGACGCGGGCCTGAAAGTGGTTGAGCTGGCCCCGGGCGTGACGCCTGAGGTGCTGCAAAGCAAGACGGGTGTGAAGCTGATTTTCTGATCAAGGGGTCAGCCGAATTCGAGAAAAAGCCGCAAACCTTTGCGGCTTTTTTGTTTTCTTTGATTTAATTGAATATTATTTGTCTCAAAAACAATATTCATAAGGGCTTTATGGGTTTTCCTGTATTCAGCTTTGTAAAAAGATAATACAAAATAACGTTTTTATTTTTGTCCTTTGACATGTCGAATTCAACGACCGATCGGGTGCGCGGCGAATTGCTGCGCGAGTGGCGTGGGTCTCAAAAACTCGATGCCAGCACATTGGCGGGTCGCGCCAACCTGTCCGTGGCGCAGATACAGCAATTGGAGTCGGGTGGTACGTCCCTTTTTTACACCGCATCCATCAAGGAGAACGCGGCACGCAAAGTCGCCAGTCTGTTGGGGCGGGATCCTGCTGAAGTGATCCGTCCGGCGGATGATCTGGCCAGTGAGCCTGGTTCTTCGGTGGTGGATGAACTGATTGAGTTGTCCTTGCAAAGAGCGCAAGCGGCCAGACCGGCCTCCGTCTTCATGCGCCATTCCCGCTTGATGGTCTTCGCGTTCTTTACCTTGGGGCTACTGGCGGTCATTGTTTGGACTCAATACCCATGGCAAGGCCGTGGCGTGATGCCTTCTTTCTGGCATCGGGCGGTGGCGATGTCGCCTGAATCCTCCGCAGCTGCTGCGCCGTTGATTCAGACGCAGGTTCAACCCGTTGCACGCGCAGTGGCAATGGGGTCAAGTGCAAAATCTTCTGCCTCAGTTGCTGAGTCTGCTGCAGCACGGTCCGTTGTTGTTGTCGCGTCAGAACCTGTTGCCTCTGGAACGGGTCATGTGGCCTCCGTGGGGGAAATTCCCTTGTGTCAGTCGAGCCAGACGGACGCTGTGCTGATGCCTTCGCAACCCAGCAAACCGGGTGACATGGTTTATCTGGTGGCCCAGAGAGAAGGCACCGTTTGCGTGGTCGATGGGGCAGGCTCGCGCACAGTCTTCTTTCTCAAAGCGAATGAAGCCAAAAGCGTCTACGGTCCAGCGCCTTGGCGTGTGCATTTTGAACAAGCCGAACAAGCACAGCTTTACTTTCAAGGTGTGCGTCTTCGCTTGCCCGACGCCAAAACCACAGCCGTTGTGTTGCGTGAAGGCAGCCGGACGCCTTGACTTGTTGGCCTGGCCTGCCCGAATCAAAGACCCCGTCAAAGATCCCTTCAAAGCTCCAGTTGCGCCCGCAGTTCGGCCACTTCCTGTCGCAAGCGCTCATTTTCTGAGGTCAACTGCGCCACACGCTGTTGCAAGCCAATCAGCTCATCGCTGGCGCTGTGTTCCGAGTCCTGCGCATCGTCTTTGGCCGGTTTGCGTTGCACTTCGCGCACGCGCTTGGCCGCTTGCTTGAGTTCTTCTTTGCCTCCCCGTGCCGCTGTTTGTTGTTCTTCGGCGGGCAGGCTGGCCACGGCAGCGGCGGCATTGAGTGAGATGGTGCCGGCTTTGACGGCTGCGACCAGTTCGGGGGCGGCTTGTTTCTGAATCTTCTCGATGTGTACCACTTGGCTGCTGCTCAGCCGCGCAGCCTTGGCAATGTCAGAGCGGCTTTTGAGCGGGTTGTGGCTGGCATCGTTCACTCCGGCATCCGATGTGTGCGATGACTCGGCGGTGTTGGCTGGATCGGTTGCTGCGATGGCACTGGCGCGGCGCTCGGCCAGAATTTCGCGTTTGCGCAAAGCCAGCACGCCACGCTGAAAGTCCGACACACTGCGTCGGCCCAAGTGCTGGTCGATCATCCACAAGTGCACATCTTCCATGGATTGAAAGCGGGTGTTTTGCACCGTCTGAAAAGGCAGGCCATGCTTTTGACAAATGCCGTAGCGGTTGTGCCCGTCCACCAGCACGTTGCCCCACAGCACCAACGCATCACGACACCCCTCGGCCAGGATGCTGCGCTCCAGCGCGTCATGCTCGTCAGGGGTCAAGGGGTCGATGTAGGCTTTGAGTTCTTCGTTGACGGTGATGTTCATGGGCAAAGGGTCAAAATGCCGAAGGCCCCTTGCGGGGCCTTCTTTAAATCGGCATGAAAACTTGGAGCGGGCGAAGGGAATCGAACCCTCGTTATTTGCTTGGGAAGCAAAAGTCCTACCATTAAACGACACCCGCGAAGCCGTGTAGTTTACTTCAGGATATCGCCGACACAGAGGTATTTGATCTCCACATAGTCGTCCATGCCGTGGTGCGAGCCTTCACGACCCAAGCCCGATTGCTTGACGCCACCAAAAGGCACATGCTCGGTGGCCAAAATGCCCACGTTGATGCCGACCATGCCGTATTCCAGCGCTTCACTCACGCGGAAGATGCGGCCCACGTCGCGGCTGTAGAAGTAGCTGGCCAGACCAAACTCGGTGTTGTTGGCCGCAAAGATGGCGTCTTGTTCGGTCTTGAACTTGAAGATGGGGGCAAAGGGGCCAAAGGTCTCTTCGCGGGCGCAGACCATGTCGGCGGTGGCGTCGGCGACCACGGTGGGTTCAAAAAACTGGCCCTCCAGCCGCTTGCCGCCCGTCAGCACGCGCGCGCCTTTGGCGATGGCGTCTTTCACGTGGCGTTCAACCTTGTCGATGGCCGAGGGCTCGATCAGTGGGCCTTGGTTCACACCCTCTGCAAAGCCGTTGCCCACTTTGGCGGTTTTGACTTTGGCCGCAAATTTGGCGGCGAACTCTTCGTAGACCCCCTCTTGCACATAAAAGCGGTTGGAGCAGACGCAGGTCTGACCCGCGTTGCGGTATTTGCTGGCAAATGCGCCTTCCACGGCGCTGTTGATGTCGGCGTCTTCAAACACGATGAACGGGGCGTTGCCACCCAGCTCCAGCGACATTTTTTTCACGGTGGGTGCCGATTGCGCCATCAGGATGCGGCCCACTTCGGTGGAACCCGTGAAGCTGATGTGGCGCACCACGTCGCTCGCACACAAAACCTTGCCGATGGCGATGCTCTGGGGGCCGTCGGCGGTGATGATGTTGAGCACCCCGGCCGGGATGCCCGCACGAATCGCCAGCTCAGCCGCCGCCAGAGCGGTGAGTGGGGTTTGTTCAGCGGGTTTGATGACCACGGGGCAGCCAGCAGCCAGTGCGGGGGCCACTTTGCGGGTGATCATGGCCAGCGGGAAGTTCCAGGGCGTGATGGCTGCACACACGCCAATGGGCTGCTTGAGCACCAGCAGACGGCGGTTGTTGTCAAACTGGGGCAGGGTTTCGCCGTTGATGCGCTTGGCCTCTTCGGCAAACCACTCTACAAAACTCGCGCCATAGGCCACTTCGCCACGCGACTCGGCAATGGGCTTGCCGTTTTCGGCGGTCATCAGGCGCGCCAAGTCTTCGGTGTTGGCGATCAGCAGGTCAAACCACTTGCGCAAGATGGTGCTGCGCTCTTTGGCGGTTTTGGCTTTCCAAGCAGGCCAAGCGGCGTTGGCTGCGGTAATGGCGGCATCTGCCTCGGCGGCGCCTAGGTTGGCCACGTTCGCCAAGTGCTGGCCTGTGGCCGGATCGGTCACCTCAAAACGCTGGCTGCCTGCGACCCATTGGCCGTTGATCAGTGCGTCTGTCTTGAGCAAAGTCGGGTCGTTCAGCAGTGCGAGGGGGGATGTCTTCATGTCCATGGTGTCTCCGGATATTATTTAACCTGTTAAATAAATTGTGCCATGTTTTGCACGATATCGCAGTTGGCTGGGGCCGCCTGTCACGCAAACAACTGAGGGTGGGGCAAACTTATAATGCTTGGTTGCATCTAAAGCAAAGAACACCATGAGCCAACCCGTTATTTCCGTCGCCGACATCCGCAAGACTTTCCTGGACTTTTTCGAGTCCAAGGGCCACACCGTGGTGGCGTCCAGCCCCTTGGTGCCAGGCAACGACCCCACCCTGATGTTCACCAACTCGGGCATGGTCCAGTTCAAGGACGTGTTTTTGGGCTCGGACAAGCGCTCGTATGTGCGTGCCGCGTCTGTACAGGCCTGCCTGCGCGCCGGTGGTAAGCACAACGATCTGGAAAACGTGGGCTACACCGCCCGCCACCACACTTTCTTCGAGATGTTGGGCAATTGGTCATTTGGCGATTACTTTAAGCGTGAATCGCTGCAATGGGCGTGGGAACTGCTGACTGAGGTCTACAAACTGCCCGCCGACAAGCTGTACGCCACCGTGTACATGGAAGACGACGAGGCCCATGGCATTTGGGAAGGCATTTTTGTCAAAGCCGGCTGGACGCCTGAGCGCATCAAGCACGAGAACCGCATCATCCGCATCGGCGACAACAAAGGCGGTCGCTACAAGTCAGACAACTTCTGGATGATGGCTGACACCGGCCCTTGCGGTCCTTGCTCCGAGATTTTTTACGACCACGGTGCGCACATTCCCGGCGGCCCACCCGGCAGCCCTGATGAAGACGGCGACCGTTTCATCGAGATCTGGAACAACGTGTTCATGCAGTTCAACATGGACGAAACCGGTGCCGTCACGCCGCTGCCTGCGCCTTGCGTGGACACGGGCATGGGCCTGGAGCGCCTGGCGGCCATCTTGCAGCACGTTCACAGCAACTACGAAATCGACATTTTTGATGCGCTGATCAAGGCCGCATCGCGCGAAACCGGCTGCACCGACCTGAACAACAAGTCGCTGCGCGTGATCGCCGACCACATCCGCGCCACTTCCTTTTTGGTGAGTGATGGTGTGGTGCCCAGCAACGAAGGCCGAGGCTATGTGCAGCGCCGCATCATCCGCCGCGCCATTCGCCATGGTTATTTGCTGGGCCAGAAAAAACCGTTCTTCCACAAGCTGGTGCCCGATTTGGTCAAGCTCATGGGCGCGGCATACCCCAACATGGCCGATCAGGCCGAGCGCATTGCTGACGTTTTGCTCGTGGAAGAAGAGCGCTTCTTTGAAACGCTGCAAAGCGGCATGCAAATTCTGGATTCGGCACTCGAAGGCGGCGTCAAGGTGCTGCCCGGCGAAGTGGCTTTCAAGCTGCACGACACCTACGGCTTCCCGCTCGACCTGTCGGCCGACGTCTGCCGCGAGCGCGGTCTGAGCGTGGACGAAGCGGGTTTTGCCACCGCCATGGAAAAGCAAAAAGCCCAAGCCCGAGCCGCTGGTAAATTCAAGATGGACAAGGCGCTGGACTACACCGGCGCGGGCAACGACTTTGTGGGCTACGAAGACCTGACAGCCAACGCCAAAGTACTGGCTTTGTACGCCGATGGCAATGCTGTGACCGAACTGAAAGCCGGTCAGGCAGGCGTGGTTGTGTTGGACACGACACCTTTCTACGCCGAGTCTGGCGGTCAGGTGGGCGACCAGGGCATGCTGCACAACGCGGGCGGCCAGTTCAACGTGGCTGACACGCTCAAGATCAAGGCCGATGTGTTTGGCCACCACGGCGAAGTCCAATCCGGTAGCCTGAAAGTGGGTGACGCGGTGCAAGCCCATGTGGATCTGGCCGTGCGCGCCGCCACCGTGCGCAACCACAGCGCCACCCACCTGATGCACAAAGCCCTGCGCGAAGTGCTGGGCAGCCATGTGCAGCAAAAGGGCAGCTTGGTCAATGCCGAGCGCACCCGTTTTGACTTTGCGCACAACGCGCCCGTGACCGACGCCGAGATCCGTCAGATCGAAGCCCAAGTGAACGCAGAAATTTTGGCCAACGCCGCTGCACAAGCGCGTGTGATGGACATCGAAAGCGCCCAGAAAACCGGCGCGATGATGCTGTTTGGCGAGAAGTACGGCGAGTCCGTGCGTGTGCTCGACATCGGTTCTAGCCGTGAACTGTGCGGCGGCACCCACGTCAAAGCCACGGGCGACATTGGTCTGTTCAAGATCGTCAGTGAAGGCGGTGTGGCTGCTGGCGTGCGCCGCATCGAAGCCGTGACTGGCGCCAATGCTTTGGCTTATTTGCAGTCGCTCGAAGACACGGTGTCGCAAGCCGCCGGCACACTGAAGGCCCAGCCTGCAGAATTGAACGCTCGCATCCAACAGGTGCTGGACCAGGTCAAGGCACTGGAAAAAGAACTGGCCGCTGCCAAAGGCAAGCTGGCTTCGGCCCAGGGCGATGAGTTGATGACCCAGGCTGTGGATGTCAAGGGCGTGAAGCTGCTGGTGGCCAAGCTCGAAGGGGCCGACGCCAAAACCCTGCGCGACACCATGGACAAGCTCAAGGACAAGATCAAGACCGCCGTGATCGTGTTGACCGCTGTGGACGGCGACAAGGTGCAAATCGCCGCTGGCGTGACCGCTGACACCGTGGGCAAAGTCAAAGCCGGTGAGCTGGCCAATTTTGTGGCGGGCCAAGTGGGCGGCAAAGGCGGTGGCAAGCCCGACATGGCCATGGCTGGTGGCACCGATGCCAAGGCCTTGCCAGCGGCGATGGCCAGCGTACAAGCTTGGGTTGCCGAGCGGCTTTGATGCCACAGCAGGGCGCACCCGCGGTGGGGTTTGCCCCCCTGTGGGCGCGAGCCCCCGCTCGCGAATGCCTGAAATTGCGCAGGTGCTCAGCGTGATCACGGCAGCTCGCTCGGTGGTCCGCAAGGCCGTGCTGTTCGGTCTTTTGCTCTTGATCGGGCCTTTGCAGGCCCACGCCCAGTTCGACAAAACCCCGTGGCCCCGGTCGCACCCCACACCCAACATCGATGTGCTGGATATGCAAGGCCAGCGCTGGACCAGCGCCAAGCTCAAGGGGCGGGTGGTGGTGCTCAACTTTTGGGCCACTTGGTGCGGCCCTTGCAAGGAAGAAATGCCGTCCTTGCAGGCCTTGCACAGCGCCGACGGCAGCCCACCCGTGGTGATCGGCATCAATGTGAAAGAAACCGCCAGCGCGGTGCAGCGCTTTGCGACAGCTCAGGGCCTGGCGTTTCCGCTGGTCCTGGACCCGCAAGGCGAGATGACCCGGCGCTGGGGTGTTCGCATTTATCCCACCACCTTCCTGATCGGCCCCGATGGCCAAGTCCGTTGGCGCGTGGTGGGTGAAGTGGATTGGTCGAGTGCAGAAGCCGCTGGCTGGCTGAGCGCCTTGCAAAAATCGGCCAGCCCCACTCGGCGATAATCCGCCAGCCCGCACGCCTTGTGCTGGGCGACCTGCCTTCGGGGCATTGGCGCTTTCCAGCGCCTTGCGTGTGCCGACAGGTCTCACCCCTGTTTCGGAGTTCTTTTTCATGACCACCGCTCGCCGCTCTTTGCTCAAAGGAGGCGCCGCTCTGGGCGCCATGTTCGCTGCACCCACCTGGTTGCACGCCCAAACTTCGGCTGCCGCAGCCGAGCGCCGTTTTGCCCCCGAAGTGGGTACCTGGCGCACCTTTGATGTGACCACCCGTGTCGAAATCGCCGAGCCCCAGGGTGCCACCCGTGTGTGGTTGCCCGTGCCGAGCGTCAACACCGATTGGCAGCATTCGCTGGACACCCGTTTCAGCAGCAATGGTAACGCCCGCATGGGCAGCGATCTGGTGGAGGGTGCCCGCTTTGTGACGGCCGAATTCGCTGCAGGTGTTCGCCCGGTGATCGAGATCACCAGCCGCGTGCAAACCCAAAACCGCGCGTCCGAGCTGAGCCCGGGCCGCAGCTTCACCGCAGAGGCGGCCGATACGCTGCGCCACTACACCCGTGCCACCCAGATGTTGCCCATCGATGGCATCGTGCGCACCACCGCATTGCAGGCCACCAAGGGCGCGAAGACCGACGAACAAAAAGCCCGTGCGATTTACGACTGGGTGGTGACCAACGCTTTCCGTGACCCCAAGACACGCGGTTGTGGCGAAGGGGACATCAAGACCATGCTGGAGACCGGCAATCTGGGTGGCAAGTGCGCTGACCTGAACGCCTTGTTTGTGGGCCTGTGCCGCGCTGTGGGTTTGCCCGCGCGCGATGTGTACGGCATCCGCTTGGCTCCTTCGGCCTTTGGCTACAAAGAGCTGTCGGGCAACCCGGCCAGCCTGAAGGGGGCGCAGCATTGCCGCGCCGAAGTGTATTTGCAAGCCCATGGCTGGGTGGCCATGGACCCGGCCGATGTGGCCAAGGTCATGCGCCTGGAAACGGTCGAGTGGATCAAGAAGACCGACCACCCGGTGGTGGCCCCGGTTTACAAACACCTGTTTGGCGGCTGGGAGGGCAACTGGATGGCCTGGAACACATCGCACGATGTGAGCTTGCCGGGTGCCAAGGGCGGGCCTGTCAACTTCTTGATGTACCCGGTGGCCGAGACGGCAGAAGGCCGTTTGGACTCTTACACGCCCGACGCGTTCAAGTACACGATCACGGCCACCGAAGTCAAAGGCTGACTCACAGCGTGAGTTGCAGCTGGCTTTCAAACACACGGGCTTGCCCCGTGTGGGGGTCAGTGAACTGCACCGACTGGGCCAGCAACTGCAAAGGCTGGCTGAAGTCCTCCGGTGCATCCGGCCCACGCAACACCGTGGGGTAAAACAAGTCGCCCTCAATGGGCATGCCCAAGGCGTTCATGTGCACCCGCAGCTGGTGGCGCTTGCCGGTCACGGGTTCCAGTTGGTAGAGCGCCCGGTCACCCGATGTGCGCAGCAGGCTGATGCGTGTTTCGCTGTTGGCGGGCCCAGCGACTTCTTGCGTTCTGAAGAACGGCTCGCCGGGTACCAAGCGGCTGGTGTGCACGCGTGGCAAAACCAAATCGGGTTGCCAGGCCGCCACGGCGTGGTAAACCTTGTGGATGTGTTTGTCGCGAAACAAGGCGTGGTAGGCAGCGCGCTCGTGCGTGGCTTTGCCAAACAACACCAAACCCGCCGTTTCGCGGTCAATGCGGTGCAAGGGGACCAAATCAGCACAAGCGGTCAGGCGCTTGAGTTGAACCAGCAGGCTTTGCTGCACATAGCGCCCCGCGGGCGTGACGGGCATGAAATGGGGTTTGTCGGCCACGAGCAGGTGTTCGTCTTCAAACACGATGCTGGCTTGCACGGGCAAGACGGGTTCATCGGCCAGGTTGCGGTAGTAGTAAAGGCGCTCGCCTGGCTGACATGCTTGGGTTGGCAGGGCGCATTGCCCGTTGGGGTGCAGCACCAGGCCTTGTTGCAGGCGCTCGGCCCATTCACTGCGCGCGATGCCCGGCATGCGTTGGGCCAAAAAATCGAGCACACTGGGCCAATGACCTGCTGGCACCGACACCACGCTGGCGCTCACGCCATCGCGCATGGGCAACTGAACGGTGTGCCCTGATGAGTTCATGTCAGACCCGGCGGAACACCAGATCCCACACGCCGTGGCCAAGTTTCAGGCCCCGGTTTTCAAACTTGGTCAGTGGGCGGTAGTCGGGTTTGGCTGCGAAGCCGCCTTGGGCCGCATCGCCCGTGTTGGCCAGCAAGGGCTCGGCGCTGATGACTTGCATCATCTGCTCGGCATAAGGCTGCCAGTCGGTGGCCAAATGCAGGTAACCGCCGGGTTTGATGTGCTGGGCCAGTCGGTGGATGAAGGGGCTCTGGATCAGGCGGCGTTTGTGGTGGCGGCTTTTATGCCAAGGGTCCGGAAAGAAGATGTGCACACCGTCCAGGCTGTCCGTGCCCAGCATGTGGTCCATGACCTCAATGGCGTCGTGACGCACGATGCGAATGTTGTCAATGTGCTCTTCGCCGCAGCGCTTGAGCAAGGCACCCACGCCCGGTTCGTGCACTTCGCAGCACAAAAAGTTGTCATCCGGACGCACTTGCGCGATCTTGGCCGTGGCGTCGCCCATGCCAAAACCAATCTCCAGAATCAGCGGTGCAGTGCGCCCAAAGGCGGCCTGCACATCCAGGCGCTCGGGGCTGTAGGGGATCAGGAACTTGGGCCCGAATTGCTCAAAAGCCCGCACTTGGCCCGAGCCCATGCGCCCTGCGCGCAGCACATAGGTTTTGATGGTGCGCATGAAGGGGGCATCTGGGGCGGCCTGTTCGGTGGCGGATGGGTTTGCAGGTAGCAGTGGGGCGTTTTCGGGCGTCGTCATGTCAGGTCTTGGCGGGGGAGTGCGTGAGAGGCGTTGTGCTTCACAAAGCTCGCCATTATCGCGGCTGCGGCTTTCAGTGAAGATCGTGCAGTGTCGTCCAATGGGCCAGCGCTTGGGCGACGGGCGTGTGTTCGGGCATCGCAGGCAGTCCCAGTGCCTGCGCCGCGGCATTCAGCGCTTGCAGGGGCTGCTGCAGGTCCAGCGCCATGGCCCCGTTTTGTTTGCTGAGCTTTTCGCCGTTCTCACCCATCACCAAAGGGGTGTGCAGGTATTGGGGTGTGGGCAGCCCCAACGCTTGTTGCAACACGATTTGCCGCGCGGTGTTGTCGGCCAGATCTTCGCCGCGCACCACATGGGTGATGCCTTGAGCAGCGTCGTCCACCACCACCGCCAATTGATAGGCCCACAAGCCATCGGCTCGGCGCAGCACGAAGTCGCCCACGGCTTCGTTCACGTTTTGTTGCTGCGCTCCCAAACGCCTGTCTTGCCAGTGGGTGACAAGCGGCAGACCGAGCGCCCATTGCACCGCCCGCACATTCAGGCGCCATGCCCTGGCTGGCTTGCCGTTCAGCCCGGCGCGGCAAGTGCCGGGGTAGACCGCAGCCTGGTGGCGGGCCACAGACTGCGCTTGCGCTGCTTCGACGGCCGTTTCAATGTCTTTGCGTGAACAGCCGCAAGGGTAGGCCCAGCCCCTGGCGACCAGTGTGTCGAGTGCGCGTTGGTAAACGTCAGATCGCAGGCTTTGCCAGACCACCGGACCGTCAGACACCATGCCGCAGGTGGCCAGTTGCTGCAGGATGGCTTGGTCAGCACCCGGCACGCAGCGTGGCGTGTCAACGTCTTCGATGCGCACCAGCCATTGGCCGCCATGGGCGCGGGCATCAAGCCAACTGGCCAGCGCAGCCAGCAGCGAGCCTGCATGCAAAAGGCCGGTTGGCGATGGCGCAAACCGGCCTGTGTAGCGCAATGCCATGGACGGTCAGCGTTTTTTGAGCACCGCCAGAGCCAGCTCCAGGCCTGAGACAAAGGCGTCTTCGGCACGGTGACCCAAGCACCAGTCCCCGCAAATGCCAATGCCTTGCTCTTTGGACCAAAGGTGGCTTTGGCCCAATGGTTGCGCGGTTTTGGCATAGAGCCAGCGGTGCACCTCGGCATGCGCCGGGGTGGCGCGGATGCCGGTGATTTCGGCAAACGCCTTGATCAGCTTGCCGGTGATGCGCTCCGGGGTGTCGTTGACGTGCTCTGCCGACCACGGGGCGCTGGCTTGCACGGTCCAGCGCTCAATGCGCTCGCGCCCGGGCTTGGACGACTCGCGCGCCATCCAGGCGATGCGGTGGTGCGTGCTGCGTGCCGCATTCCACTGGGGCCCAAGGGTGATCAGGCCCGGTTGCACCGCCTGCGGGTAGGCCAGCATCAGCGTCCAGCAAGGGTCCACGCGGACATCGTTCAGGGGTTTGCCCAGCGCGCTGAGGCCCGAGGCGTTCAGCAAGGCCATGGCTTGCGCGGCCGGAATGGCCAGAATGACTTTGTCAAATCCGGCAAAAATGTGCTGACCACCGTCTTCGGTTTCGGTCTGCAGCTGCCAGCTGTTTTTCTTCATGGGGTCGGCCATGATCTGTGTGACCCGTGTCTGCAGCTGCACATTGCCGTCTTCGACCAAGGGTGTAGCCCAAGCTTTGACCAAGCCGTTCATGCCGGGGGTGGCTACCCAGTGGCGTTCGCCGCCGGGCAGACCGGCTTCGATCACGCGGCCATTGGGGTCGAGCACGCGCACGGCGTTGGCGCTCCAGGGTTTGCACACGCCGGGGGCGGTGCCGATGGCCAACTCAAAGCGCGGATCGCGCACGGTGAAGTACTGTGCTCCGTGGTCAAAGTTGCCAAAGGCGCTGGCTCGTGTGGCCATGCGGCCTCCCAAACCCCGGCTTTTCTCAAAAAGTGTGACGTTGTGACCGGCTTGGCGCAATGTGCGTGCGCAGGTCACGCCGGCCAAGCCGACTCCAATGATGGCGATGTGTTGTGTAGTCATTGGTGCACTCTACACCCAGTGACCATTGCCGACAATTTGGTGAAAACCAGTCTTGAATAAATGAGCTATTTAATATTCAAAATTTTCTTATCATCGAGTGCTGTGGTTTCTTAACAAATTTTAAGGTTTGGTATTTGATAATTAACTGCCTTTTTTAATACTTTTTTGTAGGACAATACTGAAAATATTAAAGCTTTAAAAGTTATTCGGGAAATTCGTGTGAAGTTTCCTCGTGGTCGTGTATTTGCGTGCAAGTGACATTTTTGTAGCATTGATCGACTTGAATTGACTTGGCTGAATTGATGGGGTGAAAGCTTGACTCAGTTGGTTGTCATTTTTTTGGTGGGGGGCCTTCTCTCGGGTTTCGCTCAGGCAGCGCCCGACGCGGACCGTCAACTTGTTTCGTCTGCCAGCGCCACGGTAGAGGGAGCAGACTCGGCTGCAAGCGTTCCTTTGGCTGTGCTGAGTTATGTGCGCATGACTTTGCAGCGTCACCCCGAATTGCTCTTGAGCGAAGCGCAAAGCCGCGGTGCCGAAAGTCAAGCCAGAGAGGCGCAGGCACAGCGTGCGCCCAAACTGGTGTTGAGTGGCAATGCCGGCTTTGATCGGCAAAAAATCAACGCCGCGCGTCTGACCAACAACTATGAACAAAGCCAGGCCCAAGCGCGGGTGAGCATGCCCCTGCTGGACCATGGCTTGACTGCGCAGATCGAACAACGCCGCCACGCTTCTGTGGGCGCAGATTGGAAACTGGTCGACAAACGCGAAGACCTGATGCTGCGCACTCTGGAGACCTACACCGAGATGTTGCGAGCCCATCGCTTGCTCAAGCTGTCGCAAGACAACTTGGCCATGCACCGTGAATACGTTCAGCAGGTCAAAGCCATTGCCAAACTCGATTTGGGCCGCGCTGCAGATTTGCCCGCAGCCATGGGCCGTGTGGCTTTGGCCGAATCCGTCAACACCAGTCGCCTGGCGCGTCTGGAGCAAGTCCGACTGGAGTTTCAAAGTCTGACGGGCTTGTCTCTGGTGCAGGAACTTCCCGGTCTCACCCCCTTTGCGCCCGCACCCACGCTCGATGAGGCTTATCAAGCTGCCCTGAAAGCAAGCCCTGCCTTGCAAGTGGCCCGTGCAGACATCGAGTCGGCCCGTCAGGGTGTCTTGCTTGCCAAATCCCCTTATCGTCCACGCGTGAGCTTGGACGCTTCGGCCAAGAGTGGTCGTGATTGGGGTGGCGTCAAAGGTCAACAGTCCGATATGTACCTCGGCATTCAAGCCGAATGGACCGTCCCCGCGGGCGGTGCCTACGGGCATGCTGTGCAGGCGGCCAGCGAGGGCGAAGTCGCCACCCGCTATGCCTATGAAAAAGCCCGCGATGAATTGCAGCTGCGCGTGAGCACGGCTTGGTTCGATTTCCTAGCGCACAGCCAGTCCTTGGGGTCTTATACCGATTACGTCAACCATGCAGAAGCCATGGTGGACGCCAGTCGCAAGCAGTTCAAGATCGGACGCCGAAGCCTGCTCGATGTGTTGAACGCCGAGAACGAGTTGTTCACGGCCCGCTCCAACAAGCTGACATCCGAGCTGGACCAAATCAAGGCTGCCTGGCGTCTGGTCGGATTGCAGGGCCAATTGGCCGTTGTTTTGGGTTTGTGATGACCCCCCTGATTCGTCCAATGCCATGCACACACTGGCTCCCAAAGGTCCGAGCATGAGCCTGGCTCCACAGGTCTATGACGTGCTCAGCGCCTTGGCATTGCGCTTGGGGGTGAGGGTGTCTGCGCGTGAGTTGCAGGCGCAAAGCGCCCAGTTTGGCGAGGCACCGCTCACACTCATGGCGGTCGCACAAGTGCTGGCGCGTCATGGCCTGGAGGCCCGAATCGGCCACTTGGCCCCCGAGCATTTTGATGCGCGCATGGGACCCGTTGTGGTGGGGCTGAACACCGAAGGTGCTGCCTTGCTGCTGGAGCGTCAGGGCGACGCTTGCCATGCGCTGGTGTCTGCGCAAGCTGGCACCTCGGCGGTTTGGCGCGACACGGCGCAATGGCAGGTGGATTGGGCAGGCTGGAGCTTGCAGGCCCGTTTGGTTGCGTCGCGTGACAGTGCACCCATGAAGGCGGATGCGCATGAAGACCCACCGCAACACGCTGCGCACTGGTTCTGGAGCGTTTTCACGACCTTGCGCACTTACTACCTGGACAGCACCCTGGCAGCGGTGATGATCAACCTGCTGGCGCTGGCCACCTCCATGTTCTCGATGAACGTGTACGACCGCGTGATTCCGAATGCGGCCTTGCATTCCCTGTGGGTGTTGGCCATTGGCGTTTCATTGGCGGGCTTGCTGGAGTTGGGTTTGCGCACCTTGCGCGGTTATCTGGTGGATGTGGCTGGCAAAAAAGCCGATCTGCTTTTGTCGGCGCGCTTGTTCCGGCACATCCTCAATTTGCGTGCACAGGACCGTCCCGGTTCCAGTGGCCAGTTTGCCGGGCAATTGCGAGACTTCGAGTCGGTGCGTGACTTCGTCAGCTCCACCACGCTGGTGGCGTTCAGCGATGTGCCTTTCATCTTTTTGTTCCTGCTCGTGATCGGCTTGCTCGGCGGGCCGCTGGTTTGGGTGCCCATCGTGGGCGCTTTGTTGGTGCTGGTGGCGGGTTGGATGTCGCAATGGCCCATCCGTGAATCGATTGAGCGTTACCAATATGAAAGCGCCCAAAAACTCGGTTTCATGGTCGAGTCTCTGGAGCGGCTGGAGCAAATCCGGGCCATGGGCGCAGAGCCCCGATTGCAAGGGCGATGGGAGCGCCTGAGCGCCACCACCGCCCGCAGCGCCATGGGCAGTCGCTTGGCCTCGGCCATCACGCTCAACTTCACACAGTTCGTTCAGCAAACCTGCAACAACGCCATGATTGTTTGGGGTGTGTATCTGATTCTGGAAGGCCGCATGTCGGTGGGTGCCTTGATCGGTTGCACGATTTTGGCGGGCCGTGCGTTGGGTCCACTGGGCCAGGTCGCGGGCTTGCTCACCCGTTACCAGCATGCGCTGGGCGCATTCAAGACCATGGACCGCATCATGAAGCTGGAAGGGCAATACACGCCTGACCGGACTTACCTTGGCCTGTCGCGTGCCCAGGGTGAACTCACGGTTCAGCAGCTTCAATTCAGCTATCCCCACACCCAGCGGCAAGTGCTGCAAATCGGCAGCCTGTCGGTGGCACCCGGTGAACACGTGGCCGTCATGGGGCCCGTGGGCAGCGGCAAGTCGACTTTGCTCAAGGTGATGGCCTGGCTGTACCCCTCAGAAACAGGGCAAGTCTTGCTCGATGGCCTGGACATGGCCCAAATCTCGCCCGCAGACCTGCGTGCCCAGATCGCCTGGGTCGGGCAAGACCCGGTGCTTTTCAGGGCCAGTCTGCGAGACAACTTGCTCATGGCCGCCCCCCACGTCAGCGACGATCGTTTGCAGCATGTTTTGCGCTTGACGGGCATGGTGAGCTGGGTGGCCACACACCCCATGGGGCTGGACATGCCCTTGGGTGAAAACGGCACCAGCTTGTCTGGCGGTCAGCGGCAGATGGTGGCGCTGGCGCGGGCTTTGCTGGCCGATGCCCCGGTGATCTTGCTGGACGAGCCCACCAGTGCATTCGATGCCGCAGGCGAGCAGCGGCTGCTGGAAGCCTTGCAGCCGGAATTGCAAGGCAAGACCGTGGTGTTGGCCACGCACCGTCCGGGCCCTTTGAGTTTGGTCAGCCGCATCGTGCTGCTCGATGGTGGACAGATGCTGGCCGATGGCCCGCGTGATGCCGTCTTGCAAGCGGTCAAGGAAGGCCGCATCAAGCGCGTGGCCAACGGAGGTGCAGCATGAATGCCCCACGCGTGTCTGCGCCCCAGTCAAGCACAGATGGCGACAAACAGGCGCTGATGCAAAAAATCATGCGCCTTCGCCACGAAAACCAATCCCAGGCCGACTTCGACCTGGTGGACGATGTGTACGCCGCCACTTTGCGCGAGCGCCAACCTGTTTTGCGTTGGGGCTTGTATTCGATGGCGCTGGTGTTGATCGTTTTTGTGCTGTGGGCTTCGTGGGCACAACTCGAAGAGGTGACCACCGGCAGCGGCAAGGTGATTCCGACCAGCCGAGAGCAAGTCATTCAGAGTCTGGAGTCGGGCATTCTGGCCGAAATCATGGTCAGCGAAGGCGATACCGTCGAGCTGGATCAAGCCTTGCTGCGCATCGACGATGTACGCCAAGGTGCCAGTGTCAAGGAAGGTCAATCCAAAGTGGATGCTTTGTTGGCTGCGGCATCGCGTTTGCGTGCCGAATCGCAGGGCAGTGCATTGGCATTTCCGGCCGACCTGCAACGCCGAGCGCCCGAGTTGACCCGCAATGAGCGAGACACCTTCGATGCGCGTCGCCGCAGCCTTGAAGCCAGCTTGGGTGCGCAGCAGCAAGCCCTGCGCTTGGCCAATGACGAGTTGCGCATCACCGAACCCATGGCCGCCGGGGGTTATGTGTCGGATGTGGATGTCTTGCGCATCAAGCGGACCATTGCCGAGGCCAAAGGTCGTTTGTCCGAGCTGTCCGGTAAGTTCCGCGCCGATGCGGCCGCCGAGCTGGCGCGTGTCGAGTCCGAATTGGCGGGCCAGCGTGCTGGCCTGACATCCCGCGAAGACAGCTTTCGCCGCACGGTGCTGCGGGCACCCAAACGTGGCGTGGTCAAGAACATCCGCATCAACACCGTGGGCGGCGTCATTCAGCCGGGTCAGGATTTGCTGGAAATCATTCCCATGGACGACAGCCTGCTGATCGAAACCCGCATTCGCCCCTCTGACATCGCATTCTTGCGCCCCGGCATGGAAGCCATCGTCAAAGTCACGGCCTACGACTCGGCCATTTATGGCTGGTTGCCCGCCAAGCTGGTGCAAATCAGTCCGGACACCTTGCGCGACGAAGTTCGGCGCGACGAAACCTATTACCGGGCGCTGGTGCGCACCGATGCCGCCGCCCTCAAAACGCCGGACGGCAAGAGCCTTCCCATCATTCCCGGCATGCTGGCCCAAGTCGACATCAAGACCGGCCAGAAGTCGGTGTTGTCCTATGTGTTCAAGCCTGTTTTGCGGGCCCGAGAAGCCTTGCGTGAGCGCTGATTCATGAAAAACAACCCTTACCCTGCACCCCAATCCATGACCTTGTATGCGACTCGCCTGGTGCTTGCAATGTGGCTTGCGTACCTGTCTCCCGTCTTGGCTCAGGGCCAAAATCAGGGCGCGAATACAGCGGCTGAAATTGAGCGCCAGAGAGCCGCCACGCGCGCGTTGGTGGATCAGGTCACGGCAGACCAGACCAAGCCATCCGACAGGGCCACCAGCCTTGGCCATGAATTGCCCGTGGCGCTCAAGCCCTTGTTGCCTCGCCCTGCAGATCAGCGCCAGGGTGCCGCCAAGCCTGCTTTGCGCGCTGCCCATTTGAGCCTGCCCGAATTGGGCCCGCTGGAGGCTCCAACGCTCATTCGCCGCCCTGTGCAGGCGCAGCCCAAGTCCAATTTGTCGACGCCCGACTTTTCGCGCCAAAGCGTGACTTTTGCGCAGCTGATGGGACAAGCCCAAATTGACCTGCCCGAGCCCGAAGGTGGTTTGGGCGTGTCTGCCCCTCGCAAGGGCGAGGCCGAACTTCAGCAAACCACGTTCGCTTTGCCCGATCTGGTGGGCGTGGGACTGGATTTCAGCCCAGAGCTCAAGGCGATCAAGGCCCGACACGAAAGCGCTCGCCAAAGACTGTCCAAGACTCGGGCAGACCTGTTGCCCACGTTTTCCAGTCGGTATGCGGACGGCAAGGAAACGACAGACAGTGCGTCGCTGACGAACAGCAAGCACGATTACCGCAACACCTCCTTTCGCTTGACGCAGCCCTTGTTCAACTACCCGGCGATCGAAAGTTTTCGCGCCAGTCAGGGCACCTTGAATGCCGCTTTGCTGCGCAGCCAGGCCAGCGAGGCCGAGGTGTCCATGAGCTTGGTGCAGGCGGTTGTCAATCTGGTCACCGCCCGTGTCACCGTGGCGTTTTCAGACGAGTTGCTGGACAACCTGTCCGGTATCTTGAAATACCAGGACCAGCGAACCCAGTCGGGCGCCAGCAGCCAGGCCGATCTGGAGCGTGCCCGCTCACGCGTGTTGGCCGCACGCCAAAGTCGCCTGGAACAGCAAGCTGGTTACAAGTCGGCCTTGCTCGAAGCCGAGCGTCTCTTGGGTTTCACGCCCAAAACGCTGAGCCTGCCTTTTCTCAACCAGCTGCCCCCTTTGCCGCGCACGCAAGCCGAAATGCGCGAGGTGGCCCTGCGTGAAAACGCCGAAATCGGTGCACTGCGCGCCGAAGTCGAAGCCCAGCAGTCTCAAATGCGTGCCCAATACGGCAGGGCTTTGCCCACCGTGGTGGCAAGCCTGGAGGATGACCGGTCCACCAACAACGGCGGTGTGCTGGGCAAGCGCCAGGACAAGCGGGCCTTGGTGGTTTTCAACTGGGCGTTTTCTGTAGGCGGCAAGGAGTATTTTGCGGGCAAGGAAGCCGCTGCCGACTTGAACGAACTGCAAAACAAGCTGGCACAAAACGAGCAGCGCATCACGCAATCTGTGGACACCGACTTTGCCTTGTTGCAGGCCACCACCTTGCGCATCAATTTGGGCCAGCAAGAGCAGGAGTCTGCATTGCGCGTGACCGAGGCGGTGCGCGAACAGCTCAAGGCCGGACGCATCGGCTCCATGCTGGAAGCCCTGGATGCGAGCGATCGGCTTTATCAGGCCCGCAACAAACTGACCCAGTCCCTTGGTCAGCAAATGCTGGCGCAAGCGCAGTTGCTGCGTCACATGGGGCAACTGGCCAGCATCCGCGAACAGGCACGGGTGCTGGTGCAGGACGTTCCTTCGTCTGACCCGATTTTCAAAAAATAAAAAGGCTCACCCATGGCTGGCTCCTCTGAATCCAACGACGCTTCCGACATCTTCTGGCCGGGGTATGTGGACGCCATCTCCAACCTGGCGATCAATTTGCTGTTTGTGATCGCGGTGATGTGCATCGTGATTTTGAGCTTTGTGCTGGAAGAAACCACCAAGGGCAAGCCTCAGCCGGGCGATGCGCCTGTGGTTTCGCAATCCAGCAGTGAAAAAACATCCAAAGCCGCCACCGAGGACATGAAGGCCTTGCAGAAAGAAAACGCCAAGCTCAAGCAAGAGTTGCAGGCGCTGCAGCAGTCGGCATCTTCCAGCTCCAGTGGCTCGCCCAACCGCAGCAATGTGGCCAACACCACCCCCAAAATGGATGTGGTGAATGCGCGTCAGGAAGTGATGAAGGACGAAAAGGGGCAGTCCAGCATGAGCACGGTCGGCGCAGGTTTGATCGTCAACTTTGACCCCAAGGTGGTGACCTTGTCGCCCGAAGAAGCCAAAGATGTGATGACGCGCCTGGAGGCCTATGGCCCTCCCAAGACCACCCGCTGGCAGATCACAGTCATCTCGCCCAAGGGCTTCAGCGAGTCAGCCCGTCTGGGCTATTACAGAGCGGTGGCGGTGCGCAATGTCCTGATTCAAAACGGTGTGCCCGGCGAGTTGATCAACATGCGCGTGGTCGAGAGCGCGCAGGCTGCCGCCGACAGTGCCCGTGTCACGGTCAATCCCGCACCTTGAAGGCCTGGGCATGCAACTGAAACAACTTTGGCAAATGCTGCGCAAGCCGCCTGATGAGGCGACATGGCGTCAGTCCTTGTCCGAACGTCGGGACCAGCGTTTCCTGAAGGTGATATTGGCCTTGGTCGTGGTGATCGTGGTATGGGCTGCGTTGGCACCTGTGGACAAGGTGGTGCGGGCCGAAGGGCGCATCATTCCTTCCACGCGTGCGCAATTGGTGCAGCACCTGGAAGGGGGCATCGTGCGCGACATCCGGGTGCGCGAAGGCCAAAGCGTCAAGGCGGGCGATGTGTTGTTGAGCTTGTCGAGTTCACAAGCCAACACCGATGTTCAGCAGGGCCGCAATCGGGTTGATGTGCTGAAGGCTCAACAGGCACGCCTGAAAGCCGAGGCCGAAGGTGCCGCAGCCCCCGCTTTTTCGGCCGACATCCCGGAGCCGCAAAAAGACCTGGAGCGCGCCGCTTTCCGTGAGCGCGGTGAAAAAATCCGGGCCGAACAAAGTGCCTTGCGCCAGCAAATCAACCAGCGCCAGTCCGAGCTGGCAGAAGCCCAGAACCGGGTCAAGAACTTGGCCACCGAAGTCGATGTTGCGCGCAAACAGTTGGGTGTGATGGAAGGCCTGTACCGTAAAGGGGCCGCATCCCAGCTGGAGTGGCTGGATGCGCAAGGCCGCTTGCAGCGGCTGACCACCACGCAGGGCGATGTCAGCAGTTCCATTCCACGTTTGCAGGCGGCGATCGCCGAACATGCCTCGCGCCTGAACGAGTCGACTTCCCGCTTCAGGGCCGAAGCCCGTGCAGAACTGGCGCAAATCAGTGCCGAAATCAACCGCTTTGAGTTGAACATCACCAACGACAGCGATCGATTGGCCCGCAACGAGGTGCGCGCACCCTTGACGGGCTTTGTCAACAAGTTGAACTTCAACACCTTGGGTGGCGTGGTGCGCCCTGGCGAGGTGGTACTCGAAATCACCCCCAGCGAAGGCCCCTTGGCGGTCGAGGCCCGTGTGCGCCCCGACGACCGAGCCAAATTGCGCCCCGGTTTGCCCACGCGTGTCTTGATTGGTGCTTATGACTACGCCATCTTTGGCGCGCTGGAGGGGCAGGTGCAAGAGGTCAGCGCCGACACCCTCGCCGACGAAAAAGGCCAGCGCTACTACCGCGTGGTGATCCAGACTGGCCAGGCCCGTGGCGCTTTGGCCGACCAGATCATTTTGCCGGGCATGACGGCCCACGCCGACATCGTGGCGGGGCAGCGCAGCGTCTTGAGCTACGTGTTGTCGCCCCTGACCCGGTTTGCCCAACAAGCCTTGAGGGAGCCCTCATGAATCCCCCGATGACGCCGTGTGTTGTGTCTGTTTTTTTGAACGATTTTGTGAACTGCAAGCAAGAGAGGTCCGCATGAAACGCCTGAAGCCCTATTACTTTTTTGTCGGTATTCCGATTCTTTTTGTCTTGCTCGGCTTTGCTGCGTTTTACGACGTGGTCGCTGGCACGATGCGAGGCAACCCACATCCCCAGATCAACTACCTGATCTTCGTCCTGATGGCCGGTGGCGGCGCCATGATGATGCACGCCGTGCACCGCATGAACCGTGAAGGCAATTTTGTGCAAAAGTTCTTCGTGGCTGCGCGCGAAGGCGCCAGCCCTGACATCTTGCGTGAGATGGTCACTGGCGAACGTTTTGATGTCAGTAACGTGCTGGAGTTGCTGGCCGAAACCCAGCACGCACCCATCAGCGATGTGCAGCATGCGGCGCTGGAGGCCGAGGTTCACCGTTTCGAGGCGCGTCAAAACATGCGCCTGTATTTGCCCCAGTTCTTGTCTGGCGCCATGGTGGGTTTGGGCCTGTTGGGCACTTTCATCGGTTTGTTGGGGGCGCTCGAAGAAATCGGCAAATTGATTTCTGCGTTCACGATGGTCGAATCGGGTAACGCCTCCGCAGCGGTTCGCACCTTGGTTGACCGGTTGAGTTCACCCATGAAGTCCATGGGTGTTGCGTTCAGCGCTTCCTTGTTTGGTGTGTTGGGCTCCTTGGTCATGAGCGTGCTCATGGTGGGTGTCAAGCGTTGCGCCAGTGAGTTGGTGGGGGCCATGCACTCGCGCTTGGTTTACCTGACCGATTTCTCGGCCCATGGCGAGACCGGCAGCCAAAACGACCAAATCGCTTCCAGCCTGAATGCGGTGGCCGAACAGTCACCCATCCTGAAAGCCTTGGTGGTCTCGCTGGACCAATCCGAACGCCGTGTGCGCGACCTCATCAGCTCCATCGGGCAGCTGTCCGTCAAGATTGAGCGCAACGAAGTCGAGCTGTGGAGTCGGGTCAACGACAGCTTGCAGCAAAGCCAAGAACGCCAACAGGCCAGTTTGGACAGCTTGCAGCAGGTCGTGATGGCTGTGCGCGAGATCGCCAAGGAAGTCACACCTGCTGCGTACCGAGAGAACACCGTGGTGTCGGCTTTGGTCACTCAGCAAAACCGCATGGAATCGGCCCTGCAAATCATGGAGGCCAGCTACACGCAGTTCAGCAAAAGCTTGGCCCAGCAAGCGGAAGTTTTGCAACGGCAGGACCAAACGGCGCTTGAAGTGTTGCAGTTGCGCTCGGCCATGGCCGACCAACAGCGAGGTGTCCAGCAGGCCATCCAGACTTTGGGTGGCAGCTTTGGGGGGCTTGATCGCGTGATCCGAGAACACCAGGAACATTTGGTTCGCATGCGCGACAACGAAGGCACGCAGAACACCCAACTGGCCAACGCAGTGCGGGACGAAGGTGAAATCCTGACCCGTCTGATTGAGCGCATTGAATCTTTGCACCACGAACAAGGTGCCCAGCACGAGCGGCACCTCATCATGCTGACAGAGCAGCTGCGCGGGACGGAAGCTGACGGCAAGCGTTAAACCGAGCCCGTCAACACAGCGTTCAGTCTGACCCAGGGAATAGAACAACATGGCTACATCCGTTACCTCCACTTCACCCGTTTTGTTGGCGCAGGCCAACATCACGGCTTTGCCTGCTGATGCCTCAGCTCAACCGTCCGCTAAAGCGACGGAAGGGTTGCGATCGGTGAAAGTGGTGGACAGCCAGACGCAAAACGGCAGTGCGGTTTTTACATTGCCCGTTTCGCAAACCGATGTGAAATCCGTTCAGGTGCTGGACCTGGACATGCTCATTGTGTTGGGCAATGGCGAGGGCATCTTGTTGCGCGAGGGCGCTTTTCTGGCAACCACCAATGCGACGCAAAAAGTGGTTTTTGGCGGTGGTGGCAGCTTGCTGTTGTCCGACTTGCTCCAAAAAGTCGGTGTGATGAAGCCTTCGGATGCTGCGAGTTTTCGACTCAGCTCCACCGAGGTGAAGCTGGGCAAATCAGAAGCCCCCGGCGGGCAGGGTCTGAACCTGGGCAAGGGCGAAGACGATGCCCAGACCGGCCCCGTGCAAGAAGAAATCTCGCAACTCATCCAGTCCTTGCAAAACGCCAGACTGTCGGACAACCCGGTGCGCGAAGACAGCCAACCCGTCAAACCCTTGCGCATTTCAGACAGCGTGGCCGAGCCTGTGGTGCTGCAACCTGCTGCTGCGCCTAGTGATGTCAAGAAACAAGACAACACGAGCACCAACACGGGTCAGGTGGAAACCGCTGTGTCAGCCTCTTGGGTGCCATACGACCAATTCAAGATCACCAACGTCGATTTTGCTGCACCAGGGCAATCGTTTGACAAGTTGATTTTCACCAATGTCCGTGCAGACACCCCTTTGCCGGTCAAGATGGTGGCGGGCGCCAGCAGCACGGCCGTCCATGCAGACTGGGGGCAAGCCACAGACACCACCGCTTATGGTTTGCTCAAGCTGGCACAGCTGTCGTCGGCCACGAAGTTGGTCTTGACCATTGCGGCCGATGCCCAAGGCATACCCGTCGGGCTGAAGATCAATGGCCAAGCGGTGACCGCTGGCGCCACCATCACCATCGACAACCTCACACCCGCAGCTGCCACGGCCGTGTTGAAGCTCAGCTGGGATGTCGCTGCTGCACCCGAGCAAAACCAGACTTATTTTCAAATCGCTGCCAAGTACTACAACGGCACAGCCGAGTTGGACAGGGGCGGCAAGACCTTGACGTTCTTGTACAGCGAGTACAACGAGCAGACCCGCAGCCTGAACAGCACGGGCGATCCGATTTTTGTGTTGGCTTCCAACGGCTACAGCTACGACATTCAGGGCACAGCCGCTGCAGACAATATGGTGGCCTGGCACGGCGATGACGTGCTCGAAGGGGGCCTGGGTGCCGACACGCTGGACGGCGGCAGCGGCAAAGACACGGCCAGCTACAAAAAAGCCACTTCAGGTGTGACGGCATCGCTGCTGGACCCTTCTGCCAACGCAGGGCAAGAGGCCGCAGGCGACCAATATGTGAGCATTGAAAACCTGACGGGTTCTGCGTACGCAGACCGATTGATAGGCGACACCCATGCCAACGTCCTCAAGGGCCTGGCCGGTAACGACACCCTGGTGGGGGGCGGTGGTGCCGACACGCTCGATGGCGGTGAGGGCACGGACTTCGTCAGTTATGAGGCTTCGACCGCCGGGGTGATCGTGTCCTTGGCTGCAGCGCCTGCCAGCAACGGGGGCGTGGGCTTTGTCAGCATCGAAGGCCTGATGGGCAGCGAGTTCAACGATCAGTTGACGGCTGCCAACGCAGGGGCCGTTCTTGACGGACGCGCTGGTCACGACGTGTTGGTTGGCGGTGCGGGCGTCGACACCTTGCAGGGCGGCACAGGCGATGACACCTTGCTGGGTGGCGCTGGAGGCGACAGCCTGGTGGGTGGCGACGGCACCGATGTGCTCAGTTATGCCGACTATCAAGGAACGGCAACCCGGACCGGCTTGTTGATTGACTTGCAAAACACCAGCAACAGCACGGACTACGCACAAGGCGATGTGTACACCAGTCTTGAAATCCTTGAAGGCTCTGCCAAAGACGACACCGTGGTCGGTGGTCACAGCACGATCCGTAGTCTGCGCGGTGGCGCGGGCGATGACGTGTTCAAAGGGCTGGACTTGACCCATGACAGCTTGGTCGGCGGCGAGGGCCGGGACACGATTGACTTGTCTGCACAGCCCAATGCGCAAAGCAGCATTCGCCTTGAACTGACGAGCAGTCAATTTGCCAGCATGGAAGCCGTGTTGGGCACGGCTGGCAACGACACGCTCGATGGCAGTGCTTACACCACGGGCTTGTCTTTGAATGGGGGCACTGGCAATGACGTTTTGAAGGGCGGTTTGGCCGACGACACCTTGATCGGTGGCGCGGGAGATGACACGCTCACGGGGGGCGGGGGCACAGACAGTCTGCAAGGCGGCGAAGGCAGCGATTGGGTCGACTTCAGCGACCGCACCTCGGGCTTGGTCAATGTGAACATTGGCGTTTACGACAGCATTGAAAACGCCCTGGGCACGGCCTACGACGACAGCTTTCTGGCCAAAGCCGGGGACGAGGCCAATGCCTATGTGGGCGGTGCCGACAGCCTCAATGGTGTGGATGGCACAGACACCGTCTCTTATGAAGGTGCAGCCACCGCCGTCAAAGCCAGCCTGGCCACTGGCGGCACGCTGGGTGATGCGGCGGGCGATACGTACCAAAGCATCGAAAACCTGACCGGTTCTGCGTATGCCGACGACCTGCAAGGCAACGACAGGGACAACTGGCTGCAAGGCAAAGGCGGCGACGACACGCTGATTTTCAGCAAAGGACATGACACACTCGAAGGCGGCACCGGCACAGACACCGTGGTGTATTCGGGCGTCAGCGTCGCTGTGAATGCGAACTTGTTGACCAAGTTGGGCACGGTGGCCGATGGCAGCAGCCAGGACTTTCGGTCGATTGAAAACCTGACGGGCGGCAGCGCCAACGACATTCTGGTGGGCAACGACAGTGCCAACACTTTGCTGGGCATGGTCGGCAACGACTCGATTCTGGGCGGCGCAGGAGACGATAACCTGCAAGGCGGCGACGGTGCAGATACCCTGGTGGGCGGTGCAGGTGCAGACATCCTGAGTGGTGGCTCAGGCATCGATACCGTCAGTTATGCCAGCAGCAGCGCCAAGGTGACGGTTGACTTGACGCTCACGGATCGTGGTCCTACAGACCCACTCAATGACGGTGTAGGTGATGCTTTGATCGGTGTGGAGTCGATCATTGGCAGCGCGGGTGACGATGTATTTTTCGCATCGGTGGATGCCGTGACCCTCTCCGGTGGTGCGGGCGTTGACACGGTGGACTACAGCAAGCAAAGCAACTTGTTGGCCACAGACATTGGTGTGACCGCCGACTTGTCAGGCGCAGTGACAGGCGCAGGTTGGGCGTCTGGGGATGCTTTTGACGGCATTGAAAATCTGTTGGGCACCCAAGGCAAGGACACGCTTTACGGCGATGCTGGTGCCAACCTGATTCTGGGTGGAGCAGGTGACGACACGGTTCAGGGGCGTTTGGGCCATGACACGCTGGATGGCGGTTTGGGTCAGAACACCCTCAGCTATGCAGACCGAGCGGCAGGCACCGGTGTCACCGTGGATCTGTCATCGACAGCGGATGCGAACGGTTTCATCACTGTGTCCATCGGTTCAGGGGCCAATCAAGAGACGGACAAGATCAAAAACTTCACCCATCTGGTCGGTGGTGCGGGTGCCGATGTGTTGATCGGTGACGCCGTCGCCAACCGCCTGGAAGGCGGTTTGGGCCATGACACGCTGCTGGGGGGGCTGGGTGCCGATACGCTGATCGGCGGTGACGGCCTTGACTTTGTCAAATACACCACGCAAGTCACGGCTTCTTTGTCCGACGCTTCGATCAATCTGGGGGCTGAGGCGCTGGGTGATACCTACGAGGGCATCGAAGGTTTGGAGGGCAGTGATGCGAATGACACCTTGCACGCCGCCAATACCGGCAGCACCTTGTTGGGTGGTCTGGGCAACGACACCTTGTTCAGTGGTGGCGGTGCGGACTCGTTGGACGGTGGTGATGGGCAGGACGTGATCAGTTATGCGAACGCGGTCCATGCAGGCGGCGTTCAAATCAACTTGTTGAACACCGATCTGGCCCAAGGTGATGTGATCGACCGCGTGGAAAAGGTGATCGGTTCTGCGGGCTCGGACACCTTTTTGGCCAAGGTGGGTGGTTCTGTGTTGGCGTTCGATGGTGGCAGCGATGCGGTGGGCATTGCAGATGGGAAGATCAACACGGTCAGTTTCCTGGGCAACACAGGGAACTCTGGCTTGAATGTCTCATTGACGAGCGTGCCTGGTGCAACTTATGCCTTCACCAACATCGACAACCTGACCGGCACCACCGGCAATGACACGCTGACGGGTAGCAGCACGGCTAACGTGATCGATGGTGGCGCTGGCGCAGACACATTGATCGCGACGGCGGGCAACGACACCTTGATCGGAGGCGACGGTTTTGACATTGCCGACTTCAGCAACTTAACGGCTTCACTCAATGCCGGACTTAACATGACCTTGCCTGGCGCATTGGGCGCGGATCAACTGGTCAGCATTGGTGGGCATCAAATCACCTTGCGCCAAATTGAAGGCGTCAATGCCTCTGCGTTGGCAGATGCCATTGTGGGCAGTGACGGTGCGGACCTCATCAATGCCTTGGCCGGCAATGACAGCCTGAACGGAGGGGCCGGGGCAGACACGCTGATTGGCGGCGATGGCGCAGACCGGCTCGACGGAGGGGATGCGGGTATTGCGGGCCTCAACGTCGCCAGCTACATCACGGCAGGAAGCTTGGTGATTGATGTCCAAGGTAATTCCGACACCGGGCATGCCATCGGAGACACGTTCTGGAACATCCAGGCCATCGTGGGCAGCGAAGGTGCTGACACCATCATTGGCGGTCTGGCACAAGACGGTGCGCGCGTGAAATCTTTGAGTGGCGCTGGTGGCAACGACGTGTTCCGCAACATTGATACGACGCTGGACTCGGTGTACGGTGGGGATGGCACGGACACGATAGAAGCCAATGCCTCAGGCATCAGCATTGACATGACCAGTGGTCGCTATGACAGCATTGAAGTGGTCAAAGGCAGCGTTGTTGCAGACAGCATGACCGCATCTTCCTCTGCTGTGACTTTTTACGGTGAGGGCGGTGCAGATTCATTGGTCGGTGGGAGTGTTGGCGACACCTTGTACGGTAGTGATGGCAACGACACACTGATCGGTAACGACGGAAATGATTTGCTGGTGGCAGGTACGGGTGTGGACAATTTGTCTGGCGGTGGTGATGCAGACACCCTGGATGCTCGTGGTGCGGGTGCCGATGACGCACTGACTGGCGGTGCGGGTGATGACTCGATCTTGTTGGATTATTCGGCCGGTTTCGCTTCAGCCAACTTTCTGGTGGATGGCGGCGATGGCCAAGACACGCTGGTTTTGTACATGAGCAGCTCCGGTAGCCTGGAACTCAACACCACGAATTTCCCAGATGCCAAATTCACAGGTCTGGAGGTATTGGATTTGTCCAAGGACGGCAAGGCCACTGATCTCACATTGACCAGCGCGGGTATCGAGGCTTTGGTCGACAACAATGTGGCCGGGGTGGATTTTGTCGTCAACTTGAAAGCTGGACAGGACAAGCTCGATGGATGGACGTTCAATGCTGGCAGCGGCACCACATGGAGTGATGCTGGCTGGACTGTTGAGATCAATTGGGTTTCATGATGACCAATTTCTCTGATATGGATTGGGCGCAGTGCCAGCGCATCTTGCCCGGCTTTCCTGCCAAGGCTTGGTCTTTGCTGCAGGATTGGGTGAGCGCTTCTTCTTTGGTGATGGACACGGCGCTGACTGAATTGCGGCAGGATCTTCTTTCGATGGGACTTTCCCTGCACTTGCAGCCACGTATCCCCGCCAAGTCGACCCTGGCCGTTGGTTTGTGGCTGGCACTGGATGCCAAAGGCCAGTGGCACATCAGAGCTCATGATGCGGCAGGCCAGAACACGCAGGCCGAATGGCCAAGTGAAGAAGTCGAAGGCTTTTGCATCCATGTGACGCCGCAGGCCTTGCCTCACCAACAATCGGGTCCACAGGGTTACTGGCAATGGGTTGCCCAAATCCTGCAAGGCCGTTGGCAAGGCCTTGCGCTGTCGGGCTTGTTGATCAACCTTGGGGCACTCACGCTGCCTTTGTTCTCGATGTTGGTGTACGACAAGGTGGTGCACAACGGCATTTTTGAGACGCTTTGGGCTTTGGCCATTGGCGTGTTGCTGTTCTTGGCGCTGGAGCTGAGCTTGCGTCGCCTGCGGGCGCGTCAAGTGGAGCGCCTGGCACAGGTGCTCGACCAACGTGTGGATGCGGTGCTGTTTCGCTCTTTGCTTCAAGCGGCCAGCCGGGCCGGCAGCCAGCCCGGCATGACGGCACGCTTTGTGTCGCTGTACCGCGACTTGGCCGGTTCGCGTGACTTTTTCTCGTCGCACTATTTGCTGGCTTTGGCCGATTTGCCTTTTGTGTTGTTGCTCTGGCTGGTGCTGGGCATCATCGCCTGGCCCTTGCTGGTCTTGATGCTGGCGTGGACGGCGGTGTACGTGACCATCGGGCTTTGGCAAAAAGAACGGGTTCGCCACATGGGGCAGCACGCCAGCCAGTTGCAAACACGCAAATTCGCTTTGCTGGCCGATGCGCTGTCGTCGCTGGATGCTTTGCGCACCAGCCATGTGGGGCCGCGTTTCCAGTCGCAGTTTGCACAGGTCGCGCAAGACCACGGGGACTACCAAACCCTGTTGCGCCATGCGGGTGTGAGTCAGATGTTGCTCAGCCAGACCATGTACACCGCCAGTTATGTCAGTTTGCTGGTGTTGGGGGCGTATCTTGTTTTTGCACAAGAGATCACGCAGGGGGCATTGATCGCTTCGGCCATGTTGTCGGGGCGCACGCTGTCAACCGTGGGCATGGCACTCATGACGATGGGCCGCTGGCGTGAGCTGCAAGAGGCGCTCAAGGCGCTCAACCCTTTTCTGCAAGAAGCCCCTGCATCAGACGCTGTTCAGGCCGATGAGCCTGCCCGAGCTGTTGAAGGTGACATCAAGGTGTTGCAGTTGGCCCATGGCTACGGCGGCACGTCCTGGGCGCTCAAGGACATCACGTTGCACATCCGTCCAGGTGAGCGCGTGGCCCTGATGGGGCGGCCCGGCTCGGGCAAATCCACGCTGGCACGCGTGCTGGCCCATGCCATTGCGCCCACCGAGGGCGAGGTCCGGGTGGACGATGTGGCGCTGGCCGCACATGGCCTGCACAGCCGGGCGCAGTGGCTGAGCTTCAAGCCGCAAGAGGCCACGCTGGTGGCGGGTACGGTGGAGAGCAATATTCTGGCGGCGCTGCCAGCCAATGCCCCAGCGCAGGAGCGCACCGAAGCCTTGCAGCGTGCGCTTTACCTGTCGGGCATGGACCTGGAGCTGAGCAGTGGCACCCTGAGCCTGAGCCAGCCCGTTGAAGAGTACGGAGCCAACCTGTCGGGTGGTCAGCGGCAAAAGGTCGCGCTGGCCAGGGCCTTGGCCGTGCCTGCCAAGGTGCTGATCCTGGATGAGCCGACCAACGGTTTGGACCCCGAATCTGAAAAGCGTTTGGTCGAGCGGCTGGTCCGTTTGCAAGGCGTGACCTTGATTTTGGTGTCGCACAGCGCACGGGCGCTGGCTTTGTGTCCTCGCGTGATCGCTTTGGACCGTGGACGTGTGGTGGCCGATGGGGCTACGCGCGATTTGGTGAAAGTCGATCCGATTGTGGGCGCAGATCCACAACAGTCGCGTTGAGGGAGCGTTTTTCATGGCCACCGTTCATCTGAGTGTTCCCCACCTGACCCGCACATTGCAGCGCGGTGAGCGGGTGGTCTTGCAAGACGTGTTGCGCGTCGAACGTGCTGGCGATGATTTGCTGGCCTGGGTGCGACAGGTGGACGGATCGATTCAGCTGCAGCGCTTGCAGAATTTTTATCTGCCCGATCAGGATGCTTTGCTGGTGCTGGAGTCCACCCAAATAGGGGAAGCTCCTCAGTACCTCACTGCCCAAACTGCTTTGCCGTCCACGGTGCTGGAGGCAATAGCCCCCGATGCGGTGGCCACGCTGGCCGTTGAAAACGACATCTTCTGGGTGCAGTCTCTGGCATCGGATCTGGCGCATGTCGACGCCGCCTTTCTGCACGATGGGGCTGCTTCGGGTTTGTCTCAATCCAGTGTGTTGAGCGGTGTGTATCGAACGTTGGAAAGTGCCGATGTCAAGGCATGGGAACCGCTGACGGAGTCAGGGGCACAAACCATTGATAAACAGACCTTGCTGCCTGGCCCGGTTGACACAGTTCCACCAGTTGCGCCCACGATTGATTCCCCAGTGGCCATGGCCGATGGTTTTATTAATCGCAGCGAGGCCTTGGCGGGCGTTTTATTGCAAGGTACAGCCGAGGCGGGTAGTACCGTGATGCTGCGGTGGAGTCAGGGTTCGGGCAGCATGATGGTCACGGCCGACGCACAAGGGCGGTGGCACTACCTGGCCTCTTATGCCGATCTGCTGAATGCCAAGGTGACCTCTGGTAAGACGTTCTTGCTTGCTAAAAGTGTCGATGCCTTTGGCCTTGTCAGTATCGATACAGGCCGCGAGCTTGAAATCCGTTTGTCTCAGCCCAACCCGCCCACAGCCGAGCTGGACGACCCCACGCCCACACGATGGAGCGCAACGGCCACGTCCTATGTCACGCCTGCTTTTTGGGGTGTTGGACCAGCCAACGGCAAGGTGGTTTGGTACTTGGACCGCAATGGCGATGGACTCGCCGAGGCCAGTGAATGGCTGGCAGAGGCATCGACCGACTCTGCGGGGCACTACAACCTGACGCTGCCCAGCCTGGCCGCTGGCCAAACGCATGCCTTGTTGGCTGTGGCCGTGGATCGGTTTGGCAATGCTTCTGCGACATCCACGCCCATTGCTTTGGCGGTGGACACGAGCCCTCCCGCCTTGCCCACACTGGATTCCGTCACGGGTGACAACGCCATCAGCCTGGCCGAGCAGCAAGCGGGTGTGGTGTTTTCGGGAACAGGCGAGGCTGGAGCCAAAGTGCTGGTTCAACGAAAACAAGGTGGCGAGACATTGGAGGACGAGGTGGTGGTGGGCCCGCAAGGCCTCTGGACCTTGACCATCGCAGCGGACAACTGGGGCCAGATCGCCTCCGGGTCGGTGGATGTGAAGGTGCGCCAAGTCGACCCTGCTGGCAACGAGTCGGGCTGGACAAGCGCCTTGCCAGTTACCGTGACCTTGGTGCCCGCAGTGCCTTCGGCACTGGCCATTTCTTCGGACACGGGCGCGGACGCGACCGATGGCCTGACCGCCACAACACAACAGGTGATCAGTGGCCGCGCTGTGGCAGGCTCGACCGTGACGGTGTTCGATGATCGGGACAACGATGGTGTTCTGGACCTTGGCGAATCGCTGCAGGTGGTCACGGCCGATGCCACCACGGGCGTATTCCAGACCACATCCTTGAATTTCGCTCAGGGCGAATACCAGCTGCGTGCGTTCGCGAATGTGGGCGGGCAGCTCAGTGATGCCAGCCAGGTCAAGCGCATGAAGGTGGACACGCAGGCCCCAACCATTTCGATGACCCAGGCAGCCGACGTCGCCACAGGTACGGGTTTGATCAACGTGGCCAAACAGGCCAGCGGCACACGTTTTGAAGGCGCTGCCGAAAACGGTTTGCTGGTCAGTTTGTCCTTCAAGGACAGCAACAACCAAACTTTGACCCACAACGGTCAAGCTTTGGTCTACACCACCACAGCCACTGCAGGCAGTTGGGCCATCGTTTTGACTTCGGCGCAGCTGGCCACATTGGCCGCAGCAGGCCAGGGCGCTTTCACGGCAGAGGTCAGCCAGACCGACGGTGCGGGCAACACGGGCACAGCCACCCGCAGCGTGACGGTGGACACCATTGCGCCCGCAGGCGTGCGAAGCCAGCAGGCGACCGCTTTGTCTTTGCAAAGCGCGGGAGAGCTCAGCGGCGGTGTGGACTGGTCGGATGTGGTCGATGATGGCCAGGTGCTGGTGCCCGTGGCATTGCCGGACAACCTGGGGACGGGCGGCAGCTTGCGCCTGAACTGGGGTGGCCAGTTTGTCACGCACACCATCACCAACGCAGAAGTGGCGCAGGGCTATGCCCAGGTGGCGGTCTCGGTGGACGTTTTGTTGGCGGCAGGTGCGGGCAGCAAAGCGGTCTCGGTGGTGTTCACCGATGCCGCGAGCAACGCCTCGGTGGCTATGCCGGTCACGGCCGATGCCTTGGGCACGTCGGTGGTGGCGGTGGATTTCAGCAGCCGCCCGCCTGTCATTCAGTTGGCGCAAGACAGTTACCACCGCCAGGTGGCAGGCACATACCACAGCAATGAAGTGCAGGGCGTGACGGTGTGGGTGTCCGGCGTGGCGGGCAGCAACGTGACCCTGAGCGAAGGCAGCAACAGTTTGGGCAGTGTGCAGCTCGATGCCTATGGCTTGGGTTCGACCGTTCTTCAACTGACCCCAGGTCTTCACACGCTGAGCGCGCAGGCGTCTGGCACGCTGGCGTCCAGTTTGCGGATCATGATGGACAACGTCCGTCCGGCAACGCCCACCGTGACCGCGCTGGCCGACTACCTGAATGACGACCTTGTGAATGCGCGCGAGCGCGATGGCCAGGTGCAGATACGCGGCACTTGTGCCAGTGGACATGAAGTCAGTTACTGGCTTTACAACACCTTGACGGGTGTGGTCAGTGACACGGTGACCGTCACGGCCAGTGGTACCAACTGGACGGGCTACATCTCTCTGGAGCAGTGGTTCCAGGTGGGCGATGGCACTTTGCAGCTCAATGTGCGGCAAATTGATTTTGCGGGCAATGTCAGCGACACCGTGGAGACGGGTTTGACGCTCGATTCACTGGCGCTGGCACCCGTGGTGGACCCGGTGGCGGGCGATGACCGAATCAATGGGCTGGAGCAAGGCCAGGTGGTTCTGAGGGGCGCCGCCGAGCCGGGGGCTACGGTTTCGTTGTTGCTCCAAGGCCCTTTGGGCACGGTGAGCAAAACCCTGTCTGCCAACGCCACGACCGGGGCTTGGACTCAGGGCCTGACATCGGCCGAGTGGGCCCAGTTGGGCGAAGGCAGCATCCGCTTGACCGCCACACAAACCGACCGCGCGGGCAACGTCAGCACCAGCACGGTGCGCAACCTGACGCTCGACACGGCTGCCCGTGACCTGAGCGTCAATGCTTTCGCGGGCGACAACCGGATCAACTTGGCCGAAACGCAGCTGGACCAAACCCTTACTGGCTTGGGCGAGGCGGGCGCGACCATCACGATTGAGCTGGGCGGCCTGGCTGCCCGCACCGCCACGGTGTCGAGCAATGGCCGCTGGAGCACGAGCTTCACCGCCGCCGAGATGCAAGGCCTGAGCGGCAGCCCCGCCCTGACCGTCACGGAAACCGATTTGGCTGGCAACACCGCCACCCAGAATCGCACCCTGAGCGTCAACACCGTTCCTCTGAGTGCTCAGCCCAGCCTGACTTCGCCGGTATCGGTGCTTTGGAGTGCCCAGGCCCAGCCCCTGACCTTGACGGGCAGTGGGCCCACCAACACCCGCGTGTATTTGCACTTGGTGGGCAGCCGTGGCGCGGTCGATCTGGGGCCTGCGGAGGTGGTCAACGGCCACTGGTCTTTGACGTTGGCCAGCGCACAGATGCGCACGGTGTTGGGCGCGGGCGATGTGAGCGTGCAGCTGTGGGCCAGCAGTGCCGATGGCGCTCAGTCGTCGCAGGTGGTGCCGGGCAGCTTTGTGCTGCAGTCCGAGGTGCCCAGCCCCAGCCTGTTGGTGGTCGCCGAGGACGACACCATCAACCTGGCCGAAAAACAAGCGGGCGTGGTCATCGAAGGCACCGGGGTGGCGGGCCACACCGTGGCCTTGACGCTGACCCGTGGCAGCGCATCACGCCACTTGCAAACCCAGGTGGCCGCCAACGGCACCTGGCGCGTGTCCTTGACGGACGCAGATTACGCCGCGCTTGGCGAGGGCGTGGTCTCGCTGGCGGTCAAGCAAGTCTTCAATGGCCTCGAATCCCTGACCGTCAGCAGCACGCTCACGGTGGACACCACACCCCCAGCAGCCCCGACATCGGCGGCGCAGACTGCAGCGGCAGCGGCCAATGCGGCGTCTGAGCTGGCGGGCGGCGTCACCGCCCTGGAGGCGGTGGACGGTGTGCCGGTGGTGTTGCCCTTGCCTGCCAATGCCGCAGTGGGCGACCGCATTGAAATCTTTTGGGGCAGCAGCACCGAGGCTGTGTTGACCTATGTGGTGCGGGCCAGCGATTTGCAGGCCAACGCCCAGACGCTCACCCTGACCGTGCCCGGCGAGGAGATCGCTTTGCTGGGCTCGGCAGCCAATTTGTCGGTGACTTACCGGGTGACCGATGCGGCAGGCAACGCCGATGTGCTGCGCACCGCCGTGTCGGGTTTGAACGTGAGCGCCCCCCCTCAAGCGCCGCAATTCAACGCGGTCATGACAGACGGCTACGTCAACCAGCAAGAGTACAACCAGGCCCCGATCACCCTCACGGGGCAGGTCAGCGGCAGCGGCACGCTCAGCCTGCGCTTAACGGGCAGCAACAGCCAGGTGCTCAACCTCACGCCCACGGTGACGGCAGGCAGCTGGTCCCTGACCTTGTCGGCTGCTCAGCTGGACAGTTTGGGCGAAGGCACCATCGGCATGCAGGCCACGCAAGTGGTGTCGGGTGTCACATCGCCCACAGCGACCGGCAGCTTTGTGTTTGACAAAACGCTCCCGGCCAGTGTCACGGCCGCACGCATTCAGGCTGCGCTGGAGCGTAATGTCGATACCGAACTCTCAGGGGGCTTGTTGGCCACCGTGAGCAACAACAATTTGACCGAAGCCTACGATGGCACGGTGCTGTATGTGCCCTTGGCGGCCGATGCCGTGGCGGGTGACAGTTTGCGCGTGTTTTGGGGCAGCCAGCAAGGCAGCGGCGGCGTTCAGGTGGATGTGAGCTTGACACTGACCGACGTGCAGCGGGGCTATGCCGCCGTCACCATTTCCGAAGGTGTGATCACGCAAGTGGGCGACAACGCCAACCTGCGCGTGGAAGCGCTAACCGTGGACCGTGCCGGTAACGCGGGTGCCCGCTACGAAGCCTGGACAGGCCCGGTGGATGCCGTGCCCGCCATGCCGACACTGCAAGCGGTGACCCCGGACAACATCCTCAACATCACCGAGATGGCGGGCACTTTGACCGTTTCCGGCTTCGCCGATGCGGGACGGTCCGTGCAAGTGCGCCTGGTCAAAGGCTTCGACACCATCGCCCAGACCGTCACGGCCGATGTCGTGAGCGGGGCCTGGAGCTGGACCTTGAGCGCCGCGCAAAAAAGCCAGCTGGCCGCTTGGGGCCAAGGGCCGCTGGAGGCGCAAGCCCGACAGGTCGATGGCACAGGCAACCCTTCGCAGTGGCAAGTGGCCACGGTCACGGTGGACACCGTGGCCCCCACGCCACCCGTGGTGAATGTGGTGGCCGGGGACGACCGCATCAGCCGCAGTGAAGCGCTCAGCGCCAGTGGCGTGCGGCTCACGGGTACAGGCGAGGCCGGTGCCAGCGTGGTCTTGACCTTCAAAAATGGCAGCACGACCTTGCTGGCCAAGGGCGGCATCACCGTCAATTCTTCTGGCGAATGGGAAGCTGTCCTCAATGCGGCCGACTTTGCCAGCTTTCCGAGCAACACCGGTTCTGCGGGCGTCAACCTCAGTGTCAGCGCGGTGCAAACCGATGCGGCGGGCAACCCTTCGGTAGCGGCCAGCAAGGGCTTTGTGTATTCAGACGATGTGGTCAACGCCCCTGCGGGCTTGACTGTGCAGGACGTTGCTGACCAGTACTTCAATGCCGCGGATGGCAGCACCGGCCTGCAGATCAGCGGCACGGGCGATGCCGGGCGCTGGGTGCGCGTGCGGGTGACCGTGGGTGATGTGGTCACCGATTTGCCCGTGGTGCAGGTTGCGCCCGATGGCAGCTGGCGCGCAACCGTCACCGGTGCCGCACTGACCGCGCTGGGGCAGGGGGCGGCCACGGTGCAAGCGGTGCAGCGCAATGGCAGCGGCATCCATGCCGACGAGTCCAGCGCCGTCACCTACGGCACCGCTTTTGTGATCGACACGGTGGTGCCCGCTTTGCAAAGCGCGGTGCTGGTGGTGGAAGACAGCGCGGGCCAGCCCCGTGCACACGCCAAAGTGGGCGATGTGCTGCTCATCAAGATCCGGCTGAGCGAAGACGTCACGCTGACTGCAGGAACATCCGACCCCGCCATCGACCTGGGGGCCGGCCTGTCGGGCGATGCGGTCTATGACGCCACCCGTTCGGCAGCTTTGGGCAGCCAGTGGTTGGTGTTCAAGTACGTGGTGCAAGCCAACGACAGCGCGCTCGAAGGCGTCATCGGGGCCAGTGGCTTCACCGTGATCTGGAACGGCGTTGTGCTGCAAGACGTGGCCGGTAACCCCTTGGCCATGAGCAGCATCGCGCCGCAGATCCACGGCATCCGTGTCGACACCCTTGCTCCTGCAGCGCCTTCTGTGGTCGGCTTGGTGGCGGCCGATGCCAACTCGCTGGCGGCCGATCTGGCCGGTTCGGCGGGTGGCGACAAGATCAACGTGGCCGAACTCAACACCGGCAAAGCGCTCGTCAAAGTGAGCTTGGGCAGCGGTGTGCTGGCCAACGACCAACTCGAGGTCCAGTTCAGCTGGACAGCGGGCGGTGCCCAGACCTACACCAGCCAGACCACCTTGCTGGCCAGCGATGTGGCGAATGGCTTTGCCGTGCTCAGTTTGCCGGTGCAGGCGCTCAGCGGCTTGCAGGGCGTGACCGACCTGAGCGCTCAGGCGCGGGTGGTCGATGTCGCGGGCAATGCCTCGGGCTGGTCAGCACCCACCGGCTCCTGGGACTTGGACACCCTGGCCCCTGCCGCGCCCAGCATTCCGGCCGTGGCCACAGACAACCGCATGAGCGCCAGTGAGCGAGCGGCCTTGAGCGACATCACCCTGACCGGGCTGGAAGCCGGGGCCAGCGTCGAGGCTTGGATCGAGGGGCTGGACAGCACGCAGACCCTGGTGACGCGAACGCTGACCTTGAGCAACGGCACGGTCTCCGCAGCCGCGCTCAACACGGCGTTGACTGGCCTGGCCGATGGCACCTGGACGCTCAAGACCCGCCAGACCGACACCGCAGGCAACGTGAGCGAAACCGCCACCCGGGCAGTGGCCATGGACACCGATGTGCCCGGCAACCCGGTGATGACCGTGGCCGCCGCTTCAGACGCTTGGGTGAACGTGGCCGAGACCAGCGCGGGCTTGTCCGTGACGGTGGACCTGCGCAACACCCGCACCAAGGTCGGCGACACATTGGCTTTCAGCTGGGGCAGCCACAGCTACAGCCATGTTTTGTCGGCGGGGCAGCCAGACACTTTGCTGACCCTGGTTTTGCCAGCGAGCTTTGTGAGCCAGTCCAGCACCGGCCCCGCCACAGGCGAGGCCTTTGACTTGTCGGTGAAGATCGTGGACACCGGCGGCAACGAGTCTGCCAGCAGCAGCCTGTCGGGTAAGACGCTGGACACCCTGATCGCCGCACCCGTTATCTCGGCGGCATCGCTGGACACGGTGACCGCGCTGGAAGCCAAAAGCGCGGGCACCTTTGCGGGCAGTGGCGCTGAGGCGGGTGCCACCGTGGTGGTGGTGCTCAACAGCTCCACCACGGGTCAGGTTCGCCGCATGAGCACCCTTGCAGGGAACGATGGCACTTACAGCTTTGCCCTCACGCCCTCGGATTACAAGGATTTGGGCGGCACCAACGCCAGCAGCACCATCAACGTGTCGGTCACCCAAACCGACCGGGCGGGCAACACCTCCACGGCCAGCACGGGTGCGTTTGCGCTCAATTTGTCCCTGTCACCGCCCACGTTTTTTGACCTGACAGGCGACAACCTGATCAGCGCCACGGAGTCGGCGACCAGCCAAACCCTCAAGGGCACGGGCTCGCCCGGCGCGACTGTGAGCCTGAATTTCTATGACGCGTCTGCTGGCAGCGGTGCTGCCGCCTTGCTCAGTTTCAGCAACGTGACGGTCAATGCTTCTGGCCAATGGACCCAGAGCCTGAGCGCTGCCCATTTGACCACCTTGGCGGGAGGTGCCACGAGCTCGCGCAACATCCGGGTGGAAGCCAGCCAAGCGCAAGGGGCCGATGCGTCGAGCCTAGCCAGTCTGGTCTTTGCCGTGGACAAGTCCACCCCCGTCATTGACGCCGTGGCCCGTTTCGATGGCAACAGCGATGGTGCCAATAACGACGGTTTGGTGGTGCGCTTCACCGAGCCGGTTCAGTCATCGGGGCTCAAAAACGTGACGGCCTGGTTGCTCAACAACAGCCACAGTTTTGGAAAAGGTGCCCGTGTGGAGGCCATGGGTGAGCTCACCCTGAACGGCACCTCGTATGCACAGGAGTTCCGCATCTATTGGGGTACATCACCCACCGTGGCCACGAGCGACACCGTGACGGTGAATGCCGCCTGGGTGATCGATGCGGTGGGCAATGCTGCCGCCACAGCGCAGGTGTTCACGGTGCCTTCGCTGGTGGTGCCTGCCGCCGCCACGCCACCGGTCACCATCGCTGCAGATAACCGGATCAACGCCACAGAATATGCCGCCGCCACCTCAGTGGCCATGACGCATGTGGCCGCGGTGGCCGGCAGCCAGATGCGCGTTTACCTCGATGGCGTGTTGATCCGCACCGTGTCCATGGCCACGAACGCGACCAGCACCAATTTGTCCTTGACCTCGGCCGATTGGGGTAGCGCCACGGGCCAAAAATCCCTGACAACCCAGATCGTGCAAACAGACGGCAGTACCAGCGCTTTTTCTGCGCCCAAGCCGGTCACGCTCGACACCCTGGTGGAGCCCTACGTGCGGGCAGAAGTGCTGACAGACACTGGCGCGATGGGGGTTTTCAACACAGGGGATGTGGTGACGCTGCACTTCAAGGAGGCCGTCGCTCTGGTGGCGGGCTCTTTGCCGGGGGCTTTTGGTGCCTCGGCCACGGTGGTGGCGGTAGACCCTGTTAAGCAGGTGGGGGATGCCAGCGTGTACGCCACGGCCTGGCAGGTCACGCTGGGCACTTCGCCCACGCTCACGGCTGGGCAAAGCTACGCCTTGTCCGGCATCAAGGACCTGGCGGGCAACACCGCCAATTTGTCGGTGGGTGTGCGCGCCGATGTGTTTAGCCAAGCCACGCCCAGTTTGGTGATTGACAACGTCGCCACCAACAACGTGGTTGATGCCGCTGAAAAATCGTCGCCTTTGCAAATCTTGGTTCAGCTGACCGCCGCCAAAGTGGGCGATGTGATCCATCTGAGCCTGGACGGCACCCGGGTGGGTTCTGTCACCGTGGCTGCCAATGGGCAAAGCACTGCCACCTTCAGCCTGGATGCCGCTTTGCTGGGTGGGGATGGCGAGCGCGTGCTGGCCGCCACGCTGGACCGCAGTGGTGCCACCGCCGCGTCCTCGCTCAACCGCTCGGTGTATGTGGCGGCTGACCGCGCGCACTGGTCTGCGGTGTATGCCGACACGGTCTGGTTCGATCCGGACACGCTCATGACGCTCAAGGATGGGGCGCAGGTGACCTCCTGGACCACCAGTACGGCCACGCGCAATGTGCTGGGCAATCTGGTGAACCTGGTGCCTCGTGCAGGCACTGTGCCCAAGATCACCGATGCCTCCGGGCACGTGTCGCTGTACTTCAACGGCGCATCGTCCTTGTATTCGACCTCGCAGATTGCCAACCCGCGAGTTGATCTGACGGGCATGTCTGATTTTTCGATGCTCAAGTTGCTGGGCTACCCCACCGCCTGGGGCTACACCATGAGCCGGGAGCTCGATGGCGTGAACAACGGCACGGTCTATGCCTTCAGGCACCACTTTGGGGGCTTGCAGACGACCTTGTCGTCGCACTATGCCGGCTGGGGGTCCAACACCATTGCCAATGCAGCCACTGTGAGCTCTTGGCTGGTGATGAACGGCTACAACGATGCCTCGGCGCAATCGCTGGCGGTGAACAACCGCATCTTGAGCACCACAGCCAACAGCCTGATGTTTGCCAACTCCGGCAAAGGGGGGCTGGGCGGGGTCGGCACCTTGGCGGTGGGTGGCTCTGGCTGGACTGGATCGGGCAGTGCCGAGTTTGTGACCGGTGTGATGGGCGACCAGATCGCCTTCAACTACGGCCTGAGCGCTGCCATGCGCGGAGAAGTCGCCACCTATCTGGCGGCCAAATACCAGTCCGAGGGCCGCAAAGTCGCTTCCACTGCGGTGGGGGCCAGCTATGACCTTTCGCTCAGCGCCAATGCCAACCCGACGATTGACGAGTTGCTGCAGCTCAACACCACGGCCTTGGGGGCAGGCCACGACACCATCAAAACAGCAGGGGCTGACTATGTGAATGCGGGTTCAGGCAACGACCTGATTGCCGTGACCGATTTGGCATTCCGTTTCATCGATGGTGGGCTGGGCCGAGACACCCTCCAGCTGGATGCCGCGTACCAAGGACGCTCAGCCATTGTGCTGGCCGATTTTGTGAGCAATGTCCGAGGCATTTCTGGCGTGACGGCAGCCGATGAGCGGGTCAATGCAGCGGGCTACCATGGCTTGGCGGGTCTGGAGGTGCTGGACTTGCGCCAAACCGAGGCGGCCGCAGGCAGCGTGGTGGCGCAGGTGTTGACGGTAGCTGCGGCCGATGTGGCGCAGATGTCCGAAACCAACCGCTTGGAGGTCTTGCTGGGTGACCGCGATGTCTTGTTGACTTCTGGTTTCTCGGCCACCGGCTATGGCCATTTTTTGGTGGAGGGGCAGTCCTACAGTGCCCGCTACAGCGCCACCAGCAACAACGAATCGGTCGAGCTGTATGTGCGCGGTGGTCGACTGGCGCCTGACCTCGAAGGCATGAGCCTCAGCGGCGCGGCTTTGCAGTTGGACTTCAACACCGCCTTGACGGGGGCTGCGCCGCTGCTGGGAGATTTCAGCATCAACACCTGGGGCGGTGCGGCCGGAGGCCTGAGTTCTGTCACCTCTCTCAATAACCGACAAAGCCTGTACATGGCGTTTTCGTCAGCGGTGGCCTCACCGGTCCAGGTGGTCTACAGCGGCAGTATGAAAGACGAGTTTGGCCGCAGCCTGGGTCACAACATCTGGGGCATTGGCACCGAGGGCACCGATACGCTTGACGCCAGCAGCTGGTCCGGGGCTTCGGGCGCGGCCATCGTGGCGGGGTCGGGCAATGACACCGTGATCGGTACATCTGGTGCTGACTTGATCGTGGGCGGTCTGGGCGCTGACACGCTGACCGGTGGCTTGGGGTCAGATCGGTTCGCCTACAACACCGTGACGCAGGGCTCGGGCGGCACCGGGGGCTTGGGCGGCACGGGCGGCGACGTCATCACCGACTTCAACACCAGCAGCAACAGCCCGAATGCCGATGTGCTCGACCTGTCGGACTTGTTCCAGCTGGCAACGGGTGACAAATTGACGGGCGATGCTCAGCACGATGCGCAGACCCTGATGGCCGGTGGTTACATCGACTTGGTGCGCGTCAACAGTGGCAAAGACTTGCAGGTCTGGGTCGACCGCGATGGCGGCGATGTGATGGGCCAGCTGGTCACGCTCAAGGACATCGGCGCAGGCCTGGGCACTTATTTCACGGTGTCCAACGAAACCTCAGAGCAACTGCTGCAGCGCCTGCTGACCGAAGGGCGCATGCAAGTCACGCACGCCTGATGGTTTGATGCAAACAAAGGCCGCAGGTCGGCCGTCGGCGCGTCAGCTCTGGCTCAGCAAGGCCTGGCGCGTGGCGGGTTTGTCCAGCTGCGCGGTCCACCACAGCAGGGCGTGGCCAGCAGGGCTCAGGCGGCTGTCGCGCCAAGCGGCATGGACCGGGCTCAAGCGGGACTGGTCGGTTTTTTTCACCACCAACAGGCCTTGCTGCGCATGCGGTGCTGCCAGGCTGAGCGGCAAGAAACCGGCCCCCAGACCACGCAGCTGTGCCTGCAGTTTGCTTTGCATGTCGGGCACGGTGAAAACGTCTTGACCGCCTTGCAGTCCGACGGTGAGGCCACTGCCGCGCTGCACTGAGTCGGCCACGGCCACCATGCGGTGCTGGACCAACTGGGCATCGCTCAAGGGCTCGGCCGCTTGGGCCAAGGGGTGTTGGGGTGCCACGACAAACACAAAAGGCACCTCGCCCAGCGCCATGTGCTGGATGTCGGCGGCCAAATGCTGACCCAGCGCCACGCCCAAGGCCAAGTCGGCCTGGCCGGATGTCAACGCTGCCATGGTGCCCGACAGGGTTTCGTGGCGAATGCGCAAGCGGGTGGGGCTGTTCAGCGCCAAAAAGGATTCGCACAAATCCATCACCACGCTGCGCGAGACGATGCTGTCCACCGCCACCGTCAGCACGGCCTCCCAGCCGGTGGCCACACGCTTGACCCGGTTGGCCACGGCGTCAATGTCTTGCAGCAATCGACCCGCCTCGCGCAGCAGCTCTTGGCCTGCAGCGGTGGGCCGTGCTTGGCGCGAGCTACGGTCAAACAGCAGCACATCCAGCGCATCTTCGAGCTGGCGCACACGGTAGGTCAGGGCACTGGGCACCACGCCCAGTTGGCGAGCGGCGGCGGCAAAACTGCCTTGCTCGTCGATGGTTTGCAGCATGAACAGGGCATCGGGCGTGAGCCAATCTTTGGGACTTTGCATGGTCCTGTTATTTTATTTCAAATAATTTGAACGATGGCGGCAAACGAATTGCACCGTGCTGACATGTTCGTTCTTTAAAGTCCTACCCAATCACTCAGGAAAATCACCATGCTGACTTTGCGCAAATCCTCCGAACGCGGCTACGCCGACCATGGCTGGCTCAAGTCGTTTCACAGCTTTTCTTTTGCCAACTATGTTGACCCGGCCCACATGGGCTGGGGCAACCTGCGCGTCATCAACGAAGACCGCATTGACCCGGGCACCGGTTTTGGTACGCACGGCCACCGCGACATGGAAATCATCAGCTACGTGCTGTCGGGCAACCTGGCCCACCAGGACAGCATGGGCAACGTCAAGGGCATTCCGCCCGGCGATGTGCAGCGCATGAGCGCAGGCAGCGGTGTGCGCCACAGCGAGTTCAACCACGCCGAGGGTGAGCAGACCCACTTTTTGCAGATATGGATCGAGCCCAATGTGACGGGCATCGACCCCGGCTACGAACAAAAAACCGTGCCCGAAGCCGCCAAGCGTGGGCAGTTGGCCCTGGTGGCTGCACCCGAGGCCGCTGAGCACACCGTCCAAATTCACGCCGATGCACGCTTGTATGCCGGGCTTTTCGATGGCGCAGAAAATGCCAGCCTGGCGCTGAACCCGGCCCGCAAAGCCTATGTGTTTTTGGTGCGTGGCCAATTGCAGGTCAATGGTCAGGCCCTGAGCGCGGGCGACGCTGCGATGCTGCAAGCCGAATCGGCCTTGACCCTCACCCAAGGCCAAAACGCCGAAGTCCTGGTCTTTGACCTGGCCGCCTGATTTTTTTGTTTTTTCTCAACCCCACTCTGACTTTTTTCAAGGAGCTTTCCTCATGGCTAAAACTGTTGTTGTTTTTCATTCCGGCTACGGCCACACCCAGCGCGTTGCCCAATTTGTGGCCCAGGGCGCGAATGCCCAGATCGTGACCATCGATGCCGATGGCAACGTGTCGGATGACGACTGGGCCACGCTGGACGCCGCCGACGCCATCATCTTTGGCTCGCCCACCTACATGGGCATGGCTTCCTGGCAGTTCAAGAAATTTGCCGATGCCACGTCCAAGCGTTGGTTTGTGAGCGGTTGGAAAGACAAGGTTGCAGGCGGCTTCACCATCTCGGCCAGCCCCAGCGGCGACAAACTGTCGACCATCCAGTACTTCATCACCCTGGCCATGCAGCAAGGCATGGTCTGGGTGGGCCAGCCTGCAATGAACGACGGCACCATCAACCGCATCGGCTCCAACTCCGGCGTGATGGCCCAAGTCGGCCCGACCAGCCCGGCTGAAGACATTCCCCAGGGTGACCTGGACACCGCCAAAGCCTACGGCGAGCGCGTGGCCGCTGTGGCCGCCAAACTGCGCGGCTGATCTTTGCCGATTCGCGAGCAGGGGCTCGCTCCCACAGGGCCAGCGGGTCTTGTGGGAGGCCGCCCCTGCGGCCGAATCGTGGTGAGGCAAAAGCGTCCGAGCCCGTGCACAGATTCGCGAGCAGCGACTCGCTCCCACAAAATAGCGGCCCCTTCAAAGGCCACTGTCCTTGTGGGAGGCCGCCCCTGCGGCCGAATGGTGTTCCTCTCGGTTAGCATGACGGCATGAAAATTCTCTCGATGTTGCCGTGGGCCGACTGGCTGGCCATGTTGTCTTTTTTCGGTCTGTGGGTGGGCTATGCCTGGTTTGCCCGCGTGCGTGGCAAGCGTGATCAAAGCCTGATCGCCACCACCAACATGTACCGCCAGAAGTGGATGCTGCAAACCACGGCACGCGACCCCCGCATGCTCGATGGCCTGATCACCCAAAACCTGTCGCAAACCCCGGCGTTTTTTTCATCGACCAGCATCATCATCATCGGTGGTCTGTTTGCCCTCTTGGGCACCACCGACAAGGCGGCCGAGCTGGTGCGTGAAATCCCGTTTGCCCAGCCGACACCCATCTTGGTGTTCGAGTTCAAGGTCTTGGTGCTGGTGGGTATTTTTGTGTATGCCTTCTTCCGTTTTTCGTGGTCTATGCGCCAATACACCTTTGTGGCCTTGGTGATCGGGGGCATGCCCCCGCCCGAAGAGTTTGATTCCGGTCGTCTGGACCGCCACCAAGTGGCCGAGCGGGCAGGGCGCTTGGTCGGGGCCGCCGCCGAGACGTTCAACGATGGTTTGCGGGCGTATTACTTTTCTTTTGCGGCCATGGCCTGGTTTTTTTCTCCGCTGGCGCTACTGATTGGCACGGCCTTGGTGGTGCTCATTCTTTATGGCCGCGAGTTCCGGTCTGACGTGCTGCAGGTTCTGCGCGACTGAACTCCCAGCCGTTTGCTTATGTGGCTTCCTCCTGAAGTGCAGCTGCATTTTTGTTTGCAAGAGGCCTCACTGACGCCGTGGGCGGCTGCCCCTGCGGCCGAAGGGTGGTTAAACAAGAGCGCTTGAGCCAGAGCATCCATTCGCGAGCAGGGGCTCGCTCCCACAGGGAGCAGTCAGGTGCATTGGTTTGCCGTGGGAGGCCCCTGGGTCGACCTCCTACAATGGCAGGCTATGTTCGTTCACCTGCGCCTTCACTCTGAATTTTCTGTCGTTGACTCGACCTGCCGCATCGACGATGTGGTCAAGATCGCGGCCAAAGACGGCCAACCTGCCTTGGCCATCACCGACCTGAACAACCTGTTTGGCGGCGTCAAGTTCTACAAGGAAGGCCGGGGTAAGGGCGTCAAGCCCATTCTGGGGGCCGAGATCAACCTCGAAGGGCTGGGCGGTGACCTGGCAGCCCTCAGCCGTGTGGTGGTTTTGGTGCAAAGCCACCAGGGCTATCTGAACATTTGCGAGTTGCTGGCGCGCGCCTGGACGCAAAACGTGCTCAAAGGCGTGGCTGTGGTCAAGCTGGCCTGGCTCAAGGAGCTGGCCGAGGGCCTGATTTTGCTGTCGGGCGCACAAGCTGGCCCGGTGGGCCAAGCCCTGGTGCAGGGCGACACCGACAAAGCCGCCGATGTGGCGCTGCAGTTGGGCTCGATTTTCCCGCACCGTTTTTACCTGGAACTGCAACGCGCAGGCCGCCCCGAGGACGAACCCCAAGTGGTGGGGGCCGTGGCGCTGGCCGCCCGTTTGGGTTTGCCCGTTGTGGCCACGCACCCGGTGCAGTTTCATGCCGCCGAAGATTACGAAGCCCACGAGGCACGGGTCTGCATTTCCGAAGGCGAAATTCTGGCGAACCAGCGCCGGGTGCGCCGCTTCACACGCGAGCAATATTTCAAGTCAGCCGAGCAGATGTGCGCGCTGTTTGCCGATGTGCCCAGCGCCATTGCCAACACCTTGGAGATAGCCAAGCGCTGCAACCTGACGCTGGTGCTGGGCAAGCCGCAGCTGCCCAATTTCCCGATTCCGCCCGTCAACGGCGTGGTCATGTCGGTGGATGATTATTTCCGCCACGTCTCTCACGAAGGTCTGGAGGCGCGACTGGCGCACCTGTACCCGGTGGAAGCCAAGCGCAACGAAGAGCGTCCGCGCTATGTGGAGCGCCTGGAGTTTGAGTTGAACACCATCTTGAAGATGGGTTTCCCGGGCTACTTCCTGATCGTGGGCGACTTCATCCAGTGGGCCAAGGCCAACGGTTGCCCAGTAGGGCCGGGCCGTGGTTCGGGTGCGGGCTCGCTCGTGGCCTATGCGCTCAAGATCACCGACCTCGATCCGCTGCAATACAACCTGCTGTTTGAGCGATTTCTGAACCCGGAGCGGGTGTCCATGCCCGACTTCGACATCGACTTCTGTCAGGGCAACCGGGACCGGGTGATCGACTATGTGAAGGACAAGTACGGCCGCGATGCGGTGTCGCAGATCGCCACCTTCGGCACCATGGCCGCGCGTGCGGCGATCCGCGACGTGGGCCGTGTGCTCGACATGAGCTACACCTTTTGCGATGGCATCAGCAAGCTGATCCCCAACAAGCCGGGCATGTCGGTCACGCTGCAGTACCCGCCCGCTACGCCTAAAGAGGGTGACAAAAACAACTATGCGATCGCCATGGAGCCGATCCTGGCCGAGCGCATCGAGCGCGAAGAAGACGTCAAGACCCTGATCGAGCTGGCGCAAAAGCTCGAGGGCATGACCCGCAACATCGGCATGCACGCTGGGGGTGTGCTGATCGCGCCTGGCAAGCTGACCGACTTTTGCCCGCTCTACCAGCAGCCCGGCAGCGAATCGGCCGTGAGCCAATACGACAAGGACGACGTGGAGGCCGCAGGCCTGGTGAAGTTCGACTTCTTGGGCCTGGCCACGCTCACCATTTTGGAGATCGCCCGCGAGTTCATCATGAAGCGGCACAAGGGCCAGGAAAACTTCGCCTTTGAGAACATCCCGCTCGACGATGTAGCCACCTACAAGCTGTTCTCGGATGGCAAGACCGAGGCCGTGTTCCAGTTTGAAAGTCGTGGCATGCAAGGCATGTTGCGCGATGCGCGCCCGAGCCGACTGGAAGACCTGATCGCCTTGAACGCTTTGTACCGCCCAGGACCCATGGACCTGATTCCCAGCTTTGTGGCGCGCAAGCACGGGCGCGAAGTCATCGAATACCCGCACCCGCTGGTGGCCGAGATGCTGTCTGAGACCTACGGCATCATGGTCTACCAGGAGCAGGTGATGCAGACCGCCCAGATTTTGGGTGGCTACAGCTTGGGTGGCGCGGACATGCTGCGCCGGGCCATGGGCAAGAAAAAGGCCGAAGAAATGGCCGAGCACCGCGCCATCTTCCGCGCAGGGGCCGCCAAGAACGACATCACCGAAGAAAAAGCCGACGAGGTTTTTGACTTGATGGAAAAGTTCGCAGGCTACGGCTTCAACAAGTCGCACGCTGCGGCGTATTCTTTGTTGGCCTATCACACGGGTTGGCTCAAGGTGCACTACACCGCCGAGTTCTTCTGCGCCAACATGACGGTGGAGATGGACGACACCGACAAGCTTAAGGTGCTCTACGAAGACGCCCTGAAGTTCGGCATCACCTTTGACCCGCCTGACGTCAACCGGGGCACGCACCGCTTTGAGCCCGTCACCGACAAGATCATCCGCTACGGTCTCGGTGCCATCAAGGGCACGGGGCAGCAGGCCATCGAAGCGATTGTGGCGGCGCGTGAAGAGGGCGGCCCCTTCACCAGCTTGTTTGACTTTGCCGTGCGCGTGGATCGCACCCGCATCAACAAACGCACAGTCGACGCGCTCATCAAGGCGGGAGCCTTTGACTCGCTGCACATGAACCGCGCCGCCTTGTCGGCCAGCATCGACCGGGCGTTTGAATTCTCCAGCGCCACCACGGCCAACGCCAACCAGGGTGGCCTGTTCGACATGTTGGGCGACGACTCGCACGGCTCCAGCACGCAAGAGCCCGATTTGGTCGAGGTCATGCCCTGGGGCATCAAGGAGCGCCTGCTGCTCGAAAAAACCGCCGTGGGCTTCTTCCTGTCGGGCCATTTGTTCGATGCGGTGGAGCGCGAAGTGCGCCAGTTTGCACGCCGCAAAATCGACGATCTGATCGACAGCCGCGAGTCCATGGTGCTGGCGGGCATCGTGGGGGATCTGCGCATCATCAACGGCCAGCGCGGCAAAGTGGCGATCTTCAAGCTCGACGACAAATCGGGTGTGATGGAAGCCACCGCCGATGAAAGCCTGATCAATTCCGCCAAGCATTTGCTCAAGGACGACGAGCTGATCATCGTCACCGCCAAGATGCAGGCCGACCGGTTTTCGGGCGGCTTTCGCCTCAAGATCGAGCAGATCATGGACTTGGGCGCGGCCCGCTGCCGCTATGGCAAATACCTGCGCGTGGCCGTCAATGGCCGTGCGCCCGACATCGCCCGCTTGGTGCGCGAGTTCCCGGCGCAACGCGAACAAACCGAACAAGGCGACCTGGTGCGCGGCTTGCCCGTGCGCTTGGTGATTGAGCGGCGCAACGACGAGCTGGCCGCCCGCGCCGAGCTGGCGCTGGGCGAAGCCGCCAAGTTTTTCCCCACAGACGCCGCACTGGCCAGCTGGATGGCGCAAGCCGATCAGGGCCAGGCGCGCATCGTTTACGACTGACCCATTCCCTCTATCGCCCATTCAGCGGCCATTCCTCATCCACTTAGGAGCATCCCATGAAAGCAGCTTGGTACACCCAAAACGGCGAAGCCCAGGACGTGATGCAGGTGAGCGAGTTGCCCACACCCACCCCGCAAGCAGGCGAAGTGCTGGTGCGTTTGGTCACCTCGGGCGTCAACCCCTCGGATGTCAAATCCCGCCGAGCCCGACCGCTGAGCGACCCCTTGATCGTTCCGCACAGCGACGGCGCGGGCGTGATCGAAACGGTGGGGGCGGGCGTGTCGGCTGCCCGAGTGGGCCAGCGCGTGTGGGTCTGGAATGGCCAGTGGCAACGCGCTTTGGGCACCTGTGCCCAATACATCGCCTTGCCCGATGCACAAGCCGTGGCTTTGCCCGATGACACCGACTTTGCCGCCGGTGCCTGCATGGGCATTCCGGGCCTGACGGCGGTGCAGGCGGTCATTTTGGCGGAGCGATTGGCCGGTGACTTGCGCGGGCAAACCGTGCTGGTCACCGGGGCTTCATCGGCCGTAGGGCACTACATCACCCAGATGGTGTGCTTGGCCGGTGGCCGCGTGATCGGCACCGTGGGCTCCGAAGCCAAAGCTGCCCATGCCCGGGCGGCTGGCATGGCCGAAGCCATTTTTTACAAAACCGAATCGGTGCCCGAACGCGTCAAGGCCTTGACGCACGGCCGTGGTGCCGACGTGATCATTGACATGGACTTTTCGACCACCGCCCGCTGGGCGGCCGAAGGCGCTTTGGCCGCGCACGGCCAAGTGGTTTGCTACGGCTCGAACGCGCTGGACGTGTCCATGCCGTTTCGGCCCTGGCTGTTCCAGTCGATGGGCGTGAAGTTCTTCTTGGTCTACGACCTGACCCCCTCCGACCGTGTAAGGGCTGTGGCCCGCCTGTCGGCCATGTTGGCGCAACAGCAGTTGCAGCACAGCATCGGTGCCCGTTTTGCCCTTGACCAGATCGCGCAAGCACACCAAACGGTTGAGTCAGGGCAAACCGTGGGCAATGTGGTGGTGGACTTGTAAGTCCGCACCACGCAGCTTCAATCCAGCGGCCTGAACCCCAGCACGATCACCGGAGGCACCCGCCCATCGGTGTCTTTGGGCACGATCTCGGTCTTGTCGATGGCGCGCAGCACGGCGTCGTCCCAGGCCTTGTTGCCGCTGGACTGCACGATGCGGCGGCTCAAAATCATGCCGTCCGGGCCAACTTTGACTTCGACTTCGGCCCGTGGGTTGCCGACCACATCGCCCGGATAGGTGATGTTGGGTTTGATGCGGCCCACCAGGCGGCCCGCATAGCTGGCCGAGGGGCCGGATGATTTGAGCGCGGTGCCGGTGGCGTTTTCGCCGCCCGAAGCCCCAGCCATGCCTTGCATGCGCTTGAGGTTTTCCTTGCGCAGGGCGTCTGCCCGGGCCGCATCGGCTTTCTCGGCGCTGGCTTTTTCTGCGGCTTTTTTCTTGTCGCGTTCTTTTTCTTCTTGCGCCTTTTTCTCTTTGGCCGCTTTTTCTTTGGCTTTGTCTTCTTTCTCTCGCTCTTTTTCGCGTTCCTTGCGCTTGAGTTCAGCCTTTTCCTTTTCAGCCTGTTCCTTGGTCAATTTTTCCTTGGCGGCTTTTTCTTTTTCGGCCTTCAGCTTTTCAGCTTTCTCGGCTTCTTTCTTCTTCTCTTGTTGTTTTTTCTTTTCGAGCGCGATTTGGGCGTCCAGCCGCTCTTGCGCCAGATCGGGTGCAGGCGGTGGCGGTGGGGTAGCCGGGGCTGGTTTGGGCTGCGGCGCAGGTTCCGGTTCGGGTTCCGGTGGCGGTTCTTGCAGGCGCGGCGCAGCGGCTTGCGGGGTGGCTGACCACAGTTCGGCTTCGGCTTGCACGGTTTGGGGTTGGGTTTTCCAGGCGGTGGCCAAGCCCAAGGCCAGGAACAGCAGCGCGTGCACCAAGCCTGCGGCCAGCCAGGCTCTGCCCGCACCCGGCTGAGGTGGCGGTGCAAATTCGAGGTGCGGTGCAGCCTTGCTGTTCAAACCCGAGTCCTCAAGGAGCCAGCTGAACCGACAGGCCCACGCGCGCAATGCCCGCCCGCTGCAGGCTGTCCATGACCTTGACCACGGTTTCGTATTTCACGGTCCGGTCGGCGCTGATGACCACAGCGGTGTTGTCGCTGTCACCCACCAGGCCCTTGACGCTGGCGGCCACGCTGGTCAGGGTGGCGCTGTCGGTCTGGCCATCGCTGACCAGTTCCAGTCGCTCGTCTTTCTGGATCACGATCTGAACCACTTTGTCGGGTTGTTTGGCCGCTTTGCCCACGCTGGGCAGGTCGACCACGCTGGGCGTGATCATGGGGGCGGTCACCATGAAGATGATGAGCAGCACCAACATCACATCGATGAAGGGCACCATGTTGATTTCGGCGATGGTGCGGCGACCACGGCCCCGGGATGAAACGGCGGGCATGGCCTTCCTCTCAGTGACCCGAGGCAGAGCTGTTGGCTCCACCCAGGCTGCGCTGCAGGATGTTGGAGAACTCTTCGATGAAGGTTTCCAGTTTGATGGCGATGCGGTCCACGTCGTGCGAGAAACGGTTGTAGGCCAGCACGGCGGGAATGGCCGAGAACAGGCCGATGGCCGTGGCAATCAGGGCTTCGGCAATGCCGGGGGCCACGGTGGCCAAGGTCACTTGCTGCAAGCTGGCCAAGCCGGTGAAGGCGTGCATGATGCCCCACACGGTGCCAAACAAGCCGACATAAGGCGAGATGGAGCCGACCGAGGCGAGGAACGCCAATTGCGATTCGGCCACGTCCATTTCGCGTTGGAAGCTGGCGCGCATGGCGCGGCGCGCGCCGTCGAGGAGGGTGCCCGCATCGCTGATGTGGCGCTCGCGCAGTTTTTGGTATTCGCGCATGCCGCTGGCAAAAATGCGCTCCATGGGGCCGGACAGTTTGGCGTTCTGGCTGGCGGCGTTGAACAGTTCATTGAGGCTGGTGCCGGACCAGAAGACGCGTTCAAACTCTTCGTTCAGGTTTTTGATGCGCTTGATGGCCCCGAGCTTGCGCACGATGGCGGCCCAGCTGGCCACAGAAATCGCCAGCAGCAACAAAACCACCAGCTGCACGACAAAACTGGCGTGCAAGAGCAGCGAGACGATGGACATGTCTTGGTTCATTTCAGGGCTTCCAGAACGGGGGCCGGAATGCGGCCCGGTTTCAATGTGGTGCTGTCGACCCAGCCCAGGCGGATGGTGCCTGCGGCCAGCAGTCGGTCGGCTTGGCCGTCGGCGCGCAAGTAGGCGCGCTGGGCAATGGTCAGGCTGGCTTTGCCGCCGTTTTGCAGCTCGGCGGTCACGACCAGGGTGTCGTCTAGGCGGGCGGGCGAGTGGTATTTGACGGCAGTTTCGCTGACGACAAACATGCCGCCCGATTCGTCACGCAGCACCTGCTGGCCAAAGCCCAGGGCGCGCAGCCATTCGGTGCGGGCACGTTCAAAGAACTTGAGGTAGTTGGCATAAAACACGATGCCACCCGCATCGGTGTCTTCCCAATAGATGCGGATGGGGTGCGCAAAGGGGGCGGAATGGGCCGTCATGGGTTCAGCCAGGCTTTGAGGCGGGCGATGGCGGTTTGCAATTCGGCCATCGAGTTGGCCGTGGAAAAGCGCACAAAGCGGGCGGTCTGGTCGGTGCCAAAGTCGCGCCCCGGGGTGATGGCCACATGGGCATGTTCCAGCGCGGCAAAGGCGAATTCCCAACTGTCTTTGAGCCCCAGCTTTTGGCAAGCGGTGGTGCAGTCGGCCCAAGCGTAAAACGCGCCATCGGGGGCCACAGGTACCGTGAGGCCCAGATCGTTGAGAGCCGGGATGAAGTAGTCGCGCCGGGCCTTGAACTCGGCGCGGCGGCGCTCGTATTCGGCCAGGGTGTCGGGTTCAAAGCAGGCCAGGGCCGCTTGTTGCGACACGGTGCTGGCACAGATGAACAGGTTTTGCGCCAGGCGCTCCAGCACAGGTGTGAGCGTTTCGGGCACCACCAGCCAACCCAAACGCCAGCCGGTCATGTTGAAGTATTTGCTGAAGCTGTTGATGCTGATGACGTCATCGCCCAAAGCGAGGGCGCTGTGGCCAAACTGTTCGTCGTGGCTCAGGCCCAGGTAAATCTCGTCGATCAGCGTGATGCCGCCTTTGTCGCGCACCACTTGAACGATGCGGGCCAGCTCGGACGGGTCAATCGACGTGCCCGTGGGGTTGGAGGGCGATGCCAGCAAGACACCCCGGGTATGCGGGCCCCAGGCCGCAGCCACTTTGGCGGCGCTGAGCTGAAAGCGCTCTTGCGCGGTGGTGGGCACCAACACGGCCGTGCCTTCGGCCGCACTCACGAAGTGGCGGTTGCAGGGGTAGCTCGGGTCGGGCATCAGGATTTCGTCGCCCCGGTCAATCAGCGCCAGGCAGGCCAGCTGCAAGGCCGCCGAAGCGCCTGCGGTGACCACGATGCGGCTGGCGGGCACCTGCACGCCAAAGCGCGCCGCGTACCACTGGCTGATGGCTTGGCGCAGGGCGTCCAGGCCCAGCGCGGGGGTGTATTGGGTTTGGCCGTTTTCAATGGCAGCCTGAGCCGCTTCCTGCACGCGGGGCGGGGCGGTGAAATCGGGCTCGCCGATGTTCATGAACACCACGGGTCGGTCGGTGTGCGCGACCTCCCGGGCTTTTTGCGAGGCGGCCTTGGCCACCTCCATCACATAAAACGGCTCAATGCGCTCGGCACGCTCGGAGATGCGCATGGGGCGGGCTTATTTGGCGCGACCGGACTGGCGGTCGGCTTGCACTTCGGCGCTGCGCAACTCGGGGGCCAGGCCGTTCAGCACGGCGTTCACATATTTGTGACCGTCGGTGCCGCCAAAGTCCTTGGCCAGCTCGATGCACTCGTTGAGCACCACGCGCCATGGCACGTCCAGGCAGTGCTGCATTTCATAGACGCCGATCCACATGATGGCGCGCTCGACGGGTGAGATTTCGGCAAAGCTGCGGTCCAGCTTGGGGCCAATCAGGGCATCCAGACCTTGGGCTTGCTCGATGCAGCCGTAGAGCAGGGCGTCGTAGTGCGCTGAATCGGCTTTGTGAAAGCCCGACAAATCACGCGTGAACACGTCGATGTCTGACGCTTCGTTGCGGCCCACGATGTGCTGGTACAGCGCTTGCAGCGCAAACTCGCGCGAGCGGCTGCGTGCGGGCTTGGCAGACGACTTGCGCGTGCCTGCGGCTGCGGGCGAGGCGCTTGCCGCTGGTGTGTCAGGCGTGCTGTTCTGGTCGTTCATCAAGCGTTCTCTTCGTCGTCAAACTCTTCGGCCAAATCGGCCGACAGGTCGTCCATGATGCAGGCCATCTCAACCGCCACGCGGGCCGCGTCGCGGCCTTTTTCGGTCTGGCGCACGATGGCTTGTTCCAGGTTTTCTGTGGTGAGGATCGCGTTGGCGATGGGCAGGTTGTAGTCGAGCGACACGCGGCTGACGCCTGCACCCGACTCGTTGGCCACCAGCTCGAAGTGGTAAGTCTCGCCACGGATGATGCAGCCCAGCGCGATCAAGGCGTCGTATTCGGCGCACTCGGCCATGGCTTGCAGGGCCACAGGCACTTCCAGGGCGCCGGGCACCATGACGTGATCAATGCTGGTCACGCCCAGGGCTTCGAGTTCTTCGATGCAGGCTTTGGCCAGGGCGTTGGTGATGTCTTCGTTGAAACGGGCTTGCACGATGCCGATGTGCAGGAATTGCCCGTCGAGTTCTTGTTCTGTGCCTTTGTTCGCTTCGAGCATGTTTATTCCTTGGGGATGTAGCCGGTGATTTCGAGGCCGTAGCCGGTCATGCTGGGCATGCGGCGGGGCTGGCCCATGAGTTTCATTTTGTGCACGCCGCACTCGCGCAGGATTTGCGCGCCCACGCCATAAGTGCGCAGGTCCATCTTGCCGCGCTCGGGCGCTTGGGCAGAGCGGGCACGGCCTTCGAATTGGGCCAGCAACTGGTCTGCCGATTCGCCGCAGTTGAGCAGCACGGCCACGCCACAGCCTTGCTTGTTCAGGTATTGCAAGCTGGTGTCCAGGCTCCAGGAGTGCATGGAACGGTTGACTTCCAGCGCATCGAGCACCGACAGCGGCTCGTGCACACGCACAGGCACTTCTTGATCAGCCGACCATTGGCCTTTGACCAGGGCCAGGTGCACGGTTTGGCTGGGTTGGTCGCGAAAGGCGTGGGCGGTGAATTCGCCATGCGCGGTTTGAAGCGTGCGGCTGCCGATGCGCTCGACCAGCGATTCGTTGCGGCTGCGGTACTGGATCAGGTCGGCAATCGTGCCGATTTTCAGGCCATGCTCGGCAGCAAACAGCTGCAAATCGGGCAGACGGGCCATGGTGCCGTCGTCCTTCATGATCTCGCAGATCACAGACGATGCGCTGCACCCGGCCATGGCGGCCAGGTCGCAACCGGCTTCGGTGTGGCCTGCGCGCATGAGCACGCCGCCGTCCACCGCTTGCAGCGGGAAGATGTGGCCGGGTTGCACCAGGTCGGTTGGCTGGGTGTTGCGCGCCACAGCCACTTGCACGGTCTTGGCGCGGTCAGCGGCCGAGATGCCGGTGGTCACGCCTTCAGCCGCTTCGATCGACACGGTGAAAGCCGTGCTGTAAACGGTGCCGTTGCGCGCCGCCATGGGCGGGAGCTTTAGAAATTCGCAGCGCTCGCGGGTGAGCGTGAGGCAAATCAGGCCACGGCCAAAACGGGCCATGAAGTTGATGGCCTCAGGCGTGACGTGGTCAGACGCCAGCACCAGATCGCCTTCGTTTTCACGGTCTTCTTCGTCGACCAGGATCACGATGCGACCGGCTTTCATCTCGGCCACGATCTCTTCGACGGGCGAGATCGCCACGGGGGTCAGTTTCGCGGGGGCGTTCATGCGTTGTCTTTCTGGATCAGGCCTGCGCTGAGCATGCGCTCAACGTAACGGGCCACGGTGTCGATTTCGAGGTTGACCCGGCTGCCCGCTTTCAGGCTGCCGAGGGCGGTGTTGTCTACGGTGTGGGGGATCAGGTTGATGCTGATTTCACAGCCCTGCGCCACATCGGCCACCTTGTTCACGGTCAGGCTCACGCCGTTGACGGTAATCGACCCTTTGTAGGCGAGGTATTTGGCCAGGGTGTGCGGTGCCAGGATGCGCAGTTCCCAGCTTTCGCCAATTTGCTCGAAGTGGCTGATTTGGCCCACGCCGTCCACGTGGCCGGACACGATGTGCCCGCCCAGCCGGTCATTTGCGCGCAGCGCTTTTTCGAGGTTCACGGTGCCTTCTTGGTCAAGACCGCTGGTCTTGTCCAGCGATTCGGCCGAGATGTCGATGGTGAACTGGCGGCTTTCGGGGCTGAAAGTGGTGACGGTCATGCAAGCGCCGTTGAGGGCGATGCTGTCGCCCAAGCCCACATCGTCAAGGTACCCGGCGGGGGCCTCGATGGTGAGGCGCTTGCCGTGGTGTAAAGAGCGACCCAGGTCGTGAATGGCGACGATTCGCCCCACGCCGGTGATGATTCCGGTGAACATAGCTGTCTATTTTCGCAGGTAATGAGGGTTAATCGGGTGGGCGTACAACAAAAAAGCGCGCAGAAGCTTGCGGTGGGCTGACTATGCCAGATCAGGGTTAACCAAGGCTTGAGCCGCCCAAGCCTGTGCCTAGAATGGTGCATTGCAGCAGATTTGCCATTCACCGCCAGCCATCAGGAGTTTTCATTGCCGGTCAAGCCCCCAGTTCAGTCGGTCAAATCGATCAAGTCACCCCCAGCCGCCAGCGCGCCAGCCTCTGGCCATGTCCGGACGATCAAGAAATATCCCAATCGCCGCTTGTACGACACGGAAACCTCCACCTATGTGACGCTGGCGGAGATCAAAAAACTGGTCATGGCCGCCTCACCTGTGGTGGTGCTCGATGCCAAAACGGGCGAAGACCTGACGCGCTCCATCTTGCTGCAGATCATTTTGGAAGAGGAATCTGCGGGTGTGCCCATGTTCAGCGAAGCGGTGTTGTCCAACATCATCCGTTTTTATGGCCATGCCATGCAGGGGCACATGGGCTCTTATTTAGAGAACCACGTTCAGTCTTTCATGGACTGGCAAAGCAAGTTGGGGGAATCCAGCCCTGCCTTGAGCCCTGAAGTCTGGTCGCAGTTCATGAAGTGGCAGACCCCGCTGATGCAGAACATGTTTTCCGGGCTGGCCAACCCGTCGCAAAACGTCATGGTTCAGATGCAGGAGCAGATGCAAAAGCAGATCCAGAAGAACACGGAGCAGATGTTGGGCGTTCTGGGTTTGAAGACCTGAAGGACGCTTCATGCCCTTTTGTCACAACGCGGTCGTTTTTGCGGGGACAATGGGGGCATGAGTGAAATGACTGCAACTGCCCCCCTCTCGACCCCCAAAGTGGGTTTTGTGAGCCTCGGCTGCCCCAAGGCGCTGACCGATTCCGAGCTGATCCTGACGCAATTGAGCGCCGAGGGTTACCAAACTTCCAAAACTTTTGAAGGCGCTGACCTGGTCATCGTCAACACCTGCGGCTTCATCGACGAAGCCATCAAGGAAAGCCTGGACACGATTGCCGAAGCCCTGAATGAGAACGGCAAAGTGATTGTGACCGGTTGCCTGGGAGCCAAAACAGGCGAGGGCGGTGGCAACATGGTCCTTGAAATGCATCCCAGCGTGCTGGCCGTGACCGGCCCTCACGCCACGCAAGAGGTGATGGACGCGGTGCACACCCATTTGCCCAAACCCCACGACCCGTTTCTCGATCTGGTGCCCGGCGGTTTTGGCGAAGCGGGCCTCAAGCTCACGCCGCGCCACTATGCGTATTTGAAAATCAGCGAAGGCTGCAACCACCGCTGCACGTTTTGCATCATCCCGTCCATGCGCGGCGACCTGGTCTCGCGCCCGATTGGCGATGTGCTGAAAGAAGCCAAAGCGCTTTTTGAAGGCGGCGTGAAAGAGCTGCTGGTCATCAGCCAGGACACCTCGGCCTATGGCGTGGATGTGAAATACCGCACCGGTTTTTGGGACGGCAAGCCGGTTAAAACCCGCATGCTGGAGCTGGTTCAGACGCTGGGCGAGATGGCCCGCGAGCACGACGCCTGGGTGCGCTTGCACTACGTTTACCCCTACCCGAGTGTGGACGACATCATTCCCCTGATGGCGCAGGGCCTGGTGTTGCCGTACCTGGATGTGCCTTTCCAGCACAGCCACCCCGATGTGCTCAAGCGCATGAAGCGTCCGGCCAGCGGCGAGAAAAACCTGGAGCGCATCCAGCGCTGGCGGGAACTGTGCCCCGAGCTGGTCATTCGCAGCACCTTCATTGCCGGTTTTCCGGGCGAAACAGAAGAAGAGTTTGCGCACTTGCTGGACTTCTTGCGTGAAGCGCAAATTGACCGCGCAGGTTGCTTTGCCTACAGCCCGGTAAAAGGGGCCACGGCCAACGAGTTGCCTGGCATGTTGCCCGAAGCCTTGCGCGAGGAGCGTCGAGCCCGCTTCATGGCGGTGGCCGAAGAGGTGTCGATTGCGCGTTTGCAGCAGCGAGTCGGTTCCACCATGCAGGTTTTGGTGGACTCGGCTCCGGCCATGGGTCGCCGTGGTGGTGTGGGTCGCAGTTTTGGCGATGCGCCCGAGATCGACGGTGTGGTGCGTTTGTTGCCACCCGAGAAATTGAGCAAGACGCTCAAGGTGGGTGAGTTCACACGCGCACGCATTGTGAGCGTCGAGGGCCACGATTTGGTGGGGGTTCCGGTTTGATGTGCTTCGGTGCCATGCTGAGCGGCCTTAGGGCTGTCGGCATGCGCCGTGTTGTCTGCGGCTTTGAAGCGGGCAACAAAAAAGCCGTTGATCAGAAATCAACGGCTTGTTGTGTTTTTAACTTATCTTATTGGATAAGATTGGTGCCCAGAAGAGGACTCGAACCTCCACGATGTTACTCGCTAGTACCTGAAACTAGTGCGTCTACCAATTCCGCCATCTGGGCGCCTCAGGAATAAAAGGATTGTATATCAAAAAAGTAGCTCAACCCAGCGCGATGCTGGAAGAAATTGTTGGCAGTGTTCAAGGTCACCGTGATGGTCATGGATTTTTGATCCGCGACGATGGTGAGGCGGACATTTACCTGTCCTCCAACGAGATGCGTGCGGTGTTGCACAAAGACCGTGTCAAGGTTTGCATCGTGCGTCAGGACCGCAAAGGTCGCCCTGAAGGGCGCGTGGTCGAGATCGTTGAACGACCAGAGCAGCCGATCATTGGCCGCTTGTTACACGAAGGTGGCTTGTGGCTGGTTGCGCCCGAAGACAAGCGCTACGGCCAGGACGTGATGATTCCCAAGGGCGCAACCGGCACGGCCAAGCCGGGCCAGGTGGTGGTGGTTGAATTGACCGAGCCACCTGCCTTGTTTGGGCAACCCGTGGGCCGCGTGAAAGAAGTGTTGGGCGAAATTGACGACCCGGGCATGGAGATCGAGATTGCAGTGCGCAAGTACAGCGTGCCACACGAATTTTCTGCCGGGTGCATAGAGCAAGCCAAGGGCTTGCCCGACAAGGTGCTGGCCAAGGACCGCAAGGACCGGGTGGATTTGCGCGATGTGCCTTTGGTCACGATCGACGGGGAAGACGCCCGCGACTTCGACGATGCGGTGTATTGCGAACCCGCCAAAGTGGGCCGTGGCAAAGGCTGGCGTTTGCTGGTGGCGATTGCCGATGTGAGCCACTATGTGCAAACAGGCAGCGACATCGACATTGACGCTTATGACCGTGCCACCAGTGTGTATTTCCCGCGCAGAGTCATTCCGATGCTGCCGGAAAAGTTGTCCAACGGCTTGTGCTCTTTGAATCCGGATGTGGACCGCTTGTGCATGGTCTGCGACATGCTGGTCAATGCCAAGGGCGATGTGCATGCCTACCAGTTTTACCCTGCGGTGATGCACAGCCATGCGCGCTTCACCTACACCGAGGTGGCGGCGATTTTGGCCAACACCCGTGGGCCGGAGGCGGCCAAGCGCAAGGAACGCGTTACCGACCTGATGAATTTGCAGGACGTGTACAAAGCCTTGCTGGCTTCGCGTGCGGTGCGCGGTGCGGTGGATTTTGAAACCACCGAAACACAGATCGTGTGCGACGAAAGTGGCCGCATTGAAAAAATCGTGCCGCGTGTGCGCAACGAGGCCCACCGCCTGATCGAAGAAGCCATGCTGGCGGCCAACGTCTGCAGCGCCGACTTCATTCAACAGGGCAAGCACCCCGGTTTGTTCCGGGTGCACGAAGGCCCCACGGCCGAGAAAAAGGACATCCTGCGCAATTACCTCAAGGCCTTGGGTCTGGGCTTGAGCATCAGCGACGAGCCGCACACCAGCGAGTTCCAGAAAATCGCGCAAGCGACCAAGGACCGCCCGGATGCGCAGCAGATCCACACCATGCTGCTGCGCTCGATGCAGCAGGCCATTTACACCCCGGTGAACAGCGGTCACTTTGGCTTGGCCTACGAGGCTTACACCCACTTCACCAGCCCCATCCGGCGCTACCCCGATTTATTGGTGCACCGCGTCATCAAGTCGATTTTGTTGGGTCGCAAATATACGTTGCCCAGCTTGCCGGTGCCGGGCGAGGCGCACGCCAAACTCAGCAAACGGTTGGAGAAAAGCCGCGCCGCCAAAGGCGATTCGCCCGAGTCTCAAGCCCCGCGCGTGCGCATGTCGGCCGCCGACCAGCGGGCCTGGGAAGCTGCGGGCTTGCACTGCAGTGCTAACGAGCGCCGGGCCGACGAGGCCAGCCGTGATGTGGAAGCCTGGCTCAAGTGCAAATACATGCGCGAGCATTTGGGTGAAGAGTACGGTGGCGTGGTTTCCGCCGCCACCAGCTTCGGCATCTTCGTGACCCTGGACTCTTTGTATGTGGAGGGGCTGGTGCACATCACCGAGCTGGGTGGCGAATATTTCCGCTTTGACGAGCTGCGCCAGGAGCTGCGCGGTGAGCGCACGGGCATCCGTTATGCCATTGGCAGCCGGGTGCAGGTGCAGGTCAGCCGGGTGGATCTGGATGGCCGGAAAATCGACTTCCGCTTGGTGCATCCGGGTGACGATTTGGTGCCGCGCGCCATGCGAGACAAGGGCATGCCTTCACCCCACGAGGCTGGACGAGGCAAAAAGCACAGTTCCTCGGATCGGCGTTTGGCCGATGCAGAGCGCAACCGTTCGCCGATCCAGGCCCTCAAGTCTTCTGTGAAAAAGGCTGCCGCCAAGAAAAAAGGACCCCGGACGACCAAGCCCCGCCGTTGATGGCTGGGCCTAAAAGGGTCTTTTTTCAGTGATGCAGGTGGCATGCGCCAGCTGACTGCCATAAAAAAGCCAGACGTTCGCGTCTGGCTTTTTGTTTTTCAAGCCAAGTGCTGCGCCAGGTCGCTGGCCGTCAGGGCCTGATTTTCTGGCCAATCATTGGCCACTTGACCGTGTTGTGCGACGGCCGAGCAGGCGGCGTCAAAAGCACTCAGGCCTTGGGCCATGCGGGCACCGATCAGACCCGCGAGCACATCACCTGTCCCGCCAGTGGCCAGTCGGCCATTGCCCGAGGTGTTGATGCGGGGTGTTTGCCCTGGCGCTGCGATGACCGTGCCTGAGCCCTTCAGCACCACGGTGCAGCGAAACAAACTCATCAAGTCCTGCGCTGCTTTCAGGCGGTCTTTTTGCACTTGAGTTGTGCTGATTTTTAACAGCCGAGCAGCTTCCAGTGGGTGGGGGGTGATCACGGTGGGGTGTCCGCTGGCACGCTGCTGCAGCAAGTGTTGCAAGCGCTCGTCTTGGGCAACGGCGTTCAGGCCATCGGCATCCAGCACCAATTGGGCGCTGCGTTGCAAGACCTCGGGGATAACGGCCTGCACGTCTTGTCCCCCGCCGCAACCGCAAACCACATGCAGTTGCGCCAGATCGAGCTGCCGCCAATTGCGCTGCATCAGGTCTGGCGGTGCGTTGTCTGTGGCTTGCCCCGAGAGCAAGCTCAAGATGACGCGTCCTGCACCCGCGCGCAGAGCGGCGGTGGCCGCCAAAACGGCAGCCCCTGCCATGCCCATGCCGTGCGCGGCCATGGGCTCGCCGCCGATGACGGCCACATCGCCATGGCTGCCTTTGTGGCTGGCGTGGGTTTTGCCGGGGCGGGGTTTGCGGTCGTTGAGCCAAGCCAGAGGCGAGGGCGCATTCGCGCCTTCCTGAAAACCCAAACGGTCCAGCCAGATGTCGCCGCATGCGTCGCGGCCATGGCCCATGAAGAGTCCGGGTTTGACGGCGATGAAGCTGAGGGTGTGATCGGCTTGCACCAGCAAGGCAGTGTCCGAGGCGTCGCCCAAAAGTTGCCCGGACTCGGGGTTCAGACCCGTGGGTAGATCGATGGCCAGCACTTGGGCGGGGCATCGGTTGAGGGCTTGCACCCAGGCTTGCATCTCGGGGCTGAGTGGGCGGGAGGCACCCATGCCCAACAGTGCATCGATGCACAAGTCCAAAGGCCCCATGTCTTCCAACCAGCCAGCAGGCCGTTGCGATGTGATCTGAACGCCTGCGGCCTTCGCCCTTTGCCATGCGGCATGGGCGTCGGCAGGCAGGTTTTGAGCTTGTCCCAGCAGGCTGACCTTGACCTCTTTGCCCCACTGGTGCAAGTGCATGGCGGCTTCCAGCCCGTCGCCGCCGTTGTTGCCGGGGCCTGCCGCCACCCAGATTCGCTGGGCATGAGGTGCTACGGCCAAAGCCAGCTGGGCGGTGGCCAAACCTGCTTTGGCCATCAGGGGTATCGGGCTGCAGGCCTGAAGTTGCGCTTCCAGTGTTTGAATGCCCTCTCGCCCATGGACGGGCCAGGCCGATGTGCAGGACAGTCTTTGCATGGTGTTCAATGCGTTTGCAAAATGGGCTCCAGCAGCAGGGCCAGTTGAAGAATGGTGTCGTCGTGCATGGCGGTATGCCAGGCCATTAACCCGACCGGCAGTTCACCGGGGGCATGGCAGGGCAGGGAAATGGCGCAACCGTCGAGTGTGTTGATGGCGCTGGGGTTGCGCAGCAGCAGGGCGTTGACCCGAAAAAATTCGGCATCTCGTTCAGGGCCAGGTGCGACGTCGCTCAGGCAGGGACCCGTGATGGGCAAGGTGGGCGAGAGGACCGCGTCATACCCTTGCAAAGCGGCCTCTACCCGGGCAATCCAGTTGGCGCGCGCGCTGAGCAAGTGGATGTATTCATGGGCGGCCATTTGGGCACCCCGCTGAATGCGTTGGGCCACTCGAGGGTCATATTGGTCGCCATCCTTGGCAAGCAAGTCACGGTGCCAGGCAAAACTCTCGGCTGGGCTGAAGCCCCCTGTGGCCATCATGGGGCCGATTTCCAGCAGTTCCCGCAGGGGAATTTCCTGGATTTGGGCTCCCGCCGCACGCAAAGCCGCCAAGCTGCGTTCAAAAGCATGGCTCACCGTGCTGTCCATGCCGTCTTGCATCACGCTTTGCACGATGGCCAAGCGGTAGCTCGACAAGGGTTTATGGGCTTGGGGGACTTTCCTGCCCGATAAAATTTCGTGCGCCAAAACGGTGTCCCGCACCGTGCGGGTCATGGCGCAGACGGTGTCCAGTGTGGTGGACAGGGGAATGGCGCCTTGCGTGGGCACGCGCCGGGCGGTGTTTTTGAAGCCGACGATGCCATTCAGTGCAGCGGGAATGCGGATGGAGCCGCCTGTGTCGGAGCCCAAACCGATAAAGGCGGCACCCGTGGCGACCGAGGTGGCCGCACCCGAGCTGGAGCCACCCGGAATGCGTGGCGCATGCTTGTCACCCACCGGTCGGCCTGTCAGGGCGTCCCAGGCCGCAGGCGTGCCATGGTGGGGGTTGATGCCGACCCCTGAAAAAGCGAATTCAACCATGTTGGTGCGGCCAATGAAGCCTGCTCCTGCGGCGCGCAGGCGCGCAATGGCGGGCGCATCTTGTTGGGCAGGGGACTGGTTTTGCAGCACCATCGAGCCTGCCGCAGTGACTTGCCCCTCGATGTCAAACAAATCTTTGACCGAAACCGCCAAACCCGCCAAGGCTTGCCCGGCAATGGCGGGCTGGCTGGCGGTTTTTCTGAGGGTTTCGGGGGTGATTTGAAGGAAGGCGTGTTGGCAGGCCGAACTTTGGGCGGCATCCAAGCAGGCTTCTGCCGTGTCCAAGGGGTGGCTTTTGCCTTCAATCAGGCTTTGCCGGGTGGCAATCAAGTCGGCTTTCATGGGGAAGTGCCTCGGTAGAGCAAAGTCAGGATGCTATAATCCTAAGGCTTTGTACAGCTTGGGTACTGTCTTTTGAGTGTCTTATTCAAAATGCAGTGATTCAGGTCAACAGCGCACATCCGCAAACCAGTCCCATCAAGGTGTTGCGCTTGTCTTGATGGCAAGCTCGATCAGTGGACTGGATTTTAGACTCAACCTTTGGAGTATTTACTATGTCCGTTACCATGCGCGAAATGCTGGAAGCCGGTGTCCACTTTGGTCACCAAACCCGCTTCTGGAACCCCAAGATGGCTCCCTTCATCTTCGGTCACCGCAACAAAATTCACATCATCAACCTGGAAAAATCGCTGCCGATGTTCCAGGATGCGATCAAGTTTGCCAAGCAGTTGTCTGCCAACCGTGGCACGATCCTGATGGTCGGCACCAAGCGTCAAGCCCGCGAGATGGTGGCTGCTGAAGCCCAGCGCGCTGGCGTTCCTTTCGTCGACCAGCGCTGGTTGGGCGGCATGCTGACCAACTTCAAAACCGTCAAGACCTCGATCAAGCGTCTGAAGGACATGAAGGCTCAGCAAGAAGTCGGCCTCGACAGCCTGAGCAAAAAAGAACAACTGATGTTCAAGCGCGAGATGGAAAAGCTCGAAAAAGACATCGGTGGCATCCAGGACATGGCTGCTTTGCCTGATGCGATTTTCGTGATCGACGTCGGTTACCACAAAATCGCCATCTCGGAAGCCAAGAAATTGGGTATCCCATTGATCGGTGTGGTGGACTCCAACCACTCGCCAGAAGGCATCGACTACATCATCCCCGGCAACGACGACTCGGCCAAGGCCGTGGCTTTGTACGCCCGTGGCATCGCTGACGCCATCATCGAAGGCCGCGCCAATGCGGTCAACGACGTGGTCAAGGCTGTGACCGAAGGTGCTGACGAATTCGTCGAAGAAGCCAACGCTTCTGCCTGAGTTCCCAAGACTCGATGAAAGGGGCTTTGTGGCCCCTTTTTTTTAATCTGACTTTTAGACTGAATACGGAGAAATCAAATGGCTGCAATTACCGCAAGCATGGTCGCTGAACTGCGCGCAAAAACCGACGCCCCCATGATGGAGTGCAAAAAAGCATTGACCGAAGCCGAAGGCGATATGGCCAAAGCTGAAGAGTTGTTGCGCGTCAAGCTGGGTACCAAGGCTGGCAAGGCCGCTTCGCGCGTGACCGCCGAAGGCGTCGTGACCAGTTTTGTCAATGGCACCACAGGCGCCATGATCGAAGTCAACTGCGAAACCGATTTCGTGACCAAGAACGACAGCTTCCTGGCCTTGGCCAACGCCGCTGCCAAGCTGGTCGCTGAGCACAACCCAGCCGACATCGCTGCATTGGGCGAGTTGCCTTACAGCCAAGACGGCTTTGGCCCCACATTGGAAGAAGTGCGCAAAGGCCTGATTGGCAAGATCGGCGAAAACATGAGCTTCCGCCGCTTCAAGCGCGCAGCTGGTGGTGCCAAGATTGCCAATTATTTGCACGGCACCCGCATTGGCGTGTTGGTCGAGTTCGAAGGTGACGAAACAGCCGCCAAAGACGTCGCCATGCACGTGGCCGCCATGAAGCCTGTGTCTTTGACCAGCGCTGAAGTGCCAGCCGAATTGATCGAAAAAGAGCGTTCAGTGGCTGCTGCCAAAGCTGCTGAGTCGGGCAAGCCTGCAGACATCGTGACCAAAATGGTCGAAGGCTCTGTTCAGAAATACCTGAAAGAAGTGTCTTTGTTCAACCAGTCTTTCGTCAAGAACGACAAGCAGACTGTGGAGCAAATGCTCAAGGCCGCTGGTACAACCGTGAAAGCATTCACTTTGTACGTGGTCGGTGAAGGCATTGAGAAGAAGGTTGACGACTTCGCCGCTGAAGTGGCTGCCCAAGTGGCTGCTGCTCAAGGCGCAGCCTGAGTTCATTCAACTGCTGAGTTGCCATTCCATCGTCCACATTGATATTCAAGGAGCCCATCATGTCTTCAGCCAAGCCAGCCTTTAAGCGCATTTTGCTCAAGCTGTCGGGCGAAGCCCTGATGGGGGATGATGCTTTTGGCATCAACCGTGCCACCATCGTGCGCATGGCCGAAGAAATCGCCGAAGTCACCCGCTTGGGTGTACAGGTGGCGGTGGTCATTGGCGGTGGCAACATCTTCAGGGGTGTGGCTGGCGGTTCGGTGGGCATGGACCGTGCCACAGCCGATTACATGGGCATGTTGGCCACGGTCATGAACTCTTTGGCTTTGGCCGATGCGATGGACAAGGCGGGCTTGACGGCCCGTGTCATGTCGGCGATTGGCATTGACCAGGTGGTCGAGCCTTATGTTCGCCCCAAAGCTTTGCAATACCTGGAAGAGGGCAAAGTGGTGGTGTTTGCGGCGGGAACGGGCAATCCGTTTTTCACCACAGACACAGCAGCCGCTTTGCGGGGTGCCGAGATCGGCGCTGAAATGGTTCTCAAGGCGACCAAAGTGGATGGGGTTTACTCGGCTGATCCCAAAAAAGACCCTTTGGCGACCCGCTACAGCGAAATCAGCTTTGACGAAGCCATTTCACGCAACTTGGGCATCATGGATGCCACGGCGTTTGCTTTGTGCCGCGATCAAAAATTGCCCATCAAGGTGTTTTCGATCATCAAGAACGGCGCTTTGAAACGCGTGGTTTTGGGTGAAGACGAAGGTACGCTGGTTCACGCTTGAGCCTGTTCTGACGAGGAGAACTTCATGACGATTGCAGACATCAAAAAAACAACCGAAACCAAAATGGAGCAATCCATTGCGGCTTTCAAAAACAACCTGACACGCATCCGCACAGGTCGTGCCAACCCTGCTTTGCTCGACACCATTCATGTCGATTACTACGGCTCACTGGTGCCCTTGTCGCAAGTGGCCAACGTGTCCTTGATGGATTCGCGCACGATCAGCGTCCAGCCATGGGAAAAAAGCATGGCCGCGAAGATTGAAAAAGCCATACGCGAAAGCGAACTGGGTTTGAATCCGGCGTCTTTGGGCGAATTGATCCGCGTGCCCATGCCCGCGATGAGCGAAGAGCGTCGCAAGGAAATGACCAAGTTGGCCCGTACCGAAGGTGAGAGCGCCAAGATTGCCATTCGCAACTTGCGCCGTGACGCCAACGAGTCGGTTAAAAAGCTGGTCAAGGACAAAGAGGTCTCGGAAGACGACCAAAAGCGCGCAGAAGCCGATGTGCAGAAATTGACCGACAAGCGGATGACCGAGATCGATCAGTTGGTGACCGCCAAAGAACAAGAGATCATGGCGGTTTGAGTTTGAATCCCATGCCGTGGCTGTCCACGGCCTGAATGGCCGCCATTGGCGGCCTTTTTTTCTGGAGTCCCCATGCTCAGACAAAGAGTCATCACCGCCTTGGTCTTGCTGGCCTTGCTATTGCCCGCTTTGTTTGCCGCGAATCCCTGGCCATTCATGGGCTTGACGGTGATCTTGATTGCTGCAGGTGCTTGGGAGTGGGGCCGCTTGAATGGCATGCCCACTTGGCTGGCGTGGTCAGGTGCCTTCATTTGCTTGCTGGCATGTGGCGCGGCAGCGCAATTTGGCTGGGTGCAGCGCACCCATCCCATGGTTTGGTTGATGGCGGGTGCCCTGTGGGTGTTGCTGGGGGCCTGGATGATCCAGCGTGGTGTGGCCGGTTGGGCTCTTTGGCCCCAAGGCTTGCGTTGGGCCGTGGGTTTGCTGCTTTTGACGTTGGCTTGGCTGGCCATGGCGCAAGCGCACCAGCGCGGTGTGAATTTCCTGTTGTCTGTCCTTGTGCTGGTTTGGGCGGCAGACGTCTTTGCTTATTTCTTTGGCCGGGCTTTCGGCGGGCGTTGGATCAAGACCAAATTGGCCGCCAGCATCAGCCCTGGCAAAAGCTGGGAGGGCGTTTTGGGCGGCATGTTGGGCGTTTTGCTGGTGGCGGTCATCTGGGCAGCGCTCGACCGCCGCTGGTCCTTGCCAGACCTCAGTCTTTACTCGCTCCTGTTTGCCAAAGGTTGGTTTGTGGCTTTGCCCGCTTTGTTGTTCATGTCCGCGATGAGTGTGGTAGGTGATTTGGTGGAGTCACTGGTCAAACGCAGTGCCGGCATGAAAGACAGCTCAGGTCTGTTGCCAGGCCACGGCGGGGTGTTGGACCGTGTCGATGCCTTGTTGCCTGCTTTGCCCTTGGCGATGATGCTGGTCTTCTGGATTTGAAATGGGTGCCGATTTCATGCAAACAAAACAACGCATCACCATCCTGGGCTCAACCGGCTCGATCGGTCAAAGCACGCTCGATGTTTTGGCACGTCATCCCGCGCAGTTTGAGGTGCATGCCCTGACCGCATCCAGTCAGGTTGATTTGATGTTGGCCCAATGCGTGCAGTTCAAGCCCGCAATCGTTGTCATGGTTCAAGAGGCCGCAGGCCGCCTGCTGGCAGACAAGCTCAAGTCCGAGGGCTTGAACATCCCGGTTCGTTGGGGCGCGGCGGCTCTGGACGAGGTGGCCAGCGCACCAGAAGTGGACGCGGTCATGGCGGCGATCGTGGGCGCAGCGGGATTGTCGCCTTGCCTGGCGGCTGCACGTGCCGGCAAACGACTTTTGTTGGCGAACAAAGAAGCTCTGGTGGTGGGCGGCGAGGTGTTTTTGTCGGCGGTGCGAGAGGGCGGGGCTGTTCTCTTGCCGATAGACAGTGAGCACTCCGCGATTTTCCAGTCGCTGCCGGAAGACCCCGCCACTTGGCAAAGGCGTGTGCACAAGATCATTTTGACGGCCTCGGGTGGACCGTTTCGAGGTCGCGACCCGATCAGCCTCAAGGACGTCACGCCCGAGCAGGCTTGTGCGCATCCCAATTGGGTGATGGGGCGCAAGATTTCTGTGGATTCGGCCACGATGATGAACAAAGCCCTGGAAGTGATTGAGGCGCGTTATTTGTTCGGACTGGAGCCTGACCAGTTGGAAGTGGTGATTCACCCCCAGAGCGTGATCCACTCCATGGTGCAGTACCGTGACCATTCGGTGGTGGCTCAATTGGGTACACCCGACATGAGGGTCCCGATCGCTTACGGATTGAGCTGGCCGGAACGCATGGCGTCGGGGGCGGGTGCTCTGGACTTCCACGCCTTGGCCGCCATGACATTTGAGTCCATGGATGACCATGGCCACCCTGCACGGTTTCCGGGTTTGAAGCTCGCTTGGGCAACCCTGAAGGGTGCGCCCGGCAGTTGTGCTGTGCTGAATGCCGCCAATGAGATTGCGGTGGCGGCATTTTTGAACCGTGAGATCCGGTTTGACCAGATCCATGATGTGAATGAAGCCACGTTGGATGCAGTAGTCAGCGCGCGCCCTGAAAATCTGGATGATTTGTTGAGTCTTGACCGCCAAAGCCGTGAAGCGGCGCTCAAGCTCGTCGCAAAGTGGGGCTGATGGCCCTCTTTCAGCCCATGCCAAGCCTGTAGAGGGGGCAATGAACACCCTGTCCTGAGGTGTATTATCTTGGCTTGTTTTGTTGGGTCGCCGTATTTCGGCGATGACAGGCGAAAATACGGTGCGGCCCTGCTGGGGGCGCATCGGTTGGTTTTTAAAATGGGTTCTGGATGGGGTGTTTTTAATGAGCAAGCCGTCCAGACCTCTCTATGGTTGCTCCATGAATTTTTTTGACATTCGTTCACGCATTCAACCTGCTGCATTGACTTTGGCAGCCTCCTTGATGGCGTGCATGCCAGCCTGGGCCGTTGATCCATTCACCGTGCGCGATATCCGCGTAGAGGGTTTGCAACGCATCGAGTCCGGTACTGTTTTTGCCTCCCTGCCATTGCGCGTGGGTGATCAATATTCGGATGAAAAAGGCGCAGCAGCCATTCGGGCTTTGTTTGCATTAGGTTTGTTCAAGGACGTGCGCCTCGAAACCCAAGGTGATGTTCTGGTGGTGGTGGTGGAAGAGCGTCCATCGGTGGCTGCAGTGGAATTCATCGGGCTCAAGGAGTTTGACAAGGATGTTCTGGTCAAGGCCTTGAAAGAGGTGGGCCTGGCCGAAGGTCGGCCTTATGACAAAGCGCTGGCTGACAAGGCCGAGCAAGAACTCAAGCGTCAGTACATTAGCCGCAGCTTGTATGGTGCAGAGGTGGTCAGCACAGCCACCCCGGTCGATCGCAATCGCGTGAATTTGAGCTTCACCATCACCGAAGGTGGCCCTGCGAAGATCAAGCAAATCCAGATCGTGGGCAACAAGGCATTCTCCGAGTCCGATTTGCGCGACCAGTTCAATCTGGATACGGGCGGGTGGATGAGCTGGTACACGAAGTCGGACCGCTATGCACGCACCAAGCTCAATGCCGACCTGGAGGCTTTGCGTTCTTTCTACTTGGCCCGAGGCTACCTGGAATTCCGCATTGACTCTACCCAAGTGGCCATGTCACCCGACAAGCAAGAGATGGCGATCACCATCAATGTGACCGAAGGTGAGCGCTTTGTGGTTTCTGGTGTCAAGCTGGAAGGCAATTACCTTGACAAAGACGACGAGTTCAAGGCCTTGGTCAAAATCGGTGTCGGCAAAGCCTACAACGCCGAAACGGTGGCTGAAACCACCAAAGCATTCACCGACTACTTTGGCAAGTTCGGTTTTGCGTTTGCCAAAGTCGAAGCCAAGCCCGAAATCGATCGACAAAACAACCGCGTCCAATTTGTTCTGCAGGCAGAGCCTTCGCGTCGTGCGTATGTCCGCCGCATTCTGGTTGCGGGCAACAACCGCACGCGCGACGAAGTGATCCGCCGCGAGTTTCGCCAGTTCGAGGCGGCTTGGTATGACGGCGACAAAATTCGTTTGTCCCGTGATCGAGTGGACCGTTTGGGCTTCTTCACGGAAGTCAACGTTGAAACCATCGAGATACCAGGGACCCCTGATCAAGTCGATTTGATGTTCACCGTGGCGGAAAAGCCCACCGGCAGCATTTCTTTGGGCGCAGGCTTCTCTTCTGCTGAAAAAGTGACCTTGAGCTTTGGCATCCGTCAGGAAAATGCCTTTGGCTCAGGCAATTACCTAGCCGTTGAGGTCAACACCAGCAAGTACAACCGGAACCTGGTGCTGAGCACCACGGACCCTTACTTCACGCAAAACGGCATATCCAGAACGATTGATGTATTCCAGCGTACAACGCGCCCATACCTCGGAGACATCAATTCCTACAGCTTGGTCAATTCTGGTTTGGGGCTACGTTTCGGTGTTCCTGTGACTGAGACGGACACCGTGTTTCTCGGTGCGAATGCTGAACAGACGCACATCAAGTCAGGAACTGGGCTGCCAGACCCCTACAAGGAATATGCTGACAAGTTTGGCAGTACCAGTACAGCTTTGCCATTAACTTTGGGCTGGGCCCGTGACGGACGAGACAGCGCATTGGTCCCTAGCAAAGGTATTTATCAGCGAGTCAACGCTGACTTGAGCTTGGCAGGTGATGTCCGGTATTTCCGAAGTAACTACCAATTCCAACAGTACTTCCCTCTCAGTAAGAAATACACATTGGCAATCAATGCAGATATTGGATGGGGTAAGGGATTGAGCGGTCAAGAGTTCCCTTTGTTCAAGAACTTTTATGTGGGTGGTTTGGGCAGCGTCAGGGGGTTTGAGCAATCTACTCTTGGACCCGCTAGAGCCACCAGCTCCTCAAACTCAACACTGGTTTACTTGGGCGGCCCCAAGAAGCTTGTTTTGAATACTGAGTTCATGATGCCCTTTCCTGGGGCCGGTAATGACAAAACCCTGCGTCTGTATGGTTTTACCGATGTGGGCAGAGCGTATGGTGAAAACGAAAAACTGTCGTTGGGCGAGCTTCGCGCTTCGGCTGGTATCGGCCTGAGCTGGATTTCGCCCATGGGCCCCTTGCGCTTCTCATACGCCACGCCGATTCGCAAGCAGACAGGCGATAAAATTCAGAAACTTCAATTCCAGATCGGAACCTCCTTCTAATGAAAACGATTCGCAAGAACCTTCTCGTCGCACTGTTGGCAGGTGCATCGGTTTTCTCAGGCTTGGCGCAGGCCCAGGATTTCAAAATCGGCATCGTCAACACGGATCGCATCCTGCGTGATTCCAATGTGGCCAAAGCTGCCCAAGCCAAGCTGGAGTCGGAATTTTTGAAGCGCGAAAAAGAGTTGAATGAAGCGATCAATGCATTCAAAGTCTCAGCTGAGAAATTTGAGCGCGATGCGCCGACTCTTTCAGAAACGCAAAGAGTGACCAAACAAAAGCAGTTGATCGAGCAAGATCGTGATTTGAAGCGTCGACAGCGCGAATTTCAGGAGGATCTGGGGGCTCGTAAAAATGAAGAGAACCAGATGCTTTTTGAAAAGGCTGGCCGTGCGGTGAAGCAGGTCGCTGAATCAGAGAAGTACGACCTGATTTTGCAGGATGCGGCCTACTTCAATCCCAAGCACGACATCACCGAAAAAGTCATCAAGGCACTCAACGCCTCGGTTGGCAAATAACAGGCGCAAGCCTGTTTGAGACTGTGTCGCTGACGCTTGGCGCTATCGTTGAGGCACTGGGCGGCCGCCTCTTGGGGCCCTCTGATATGTCCATATCGGGGCTGGCCCCATTGCAGTCTGCCCAGTCCAGTCACATCAGCTTTCTCAGTCAGGCGCGTTACCAAAGCCAATTGGCGGTCAGTCTTGCCGGTTGCGTCATTGTCAGTCCCGCGTTGGAGAGCCAGGTTGCACAGCGAAGCGCAGCCATCATCGCTGACGATCCTTATTTGTACTTTGCCCGCTTGACCCAACTGTGGAAGCGATCTCACCACAAACCGGCGGGACCTCGCATCCATCCCAGTGCGGTCATCGACCCGGATGCGCTGATAGCCGACGATGCCGTGATTGGCCCTTTGTGTGTTGTTGAGCGCGGCGCTGAAGTCGGTGCCGCAACCGTGCTCAAGTCACGCGTGACCATTGGCGAAGATTGCAAGATCGGAGCACGTTGCCTTTTGCATTCAGGTGTGGTGATCGGCGCCGATGGCTTTGGGTTCGCTCCCGTTCAAGGGCGATGGGAAAAAATCGAACAATTGGGCGCGGTGCGCATTGGCAATGACGTGGAGATTGGCGCCAACACCTGCATTGACCGTGGCGCATTGGAAGACACGGTCATTGAAGACGGCGTCAAGCTCGACAACCTGATCCAGATCGGGCACAACGTGCATGTCGGGCAACATACCGCCATGGCGGGGTGTGTTGGTGTGGCAGGCAGCGCCCGGATTGGTGCGCATTGCACGGTGGGCGGTGGTGCGGTGGTGCTGGGTCACTTGAGCTTGGCTGACCATGTGCACATTTCTGCGGCCTCGGTGGTCACCCGCTCCATCTCGCAGCCGGGCAACTACACAGGTATGTTCCCTTTGGACAGCAATGCCAATTGGGAAAAGAACGCCGCCAGCCTCAAACAGTTGTCCCGCTTGCGTGATCGCATCAAAGCCCTCGAAGCGGACAATCAAAATAACAAGGAAACATGACCATGATGGACATTCATAAAATTCTCAAGCAGTTGCCGCATCGCTATCCGTTTTTGCTGGTGGATCGCGTTCTGGAAATCGAAAAAGGTGTGCGCATCAAGGCCCTGAAAAATGTGACCATCAATGAGCCCTTTTTCACTGGCCATTTCCCGCACCGTCCGGTCATGCCGGGGGTATTGATGCTCGAAGCCCTGGCGCAAGCCGCGGCATTGCTGACCTTTGATACGCTCGATACAGCGCCTGATGACAACACGGTTTATTACTTTGCCGGTATCGATGGCGCCCGTTTCAAACGGCCCGTGGAGCCCGGCGATCAGTTGACCCTTGAGGTGCAGCTGGACCGCATGAAGGCCGGTATTTTCAAGTTCAAGGCGCAAGCCAAAGTGGGCGACGAGTTGGCCTGTGAGGCCGAGTTGATGTGCACCATGCGCAAAATTGCCTGAGGACCTATGGCCACTATCCATTCCACTGCTTTGGTCGATCCGGCTGCTCAGCTGGACGCCTCCGTGACCGTTGGCCCTTACACCATCATTGGCCCTCATGTGACGATCGGTGCTGGCTCCACTGTGGGCTCTCACTGCACGATCGAGGGGCACACCACGATCGGTCAAAACAACCACATCCACAGCTACTCTTCGCTGGGGGCTGCGCCGCAAGACAAAAAATATGCCGGTCAACCCACGCGGCTGGTGATTGGGGACGGCAATACCATTCGTGAGTTTTGCACGTTCAACGCCGGTACGGTGAACGGTGGCGGTGTGACCCAAGTGGGTGACGACAACCTGTTCATGGCCTATGTGCACCTCGCGCACGATTGCCACATTGGCAGCCACACGATTTTTGCCAACAACTCCCAATTGGCGGGTCACGTTGTGGTGGGTGACTGGGTCATTCTGGGTGGTTTTACCGTGGTGCGTCAGTTCCTGCGTTTGGGGGCTCACAGTTTCACTGCAATGTGCACTTTGCTGTTTGCCGATTTGCCGCCCTATGTGACTTGCCAAGGGCAGCCTGCCGCTGCACGGACCGTCAATGCGGAAGGCCTGCGCCGTCGCGGTTACTCTCCGGCACGCATTGCCGCAGTGCGCGCCATGCACAAAGCTTTGTACCGTGAAAATTTGACCTTTGACGCTGCAAAAGACCGCATTTTGCAAATCGGCAAAGACAAACCCGAGGTGCAAGCGGATGTGGCCATGATGCTGGATTTTCTCGCAGATGTTTCACCCAAAGTCGGCATTGTTCGTTCGCGACGCCGTTCGGTCGATTGACAGTTTCAAGGCGCGGCATTTCTGCCGCGTCCGTGCATGAAAGGAGGGCCCCGTGGCCCTGTTGCGTTGCGCCGTGATTGGCGTTGGTTATCTGGGCAAATTTCATGCTCAAAAGTACGCCAAGATTCCAGAGTGTGAGCTGGTGGCGGTTGTCGACAGCCGCCAGGAGCAGGCAGACGCTGTCGCTGGTCCTTTGGGTTGTGCCGCCATGACGGATTACCGCGCTTTGCTGGGCAAGGTGGACGCGGTCAGCATCGTGGTGCCTACACAAGGTCATTACGATGTGTGTGCCGAATTTTTGCGCGCAGGGGTTCATGTCCTGGTTGAAAAACCGATGACCACCACTTTGGCGCAAGCCGACGAGTTGATCCGTTTGGCCAAAGAAAACCACTGTGTGTTGGCTGTGGGCCACCTGGAGCGATTCAATCCCGCAGCGCTGGCATTGGAGCCTTTGCTGTCCGGTCCCCGTTTCATCGACAGCTCACGCCTGGCACCGTTCAAACCACGCGCCACCGATGTGAGTGTCTTGCTCGACTTGATGATCCACGATGTCGACTTGATCCTGTCCTTGGTGGACAGTGAACTCGAAAGTGTGGACTGCTCTGGCGCTCGGGTGCTGACATCTGACATAGACATTGCCAACGCCCGAATTCGTTTTGCGAACGGTTGCGTGGCCAACGTGACGGCCAGCCGCGTGAGCGCCAAGAGTGAACGCAAAATGCGTGTCTTCCAGCATCAGGCCTGCCACTCGCTGGACTTTCAGGCCCGCACGCTGACCACATACCGTGGCGCGGCCGACCCGAAGGCCGATCCCGAGCAAGCCATCGAAAGGCATGAACAATCCTTTGGCGAAGCCGACCCCTTGTTTGCGGAGATCGTCGATTTCGTCGAGAGCATTCGTCACCGGCGCCCACCCAAGGTGAGCGGGGAGGCTGGTCGTCGCGCGCTGGAAGCCGTTCAGCGCATCACCGAAGCCACCCGTCTGATTTCCTGATTTTTTGAATATTTGAAAGGACCGCCATGCGCATCCCTATGGTCGATCTGGTCGCGCAATACCGCGATCTCCAGCCCAAGCTGGAACCTGCTTTTCTGGGCGCACTGAGTGCAGCGCAGTTCATCTTGGGGCCCAATGTCCAGGCCTTCGAGAAAGAGGCCGCGGCCTACCTTGGCGTGGAGCACGCCATCACCTGCGCCAACGGCACGGATGCTTTGCACCTCGCTTTACTGGCGGCCGATATTGGCCCGGGTGACGAAGTCATCACCACGCCGTTCACTTTCATCGCCACCGCCGAAGCGATCGCCTATGTGGGTGCCAAGGCGGTGTTTGTGGACATCGATCCGCGCACCTTCAACATCGATGTGGCGCAGACCCGGCGCGCCATCACCCCCAAAACGAAGGCCTTGTTGCCCGTGCATTTGTTCGGACAGCCTGCTGATTTGAAGCCGCTGATGGCTTTGGCCGAAGAGCACAACCTGCGTTTGGTGGAAGACTGCGCCCAGTCGTTCGGTGCCGATATTGATGGCCGCAAGACAGGTGCGATGGGCGATGTGGCGGCGTTCAGCTTCTTCCCCAGCAAGAACCTGGGTTGTTATGGGGATGGTGGCATGGTCACTACCCAGTCGGCCGACATGGCTGAAAAGCTGCGCATGCTGCGCAACCACGGCAGCAAGGTGCGTTACTACCACGACATCATTGGCTACAACAGCCGCCTGGATGAGCTGCAGGCGGTGGTGTTGCGGGCCAAGATGCCGCTGATTGACCAATACAACCAGGAGCGCCGCCGCGTTGCGCACCGTTACAGCGCCGGCTTGGCGGGCCTGAACTTGCAAACACCTTTCGAAGACGGTGTGGGCTTGCACGTGTACCACCAATACACCTTGTTGACCGATGACCGTGCGGCCATTCAGCAAGCGTTGACCGATCAGCAAATTGCCAGCGCCATTTATTACCCTGTGCCTTTGCACCAGCAAAAGGTCTTTGCTTCGATGGCTGCAGGTTCAAGTTTTCCTGTCACGGAATCGGTGGCTGCGCGGTGCCTGTCTTTGCCGATTTACCCAGAACTGAGCAACGACGCGGTGGATGAAATTTGCGGCGTCATTCGTCAGGCTTTGAAGGCGTGATGAACGCGAAAGACGCACAGCAACTTTCAGGATCGGCACCTTCGCAAAATTTGCGTTTGTGCATGGTTGCGGCTGAGCGTTCGGGAGACATGCTGGCGGCTTTGTTGCTGCAGGGCATGCGCCAAAGCTGGCCTCAACTGCAAGCTTCGGGCATTGGTGGCCCCCAGATGGATGCCACCGGCTTCGCCTCTCGCTGGTCTTGTGACGAGTTGTCGGTGCGTGGTTTGGTTGAAGCCCTTTGGCGCTATCGCCACATCAACGGCATCCGCCAGACCTTGATTCAGGATTTGTTGGCCTCTCCACCCGACTTGTACGTGGGGGTGGATGCCTCCGACTTCAACTTGCCGGTTGAGCGCTTGTTGCGTCAGCAGGGTGTGCCCACGGTTCAACTGGTGTGTCCCTCCATCTGGGCCTGGCGACCTGAACGCGTGCAAAAGATTCGCGACAGCGTGGACCATGTTTTGTGCATTTACCCTTTTGAGCCCGCTTTGCTGGCTCAGCACGGCATTGAGGGAACCTTTGTCGGGCACCCCGTGGCCGATGTGATCGATATGGAACCTGACCGCGGGCAAGCGCGCCAAAACTTGGGGCTCCCAGCCGTTGGCACCATCGTGGCATTGCTGCCTGGCAGCCGGCCCTCTGAGGTCAAGGGGCTGGCTTTGCCGTTTCTTCAGGCTGCGAAACGCATGTTGGCGCTGCGCCCCGGTTTGCAGTTTGTCTTGCCTACGCACGGCCCCTTGAAGCCCATGGTCGAAGAGTCCATTGCGCGTGCTGGCATGCAGGGGCATGTGCATCTGGTCATGGGGCGTTCGCATGAAGTGCAGGCCGCTTGCGATGTGGCCTTGGTGGCCAGTGGCACTGCCACGCTCGAGACCGCTTTGCACAAACGCCCCATGGTCATCGCCTACAAAATGCAATGGCTTTCTTGGCAGATTGCCAACCGCAAGCGTTTGCTGCCCTGGATTGGCTTGCCCAATATTTTGTGCAACGAAGGTTTGGTCCCCGAGTTTTTGCAAGAACAGGTGCAGCCCGAAGCCCTGGCCAAAGCGGTTTTGCAGTGGCTGGACGATCCGATGTCCGTGGCCAAAATTCAGCAACGATTTACCGCCTTACACCATCAATTGCGTCAGGACATGCCGACGCTGGCAACCCATGCGATCCAAAAAGTCCTTGCCGCTTGAGCAAAAAACATTGAATTGGGACGCCGCAGGCCTCATGGCTGGCGTGGATGAGGCTGGGCGAGGACCTCTGGCCGGGCCTGTCGTGGCGGCTGCCGTGATTTTGGACGATTTGCAGCCGATCGCCGGTTTGAACGATTCCAAAAAACTGTCCGCCAAGCGGCGTGAACAGTTGTTCGACGAGATCCGTGCACGGGCTTTGTGCTTTTCAATTGCCGAAGCAACCGTGCAAGAAATCGATGCACTCAATATTTTGCAAGCTACGCTGCTGGCGATGAAGCGAGCCGTCGAAGGCTTGCGCTTAAAACCCCAAATGGTGCTGGTGGATGGCAACCGACTGCCGACCCTGGACATTTTGGCCGAAGCCATTGTGCAGGGCGATGCGCTGGTGCCTGCCATTTCTGCGGCGTCCATTTTGGCCAAAGTGCACCGTGATCGCTTGTGTGAGCAGATGCATCAGCGTTACCCGGGCTATGGTTTTGACCAGCATAAAGGGTACGGGACGGCTCAGCATTTGGCGGCATTGCAAGCGCATGGCCCCGCAGATTGCCACAGAATGACTTTTGCCCCGGTGGCCAGGAGCGTGCGATGAATTTGATCACGTCGCGTGACAACCCACAGGTGAAGGCCTGGCGTCGTTTGGCGCAAGAGACCACGGCTTACCGCAAGGCCGGGCAGTTCTGGCTTGAAGGGGATCACCTGTGCCGTGCCGCCATCGATCGCGGGGTCAAGCCCTTGCAAATCGTGTTGAGTGCCTCTTTCTTTGAAGAGCAAGGCCCACAGTGGGCTGGCTTGAGCGATGCCTTGTTTGTCTTGCCCGATGCTTTGTTTGCCAGCCTGAGTGGTCTTGAGTCACCGGCCCGAATGGGGTTTGTGGTGGCTTGGTCGTCGGATTGGACAGTTTTGTCAGAGGCATCCACCGTGGTTCTGGACCGTTTGCAGGATGCGGGCAATGTGGGGGCAATTTTGCGCTGCGCCTCGGCTTTTGGTTACCGCCAGGTGTTGGCCATCAAAGGGACCGCGGCCTTGTGGTCTCCGAAAGTGCTTCGGGCGGGTATGGGGGCGCATTTCGGCTTGCATCTGGTTGAATCGGCCAGCGAAGCGGATGTGGCGGCTTTGCAGGTACCTGTTTTGACCACCAGTTCACATGAAGGGCCTTTTTTGCATGAATTGTTGCAACGCAACGAATTGGGCCCAAAGTGCGCTTGGGTTTTCGGCCACGAAGGGCAGGGCGTCAGCGTCAGTTTGATGGCTTTGGCGCGACAAAAAGTCAGAATTGCCCAGCCCGGTGGGGAAGAGTCATTGAATGTGGCGACTGCAGCGGCCATTTGCCTGCACGCCAGCGCAACCGCTGCCGTTTGATCCTTCGAGGGGCCTGTTTCCGGACGTTTTGTCCAGGCTCTGTCAGGGTTTTCGAGCGGTCCTCAGCTATAATGAGAGGCTTTCCCGCATCAACCCGTACGCCCCAGTCCATCCCAGGCCCAATCCTCGAACAAGCAGCCAAAAAGAGATCACATCTCTGGTGAGTGCTGAGGCGTACCCGAACTATTCCGGAGAACCCAGTGCTTTTGTCTCTTCAGGGAACCTTCCCGCCCGCCATCTTGGCGCTCGCAGACGGCACGGTCTTTATCGGCAACTCGATCGGAGCCTCTGGCTCTACAGTCGGCGAGGTGGTGTTCAACACCTCACTCACCGGCTATCAGGAAATCCTCACTGACCCCAGCTACTGCCAGCAGATCGTCACTTTGACGTATCCGCACATCGGTAACTACGGCGTCAACGTGGAAGACATCGAGGCTGACAAAGTCCATGCTGCTGGCTTGATCATCAAAGACTTGCCATTGGTTGCAAGCAATTTCCGCTCTAGCCAAACCTTGTCGGCTTACTTGGCTGATGCAGGTACCGTGGCCATTGCCAATATCGACACGCGTCAACTCACACGCATCTTGCGCACCAAGGGCGCGCAAAACGGCGCGATCGTGGGCTTGGCCAAAGGCCAAGAAGTCACACAAGCTGTGATCGATCAAGCGGTGGCAGCCGCCAAAGGCGCCCCCAATATGGCTGGCCTCGATCTGGCTCAAAAAGTCACCGTGTCCAAGTCGTATGAGTGGACACAAACCGAGTGGACCTTGGGCGAAGGCTATGGCAACTTGACAGCACCTAAGTTCCATGTGGTCGCCTACGACTTCGGCGTGAAGAAAAACATCTTGCGCATGTTGGCCGAGCGCGGTTGCAAAGTGACCGTGGTGCCTGCCAAGACGCCAGCCGTTGACGTGCTCAAGCACAAGCCCGACGGCATCTTTTTGTCCAACGGCCCAGGCGATCCACAGCCTTGCGACTACGCGATTGCAGCCGCCGCTGAGTTGATCGAAACCGGCATTCCTACTTTTGGCATTTGCTTGGGTCACCAAATCATGGCCTTGGCCAGTGGCGCGAAAACTTTCAAGATGAAGTTTGGCCACCACGGCGCCAACCACCCCGTGAAAGACCTCGACTCAGGTCGCGTGTCCATCACCAGCCAAAACCACGGTTTTGCGGTGGACGAAAAATCATTGCCCGCCAACTTGCGTGCCACGCACGTGTCTTTGTTTGACGGCACATTGCAGGGCTTGGCACGCACCGACAAGCCCGCGTTTTGCTTCCAGGGTCACCCTGAAGCATCGCCCGGACCGCACGACATTGCTTACCTCTTTGACCGCTTCATCAAACTGATGGAGGCGAAATAACATGCCAAAGCGCACCGACCTCAAAAGCATCCTCATCATTGGCGCTGGCCCGATCATCATTGGTCAGGCTTGCGAATTTGACTATTCCGGCGTGCAGGCTTGCAAAGCTTTGCGTGAAGAGGGCTACAAAGTCATCTTGATCAACAGCAACCCAGCCACGATCATGACCGACCCGGCCACGGCCGACGTGACCTACATCGAGCCCATCACTTGGCAAACCGTCGAGAAGATCATTGCCAAAGAACGTCCTGATGCCATTTTGCCCACCATGGGCGGCCAGACGGCGCTTAACTGCGCTTTGGACTTGTGGCACAACGGCGTGCTCGAAAAGTACAAGGTCGAGCTGATTGGCGCGACACCCGAAGCTATCGACAAAGCCGAAGACCGTCTGAAGTTCAAAGACGCCATGACCAAAATTGGTCTGGGTTCTGCACGCTCCGGTATTGCCCACAGCATGGAAGAGGCGTGGGATGTGCAAAAGACATTGGGCTTCCCTACGGTCATCCGCCCCAGCTTCACCCTGGGCGGCACGGGTGGTGGCATCGCCTACAACCCCGAAGAATTTGAAGTCATTTGCAAACGCGGTCTGGAGGCTTCGCCCACCACCGAGTTGTTGATTGAAGAATCTTTGCTCGGCTGGAAAGAGTACGAGATGGAAGTGGTGCGCGACAAAGCGGACAACTGCATCATCATCTGTTCGATCGAAAACCTGGACCCGATGGGCGTGCACACCGGCGACTCGATCACCGTGGCACCCGCACAAACCTTGACCGACAAGGAATACCAAATCTTGCGCAATGCCTCCCTGGCGGTGCTGCGTGAGATCGGTGTGGACACGGGCGGCTCGAACGTTCAGTTCTCCATCAACCCCAAAGACGGCCGCATGGTCGTCATCGAGATGAACCCGCGTGTGTCGCGTTCGTCGGCATTGGCCTCCAAAGCCACGGGTTTTCCGATTGCCAAAGTGGCGGCCAAGCTGGCTGTGGGCTATACGCTCGACGAGCTGCGCAACGAAATCACGGGCGGTGCCACCCCCGCGTCGTTCGAGCCTTCGATCGACTATGTGGTCACCAAGATCCCACGTTTTGCGTTCGAAAAATTCCCGACAGCCGACAGCCGCCTGACCACCCAGATGAAGTCGGTGGGCGAAGTGATGTCCATGGGCCGCACCTTCCAGGAGTCGTTCCAGAAAGCCCTGCGTGGTCTGGAAGTTGGCGTGGACGGCATGAACGAGAAAACCCAGGACCGCGAAGTGCTCGAGAAGGAACTGGGCGAGCCTGGTCCTGAACGCATTTGGTATGTGGGCGATGCTTTCGCCATGGGCTTGAGCGTGGACGAGGTGTTTGCCTTGACCAAGATCGACCCTTGGTTCTTGGTGCAAATCGAAGAGATCGTCAAGATCGAGTTGGAACTCGAAACCACAACGCTGGAGGCGATCACCGCCGACGAGCTGCGTGCGCTCAAGAAGAAAGGCTTCTCGGATCGCCGCCTGGCCAAGTTGCTCAAAACGACCGAGCACGTGGTGCGCGCCCGCCGCCATGCCCTGAACATTCGCCCTGTTTACAAGCGCGTGGACACTTGCGCAGCCGAGTTCTCCACCGATACCGCCTACATGTATTCGTGCTACGAAGGCAATGGAGAAGGCGAGTGCGAAGCCGAACCCACGACCAACAAGAAAATCATGGTCTTGGGTGGCGGCCCCAACCGCATTGGCCAAGGCATCGAGTTCGATTACTGCTGCGTGCATGCCGCCCTGGCCATGCGCGAAGATGGTTACGAAACCATCATGGTCAACTGCAACCCTGAGACCGTGTCGACCGATTACGACACCTCGGACCGTTTGTATTTTGAGCCGGTCACTCTGGAAGACGTGCTCGAAATCGTTGACAAGGAAAAGCCGACAGGCGTGATCGTTCAATACGGTGGTCAAACGCCTTTGAAATTGGCCCTGGACCTGGAAGCCGCTGGCGTGCCCATCATCGGCACCAGCCCTGACATGATCGACGCGGCCGAAGACCGCGAGCGTTTCCAGAAATTGCTGCAAGACCTCGGTCTGCGCCAACCCCCCAACGCCACGGCCCGCACCGAGCCAGAAGCGCTGGAAAAAGCCGCTGCCCTGGGCTATCCCCTGGTGGTGCGCCCCAGCTATGTGCTGGGTGGTCGCGCCATGGAAATCGTGCACGAGCAACGCGACCTGGAGCGCTACATGCGCGAAGCGGTCAAGGTGTCGCACGACTCGCCCGTGTTGCTGGACCGTTTCTTGAACGACGCCATCGAATGCGATGTGGACTGCTTGCGTGACCCCGAAGGCAAAACCTTCATCGGTGGCGTGATGGAGCACATCGAACAAGCGGGCGTGCACAGCGGTGACTCGGCTTGCTCTTTGCCCCCGTACTCGTTGTCCGAAGCCACCGTGACCGAACTCAAGCGCCAATCTGCCGCGATGGCTGGTGCTTTGAATGTGGTCGGCTTGATGAACGTGCAATTCGCCATTCAACACGTGGACGGCAAAGACGTGATCTATGTGCTGGAAGTGAACCCTCGCGCTTCACGCACCGTGCCCTATGTCTCCAAAGCCACTGGCATTCAGTTGGCCAAGGTCGCTGCGCGCTGCATGGCGGGCCAGACCTTGGCATCGCAAGGCATCACGAAAGAAGTCACGCCCCCTTATTTCAGCGTGAAAGAGGCGGTGTTCCCGTTCGTGAAGTTTCCGGGCGTGGACACCATCCTCGGCCCAGAGATGAAGTCCACGGGCGAAGTCATGGGCGTGGGCAAGACATTCGGCGAAGCCTTTGTGAAGAGCCAGTTGGGTGCAGGCACCAAGTTGCCACGCCCGGCCAAAGCCGATGGCACGCCATCGGGCAAGGTGTTCATTTCGGTCAAGAACAACGACAAGCCCCGCGCCATCGAAGTGGCGCGCCAATTGGTGGCGCAGGGTTTTGAGTTGATCGCGACCAAAGGCACGGCTGTGGCGATCAATGCCGCAGGCGTGGCTTGTGCCACGGTGAACAAGGTGACCGAAGGGCGCCCGCACATTGTGGACATGATCAAGAACAACGAAGTGGTGCTGGTGATCAACACCGTCGAGGAGCGCCGCAACGCGATCGCCGACTCGCGTCACATCCGCACCTCGGCCTTGCTCAACCGTGTCACGACCTTCACCACCATTGCGGGGGCTGAAGCCGCCGTCGAAGGGATGAAGTACATGGACCAGCTGGATGTGATTTCTGTTCAGGAAATGCACGCTCAACTGGCGGCCTGACATCGCTGCTTGAAGCCCATGCCTTGAAGGCATAATGCAATCAATGACCGCCGAGTTTCAACACTCGGCGGTTTGCTTTTGGAGAACTGAACATGTCAACCATCCCGATCACAAAACGCGGTGCTGAAAAGCTCAAAGATGAGCTGCATCGCCTCAAAACAGTGGACCGTCCCGGCGTGATTCAAGCCATTGCCGAAGCGCGCGCGCAAGGTGACCTGAGTGAGAACGCCGAATACGATGCAGCCAAAGATCGCCAAGGCTTCATTGAAGGCCGGATTCAGGAGATTGAAGGCAAACTGTCCGCCGCCCAAATCATTGATCCCGCTTCTGTGGACGCTGGCGGCCGCGTGGTGTTTGGCACGACTGTCGAGCTCGAAGATGAAAGCTCAGGCGAAGCTGTCACGTATCAAATCGTGGGCGAGGATGAGGCCGATTTGAAGCTGGGCCTGATCAACATCAGCAGCCCCATTGCGCGTGCCTTGATCGGTAAAGAAGAAGGCGATGTGGCAGAAGTGCAAGCCCCGGGTGGTGTGCGCCGCTACGAAATCGTGGGTGTTTCATACATCTGACAAACGACGAAGGCCGTTGTTGAACGGCCTTCGGTAAGTATCTGCCCCAAGTCGGGCAGATGCGTGTCAGTCGTGACGGCCTTTTTTGATTGATTTTTGCTTGGGCTTGGCCCGCTTGATCTGCCCTCCGGCTGCCAGGCGTTGGTTGCCCAAAACGCGCACAGTTTTGACTTCGGGGCGTTGACCGCCGCGTGAACTGTATTTCAGGATTTTGAAGTCACGAGGACCGGCTTTGCGGTCTTCATCGGCTTCCTTGATCTTTTCGGGTTGGGGGCGCCAGAGGATCAGCAATTTGCCGATGTGCTGGATGGGCGCAGCATTGAGCTGGTCAGCGAGTTGGGCAAACATCGCTTCGCGTGCAGCGCGATCGTCGCCCAGAACCCGGATTTTGATCAAGCCGTGGGCGTTCAGGGCAGCTTCGGTTTCTTTGACGACGGCAGGGGTCAGGCCATCGCCTCCGATCATGACGACCGGATCCAGGTGATGGGCATCGGCGCGAAAAACTTTGCGCTCGGAAGGTGTGAGTTGTATTTGGGGCATACCCGTATTATCCCCGCAAGGACGCAGAAGAATGAAAGTCAAAACCAAAAGTAAAAAGGTCAACAAAGCCTGGTTGAACGACCACGTGAATGACACTTACGTGAAAATGGCCCTGAAAGAGGGTTATCGAGCACGTGCGGCCTACAAGCTCAAGGAAATCGATGAATCGCTCGGTTTGGTCCGTCCGGGGCATCTGGTGGTCGACTTGGGCTCCGCACCCGGTGCCTGGAGCCAATACCTGCGCAGACGGCTGTCACCCGATGGCGCGGCTATGGGCGAACTCAACGGAACCATCATTGCGCTGGACCTCTTGCCAATGGCCCCTGTGGAAGGTGTTCATTTCATTCAGGGTGATTTCCGCGAAAACGAGGTCGCCACATTGCTGGAAGCCGCATTGCAGGGCCGGCAGGCGGATGTGGTGGTTTCCGACATGGCCCCCAATTTGTCGGGTATTGAGTCGTCAGATGCGGCCCGGATCACGCATTTGATCGAGCTGGCGGTTGAGTTTGCTCAAAATCACATGAAACCTGAAGGGGCCTTGGTTGTCAAAGTCTTTCACGGCAGTGGTTACAGCCAAATCGTGAAGATGTTCAAGGAAACCTTCAAGGTGGTCAAACCCATCAAGCCCAAAGCCTCGCGAGACAAGTCCTCTGAGACCTTTTTGGTGGGCATGGGCCTGATTCACGCCGTTTGATGTCGTAATTCCCGCCTTTTAGAGGGCCAAAAGCCTTTCTCTGTGCCATGAGGGCCTTCCGCAGGCCTAGAATCACCACAGTCATTTTTTTCGATTGGAGCCTCTCTTGAATAACCCCTGGTTTTCCAAAATTGCCGTTTGGATGGTGATTGCCATGGTGCTGTTCACCTTGTTCAAACAGTTTGACAACCGCGGTGTCGCAGGTGCGAATGCCGTGGGTTATTCAGACTTTCTGGAAGAGGTTCGCGGCAACCGCATCAAGAGCGCCACCATTTCCGAAGGGCCTGGTGGCACCGAAATTCTGGCCATCACCAACGATGACCGCAGAATCAAGACCACCGCGACCTACTTGGACCGCGGTCTGGTGGGCGATCTGATCAACAGTGGCGTCAAGTTTGACGTGAAGCCCCGCGAAGAAGGCTCCCTCCTCATGACCCTGCTGGTCAGCTGGGGGCCGATGCTGCTTTTGATTGGCGTTTGGGTGTATTTCATGCGCCAGATGCAAGGCGGCGGCAAAGGTGGTGCCTTCAGCTTTGGCAAGTCCAAAGCCCGCATGCTCGACGAAAACAACAACCAAGTAACGTTTGCCGATGTCGCTGGCTGTGATGAAGCCAAAGAAGAAGTCAAGGAAGTCGTGGATTTCCTGAAAGACCCCCAGAAGTTTCAGAAACTCGGTGGTCGCATCCCCCGTGGTTTGTTGCTGGTCGGCCCCCCGGGCACCGGTAAAACCCTCTTGGCCAAAGGCATTGCTGGTGAAGCCAAGGTGCCTTTCTTCAGCATTTCGGGTTCCGATTTCGTCGAAATGTTCGTCGGTGTGGGCGCTGCCCGTGTCCGTGACATGTTCGAAAATGCCAAAAAGAACGCGCCTTGCATCATCTTTATTGATGAAATCGATGCCGTCGGTCGCCAGCGTGGTGCTGGTTTGGGTGGTGGCAACGATGAACGTGAGCAAACCCTCAACCAGATGCTGGTCGAGATGGATGGTTTTGAGACCAATTTGGGCGTGATCGTGGTCGCTGCCACCAACCGCCCCGACATTCTCGATGCCGCTTTGCTGCGCCCTGGCCGCTTTGACCGTCAGGTGTATGTGACGTTGCCCGACATCCGCGGCCGTGAGCAAATTTTGAATGTGCACATGCGCAAGGTGCCCATCGGCCAGGACGTGAATGCGGGTGTGATCGCTCGCGGCACGCCCGGCATGAGCGGTGCCGACTTGGCCAACTTGTGCAACGAAGCCGCTTTGATGGCCGCACGTCGCAACGCCCGTGTGGTTGAGATGGTGGACTTTGAAAAGGCCAAGGACAAGATCCTGATGGGCCCTGAGCGCAAGAGTATGGTCATGCCCGAGCATGAGCGTCGTAATACGGCGTATCACGAGGCCGGCCACGCTTTGATTGGCAAACTGCTGCCCAAGTGCGACCCTGTTCACAAGGTGACCATCATTCCTCGCGGCCGCGCCCTGGGTGTGACCATGAGCCTTCCAGAGCAAGACCGCTACAGCTACGACAAGGAATTCATGCTGAACCAGATCAGCATGTTGTTCGGTGGCCGCATTGCCGAAGAGGTGTTCATGCACCAGATGACGACAGGTGCCAGCAACGACTTTGAGCGCGCCACCTCGATTGCCCGCGACATGGTGATGCGTTATGGCATGACCGATGCCCTGGGCCCGATGGTCTATGCCGAGAACGAAGGCGAAGTGTTCTTGGGCCGCTCTGTCACCAAGACCACCAATATGAGTGAGTCCACCATGCAAAAGGTGGACATGGAAGTGCGCAGCATCATTGACGAGCAGTACAAGCTGGCCCGTCGCCTGATCGAAGAGCACAGTGCTCAAATGCACGCCATGGCCAAAGCTTTGTTGGAGTGGGAAACCATCGACAAAGACCAGATCGACGACATCATGGCGGGGCGCGATCCGATGCCACCCAAAGACTGGACACCTCGCACGCCGCCCTCTGGTGGTGGCAGTGGCGGCGGTACACCTGCCGTTCAGCCTGAGCCAGCGACCACGGCTGCTTGAGATTCCAACAGCAATGCAGTCAAAGCGGGGCCCTCGGGCCCCGTTTTTCATGGATTGACCGACATGAAATCTGAAAAAACAGGATGGCACATGGCCACGCACTGGCAGACCACACGTTTTGAGTTGGACCTCTCCCGGCCCTGGGTCATGGGCATTGTGAACGTCACACCCGATTCTTTTTCGGATGGTGGACAGCACAGCGACACGACACAGGCTTTGCGGCATGCTGAACAATTGCTGCGTGATGGCGCGGGCATTTTGGATGTGGGCGGTGAGTCCACGCGGCCAGGTGCGGACCTTGTGCCTTTGTCGCAAGAGTTGGCGCGTCTCGTCCCATTTTTGCGGGAAGCGGTTCGTTGGCAAGTGCCGATATCCGTGGACACCTACAAACCTGAAGTGATGCAGGCGGTGCTGGACCTGGGCGTCGACATCGTCAACGACATTTGGGCTTTGCGTCAGCCGGGGGCCGAGCGTGTGATCGCCGCACATCCGGCTTGTGGTGTGTGCTTGATGCACATGCACCGCGACCCGCAAACCATGCAAATGCAGACGATGACCGGAAATGTGCTGACCGAGGTCACCGCGTTCTTGAAAGACCGCGCCGAGTCACTTACGTCGCAGGGCATTGCTGCGTCGAGGCTGATGCTGGATCCCGGCATTGGTTTTGGCAAAACCGTCGCGCAGAATTTTCACTTGCTTGCAAGGCAGGCCGATTTGCTGCATTTGGGTTATCCGGTCTTGGCGGGCTGGTCGCGCAAGTCTTCTTTGGGGGCTGTTTTGGCTCAGAACGGCCAAACCCCTGAGCCCGCCGAGCGACAAGCCGCCAGTGTGGCCGCGGCTTTGCTGGCGGTGGAGCGGGGTGCTTGCGTGGTTCGCGTGCACGACGTCAAGCAAACGGTGGACGCGCTCAAAGTCTGGCAGGCCATGCAGCAGGAAGAGCAGGGTCACTGAGCGATGGTGCACCTTTTGTGCCTGAATTCAGTGTTGTTCAGGCAGCTAAAATTCTTTAACTTATTACAAAAATCAGGAGCATTCCATGGCGCGTCAATATTTCGGCACAGACGGTATTCGGGGCACCGTAGGCCAGAGCCCCATCACGCCCGATTTCATTTTGCGTTTGGCGCATGCCGTGGGCCGTGTTTTGAAGGCTCAGGAAGCGCACCCGGTGGTGCTGATCGGCAAAGACACCCGTATTTCTGGCTACATGCTGGAAAGTGCGCTGGAGTCCGGGTTCAACTCGGCCGGCGTCGATGTGGTGTTGTTGGGGCCCGTGCCTACGCCAGCCGTGGCTTACCTGACCCGGGCGCAACGCGCCTCGCTGGGCGTGGTGATCAGTGCAAGCCACAACCCTTTTGCGGACAACGGCATCAAATTTTTCAGCGCCCAAGGCAAGAAGCTGTCGGATGCTTGGGAGGCCCAGGTTGAGGCGACGTTGCTTGAAGACCCCGTCTGGGTCGATTCTGCATCGCTGGGCAAAACCCGTCGCCTGGACGACGCGGCGGGTCGGTACATCGAGTTTTGCAAGAGCACTTTCTCCAACGATTTGACCCTCAAGGGCTTGAAGATCGTGGTAGACGCCGCCCATGGGGCGGCCTATCAAATCGCACCCAAGGTGTTCCATGAGTTGGGTGCCGAGGTGATCGCGATCGGTTGTTCCCCCGATGGCCTCAACATCAACAAAGGTGTGGGGGCCACGCACCCCGAGGCGTTGGTGCAAGCCGTCAAGGACCAAGGTGCCGATTACGGCATTGCGCTCGACGGCGATGCCGACCGCTTGCAATTTGTGGACGCCACGGGCCGACTTTTCAATGGTGATGAATTGCTGTACCTCATGGTCGCAGACCGTTTGGCAAGGGACGAAGCCGTGCCTGGCGCGGTGGGTACCTTGATGACCAATCTGGCGGTGGAGGTGGCACTCAAGCAACGTGGCGTGCAATTTGTGCGAGCTAAAGTGGGCGACCGTTATGTGCTGGAGGTCTTGCACGACAAAGGCTGGTTGCTGGGCGGTGAGGGCTCAGGCCACTTGCTGGCCTTGGACAAGCACACCACAGGCGATGGCTTGGTCAGTGCTTTGCAAGTGCTGCAAGCCTGTGTGGGCAGCCGGCAGACCATGGCCCAGTTGCTGGAGGGCATCACCTTGTTCCCGCAAACGCTGATCAATGTGCGGTTGACACCGGGTTTCGATTGGCAAGGCCATCAACCTTTGTGGGACGCCACCCGTGCTGCTGAGGCTGAGCTGGGCGATTCGGGTCGCGTCCTGATCCGAGCCAGTGGCACAGAACCGTTGGTTCGGGTCATGGTGGAGGCACGCGATGCGGCTCAGGCACGACAATGTGCCGAGCGGATTGCCGCAACCTTGTCTTGAAGTCGGTCCTGAGTCCGCAAGGACTCAGTAAATCAGCCGCTCCGGTTTGATTTCCTGCAGGATGGTGGTGGCGATTTCTTCAATCGACTTGGTGGTGGTGGACAGCCAACGGATGCCCGAGCGGCGCATCATGGCTTCGGCTTCCGAGACCTCCATGCGGCAGTTTTCGATGCTGGCATAACGGGAGTTGGGTCGTCGTTCCGCACGGATTTCGGCCAGCCGGTCGGGGTGAATGCTCAGGCCAAAGATTTTTTTGCGGTGCGGCACCAAAGCGGGTGGCAACTGGCGGCGGTCAAAATCCTCTGGAATCAGGGGGTAGTTGGCCGCTTTCAGACCATGCTGCATGGCCAGGTACAGGCTGGTCGGGGTTTTGCCGCTGCGGCTCACGCCCACCAAAATGACATCGGCCGACTCCAGATCGCGGTTGGATTGGCCATCGTCGTGGGCCAGCGAAAAATTGATGGCTTCAATCCGGTCGTGGTATTCCTTGCTTTTGCTCACATCCGAAAAGCGCCCCACCCGGTGGTGCGACTTGATGCCCAGCTCGTTTTCCAGTGGGTTCACAAAGGTGCCAAACATGTCCAGCAGCATGCCCTGGCAATGTTCCTGCAGCACTTTGAGCACATCCATGTTCACCAGGGTGGTGAACACAATGGGCTTGTTGCCTTCGGTCTCGGCCGTGTGGTTGATCTGCCTGACCGCTTGGTGCGCCTTGTCAACGGTGTCCGTGAAAGGCAGGCGCACATGCCGTGTTTTCATGTCGAACTGGGCCAGGATGGCATTGCCAAAAGTTTCGGCGGTGATGCCTGTGCCATCGGAAACGAAAAAAACAGTGCGTTTGGACATGGATGCAAAAATTTCAAATGCAGGGGGCACCAAGCCCCCTAAAATGACCTGATTATCCATGGCACCCCGTTCGGCGGTTGTATTCCAAGAACAACAAAATCGCCTTCCTGCGCCCATGGAGCCCGGTTTTAACTTTGGAGCTTTGCATGTCTGATCTTTTCAGTGAGACCGCTTTGGTCGTCCCTTTCGAGCAATTGCGCATGACCGATGTCGAATCGGTCGGTGGCAAAAATGCCAGTCTGGGCGAGATGATTTCCCAATTGCCCTCCGGCGTGAGGGTGCCCACGGGTTTCGCTACCACCGCCCACGCTTTTCGGCAGTTCCTGGCCTTTGGGGGCTTGACCGAGCGCATCAACGCCCGTCTGGACGTTCTGGACACCGAAGATGTGCGTGCTTTGGCTGCTGCGGGTGCTGAAATCCGCGCGATGGTCGAGGCCCAGCCTTTCCCGGCCGATCTGGAAAAAGCCATCCGCGATGAATTTGTGCGCTTACAAGGCAGCAACCCCGAGGCTTCTTTTGCCGTGCGTTCTTCGGCCACGGCCGAAGACCTGCCGGATGCCTCATTTGCAGGTCAGCAAGAAACCTTTCTGAACGTGGTCGGCATCGACGATGTGCTGCACAAAATGAAAGAGGTGTTTGCCTCCTTGTACAACGACCGGGCGATCAGCTACCGCGTTCACAAGGGTTTTGCCCACGCCGATGTGGCTCTGTCTGCGGGTGTGCAGCGCATGGTGCGCTCGGATTTGGGGGCCGCAGGCGTCATGTTCACCATCGACACCGAGTCGGGCTTTGAGGACGTTGTTTTCATCACCTCCAGCTACGGTTTGGGTGAAACCGTGGTGCAAGGTGCCGTGAACCCCGACGAGTTCTATGTGCACAAGCCCATGCTGGCGGCCGGTAACCGTTGTGTCATTCGACGCAATCTGGGCTCCAAATTGATTGAGATGGTGTTTGCCACCCCAGAAGAAAAAGCAGCTTCTGGCAAGCTGGTCAAAACCACCGACGTGCCCGCCGAATTGCGTAACCGCTACAGCCTGACTGATGACGAAGTCGAGCAATTGGCCCGTTACGCGGTGGTCATTGAGCAGCATTACGGTCGTCCCATGGACATCGAGTGGGGCAAAGACGGCACCGATGGCCTGTTGTACATCCTGCAAGCCCGTCCTGAAACCGTGAAAAGCCAAGCCAAGGGCACGCCCGAGCTGCGTTACAAGCTCAAAGGCAAAAGCACCATCTTGGCCGAGGGCAGGGCGATTGGCCAGAAGATCGGCACCGGCCCGGTGCGTCTGGTGCACAACATCAGCGAGATGGACAAGGTTCAGCCTGGTGATGTGCTGGTCACAGACATGACCGACCCGAACTGGGAGCCGGTGATGAAGCGCGCCAGCGCCATCGTCACCAACCGCGGCGGGCGCACCTGCCACGCCGCCATCATTGCCCGCGAGCTGGGCATCCCGGCGGTGGTGGGTTGCGGTAACGCCACCGATCAATTGACCGAAGGCACGCTCGTCACTGTGAGCTGCGCCGAGGGCGATACCGGTCACATTTACGATGGCTTGTTGGAAACCGAAATCAGCGAAATCCAGCGTGGCGTGTTGCCCGAGATCAAAACCAAAATCATGATGAACGTGGGCAATCCCCAGTTGGCATTTGATTTTGCGCAACTGCCCAACGCAGGTGTGGGCCTGGCGCGTCTGGAGTTCATCATCAACAACAACATTGGCGTGCACCCCAAGGCGATTCTGGACTACCCAGCCATCGATGCCGACTTGAAGAAGGCGGTGGAATCGGTGGCCCGTGGCCACGCCTCGCCCCGTGCTTTTTATGTCGACAAGGTCGCCGAGGGCGTCGCCAGCATCGCTGCAGCTTTCTGGCCCAAGCCGGTCATCGTGCGTTTGTCGGACTTCAAGAGCAACGAATACCGCAAGCTGATTGGCGGTAGCCGTTACGAGCCCGAAGAAGAAAACCCGATGCTTGGTTTCCGTGGCGCTGCGCGCTACATCAGCGCAGACTTCGGCGAAGCCTTTGCCATGGAGTGCGAAGCCCTCAAGCGCGTTCGTGGCGAAATGGGTTTGACCAACGTCCAGGTGATGGTGCCGTTTGTTCGCACCTTGGCGCAGGCCGAGAAGGTCACCAAGCTGCTGGCCAGCCAAGGCTTGCGCCGCGGCGAGAACGACCTCAAAGTCATCATGATGTGCGAGGTGCCCAGCAACGCGATCCTGGCAGAGCAGTTCCTCGAGTTCTTTGATGGCTTCTCGATCGGCTCGAACGACCTGACCCAATTGACCTTGGGCCTGGACCGTGACTCCGGCATGGAGCTGCTGGCCGCAGACTTTGATGAGCGGGATCCGGCTGTGACAGCGCTGATTTCGCAGGCCATCAAGGCTTGTTTGTCACAAGGCAAATACATCGGTATTTGCGGCCAAGGCCCCAGCGACCACCCGGACTTTGCCCATTGGTTGATGGACCAGGGCATCAGCTCCATCTCGCTCAATCCGGACACGGTGATCGAGACCTGGACCAATCTGGGCCGTTGATGGTTCACGTCAAGGCTTTGCGATGACTGAACGGATGGCGGCGCCGACGACTGCGGCTTACCATCGGCGTTTGCATCGCAATGTCTTGGTTTACATTGCCATCCTGCTCACGCTGTTGGGTGCCATGGCGTGGGCTGAACGGGTGGGCCTGTCCCGCAATTTGATCGGGCCCATCTTCCTGTTCAGCACGGTGATGATTTATGCCTTGATCGGCATTTCGGGCCGCACGACCGACGAGGATGAGTACTACGTGGCGGGGCGGCGCATCCCCGCCATGTACAACGGCATGGCCACGGCCGCCGACTGGATGAGTGCGGCTTCCTTCATCAGTTTGGCGGGCGCACTCTATTTGCAGGGTTTTTCGGGCAATGGCCAGCAGCCCGGTGGCTTGGCTTATGTCATGGGCTGGACGGGCGGTTTTTGTTTGGTCGGCTTGTTGATTGCGCCCCATTTGCGGGCCATGAAGCTGTACACGCTCCCGGATTACTTCGACCAGCGCTATGGCGGGCGGTGGCCGCGCATCATTGCCGCTTTGGCATCGGTGTTGTGCTCTTTTACCTATGTGGTTGCCCAAATTTATGGCATTGGCCTGATTGCCTCGCGCTTGACGGGGGTTCAATTCGAGATCGGCATTTTGCTGGGCCTGGGTGGCGTGTTGTTGTGTTCTTTTTTGGGTGGCATGCGGGCCATTACCTGGACCCAGGTGGCGCAATACATCATGTTGTTGCTGGCATTCATGATTCCCGTGTCCTGGTTGGCCTACAAGCAATTGGGAACGCCTTTGGCACCCTTGGTCTACGGGCAGCAGCTTTCCCGCATTGAGGCCATCGAAAAGAAACTGATCAACGATCCTGCCGAAATCGAAGTGCGTGAGGAATACGCTCGGCGTGCCCAAATGTTCCAGAGGCGACTGGAACATGTCGATCGCTCGATGGTTGAGTTGCGTCAGGAGTTGGAAGAGAAAATCCGCCTGCTCAAAGCGCAATCGGCCGACTATGCCTCGATTGCCCAGGCCCGACGCGAGCTGTTGGCTGTGCCGCGTGATTCTGCGACGGCAAAGGAGCAATGGACCCGCGCCATGCACGACAACCTGGACCGGGCCAGACCTTTGGGGGGGATGCCCATGCACGCACAGGCGTTTGCCGGCAACCCCGACGGGAATCCTGCCGAGGTCAAGCTGTTTGAGGAATCCCGGCTCAATTTTCTGGCTTTGGTGTTCTGTCTCATGGTGGGTACGGCGGGTTTACCGCACTTGTTGACGCGCTTTTACACCTTGCCATCGGTGGCGGAGGCGCGCAGCTCGGTGGCCTGGTCCTTGTTTTTCATCGGCTTGTTGTACCTGAGCGTGCCTGCATTGGCTGTTTTGGTGAAGTTCGAGGTTCTGAACAACCTGGTGGGCAGCAGTTTTGAAGATTTGCCCAGCTGGATGTTTCAATGGGCCCGTCTGGACTCGGCATTGCTGGAGTTTTCCGATGTCAATGGGGATCGGGTGTTGCAATTGGGTGAGTTGAGGTTGGGTGCCGACATGATCATGTTGGCGACCCCCGAGCTGGGGGGCATGCCTTTTGTGGTCTCGGGTCTGGTGGCTGCCGGCGGGCTGGCGGCGGCTTTGTCGACGGCCGATGGTTTGTTGTTGACCATCAGCAATGCGCTGGTACATGACATTGGCCCAGGGCGAGATCGCAAACCCAAATCGCCCGAAGGGCGGGTCATTCTGTCCAAATTTGCCTTGTTGGCGGTGGCCATGGTGGCGGCGGTGGTCGCAGCCTTCAAGCCTGCCGAGATTTTGTCCTTGGTTTCGGCATCATTCTCTTTGGCGGCTGCCGCTTTTTTCCCGGGCATGGCTTTGGGCATGGTTTGGAAGAAGGTCCATCGCCCCGCTGTGGTGGCTGGCATGTTGACGGGCCTTGGGTTGACCCTTTATTACATGGTGATCAATGCCCCGGGGTTTCGGCATTTTTGGGGTCTTGACCCTTTTGGGGGCTTGTGGTTCGGCATCCAGCCCTTGTCTGCGGGTGTTTTTGGGGTTCCGGCGGGTGCATTGGTGATGGTTTTGGTCACTTTGCTGGTTCCTGCGCGTTGGGTTTCACCGCCCAAGCCAACGGCGGTGCCCGGCAATGGCTATCCAGGCCTCTGAATTAAAGCTATAATCGCAGGCTTCGCCTTGCCGCACCCCGACAGACGCTGGGGGCGGCTTTTCCAACCTTTTGGGTTAACCGCAAGGAGTCTCAATGCGTCATTACGAAATCATTTTGCTGATCCATCCCGATCAGTCCGAACAAGTTCCAGCCATGCTGGAGCGTTACAAAGGCATGATCACTGCCGGCGGTGGCAGCATCCACCGTGTTGAAGACTGGGGCCGTCGTCAGTTGGCATACCAGATCAACAAGCTGGGCAAAGCCCACTACCTGTGCGTGAACATTGAAGCCGACCAAGCGGTCATGGCTGAACTGGAGCACGCCTTCAAGTTCAACGATGCTGTTTTGCGTCACCTGACTGTGCTCAAGAAGAAAGCCGACACCGCTCCTTCATCGATGATGAAGACTGTTGAGCGCGAAGAAGCCCGCAAGTCACAACAAGCCGAATTCGCCGCTTGATACTGACCTGTTGAGGAGTGAACCGTACTGAACTGACCGCCTGTATTGCCGAGCAAGCTGCTTTGCGATACACACCCGCCGGTTTGCCCGCTCTGGATTTGATTCTGGAGCACGCCTCTGAATTACAAGAGGCAGGACAAAACCGCAAAGTCCAGCTCAAGCTTCGTGCCTTGGCCTTCGGGTCTCAGGCTGAAACGCTGGTCAAGCAAGCGGTAGGCAGTGTTTGGACGTTCAAAGGCTTTTTGGCCACCCCTCGACAAGGCAAAAGTGTCGTGTTGCACATTCAAGAGTTTCAGCAAGATTAATTTCAGGAGGCCCCATGGCCACGTTCAAAAAATTCAACAAAGACAAGCGCCCAAAGCGCAACACCCAGTCACTGCTGTTCAAGCGCAAGCGTTTCTGCCGCTTCACAGTCACTGGCGTCGAAGAAATCGACTACAAAGATGTGGACACCTTGCGTGACTTCATCGCCGAAAACGGCAAGATCATTCCTGCACGCCTGACTGGCACCCGTGCCATTTTCCAGCGTCAGCTCAACACAGCCATCAAGCGCGCACGCTTCCTGGCCATGTTGCCCTACACCGACCAGCACAAAGTCTAAGGAGTCCAACCATGCAAATCATTCTGCTCGAAAAGGTTGTGAACCTGGGTAATCTGGGCGATATCGTCAAAGTCAAAGACGGCTACGCTCGCAACTTCTTGATCCCACAAGGCCGTGCACGCCGCGCCACCGAAAACAACAAGGCTGAGTTCGAAGCTCGCCGTGCTGAACTCGAAAAAGCCGCTGCTGCCAAGTTGGCCGAAGCCCAAGCCCAAGGCGAAAAGCTGGCTGGTTTGGTGGTCAAGTTGTCGCAAAAAGCCGGTGTGGATGGCCGTTTGTTTGGTTCCGTGACCAACAACGACATCGCCGAAGAGTTGAACAAACAAGGCTACAAGCTGGTCAAGTCCCAGATTCGCATGCCTCACGGCCCCATCAAAACTGTGAGCGAATCCACTGTTGCAGTGGCTTTGCACACCGACGTGGTGGTGGACGTGACGGTGACTGTGTTGGGCGAAACAGCCTGATCGTCGTCAGACCCTCTGCAAAAACCGCCGTGTGCTGCACACGGCGGTTTTTTTCGCCCCTCGAATTTAGCGGCGTCGACTGGAGCCCAGCAAACCACCCAGCACCCCGCGCACGATTTCACGCCCGATGGCCGAGCCCACGGTGCGCACGGCACTTTTGACCACCATCTGGGCCACACCATCGCGCTGACCACCGCGCGGGCCGGTCGAGCCAAAAATCAGATCCGACAGACCGCCCATCAACCCGCCTTCTTGGCTTGCGGGTGCGGGGGCTTGACCCGGTAAACCGCTGCTGGCGACGCCGTTGCTTGCTGCGCCTTGTCCCTTGATCTTTTCGTAGGCCGATTCCCGGTCCTGCGTGCTCTCGTAAACCCCTGCCACCAAGGACCCTTGCAGCAAGGCTTGTCGTTGCGCGGGTGTGATGGGCCCCAATTGGCTGGCTGGGGGCAACACAAACACCCGTTCGGTTTCACAGGGGCGTCCCTTGGCGTCCAGCAAGCTCACCAAGGCCTCCCCCACGGCCAGCTCGGTGATGGCGGCCTCAATGTTCAAGCCAGCTTTGGGGCGCATGGTCTGCGCGGTAGCAGCCACGGCTTTCTGGTCTCTGGGCGTGTAGGCGCGCAAGGCGTGCTGGACACGGTTGCCCAGTTGACCCAACACGCTGTCAGGAATGTCCAGTGGGTTTTGGGTGACGAAATACACCCCTACACCTTTGGATCGGACCAGGCGAACCACCAATTCGATGCGCTCGACCAGTGCGGCTGGGGCGTCCTTGAACAGCAAATGGGCCTCGTCAAAGAAGAACACCAGTTTGGGCTTTTCGGGGTCGCCAATTTCGGGCAGAACCTCAAACAGCTCGGACAACATCCACAACAGGAAAGTTGCGTACAAACGCGGGGAATTCATCAGCTTGTCGGCTGCCAGGATGTTCACCACGCCCAGGCCTTGGGCGTCGGTTTGCATGAAGTCTTCGATGTTGAGCATGGGCTCACCAAAGAACTTGTCGCCCCCTTGGCTTTCAATCTGCAGCAGTCCGCGCTGAATGGCCCCAATGCTCGCGGCGCTGATGTTGCCGTATTCGGTGGTGAAGTTTTTGGCGTTGTCGCCGACATGCTGCAGCATGGCCCGCAGGTCTTTCATGTCCAGCAGCAGCAGGCCATTGTCATCGGCGATCTTGAACACCAGATTCAGCACACCCGCTTGGGTTTCGTTCAGGCCCAGCATGCGGGTCAAGAGCAACGGGCCCATGTCCGAGATGGTGGCGCGCACCGGATGACCTTGTTCGCCAAAAACGTCCCACAAGGTGGTGGGGCAGGCCATGGGTTGGGGCAGGACAATGCCCCGGTCTTTGAGCACGGCCGCCAGTTTTTCGCCGATTTTGCCGGGCTGGCTGATGCCGGTCAGATCGCCTTTGACGTCGGCCATGAAGACCGGCACGCCCAAGCGCGAGAAGTTTTCGGCCAGGGTTTGCAGTGTCACGGTTTTGCCGGTGCCAGTGGCCCCGGTGATCAGGCCATGGCGATTGGCAAGACCCGGCAACAGGTGGCATGGGGTCTGCGCATTTTGTGCAATCAGCATCGGTTCAGCCATGTTTGTTTTTCTCCCGCTTGTGAAAAGTAAAATCCAGCCTGTAGATTAAATCAACATTCAAGGAATTCCCGATGGCTGGCCACAGTAAATGGGCAAATATTCAGCACCGCAAAGGGCGGCAAGACGAAAAGCGTCAGCGCATCTGGACCCGGGTGGTCCGTGAAATCATGGTGGCAGCCCGAACGGGTGGCGGCGATGTCAGCGCCAATCCGCGCTTGCGCTTGGCCATCGAGAAGGCCAAAGCGGCCAACATGCCCGCCGACACCATCAAGCGCAATGTGGACAAGGCCACCGGCAACCTGGAAGGCGTGAGCTACGAGGAAATCCGCTACGAAGGCTATGGCATTGGGGGGGCTGCCATCATTTTGGACACCATGACCGACAACCGTGTGCGCACGGTGGCCGAAGTGCGCCACGCTTTGAGTAAACACGGCGGCAACCTGGGGACCGAGGGTTCGGTGGCCTTTCAGTTCAAAAACTGCGGACAGCTGATTTTTGCCCCGGGCACCAGCGAAGACCAAGTCATGGAGGTGGCCCTGGAAGCGGGTGCCGAAGACGTGATCACGGACGAGGAGGGTGCCATCGAGGTGTTGACCGCACCCGCAGATTTTGAGGCCGTGAAGAACGCACTGGAGGCGGCCGGTTTGGTGGCCGACATGGCCGAAGTGACCATGCGGGCAGAAAACAGCATTGCCCTTTCGGGAGAAGATGCGGTCAGAATGCAGAAGTTGCTGGATGTGCTGGAAGACTTGGACGATGTCCAAAACGTTTTCCACAACGCTGAATTTGAAGATTAAGGACGTTTGATGAAAGTATTGGTAGTCGGCAACGGTGGCCGTGAACACGCGATGGCCTGGAAACTGGCGCAATCGCCCAAAATTCAGCAGGTTTATGTGGCGCCTGGTAACGGCGGCACGGCCAGAGACCCCCAGCTGATCAATGTGCCGATCAGCGATTTGGCGCAATTGCGCCAGTGGGCGATCGACAACAGCATTGGTTTGACCCTGGTGGGTCCCGAGGCCCCTCTGGCCGCAGGCATCGTGGACGATTTTCGTGCGCACGGTCTGCGCATTTTTGGCCCCACGCAGGCCGCAGCTCAGCTGGAAAGCTCCAAGGCGTTTTCCAAAGCCTTCATGCAGCGCCACGGCATTCCCACGGCCGAGTTTGACACCTTCACCGATGCCGCCTTGGCCCACGCCTATGTGGACCGCAAAGGTGCGCCCATCGTGGTCAAGGCCGATGGCTTGGCCGCAGGCAAAGGTGTGGTGGTGGCCATGAGCTTGGCCGAGGCCCATGAAGCCATCGACTTCATGTTGCAGGGCAACACTTTGGGCGTGGCCCACAACGCAGGCGGTGCCCGTGTGGTGATCGAAGAGTTTTTGCAGGGCGAGGAAGCCAGCTTCATGGTTTTGTGCGATGGCAAAAACGTGACGGCGCTCGCCACCAGCCAGGACCACAAGCGCTTGCTGGATGGCGATGAAGGCCCCAACACCGGCGGTATGGGCGCTTATTCGCCTGCACCCGTGGTGACGGCCGAAGTGCATGCCCGCGCCATGCGCGAAGTCATCTTGCCCACCATCCGGGGCATGGAAAAGGACGGCATTGTCTACACCGGCTTTTTGTACGCCGGCTTGATGATTGACCCCCAAGGGCGCGTCAAAACCCTGGAGTTCAACTGCCGCATGGGCGACCCTGAAACCCAGCCCATTTTGATGCGCCTGAAATCAGACCTGTTGGACGTGCTTTTGGCTGCGACCTCTGAGGGCTTGGAGCAGCTGGAGCTGGAATGGGACCGCCGGGTGGCCCTGGGCGTGGTGATGGCTGCTGCCGGTTACCCCATGAACCCGCGCAAAGGCGATGCCATCACAGGCCTGCCCAAAGACGAAGAAGAGGCCATGGTGTTCCATGCAGGCACCACCGAAAAAGAGGGCCAAATCTTGACCTCGGGTGGCCGTGTCTTGTGTGTCACGGCATTGGCCGATTCGGTGCGCCAGGCGCAACAAAAGGCCTACCAGGCTGCCAGCACCATCGTCTTTGATGGCATGCAAATGCGCAAAGACATTGGCTACCGCGCCATCAAGCACTGATGGGGCGTTCTGTTCATGTCTTTTCCAACTCCTCACCCTGTTCAATTCAAGGGCTCGCGCTTGGCGCTCTGGGCCTTGCGCGCCTTGGGCTGGCGTGTGGCGTTCAATGGCTTTCCCGCCTTGCAGGGCGTGGCCATCGTCTACCCGCACACCAGCAACTGGGATTTTCCGATTGGAATGCTGGCCAAATGGGCCTTGGGCATTCCGGCGCATTTCTGGGGCAAAGACTCGCTGTTCAAGTTCCCCTTGATCGGCACCTGGATGCGTTGGGTGGGCGGCATTCCGATTGATCGCAGCTCTTCCAAAGGGGTGGTGGGTCAGATGGTCCATGTGTTCGAGCAACACAAGGAAAACCAGCAATTGCTTTGGCTTGGCCTGGCCCCGGAGGGCACACGCAGCCTCACGCCTGGCTGGCGCAGTGGTTTTTACCAGGTGGCCTTGGGCGCGCAGGTGCCATTGGCCTTGGTCAAGCTCGACTGGGGCAACCGTTGCTTCAGCGTGGTCGACTTTTACGAGCTCACTGGGCAAGTCGACGAGGATTACGCCCACATGGCGCAAGTGTTCGAAGGCGTCAAGGGCTTCCATGCTGACCAAATGGGCCCGATCGTGCCCTGGAGTCCGCAGGCGACCTCTAAGGCGTCTGTGACACCTTCTGCCGCAAACCCCTCCTGATTTCCATGGCGAAAGACCAGTACATGAGCACTTCGTTTGAACTCGACACGGTTAAAAACTACCTGGTGGGTTTGCAGTCCCGCATCACCGGGGCTTTGACCGACATCGATGGCACGCCGTTTTTGGTGGACGCCTGGCAAAAAGAGCCGGGGGACAAACTCCAGGGCAATGGCATCACCCAAATCCTGGAAGGCGGACCGGTGTTTGAGCGTGCCGGTTGCGGTTTTTCGCATGTCAGCGGGCCGCAGCTGCCCCCTTCGGCCACGCAGCACCGGCCTGAGTTGGCTGGCTCGGCTTTCGAGGCCATGGGCGTGTCGCTGGTGTTTCACCCACGCAACCCCTTCGTGCCCACTGTGCACATGAATGTCCGCATGATCGCGGCCAAACCCGAGGGCAAAGCGCCTGTCGCTTGGTTTGGCGGCGGCATGGACTTGACGCCTTATTACGGCTTTGACGACGATGCGGTGCATTTCCACCAGACCTGCAAGGATGCGCTGACGCCTTTTGGCGATGGCCTGCACCCGCGCTTCAAGACCTGGTGCGATGACTATTTTTGCAACAAGCACCGCCATGAGCAGCGGGGCGTGGGCGGCATTTTCTTTGACGATTTTTCCGAGCTGGGCATGGACCAAAGCTTCGCCATGCTGCAAAGCGTGGGCGATGCCTTGTTGCCCGCTTACATGCCGATCGTGCAACGCCGCAAAGACATGCCCTATGGCGAGCGCGAGCGCGACTTTCAGCTGTACCGCCGGGGCCGCTATGTCGAGTTCAACCTGGTCTGGGACCGGGGCACGCATTTTGGCTTGCAGTCGGGTGGTCGCACCGAATCCATTCTGCTGTCCATGCCCCCGGAGGTGCGTTGGTCGTACCAGCGGCAAGACGAACCCGGTTCGCCCGAAGCGCGCTTGTTGAGCCATTTTTTGTCCCCCAAGGATTGGGTTTGAACCTGCCTGCAGTCCAAAGGCTGGGGGTTTTTGGCGGGGCTTTTGATCCGCCGCATTGGGCGCATGTGGCTTTGGTGGAGGCCGCTATCGCAGAACTTCAGCTGGACCAGGTGCGCGTTTTGCCCACAGGGCAGGCTTGGCACAAAACACGCCCTTTGAGTGATGCGGCTCACAGACTGGCCATGGCCCGAATGGCTTACCAGCACCTGCCGCAAGTGGTGGTGGATGCGCGTGAAATCGGGCGTGCCGGGCCCAGCTACACGGTGGACACATTGCATGAATTGCAAACTGAATTCCCGCAAGCACAGCTCTATTTGTTGCTCGGGGATGACCAGCGGCGGTCCTTGCCATCTTGGCACCAGATCGACGAAATTGGGCGCATCGCTATAATCTGCGCCGCAGGGCGTGATATGGCCGTGCGTGCCTGGAATGAAAAGTCGGGTACGTCACAGACACCGACGCCCCTTTCTGACACGCTGCAAGCGCGCATTCGGACTCTGGAGATGCCGCTGATGCCTCACAGTGCCACGGACATCCGTGAGCTGCTAGCCAAAGAGCAGGCCATTTCAGGCCTGGTGCCCCCCGCTGTTGAGCGCTATATTCACGAACACCACCTTTACAGGCCCCATTGATGACCGAAAACGCTGCCAAAAAAGACATTCAGAAACTCCAGCGAGCCATTGTGGACGCCTTGGAGGACGTCAAGGCCCAAGAAATTCAGGTGTTTGACACCGAGCACCTTTCATCCTTGTTTGAGCGGGTCATCATTGCATCGGGCACTTCGAACCGACAGACCAAGGCCTTGGCCGCCAGCGTGCGCGACAAGGTGCGCCATGCCGGTTTTGGCAAACCCCGCATCGAAGGCGAAGACAACGGTGAGTGGATCATTGTGGATTGCGGCCCAGCCGTGGTGCACGTCATGCAGCCCACCATCCGCACTTACTACAACCTGGAAGAGATTTGGGGCGGCACGCCTGTGCGCCTGAAATTCGGTGCGCCCAAACCCGTCGCCACCGCCGAGGTCAAAGGCCACATCAAGAACTCGGTGGCCCAAAAAGCGACCACCAAAGCGCCAGCCGCCAAAAAGACCGCAGCTAAGCCTGCAGCCAAAGCCAAACCCGCCTTGAAGGCTCCTGCCAAAACAGCTAAGCCTGCGGCCAAAGTGGCAGCCAAAACGTCTGCGAAGACTTCTGCAAAAGCAGCGACCAAGTCGCCCGTCAAAACGGCAGCCAAGTCGGCCACCAGCAAGCCCACGGTGAAAACGGTGGGCAAGCCTTCGGCCAAACCCGCCGCCAAAGCGGCCAGCAAAACGGCCGCCAAAAAAGCACCCGCCCGCAAGGCGGTGCAAGCTGCGACCCGCCGCAAAGCCGATTGATCCTGCATGAAGCTGCTGATCGTTGCGGTCGGCCTGCGTGTGCCTGACTGGGCTCAGACCGCCTGGGACGACTACGCCAAACGTTTTCCGCCTGAGCTCAAGGTCGAGCTCAAGGCCGTGAAAACCGAGCCCCGAGGCTCCAAAACCCTGCCAACCCTGTATGCCGCCGAGCGCCAGCGCATCGAAGCGGCCATTCCGCGGGGCACCCGCATCGTGGTGCTCGACGAACGCGGCACCAACCTCACCACCCAGGCCTTGGCCACACGCCTGACCAGTTGGCAGTTGGGGGGCGACGATGTGGCGCTGGTGATTGGTGGCCCCGATGGCTTGGAGCCCGAATTCCGGCAAGCCGCGCACGAGCGCATCCGCTTGTCCGACATGACCTTGCCCCACGCCATGGCCCGGGTGCTGTTGATTGAGCAGCTGTACCGCGCCTGGTCCATCAACGCCAACCACCCCTACCACCGCGAATGAGCGACTTCATCTACCTGGCCTCCCAAAGTCCGCGCCGCAGCCAGTTGCTGGCCCAGATTGGCGTGGCCCACACCTTGTTGCTGGCAGGCCCTGAAGAAGATGCCGAATCTCTGGAAGAGGTTCGCGGCAGCGAGGCACCTGGCCGCTATGTGGCCCGTGTCACGGGGCTGAAGCTCGATGCGGCTGTGCAACGCCTGAAGCGCCAGGGTTTGCCTGCTGCGCCTGTGCTGTGTGCGGACACCACCGTGTGTTTGGGGCGTGACATTTTGGGCAAACCAGCCGACCCCGCCGATGCCATGCGCATTTTGAAAATGCTCGCGGGCCAGACCCATCGGGTGTTGACGGCCGTGGCGGTGCAAAAAGGCCGCCAGCGCGTGGCGGCGGTGTCCGAGTCGTGGGTGCGTTTTGCGCTCATGACACCTGCTCAGATCAAGGCCTATGTGGCCTCAGGTGAGCCCATGGGCAAGGCTGGGGCTTATGGGGTACAGGGCAGGGCGGCTGCCCATATTGAACAGATCCGTGGCAGTTATTCAGGCATCATGGGCTTGCCGCTTTTCGAGACTGCCACTTTGCTGCGCTCGGTGGGCGTTCGTTGCTAAGCCTCTGGCCATGACGGCTGGTGCCGTTTTCATGTTCCCAACCTGATTTACCTCGATGCAACAAGATATTTTGGTCAATTGGTCGCCCCAGGAAACCCGGGTCGCTGTAGTCGAGTTCGGATCGGTGCAAGAGCTGCACGTCGAACGCACGCTGGAGCGTGGTTTGGTGGGCAATGTGTACTTGGGCAAAGTGGCCCGGGTGTTGCCGGGCATGCAGTCCGCCTTCATCGACATCGGTCTCGACAAGGCCGCGTTTTTGCATGTGGCCGATGTCTGGCAAAAACATGCCGAAGGCGAGACCTCCGCCGCTCGCACGGGGCAACCCCTGGTGCCGATTGAAAAGCAGGTGTTTGAAGGTCGCGCCATCATGGTGCAGGTCATCAAGGACCCGATGGGCACCAAGGGTGCCCGTCTGTCCACGCAAATCAGCATTGCCGGACGCCATCTTGTTTTCTTGCCGCAGGACGACCACATTGGTGTGTCGCAAAAAATACCTTCCGACCAACGTGATGCGCTGCGCCAACGGCTGCAGGCTTTGGTGGGCGCAGACGGTGGCGGGTTCATTTTGCGCACCAATGCCGAAGACTCCAGCGACGAAGAGTTGCAAGAAGACATTGCCTACCTCCGCAAGACCTGGGCCCGCATCAAAGAGGCATCCCTGCGTTTGCCGCCAGCCTCCTTGTTGCACCAGGACCTGACCTTGCTGCAGCGTGTGTTGCGCGACTTGGTGGGGGAGGCCACCCAAAGCATCCGCATCGATTCACAAGAGCAGTTTGCCAAGCTGGTGGCTTTTGGTCGCGAATTCATGCCCAAAGCGGCCGAACGCCTGCAGCTTTACAAGGGCGAGCGGCCGATTTTTGATCTGTATTCAATCGATGAAGAGATCGCCAAAGCCTTGGGTCGTCGGGTCGACCTGAAATCTGGCGGCTACCTGATCATCGACCAAACCGAAGCCCTGACCACGGTGGACGTCAACACGGGCGGCTATGTGGGGGCGCGCAATTTTGAAGACACCATCTTCAAGACCAATCTGGAGGCGGCACAAGCCATCGCCCGCCAACTGCGTCTGCGCAACTTGGGTGGCATCATCATTGCCGACTTCATTGACATGTCCCGTTCTGACCACCAAGACGCGGTGCTGGCCGAGTTCCGCAAGCAATTGGCGCGTGACCGCGTCAAGACCATGGCGGGTGGTTTTTCGTCATTGGGTTTGCTGGAGATGACGCGCAAGCGCACCCGCGAGTCTTTGGCCCACATGCTGTGCGAGCCGTGCCCGAGCTGCTCAGGCAAAGGGATTGTCAAAACTGCCCGATCGGTGGTTTATGACATCTTGCGCGAAATCCTGCGCGAAGCCCGGCAATTTGACCCACGCGAGTTTCGTGTCGTGGCGGCATCGGCGGTCATTGATTTGCTGCTGGACGAAGAAAGCCAGCACTTGGCGGGTTTGTCGGACTTCATCGCCAAGCCGATTTCGCTGCAGGTGGAGCCCGCCATGGGCCCTGAGCAATACGACATCGTGCTGCTCTGAGTGACGCCGCTCAGGGCCTTAAGCTTGCGCCTCGCTGGCCCACTCGCCCCGGTTGTGCAGCCGGGCATAAGCTCCGCCTGAGGCCAGCAAGCTGGCCGGGGCGCCTTGTTCAACAATTTGGCCGCGCTCCATGACCACCACGCGGTCAGCATGCTCAATGGTGGACAAGCGGTGCGCCACGATCAAGGTGGTCCGGCCTTGCATGAGTTTTTGCAAAGCGTCCTGAACCAGCCGCTCGGACTCGTTGTCCAGCGCCGAGGTTGCTTCGTCCAGAATCAAAATGGGTGCATCTTTGTAAAGCGCGCGCGCAATCGCCAGGCGCTGGCGCTGGCCACCAGAGAGCTGGTTGGCGTTGTGGCCCAAAAGCGTGTCCATGCCTTGCGGCAGTTGTGAGACATGGTCCCACAGGTTGGCAGCTTCCAGGCAAGCCTGAATTTGCGCTCGATTGGCGTCGTGCCCGAGGCAAACATTGGCCGCGATCGTGTCGTTGAGCATCACGACATCCTGGCTGACCATGGCAATTTGACGCCGCAAACTGTCCAAAGCCCAGTCTTCGATTGGCACGCCATCGATGCACACGCGGCCAGCAGTGGCTTGCACAAAGCGGGGGAGCAGTTGGATCAGGGTGGTTTTGCCAGCCCCCGATGTGCCGACCAAGGCCACGGTTTCGCCCGGCTCGACTTTGAGGTTGACGCCAGACAAGGCGGCTTGGCCATCGGGGCTGAATTGCAGATGCACGTCTTGCCATTCCACCGCACCTTGGGCGCGGAGGCTGGTGTATGTGCCTTGTGTCTCTTCCTTGGCTTCATGAATCAAGGCCAAGCCTCTTTCGAGCGCCGCCAGTCCACGGGTGATGGGGCTGGATATTTCTGCCAGTCGCTTGATGGGGGCGACCAACATGAGCATGGCGGTGATGAAGGCGACAAACCCCCCCACGGTGGCACCCGATGCGCCGTTTTGACTTTGGTAAAGCGCGATCACCAGCACCATGGACAAAGACAGCGCCGCCATGATTTGGGTCAATGGGGTCATGGCCGCAGAGGCCACGGTGGTCTTGAGTGCCAGCCGACGAAGCACCTGAGCCAGTTGGCCAAAACGCGCCACTTGGTGGGCCTGCCCGCCTTGCAAACGCACGACTCGGTGCGCCAGCACGTTTTCTTCGACCACATAAGCCAGGTTGTCGGTGGCGGTTTGGCTTTCTTTGGTCAGCTTGTAAAGACGGCGCGAGAGCGCTTTCATGATCCAGCTGAGGCCCGGTGCCACGGTGAAAACCACCAGCGTGAGCTTCCAATTCAGCCACATCAGATAGCTCAGCAAGGCGATCAGCGTGAAGCCGTCGCGGGCCAAGGCAATGACCGCCGAGACCAACTGCGAGGCCCCGTTTTGGACTTCGTAAACCAGGGTGTTGGACAGGGCGCTGGCCGATTGCCTGGAAAACAGCGATAAATCGGCCTTCATGAGCTGCGAAAAAAGCTGGGATCTGAGTTTTTCCATCCCGTCGTTGGTCAATCTTGACAGGGCGTACTGGGCGATGAAGTTGGCCACCCCACGCACCGTGAAAAGGCCGACCACAGCCGCCGGAATGGCCCACAAAGGCAATTTGTTTTCTGCGAAACCTTTGTCCAGCAAGGGCTGAAACAAAGCTGGAATCATCGGCTCGGTCAATGCGGCCATGAGGGTGGCCAGAACCGCTACGCCCCAAATGCCCGGCTGGCTCCCGAAATAAGGTGCCAGTCGCCGCAATCGGTCCCGGATGCTGGACTGGGAAGAGGGAGAAGATGGGGTCTGGCTCATGGCCTAGATTGTAAGTAGGGCCATGGATTCAGCCGCAGAAAATGGATTTCTACGGTGTACGATCACGGCTTCCGCGATTTGAATGGTCACCACATTGACATGAAGCTTGTTTTTTTGCGCATTGGCCTGTTCTCATGGCTGTTGAAGCTGCTGGTTTTGACCACCCTGGCGGTGCCCGCTTGGGCTCAATTTCGCGTGGAAGTCACAGGCGTGGGCATGACCCAACTGCCGGTGGTGATTGCACCCTTCAAAGGCGAGGCCACAGCGCCACAAAAACTGGCCAGCATCGTGCAGGCCGATCTGGAGCGCAGTGGGCAGTTCAAGGGCCTGGCCGCTGGCTCTTCCGCGCTGGACGAAATGAGCCGCCCCGACTGGTCGACTTGGCGTCAACTGTCTGTCGAGGCTTTGGTGGCGGGCTCGGTGACACGCTTGGCCGATGGCCGGTTTGATGTGCGCGCCCGCCTGTGGGATGCGGTCAAAGGCCAGGAAAAAGGCGATTTCAAGGACACGGTTTCTGCGGCAGAGTTGCGTTTGTCGGCACACCGCTTGGCCGACTGGGTTTACCTGCAGTTGACCGGTACCCCGGGGGCTTTCGCCTCGCGCATCAGCTACGTGACCAAAGCCGGTGGCCGGTACTCTTTGTGGATTGCCGACTCTGATGGCGAGAGTGCCCAGTCGGCTCTGAGCAGCCCGGAGCCCATCATTTCACCCTCGTGGTCGCCCAGTGGCACCCATTTGGCTTATGTGTCATTTGAGCAGCGCAAACCCGTGGTGTATGTGCATGAGCTGGCCACTGGCCAGCGCCGCCCAGTGGCCAACTTCAAGGGCTCCAACAGTGCGCCGGCATGGAGTGCCGATGGCAAGTCCTTGGCCGCAACGCTCAGCCGCGATGGTGGCTCTCAGCTTTTCCGTATCGATCTGAATGGGGGTGAGCCTCGCCGCTTGTCGTCATCGGGGGGCATCAACACCGAACCCGCTTTTTCGCCGGATGGCAGTGCCTTGTTTTTTGTCAGCGATCGAGGCGGAAGCCCGCAGATCTACCGCATGCCCGCGCAGGGCGGTCCCGCAGAGCGGGTGACCTTTGCCGGCTCTTACAATATTTCCCCTGCACTCAGCCCGGATGGGCGTTGGTTGGCTTATGTCTCTCGTGTGGGCGGTGGCTACCGCTTGCAATTGATGGAGCTGGCCACCAACAAGGTCACTGAGTTGACCGATACATCGGCCGATGAGCGCCCCAGCTTTGCGCCCAACAGCCGGATGTTGGTGTACGCCACGGTTTTCCAGGGCCGTGAGTCCTTGATGACCACCACACTGGATGGACGCATCAAAGCCCGTTTGGCGGGGCAAGGTGGTGATATCCGCGAGCCCCATTGGGGCCCCGTGCGCAAATAAATTTTCGAACAATCACTTTTAAATTGAAGAGGTAAACCATGACAAAGAAATTTTTGGCCAGTTTGTTGTTCGCAGCGCTTTTGGCGGGTTGCGCATCGGGTGTGAAACTGGACGACGTGCCTGTGGAAGACAAGTCGGCTACATCGTCCGGCGCGTCCACGCAAGGCATTGGCAGCAACCCCAGCGGTGCACAGACCGGTGTGGCCGGGGTGGTGGTGGAGAAGTCGGCTTCGGGCACCGGGCCAGTGGGCGTGGCGCATGTGGTTTATTTTGACTACGACAGTTTTGTGGTTCGCGCCGAAGCGCGTCCTGTGATCGAAAGCCATGCCCGCTTTTTGCAAACCAACAAGCAGCGCAAAGCCAACCTTGAAGGCCACACCGACGAGCGTGGCGGTCGTGAATACAACCTGGCATTGGGACAAAAACGTGCAGAGGCCGTGCGCCAGGCATTGAGCTTGTTGGGCGTGCCTGAGAGCCAGTTGGAAGCCGTCAGCTACGGCAAAGAAAAGCCCGCAGCACAAGGTTCATCTGAGTCCGATCTGGCTAAAAACCGCCGCGTCGAAATCCGGTACTGAAGACCATGAAGACGCTGGCCATTTTTGGGCGTGCAGGGCACCGACTTGTTTGGGTCCCTGTTTTGTGGGCTTTGATGGGGACCGCTCAGGCGGGACTTTTTGATGACGATGAGGCCCGCAAAGCCATTCTGGATCTGCGCCAGCGTGTGGAGCAATCCAACACGGCGATCAAAGGCCTGACCGATGAAAATGCCCAGCTGCGGCGCTCGTTGCTGGATTTTCAGGGGCAAATTGACGGATTGAAGGTCGAACAGTCTCAACTCCGTGGTGCTCAAGAGCGCTTGGCGCGCGATCTGTCTGAGGCGCAGTTGAGCCAAAAAGACATGGTCAATGGCGTGAACGAGCGTTTGCGCCGTTTTGAGCCTGTGAAAGTCAGTGTGGACGGCGCTGAATTCATGGCCGAACCCGCAGAAAAACGAGATTACGAAGCGGCCATGGACATTTTCCGCAAAGGTGATTTTGCGGCGGCGCAAGTGGCCTTGGGTCAATTTGTTCAGCGCCATGGCAAAAGCGGTTACGCGCCTTCGGCATTGTTCTGGCTGGGCAATGCTCAATATGCCAACAAGGACTACAAAGACTCGATGGCCAATTTTCAGCAAATGCTGAAAGTTTCGCCCGCACATGCCCGTGCGCCTGAGGCGATGCTGGCCATCTCCAACGTTCAGATCGAATTGAAGGACCTCAAGGGTGCCCGTAAAACGATGGACGAGTTGGTCAAGGCCTATCCGGCATCAGAGGCTGCCGCCACCGCGCGCGACCGCCTGGCGCGCTTGCGCTGAGCCCAAGGGCATTCGGGTGATCACGCTCGAGCAGCTCCAGCTTCAGACCCTGCAGGTTTTGGGGCTGACAGGGGTGTTGTCGGTCTTGGCGGGCGGGTTGTTTCATCGCAGCCACTTTTGCACTTTGGGCGCCATCAGCGACTGGGTGATCATGGGCGATGCCAACCGGGCCAAGCAATGGGCGGTGGCCCTTGCCGTGGCCATTTTGGGTTTTGGCGGGATGTCCTCACTCGGTTGGGTCAGCCCTGTCAACACCATGTATGGCAACACGCAGCTCCCCTGGCTTTCTTTGTGGCTGGGCGGTGCGCTTTTTGGTTCGGGCATGGTGCTGGGCTCGGGCTGCACCAGCAAGTCACTCGTTCGGCTGGGCGCTGGTAATTTGAAGTCACTGGTGGTGTTGATGGCCATGGGCATATCGGCCTTGGCCGCCCTGCGCGGTTTGACGGCCGTGTGGCGGGTCCATTCCATTGATCTGTTGACCGTGGGCACTGGGCCTGGCCCGTTCTTGGGGCAATGGCTCGCCCACCTCACAGGGCTGACGCCGTCTTGGGCGGGCTGGGTCTCGGCTTGTGGGGTGTCCGGACTGCTTTTACTTTGGGTTTTCAAAGACCGCCGGACACTGGACCGATCTGCGGTCTTTTCGGGGGTGGGCATCGGGGCCATCGTGGTCGCACTGTGGTGGGTCAGTGGGGTTTTGGGTTTTGTGCCAGAGCACCCGCAAACACTGGAGCCCGCATTTTTGGCCACAGCCAGTGGGCGCATGGAGTCCATGAGTTTGACGGCACCTGTGGCTTTCGTGCTGGATGCGTTCATGTACTTCAGTGATGGCGGCAAGCGGTTGAGTGTGGGCATGGTCATGGTGATTGGCTTGTTGCTAGGGGCCTTTTGCAGCGCGCGATGGCAAGGCACATTCCGGTGGGAAGGCTTTACGCAAACCGCAGACTTGGGCCGTCACCTGTTGGGTGGCGCGCTGATGGGCATGGGCGCTGTCATGGCCATGGGTTGCAGCATTGGACAAGGCTTGTCGGGCTTGTCATCCCTCAGTCTGGGCAGTTGCATTGCCGTGTTCGGGATTGTTTTGGGCGCGGTGGCGACCTTGCATTGGCAGATGTACCGCGCGGAGGTATTGGCATGAGCGATACACCCCTTCAGGATGACATCGACGAACGCCGTTTTGGCGGTTTGCAACGTTTGTATGGCGTCTCAGGTGCGCAGCGAATTCGCCAAGCGCATGTGGTGGTGGTGGGCATTGGTGGCGTGGGGTCATGGGCTGCTGAAGCGTTGGCCCGCAGTGGCATTGCGCGCCTGACTTTGATCGACATGGACCACATTGCCGAGTCCAACATCAACCGCCAGATCCATGCGCTGACCAGCACGGCGGGGCAAGCCAAGGTGGATGCCATGCGCGAACGCATTGCCTTGATTCACCCTGACTGCCAGGTGGATGCCATCGATGAATTTGTCACGCCCGAAAACTGGCCTGATGTTTTGCCGTGCCTGCCGGATGCGGTGATCGATGCTTGCGACCAGGTCAAGGCCAAGGTGGTCATGGCCCAGTGGGCACTTGAAAACAAAGTGGGCTTCATCACGGTGGGGGCCGCTGGCGGCAAGCGCCTCGCACACAAAGTGGATGTTGATGACTTGTCAAAGATCACCCACGACCCTTTGTTGGCTCAGGTGCGCTACCGCTTGCGCAAACACCATGGCGCAGCCAAGGGCGACAAGCGCATGGGCGTTCAAGGTGTTTTCAGCCGTGAATCGGTGGCGCCGCCTGATGCGTCTTGCGCCATCGAAGGCGACGGCACGCTCAATTGCCATGGTTATGGATCGGTGGTCAGTGTGACGGCAACCTTTGGCATGTGCGCGGCTTCAGAAATTTTGAATTTTTTGGCAGCGGGCGCTCAGAAGGCCAAAAAATAACGCTATAATTTGAGTCTTGCTACAGTGCACAAACAGTGTAGCAAAGGGACCATAGCTCAGTTGGTAGAGCAGCGGACTTTTAATCCGTTTGTCGTGGGTTCGACCCCCGCTGGTCCCACCAAAAAACTAAAAAGCACTTTGTATCTCGGTACAAAGTGCTTTTTTCATGGGCGCACGTGTCGTGAACCCGGACCCCCATCGAAAGAGCACCCATGAGCACCGAATTGAACAGCCAAAGCGAATTGAAAAAGATGGCGCTGTGCGAGCCTTGTTCAGGCATTCAGCGCAATTGGCGTCGTGCACCTGGCCATGCAGAGTTGGTGCAGGGGGCCAACCGCAAGGAGCAGCGCGAGTCAGGTCAAGCGACCATCACCTCTTACCGTTGCGACCGCTGCGGCACGGCGTGGGAATACGAAAACAACAAAGCCGATCAGCACGCAGGCTGGTCTGTGGTGGGCGGATAAAGCCTGTTGAACGGGCCGCAGCACAGCGGTCTTGACGCCAAAAAAAGGGGGCCCATTCTCATGGGCCCCCTTTGTTTTTGGATGGGCTGATGGAACTCAAGCCGTTTCTTCGAGCAAATGCGTCAACTCAAGCCAACGCTCTTCCAAGGAGCTCACCTCATCCGACAGGGCTTTCAGGCGCCGACCCGCTTCGGCGATTTCTGCGGGGGGCAGGGGCGAACTCAGTTGTTGTTCGAGCTGGCTTTTCTCTGCCTCGATGCTGGCCATGCGTTGCTCGTTTTGTTCCAGCTCGCGCTTCAAGGGGCGTGTTTGCGCGGCCAGTTGCTGGCGCTTTTGGGCATCGAGTTTGCGTTGTTCGGCGCTGCTGATGCCCGGTGTGCTGATGGTCGCCACGGGCGCGGCCACGGCCGCGACAACAGGCGCAGGGATTTCAGCCGCAGGTGTTGGCACCGAAACAGCGGTATCGCGGGCGGCATTTTTGGCCACTTCACGCAGACGCTTGGACTCTTCCAGCAGGTACTTCTGGTAATCGTCCAGGTCGCCATCAAACGGCTCGACCTTGCCCCGGCCCACCATCCAGAACTCGTCGCACACGGCGCGCAGCAAGGCGCGGTCGTGGCTGACCAGCATGACGGTGCCTTCAAACTCGTTGAGCGCCATCGACAGCGCCTCTCGCGTGGCCAGGTCCAGGTGGTTGGTCGGCTCGTCCAACAACAGCAAGTTGGGTCGCTGCCACACGATCATGGCCAGCACCAGGCGGGCTTTTTCGCCACCGCTCATGGAGCCCACGGCCTGCTTGACCATGTCGCCTGAGAAGTTGAAGGTGCCCAGGTAATTGCGCAGGTCTTGCTCGCGGCTGGGTTCGCCGCTGTTGGGGCCCAGCTCTTTGGCCAGGCGGATCATGTGCTCCAGCGGGTTGTCGTTCGGGTGCAGCACATCCAGTTCTTGCTGTGCGAAGTAACCAATGTTCAGGCCCTTGCCTTCAGTCAGCGTGCCCGCCAGCAGCGGCATGGTGCGGGCAATCGTCTTGACCAAAGTCGACTTGCCCTGACCGTTGGCCCCCAAAATGCCGATGCGTTGGCCCGCCAGAACCGATTTGCTGACACCTTGCAAGATGGGCTTGGTGTCGCCTTCGACGGTGTAGCCAAAACTCGCTTCGCTGATGGCCAGCATCGGGTTGGGCAGGTTGTTGGGTTCCTTGAAGCCGAAGGTGAATTCCGCATCGGCCAGCAGCGGGGCCACTTTTTCCATGCGTTCGAGCGCCTTGACCCGGCTTTGCGCCTGCTTGGCCTTGCTGGCCTGCGCCTTGAAGCGGTTGATGAACTTTTGCAAGTGGGCGATCTTGTCTTGCTGTTTGGCAAACGAAGCTTGTTGCAGCTCCATCTGTTGAGCGCGCAAGATTTCAAAGCCGCTGTAGTTGCTGCCATAGCGCGTCAGTTTGGCGTGGTCGATGTGCAGGGTCACATCGGTCACCGCGTCCAGAAATTCGCGGTCGTGGCTGATCACGATCATGGTGCCCGCATAGCGTTGCAGCCAGGCCTCCAGCCAAACCAGCGCGTCCAAGTCCAAGTGGTTGGTGGGTTCGTCCAGGATCAGGATGTCGGACGGGCACATCAGCGCACGCGCCAGCTGCAAACGCATGCGCCAGCCGCCCGAAAAGCTGTTGACCGGGTTGTTCAGTTCGTCCACCCGAAAGCCCAGGCCCAGAATCAGGGCTTCGGCGCGGGGCAGCGCGTCGTGATCTCCTGCGTCGGCAAGATCCGTGTAGACGTGGGCCATCTCCATGCCGTCGCCACTTTCTTCGGCTGCGACCAGACGCTGGCGCAATTCGGCCAGGCGCGTGTCGCCTTCCAACACAAACTCGGCGGCAGGCTGGTCGGTTTCGGGCATGTTTTGCGCCACTTGCGCCATGCGCCAGGCTTTGGGCATCTCGAAGTCGCCGCCGTCTTCGTGCAGTGTGCCGTTGAACAGCGCAAACAAGGTGGATTTGCCTGCACCGTTGCGCCCGACCAGACCGACCTTTTCCCCCGGGTTGAGGGTGACCGAGGCCTGGTCCAGCAGCACTTTGGTGCCACGGCGCAGCGTGACGTTTTTGAGATTGATCATCCGTTGTCTAATTCAATGTGGGAGCGCGCCCCTGCGCGCAAAAAAACCAAGGTGGAACGTGTCATTCGGCCGCGGGGGCGGCCTCCCACAAAGTCAAAAGGGCTTCGCGCGTGATCAGCAAAACCTGATCGTCGCCCGAGCTGGTGTCCAGCCAGGCCACTTCCAGCTCAGGAAAAGCCGCGATGAAGTGCGCCACCTCGTTGCCGATTTCCAGCACCAGCACCGCGTGTTCGCTCATGCGCGATGGCGCGTCCTTGAACAGCTGGCGCACGAAGTCCATGCCGTCGGCACCGCCAGCCAGCGCCAGTTCAGGCTCGGCGCGGTATTCGGCGGGCAGCACGTCCATGCTGGCCTGACACACATAGGGCGGGTTGCACAAGATCAGGTCAAACGGACCCGGCAAGGCCGACAGACCATCGCTGTGGACCAGCTTCACCCGCTCTTGCAGCTCGTGGCGTTCCACATTGATGGCGGCCACGGCCAGCGCATCATCCGAGATGTCCGCCCCGGTGACTTGTACGTCGGGCCAGGCCAACGCCGCCAGCACGGCCAGGCTGCCGTTGCCGGTGCACAGGTCCAGCACGCGGGTGGTCTGGTCAGACAACCAGGCGTCGATCGTGCCGTCGGCCAGCACCTCGGCAATCAGGCTGCGCGGCACGATGGCGCGCTCGTCGATGTAAAACGACACGCCTTGCAGCCAGGCTTCTTGCGTCAGGTAGGCGGCGGGTTTGCGGGTGGCGATGCGCTCTTCGATCAGCGCAGCGCAGGTCGCTTGCTGCTCGGGTGTGACTGCTTGGCTTGCCACTTCGTCCAGATCGGTGTCCAGCGGCAGGCCCAAGCGCCAGAGCACCAGCCAGACGGCTTCGTCAAAGGCGTTGAGCGTGCCATGGCCAAAAGCCACGCCCGCTTGCGTGAGCCGCTCGGCCGAAGCCGCGATCAGCCCCGAAAGGGTCAGGGCGCTCATGCGGACAAGCCCGCGTTGAGTTGTTCCAGCGTTCGGCGGTAAATGGCTTTCAGCGGCGCGATGTCGGCCAGCGCCACATGCTCGTTGACCTTGTGGATGGTCGCGTTGGGCGGGCCGAACTCGATCACTTGCGGGCAAATCTGCGCGATGAAGCGACCGTCGCTGGTGCCGCCGGTGGTGGACAGCTCGGTGCTCAGGCCCGTTTCGTCGGCAATCGCTTTTTGAATGGCGGCCACCAAAGTGCCCGGCGTGGTCAAAAACGGCAGCCCGCCTATGGTCCAGCTCAACTCGTACTTCAATCCATGTTGGTCCAGCACGGCGGTCAGCCGCTGCTGCAGGCTCTCGGGTGTGGACTCGGTGCAAAAGCGGAAGTTGAAATCCACCACGCAGTCGCCGGGGATCACGTTGCTCGCACCCGTGCCCGCATGGATGTTGCTCACTTGCCAGCTGGTGGGCGGGAAAAAGGCGTTGCCTTCGTCCCAGCGAATCGCCACCAAATCGGCCAGCGCTGGGGCCAAGCGGTGGATCGGGTTGTCGGCCAGGTGCGGGTAGGCGATGTGGCCCTGAATGCCCTTGACGGTCAGCTTGCCGCTCATGGTGCCGCGTCGGCCGTTCTTGATCATGTCGCCGGTTTGCTGCACCGAGGTGGGCTCGCCCACGATGCAAAACTGTGGCGCGTCACCACGGGCTTTGAGTTGTTCACACACCACCACCGTGCCGTCGAGGGCCGGGCCTTCTTCGTCGCTGGTCAGCAAAAAGGCGATGCCCAAAGCGGGGTTGGGGTTGGCCGCCAGAAACTCTTGCACCGCCACGACCATGGCCGCCAGCGAGGTTTTCATGTCGCTCGCGCCCCGACCGAACAGCTTGCCCTCGCGGTGGGTTGGGGTAAAGGGGTCGCTGTCCCATTGCGTGAGCGGCCCGGTGGGCACCACGTCGGTGTGGCCCGCAAAAGCCAGGGTCTGGCCCGAAGTACCTACCCGCTTGGCCCACAGGTTGCGCACGCGGAAGGTGTCCGGGCCGGAGTCCATGAATTCACAGACAAAGCCCAGCGGCTTCAAGGCGTCGGCGATCAGGTCCAGGCAGCCCGCATCGTTGGGTGTGACCGAGGGTTTGGAGATCAGTTGCTCGGCCAGACGCAGGGTGTTGTGGCAGGTGTTGGCTGTGTTCATGGCTTAGACCTTGCTGGGATGGGCGCGCACAAATCGGGCGATGCGCTCGGCCGCTTCCAGGCACTCGGCGGTCTCGGCCACCAGCGCCATGCGGATGCGGCCCTGGCCCGGGTTGCTGCCGTTGAAGTCTCGTGCTAAGTAGCTGCCGGGCAGCACCGTCACGCTTTCGGCCTCGTACAAAGCTTTGGCAAATGCGGCGTCGTCGCCTTGCCAACCCACAGGCACACCGGCCCACAGGTAAAAGCTGGCATCGGGCAGTTTGACGTCCAGCACCTCGGCCAGCACGGGTGTGACTTGGGCGAACTTGGTGCGGTATTGGTTGCGGTTGTCCACCACATGGGCTTCGTCGCCCCAGGCGGCGATGCTGGCGGCTTGCACCACCGGGCTCATGGCGCTGCCGTGGTAGGTGCGGTAGAGCAAGAACTGTTTGATGATTGCTGCGTCACCCGCCACAAAGCCGCTGCGCAGTCCAGGCACGTTGCTGCGTTTGCTGAGGCTGGTGAAGGCGATCAGGCGTTTGAAGTCGGTGCGGCCCAGCTGGTGGGCGGCTTCGAGGCCGCTCAAGGGCGCTTCTTCGCGGAAGTAAATCTCGCTGTAGCACTCGTCCGAAGCGATCACGAAACCATGCTGGTCGGACAGGGCAAACAGTTTTCCCCACTCAGCCAGTGGCATGACCGCGCCGGTGGGGTTGCCGGGCGAGCAAACGAACAAAAGCTGGGTGCGGGCCCAGACCTCGGCGGGCACGCTGTCCCAGTCGTTGGCAAAGTTGCGCGCCGGGTCGCTGGGCACGTAATAGGGCGTGGCCCCAGACAGCAGGGCTGCGCCTTCGTAGATTTGGTAGAACGGATTGGGGCTGACCACGGTGGCACCGGGCCGGGTCGGGTCGATCACGGTTTGCGTGAGGGCAAACAGGGCTTCGCGCGAGCCATTGACCGGTAGCACCTGGGTGGCCGCGTCCAGCGTCAGGCCGTAACGTGTTTTGAGCCAGGCTGCGCAGGCTTGGCGCAAGGCGGGCTCTCCTGCGGTGGCGGGGTAGGCCGACAAGCCGGTGGCCACCGCCGCTTTGAGTGCTTCCTGAATGAACGCGGGCGTGGCGTGTTTGGGTTCGCCAATGCCCAGACTGATGGGCTTGAGGCTGGGGTTGGGCGTGACGCTTGAAAACAGGTGTTTCAGCCGCTCAAAAGGGTAGGGTTGAAGCTTGGCGAGAAGGGGGTTCATCCCTCGATTATCCGGGATCAAAGGGAGACCCTTCGGCTAACCCTTGACCGCACCTGCCGTGAGCCCGGTGATGATCTGCCGCGCCGCGATGAACGTGAAAATCAGCGGCGGGATGGCGATCAGGCTGGTCATGGCCATGACTTTGCCCCAGTCCACGCCCAAGTCGGTGATGAACAGGCTGGCTGCGACGGGCAGCGTGCGTGTCTGCCGATCCGTCAGCACCAGTGCAAGGATGAACTCGTTCCAGGCAATGCGGAAGGTGAAGATGGATGCCGCCGCCAATCCGGGCCCCATCAGCGGCAAGAGCACTTTGGTGAAGATCTGGAACGGGCCACAACCATCCATGGCTGCGGCTTCCTCCAGTTCGATCGGCACCTGCAGAACAAAGCCATAAAGCAGCCAAATGGTGAAAGGCAGATTGACAGCCACATACAACAGCACGAGCCCCCACAGGCTGTTGACCAGTTGCCATTCGTTCCAGATCAAGAACACGGGAATGGCCAGAACGGCCAGCGGGACCGTGCGCAGCAAGAGGGTGGTGTAGGCCACAGCCTCACGGCCCGGGAATCTGAACCGGGCCAGACCATAGGCCGCCATGCAACCGAGCACCAGCGTGATCACAGTGGACACGATGCCGACAAACAGGCTGTTGCCCAGGTAGCGGTCGAGCTTGTCTTCTTCGATCACGGCCCGGTAGTTTTCCAGCGTGGGCATGAAGATGAAGTTCAGTGGCTCGGCAAAGATGTCCACTTGCTGGCGCAAGCTGGTGGCAAAAATCACCCAAATGGGGGCCAGGCACAACAAAGCCAGAAAAATCAGGACGGTGTAATGAGAGGTGCTGATCCACCATGAGCGCTTCATTGGGGCACTCCTTTCATGGGGTTGGACAGTCGCAAGGCGCCCAGACTGAGTGCTGTGACCACCAACAACAGCAAGATGCTGATGGCAGCGGCAACGCCCAATTGCTGGCCCACAAAGGCTGTTTTGTAAATGTGCAGCGCCAGGATTTCGGTGCTGTCACCCGGGCCGCCAAACGTCAGCACATAGATCACCTCCAGCACCCGGAAGGCATCAATGAGGCGCATCATCAAAGTGATGGCAATCACATGCATGACCATGGGCAGCTTGACCCACAGTGTTTGCTGCCACCAGCTGGCGCCGTCGATGCGGGCGGCTTCGATGACGGAATGGTCAACCCCGGCCAAGGCCGCGATCATCATGATGAAGACAAAGGGCGTCCACTGCCAGATGTCGGCGATGACGATGGCCACGAAGGCCAATTGGGGGTCGGCCAGCCAGGTTTGCGCACTCAGGCCCAGCAGTTTGAGCACGGCATTGGCCAGGCCAAATTGGGCGTCAAAGATGTAGCGCCAGGTCAAGCCCACAGCGATGGGGGCAATCATCATGGGCAGGATGAACAGGGTTCTGAAAAATGACATGCCCTTGACCGGTTTTTCCAGCGCCAGGGCCAGTGCGATGCCCAGCAGCATTTCTGCCGTGACGCAGACGGCGGCAAACAGCAAGGTGGTCAGCAAGCTGTTCCAGACCCTCGGGTTACCGAAGGCCTGGACCACGTTGTCCCAGCCCACCCACTGGGCAGACGCCCAGGGCGTGCCCATGGACCAGTCGTAACCCGCCAGCTGGAAAGCGCTCAGCACCGGGTAGAGGCAGGCCGCTGCCATGACGAGCACAGCGGGGCCAATGTAGAGGGCTGCAATCCAGCGGGAGGTTTTCATGTCAAAAGCTGGGTGTGATCAGATCTTGTAGCCCGCTTGACGCATGATCGCGGTGACCTGCGGAACCATGTCGTTCAGGGCTTGTTCTGCGGTCTTTTTACCCGTGAGGGCTTCACTCAGACCGACGCCCAGCGCCTGCACGTTGATGTTGTCCCACACCGGGATGATGGGGCGCCAGTCCGGTGCGCTGTATTTCAGCGCTTCCTGGAAGGTGATGAATTCGGGGTATTTGCGCACCGCATCTTGGTCTTTCAGGGTGCTGTTGCGCATGGGGGCACCGCCCGCCATCGTCACGGCTTTGTCCTGCGCTTTGCTGGTGAGCCATTGCATGAGCAGGAAACTGGCTTCGGGGTTTTTGGCATTTTTGGGAATGGCCAGACCCAGGCCACCGCTTTGCGAGGCGCGGCGCATGCCTTTGGGGTGCAAGGCCCAGCTGACGTTGCCCACCACTTTGCTTTTGCTGGGGTCGTTGACCAGGCCTGCAATGGAGGTGCTGTCCAGGTACATGGCGGCCTGTCCTTGCAAAAAGGCGGTGTTGCTCTCGCCCTGACCGTAGCCGGCAATGCCAGCGGGTCCGGTGGCCACAACTTCTTGCAAGAACTTGAGGGCTTCGACGCCGAACTTGTCATTGAAACGGGGATTCCATTTGTCATCAAAGACGCTGCCACCCAGCGGGTTCAGGTGCAGCAGCCAGGCATGCACCACTTGGTGCCCGGCTTGCCCGCGGCTGGCCAAAGCGCCAATGCCCTCCTTGTCCTTGAGGATGCGCAAAATCTTGCGGAAGTCTTCGTAGTTTTCTGGCACCGTCAGGTTGTGCTTGGCAAAGATGTCGCGGCGGTACGCCAAAACGCTGGTTTCAGCGCCATAGGGAATGCCGTACAGTTTGGCACCAGGCCCTGCCAAATAGCCTTTGGGGCCGCCGACCAGCCCCAGGTTTTCGAGGTAGATGGGGACAATGTCCTTCATGTCGTAGGCGGGGTCTGCCAAGGCCGGATTGGCAAAGAAGGGCTCCAGCGGCTGGATCAGATTCTTGGCCACATATTCGCCTTTCCACATGACGACGTAGCAGCCCAAGTCAAAGTCGCCAGAGGGCTTGGCCATCTCCAGCAGCTGCTTTTCTTTCATGCGGCCCATGGCCAATTTGTCCACCTCGACCTTGATGCCGGTTTCTTTGGTGAACTGCGGCAGGATTTTGAGCATCGCATCGTAGTGCGGGTGCGCTGGCGTGCTGAACACCACGGTTTTGCCCGCGTATTTGGCGTAGCGGTTTTGCGCTTGCACGCCGCTGAAGGGCAGGGCAGCGCCGAAAACGGTGATGGCACCTGCTTTGAGTGCGTCGCGTCGGCTTGGGAATGAACTCATGATTTGTCTCCTGTGTTGTGAAGGGAAGCGGAACTGCTGGGTTTCAACGAAAGGCCGTTTGTGGCGTTGAAGACGTGCAAACACGCGGGTTCGACATTCAGGTGCAAGGGCTTGTGCAGCGCGGCCTTGGCATTGCCTGGCAGCACAGCGCACACGCGCTGCCCCGAAGGCAGGCGGCCCACGACCTGGCTTTCGGTGCCCAGGTATTCCACGACCTCGACGTTCATGCGCAGCGTGCCGCCCTGCATTGCCGGGCTCAGCATTTGCGGTCGAATGCCAACAATGAGTGGCGTGTCCGCCTTCAGGGATTGCGCTGCCAGCCAAGCAGGGGCTGGAACAGAAAAATCGGGCATTTTGAGCAGGAGTTGGCTGCCGTCGCTTTGCAGTTGGGCTTCAAAAAAGTTCATGGTGGGGGTGCCGATGAAGCCGGCGACAAAGAGATTGGCCGGGTGGTTGAACACCTCGCTGGGCGTGCCGACTTGCTGAATGCGACCCTTGTCAAAGATCACGATCCGGTTTGCCAGGGTCATGGCTTCGGTTTGATCGTGGGTCACATACAAGGTGGTTTTGGCCAGGCGCTGGTGCAACAGGGCCAACTCTGCCCGCATGTGGCCCCTGAGTTTGGCGTCCAGGTTGGACAAGGGTTCATCGAACAAAAAGACCTGGGGTTCACGCACGATGGCGCGGCCAATGGCCACGCGTTGGCGTTGGCCCCCGGACAGTTCCTTGGGCTTGCGCTTGAGCAGGTGTTCAATGTTCAGAATCTTGGCCGCAGAGGCCACTTTAGCGTCGATGTCTGTCTGGGGGCGGCCTGCCAGGCGCAGGGCAAACGACAGGTTTTGCGCCACATCCATGTGGGGGTAGAGCGCATAGTTCTGGAACACCATGGCAATGTCGCGGGCCATGGGGTGGGCGTTGGTGACGTCTTTGCTGCCAATGATGATTCGGCCTTGGGTGACCTCTTCCAGGCCCGCCACCATGCGCAGCGTGGTGCTTTTGCCGCAGCCCGATTCGCCCAGTAGCACGACAAATTCGCCCGCATGCACAGACAGGTTGAGTTCACTGACGACAGTGACCTCGCCAAAACGTTTGACGAGGTTGCGAAGTTCAAGATTGGCCATGTTTTTGCGGTTCAAAGGGTCGTCGAATACCCCAGCCGATGGGGGTAAGGTGGTTGCCGGGGTGACTGGGGTCAGGCCCCCAGATCGCTTGGTAGGTGTCGATGCAGCGGCCCTGCTTTTGCCAGCGCCAGGCCAGGCCCAACAAGCTCAGCCACCACAGGCCCAGCACCAGCGGCATCCAGCGCGGTGCATCGGCCAGCAGCAGGCCTGCAAAAATCACGCCGATGGCGGCCAGCACACATGCCCAGCCGAGCCACTTGTGCAAGCGCTCAAACCAGATGCGGTGGCGCGTCATGTCGTAATGGTCACCCCTGATCTGCAGGGCTGTTGGGCCGCCTTTGCTGCCGCGCAGGAGGCCGCCGAGGATTTGCAGCCAGCCCAGCAGCATCAAGAGCCAGCCAGCCGTGCCGTGCAGATGTGCCCAGGGACTTTGTGAAGTTTGTTTCCAGAGGGCATAAATGCCCAAGCTGGCCAGCGCCATGCCTGCCCACTGCAGTGTTCGGTGCCCATGCCACCAACCCTTGTTGTCCAGCACGGTGGGCCAGTTTTGCGAAGGTAGCACTTTGAAATACCGGGCCAGCAAAGCACCCACGGGCAGCAAGATGCCCCAGGCCAACACCATCAACCGGGCATGCCAATACACCCCCGGCTCAATGACGTGGAGGGATGCCCCGCTGAGCGGCAGGGTCAGCCAGTTCCAGAGGACATTCATGCCGTGGCTCCCCGCGTGTTGATCTTGATGCGGTACAGGGATGTACTCGCGCAGATGAACAGGTCACCGCCACCAGGCCCGCCAAAGCACAGATTGCCCACTTTTTCGGGCACCGGAATGCGGCCCAAACGGGTGCCATCCGGGTGATAGATTTGCACGCTGTCTCCACTGCTGGTGTAGACAAAACCGTGGATGTCAACCCGAAAGCCATCGGCCAGACCGGGCGTGACGACGGCAAAAATGCGGGGATCGCGCAGCCAAGTGCCGTCTACCACCTCCAGGGCCACGATGTGGTGGTGGCCTGTGCCATCTTCACGCAGTGCGGCCGAGGTGTCGCTGACGTACAGCACGCGCTCGTCGGGTGAGAAAGCCAAACCATTGGGCTCCTCAAGCCAGTCGCTGGCGATGCTCAGGTTTTGCGTTTGCGGGCAGTAGCGGTAAACGTGGTTGGCGCCGATTTCGGATGTGGCTTTGTGGCCTTCACGGTCCGAGAGGATGCCGTAGGGTGGGTCGGTGAACCAGATGGTGCCATCCGATTTCACCACCAGATCGTTGGGGGAGTTCAAGCGCTGCCCACGGTAGTTGTCCACAACCACCTCGTCACACTGAGGCTCGCCTTGTGAGCCCAACCGTGTGCGGATGATGGCCCGTTGACCATGTGAGGCATGGAGCAAGTCGCCGCCCTGATCCAGTACATGCCCGTTGGTGAACTCCGAATCATCGCGCCAAACCCTCAAACCAAGCTGAGCGTGCCAGGACAAGATGCGGTTGTTGGGAATGTCGCTCCAAATCAGCTCGCTGCTTTGGGGCAGCCACACGGGTCCTTCGCTCCAAGCGGCACCACCGCACAAACGCTCAAGCGCACCAGCGCCTTGTCCAATTTTGGCCAGTCGGGCGTCGAAAACTTGCAGCGAGGTCATGTGGCCAGATGAAATTCAGGAAGAAGCGCTTATGGTCATTCAATTTTGAGTTACCGGTAACTCGTATTTACCCTAGAGGTGCGGCCATAAACTTCACGCTCTGGCGTGCATTCAGCTAATTTTTGACGCGAATGTGCGTGAATAATGACGTTACCGGTAGCGTTTCGTCAGTCCACCGCAGGCACAGGAGTACTTTTTGCGCAACAAAAATTCGAGCCCAGCAGGCCCATTGGCCCCTGATGGCATGGGACAGGTCACCATGGCCGACATTGCGGCCCGACTGGGCGTATCCAAGATGACCGTGTCAAGGGCGCTCAGTCGGTCCACACGACGGCGCAGCGACGCCAGCGAAGATTTGCGTCAACGCATTTTGAACACTTGCCAGGAGATGGGTTATGTGATGGACCAAACGGCTCGCACCTTTTCATCCAAGCGTTCGGGCTTCATCGCCACACTCATCCCGGCGCTGAACAACTCGAACTTTTCGGACACGACCCACGGATTGACTTCTGCCGTTGAATCTGCCGGCATGCAAGTCCTCATGGGCTACACGGACTACGACATGCCCACCGAAGAGCAGTTGATCAGAACCTTGCTCATGCGCAGGCCTGAAGGCATTGTCGTGACAGGCGGCAGCCACACGCCCTTGGCCAGAAAACTGCTTGAATCAGCGGGGGTGCCCGTGGTTGAAACCTGGGATTTGCTGGACGAGCCCATTGGGCACAACGTGGGGTTTTCCAACGCTCAGGCGGTCAGTGAACTGGTGTTTGCCTTGTATGCCAAGGGGTATCGACAGATGGGATTTCTTGGGGGCTTGCCGCAAAGCGATGCACGTGGGGCCGAGCGCAGGCGGGGATTTTTGGAGGCGATGGGGCAACTGGGGCAGGACGCAACCCGGACTTTGGCCATTGGCAGCGCCCCTGTCTCCATGGAGGCGGGCGCCCAAGGGGTGGCGCAAATGCTGGCCCGTTGGCCCGAGCTGGAGGCGGTTGTGTGTGTGTCAGACCACGTCGCATTTGGCGCCTTGTCTGAATGTCAGCGACGGGGCTGGGCAGTGCCTGGTAGGCTGGCAATTGCTGGATTTGGGGGCTTCGAGATTGCACAAGCTTGTCACCCACAAATCACGACCGTGGCGGTCAACAGCGCAGGCATTGGCAAAGTGGCTGGGCAGTTGTTGCTCAAAGCCATATCGCTGTCACGATCAGGGCAAAAACTGGCGCCTGAAACAGTGGTCATGCCCTACCGAATTGAACTCAGAGGAAGTACCTGACCGACTCGAATGCTTCCCAAGCCTGGAGGGCCTGCTGCACAGGATCGCACCTGCTATCCATGGGGACCCTATTTATGCTGTTGCATCCCTGGAAGATTTCTTGATCCCAGTTATATCTCTCTCAGAGGGAAGGACTTTAATCTGGGGTGGCTGGGTTAACATTCGAGGCTGTTTCAAATCTTGGATTAGATCCGTTGATTTGTGCTTTCTTGCGGATTTTGGCAGTGTTTTGCTGCCCGCCCGCTTCGTCCTTTTTCGACCGACCTGACCGCCGTGCGCCTTAATTCCATCAAGCTTTCAGGCTTCAAATCGTTTGCCGAACCGACCAACTTCCTGCTGCCCGGGCAGCTGGTGGGCGTGGTCGGGCCCAACGGTTGCGGCAAATCCAACATCATGGACGCGGTGCGTTGGGTGCTGGGCGAGTCCAAGGCGTCTGAATTGCGTGGCGAGTCCATGCAGGACGTGATTTTCAACGGCACCACCACCCGCAAACCCGCCAGCCGCGCCAGCGTGGAGCTGGTGTTTGACAACGCCGACCACCGCGCGGGTGGCCAGTGGGGCCAGTTCGCCGAGATCGCGGTCAAGCGCGTGCTGACCCGCGATGGCAACAGCAGCTACTACATCAACAACCAGCCTGTGCGTCGCCGAGATGTGCAAGACGTGTTTTTGGGCACGGGCCTCGGCCCTCGCGCCTACGCCATCATTGGCCAAGGCACCATCAGCCGCATTATTGAGTCGCGTCCTGAAGAGCTGCGCTTGTTTCTCGAGGAAGCTGCAGGCGTGTCCAAATACAAGGAACGCCGCCGCGAGACCGAAAACCGCTTGTCGGACACCCGCGAGAACTTGACCCGGGTCGAGGACATCCTGCGCGAGCTCAACGCCAACCTCGAAAAGCTCGAAAAACAGGCCGAGGTGGCCACCCGTTACAACTCGCTGCAAGCTGACAGCACACTCAAGCAACACCAGCTGTGGTTCCTCAAGCGTCGCGACGCCGAGAGTGATCAGGGCAAGGTCAAGTCCGATGTCGATCAGGCTGTGAACGCGCTGGAGTCACGCATTGCTGATTTGCGCCACGTTGAGGCCGATCTGGAAGCGATCCGTCAGGCGCACTACGACGCAGGCGATCAGGTCAACCAAGCTCAGGGCGCTTTGTACGAAGCCAGCGCCGAAGTGGGGCGTTTGGAGGCCGAAATCCGCTTTGTGGTGGAAGGTCGTCAGCGCGCCGAGCAGCGCTTGCAGCAACTGATTGAACAAACCGCCCAGTGGGGCACCCGCAGCGAAGACGCGCAGGCCGAGCTGGAAACTTTGTCCGAGCAGGCCGCCATGGCCGAAGACCAGAGCATGACGTTGGCCGCCCAGGTGGAAGACCAGGCCATGGCTTTGCCCGACTTGGAAGAAGCCCTGCGCAAAGCCCAAAACGAGGCCAACGCCCAGCGCGCCAGCGTGGTGCAGGTTCAGCAGCAAATCGGGGTGCTGGCCGCTGACCAGCGCAACGTCGAAGAACAATCGCGCCAGCTGGACCAGCGCCGCGAGCGCCTGCTGACCGATCGCAACGCCCTGGCAGCACCCGATGAAGCGCGATTGCACAACCTGCAAACCCAATTGGCCGAGGCTGAAGCCTTGGCCGCCGAATCGGAAGCCCGCTTGCAAGATCTGCAAGAGCAGGTCCCAGCGCTCGACGAAGACCGCCGCAGCCGCCAAAAGGCTGTCAACGACGAGTCGGCCCGGTTGGCCGACTTGAGCGCCCGCATCGAGGCGCTCAAGGCACTGCAAGAAAAAGTCCGCACCGACGGCAAGCTCAAGCCCTGGCTGGCCAAGCACGGCATGGACGGGCTCGAAGGCCTGTGGAGCCGCATCCACATCGAGCCCGGCTGGGAAAATGCCCTCGAATCAGCGCTGCGTGAACGCTTGTCGGCGCTTGAAGTCTCGCGCCTGGACATGGTGCGTGCTTTTGCAAACGATGCGCCGCCCGCCAAACTGTCTTTCTTCACGTCCCCCCTGGCTTCAACCGCTGCGCCCCGCAACGGCATGCCCAGCGGCTGCGCTCCTTTGGCGCAAAAGCTGCGCATTTCAGACGCGGGCTTGTCCGCACTGGTGATCGACTGGCTGCAAGGCTGCTACACCGCCCCCAACCTGGAAGACGCGCTGGCCTGGCGCAGCCAGCTCCAGGCGGGCGAAACGGTGTTTGTGCAGGCCGGTCACGCGGTTGATCTGAACAGTGTGGTGTTTTACGCGCAAGACTCTGAGCAAGCCGGTTTGCTGGCTCGGGCACAAGACATCGACAACCTGGAAAAGCAGCAACGCGCCCAGACCCTGATTGCCGAAGACAGCCGCAGCGCCCTGGTGCGTGCTGAGGCGGCTTATGCCGATGCCTCTCAGCGCCTGATCACGGTGCGGCGCGAAGCGGCCGAAAGCCAGTCGCGCCGCCATGAATTGCAGGTTGAGACCCTGCGTTTGTTGCAGCTGGTGGAGCAAACCCGTGCCCGCAGCGCGCAGATCAGCAACGATCTGGCCGAAGTCGAGGCCTTGCTCGACGAGCTGCAAGAGCGCCGCGTCACGGCCGAAGCCCGCTTTGAAGAGCTCGACATGCAGCTGGCCGACACGCAAGAGCGCCACGCCCAGCTGGACGAGCGCGTGATCGAGGCCGAGCGCAAGCTGGCCGAGTGCCGCGAACAACAACGCAGCCTGGAGCGCCGCGCCCAAGAGGCCCAGTTCTCGCAGCGCAGCCTGGATGCCCGCCGCGCCGAACTTCAACGCACCATCGAAACCGCGCAGCAGCAAGTCACCAGCATCGATGCTGAAATGCAGCGCGCCCGCGATGAATTGAGCCGCCTGACCGATGCCGCAGCGCAAGCGGGTTTGCAAAACGTGCTGGCCGTCAAGATGGAGCGCGAGCAAGCCTTGGCCGCCCGCCGCAGCGCCTATGACGACCTGACCGCCAAACTGCGCGCCAGTGACGAGCGCCGGGTGGCTTTTGAGCGTGAACTCGACCCGCTGCGCCAGCGCATCACCGATTTGCAGCTCAAGGAACAAGCCGCCCGCCTGGGCCTGGAGCAATACACCCAATTGCTGGCCGACGCCCAAGCCAACTTGGAAGCCGTAGCTCAGTCCATCGAAGTGGGGCAGGTGCGCTTGACGGGCCTGCAAAGCGAGATTGACCGCATCCACCGAGAAATCACGGCCTTGGGCCCGGTCAACCTGGCTGCGCTCGAAGAGCTGACCACCTCGCGTGAGCGCAAGACCTTCCTGGATTCGCAAAATGCCGACCTGACCGAAGCGATGAACACGCTGGAAGACGCGATCCGCAAGATCGATGCCGAAACCCGCGACCTGCTGGGCGGCACATTCAAGATCGTGAACGAGCACTTCAGCCGCATGTTCCCCGAGCTGTTTGGTGGGGGCAATGCACGCCTGGTGATGACCGGTGACGAGATTCTGGACGCTGGGGTGCAGGTGCTGGCGCAGCCGCCCGGCAAGAAAAACCAGACCATCCATTTGCTGTCCGGTGGCGAAAAAGCGCTCACCGCGATCGCGCTGGTGTTTGCCATTTTCCAGCTCAACCCGGCACCGTTTTGTTTGCTCGACGAGGTGGACGCGCCGCTGGACGACGCCAACACTGAGCGCTACGCCAAGCTGGTCAAGGGCATGGGCAAAGAGACCCAGTTCCTGTTCATCAGCCACAACAAGATCGCCATGGAAATGGCCGAGCAGTTGATCGGCGTGACCATGCAAGAGCAGGGCGTTTCACGGATCGTCGCTGTGGACATGGAATCCGCAGTGTCTATGGCCGATGAGGCCTGAGGTTTTTGATTTATGTTGGATTCAATGAGTTCCTTGCAACTGAGTTTGGCCGGTATCGGTGCCCTCACCTTGGGGGCGGTGGTGATTTACAACTATTGGACATCGCGCAAGAACGCACCGCGCCAGGCCGAGCCCTCCGTGGAGCCGGTGGGAACAAAGGACACAGCCCCAGAGGCCTTCGAGCCGAGAGAGCCGGTCTTGACAGACGACTTCTCCAGCTTGCCGCAGCCCGAGCGCAAACCCCTGCTGGACGCCCTGATTGATGTCATTGCCACCATTGAGGTGGACCATCCTGTTTCTGGAGATGCTGCACTGGCTGCTTTGCCCGTCACTCGCCGTGTCGGGACCAAGCCTTTTCATGTGGAAGGCTGCAGCGATTTGAGCGGTGAATGGGAGGCCTTGGTGGCCGGGCGCCGCTATTCTGCTTTTCAGGCGGGTGTTCAGCTGGCCAACCGCGTGGGCGCACTCAACAACATCGAGTTTTCCGAGTTTGTGGTCAAAACCCAGGCCTTTGCCGATGCTGTTGGCGGCACGCCCAGCTTTAGCGACATGCTCGAAGAAGTGGCGCGTGCGCGTGAATTGGACCAATTTGCCAGCGCACACGATGCGCAACTGAGCTTCACTTTGTGCGCCAGCGCATCTGCCTGGAGCCCGGGCTATATCCAGCAGCACGCAGCGCGTCTGGGTTTTGTGGCGGGGGTCATTCCGGGGCGCATGGTGTTGCCCTCGGCCGTCGCTGGTTTGCCACCGATCTTGTCCTTGGTTTTTGACACCCAGGCCGCCCTGGCCGACGACCCGGCCTTGTCGGCCATCCGTGAGTTTTCGCTCAGTCTGGATGTGCCACAAATTGCGCGTGAAGACCAGCCCTTCGGGCGTTTGCGTGAAGTTGCACGCTTGTTGGCAGAGCACATGGACGGTGTGGTGACCGACGGGAACGGACAAATTTTGGGCGAAGACGTGCTCGATCAGATCGCCAACGACTTGCAGCAGCTGTATGACGCACTGGACGCCCGGGAATTGTCTGCTGGCTCGCCGCAAGCGCGTCGCTTGTTCTCCTGATTCGGTCGATTGGTGACCATGTCCCATCCGGACTTGTTTGGTGACGGGCCGACGCACGCGCCTGCCCAAGCTGCCAGCGTGGTGCCTTTGTTGGCACCTGCAGACAAAGCCGCCCAGCTGCGAGCCCAACTGCACCACCATGCACACGCTTACTACACGCTGGATGCGCCCGAGGTGCCTGATGCCGAATACGACCGGCTGTTTCGGGAACTGCAAGCGCTGGAGGCCGTTCACCCCGAACTGCTGACCCCCGACTCGCCCACCCAGCGCGTGGGTGGCAAGGTGCTGGACGCCTTTGCCCCGGTCACGCACCGCGTGCCCATGCTCAGCATCCGTACCGAAACCGACACCGAAGCCAGCGGGGCCGAGGCCTTTGACACCCGCATCCGCAAAGAGTTGGGCCTGAGTGACGCCGACCCGGCAGTCGAGTACGTGGGCGAACTCAAGTTCGACGGCCTGGCCATGAGCCTGCGCTATGAAAACGGTGTGCTGGTGCAAGCCGCCACCCGGGGGGACGGCGAAACCGGCGAAGAGGTCACATCCAACATCCGCACCATCGGGCAGATCCCGCTCCGCCTGCCAGCCGATGCGCCGCCTGTGCTGGAGGTGCGCGGCGAGGTTTACATGCGTCGCGATGACTTTGAGCGCCTGAACGAGCGCCAGCGCGAACGCATCGCGGCGGGCATGAAGGGTGAAAAAACCTTCGTCAACCCGCGTAATGCCGCAGCCGGTGCGGTGCGCCAGCTCGATTCGGGCATTGCGGCCGAGCGCCCTTTAAGCTTTTTTGCCTATGGTCTGGGCGACATCACGCCCGCCACCGAAGGCGGCCCGCAGTGGCGCACCCACTTTGACATGGTTCAGCAGCTCAAGGCCTGGGGCTTTCCGGTGGCCGAAGAAACGTCTTGCGTGCAAGGGGCGGCAGGCCTGGTGGCCTTTCACCAGCGCATGGCGGCCGGGCGCGATGCGCTGCCCTATGACATCGACGGTGTGGTCTACAAGGTCAACGACCTGGCCCAGCAGCAGCGCCTGGGTTTTGTGACCCGCGAGCCGCGTTGGGCTGTGGCTCACAAATACCCGGCGCAAGAAGAAATGACCACCGTGCAGGCCATCGATGTGCAAGTGGGCCGCACCGGCAAGCTCACGCCCGTGGCCAAGCTCTTTCCTGTTTTTGTGGGCGGCGTCACGGTGACCAACGCCACGCTGCACAACGAACTAGAAGCCCGCCGCAAAGATGTACGGGTGGGCGACACCGTGATCGTGCGCCGTGCGGGCGATGTGATTCCTGAGGTGGTGTCGGTGGTGCTGGACCGCCGTCCGCCCGATGCGCCGCAGTTCACCATGCTGAGCCACTGTCCTGTGTGCGGCAGTCTGGCCGAGCGAGAAGAGGGCGAAGCCGACCACCGCTGTACCGGCGGGCTGTTTTGCAGCGCCCAGCGCAAGCAAGCCATCTGGCATTTTGCTCACCGCCGCGCCATGGATGTGGACGGTCTGGGTGACAAGCTGGTGGACCAGCTGGTCGATTTGGGCCAGGTCAAGACCCTGGCCGATCTGTACCACCTCAAGCTCGACACCCTGGCCAACATGGACCGCATGGCCGAAAAATCGGCCGTCAACCTGCTTGAAGCGCTGGAAAAATCCAAGACCACCACGCTGGGGCGTTTCTTGTTCAGCCTGGGCATCCGCCATGTGGGCGAGGCCACAGCCAAGGAGCTGGCGCGCCATTTTGGGCAGCTCGACGCCGTCATGGTCGCCAGCGAAGACGCGCTCTTGCAAGTGGCCGATGTGGGCCCGGTGGTCGCGCACAGCATCCGCACGTTTTTTGACCAGCCGCACAACCGTGAGGTGGTGCAAGCCCTGCGCGATGCCGGTGTGAGCTGGCCCGAAGGCGACGCCCTGGCCCCCACCGAAATGCCCCTGGCGGGTATCACCGTGGTGCTGACGGGCACGCTGCAAAGCATGGGCCGCGACGAAGCCAAAGAAAAGCTCGAAGCCTTGGGTGCCAAAGTGGCCGGTTCGGTCAGCAAAAAAACCCACTACGTGGTGGCCGGGGCCGAAGCGGGCAGCAAGCTCGACAAGGCGCTGGCGCTGGGCGTGCCCGTGCTGGACGATGCGGGTTTGGCGGTGTTGTTGACTGGAGATAAACCATGAGCGTGCGTGAAATCCTCAAAATGGGCGATGCCCGCCTGCTGCGTGTGGCCGAGCCTGTGCAGGCTTTTGACACCCCCGAGCTGCACGCCCTGATCGCTGACATGCGCGACACCATGGCCGCCGTCAACGGTGCAGGCTTGGCCGCGCCACAAATCGGGGTCAACCTGCAAGTGGTGATTTTTGGCAGCACGGCACGCAACCCACGCTACCCGGACCGCCCGCAGGTGCCGCCCACGTTGCTCATCAACCCCGTCATCACGCCCTTGGGCGCAGACGAGGAGGAGGACTGGGAGGGCTGCCTGTCGGTTCCGGGTCTGCGCGGGGTGGTGCCCCGTTGGGCCCACATCCGTTACACCGGTTGGGATGAAAAAGGGCAGCCCATCGACCGTACGGTCGCCGGGTTCCATGCCCGCGTGGTGCAACACGAATGCGACCACCTGATCGGCAAGCTCTACCCGATGCGGGTGCGTGACTTCAGCCGCTTTGGCTTTACAGAGGTGCTGTTCCCTGAGATCAGCGCTGCCGAAGACGACTGACGCAATCTTTGTTGGCCTTGCCGGTGGGCAAGGCGACGCTCTGTTTACTGTTCCCTTAACCGCTTTGGCCTCCATCGTTCCAAAGTAGTGCTTGCGCTCGTCAATCCGGTGTATTTGAAACACCCTTATTAAAAAATAAGTTGCTAAAATTTAAGAAATGTAGACTAGCAGTTTTCACAGCTTAACTGAAAACTAAGTCATGCATTCATCAAAAGTAATCAGTCAATTGGCAGCGCGCAGCCTGTTGGCTCTGAGCCTGAGCTTGTTGTGTCACGTCCAAGTCACATGGGCGCAGACCAGCGTCGCAGACAACCCCTTCCAGCCTTTGGGTGCTGTTTTCAATCTGTCAGAGCGTGTCGTGGACAGCCAGGCCCGCCTGGTCATGTTCCGTCCACAGGCCTCAACAGAGACCTCCGGCGTGACCCGCATCAATGTCAATGGTGCGTACCACACCTCCTTGATGGCCGGTGCTTACGCTGTTTTGTGCCTGGCTCCCGGCCCCGTGGCCCTCGATGTCCGCCCAGTGGAGGCTCAGCAACCCGCAAGCCAGCAGGCCGACATGAACACCCAAATCCAGTTGGCTGCCGGTCAAACCGTTTACCTGAGCGCCAGCTTGCAAGGCAACGCCCGCTATAGCCTGCGCCCAGTCGAGGCCCTGCCAGCGCGTGAGTCGCTCAAACCCATGCGCGAACAAATTCATGCGCTTTCTCGTGTGCCAGCGGCTCAAGAGTGCAAAGACCCGGATGCCCCCGTGCCTGTAGCACCTGCCGCCGCCCCCGCTCCCACAGAGCCAAGCCCCACCGCAACGCGCTGACCTGCTTGCGTAGCCACTGGCTGAGCACGCCACCCATTTGAACTGTTGACCCCAAGTCAATCGCCCAACCTCCTTGAAGAAAACGAACAACACCATGGCAACCGAAAAAATCGCTTACAAATTGCGTATCAACGTGGGTGGCGACAAAACCAGCGAGATGCAGAACCTGAGCGCGGGCAAAACCGCCCGGACCAAAGCGCAAGCCGGTGTGCGTTACCAGTTGCAAGACGCCAACAAGAACGATGCGCCGCCGGAGCAGGTGCGCGTCAAGCGGGTAGGCAAGGACTTGCATGTGGCCTTGGGTGAGGGCGAAGAGGCTGCCCAACTGATCATTGAAGACTATTACGCCGTCATGCCCGAGGGCTTCAACGCCTTGGTCGGCCAGGCCGATGGGGGCAGTTTTTATGAATACGTGCTGGAAGCACCAACGGCAGACAGCTACACACTGAGCCTTGCAGAAGGCCAGGACTTCACCTCGGCGGTGTTGGGCGGCAGCGAAGTGTCGGGCTCGGGTGCTGCGTTGGCGGTGTTGGCGTTCAACCCTTTGCTGGCGGCGGGTGCGGCTGGGGCGGCGGGTGCAGCAGCGGCTGCTGGCGGCGGGGGAACTGCTTCAGCAGCATTGCCGAATGCCGCTCCGACGGCAGTGACGTTGAACAACAAGACAACGACACTGCCAGAAAACACAGACACGACGACGCATGTCAAAGTGGCCGACATTGCGGTAGTGGATGATGGACAGGGCACGAACACCATCACTCTGAGCGGTACAGATGCCGACAAGTTTGAAGTGGTGGGTAATGCGCTGTACCTGAAGGCAGGTGAGGTGTTGGATTATGAAAGCGGCAAGACGCAGTACGACGTCACGGTGAATGTGGCGGACAGCACGGTCAGCGGCAGCCAGCCGGTGACGGTTAGCTACAGCCTTGGCGTGAACAACGTCAACGAAGAAGCGCCCACAGTCACAGCAGCCAGTCAAAGCGTCACGGTGCTGGAATCCGGCGGTATTGCAAACGCGTTGGCAGGAACCCCCACAGCCACCATCGCCCTCACAAAACACGATCCCGATGGTGATGCCACTGTCAGTTATGACACGGCCTGGATGACATTGAATGGCTGGATAGCAACGACTCCAGGGGCAACCTATACAAAAGCGGGTACGTACGGCACGGCGACGTTTACCGTTGCAACGGGTGTGGTCAGCTATGCGCTTGACAACACCAAGCTTGCCACGGAACAACTGATTGAGGGTCAACAGGTGAGCGACAGTTTCGCGGTGCGTGTCACAGATAACACGGCCACGGCTTCGACCGATGCGGTGTTCAGCATCACGGGTGCCAACGATGCACCGGTGGTTCAGCCGCGTTATTCGATCACCAACTCAGCAGCTGTTTCTACTTATTCAGAGAATAGCCCAGGATCTTTCATCAGTCTCGGTACATTGTTTGGTGACGCGGATACTGCCACGTTGTCAGGTGCCAAAATCCAGATTTCTAATATGGTTGCCGGTGACGCGCTGAAGTACACCAGTGGTTTGCAATTTATTTTTGCAACACCCGTTGATACTGGCGCGACCGTGGTTTACGCCTTGCCTGCTGGTACAAATACAGGAACTATCACAGCAACCTATACAAAGGCCACTGGCCTGATGGAGTTGACGGGCGTTTTTACCAAGACCGAATACGCCCAAGCTTTGAGGAACATCCTGTTCGTCAGTACCAGTGAAAACCCAACAGGCGTGACCCAACCCAATTTGGCAGGCACGACGCCATCACGCACCATCAACTGGCAGATCAATGATGGTCAGGCGGAAAACAACTGGAGTGCTGTGGCTACCAGCACGGTGAACATCACGGCGATAAACGATGCGCCGGTGGTGTCGTCAAATCCTTCCAGCTCCCCTTTTTTCACTGAAAATGCTGCTGCTGTAGTGACTTGCAACTCAATCACACTGGCGGATGATGTGGGGGTGATCGCAAGTGCGACGGTCAAGATCAGCTCTAACTTCACGTCGGGTGATGAACTGAGCTTTACGCCGATCAGTGGCATCACAGGAAGTTACGACCCCTTGACGGGAGTGTTGACGCTGACGGGTACTGCGAGCATGGCGCAATATCAAGAAATATTGCGGTCGGTCACTTTCACCAACAGCGGCGATTCACCGACAGGGACGGACGGAACCAGGATGATTCGCCAGTTGTCCTGGCAGGTCAACGATGGCTCATTTTCGTATAAATTGAGCAATGTCAAATCAACCTACATCAATGTTCTCGCGATAAACGACGCCCCTGTGCTGAATGCATCAGTAGATGTGCAAATGGCTCCTGTGGCGGCCCGCACAGGTGCAGAGGCTGCAACACCTGTCGGGGCGGTTGGTACGCTCGTGTCTGACCTTGTGAGTGGCGTGACTGACGCAGACGGCGTCAGTGTGCTCAAAGGCATTTCGGTGATTGGCACGAACCGCGCTCACGGTGTGGGGTATTACTCGCTCGATGACGGTGCAACGTGGCTGTCGATGGACGCGCCGGGTGAGCTTGTCAGCGCGATCAATGGCCGCATGTTGACTGCTACAGCAAGGGTCTATTACGCTCCAGCCGCTGACTTTGTCGGTACCGTCAGTGATGCTTTCATGTTCCGGGCCTGGGATCAGACCGGCAACAGCAGCACCGACGTCACAGCTGCAGGGCATGTGTTCAATACCGGCACCAACGGCGGAACCACCTCCTACTCTGTGGCGACAGACACGATCGCGATCACGGTCACACCTTTCATGGGCACCAGCGCAGCAGACACCCTGAACGGCGGCGCAGCCAACGACACCCTGGCGGGCAATGGCGGCGCAGACGTGATCAACGGTGGTGCGGGCAACGACACGGTGGTGGTGAACGCCAGCAACGTGACGGCTTTGTCGGCAGCCAATATGGCCCTGATTGACGGTGGTGCGGATGTGAACGTGCTCAAGCTGGACGTGACCGCCACAGGGATCACGCTGGACCTGACCAACACCACGGTGGCGGCGAAAGTGAACAACTTCAGCGTGGTGGACATCAAAGGCTCGGGCAACAACACGCTCAAGCTGGCTTTGGCGGATGTGCTGGACATGGGGGCAGTGGCAGACAACGCGGCCACGGCGGGCGTGGACGAAGGGGACATGCTGGTGGTCAAAGGCGACGCGGGCGATGTGGTGCAGTTGCAGGCTGTTGCCAGCTGGGCGCAAGCTGGGGCTCAGTCGGGTGCCACCTTGGCCACGACCTTTGGTTCGGCGTATGGCTTTGAGGCGGGTCACACCTACATGCAATATACCCAGGGGCTTGCCACTTTGTATGTGGCTTCTCTGGTCGCGGTCATCTGACCTTGGTTTTGGGCTGAGTTGCCCAGCAGGCTTGGGCAACCAACCGCTTTTTTTAAGACTTTGCAATACCGCGTCACTCTTGATCGACTGACCTGGACTGTGTACTTTTTATATCCAATGCGTGATAGGCGTATGCAATTGTAAAAATTACTTAAAAAATATTCATTTAAATTCAATTAAGACAATTTAAGAAATGTAGACTAGCGGTTTTCACAGCTTAACTGAAAACTAAGTCATGCATTCATCAAAAGTAATCAGTCAATTGGCAGCGCGCAGCCTGTTGGCTCTGGGCCTGAGCTTGTTGTGTCACGTCCAAGTCACATGGGCGCAGACCAGCGTCGCAGACAACCCCTTCCAGCCTTTGGGTGCTGTTTTCAATCTGTCAGAGCGTGTCGTGGACAGCCAGGCCCGCCTGGTCATGTTCCGTCCACAGGCCTCAACAGAGACCTCCGGCGTGACCCGCATCAATGTCAATGGTGCGTACCACACCTCCTTGATGGCCGGTGCTTACGCTGTTTTGTGCCTGGCTCCCGGCCCCGTGGCCCTCGATGTCCGCCCAGTGGAGGCTCAGCAACCCGCAAGCCAGCAGGCCGACATGAACACCCAAATCCAGTTGGCTGCCGGTCAAACCGTTTACCTGAGCGCCAGCTTGCAAGGCAACGCCCGCTATAGCCTGCGCCCAGTCGAGGCCCTGCCAGCGCGTGAGTCGCTCAAACCCATGCGCGAACAAATTCATGCGCTTTCTCGTGTGCCAGCGGCTCAAGAGTGCAAAGACCCGGATGCCCCCGTGCCTGTAGCACCTGCCGCCGCCCCCGCTCCCACAGAGCCAAGCCCCACCGCAACGCGCTGACCTGCTTGCGTAGCCACTGGCTGAGCACGCCACCCATTTGAACTGTTGACCCCAAGTCAATCGCCCAACCTCCTTGAAGAAAACGAACAACACCATGGCAACCGAAAAAATCGCTTACAAATTGCGTATCAACGTGGGTGGCGACAAAACCAGCGAGATGCAGAACCTGAGCGCGGGCAAAACCGCCCGGATCAAAGCGCAAGCCGGTGTGCGTTACCAGTTGCAAGACGCCAACAAGAACGATGCGCCGCCGGAGCAGGTGCGCGTCAAGCGGGTAGGCAAGGACTTGCATGTGGCCTTGGGTGAGGGCGAAGAGGCTGCCCAACTGATCATTGAAGACTATTACGCCGTCATGCCCGAGGGCTTCAACGCCTTGGTCGGCCAGGCCGATGGGGGCAGTTTTTATGAATACGTGCTGGAAGCACCAACGGCAGACAGCTACACACTGAGCCTTGCAGAAGGCCAGGACTTCACCTCGGCGGTGTTGGGCGGCAGCGAAGTGTCGGGCTCGGGTGCTGCGTTGGCGGTGTTGGCGTTCAACCCTTTGCTGGCGGCGGGTGCGGCTGGGGCGGCGGGTGCGGCAGCGGCTGCTGGCGGCGGGGGAGCAACTGCGACTGTTGACACCACGCCACCAGCGGCCCCGGGGCTCAAGGTCGATGACCGAGATGCGAACGGCAAGATCAACGCCAGCGGAACGGCTGAAATTGGCAGCACGGTCACGGTGACCTGGCCGGATGGCAGCACCAGCACAACAACGGCAGGCCCCGACGGCACTTGGGCGATTGAGTCGCCCACAGTTCAACCAGCCGGAACGGTCAAAGCCGAAGCGACCGATGCCAGTGGTAACAAGAGCGATCCAAGCTCGGTTGAATACATCGACGCTCTTATTGCCAGCATCGACGGCAACGGCGTAGTGAGCGGTACTGGCGCAACGCCTGGTCAATTGGTCACGGCGACTTTGCCCAACGGTGCCACCGCCACCGGCACAGCCGGTGCAAACGGCACGTTCACATTGAGCGCGTTCAGCCCCAAGCCCACCAACGGCGAGACTGTGACGGTCAGCACAGGTACGACCGCAGCGGGCAATCCCGCTGGCGAGACCACCACCACCTTGGCCCCCAACACCACCGGCATCACGGCCAGCATTGATGGCAATGGCGTGGTGTCTGGTTCGGGCGCAACACCCGGTCAAGTGGTCACAGCGACACTGCCCAACGGTGCCACCGCCACCGGTACAGCAGGCACAGACGGCACGTTCACTTTGAGCGCGTTCAACCCCAAGCCCGCCAACGGCGAGACTGTTGCGGTCAGCGCACCGACCTCGGCAGGCCAACCCGCAGAGACAGCCACGACAGTGGCCCCGAACAACACCGGCATCACCGCCAGCATTGACGGCAACGGGGTGGTGACTGGTTCAGGTGCAACGCCAGGTCAAGTGGTCACAGCGACACTGCCCAACGGTGCCACTGCCACCGGCACAGCAGGCACAGACGGCACGTTCACTTTGAGTGCGTTCAGCCCCAAGCCCACCAACGGCGAGACTGTTTCGGTCAGTGCACCGACCTCGGCAGGCCAAATCGCAGAGACAGCCACGACAGTGGCCCCGAACACCACAGGCATCACAGCCAGCATCGACGCCAACGGCGTGGTCACCGGTTCAGGCGCAACACCCGGTCAAGTGGTGACGGCCACTTTGCCCAATGGTGCAACCGCCACAGGTACAGCGGGTCCTAACGGCACGTTTACTTTGAGCGCGTTCGCGCCAGTGCCTGCCAACGGCGAGACTGTTTCTGTGAGCGCCCCAACAGGCGTGGCTGGTCAAAACCCAGAAACTGGCACGACTGTGGCCCAGAACACCACCGGCATCACAGCCAGCATCGACGCTTCGGGCGTGGTGACCGGCTCTGGTGCCACCCCAGGCCAAGTGGTCACAGCCACACTGCCCAATGGCGCAACCGCCACGGGCACAGCCGGCCCTAACGGCACGTTCACTTTGAGCGCCTTTGACCCAGTGCCGGCCAATGGTGAGACTGTTTCTGTCAGCGCCCCCACAGGGGTTACCGGTCAGCCAGCAGAGACTGGCACGACTGTGGCTCAGAACACCACCGGTATGACTGCCAGCATCTCGCCTGAAGGCGTGGTGACGGGTTCGGGTGCTACTCCAGGCCAAGTGGTTACAGCCACATTGCCCAACGGCGCAACCGCCACGGGCACAGCAGGTCCTAACGGCACGTTCACTTTGAGCGCCTTTGATCCCGTGCCTGCCAACGGCGAGACCGTTCAGGTCAGCGCGCCTACAGGCGTTGTGGGTCAGCCCGCAGAGACTGCTTCGGCTTTGGCCCCCAACACAACAGGCATCACGGCCAGCATCTCGCCCGAAGGCGTGGTGACGGGTTCGGGTGCAACACCCGGTCAAGTGGTCACGGCAACTTTGCCCAACGGCGCAACCGCCACCGGTACAGCCGGTCCTAATGGCACATTCACTTTGAGCGCCTTTGATCCCGTGCCAGCCAACGGCGAGACCGTTCAGGTCAGCGCGCCTACAGGCGTTGTGGGTCAGCCCGCAGAGACAGCTTCGGCCCTTGCCCCCAACACAACAGGCATCACGGCCAGCATCTCGCCCGAAGGCGTGGTGACGGGTTCGGGTGCAACGCCTGGTCAAGTGGTTACTGCCACATTGCCCAACGGCGCAACGGCCACAGGCACAGCGGGTCCCAACGGCACGTTCACTTTGAGCGCGTTCGCTCCAGTGCCCGCCAACGGCGAGACTGTTTCGGTCAGCGCGCCCACAGGTGTGGCCGGTCAGAACCCAGAAACGGGCACGACTGTGGCCCCCAACACCACAGGCATTACAGCCAGCATTGACGCTTTGGGCGTGGTCACCGGTTCTGGTGCCACTCCAGGTCAAGTGGTCACAGCCACACTGCCCAACGGCGCAACGGCCACAGGTATAGCGGGTCCCAACGGCACGTTCACTTTGAGCGCGTTCGCGCCAGTGCCCGCCAACGGCGAGACTGTTTCGGTCAGCGCGCCCACAAGCGTGGCCGGTCAGAACCCAGAAACTGGCACGACTGTGGCCCAGAACACCACCGGAATCACAGCCAGCATCGACGCCAACGGCGTTGTCACCGGTTCCGGTGCCACTCCAGGCCAAGTGGTTACAGCCACATTGCCCAACGGCGCAACGGCCACAGGTACAGCTGGTCCCAACGGCACGTTCACTTTGAGCGCGTTCGCTCCCGTGCCCGCCAACGGTGAGACTGTTTCTGTGAGCGCGCCAACAGGCGTGGCCGGTCAGAACCCGGAAACTGTTTCGGCTTTGGCCCCCAACACCACAGGCATCACAGCCAGCATCGACGCTTCGGGCGTGGTGACCGGCTCTGGTGCCACCCCAGGCCAAGTGGTCACAGCCACACTGCCCAACGGCGCAACCGCCACCGGCACAGCCGGTCCTAACGGCACGTTCACTTTGAGCGCGTTCGCCCCAGTGCCTGCCAACGGCGAGACTGTTTCGGTCAGTGCCCCAACAGGCGTGGCAGGGCAACCTGCAGAAACGGGCACGACTGTGGCCCCCAACACCACAGGCATTACAGCCAGCATTGACGCTTCGGGCGTGGTGACAGGTACAGGCGCAACGCCAGGCCAAGTGGTGACGGCTACTTTGCCTAACGGCGCAACAGCCACAGGTACAGCAGGTGCAAACGGCGCGTTCACGCTGAGCGCGTTCGATCCAGTGCCGACCAACGGTGAAACCGTCTCGATCAGCGCACCGACAGGCGTGGCAGGTCAGAACCCAGAAACTGCTTCTGCCTTGGCCCCCAACACCACCGGCATCACAGCCAGCATCGACGCTTCAGGCGTGGTGACAGGTACAGGTGCAACGCCCGGCCAAGTGGTGACAGCCACATTGCCCAACGGCGCAACAGCCACAGGCACAGCAGGTGCAGACGGCTCGTTCACTTTGAGCGCGTTTGCCCCTGTGCCTGCTAACGGTGAAACCGTCTCGATCAGCGCGCCAACAGGCGTGGCTAATCAGCCTGCAGAGACCGCCACCACCTTGGCCCCTAACACCACTGGCATCACAGCCACCATCTCGCCCGAAGGCGTGGTGACGGGTTCCGGTGCAACGCCCGGCCAAGTGGTGACAGCCACATTGCCCAACGGCGCAACAGCCACAGGCACAGCAGGTGCAGACGGCTCGTTCACTTTGAGTGCGTTCGCTCCAGTGCCGACCAACGGTGAAACCGTCTCGATCAGCGCCCCAACAGGCGTTGCCGGAAAGAACCCAGAAACTGCTTCTGCCTTGGCCCCCAACACCACCGGCATCACAGCCAGCATCGACGCTTCGGGCGTGGTGACAGGTACAGGCGCAACGCCTGGCCAATTGGTGACAGCCACATTGCCTAACGGCGCAACAGCCACCGGCACAGCAGGTGCAGACGGCGCGTTCACGCTGAGCGCATTCGATCCAGTGCCGACCAACGGTGAAACCGTCTCGATCAGCGCACCGACAGGCGTGCAAGGTCAGAACCCAGAAACCGCGACGACTTTGGCGCCAGACAACACCCAGATGACTGCCAGCATCACGCCCGAAGGCGTGGTCAGCGGTACAGGCGCAACGCCAGGTGCGGTGGTGACAGCTTCACTGCCAAGCGGTGCAACGGCCACCGGCACTGCCAATGCGGATGGCACGTATACCTTGAGCGCGTTCAACCCCGCACCCGTCAAAGGTGAAACCGTTAACGTGTCCGCTCCTCACGCGGCAGGTGCACCTGAAACCACCACGGTCACGGCCTATAACGAAGCCCCCGTTGCTGATCTCAGCACAGGCTCTGGTACTGAAGACTCCACCACCGTGACAGGTGACGTTTCAGGCAACGTGACGCACAAGGACGGCACAGAAACTTATGCACTGGACGATCCTCTGACCGCCACGGGTGCTCACGGCAGTTTGTTGATGAACGCCGACGGCAGTTGGACTTATACCCGCACTGCCAACCTGAACGCCATTCAAGCCGCAGTCGAAGAAACCTTCACCTACCGTGTCACTGACAGTGCGGGCAACCACACGACGGCTGCGCTGAAAATTACACTGGATCCAGTCAACGATGCAGCCAACATCGCTGGCGATGTTGCAGCTGAAATCACCGAGACAAATGCTGCTGAGTCAGCTTCTGGCACGCTGACGATTGCCGATGTGGACAGTGCAGCCACATTTGTGGCGGCAAGCAACGTGGCAGGCTCGGGCGGCTACGGCAAGTTCACGTTAACCACGGCTGGTGCATGGACGTATGTGATGAACAGCGCTCAAGACCAGTTTGTTTTGGGCTCGGATTACACAGACAGCTTCACGGCGATGGCAGCTGATGGCACTTCGCAAGTGGTGACAGTGACCATTCATGGCACCAACGATTCACCCGTGGTTCAGCCCCGCAGTTCGAACACCAACACCCCAGTATCAACGTACACTGAAAATAGCACGGCACAGTACATCAGCAACGGTACTTTGTATGGTGACGCCGACACCGCCACGTTGACAGGTGCCAAGATCCAGATCAGCAACATGGTGGCAGGCGATGCGTTGAAATACACCAGTGGGACACCTGCGGCGCTTGTTTTTGCGGCACCGACAGACAATGGCTCCACTGTGGTTTACGCTTTGCCTTTTGGCATCACGGCCACTTACACCAAGGCCACAGGTTTGATGGAACTGACGGGCACTGCCACCAAAGCAGAGTATTCGAATGCTTTGAAGAGCATCCAGTTCGTCAGCACCAGTGACAACCCGACAGGTATCACGCTGGCCAATCCGGCAGGCGATACGCCATCGCGCACCATCACTTGGCAGATCAATGATGGTCAAGCCGCCAATAATTGGAGCGAGGTGGCAAACAGTACCGTCAACATCACAGCGGCTAATGACAAGCCAGTGGTAGGCACCGCAGATGGCTATATGAAGTTTTTCACCGAAAACGGGGGGGCTGTTTCTGCCAACAACGCCATCACGTTGACGGATTTGGATGCCGATTTCCTCACGGGTGCCACGGTGCAGCTTGATGTCAGTGCTGGCGTGACGCCTGGTGATGTCTTGGCATTTACCGCGATTTCCGGTGTCCCGATCACGGCATCAAGCTATGACGCGGCTACAGGCTTGCTGACGCTGACGGGCAATGCAACGGTCGCACAGTATCAAGAAGCGTTACGCGCGGTGACGTTTAACAACACCACTGAAAACCCAGCGTCCATGGGTATTACACGTTCGGTGAAATGGCAAGTCAACGACGGGTTTGGTTTGAGTATCGTCAAGACAACGCAGCTGTCGATGATCAGCAAGAACGATGCACCTGTGCTCGATGCGACAGTGGATGTGCAATTGCCCACCGTGTTGGCCAGTCTTGGCGTTCAAGCAGCTGCGCCTGTAGGCGCCGTGGGCACACTGGTGTCTGACTTGGTTGGGGGCGTTTCGGATGCAGATGGTGCTTCTGCACTCAAAGGCATCTCGGTGATCGGTATGAACCGTGCCCATGGCGTGGGTTATTTTTCACTGGACGGTGGCACCAGCTGGACTTTGATGGACGAAGGCCAGCAGGTCAGCATCAGCAAGGGCCGCATGTTGAAGGCGGATGGCTTGACTCGGGTGTATTACGCCCCAGCCGCAGACTTCGCGGGTACTGTCGCCGATGCTTTCATGTTCAGGGCCTGGGACCAGACCGGCAACGCCAGCACCAATGCCAGTGCGGCAGGGACGCAATTCAGCACAGGCACCAACGGCGGTGTCACACCTTATTCGGAGGCGACGGACACGATTTCGATCACCGTCCGACCTGTGCCGCCTACGCTCACTGTTAACGACAGTGACGCGGACGGAAAAATCAATGCCAGCGGATCGGCTTTGATTGGCAGCACAGTCAAGGTGACTTGGCCAGATGGCTCCACCAGTACAACCTTAACAGGCGCCAGTGGCAATTGGTCGGTAGAGTCCCCAACCGTACAAGCCGAAGGTGAAGTCAAAGCCGAAGCTTCTGTCGGCAGCACCACGAGTGACCAAGTCGCAGCGAACTACACAGACAGCACCCCACCGACTGTGGCGATCACAGAGCCCGTGACTCAAAACACGAACGGCACGTTGACCGTGAGCGGCACCGGCGAAGCCGGAGCCAGCGTGGTGGTGAAAGCGATAGATGGCTCAACTGTGGGCACAGCCACCGTGCTGGAAAACGGCACTTGGACCTTGACTAGCGCAGGCCCAGTCAAAGAAGGCACATTGACAGCGACAGCGACCGACATCAACGGTGAAGTTGGAACAGACACAGCTGCTTACGTGGACAACACACCACCTGCAATCCCAACCCTCGATGCGGTCGACAGCGACGCTAACGGCAAGATCAACGCCAGCGGCACCGCTGAACCGTTCAGCACAGTGTTGGTGACTTGGCCAAACGGCACCGGAACGCAAGTGTCCGTCGGTGCTTCGGGTGTATGGCAAGTCGAGTCCACTGGCGTGCAGCCGCGCGGCACAGTTAGCGCTAAAACCATGGACATGAATGGCCAGGTCAGCGACTCCAAAACGGCACCCTATGCAACAGTTACCAATCTTGATGTGGTCGACACCAATGGCAATGGCAAACCTACGGTCAGCGGCGAAACGTTGCCCAATTTGGTCGTCACCATCAAAGATCCATTTGGCGCAGAGCACACGGTCACGGCAGGGGCTGACGGCAAGTTCAGTTTGGAAATTGATCCTGCCCCCAGCCAATTGACCGGTGACTACACAGCGACAGCCGCTTATGGCGTTGGCCACACGACCAACCCCGTGACCGTCAACGAGACGGATTTAACGGCGCCTGTCATCAGTGGTTTGGATGTGAACGACGCGGATGTCGACGGCAAGCCCACCATCAGTGGCCATGTGGACACGCCCAATGTGGTGGTCACTATCAAAGATCCAGCAGGCGCAACGCACACCGTGACGGCTGGTCCAGATGGCAATTTCAGTTTGGAGATCGAGGTGGCTCAGGGCTCGGTTAACGGCGACTACACCGTGACTGCGGTGGACGCTGCGGGCAACACCAGCTTGCCAGAATCGAAGTCTTACAGCGCTTTTGTCCCCTTAACGATCAACGAGCCAATGTTGCAAAACACCGACGGCACCATGACCGTGAGCGGCACAGGTGAAATCGGAGCCACCGTGGTGGTGAAGGACGTGAACAACGTCGAGATCGGCACGGCCACCATCGTTGACAACGGCCAAGGCGTGGGCACTTGGACAGTGACCAGCTCAGGCCCCGTGCCTGAAGGCACGCTCAGCGCAAGCGCCACCGTCGGCACCAACCCCCCAAGTACAGACACCGCGTTTTATGAAAACAAACCCGTGGCTGTGAACGATCTGGGCTCAGGCACCGAAGACAGCACCACGCTGACCGGCAACGTCTCTAGCAACGACACCCACAAAGACGGCAGCGAAGTCTTTACGCTCAACACTTCGCCCACAGGCACTTATGGATCTTTGGCGTTGGCAGCAGACGGTACCTGGGAGTACACCCGTAATACCACCGACTTGAATGGCATCACTGCATTTGTGCAGGATTCTTTTACTTACAAGGTGACAGACAACGCGGGCAACGAGAGTACGGCCACCCTCACCATCAAGCTCAATCCGGTGAACGATGGGCCCACCATTTCTGTTTCAGGTGCTTATTCACTTTTTAATGAAGATGGCGGGCCGGTGGCTGCTTATAAAGAATCGGTGACCTCGGTGATTCTTGCAGACGTTGATTCCAGTCATCTCAGTGGCGCAACGGTCAAAGTTAATCATCAAACTACCAATCTGTTTGTGACTGGAGATTTGTTGACGTTCACGACAGCTTCTGGAAGCGCGATTGAGGGCGCTTACGACGCCATGACCGGTATTTTGACTTTCACTGGTCTGGCCACGGTGGCTGAGTATCAAACGGTGTTGAATTCTGTGAAGTTCAATAATTTACGTGACGATATTGAAAGCGGACCACGAAGAATTACGTGGACAGTGACAGATGCGGAGGGCCAGTCCAATCAACTGCCTGCGGGTTTGCCGGTGCGCAGTTACGTTGGCGTGACGCAAAAAAATGACGCACCAGTATTGCTGGACACCAATTTGGTCATGCCCAATGTGCAGCCGACCGCAGCAGAGTTGCCCCAGGGCAGCATGCCCACGGGCTTGGTGGGGGTTTTGGTTTCCTCTTTGCTCGGCGGCTCTAGTGATGCCGATGGCAATTACGCTAACGTCTACAAAGGCATTGCCGTTGTCGGTGTGAACAAGACTTTGGGTGAGTTGTATTTCTCGCTCAACGGAGGGGCGTCTTGGTTTTCATATGGCGCCTCGGCAACCTTGAGTGAGCAAAATGCCTTGTTGCTAAAGGCGGGTCCTTCGGCCCGTGTGTATTTCCGCCCTCATGTGGGTGTGGAGGGCAACATTGCCGAAGCCTTCACCTTCCGCAGCTGGGATGCTTCGGACAGCGGAGTCCGACCCACCATGTCGGGCGTTCAAGTCAACACCTACCCGATCACTGTGACAGGTGGCACCAGTGCCTATTCCACCGCCACAGACACGGTTGCACTGAACGTGGACACAACAGCCACGCCTGGTTTCACAGGCACCTCTGGTGACGATGTGATGGTTGGAACAGCCGGGAACGATGTGATGGTGGGCAACGGCGGTGCAGACCAATTCAGCGGTGATGCCGGCAACGATCAAGTGGTCCTCAATGCCGCCAACGTGGCTGCATTGAGCGCCAGCAATGCGGCCAATGTGGATGGTGGCACAGGCATCAACACCTTGAAGCTCTCAGGGGCAGACATGTTGCTGGATCTGAGCAACGCCACAGTCCACGGCAAGGTACACAACTTCAGCACCATTGACGTTGTCGGCAATGGCAACAACACACTCAAGCTGGGTTTGGCGGATGTGCAAACCTTGTCAGGTGCCGCAGACAACGCAACGACAACCGATGTGAACGAAGCCCAGATGCTGGTTGTCAAAGGCAACGACGGCGACGCAGTGGTCTTAGAAAACACAGCCAACTGGTCACAAGTGATGAGCCTCAAAGGCGCTGATTTGACAGCTCTTTATGGCGTGGACCATGGTTTTGTCACTGACCACCTCTATTCCCAATACACCCACAGTGGTGCCACTTTGTTTGTGGACGAGTTGATGGCCGTTGCTGATTTGGTGGGCTCGACTGACGCCAATGTGCTGACAGGCACCAACAACGCCGATGTCATATTTGGCAATGGTGGGGCAGACACCATCACTGCCGGAGATGGCAACGACAAGGTTCTCCTCAACGGCCGAGCCATTGCAGACCTTTCCAGCAGTAGCATGAGCGTCGACATCAATGGTGGAGCAGGCGTCAACACCCTGTCCATCTTTGGGCGAAACCTCACGCTGGATCTGAGCGACGTCACGGTCTCGGACAAGGTCCACAATTTCAGCATCCTTGACATGCACCAAGGCATGGGCAACACGATCAAGGTCAGCCTGCAAGAAGTGTTGAACATGTCGGCTGGCGTGGACAACGTGAACACCGCTGTTGATGAGTCCAAGATGCTAGTGGTTCAAGGCAACGGGGGTCTTGCCGTCAACAAATTGGCGCTGGTCGATGGTGCCAACTGGAGTGCTGTGTCCAACTTGGGGGGCACTACCATGATTAACACTTATGGCGCTGAATATGGTTTCGAAGTGGGACGTAGCTACACCCAATACACCAACGGTGCGGCCAACCTGTTTGTCGATCAGACCCTGATACATCAAATCCTGTAACGCAACGCGTGTGGTTTGCGCCAACCGGAGCCTTTGAACGGGTTCCGGTTTTTTTTGGTGTATTGATCGATAAGACGTAATAAATTGATACAAAACTGTTCAATTGAGATTCTTATTGATTTTCTGCCTCAAAATGTAGTTCTTAGATATTCTTAAATACGTCGCGTGTGCGCCGTATGTTCCTCAAACTTCAACATTGATGTAATTCATGACTGAGCCAACCACCACCATCAGCTTTTTCGCAACTGAAAACTCCTCGGGCAGCATCAACTTGTCCGGCAGCGTAAGCGGCGTCCCCAGCGGTAGCACGATCAAATTTTTGATAACCGATACATTTGGCAACAGCAAAACGGTCTCTGCCGTGGTGACTGATGGTGAGTTCAGTGTGTCCAACGTCTGGGTGGGCATGTTTGGGGCGGGTACTTTGGACATCATCGCCACGGCTGGCGGTGTGACCGAACCCGGTCAGTTGGAATTGTCAGGCAACACCACACAGTCACCCGTGACCCTGACCACCCATGTCTTGGACGAGAACATGAATATCGATGTGCAGGGGGTGGCGCCAGCGTTGCTGCCCGGCACGGTGTTGACGCTCCTCATTCACGATGAGCAATATCAAGAAGTCACAGCCACTGCCTTGGTGCTTGCCGACGGCACCTTCAGCGTGCAAAACATCGATACACAGGGCTTGAGCGAGGGCACACTGCAATTTGATGTGATTGCTCAAGATGCCAATGGCTCTCTGAACCTGACCAATATAGCCAGTTTGGTATTGACGGGCAGTGGGCCGCAAGGGGCAGACAACACCCTCAATGCGACAGAAGACACTGCTTTTGTGGTGACAGCAGCGGCTTTTGGTTACAACAGTACCCAGGGGCACACATTGACGGGTGTGAAGATCGCGGGCTTGCCCGCACAAGGCACGCTCAAGCTCAATGGTGTGGCCGTGCAAGTCGACGATGTGATCACCAAGGCCGACCTGGACGCCGGCAAGTTGACCTACCAAGGGGCTCTGAACGGCAATGGCAGCAACTACGCCAGCTTTCTGTTCAAGGTGCAAGACAATCGCGCCAACAACAACGAAGACACCACGCCCAACACGCTGACATTTAATGTGGCTGCGGTGAACGATGCCGCCATCATCAGCGGCACCGCAACCGGTGCAGTGACCGAAGCGGGCGGCGTGGCCAATGCAACCCCAGGCACACCCACAGCCAGTGGCACCTTGACCTCCACCGATGTGGACGGCACAGCCAACGCCTTCACGGCTGTCAGCACAGCCACAGCCAGCACAGGCGGCTACGGCACTTACACCATGACCGCTGGCGGGCAGTGGGCTTACACACTGAACAACGCCAACACCACCGTGCAAGCCTTGACGGCGGCACAAACCTTGACCGACACCTTCACCGTGACAGCAGCAGACGGCACCGCCAAAGTGGTGACCGTCACCATCACAGGCAGCAACGACGCAGCCGTGATCAGCGGCACCACCACCGGCAGCGTGACCGAAGCAGGAAGCGATGCCAACGGCAACGCCATCGCAGGCACACCTGGCGCTTCGGGCAACTTGACCTCGACAGACGTCGACGGCACCCCCAACGCCTTTACAGCGGTGAGCACGGCGACAACCACTACAAATGGCTACGGCAGCTACACCATGACAGCAGGTGGCGCGTGGGCCTACACGGTCAACAACAGCAACGCTGCAGTGCAAGGCTTGCTTGCCTCACAAACGCTGACAGACACCTTCACCGTGACAGGGGAAGACGGCACCATAAAAACGGTGACAGTGACGATCAACGGCGCAAACGTTGCAGCTGCGATCAGCGG
>NZ_NERW01000002.1 GCF_003063505.1 Limnohabitans sp. T6-20 | reverse complement strand
CACAAGAAACAGGCTCTGTGACTGAAGCAGGCGGCGTGGCCAACGGCACAGCTGTTACCCCCAATGCCACAGGTACATTGACATCGACCGATGTGGACGGCACAGCCAATGCCTTCACGGCTGTGAGCACCGCTGCCACAACCATCGGCGGCTATGGCACTTACACCATGACAGCTGCAGGCGTGTGGGCCTACACGCTCGACAACACAAACACAGCAGTGCAAGCCTTGACCGGCTCACAAACGCTGACTGACACCTTCAACGTGACAGCGGCTGACGGCACCATCCAAAAGGTGACCGTGACGATCAACGGCACAAACGACGCAGCCGTCATCAGCGGCACAACTACAGGTGCAGTGACCGAAGCAGGCGGCGTGGCCAATGCCACAGCAGGCACACCTACAGCCAGTGGCACCTTGACCTCCACCGATGTGGACGTCACAGCCAACGCCTTCACGGCTGTCAGCACAGCCACAGCCAGCACTGGCGGCTACGGCACTTACACCATGACAGCTGCAGGCGTGTGGAGCTACACGCTCAACAACAGCAACACGACAGTGCAAGCCTTGGCAGCCTCTGCCACGCTGACCGACACGTTCACCGTAACAGCTGCTGACGGCACGGCCAAAGTAGTGACCGTGACCATCACAGGTAGCAACGATGCTGCTGTGATCAGCGGCACCAACACAGGTACCGTGACAGAAGCAGGCAGCAATGCCAACGGCGACGGCAGCGTCACAGCAGGCACGCCAAGTGCCACCGCCACCTAAACCTGGAAAGCCGTGGTTGAAAGGGTTATTGCCTTCACGGAAGTGCCCAGGGTTACAGCCAGCACAAACGGCTACGGACTTTACACCATGACAGCCGCAGGCGTGTGGGAATACACGGTCAACAACAGCAACACAACAGTGCAAGGCTTGACTGGCTCACAAACGCTGACAGACACCTTCAACGTGACAGCGGCAGACGGCACCATCAAAACGGTGAAAGTGACGATCAACGGCACGAACGACGCAGCTGTGATTGGCGGTGCAACCACCGGTGCATTGACCGAAACCAACGCCGCGCAAACAGCCACTGGCACATTGACTGCCACTGATGTGGACGGCGCAGCCAACAACTTCATCGCTCAAACCAGCACCGCAGGTACAGCGGGCTACGGTACCTTCAGCCTCACCACTGCAGGCGCTTGGTCCTACAACATGAACTCCGCACACAACGAGTTCAAGGCGGGTCAAACCTACACCGACACCTTTACCGCAAAAGCGGCTGACGGCACCAATCAAACGGTAACAGTCACCATCTCCGGCACCAACGATGCACCTGTCTTGACAGATACCGTTCTCACCATGACAGCTGTGTTGCAAGGCACAGGTGCGACCCCTGTGGGCGCAGTGGGCATGTTGGTGAGCGATCTGGTGGGTGGCGTGAGCGATGTGGACACAGGTGCTGCCAAAGGCATTGCCATCACCGCGATTAACAGCGCCAAAGGCCAGCTGTATTACAGCTTGGACGCCGGCTCACATTGGACAGAGCTGACAGATGCCAGCGCAAGTACAGCAAGACTGTTGACGTCAGACGCCAACCACCGCGTGTACTTCAAGGCAGCAGCAGGCACCAGCGGCACCGTGGCCGATGCGCTGACCTTCCGTGCGTGGGACGGCACTACAGGCACCGACGGATCGACAGGCAACGCCTCGGTCAACGACGGCACCACAGCGTTCTCTGCGGCCAGCGACACGGTCAGCGAATACGTGGTGGCACCCGTCACCATCAACGTCGTGTCTACCGATGATTTGGTCAACGTCAGTGAACCCTTGCTGATTACAGGCAAAGCAGATGCCAATGCAGTGGTCACACTGAACATCAACAGCCAGAACGTCAATGTCACAGCCAATGCCAATGGTGACTGGTCCTATGACGGCAGCAAAGTGCGCTACATCATGGTTCGCAAGAGCCTGATGAACTTGGCCAGCACCGACCCGCAATACGACCTCAAAGGCATCTTGACAATTGGTGAGATGGAGGTTTACGAAAAAACAACGGGGCAAAACGTGGCCACTTGGTCTGGCGTGACGCAGACTTATTCCAACGCCAGTGTTTTCACGACAGGTTCACTGCGTGATATGAATTCGTATTACACCGCAGGGCACTATGTAGAAACATCGGGCAGCCAAATGGGTTTGGCGACTGGTGTGAGTCAAGATGCTTGGGTGCAGATTGACTTGGGGGCCGCTTATTCGTTATCCGACATTAAGCTTGTAGGCGCAGAAAACACCAACGCGCACATGAACGGCGCGATGATCTACACCTCAGCAACCGACATGTCCACGCTTACCAAAGCGCAGTTAGACAGCTCAGTTTTGGTGAATCGCAGCACGCCTGTGACAGGCTTGACCAACTCCGGATGGCAGGGTTTCCATGCCAGCGCGGATGCGATTTACGGGAATCTTTTGAGTGAAGGTGCAAACACCATCACCGCATCTGAGTCTGTCCAGGGCGTCAACAACCAAGCCACACGCGTGGTTACCTTAGACACCATCGCACCCGTGACCACGGTCAACAGCGCAGCATTGAGTTCAGACACAGGCACGTCGACCACCGACTTCATCACCAGCGTAGCCGCACAAAACATCACAGGCACCTTGAGCGCCAACTTGGTCACGGGCGAAAAAGTCATGGTCTCGTTGGACAACGGCGTGACTTGGACTGCCGCTACAACGGCGGTGGGCACCAGCACTTGGAGCTTGTCAGGCGTGACCCTGTCGGGCAGCAGCACCTTGCAAGCCAAGGTGGTGGACACCGCAGGCAACGCCAGCGCGCCTTACAGCCACAGCTACGCCTATGTGCCGGTGTCCAATTTGACCGTGGGTATCACGCGTATTGAAGACAACGCAGGCACAGCCACAAACGTGTTGTCGGGCGGCACCAGCAACGACACCACACCCACACTGGTGGGTACTTTGGGCGGAGCCACACAGGGCGCAGCCTTGGGCACCAACGAAGTGGTCAACGTGTACCGCACACCCAACTTGGCTACTGCAACGGTGGTGCAGGCTGGCACACTGGCTGGCGGCCAGATTTTGAGCGGCAATGCGTTGACGCTTTATAGCAACGGTGACGGCAACTACGGATCAGGCATTGTGTATTTGCCCACAACCCCGAACGACGGCAACATGGTGGTGATCAATAAGGGCTCAGGCTGGGGACTTGAGGTCTACGCTGGCAACACCTTGGTGGGAAATTTGGGTGGTGTTGGTTATCAAAGCGGCGGGCAGGACAACCTGTACTTCAAATGGGATGCAGCCAAGGGCACATGGCTCACCGGCACCAACGCGATGATCAAGGTGGGCACGGCCACCGTCACAACCAATGCGGCGGGCCAAAGCATTTGGACGTTGACCGACAACTCAGGCTTGGGCAACAGCGACAGCGTGAACTACATCGCGCAGGTTGAAAACACCACGGGCACGTTTGGTCAGCAGTCCACACCTGGCGCGTTTGACTGGCGTTACAACGTGGACAACGTTGCGCCAAGCTCGATCAGCTTGATCGGCACCGATGATGTGGGCCCAGTGACTGGCACGATCACAGCTAACGGCGTGACCAACGACGACAAGCCCACCTTCAGCGGCAGCACCGAAGCCAATGCGGTGGTGAGTGTGTACGACGGCACAACGCTGTTGGGCACCACGACGGCTAATGGCAGCGGCGCATGGAGCTTCACGCCCACAACGGCTTTGGCAACAGGTACACACAGTGTGACGGCAAAGGCCACTGATGCCAGTGGTAACACATCCACAGCCAGCACGGCGTTGGCATTTACCGTGGATACCGGTACGCCTACAGCCGTGGCCGACGTCAAGGACTCTGACGAAGACACCACGCCCATCACAGGCAGCGTGGCCACCAACGACACCAACAAAGACGGCAGCGAGAGCTACGCCATCGTCGGTAGCGCTGCTGGCACCTACGGCACCTTGACCATGAATGCCAACGGCACCTACAGCTACGCCCGTTCGGTGGTGCTTGACGCCATTCAGACCACAGCCGTGGAAACCTTCACCTACAAGGTGACGGATGCAGCAGGCAACACCACGCAAAGCACGCTGACCATCAACATGGCACCCGTCAACGATGCGGCTGTGATTGCTGGTGACTTGCTCAAGACGGTCAGTGAGACCAACGCGGCCCAAACCGTGACCGGTGCCTTGACCATCACAGACGTGGACAGTACACAAAGCTTCAATGCACTGACTGGGGTGGTTGGAACCTACGGTAGCTTCAGCATGACCACAGCAGGCGCATGGACCTACGTGATGAGCTCGGCACATGACGAATTCAAGGCAGATACGGCCTATACCGACAGCTTCACCGTGACTGCTGCAGACGGCACCGCCAAAGTGGTGTCCGTTACCATCAACGGTACAAACGATGGCCCTGTGTTGGTCTCTACCGACTCGACGTTTTCTGATTTTTATGAAAACGGGGGCGCTGTCTCTGCCAAGAAGGGCAGCATCCAGTTGAGCGATGTTGACTCTGATAACTTGCAGGGCGCTACGGTGAGCTTGGTTGACTGGGTCACCAATGGCTTCGTTACCGGCGATGTGCTGACCTACACCATGCCATCTGGGGCCAGCATCACGGGCAACTACAACACAAGCACGGGGGTTTTGACCTTCACAGGTTCTGCGACCAAAGCGCAATACGAGCAGTTGCTCAACTCGGTCATGTTCAACAATGCGCGTGAAGACTTGATCGGCGGTGCGCGCAAAGTCTATTGGACTGTGACCGATAGCAGTGGCCAACAAAGTTCAACATCTGTTTACAGCAACGTCAGTGTGAACAGATTGAACGATGCCCCGGTTTTGACAGACACCGTTTTGAGCTTGACGGCTGTGCAACCTGCCACTAGCGTTGTAGCACCGACTGGAGCTATGGGTGTATTGGTCTCCACGTTGGTGGGTGGCATCACCGATGCAGATGGCACCACAGTCATCAAAGGCATCGCCGTGACCAAGGTCAATCAAGCTTTGGGCCAGTTGTTTTTCTCAGCCGATGGTGGCGCGACTTGGTTCACCTACAGCTCGTTGACGACTTTGAGCGAACAAACGGCTTTGCTGCTCAAGGCCGATGCCTCAACTTTGGTGTACTTCCGTCCCAACGTGGGCGTGGAGGGCACCATCGCCGATGCATTCACCATTCGGGCTTGGGACACCACCGACAACCGGGTTACGCTCAACGGCAATCAAGTGACTTTCTATCCCATTAACGCAACGGGCGGCACTACGCCTTACTCGGCAGCAACCGATACCGTCTCGCTGACTGTGGCCACGACCGCAACAACTGGGTTTGATGGCACCACAGGGGTCAATGTGATGACGGGAACAACGGGCAAAGACGTGATGGTCGGTAACGGTGGAGCAGACCAAATCAGCGCTGGTGACGGCAATGACAAGGTGGTGTTGAATGCTTCCAACGTTTCTGCCCTGAGTGCAGTGAACACGGCTGTTGTGAACGGTGGCGCGGGTGTGAACACCCTCAAGCTGTCGGGCGCGGACATGTTGCTGGACATGACCTTGTCCACAGTGCAAAGCAAGGTGGATAACTTCAGTGTTGTGGACATCACCGGCTCTGGCAACAACACCCTCAAGTTGAATTTGCTCAATGGACAAACTCTGTCGGGCGCATTGGACAACGCTGTGACTGCGAACGTCGACGAAGCCCAGATGTTGGTCGTGCACGGTGATTCAGGTGATGCTGTGATTTTGGAGAATGCAGCCAGCTGGACGGTAGCCAACAGCCTGACAGGCACGACCTTGTCGAGCACTTATGGTGTGGACTATGGTTTTGTGTTGGGTACGCCCACCCGAAAATACAGCCAATACACCAAAAATGGCGTCACATTGTTTGTGGACGATGCGACCGCTGTCGCTGACATAGCAGGCACCACAGGTGCAGATGTGTTGACGGGCACAGCCACCGCCGACGTCATTTATGGCAATGGCGGTGCGGATCAAATCAATGCAGGGGCGGGCAACGACGTCGTGATTCTCAACGTCAACAGCGTCAATACCTTGGCTGCAAGTAACACTGCCGTGGTTAACGGTGGCGCGGGTGTCAATAGCCTGAAGATCTCAGGCCTCAACAACGTGTTGGATCTGACCAACGCCACGGTGGCTGCCAAGATCGATAACTTCACGGTGATCGATCTGCACCAAGGTAGCGGTAACAAGGTCAAGATCAACTTGCAAGACGTTCTTGATTTGTCGGGTGCAACGGACAACTTGGCCACGGTGGGCGTGGACGAGTCCAAGATGCTGGTGGTTCAAGGTAATGGCGGGTCACCGACTAACCACATGCAGTTGGCCGACAGCGCCAACTGGTCGAAAGTGACCAACTTGGGCGGCACCACCATGATCAACACCTATGGTGCTGAATACGGGTTTGAGGTGGGTCGCAGTTACACCCAATACACCAATGGCTTGGCTAACTTGTTTGTCGATCAGTCTCTGATCCAAACCCTGCTCTAAGGCGGTCAGGGGCCGATTGATCGGCCCCTGATGCTCTTTTTGGTGAATTGGTCGATTAATACGTAATAAATTGATACGAAATGATTTATTTTTAGTTATTGAGGGATATTTGGCTTCAAAATTGAGTTCTTAGATATTCTTAAATGCGATGTGTGTACATCGCGTGCTTTTAACTGTCCACCGCCATGCCCATCACACAGCTCATCAACCTCGGCCCGTCCATCTTTTTCACTGCCACTGAAAACGAATTTGGCAACATCAAGTTGTCTGGCAGTGCATTGGGCATCGTCGATGGCACCCTGGTCACTGTCTTGTTCACCGACGCGTTTGGCAACAGCAGAACGGCGACGGCGGTTATTGCGGGCGGGGAGTTCAGCATTCTTAACGTCTGGACAGGGATGTTTGGGGCTGGCAATGTCAGCATCATTGCCTCTGCTGCGGGTGTGCAAACCCCTGGCTCTGTCGTGCTGTCTGGTAACCACATGCAAGAGCCTGTGACCCTGACCACCCATGTCTTGGACGAGAACATGATGATCGATGTGCAGGGGGTGGCGCCAGCGTTGCTGCCCGGCACGGTGTTGACGCTCCTCATTCACGATGAGCAATATCAAGAAGTCACAGCCACTGCCTTGGTGCTTGCCGACGGCACCTTCAGCGTGCAAGACATCGATACACAGGGCTTGAGCGAGGGCACACTGCAATTTGATGTGATTGCTCAAGATGCCAATGGCTCTCTGAACCTGACCAATATTGCCAGTTTGGTATTGACGGGCAGTGGGCCGCAAGGGGCAGACAACACCCTCAATGCGACAGAAGACACTGCTTTTGTGGTGACTGCAGCGGCTTTTGGTTACAACAGTACCCAGGGGCACACATTGACGGGTGTAAAGATCGCGGGCTTGCCCGCACAAGGCACGCTCAAGCTCAATGGTGTGGCCGTGCAAGTCGACGATGTGATCACCAAGGCCGACCTGGACGCCGGCAAGCTGACCTACCAAGGGGCTCTGAACGGCAATGGCAGCAACTACGCCAGCTTTCTGTTCAAGGTGCAAGACAATCGCGCCAACAACAACGAAGACACCACGCCCAACACGCTGACATTTAATGTGGCTGCGGTGAACGATGCCGCCATCATCAGCGGCACCGCAACCGGTGCAGTGACCGAAGCGGGCGGCGTGGCCAATGCAACCCCAGGCACACCCACAGCCAGTGGCACCTTGACCTCCACCGATGTGGACGGTACAGCCAACGCCTTCACAGCTGTCAGCACAGCCACAGCCACCACTGGCGGCTACGGCACGTACACCATGACAGCTGCAGGCGTGTGGAGCTACACGCTCAACAACAGCAACACGACAGTGCAAGCCTTGGCAGCCTCTGCCACGCTGACCGACACGTTTACGGTGACAGCAGCTGACGGCACAGCCAAAGTAGTGACCGTGACCATCACAGGTGCGAACGATGCAGCTGTGATCAGCGGCACCGCAACCGGTGCAGTGACCGAAGCAGGCGGCGTAGCTAACGGCACAGCAGGCACACCCACAGCCAGTGGCACCTTGACCTCCACCGATGTGGACGGCACAGCCAATGCCTTCACGGCTGTCAGCACAGCCACAGCCACCACTGGTGGCTACGGCACTTACACCATGACAGCTGCAGGCGTGTGGGCTTACACGCTCAACAACAGCAACACGACAGTGCAAGCCCTGGCAGCCTCTGCCACGTTGACCGACACGTTCACCGTAACAGCAGCAGACGGCACAGCCAAAGTAGTGACCGTGACCATCACAGGTGCTAATGATGCAGCTGTGATCAGCGGCACCGCAACCGGTGCAGTGACCGAAGCAGGCGGCGTAGCCAACGGCACAGCAGGCACACCCACAGCCAGTGGCACCTTGACCTCCACCGATGTGGACGGCACAGCCAACGCCTTCACGGCTGTCAGCACAGCCACAGCCAGCACTGGTGGCTATGGCACATACACCATGACAGCTGCAGGCGTGTGGAGCTACACGCTCAACAACAGCAACACGACAGTGCAAGCCTTGGCAGCCTCTGCCACGCTGACCGACACGTTCACTGTGACAGCAGCAGACGGCACAGCCAAAGTAGTGACTGTGACCATCACAGGCACCAATGACGCGGCCGTCATCAGCGGCACCAGCACGGGTGCCTTGACAGAAACCAACGTAACTCAGTCAACGATGGGTACCTTGACCTCCACAGACGTGGACGGCACAGCCAACCTGTTCATTGCCCAAACCAACGTAGCAGGCAGCAACGGTTACGGCAAGTTCAGCATGACCACGGCCGGTTCGTGGACTTACGCCATGAACACCGCGCACGATGAATTTGTGGCAGGCACCAATTACACAGATAGCATCACCGTGGCGGCAGCCGATGGCACTACCCACGTGGTAACTGTGACGATTGCGGGTACCAACGACTCAGCTGTCATCAGCGGCACCAGTTCAGGCGCAGTAACCGAAGCCGGTGGCGTGTCTAATGCCATCGCTGGCACACCCACAGCCAGTGGCACCTTGACCTCCACCGATGTGGACGGCACAGCCAACGCCTTTATGGCTGTCAGCACCGCTGCCACCAGTATTGGTGGTTACGGCACATACACCATGACCGCTGCAGGCGTGTGGGCTTACACACTCAATAACGCAAACACGACAGTGCAAGCCTTGGCAGCTGGTGCAACTCTGACGGACACGTTTGCTGTGGGCGCAGCAGACGGCACAGCCAAGCTGATCACCATCAACATCACAGGCACCAATGACGCGGCCATCATCAGCGGCACCACCACTGGTGCAGTGACTGAGGCAGGTGGCGTAGCCAATGCCACAGCAGGCACACCCACAGCCAGTGGCACCTTGACCTCCACCGATGTGGACGGTACAGCCAATGCCTTCACGGCTGTTAGCACAGCCACGGCCAGCACTGGTGGCTACGGCTCGTACACCATGACAGCTGCAGGCGTGTGGAGCTATACGCTCAACAACAGCAACACGACAGTGCAAGCCTTGGCAGCCTCTGCCACGTTGACCGACACGTTCACCGTGACAGCAGCAGACGGCACAGCCAAAGTAGTGACCGTCACGATCACAGGCAGCAACGACGCTGCAGTGATCAGCGGCACCGCAACCGGTGCCTTGACAGAAACCAACGTTGTTCAGTCAACGATGGGTACCTTGGCCTCCACAGACGTGGACGGCACAGCCAACCTGTTCATTGCCCAAACCAACGTAGCAGGCAGCAACGGTTACGGCAAGTTCAGCATTGCCACGGACGGTTCGTGGACTTATGCCATGAACACCGCGCACGATGAATTTGTGGCAGGCACCAACTACACCGATAGCATCACCGTAGCTGCAGCTGATGGCACGACCCAAGTGGTGACTGTGACGATTGCAGGTAGCAATGATGCAGCTGTGATCAGCGGCACCAACACAGGTGCAGTGACTGAGGCAGGCGGCGTGGCCAACGGCACAGCAGGCACACCCACAGCCAGTGGCACCTTGACCTCCACCGATGTGGACGGCACAGCCAACGCCTTCACGGCTGTCAGCACAGCCACAGCCAGCACTGGTGGCTACGGCACTTACACCATGACAGCTGCAGGCGTGTGGAGCTACACGCTCAACAACAGCAACACGACAGTGCAAGCCTTGGCAGCCTCTGCCACGCTGACCGACACGTTTACCGTGACAGCTGCTGACGGCACAGCCAAAGTGGTGACCGTGACCATCACAGGTGCAAACGACGCCCCCGTGGTTGTCGCAGCCATCCCTGACCAAACAGCGGTGCTGGGTGCCGCCTTTAGCTACACCATGCCAGCGGGCACCATCAGCGACCCCGACAGCACGCTCATCTACACCGCCACACGCGGTGACGGCACAGCGTTGCCAACATGGCTGACCTTTGATGCGGCCACCCGCACCTTCAGCGGCACACCCACCGACACCATCGACTTCAATATCAAAGTCACTGCCAGCGATGGCACGGCCAGCATCAGCGACACCTTCTTGGTGGGCATTGCCCCTGTGGCCACCAGCGCGGCCATCACCAGCAGCACAGGTGTTCAAAACAATTTCTTGAACGAGGGTGACACGGTCACTGCCACTGTCGACTTTGGTGAGAAGGTCTACATCACCGGTACGCCACAGATCACGCTCAACATTGGTGGCACTTTGGTCAAGGCCAACTACGTGAGTGGCTCAGGTACCAGTGCAATTTCCTTTAGTTACACCATCTTGGCTGGGCAGACCGATGCCAACGGTATCAGCATCAATGCCAATTCGTTGGGCCTGAACGGCGGTACTCTCAAGGACGCCTCTGGCAACAACGCCACGCAAAACTTTGCGCTTGTTGCCGACAACATCAGCTACAAAGTGGACACTACAGCAGCAACTGCCGTGGCCGACATCAAGGACTCTGACGAAGACACCACGCCCATCACAGGCAGCGTGGCTACCAACGACACCAACAAAGACGGCAGCGAGAGCTACGCCATCGTCGGTAGCGCTGCTGGCACCTACGGCACCTTGACCATGAATGCCAACGGCACCTACAGCTACGCCCGTTCGGTGGTACTTGACGCCATTCAGACCACAGCCGTGGAGACCTTCACCTACAAGGTGACGGATGCAGCAGGCAACACCACGCAAAGCACGCTGACCATCAACATGGCACCCGTCAACGACGCAGCTGTGATTGCTGGTGACTTGCTCAAGACGGTCAGTGAGACCAACGCGGCCCAAACCGTGACCGGTGCCTTGACCATCACAGACGTGGACAGTACACAAAGCTTCAATGCACTGACTGGGGTGGTTGGAACCTACGGTAGCTTCAGCATGACCACAGCAGGCGCATGGACCTACGTGATGAGCTCGGCACATGACGAATTCAAGGCGGGTACGGCCTATACCGACAGCTTCACCGTGACTGCTGCAGACGGCACCGCCAAAGTGGTGACCGTCACCATCAACGGCACGAACGATGCACCGGTGTTCTCGGCAGACGTGACCCGCACAACCCTAGAAGACGTGACCTTTGAAGAGCAAGTTTCCAGCCTCTTGGCCGGAAAAGTCACTGACGTGGACAGCACTGGCATCGCCGGTGTGGGCATCACCTGGGACTTTGGCGCAGGCCACAGCACCACAGGCACCTGGTACTGGGCCGACGCGACCAAATCGAGCTGGACCGCCATCAACAAACCCGCTTATGGTCCAACCACCTCGATCTTCCTGAAAGCCACCGACTACTTGCGCTTTGTGCCGGGCCTCAATGCAGACACCAGCACCCAACAAGGCAACTTGGTGGTGCGCGTGGCCGACGACAGCATGCCTGCGACCAACTCTGGCGCGATCTTGAATTTGGGCAGCCCTCTGCCCAACTACTGGAGCTCGGCCGAGAAAAGCATCATCGTCAACTTGACGCCCGTCAACGACGCGCCCGTGATCAACACGGCCACGGCACTGAGCCTGACCGCTCTTAACGAAGACGCATTGGCACCGAGCAACGGCAACACCACCGCAGGCTTGGCTGTCAGCGACATCTTCCCAGTCATCAGCGATGCGGACACCGTGCCCACCGCAGTCAAGGGCATCGCCATCACCAGCGTCAACGGCAATGGCACGCTCTACTACACCACCGACAACGGTGTGACATGGCAATCGGGCAGCGGGCTGAGCATCAGCAACGCTTTGCTTTTAGATGCCAACAGCCGCGTTTTCTTCAAGCCCAATGCCAACTGGAACGGCGCCATCGACAATGCATTCTTGTATTTGGCTTGGGACAAGACCAACGGCGCCACCGTGGGCAGCAAAGTGGCCATTTCTGGCACGGGCGGCAGCACCGCTTACTCTCTTGAAGTGGGGAAGGTGGGCATCACGGTAAATGCCGTCAACGACGCCGCTGTCATCAGCGGCACCGCAACCGGTGCAGTGACCGAAGCGGGCGGCGTGGCCAATGCAACCCCAGGCACACCCACAGCCAGTGGCACCTTGACCTCCACCGATGTGGACGGCACAGCCAACGCCTTTACGGCTGTCAGCACAGCCACAGCCAGCACTGGTGGCTATGGCACTTACACCATGACAGCTGCAGGTGTGTGGGCCTACACGCTCGACAACAGCAACACGACAGTGCAAGCCTTGGCAGCCTCTGCCACGCTGACCGACACGTTCACTGTGACAGCAGCAGACGGCACAGCCAAAGTTGTGACTGTGACCATCACAGGCGCCAATGACGCCCCCGTGGTTGCCGCAGCCATCTCTGACCAAACAGCGGTGCTGGGTAACGCCTTTACCTACACCATTCCCGTAGGCACCTTCAGCGACCCCGACAGCACGCTCACCTACACCGCCACTCGCGGTGACGGCACAGCGTTGCCAACTTGGCTGACCTTTGATGCGGCCACCCGCACCTTCAGCGGCACACCCACCTCGACGATTGACTTCAACATCAAAGTCACCGCCAGTGACGGAACAGCCAGCATCAGCGACACCTTCTTGTTTGCCTTGGCCCCGATGGCCACCAGCGTGGCCATCACTGGCACTACGGGCATTCAAAACAACTTCTTGAATGCGGGTGACACCGTCACCGTCACCGTCACCTTCAGCGAGTTGGTGAACGTGACCGGTACGCCACAGATCAAGCTCAATATTGGCGGTACCTTGGTCACGGCCAACTACGTGAGCGGTACGGGCTCAACTGCATTGAGCTTCAGCTACACCATCTTGGACGGCCAGACCGATATCAATGGTCTTGGCGTCAATGCCAACTCGTTGGGTCTGAACGGCGGCACCATCACCGACGCTGCTGGCAATGGCGGCTCGCAGAACTTCGCGGGCATCATCGACAACATCAGCTACAAAGTGGACACCACAGCCCCCGCCATTGGCACGTTGACGCTGACCGACACCGGCAGCAGCCCGACAGACGGCATCAGCCAAAATGGCACCGTGACTGTGGGCGCACTTGAGAGCGGCGCGACTTGGGAATACAGCACAGATGCTGGCAGCACATGGCTTGTGGGCAGCGGCACCAGCTTCACGCTGGCTGCAGGCACTTACGCCGCAGGCAGTGTGAAATTGCGCGAGACCGACTTGGCAGGCAACGTGCAAACCGGTGCGCTGATTGCCACCAACGCAGCCGACATCACAGTTGACCAGACAGCACCGCTGCTGGCGGGTAGCAGCCCCAGCGATAACGGCTACCTGATGGCTGTGGGCAACAATTTGGTGCTCAGCTTCAATGAAGCGGTGGCCAAAGGCACGGGCCTGGTTGAATTGTTTAAAGCCGACGGCACCCTGGTGCAAAGCTTTGACGCCGCCACCAGCACCGCGCTGACTTGGAGCGGTAGCAGCCTGACCATCAACCCCACGGCCGACTTGTTGGCCAACACCGGCTATTACATCAAGATCGCGGCGACGGCGGTGAAAGACGTGGCGGGCAACGCCTACGCAGGCATTGCCAATGCAACTACTTTGAACTTCACTACAGCAGATGCCAGCGGTGCCATTGTGGTGCCCGTCAACGGCATCATGGCCATTGAAGACTTGTCCACCATCGGTGACTTCAACGGCGACGGTTACGACGACTTCATTGTGGGCGCTGGCATGAATGGCCTGTCCTCCACAGGGGGTGCTGCTTTTGTGGTGTACGGCAATGCCAATGGCACCGTTCCTAACTTGAGTGCTGGCAGCATTGCCGCCAGTGCGGGCTTCAAAATTGTGTCAGGTCAGACGGGCGATTACTTTGGTATCGCGGTCAACAGTGCAGGAGACACCAACGGTGACGGCCTCGCCGACCTGGTGGTGACCGCGAAATATGGTGATGCGTCGTACCGTGAATCGGCCTATGTAGTTTTTGGCAAAAGCAACGCCAGCACCGTGTTTGCAACAGGTTTGAACGTTGGTACGGGATTCACAGCCAACATGGGTTACCAAATCAAACTCGATGAAAGCTATTGGGGGCATGCGGTCAGCAATGCAGGCGACGTCAACGGCGATGGCTTGAGCGATTTGCTGGTGACTACAGATGCGAATACAGGCCGCGAGGTGTACGTCATTTACGGCAAGACGGGCAATCAATCCGTCACCCTGACGTCGTACACCCAGTTCACCCCCGATATGGGCTACAACGTTTTGAGCAGTAACGTGACGGATTTGGGGCAATCTGTCTATGGGGCAGGCGATGTCAACGGTGATGGTTTGGCTGACTTCATTGTGAGTGCGCCCAACAACGTGACCAATGGGCGTGGCATGGTTTATGTGGTGTATGGCAACAACACAGGCACGTCGGTGCAATTGAACGCGACCAATGGCATTGCAGCCAGCCAGGGCTTCAGAATTTTGGGTGACACCGGTAACAACAGCTCGTATTCGCGTTTTGGTTTTGCCGTCTCCAGTGCCGGCGATGTCAACGGCGATGGCCTGGCCGATGTGATGATCAGCTCCCCTTATCAACCCGGTGTGGTTGGTGGTGCCGTGTATGTTGTGTATGGCAACAGCAGCGGCAACGTGCTGGACATTGACCTGCCCAGCAGCTCGGGGGTGATTGCAGCTTCGCGCGGTTTCCAGATTTCCAGTGCACTGGTTGGCGATCACCTCGGACCCTATGGGAAGGACATCTCCAGCGCGGGCGACATCAACGGTGATGGCTTGAGTGACATGATCATCAGTGGTCGTGACGACAACGGCAACACCACTGCCAGCACCTATGTGGTGTATGGCAACGCCAGCGGCACCAACGTGGCCATCGATGCCAGCGGCAACATCGCGGCCAGCAATGGCTTCAAGCTCAAAGGTGCAGTCGGTTTTGCTGTGGCCAGTGCCGGCGACATCAACGGCGATGGCTTGAATGACCTGTTGGTGTCGGCCAGGTTGAGCGGCGTCTCGGGAAGCTACAACGTGGTGCTGGGCGGCACGCAGTGGGTGACGGCTGCGATGGACGGTGCAGGCACCTTCTCGGGCACAACGGGCAGCGAAGCCTTGATTGGCTCTGCGGGCAACGACACCATCACCGGTGGTGGTGGGGTAGACCGTTTCTTTGCAGGACGCGGCGACGACACCATCGTGCTGACGGCCAGCGACATCGCCAATTTGCAAAACAACAGCACGGGCCAAACCGCCAAGACCACGGTCAGCGGCGGCACAGGTTTTGACACGATTCGCTTGAGCGGTGGCGCCAACTTGGACCTGCTCAAAGTCGGCAACGCTGCGGCCATGGGCATCGACGAGACCAGCCGCATCGAAGGCATTGAGCGCATCGACATGGCCACCGACACAGCGGCCAACGTGCTCAATATCTCAAACAAAGACGTCAACGACATGGCGGGTTTCAACCAAATTCACACCGGCAGCGCCAGTGTGGACGGCAAGACCTGGACCAACGTCAGTGGCAGCGCCTTGAGCAACATCACCAGTTACCACCAAATGGTGGTGGACGGCGGCAGCAACGACACGGTGGCACTCACGGCCAATGGCGGCGCATGGTCCAACGTGGGCGTGGTCAGCAACGGCACGTCCCAATACACCGTGTACCAAAACACCGCGACCAACTCGCAGGTGCTGGTGCAGCAGGGCGTCACGGTGGACACCCAAGCTCCAACCCTGTTGTGGAGCACACCCGCCGACAACGACTATGTCAACACAGCCAATTTGGGCAACAACATCACGCTGCAGTTCAGCGAGAACGTGGTCAAGGGCAATGGTTTTATCCAGTTGTGGAACAAGACCACGGGCCAGCCCGTGCAAGCGTTTGACGTGAACATCAGCACGCTGGTTACCGGTTGGGGCACCAGCACCTTGACGATCAACCCCACAGCCAACTTAGCGGCTGCCACCGATTACTTCATCAAGATCAGTGACAACGCCATTCAAGACAATTCGGGCTTAGCCTATTCGGGCATGAACAGCGACCTTCAGCTGAACTTCTCCACCCAATCGGCGGACAACAGCTATGCGGTGCCTTCGTCGTTCACGAGTGCATCGTCTACCAGCTCGTACTTGCGCTCGGTGGCCACAGCCGGTGACTTCAATGGTGACGGTTACGACGACTTGTTGGTCGGTGTGGCGGGCTCAAATGAGTCGGGCGTGTACGTCATTTACGGCAATGCGTTGGGCGAAGGCTTGAATCTGGACAAAGATCCGGTCATGAGCAACGGTGTGATTGCTGCCGACCAAGGTTTCAAAATTCACGGAACAAATTACTTTGGAACATCGGTGTCGGGCATTGGCGACATCAACGGCGACGGTTTTGCCGATGTGTTGATCAGTGCCCCTTCGGACAGCCAGGGTGGCACCAACGCCGGTGCGGCTTTTGTGGTGTATGGCAGTGCCGCCCCCGCTGCACTGAACCTCTCCAGTGGCACGATTGCCGCAGCGCGTGGCTTCAAGATTGTTGCGGGCACTGGTTATGGCTCTATGGGTGACAGTGTCGCTGGCGTGGGTGACATGAACGGTGACGGCATCAGTGACTTTGTCATTGGCTATGCGGGCGCCAATTTCACATCCAGTGGCGGCGCAGCTTATGTGGTTTACGGCAAGACCAATGCCACCACCTTGACGTTGGGCACCAATGGCAGCATTGCGGCGGCAGACGGATTCAGGCTCACGGGCGGTGTGAACGAGAATGCCGGCTTTTCGGTGTCGGGCGCGGGTGACGTGAACGGCGACGGCCTGGCCGATGTGATCGTCAGTGCCAACGGGGCATTGTCGAACGCTGACGGCGCAACATATGTGATCTTTGGCGGCGCAACCGGCGGCGACATGAATGCGCTGGTCACCGCAGGCAAAGGCTTCAAAGTCACCGGTTTAACCAACAGCACCGGCTACCACTTGGGTACCAGTGTGTCCAGCGCAGGCGATGTGAACGGTGACGGTTATGCCGACTTGATCGTGGGCACCGATGCTGACCAAAGCTACACCGCAGCTTATGTCGTGTATGGCGGCTCTGCCCCCACGTCGGTCAGCTTGGCGGCCAGCACAATTGCCGCAACGCAAGGCTTCCGCATTTTGGGCAACACCGCCAATGGCGCAGGCTTGAGCCAAGTCTCAGGCGCGGGTGACCTGAACGGCGACGGCTTTGCCGATGTGATCGTGGGTTCCACCAACGGTTCGTCTTATGTGGTCTACGGCAAAGCCACGGGCGCAGAAGTCAGTGTGAGCACAGGCACCATCGCCGCATCACAAGGCTTCAAGCTCACCTATTCGACCAACACCACCTCAACCACGGCCCAAGCTGTGTCGTTTGCGGGTGACTTTGATGGCGACGGTTTGAACGATCTGGTGATTGCCGAGGACACCAATTTTGGGAATTCTCAAACCTACAAAATCGTCTTCGGTGGCACGCAGTGGCTGACCACACCGGTCATCGGCAACGGCGCTGTGACAGGCACCGCCGCATCTGAAGCCATCCTCGGCTCAACAGCCAACGACACACTGACCGGCGGCGGTGGGGTGGACCGTTTCTTTGCGGGCATGGGCAACGACACCATCGTGCTGACAGGCACCGATGTGACCAACTTGGGCAACGTGGCTGCAGGGCAGACAGCCAAGGCCAGCGTGAGCGGTGGTGGCGGTTTTGACACCATCCGCTTGAGCGGCGGTGCCAACCTGAACCTGACGACCATCACCAACGCCGGTGCCATGGGCCTGGAAGAAAACAGCCGCATCGAAAGCATCGAGCGCATCGACTTGGCCACCGACACGTCAGCCAACACGCTGACGCTGACAGCCAAAGATGTGAACGACATGGCGGGCTTTAATCTCATCCGCACCGGTTCGGTCAGTGCCGATGGCAACACTTGGACCAACGTGACGGGCACAGCGTTGAGCGCGAGTACCTCTGATCACCAGTTGGTGGTCGATGGCTCGACCAACGACTCCTTGGTGTTGTCGCCAGACGCGGGCTACTGGTTCAACGCAGGCACAGTGAGCAACGGAACCAGCAACTTCAACGTTTACCAAAACTTGGCTACCAACAGCCAAGTGTTGGTCAAGTCGGGCCTGGTGGTGACCAACAACGACCCGAATTTGGCACCTGTTTTCTCATCGACCAACGCAACAGCGGCGGCGGGTTTGTTGCCTGTTGTCGGTGGAACGCCCATCTGGAACAGGACCGCCAGCTATGGCAGCTCTAGCCTGGGCGGCATCACCACCAACATCACGGCGACGGGTGATATCACACCAACGGCATCTTACGGGACGAGTCCTTCTGCTTTCATTTGGATTGGCGACAAAGACAGGACAGAATCGTTGAGCGTGTTGTTTGACAAGCCGGTATATCAGGTCAAGATTGAGTTAGATGCCCTTAACAACGACGGCACCAATAAAGACACACTGTCTTTCCAAGTCAATGGTGTTGATTTGGTTCTCAATAGTGCTAATTTGAGCCCGACCGGAACGAGTGTCAGTGGCAACACCATCATAGGAAATGGTGGTGGTGTGTACAGCATCACTTCCTCCACAGCCATCAACAGCTTGAGCGTGACTGACACCATTAGTGGCGGTCCAAGTGGCGTAGGTATTGCTATTCAGTACAACAGTACCCCACTGCAGGTATCTGGCGGTATGGCCATCAGCTCGCTGATGCCTGCTGCCACCGATGCCGATGGCAGCGTGGTGGGCTATGCCATCACCAGTGCCGCCACCGAGACGGGTGCTGACACGACGCCGGGCAAGTGGGAGTATTTCAATGGAAGCACTTGGACTTCACTGAGCGGTGCCAGCGTGTCGCAAGCGGTGTATTTGGCGGCCAGCACTTTGGTGCGCTGGAACGACAACGATGTGGGCTACACCGCACTGTCCGCCGTGGCGGCGGACAATACGGTGGTTGCCACTCTGGGCCAAGCCCTGAACGTGACGACCCGAGGTGGCGCAACAGCCTACAGCTCTGGCATCGCAACATTGTCTGCGGCTTCTTTTTCGAACAGCGCCGTGAGCCTTGCTCTGGCCAGTGACACAGGCGCCAGCGCGTCCGACTTCATCACCAGCAATGGCACGATGAATGTGAACTGGTCGCTGTCTTCCAATACATGGTCTTACTCCACCGACAGTGGCACGACTTGGACCACCGGTTCTGGTACAAGCTTTGTGCTGGGTGCAGGCAGCTATGCAGCCAATGCAGTGCAAGTGCGCGAAAACGGTTCAGGCATTCAAACCGTGGCCAAATTTGCCAATGCATTGACCGTTGACACAGCTGCGCCTACCGTGGCCGTCACCATGTCCAATGTGGCTTTGTCGATGGGTCAAACCTCCACCGTCACGTTCCAGTTCTCTGAAAACGTGGCGAACTTTGACATCAACGATGTGTCCATTCAAAACAGCGCAGGCGGTGCGGGTGCGGGTGGCTTGTCTGCCTTGACAAAGGTGAGCGACAGCAAATGGACCGCCGTTTATACGCCCACGACAGAAACCAATACGACGGGTAACCACATCGTGGTGGCCCTGAATGGCTACAACGACGCGGCAGGTAACAACGGCAGCACAGGCCAATCCACCTTCAATGTGGACACACGCTTCTCGTCATCGCTCACAGCTGGTTTTTATGGCACAACCTCGACAAGCTCCAGTGCCAACAGCAGCGTGACAACCAACGCCGTCATCGTGGATTATTGGAATCCAGCATGGCAGGGCGACACGATCATCACGTACAAAAATGGATCGCAGATTGACGCATTCACCATCAGTGGTGCCACCAACAGCAAGTCCCTTGGTAATTTGACGGCAAGCCCAGGCGATGTGTTTTATTCCACCATCACGCACAACGGCGTCACGTACAACTTGTTCAACATGATCAAGGTCAACCCAGGTACAGCTGGCCTGACCAGATACGACAGCCCGTTGGTACTTGACTTGAACGGCGATGGCGTGCAGACGGTAGACATCTCGCATGGCGCGATGTTTGACTTGCAAGCCACTGGCACAGCCCAGGCCACCGGCTGGGTTGATGCGCACGATGGTTTGCTGGCCATGGACTTGAACAAGGACGGCAAAATCAACAGCGGTGCAGAGCTGTTTGGCAACAGCACTTTGCTGGCCGACGGTCAGAAGGCGACCACTGGTTGGACCGCGCTGGCCCAACACGACAGCAATGTCGATGGAAAGATGGACGCCCAGGACGCAGTGTTTGACGAACTCAAGGTTTGGCAAGATGCCAACGGTAACGGTCTCACCGATGCCGGCGAATTGCGCAGCTTGAAAGACGTGGGTGTGATCAGCATCAACTTGAGCCATGACAGCACCATCACCCATCAAAACGGCAACCTTCTGCAAGGTGTTTCCAGCTATACAAGCACCGATGGTCAAACGCATGAAGTGGCGGATGCTTGGTTCCAAACGTTGACTGAGGGTGTTAAGACACCGCAAAACGTCGAGAGTATTGGCTTGCAGGACGTGTTGTCGGGCACCACTTCGGGCAGCTTGCAGGTCTCGGGCAATGCCGACGGCACCGTCTTGCTGGACGCCAGTGCATGGATAAATTCAGGTCGTGTGGAAAATGAAAACGGTCAGATTTATGCCCATTTCATCCATGATATGGCTCAACTTTTTGTGGATCAGTCTATGACCCCAAACATCCTCTAAACGCTGATGGGAGATTAAGTGCGGGTCTCCGACAGCTCTTGCCAAGGTGGGTAAGCACTTTGCCTGTCCTTTTGCCATGCCCATCCCCATCAAATAGTCCAGTATCGCTATGCCAGCACTCTATTTCACTGCCACTGAAAATGAATTTGGCAACATTGACCTGCTTGGAACAGTTGACGGCCTGGCCAACGGTACGACGGTCAATCTTTTGTTCACGGATGACTTTTGTAACAGCAAGACGGCGACTGCGCTGGTCATGGACGGCGAGTTCAGTGCACTCAACATCTGGTCAGGCTTGTTCGGTCCGGGCCTCGTCAATATCATGGCGTCAGCGGGTGGCGTGCAAACGCCAGGCGATGCGGAGTTGTCTGGTCACCACATGCAAGCGCCCGTGATGCTGACATCTCAGGTGCTGGATGAAAACATGATGATCGATGTGCAGGGAACTGCGCCAGGATTGATGCCGGGTACAGTTTTGACACTGGTCATTCGTGATGAGCAGAACATCGATGTCACGGCTACGGCGCTGGTTTTAGCCAACGGCAGCTTCAGTGTGCAAGACATCGACCCCCAAGACCTTAGCGAAGGCACGCTTGCTTTTAATGTCGTCGCCGAAAATGCCAACGGTGCCTTGAACTTGACAAACATTGCCAGTCTGATCTTCACGACCCCTGGCCCGCAAGGCGCGGACAACACCCTTCGTGCGACCGAAGACAGCGCTTATGTGGTGATTGCGTCTGCCTTTGGCTACAACGGCACGCAAGGCCGCACTTTGACGGGCGTGAAAATCACACAATTGCCTGCCAATGGCATGCTCAAACTCAATGGCGTGGCGGTCCAGACGGACGAAGTGATCAGCAAGGCCGACTTGGATGCGGGCAAACTGACATTTCAAGGCGCACCCAACGGCAACGGCAGCAACTACGCCGCCTTCCAGTTCAAGGTGCAAGACAGCCGAAACACGAACAACGAAGACACCACGGCCAACACGATGACGGTCAATGTGGCCGCAGTGAATGACGCGCCGGTCATCACAACGGCTTTGAACGATCTGAGCGCACAGGAAGACGGCAGCATCAGTTTTGTGATTGCCAGTCAATTGACTGGCAAGGTCAGCGATGTGGACGGTACTGCGCTCAAGGGCATCATCGTCGTGCAAAACACGGTGCCAGTCAGTGCGGGAACCTGGGCATATTCCAGTAATGGCTCGGATTGGACCCCCATACCGTTTAACACGGACGTCAAATGGACGTCTGTTCTTTACATCAATGCAAGCAACATCTTGCGTTTCACCCCGGCAGCGGATGCCAATGGGGCTGAAATCGGTCTGATCAATTTCCGTGCCGTTGATGCAAGCTTTCCCAACACCCCTTCGGGCAGCATGGTGAGTGTGTTCAACACGCTGATCAGCGAGTCCACGCCTTTTGTGATCAAGCAGGCTCCCTCAGGCATCACGCCTTTGCTGCTGGACCTGAACGGCGATGGGGTGCAAACCACGACGCTGGAAAACGGCACCCAGTTTGACATGGATGCCGATGCCGATTTGGATCAGACGGCATGGGTCAGCCAGCAAGACGGTTTGTTGGTCATGGACATCCACGAAGATGGCGTCATTGAAGACGGTCGGGAGTTGTTTGGTTCTGCCACGATTTTGCGCAGTGGCATGACGACTAAAGACGATTTCGCCGCCCTGCGCGATCTGGACTCGAACGAGGACGGCATCATCAATGCGTTGGATCCTGCTTTTGAAAAGCTCCGAGTTTGTGCGGATGGCAACGGCGTGACCGATGCTGGCGAGCAGAATACGCTGCAAGAATTGAACATCGTTTCTTTTCAGCTGCAAGCCAAGGTGTCCGATGTGCAGCAAAACGGTAATGCTTTGGGCTTGATTTCCTCCTACACCACAGGGGGTGGTCAAACCCATGATTTGGCGGATGTCTGGCTGAATGTCGAAGCTGAAGATGTCGTCGTTGCACCACAAAACGTGGTGATGGGGCTTGCGTCTTTGGGGGCCTTGCTCAGCGATGTCACGCCAGCACTCTCTTTTTCGGCAGTTGAAAATCAATTTGGCAATATCAACATCGCGGGCAGTGCAGTTGGCATGCCCAATGGCACCGCAGTCAACCTGTTGTTGACCGATGCCTTGGGCAACAGCACAACGGCAACCGCCACTGTGATGGCTGAAGAGTTCAGCGTTGACAACCTCTGGGCAGGCATGTTCGGGGTGGGCAATGTGAACATCAGCGCCATGGCGGGTGGCGTACAAGCCTTAGAGTCGCTGCCTCTGGAGCGCAACACCCCGTCCATGCCGATTGGGCTGACATCGTTCGCTTTGGACGAAAATTTGAGGATTGACGCACAAGGTTTTGCATCCAGTTTGCAGTCTGGAACGGTTTTGACGCTGGTCATTCGTGATGTGCTCGACAACCATGTGATAGCCACTGGCGTGGTACAGGCGGACGGCGCTTTCAGTGTGCAAAATATCGACACGCAGGGTTTGAGTGAGGGCGTTCTCACCTTGGATGTCATAGCGGAAGATGACAATACGTTGCTGAACTTGACGAACATTGCCAGCGTGGTTTTGACGGGCAGTGGTCCCCAGGGTTCGGATGCAGCACTGAATGCGACAGAAGACATCGCTTTTGTGCTGAGCGCTGCAAATTTTGGCTACTCCAGCACGCAAGGCCACGCATTGACGGGGGTGAAGATCACCGCGTTGCCTGCCAATGGCACGCTCAAGCTCAATGGCCTGACAGTGCAAACCGACGATGTCATCAGCAAGGCCGATTTGGACGCTGGGAAGCTGAAATACCAAGGTGCACTGAACGGCAATGGCAGTAACTACGCCAGTTGCCAGTTCAAGGTGCAGGACAGTCGAGCCATCAACAACGAAGACATGACGGCGAACACGCTGACATTCAACTTGGCTGCGGTCAACGATGCGCCTGTCCTTGCGTTGGCCATCCCGGATCAGGTGGGGATGAAGGGCTCTGCCTTCAACTACACAGTGCCCGCAAATGCGTTTGTTGACGTCGACAGCACCTTGACCTACAGCGCGACCATGGCAGATGGGTCTGCGCTGCCGTCATGGCTGAGCTTCAATGCCGCGACACGGACATTCAGCGGAACACCGTCTGCGATTGGAAATGTGAATCTGCTGATCAAAGTCAGTGATGGCAGCACCACACTGAGCGATGCTTTCGTTCTATCGGTAGGTGACAGTTCCGGCTCGGGTATCAATTTGTCCACGATTTCCGCCGGTGTTGGTGGCTTTGTGATTGATGGTGGATGCCACAGCGCTTACAGCGGGTTTGCAATTTCGGGCGCAGGCGATGTGAACGGGGATGGTCTGGACGACATGATCGTGAGCGCTTATGGCTCATCAGGCATGGCGAACCCTGTGACCTATGTGGTGTTTGGCAAGTCCAATTTGTCCCCTGTGAAACTGAGTGCTTTGGGCACCCAAGGTTTTGAAATTCGGCAGGAGCAGGCTTCGGACAAGCTGGGTCAGTCTGTGTCAGCGGCAGGCGATGTCAATGGCGATGGCTTGGCCGACTTGCTGGTCAGTGCAAACGAATTTGATCCTGCGTCATCCCGATATGACGCAGGTCGGAGTTATGTGGTGTTTGGTAAGGCCAGCACCACAGCGGTGCAGTTGGCCAACGTTTCTGCCGGTATCGGTGGCTATGCCATCAATGGCCATACCAGTCTGGATTTCAGCGGACGTTGGCTCTCTTCAGCTGGCGATGTGAACGGCGATGGCTTGGCCGATTTCATTGTGGGGGCCTACAAAGCGGATGCGGGCAGTGTGCTCGACGTGGGGCGTAGCTACGTGGTGTATGGCAAAACTGCGAGCAACACAGCCATTGAATTGTCCGCACTGGGCACGGGCGGTTTGGTGATCAATGGCACGGTGGCCAGTGATTACAGCGGTTGGTCGGTGTCAGCCGCTGGCGATGTGAACGGTGACGGCTATGCCGATGTGATTGTGGGCGCATACCAAGCGGACCCCAACGGCAACACTTCGGGCGGAAGTTATGTGGTGTTTGGCAAGCCAGGCGGCGACTCGATCGATTTGGCCAACGTCAACAACGGGGTCGGGGGCTTTGCCATTCAAGGTGAGCGCACGGGTGACCTGAGCGGCTACAGCGTTTCTTCGGCTGGTGATGTCAACGGTGACGGTTTGGCCGATGTGATTGTGGGCGCTCCCGAGGGGGATTCGAGCGGCCTGTTTGGCGATGGCCGAAGCTTTGTGGTGTTTGGCAAGACCAGTGGCACGGCGGTGCAGCTGACGAACATTTCAAACGGTGTTGGCGGTTTTGCCATTGGCGGAATTTTCAGCAACACGGACATTGGCTACAGCGTTTCTTCGGCGGGTGACATCAATGGCGATGGTCTGGCCGACTTGCTGGTGGGGGCCCCCGAAATGACTTTGTCTACGTCTGAAGGTTATCGAACCGGACAAACCTATGTGGTGTATGGCAAGGCCGATGGTTCTGCGGTCACCGTCTCAACGGGCATGGCGTCTTCTTTGGGTTTTGCCATCTCAGGTGAGGGTTATCAGGACCTGACGGGACGCATCGTGTCCGCTGCGGGGGATGTGAATGGAGATGGTCTGGCCGATCTGATGATCAGTGCCAATACGCGCAACGTGGATGGTTACCCCTTGGCGGGGCGCACCTATGTGATTTTGGGCAGCACGGGCGGCGCGTTCAAGACGGCAGTGGATCTGATGGGGACGACCGGTGACGACACCCTGACCAGCACAGGAACGCAGACGCTGATGGCCGCTGCAGGCCATGACACGCTGGTCGCCAATGGCGCGGATGTGCTGCATGGCGGCAGTGGCAATGATTTATTTTTGCTGGGTGCCAGCACCATCACGGCCCTGGCCAACGGGCTGGGAGCCGGCGGAAATACGGGGCAACTGGCTCGGGTGGTGGGCGGAACGGGCTTTGACACCATTCGCCTCACCGGTGGGGCACATCTGGATTTGACCCAGGTCAGCAACAGCGCGGCCGGCTCGCAGGTCGATGGCACCACCGGCAGCCGGATCGATTCGATTGAGCGCATTGAGCTGAGCACCGATACCGGGGCCAACATCTTGACGCTGTCAGCCAAAGACGTCAGGGAGATGGCTGGCTTCAATGCCATCCGCACCAACACGGTCAGTGCGGATGGCAGCACTTGGACCAACGTCACCGGTACTGCTTTGAGCAATACCACCCAGTACCACCAATTGGTGGTGGATGGCTCTACCAACGACATGGTTGTTTTCTCGCCAGACACAGGCTTCTGGGCCAATGCGGGCACAGTCAGCAATGGCGTCAGCAGTTACATCGTCTACCAAAATGCTGCCAATCTCACACAAGTGCTGGTCAAAGCGAATATGTCGGTGACCAACAACGACCCTGCGCCCTTTAACGGCGGGAATGTGACCGTCAACGGTGTGACCCTGTCGCTGGACTACCAGTGGGTTCAAAACGGCAAGACTTACTTTGCAGTCAAGAACTTCAGCGGTACGGGTGATTCCAACAACAACACCATGTACACCACGCACACTTTGCTGGACAGCTTGTTCAACGCAGGCGCTGACACGGTGGACACCACAGTCACGGCAGGCGTGGACGATGCACGAACGTTCTTGTCCGGCGGGTACACCTTTGTGTTGCCCACACAGGCTGAACTGGTGGCCTTGTCCAACACGATTCCGATAACGGGTTGGTACAACGCGCGCTATTGGTCATCTACCGTGACCTCTGCTAATAACCACAACAGCGTGGGCATTGCTGGTGACTGGGTTTACACCAGCGCAGACAGCACGCCTGAGATGCTGGTGTTGCAAGTTCTGCCCGTGGTCATTGACCTGAACCGCGACGGTGTGCTGAGCTACGGCCAAGTAAACATGGACGTCAACGGTGACGGTCACCTGGACACCACCAAGTGGGCCGGTGCGCAAGACGGTGTGCTGGTGTGGGACAAATACGCCGACGGCCTGGTGCACGACAACAGCCAGTACGCGTTTGCGAAATATGGCGGCCAGACTTCAGCTGACATTGGGAGCGAGCCCCTGCTCGCGAAAGATTCGGCCGCAGGGGCGGCCTCCCACACTGACCTGGACGGCTTGCGCGCAGGCTTTGACAGCAACCACGATGGCGTGTTCGACGCGCAAGATGCGAAGTTTGCCGAGTTCAAGGTCTGGCAAGACGAGGACCAAGACGGTGTGAGCGACGCGGGCGAGGTGCGCAGCTTGGCCGATTGGGGCATCAACAGCATCAACCTGGTCAGCGATGGCGTGGTGCGCGCACCGGCAGACGGCGTGGTCGAAGCAGGTCAGACTCTGGCAATGGCTGTGGACGGCACCTCGGTTTTGGTGGCGGATGCGGCGTTTGCTTACAGTGCCATGGATTACCGTATTGGGGGTGTGCAGCTGAGTTTGCAGGGCAGCCAGATGAAGCTTCACTTGTCGAGTGTTGTTTCTCAGCACGGCGCAATAGACAGTCTGGATCTGAGCGGATCGGGTGCCAACACCCTTGTTATCAGTTTGCAGGATGTGTTGACGGGCACCACTTCGGGTAGCTTGCGGGTGATGGGCAATGCCGACGACACCGTCCAGCTGGACGCCAGTGCATGGACAAACTCAGGTCGTGTAGTGCATGAAAACGGTCACAGCTATGCCGTGTTCAATGCCAACCAGGAGGTGGCGGTGCAGTTGCTATTGGATCAGCAACTGCTGTGTCATGTCTTGTAATCCGTCCTGACCGGCAGGTTCCCGGCCGTTCTCGTGCAGGAGGTGGGGGATCAGAGTCGCTGGAGTTTGGTCAGTGCAGCCAGCAGCGTTTCGTCTTTTTTGGCAAAGCAAAAGCGGATGACTTTTTGGTCAAAGCCGTTGCCGTAGAACGCTGACAAGGGAATGGCAGCTACCCCGATGTCGGTGGTGAGCCATTTGCAGAAATCGGCTTCGCTGAGGTTTTTCTCGGGCACTTTCAGGTTGGAGATGTCCACGCACTGGAAGTAGGTGCCCTCACCGGGCAGCAGTTTGAATTGGGTTTGCGCCAGACCTTGACGAAACAGGTCGCGCTTGCGCTGGTAAAACGCGGGCAAATCCAGATAGGGGGCGGGGTCGGCCATGTAGCGGGCCAGGGCATGCTGCATGGGCGTGTTCACGGTGAACACGTTGAATTGGTGCACTTTGCGAAACTCGGCGGTGTAGGCCGCAGGCGCTGCCACGGTACCGATCTTCCAGCCGGTCACATGGTAGGTTTTACCAAAGCTGGACACGATGAAGGCGCGGGCGGCCAAGCCGTCGAAGTGTGCTGCGCTCCAGTGCTGGTTGGGGGCGTAGACCATATGCTCGTAAACCTCGTCGCTGATGAGCACGATGTTGGTGGGCTCCAAAATCTCTTGCAGCGTCAGCATGTCTTGCTTGGACCAGATCATGCCGCTGGGGTTGTGCGGCGAGTTGATCAGAATGGCACGGGTTTGGGGCGTGATGGCCGCGCGGATTTTGTCGAAATCAGGACGGAAGGTGCCGGGCGCGAGCGGCACACGCACCACCACGCCACCGGCCAACTCGATGTTGGGTACATAGCTGTCGTAGCAAGGCTCCAGCACGATGACTTCGTCACCCGGATGCACGATGGCCAAAATGATGGTCAAGATCGCTTGGGTGGCACCGGCTGTGACGGTGATCTCGCTGGCCGGATCGTAGTGGCGGCCGTAAAGGGTTTCGATTTTTTTCGAGACAGCTTCGCGCAGCGGGGCCACGCCGGTCATGGGTGGGTATTGGTTGAGGCCTTCGCGCATCGCGTCGTTCACCAGATCCAGCAGCTTGGGGTCACACGGGAAGTCCGGAAAACCCTGGCCCAGGTTGACCGCATTTTTTTCAGCGGCCAGTGCTGACATGACGGTAAAAATGGTGGTGCCCATGTGGGGCGCTTTGGAGGTGAGGTTGGGTGTGCGTGCGTTCATGGCGTTCAAAGTTCCAGGCTCAAAGTTCGTAGTCGTTGACGTGTCCGGTCATGGCTTTGGTGATCAATGGGGCAGTCAGGCGGTCGCTCAGCAATTCGGCGAAATGGTAGACAAAGTGGCGCAGGTACGCCCCGCGCTTGAAGGCCACGCGCGCCACGTTCATGCCCAATAGGGCCCCCAAGGGGCGGACCGCCAGGTCTTTGACCGGGTCATCCTTGACGGCCATTTCGGCCACGATGCCAATGCCCAAACCCAGGCGAACATAGGTTTTGATCACATCCGAGTCGATGGCTTCCAACGCGATGCGTGGGTGCAGTTTTTTGGCGGCAAAAGCATGGTCAATGCGGCCCCGTCCCGTAAAAGACGGGTGGTACGTGATGATCGGTTCATTGGCAATGTCTTCGAGCGACAGGTGCTCTTTTTTGGCCAGCGGGTGATCGAGGGGCAGCACCAGCACGTGTTGCCATTCATAACAGGGCAGGGTGACCAGTTCCTCGTACGCCGACAGGGATTCGGTGGCGATGCCGATTTCGGCTGTGTCATCGAGCAGCATCTTGGCCACTTGGTCGGGTGCGCCTTGGTGCAGGCTGATGTTGACCTTGGGGTATTTTTCGCGCAACTTGGCCACGGGCATGGGCAGTACGTAGCGGGCCTGGGTGTGTGTGGTGGCGATGGACAAGGTGCCGCTGTCCTGCGCGCTGTATTGGTCGCCAATTTTGCGCAGGTTGCCCACTTCGCGCAGGATGATTTCGATGCTTTGCAGCACGTGTTGGCCGGGTTCGGTGATGCGCTTGAGGCGCTTGCCGTGACGCGCAAAGATCTCGATGCCCAGTTCTTCTTCCAGCTCGATGATGGCTTTGGACACGCCGGGCTGCGAGGTGTGCAGGGCCTTGGCCGTTTCGGTCAGGTTCAGGTTGCGGCGGGCAGCTTCTTGGACAAAGCGAAATTGGTGCAGGTTCATGCGTTAAATGCCATATTGACTTTCATCATTATGCTTTAACTGGTCTATGAGCCGGTGGCTTGGTTGGCAGCAATGTTGGCCATGAGCCGGGTCATGGCGGGGTGTTCGCCGATGGCAGGCAGCAATTCAAACTGGACCTGCGGGTAGGCTTGAATGAGGTCGTTGACCAGCCCAGGCAGGTCTTCGCGTGCGTGCCGCCCTACGCCCAAAAACATGGGCACGATGCGCAAATGGGTCATGCCCCGCATCATCATGGCCTCGACCGTGCTGGCCAGATCGGGTGTGGTCAGTTCCAAAAAAGCACAGGCCACGGCCAACCCGGGCCAACGCTCGGTCATTTGCTGGGCCACGGCATCGATGGGCAATCGCCACAACGGATCGCGTGAGCCATGGGCAAAAAGAATCACACCCGTTTGGGCATTCAAGTTCGTCGTCATTGTCGTAAGACCATCCACCAAAAACCCAGCAAGGAAATTGCGCTGTAAAGCAAGGCAGGCGCAGCGGCGGTCAGCCAGGGTTGCCAGTTTTGCAAATTGCCCACAAAGCTGAACAGGTTGTTGAGCAGGGCAAAGCTGATGCCCGCAAGAACCCCACCAAAGACATGGCCTGCAATTTGGCCCGAGCGAAAGTGCAGGTAGGCGAAGGGCAGAGCCATGACCAACATGACCAAGCAGCTCAAGGGGTAAAAAACCTTGCGCCAGAACTCAATTTCATAGCGCTGTGCATTTTGCTGGTTGCTCGCCAAATGGCGCATGTATTTGAACAGTTCCCAGGTTTGCATGCGGTCCGGACTGAGCACGGCTGCGGCCACCATGTCGGCGCTGATTTCGGTGGGCCAGTCCAGTTTGGCGTGCTTGGCCGCCGTGTATTGCACAGCATCTTTGGCGGCACCCACCCGGATGGATTTTTCTTCTGCTTGCTGCAATTGCCATGCACCAGCGCCTACTTTGCCCAACGGTGCGGTGGTGATGGCCAGCAACTGTCCTTCCTCATTGAACTCATGAATCCGGATGTTCTCCATGTGGCTGATGCCGTCAAAACTGCGGACGTTGACCGCAAAATGCCGCCGGCCTTGCCGTTCTTTGAGCCAGGCACCAGTTTGACCCACAGTCAAGTTGCCTTGGAATCGGGTTTTGAGTAATACGCCTTGGCGCTCGGCCCAAGGCGCGGCATAGTCTCCAATCAAAAATGTCAGCGCCACAAACACCAGTCCCAATTTCATCAAGGTGCTCAAGGCTTTGAGCGGTCCCAATCCGCCCGTGCGCAAGATGGTGAATTCCGAGCTTTGTGCCAGCCTGGCCATCACGAAGATACAGCCAATCAGCACCGAGATGGGAAACAGCTCGTAAACGTGGGCTGGAATTTTGAGCGCCACAAAAAACAAGGCATGTTGCAGTTTGTAGCCTTGACCGGCCAGCCGCGACAAATTTTGCAGTTCATCAACGAGGTCGAAGAACAGGAACAAGGCCAGAAAGCCAATGCCCACAAAAGTCACTGCTCTGATGATTTCGCCATGCAGCAAGCTGCGTACGGTTTTCATGCTGCACCTTTGCTGTATTTGGCGTTCAGGGGTCTAAGAAATCGCCATGACCAGTTGAAATGCCGAATCGAGAGCCAAAGGATGGCGATCAGGAAGACGCCGCCGTGCAGGCCCAGCATGAAGGGCGCAAAGTTGAAGCGTCCGGTGCTGATCCAGCTTTGGCCCACGTTGACCATGTTGTAGTAAGCCACAAAGACAAACAGGGCCAAGGCTAAGTGGTAGCTGCGCCCACCCCGAGGGTTGACGGCCGATACGGCCAAGGCGATCAGCATCAGGTTGATGCCCGCCAAGCCCAAACCCAGGCGCCACGAAAGTTCAGCCAAGTTTTCACGGTTTGGATTTTTCAGCAGTTCCCAAGACGGGGTGTGACGGCTGGTGAAAGCAGAGGAGGGGACGTTCAGATCAGAGTCCACCAGCAATTCATAGTGTTCAAACTGGGTCACTCGGGTCTCGCCGGTGTCACGGTTCGTCAACCATTGCTGTCCCTTGTCCAAAATCAAGAACCGGTCATCGCCGGTGAGCTCAATCCGTCCTTGTTGGGCGGTGGTCACACTTTCCATGCTTCCTTCCATGCTGGAGATGAATACATGGCTGCCAAAACGGTTGTCCGGGGTGTCTTTGTCGATGAAAAAAACGCGTTGTCCACCGGCAGACTCCTGAAACTGGCCGGGGGCGACACGTTCGATGTCGTTGCGCTTTTCAAAGCGTTGTTTCAGATCCTGGATTTGCTGGTTGCCCCATGGCCAGGCAAAAAGTGCCAGCAGGGTGACGATCAACAGCACGGGCCAGGCAAATCGGAAAAGTGGGCGAACAAAATGGCCCAAACCTTGACCACTCGAAAACCAGATGACCATTTCACTGTCGCTGTACATCCGTGACAGGGTGGCCACCACGGTGATGAACAGGCTCAAGGTGATGATGGTGGTCAGCTGGCTGAGCACGCTGAAGCCCATGACCAGCAGAACTTCTGAGGGGTTGACGCTGCCGCGGCTGGCTTGGCCCAATGTCCGGATCAGGATGATGGTGATCACAATGGTGACCAAAACCACCAGCGTGGCCCCGAAATTGCGGGCAAGGTCTTTGCGTAAAGAGGAATGGAATAACATCGGTACGAAGGAAAAGCTGAATTATGAACTTCGAAATCCAAAAGCGCGCTCTGTCCACTGTTATTCGTGACGATCTGGACGCCCTGGTTGTTTTATGGCCGGCGGACGACAAAGCGGTCGTTTCGGGCCAGGACCCGGTTGCCTCCTTGGTGAGGGCTGCCATCCAACACGGTGATTTTGAGCACAAGCCGGGTGCTGTGTTGTCTTTGTATGTGCATCCCGGCATCAAATCCCGTCATCTGGTGGTCGTGTGTGTGGCCGATGGCAGCACTGCCCATGTTCGCAGTGCGGTGCTCGCTGCCTGGAATGCCCTCAAATCGGCCCGAGTCAAGCGCATGGGGCTCCATGCGGTGGCAGACATGACCACTCAGTTGCTGCAAGTGGCTGTTTCAACTTTGGCCGATGCCAGTTACAGCTACACCAGCACCCTGAGCAAACCCAAGCCCCGTACCCTCAAGCAAGTCGTGTTCAGTGGCAATGCGGTCAATGCCGAGCTGCGTGGGGCGCTTGCGCAGGCGCAAGCGCTGGTGGCAGGTGTTGAAACGGCCAAAGAATGGGCCAACCGCCCAGCCAACCATTGCACACCGGCCATGCTGGCCGATGCGGCCAAGTCGATTGCCAAAGGGGCTGCTTTCAAATGCGAAGTGTTCGGCCCCAAAGAAGTCAGCAAACTGGGCATGGGGGCCTTTTTGGCGGTCGCGCGGGGTGCCGCAGAGCCTTTGCGCTTCATTGTGATGCGTTACAACGGCGCAGCCGCAAGCCAAGCGCCTGTGGTGCTGGTGGGCAAGGGCATCACGTTCGACACCGGCGGTATTTCCATCAAGCCAGCAGCCGAGATGGACGAGATGAAATACGACATGTGTGGCGCTGCCAGTGTTCTGGGGGTTTTCAAGGCATTGGGTGAGCTCAAGCCCACCATCAACGTGGTCGGGCTGATTCCCGCCACGGAAAACATGCCCGATGGATTGGCCGTTAAGCCCGGTGATGTGGTGACCAGCATGAGTGGCCAAACCATTGAAATTTTGAACACCGATGCAGAAGGTCGTTTGGTGCTGTGTGATGCGCTGACATATGCCGAGCGCTTCAAGCCCCAGGCCGTGATCGACATCGCCACCTTGACCGGCGCATGCGTGATCGCACTCGGCGCGGTCCGTTCTGGTCTTTTTTCCAGCAACGATGCTCTGGCACAGTCACTTCAGAGCGCTGGTGATGCTTCGGGGGATGCCTGCTGGCGCATGCCCTTGGACGACGACTATGCGGAAGGTCTCAAGTCGCGCTTTGCAGATGTGGCCAACGTGGCGGGTCGTCAGGCGGGCTCGGTTACAGCAGCCAAGTTTTTACAACGCTTTGCGTCGCGCTATCCCTGGGCGCACTTGGACATTGCCGGTACAGCTTGGCGAAGCGGTGCCGCCAAAGGTGCCACCGGCAGGCCTGTCGGTTTGCTGATGCACTACCTGTTGGATCAAGTGGGTAAAGGGTCAGTCAAAACCACTGCTGCGCGCCGCCGTTGACTGGGTGCAGATGACCCGGATTGAATTTCATTTCAATGCGCCTGAGCGCTTGCAATACGCCTGCCGGCTTTTGCGCAAAGCGCATGGGCGGGGCTTGAGGATTGGCGTTGTGGGCTCTGAGGCCGCATTGCGCCAACTCGACGCCGCACTCTGGACCTTTTCGGAAATGGACTTTTTGCCGCACAGCATCGCGGCTGATGCCCAGGATGTGCAGGATGCCTCACCCATTCGCCTCCATCCCGATCCACTACAGTTGAGCGGGATGGATGTGCTGGTGAACCTGGGGGATGATGTGCCTCAAGGTTTTGAGAGGTTTGAGCGCCTGATTGAAATTGTGGCCACCGACGATCACGGTCGAATGACAGCGCGTCAGCGCTGGCGGCATTACACCGCCCAAGGCTACGATTTACTGCAACACGATTTGTCCAAGGTTTCTGCGTCATGACATCTCCTGAATCAGCCCTCTTTTCAGACAATGCCCCCTTGGTTGTTCCAGTTTTAAGCACGGTTATTCCACCTGTCCAAATACCCGCGCATTTGATTGCAGCATTGGATGCACGCGAATTGGAGCGGGCTTCGTTCATGGGATTGGCCGATGATTTGGTGGAGAGTTTGCGCCCTGAATTGGAGCGCATGACCACCGAATTGGTGCGGCGCAGCCTGCAGCAGGCTTGGGCGAACCGTTTTCGGGCGGAGATGGATTGAACCTTTAAATAACCTTGTCAGGTTGAAGAAAATTTTGGTTTTCCCTAGGCCACAAACGGTCGGTTTTGCAGTATCTTCACGACTTGCTTAATTGAAGCAATTTATTTTCGGAGTTTCTATGAAATTTTCTGGTGTGCGTTCTTTGACCTTGGTTTCTGTGGCCGTTGCTGCAGTTGTTTTGGCTGCTTGCGGCAAAAAAGATGCCGCTTCTGACGCCACAGTGATCAAGATTGGTCACGTGGGTCCTGTCAGCGGTGCCATTGCTCACTTGGGCAAAGACAACGAAAACGGTGCCCGCATGGCCATTGAGGAGCTCAATGCTGCTGGCCTGAAAATCGGTGACAAGGCTGTCAAATTTGAATTGCTGGCTGAAGACGATGCTGCCGATCCCAAGCAAGGCACGGCTGCGGCCCAGAAACTGGTCGACGCCAAAGTCAACGGCGTGATCGGGCACTTGAACTCAGGCACCACCATTCCTGCTTCGCAGCTGTACAACGCTGCAGGCATTCCACAAATCTCCCCGTCGGCGACCAACCCCAAGTACACCCGTCAAGGTTACGCTGGCGCGTTCCGCGTGGTGGCTGACGACGTGCACCTAGGCGGCACCCTCGGCAAATACGCTGTGGAAACCCTCAAGGGCAAAAACATTGCCGTGATCGATGACCGTACAGCGTACGGCCAAGGCGTGGCTGAAGAGTTCAAGAAGGGCGCAACCGCTGCTGGCGGCACCATCGTCGGTCACGAATTCACCACCGACAAAGCATCTGACTTCAACTCCATCTTGACCACTCTGAAGGCCAAGAAGCCTGACGTCGTGTTCTTCGGTGGCATGGACGCTGTGGCTGGCCCGATGTTGCGCCAGATGAAATCTTTGGGCATCAACGCCAAGTTCTTGGGTGGTGACGGCATCTGCACTTCCGAGCTGGCCAAGTTGGCTGGCGATGCCATGAAAGACGAGTCGGTCTTCTGTGCTGAGGCTGGTGGTGTTGAAGGCGAACAGAAAGCCGGCATGGACAAGTTCCGCGCTGACTTCAAGGCCAAATTCAATGCTGACGTGCAGGTGTATGCCCCTTACGTTTACGACGCTGTCAAAGTCATGGCCACTGCCATGGTCACAGCAGGCTCGGCTGATCCAGCGAAATACCTGCCAGCTTTGAAAGCCATCAATTACAAGGGCGTGACTGGCAACATCGCGTTTGACGAAAAAGGCGACATCAAGAACGGCGCTTTGACGCTGTACACCTACAAAGGTGGCGAGCGTTCACAAATCGCTGTGGTTCGCTGATCTGGCAGCCCCCGGTTTCGGGGGCTCTTTCAACAAGGGCCTTCGGGCCAGTGTTGAATGCACAGACGAAAAAAAGCCTGCACACTGTGCAGGCTTTTTTTGTTTTGGCGGAGCAGGCGGGATTCGAACCCGCGGTGGGCTATTAACCCACACACGCTTTCCAGGCGTGCGACTTAAACCACTCATCCACCGCTCCGAAGCGTCGTATTGTAGCAGCGTAAAAGGCCCATTTGAGCGCTCGAATCTTTTGTCTGTCTTGATTCGCACACTGGTTTTTTTATGAATTCTGGATGACAGTGGTTTTACGGGGGGGTTTTGTCCTTAAACTTCGCCTCTGTTTGAATTCCTTTGTCCCTTCTTTGGCGCACAGCCCGACAAGCCCATGAAATTTCGCTTTCCCATCGTCATCATTGACGAAGACTACCGCTCCGAAAACACATCGGGCCTGGGCATTCGGGCTTTGGCCGATGCGATCATCAGCGAAGGTTTTGAAGTTCTGGGTGTGACCAGCTACGGCGATTTGTCTCAGTTTGCCCAGCAGCAAAGCCGAGCCAGTGCGTTCATCTTGTCGATTGACGATGAAGAATTCTCACCAGGCCCCGATCTGGACCCGGCGGTGATCAACCTGCGCGCTTTCATTGATGAAGTGCGCCGCAAAAACGCCGATGTGCCCATTTACATCTATGGCGAGACCAAGACATCACGTCACTTGCCCAACGACATCCTGCGCGAGCTGCATGGCTTCATCCACATGTTTGAAGACACGCCCGAGTTTGTGGCGCGTCACATCATCCGCGAGGCCAAGAGCTATCTGGAAGGTGTGCAGCCGCCGTTTTTCAAGGCCTTGCTGGACTACGCTGAAGACGGTTCGTATTCGTGGCACTGCCCGGGGCATTCGGGTGGCGTGGCGTTTTTGAAGAGCCCTGTCGGTCAGATGTACCACCAGTTTTATGGTGAAAACATGTTGCGCGCCGACGTGTGCAATGCGGTGGAAGAGCTGGGTCAGTTGCTGGACCACAACGGCGCCATTGGTGAGAGTGAGCGCAATGCCGCCCGCATCTTCAATGCCGATCATTGTTTCTTTGTGACCAACGGGACCAGCACGTCCAACAAGATCGTCTGGCACCACACCGTCGCGCCGGGTGATGTGGTGGTGGTGGACCGCAACTGCCACAAATCCATCTTGCACGCGATCATCATGACCGGTGCGATTCCAGTCTTCATGAAGCCCACGCGCAACCATTTCGGCATCATTGGCCCGATTCCCAAAAGCGAGTTCGAGCCTTCGGCCATCATGGCCAAGATCAAGGCCAACCCCTTGCTCAAGGGCGTGGACCCGAAAAAGGTCAAGCCCCGTGTGATGACGCTCACGCAGTCGACCTACGACGGCGTTTTGTACAACACCGAAACCATCAAGAGCATGCTCGATGGGTATGTGGAAAACCTGCACTTTGATGAGGCTTGGTTGCCGCACGCGGCCTTTCACCCGTTTTATGGCCCGTACCATGCCATGGGCAAAAAGCGGGCTCGGCCCAAAGAGTCGGTGGTGTATGCCACGCAATCCATCCACAAGTTGCTGGCTGGTATCAGCCAGGCCAGCCATGTGTTGGTGCAGGACGCACAAAACACCAAACTCGACAGGCCGCTGTTCAACGAAGCGTACCTGATGCACACCTCGACATCGCCGCAGTACAGCATCATTGCGAGCTGCGACGTGGCGGCAGCCATGATGGAGCCACCCGGTGGCACCGCGCTGGTGGAAGAAAGCATTGCCGAAGCGCTGGATTTCCGCCGTGCCATGCGCAAAGTGGACGACGATTACGGCAAGGATTGGTGGTTCAAGGTTTGGGGGCCTGAGAAGTTTGCCGAAGAAGGCATTGGCCGTGCGGACGATTGGATCTTGCGCAACGACCCGCGCAAAAAAACCAGCAAATGGCACGGCTTTGGCCAGCAACTGGCCGATGGCTTCAACATGCTGGACCCGATCAAGTCGACCATCGTGACCCCTGGCCTGAATCTGGATGGCAAGTTCGACAAGACCGGCATCCCCGCGTCCATCGTCAGCAAGTTCCTGACCGAGCACGGTGTGGTGGTTGAGAAAACCGGCCTGTACAGTTTCTTCATCATGTTCACCATCGGCATCACCAAGGGCCGCTGGAACACGCTGTTGACTGCATTGCAGCAGTTCAAGGACGAGTACGCCAAGAACCAGCCGATGTGGAAAATCATGCCGGAGTTTTGCCAGAAGCATCCGCGCTACGAGCGCATGGGCCTGCGCGATCTGTGCCAGCACGTGCACGAGATGTACGCGAAATACGACATCGCCCGTCTGACCACCGACATGTATTTGTCAGACTTGGCCCCTGCTATGCGTCCTTCAGATGCCTACGCCCACATTGCGCAGCGCAAAACAGAGCGTGTGGAAATCGATCACTTGGAGGGTCGCATCACTGTCGGTTTGGTCACGCCTTACCCACCGGGCATTCCCTTGCTGATTCCCGGCGAAGTTTTCAACAAGAAGATCGTGGATTACCTCAAGTTCGCCCGCGAGTTCAACGAGAAGTGCCCCGGCTTTGAGACCGATATCCACGGCTTGGTCGAGATCAAGGACGACGATGGCAAGAAACGTTACTTTGCGGATTGCGTGAAGGCCTGATGCCAGTGTCAGGTCTTTGAGGTGGCAGGTGAGTTGGGCCCCGGTGCAGGGGCTCAGAGGCGCTTCGCTTTGCCACATCGCCCCCGCACCGGGGCCCAACTCACCTGCGGGGTGAAATTAGAAAAGCGGCCTCGGCCGCTTTTCTAATTTCACAATAAGCACTGCAAGCATGCAGTCGCGGCTTGCAGCAAACGCTCGGTCGTGTGGATGGCTTAACAATCGCCATCGAGCCCGCCGTGATCTGAACAAGCTCTCCGCCCGAGCTCAGGTGGGCGCTGAACCGGGCGATTTGGCGAGCGAAGCGAGTGATGAGCACGGGCAGCGCCCGCCTGGGCTCGGGCGGTCTTCAAGACGTCAAAGCCCCTCCAAATCGCTGATCGAAATCACTCAGCCGCTGCAGGCTCAGCAATGCCACCCACCACTTGGCTGAAACCACCGTCCACATAGGTGATTTCGGCCGTCACGCCAGCAGCCAGGTCGCTCAACAAGAACGCCGCCACATTGCCCACATCGTCAATGGTGACGTTGCGGCGAATGGGCGAAGCTTCGGCCACCACCGACAAAATCTTGCCAAAACCCTTGATGCCGCTGGCGGCCAAGGTTTTGATGGGGCCAGCCGAAATGCCGTTGGCGCGCAGGCCACGGTTCTGGCTGCCCAGCGATTCGGCCAGGTAGCGAACCGAGGCTTCCAGGCTGGCTTTGGCCAGGCCCATGGTGTTGTAGTTGGGCACGGTTCGGATGGCACCCAGATAGGTCAGCGTCAGCAAAGCTGATTTGTCATTCAAATAGGGCAGGGCCGCCTTGGCCATGGCGGGGAAGCTGTAAGCGCTGATGTCGTGGGCGATCTTGAAGCCTTCGCGTGACAGACCGTCCAGGAAATCTCCGGCGATCGCTTCACGTGGCGCGTAGCCGATGGCGTGGACAAAACCGTCGATCTTGGGCCAGGTGGCTGACAAGTCGGTGAACAGTTTTTCGATCTGTTCATCGCTGCCGACATCGCAGTCAAAAATCAGTTTGGAATCAAAATCCGCTGCAAATTCGGTGATGCGGTCCTTGAAGCGCTCGCCCACATAACTGAATGCCAGCTCGGCACCTTGCGCATGGCAAGCCTTGGCGATGCCGTAGGCGATCGAGCGGTTGGACAACACGCCGGTGATCAGCAACTTTTTGCCCGACAGAAATCCTGTTTTTATCGTCATGTCTTCAACTCCTGAAAAATGTGTGCAGAATTGTCGCATGCGAAGACCCACGGCCCGATTTTTGACAAACTGCTTGCTGGCCCTCGGGTTCTGGCTTTCAGGTAACGCGTGGGCGGCACACGCCTATGCCCAGTTTGGCGACATCCGCTACCCCGCTGGTTTTAGCCATTTCTCGTATGTGAACCCTGCTGCGCCCAAAGGCGGCGAGATCGTTTTGGTGCCGCCGACGCGGCAGTCCAACTTCGACAAGTACAACCCCTTTACCCTCAAAGGCAGCGCACCACCTTCCATGCTGGCCATGATGTTTGACACCTTGTTGGTCGGCAACATGGACGAACCAACCACGGCTTATGGTTTGCTGGCCTCTGACATTCAGGTCTCGCCTGATCGCTTGTCGGTGACGTTTCAGATCCACCCCCAGGCCCGTTTTCACAACGGCGATCCGGTGTTGGCCGCCGATGTGCGCCACTCGTTTGAACGACTGACCAGCAAGCAGGCGGCACCCCAATACCGCACGTATTTTGGCGAGGTGAAGGCGGCCACTGTTCTGGGCGAGCGCAGTGTCCGCTTTGATTTTGTACGCCCCAACAGCGAACTGCCCCTGATCGTCGGCAGCTTGCCGGTGTTCAGCCGCCAATGGGGCCTCAAAGGCAACGCCCTGCAAGCGCTCGACCAGATGGTGATGGACATCCCGATTGCGTCGGGCCCTTACCGCATCGGGCCGGTGCAGTTTGGCAAAGACATCACCTATGTGCGTGATCCGGATTACTGGGCCAAAGACTTGAACGTGCGCAAGGGCCTGTTCAACTTTGACCGCATCACCTACAAAATTTACAAAGACAGTACAGCGCAGCTTGAAGCCTTCAAGGCGGGTGAGTTCGACTACATGCAGTCGTTCATTGCACGCGAATGGGCTAGGGCCTTCACGGGGCGTGCGTTTGAGCGGGGCGAGCTGATCAAGGCCGAGTTGCCGCATGGCAATGCGGGCGACTTTCAGGGGTTTCAGTTCAACCTGCGTCGCGACAAATTCAAGGATGTGCGGGTGCGCCAGGCGATTGCTTTGGCCATGGACTTTGAATGGCTGAACCGCCAGCTGTTTTACAACGCCTACAGCCGTGTGCGCGGCTATTTCGTGGCCAGTGACTTCGAGGCTAAAGGCAGGCCCGGTCCCGATGAATTGGCTTTGCTGCAGCCTTTGAAGAACAAGCTGCCTGCCGCCGTGTTTGAGCAAGACGTGCCGCAGCCACCCAAGACGGAGTTGGCCATCGACTCTGGGCATACCCTGCGCGACCACCTGCGCCAAGCCCGCGATTTGCTTGCGCAGGCGGGCTGGACTTACCGTGACGGCGCTTTGCGCAACGCGGGCGGTCAGGCGCTGACCCTGGAGTTTCTGGACAGCTCCGGCTCGATGGGGCGCGTGGTCACGCCCTTTGCGAAAAATCTGGAAAAGCTGGGCATTCAGGTGCAATACAAAGTGATCGACTTCGCCTTGCTGCAAAAGCGCATGGATGTGTTTGATTTCGACATCGTCAGCAACCGCACAGTGGGCAGTGAGGCACCGGGCACCGAATTGCTGGAGCGCTTTGGCAGCAAAGCAGCGGACGTTGAGGGCTCTGGCAATGTGCTGGGCCTGAAGGACCCAGCCGTGGACGCCTTGCTGGACAAAGCCGTCAGCGCCACCTCCCGGCCTGAGTTGGTGGCCAGCTTGCGGGCTTTGGACCGGGTATTGCGCCACGGCCATTACGTGGTGCCCCATTGGTATGGCGCGGTGCACCGGGTGTCCTGGCGTGCGGCGGCTTTTGACCGACCCGCCAATTTGCCGCGCTATTACCAACCAGAGGCCTTGGTGACTTCGGTCTGGTGGTCGCGCTCGGCAAAGTCCGCTCAAGCCGTGCCAACGGTCGCCAAGAAAGGCCCTTGAAACATGCTGGCCTACATTTTCAAACGCTTGCTCCTGATGATCCCGACCTTGTTCGGGGTCTTGTTGATGACTTTTGCGGTCATCCAGTTTGTGCCCGGTGGTCCGGTGGAGCAAATGGTGGCTCAGCTGCAGGGGCGTGACACAGGCGGCGAGGGCGCTGCGGCGGCGGGCAGTGGTTACCGTGGCCGCCAGGGTGTGGATGCCGCGCGCATTGCCGAGATCAAAACCCTGTATGGCTTTGACAAACCGCCCACCGAGCGTTTCTGGATGATGCTCAAACAGTTTGCTCAATTCGATCTGGGAAAAAGCTTTTTCTACCCCAAAGACGTGTGGAGTCTGATCAAGGAAAAACTGCCGGTCTCGATCAGTCTGGGTCTGTGGACGTTTTTCCTGAGCTATCTGGTGTCGGTACCTTTGGGCATTGCCAAGGCGGTGCGGGCAGGCACGCGTTTTGACACCCTGACCAGTTTGCTGGTGCTGGTGGGTTACGCCATTCCGGGCTTTGTTCTGGGCGTGGCCTTGCTCGTGATTTTTGGTGGGCAGCTGCAGTGGTTTCCGCTGCGCGGCTTGACTTCGTCCAACTGGGACCAGCTCGGCTGGGGTGCCAAGGTGGTCGATTATTTGTGGCACATCGCCTTGCCGGTCACGGCCAGTGTGTTGGGCTCGTTTGCCGTCATCACCATGCTGACCAAAAACGCTTTTCTCGAAGAAATCCGCAAGCAGTACGTGCTGACGGCCCGCGCCAAAGGCTTGAGCGAAAACCGGGTTCTGTATCGGCACGTCATGCGCAATGCGCTGATCCCGCTGGTCACAGGTTTCCCGGCGGCTTTCATTGGCGCGTTTTTCACCGGTTCTTTGCTGATTGAGACCTTGTTCTCGCTCGATGGTCTGGGTTTGCTCAGCTACGAAGCCGTCATTCGGCGCGACTACCCGGTGGTGCTGGGCACCTTGTATTTGTTCACCCTGATCGGCCTGGTCACCAAGCTCGTCAGTGACCTTTGTTATTTGTGGGTGGACCCGCGTGTGAAGTTCGACCAATGAGCCCATCAGCGACATCCTTTTCATCTGCGCAGGCCTCGCCTTCGGCGCGGGCTTGGCAGCGTTTCAAGCGCAACCGCCTGGGTTTGGGCAGCCTGATCGTTTTCGTGACCTTGTTCGTGTTCAGCTTGGGCGCGGAGTTTTTGTCGAACGACAAACCCTTGGTGGTGCGTTTTCAGGGGCAGTGGTATTTCCCGGTGGTGCAGACCTTGCCCGAAAAGTTGTTTGGCGGCGACTTTGAAACCCCTGCCGACTACCTGGACCCGTTCATTCAGCAGCAACTGCACAAGGATGGCAATTGGGCTTTGCAAGCGCCCAACCCTTACCACCACAGCACACTCGACTACTTTGCGCCCTTGCCCAACCCGGCACCTCCGACGGCGCGCAACTGGCTGGGCACCGATGACCGGGGACGTGATGTGCTGGCCCGTTTGCTCTACGGCTTTCGGGTCTCGGTGTTGTTTGCGCTGGCACTGACGCTTTTCGGGGTGCTGTTGGGCGTGCTGACCGGGGCCGTGCAGGGCTTTTTTGTGGGCAAAACCGATTTGGTGTTCCAGCGCTTCATCGAAATCTGGAGCGCCATGCCCGAGCTGTACCTGCTGATCATTTTTTCTGCCGTGTTTGAGCCCAGTGTGGGTTTGCTGTTGGTGCTGCTCAGCCTGTTTGGTTGGATGGGCTTGTCGGACTATGTGCGGGCCGAGTTCCTGCGCAACCGCCAGTTGGACTACGTCAAGTCGGCGCGGGCGCTGGGCTTGGGCCATTGGCAAATCATCTGGCGGCATGTGCTGCCCAACAGCATGACGCCGGTGGTGACCTTTTTGCCGTTTCGCATGAGCGGAGCCATTTTGGCTTTGACCTCGCTCGATTTTCTGGGCCTGGGTGTGCCGCCCGGCACGCCATCCTTGGGTGAGCTGCTGGCCCAGGGCAAAAACAACATCGACGCTTGGTGGATATCGATTTCCACCTTTGCCGTGCTGGTGGTGACTTTGTTGCTGCTGACTTTCATGGGAGACGCCTTGCGTGACGCCCTGGACCCCCGAAAGGCCGACGCATGAGCGCCCCTCTGCTGCAATTGCGCGACTTGCGTGTGTCCTTTGGCGGCAACGAGGTGGTGCATGGCATCAACCTGAGCATCCAGCCTGGTCAACGCTGTGCGCTGGTGGGCGAATCGGGCTCGGGCAAGTCGGTCACGGCTTTGTCGGTGCTGCGCTTGCTGGAGTCGGCGCAACTGGGTGGACAAGTGCTGTGGCAAGGGCGCGATTTGTTGCGGCAGTCGCCAGCGGAGATGACGCGCATCCGTGGTGATGAAATCGCCATGATTTTTCAGGAGCCGATGACGGCGCTCAACCCCTTGATGACGGTGGGTCAGCAGATCTCTGAGGTGCTTCAACTCAAAAAAATGCTGCGTCGCCAGGAGGCTGACCAAAGGGCAGAGGCCTTGCTGGCTGAAACCGGCATCGATGACCCGCACCGCCGATTTGCGGCTTACCCGCATCAGCTGTCGGGTGGACAAAGGCAGCGCGCCATGATGGCCATGGCCTTGGCCTCGGAGCCCAAACTGCTGCTGGCCGACGAACCCACGACCGCTCTGGACGCCAGTTTGCGTTTGCAAATGCTGAATTTGCTGGCCGCTTTGCAGGCCAAAACAGGCATGGCCGTGCTCTTGATCACCCACGACCTGGCCTTGGTCCGTCACTTCGCGGACCATGTTGCCGTGATGGAAAAGGGGCATCTGGTGGAGCAGGGGGCTTTGACAGAAGTGTTTGCAAGGCCACAGCACCCCTACACGCAAAAGCTGCTGGACAGCCGCCCCAGCCGTGAAGGTCTGGTTCAGGTGGATGCAAGCGAGGCCAAGCCGCTGCTGCGGGCTCAAGGGCTGCGCGTGCGTTACCCCATGGCTGTGCCAGGTTTGCGAGGGTGGTTCAAAAAAGACCATTTCACCGCGGTACAGGCTGCCAATTTTCAGATCGATGCAGGCACCACCTTGGGGGTGATGGGGGAGTCGGGTTCGGGCAAGTCCAGCTTGGCGCAAGCGGTGTTGGGTTTGACCCCGTTTGACGGCGATTTGTCATTGGGTGGACAAACATGGCAAAACTCGCCAGCCAGAGACAAGGCTTTGCGGCAACGCGTGCAGGTGGTTTTTCAGGACCCGTATGGCAGCCTTTCTCCTCGAATGACCGTCGGCGAGATCGTCTCTGAAGGCTTGCGCTTGCACCAGCCCCAGGCCACCGAAGCCCAAATTGAGACCCGTGTTTTGGCCACTTTGGCTGAAGTGGGGCTGAGCACCGCCGATTTTCCGGATTTGCTCAGCCGCTATCCCCACTCTTTTTCGGGCGGTCAAAGGCAGCGCATGGCCTTGGCGCGGGCTTTGGTGGTGGATCCCGATCTTCTGGTGCTGGACGAGCCGACCAGCGCGCTCGATGTGACGGTGCAAAAGCAAATCCTGAAATTGCTGCAGGATTTACAAAAAAAGCGTTCTATCGCTTATTTATTGATTACCCACGATATCGATGTTTTAAGGGCCATGGCCCATCAGGTGATGGTGCTGAAAGCCGGGCAGATCGTGGAGGCCGGTCCTGCGGGTCGGGTTCTGCACGAACCCGGTCATGTTTACACGCGGAGTTTGCTGGATGCCTTTCCAAATGCCTGAGCAAGTTTGCCGCAAACTGCGCTTCATTTTCCTTAGAAATCACGCACTTAGCACGTTTTTCAGCTAGAATACCGGCTTCACGACCAAACGGGCGGGTTTTCACCGCCCGTTTTTTTTGGGTCTTTCTTTTTTAACGTTGATATTTCGAAGCTCTGTGGCATTGCAGCAAATTGTTCAAGAAACCGTGACCGGCCTGGGCTATGACCTGGTCGAAATTGACCGCACAGCGGGCGGTTTGTTGCGCATCACCATCGACTGGCCATGGCAGCCCGGTTCAGAGCTCTTTATCAACGTTGAAGATTGCGAAAAAGTCAATCGCCAACTGCAGTTTGCCTTGGAAGTTGACGGCATTGAGTACAACCGGCTTGAGGTTTCCTCTCCTGGTATTGACCGCCCGCTGCGTCATGAAAAAGATTTTGAGCGTTTCGCTGGTGAGTTGATCGACATCAGCCTCAAGGCCCCCATGGGCGAGAACGCAGCCGGTTTGGTCAGTGCCAGCCGCAAGAAGTTTCGCGGCACCCTGGAGCGAACCAGCAATGGCGAAGGCTGGCAAATCGTCTGGAGCGATGCCCCCGCCGTGAAGCCCGGTCAAAGAATCAGTAAAAAAAGAGTCCCTGCGCCTTTGCATGCGCTGGGATTCACGTTGGATGAATTGCGCGAGGCCCGTTTGGCGCCCGTGGTGGATTTCAAAGGGCGCAAGCCAAAGGTTGAGGCCTGACCTGGGTGTCGGGTTTTGAGCATTTTTATCGGGTCTGAACCGCAGGCCCAGTGGAACAGGAGAGTCAAGTCATGAATCGCGAAATGTTGATGTTGGTCGAAGCCATCTCACGTGAAAAGAACGTTGAGCGCGACGTGGTATTTGGTGCCGTGGAGGCCGCTTTGGCCCAAGCCACCAAAAAGCTATATTCCGGCGAAGTGGACATCCGCGTGGCGGTGGACCGCGACAACGGCAATTACGAAACTTTCCGCCGCTGGCACGTGGTGCCCGATGAAGCCGGTTTGCAGTTGCCCGAGCAGGAAATTTTGCTGTTTGAAGCCAAAGAGCAAATCCCTGACATCGAAGTCGATGAATACATCGAAGAGCCGATCGAGTCTTTGCCCATTGGCCGCATTGGCGCCATGGCGGCCAAGCAGGTCATCCTCCAAAAAATCCGTGACGCCGAGCGCGAAATGCTGCTCAACGACTTCATGTCGCGCGGTGAGAAGATTTTTGTCGGTACCGTCAAACGCATGGACAAAGGCGACATCATCTGCGAGGCTGGCCGCATTGAAGGCCGTCTGCGTCGCAGCGAAATGATCCCCAAGGAAAACCTGCGCAGCGGCGACCGTGTGCGCGCCATGATCATGGAAGTCGATTTGACTTTGCGCGGCGCTCCCATCTTGTTGTCGAGATCGGCCCCCGAATTCATGATCGAGCTCTTCCGTCAGGAAGTGCCCGAGATCGAGCAAGGCCTGCTGGAAATCAAAACCTGCGCCCGTGACCCCGGCTCACGCGCCAAGATTGCTGTTTTGTCTCACGACAAGCGCGTGGACCCCATCGGCACTTGCGTCGGTGTTCGCGGCACCCGTGTGAACGCCGTGACCAATGAATTGGCTGGCGAGCGCGTCGACATCGTGTTGTGGAGCGAAGACCCCGCCCAGTTCGTGATCGGTGCCCTGGCCCCGGCCAACGTGCAATCCATCGTGGTGGACGAAGAAAAGCACGCCATGGATGTGGTGGTGGACGAAGAAAACCTGGCGATCGCGATTGGCCGTGGTGGTCAAAACGTGCGCCTGGCTTCTGACCTCACCGGCTGGAAGATCAACATCATGGACGCGGCCGAGTCTGCTCAAAAGCAAGCCGAAGAAACCACCGGCATTCGCCAGCTGTTCATGGAAAAGCTCGATGTGGACCAGGAGATTGCCGACATCCTGATTGGCGAAGGGTTCACCAGCCTGGAAGAAGTGGCCTATGTGCCGATCCAGGAAATGCTGGAAATCGAAAGCTTCGACGAAGACACCATCAACGAGTTGCGCACACGCGCCAAAGACGCGTTGTTGACCCTTGAGATTGCACGCGAAGAGAGCGTCGAAGACGTTTCTCAGGATCTGCGTGACCTGCCAGGCTTGACGCCTGAGTTGATTTCCAAGCTGGTTGAAGCGGGTATCCATACCCGTGACGATTTGGCTGACTTGGCCACCGATGAACTGACTGACATCACTGCTCAGACAGCTGAAGAGGCGACCGCCCTGATCATGAAAGCCCGCGAACATTGGTTCGCTGGCCAGGCCTGAAGCTATGGAGGCTTGAACACAATATGTCCAGTACCACTGTTGCCGAGTTCGCAAACGAACTCAAAAAATCTGCCGATGTCTTGCTCGATCAATTGCGATCAGCAGGCGTTGCCAAGAGCGCGGACAGCGATACGCTGAACGACGCTGACAAGCAAAAATTGCTCAGTTACCTGCAAGCCAGCCACGGCACCGTGGCCGGTGACCGTAAAAAAATCACCCTGGTGAAGAAATCCACCAGCGAGATCAAGCAAGCCGATGCCTCTGGCAAAGCCCGCACGATCCAGGTTGAAGTGCGCAAAAAACGCACCTTGATCAAGCGCGATGACGAGCCTGTGCAAGAGGCGCAAGCCCAAGAGCCACAAGAGCCCGTGATCGATCACGCTGATCTGGCGCGCCGCGAAGAAGAAGCCCGCCGTCAGGCCGAGCTGATTCGCCGCCAGGAAGAAGAACTGGTCGAAAAGCGCCGTGTGCGCGAAGCGCAAGAAGCTCAGCAGCGTTCTGAAATGGAAGCACAAGAGGCGAAAGCCCGTGCTGAGGCCCAATCTTTGGCCGAAGCAGCTGCTTTGGCCGCTGGTCAGGCCGCGCCTGCCAAGCCGCAGTTGAGCCGTGAAGAGCGCGAGCAACTGGCCCGTGCCGAAGCCGCCAGCATCAATGCCGCATCGCAAGTGAAGACTGCGCCAGCCGCTCCTGTTATCTCTGCCGAAAGCGTTGCCGCAGCCAAGGCTGCTCAGCTTGCCGAAGCCGCTGCTGCCAAAGCCAAAGCCGATCAAGAAGCCCGCGAAGCTGCTGCGCAAAAAGCCGCCGCCGATTCGAAGGCCAAAGCCGACGAAGACACCGCCCGTGCAGCCGATCTTGACGCGCGTCGTCGCAAGGCCTTGGCCGAAGCCGAAGCCATTCGCACGATGATGAATGCCCCTAAAAAGGTGTTGGTCGCCAAGAAAGAAGAGCCCAAGGTCGAAGCCAAAGCCGCTGTCAAAGGCACTTTGCACAAACCGGCAGGCACACCAGCGCCGGGCGCACGCGCTGCTGCAGCCCAAGCTGCCGCGCCTTCGGGCCCCGGTGGCAACAAAGAAGTCAAATCTGCCAAGCTGTCATCCAGCTGGGCGGGTGATCCAGCCAAGAAAAAGGCGATTCCTACACGCGGCGACAGCAGCGGTGGTGTGGGCCGCAACAACTGGCGCGGTGGACCACGTGGTCGCCGTGGCAATGAGCGTGATCGTGATGATTCGCACACCCAGTCGGCACCCGCAGAAGTGCGCGTGATCGAAGTGCACGTGCCCGAAACCATCACCGTGGCCGAATTGGCTCACAAAATGGCCATCAAGGCTTCCGAGGTCATCAAGCACTTGATGAAGCTCGGCCAAATGGCCACGATGAACCAGCCTTTGGACCAAGACACCGCCATGATCGTGGTGGAAGAAATGGGTCACAAGGCCGTGATCGCTGCGCTGGACGATCCAGAAGCGTTCACCGACGACGAAGTGTTGGATCAGCATGCAGAGTCTTTACCGCGTGCCCCTGTGGTTACCGTTATGGGCCACGTTGACCACGGTAAAACCTCGTTGCTCGACTACATTCGCCGAGCCAAAGTGGCTTCGGGTGAAGCCGGTGGTATCACCCAGCACATTGGTGCGTACCACGTCGAAACAGATCGCGGCATGATTTCGTTCCTGGACACCCCTGGTCACGAGGCTTTCACGGCCATGCGTGCCCGTGGTGCACAAGCCACCGACATCGTCATCCTGGTGGTGGCGGGTGACGACGGCGTGATGCCTCAGACCAAAGAAGCCATAAAGCACGCGAAAGCAGCCGGTGTGCCGATCGTGGTGGCCATCAACAAGATGGACAAGCCCGATGCCAACATCGAACGCGTTCGCAGCGAACTGATCGCCGAAGAAGTCGTGCCCGAAGAATTCGGTGGCGACTCTCCCTTCGTGTCGGTGTCGGCCAAAACCGGTATGGGCATTGACGACCTGTTGGAGCAAGTGCTCTTGCAAGCCGAAGGGCTGGAACTCAAGGCCCCGGTCGCCGCTGCGGCCAAGGGCTTGGTGATCGAAGCGCGCTTGGACAAAGGCCGTGGTCCTGTGGCCACCATCCTGGTCCAGTCTGGTACTTTGAACACGGGGGACGTGGTGCTGGCTGGTCAGACCTTTGGTCGCGTACGTGCCATGTTGGACGAAAACGGTGCACCGATCAAGTCCGCAGGTCCATCGATCCCGGTTGAGATCCAGGGTTTGACCGAAGTGCCACAAGCCGGTGACGAATTCATGGTCATGGGCGACGAACGCCGTGCCCGCGAAATCGCCACTTACCGCGCTGGCAAGTTCCGCAACACCAAGCTGGCCAAGCAACAAGCGGCCAAGCTCGAAAACATGTTCACCGACATGTCTGCCGGCGAAGTCAAGATGCTGCCGATCATCATCAAGGCCGACGTGCAGGGCTCACAAGAAGCCTTGGGCGCTTCCTTGCTCAAGCTGTCGACTGAAGAAGTCAAAGTGCAATTGGTCTACTCCGGCGTGGGTGGTATCAGTGAATCCGACGTCAACCTGGCGATCGCATCCAAAGCCATCGTGATCGGTTTCAACGTGCGTGCCGATGCCGGCGCGCGCAAATTGGCCGAAGGCAATGGCGTTGACCTGCATTACTACAACATCATTTATGACGCTGTGGATGAGCTCAAGGCCGCCATGTCGGGCATGTTGGCACCAGAGCAGCGCGAAGAAATCATGGGTATGGCCGAAATCCGCACCGTGTTCGTGGCTTCCAAGATCGGTACCGTTGCAGGTTGTATGGTCACATCGGGTCAAGTCACCCGCAACGCCAAATTCCGTCTGCTGCGCGACAACGTGGTCATCTACACAGGCGAGCTGGATTCGCTCAAGCGTCTCAAAGACGATGTGCGCGAAGTCAAAGAAGGCTTCGAGTGCGGTATCAAGCTCAAGAACTACAACGACATCAAAGAAGGCGATCAACTCGAATTCTTCGACGTCAAGGAAATTGCGAGAACGCTGTAAATGGCGCGCAAGAAGCAATCGTCCGTTCCCAATCGCGGTTTCCGCGTGGCCGACCAGATCCAGCGCGATCTGGCCGAATTGATCGCGCGCGAGTTGAAAGACCCGCGTGTGGGCATGGTCACGATCAACGCGATTGAGGTCACGCCCGATTACGCCCACGCCAAAGTCTATTTCAGTGTTTTGACGGGTAATCCCGAAGAAGCCACTGAAGGGTTGAATGCGGCAGCGGGCTTCCTGCGCAATGGTTTGTTCAAGCGTTTGCACATCCACACCGTGCCGACATTGCACTTTTTGTTTGACCGCACCACCGAGCGTGCATCGGACATGAACGCATTGATCGCCAAGGCCGTGTCGTCTCGCGCCCAAGAGGACTGAGCATGAACGCGCCACGCACCAGGGTGCAACGGCGCCCTGTGCACGGGGTGCTGTTGCTCGACAAACCGCTGGGTCTTTCCAGCAACCAGGCTTTGCAAAAAGCCAAGTGGTTGTTGCGGGCCGAGAAAGCTGGCCACACAGGGACTTTGGATCCCTTGGCCACCGGTGTGTTGCCTTTGTGTTTTGGTGCGGCTACCAAGTTCAGTCAGCAGCTCCTGGATGCCGACAAAACTTATGAGACGACGGTTCGTCTCGGGCTGAAAACCAGCACGGCCGATGCCGAAGGCGAAGTGATTGAAACGCGTGAAGTGCGTTGTACTCCCGGCCAAGTGGTGGAAGTGCTGGACCGGTTCATGGGACCGATCAGTCAGGTGCCACCGATGCACAGCGCCTTGAAAAAGGACGGCAAGGCTTTGTACGAATATGCCCGTGAGGGCGAAACCGTTGAGCGCGAAGCGCGCAACGTGGTGATTCATGACCTGGATCTGCTGGACATGAAACTGCAAGGCGATGCGCCTTTTCTGCGTTTGCGTGTGCGTTGCAGCAAAGGGACCTACATCCGGACACTGGGCGAAGACATCGCCGAGGCCTTGGGTTGTGGTGGCCACTTGAGCGCGTTGCGCCGCGTGGTCACAGGTCCTTTTGAGGCGTCACAGTGCGTGACGCTGCAGGATCTGGAAGCGATGGACGAAGCCAAGCGTCTGGGCGCTTTGCTGCCGGTCGATGTTTTGTTGCCGGGCTACACCGAGGTGAGCCTGGACAGCGACAACGCTGGGCGTTTTTTGAGTGGGGTGCGCAGACGCGGCCTCTGGGTTGATTGTGATCAAGTCGTGGTGTATGGAGAGCATCCTCGTGCCTTGCTGGGAACAGCTGTTGTGCATGGCGGCGAATTGATTCCGGGTCGATTGTTGAGCCCGATGGAAATTCAACAGATTTTGGAAAAATCACCTGTGAACGAGCCTTTGCTGGCCGAGCAGGTTTAAAGGAAGAGAAAGCATGAGCAAGCAAATTCGCAACATCGCCATCATCGCGCACGTTGACCACGGTAAAACCACCATGGTCGACCAACTGCTGCGCCAGTCTGGTACCTTCGCTGACCACGAAAAAGTGGTCGACACCGTCATGGACAACAACGCCATCGAACGCGAACGTGGCATCACCATCCTGGCCAAAAACTGCGCTGTGAGCTGGGAAGGCACCCACATCAACATCGTGGACACCCCCGGTCACGCGGACTTTGGTGGTGAAGTTGAACGCGCTTTGTCCATGGTGGACGGCGTGGTGCTGCTGATCGATGCGCAAGAAGGCCCTATGCCTCAGACCCGCTTCGTGACCAAGAAAGCCCTGGCGTTGGGCCTCAAGCCCATCGTTGTGGTGAACAAGGTCGACAAGCCCGGTGCGAACCCCGACAAAGTGGTCAACGCCGCTTTTGACCTGTTCGACAAACTGGGTGCGAACGACGAGCAGCTGGACTTTCCTGTGGTGTATGCCTCCGGTATCAACGGTTGGACATCGCTGGAAGAAGGCGCACCTGGTGAGCAGTGGGGCCCCGACATGTCGGCCCTGTTCAACACCGTGCTCAAGCACGTCAAACCCAACGCCGGCGACCCTGCAGCGCCACTGCAGTTGCAAATTTCCGCCCTCGACTTCTCGACCTTTGTGGGCCGTATCGGCGTGGGCCGCATCAGCCAAGGTACCGTCAAACCCAACATGGACGTGGTTGTGATGGAAGGTCCAGATGGCTCCACCATCAAAGGCCGTGTCAACCAGGTGCTGACATTCCAAGGCTTGGACCGTGTGCAAGTGACCGAAGCCGGTCCTGGCGACATCGTGTTGATCAACGGCATTGCCGACCTGAACATCGGCGTGACCGTGACCGATCCGGTCAACCCCGCACCACTGCCCATGCTCAAGGTGGACGAGCCCACGCTGACCATGAACTTCTGCGTGAACACGTCGCCTTTGGCTGGCCGTGAAGGCAAGTTTGTGACCAGCCGCCAGATCTGGGACCGCCTGCAAAAAGAACTGCAACACAACGTGGCCCTGCGTGTGAAAGAAACCGATGAAGACGGTATCTTTGAAGTCGCTGGTCGCGGTGAATTGCACCTGACCATCTTGCTGGAAAACATGCGCCGTGAAGGCTATGAGCTGGCAGTGTCCAAGCCACGTGTGCTGTACCGCGACATCAACGGTGAGCGCCACGAGCCTATCGAGCTGGTGACTGCCGACATCGAAGAAACTCACCAGGGCGGCGTGATGCAAGCCCTGGGCGAGCGCAAGGGCGAGCTGGTCAACATGGAACCCGATGGCCGTGGTCGTGTCCGTCTGGAATACCGCATTCCTGCCCGTGGCCTGATCGGTTTCACCAACGAATTCCTGAACTTGACCCGTGGTTCCGGTCTGATCTCCAACATCTTTGACGGCTACGAGCCGCACAAAGGTGAAATCGGTGGCCGCAAGAACGGTGTGCTGATCTCCATGGACGACGGTGAAATCTTCACTTACGCCCTGGGCAAGCTGGACGACCGCGGCCGCATGTTCGTCAAGGCGAACGATCCGGTGTACGAAGGCATGATTGTGGGTATCCACAGTCGTGACAACGACCTGGTCGTCAACGCGACACGTACCAAGCAGCTGACCAACTTCCGCGTGTCCGGCAAAGAAGACGCGATCAAGATCACCCCCCCGATTGACCTCACACTGGAATACGGCGTTGAGTTCATCGAGGACGACGAACTGGTCGAAATCACGCCCAAGAGCGTGCGTCTGCGCAAACGCTTCCTGAAGGAAAGCGATCGCAAGCGCAACAAGTGATCGGCTGACCCCCGATGCGTATGACCCACGGCATGGCCGTCTGGACCATGTTGGGCGTCACTGCCCTGTGGTCCATGGCCGGGGTGGTGACGCGGCACCTGGATCAAGCGCGCAGCTTTGAAGTCACCTTCTGGCGCAGCTTCTTCACCGTTGTGTCATTGCTGGTCATCCTGCCTTTGTGGCAGGGCCGAAGTGTCTGGTCACGGCTGCCTTTGCGCAGCCGTTACTTTTGGTTCTCCGGCGTGTGCTGGAGCGTCATGTTCACCGCGTTCATGGTGGCACTCACCTTGACGGCGGTGGCCAATGTGCTGATCACCATGGCGGTCGGGCCTTTGCTCACAGCGCTGATCACACGGGTGTTTTTGGGCCATCGTTTGCCAGCCCGCACTTGGCTGGCCATTGTGTTGGCAGGCATCGGCATTGGCTGGATGTATGGCTCGCAACTGAGCTTGGGCGATCCGAACTTCCTGGTCGGTTCCCTCGTGGCTTTGTGCGTGCCCATTGCAGGCTCCGTGCAATGGACACTGGTGCAAAAAAGCCAGAGTGAAGGCCACAACCTAGATCTGGTGCCGTCGGTCATGTTGGGCGCCCTGATCTCGTCGGCGCTTACTTTGCCGCTGGCTTGGCCGTTTCAGGCCTCGGCTCATGATGTGGGTTTGTTGGGCATACTGGGCTTGTTTCAGTTGGCTATTCCCTGTGCTTTGTCGGTGGTGTGTGCCCGGGTGCTCAAAGCGCCTGAAGTGGCTTTGCTGGCCTTGCTTGAAATCGTTTTTGGCATCGCTTTGGCCTGGTGGGGCGCTAATGAAGCGCCGCAGCTGAGTGTGCTTTTGGGGGGTACCCTGGTGTTGGGTGCCTTGCTTCTCAATGAATGGTTAGGCTGGAGACAAAACAATGTCTGATGTCATCGCGCAAATTGAAGGCCGTATCGGCTGCATCACCCTGAACCGTCCCAAGGCGCTCAACGCCTTGTCACTCGACATGGTGCGCTCCTTGACCCAAGCCCTGCTGGCCTGGCAGACCGACCCCCAAGTGTTGGCGGTGGCTGTTCGCGGCACTGGCAAAGAAGGCCCATTCGGTGCATTTTGCGCAGGCGGAGACATCCGGTTTTTCCATCAGGCTGCTCACGCGGGTGATGCCTCTTTGGGTGATTTTTTCACCGAAGAGTACCGCCTGAACCACCTGATTCACACCTACAGCAAGCCCTACATCGCCTTCATGGACGGCATTGTCATGGGTGGTGGCATGGGCATCAGCCAGGGCGCGAGCGTGCGCGTGGTGACCGAGCGCACCAAAATGGCCATGCCCGAAACCAACATCGGTTTGTTTCCGGATGTGGGCGGCGGGTATTTTCTGAGCCGCTGTCCCGGCCGCCTGGGTGAATACCTGGGCCTCACCGGCCACATGCTCTCTGGTCCCCAAGCCGTGGCCGCCAAACTGGCGGACATCGCGCTGCCCAGCGGCATGCTGGAGCCGATCTGGCAAACCCTGATCAGCAGCCCCTTTGAAAATGCCGAATCGGTGGAGCGTTGGGTGTTGGCCCAGGCGGGAGCGATGACGCCTGAAAAGCTGACGCCACAGCCCCAGATGGATGAAGTCTTTGGCCTGCCCAGCGTCAAGGCCATGCTGGACAAGCTGGAGTCTTCTACCGACGAGTGGAGCCAGAAGACGGCACACGCCTTGCGTCAGCGCTCTCCCTTGATGCTGCATGTGGTGCTGGAGCAAATTCGCCGCGCCCGTCAAATGAGCCTGGCCGACGACCTGCGCATGGAGCGTGACATGGTGCACCACTGCTTTCACCTGCGCGCCGTCAGCGACAGCGACACGGTGGAGGGTATCCGTGCCCTGGCGGTGGACAAAGACCACAGCCCGAACTGGAAGCCTGCGCGTGTGGAGGAGGTGGATCTGTCTGAAGCCGCACGTTTCTTTGTGAGCCCCTGGCCCTCGGACCACCACCCATTGCGCGATTTAACGTAGGAGCGAGCCCCCGCTCGCGAATGCCTGATCTGCCGCTGTGCTGGCAGATTCGGCCGCAGGGGCAGCCTCCCACAAAGACAAAGCGCTTGCTCCTACAGAAATTCAGCGGTGCCGGCTCTTCATGGCGCGTTCCACTTCGCGCTTGCCTTCGCGGTCCTTGATGGTGTCGCGTTTGTCGTGTTCAGCTTTGCCCTTGGCCAGCGCGATGTCGCATTTGACCTTGCCTGATTTCCAGTGCAGGTTGATCGGCACCAAGGTGTAACCCTTTTGTTCGATCTTGCCGATCAGCCGTTTGATCTCTTCCTTGTTCAGCAGCAGCTTGCGCGTGCGTGCGGCTTCGGGGTTGATGTGGGTGGATGCGGTTTTGAGCGGGTTGATCAGGCAACCGATGATGAACAGTTCACCATTGCGAATGACCACATATCCGTCGGTGAGCTGCACCTTGCCTTCGCGGATGGCCTTGACCTCCCAGCCTTCCAGCACCATGCCTGCCTCGTAGCGCTCTTCGAAAAAATAGTCGAAGGCGGCCTTTTTGTTCTCGGCGATCTTGGCAAAGGTGGGGGCGGCGGTTGTTTTTTTGGTGGTGGCCATGGTGAACAGATAGGGACGGCCTGGCCGTTCTCAAGGAAGTCCAGGCGGCTGGAAAACAAAGCGCCGGATTGGAAAACTACAATCGCATCATTGTATGAAGAATATCCACAAGTCCGTCCTGATCTGGTATGCCCCAGAGGAAATGTTTCGCCTCGTCACCGATGTGGCCAGCTACCCCGAGTTTTTGCCCTGGTGCGACCAGGCCCGCGTGCTCGAAACCGACGCGCAAGGCATGGTGGCCGAAGTCGGCATCAGCCTGGGCGGCATCCAGCAAACCTTCACCACCCGCAACACCCACGAAGAAGGGCGCTCAGTGGGCATGAGCCTGGTCAAGGGCCCGTTTTCCAATTTGAGCGGTATGTGGCGTTTTTCGCCCGTGGGCGACGGCTCGCAGCGTGCCTGTAAGGTCGAGCTGGATTTGCAGTATGGCTTTTCCAGCAAAACCCTGGCCACTTTGGTGGGCCCTGTGTTTGACAAGATCGCGGCTAGCCTGGTCGATGCGTTTGTGAAACGCGCTGAAGCCGTTTATGGCTGAGTCGACGCTTCAGGTCACGCTCTGCTGGAGCCTTGCGCCCCGGCACGTGCAGGAGATGAGCCTGCATGTGCCCGAGGGCAGCACGGTAGGGGCTGTGCTGGATCAGGGCATGGCCCAATGGCTGCAAAGCCATGGTTCTGCCGATATGACGGCTTTGTCATCGCTGAGATTTCAGCAGCCCGGCATCTGGGGCCACAAAGTCGCTTGGGGACACCCCGTGCAAGCAGGTGACCGCATTGAGCTGTACCGTCCGCTCAAAGTTGACCCCAAAGTGGCCCGGCGTCAGCGCTTCAAGCGCCAGGGCAAGGGCCGCACGGGCCTGTTTGCCAACCGCAAAAGCGGCTCGGCGGCGGGTTACTGAAAGACACCATGCAAGCACTTTTGAATGCCATCGCCCAGATGGCCCTGACCGACGACGCGCAACGTGTTTTTCATGGGCGGGGCGGCATGTATCCGGGTTGTGAGCAATGGTCGCTGGACTGGTTTGCACCCGTCTGGGTTTTGACCAGTTTTAAGCGGGTGACCGACGAAGAACTGGCCCAGTGCCACCGCGCTCTGGAAGCCCGCTGGCAAGTGCTGGCCCCAAACCAGCCGCTCAACTGGGTGTTTCAGAGCCGGGTCACCGGCGAAGCCGAAACGCGCCTGATGGCGGGCAGTGTGCCCGAGCCGCATGTGGTGACCGAGCAGGGCGCTCGTTACATCGTGCATGTGATGCGTGGGCAAAACCACGGCTTGTTTCTGGACATGGCCAATGGGCGGGAGTGGCTCAAAAACCATGCCCAACACGAAAACGTGCTCAACCTGTTCGCCTACACCTGCGCGTTTTCGGTGGTGGCTTTGCAGGGCGGGGCTGCGCAGGTGGTGAACCTGGACATGAGCCAAGGCGCGTTGGCCATTGGCCAGCAAAACCACCGCCTGAACGACTTGCCTGCCAAAGCTCGTTTTCTGGGCCACGACGTCTTCAAGACCTGGGGCAAGATCAACAAGATGGGGCCTTACGGTGTGGTCGTGATCGACCCGCCCAGCTACCAAAAGGGCAGCTTCATCGCGACCAAGGACTACATCAAGCTGATCCGCCGCCTGCCCGATCTGCTGGAACCGCAAGGCCATGTGCTGCTGTGTCTGAACGCGCCGGAGTTGGATACGCAGTTTTTGCACAGCCAGGTGACCGAGGCTGCACCCAGCCTGCGCTTTGTGGAGCGCTTGGCCAATCCGGCCGCATTTGTGGATGTTTCACCCGAAAAATCCCTCAAAGTGCTGCATTACCAGAACGCCTGACCCGTCCTGACCAGCTTCAGCTCGGGCCATTTTTTGGCACGGAGGCAGGGAAATCCCTTGCGCGGCGCGGGTACAATCCATTTTTTGGAGCCCTAGCTTATGCGCCTACTCGGTAAAGCCCTGACTTTTGACGACGTTCTCCTCGTCCCCGCCTATTCCCAAGTCCTGCCCAAGGACACGTCGCTCGCGACGCAATTCACCCGCAACATCCGCCTGAATCTGCCCTTGGTGTCCGCCGCCATGGACACGGTGACAGAAGCCCGCCTGGCCATTGCCATCGCGCAGGAAGGCGGCATCGGCATCGTGCACAAAAACCTCACCGCCCAAGAGCAAGCTGCTCAAGTGGCCAAGGTCAAGCGCTACGAATCCGGCGTGCTGCGCGACCCGGTCGTCATCACCCCCGACACCACCGTGCGCCAGGTCATGGCCCTGAGCGAAGAGCTGGGCGTGTCGGGTTTCCCGGTGTGCGATGGTCGCCAGGTGGTGGGCATCGTCACTGGCCGCGATCTGCGCTTTGAAACCCGCTACGACCAAAAGGTGAGCGAGATCATGACGCCGCGTGAGCGCCTGATCACCGTGCCCGAAGGAACGACCCCCGAGCAAGCCAAGCACCTGCTCAACAAGCACAAACTCGAACGCCTGCTGGTGGTCAACGACGCCTTTGAACTCAAGGGCCTGATCACCGTCAAGGACATCACCAAACAGCTGAACTTTCCTAATGCCGCACGCGACGCCGCAGGCAAACTGCGCGTGGGCGCAGCCGTGGGCGTGGGCGAGGGCACCGAAGAGCGCGTCGAAGCGCTGGCCCGTGCAGGCGTGGACGCCATCGTGGTGGACACTGCGCACGGCCACAGCAAAGGCGTGCTCGACCGCGTGCGCTGGGTCAAACAAAACTACCCCCACATCGAAGTCATTGGCGGCAACATCGCCACCGGCGCTGCGGCTTTGGCCCTGGTCGAAGCGGGTGCTGACGGCGTCAAGGTTGGCATTGGCCCTGGCTCGATCTGCACCACCCGCATCGTGGCGGGTGTGGGCGTGCCGCAAATCATGGCGGTCGACTCTGTGGCCACCGCGCTCAAAGGCACGGGCGTGCCCTTGATCGCTGACGGCGGCATCCGCTACAGCGGCGACATTGCCAAAGCCATCGCCGCAGGCGCAGGCACCGTGATGATGGGCGGCATGTTTGCGGGCACCGAAGAAGCGCCTGGTGAAATCGTCTTGTTCCAGGGCCGCAGCTACAAGAGCTACCGTGGCATGGGCTCGATTGGCGCCATGCAGCAAGGCAGCGCCGACCGCTATTTCCAGGAGTCCAGCACCGGCAACCCCAACGCCGACAAACTGGTGCCCGAAGGCATTGAAGGCCGCGTGCCCTACAAAGGCTCGGTCGTTTCGATCATTTACCAGATGGCAGGCGGCTTGCGCGCCAGCATGGGTTACTGCGGCTGCGCCACCATCGAGGCCATGCACAACGAATCGCAGTTTGTGGAAATCACCGCTGCTGGCATCCGCGAAAGCCATGTTCACGACGTGCAGATCACCAAAGAAGCGCCGAATTACCGGGCCGAATAAAATCTGCACTTGACCACCAAGGCGTCTGCACCCCAGACGCCTTTTCATTTCTCAAAGAACGACGCCTGCCATGCAGCACTCCAAGATCCTGATCCTCGACTTCGGCTCCCAAGTCACCCAGCTCATCGCCCGCCGTGTGCGCGAAGCCCATGTGTTTTGCGAAGTGCATCCTTGTGATGTGAGCAGCGATTGGGTTCGCGAGTACGCCAAAGACGGTAACCTCAAAGGCGTGATCTTGTCCGGCAGCCACGCCAGCGTCTACGAGGTGGACGACCGCGCCCCCGATGCGGTGTTTGAGCTGGGCGTGCCGGTTTTGGGCATTTGTTATGGCATGCAGACCATGGCCGAGCAATTGGGCGGCAAGGTCGAAGCCGGACACACCCGCGAATTTGGCTACGCCGAAGTCCGCGCCCATGGCCACACCGAATTGCTCAAGGGCATCGAAGACTTCGCCACGGCCGAAGGCCACGGCATGCTCAAGGTCTGGATGAGCCACGGCGACAAGGTCACCCAGTTGCCTGAAGGCTTCAAGGTCATGGCCTCGACCCCGGCTTGCCCCATTGCCGGCATGGCCGATGAGGCTCGCGGCTTTTATGCGGTGCAGTTCCACCCTGAAGTCACGCACACCTTGCAGGGCCAGGCGCTGCTCAACCGCTTCGTGCTCGACATCTGCAAGGCCCGCCCGGACTGGATCATGGGCGACTACATCGAAGAAGCCGTCGCCAAAATCCGCGAGCAAGTGGGTGACGAAGAAGTCATTCTCGGCCTGTCGGGCGGCGTCGATTCGTCGGTGGCTGCAGCTTTGATCCACCGCGCCATCGGCGACAAGCTGACCTGTGTGTTTGTGGACCACGGCCTGCTGCGCCTGAACGAGGGCGACATGGTCATGGACATGTTCGTTGGCAAGTTGCACGCCCATGTCATCCGCGTGGATGCCAGCGAGCTGTTCTTGGGCAAACTGGCCGGCGTGAGCGAGCCAGAAGCCAAGCGCAAGATCATCGGCGGCTTGTTTGTCGACGTGTTCAAGGAACAAGCGGCCAAGCTCAAAGCAGGCGACGGCGGCCACAAAGGCGCGACCTTCCTGGCCCAAGGCACGATTTACCCCGACGTGATCGAGTCGGGCGGTGCCAAGAGCAAAAAAGCCGTCACCATCAAGAGCCACCACAACGTGGGCGGCTTGCCGGAGCAACTGGGCTTGAAACTGCTGGAGCCGCTGCGCGAATTGTTCAAAGACGAGGTGCGTGAACTGGGCGTGGCGCTGGGCTTGCCCCGCGAGATGGTCTACCGTCACCCCTTCCCAGGCCCAGGCTTGGGCGTGCGCATTTTGGGCGAAGTCAAAAAAGAATACGCCGACTTGCTGCGTCGTGCGGACGCGATCTTCATCGAAGAGCTGCGCAACTTCACCGATGAAACGGGCAAGACCTGGTACGACCTGACCAGCCAAGCCTTCACCGTGTTCCTGCCCGTGAAAAGCGTGGGTGTGATGGGTGACGGCCGAACCTACGACTACGTGGTGGCCCTGCGCGCAGTGCAAACCAGCGATTTCATGACGGCCGATTGGGCTGAGCTGCCCTACGCGCTGCTCAAAAAAGTGTCGGGCCGCATCATCAACGAGGTCCGAGGCATCAACCGGGTGACATACGACGTCAGCTCAAAACCACCGGCGACGATCGAGTGGGAGTGAAAAATAGGACAAATTCTTATGTAAATACGTCGTGCAATTAATATTTTATTAAATGAAATAAGTTAATTTGTTGAATTTTTTACTTACTTCGATTACAGTTGTGCAAGCACCTGCACTTTGCAGTCTATGTTGTAAACCGTAATTGTTGTGAGCGATGAAAATAAAAAAGAAGAACTTTAGCGAAGACGAGACAGCACTTTTGACAGCGTACGGCTGTCAAATAGTGGCGACTTTTGGCGCTTTAGGGTGTGGCTTCCGCAGGATCTCAAGTACGCACGGTTTAGTTTAAAGACTAAGAACAGGCTAATCGCAATTAATTAAATGCAGAAGAGCTGTGCAGCATTTTAATGTTTTGCTGGAAATTGATGCGAAATAGCTCTTCTCGTATATCAGGTACCAGTAGTTATCAGCAGTAATTCACAATTTAGTTCATTTCGTAAATGGTGTTCATAAAATGAAATCACTTTTGCAATCTTTTATTTTTCTTTTCTGCGCTAGTGCCTTTGCACAGCCATTTGTATTGAGTTGCGATTTGAATACAGAATTCATTAGAGATAAAATAATCGATCCGAAAAATAGTGGCGTTTGGTGCAAAGCTTGTGCTGTGGCGATTACGGTAGAGAAAAAAAACGTCTTAAGTCTTGCAAATGTTGATTCTGAAGTTTCATATTTTTACAATACAAATAATAAAGTTGATTTGGACTCAAATGGCTTCGGATGGGCTGGCACTTGGAGCGTGGATGAGCAGGCGATCAAAGCCTATAATCGAATTTATCAGTATAATAAAGATGTTGGCTATACAATTTTGAATATAAATCGATTGACAGGACGATTTTACGCAACATCAACTATTGTTAATCCAATTGGCAAAGGTAATGTTGAGACAACGCTGTCAGGCGCATGCAAGTCTAAAAAGGCTGCTTTCTAAAAAATGAATGCCATAAGAGTTAAAACTGGGCCATTCATTCTTGAGTGCATTGATGATACTGATGAGAAATATTTGAAATTGCACTTCAGTGATGGTTTCGTTCGCTCACTTGCAAAAGGCGGGAAATGGCCTGCTCATGTTGCTGTAAGTTTGGCAATTAAAGCAAATACTATGCTTAAAAAATCTGTATATATAGTAACATCTCAAACTACAGATAATTGGGGCACTACTGAGTGGCTTTTCGACATTTTTGAATCCGAGTGTTAAGTAGAGCAAGAAATCAACGCCACTTACTTTAGCGTAGCGATTTGACTGTAAACATGTTGCAAACTATCTATTTGCGCTAGGCATGTAAGCTGGCAGGCTGTACATGCGTCTTTTTTACTGCAATAACTGCACGGAGAGCAAGCAAGAAGTGACAGTGCTTTGTGGCGTGCATGTTTGCTAGCAGGACCACTGCGTGTAAGTTTTACCTGAGTGCCTTTTTTATATCAACGTTCAACGATGTCGTCTTTTTCCCACACTGGTTACCGTAACCGCACTAAAGTTACACACAAAGTAAAGGCACAAACTACGCGGCAACCCGTATAAACACCAGATTTTTGGATTTGGTGTTTATTGAGTGGGAATGAGTGATAAGGCCGCTTCGGCTGCCTTTGTTTTGGTACAGTCTTTTGATGTATCTACCTGCACAATTCAACCACTCCCAGCACTCTGCGGCCATCATGCGCGAGCACCCGTTTGCCAGTTTAGTGTCCACTGATGGTGATGGTTTTCCGTTTGTCACGCATTTGCCGCTCAAGCTGATCGAGGAGGGCGGCCAGCCGGTGGCTATGTTGGGACACTGCGCCCGTGCCAATCCGCATGCCGGTTTCTTGCAAGACCGGCCACAGGCGCTGGTGACTTTCATGGGGCCACAGGCCTATATGTCGCCAGCGGTTTATCCCGATCTGCTGCGCGTTCCAACCTGGACTTATCTGGCCGTTCACGCCCGAGTTGAAGCTCGGCTGCTGGATGGTGACGAAGCTAAGGACGCCCTGCTCAAGCAGCTGATCGCCGATCACGAGCCCAGCTATGCGGCGCAATGGCGTTCTCTGCCAGAGAGTTACACCCACGCCATGTTGAACGGTATCGTGGCTTTTGAATTGAAGATTCTTGATCTGCAGACCAAGGTCAAGATCAACCAGCACCGCCCCGAGTCGCACGCAGCCATGCACGCGGCGTATGCTCAAGGCGGTGAACAGGAAAAAGCGCTCGCGCAGTGGATGCAGCGGCTGGGCATGGTGGCGTGACCGTGGATACGCCAAGCCAAGACGCGCGCTGGATGGGTCTGGCCCTGGAGCAGGCCCACCACGCTGCCACAGCGGGTGAGGTGCCCGTGGGCGCAGTGGTCGTCAAGGATGGCCAAGTGATCGCCACAGGCCGCAACGCCCCGATTGCCAGCCACGACCCGACGGCGCACGCCGAAGTGGTGGCTCTGCGCGAAGCCGCTCGCATCTTGGGCAATTACCGGCTCGACGGCTGCACCCTTTATGTGACGCTGGAGCCTTGCACCATGTGCAGCGGCGCCATGCTGCACGCCCGCGTGGACCGCCTGGTGTTTGGCGCGTCCGACCCGCGTACCGGTGTGGCGGGTTCGGTGCTGAACCTGTTTGGACACACCCAACTGAACCATCAGACGCAGGTGACGGGTGGTGTGCTGGCCGAAGAATGTGGCCAGTTGCTCAAGGATTTTTTCAGGCCAAAAAGAATGAATGCCCAACCCCTCAGAGAAGACGCGCTGCGCACCCCTGACGACGCGTTTGCAGCATTGCCCGACTATCCTTGGCAGCCGCATTACGTGAACGACCTGCCCAGCATCGCGGGCCTGCGCATGCACTACCTGGACGAGGGCGACACGAATGCCCCACTGACCTGGCTGTGCCTGCACGGCAACCCGGCCTGGAGTTACCTCTACCGCAAGATGATCCCGGTCTGGCTGGCGGCGGGTCACCGCGTGGTGGCGCCCGACCTGATCGGCTTTGGCAAGAGTGACAAGCCCAAGAAGGACAGTTTTCACCAGTTTGAAACGCACCGCCAGTCCTTGCTCGATTTGATCGAGCGGCTCGATCTGCAGCGCGTGGTGCTGGTAGTTCAGGATTGGGGCGGCATTTTGGGGCTGACTTTGCCCATGGTTGCGCCCGAGCGTTACAAGGGCGTGTTGGTCATGAACACCACCTTGGCCACCGGCGAGGCCCCCTTGAGCGCAGGCTTTTTGGCCTGGCGCGATTGGTGTCAAAGCCAGCCGCTGTTCGATGTGGGCAAGTTGTTCAAGCGCGGCAACCCCGGCATGACGCCTGCCGAGACGGCGGCCTACAACGCACCGTTCCCCGACAAGGGCTGCCGAGCCGCGCTTCGGGCTTTTCCACCCATGGTGCCGGAGTTCGCCGATTCGCCGGGCGCGGCCATATCTCGGCAAGCGCGTGACTTTTGGCTCAACGACTGGCAAGGCCAAAGTTTCATGGCCATTGGCCAGCAAGACCCGGTGCTGGGCGAGCCGGTGATGCGCCAATTACAAACTCAGATCAAGGGTTGCCACGAGCCGATGCTGTTGCCCGATGCGGGGCATTTTGTGCAGGAACAGGGCGGGGTGATTGCAGAGGCCGCTGTGCGACACTTCAAGCCCTGAAAAAGAACACAGAACATGGCCCACATCTACATTTTTTCCCCTTCCAGCGCGGTGCGCGATAAAGCTGCTTTTCGCCGTGGCGTGAAGCGCTTGCAAGCCCAAGGGCACCAGGTCGAGGTGGATGAAGCGGCTTTGGCCAGCCACATGCGCTTTGCGGGCGACGACGCCACGCGCATCGCAGCCATCACCCGCGCTGCCGCCAGTGGTGCCAACGTGGCGCTGATCTCGCGCGGCGGCTACGGCCTCACGCGCATCCTGCCCGCCTTGCCCTACAAACAGATCGCCAAAGCAATTGATGGCGGCATGCAGTTTGTGGGCTTGAGTGATTTCACCGCCTTCAACCATGCCGTGTATGCCAAGACCGGCCGCATCAGCTGGCAAGGCCCGGCCCTGGGGGAAGACTTTGGCTCCGAGCAGGAGCCCGACGACATCATGCAAGCCTGCTTTGATGACCTGCTGCTGGAGCAGGGTGAGGGCACAGGCTGGCAACTGCCCAAAGCCGAAGCCGAGCGTCGTGTGCTGGTGAAAGATGCGCCGCTGTGGGGGGGCAACCTCACCGTACTGACCTCGCTGCTGGGCACTCCGTACTTCCCGCAAGTCAAAGGTGGCGTGCTGTTCCTCGAAGACGTGGGCGAGCACCCTTACCGCATCGAGCGCATGCTCACGCAGCTGTTGCACGCGGGCGTCTTGGCCCAGCAAAAAGCGGTTTTGATCGGTCAGTTCAGCAACTACAAGCTGGTGCCCACGCACGACAAAGGCTTCAAGCTGGCCACCGTGGTGGAGTGGTTGCGTGGCCAGATCAAAGCGCCCGTGCTCACTTGTTTGCCTTTTGGCCATGTCGAAACCAAGGTGCTGCTGCCCGTAGGCGCCAAGGTCGACCTTGTCACCGAAGGGCGTGACGCGCTGATGGTTTGGGGCCATATTTAAGAGGTACCAAGCGCCGGGAAGTTCTCTGGGGCCTGTGCTTTAAAAGACAGCTGCAGGACTGGTATCTGTAGAAAACGAGGAGACAAGCATGAAGTGGATCGCAAGAATCCTGTTGTTGGCCATCGCGGCCGTGTTGGCCATGGGTGGGGTTATCAGTGTGTATTTGTTGCGCGGATTGCCCCAGTTGGATGGCGAAGTGCCACTCAAGGGCTTGTCGGGGCCGGTTCACATCACCCGCGACGGTGCCGATGTGACCCACATCAATGCCAGCAGTGCCTTGGACGCTTGGCGTGCCATGGGTTTTGTTCACGCCCAAGAGCGGGGTTGGCAACTTGAGTTCAACCGCCGCGTGATGCGCGGCGAGCTGTCCGAAATTCTGGGTACGGCCACGCTGGACACCGACAAGCTGATGCGCACGCTGGGCATCATCGGCATGGCCAAGCAGCAACTGCAGGGTCTGTCACCCGCGACCCAAGCCGCGCTTCAGGCATACAGCGACGGCATTCAGACCGCCTGGCAAAGCGGCGCGGTGCGCCCATCACCCGAGTTCAAGCTGCTGGGCACCCAAGCCGGTGGCAAAAGTGGCCAAGCCTGGACGCCCGAAGACAGCGTGGGTTGGGCCTTGATGATGGCCCTGGACCTGGGGGGAAATTGGGGGCAGGAATTTGCGCGTTTGTCTGCAGGCCAGGTGCTGAACAATGAACAGCTGTGGCAGCTCTTGCCCGCTTATCCCGGCGAAAAACCGGCCACGGCGGTGGATTTGCCAGCTTTGTACCGCGAACTGGGCGTTTATGCCCCCGCTGCGGCCAAGACAGCCACGGTGCCTGTAGCCCACACACATTTGGCGCAGTGGTCTGCCGATTGGGTGCACGACATGGGCATTCTCGAAGGCAAGGGCAGCAACAATTGGGTGGTGCCCGGCAGCCACACGGTTTCGGGCAAACCTTTGCTGGCCAATGACCCGCATTTGGCTTTGAGTGCTCCCGCCATCTGGTACTACGCCCGCTTGAAGGCCCCCGCGGGTGAATTGCCAGGGGGGCAAAAGCACCCTGCGCTCGATGTGATCGGTGCCACCTTGCCCGGTTTGCCTTTTGTGGTGCTGGGCCGCACCTCGGGCGTAGCTTGGGGGTTCACGAACACCGGCCCCGATGTGCAGGATTTGTATCTGGAGCAATTGGATGCCGCAAAGCCGGGCCAATACCGCACGCCAGAAGGCTGGGCCGCTTTTGCAGAGCGCAGCGAAACCATCCGCGTCAAGGGGCAGGCCGATGTGGCGCTCAAGGTGCGCAGCACACGCCACGGTCCTGTCATCAGTGATGTGCAGCCGCAATACCAAGGTGTGGTGGATGCGAAGCTTTATGCCGTCAGCCTGCGCTGGTCGGCACTTACGCCAGACAACAAAACGATGGAAGCGGGCATGCATGCCAACTGGGCGCAGACCGTGCCGCAGTTGCAGCAGGCGTTTGCAGAGCACCACGCGCCCATGCAAAGCGTGGTGATGGCCGACACCTTGGGTGAAGTGGCCTACAAAGCGATGGGCAAAGTCCCCGTGCGTGCGCCTCAAAACGACATCCGTGGTGTCGCGCCGTCGCCAGGTTGGCTGGCGCAATACGACTGGACAGGTTGGTTGCCGTATGGGCAAAACCCGGCGGTTGATGGTGCAGAGATTGAGAAGAAAGGCTGGCATGCAACGGCCAACCAGAACATCTTGCCGCCAGGCTATGCGCATTTTGTGGGCGGTGACTGGACCACGCCCGAGCGTTTTGAGCGCATTGAGCAGTTGTTGGCGGCCACGCCCAAGCACAACCGTGAATCCATGCAGGCCATTCAGAACGATGTGTTGTCTTTGGGAGCCAAGACCTTGCAAGCCAAATTGGGCAAGCATCTGTCAAGTCAAGCTTCAGCGCACCCTTTGGCGCCTGCTGCCTTGAAGCTGGTGGCTGAATTTGACGGTCAGATGCGAACCGACAGCGCGGCTGCACTGGTGTTGAACGTCTGGGCCGATGAGCTGACTCGGGGCTTGTTGGCCCCGCAGCTGGGGGCTGAGCGCTTTCAGTCCCTTTACGGCAAGCGCCATTTCAGGGCGGCCGTAGAAGGCATCCTCGACCGATCCGATGCGTTTTGGTGTGGCCCAGCCGGGTGTTCAGTGCAAGTGGCCTCGGCGCTGAACCGGGCACTTGATCGCATCGCCGCCAGCCAGGGGCGCGATGTGAAGGCTTGGCGTTGGGGGGCTTGGCATCCTGCGATCAGCAGTCACAAGCCCTTTGGCAAAGTGCCTTATCTCAATGCGCTGTTCGATGTGCGTGTGGAAAGTGCCGGAGATTTGTTCACCGTCAACGTCGGCCAGTATTGGGCCAACGACAAACAAGCGCCTTTTGCCAACCGCCATGCCGCATCCATGCGTGCGGTGTACGACTTGGCGCAGCCCGATCAGTCGGTCTTCATTTACCAGACTGGTCAGTCGGGCCATGCGTTTGACCCGCGCAGCCGCAGCATGGCCGCGCGTTGGGCTCAGGGGGGGTATGCCGATTTGCAGCAGACGCCCCAAACGGTGGTGCACCGCATGAGGCTTTTGCCCTAGATGGATCGAGGGCCGGCTGGGTCGCATGGCCCATCCGGCTGGGGCTTGGGGGTCAGTTGCGGCGCTGGGCTACAAAGCCGGCCAAATAGGCTGACAGCCACAAGGGTGACAAATCGTTGTTGACCACTTGAATGCCGCCAGCGTGTTCACCGGGCTTGGTGGGGGGCAGCAAATCTGTTTCAGGCGTCAGGATCAAGGTGTGGGCCAGGGTGTGGCGTGAACCCATGAATTTTTGCAAGATTTCCAGAATTTTTTCCTGCTGCTTGCGTGGCGAGGTCATCTGCATGATCAGCAAATCGTGCTTTTGATTGAGCAACTCCAGCAGGGCTTCGGTCAGTGACTCAAAAAATGCCACTTTGAGTGGCAGTTCCCATTGCGTGGCGTCTTTGGACAAACGCTTGATCAGTTCGGGCGATTCAATCACCATCGAAACTTGGTAAGGCCGGTTGGACGGTGCGCTGATTTGTGGGGTCGTCGTGTTGGACGATTGGTAGTTCAAAACCGACGCCAGTGAAATGCGGCGATGCCCACCAAAGGTTTTCCAGGCTTGCAGGATGTTGTTGTCGACCAGTTTTTGAATGGTGGCCATAGACAAGCCCAAACGCTTTGCCGCTTGGGAGCTGGTCAAAAATTCAGAAATTTGAGGTTCTGCCTTGTCTGTAGCCGCAAACATGGGTGCAGGCGATTTCACTTGAAATTCAATATCGTTCATAGGCTGGCTGTTGTGCATGGAGGCTCCATGTGGGGCGTTTTATCGTCACATGGGATCTGATCGTATTGACGCATTCAGTGTCTGAAGTATCAAAATCGCCATGAATTTTCAATTTCAATTTTCAAGAAGATTGATTCGACTGCCTATCCCTAATTGGGGATTTTTGGATCGAATTTATCGAAAAAATCGAAAATACTTGTAAGAATTCACTGGAAATGCCCGGCTCGACCCCGGCAGGGCCGGGATGTGGATGCCCCTCTCTGGCGCTGCCCTGTTGCTTGGGCAGGCCATGGGCTTGTGCAGGGGCTCAGCTGTGCGGACCGACAGCCTCAATCGGCCGAAATCGGATCGAGGGGCGCTTGCTTGTTCAGGTGCTGGGGCACTTCGCTGGCCAGAAAGTCATACACCGCACGGATGCGGGCACTGGTGCGCAATTCGCGGTGCACCGTGAGCCAGACGGGCAATACCGGCAATTCCACCATGGGCAGCACAGCCGTCACCGTGGGGTCGCTGCGCAGCAGGTAGTCCCCCATGAAGCCAATGCCCAGCCCGGCACGCACCGCTGCCCACTGAGCGTTCAGGTCATCGGTGCGCAATCCAAAACCAAGTGTGTTGGCCGGAAAGCCCATGGCCTCGAAACCGGCCTGAATTTCCTGATGGTGGTCACCCGCAATCAGATCGTGCTGGACCAGCGCCTCGGGCGTTTGCGGTGTGCCACGGCGCAGCAAATAGGCTTGGCTGGCGCAAGCGCACAGCCTGACCTGCCCAATTTGTTTGGCCACCAGCGTGCTTTGTTCGGGGCGCACCATGCGCAGGGCGATGTCGGCCTCGCGCAGCAGCAAGTTGCTGACCGAGTTGCTGACCACCAGTTCCACCGTCACTTGGGGTAGCGCCTGGCGCATGCGTGCCAGGACGGGGGGCAACACATGGCAGGCCACCGGCTGGCTGGCCGACAGGCGCACGCTGCCTTGCACCGATTGCCCGGCCCCCGAGGCCAGCCGAGAAAAGTCGGCCGCGCCAGCGTGCATGGCGCGCGCCGCTTCGGCCAGCGCCAGGGCTTGGGTGGTGGGTTGCAAGCCACGTCCGGTGCGTTCAAACAGCAGCAGGTTCAACTGGCTTTCCAGCTCGGCGATGTGCCGCCCCAGCGTGGGCTGGCTCACGCCGGTGGCGCGGGCCGCGCCCATCAGGCTACCGTGTTCCAGCGCGGCCAAAAAAGACTGGATCAAGGCCCAGTTGAAGTTTGATCTATTCATAAGTGAATGGCTGGTGCTTGAATTTATGCAATTGTGCAATAGCCGCAGTCTCCAGACAATCGTCTTCACCCCTCACACATCTTTGACGAACCTTCTGGAGAAACATCATGAACAGACGACACCTCTTGCGCATTGCCGGTGGCGGCTTCATCGGCGCAGCCACGGCAACCACCCTGACCGCTTGCGACAGCAGCATGCCCGCCGAGGCCATTGCGGCCTGGCAACCCCCCGCCGATAACCTGGACATCCGCCGCTGGGTGCTGTCGCACGCTTTGTTGGCCCCGCACGCGCACAACCTGCAGTCGTGGCTGGTGGACTTGGACACGCAGGGCACCATCGTGCTGCGCATGGACATGAACCGCCTGTTGCCCGAGACCGATCCGCTGTCGCGCCAACTGGTTATCAGCCAGGGCACCTTCATCGAGATACTGGACCTGGCCGCCCGCCAGCGCGGCTACCGCACCGAGGTCACGCCATTCCCCGAAGGCGAGTTCAGCGCCACGGCCCCCGACACCCGGCCCACCGCCCGCATTCGCCTGGTGCGCGATGCGCAGGTGCAGCCTGATCCGCTGTTTGCGCAGGTCTTCAAGCGCCACACGCACAAGGGCGTTTACGAAGCGCGCACGCCCGATGCCGCCGCCCTGCAGGCCGTGCGCGACAGCGTCAAGGGTTTGCCCGTCACTTTGGGTCTGGTCACCCGGGGCGAAGACGCGGTCATGGCGCGCCACGCGCAGATCGCCATGGACGCTTGGCGTACCGAGCTGGTCACGCCGCGCACGCTGCTCGAGTCCTACCATGTGCTGCGCATCGGCCCCAAAGAAATCGCCCAGCACCGCGACGGCATTTCGCTCAACTCACCCATGGTGCGCGCCCTGAATGCCTTGGGCTTGTTTGATCGCACCAAGGCTTCGGCCCCGGACAGCTCGGAAATCAAGGGCCAGCTGGATCGTTTCAATGCCGGCATCGCCAGCACCCCGGCTTATTTTTGGCTCAGCACCGAGCGCAACGACCGCATCACCCAGCTGCAAACCGGGCGCGCTTATGTGCGGGCCCAACTGGCCGCCACGGCGCAGGGTTTGTCGATGCACCCCTTGTCTCAGGCCTTGCAGGAATACCCCGAGCAGGCCGCGCACTACAAGGCCGTGCACCAGTTGCTGGGCGCTGCCGATCGCGGGCACACGGTGCAGATGTGGACACGGCTGGGCTATGGCCCTGCGATTGGCCCGGCGCCGCGCCGGGGGGTGGAAGCGCATGTGCGCCGTGCCTGAGGCCTGGCCGGATGGTTCATGGGGTGTGTTCCTCGGACCTGAAGGTCTGACCTTCAACGGCCGGGCTTTTGGCGGGAGCGCACCCCAGTACGCGAAGGGTTGGCTGAGCCCATGCACGCATTCGGCCGCAGGGGCGGCCTCCCACGGGGGCAGAGCGTTGGTGGTGTTTGCAATAGCGCCCTGATTGATGAGGACTGGCTTTTTGTGGGAGCGCACCCCTGTGCGCGAACGGGTGCCTAGGCTACTGCGCACATTCGGCCGCAGGGGCGGCCTCCCACGAGGCAAAGCGTTAGCGGTGTTTGCAAGAGCGACTCGAAGCCGGCCAGCTCACCGTTGCAAAATGGCCCTCCAACACCAAGGCCGAACACGGCGACAGGGGGCACATGAACACCACAAACCACAGCGCGGCGCATGAGCGCGCATTCGCCGAACAGCACATGCACACCATCCTGGCCCGACTGGCCGGGCCGGGTGCTGTGCCACGCTCTGACCAGGTGGATGCCGTGCACGCGGTGCTGCAACCGGCCTCGCGTGTGCTGGTGGTGCAGGCCACGGGCTGGGGCAAGTCGGCGGTGTACTGGGCCGCCACGCATGCCATCCGCAGCACGGGCGCGGGCCCCACGCTGGTGGTGTCGCCCTTGCTGGCGCTGATGCGCGATCAGGTGAGCGCGGCCGAGCGGGCGGGGCTGAAGGCCGCCACGGTCAACTCCACGAACATTGACGATTGGGATGAAGTCTTCCAGCAACTGGACGCAGACGCCATCGACGTGCTGCTGGTCTCGCCCGAGCGTTTGGGCAACCCGCGCTTTGCGGCGCGGCTGGGCGCTTTGCTGGCCCGGGTGGGCCTGATCGTGATCGACGAGGCGCATTGCATCAGCGACTGGGGTTTTGACTTTCGGCCCGACTACCAGCGGCTGGCGCGTGCGCTGCTCTCGACGCCCACCGCCAGCGTGCTGGCCACCACGGCCACGGCCAATGAGCGGGTGACGCATGACATTGGCAAGCAGCTGGGCGCGAACACGGTGACTTTTCGCGGCACGCTGGCGCGCACCTCGCTTACGCTGTCGGTGGTGCCCGGTTTGTCGCCCTTGCAGCGCTACGCCTGGATCGCCGATGCGCTGGCGCAGCTGCCCGGCTCCGGCATCATTTACGTGCTGACGGTGGCCGAGGCCGAGCGGCTGACGGCATTTTTGCGCAGCTGCGGCCATGAGGTGGATGCGTATTCCGGGCAGATCGACGCCGATCAGCGCCTGAAGGTGGAAGACCGCCTGCGCCACAACCAGGTCAAGGCGGTGGTGGCCACGTCGGCGCTGGGCATGGGTTACGACAAACCCGACCTGGGTTTTTGCGTGCATGTGGGCTCGCCCTCGACCCCGGTGGCCTATTACCAGCAAGTGGGCCGGGCGGGCAGGGCGGTGGCGCATGCCGAAGGCGTGCTGCTGCCGTCGGACGCCGACGAGCGCATTTGGGATTACTTCGCTACGGCGTCGATTCCTGACCCGCAAACTGCGGCCAAGGTGTTGCAAACCTTGGGGGGCGATGCACGCAGCCTGATCGAGATCGAAGCCGACACCGGCGTGCGCCGAGGGCGGTTGGAAGCGCTGCTCAAAATTTTGGCGGTGGAGGGCGTGGTGGACAAAGACGGCACGGCTTGGCGCGCCACGGGCATGCCCTACGAACACGATACGGCCAAGTGGACGGCGCTGGCGCAGGTGCGCCAGCAAGAGGCGGACATCATGCGCCAGTACGCGCACGGCCAGGGCTGCCTGATGGCGTATTTGCAGACCGCGCTGGACGACCCCTCGCCCGCGCCGTGCGGTCGCTGCTCGGTGTGCACCGGGCATTTGCCGTTTCCGGGCCTCACGCCGTCACAAGACAAACTGATCGCGGCGCGTGACTTCTTGCGCGGCGTGGACGTGGACATTGAGCCGCGCAAACGCTGGCCCGCCGGGGTGGGGCGCAAAGGCGCGATTCGCGGCTTCGATGTGGGCCGGGCCGTGGCCTTCGCCGATGACCCGGGCTGGGTGACCGAATTGCAGGCTTTGCGGCGGGGCGCACCCGGTGAGGTGCCTGAGGCGCTGCTGGCTGGCGCACTGGCCACGCTGGGGCGCTGGGCCAAGACGTGGCCCGCTCGCCCGGTGTGCGTGGTGCCGCTGCCCGCGCCCGACATGACTGCCAACCGCGTGCTTGCCGAGCACATCGCCCGCAAAGGGCGCTTGCCGCTGCACGATGTGTTCAGCTGGTCCGGCGGTCCCGCGCCCGACGACACTGCATCCACCCCGGTGGTGGCGCATCTGGAGTCGGCCATCCGCTTGGCTCCCGATGCGGAACTGCCAACTGGGCCGGTGCTGCTGGTGGCCAGCACGGTGCGCAGTCGCTGGGCGGCCACCGTGGCAGCAGCGTTGTTGCGCGAGCAGGGCGCGAGCCAGGTGCTGGTGCTGGCGCTGCATTTGCAGCCTTGAGCAACAGGCAAGTCATCGTTTTATTGCAGGAGCTCACAGACGATGTCTTTTTGCCTTTGTGGGAGCCCACCCTGTGGGCGATGGCTTGCCTTGGTGGTGTGCCTGAAATCGCCATGAGGTGGGCTCCTACAAAAAAATCTTCCCATGCTTGATGATCAAGATTTCAAGAGGCTGAATTCATAAGGCATGATCGCCATCCCCCTTTTCTCCAACACCTCATGACCGACGACACACACGACACGCCTCTGCTGCAAGAACCCCGCCTTTGGCAGGACGAGCGTTGGACCGCCAAGGTCATCAAAAACGAAGACGACGACGGTTGGGCGGTAGCGATGTACAAGGACGGCGAATCAGAGCCCGCCTTGGTGGGGCCCTGGACCATGGGGCGCGACAAAAAGAACCCCAAGCCGCTGGACGGCACGGCCTTCATCACCCTGGTCAAAACCGCCAGCGAGTTTGTGCGCCGCAGCGAACAGCAGCTGCATGCCCAGCTGAACCAGAGCGTGACCGTCAATGGACCGGAAGGCCGCGTGACAGTGCTCTTGCGCATCGTGCCCGACGAAGACAACCCCTATGCGGTGCTGAGCGCGCAGGACGAAGGCGGCGATGAACTGGCCGAAATCAAGGTGGACGCCGGTTTCAAGCTCAACCGCCAGACCGCGCAGGCCTGGGTCGATGCCGAGTTTGCGAAGCCCGGCAGCGGGCGGCGCTGAACCTTGCCAGGGTCGCGCCAACCCGCTTGGCGCATTTTTATTGCGCTTTGGCGCCTGAGTCCTTGACCGCTTTGGCCCATTTGGTGATCTCGGTGGCTTGGTAGCGCGCCAGCTCAGCGGGGCTGGACAGCACCGGGTCGAGGCCGAGGGTTTTCAGCTTGTCTTGCACTTCGGGCAACTTGAACACCCGAACCACTTCGGCATGGAGTTTGTCGATGACAGGGCGCGGCACGTTGGCCGGTGCAAACATGGCAAACCAGGTGGTGGCCTCAAAACCGGGGACAAATTCCGCCACGGTGGGCACATCTGGTGCGGCCGGTGATCGCGTAGCAGTGGTTTGGGCCAGAGCGCGGATCTTGCCTTCCTTGGCCATGGGCAAAGCCGAAGGCATGTTGTCAAACATGACCTGGATGCTGCCGCCGATCAGGTCGGGGATGGCAAATTGACGACCCTTGTAGGGCACATGCTCCATGGTGGTGCCGGTGAGCGACTTGAAAAGTTCGCCCGAAACGTGCACCGAGGTGCCGATGCCAGGCGAGCCAAATGAGAGTTTGTTCGGGTTGGCCTTCATGTAAGCGATCAATTCAGGCACGTTTTTGACGGGCAGGGCGTTGTTGACCACCAGCAAGTTGGGGGCCGAGGCGATCAGCGATATGGGGCTGAAGTCCTTGACCATGTCGTAAGGCATTTTTTCGTACAGCGCCCCGTTGATCGAGTGCGTGCCCACCGTGCCCATGACGATGGTGTGGCCGTCGCCCGGCGATTTGGCCACGATGTCGGCGCCGATGTTGCCGCCCGCGCCTGGCTTGTTGTCCACCACGATGGGAAAGCCCAGCTGGGCCTTTTCACTGAACAGTCGGGCCAGAATGTCGGGCGCGCCGCCCGAAGGAAAGGTGACCACCAGCCGCAAGGGCTTGGTCGGAAAGCTTTGAGCCGAGGCCCCTGCGGCGCCCAACGCCCCCAAGCCCAGCAGCAAAAGCCCCAAGTTGCGGCGAAGGGGTGAGGCAATGGCCCTCGAAGTGGGTGAAGTCAGCGAGCGGATAGGTGCAAAACGTGGACGCATGAAGGTTCCTCCTTGGCATTTCACTTTAGGGCGCACGGCCCATGGCAGGCATGGTGAAAACCCTTTGCCCCGCCCCTGGGCCTGTCGTGTCTGCGACGCTGTGGGCCTGTTCCCAAGGTGTCAGCCGCTGCTGGTTCTGTCTGGCTTGCCATGCGCCATTGGGTGGATACTCGTGCCCCACATGCAAGACTTACCCACACACCGTTCGCTGCAGCCTTGGCAAGTCATCGTTGGCGGCATTTTTGGCCTGGTGCTCACCATCGGGCTGGCGCGCTTTGCCTACACGCCTTTGCTGCCCGCATTGCAGGCGCAGACCGGGCTCAACGACGCCAGCGCTGGGGCGCTGGCCGCCATCAATTACGCGGGTTACATCTCGGGCGCGCTGGCTGCCGCGTGGATCGACGATGTGCGCTGGCGGCACCGGCTCTACAGCATGGGGCTGTGGTTGTCGCTGCTCACGGTGGCCGGGATGGCGCTGTCGACCTGGATGCCCGCTTGGGCGCTGTGGCGTTATTTGGGCGGCTTGTGCGGGGCCACCGGCATGCTGTTGGGGGCTGGGCTGGTGCTGGGCTGGCTGATGCGCCAGGGCCGCAGGCCCGAGCTGGGGGTGCACTTCATTGGTTTGGGGCTGGGCATTGTGGTGTCAGCGGTCGGGGTCTGGAGTGTGTCGCAAATTTGGGCGCTTTGGTCACACCAGTGGCTGGCCATGGCGGCCATCGGGCTGGTGTTTTTTGTGCCCGCCTGGGCTTGGCGTCCACCCGTGCCGCCTGCGCCCGCAGCTGCCAGCGCGGCTGATGCCGCACCCAAGGTGTCGCGCCGCTGGATGCTGACCATGGCGGGCAGCTACTTTGCAGCGGGCTGGGGCTTTGTGATCAGCGCCACCTTCACGGTGGCGATTGTCGAGCGCGAACCGGCGTTGGCCGGGCAGGGCGCTCTGGCCTGGGCGCTGGTGGGGCTGGCGGCCATGCCTGCCGTGTTTTTGTGGGACAAGGTGGCGCGGCGCTGGGGCGACACAAGGGCCTTGTTGCTGGCGTTTGGCTTGCAGACCGTGTCGGTCATCTTGCCTGCGGTCTCCGGCTCGCTGGCTGCCGCTTTGGGCGGGGCCATCGGCTACGGGGCCACGTTCATTGGCATCGTCAGCATGACGCTGGCGCTGGTGGGCCGGCGCGCACCCAACAACCCGGGCAAGGCCATGGCCCGCCTGACGCTGAGCTATGGCGCGGCGCAGGTCATTGCCCCGGTGGTGGCGGGTGCCATGGCGCAGGCCACGGGCAGCTTCAGGGGTGCTTTGTGGTTGACGGCTGCGGTCATGGCTGCGGGCATGGCGCTGTTGGCCACATTGCCTGAAGACGAGGCTGCGAAAACGGCCGATTGAGTTGCGAAAACCAATCGCCCATGGGCCTTGCCGCTCACGGTTTGCAAATGGTTGCTGACCTTAAGCGCCAGAAGTTGCTGCCGGCCTGCGACAAGTTGCATGCGCTCAAACCGCAGGCCTGGGTCAAATCCCCAGGCTTTGCAGCTGCACCAAGCCTTTGGGCGTTTGCAAGGTGGCGGTGATGTTGGCCGGGCCGGTTTCAACGGCAACGTCGGTCAGGCCAATGGCCTCATAAGCTTCCTGCAACTTGGTGCCGCTGGGGTGGCTGACGGTCAGGCTTTGCAGTGTCACACCCGAGCGCGGCAGGCTGTTGCGCGGGTGCAGCCGCAGGGGCTCGGTCGCATCGGGCTTGCCCCACTGGATCAAGGTGGGCAGGGTGCCGTTGAACAGGCGTTCGCCATCTTCGCGCACCGTGATTTGCCAGTTGAGCGTGCCTTTGCTCGACTTGCGGCTGGCGTGCACCACTTGACCGCGTTCAATGCTTTGGGTGCGCAGCAGATGCCGTGCCGCCTTGATGTCGTCGGTGCTGGTCACAAAGTGGATCAGTTGGGGGCGCTCGGCCACCGCTTTTTGCAAGGCCTTGTCATCCATGTCAAACCAGCGTGGCACTTGAGAGCGTTTGGGGATCACCGCCTGCGGGTTGATGGCGATGATTTCAAAATAAGCCAATGGGAATTTGGGCGACGCGATTTTGAAGAGCCGGTTGTGGGTGCCGTATTTTTCGTGCTCGCCGCCAGGTCCGGGTGTGATGCCCAGCGTTTCCTCGCACCATTGCACGCCCGCTTCAAGTGTCGAGGCCATCACCACGAGGTGATCAATTTGTGTTTTCATTTTTTGTGGGGTTGGGGTTTCTTCGAGCATAACGGATGCCGTGCTGGCCTCCTGCGACAATCATGACCATTACATATGGGGAATGTTGATGTTGATCGATGCAGATGAAAGCCAATTGGTGCTGGTGGATTTTCAGGCCCGTTTGAAGCCGGTGATGTTGGATGCCGATGCGGTTTGGGCCAATGCGGCCCGTCTGGCCACCTTGGCCCAAGCGTTGGAAGTGCCCACCTGGGGCACCGAGCAAAACCCTTCGCGTCTGGGCGAAATGCCCCCCGAAATTCGCAACCATTGCCGCAAAGTTTTGGCCAAGATGCAGTTCAGCGCTGTCGAAGAAGGCTTGGGCGAATGGCTGCAACCCGAGCCCGTTCAGGCCCCGCGCGGCAACGCCCGCAGCTTGCCGCGCCATTTGCAAAAGCCGCAAGCCGGGGCCGAGGAACGCAAAACCATCGTGCTCGCCGGGTGCGAGGCCCACATTTGCCTGATGCAAACCGCGCTCGATTTGCTGGAAGACGAGTTTGAGGTGTGGGTGGTGACCGATGCCTGCAGTTCGCGCACCGAGCGCAACCGCGATGCGGCTTATGACCGCCTGGCTGGGGCAGGGGCCGAGCTGGTGACCGCCGAGATGGTGGCTTTTGAGTGGGTTCGCACAGCCGAACACCCCGACTTCAAGCTGTTGCAAAGCCTGTTCAAGTGATTTTTAAGGCGCTTTGACGGCTTGTCGGTCAAGCGCCTGTTCATCTGTGCCTATAGCCCTGCGCTGTCGGGTGCGCGACAAAGTCAGCTTGTTGCAAGTCCCTTGCTCATAATTATGAATTCAGAAGAGTGGTCGTCAGTGGCCTGGCGCACCTTCCACGCATTCATTTGGCAGGTATTCAGGAGACTTTCATGGGCAGCTTTGCTGACTTTCACGCACGCTCGATCAACGACCGCGACGCTTTCTGGGCCGAGCAGGCCAAACTGGTGGACTGGAAAGTCCAGCCCCAGCAGATCTGCGACTACAGCAACCCGCCTTTTGCCAAATGGTTCGTCGGTGGCCAGACCAACTTGTGCCACAACGCTGTAGACCGTCACCTGGCCGAGCGCGCCGACCAGCCTGCGCTGATCTTCGTCTCGACCGAGACCGATCAGGAAAAAACCTACACCTTCCGTGACCTGCACGCCGAAGTGCAGCGCATGGCCGCGATCCTCAAGGACCTGGGCGTGGTCAAGGGCGACCGCGTGCTGATTTACATGCCGATGATCGCCGAAGCCGCGTTCGCCATGCTGGCCTGCGTGCGACTGGGCGCGATCCACTCGGTGGTGTTTGGCGGGTTCGCCTCGCACTCGCTGGCCACCCGCATCGAAGACGCGTCACCCAAAGTCATCATCAGCGCCGACGCGGGCTCCCGTGGCGGCAAGGGCGTGCCCTACAAGCCATTGCTCGACGAAGCCATCAACCTGTCGGCCCACAAGCCTGCCAACGTGATCATGGTCGACCGCAAACTGGCCGCGTTCACCCCCGTGGCGGGTCGCGATGTGGATTACGCCACCGAGCGCGCCAAGCACATGGACACCGTGGTGCCTTGCGAATGGGTCGATGCCACCCATTCGAGCTACACGCTCTACACCTCCGGTACCACCGGCAAGCCCAAAGGCGTGCAGCGCGACACCGGTGGCTACACCGTGGCGCTGGCGGCCAGCATGCCGCACATCTTCCAGGGCAAGCCCGGCGGCACCTTCTTTTGCACCAGCGACATCGGCTGGGTGGTGGGCCACAGCTACATCATCTATGGCCCACTGATCGGCGGCATGGCCACCATCATGTACGAAGGCCTGCCCATCCGCCCCGACGGCGGCATCTGGTGGAGCCTGGTCGAGAAATACAAAGTCAACGTGATGTTCAGCGCGCCCACGGCCATCCGCGTGCTGAAAAAGCAAGACCCCGCCTTGTTGACCAAGTACGACCTGTCCAGCCTGCAAGCGCTGTTCCTGGCCGGTGAACCGCTGGACGAGCCCACCGCCAAGTGGATTTCCGAAGGCCTGAACGGCAAGCCCATCATCGACAACTACTGGCAGACCGAGACCGGCTGGCCAATTTTGAGCATTTGCAATGGCGTGGAAAAAGCACCAAGCAAGTTTGGCTCGCCCGGCAAAGCCATTTATGGCTACAACGTCAAACTGGTCGACGACCAGACCGGCGAAGAGCTCACCGGTGCGAACCAGAAGGGCGTGTTGACCATCGAAGGCCCGCTGCCCCCCGGCAACCTGCAAACCATCTGGGGCGATGACGAGCGTTTCGTCAAAACCTACTGGAAAACCGTGCCGAACAAGCTGGTCTACAGCACCTTTGACTGGGCGGTGCGCGACGAAGACGGCTATTTCTTCATCCTGGGTCGCACCGACGACGTGATCAACGTCGCCGGTCACCGCCTGGGCACCCGCGAGATCGAGGAAAGCATCTCCAGCCACCCCAACGTGGCTGAAGTGGCCGTGGTCGGTGTGGCCGATCAGCTCAAAGGGCAGGTGGCCATGGCCTTTGCCATTGCCAAAGACACTTCGGGCCTGACCGACGCGGCAGCGCGCCTCAAGCTCGAAGGCGAAGTCATGAAGGTTGTGGACAGCCAGTTGGGGGCGGTGGCCCGTCCATCGCGCGTGTTCTTTGTGTCGGCCTTGCCCAAGACGCGCAGCGGCAAGCTGCTGCGCCGCGCCATCCAGGCCGTGGCCGAAGGCCGCGACCCCGGCGACCTGACCACGATGGACGATCCGGCTGCGCTGCAGCAGATCGTGGAACTGATCAAGGGCTGATGACCAGGGACCTCGCTTCGGCGGGGTCTTTTTTCATCGGAACTTGATAAACCTGTAAGTTTGATATCGGACAAGCCATGGCACAATGCGCGCTGAACTCAGGCCCTTCCCATGCCACAGTCGCATCCGCCAACCGGTTCAGCCGTGTCGCGGAAGGTAAAAATCAACCAACTTATGTTTCCCAGAGGGAAACGGAGGTCAGCGAATCATGAGCGAGACTAATTCCGTCTACGCTGCCTACTCAGGCAACACCCACCTTTTCGGAGGTAACGGCCCGTACGTCGAAGAGATGTACGAGAACTACCTGGCCAACCCAGGCAGCGTGCCCGACTCCTGGCGCGAATACTTCGACGCCCTCCAGCACGTTCCCGCAGTCGATGGCTCCAACGCCAAAGACGTACCGCACCTGCCCGTCATCAACGCTTTCGCAGAGCGCGCCAAAGCTGGCGGCACCAAGGTCGTTATGGCCAGCGAAAACGTCGAAATGGGCCGCAAGCGCACCGCCGTTCAGCAGCTGATTGCCGCTTACCGCAACGTGGGCCAGCGCTGGGCCGACCTGGACCCGCTCAAGCGCACCGAGCGCCCCAACATTCCCGACCTCGACCCCGCTTTCTACGGCTTCTCTGACGCCGACCAGGAAACCGTGTTCGACACCAGCAACACCTTCTTCGGCAAAAACAACATGTCTTTGCGCGAGTTGCTCAATGCACTGCGCGAAACCTACTGCGGCACCTTGGGCGCCGAGTACATGTACACCACCGAGCAGGCTGAAAAGCGCTGGTGGCAGCAAAAGCTGGAAAGCATCCGCAGCAAGCCGAACTTCGGCGCTGAAAAGAAAAAGCAGATCCTTGACCGCTTGACGGCTGCCGAAGGCCTTGAGCGCTATTTGCACACCAAATACGTCGGCCAAAAGCGCTTCTCGCTGGAAGGTGGCGAGAGCTTCATCGCGGCGATGGACGAGTTGATCCAGTCCGCTGGTGCACAAGGCGTGCAGGAAGTCGTGATCGGCATGGCCCACCGCGGCCGCCTGAACGTGCTGGTCAACACCATGGGCAAGCTGCCTGCGGACCTGTTTGCCGAGTTCGACCACACCGCGCCCGAAGACCTGCCAGCCGGTGACGTGAAATACCACCAGGGTTTCAGCTCGGACGTGAACACTGCCGGTGGCCCCGTTCACCTGTCTCTGGCGTTCAACCCCTCGCACCTGGAAATCGTGAACCCCGTGGTCGAAGGCTCGGTCCGTGCCCGCATGGACCGCCGCGACGACCCGCTGGGCAAACAAGTGCTGCCTGTGTTGGTGCACGGTGACTCCGCTTTCGGCGGTCAGGGCGTGAACCAGGAAACCCTGGCCTTGGCCCAAACCCGTGGATACTCCACAGGCGGCACGGTCCACATCATCATCAACAACCAGATCGGTTTCACCACCTCTGACCCGCGCGACATGCGCTCCAGCGTGTTTTGTACCGACATCGTCAAGATGGTCGAAGCGCCTGTGTTGCACGTCAATGCAGACGATCCTGAGACGGTGGTCCTGGCCACCCAATTGGCGCTCGAATACCGCATGACGTTCCAGAAGGACGTGGTGTTGGACGTGGTCTGCTTCCGCAAGTTGGGCCACAACGAGCAGGACACCCCTGCGCTGACCCAGCCGCTGATGTACAAAAAGATTGCGACCCATCCAGGCACCCGCAAGCTGTTTGCAGACAAGTTGACGGCACAAGGCTTGGGCGACACCTTGGGCGAGGACATGGCCAAGGCCTACCGCGCCGCTCTGGACGCCGGCAAGAACACCACCGAACCCGTGTTGGCCAACATCAAGACCAAGTTCACCGTGGACTGGTCGCCCTACATGGGCAAGAAGTGGACCGACGCCGGTGACACCTCGATTCCATTGGCCGACTGGAAGCGCCTGGCCGAGAAGATCACCACCATCCCTGAGTCGGTCACACCGCACCAGCTGGTCAAGAAGGTCTATGACGACCGCGCAGCCATGGGCCGTGGCGACACGCCAGTGGACTGGGGCATGGGCGAGCACATGGCTTTCGCATCTTTGGTGGCCAGTGGCTACCCCGTGCGTTTGTCGGGCGAAGACTGCGGCCGTGGCACGTTCACACACCGCCACGCCGTGATCCATGACCAAAAGCGCGAGAAGTGGGACACCGGCACCTATGTGGCCTTGCAAAACGTCTCGGACAAGCAGGCCCCGTTCGTCGTCATCGACTCGATCCTGTCCGAAGAAGCCGTGCTCGGCTTTGAATACGGCTACGCCTCGAACGACCCCAACACCCTGGTGATCTGGGAAGCCCAGTTCGGCGACTTCGCCAACGGCGCACAGGTCGTGATCGACCAGTTCATCGCCTCCGGTGAAGTCAAGTGGGGCCGCGTCAATGGCCTGACCTTGATGCTGCCGCACGGCTACGAAGGCCAAGGCCCAGAGCACAGCTCGGCCCGCGTCGAGCGTTTCATGCAGCTGGCTGCCGACACCAACATGCAGATCGTGCAGCCGACCACGGCCAGCCAGATCTTCCATGTGCTGCGTCGCCAGATGGTGCGTGACCTGCGCAAGCCGCTGGTCATCTTTACCCCGAAGTCGCTGCTGCGCAACAAAGACGCCACATCGCCGGTGTCCGAGTTCACCAAGGGCAGCTTCCAGACCGTGATCCCGGAAAACAAGGCCCTCAAGGCCGACAAGGTCAAGCGCGTGATCGCCTGCTCGGGCAAGGTCTATTACGACTTGGTCAAGCACCGCGAGGCCAAGGGCGCTGACGACGTGGCCATTATCCGTGTGGAGCAGCTCTATCCCTTCCCACACAAGGCATTTGCGGCCGAGATCAAGAAGTACCCCAACGCCACAGACATCGTGTGGTGCCAGGACGAGCCGCAGAACCAGGGTGCCTGGTTCTTCATTCAGCACAACATCCACGAGAACATGCTCGAAGGTCAAAAGCTCGGTTATGCCGGTCGCGCAGCTTCCGCGTCACCTGCCGTGGGTTATTCACACCTGCACCAGGACCAGCAAAAAGCACTGATCGAAGCGGCCTTCTCGAAGCTCAAGGGCTTCGTGCTGACCAAGTGATTTTCCAGAACAACCTTGCGTTTAACTTTTAAAGAGAATTCAAAATGGCTATCGTAGAAGTCAAAGTCCCCCAACTGTCCGAGTCCGTGGCCGAAGCCACCATGCTGCAGTGGAAAAAGAAAGTGGGCGAAGCTGTCGCTGCTGACGAAATCCTGATCGAAATCGAAACCGACAAAGTCGTGCTCGAAGTGCCCGCACCTGCGGCAGGCGTGATCACCGAAATCCTGGTCGCCGATGGCGGCACCGTGGCGGCCGAACAGTTGATCGCCCGCATCGACACCGAAGGCAAAGCCGGTGCTGTGGCCGCACCTGCTGCTGCACCCGCAGCCGCTGCTGCCCCTGCCGCAGCCGCTTCGGCGAGCAAAGCGGGCGTGGCCATGCCCGCCGCCGCTAAGTTGATGGCCGACAACAGCCTGGCCGCTGGCTCGGTGTCTGGCACAGGCAAAGATGGCCGCGTCACCAAAGGTGATGTGCTGTCCGCTGTGGCCGGTGGCGTCAAGTCCACGGCTGCTGTCATTCCTACTGGCGTACCAGCCAAGACCTTGCCTCAAGTGTCGGCACCTGCCGTGGCTTTGGGCGACCGCCCAGAGCAGCGCGTGCCCATGACCCGTCTGCGTGCCCGCGTGGCCGAGCGTCTGCTGCAGTCGCAATCGACCAACGCCATCCTGACCACCTTCAACGAAATCAACATGGCCCCGGTCATGGACATGCGCAAGCGCATGCAAGAGCGTTTCGAGAAGGAGCACGGCGTGAAGCTCGGTTTCATGAGCTTCTTCGTCAAGGCCGCTGTGCACGCCCTGAAGAAATTCCCTGTGCTCAACGCTTCGGTCGACGGCAACGACATCGTGTACCACGGCTACTTCGACATCGGCATCGCTGTCGGTTCCCCGCGCGGTTTGGTGGTGCCCATTTTGCGCAACGCTGACCAGATGAGCTTTGCCGACATCGAGAAGAAGATTGCTGAATTCGGCGTCAAGGCCCGTGACGGCAAGCTGGGCATCGAAGAGATGACAGGCGGTACCTTCTCGATCTCCAACGGCGGCACCTTCGGCTCGATGATGTCCACCCCCATCATCAACCCACCACAATCCGCGATCCTGGGCGTGCACGCGACCAAAGACCGCGCCATGGTGGAAAACGGCCAAGTCGTGGTTCGCCCCATGAACTACTTCGCCATGTCGTATGACCACCGCATCATTGACGGCCGTGAAGCTGTTTTGGGCCTGGTGGCCATGAAGGAAGCGCTGGAAGATCCAGCCCGCTTGCTGTTCGACATCTAAATCCCCTTGTTTTGAATGCCCCCTGTCCAGGGGGCGTTTTTCATCCTGAAGACAAACACCATGAGCAAACAATTCGACGTCGTCGTCATCGGCGGTGGCCCCGGTGGCTACATCGCAGCCATTCGCGCTGCACAACTCGGTTTCCAGGTCGCCTGTATCGATGAATGGAAAAACGCAGCCGGTGGCCCAGCGCCCGGCGGCACTTGCACCAATGTGGGTTGCATCCCGTCCAAGGCTTTGCTGCAGTCCAGCGAACACTTTGAGCATGCCAACCACCACTTTGCAGACCACGGCATCACGGCCAAGGACGTGAAGATGGACGTGGCCAAGATGGTTGCCCGCAAGGACAGCGTTGTGAAGCAAAACAACGACGGCATCTTGTACCTGTTGAAGAAAAACAAGGTCACTTTCTTCCATGGCCGTGGCAGCTTTGCCGGCCAAGCTGAAGGCGGCTACACCATCAACGTGGCAGGCAAGACCGAAGAGGCCATCACGGCCAAGCAAGTCATCATCGCCACCGGCTCCAACGCCCGCGCTTTGCCCGGCACAGCATTTGACGAAGTCAACGTGTTGTCCAACGACGGCGCTTTGCGTCTGGGCACCGTGCCGAAAAAGCTGGCCCTGATCGGCTCCGGCGTGATCGGCCTGGAAATGGGCTCGGTCTGGCGTCGTCTGGGCGCTGAAGTCACCATCCTCGAAGGTCTGCCGACTTTCCTGGGCGCGGTGGACGAGCAAATCGCCAAAGAAGCCAAGAAGGCTTTCGACAAGCAAGGCCTGAAGATCGAACTCGGCGTGAAAGTCGGCGAGATCGTCAACGGCAAGAAGGACGTCACCGTCAACTACACCAACGCCAAAGGCGAAGCCATTGTGCTGGACGCTGACAAGCTGATCATTTCAATCGGCCGCGTGCCCAACACCATTGGCCTCAACACCGAAGCTGTGGGCCTGCAACTGGACGAGCGCGGCGCCATCGTCGTGGACGGCGATTGCAAAACCAACCTGCCCGGCGTGTGGGCGGTGGGCGACGTGGTGCGTGGCCCGATGCTCGCGCACAAAGCCGAAGAAGAGGGCGTTGCCGTGGCCGAGCGCATTGCGGGCCAACACGGTCACGTCAACTTCAACACCATTCCCTGGGTCATCTACACCAGCCCCGAAATCGCTTGGGTCGGCCGCACAGAGCAGCAACTCAAAGCCGACGGCGTGGCATACAAAGCCGGCACATTCCCGTTCCTCGCGAACGGCCGTGCACGCGCTTTGGGCGACACCACCGGCATGGTGAAGTTTTTGGCCGATGCCACGACCGACGAAATCCTGGGCGTGCACATGGTGGGCCCACAGGTGTCCGAGTTGATCTCGGAAGCTGTGGTGGCGATGGAATTCAAGGCTTCTGCCGAAGACATCGCACGCATTTGCCATGCGCACCCATCCTTGAGCGAGGCGACGAAAGAAGCCGCTTTGGCCGTGGACAAACGCACGTTGAACTTCTAAGCCCTTGACCCGTCGCTGACTGCGGTTGGCGGTGAGTTGGGTTAAAGTTATTGCATCCCTGAAAACCCGGGCTTTGTCCCGGGTTTTGTTTTGAATCGAAGAGCAAGCCACCCATGTCCGTTCGTGCCGTTTACGAAGAAGAACTCTTAAAGCGTGGTTACCAAAGCGATCCCGCGCAGTTGCGCGCCATTGAGGCGTTGGAGCGCTGCGCCAGCGAGTGGGCTGCGTACAAGTCCAAACGCTCCGGCGTGCTGGGTAAATTCCTGAGCCGTCCCGCCATCCCCAAAGGGGTGTACATGTTTGGCGGTGTGGGGCGCGGCAAAAGCTTCTTGATGGACTGCTTTTTTGCAGCCGTTCCCATCGAGCGCAAGACCCGTTTGCACTTTCACGAGTTCATGCGCGAAGTGCACCGCGAACTCACCGCCATCCAGGGCACGGTGAACCCGCTGGACGAGCTGGGCAAACGCATGGCCAAGCGCTACCGCTTGATCTGCTTTGACGAATTCCATGTGGCCGACATCACCGATGCGATGATCCTGCACCGCCTGCTGGTGGCGCTGTTTGACAACGGCGTGGGCTTCGTTACAACTTCCAACTTCGAGCCCAATGGCCTGTACCCGGACGGCCTGCACCGCGACCGCATCCTGCCCGCCATCGCCTTGCTCAACGAGCGCATGCAGGTGCTCAATGTGGACAACGGCACCGACTACCGCCGCCGCACCCTGGAGATGGTCAAGCTCTACCACTCGCCGCTGGGCGAGCAGGCAGACCGCGAGATGAACGACGCCTTCGACCGCCTGGCCACCGGCCCGGACGAAGACCCGGTGCTGCAAATTGAAGCGCGACAAATCCATGCCAAACGACGTGCGGGCGATGTGGTGTGGTTTGACTTCAAGGCCATTTGCGGCGGTCCGCGTTCGCAAAACGATTACCTTGAAATCGCCACGCAGTACCACACGGTGCTGCTGAGCAATGTGCCGCACATGCCTGTGAGCATGGCGTCCGAGGCGCGTCGTTTCACTTGGCTGATCGATGTGCTGTATGACCGCCGTGTCAAGCTGATCATGTCGGCCGCTGTCGCGCCCGAGGCCTTGTACACCTCCGGCCCCATGTCGCACGAGTTTCCGCGCACGGTCTCGCGCCTGCACGAGATGCAGTCCAGCGAATTTTTGGCGCTGGAGCACCGCACAGTGGACACGCACATCACATGAAACGTTCCCTTTTAGCGGTCTTGGCCGCATTGAGCACCAGCGGGCTGAGCGCGCAGTCTTTGGTGGGCGAGCCGGAATTTATCCGTGTTCAACGCGACGCCATTGCCAGCGAGCGTGACGGGGTCATGGCTGTTTATCAGGAAGAGGCGAAAGCTTGCTGGCAAAAGTTTGCGGTCAACGCCTGCTTACGTGAAGCGCGCCAACACCGACGTGCAGCCCTTGAGCCTTTGCGTCAGCGAGACCTGCTCTTGAACGCACAAGAACGCCAGTGGCGAACCGAGCAGCGCACTTTGCGACTCGAAGGCAAGCAGCCAGAAAACCGCAGCCGACCATGATGGACGACAACGCCGAAGACCTTCGTTCCCCGCAGCGGCAATTGATCGAATGGCAGATGGCGCATGCTGACCTCGACGCCTTGATCGATCAGGCGTCGCTTGCGCCTCAGAACCTAGACGAATTGCTGTTGAGACGCCTTAAAAAGCGCCGCTTGGCTTTGCGCGATCAGATGACCCAGTTGCAGTGGATGCTCGACCCCAAGGAGCCCGCTTGAGCTTGCTTGTGCAGCGCGTTGCCGAGACGCTGTCCAGTCACGGCAGCCTGGCGCAGGCGGTGCCAGGGTTTCAGCCTCGGGCAGGGCAGACCGACATGGCCATGGCGGTTTGCCAGACGCTGGAGCAGGGTGGCCAGTTGGTGGTCGAAGCCGGCACGGGGGTCGGCAAAACCTATGCTTACCTGGTGCCTGTGTTGCTCAGCGGCCAGCGGGCGCTGGTGTCCACCGCCACCAAGGCGCTGCAAGACCAATTGTTTTCCCGTGACATCCCGCGCCTGGTCGAGGTGTTGGGCTTGCCCATTCGGGTGGCCTTGCTCAAAGGGCGATCCAATTACCTGTGTTTGCACCGCATGGAGCAAGCGCGCCACAGTGCCGAAGCCGCTCAGCCCGGTGCGCAGCGTGCGTTGGCCAAAATTGAAACTTGGTCGCAAGCCACCCGCACGGGCGACATGGCCGAGCTCTCGGGTCTGGATGAACGTTCGTCCTTGTGGCCCTTGGTTACATCGACGCGTGACAATTGTCTGGGCTCCAGCTGCCCACGTTACCGGGCTTGCCATGTGAACCTGGCGCGCAAAGAGGCCATGGCTTCCGATGTGGTGGTCATCAATCACCATCTGTTTTTTGCGGACATGGCCGTGCGTGAATCGGGCGTGGCCGAATTGCTCCCCACGGTGCGTGTCACGGTGTTTGACGAAGCGCACCAGCTCAACGAAATCGGTGTGAATTTTTTGGGGCAGCAGCTGTCTACGGTCCAGTTGCTGGAGTTGTCGCGCGATGTGCTGGCCACGGGTTTGCAGTTGGCGCGCGGCCTGGTGGATTGGCATGCCCTGACCGACCGATTGGAAAAATCGTCCCGTGACCTGCGACTGGCCGCGGGTATGCACCGGGGTTCTGTGCGTTTGCGCTGGACCGACGCCGTGCCCGAAGGCGTGGAATCCGCCGAATGGACGCCAGCGCTGCAAAACCTGGTGCAGGCTTTGGAGCAAACGCAAAGCGGTCTGGAGACCGTGGTCGAGTTGGCCCCTGATTTTCAGCGGCTGTTTGAGCGTGCGCGTGAGCTGGGACAAAAGGCCGCCTTGTTCTCGAATGCCCCGGACCCCGAGGGTGTGCGCTGGGCGGAAGTCAGTGCGCAACTGCGTTTGGTGGAGTCGCCCCTGGACATTGCGCAGGCGTTCTCTGCTTTGACCAAATCGGTGCAAGCGCCATTGGCGTTGGACGACGAAGACCCCTCCAACCCGGAATCGATTCAGGCCTTGATGGCCGGAGACCCCTGTCGAGACGGTGCGCCGCAGGCCTTGGGCGCGGCTGGCGGCGTCGGGCAACGCGCCTGGGTGTTCACTTCAGCCACCTTGGGGGATGAGCCCACGTTGCGCTGGTTCACCGAACCTTGTGGCCTGACTTCGGCGCAAGTGATGCAAGTCACCAGTCCGTTTGACTATGCCAGGCAAGCGGCTTTGTATGTGCCCGAGCATTTGCCCAAGCCCGGTGACCCGGGTCATGCGGGCCATGTGGCGCAGTTGGTGGTCGAGGCCGTCGAGTTGCTGGGCGGGCGGACGCTGGTGCTCACGACCACGCTGAATGCGATGCGCAGCATCGGTGAATATTTGCAGACCCGCCTGGACCCCGCAGCGAATGTGGAAGTTCTGGTGCAGGGGCAAAGCCCCAAACGGCGTTTGATGGAGCGCTTCAGGGAAGGTGCAGGAGACGGCCGTGCTGGGTGTGTGCTGGTCGCTTCGGCTTCGTTTTGGGAGGGCTTTGATGTCCCCGGCAACGCGCTGCAGTTGGTGGTCATTGACAAGTTGCCGTTTCCACCGCCTGGCGATCCGCTTTTTGAAGCGAGAAGTCAGCGCATCACGCGGGAGGGGCGCAGCGCGTTTGCCGACCACGCTTTGCCAGAAGCCGCCGTGGCGCTCAAGCAAGGGGCGGGGCGATTGATTCGCAGTGAAACCGACAGTGGCGTGTTGGTGGTGTGTGACACGCGCTTGGCCACCATGTCTTACGGTCGCCGGTTGATTCGGGGGTTGCCGGAGATGCGCCGCCTGAACGGGCATCCCGAGTTTTTATCGACTTTGCGTCAACTCACCACAGACGCCACCAGCTCGACGACTTCTTGACCCCTTCGGCCTTGAGGTAATCCGACTGGGGGAAGTTTTTCTCCAGCACACGCTTGGCGTCATCGCGCAAGGCGCTCATGCCCATGGCGTCATAAGAGCTCACCAAAATGCCCAGCGCCTCTTCGACGGCTGGCACACCCGGGTATTCAGCGATGGCTTGCTGTGCCCGGTTCACGGCAGCAACATGGGCACCACGGCTGGCGTAGTAGCGTGCCACATGGACTTCGTAAGCGGCCAAGGCGTTGACGATGTGCAGCATGCGTTGGCGTGCTTCGGGGGCGTATTTGGAGGTGGGAAAGCGCGTGGTCAACTCTTTGAAGGATTCGTAAGAGTCTTTGGCGGCTTTTTGGTCACGTTCAGACAAGTCTTGCTTGGTCAGGAACGAGAACATGCCCAAGTTGTCGTTGAAGTTGACCAGACCTTTGAGGTAGATCGCGTAGTCCAAAGCAGGACTGGCGGGGTGCAGGCGGATAAAGCGGTCCAGGGTGGCAATGGCCTGGATTTTGTCGCCGGTTTTGTATTGGGCGTAAGCCTTGTCGATCTGGGCTTGTTGCGCCAGAACGGTGCCTGCAGCGCGGCCTTCCAGCTTTTCATAGAAACCGATGGCTTTGTCCCAGGCCCCGGCATTGGCTTCATCTCTGGCCTCTGCGTAGATTTTTTCGGGTGTCCAGCCAGCGGTCACATCTTTGGGGGTGTTGGCGCAGCCCGACAGAAACAGGCCGACGGCCAAAACCAGGCCACCTGGAACCATCGATAATCTGAAGCTTCGCATCTGTGACACCCTTGTACTGTTGAACCCCTTGATTATATCGACCGACCCCGAAATGGAAGAAGCCACCGCCTTGATGGAGGATGGCGAACGTGCGCTGGAAGCGTCGGACGAAGAGGTGCGCACAACGCAGGTGCCGATGGCGCTGCATGGGCAGCGTCTGGACCGCGCTTTGGCGCAAATGGTGCCGGAGTTCTCGCGCAGCTATTTGCAGCAGCTGATCGAGCAGGGCGATGCCCTGATCGATGGGCGTGTCGTGACCAAGGTGTCAACCAAAGTCCGCTTGGGGCACCGGGTCGAGGTCACGCTGCGCGCTACGCCGCAGTCACAGGCTTTTGTGCCTGAAGAGATGCCGATCGATGTGGTTTACGAAGACGCGCATTTGCGCGTGATCAACAAGCCAGCGGGTTTGGTCGTGCATCCGGCCCCGGGCAACTGGCGCGGCACCTTGCTGAATGGGCTGTTGGCCCTTGACCCGCTGGCATCCGATGTGCCCCGGGCAGGCATTGTCCACCGCCTGGACAAAGACACCAGTGGTTTGATGGTGGTTGCACGAACCCGCCAGGCCATGGACGCTTTGGTTCAGCAAATTGCGGCGCGTGATGTGCATCGCCAGTACCTGGCCATCGCCCACAAGCCCTGGACTGCGCCGTCGCCAACCAAGGTAGAGGCCGCCATTGGCCGTGACCCGGCCAACCGTTTGCGCATGGCGGTGGTGGATTTGACTTACCAGTCGGGCAAAACAGCCGCCACCACGATCGAGGTGCTGGACCAAAACCACCTGGGTTGCCTGGTGCAGTGCACGCTGCACACCGGCCGCACCCACCAGATTCGGGTTCACATGGCCCACATCGGGCATCCCTTGCTGGCGGATGCTGTTTACGGAGGGGCCAAGGCAGCAGGCATTGAACGCCAGGCCTTGCATGCCTGGCACTTGGCTTTTGTCCACCCCATCACCGGGCAGTCGATTGATCTCAGGTCTGCCTTGCCCGCAGACATGGCCGATGCCTTGGCGGTTTGGGGCCTCGGCTACAATCTGCCCACTCAGGGAGCTTGAGCCAGATTCGCTGGTTTGAGCGCATCCAGGGTTTGGCCTTTCAGCCAAACCCCTTCCAGAACGGGGTTGTTTCTTGATGGAAACGGCTATGACCTCTGCACCTTCGACGCCGTGAGGCGTTTTTTTCCCGAAAGATCGACACATGAATACGGCGCAAGCCAAGCGTGTCTTGGAAACGGCCTTGCTCACAGCGGGTCAGCCATTGTCATTGCGCGACATGCGCGTTTTATTTGACGATGCGCTAGGGGCCGACACCCTGCGGCAAATGCTGCAAGACCTGCAACAAGAATGGGCCCAGAAAGGCCTGGAACTGACCAGTGTGGCCAGCGGTTGGCGTTTTCAAAGCCGCCCCGAATTGCGCCAGTACCTGGACCGGCTGCATCCCGAAAAACCACCCAAATACACCCGTGCGGTGCTGGAAACCCTGGCCATCATTGCTTATCGGCAACCGGTGACCCGTGGTGACATGGAAGACATTCGGGGTGTGACCATCAACTCGCAAATTCTCAAGCAATTGGAAGACCGAGGATGGGTCGAAGTCATTGGCCACCGTGAAACCGTAGGCCGACCAGGCCTGTATGCCACCACGCGCCAGTTTCTGGACGATTTGGGCTTGTCTGCACTCGACCAATTGCCCATGCTCTCGCAGGTCGACGGCCAAACGACCGCCTTGTCGGGTTTGGTGGACGAGTTGCCCGTGCAGCCGTCCTTGTCTCTGGAAGAGGCCATCAATGCCTTGCCTTTTGAGATGCCCATCGTGCCCGATGAGGCGGCTGAATCTGCCGCACCTTTTGAACCCCAAGACGCCTCTGGCGTGCCACCCGATCACAGCGATGATCCTAGCCTGTCTGCGAACACAGATAACCCCACTGACCGTCCGCTGCATGGCGAAGAGTCCTCCAATACATGAACCAAGATCCTCAAGACGACAGCCGCTCGTCCAAACCAGACACCGCTGGCCGTTCAACCAAGGCCGATGCGCCTGCCGAGTCGGTGTACAAGCCGATTGAGTTGGCCGATGTGGTGTCGGGGCAATTCGATGACGAAGAGGCCACCGAAGACGTTGCCATCGATTTGGGCAAGCGCGTTTTGGCACCCCAGACCGATTCGCCCAAGCTGCACAAAGTGCTGGCGCAAGCGGGCATGGGCTCGCGCCTGGAGATGGAAAAGCTGATTGCCGAAGGCCGCATTTCGGTCAACAACGAGCCCGCCCACGTGGGCCAGCGCGTGCAATACGGTGACCAGATCAAGGTCAACGGCAAGCCAATCCACATCCGCATTGACCCGCCACCACCGCGTGTCATCGCCTACCACAAGCCTGCGGGTGAGATCGTCAGCCACGACGATCCGCAAAACCGCCCCTCGGTGTTTCGCAAATTGCCACGCCTGCAAAACGGCAAATGGCAGTCGGTAGGCCGCCTGGACTTGAACACAGAGGGTTTGTTGTTGTTTACCAGCTCGGGTGAGCTGGCCAACCAGCTGATGCACCCTCGTTTTGGCTTGGAGCGCGAATACGCTGTTCGCGTGCTGGGCGCTTTGAGCAAGGAAGAAAAGCAGCGCCTGCTGGACGGCGTGATGCTGGACGACGGTGCAGCCCAGTTTGGCTCCATCGAGGACGGAGGCGGCGAAGGCTCCAATTGCTGGTACCGCGTCACGATTTCGGAAGGCCGCAACCGCGAGGTGCGCCGCATGATGGAGGCCGTGGGCCACGCGGTCAGTCGCCTGATCCGTATCCGTTACGGGGCCATGGTGTTGCCGCATGGTTTGCGTCGCGGCGCTTGGCTTGAGCTGGACGAAGCCGATATCCGCTCGCTCATGCGTGCTGCGGGCACCGTTGACCGGACGCGGCCAACCGCGCCTCGCCCGGTTTCACGCACCGACCGCAACGACCGCCGCCCCCGTACGGGTGGACAGGGCAGGGCAGGAACCGCCGTGCCGCGCGCCAAACCCGCAGCCAAGCCCAACCAGGCCCCCGGCGGTTCTGGCTTGCATGCCAAAGCGGATGCCCCGAAAAGCGAGGCCAAGTACATTGGCGCCGAGAGCTTCAACCGCTTGAAAAAGGCCCCGGGTGGTCCAGGCCGGGGTGGGCGTGGCGGCGGTGGTCGCAGCCGTTAATTTCAGTTTCTCCCGTGGGGCCATGTGGCTTCGCGGTGTCATTTGGCAGGTCTGCTCAGGTTAGAATAGTAGGCTTTGCCGCATGGCAAAAATGCTTTAAAAACTCTCTCGTTACAGGAAATACCATGGCCATCGAACGCACCCTCTCCATCATCAAGCCTGACGCCGTCGCCAAGAACGTCATCGGTCAGATCTATGCCCGTTTCGAAGCTGCAGGCCTGAAAGTGGTCGCCGCCAAGATGGCTCACTTGTCACGCGGCGAAGCCGAGCAGTTCTACGCTGTGCACAAAGCACGTCCTTTCTTCAAGGACCTGGTTGACTTCATGATCTCCGGTCCCGTGATGATCCAGGCTCTGGAAGGCGAGAACGCCATCGCCAAGAACCGTGACCTGATGGGCGCTACCGACCCCAAGAAAGCTGACGCTGGCACCATCCGTGCTGACTTCGCTGACAGCATCGATGCCAACGCTGTGCACGGTTCTGACGCCCCTGAAACTGCTGCCGCTGAAGTCGCATTCTTCTTCGCTGGCATGAACGTTTACCCACGCTGATAGCGTCGCGGCTCCAGCGCGACCAGACCCCATGACGGCCAACCTTCTCGAATTCGACCTGGAAGGTCTGGCCGTTTTTTGTGAGGGGCTGGGCGAAAAGCGCTTTCGGGCCACCCAGTTGTTCCGCTGGATTCACCAGCGGGGCGCTTCTGATTTCGATCAGATGAGTGATTTGGCCAAGTCTTTGCGTCAAAAACTCACATCTCACGCGCACGTTTCGGCGCTGCCCGTGATCAGTCAACACATGTCGACCGATGGCACCATCAAGTGGCTGTTCGATGTCGGCGATGGCAATGCCATCGAATCGGTGTTCATTCCCGAAGACGATCGGGGCACCTTGTGCATTTCTTCCCAGGCCGGTTGCGCCGTGGGCTGCCGTTTTTGCTCCACAGGCCACCAAGGCTTCAGCCGCAACCTGACCACAGGCGAAATCCTCGCCCAACTGTGGTTTGCCGAACACTTTTTGCGCAAGCACCTCAAGACCGAAGAGCGCGTCATCTCCAATGTGGTGATGATGGGCATGGGCGAGCCCTTGCAAAACTACTCGGCTTTGGTACCTGCTTTGCGCGCCATGCTCGACGACCATGGCTACGGCCTGTCTCGTCGCCGGGTGACCGTGTCCACATCGGGTGTGGTGCCGATGATCGAACGTTTGTCGGCCGATTGCCCTGTGGCGCTGGCGGTGTCGCTGCATGCGCCCAACGACGCGCTGCGTGACAACCTGGTGCCGCTGAACCGCAAATACCCACTGGATGAACTGATGCAGGCTTGCATTGGCTATTTGGCCCATGCGCCGCGTGATTTCATCACCTTTGAATATTGCATGCTCGATGGTGTGAATGACCAGGCAGAGCACGCGCATCAACTGATCGATCTGGTGCAAAAACACGCCAAACAGGGCCTGCGCTGCAAGTTCAATTTGATTCCTTTCAATCCTTTCCCTGCTTCGGGCCTGTTGCGTTCGTCGCAAGCCCGTGTGCAAGCCTTTGCCAAACAACTGCAGGACGCGGGTTTGGTGACCACGGTGCGCAAAACCCGGGGCGATGACATTGACGCCGCTTGCGGGCAATTGGCGGGCGATGTCAAAGACCGCACACAAGTGCAAAGTCGCATGGCACAACAACGCACCATCCAGTTGGTGCCTGTTTCTTCTGTTCAACCCCAGGAGCCTGGTGATGTCTGAAAACCCAACGCAGGATGAAGTTTTGGTCACGCCCGACAGCACCCCGGATGCTGCAAAAACGGCTGGGCAATGGCTCAAAGCTGCGCGCCTTCGAGCCGGCGTGCATTTGGCCGTTTTGTCCGTGAACCTGAAGATCCCGGTTCGTCAACTGGAGGCTTTGGAGGCGGATCAATACCAGCTTGACCAGAGTCCGGTGTTTGTCCGCGGCTTGGCTTCCAGTGTTTGTCGGCAACTGCGCATCGACCCTGCACCTGTTTTGGCTTTGTTGCCCCATGGTGGCACCTATCTGGAGCCGCATGGCGCTGTGCGTCAAGCTTATGTGCGCCCCACTGATTTTGGTCGTATGCGTGGCCCATCGCCGCGTATTCCAGCGCGTGCCGGTTGGGCAGCTGCCAGCATGTTGGTCATGATTGCGGCCTTGATCTGGTTGCCAAGTCCTGCGCAGTGGGCCTGGCTGGATCAGGTATCTGCTCAATTCACCGCATCGGCCCCCGAGGTGCGAACGGTCACCTCCGAGCCCGACGCTCAAGCCTCGACTTCTGCGGCAGATGCCGCGCCCTTGGGGGCTGTTTCTGTGGTGCCCACCGTGGTGACAGCACCTGCATCGTCGCCATCGGTGACGACGGTTCTCGAAACGTCTGTGGCCATTCAAAACCTGCCAGCGGCAGCCAACGCCGCGCCGAAGTCGCCACCGCCCGCTGCCAGTGGGCCCGTGCCGCAATTGCAATTCACCGCCACAGAAAGCAGCTGGATCGAAGTCCGCGATGCCAAAAACCAAGTGGTCTGGAATGGCGTTTTGAAAGCGGGTGAAACGAATCGCTTGCCCACACCGCAAGCCGTGAATGTGGTGATTGGCCGAGCAGAGGCCATTCAGGTTACTTTCAAAGGCCAGGCCTTCGATCTCAAGCCCCATACCAAGGTCAACGTGGCACGTTTCGAGGTGCAGCCATGAACTCGCCCAAGGCCATTGCCATCGCTGTGCCCGCACAGCGCACGAGCCGCCAGTCCAAAGTGGTCTGGGGTTCGCGTGTGGTGACTGTGGGCGGCGGCGCACCCGTGCGCGTGCAGTCCATGACCAACACCGACACGGTGGATGTGATCGGCACCGCTATCCAGGTCAAGGAGCTGGCGATTGCCGGCTCCGAGATGGTGCGCATCACCGTGAACACCCCCGAAGCCGCCGAGGCCGTGCCGCACATCCGCGATCAGCTCGACAAAATGGGCATCGATGTGCCGCTGATCGGTGACTTCCATTACAACGGACACCGCCTGCTGACCGATTACCCGGCTTGCGCCGAGGCGCTGTCCAAATACCGCATCAACCCCGGCAACGTGGGCAAAGGCGACAAGCGCGATGTGCAGTTCGGTCAGATGATCGAAGCGGCCATGCGTTTTGACAAAGCCATCCGCATCGGCGTGAACTGGGGCAGCCTCGACCAGGAATTGCTGGCCGAGCTGATGGATGCCAACAGCCAGCGCGCCCAGCCCTGGGAAGCACGCCAGGTCATGTACGAGGCGCTGATCACCTCGGCCATCTCGTCTGCGCAGCGTGCTGAGGCTATGGGCATGAACGGGGCGCAAATTGCCTTGTCCTGCAAAGTCTCGGGTGTGCAGGATCTGATTTCGGTTTACCGCGAGTTGGGCCGCCACTGCGATTACCCACTGCACCTGGGGCTGACCGAAGCGGGCATGGGCACCAAGGGCACGGTGGCCTCGGCTGCGGCATTGTCGGTGCTGTTGCAAGAGGGCATTGGCGACACGATTCGTGTCTCGCTCACGCCCCAGCCGGGCGAAGCCCGCACGCAAGAGGTGGTGATCGCGTCTGAGATTTTGCAGTCGCTGGGTTTGCGCATTTTTGTGCCCAGCGTGACGGCCTGCCCCGGCTGCGGCCGCACCACCAGCAGCACTTTCCAGGAGCTGGCCAAGCAAATCGACGACTTTTTGCGCGCCCAGATGCCCGTCTGGCGTGTGCGCTACCCCGGGGTGGAAAACCTCAAGGTGGCGGTCATGGGCTGCATCGTGAATGGCCCTGGTGAAAGCAAGCACGCCGACATCGGCATCAGCTTGCCCGGCACGGGTGAAGCGCCTGCTGCCCCCGTGTTCATCGATGGCGAAAAGCGCCTGACGTTGCGCGGCGAGGGCATTGCGCAAGAGTTTCAGGTGCTGGTTGAAAACTACATTGAGAACCGTTTTGGTTCAGGATCTGCTGAGAAAAAATGAGCGAGCCTCAAAAAGAACAAGCGCCCAAGGCGGCCAAAGCCCAGAAGCTGGTGGGCGTCAAGGGCATGAACGACATCCTGCCGCCCGACTCGGCGCGCTGGGAATGGCTGGAAGCGCAAGTACGCGGCCTGATGGCCCGCTATGCCTATCGCAATGTGCGCCTGCCCATCGTCGAGCCCACGGCACTGTTTGTGCGCGGTCTGGGCGAGGTGACCGACATCGTCGAAAAGGAGATGTACTCCTTTGAAGACCGCCTGAACGGCGAGCAATTGACCCTGCGCCCTGAAGGCACGGCCGGTTTGGTGCGCGCCGTGGTCGAGCACAACTTGCTCTACGAAGGCGGCAAACGCCTGTATTACATGGGCCCCATGTTCCGCCATGAGCGCCCCCAACGCGGCCGCTACCGCCAGTTTCACCAGATCGGTGCCGAAGTGCTGGGTTTTGGCGGTGCTGAGGTCGACGCCGAACTCATCTTGCTGGCCAACGACCTCTGGAAAGTGCTGGGCCTGAAAGATGTTCGCCTGGAACTCAACAGCCTCGGTCAGCCTGCAGAGCGCCAAGCCCACCGCGCCGCACTGATTGCTCACCTCGAAAAACACAGCGATGTGCTCGACGAAGAGGCCAAGCGCCGCCTGCACAGCAACCCGCTGCGCATTCTGGACACCAAGAACCCGGCCATGCAAAGCGTGGTCGAGTCGGCACCGCGTCTGCTCGACTTTTTGGGTGAAGCCTCTTTGGCCCACTTCAACGCGGTCAAAGCCATTCTGGATGCCAATGGCGTGGCCTACAGCATCAACCCGCGCCTGGTGCGCGGCATGGACTACTACAACCTCACGGTGTTCGAGTTCATCACCACCAGTTTGGGCTCGCAAGGCACGATCTGTGGCGGTGGTCGCTACGATTACCTGATAGAGCAAGTTGGTGGCAAGCCGTCGCCTGCGGTGGGCTGGGCGCTGGGGGTCGAGCGCGTGCTCGAACTCATCAAAGAGCAAGGCGAGGCTTTGCCCGATCTGGCCCCCGATGTCTACGCCATCATCCCGGAGACCGCCGCCTTGCCGGTGGCGATGCAGGTGCTGCAAGCTTTGCGCGCGCAGGGCGTGTCGGCCCAGATGCACGCGGGTGCAAGCGGGGCGGGGGGCGACGGCATGGGCAGCATGAAGTCCCAGTTCAAAAAAGCCGATGGCTCGGGTGCCCGTTATGCGCTGGTTTTTGGCGCAGAAGAACTGGCCCAGGGCCTGGTCGCAGTCAAATCGCTGCGCGATGGCGCAGGTGCCCAGCGCACCGAGCCTTTGGCGCAGGTGGCCGAATGGGCCCACAGCCTACAATCCAACACTTGACGCGTTCATTGCATTTAAAAACACCATGGCCACCCCACTCGACCTCGAAGAACAAGAACAACTCGACCAGATCAAGCATTTCTGGAAGACCTATGGCAACCTGATCTCCTGGTTGTTGATCGCGATTTTGGGCAGCTATGCAGCCTGGAACGGTTACCAATATTGGGAACGGACGCAGGCCACCAAGGCTGCGGCACTTTACGACGAAGTCGAGCGCGCCGCTGCGTCGGGTGATGTCGCTCGCGTGAAGCGCAGTCTGGCCGACATGAAAGACAAGTTTGGCGCAACGCAGTTTGCCCAGCAATCGGCTTTGTTGGCCGCCAAAACACTGCAAGCCCAAGGCAAATCCGATGCGGCCCGTGAGGCATTGAGCTGGGTTGCCAACGGGGCCTCTGACAAGGCTTACCGTGACATCGCCCGTTTGCGTTTGGCCGCTTTGCAGCTGGATGCCAAGGCTTACGACGATGCCTTGAAACAATTGACCCAAGAGTTCACACCGGCCATGGTCGGCTTGGCTGCGGATTTGCGTGGGGATGTTTTGCAAGCCAGGGGGCAAACAGCTGAAGCCATTGCGGCTTACCAGCAAGCTTGGCAAAAACTGGTGGAAACCCCTGACTATCGTCGTTTGGTGCAAGCCAAACTCAATGCCTTGGGCGTCGAGCCTGACACGGCTGTTGTTTCGGAGACCCAAAAGTGATGACTGTTTTTTCGAACACCTGGATTCGCGTGTCTTTGCTGGGCGCTTTGGCGATTGCCATTTCTGCCTGTTCCAGCGCACCTGAAAAACCACAGCCAGCGGCATTGCCCGCTGTGTCGGGGCAGTTGGCGGTCCAAAAAATCTGGTCCAACAGCATTGGCGCTGTCACGACCCCTTTGTTTGCTTCGGTTCATGGCGATCAAGTCGCTGTGGCCTCCACACAAGGCCAAGTGGCCTTGATCAATGCGGGCACAGGTCAGGATGTTTGGCGTCTCAACCTCAATACGCCCATTCAGGCGGGTGTGAGCGGTGACGGTCAGCGTTTTGCCGTGATCACGCAAACCAATGAAGTGGTGGCCATCGAAGCGGGCAAAGTGGTTTGGCGCTACCGCTTGCCCGCCTTGTCTTACACCGCGCCTTTGGTGGCCGGTGCCCGCGTTTTTGTGTTGACCGCTGACCGTGCTGTCACAGCGCTCGATGGTGCTTCCGGACAAAAGCTCTGGACCCAGCAGCGCACGGGCGATCCGCTGGTGTTGCAGCAGGCTGGTTTGCTGATCCCGTTTGGCGACACCTTGCTGGCGGGCTGGGGTGGGCGTCTGGCTTCCCTCAACCCGAGCACAGGCGCTGTGCGCTGGGAAACCCTGATCGGTTCGTCGCGGGGCACCAACGAAGTTGAGCGTATGGTGGACTTGGTCGCAGGGGCCAGCCGTCAGGGCAATGCGGTGTGCGTGCGCGCATTCCAGTCGGCTGTGTCGTGCGTGGATGCCAACCGTGGCACCACTTTGTGGACACGCCCAGCGCAAGGCCACGAAGGTTTGGATGGTGACGAAAATCTGGTTTTTGGCGCTGAGTCCGACAGCAAGGTCGTGGCTTGGCAGCGGCAGGGCGGTCAGCCCGCCTGGACGCAAGACGCTTTGCGCTTTCGGGGCCTGAGTGCGCCCTTGGTGCTGGGGCGCTCGGTGGTGCTGGGAGATGACAAGGGCTTGGTTCACTTTTTGGCGCGTCAGGATGGCCAAGCGTTGCAACGCTTGAGCACAGATGGCAGCGCCGTGGTGGGCAAACCCGTGGCCGCTGGCCAAACTTTGGTGGTGGTGACACGCACCGGGGGCGTCTTCGGATTTCGCCCTGAATGATGGATCGGAAAATTTTTAAGTGAAACCTGTACTGGCCCTCGTTGGCCGCCCCAATGTGGGCAAATCCACGCTGTTCAACCGACTCACCAAGAGCCGGGATGCCATCGTGGCCGACTTTGCGGGTCTGACCCGTGACCGCCATTACGGCAATGGCAAACAAGGTCGTCAAGAATTCATTGTGATCGACACGGGTGGTTTTGAGCCCGACGCCAGCAGCGGCATTTACAAAGAGATGGCCAAGCAAACGCAGCAAGCTGTGGCTGAGGCCGATGTGGTCATTTTTGTGGTCGATGCCCGCGGCGGTTTGTCCGCACAAGACCACGACATCGCCAAATACCTGCGAAAGATCGGCAAACCTTGCCTCTTGGTCGCCAACAAGGCTGAGGGCATGCTGGAAGGCATCCAGCTGACCGAGTTCTATGAACTGGGTCTGGGTGAGGTGATCGCCATCTCGGCTGCGCACGGCCAGGGCACACGTGGTCTGGTCGAGTTGGCCTTTGAGTTGCTCAATTTGCCCGATGAGCCCGAAGAAACCGAAGAAGATCCCTCGGTCATCAAGCTGGCCGTGGCAGGACGTCCCAACGTGGGCAAGTCGACCCTGATCAACACTTGGCTCGGTGAAGAGCGTCTGGTGGCTTTTGACATGCCGGGCACCACGCGCGACGCGATTTCGGTGCCGTTCGAGCGCCAAGGCCAAAAATTCGAGCTGATCGACACCGCCGGTTTGCGCCGCAAAGGCAAGGTGTTTGAAGCCATCGAAAAGTTTTCGGTCGTCAAAACCCTGCAAGCCATCGAGTCAGCCAACGTGGTTTTGCTCTTGCTCGACGCCGAGCAGGGCGTGACCGACCAAGATGCGCACATTGCAGGCTACGCCCTTGAAAGTGGCCGCGCCATGGTGCTGGCTGTCAACAAGTGGGATGCGATCGATGAATACCAGCGCCAGTTGGTGCAGCGCTCGATTGAAAACCGCCTGCCGTTTTTGAGCTTTGCCAACATGCACTTCATCTCGGCCAAAAAACGCCAGGGATTGGGCCCGGTCTGGGCGTCGATCATCCAGGCGCACAAATCGGCCATGTGCAAGATGAGCACGCCGATTTTGACCCGCCTGCTGCTGGAGGCCGTGCAGTTTCAAAGTCCGCAGCGCGGCGGCATGTTCCGCCCCAAGTTGCGCTACGCCCACCAGGGTGGCATGAACCCGCCGGTGATCGTGATCCATGGCAACTCGCTCGAACATGTGACCGACACGTACAAGCGTTTTCTGGAAGGACGCTTCCGCAAAGCCTTCAATTTGTCGGGCACGCCTTTGCGCATCGAGATGAAGACATCTACCAACCCGTTTGCCGACAAGGAATCCAGTTGAGATTTGAGGAAATAGCGTTTTTCTCTCAATCAGCTGTTGGCCCTGTGGTAAGGTCATGGCTTCAAAACTTCTGAACACGGAGAATATCGTGAGCAACAAAGGTCAACTTTTGCAAGACCCCTTCTTGAACGCACTGCGCCGCGAGCACGTGCCTGTCTCGATTTACCTCGTGAACGGCATCAAGCTGCAAGGTCAGATCGAATCTTTTGACCAATACGTGGTTCTCTTGCGCAACACCGTGACGCAAATGGTCTACAAGCACGCCATTTCGACCATCGTTCCCGGTCGTTCTGTGACTTTCAGCACACCCGAAACGGGTGAAATCACCGCTTGATGCGGTTTTTGCTCGGCCGGCGGTTTGAACCCACCGCCGGAGGTTGCTGACATTGTCTGAAACATCTTCCAACCAGCCCGCGCCGACCTTATTGGTCGGCGTTGACTTTGGGCTACCGCATTTCGACGCCGACCTGAAAGAGCTGGGTCTGCTGGCCGAATCGGGCGGGCTCAAGCCCGTCGCTCGCCTGACCTGCAAGCGCAAAGCACCGGATCCTGCGCTGTTTGTGGGCAGCGGAAAAGCCGACGAAATCAAGGAATTGGCCTTGATGCATGGCGCTGTCGAGGTCTTGTTTGACCAGGCCCTGAGCCCGGCGCAGCAGCGAAATCTGGAGCGCCACATTGGCTTGCCAGTGAATGACCGCACCTTGCTGATCCTTGAAATCTTTGGCCAACGCGCGCACAGCCACGAAGGCAAGTTGCAAGTCGAGTTGGCCCGTCAGCAATACCTGAGTACCCGATTGGTGCGCCGCTGGTCGCACCTGGAGCGGCAAAGCGGCGGCATCGGCATGCGCGGTGGCCCGGGCGAGACCCAGATCGAGCTGGACCGCCGCATGATCAACGACTCGATCAAGCGCATCAAGGAGCGCTTGGTCAAGGTCAAAAAACAGCGCAACACACAGCGCCGCCAACGCGAGCGGCGCGACACTTTCAACATTTCGCTGGTGGGTTACACCAACGCAGGCAAATCCACTTTGTTCAATGCCTTGGTCAAAGCGCGGGCCTATGCCGCCGACCAGTTGTTTGCCACCTTGGACACCACCACGCGACAGCTTTATTTGGGCGAGGCCGGCCGTTCGGTGTCCTTGTCCGACACGGTGGGCTTTATCCGTGATTTGCCGCACGGTTTGGTGGAGGCTTTTCAGGCCACCTTGCAAGAGGCGACCGAAGCCGATTTGCTGCTGCATGTGGTGGACGCGGCCAACCCGGATTTCCCGGAGCAGATGGCCGAGGTGCAAAAAGTCCTGGCTGAGATTGGTGCCGATACCGTGCCCCAATTGCTGGTGTTCAACAAGCTGGATGCCCTAGAGCCAGAGCGCTATCCCTTGCAAATGCAGGACCAGTACGAGCAAGACGGTGTGGCCGTGCCCCGCGTATTTTTGAGTGCCAAATCCGGCAAGGGGCTCGACTTGTTGCGTTCGGCCTTGTCCGACATCGTCAAGGCCGCCTTACCCCCCGTTGTTCAAGAACCCACAGATCCCCGTGACTTGACCCGGGAATATCCGGGTGATCTGCATTGAAGGCCAACCGAATTCGGCACAATGCGGATTCGTCATTCTGACAAAGACACTTCACCATGAATTTTCAACTCCCAGCCCTGCGATGGTCCTTGCTCCCGGCAAAGATCCGAGGCATGTTCAATCTGAATGACCCACGTTGGGGTCGGGACGATGACAAATCAACACCTGACTCGGGCAACAAAGCGTCAGGCGATTTGCCGCCGCCGCCCCCAGGGCCCAAACCGGACGCATGGCAGCCGCCCCGTGGGCAGCAGCCACAACAAAGTGGCCCTCCGGATCTGGATGAACTGTGGCGTGACTTCAACCGCAAGTTGGGCCAGCTGTTCGGTGGCAAAGGTGGACCTCAAGGCCCGCAAGGTTCTGGCGGTGGCTCGGGTGGCCCTGGCATGCCCGCTTTCTTCAAGAACCTGGGCTTGGGCGTCATTTTGGCGGCGGCATTGCTGGTCTGGTTGGGCACGGGCTTCTTCATCGTGCAAGAAGGTCAGCAAGCCGTGATCACCCAATTTGGCAAATACCACTCCACCGTGGGGGCCGGTTTCAACTGGCGCATGCCTTACCCCATCCAGCGCCACGAGTTGGTGTTTGTGACCCAGATCCGTTCGGTGGACATTGGTCGCGACAACATCATCAAAGCCACAGGCTTGCGTGAGTCGGCCATGCTGACCGAAGACGAGAACATCGTCGAGATCAAATTTGCCGTGCAATACCGCCTGAACGATGCCCGTGCGTACCTGTTTGAAAGCCGCAACCCCACCGAAGCCGTGGTGCAGTCGGCAGAGACCGCTGTGCGTGAAGTGGTGGGCAAGATGAAGATGGATTCTGCTCTGGCCGAAGAGCGCGACCAGATCGCCCCCCGCGTGCGCGAAAAAATGCAAACCATCCTGGACCGCTACAAAGTGGGAATCGAGGTGGTGGGCATCAACTTGCAACAAGGCGGCGTGCGTCCTCCGGAGCAAGTTCAAGCCGCTTTTGACGATGTGCTCAAAGCCGGCCAGGAGCGCGAGCGTGCCAAAAACGAAGCGCAAGCCTATGCCAACGACGTGGTGCCCCGCGCTGTGGGTGCGGCATCGCGCCTGAAAGAAGAGGCCGACGCTTACCGCGAACGCATCGTGGCGCAAGCCGAAGGCGATGCCCAGCGCTTCAAGACCATCCTGCCTGAATATCAAAAGGCCCCGCAAGTCATGCGTGACCGGATGTACACCGACACCATGCAGCAGATTTACAGCAATGTGACCAAGGTGCTGGTGGACAGCAAGCAGGGCTCGAACATGCTTTATTTGCCACTCGACAAAATCATGCAGCAGGTCACGGCCGTGACCCCACCTGCCGCAGATGTGCCAGCTGCTGCTGCAGCAACGCCTGCCGCCACTGCCAACGGAGCCGTGGACACCCGTTCGCGTGACCTGCAGCGTTCGCGTGACCGCGATCCACGATAAGGACAAACAAAATGAATCGCATTGGATTGTGGATTTCGACTTTGCTGCTGGCCTTTGTGCTGTTCAGCTCGACCGTGTTTGTGGTCGATCAGCGCCAATTTGGCGTGGTCTACGCTTTGGGGCAAATCAAGGAAGTCATCACCGAGCCCGGTTTGCACTTCAAATTGCCGCCCCCGTTGCAAAACGTCAATTACATCGACAAGCGCTTGTTGACGCTGGACAGCCCTGACAACGAACCCATGCTGACGGCTGAAAAGCAGCGCGTGGTGATCGACTGGTATGTGCGCTGGCGCATCGCCGATCCACAAGCCTACATCCGCAACGTGGGTCTGGATGAAAAAGCAGGCACCAGCCAGCTCAACCGTGTGGTGCGCAATGCCTTCCAGGAAGAAATCAACAAGCGCACCGTGAAAGAGCTCTTGTCCCTCAAGCGTGAAGAGCTGATGGACGACGTCAAGGCCGCTGTGTTGCTGGTTGTCAAGGGCAGCAAGCCTTGGGGCGTTGACGTGGTGGATGTGCGCATCACCCGAGCTGACTATGTGGACACCATCACCGAATCGGTTTACCGCCGAATGGAGGCCGAGCGTAAGCGTGTGGCCAACGAATTGCGTTCGACCGGTGGCGCAGAGGGTGAAAAAATTCGCGCCGATGCCGACCGTCAACGCGAGGTGACGGTGGCCAATGCTTACCGCGAAGCCCAGAAGATCAAAGGACAGGGCGATGCGCAAGCGGCACGTCTGTATGCCGAGTCGTTTGGCCGTGATCCCCAGTTTGCGCAGTTTTACCGCAGCCTGGAGGCCTACAAGTCCAGCTTCAACAGCAAGAGCGATGTGATGGTGCTCGATCCGGGCAGCTCCGAGTTTTTCAAAGGCATGCGCGGTTCGGCGGGCAGCACGCCTGCCCGAAAGTAAGTTTTGCTCGAAACCCTCCTGTTGGCGGTGGGCCTGATGCTCATCCTGGAGGGCTTGATGCCCATGATCGCGCCATCCCGGTGGCGCAGTCTGTTTGAGCAGCTTTTGAAACTCGAAGAAGGGCAAATCCGCTTCTTCGGCATGTTCATGGTCATTTCGGGATTGCTGCTGTTCTGGCTTGTTTCCTGAACCGAATCCCGGAAACAGGCTTGCAAGCCGGTAAAATCTCGTTTTTAACAGTCCCCCTCCATTCACATGTCTGCTTGGGTCCTTCCGGATCACATTGCCGATGTCTTGCCTTCCGAGGCACGCCACATCGAAGAACTCCGTCGCGAACTGCTTGATACCGCCCGTGGCTATGGCTACGAGTTGGTCATGCCGCCGCTGCTGGAGCATTTGGAGTCCCTGCTCACCGGCACGGGCGAAGCGCTTGATTTGCAGACCTTCAAACTGGTGGACCAGCTGTCTGGCCGCACTTTGGGTTTGCGTGCCGACACCACGCCCCAAGTGGCCCGGATCGATGCGCATTTGCTGGGCCGCGCTGGCCTGACGCGTCTTTGCTATTGCGGCCCTGTGCTGCACACCCGTCCCGCACGTCCGCACGCCACCCGTGAACCCTTGCAGCTGGGGGCCGAAATTTACGGTCACGCTGGCCCCGAGGCCGACCTGGAAATTTTGCAGTTGGCGCTGGACAGCCTGCATGCCGCCCGTGTGGGTGACTTGCAGGTGGACTTGGCCGATGCCCGCATTGTCAACAGCCTGCTGCAGGCCGAGGACATTTCTGAAGCTTTGCGTCACGACATCCACGCCGCCTTGGCCACCAAAGATGGCAGCGCCATTGCCCGTCTGACAGCCGGCTTTGCACCCGCCAACCGCGATGGTTTGCGCGCCTTGGTCAATTTGTACGGTGATGCCAGCGTGCTGGAAAAGGCGGCCCAGTGCCTGCCCCAGACGCCTGTCATCACCGAAGCCCTGAGCCAGCTGCGCTGGCTGGCCGCCCAAATTTCGGGTGCCGCCATCAGCTTTGACTTGGGTGATTCGCGTGGCTACGCCTATTACAGCGGCATGCGCTTTGCCATCTACGCCAAAGGCGCAGCCGATGCGCTGGCCCGGGGTGGCCGCTACGACGGTGTGGGGGCTGTGTTTGGCCACCGCATCGACCGCGATCGCCCCGCTGTGGGTTTCAGCCTCGATTTGAAAGAATTGGTGTCGGCCGTGACACCTTTGGCGCTGCGCGCAGCGATCCGTGCCCCTTGGGGCAACTCGGCCAGCTTGCGCTCTGCCATTGCCGCCTTGCGCAGCCAGGGCGAAACCGTGGTTTGCGTCTTGCCCGGACACGAAAGCGAAGTTGATGAATTCCATTGCGACCGCGAGCTGGTTGACGCGGCAGGGCAGTGGTTGGTACAGGCTCTTTGAGAAAGAACATTTCAAGCATGAACATGAAGCAAGGCCGTAACGTGGTCGTCGTCGGTACCCAATGGGGCGATGAAGGCAAAGGCAAACTGGTGGACTGGTTGACCGAAAGCGCCCAAGGCGTGGTGCGTTTCCAGGGAGGCCACAACGCGGGTCACACCTTGGTGATCAACGGTGTCAAAACCGCTTTGCACCTGATTCCCAGCGGCATCATGCGTGCAGGCGTCAAGTGCTACATCGGCAACGGTGTGGTCTTGTCGGTGCCCAAATTGCTCGAAGAAATTGCCGGTCTTGAAAAAGCCGGTGTCGAGGTGCGTTCACGCCTGCGTGTGAGCGAAGCCTGCCCGCTGATCTTGCCCTACCACGTGGCGCTGGATGTGGGCCGCGAAGCCGCCAAGGAAAAAGCCGGTACCGCCAAGATCGGGACCACTGGCCGTGGCATCGGTCCCGCTTACGAAGACAAAGTGGCCCGCCGTGCGCTGCGCGTGCAAGACCTGAAATACCCTGAGCGTTTTGCCACCAAGTTGCGCGACAACCTGGCGTTGCACAACGAAATTCTGGTCAACATCCTGGGCGCAGCGCCTGTGGATTTTGACGCGACCTACAACGAAGCCATGGCCTACGCCAAAGAGCTGCTGCCCATGGTGGCCGACGTGTCACGCGAACTGAACGACGCCCACAAGGCCGGGGCCAACTTGCTGTTTGAAGGCGCGCAGGGCACCTTGCTCGACGTGGACCACGGCACTTACCCCTTTGTGACATCGAGCAACTGCGTGGCGGGCAATGCCGCTGCCGGTTCTGGCGTCGGCCCCGGCATGCTGCACTACATTTTGGGCATCACCAAGGCGTACTGCACCCGCGTGGGCGGCGGCCCATTCCCAACCGAACTCGACTGGGAAACGCCCGGCACGCCCGGCTACCACATGTCGACTGTGGGGGCCGAAAAAGGCGTGACCACGGGCCGTTCGCGGCGCTGCGGCTGGTTTGATGCCGCTTTGCTCAAGCGCAGCGCGCAGGTCAACGGCCTGTCGGGCTTGTGCATCACCAAGCTGGATGTGCTGGATGGCCTCAAAGAGTTGCTGCTGTGCACCGGCTATGAGCTGGACGGCGAGACCATCGACATCCTGCCCATGGGCGCTGACGAAATTGCCCGCTGCAAGCCGATTTACGAAGTCATTCCCGGATGGACCGAAACCACCGTGGGCGTGACCCAAATGGACAAACTGCCCGCCACCGCCCGCCGTTACCTCGAGCGCATTGCCGAAGTCACGGGCGTGCCCGTGCACGTGGTGTCCACCAGCCCTGACCGCGACCACACCATCTTGTTGCACAACCCCTTTGCCGCCTGAGCACCGGGTTGAACACGCCAACATTGACCTCATTCATCCCTGACTTTTCTGGAGTTATCCCATGTTGACCGAAGACGGCAAGCACCTGTACGTGAGCTACGACGAGTACCACAACCTCATCGAAAAACTCGCCATCAAAATCCACCAATCTGGCTGGGAATTCGACAACATTCTGTGCCTGGCCCGTGGCGGCATGCGCCCCGGTGACATCTTGTCGCGCATTTTCGACAAGCCCCTGGCCATCATGTCCACCAGCTCTTACCGCGCCGAAGCCGGCACCGTGCAAGGTCACCTGGACATCGCCCGTTACATCACCACCCCCAAAGGCGAGATCGCTGGCAAAGTGCTGTTGGTCGACGATCTGGCCGACACCGGTCACACCCTGCGCGCGGTGGTGGACCAGCTCAAGAACAACTACAAACCTGTGACCGAATTGCGCACCGCCGTGATCTGGACCAAGGGTGTGTCGACTTTCAAGCCCGATTATTCGGTGGACGACTTGCCGACCAACCCCTGGATTCACCAGCCTTTCGAGCCGTATGACAACATGCGACCCGAGAAGCTGATCGAAAAGTGGAGCGTCTGAGCGCCGTCTAAAACGACCTCTCTCGACCTGCAAACGGCCTCCTTCGGGAGGCCGTTTGCATTAGGATGTTGCCATGAGCAAAACACCAAGAGACATCACCGCCCTGATCCACCATCTGTATACGCCGCCCGCCGGCTTTGAGGCCCCGCAACAGGGGGTGTTCAAGGCGTCAACGGTGTACTTTCCGACCGTGGCCGATATGCGCCAGCGCGAATGGAAAGACAAATCGGCTTACACCTACGGCCTGCACGGCACACCCACCACCTACACGCTCGAAGAGCGTTTGTGCACCCTCGAAGGCGGTGCCCAGTGCGTGCTGGTGCCCAGTGGGTTGGCCGCTTTGGCCACCGTGGCTTTGGCGGTGTTGCACAGCGGCGATGAAGTGCTGCTGCCCGACAATGCCTACGGCCCCAACAAGGCGCTGGCCGAAGGCGAGTTGCGCCATTACGGCATCAGCCATCAGTTTTACGACCCGATGAGTCCGCAAGACCTGGCCAGCAAGATCAGCCCGCGCACCCGCCTGGTGTGGCTGGAGGCCCCCGGGTCGGTCAGCATGGAGTTTCCGGATCTGCCCGAGATGGTGCGCCTGTGCCAGGCCCAAGGCGTTTTGTGTGCACTGGACAACACCTGGGGCGCGGGCTTGGCCTTCAAGCCTTTCGATTTGCTGGGTGACGCGCCAGCCACTGGCCAGCGCGGCAGTCTGGCGGTGGACATCAGCGCCCATGCGCTCACCAAATACCCCAGCGGCGGTGGCGACGTGCTGATGGGCAGCATCATCACGCAGGACCCGGCCCTGCATTTGAAAATCAAACTCTGCCACATGCGTTTGGGTTTGGGCGTGGCGGCCAACGATGCCGAAACGGTGCTGCGCTCCTTGCCCAGCATCGATTTGCGTTACAAGGCACACGACCAGACCGCACGCGCCTTGGCCGCCTGGTGGCAGGCTCAGCCGCAATGCGCGCAGTTACTTCACCCGGCTTTCGATGGTTCACCGGGCCATGCGCACTGGCAGGCGGTGTGTGAACGCACGCCCGGCACTGGCTTGGCGGCGGGTTTGTTCAGCGTGATGATCGATCCACGCTACAGCCAGACGCAGGTGGACGCGTTTTGCGACAACCTGAAACTCTTCAAGATTGGCTACAGCTGGGGTGGCCCGGTCAGCCTGGTCGTGCCTTATGAGCTGGGCTCGATGCGCCAGGGCTGGCCTGCGCACTTGAAGCGCGGCACGCTGGTGCGTTTTTCGACAGGCTTGGAGTCTGCCGAAGACCTGATGCATGACCTGATTCAAGCCACGCAAGCCCATTTGCCGTGGATCAGCTGAAAACAGCCTCGATACCGGTTCTTTGTGGACCGGATTGGTATTTTCCTGACTGTTCAGGGGGCAACGGCGGGGGTAATCTGGGCATTTCACCGAAGACCTGATTGCCATGACCGCTGACGCCAAGTCCATTGCCCCAGCCGCAACCGAAAGCGCTGATTTGCCCACCATGGCCGCACCGTATGTGCCACCGGCTCCCGAAGGCCCGCAATCGCGCATGCGGCCTTTGGGTTTTTCGGACCCCTTCCGATGGCTGTTGCGGGGCTGGCAAGACCTGACGCGTCACCCCGGTATTGCCCTGTTTTATGGCCTGTGCTTTTGGTTCATGGCGCAGGTGTTGGCCTTGGTGTTCAAACACAAGCCCGAATACACCTTGTCGCTGGTCTCAGGCTGTTTGTTGGTCGGCCCGTTTTTGGCCATGGGCTTGTACGAAGTCAGCCGCAAAAGGGAACGCGGCGAAGTGCCTGACATGGCCACATCACTCATGTGTTGGGACAGGCACATTCGCAGCATGGCCATGCTGATTCTGGTGCTCATGGTGTTGGAGCTGCTGTGGGGCAGGGCGTCGTTGGTGGTGTTTGCGGTGTTCTTCAACACCGGCATGCCGTCGACCACGGGTGTGATCGAGGCGGTTTTCAACCCGCAAAACATCGAGTTCTTGTTGGTCTATCTGGGCGTGGGCGGTGTGTTTGCTGCTTTGGTCTATGGGCTGTCTGTCGTGTCCATTCCCATGATTTTGGACCGCGACACCGATGCGATTTCGGCGGTGATCACCAGCATGCGGGTGGTTTTTTCCAATCCTGGTGTGATGCTCTTGTGGGGCTTGTTGCTCAGCGTGCTGGTGCTGGCAGCCCTGTGGCCATGGGCCTTGGGCATCATCGTGGTGGGGCCATGGCTGGGTCATGCCAGCTGGCATGCTTACCGTGGCAGCGTCGAGTGGGAAGAAAGCGCTTCGGAAGCTGTTACATTGGGCAGCTCAAATTAAAGGAGCCATCTTGGCCACACCCAACTACGGATTCGAAAAGCGCCAGAAAGAACTGGCCAAAAAACGCAAAAAAGAAGACAAGCTCAAAGCCAAGTCCGACCGCAAATCAGGCCTCTTGCCTGAAGACGGGTCCGATCCGGACGCTGCAGACGACGCAGACAACGCCGTGGCAGCACCCGATGCTGCCGACGCACAAACGCCACCGGCCTGAGTGGCCTCAAGCGACCGCTGACTGAAAGCATATGCACGCCTTTCAGGCGGCGTTTGCAAGCAGTTCACGGGCCAGTGCCAGCATGTGGGCCATGCTGTGGCTGGCAGGCGTGATCAAGGGGGCTTTGGCGTAATGCACAAAGTTGTTCCCCGTCGAGGTCTCGTAGCCCGGGTCGTAGTGGCCTGACAGCAGCTCTGTGACCACCTCGCGCATCTCTCCCCGTTCGATTCTTTCTTGCCAGCCTTCCACCACGGCTTTGCCGCGCAGTGCCACCAGCCGCTCCAGGCGGTCGGCAAACAGGGCGCGGTCTTGTGTGAAAAACGCATAGTCTTCGAGCAGCAAGTTCACCCGGTTTTCCAGCGACAGGTCCACCCTCTGGCAGGGGCTGGCCCGCATGGCGACCATCAGCTCGGCAGGCACCGTGAGGTTGCCCACTTTTTTGCTCTCGGCCTCGACATACACCGGGCGGTCCGCGCTGAAACCGCGCAGCGCATCCCACACCTGCGTGTCAAAGGCTTTTTGCGTGGGTTGTGGCGTGCCCGGAATCAAGCCCAACACGGAGCTGCGGTGGCAGGCAATGGCTTCCAGGTCCAGCACCTGCGCGCCTTCTTGCGCCAAAGCCTGCAGCAAGCGGGTTTTGCCCGAGCCGGTGGGGCCGCACAACACCTGAAACTGCAGGCGCTGCGCCTGGCGTGGGGTGTCTTCCATCACCTCTTTGCGAAACGCCTTGTAGCCGCCTTCGATCAGGTGCACCTTGAAGCCGATTTGGCCGAGGATCAGCGCCAGCGAGTTGCTGCGCTTGCCCCCACGCCAGCAATACACCAGCGGCTGCCAGTTGCGGGGCTTGTCCATCACATGGGTTTCGATGTGGCGGGCAATGTTTTTGGCCACCAGGGCGGCGCCCACTTTTTGTGCCTCAAAGGGGTTGACCTGTTTGTACAGCGTGCCCACCTTGATGCGTTCTTCGTTGTTCAGCGAGGGCCAGCTCAGGGCCCCGGGCAGGTGGTCTTCGGCGTGTTCGCCTTCAGAACGCGCGTCCAGGATGGCATCAAACTGGTTCAGTTGGGCCATGGCCTCTGCGGCCGAGATCAGGTGAACGCTCATTTCAGTTGTTTCTTCAAAGTGGGCCAGATGTTGGCCAGCATGCGCGGCTGCGCGGCTTCGTTGGGGTGGATGCGGTCGGCCTGGAACCATTTGAGCGGGTCCGGGTCATCGCCAATGCCTTTCAGGAAAAAAGGCACCAGCGCCGCTTTTTGGCTTTTGGCCACTTGGGCATAGGCCGCTTCAAATTGCTTGGCCATGTCGGGGCCATAGTTCGGTGGCATCTGCATGCCCAGCAAAATGACCTGCGCGCCAGCGGCTTGGGCCTGGCGGGTCATGGCCTGCAAGTTGTCTTGCGTCATGTTCAGGGGCAGGCCACGCAAGGCGTCGTTGCCCCCCAGCTCGATGATCACATGGCTGGGCTGGTGTTTTTGCAGCAGGGCAGGCAGGCGCGAACGCCCGCCCGAGGTGGTGTCGCCGCTGATGCTGGCGTTGATGACCTGCACGCCGGGCTTGTCGCGGGCCAGCTGTTTTTGCAGCAAGGCCACCCAGCCCGTGCCACGGGCCAGGCCGTACTCGGCGCTCAGTGAGTCACCCACCACCAAAATGCGCTGAGGCGTTGCCGCCTGCGCAGGTGCCACAAAGCCCCAGCCGGCAAGGGCCAGCAGGGTCCAGTTAAAGTGACGTCGTCTTAACAAAGGTTTGTGCATGCCTGAATCCATCATTGCCGTGCGTGGCGTCTCGAAAAGTGTGCAGGATGCCAGTGGGCAACTGGACATTTTGCGCGATATCGATTTCTCCTTGAACGCGGGCGAAACAGCCTCTATTGTCGGTGCTTCCGGTTCGGGCAAAAGCACTTTGCTGGCCATTTTGGCGGGATTGGACACACCCAGCACCGGGCAGGTCGTGTTGGCAGGGCAATCGCTGTTTGATTTGACCGAAGACGAACGCGCCGCAGTGCGGGCCCAGCATGTGGGTTTTGTGTTCCAGAGCTTTCAGCTCATGCCCAACCTCACGGCACTTGAAAACGTCATGCTGCCGCTGGAGTTGGCGGACCGCCCCGATGCCCGCAGCACCGCCACGGTCATGCTGCAACGCGTGGGTCTGGGCGAGCGCCTGAAACACCTGCCCAAAGTGCTCAGTGGCGGGGAGCAGCAGCGCGTGGCCTTGGCCCGTGCCTTTGTGGTGCAACCCGATTTGCTGCTGGCCGACGAACCCACAGGCAGCCTGGACCACGCCACGGGCGAAGCCATCATGGATTTGATGTTCGCGCTCAACCGCGAACAAGGCACGACCTTGGTACTGGTCACGCACGACCGCCAGTTGGCTGCCCGCTGCGAGCGCAGCCTGGTGATCCAGGCCGGTCGCCTGTCCGAAGCGACGGACGCCCGGGCCTGAAACCCAGCGCCCTTCGCCGCCGTCCTGAAAGCGGCGTGCGGCGGACCAACGATAATCAAGCCATGTCATCCCATAAAGTGCTGTTCGGCTTTCATGCCGTGGGCGTTCGCCTCAAGATCGCCCCCCAATCCGTTGTTGAAATCCATTACGAGGTCACCCGCCGCGATGCGCGGATGCGCCAGTTCATCGACAAGGCCCGCGATTCGGGCATGCGCCTGATCGAATCGGACGGTGAGCGCCTGGCCAAACTGGCCGGGGGCCACGGCCACCAAGGCGTGGTGGCCATGGTTGCGCCAATTCCCCAGAACCACTCGCTGGACGATCTGCTGGACACCGTTGAAGGCCCGCCTTTGCTCTTGGTGCTGGACGGCGTGACCGATCCGCACAACTTGGGTGCCTGTTTGCGCGTGGCCGATGGCGCAGGCGCGCACGCGGTCATCGCCCCCAAAGACCATGCGGCAGGCATCAACGCCACCGTGGCCAAAGTGGCCAGCGGCGCAGCCGAAACCATGCCTTATTTCATGGTCACCAACCTGGCGCGCACCTTGGGCGAACTCAAGGAGCGCAGCATCTGGATCGTTGGCACCAGCGACGACGCGCCGCGCACGATTTACCAGGCCGACCTGAAAGTGCCCACCGCCTTGGTGCTCGGTGCCGAAGGCGCAGGCATGCGCCAGTTGACCCGCAAGAACTGCGACGAGCTGGTGAGCATTCCGATGCGCGGCGCAGTGGAAAGCCTGAACGTGTCGGTGGCCAGTGGCGTGTGCTTGTACGAAGCGCTGCGCCAGCGCAGCTGAGCCAGCCTTTTTGGCAGGTATTTCAGTTTCTGTGCAAGGCCGCCCCTGCGGCCGAATGGGGGTTAACTGACCACCTGCACCAGACCTCATATTCGCGAGCAGGGGCTCGCGCCCAAAACAGCCATCCTGATCATTGACCTAGGAGTTGCACCATGAAACCAACGACCACCCGCATCACGCTGATCGCCGCAGTGCTGCCGACCTTTTTTTTGCTCGCCTGCACCCAGGAGCAGCAAAACAAGATCAGCCGTGACATCCAGAACTGGACAGGCACCAATGGCGTGATGGAGGTCTATGCCGGCGACAAGGTGGTGCGACGCTTTTTGAAGGTGGACAAGGTCAGCACCGCTTTGGGCACCGACGACAAAATGCCACGCTCTTACCGCTACGGCTATGGCGTCCTCGATGAAAACCTGAACATGCAGGTCGACCCCGGCGAGAAGAAGGTCTATTTCGAGGTCAGCGATTACTCGAACACCGTGTTCTTCGAGAACCCGCGCTGAAGCGGGCCGATCGCGGGCTCAGACCCAACCCAAGCCGCCCAGCAGGGCGCCCGCGCCAATCAGCCACAGCATGTGGACCTTGGTCCGCCACACCACCAAGGTGGTCAGGGCTGTCAGCACATAAAGTGGCCAGTCTTTGGCAGGCTGCTGGTGGCTCATGGTCAAAAGCCATGCGGTGGCCAGCAGCAGGGCGATCACGATGGGCGCCATGCCTGACTTGAACGCCCGAATGCCGATTTTTTCGCGGTGCTGATGCGCCCAGCGCGTGGCCATGTAGGTCAGCACGGAAGAGGGCAGCATGATGCCCAGCATGGTGACCAAAACGCCCATACTGGCCAAGCCCAGACTCGCCCAACCGCCGCCCAAGCCGGCCCCGGCGTTCAGTCCCACGTTCCAGCCCATCAGGGCCACAAACAAGATGTTGGGGCCAGGTGCGGCTTGCGCCAGCGCGATGGACGAGGTGAATTGCGCATCGCTCAGCCAATGCGTTTCGTCCACCAAATAGCGGTGCATGTCAGGTGCGGTGGTGATGGCGCCACCCACCGCCAACAGCGACAGCGAAGCAAAGTGGTTGAACAGGCTCAGCCAATCCTGTGCCGACAGGTGCAGCACCGGGTTCATGGCGCGTCTGCGGCCCGGCTGGCTTGTTGGGCCAGCTGCCAATAAGCCCAGCCGCAGGCAAGCAAGCCAGTGCCCAGTAAAACGTAGGCCAGGGGCCAGCGCAACAGACCCACCCCCGCAAAGCTGGCCGCAGCCAGCGCGATGCACACCGGCATGCCCATCGGGTTGCTGCGCAAGGCGCTGATCAGTTTGAGGCCGACGGCGGCAATGAGCCCTGCCGACACAGCGCCCATGCCGCGCAAGGCGCCTTGTGCCCAAGGGGCGTCCGACACGCCGCCAAAGGCCACCGCCAGCAACAGCACCACCACCATGGGCGCCGCCAGCATGCCGGCCAGGCCTGCCAATGCACCGGGCAAGCCGAAGTACCGACCGCCAATCATGAGCGACAGATTGACCACATTGGGGCCGGGCATGATCTGGGCCACGGCCCAGTCCTCGACAAACTGTTCACGCGTCATCCAGCGCTTTTTCTCAACCAGTTCGCGTTGCACCACCGCCAGCACGCCCCCAAAACCCTGCAAGGCCAAGACGGTGAAGGAGACAAACAGATCGGTTTTGGACCTAGGTTGGTTCAGGGGCGCATTTTCTGGCATGGGCGGCATTATCCTTGTTCGGTTTTCTTATTCGGCCATGTCTGTGTCCAACCAGACCAGCTGGCCGCGACCGCTTTCACTCAGGCGCGCCATCAGGTCTGCCGCCTGCGTTTGTGGCAGCGCAAAGTGCAAGGTCACCACGCTGCCGTGCACCACGTCCTGAAGCTGGGCTTGCGCCAACTCGACCTCTCGGCGCACCAGCCCTTCTAGGGCATAGGGCACGCTGCAGGCCAGCTGCGCTTGCTTGATCAGCGGGATTTTTTCTGCCGTTAGCAGGGCCTGCGCCACCGCATCGGTGTAAGCCCGCACCAGCCCGCCTGCACCCAGCTTGACGCCCCCAAAATAGCGCACCACCGAGGCCATCACCCCTTGCAAATCCTGGTGTCGCAACACGTCCAGCATGGGGCGTCCAGCGGTGCCGCCGGGCTCGCCATCGTCGTTGGCGGCCGACTGGCCACCCGCCAGCAGCGCCCAGCACACGTGGGCCGCATCGGGGTGCTCGGCTTTGAGCTGGGCCACCCGGGCCTGCGCTTCTTCGCGCCCGGCTACGGGCTCGATGCAGGCGATGAAACGGCTCTTTTTGATGACCAATTCGTGGTGGGCAGGGGCGGCGAGAGAAAACGGCATGCCGGGATTGTCGGGCAAGCTGCGGCGCGTTGGCCGATTCATGCACCGGGGGCAGGGCGCATTCGGGCACATGATCTGTAATACCCGCTGGTTTCTCAAGCCCACCCCCAAACCCCTACACTAGCGGGTTACCCCTGATACCGAGCCCATGAACGCCTTCACCGACGTCTCTTTTTTCCCGCGCGACGCCAAACCACTGACCAGTTACCGCAAGTACTGGGCGCAGCGCTTTGGCACGGCCCCGTTTTTGCCGATGAGCCGCGCCGAAATGACCCAACTGGGCTGGGACAGCTGCGACATCGTGCTGGTGACGGGCGACGCGTACGTTGATCACCCCAGTTTCGGCATGGCCGTGATCGGCCGCATGCTGGAAAACCAGGGTTTTCGGGTCGGCATCATCGCCCAGCCGGACTGGACCAGCGCCGAGGCCTTCAAAGAACTGGGCAAACCGAATCTGTTTTGGGGCGTGACCAGCGGCAACATGGACTCCATGATCAACCGCTACACGGCGGACCGCAAAATCCGCAGCGACGACGCCTACACCCCCGGCGACGTGGGCGGCAAGCGGCCTGACCGCGCCGCCATCGTCTACAGCCAGCGCTGCCGCGAGGCTTTTCCTGAGACGCCCATCGTGCTGGGCGGCATCGAAGGCAGCTTGCGCCGCATCGCGCATTACGACTACTGGTCTGACAAAGTCCGCCGCTCGATTGTGGTGGACAGCAAATGCGACCTGCTTTTGTATGGCAACGCCGAGCGGGCGATTGTCGAGATCGCCCACCGCCTGGCTGCCCGCGAGCCGGTGCAGCAGATCACCGACGTGCGCGGTACCGCCTTTGTGCGCCGGGAAACGCCAGAAGGCTGGTTCGAGATCGACTCCACCAGTGTGGACACCCCCGGCCATGTGGAAGCGCACATCAACCCGTATTTGATGATTTCGGACCAGGCTCGCGAGCAGGGCGCCACTTGCGCCCGTGAAGAAGAAGCTCAGGCCGTGGCCGATGGTGAAAACCAGAAGACGCAGCCTCTGAAGTTTGTGCCCAATGCCACGGGTGCTGCCCGTTCGAGCACTCGCTTGCAGGGGCAAGCTCCCACAGGGGGTGGCGCTTCCACTGCTTCAGCGCAAGCTTCCACTGGTCAGTCAGCAATCGCTGTTGCACCGCTGGCCTCTAGCGAGGCAACAGATTCTTCGTGGGAGCGAGCCCCTGCTCGCGAAGGTATTCCGGCTTCCCCAAGCCCCCTGCGCGGCAAAGGCACGCACAAAGTGCCCCCGCGCGACAAGAGCGTGATCCGCCTGCCCAGCTACGAGCAGGTCAAGTCTGACGCGGTGCTCTACGCCCACGCCAACCGCGTGCTGCACTTGGAAACCAACCCCGGCAACGCCCGCTGTCTGGTGCAAGCGCACGGCGAAGGTCACACTGCGCGTGACGTGTGGATCACGCCGCCGCCCATCCCGCTGACTACGGCCGAGATGGACCATGTGTTCGACCTGCCGTACGCCCGCAGCCCGCACCCGCGCTATGCCGACGAGAACGGCAGCCACGACCACGCGACCAAGATCCCCGCCTGGGAAATGATCCGCTTCTCGGTCAACATCATGCGCGGTTGCTTTGGCGGCTGCACCTTTTGCTCCATCACCGAGCACGAAGGCCGTATCATCCAGAGCCGGTCCGAAGAATCGATCATCCGCGAGGTGGAAGACATCCGTGACAAAGTCAAAGGCTTTACGGGCGTCATCTCTGACCTGGGTGGCCCCACGGCCAATATGTACCGCCTGGGCTGCAAGAGCCCCGAGATCGAATCGGCCTGCCGCAAACCGAGCTGCGTGTTCCCCGGCATCTGCCAGAACCTGACCACCGACCACGGCCCGCTGATCAACATGTACCGCCGGGCGCGCACCCTCAAGGGCATCAAGAAAATCCTGATTGGCTCCGGCCTGCGTTACGACCTGGCCGTGCAGTCGCCCGAATATGTGAAAGAGCTGGTACAGCACCATGTGGGCGGCTACCTGAAGATCGCGCCCGAGCACACCGAGGGCGGCCCGCTGTCCAAGATGATGAAGCCGGGCATCGGCACCTACGACCGCTTCAAGTCGATGTTCGACAAGTACAGCGAAGAGGCCGGTAAAAAGCAGTTCCTCATTCCGTATTTCATCGCCGCCCACCCCGGCACCAGCGACGAAGACATGATGAACTTGGCTATCTGGCTCAAAAAGAACGGCTTCAGGGCCGACCAGGTGCAAACCTTCTACCCCAGCCCCATGGCCACCGCCACGGCCATGTACCACTCCACCCGTAACCCGCTGCGCAAAATCACCCGCGACAGCGAAAAGGTGGACGTGGTCAAAGGCGACAAACGCCGCCGCCTGCACAAAGCTTTTTTGCGCTACCACGACGCCAACAACTGGCCGCTGCTGCGCGAAGCACTCAAGGCCATGGGCCGATCGGATTTGATCGGCAACGGCAAACACCATTTGATCCCGAACTGGCAGCCGCTGGCCGAAGACGGCTACAAAAGCGCCCGGCGCAAGAACAGCACCGGCGCGGGCGAGAAGTCATCAGTGGCCCTGTCTACCGCACCCAAGCGCCTGGGGCAACCTAAAAAAGGTCAATTGCTGACCCAGCACACGGGTTTGCCGCCACGCAAGAAGGGCTGAGCCGCAAGCTACAGTGTCTCTGGCTGCGCGCTCTGGGCGTGTGGTCTGCGGGCTTCGGGGGCTTCAAGTTGCTTACAACACCGCCAGCAACTCCGTCTCGATCTCGATCTGCGCCTTGTTTTGCTGCAGTTCGGCACCGCTGATCAAGAAGGTGTCTTCGACGCGCTCGCCCAAGGTGCTGATCTTGGCCAGTTGCAAGTCGATGCCGTGCTGGGCCAGCACGCGGGCGATGCTGTAAAGCAGGCCGTTGCGGTCGCTGGCCGAAATGCTGAGCAGCCAGTTTTGCGCCTTTTCATCCGGTTTGAGGGTGACCCTTGGCGTGACCGGAAAGCTTTTCACGCGGCGCGAAACCCGGCCTTTGGTTGGTGTGGGCAAGGGGCCTTGGCGTTCCAGCGTTTGAGTCAGGCCCGACTCGACCATGGTCATCAGCTCACGGTAGTGCTCGGGCAGCATGGTGGTGACGATCTGGAAAGTGTCCAGCGCCCAGCCGGTGCGGGTGGTGTGGATTTTTGCGTCCAAGATGCTGAAGCCCGATTGGTCAAAGTGGCCGCAAATGCGGGCAAACAGGTCGGGTTGGTCGGGTGTGAACACCAGCACTTGCAAACCTTCGCCCACAGGTGATGGCCGAGCGCGCACGATGGTGCGAGGCTGATCGGGGGCGGGCAGGGCCACATGGCGCGACAGTTGGCGTGCGTGCCAGGCGATGTCAGACGCATCGTGGCGCATGAAATAGCTCACATCCAGCGTGTCCCACAGGGCCTTGTGGCCTTCGTGCGGTTGCGCTTGGCGGGCCAGCTCGATCAGGGCTTCGCGCTTGCGCGCCTCCACCTCGGCGTTGGCATCTGGTGCACGGCCGCCCAAGACGCGCAGGGTCGACTTGTACAGGTCTTCCAGCAGTTTGCCTTTCCAGGCGTTCCACACTTTGGGGCTGGTGCCACGGATGTCGGCCACCGTCAGCAAATACAGGGCAGTGAGCCGCCGCTCGTTGCCCACGCGCTGGGCAAAGCGGCCAATGACTTCGGCGTCGCTCAGGTCTTCTTTTTGGGCCACATGGCTCATGGTCAGGTGCTCGCTCACCAAAAACTCGATCAGTTGAGCGTCTTCCTTGTCGATTTGGTGCTGGCGGCAAAAAGAGCGAACCTCGGCGCAGCCCAGTTTGGAGTGGTCACCGCCACGGCCCTTGGCGATGTCGTGGAACAGGGCGGCGGTGTACAAAATCCAGGGCTTGTCCCAGCCGCCCGCCAACTGCGAGCAAAACGGGTATTCGTGTGTGTGCTCGGCCATGAAAAAACGCCGCACATTGCGCAGCACCATCAAGATGTGCTGGTCCACCGTGTAGGCGTGAAACAGGTCGTGCTGCATCTGGCCCACAATGCGGCGAAACACCCACAAATAACGGCCCAGCACCGAGGTTTCGTTCATCAGGCGCATGGCGTGCGTGATGCCCTGCGGTTGCTGCAGAATTTGTAAAAAAGTGGTGCGGTTGACTGGATCGGCACGAAAGCGTCCGTTCATCACGGCCCGCACGTTGTACAGCGCACGCAGGGTTCTGGCCGAAAAACCTTTCACGCCCGGCGTGGCCTGGTAGAGCAAAAAGGTCTCCAAAATGGCGTGCGGGTGCTTTTGGTACAGGTCGTCGCTAGCCACTTCGATCAAGCCCGCTTTCTCAAAAAAGCGCTCGTTCAAGGGCCGGAAATCGCTGACGATTTCGCCCCGGTCTGCTTTCAGCCGGTCTTCGATGTTGAGCAGCAAAATCTGGTTGAGCTGGGTCACGGCCTTGGCAGCCCAATAGTATTGGCGCATCAGCTTTTCGCTGGCGCGCAAGGCCAAGCGGCCCTCGGGCGTGACATCCGAGGCATATCCAAAAGACTCCGCCACATTGGTTTGCAGGTCAAACACCAGCCGGTCTTCTCGCCGCTTGGCCTGTAAGTGCAGCCGGGCGCGGATCAGGCCCAGCAGGGCTTCGTTGCGTTTGATTTGTCGGGCTTCGAGCGGCGTGGCCAAGCCTTTGCGGGCCAACTCGTCCCAGCTGTGGCCCAAGCCTGCGGCTCGGGCCACCCACAAAATCATTTGCAGATCGCGCAGGCCGCCGGGCGACTCTTTGCAGTTGGGTTCCAGCGCATAGGGGGTGTCTTCAAACTTGGTGTGACGTTGGCGCATTTCCAGGGTTTTGGCCACCAAAAAAGCCTGCGGATCCATGGCCGCCTGGTATTGCTTTTGGAACTCGGTGAACAAGCGAGTGTTGCCCGTCACGCGGCGCGACTCCAGCAGCGAGGTTTGCACCGTGATGTCTTTGGCCGATTCGGCCAGGCACTCGCTCAGGGTGCGCACGCTGGAGCCGATCTCGAGGCCCGTGTCCCAGCAGCTGCCAATGAAGCGTTCCAGCTGGGCCTGCAATTCAGGGGTGTTTTCTGGCGACTGCCCGTTGGGCAAAAGCACCAGCACGTCCACATCGGAGGACGGAAAAAGTTCGGCTCGGCCAAAACCGCCCACCGCAACCAGACACAGCTCTGGCGCAAAGCCCGCCTTTTGCCACAACTGAATGAGCAGTCCATCGGCCAGGATGGACAACTGCCTGAGGGTTTGCTTCAAGCCCCGGGTGAGCGCGCCGCTGTTGGCCAGCGTGTGCAAAACCGCCGCTTTGTCGTGCTTGTAGGTCTCACGCAGCAGGGCCAGATCGGCCAATTCCGCAGATGGGGCCTGAGGATTCATCTCAGGCAGCAGCTTTTTCTGTGATGAAGGCAGGAATGGCTGGGCCACCCGCAGACAAGGTCAGGACTTCGTAGCCGGTCTCGGTGACCACCACGGTGTGTTCCCACTGGGCCGACAAGGAATGGTCTTTGGTCACGATGGTCCAGCCATCGCCCATTTCCTTGATGTCGCGCTTGCCCGCATTGATCATGGGCTCGATGGTGAAAATCATGCCGGGCACCAGCTCCACCAGGGTGCCGGGCTTGCCGTAGTGCAGCACTTGCGGCTCTTCGTGAAACCCTCGGCCAATGCCGTGGCCACAAAACTCACGCACCACCGAGAAGCCATGGCCCTCGGCAAATTTCTGAATCGCGTGGCCAATGTCACCCAAATGAGCACCGGGCTTGACCTGCTCAATGCCTTTCCACATGGCGTCATAGGTCAGGCTGGCCAGCCGTTTGGCGGCAATCGACGCTTCGCCCACATGGAACATGCGGCTGGTGTCGCCATGCCAGCCATCCTTGATGGTGGTGATGTCGATGTTGAGCGAGTCACCTTTTTTGAGGGGCTTGTCGTTCGGAATGCCGTGGCAGACCTGGTGGTTGATGGAGGTGCAGATCGACTTGGGGTAGGGCTTGTAGCCGCCCGGCGCGTAGTTGAGCGGGGCGGGGATGCAGCCTTGCACATCGACCATGTAGTCGTGGCACAGCTTGTCAATTTCGTTGGTGGTGATGCCCGGCTTGATGAAGGGCCCGATGTAGTCGAGGACTTCGGCAGCCAGTCGGCAAGCGACGCGCATGCCTTCAATGTCTTCGGCGGTTTTGATGGTGATGGTCATAGTCTTGGATTATCCCATTCGGCGTGAAAACGATCGTGGGGCAGGGTTTCCCCGGCTAAAATAATGCCTTTGCCGGTCAGCCCCAGTCAGCGGCCCCGGCGCTACGGTTTTCCGTCTCTTTCTACAAGGCCACCCCGTGTCCCTGCACATCACGACTTTCGAAGGCGGCAACGCCCTCAGCGACTTTCGCATTGCCCAGCTTTTGCCACGTTTGGCCGATATTTCGCCGCAAATCCAGGGTATTTCTGCACGTTTTGTGCATTTGGTGGCCACGACCGCGCCTTTGGCTGATGCCCAAAAGCAGACTTTGTCGGCGCTCTTGAGCTATGGCGAGCCTTATGCTGGCCCAGTTGACGGCCCCGTGATTGTGGTCAGCCCCCGCTTGGGCACCGTGTCGCCGTGGGCATCCAAGGCCACCGACATTGCCCACAACTGCGGTTTTGAGGTGCGCCGGGTGGAACGCCTGACGGAATACCGCCTGACGATGAAGTCTGGATTGCTCAGCACCGCCAAACTGAGCGCCGAGCAATTGGGCCAAGTGGCCGCTGTGCTGCACGACCGCATGACCGAATCGGCCATGCCCAACCGCGATGAGGCGGCGGCCTTGTTCACCGCACTCGACCCTGCACCCATGGACCATGTGGATGTGCTGGGCGGTGGCCGCGCTGCACTTGAAGCGGCCAACAAGACCTGGGGACTGGCCCTGGCCGAAGACGAAATTGACTATTTGGTCAAAGCCTTCACGGGCTTGCAGCGCAACCCCACCGATGTGGAGTTGATGATGTTCGCGCAGGCCAACAGCGAACACTGCCGCCACAAGATTTTCAACGCCGAGTTCACGATCGATGGCGTGGCCCAGCCCAAGAGCCTGTTTGGCATGATCCGCAACACGCACCAGCTGAGCCCCCAGCACACGGTGGTGGCCTATTCGGACAATGCTTCGGTGATGGAAGGCCACACGGTGGAGCGTTTTGTGGCCAGAACTTCAGGGCAGGGCGCGGCTTATCAGAGCGAACAAGCCTTGCACCATGTGCTGATGAAGGTCGAGACCCACAACCACCCGACAGCGATTTCGCCATTCCCTGGCGCATCCACGGGCGCAGGCGGCGAGATCCGCGACGAGGGCGCCACCGGTCGCGGCTCCAAGCCCAAGGCGGGTTTGTCGGGCTTCACTGTGTCCAAACTCTGGGGCGGTTTGAGCGACCAGCCGGGCGGCAAGCCCGAGCACATCGCCAGCCCTTTGCAAATCATGACCGAAGGCCCACTGGGTGGCGCGGCGTTCAACAATGAGTTTGGCCGTCCCAATTTGCTGGGCTATTTCCGCGAATACGAACAGACCGTGGACGGTGTGGTGCGCGGTTACCACAAGCCGATCATGATCGCGGGCGGTCTGGGCCAGATTGACGCCGAACAAACCCAAAAAATTGAATTCCCGGCGGGCAGCTTGCTGATCCAGCTGGGCGGCCCCGGCATGCGCATTGGCATGGGTGGCAGTGCGGCCAGCTCCATGGCCACCGGTACCAACGCCGCTGATCTGGACTTTGATTCGGTGCAGCGCGGCAACCCCGAGATCGAGCGCCGTGCGCAAGAGGTCATCAACCACTGCTGGGCGCAAGGTGCTGCCAACCCAATTTTGGCGATCCACGACGTGGGCGCAGGCGGCTTGTCCAACGCCTTCCCTGAGCTGACCAACGATGCCGGTCGGGGCGCACGTTTTGACCTGCGGGCGGTCAAGCTCGAAGAATCGGGCCTGTCACCCAAAGAAATTTGGTCCAACGAGAGCCAGGAACGCTATGTGATGGCGATCGCGCCCGAATCGCTGGACCAGTTCACCGCTTTTTGCGAGCGCGAGCGTTGCCCGTTTGCGGTGATCGGTGTGGCGACCGACGAGCGTCAACTGGTGCTGGAAGACAAAGGCCAGGAATCACCTGTCGACATGCCCATGGACGTGCTGCTGGGCAAGCCGCCCAAAATGCACCGCGATGTAAGCACCGTGGTGCGCCAGTCGCCCGCCATGAACCTCACAGGTGTGAGTTTGCAAAAAGCTGTGATCGACGTGCTGAGCCACCCCACTGTGGCGTCCAAGCGCTTTTTGATCACCATCGGCGACCGCGCCGTGGGCGGCCTGACGCACCGCGACCAGATGGTTGGCCCATGGCAAGTGCCTGTGGCCGATGTGGCCGTTACCCTGGCCGACTACCAAGGCTTTGCCGGTGAAGCCATGAGCATGGGCGAGCGCACACCGCTGGCTTCGCTCAACGCCGCAGCCTCGGGCCGCATGGCCGTGGCCGAGGCCATCACCAATTTGCTGGCCGCGCCGATTGAGCTGCCCCGCGTCAAGATGTCGGCCAACTGGATGGCCGCTTGCGGCGAGCCGGGCGAAGATGCCGCTTTGTATGAAACCGTCAAGGCTGTGGGCATGGAACTGTGCCCCGCACTCGACATCTCGATCCCCGTGGGCAAAGACAGCTTGTCGATGCGCACGCAGTGGCAGGCTGACGGTGAAACCCGCAAGGTCACCTCGCCTGTCAGTCTGATCATCACCGCCTTCGCCAGCTTGCCCGACGTGCGCGGCACGCTCACGCCGCAACTCGATGCTCAGACCGACGACACCAGCTTGCTGCTGATCGACCTGGGCCAAGGCCGCAACCGCATGGGCGGCAGCGTGCTGGGCCAGGTGTTGGACCAGTTTGGTGACAGCGTGCCCGATCTGGAAGACCCGCAAACCTTGGTCAGCCTGGTCAAGGCCGTGAACGCCTTGCGCGCCAAGGGCCAGATCCTGGCCTACCACGACCGCAGCGACGGCGGCTTGCTGGCCGCTGTGGCCGAGATGGCGTTTGCAGGCCATGTGGGTGTGGCCCTCAATGTGGACATGCTGGTCACCGAGGGCGACGGCATTTCTGACAGCCGCGCCGACCACGGCGACGCCAAAAACTGGGCGGGGCAGGTCAGCGCCCGCCGCGAAGAACTCACGCTCAAAGCCCTGTTCAACGAAGAATTGGGTGTGGTGCTGCAGGTGCGCACGGCTGACCGCAATGCGGTGCTGCAAACCCTGCGCGAGCACGGTCTGTCCAAGCACACGCATGTGATCGGCAAGACCCGTCCTGTGCAATCCACCATTCAAAAAGGCGTGGGCGAACTCAGCATCTGGCGCGACACCAAAGAGGTGTTTGCCGCCAAACTCGAAGACCTGCATCAGGTCTGGGACAGTGTGAGCTGGAAGATTTGCCAGCAACGCGACAACCCCGCTTGCGCCGACGCAGAACACGCCGCCGCAGGCCAGGCCAGCGACCCCGGCATGCATGTGGCGCTGAGCTTTGACCCGGCCGAGAACGTGGCCGCACCATTCCTGAATTTGTCGCGCCCCAAGGTGGCGATCCTGCGCGAGCAGGGCGTTAACTCGCATGTGGAAATGGCCTACGCCTTCCACAAAGCGGGCTTTGAGTCGCACGACGTGCACATGACCGATCTGCAATCGGGCCGCGCCAACTTGGCCGACTTCCAGGGCCTGGTGGCTTGTGGTGGCTTCAGCTACGGCGACACGCTGGGCGCAGGCATCGGCTGGGCGCGCAGCATCACCTTCAACCCGGCGCTGGCCGATCAGTTCAAAGGCTTCTTTGGCCGCACCGACACCTTTGGTCTGGGTGTTTGCAATGGCTGCCAGATGTTTGCCGAACTCGCCGACATCATCCCCGGCGCGCAAGACTGGCCGCGTTTCACCACCAACCAGAGCGAGCGCTTTGAAGCCCGTCTCTCGATGGTTGAAGTGCTCGATTCCCCCAGCTTGTTTTTGCAAGGCATGGCGGGCAGCCGCCTGCCGATTGCCGTGGCGCACGGCGAGGGCTTTGCCAACTTCAAGCACCGGGGCAACGCGGCGCAGGCCCTTGGCGCGATGCGCTTTGTGGACAACCACGGTCAGGCGACTGAACAGTACCCCTTTAACCCCAACGGCAGCGCGGGGGGCCTCACGGCCGTGACCACCGCCGACGGGCGCTTCACGGCCATGATGCCGCACCCCGAGCGCGTGTTCCGCAATGTGCAGATGAGCTGGACAGACTTGAGCAAAGGTGGCGACATCTCATCCACCAGCCCCTGGCTGCGCGTGTGGCAAAACGCCCGCAAGTGGGTGGGTTGATGATGGTCTGCGCATGCGTGTTTCGCGATGTCTGAGCAATGGTTTCCGCCCTCTCAGCTGGCGTTTTACTTTGACTCCAACTCTTGGGCCAAAGGCACTGCGCTCTACCTCAAGAACGAGGTGCTGTCGGCACAGCTGACGCCTGAGGGTGACGACTGGCGCGTTGACGCCGAAGTTGAGGGCTCGTCTCAGGAGCCGTACCGAGTGACTGCGCATTTGCGCGTGTCCGAGGGGGGCAACCTGCAAGGTTGGCGTGCCACCTGCACTTGCCCTGTGGGTCGCATGTGCAAGCACGGCGCGGCCTTGGGCATTCTTGTCGCCATGCAGGGCGTGTCCCTGCGCGACCCTTTGGCACAGGCTGGCGATGACGCCGAAAACTCGGAGCAGCAGATCCAGGTGCGTCAGCAACGGGCCTTGCAACAATCCGAATACCAGGTGCGTGACTGGCTGGCCCGCTTGCAAGCGGCCGATGCACAGACCGGTTTTTCGCTGCCCGGCAAAGCCCATGAACATTTTTTGTATTGCCTGTCTGCGGCCACCACGGGCCAGAGGCCTGTTTTCCATCTGAGCATCAAGCAGGCGGTGTCCAAGCCCAACGGAGCGTGGACCAAACCCAAAAGGTTCACCAGCCAGCCGTTGCCCAGTGACCCGATCTGGCGCACGTGTGAGCCAGGTGAGCAGGGCATTTTTGACCTGATGAAGGCTTGCCCGGCCACCAACAGTTTCAGCTCTTACGGTTTTCAAAGTGCGGTCAAGTTGCAAGGCGCGGCCGCCGAGTTGCTGCTGCGCCTGTGCAGCAGCACGGGCCGCCTGATGTGGGAGGACGGCAAAAACCTGCTGCCTCTGGTTTGGAGCGATCAGCCGGTGGTGTTCAGCGGCAACTGGCAGGCCGTGCCCGCGCAAGACAACAGCCCCGAGGGCTGGAGGCTGCACATGCAGTCGGCGCAGGCAGGTGTGGTGCATGGCTTGAATGAGCCCCCCTTGTTTGTCGATCCCGAGCAGGGCACGTGTGGGTTGCTGGACACGCAAGGCCTGAGCGCCGAGCAGGTCTTGCTGCTGACGCAGGCACCGGTCTTGCCTGAGCGCGTGGCGGTGAAGTTTCAGCAGCAGTTGATGGATGCGATGGGCCCTTTGCCCTTGCCGCCCATGATCGAAAAAATGCCCGAAATTCGTGGCATCGCCCCAGTGGGCGTGTTGCACATCAGCGCCTTGCCCATGCACTTGCGCAGCGAGCAAGGGCTGTTTCAGGCCGAATTGAAGTTTCAGTATGCCGACTGCGTCGGGTATTGGTCGCACCACCAACCACGTGTGGTGGTTGGGCAAGGTGCCCAGGCGCGCATGGTGTTGCGCGATCTGGATGCCGAGCGCGAGATTTGGGACCTGCTGGACGATCTGGGCTTTCAACTGTGGGACGACAACCTGTTGGGCATGCCCGGCCCCGATGGGCAAGCCCTGTGGCTGGACTGGCTCGAATCGGACTTTGCGCCCTTGCGCGATGCCGGCTTCGATGTCCACAGCCGCGAAGGCCTGAACCACTGGCTGCGCCTGGCCGACGATGTGCATGTGCGCATGAGCGGACAGGGTGCTGAAGAGGGCGTCGAAGACACATCGCCCTGGTTTGATTTGTCGTTGGGCATGGACATTGATGGACAGCGGGTGAATATCTTGCCCTGGGTGCCCGAGATCCTCAAAGCCTTGGCCCGGTCCGGTCTGTCGGTGACGGCCCTGGACGGTGAACAAGCGGACCGTGTACCCGACCATTTGTACCTGCCCGACTTGCAAGGGCCTGGGTATGTGAAGCTGCCGACCGCCAAGATCAAGCCCTGGCTGAGCATGCTGATGGAGTTGCACGGCGAGCGCGGCCACGATTGGGATGGTGACTCGCTGCGCCTGTCGCGTCTGGACGCTTTGCGCACTGCAGCCTCATTGGGGGAAGGTGCGGTCTGGCAAGGGGCCCACAACCTGTTGGCTTTGGTGCAGCAGATGCGAGGCGCGACAGCGCTTGCCGAAGTGCCGCTGCCTGTAGGCCTGCAAGCCACCCTGCGCCCTTACCAGCAGCAGGGCTTGAACTGGCTGCAGTTTTTGCGAGAGCACCACCTGGCGGGTATCCTGGCCGATGACATGGGCCTGGGCAAGACGCTGCAAACGCTGGCCCACATCCTGACCGAAAAGCAAGCCGGACGCCTGACGCAACCGGCGCTCATCGTGGCCCCGGTCAGCCTGTTGGGCAACTGGCAGCGCGAAGCGGCCCGCTTTTGTCCTGACCTGACCACCCACATTCACCACGGCCTGTCGCGCCACGAAACGGCGCAAGAACTCTGCCGCTTTGATGTCGTCATCACCGCCTATTCGCTGCTCTCGCGAGATCGCGAAATGTGGCTGGAAGTGCCCTGGCACCTGCTGGTGCTCGACGAAGCCCAGAACATCAAAAACGCCAACACCAACGCCGCGCAAGTGGTCTCCGAAATCCCGGCGGTGCACCGGCTGTGCCTGTCGGGCACGCCCATTGAAAACCACTTGGGTGAGTTGTGGAGCCAGTTTCACTTTTTGATGCCCGGCTTTCTGGGCAGCCAGCGGCGCTTTACGGAGCTCTTCCGCAACCCGATCGAGCGCCAGGGCAGCACCGAAAAAATGGCCCAACTGCGCGCCCGCATCACGCCCTTCATGCTGCGCCGGACCAAAGACCTGGTGGCCAGCGAATTGCCGCCCAAGATCGAAACCTTGATGCCTGTGCCGCTGGAAGGCCAGCAAGCCGACCTGTACGAAACCATCCGTCTGGGCATGGAAAAAACCGTGCGCGAGGCTTTGAGCACCCAAGGCCTGGGCAAATCGCAAATCACCATCCTCGATGCGCTGCTCAAGTTGCGCCAGGTCTGTTGCGACCCGCGCCTGCTCAAATTGAGCGCCGCAGCCCAAGTGCGCGAATCGGCCAAGCTGACCCAGCTCTTGGACATGCTGCCCGAGATGGTGGCCGAGGGCCGCAAGATTTTGCTGTTCTCGCAGTTCACCGAAATGCTGGGCCTGATCGAAGAAGCCTTGCCCGGTTTGGGCATCCCGTGGGTCAAGCTCACAGGCCAAAGTAAAAACCGCGATGCCATCATTGACAAGTTCACCAGCGGCGAGGTGCCCCTGTTCCTGATCAGCCTGAAGGCCGGCGGTGTGGGACTGAACCTGCCGCAGGCCGACACCGTTATCCACTATGACCCTTGGTGGAACCCCGCCGTGGAAAACCAGGCCACGGATCGCGCCCACCGCATCGGCCAGACAAAAAATGTGTGGGTGGTCAAGCTGGTGGCACAAGGCACCATCGAAGAGCGCATGCTGGCCCTGCAAGAGCGCAAAGCCCAGCTGGCGCAAGACATGTACGAAGGTGCCGTGCAGCGCAAGGAACCGCTGTTTGGCGAGTCCGATCTGAATGAATTGCTCAAGCCTTTGGGTTGAAAGTCTCGGATGAAGCTCAATTGGACTTTGTCCTCCGTCATGGCCGTTGGCGTACTCGTGGCGTGCTCGCCTGACGTGAAAACACCTTCGGAAGCAGCCGTGCAGGCCGCGTCAACGCAACAAGCTGGGGAATGGTCGCAAGCCGATGCAATGAGCCCGGATGTGCAGGAGGCTGCGAGATTTGCCGTCCAAACTTTTGCTGTTCAAAGCAAAAGCCGCGTCCTCTTCAAAGACGTGACGCAAGCGCGTCAGCAGGTAGTGGCCGGGCTGAACTACCAGCTGCAGCTCCAGGTGACGCAGGACGGCGCAGCGCGCATCGCGCAAACCAAAGTCTGGCGCAAGCTGGATGGACGTTATGAACTCACAGAATGGATGTGGCAGGCCCGTTAAGGGAAGCGATTGACAACCCTGTTCAAGGGTTGACCGATCAGTGCATGCCTTGCACGGGCCTGCTCTTGTAGAACTGCACAGGGCTTTCGGGCACGGCATTGAGCACCGACTTCTTGATCTTGCCCACCACATGCATTTCGCAGGGTTTGCAGTCAAAGCGCAGGGTGAGCTTTTCTTTGCCGTTGATCAACTGCATGGGCTCGGCCTTCACCGTGCCTTGCACGCCCGTTACGCCTTTGGCTTGTTTGGGGCACAGGCTCAAACTGAAACGCACGCAGTGCTTGGTGATCATCAGGCTGACTTCGCCCAACTCTTCCTGGCTTTCATAGGCCGCATCAATGACCTTCACGTCGTGCTTGGCGTAAAAGTCGCGGGCTTTTTGGTTGAACACATTGGCCAGATAGGTGAGTGTGTCTTCGGGGTAAGCCACGGGCGGCTCCACCGGCACTGCACGCGGCAGGCGGTGCAGACCTTGCGCGCGTGCTGTTTCCAGTGCCTGCACGGCATCGCGGCGCAGAGCATTGAGCTGTGAGGGCGGCACAAACCAGGGGCGTGGCAGGGCCACTTGCACATCCAGCGGTTCAAATAGGGTGTCGCCCAGTTTGCCCAAAGCGGTTTTGAGTTTGTCCTCGGCTTGAGCGCTGTCTTTGGGGGCTTGCCAGGCGATGGCCATTTGCGCTGTGCCGGTGTGGCCCGCTTCGTCGGTCAGGGTCAGTTGCAGACCGCTGCTTGTTTCGGCCAGTTGCATCCACACGCCCATGCGCCGTTCAGCAGACTTTTTGTCCAGCGTGCGCACCCAGCTCATGTCGCGGTTGCGGTTGACCTGCACGCCTTGGCGCAAGTCCTTGAAGCCGTCCATCGGGTCTTTGGGAAACAGACGCCAAACACCCTTGGCTTTTTGAGCCTCAGCGCGGTTGATCTGCAAGCCCACCAGTTCTTTTTGCAGGTCGTAATAACAAAGCCCATCGCCGTTGTGCAGCTCGGTGGCCGGGTTGTCGGTGGTGAGCTCGATGTGCTCAGCGGTCACTTTGCTGACCCAACCGATGGTTTGACCGGGGTTTTTGGGGGTGTCAAACGCGCCAATGTCTTCCTTGCGGCCTTGCACAAAGTAGTCGGTGAACTCGCGGTTGAAGTTCTGGTTCGGATCGGGCTCGAAGCTGAAGGTGGTGCGGCCATGCGAAGCGGCAGCCAATTCGGGGCGTTCGGTCAGCACTTCGTCAAAGAGCTTGCGGTAATGGGCCGTGATGTTTTTCACATAGGCCATATCCTTGTAGCGGCCTTCGATCTTGAAGCTGCGAATGCCCGCGTCCACCAGATCGCGCAGGTTCTCGCTCTGGTTGTTGTCCTTCATGCTGAGCACATGCTTGTCGTGCGCCACGATGCGGCCTTGCGCGTCTTTCACTTCATAAGGTAGGCGGCAAGCCTGCGAGCAATCGCCCCGGTTGGCACTGCGGCCGGTATGGGCGTGGCTGATGAAGCACTGGCCGCTGTAGGCCACGCACAAAGCGCCGTGCACAAAGAACTCGATCACCGTGCGCTCAGTGTCGATCACATCGCGGATCGCGCTGATCTGCGGCAGCGTGAGTTCGCGGGCCAGCACGATCTGGCTCAAACCGGCGTCTTGCAGGAACTTGGCTTTTTCGGGCGTGCGGATATCGGTCTGGGTGCTGGCGTGCAGCTGGATCGGCGGCATGTCGATCTCCAGCAGACCCATGTCCTGAACGATCAACGCGTCCACACCCGCGTCGTACAGCTGCCAAGCCATTTTGCGAGCGCCTTCCAATTCATCGTCGCGCAAGATGGTGTTGAGCGTGACAAAAATGCGGCTGTGAAAGCGGTGCGCGTATTGCACCAGCTTGGCAATGTCCTGAATCGAGTTGTCCGCCGTGGATCGCGCCCCAAATGACGGGCCGCCAATGTAGACCGCATCGGCACCATGGTTGATGGCTTCGATGCCGATGTCGAAGGTGCGGGCGGGGGCGAGGAGTTCGAGTTGGTGAGGCTGCATGGGGTTGGATTATCCCAGCTTGCTTGTTGTGAGTTGGGGAGCCCTGAAGCGGCGGGCACTGGCCGGGGCTCAGAGGCGCTTCGCTTTGCCACATCGCCCTAGCCAGTGCCCACCGATTCAGGGCATGGGCGTTCGTGGTTCTATTGCAGGCGTGATTCTCAGCGCTGCCTTCGGGTGGTTGTCAGCCAAGCCGGGCCTGAGGGCTCCGACAGTTTGGGGTGAGCTCTCCAGAGACGCCCCACAAAAGGCTTGGGTGCGGGTTGGGGTGATGTGGCAAAGCGAAGCGCCTCTGAACCCCAGCCCGCGCCCAAGCCTTTTGCCCAACTGCGCCAAGTGGCCCCTCTGAAGGCCCCACATCCGACCACCGCACCAACAAAAAACGCGACTGAAGTCGCGTTTTTCAAGACAAGCAGATTCAGATCACTGGATCTTGGCTTTGCTGCGCAGGCTCTCTTGGTAAGTGCTCAGTTTTTGCTGTTGCAATTGCTGGGCAATCTGGGGTTTGACTTCCTCCAGCTTGGGCAACTGGGCTTCGCGCACGTCGTCCACACGAATGATGTGGAAGCCGAACTGGCTCTTCACGGGCGTATCGGTCATCTGGCCTTTTTCCAGCTTGACCATGGCACCCGAGAACTCAGGCACATAGCTGCCAGCTGCAGCCCAGTCCAGGTCACCACCGTTGGCACCGGAGCCTGGATCTTTGGAAGCCTTCTTGGCCAAGTCTTCAAACTTGGCGCCTTTTTTGATGTCGGCGATCAGGGCTTTGGCTTCGTCTTCTTTTTCCACCAGGATGTGGCGGGCGCGGTATTCCTTGCCACCGTTGGCTGCGACAAATTTGTCGTATTCGGCCTTGATGTTGGCGTCAGTCACCGGGTTTTTCTTCTGGAAATCGGCAAACAACTGACGGATCAGGATGGTTTGGCGGGCCAGTTCGATCTGGGTTTTGTACTCGTCAGAGGCGTCCAGACCTTGCTTTTTGGCTTCTTGCATGAAGATTTCGCGGGCGATCAGCTCTTCTTTGATCTGGGCCAAGACCTCGGGCGTCACAGGGCGGCCAGAAGCTTCGACTTGCTGCTTGAGCGCATTGACGCGCGAAGAGGGCACGGGCTTGCCGTTGACCACGGCCAGGTTTTGCGCCAGGGCGGGAACCGCCAGCAAGGCCACCAGGGCGGCGCTGAGCATTTGCTTTTTCATTCTGTTTTCCTCAATGACGTTGTGTCAGGGTTGAATCAAGGGTTCAAAAAAAGGGGCGGTCACCATTCGGTGACGGCCCGGGTTCAGATCAGCTCGATGGCCAGGGCGTGCAGGCCTTGGTCAATGAAATCTTGCAGCGCATCATACACAAGGCGATGACGCTGAACACGGTTGAGCGGTGTAAACAAAGGTGAAGCAATGCACACACGCATGTGCGTGCCTTGACCGCTGTCGTTGGCACCCATGTGACCGGCATGCTGGGCGCTTTCGTCGATCACCCGCAGCGCGGTGGGTTGCAGCCGCTCGGTCAGGCGGGCGTGGATTTGCTCACTCAAAGGCAAGGCGGCGGTGCTCATTTCTGTTCGCCTTCGTCTTTGGGCAAATAGCGCGAGATGTACAGGCCTTGGCCCAGGATGAAGACCACAGGAAACACATAACCCCAGAGCTTGAAATTGACCCAATCTTCGGTGCTGAAATATGCGGCCACATAGCCGTTGATCGACGCCATGAAAATGCAATACAGCATCCAGGACAGGTTGAGCCTGTTCCAAACGGCGTGCGGCAGCTGCAGTTGCGTACCCAGCAGCATGTGCAAAAAGTTTTTCTTCATGAACCAGTGCGCCACGGCCAGGGCAATGGCCAGGCCCGAGTACAGCAGGGTGGGCTTCCATTTGATGAAGCGCTCGTCGTGCAGGCCCAGCGTCAGGGCACCAAAGCCCAACACCAGCACCAGCGTGATTTTGTGCATGGCTTGCAGCTTGCCATCCATCTTGTAGATGATCGCCGTTTGCAGCACGGTCGCCGCCATCAGCACCGCTGTGGCGGTGTAGATTTCGACCATCTTGTACGCGCCAAAAAACAGCAGGATGGGGAAAAAGTCGAGGATGAATTTCATGGAATGGGTCAGTTGGCTGCTTGGAAGGCGCAGCCGTGTTCGGTCAGGAAGGCTCGAAGTCTAACGAAGCGGAGTTCATGCAATAACGCAAGCCCGTGGGCGCTGGCCCGTCTTCAAACACATGGCCCAAGTGCGCGCCGCATTGGGCGCACACGGTTTCGACCCGGCGCATGCCGTGGCTGGTGTCGACCCGCTCTTCAATGGCCCCGTCGGCCGAGGCTTGCGAGAAGCTGGGCCAGCCGCAGCCAGCGTCAAACTTGGTGTCGGATTTGAACAATTCGGCGTCGCAGCAGATGCAGCGGTAAATGCCGCTGGCCCAGTGGCCTTCGTATTTGCCGGTGAAGGGCCGCTCGGTGGCGGCCTGGCGGGTCACGGCATAGGCCACGGGCTCGGCGCCTTTGGCGGCCAGCAGCTCGCGCCACGCTTGTTCGGTTTTGGTGATTTGGCTCATGATGAACAGCTGATTTCCAGTTGGCCCGCCCAGTCGGGCGGCAGGGCGGCATAGGCTTCAAAGCCCGGGTGCTCGTCGTAGGGTGACTGTAGCAAGTTGTACAAGGTGCCGATTTCAGAAAAATCACCGGCCTTGGCTTGGCGGATCGCCACTTCAGCCAGGTGGTTGCGCAGCACAAACTTGGGGTTGGTGCGCAGCATGTGCTTGCCCATGGCGGGCAGGTTGTCAGCTCCTGCGCGGGTGGTGTAGCGCGCCAGCCAGTCCAGCAGGCGAGGGCGGTCCAGCACCAGATCGGTGATGCGGCTCCAGCGCGCAGGCGCTGCGACGTCTGTGGGCGATGGCTGCGCCACCGCCTGGCTCAGCTCACGCCAGAACAGGGTGAAGTCCACTTTTTCCGAGGCCATGAACTGCATCAGGTCTTCCACCAGCGTCCAGTCGGCTTCGCGCTCGGATTCGGGGGGCAGGTCGCCCACCAAGCCCAGTTTGGCCCGCATCGCGTCGCCCAGGTAGCGGGGGAACAGGGTTTTGTAACCCTCCAGCACCTGCAAGGTCATGTCGTGGTCGTCTATCAAGGGCGCCAGGGCCTGGGCCAGGCAATACAGATTCCAGTACGCCACGTTGGGCTGGCGGCCATAGGCGTAGCGGCCTTGGTGGTCCGAGTGGTTGCAAATGTGAGCGGGGTCAAAGCCGTCCATGAACTGAAAGGGGCCGTAGTCGATGGTCAGGCCCAAGAGGCTCATGTTGTCGGTGTTCATCACCCCGTGGCAAAACCCCACCGCTTGCCACTGCGCCAAGAGCTTGGCGGTGCGTTCTTGCACTTCGTCAAGCAGGGCGGCGTACACATTGCCTTGCCACAGCGCGGCGCGTTCGCGGCATTCGGGCAGGTGGTGGGCCACAGCGTGGTCGGCCAGGGTGCGCAGGCTGTCGGTGTCGCCTTGGGCCGAAAAGTGCTCGAAGTGACCGAAGCGCAAAAAGCTGGGGGCCACGCGGGCCACCACAGCGGCGGTTTCGATCTCTTCGCGGCGCACCGGCTCGGGCGAAGCCACCAAGCTCAGGGCCCGGGTGGTGGGAATGCCAAGACCGTGCATGGCTTCGCTGCACAAATATTCTCGGATGCTGGAGCGCAGCACGGCCCGCCCATCGCCGCCGCGTGAATACGGGGTGCGGCCCGCGCCCTTGAGCTGGATTTCTTGCGGACCTTGCTTGGAAGCGGCCTCACCGAGCCAGATGGCTCGGCCATCACCCAGTTGCCCCGCCCATTGGCCGAATTGGTGGCCGCTGTAGACCGTGGCCAGTGGGTCCGAGCCCACCATCCGCGCATTGCCCGCCAGGGCTTGCAGGTGATCGTCATCAAAGATTTCGGCAGGCCAGCCGAGTTCGGCGCGCAAGGCTTGGTTGCGGGCGGCCCACCGGGGGGCGGCCAAGGGCGTGGGCTGCAGGCGGGTGAAAAACTGCGGGCCCAATTGCGTCAGGCGGTGGGTCCATGCCAGCACGGATGGCGCATCGTCGGCAGGGCTTGGCGGGTTCAAGTGGGCTGAATGCATAGGCCTTGATTGTCACGCCCTTGACAAGTACCCCGGGTTTGGCGGGTTTTATCAGCCAAGGCGCGTTCACCCGGGTGCACAATGATTTGCTTGAGAACAACCCCCATGACAGGAGATACCCATGCTGGGACTGATGCAACAGCAATCGCTGCTGATTTCTTCAATGATCGAATTTGCTGAAAAGCACCACGGTGACGGCGAGGTCGTTTCGCGCCGGGTGGAAGGGGACATCCACCGCTACACCTGGGCCGATGTGGGCCGCCGCTCGCGTCAGGTGGCCAATGCCCTCGATGCGCTCAAATTGCCGCAAGGTGCACGCATCGCCACGCTGGCTTGGAACGGTTACCGCCATCTGGAGTTGTACTTTGGCGTGAGCGGCTCGGGCCGTGTGCTGCACACCATCAACCCCCGCCTGCACCCAGAGCAGATCGCCTGGATCGCCAACCACGCCGAAGACCAGATTTTGTGCTTTGACATGTCGTTCTTGCCTTTGGTGCAGGCGGTGCATGCCCAATGCAGCACCATCCAACAATATGTGGCGCTGTGCGATGCCGACAAGCTGCCTGCCGATACCGGTATCCCGGGTTTGGTCAGCTACGAAGCCTGGATGGGCCAGCAGCCCGCAACCTACGCGTGGCCACAGCTGGACGAAAACGCGGCCTGCAGCTTGTGCTACACCAGCGGCACCACAGGCAACCCCAAGGGCGCCTTGTACAGCCACCGCTCCACTGTGTTGCACGCCTACGCGGCAGCCTTGCCCGATTCGATGTGCATTTCGGCGCGCGACTCGATCTTGCCCGTGGTGCCCATGTTCCACGTCAACGCTTGGGGCATTCCCTACAGCGCGGCCATGACCGGTGCCAAGCTGGTTTTTCCAGGCCCCGCACTTGATGGCAAATCGGTGTATGAGTTGATCGAAGCCGAAGGCGTGACCTTTGCTGCCGGTGTGCCCACCGTTTGGCAAATGTTGCTGGGCCACATGAAACCGGCAGGCCTGAAGTTCAGCAAACTCAACCGCACCGTGATCGGTGGCTCGGCTTGCCCGCCCGCCATGATCGACGCCTTCCGCCAAGACTATGGCGTGGACGTGCTGCACGCTTGGGGCATGACCGAGCTGAGCCCCTTGGGCACGGTGTGCACCCTGAAAAACAAACACCTGAGCCTGCCCGCCGAAGCGCAGATGAAGTTGCGTCTGAAGCAAGGCCGTTGCATTTTTGGCATCGACATGAAGATCGTCGATGAACACGGCAACAGCTTGCCCCATGACGGCAAGGCTGCAGGTGACCTGTTGGTCAAAGGCCCCTGGGTCATCGCCTCTTATTTCAAACAAGAAGGCGGCAGTCCTTTGGTGGGCGGCTGGTTCCCTACGGGTGATGTGGCCACCATTGATGCTGACGGCTTCATGCAAATCACCGACCGCAGCAAGGACGTGATCAAGTCCGGTGGCGAGTGGATCAGTTCGATCGATGTGGAGAACATTGCGATGGCGCACCCCGCCGTGGCCATGGCCGCCTGCATCGGCATGCGCCACCCCAAGTGGGATGAGCGCCCGATTGTGTGCGTGGTCAAGAAACCAGGCGCAGAAGTCAGCCGCGATGAACTGATTGCTTTCTACGATGGCAAGACCGCCAAATGGCAAATCCCGGACGACGTGGTGTTTGTCGATGCCATCCCCTTGGGCGGAACCGGCAAGATGCTCAAGACCCGTTTGCGCGAGCAGTTGGCGGACTACGTTTTGCCGGGTCTTTGATCCAAAACAAACCCGCGTGATCTCAAAGTCGCGCGGGTGATAAGGCTTAGGGGCAAACCCCGAGCACATTTGTGTTTTCACAGGTTACGCTGGCACTGTTCTGATTCATAACGCAGGAGACTTTGAATGAAAATCACCACCCGCTTGATCGCTGCCGCCGCCTTGGCCGCTTGCTCCATGGGCGCTTTTGCTCAAAAGGGCGAGACCGTCAAGATTGCCTGGATCGATCCACTTTCGGGCCTGATGGCACCCGTGGGCAGCAACCAGCTCAAGAGCTTCCAGTTCTTTGCCGAGAAATTCAGCAAGACCAATCCTGCGGGCGTCAAATTCGAAGTCATTGGCATCGACAACAAGTTGAGCCCTGCTGAAAGCTTGAACGCCCTCAAGGCCGCCATGGACCAAGGCGTTCGCTACATCACGCAGGGCAATGGCTCATCGGTGGCGGGTGCTTTGATCGAAGCGATCAACAAGCACAACGAGCGCAACCCCGGCAAGGAAATCATTTTCCTGAACCACTCCGCTGTTGACCCTGACTTCACCAACAGCAAGTGCAGCTACTGGCACTTCCGTTTCGATGCTGATACATCGATGAAGATCGAGGCCATGACCACCTTCATGAAAGACGACCAGTCCATCAAGAAGGTCTACCTGTTCAACCAGAACTACTCGCACGGCCATCAGGTCGCCAAGTTCGCCAAGGAAAACCTGGCTCGCAAGCGTCCTGACGTGCAAATCGTGGGTGAAGACCTGCACCCCTTGGCTCAAGTGCGCGACTTCTCTCCTTACATCGCCAAGATCAAGGCCTCGGGTGCCGACACCGTGATCACCGGCAACTGGGGTTCTGACCTGGCTTTGCTGGTCAAGGCGGCCAATGAAGGCGGCTACAACGGCAAGTTCTACACCTACTACACCGGCGTCTCCGGCACGCCCACTGCGCTGGGTCAAGGCGGTGCAGGGCGCGTCTACCAGATCGCCTACAACCACTACAACATGGGCGGTGACATTGGCAAGTGGATGGCCGAGTTCAAGACCAAGTTCAACGACGACTTCTACACGGGCTCTGTGATCTCGATCTACAGCGCACTGGGTGAAGCCATGGCCAAAGCCAAGTCGACCGATCCTGTCAAGGTGGCTGCGGCGTTGGAAGGCCTCAAGTACAAGAGCTACCACGGCGAAGTCGAAATCCGCAAGGCCGACCACCAGCTGCAGCAACCGCTGTACATGACCGTGTGGCAAAAGGCGGACAAGAAGTACCCTTACAGCCCTGAAAACACGGGCATGACTTTGGCGCCAGTCAAAGAATTCCCTTCGTACGTTTCGAGCACGCCTACCAGCTGCCAGATGAAACGTCCTGGCTAAGTTGCAGCCAATCAGGCCAACCAGGCGATGCTTGGTGGGCCTGATGGTTTTGACAGTGCCAAGCTTGGTCTCATGAACCCCAGGGTTCAGGCCTGATGAGCCCAAGGGTTCCGTGGCCCGATGAACATGCAAGTTGTCGGGCCTTTCTTTTGGGTGTCAGCGCCCTTGATGTCTCGGGTTGATCATTGCAACCCACTTTCGGTAACGAAGTAAGGCTCATTCAGAGCCTGGAAAGTGGCAGTATTTATGGAGTTTTTTATCATCTCCATGCTCAACGGTCTCAGTTACGGGCTGTTGCTCTTCATGCTCAGCTCCGGGCTGACGCTGATTTTCAGCATGATGGGTGTGCTCAACTTTGCGCACGCCAGTTTTTACATGATCGGTGCCTATTTTGGCTACACCCTGTCGGGGTGGATCGGTTTTTGGCCAGCACTGGTGTTGGCACCTCTTTTTGTGGGGGCCTGTGGCGCGCTGTTTGAGCGCGTGACCTTGCGAAAGGTGCACCCGTTTGGCCATGTGCCCGAATTGCTGGTCACCTTCGGTCTGTCTTATGTGGTGCTCGAACTGGTGCAGTTGGTCTGGGGCCGAACTGCCGTTGAGTTTGCACCACCCGAAATCCTGCGCAGTGCTGCATTCACCTTGATCAACCACTCGGCCAACGGCCTGAGCCTGGTCTGGGGTGCCGCACCGGCTGAAGTGTGCTCTGCCGCCGATGCCGCCATCCGGGTGGTGTGTTCACCGTTCCCGGCCACCCGTGCTTTCATGATGCTGGTGGCGCTGTTGATGCTGGTGTCCTTGTGGCTCTTGCTGACCCGCACGCGCATCGGTTTGGTGATTCAGGCCGCGTTGACGCATCCTGAAATGGCCGAGTCTCTCGGGCACAACGTGCCGCGCGTCTTCATGCTCGTGTTTGGCGCTGGCACTGGTTTGGCGGGCTTGGCTGGTGTGATCGGTGGCAGCACGTTTGTGACGGAACCTGCCATGGCCGCCACCGTGGGCTCCGTCATCTTTGTGGTCGTTGTCGTCGGGGGCATGGGCTCGTTGTCCGGGGCTTTCCTGGCGTCGGTCTTGATCGGTGTGATCCAGACCTTTGCGGTGGCCATTGACTACTCCTTCTTGACATTGGCCAAGGACATGGGCTGGGCCTTGTCTGCCGCCACACAAGACAACTCGTTTGCCAAGCTCACGCTGTCGCAAGTGGCACCCATCCTGCCGTATTTGTTCCTGGTGCTGATCCTCATCTTCCGGCCCAAGGGTCTTTTGGGTACACGCGAGGGTTAAGACATGGCTGCTGTTTACAAATTCAAACCTTACAACGTTGGCCGCTGGGTCATCTGGAGCCTGTTTGCACTGGTTTTGCTGATGGCACCGCTGGTGTTCACCAGCAACCTGTCGACCACCATGCTGGCCCAGATGGGCATTGCGATCATCGCCTGCCTGTCCTACAACATCTTGTTGGGGCAAGGCGGCATGCTCAGCTTTGGGCATGCGGTTTACACAGGCCTGGGTTCTTATCTGGCCATCCATGCCTTGAACGCAGTCAGTGCCGGCAAATGGCACATCCCGGTCAGTCTGTTGCCCATGGTGGGTGGCGTGGCAGGCATGTGCTTTGCCATCTTGCTGGGCTGGGTCACGACCCGCAAATCGGGCACGCCGTTTGCCATGATCACACTGGGTGTGGCCGAGCTGGTGTTCGCCATGTCGCTGATGTTCTCCGAGTTCTTCGGGGGCGAGGCGGGCGTTTCGGGCAACCGGGTTGCGGGTGAGGCCTTCTTTGGCATCAACTACGGCCCACAAATTCAGGTGTACTACCTGATCGCGGCCTACACCTTTGTCTGTGTGGCTTTGATGTTCGCCTTCACCCAAACCCCCCTGGGCCGCATTTTGAACGCCGTGCGCGACAACCCCGAGCGCGTGGAGTTCATTGGTTACAACACGCAGCGTGTGCGTTACATCGCCTTCATCATTGCCGGCTTTTTTGCGGGCATTGCAGGTGGCCTGGGTGCACTCAACTTCGAGATTGTCACCGCCGAGGTGGTGGGGGCGGGGCGCTCCGGTGCTTATTTGCTGTTCACCTTTTTGGGTGGTGCCACATTCTTCTTCGGGCCGATCATTGGTGCCATCCTGATGGTCATTGCCTTTGTCCTGTTGTCAGAGCTGACCAAGGCCTGGTTGCTTTACCTGGGCCTCATCTTCCTGTTCATGGTCATGTATGCACCGGGTGGCATTGCCAGCCTGATCATGATGAACCTGCGGGTGGCCAAGTTTGGCAAGCTGCGTCAGATCTGGACCAGTTACCTCGGTTTGGCCTTGACCGCCTTCGTCATGTTGGCGGGGGCGGGTGCGATGATCGAAATGGTTTATCACCTGCAGCTCAATTCGGCTTTGGGTGACACGGTCAAATTCATGGGGGCCACGCTCAACGCCAAAGGACTGGACAGCTGGTTTGGCTGCGTCTTTGTCATGTTGACGGGCCTGGGTTTGTTTGAGTTGTGCCGCCGTCAATACATGATCGAGTGGGGTGATATCCAGACCGAGATCGAAAAAGAAATCAAGCGCCGGGAGACTGCAGTATGAGTACGACCTACGCATTGGAACTGAAAGACGTTCGCAAGAATTTCGGCAAGACCGAAATCATCCGTGGCGTGAACCTGGCCGTTGAGCCCGGCGAGCGGGTGGCCGTGATCGGCCCGAACGGCGCGGGCAAGTCCACGCTGTTCAACCTGATCAGCGGCCGCTTTGGCCCCACCAGCGGTGATATTTTGCTCAATGGTCAGCGCATTCAGCACAAGACCCCTTACGAAATCAACCGCATGGGCTTGGCACGAAGTTTCCAGATCACCAACATATTCCCGAAGTTGAGTGTTTTTGAAAACCTGCGGTGCGCGGTGCTTTGGAGCCTTGGCTACAAGTACACCTTCTTCAAGTTCCTGTCGGGTCTGAAAGACGCCAACGAGCGCGCAGACCAGTTGCTGGAGATGATCCGTCTGGACAAAAAGCGCGATGTGCTGGCGGTGAATCTGACCTACGCCGAACAGCGCGCCCTGGAAATTGGCGTGACGATTGCCGGAGGGGCCGATGTGATCCTGCTTGACGAACCGACGGCGGGCATGAGCAAGAGCGAAACTTCGCGCTTCATTCATCTGATCAAGGAAGTCACCGTGGGCAAAACCTTGCTGACGGTGGAGCACGACATGGGCGTGGTGTTTGGCTTGGCCGACAAGATTGCGGTGGTGGTCTATGGCGAAGTCATCGCATTTGATACGCCAGAAGCCGTGCGTGCCAATGCCAAAGTGCAAGAGGCCTATCTGGGCTCATCTGTCGCAGACAGCCAAGCGGGAGGCCATTGATGTTGCAAGTAGAAAACCTTCACGCCTATTACGGCAAAAGCCATGTGCTGCATGGCGTGAGCTTTGGCGTGGGCCAGGGCGAAATCGTGGCCTTGCTGGGACGCAACGGTTCGGGCCGCTCCACCACGGCCAAGGCCATCATGGGCCTGGTGGATTGCCAGGGCCGCATTGACTGGAAGGGCCAAAATATTCAAGGCAAAAAAGCTTATGAAATAGCCCATCTGGGCGTTGGCTATGTGCCGGAAAACCGGGACATTTTCCCCAAGTTGACGGTGCACCAAAACCTGCAACTGGGTCAAAAGCGCAGCGGCAAAAATGGACGATGGTCTTTTGACGACATGTATGCCATGTTTCCCCGTTTGAAGGAGCGCGAGCACACCGAGGCTGGCGTTTTGTCGGGCGGCGAGCAGCAAATGCTGACCTTGTGCCGCACGCTCATGGGTGACCCTGATCTCATCATCATCGACGAACCCACCGAGGGCTTGGCCCCGAAGATTGTCGAGTTGGTGGGGCAGTACCTCGAAGAACTCAAGAGCCGGGGCATTTCGGTGCTGCTGATCGAGCAAAAACTCACCATCGCCATGAAAATTTCGGACCGTGCCCTGGTCATGGGCCATGGCAGCATCGTGTTCGAAGGGACGCCCCAAGCGCTGCGCGAGAACACTTACATCCGCAAAGAGTGGCTGGAGGTCTGAAATTCGTCCCGGTCGAGACAGTTTGGGCTGTCTTTTAGCCATCTAGCCACTACAATCTTTCAAAAACGAACGGTCGTTCTTTTTTGTCCCCAGCTTTATTTCACGCAAAGGAAGTGCAGCATGACAGCTGAATACAAAGTCCACGGAGATGTCGCGGTCATCACCTTGATGAACCCGCCCGTCAACGGTTTGGGTCTGTCGACCCGCATAGGCATCACCGATGGCCTGGAAAAAGCCAACAACGATTCGGCTGTCAAAGCGATCGTCATCACTGGCGGTGGTAAAGCCTTTTCGGGCGGTGCAGACATCCGTGAGTTTGGTTCGCCCAAAGCGATTCAGGAACCCAATTTGCTGAGCGTCATCCGCGCTTGCGAGAATTCGGCCAAGCCTGTTGTCGCCGCCATTCACTCGGTGGCCATGGGCGGTGGTCTGGAGTTGGCGCTGGGTTGCCACTACCGCATCGCCGCGCCTGGTGCCAGCATTGCGCTGCCCGAAGTCAAGCTGGGCCTGATCCCTGGTGCCGGTGGCACACAGCGTCTGCCCCGCGTGATTGGCGTCGAAGCGGCCCTGAACATGATCGTCAGCGGCGAAGCCATCAAGAGCGAAATGCTGGCCATGTTGCCAGGCCAAAAGCTGTTTGACGCGATGGCCAAATCAGCCGAAAGCCTGCCTGAAGAAGCTTTGGCTCTCGCACGCAAAGTGGCCGCAGCGCATGCCGATGGCTCGCCACTGCCCTTGGTGAAAAACCTGCCTTGCAAGCACCCGCAAGGCGACTCTTATTTCCAGTTTGCACGCAATATGGTCAAAGGCATGGCCAAAAACCTGCCAGCGCCTGTCAAGTGCGTGGACGCCGTCGAAGCGGCCACCAAGAAAAAGTTTGAAGACGGCATGGTCTTCGAGCGCGAAATCTTCATGAACTTGATGATGACGCCCGAGTGCCGTGCACTGCGCCACATTTTCATGGCCGACCGTGCAGCATCCAAGATTCCGGATGTGCCAGAAGACACCCCCAAGCGCGAGATCAAGTCGGTCGCGGTCATCGGGGCTGGCACCATGGGCGGCGGCATCTCGATGAACTTCCTGAACGCAGGCATCCCCGTAAAGATGCTGGAAATGAAACAAGACGCGCTGGACCGTGGCGTGGCCACCATCCGCAAGAACTACGAAGCGCAAGTCAAAAAAGGCAAGCTCAAGCAGGAAAAATACGACGAGCGCATGGCACTGTTGTCCACCACGCTGAGCTATGACGACATCGGCCAGGCCGACTTGGTCATTGAAGCCGTGTTCGAAGAAATGGGCGTGAAAGAAGCTGTCTTCAAGAAGCTCGATGAAGTCATGAAGCCCGGCGCGATCCTGGCCTCCAACACCTCGACACTCGACGTCAATAAAATCGCCTCGTTCACCAAGCGCCCACAAGATGTGATCGGTATGCACTTCTTCAGCCCCGCCAACGTGATGAAGCTGCTCGAAGTCGTGCGCGGTGCGCAAACCGGCAAAGATGTGTTGGCCACGGTGATGGCCATCGGCAAAAAGATCAAGAAGACCTCGGTCGTCTCAGGCGTCTGCGATGGTTTCATCGGTAACCGCATGATCGAGCAGTACAGCCGCCAAGCCGGTTTCCTGATCGAAGAAGGTTGCACACCAGCCCAAGTGGACAAGGCCGTCGAGAAGTTCGGCTTCGCCATGGGGCCATTCCGCATGGGCGACTTGGCTGGCAACGACATTGGCTGGGCGATCCGCAAGCGCCGTTACACCGAAAAACCAAACCTCAAGTACAGCAAAACCGCTGACCTGCTCTGCGAGATGGGCCGTTATGGTCAAAAAACCGGCGCAGGCTGGTACGACTACCAAGCCGGTAAGCGGGATGCGATTCCGAGCGCCGTGGTGGTCGAAATGATCGAAAAGCACCGTGCCGCCATGGGCATCACACCCCGAAAGATTTCCGACGAAGAAATCGTGCAGCGCTTGGTGTTCTCTCTGGTGAATGAAGCCGCGCACATTCTGGAAGAGGGCATTGCCAGCAAGGCCAGCGACATCGACATGGTGTACATCACCGGCTATGGCTTCCCGTTCTGGCGCGGTGGCCCCATGAACTACGCCGACACTTTGGGCCTGTTCAATGTGGCCGAAGCCATGAAGCGCTTTGCCAAAAATCCGCATGACGACGCCCAGTTCTGGCAACCCGCACCTTTGCTGGCGCGTTTGGTGGCCGAAGGCAAGACATTCAACTGATTTTTTAATTTTTGAGCGGACGGACCTTGTGTTCGTCCCTCACACGAAAGGTTTTCATCATGACGAATGTAGTCATCGTATCCACCGCACGCACCCCTCTGGCCAAGAGCTGGAAAGGTGCTTTCAACATGACCCACGGCGCGACGCTGGGCGGTCACGCCGTGCAACACGCTGTGGCCCGCGCAGGCATTGATGCCGCCGAAGTCGAAGACGTGATCATGGGTTGTGCCACGCCCGAAGGTGCCACAGGCGCCAACATCGCGCGTCAGATCGCGCTCAAGGCCGGTCTGCCGATTTCGGTCTCGGGCATGACTGTGAACCGTTTTTGTTCTTCGGGTCTGCAAACCATTGCTCTGGCGGCGCAACGCATCATCGCGGGCGAAGGCCAGGTTTATGTGGCCGGTGGCGTCGAAAGCATCTCTTGCGTCCAGCAAGAGATGAACACCCACATGCTGCAAGACCTGTCGCTGGCCAAACAAAAGCCCGAGATCTACTGGAACATGCTGCAAACCGCCGAGCAAGTAGCCAAACGCTACAAGATCGGCCGCGATGTGATGGACGCTTACGGTGCGGCCAGCCAGCAAAAAGCCTGCGCTGCACAAGCCGCTGGTTTGTTTGACGCCGAAATCGCACCCATCACGGTCACGCAAGGTGTGATCGACAAAGTCATGGGCATGACCACCAAACAAGTGACCGTGAGCAAAGACGAAGGTCTGCGCGAAGGCACCACGGTGGAAGCCATCAGCGGCCTGCGCTCGGCTTTACCCGGTGGCCTGGTCACTGCTGGCAACGCCAGCCAGTTCTCGGACGGTGCAGGCGCTTGCGTGCTGATGGACGAAAAGCTGGCCGAGCAACGCGGCATGAAGCCTCTGGGCCGATTCCTGGGCTTTGCCGTGGCCGGTTGCGAGCCTGACGAAATGGGCATTGGACCCGTGTACGCCGTGCCCAAAGCACTGGCGCGTTTGGGCCTCACCGTCAATGACATTGACCTGTGGGAACTCAACGAAGCGTTTGCGGTGCAGGTGCTGTACTGCCGCGACAAGCTGGGCATCCCGGCCGACCGCCTGAACGTCAACGGTGGTGCGATCGCTGTGGGTCACCCCTACGGCGTGTCGGGCCAGCGCCTGACAGGCCACGCCCTGATCGAAGGCAAGCGCCGTGGCGCCAAGCGCGTGGCGGTAACCATGTGCATTGGCGGCGGCATGGGCGCTTGCGGCATTTTTGAAGTGCTGTGATGAACTGTCGCGTGGATGGCTGATCCACAAGAGGGCAGAGGGCATGATGTCTTCTGCCCTTTTTTTATGTGGGAGGCCACCCCTGTGGCCGAATGCTTCGCGAGCAGGGGCTCGCTCCCATAAGTGCATTGCCAAGAAAGACCGATCCGATGAGCCTGCGTCCCACCGTTGATTTCCTGCTCCACGACTGGCTGAAAGTGGAAAGCCTGCAAAGCCGCGAGCGCTTTGCCGACCACAGCCGGGAAACTTTTGATGCGGTGCTCGACACCTGCGAGCGCATCGCCCGCGAGAAATATACGCCGTTCAACCGCACGGTGGACACGCAAGAGCCGCACTTCGATGGCGAAAAAGTCATCTTGCCGCAGGCCACGCACGACGCGTACAAGGCCTATGCCGAGTCGGGCATGTTGAGTGCCGCGCAAGATTACGAAGTCGGGGGGATGCAGCTGCCCTACACGGTCGAGGCCGCTGCCAACGCGTTTTTTGCCATGGCCTCGGTCAGCATCGGCTCGGGCATGCTCACCAGCGGCAACGCCAATTTGCTGATGGTGCATGGCACCGATCTGCAAAAACAGGTGTTTGCCGCCAACGAATTCAGCGGCCGCTTCTCGGGCACCATGTGCCTGAGTGAGCCGCAAGCGGGCTCGTCGCTGAGCGACGTGATGACCCGTGCCATGCCCGATGGCGCTGACTTCGAATCCGATGCCCTCGGTGCCCGTTACCGCCTGCGCGGCAACAAGATGTGGATTTCGTCAGGTGAACACGAGTTGAGTGAAAACATCATTCACCTGGTGCTGGCCAAGATTCCTGACGCGAATGGCCTGCTGGTGCCAGGCGTCAAGGGCATCTCGCTGTTCATCGTTCCTAAAAAGCTGGTGGACACCAATGGCCAGCTGACCGGCGAGCGCAATGACGTGGCGCTGGCGGGCCTGAACCACAAATGCGGCTGGCGCGGCACGACCAACACGCTGCTGAACTTTGGTGAGGGCAAATACCCCGTCAGGGGTGAAGCCGGGGCCGTGGGCTATCTCGTCGGCAAGCCCGGCGAAGGCCTCAAGTGCATGTTCCACATGATGAACGAGGCCCGCATCGGCGTGGGCATGGCCGCCACCATGCTGGGCATGGCCGGTTACTACGCCAGCCTCGATTACGCCAAAAACCGCCCGCAAGGCCGACCCAGCGGTGCAGGGGGCAAAGACGCGAGCAAGCCTCAGGTGCGCATCATCGAACACGCTGACATCAAGCGCATGCTGCTGGCGCAAAAGGCCTACAGCGAAGGCGCTTTGGCGCTGGCCTTGTACAGCGCACGGCTGGTGGACGAGCAGCACACCGGCACGCCCGAAGACGCCGATGTGGCGCGTTTGCTTCTGGAAGTGCTCACGCCCATCGTCAAGAGCTTCCCCAGCGAATGGTGTCTGGAGGCCAACAGCCTCGCCATCCAGATCCACGGCGGCTATGGCTACACCCGCGACTTCCCGGTGGAGCAATATTGGCGCGACAACCGCCTAAACATGATCCACGAAGGCACGCACGGCATCCAGGCCATGGACCTGTTGGGCCGCAAGGTGCTGATGGAAAACGGCCGGGGTCTGCAACTGCTGGCACAGCGCATGCTGGCCACAGCCGCCAAAGCCGAAGCCAGCTGGGCTCCTGAAGCCGCAGCGTTGCGTGATGCCCTGAATCAAGTCGGCCTGGCCACACAACAGGCTTGGGACGGTGCCGAACCCGCGCAGGCCCTGGCCAATGCCGTGCCCTACCTGCAGGCCTTTGGCCACACTGTGATTGCGTGGATCTGGCTCGATGTCGCAGCCAGCTTGGACGGCAACAACACCCCCGCCGCACAGGGCCGCCGCGCCGCCTGCCGTTATTTCTTCCGCTATGAATTGCCCAAGATCGGTGCCTGGCTGAACGTGGTCAAAAGCCGCGACCCGACTTGCGCCGACTTGCCCGAGGAGGCCTTTTGATGATCCGACACATCGTGATGTGGAACCTGCACGAGCAGGCTGAAGGGGCCGACAAGGCCAACAATCTCGAAAAAGCCAAAGCCTTGCTCTTGTCTTGTGCCAACGTGGTGCCGGGTATCCGCAGCTTTGAAGTCGCCACCGCGACCCCCGGTATGGACTGCACCAACGACCTGGTCCTGCACATGCTGGTCGATGACGCGCAGGTGCTAGCGGCTTACCAGAATCACCCTGATCATGTGGCCATCAAGCCTTTCATGAAGTCGGTTGTCAAAGAACGACGCTGCATGGATTACAGCTTGTAAAAGAAGGTCACAAGACCTCCCTATTCACTGGAGACAAAGCATGAAAAGAATTACTTTGCGGTACAGCGCAACAGCGTTGACTTTGTTGGTCATCAGCTCAGGCTTGATGGCCCAAGCGCCAGCGCTGCCGACCGCAGCTCAGACCGATCCCGTGACTTTGGGCTGGATGGCGGGCTCGCCCCCGCCTGCGAACAAGGTCATCCAGTTCCATGATGGCTCGTTTTACAAATTTCCTCAGTTCCGCTGGAGCTTCTCCAATTACCGCCAGCTCGCTCCAACCACCACCGTGAGCCGGGGGGCCGATGCTGCTGTGGCCTTGACGCGTGCCGAGCGCAAAGACCTGGATGCTGTGAGCTTCACGCCGCTGGGTAAAACAGAGCCCATGACCTGGAGTCAGGCCTTTGACGCCAACTACACCGATGGTGTGCTGGTGATGCACAAGGGCAAAGTGGTGTACGAGCGCTACGCCGGAGCACTGAGTGCCGAGAAGCAGCACATGTCCATGTCGGTGACCAAGTCCTTCTTTGGGCTGATTGGTGCCATCCTGGTGGCCGAAGGCAAACTCGACGAAAACGCCAAGGTGGCGCAGTACGTGCCTGAACTCAAGGACAGTGGCTTTGGCGATGCCACCATCCGCAATCTTTTGGACATGCGCACCGGCATCCAGTACAGCGAGGCCTATCTCGATCCCAAATCCGAGTTCTGGACCCACATGTTTGCCGGGCGTGCCTTGCCTCGTCCACCAGGCTATCAGGGACCAGACAACTTTTACGCCTACATGCCCACAGTCAAAAAGCAGGGTGAGCACGGCGGTGAGTTTGCGTACAAGACGATCAACACCGATGTGCTCGGCTGGGTCATCAGCCGAGTCACTGGCAAGAGCGTCGGCCAGAATCTGACCGAGCGCATCTGGAGCAAGATGGGCATGGACAAGGATGCCTACTTTGCAGTGGACTCACTGGGCACCGAGTTTGCCGGGGGGGGCCTGAATGCCAGCCTGCGCGACATGGCCCGCTTTGGCGAGATGATGCGCAATCAAGGCAAGTTCAATGGGCAGCAGATCATTCCCGCCTCGGTTGTGCAGGACATCGCCAAAGGCGGTGACAAGGGTGCCTTCCCGCAAGCCTCGTTCCCGACTTTGCCTGGTTGGTCCTACCGCAACATGTGGTGGGTGTCCAACAATGAGCACGGGGCTTACTCGGCCCGTGGCATCCACGGGCAAGCCATTTACATCGATCCCAAGGCAGAGATGGTGATCGCCCGTTTTGCCTCTTTCCCTATGCCCAACAACCCGTTCAATGACCCCACCTCGCTGCCCGCCTACATGGCGTTGGCCAAGCACTTGATGAAGTAAAGGAGATTTACATGGCACGCACTGTTCAACAACTTTTTGACCTGACCGGGCAAGTGGCCTTGGTCACTGGTGGCTCTCGTGGCCTGGGTCTGCAAATGGCCCATGCCTTGGGCGAAGCCGGCGCCAAGATCATGCTCAGCTCGCGCAAAGCCGCCGATCTGGAAGAAGCCGCAGCCGAGTTGCAAGCCGCTGGCATCGATGCCCGCTGGATCGCAGCCGATTGCGGCAAAGAAGAAGACATCCGCCGTCTGGCCGCAGAGACGATTGAGCGCATGGGCCCGATTGACATCCTGGTCAACAACGCCGGTGCCACTTGGGGCGCGCCCGCCGAAGACCACCCGGTCGAAGCTTGGGACAAGGTGATGAACCTCAACGTGCGCGGCTATTTCATCCTGTCACAAGAGGTGGCCAAGCTGAGCATGATCCCGCGTGGCAAAGGTCGCATCGTCAACATCGCCTCGATTGCCGGACTGGCTGGCAATCCTTCGGAAATGAAGACGATTGCGTACAACACCTCCAAAGGTGCGGTGGTCAACTTCACCCGAGCACTGGCAGGTGAGTGGGGCGAGCATGGCATCACTGTCAACGCGATTTGCCCCGGCTTTTTCCCCAGCAAGATGACCTATGGCCTTCTGGAAAAATTGGGCGCTGACAAGATGGCCCAAGGTGCACCGCTGCGCCGTTTGGGCGATGACGAAGACCTCAAAGGTCTGGCTCTGCTGTTCGCCTGTGACGCAGGCAAGCACATCACCGGCCAATGGATGGCGGTGGATGGTGGCGTGAGCGCCATCATCGGCGGCTGATGCGAAAGTCCTTGAGCATGAGCATCCCTTTCGGCGCCAAGATCCCTTTCGTTGACCATCTGGGGTTCACCCTGGAGAAGTTTGAAGGCGGCGAGTCCGAGCTGCATTTCGCACCACAGCCCGAACACTTCAACTCTTTCGATGTCACGCACGGCGGCGCGGTCATGACTTTTCTGGATGTGATCATGGCCACCGCTGCGCGCAGCGTAGACCCGGAAATGGGCGTGGTCACCATCGAAATGAAAACCACCTTCATGCGCCCCGCCAAAGTGCCCGCCGGACAAGCGCTGGTCGGCAAAGGCCACTTGCAACACCGCACACGCAGCATGGCATTCACCGAAGGCAGCGTGTTCGATGCCCAAGGTCAGCTGTGCGCGCACGCCACCGGCACCTTCAAATACGTGAGCCGCCGCGAATCCCCTTCGCCTTCCACCGATTAACGCTTTCAAATTCACTGGAGACACACATGCCCATCAATCACCGCATCGTTCTGGACAACCGCCCGCAGGGCGAAGCCACCGTCAACAATTTCAAAATGGTCGAGTTGCCATTGCCCGAGCTGAAAGACGGGGAAGTGCTGGTTTGCCACCATTACCTGAGCCTTGACCCCTATATGCGTGGCCGCATGAACGAGAGCAAGAGCTACGCTGTGCCCCAGCCTTTGGGCGAAGTCATGATTGGCGGCACCGTGGGTGAGGTGGTGGACAGCCGCCACCCCAAATTCAAGGCCGGTGACCAAGTGGTCGGCATGGGCGGCTGGCAGGAATTCAGCGTGGTCGATGCCAACGTGATCGGCGCTTTGCGCAAGGTCGACACCACCCATGTGCCGCTGTCGCATTACCTGGGTGCGGTGGGCATGCCCGGCGTGACCGCTTGGTACGGCCTGGTCAAGATCATCAACCCCAAAGCAGGCGAAACGGTGACTGTGAGCGCGGCCAGCGGCGCGGTGGGCAGCGCTTATGGTGCCTTGGCCAAAGCCCGTGGTTGCCGCGTGGTGGGCATTGCCGGTGGCAAAGACAAGTGCGATTACGTGGTCAAGGAGCTGGGCTTTGACGCCTGCATCGACTACAAAGAGCACAAGGACTACATCAGCCTGTCCAAAGCGCTGCGCGAAGCCTGCCCCAACGGCATCGACGGCCACTTTGAAAACGTGGGTGGCATGGTGCTCGACGCCGTGATGCTGCGCACCAACGCGTTTGCGCGCATTGCGGTGTGCGGCATGATCGCCGGGTACGACGGCGCGCCGCTGCCCATGAGCAACCCGGCCCTGATTTTGGTGAACCGCATGAAGATCGAAGGCTTCATCGTCAGCGAGCACATGGAAGTCTGGCCTGAGGCCTTGAGCGAACTCGGCGCACTGGTGGGCACAGGTAAATTGCGTCCCCGCGAGTCGGTGGCGCAAGGCCTGGCCGCTGCGCCCGAAGCCTTTTTGGGCTTGCTCAAAGGCAAGAACTTCGGCAAGCAACTGGTCAAGCTGATCTGAGGCGGGTCGCATGTCCGAGCTGATCCTCCACCATTACCCGACCTCGCCTTTTGCAGAAAAGGTCCGGCTGATTCTGGGCCACAAGCAACTGGCCTGGAAGAGCGTGTTCATCCCGATGATCATGCCCAAGCCCGATCTGACGGCGCTCACGGGCGGTTACCGCAAAACCCCGGTGCTCCAGATCGGCGCGGACATTTATTGCGACACCGCGCTCATTTGCGACGTGCTGGAGCACCGTGCACCGACACCCACGATCTACCCCGAAGCTGTCAAAGGCGCGGCGCGCATCGTGGCGCAGTGGGCCGACAGCGCCTTGTTCATCGCCGCCATGGCGTATAACTTTCAGCCCGCTGGTGTGGCACAGGTCTTTGCGGGTGCGCCCGCCGAAGGCGTGCAGGCTTTTGTGGCCGACCGAGCCGCCATGCGCAGTGGCGGCGCACGCATGTCATCTGCCGATGCAGGGGCCACTTACAAAAGCTACCTGCGCCGCATTGCCAGCATGCTGCACGGGCAAGACTTTTTGTTCGGCGCACAGCCTTGCGTGGCCGACTTTGCGGTCTACCACCCGCTGTGGTTCACGCAAGAACGCACACCCGGCCTGGCGGGCATTTTGGATGCAACGCCTGAAGTCCAAAGCTGGATGGCCCGCATGAAGGCCATCGGCCACGGCACACCCGGCAAATGCAGCGCCGAAGAAGCCTTGCAAACCGCCCGCAGTTCAACGCCTGCGGCAGTGCAGGGCGAGGTCTTCCAGGACGAGCACGGCATCGCGCTGGGCAGCCAAGTCGTGATCGCCGCAGACAACTTTGGCTTGGAGCCGACCGAGGGTGAACTGGTCGCGGCCACCCGCACCCGCTACACCTTGCGCCGCAGCGACGAGCGGGCGGGCACGGTCCATGTTCACTTCCCCCGTGTGGGCTTCACATTGAAAAAGGTTTCCCCATGATCAACAACTTCAAAGGCAAAACAGCCGTCCTGACCGGCGCCGGTTCTGGTTTTGGCCTGGAATGCGCCCGCATCGGGGCCAAACTCGGCATGAACCTGGTGCTGGTCGATGTGCAGCAGGACGCTTTGGACAAAGCCGAAGCCGAAATGAAAGCCCAAGGCGCTCAGGTGCTGGCCCGCAAGGTCGATGTGTCAAACGCCCAGGCCATGGAACAACTGGCTGCTGATGTGAAGGCGCGCTTTGGTGCGCCGAATTTCGTGTTCAACAACGCGGGTGTGGGGGCAGGGGGGTTGGTCTGGGAAAACTCGGTGGCCGACTGGGAATGGGTGCTGGGCGTCAACCTTTGGGGCGTGGTGCACGGCGTACGCCTGTTCACCCCCATGATGCTCGAAGCCGCCAAGGCCGATCCGAGCTTTCAGGGTCACATCGTCAACACCGCCAGCATGGCCGGCTTGCTCACCCCGCCGAACATGGGCATTTACAACGTCAGCAAGCACGCCGTGGTGTCACTGACTGAAACCTTGTACCAGGACTTGCAGCTGGTCAGTGACCAAGTCAGTGCCAGTGTGTTGTGCCCGTATTTCGTGGCCACCGGCATCAGTCACAGCGAACGCAATCGCCCGGCCGCATTGGCTGCCGACAAACCGACCGCCAGCCAGTTGATTGGGCAGGCTCAAACTGATAAAGCTGTTGGAAGTGGCAAGGTGTCTGCGGCCGATGTGGCGCAGAAGGTGTTTGATGCCGTGGCCTCAGGGCAGTTCTATATTTACAGCCACCCACACGCTTTGGGCAACGTGCAAAGCCGGATGGAGGCGATTGTTCAGGGTACCAACCCACCGGACCCCTTTGCCGCCAGGCCCGAAGTGGGGGAGGGCTTGCGCAAAGCCTTGCGCAGCATCTAAAGCACAAAAACCCCCAGGGACTGAGCGCAAATGCGCTCGGTCTCGGTGGTTTATTTGTGGAAGTGGCCTTCAAAACAGTGGCGAACTTCGTGGCCCAAAGCCACATGAGAGGTTTCTTTGCCCGTCACGATCACGCATTCTTGGCGCTGGACATGCCAAACCGCACAAGCCACTGGTGGGGTGATGTAAGCCTGCTCCCGACCCATGCCGATGGACTTGGCGCAATATTGGGCCACATCATCGCGAACTTCCCAGCGCAAGTTGACCTCTTTCATGATCCGCTTTTCTGTGGGTTTGGGCGTGAACTTTTCGTATTCAGCACTCGGGATCACGCCGCCACCCATGGTTTGGCATCCTGTCAAGACCATGGACAAACAGACCAAGACCATCATGCCCAACCGTTTGGTGACACCGATACCGTTTTGAATTGTCAAATTCATGATCACTCCCTCAATTGACTGTTTTGTTAGTTTGAGGCTAGTTTACAGTTTTGATGGTTTGATGTCTATAAATTTGTGAAATTATGGGATTGTTTTTTGTTTTTAAGATTATTTAACACTAAAACTGTGAATTGTCAGTTTGCGTCTTGTGCAGGATTGGTGCTTCCTGCTTGTGGCAAACTCGCCCGCTTTCCCCCTAAAGATGTGACCTGAGACATGCCCAAAATCCTGGCCCAACTGGCCGCAGAAATCCGGATCCGCCCTGAGCAGGTCAAAACCGCTGTGGAATTGCTGGACGGTGGAGCCACCGTCCCTTTCATTGCCCGTTACCGCAAGGAAGTGACCGGTGGGCTGGACGACATCCAGCTGCGCGAGCTGGAGTCGCGCCTGGGCTACCTGCGTGAACTGGAAGACCGCCGCGCCGCCGTGATCAAAAGCATCACCGAGCAGGGCAAGATGACGCCCGACTTGCTGGCCGCCATCGACGCCGCGCCCACCAAGCAAGAGTTGGAAGATTTGTATTTGCCCTTCAAGCCCAAGCGCCGCACCAAGGGCATGATTGCCCGCGAAGCCGGGCTGGAGCCGCTGGCCGACAAACTGTTTGCCGACCCCACGCTCGGCCCGCACGCCGAAGCGCAAGCCTATGTGCTGGCCGCAGGTGCGATCGAAGGGGCCGACTTCACGACCACCGCCGCCGTGCTGGACGGTGTGCGTGATTTGCTCAGCGAGCGCTGGGCCGAAGATGCGTCTTTGGTGCAGACACTGCGCGAATGGCTGTGGAACGAGGGCCTCTTCAAAAGCAAGCTGGCCGACGGCAAGGACGAAAACAACGCCGATGTGTCCAAGTTCCGCGATTACTTTGACTACGACGAGCCGATTGGCCGGGTGCCTTCGCACCGTGCGCTGGCCGTGTTCCGTGGCCGTGCTTTGGAGATGCTGGACGCCAAGCTGGTGCTGCCCGTGGAACCCGAGCCCGGCAAGCCCAGCATCGCTGAAGGCAAGATCGCCATGCACCTGGGCTGGAGCCACGCGGCCCGGCCCTCGGACGACCTGATCCGCAAGTGCGTGGCCTGGACCTGGCGCGTGAAACTGAGCCTGTCCACCGAGCGCGATTTGTTTGCACGCCTGCGCGAAGAAGCCGAAAAAGTGGCCATCAAGGTGTTCAGTGACAACCTGCGCGACCTGCTGCTGGCCGCCCCCGCCGGCCCCCGTGTGGTCATGGGCCTGGACCCGGGCATCCGCACCGGCGTGAAAGTGGCCGTGGTGGATGCCACCGGCAAGCTGGTCGACACCTCCACCGTCTACCCTCATGAGCCGCGCAAGGACTGGGAAGGCTCGCTCTTCACCCTCGCCAAGTTGTGCGAAAAGCACAACGTCAATCTGATTGCCATTGGCAACGGCACGGCCAGCCGCGAGACCGACAAGCTGGCCGGTGACCTGATCAAACAACTGGCCCGCCTTCGTGACGGTGTTGAGATTCAAAAAGTGGTGGTCAGCGAAGCGGGCGCTTCGGTGTACAGCGCCAGTGAATTTGCCAGCCAGGAAATGCCCGATGTGGACGTGAGCCTGCGCGGCGCGGCCTCCATTGCCCGCCGTTTGCAAGACCCTCTGTCCGAGCTGGTCAAGATCGACCCCAAAGCGATCGGTGTGGGCCAATACCAGCACGACGTGAACCAGAGCGAGCTGGCCAAAACCCTGGATGCCGTGGTCGAAGACTGCGTGAACTCGGTGGGCGTGGACCTGAACACCGCCAGCGTGCCGCTGCTGACCCGCGTGTCGGGCCTGTCGGGCAGCGTGGCCAAGGCCGTGGTGCGCTGGCGCGATGCCAATGGCGTGTTCAAAACACGACAAGACCTGCTCAAAGTGACCGGTCTTGGGGCCAAAACCTTCGAGCAAAGTGCGGGCTTTTTGCGCATCCGTGGCGGTGACAACCCACTCGACATGACGGGCGTGCACCCTGAAACCTATCCCGTGGTCGAGCAAATCATTGTCAAAACCGGCAAGCCGGTTCAGGACATCATGGGCCGCAGCGATGTGCTCAAAACCTTGAAACCCGAGTTGTTTGCCAACGACAAGTTCGGTGCGATCACCATCAAGGACATCCTGGGCGAGCTGGAAAAACCCGGCCGTGATCCACGCCCCGACTTCAAAGTGGCCCGCCTGGCCGATGGTGTAGAAGACATCAAGGACCTGAAAGAAGGCATGACCTTGGAGGGCACTGTGAGCAACGTGGCCCAGTTCGGCGCGTTTGTCGATTTGGGCGTGCACCAGGATGGCCTGGTGCATGTGAGCCAGCTGGCCAACAAGTTTGTGACCGACGCCCGCGAGGTGGTCAAGACCGGTGACATCGTCAAAGTGAAGGTGCTCGAAGTCGATGTGGCCCGCAAGCGCATCAGCCTGACCATGAAGCTGGACGCTGCGCCCGCCAGGCGCGATGGCCCTCGCGACAACAAGTTTGAAGGGGCAGGGCCAGGCAACCGTCAGCGCGGCGGGGGATCGGGTGGGGGTTACACCTCGCCGTCCGCAGCCGCTGGCTCGGCCATGGCCAGCGCGTTTGCCAAGCTGCAGGGCCTCAAGAAGTAAAACCCATGCAAGCCCTCCACATCCACGCTGGCCCCAAAGCCCTGGCCCACATCCGTGAACACGGCCTGCGGCCTGAGCACATTGGCGTGATTCCGGGGGCGGCAGGTGGGCCCAAAGGGCTGATTCTCGGGCCGCTGGACCGTTTCATTTTTGGCGAGTGGCTGGCGCAAAGCAGCCAACCCGTGGACCTGGTGGGCGCGTCGATTGGCGCGTGGCGCATGGCCACGGCCTGCCTGAACGACCCGGTCACGGCCTTTGAAGAACTGGAGCACGCCTACACTCAGCAGCATTACGCGGTCTTGCCCGGTCAAAAAAAGGTCACGGCGCAGCAAGTGAGCGATGCGTTTGGGGCCAATCTGACCAGCTTTTATGGCGGGCGCATCGATCAGGTTTTGAGCCATCCACGCTATCGGCTTCACATCGTCACATCGCACGGGCGGCACATGCTGCGCCGCGAACACCCGGTGGCCACGCCCTTGGGCTACGCAGGCGCTTTTTTGAGCAATGCCCTGCACCGACGTGCTTTGGGTGGCTGGCTGGAGCGTGTGGTTTTTTCAGGCGAAGAGCATCCGCTGCCCTTTGATGCGAGCGACTTTCGCACCCGGCAGGTGGCACTGACCGAGGGCAACTTCATGCCCGCGCTGCAAGCCAGCTGTTCGATCCCGTTTGCGCTGAAAGCCGTGCACGATATCCCCGGCGCACCTGCTGGTGCATATTGGGACGGCGGCATCACCGACTACCACCTGCACCTGAACTGGACCGCCCCCAGCCAAGGCCCCGAACGCGCCATCGTGCTGTACCCGCACTTTCAGCAAAACGTGGTGCCCGGCTGGCTGGACAAAGCCCTCAAGTGGCGGCACGGCGCAACATCGTTTTTGGACAACACCATCGTCCTCGCGCCCAACCCCGAATGGGTCAAAACCTTGCCGAATGGCAAATTGCCCGATCGCAACGACTTCATGCGCTATGAACACGACTTTGCAGGTCGGGTGAAGGTTTGGCAGGCTGCGGTGCAAGCCAGTGCGCAATTGGCGGATGAGTTTTCTCAATGGCTGGCTGCACCCAGCCTGCTGAAGGTTCAAGCCTTATAAGGAGCTGCCATGTCTCATGCCTACGTTGTGGGTCAAATGACCGTCAAAAATCCAGAAAAATGGGCCCAATACCGGGGCCAGGTGCTCGCGACCCTGACGCCCTGGCGTGGCGAGCTGGTGTTTCGCGGCAATCAGGTCAAAGCGCTCTCCGGGGAATGCCCGCATGCCGACATCGTGGTGATTCGTTTTCCCTCACTGGCCGATGCAGACGGTTGGCACAGCTCGCCGGCGTATCAGGCACTCATTGCCTTGCGCCAGGAAGCCGCTGATGTGGTGTTGTTGACTTATGAGGCCTGACCCCTCGCACAGAAGGGATAATCACCCCATGCAATCTGCCGCCCAGTACCTCACCGCCGCCCTCTACAAATTCGTCGATCTGCCCGACTTCGTTGATCTGCAAGCGCCTTTGCAAGCCTGTTGCGAGGCCAATGACGTCAAAGGCACGCTGCTGCTGGCGCACGAGGGCATCAACGGCACGATTGCCGGGCCCGAGTCGGGCATCCGCGCTGTGCTGGCGTTTTTGCATGCCGATCCGCGCCTGGCCACCTTGCAACACAAAGAATCCTGGAGCCCCAAGCCGCCGTTCACCCGCATGAAGGTCAAGCTGAAAAAAGAGATCGTGACCTTGCACGTGCCCGAGCTGGACCCGAACAAGACCGTGGGCCAATACGTTAAGCCCGCCGACTGGAACGCTTTGCTGGCCGACCCGGATGTGGTGGTGATCGACACGCGCAACGATTACGAGGTGGCGATTGGCACCTTCAAGGGCGCGATCAACCCGAACATCAAGACCTTTGTGCAGCTGCCCGCCTGGCTGGACGCGCAGGAGAACCTGCAAGGCGAGGCCGCCAAAAAAACCAAAGTGGCCATGTTCTGCACAGGCGGCATCCGCTGCGAAAAATCCACGGCGCTCATGAAAATGCGCGGCTTTGAAGAGGTCTATCACCTCGAAGGCGGCATCCTGAAGTACCTTGAAGAAATCCCGCCCGAGCAAAGCACCTGGGAAGGCGACTGTTTTGTGTTCGACGAGCGCGTGAGCGTGGGCCACGGCCTGGGTGTTGGCCACCACGACCTGTGCCGCTCTTGCCGCTGGCCGCTGAGCGAACAGGACAAGCAGTCGCCGCATTACGTGTTGGGCGTGAGCTGCGCCCACTGCCACGACCAGCGCACGCCCGAGCAAAAAGAAAAACTGGCCGAACGCCAACGCCAAGTGGAGCTGGCCGAAGCGCGGGGCGAGGTGCATGTGGGTGCCAAAATGCCCTCGCACGACGCACCCTGAACGCCCAAGCCCTCACGACTGCGGCATGAGCGACTTCATTCCCTTTGTGCAGGAACTGCTGGAAGGTTTGGGGTCGGTTTCGGCCCGCCCGATGTTTGGTGGCCACGGCCTTTACCACGAAGGCCTGATGTTCGCCATCGTCATGAACCAGCAGCTGTACCTGAAGGTGGACGAGCAAAACCGCCCCGACTTTGAGGCCCTCGGTCTCACCCCCTTTACCTACCCCATGAAGGGCAGGGAAGTGGCTTTGTCTTACTGGTTGGCTCCAGACTCGATCTTTGACGAGCCCGCCGAGGCCGTGCGCTGGGCCTGGTCGGCGTGGGACGCCGCTTTGCGCGGGCATGTGGCCAAAGCGCAGGCACGCGAGAGGGCCAAAGCCCGTTTGAAAAAGCGTCCTGCGCCCACACGCTCAGTGGGCTGATATTGACAGGCTGACATTCGCTCACAGGGGTGAGCGCCTTCAAAAACAGGCTTTCAGCCAGTCTTACATGCTGGTCAGCAGCATGTCCCGGTATTCGTCTGCTGAAGCAATGCGCGGGTTGGTTTTGTGGCAATGGTCGGCCAGCGCGCCAGTGATCACCGCGTCAAACAGGCTTTCGGTCACGCCCATTGCCCCTAAACCGGCAGGCAGTCCCAGGCGCGCACTCATGTCTTTGATGGCGTCGGGGATGTCCGAGCCGCTTTGCAGGCCCATGGCTTGGGCCATGCGGTTCAGGCGGTTTTCTTTTTGCACGGTTTCGGCAACGGCGTTGAATTTCACCACAGCAGGCAAAAACATGGCGTTCAAAGTCCCATGGTGCAGGCGCGGGTTCACGCCCCCCAGGCTGTGGCTGAGTGAATGCACGCAACCCAGGCCTTTTTGGAAGGCCATGGCCCCCTGCATGCTGGCGCTCATCATGTTCAGGCGCGCTTCGCGGTCCTGGCCGTTGGTGGTGGCACGCTCGATGTTTGCCCAGCCCCGGGCCAAACCATCCAACGCAATGCCGTCTGCAGGCGGATTGAAGGGCGCGGCCATGAAGGTTTCCATGCAGTGCGCGATGGCGTCCATGCCGGTGGCCGCTGTGAGCATGGGCGGTAGGCCAAAGGTCAGTTCGGGGTCGCAAATGGCCGCTTTGGGCACGATGAACCAGCTGTGAAAGCCGACTTTACGGCCGTCGTCCAGAATCAAAATCGCCCCCCGGGCCACTTCGCTGCCGGTGCCGCTGGTGGTGGGCACCGCGATGATCGGGGCCACCCGGTCGGTGATCTTGAGCGAGCCGCCTTCGATGGTGGCGTAGGTCTTGAGCGGGCCTTCATGGCTGACGGCAATCGCCACGCCTTTGGCGCAATCAATCGCTGAGCCGCCGCCCACCGCGATCAGGCCGTCGCAGCCGTGGGCTTTGTACATGGCCGCTGCAGCGCGCACGGCCGACTCGGTCGGGTTTGAGGGGGTTTGGTCAAACACGGTGACGGGCAGGCTGGGCAGGGCGTCGAGGGCTTTTTGCAGCACGCCTGCGGCTTTGACGCCCGCATCGGTCACGATCAGTGGTTTGTGGATGCCCACGCGCTCGCATTCGGCCTGGAGCAATTTGACTGCGCCAAAGTCGATCTGGATCTGGGTGACGTAATTGATGAAAGACATGCAAGAACTCCAAACTGAAGTGGCTGAACGGGAACAGGTGATGCGCAACAGGTGACAGACCCACCGTGTAGGGCGTTGTACGATCAAAGCCCATTTTGATGCAGGATTCGTCTTTGGCCACCCTGCAAGCCCCGTTGTACGTCACGTTGGCAACACCTAACGCAACACCCTGTGACCTTTCCAGCGCCCCATGAGCAGCCACCACACCAACCCCCGATCACTGTTGAACGACGCCACGCGCAGCCTGATTGAACGCGTGCAGCGCGCTGGCCGCCCACCCATGGCGGCCATGACACCTGTCCAAGCCCGCGAGTTTTACGACATCGGCGGCCCCATCCTGGACCTGCAGCCTGCGCCCCATGTTGACCGGGTTGAGGACATCACCATCCCCGCACGCGACGGACACGCCATGCCCGCCCGCTTGTACGCACCCCAAAGCGACAAGCCCTTGCCCGTGCTGCTCTACATCCACGGCGGCGGGTTCACCGTGGGCAGCCTCACCACGCACGATGTGCTGTGCCGTCAGCTCTCACGCCAAGGCCATTGCGCGGTGGTGTCGCTGGACTACCGCCTGGCACCGGAGCACCGCTTTCCGACCGCCGTGCACGACAGCTGGGACGCGCTGAACTGGCTGCACCAGCATGCGCCGACCTTGGGACTGGACACCAGCCGTTTGGCGGTGGGCGGCGACAGTGCGGGCGGCACGCTCAGCGCCGTGTGCGCCTTGATGGCGCGCGATGCGGGCTTGAAACTGGCTTTGCAGCTGCTGTTTTACCCCGGTTGCGGCGGGCGGCAAGACACCGCCTCGCACCACACCTTTGCCGAGGGTTTCATGCTCGACAAAGAGACCATCGACTGGTTTTTTGACGGCTACATCGACCAAGCCGACCGCGACGACTGGCGCTTTGCCCCCGGCAACGCCCCCGACCACAGCGGCTTGGCCCCGGCCTGGATCGGTTTGGCCGAATGCGACCCGCTGGTGGACGAGGGCGTGCGTTACGCCGACACCTTGCGCATGGCGGGCGTGCCGGTCGATCTGGAAATCTACAAAGGCGTGGTGCATGGTTTCATCACCATGGGCCGCGCTATTCCCGACGCCCTGCAAGCCCACGCCGATGCGGGCAGGGCCCTGAAACACGCTTTTGAAAGTTGAACCCATGAAACGCCAGGACTTCCGTTTTTCTCACCGCATGCGCGTGCGCTGGGTCGAAGTGGACATGCAGAAAATCGTCTTCAACGGCCACTACCTCATGTACTTCGACACCGCCGTGACCGATTACTGGCGCAACCTGGCCATGCCCTATGCCGAGACCATGCACCAGCTGGGTGGCGACTTGTTTGTCAAAAAGGCCAGCGTCGAGTACCACGCCAGCGCCGAGATGGATGATTACTTGGATGTGTGTATGCGCTGCGACCGCGTGGGCAATTCGTCCATGACCTTTGCAGGTGCGATTTTTAGGGGCGATGAGCTGCTGATCACCAGCGAGCTGGTGTATGTCTACGCCGACCCTGTGGCCAAAAAGAGCCAGCCCATTCCTCCGCCACTGCGCGACCTGCTCGAAGGCTTTGAGCGCGGCGAAGACATGGTGCAAGTGCATGTGGGTTCGTGGCACGACTTTCAAAAACTGGCCAGCCCGCTGCGCACCGAGGTGTTTGTGCACGAGCAAAAAGTGCCCGCCGAGATGGAGTGGGACCATGATGACGAAACCGCCTTGCACGCGGTGGCGCTCAACCGCATGGGCATGCCCCTGGCCACGGGCCGCCTGCTGCAACACGCCCCCGGTGTGGCACGCATCGGCCGCATGGCCGTGAAAAAGCAGATGCGCGGCAGCGATTTGGGCCGCCGGGTGCTGCATGCGCTGATGGACGCTGCCCAAAACCGGGGCGATACCCAAGTCATCCTGCACGCCCAATGCAGCGCCGAAGGTTTTTACAAACGCTCAGGCTTTGAGCCGCATGGGGCCATTTTTGAAGAAGCGGGCATTGCGCACATCGAGATGGTGCGCAAGCTCTGAGAATCAAATGTCGGCCAGCAGTTCGTAGGGCAGGGGCTGCAGTTGCAGCACTTCGCCTTGGGCGCTGCCCGCATGCCAACCTGCCTGCTGGCTCTCCAGCGTCCCACTGACCAGGGCGTCAAAACCCTGACCATCAGGCATCGCCGCGCACAGCACCACGGTCGCGCAAGGCTGCTCGGGGTCGGCAGGGGTGAACACGTCTTGTCCAGCCATTAAGGCCACCGGGCTGTGCACCAGTGCTGTGCGGCGCTTCAAGGTGCCGCGAAACTGGCTGCGGGCCACGACTTCTTGGCCCGGGTAGCAGCCTTTTTTGAAGTTCACACCGCCCACTGATTCGTAGTTCAGCATTTGGGGCACAAAGGCCTCAAACAGCGGCTGGGTGACCAGCGTCACACCGCTCATGACTTCGGCCCAGGCCCAAACTTCGGTTGAAACTTTGGCCCCAGCGGGCAGTGCTTGGGCTGCAGCGCCCAGCCACAAGGCCCGTGGCACTTGGGTCTCACCCAGCACGGCGGGGTAAAGCGCCACGGCGTGGGCCCCGTCGGCGCTGGCGGTTTGCCAAGGCATGGCTTCACCCAAAACGGCACGGGCGCTGCCGCCCAATAAGCCGTGCAGCTGCCATTGGTCCGTGACGTCGCTCATTTTGACTTTGGCCCGCAACACAAACATGGACAAACGCTTGAGCGTTTGGGCCAGCAAGTCGAGGCTCATGACCAGCAGCACGGTGTCAGGCGCAGTTTTGATGACCAAGAAGCTGGCCTGCATGCGGCCCTTGGCCGAGCAAAAAGCCGCCAGGCGGGACTGGCCCACGGGCAAGAGCAGCACGTCGTTGCTCAGCTGGTTGTGCAAAAAGTTGGCCGCGTCTACGCCTTGGGCCTGAATCACGCCCAGATGGGGCAGGGGGCTGACGCCGTTCAAAAGGGTGTTGATTTGAGGGCTGAGTTCTGCAGGGGTGTTCATGGGGCGGCTCTGTCTTCGGGCGAGGCGTGAATTATCATCCCCTCCACGTTTTCAACACTCGAACAAGGACATGGCCGTGCTCAAAGGCTTGATGAAGTTGCTGACAAGCCTGCTGCTGGCCGCCTTGCTGATGGGGGGGGCGGCGTTCTGGTGGGTGAACCAGCCGATGGACACGGGCCGCAATGCGCTTGATTTGGCCATTGAGCCCGGCACTTCGCCCAAAGCCATTGCCCAGGCCGTGGCCGATGCGGGGGCTCAGACTTCACCCACTTTGCTTTACGCTTGGTTTCGCCTGTCGGGCCAGTCGCGCCTGATGCGGGCCGGAAGCTATGAAATTGCCCCCGGCACATCGCCCCAACAGTTGCTGAACATGCTGGTGCGGGGCGAGGAGAGCCTGCGCACCGTGACGATTGTGGAGGGCTGGAACTGGCGGCAAGTGCGCCAGGCGCTGGCCAAGGCCGAACACCTCAAGCCCGACAGCCGTGCTTTGCCCGACGAGGCCTTGATGGCGCAGCTGGGCCGCCCCGGCGTGGCCCCGGAAGGGCGTTTTTACCCGGACACGTATTCGTATGCCAAAGGCTCCAGCGACCTGGCGGTCCTGAAGCGGGCCATGAAGGCCATGGACAAGCATGTGCAGCAGGCTTGGGAGGCCCGTCAGCCCGGTGTTTCGGTCAAATCACCTGAAGAGGCCTTGATTCTGGCGAGCATTGTGGAAAAAGAAACCGGCAAAGGCGCCGACCGGCCCATGATTTCGGGGGTGTTCAACAACCGTCTGCGCATCGGCATGCGTTTGCAGACCGATCCGACGGTGATTTATGGCTTGGGTGAGGCCTTTGACGGCAACTTGCGCCGCATCCACCTGCAGTCCGACACCCCCTGGAACACCTACACCCGTGGCGGCTTGCCGCCCACGCCGATTGCCATGCCGGGCAAGGCCGCTTTGCTGGCTGCGGTGCAACCCGCCAAGACGCAGGCGCTGTACTTTGTGGCCAAAGGCGACGGCAGCAGCCACTTCAGCGCCTCGCTGGACGAGCACAACCGTGCGGTCAACCGTTACCAGCGTGGCATCCAAACGGCCAAGGATTGAGGGCAGGCGAGAGCCTGCGACAATCGGGTTTTCCCAATTTCACACACCATGACACGCGGTTTGTTCATCAGTTTTGAAGGCATCGACGGTGCGGGCAAGTCCACGCACATTGAGCGCGTGGCCCAGTTGTTCCGCGAAGCGGGCAGGGCGGTCGTGCTGACTCGCGAGCCCGGCGGCACGCCTCTGTCTGAAAAGCTGCGCGAGCTGGTGTTGCACGAACCCATGGATGCGCTGACCGAGGCGCTGCTGATGTTCGCGGCGCGGCGCGAGCATTTGGTGCAGGTGATCGAGCCCGCGCTGGCCCGGGGTGATGTGGTGCTGTGCGACCGCTTCACCGACGCTACTTTTGCGTACCAAGGCGGTGGGCGTGGGTTTGACTGGCAGGTGCTGTCCCAGCTGGAGCGCATGGTGCAAGCTTTGCCCGATGGCGGTTTGCGCCAGCCCGAGCTGACCATCTGGTTTGATCTGGACCCGCAAATCGCCGCGCAGCGCTTGGCCTCGGCCCGCGTGCCGGACAAATTTGAGTCTCAGCCAGTCAACTTTTTTGCCGCCGTTCGCGCAGGCTACGCCAAGCGCCAGGCCGAAATGCCCACCCGTTTTGCACGCGTCGACGCCGCCCAAAGCATGGAAGCCGTGGGCGCTGACGTGGGCCGCATGGTGGGCGATTGGCTGAAGCGGGCCGCCGCATGAGCGCCGTTTTGAACGCCCCTTGGATTGCACGCCAGGCCACTGATTTGCTGGCCCAGCGCGGTCACGCCTGGTTGCTGCAAGGCCCGTCGGGTCTGGGTCAATACGAATTGGCGCTGGCCATGGCCTCGGCCTGGTTGTGCGAACAGCCCACGGCGCAAGGCGCTTGCGGCGACTGCCCAAGCTGCCATGCGGTGGCCGTGCACACGCATGCCGACCTGGCCGTGCTGATGCCCGAGACCGTGATGATCGAGCTGGGTTGGCCTTTGTCGGAAAAAGCGCAGGACGAGATCGACAAGAAAACCCGCAAGCCCAGCAAAGAAATCCGGGTCGATGCAATGAGGGACGCGGTCGAGTTTTCACAGCGCACCGATGCACGCGGGCGCGGCAAGGCGGTGCTGGTGTTCCCGGCCGAGCGCATGAACACCATCACGGCCAACGCTTTGCTCAAAACCCTGGAAGAGCCGCCGGGCGATGTGCGCTTTGTGCTGGCCACCGAGGCGGCGCACATGCTGCTGCCCACCATTCGCAGCCGCTGCTTAGCCCACACCATGAAGTGGCCTGAGGCCGACGAAGCTTTAACCTGGCTGAGCGGGCAGGGCGTGCCCGCCCCTGTGGCGCAGGCTTTGCTGCGCAGCGCAGGTGGCCGCCCAACCGATGTGCTGCGCCAAGCCGAAGCGGGTTTGTTTCCTGACTGGTGGGCCGCGTTGCCCAAGGCCATGCGCCAAGGCGATGCCCGCCACCTGGCCGACCTGAGCCCCGCACAAGCCATCGACGCGCTGCAAAAGCTTTGCCACGACCTGGTGCTGCGCCAATCGGGTGCCGCGCCGCGCTTTTTTGATGCCACCCAATTGCCTGCGAGCAACGCGTCCGTGTCGGTGCTGACCGATTGGTTCAAGCGCCTGATGCAGTCGGCGCGCACGGCCGAGCACCCCTTCAATGCCGGTCTGATGCTGGAAGCCCTGACCGCCGATGCCCAACAAACCCTGCTGTCCAAGGGCTGAGCCATGTACACCGATTCCCATTGCCATTTGAATTTCCCCGAGCTGATGAGTCAGCTGGACAGCATCCAGCAGGCCATGGTGGCTGCCCAAGTGACCCGAGCCATGGTCATTTGCACCACGATGGAAAAGTTTGACGAAGTGCACAACCTGGCCATGGCGCACGACAACATGTGGGCCACGGTGGGCGTGCATCCCGACAACGAGGGCCTGCGCGAGCCCAGCTTGCAGGATTTGCTGGACGGCGCAGCGCGTCCCAAAGTGGTCGCCATTGGCGAGACGGGCCTGGACTATTACCAGATGGACGAGCGCAAAGGCGGGCGCACCATCGCGGACATGGAATGGCAGCGCGAGCGTTTTCGCACCCACATCCGTGCCGCGCGCCAGACGGGTTTGCCGCTGGTGATCCACACCCGGCAGGCGTCAGACGACACGATCGCCATCCTGAAAGAAGAGGGCGAGTTGGGCAATGCGGGTTCGGCCGGCGGTGTTTTTCACTGCTTCACCGAAAGCCAAGAGGTCGCCAGAGCGGCCTTGGACCTGGGTTTTTACATCTCCCTGTCGGGCATTTTGACCTTCAAGACCGCCGCCGATCTGCGGGAAGTGGCCAAATTCGTGCCCGATGACCGCTTGTTGATCGAGACCGACAGCCCGTATTTGGCCCCTGTGCCTTACCGTGGCAAGCTCAATAACCCGTCTTATGTGCCCCTTGTGGCCAAGCTCTTGGGTGAATTGCGTGGCTGCAGTTCGGAGGCCATTGGCGAGTTGACCACGCGAAATTTCCTGAAATTGTTCGCCAAAACGGCCGCTTGATTGCTCATGCAATACATTCAATACATTAAAAAGTCCATTGTTTTTATTGGACTTTTATCCGCACAGCTGATCTCGTTGGCGGGCTCGTACGAAGACTTCTTCAAAGCGGTTCAGTTTGACGATGTGAAGACTGTTCAGGCTTTGCTTCAGCGCGGCTTCGACCCCAACACCGTCAGCCCAAAGGGTGTGCCGGGTTTGATGATCGCGGTGCGAGAGCCATCGCTCAAGGTGGCGCAGCTGCTGGCCAGCTGGCCCAAGGTCAAGACCGAGGTGCGTAACGACAAGGACGAAAGCGTTTTGATGCTGGCTGCGCTCAAGGGCTATTTGCCCTTGGTCAAACAATTGGTTGAAAACGATGCCGATGTGAACAAACCCGGCTGGACGCCTTTGCATTACGCCGCATCCACGGGTCAGGTGGCCGTGATCGAATTTTTGCTGGAGAACAGCGCTTACATCGATGCCGAATCGCCCAACGGCAGCACGCCCTTGATGATGGCCGCCATGTATGGCAGCCCCGAAGCGGTCAAAGTCTTGATCCAGGCGGGTGCTGATCTGAACATCAAAAACCAGTTAGGCCTCACGGCGCTTGATTTTGCTGTGCGTGGCAACCGCCAAAACGCCAAGGAGTTGATTGAAACAGGCTTGCAGCGCCAAGCTGCGCGTGCAGCCAAGGCTCAGGCGACGAGCGTTGTGCCAACAACGCCATCGGAAGCCACGGCACCAGCTGCGCCAGCCGATCCCAAGCCCCCAGTCGGCGCACCGGCAGTTTTAGCGCCAGTGTTGCCGCCAGCCCCGGCCGCATCTGAGCCAGCATCCAAACCTGTCAAAACAGGTTGGTGATTCCTTCGTTCACACAAGTAAATTTGATGCTACGAACAGCTGGATCTTCCCTCTGGAGGGTGTCTCTTTCCAAGTAAAGTTGATGCTACGAATTCCAAGTAAAGTTGACGTTAAGTGATTCTTCCTTTTTAATGAGTCTTGGATAGACCTTTAACTAGGAGGTTCTATGGCTTTATCGGGACGAATTGGATATCGCTCAACTCCGAATTCTGAGCTATCGAGCCAGAGCATTGACCTTGGCAATTGGCCTATGGTGGATGAGAACAGCTTGTCAGCTGCTCGCAAAACTAAATTTTTAGCCCGAAAAAAAGCCATTGAGCTGTATCTCAAGGGTGCTACCGATGCAGTTTTGCAGAAGAAAACGGGTGAAAAACGATCCAATATCTACCGAATCATCACAAACCGATGCCTTCAAAGGCACTCAGATGGGGATATTTTTGGTTGGCGAGGAGCACTTCCACATTTCCGTGTGACCGCTTACGAGCGTCAAACTGCACCTGTTGTTCACGAAAATGGGGCTGGAGCAACCGGCGCGTTGAAGTGGCTACTTGAACGTCCACAGTTCAAAGATTTGAAAGATCGTTTTCACAAACGAATCCTCAATAACGCCGATTCTCTTGCACACCCTAAGATCAATGTTCAAACGATCTTTCGATGGTTCATTGACGAGCTAAGAAAAGCTGGCTTGGAAGATCAGAAAGCCTGGCCATTCAATTCAGAGTCGCTCGGCTATGAGTCAGTTCGTCTGTACATCAAGAAGGTTTTGGCAGAGCATCCTTTTTTAGCCATGTCAAAAATGGGGGGGGCCTGACGCAATTGCAAAAGCCAAAGCCTCCGATGGAACCCGACGACCTGATTTCAAGCTGTTTGATCGGGTCGAGTGTGATGCCCACAAATTGGACTGCCGAATGGTGGTCATGGTGCCGTCTCCTCACGGCGGTTATGAACCCAGAAAAATCCGCCGCATCTGGATCATCGTGATCATTGACGTCAGATCCCGTGCAGTTCTGGGGTATCACATCAGCTTGCGACGCGAATGCAGTGCGCTCGACGTTCTGATCACCATCAAAAATGCTTTATCCAAGTGGGCCCCAAGAACCTTGACGTTTTGTGAGGATGGGTACGCAGAAGGCGCGGCCTTGCCATCCGCACACTCTGAAGTCTATTTGTCAGCTTGCTGGAATGAGTTCAGCGTTGATGGCGCATTGGCCAACGTTTGCCCCAGAGTCGAGGAGCCATTGCTGCATATTGTTGGCGCCAAGGTCATCAAACCCCAAGACCCTACGTCTTACAGTTCAAGGCGCAGCAAAGATGATCGGCCATTCATTGAGTCGTTTTTCAGGGTTTTGGCCTCTGGCACCATGCACCGACTCTCTCCGAGCACAGGCAGCAGTCACGAAGATAAGAAAGGACGAGATCCAGAAAAAATTGCTGCGGAGGTCCAGTTCCAACTTGACTATGCTGAGGAGTTGCTGGATGTCACCATCGCGAACTACAACGCCACGCCACATACAGGTCTGGGCTATCGCAGTCCTCTAGCTCAAATGGACTTCTTGTCTTCCAAAACAAAAAATCGCATTCGTCACGCTGACCCAGAGCTCGTTAAAAGAATGGCGGGAAGCAGAAAGGTCTGCACATTGCTTGGCGGTGAATACACGGGCAAAAGACCGTATTTCAACTTTGAGAACGCCAAATACACCTCCGAGTGGCTGGTTCAACGTCCGGATCTTCTCGGTAAAAAACTATGGCTTCAACTGGATGACGAAACAGACGCACGCTGGGCCACAGTCTCCGATTCAAATGGTCTGATCTACGGAACCGTCCATGTTCAACCGCCGTGGCACCGATCACCCCACACCCTTTACATGCGGCAAGCCATTCGGGCACTTGCGACAAAGCGATTGTTATTTCTGACCGGCAATAGGGATCCCGTCCAGGCGTTAATTGAATACGCTGAGATACATGCCAATAAAAAGCTACCTGTTCATCCGGCCTATCTGCAGGCGCGACGAATCATGATGACAAGCACTCAAGCGCTGGATGAAATGAAAGAGCCGAACTTTTCGGTGCCAGACGTCATGGGTGAAATCAACCGTCAGGCCATGCCCGAAGAGCTGACCAAGGTCTCCGGAGCATCCAAGAAAACGAAGGGCACCTCACCGCCACCTGAGCCGAAACCCAAATCTGCAAGCCAGAGCGCTCCACTTCCCAAGATGCGCATGGCAAAGACCTGGTGATGGAAAACTCAGACTTTCAGCTCGTTCCAGAGCACATCCCCAAAGACCATCCCCTGGTCACGAGAGATTACTCGTTGTTCACCCCCGCCATTGAAAAAATGGTGAGCACCATCGGACGATGGCTGGACGATCAATTTGATGGTGCCACCATTTATGGGGCCTCTCGACTGGGTAAATCTAGCGCTGTGGATAACTGGCTCGAAGGCTTGCTTGCTGCCAGGTATGGAGGATTCATACCGATGGTGATCTGGAGTCATACCGAATCGGGCGGTGCCAGCGCATCCGGGCGGTTTTATGCAAATTTGCTGGAAGCAGCCAAGCATCGGTTGGCCAGATCAACCCGTAGCCCAACGGAACGCTTGGGAATGCTCGTGGACCGTTTTGAACAATTGTCAGCACAGGCGGGCGGACGTTTTGTTGTACTTGTGATTGACGAAGCACAAGGCATGACGATGCGCGAGTGGTTGTGGCTTGTCGAGCTGCACAGCATGCTGGAGAAAAAGAGGATTCGGTTGTGTGTGATTTCCATCGCTTCTGTTCAATTTCGGGATGACCCGATCAATCTCGCCATGGCTGGCGGTGCACATGTCGCTGCGAGGTTCTTGCTTACCGCTGCCAGGTTTCATGGCATTTGCGATGAGGCGCAATTGGGGTACGTGATGTCCGGGTATGACGAAGGCTCTGAATGGCCTGTTGGATCGGGCATTTCTTTTACTGCCAGCATCATCCCTGAGCTTTGGAGCAATGGATTTCGCCTTGCCAGTTATGCGGCACCACTTTGGGAAGAGTTCATCAACCAATTGCCGCATCGCTATGACGGGCCGCATGAAATTCCAATGAAAACCATCTCTGTGGTGTGCAGACGGATTCTCCTTTTGCTGGCGTCTGGACGAGCGGAGTCAGATGTGCTGTCAAAAAAATCCATCAGTGAAATCGTCGAGCATTCTGGCCATGGTGCCCTGATGGCGATTATTTCAGCGGGGGCACCAAGGGGACGAACACCAAAGGGGTAAGCGCATGACAACTCTGACATGGAAGCCAGGCACGCTGTTGCCCTACACGTCACTTTGGCTGACATTGAGAAAACTGGCCCACTTGAACAAACTCAGAATTTCTGACTTTCCACTGAGTGAAGATTTTTCACCCAGGGCGAAACGTGCGCAGAGTCAAAGCCGTTCGGTTCAAAATGTTGATCTTCGGGTTTTGGCTCGACTGATGGGTGAGCCAGTTCAATTTTTTTCATTTTGTGATCATCGATTCATTCCATACTGCTGGCAATTCTTGTTCACACCCCAAAACGGCTACTGCCCAAAGTGCTTGGAGTTGGGATATCACACCAGGCTCTTTTCACTGAAATTGCTCAATAAGTGCCCGATCCACGAGGAGCCTCTGCACGTCGAATGTTCGTGCATGAAGAACGATGGAGAGCGTGTTGATGCCATGTCTCTTGCTTATCCAAATACCTGCCAATGTTCAAGCCTGAAGTATTTCGATCCAGCGCGCTTGCACGGAAACGATCATCGTTTGATCGACACCGAAAAACTCAAGCCTCTTGCCGATTGGTTGACGTCGTTGAGCGCCATTTATGTGGCCTCGTACATGAACAGAAAATTTGATGCTTTGCACGAGGAAGAATGGCTCATTCGACTCAAAGAATTGTGTGAAATCCAAGCTATCGCATATCCGAATGCATTGATCAAATATGAAACACCTAATTACCGTTACGCCTACAGAACTAAGAGTATTGAATTTCGAGAGCTACCAAATAAACCTCGGCTGGGATTCGAGCAGGGTGGTCACACTGATTTTTGGAGAATGAGTTTTGTACCAACAGATGTCTACAAATCTGTAGCGCGGTATTTGCGTCGGCACGTGGTTCCGCGATCTGATTATTGGGTGTGGCAATTCAGAAAGTGCATAACGCCAGAGGCGATTGCGGCACTGCTGCGATCCAACCGGCAAGCCCGTCTGGCATTCATAGAGCTGATTTGGGCCAGAACCGTTGAGCCGACGGTGGACATAAGGCGCTGGGATGAACGTAAGAAATTCCCCCCAGAAGTAGGGTGGTACAGATGCAAATTTTCAGAGTTCTTGGGCGAGGCGTCCGTTGGATTTGAGCAGTACCTTCAGAGAGCATCAAAAACCGAATATTCATCATGGGTCCAAAGTCACGTCTTTGGCCTTTACTGCCTGGCAGTTTGGAAAGAAGCAGAGCGATTTGTTGAATACAAGATCGGACAGGGACGATGCACTTGGTCAACCGATGACATTCGTCAATTGAACCTTTTCCAGATCACAGTGACCCGGCCTACTGCACGAAGTCTGGAGTTCACAAGCTATGTGGATGAGCCATTGGCATTGACACGAAAAATCGGACGAAGCAAATCACAAAGAGTTTTGGATCATGACAACCTTGCCCAAGCGATGAAAGAAAAGTGTGGGTCAGGTCTTTGTTTGACTTGGTCCGAGCGTGATGGTTGGCACACAGCGCCAAGTGTTGAACTCTGTGATGGTTGGAAAATCCACCATGTGTCCATCGCTCCCAGACGACGAATTAAATCAATCCTGGTCTACTCAGGAGGGTACTTTTACCTACGGTTGGTTGACTACAAAATTCAAGTCTTTTCAGTCCGAACATCCGACCTGTTCGGTTTTATGCGCCTGCAATTTGCTCAATTTTGCAAGATGAACAACCTCTCGCTCTCCAACGATGAGCATAATTTTGCTCACCCTTTGAAGGCTATTTCGAGTCCGGTATGTAGGAGTTTTGATCAATATAAATATTTATGTGAACGTGAAATTGATCGGCATGGATTTTGCGCATCAGATCGTCGTATCGAAGCCTTTCGGTTGAACGGGTTGGTCTCATAGCGAAATGATTTCGTTGAAATATGGCCAATTCAGACCCGGTCATCCATCACTGCCTTGAGGGTGAGGTAGAGGCCATAAGCGGACGATAAGGATATTGCATCAACCTGAGCTTCAGGCTGATTGCAGGCGTTTGTGAAACCAAGCGTGTTGAGTGTTTGCGCCATGAACGTCACTGCCACTCCCACCGCCAATGACAAACAGTCATGGCGGGGGCCCCAGAACATCAAAGCAAAGTGATGTCTTTGATCAAACGGGAACGCAGTGCGCGCCGTTTGAGTTGATCAACTGAGTCATCTGTCCACCAATGTGAAGAGTTGCCCCAGATCCAATCGGTACCCGTAATCCCTAGTAACTGAACTTCCCCCTTCGTACCTGAAATTGTTCGATCAAAGGTCTTGCCTCCAACATTGAAGGTGATTTGATGAGTCCCCTCTTTTAATCGGAGGCGAATCATGGAGTTTGGAACAGTCTCCATCGCTGCGCCACCATCCACAGAAATGTCCAACGGATGATGTCCGTCGCCCCAATAACGCACGACGTAAACCGTCAGAGCTTCAGGCACTGAGGCAAACAACTTTGCTTCATCATCTTTGGCAATGCTGGGTGCAGGATCTTTGGTGCAGTAAGCATTTCTGCCTCGATCCGTATGGCAATGCGGCTTCTCAGCGATTCGATCAACCGGTGAAGCGCAGCCTGCGATGCCAAGTACGCAAGCTGAGACGACGATTGTTTTAGTAATCCAAGTTTTCATAATATTTTCCCAAAATTGATCCACCATTTGTGGCAAAAACAAGTAAGTTGTAAACGCCTCATTTCAGAACAAAACGTGCAGAAGTGGTTTTCCCAGCTGAACTGAATTGAGCAACAACCTTTGTCCCAGGAGCTACCTTGAAGCTACCTTTGGCTTCAAGCTTGTCGCCTGTTGGTTTCAACTCAACTTCTTGCTTGTCAGCGCCAGAAAGCAGTGTGACTTTTGCCGTCGTTTTACTCACGTCAACGGGTTTGCCATGGTCACGCACGAACAACTGCAGCACATCAGGTTTGGCGACCAGTTCGTAGTCAACATCCTTGACGGTGGTCAAAACACCACCTTGCATGGGTTTGTGATCCGCATCGTGTGGCCCTGCCCATGCGAGTCCGCTGAGAAAAAGCGACGATGTGATCAAGAGCGTATGGAATTTCATGAGATGTCCTTTTGAGGTTTTGGTTGAGGTTGAAGAAACGAATGAATGGTCAGAATGCTTCAGCATCTTTGTCTTGCAAAAGCGCCTCGGCAGGTTTGCGGCCAAAGAGCCAAAACATGGCAGGCGTCAGAAAGGTGTCGAGCAGCGTCGAGCTGATCAAGCCCGAGAAAATCACCACGGCGACCGGGTGCAAAATTTCGGTGCCGGGGCGTTCGGCCTCGAAGAGCAATGGTGCCAATGCGAAGGCAGTCACCAAGGCCGTCATCAACACCGGGCTCAAACGTTCCATCGAGCCGCGCAAGATCATGGGCTTGGTGAAGGACTCTCCTTCAAAGCGCATGAGGTTGATGTAATGGCTGACTTTCAAAATACCGTTTCGTACCGAAATGCCAGCCAGCGTAATGAAGCCGACCAGGGCGGCCACCGACAAGGGCTGACCTGACAGCCAAAGACCCAACACGGCTCCCACGAGCGCCAAGGGAATGTTCACCATGATCAAGGCCGACAAAACGGCAGACTTGTAGCGGCTGTAAAGCACCACAAACATCAACACCACAGAGACCACCGAGAGCAAAGAGATCAAGCGTGAGGCTTCTTCTTGCGCCTGGAACTGACCTCCGAGGGTGATGAAGTAGCCCTCTGGCAATCGTGAATCCGCCGTCACTTTGCGTATGTCGGCCACAACTTCTGACAATGGGCGGCCCGAAGCGTTGGCAGAAATCACGATACGCCGCTTGCCGTTGTCCCGACTGATTTGGTTGGGACCGTCGGCGTCTTCAATCGTTGCGATTTTGGACAGCGGAATTCTGCCCGAGGGTGTTTCGATCAACACCTGGCCCAAGCCTTCCAGCGATCGTGCGGATTCTGGTAAACGCACAACCAGCGCAAAGCGGCGACCTCCCTCCATGATTTGCGTGACACGTTCACCTTCCACCAGGGTCTGCAGTGTGGCAAGCACTTGCGCGCCAGACAGGCCGTATTGCGCCGCTGCCGCATAGTCCAACCGTACCTTGATCTGGGGTGCAAGAACTTGTTTTTCGATTTGCAGGTCAGCTATGCCCTCGATACCTGACAGCCGTGAGCGCAGCGCATCGGCTTGCCCGCGCAGCACGTCCAGGTCTTCGCCAAAAATCTTGATGGCGATTTGGGAGCGCACCCCAGACAGCATGTGGTCGATGCGGTGTGAGATGGGTTGCCCCACCTCAATCGAAGCAGGCAGGTTGACCAAGCGTGCACGGATGTCGGCACGGACCTCATCCATTGAGCGCGTCAACTCGCCTGAGGGTTTGATGCCCACGTCCAATTCGCTGACATGAACACCTTCGGCATGCTCATCCAGTTCAGCACGTCCGCTGCGCCTGCCCACATGCAGCACTTCGGGCACCTGCTTGACCAGCACTTCGGCCTGGCGCGCCAGGTCAGAGGACTCGGTCAAGGTCACGCCCGGGTTCAGCCGTATGCCCACCAGCAAGGTGCCTTCATTAAAAGGAGGCAAGAAGGTGGTCGGAAAAAACGGAACAGCCGCCGCAGCCAACACCACCGCCACACATGCACTGGTTATCGCCACGCGTGGCTTGTCCAGCACTTTTTGCAAACTGCCTTTGTAGCCTTGCTTGAGCCATGCCAGCACTTTGGTGTCGCCATGGTCCAGGTTTTTCATGCCCGGCAAGAGGTAGTAGCTCAGCACCGGCGTCATCGTTACCGACACCAACAAAGAGGCCAGTGTCGAGATGATGAAGGCAATGCCCAGCGGCACAAACAACTTGCCTTCCAGGCCCGGCAAAGCAAAAAGCGGCAGGAAGACCAGCACGATGATCACCGTCGCATAGAGGATCGCCGAGCGGACTTCCATGGACGCCTTGGCCACGAGCGCGAGCAGCGACAGGCGCTGACTGGGGTCCTTGGCACGGTCTTCTTTCATGCGCCGCAAGATGTTTTCCACATCCACCACGGCATCGTCCACCAGTCCGCCAATGGCAATCGCCAGTCCTCCAAGCGTCATGGTGTTGATCGACAAGCCAAAATACTTGAACACCAGTGCCGTGATGAAGATGGACACTGGGATGGCGGTGAGCGCGATGATGGTGGGTCGAACTGTGCCCAAGAAGAAGAAAAGGATCGCGGCCACAAACAGCGACGCACCGATCAACTTGCCTTGCAGCGTCGAGATCGACGCCTCAATGAAGCTGGCCTGCCGGAAGGTCACACGGGGTGCCTCCATCCCCTCAGGAAGGGATGCCTTGAGATCCGTAATCGCTTCTTCAATCGACTGTGTCAAACGGGTCGTGTCAGCGGTGGGTTGCTTTTGAACGCCCAGAATCACGGCGGGCTTGCCCTCAAAGCCTGCATCCCCACGTTTGATGGCTGCGGCAAAAGTGACCTCAGCGATCTGGCGCAACAAGATGGGCTGACCGTTCTTGGCGGTGATGGCCAGATTGCGCAAGTCCTCCAGGCGTGAAGTGCGACCAAGATTTCGAATCAGGTACTCGCGCCCGTTGAGTTCCAGAAACCCCCCCGAGGTGTTGGCCGAAAACCCGCGCAACGCCGACTCCAACTGGTCCAAGGAGATACCCAAGTCAGACAGGCGCGCTGTGTTGGGCTGCACCTGAAACTGACGCACTTCGCCTCCAATGGGAATGATCTGTGCGACACCCGGTATGGACAAGAGTCGCGGCCGGAGCACCCAGTCGGCGTACTCACGCACCGCCATAGGGGAGATTTTCTGCGGATCGACAGGAATAGCGATCTGCATGATCTCACCCATGATGGAGCTGATCGGTCCCATGCGGGGTATCACCCCGGCAGCCAAACCTTCTTCCATGGACGAGAGACGTTCAGACACCAGTTGGCGTGCCCGAAAAATCTCTGTGTCCCAGTTGAAGGTGACATACAAAAAGGACAGGCCAGCAGAGGAAGTAGAACGAACCGATTCGACCCCAGGCAAGCCATTCATGGCCGTCTCCAGAGGAAAGGTAATCAGTTGCTCGACCTCTTCGGGCGCCATGCCACCCGCCTCGGTCATGATCGTCACAGTAGGTTTGTTGAGGTCGGGAAAGACATCGACTGGCGTTCGAGACAATGTGAATGCCCCGTAAGCCATCAATACGGCACCCGCTATCAACACCAGAAGCCGGTTGGTCAGGCTATTTTCGAGAAGCCACTTGAACATATCGTGACCCCTTTACCGGACTTGATTGATGAGCGTGGCACCTTGGGTCGCCACACGATCGCCAGACTTCAAGCCCGAGATCACCGTGACACGCGCTCCATCCAGGGGCTCGAACGTCACCGTGCGGGGTTCAAACTGCTCAGCTGCAGACTTGACCCACACAACGTTCTGATTAGCAGCGTTTTTCATCAGTGCCGACTGGGGGACCGCAATACCCTGTGTCTTTTGCTTGGACTGCACATAGACTTTGACGGGCTGTCCAACGGCCAGACCTAGTAGTTCCGGGCTTTGCACTTGGAAGTTCAGCGGCAGCGCTTGCTCGCGCAAACTGCGCGCTGCACCCATGAAAACCAGTGGCGTGCGCTGGTCGCCGACAGCCAATGTGGCACCGCCGATGTTGTTGGCCACTGAGATATCAAAAGCCAAGGCTTCAATGCGCAGCCGCTTCGGGTCGACAATTTCAAAAATCAATTCCCGCGTGTCCACCACTTGGCCTGCCACGACATGCGCCGAGGCAATCACGCCAGAAACGGGCGCGACCAGTGCTTCTTTGCTGCTGAGGCCGCCACCAACGGCCGACATGCGGTCGGTCAGGCTGAGCACATCACTCTCTGCGGCTTCCACTTCCTTGCGCGGTACGGTATCTGATAACTCGCGCAAACGTGCCAAACGCTTTTCAGCAAGCGCTTTGGCAGCGCGAAATTCGGCCAATTGAGTCAACTGGCTGGCCCGCTCCAGGGGGGCGACCGCAGGGACCACGTAGGCCAATACCTGACCCTTCTTGACGGTTTGCCCTGCGTTGGGCAAGCCATTGGGGCCGGGTTCTATGCGTCCGGCGTTGATGGGCTGGACTTTGCCCCCAGCGTTGGGGTCCATCAGTACCTGACCATTGAGTTCAAAGACGCGTGGCACCTCAGCAGTTTCCACCACCATCGTGCGCACATTCAGTTGGCGTTGGGCTGGTTTGGGCAGAAACACGCTGCCATCGGCCATGCGCTGTGGACCATTGGCATTGGCCGTCGCAGGCGCAGCGCCGTGGTCATGGCCTTCGCCCGCGTACGTAGGCAGCGCAGCACCTGCAAGGGTCAAAGCAGTGGCCAGTGCCATCCAGTGGCGTTTTTTTGAAGTGTTGATTGTTTTCATGCTGAGGCTCCTTAGGCCGTACGAGCTTGTTGACGAAAGCGAACGATCGCGCCTAATGCCATCAGGGCCAATAACCCCCCGCCGATCCACAGGGCGATGCCTTTCCAAGAAGAACCACTGACAGGTTCATCTTCGTCCTCGTGCAAATCGAGTTCGCCAGTCAGCAGGTCGTTCAGTTCACCGGCCTGAATGGTTGCGGTGATGGCAATGACGCCAGGTTTGAGCGTGTCCTTGAGGATGACTTCGTATTCACCTACGCCGTGTTTTTCAGCTTTGTATTTGCTGCCTTCGATGTCAATGTCAATTTGAGCGTCATTAACCGGACTGTTATCTGTAAAACGGTCCAGGAAAATCGTCAGCTGCTTGCCATTGACAATGCCGACCATTTCCAGATCCTCTGAAACCGCGACGAAACGCGGCAGTGCTGTCCCATGCGCTTGTGGAGCAGCTTCTCCATGGTCGTGACCCGCACCGGCAATGGCCATAGGACTGAGTAATGTGAATATCAGCGCCATAAAGGTGGCGACTGTTGAATGAATGATCTTCATGATGTTCCTTGAATTTTTGAGGGGTGTCAGCATCACTGAGGCAGCAGGCCCAAGGACTGCCGCAATGCCGAAATGGCGGAGGCCAGGTCAATTCGGCTTCGAGCGGCTTGTCTCGCGGCCTCTGCAGCCTCTGCTTCAATGCGCAAGCGGGTGGGCAGATCCGACTCACCCAGCCTGAACGACTTGTCAAAAAAGCTGCGGGACTCGTTGGCCAGCTGGGCTCGTCGCTGCGCAGCATCAAGTTGAGTGCGTGCGGCCTCCAGACGAGCTGCAGCGCCTTGTTTGTCGGCTTGAATGCGCGCCTGCTCGAGGACCAGTTGTGACTGCACTTCTATCGCTTCGGCTTGTGCAGTCGCAAGACGGGCGTCATGCCTAGGGCCAGCACCCAAGGGCACGCGAATGCCAATCAGCACAGTCTGGCCATAGCGTTCTCCAAATGCCCCACGGCCGCGCGCTGTGGCCACCGTGAGTTCCGGGTTGGATCGCCTCTGGGCGCTGATCAGCTGAGCCGTCCGCTCGGCCATCGTGATGCGATCCTCCAGTTCAGCCAACAAGGGATGCCCCACTGACGCACCCGTATGTGGGGTCGAATCTGGCGTTGGCTCCACCGCCGCGTTGACTTTCAAGTCTGCCGGAGCCGTCCTGCCTGTCAGCGCCATCACTTGTGCCAAGGCTGCGGCAGATGCAGCTTGAGCTTGGGCGGCATGCGCTTGGGCCGCAGCGACAGCGCCTTCGGCTTGATGCTGGTCGGACTTTGCCAGATCACCCGCGTTGGTCCGTTTGGCAACATCAGCGGCGAGGCGTTGTGCATTGGCCAGTTGTTCGCTCGCCAGTTCAGCATCTACGCGAGCTCGCAACCAGCCCCACCAAGCATCCCTGACGGAAGAAGCGAGCCGAAGTTGTGAGGCGAGCAGCTTGCGCTCAACCAACGATATTTCAGCTTGCGCCAGATCGGCACTGGCTGTGCGTTGTCCGGGTAGCCAAATTGGAACGGCGATACCCACCTCAGCTTCCCGCGCACCGCTGTTGCCTGTCATCCGGTCTGATCGCTGACTTATCTCCAGCGAGGGCGGCTCGGGGGACAGCATCGACGCGGCTTTGGCCTGGGCCAGGGCGGCATCGCGACGCGATTGAAGCGCGTGCGCCTCGGGTTGCCTTTGCCACGCCGTTTCGAAAACATCTTTCAAGGACACCGAGCCACTCAACGCGGCGGCGGATGTGCCTTGTGCTTGGGCCGTCAGCACCAAGCCACTCAGGGTCATGACCAACAGCGCGATTCGAATCGGTGTCGGTCTTTTTTTGTACAAACTCATAGCTCATCTCCAATGGTGAAAACATCCAAGGAGATCAGCGAGCAGCGACAACACGTCGCTAGGCGATGACGCACAACGCGCAAAGCGTCATGTGCATCCGCACACAGGGGATTCGAAAAGAGGGAAAGGTAAAGAAACCCGAGGCTCGCCGATCAGGCAAGCACGGGCCATTGAGGCCGTTCAGGACGTTCACTTGCCATATGAGAAGCAATGACCTGAAGGTGAAGTGGGTGATCGTCAGAGGCCGCTAATGTGGTCTTGCTCAGATCACTGACCAGGGCAGCGGTGCAACCCATATGACAAGTGGCACAGTCATGGTCCATGCCCGCCGATTGAGGGGCATTTTTGCTGGACTCTTGCTGGTCAATTGACGCATGGTCATGGGTGTGGTGACCAGGGTGCTTGGCAGTTACACTGGTTTCGTGCTCGCAATAGCTTGCCATTGCTGCCCAGCTGTATTGCAAGGGCAACAGAACCAGCAAGAAAATTGCCAAGAACTTTTTCATAAGTTGATAGTTTAGTCGCTTCAGGCTTGCTTGATCACGGGACGAGGCGTTGGCCTCAGTAATCCTGAGGAAATGGAAGAGGTTTACAGCTGCCAAGGAGCCATCACTTGACTGCCTTGAGAAGCCGAAGCCCGTTGAAAACCACCAACAAGCTTGCGCCCATGTCGGCAAAGACCGCCATCCACATAGACGCGTCATCAAAGATGGCCATGAGCAGGAACACCGCCTTGATGCCCAGAGCCAGGGTGATGTTCTGCCACAAAATGACATGGGTACGTTTGGAGAGGCGAATCGTCTCGGGCAAGCGGCGCAGGTCGTCGTTCATGACGACGACGTCGGCCGCTTCCATGGCCGTGTGAGTGCCCGCAGCGCCCATCGCAAAGCCAATGTTCGCCTTTGCAAGTGCCGGGGCATCATTGATGCCGTCACCGGTCATGGCCGTCACACCGTATCGTCCTTGGAACTCTTCAATCGCCTTGAGCTTGTCCTCGGGCAGCAGGTTGCCTCGGATTTCTGAAATGCCTGCCAAGTGTCCTACGGTGCGCGCCGTGGCGGCGTTATCACCGGTCAACATGATGGGAACGACCCCCAGCGCCTTCATCTCGGAAATGGCCTCGATCGATGACGGTTTGATCGTGTCCGCTATAGCGAATAGCGCGATCACCCGGTCCCGATTGGCCAAAATGGTCACAGTTCGTCCTGCCTCTTCATGAACTGCGAGGCGTGCTTCCAATGTCGCAGAACACTGGCCGCGCTCTTCGATCCAACGGTGATTGGCCAGGATGTAGGGGTGGCCATCGATCACCCCCTGGACGCCACGACCTGCGACAGCTTCAAATGCTTCGACTTCTTGGGCTTGTACCGCTAGGCCTCGAGCAATCGCTTTCGAGACGGGGTGGTCTGAACGCGCAGCCAGGCTCTTTGCGAGCAGTTCTACCCGTTGCTCTGGCTCGTCGGGCGCGATGGGCTCGAACGCCACTAATTTGGGCTTCCCTTCGGTGATGGTGCCGGTTTTGTCCAAAGCGACGGCTTTGATCTTTCGGGCTTCTTCAAGGTAAACGCCTCCCTTGATCAAAATACCCCGCCGTGCCCCTGCCGCCAGACCACTCACCACCGTGACGGGTGTGGAGATGACCAAGGCGCAAGGGCATGCAATCACAAGCAGGACCAAAGCCTTGTAGACCGCTTCGAGCCACGTGATCCCGGCCACCCAGGGCATCACGACGGCAACCAGCACCGCAAGGGCAAAGACCGCAGGTGTGTAGACGGCGGCGAACTGGTCAACAAAACGCTGCGTCGGTGCGCGAGAGGCTTGCGCTTCCTCGACGGCTTTGATGATCCGGCTGAGCGTGCTGTCGGAGGCAGGCGATGTGACCCGGACTTCCAAAGCAGAGGCCTGGTTGATGGTTCCGGCAAACACCTCATCACCAGGTCCTTTGTCCACGGGCAGGCTCTCGCCTGTCAAAGGCGATTGATCCACCGCGCTCTGACCCGCCAGCACGGTGCCATCAAGCGGAACACGCTCACCCGGAGAGATACGTACCACCGAGTTCAATGCAACAGACTTGACGTCAATCCGAAGCCAGCCGCCGTCGGCCTGGCGTACCTCGGCTTGCTCTGGTGATAAGGCAAGAAGGCTTTTGATGGCGCCTCGCGCACGGTCGACCGCCCGCGCTTCGATGGCCTCTGCAATGGCATAGAGCGCCATCACCATGGCTGCCTCAGGCCACTGGCCGATCAAGAAGGCGCCTGTGACGGCTACTGCCATGAGGGCGTTGATGTTCAATCGTCCTTGCCGCAGCGCAGCCAGGCCTTTTCCGTAGACGCCGAATCCTGAAAGGAAGATGGCACCCAAAGCGATGCCCATGCCCATGGCTTTGATCCAGGTCGTCGCAGGGAAGGCGTACGCGATCGCCTCTGCTGCCAATGCCAAGCCGAGCGCCGCTAGAAGTTTCCCCCACACGTCCCAAAAGGTCGCAGACGCATTAGTTGTACCGGAAGGTTTTTTGTCGGCTTCGTCGATGGGCTCAGGCTTAAACCCTGCCTTTCGAATCGCCTGTAGTGCGTTTGGCAATGCAGCTTGGCTCGCAGAAATGGTCAGTACGCTTGCCCCCAGATCGAATCGCAAGTCTTCAATTTCCGGGATGCCATCCACAGCGCGCCGAATCTCGGACTCCTCTGAGGCGCAGTCCATGTTGGAGATACGGAACCTTTTCTGTGACTGGTCTGTGTTCATATGCGCCACGTCCTGCTCAGATTGCACCAAGGGTACGCAGGAAGCGGCTGAACATCCGTTCTCAGTCGGGCGGACCTGTGGCTTTGCGCCTTCGCAAGATGTACTTGTACTCATGATTTCTTCCTCGTTACAGCGATTAGAAACCCTGTAGCCACTTTAGAGTCAAGCGCCTAAAATATGGTCAACCGCTGATGGAGGACACAATGAGGATTGGAGAGCTCGCCAAGGCCACCGATACACAGGTGGAGACGATTCGCTACTACGAGCGTGAGGCCTTGTTGCCACAGCCGGGGCGAACAGAAGGCAACTACCGCGTCTATGGACCGGAGCACGTTGAACGACTTTCGTTCATTCGGTACTGCCGAAGCTTGGACATGGCCCTGGATGAGATTCGAGCGCTGTTGCGCATGAAAGATTCCCCCCCACAGGACTGTTCTGACATCAACGCCTTGGTTGATGAGCACATCAAGCATGTGGCGGTTCGAATCAGAGAGCTGAAGGTCTTGCAAAGGCAACTTGTTGAGTTGCGAACCGGTTGTGCCGGAAACGGCTCTGTCAGTGAGTGCGGTGTGCTTTCCGGAATTGCTCAGGCCTCTAAGGAAGTGGGGTCGGTGGGCAAGCGAGGCGCGCGCCATGTGCATGGGGCGCACTGATTTGCGTCAAAGGAGTACGAGTCCCTTTGAGCGCCCGTAAACACTGTTCCGAGATCCGCAAGCAAGGCGCTTTTTTCAAAGCATTCTCCAAATTGAGGATCTGTTCCTAGCGCGGTTGAAAGGCAATGATGCTCATACCCAGCAGGGCCACGGCAACACCCGCGACATCCCAATTCGATGGTCGGATGCCGTCGACGGCCCATAGCCAAAGAATAGCTGCAAAGATGTAGACACCCCCGTAAGCAGCGTAGACGCGTCCGGTGGCAGCTTCGTGCAGTGTCAGTAGCCACGCGAAGGCCGCCAGACTGACTCCGGCGGGTATCAGCAACCATGGAGATCCGTTTTGCTTGAGCCAGAGCCAGGGCAGGTAGCACCCCACGATTTCAGCGATTGCGGTTGCGAAATAGAGCGTGATGGTCTTCATTTGATCTCCTGTGCCTGATTTTCCATACAAGTTCATACCCCAGTTGAGCTTCAAGTGTTGGGGCGCGCATCTCTCATAAGGTCTGTCACCTCAGCCGCTTGTGTGATGCGGAAATACCCCAACACGGTGGAGACGCTGTGGTGCCCCGTCATGGCCATGGTCTGAGCGAGGGGAACGTTTTGCAAGCCTGCCTCTGTCACGAACCCTGAGCGCAGGGAGTGGGCGGCATAGTTGCCGTCAATGCCTGCCAACAAGCATCGCTTTTTAACGATATCTTTGACAGCGGCAGGGGAGAGCGCTTCAGCGATGTGACCGCCTTTGCGCACTCTTCGGAAAATCGCCCCGCTGGTGATGTGGCTGACGGTGAGCCATGCCGAGAGGGCTTGCGCTGCGAGGCCAAAAATGGGTTTGTGGTTTTCAGCGCGTTCTGCGCCGGCTTGGTTCGTTTTGGAGAACGCCAAGTTGTAGAGATAGGCATCGGGGCCGGTGCGTTTTAAAAACTGCATGTCTGCGCTGGCCACCTCGGATCTCCTGCGCCCGCCACTGGACCAGGCGAACAAGATCAGTGCTCTATCGCGGATGCCGATGACTGAGTCATCGCACGTTTGCAAGATGGCTTGAAGAGGCTCTTTGGTGAGGGCGTCTTTTTTGCGGGGGAGGGCACCCCGCTTGACGTAGGCCTTGCGGGTGCGGGAGAGAAGCTCGCGCACTTTGGGGTCGTGGCAAGGGTTTTTGAACTCGCCAATTTGGTGGGCTTTGGACAGGACCGCAATTCGGTGAATCAGGGTGTTGTGTGCGAGTGCGCCGAGTTTGCCTTTGAAGCCGGATTTCACCAGGGCTTGATCGATCTCGATGGGCAGCTCGTGCGCCAGGCCTTTGTCGGTGGTTCGATCCGCGTGGTCGACGACAAACTGGAGCACACAGGCGGTGGGCACGGGCAGCTGTATTTGTCGGCCGTAGCGTGCACCAAACCATGCGGCCCAGTAGCGCAAGGCGCTGCGGTAGCTGATGAGGGTGTTTTTTGATTCACCTTCGCGCAGCAGATCTTCGACGGCGCGTTGGGTGACTTCGCTCAGGGCCTCTGGCTCCAGGGCGGGTGTATTTTTGAGCGTGGGCAGGCGCAAGTTCATGGGCGGCTTATTTCTTTGATGAAATATTACATAGCATGTAAGATTATTTATCTTTTTATCCTTTAAATCACGATAAATATCTCTTATCGTTGGTAAATTTACAGCAAGGAGCAGGGCGATGCAAGTTAAAAGTCCAAGGGGTGTTCAGCAAACCGATGTCAACGGCGCAGCCGACGAATTGCTCAGTGAGCAACTCAAACCGACCATCGAACGTGTTCGCATGAAATTGGGCCGTGGATCGCCCAACACCGTGGGCCCGATGCTGGAGGTCTGGTTTTCTTCATTGGGAGAGCGTTTGAGAGGACCAACGGGTGAATCCGATAAAACAAGCGAATTGCCAGCTACTGTGCAAGTAGCCATGAAAACCCTCTGGAAAAGCGCTTTGCAGGAGGCTCACAGTACTTTTGAAGCATCAAAAGCAGATTTCGCGAACACAGCAAGTCAGCAAGAACAGCAAATGACGACGGTGCTTGCTGAAATTGAAGCTGAGCGTGGAGCGTTCACGCAGAAGGCATCAGAATTAAAGCAAGCCCTTGATGCGCTTGAACTGAAGCATGCCGAAACACAAGGTCAAGCGCATAAGCTTCAAATGCATGTGAACAAGAAGGATGAGGAACTTACATCATCGCGTCTGGCGCTTCAACAGCAAGTTGCCCAAGGCAATGAGGAGCGTCGCCGTCACGATGCGCAACTGCTGGCTCACAGCGCTGAAATCCAAGCGCTTCAGGCACAGTATGTGTCTTCAGAACGAAGACTGATGGCGGAGATTGATCGCGAGCGCCAACAAGTAAAAAAATTACAGGCAGAGGTGGAGATTGAAAAAAAGAAGCAGATACGACATCAAAGTGAGGCTCTGGAAGTGGCAGGAAATTTGACCAAGCAACTGCACGAGCTGAGGATGCAAAACACGCAGCTATCAGAGCGCGCATCAGGTTATCTTGCACGCATCAACGACATGCAACCCAAAAAACTCAAATCTGCAGCAAAGAACAAAGCCGTACGAAGCGTAATCGGATAGAAGTTAGCACATCAACGTTTTGGTCTTGCCAAATCACCAGTCCTTGATAGCGTCAACTTTACTTGGAATATGTGAGTAGCTATAACTTTACTTGGAAAGTAGCGTCAACTTTACTTGTGTGACCGTCCTTGGCTTGAATTCAAAAACGTGTTCATGCATCATATGATTCATACGATGTATATTATGTTAAGTAAGAAAATTTGAATAAGTTGTATAAATTCAGCGCATTCGATCAGCCAACACCTTCGTTACATGGCAAAATCCCGGCGTTCTATTAATTTGGAGAAAATCATGAACAAAGCAGAATTGATCGAAGCATTGGCCAAAGAAACAGACATGTCCAAAGCAGCTGCCGGCCGTGCCGTGAGCGCTTTGGTTGAAATCATCACCAAGACCGTTGCCAAGAAACAAGACGTGCAACTGATTGGCTTTGGTACCTTCAAAGCCGCCAAGCGTGCAGCACGCGTTGGCAAGAACCCCCGCACTGGCGAGAAGCTGAAAATTGCAGCTGCCACTGTGCCCCGCTTCAGCGCTGGTGCCGCTTTCAAAGCCGCTGTGAACAAGAAGAAGTAATTTCATTTGCTTCCGCCGAAAGGCAGCCATGGTGATCCACCTGGCTGCCTTTTTTCATGGGGGTGAACGATTCAGGGCAAAGCTTGAATTTATGTGGCTTGGCGCACAGCGCATGTCTTCGCGCTCAGATAAGTTGTGCAGTCTCACTGTTTGACAAGCTCAACTGAAAGCACCCCATGACTTCAACCCGATACGTCTGCACGGCATTGCTGGCCTTGACGCATGCGCTGTGGCTGCCACAATGCGCGCAAGCACAAAGACCAGGCGACGAGCCCCCACACAAAGGGCAGCAACATGGCAAGCATCCGCAAGATCACCATGCGCAGCAAATGCAGCAAATGCAGCAAATGCAGCAAGAAAGCAGGGAGCGCCAACGCGCCCATCGTCCCGCCCAGCAGCCGCCACACATGTCTGCGCCCTCTTCTGCGGCAGGCCAAATTGCAATTGGTGGCTATTTTCAGCAGCAGCATTTGGAAGCCGCCCGCAGCTATTACGGCAGGCCGGAAAACATGGGCTTTTGCCCACCGGGTTTGGCCAAAAAGGGCACCGGTTGCTTGCCGCCTGGCCAAGCCAAACCATGGCGCAAAGGCGCACCATTGCGACCAGGTGTTATTTATTACGACGTTCCACGCGCTGTCGTGTTGAGCTTTGGCGTGCCCCCTGCGGGCTACAAATATGTGCGTGTGGCCTCCGATATTTTGTTGATTGCCGTCGGAACCAGCTTGGTGATTGATGCGATGGAAGACCTCGTTCGTTAGAGCTGGATTACTGGCATGGCCAGACACAAGGGCTTGTTCACCTGCAAGCCGTTGCAAATAATCCACCCGGCGTCTTGAAGTGACCGACAATCACTCTCTTTGACTTTCGGTTGGCAGCGGTTTTTATGGCGATTCAATGGTTCCCCGGACACATGCACCTCACGCGCAAAGCGATTGGGGAGCGCATCAAAGACATCGACGTCGTCATTGAAATGCTGGACGCCCGCCTGCCCGGCTCCAGCGCCAACCCCATGTTGGCCGAGCTGATTCAGGGCAAACCGGGGCTCAAGATCTTGAGCAAGCAAGACCTGGCCGATCCCGCGCAAACCACCGCTTGGCTTGCGCACTACAACGCCTTGCCGGATGTGCGGGCCTTGGGCCTGGACACCAGCATGGTTTCGCCAGCCAAGGCCTTGATCGATGCCTGCCAGCAATTGGCCCCGCATCGCGGGGGCATGGTCAAGCCCATGCGCGTGCTCATTTGCGGCATTCCCAACGTTGGCAAATCCACGCTCATCAACACCCTCAAAGGCAAGCGGGCCGCCAAGACCGGCGACGAAGCCGGTGTGACCAAGCTGGAGCAGCGCATCACGCTGGCCGATGACTTTTACCTTTACGACACCCCTGGTGTGCTTTGGCCCCGCATCATCGTGGCCCAAAGTGGCTACAACCTGGCGGCCAGCGGCGCCATCGGTGTCAATGCGTTCGACGAAGAAGAAGTTGCGCTCGAGCTGTTGAACTACCTCATTGCGCACTACCCCGAGGCGCTGGAAGCCCGCTACAAAATCAAAGACGTGCCCAGCCACATCGACGAGACCATGCTCGAAGCCATCGCACGCCAGCGCGGTGCCATTCAAAGCGGTGGGCGCGTCAACACGACCAAAGCAGCCGAGCTGGTGATCCATGATTTCAGATCAGCAGCCTTGGGCCGCGTGACACTCGAAACCCCGGCTGAATTTGCACTCTGGCTGGCAGAAGGTAAAAAAGCCGATGCCGAAAGAACCCTGCGCAAAGAAGGCAGCAAAAAAGCCAAAAAACAGGCCCGCGAATGACGAGCGGCTCCTCCATGCCAACTGCAACAACGCACCGCGCAACGCCTGACAAAGACGCCATCGCCCTCCTCCCGCCGTTTGAGCGGCTGGGACTCGACCGCATCACATTGGTGAGGACAGGCTCCCAGGCCAGCCATGCCTACGATCAACTGACCAAGGCGCGGGCTTGGGGTTTTGACACCGAATCCAAACCCACTTTCAGGGTTGGTGAACAGTCAGACGGGCCGCACATCCTGCAGCTGTCTACGGCCGAGCGGGCTTGGGTGTTCCAGCTGCACGAACCCGATTGCCGGGCTGTCGCCGCAGATTTGCTGGCTCTGGGGGGCATTGCCAAAGCCGGCTTCGGGCTGGGCGATGACCGCAAACGCATCATCCACAAACTGGGCATTGAGCCCCAAGGCATTCTGGAACTCAACACCGTGTTCCACCAACGCGGCTACCGCAAAGACATGGGCGTCAAAGGTGCGGTGGCGGTGCTGTTCAAGCAGCGCTTCATTAAGTCCAAAAAAGCCGCCACCAGCAACTGGGCCAATGCCCGCTTGAGCGAGGCCCAACTGGTCTACGCGGCCAATGACGCTTATGCGGCGATTCGGGTTTGGGAAGCGCTAGGTACGGCTGGGATTTAGATCAGCTCAGCGGTTGCGGCATTGAGAGTCTGTCCATTCTGAATAATTGTTGCTAAGGCGCACGTTCATGCAGTAATTGGGGTGCGCAGCAGTGGCACAGCTCTGACGGGCAGCGTAATACATGGGGCAAACAACTCGTAATTTCGCCTCCAATTCGGCTCGTTCTCTACGGGCTTGGGCTTCGCGAGCTGGGCGTCCACGCTCCCATTCAGCGGCGTCCTTCTTGCGTTGCAAATCAGCTTGGCGCTGTTGTTCCGCTGCTATTGCATTGCGCTTGTCAGCTTCTCTTTTGGCGTCCTCTTCTATTTTGCGTTTTTGTGCAGCGCGAACAGAAAGATCGTAACAATGAAAATCTACCTCGTAAGCGCCGCCGTAGTAATCCTCCAAAGGACGACTCTTAATTTCTTCTGCGCCACGACCCAAGCTTTCACATTTTTTGTTGGCCAATTCATAGGCTTTGTTGACCGCTTCACGGTGGCTTCCTTGACGAGCTTCTGCACGAAAACGGTAATTGCCACCCAAATCTTTCACCGTTTCAACAGCACAACCAGCAAGCAAAGTGCTAAAAATTGCTATCCATGCTGGTCGTTTAAAAGTATTCATACATGACTCATGAAGTGATTTCTAAATCACCCGTTTAATTGTTGATTTTGTTATTTTATTCAACCGTCAGAAATCCAATCTTTTTCAGACCTCCGACGATTGATCAACCGCCCCAGCTTGAATCCCCTTACGAGCGTTGTCCGTCCACGATTGCGAAGCCCTAAAATCGATCGCTGCTTCTGCTTGCAGTCACAGTCCAACCGCTCAATGAACTTTTGTATGTCCGAACGCACGGCCCTCAGCGCCGACACACATTCTGCAACCACCAGCTCGGTGCTGAACTTTGCCAACGCCTTGTGGCGCGTTCGCAGGCCACGCCCTTTTGTGTTGGTCATCGAAGGCGAAGTGGGTCAAGAAGCTAAAGAGCCCAACGACTACCTGCACGACAAACTCCTCTTGCCTGAATGGCGCGAGGCCTTTTACCAATTGGTCGATGCCACCGGCTTGGTGGTGTGCCTGAATGTGCACACCCAGCACCCCACCTACCGCGACGTGCGTGGGCGCTCCAGCAAAGGGCGGCTGAGCCAAGGCGAGTATTACCACCACGACGGCTGCACCGGCCCCGTCAAACCCCGCTTTGTTGAAATCCGCTGCCCCATTCAGCCCCAAACACGCGGTGTGGCAACCGCCGTGGCGCCGCAACACGATGTGGTCAAAGCCATGGTGCAAGTGCTGCCCGCCGATTTGGCCGCTGCGCCTGCGCTGGCCGGAATTGACATGAGCCACGCCACCATCAGCCAGATGGACTATGAAGCGCTCGAGCACTTGCAAGGCCTCATCACCCGCACCGTGCGCAAAAAGCTCAACGCCGAAGGCGCACGCAGCTACTTTCGCCAAGTGGACGCCGCCGCCAATGCCTACTTTGAACCCTGGGCCTTGGGCGAAAGCCGCTTCATTGCCAACGCCAACAGCGGCATCACCATGCAACACCGCCGCGCCTACCAGGCCCCACACACGGGCGGCGTGGCAAACGGCCACTTGGTCAAGCGCTGGACGAATGAAGAGCTGCTGCTACCCGGCCAGGTGGTGGACCAAGCCTTGATTGCGGCGCTGTGCAGCGAAGAAGATGATGAGGTGGATGGGGAACGGGCTGAGGGGTGTTACCTCGGGGCGCATTGAGATGTAGTGAAATCAAAGAAGCCCGAACGGTTTCCTGTTCGGGCTTCTTCATTTAAAGAGCGAAGCGTTTACTTCTTGTGCAATTGCTTGTCCCAGCGGATCTACTTCGCAATGAATACCAGATTAACTTTTCGCGTCTTGGCAACAGGGCAGTTGTAGCAACTACTCATCCGGTATCCCGTGCTGACAACGTAATCCCCCGACATTGGAAGCGAGTAAACACCCTCGCCATCGTGGCAATAACTTTGACCATTGCAACCTAATGTTTGGCCATCGGGTCCCATGAGGGTCCATGTATAAACGTCAGGACTGCTGACAGACAGTGTTTGGCCACGGCCCAAACGCAAGACAAAGTCCTGGGCACCCTGGAAAATTTGGCCTTTCCATTCGCCGCTGATAGCTCCGGGTGCAAATTGAATGCGAATCGGCGCCTGCGCATGTGATGTTGCCGGCAACAGAGACAAGGCAATCCCTGCGCTGGTGATCAGACTGGAAATGACACGGGTAAAGTGATTCATCGTGAGCCCCAGTATCAAAAACACCACGATAAATCAAAAGGGCCTCTTTCGAGGCTCTTTTTCGAAAAAATCACCTCGCCAAGGTCAGAAATCATCCTCACACCCGTCTTGCTTTGAAGAAGCTCAGGCGTCACGCCAGGGGCCAGCTCAATCACCTTCAGTCCCGCATTGGTCACATTCATTGCCGGATGGATTGGGTCTGGCGCGCACGCAGCTGCTCCCCGCAGCTGCTGAAATCGCCGTCTCACTAAATCACCAATTGACGCGCTTGTCCATCTCATAGTCTGGCAGGCTCGACCCGTGTTGGGCGCACGTTGCCCAGCGACAGCGGCCCTTTAAATAGGGCCTTTGCTGGCATAAATACTTTTCAAATACACAATATTTTCCAACCCACATCCCGTTATGCCGATTAAAAAGCCCCGGACAGTTTCCTGTCAGGGGCTTTAATGCTTTGAGAGCCGAGGTCGTTTACTTCTTTGCTGGCGGTAAATCAGTACAAGACCCGTGCGCCACTTCTGCCGCCATGCCGATGCTTTCGCCCAGCGTGGGGTGTGGGTGGATTGTTTTGCCGATGTCCACAGCGTCTGCGCCCATTTCGATGGCCAAAGCAATCTCGCCAATCATATCGCCCGCATGCGTGCCCACCATGCCGCCGCCCAAGATCTTGCCGTGGCCGTGGGCCTCGGGTGAATCGTCAAACAGCAGTTTGGTCACGCCTTCGTCGCGGCCGTTGGCAATGGCGCGGCCAGACGCCGTCCAGGGGAACAAGCCCTTTTTCACCTTGATGCCTTGGGCTTTGGCCTGGTCTTCGGTCAAGCCCACCCATGCCACTTCGGGGTCGGTGTAGGCCACGCTGGGGATGACGCGTGCGTTGAACGCAGCAGCTGCCAGCTCTTTGTTGCCTTGCAGTTCGCCCGCAATCACCTCAGCCGCCACGTGTGCTTCGTGCACCGCTTTGTGCGCCAACATGGGCTGGCCCACGATGTCGCCAATGGCGAAGATGTGCGGCACGTTGGTGCGCATTTGAATGTCGACGTTGATGAAGCCGCGGTCGGTCACAGCCACGCCAGCTTTTTCAGCGGCGAGCTTTTTGCCGTTGGGCGTGCGGCCCACGGCTTGCAACACCAGGTCGTACACCTGCGGTGCGGGGGCTGTGCCGCCCTCTTCTGCTGGTGCAAATGTGACTTCAATGCCTTCGGGCAAGGCGCGTGCGGACACGGTCTTGGTCTTGAGCATGATGTTGTCAAAGCGCTTGGCGTTCATCTTTTGCCAGACTTTGACCAAGTCGCGGTCAGCGCCTTGCATGAGGCCGTCCATCATCTCCACCACGTCTAGGCGAGCGCCCAGCGTGCTGTAAACGGTGCCCATCTCTAGGCCGATGATGCCGCCGCCCAAAATCAACATGCGCTTGGGCACTTCTTTGAGTTCCAAAGCACCTGTGCTGTCGACCACGCGTGGGTCATTGGGCATGAAAGGCAAACGCACGGCTTGCGAGCCAGCAGCGATGATGGCGCGCTTGAACGCGATCACTTTTTTGCTGCCGGTTTGCTCTTGCGCTGTGCCACTGGTCTCGCTCACTTCGAGGTGGTTGGCACCCACGAACTGGCCCAAGCCGCGCACGGTGGTGACCTTGCGCATCTTTGCCATGGCCGCCAAGCCGCCTGTGAGTTTGCCAATGACTTTTTCTTTGTGGCCGCGCAGCTTGTCGATGTTGACCACCGGCTTGCCAAAGTCAACCCCAAGGTCGGCCATGTGGCTGACTTCGTCCATGACGGCTGCGACGTGCAGCAAGGCTTTGGATGGAATGCAACCCACGTTCAAACACACGCCGCCCAAGGTGGCGTAGCGCTCAACGATGACCACGTTCAAGCCGAGGTCAGCCGCACGAAACGCTGCCGAGTAACCGCCGGGGCCACCGCCCAACACGAGCACATCGCACTCGATGTCTGCAGAGCCGCCAAAGCTGGAGGCTGCGGGGGCTGCAACGGCTGGGGCTACGGCCACGGGTGCGGCAGTGGTAGCAGCAGGCGCAACCGCTGGAGCAGCAGTGGCGGTAGCCGGGGCCGCCGCAGCGCCCTCGCCTTCCAGCACCAACACCACCGAGCCTTGCTTGACCTTGTCGCCCAGCTTGACTTTGAGCTCCTTCACCACGCCAGCGTGCGAGGACGGGATTTCCATCGAGGCCTTGTCGGACTCCACGGTGATGAGCGATTGCTCGGGCTTGACGGTGTCGCCGGGTTTGACCAGCAACTCGATCACGGCCACTTCGTCAAAGTCACCAATGTCGGGGACTTGAATATCAATCAGTGCCATATCAAGTCCTTAGAGCAACACGCGACGGAAGTCGCTGAGGATTTGACCCAGGAACGCGTTGAAGCGTGCCGCTGCGGCGCCGTCGATGACGCGGTGGTCCCACGTCAAAGACAAAGGCAGCATCAGGCGGGGCACAAACTGCTTGCCGTCCCACACGGGTTCCATGGTGCTCTTGCACACACCCAAGATGGCCACTTCGGGCGCGTTGATGATGGGCGTGAAGTACTTGCCACCAATGCCGCCGAGGCTGGAGATGGTGAAGGTTGCGCCGGTCATTTCTGCGGGACCCAGTTTGCCGTCACGCGCCTTCTTGGCCAGCTCGCCCATTTCCTGGCTAATCTGCAGGACGCCTTTTTTGTCGCAGTCGCGGATGACGGGAACCATCAAACCATTGGGCGTGTCAGCGGCAAAGCCGATATGCCAGTAGTTTTTGTAGACCAGTGCATCGCCGTCGAGCGAGCTGTTGAACTCTGGGTATTTCTTGAGCGCGGCCACGCAGGCCTTGATCAAGAACGCCAGCATCGTGACTTTGACGCCACTCTTCTCGTTCTCTTTGTTGGTGGAAACGCGGAAGGCTTCGAGGTCGGTGATGTCGGCGTCATCGTGGTTGGTGACGGCCGGAATCATGATCGCGTTGCGCAGCAGGTTGGCACCGCTGATCTTCTTGATGCGGCCCATCTCCTTGCGCTCGATGGGGCCGAACTTGGCGAAGTCGACCTTGGGCCAGGGGATCAGGCCCAGCTCAGAGCCACCACCGCCGCCAGCAGGGGCTTTGGCGGCCTGCGCCTTGGTTTGCGCAGCGCCCGACATGACGGCCTTGGTGAAGGCTTGCACATCGTCTTGGGTGATGCGGCCCTTGAGGCCGTTGCCTTTGACTTCTTCGAGCGGAACGCCCAACTCGCGGGCGAACTTGCGCACCGATGGCGACGCATGGGGCAAGCCCAGCGTGGTGCCGCCGGGGGCGTGGGCAGGCGCTGCCACGGCAGCGGCAGCAGCCGCCACGGTGGGTTGCGCAGCAGCAGGTGCCGAAGCCACGGATGCAGCCACAGGGGCAGCAGCGACAGCCACGGGCGCAGCCGCTGAAGCGGTGCCTTCCAGAATCGCCAGCAGGTCGCCAATGTTGACCTTGTCGCCCACTTTGACTTTGAGCTCTTTGAGCACGCCAGCCGCCGAGGATGGGATTTCCATGGAGGCCTTGTCGGACTCGACGGTGATCAGCGATTGCTCTACTTTGATGGTGTCGCCAGGCTTGACCATGACTTCGATGACGGCGACGTCTTTGAAGTCACCGATGTCAGGGACGCGCACTTCCACAGGGCCAGAGGCCACAGCGGCAACAGGTGCCGCCACTGGCGCAGGGGCAGCGGCGGGTGCAGGTGTCGCGGCAGTTGCGGGGGCAGCGGCGGGAGCTGCGACAGCACCAGCGGCTTCCACCACCAGCACGACCGAGCCTTGCTTGACCTTGTCGCCTAAAGCGACGCGCATTTCCTTGACGACGCCCGCCGTGCTCGACGGAATTTCCATCGAGGCTTTGTCGGACTCGACCGTGATCAGCGATTGCTCGGCTTTCACGGTGTCGCCCACTTTGACCATCAACTCAATGACGGTCACTTCATCAAAATCCCCGATGTCCGGGACTTGTACTTCTACCAATGCCATGTGTGTCTCCCGGATTTATGCGTACAGCGGGTTGATCTTGTCGGTGTTGATGCCGTACTTCTTGATGGCCTCGGCCACTTGCGTGGCGGGCACTGTGCCGTCTTCGCTCAGCGCCTTGAGGGCCGCGACCACGATGTAGTGGCGGTTGATCTCGAAGTGCTCGCGCAGCTTGCTGCGGAAGTCGGAGCGGCCAAAGCCGTCGGTGCCCAGCACTTTGTAGGTGCGACCCTTCGGGATGAAAGGACGGATTTGCTCGGCATAGGCCTTCATGTAGTCGGTCGATGCAACCACGGGGCCGTTGTGCTTGGCCAACTGTTGGCCCACGAAAGACACGCGAGGTGTTTCCAGTGGGTGCAGCAGGTTGAAGCGCTCGGCGTCTTGACCGTCGCGGGTCAGCTCGTTGAAGCTTGGGCAGCTCCACACGTCGGCCTGGATGCCCCAGTCGGTGGCCAGCAGGGTTTGCGCCGCAATGGATTCGCGCAGGATGGTGCCCGAGCCCAGCAGTTGCACGCGCTTTTCGCCCGCGCCGGAGGTGCCACTCGATGCTACGCCGGGCTTGCACAAATACATGCCTTTGATGATCTGCTCTTCTGTGCCGGGCGTGAGGCCGGGCATGGCGTAGTTTTCGTTCAGCAGCGTCAGGTAATAAAAGACGTTGTCTTGCTTCTCGACCATGCGCTTCAAACCGTGGTGCAGGATGACGCCGACTTCGTGCGCGAAGGTGGGGTCATAAGACACGCAGTTGGGGATGGTGTTGGCCATGATGTGGCTGTGACCGTCTTCGTGCTGCAAGCCTTCGCCGTTGAGCGTTGTCCGCCCCGAGGTGCCACCCAGCAAGAAGCCGCGTGCTTGCATGTCGCCCGCAGCCCAAGCCAAGTCGCCAATGCGCTGGAAACCGAACATCGAGTAGTACACGTAGAACGGCACCATGATGCGGTTGCTGGTGCTGTAGCTGGTGGCCGCAGCAATCCAGCTGGACATGCCACCGGCTTCGTTGATGCCTTCTTGCAGAATCTGACCGGCTTTGTCTTCCTTGTAGTACATGACCTGGTCTTTGTCGACCGGGGTGTACTGCTGGCCCGCAGGGTTGTAAATGCCGATCTGGCGGAACAGGCCTTCCATACCAAAGGTACGGGCTTCGTCCACCAAAATGGGCACCACACGTGGGCCCAGGGCCTGGTCGCGCAGCAGTTGGGTCAAGAAGCGGACATACGCCTGGGTGGTGGAGATTTCACGGCCTTCGGCAGTGGGCTCCATCACCGATTTGAAGATGTCGAGCGACGGCACGGTGAAGCTTTCTTCGGCTTTCGTGCGGCGGTGCGGCAAGTAGCCGCCCAAGGCCTTGCGGCGCTCGTGCAGGTAGCGCATTTCAGGGGTGTCGTCCGCTGGCTTGTAGAACGGCACATTGGCCAATTCGCTGTCTGGCACCGGGATGTTGAAGCGGTCACGCATGTAGCGGATGTCTTCGTCGGTCAGTTTTTTGGTCTGGTGGACGTTGTTTTTGCCTTCACCGGCTTTGCCCATGCCAAAACCCTTGACAGTCTTGATCAGCAACACGGTGGGTTGACCTGTGGTGTTGACGGCCTGGTGGTAGGCCGCATACACCTTTTGCGGGTCATGGCCGCCGCGCTTGAGGTTCCAGATTTCGTCGTCGCTCATGTGCGCGACCATCTCCAGCGTGCGAGGGTCGCGGCCAAAGAAATGCTTGCGCACATAGGCACCGTCGTTGGCTTTGAAGGCCTGGTAGTCGCCGTCCAGCGTGTCCATCATCAGCTTGCGCAAAGCGCCATCCTTGTCGCGGGCCAACAGCTTGTCCCACTCGCTGCCCCACAAGAGCTTGATCACGTTCCAGCCGGAACCACGGAATTCGCCTTCGAGTTCTTGCACGATCTTGCCGTTGCCGCGCACCGGGCCGTCCAGACGTTGCAGGTTGCAGTTGACGACAAAGATCAGGTTGTCCAGCTTCTCGCGTGCGGCCAGGCCGATCGCGCCCAGCGATTCGACTTCGTCCATCTCGCCGTCACCGCAGAACACCCAGACCTTGCGGTTTTCGGTGTTGGCAATGCCGCGTGCGTGCAAGTACTTCAAGAAGCGCGCTTGGTAAATCGCCATCAATGGGCCCAGGCCCATCGACACGGTGGGGAACTGCCAGAACTCGGGCATGAGTTTGGGGTGTGGATAGCTGGACAAACCTTTGCCATCGACTTCTTGGCGGAAGTTGAGCAACTGCTCTTCGGTCAGGCGGCCTTCCAGATAAGCGCGGGCATACACGCCGGGCGACACGTGGCCCTGGATGTAGAGGCAGTCGCCGCCGTGGTTTTCGTTTTCTGCGTGCCAGAAGTGGTTGAAACCGGCACCAAACATGTGGGCCAGCGAGGCGAATGAGCCGATGTGACCGCCCAAGTCGCCACCGTCTTCAGGGTTGTGCCGGTTGGCCTTGACGACCATGGCCATGGCGTTCCAGCGCATGTAGGCGCGCAGGCGTTCTTCGATCTCGATGTTGCCGGGACAGCGGGCTTCTTGGTTGGGCTCGATGGTGTTCACATAACCCGTGTTGGCCGAGAACGGCATGTCGATGCTGTTTTCGCGGGCATGTTCGAGCAGTTGCTCGATCAAGAAGTGCGCACGTTCGCCGCCTTCTTTTTCAATCACGGCGGACAGTGCGTCCATCCATTCACGGGTCTCTTGGCTGTCCATGTCCAGAGCCGGCTGTTGAGGTGTTGCCGCGGTCATGTTTGTCTCCTGTTGATGTTGTTCAGAAATGATGCCCGAATTTTCACATATTTTCTGATGAATTTCAAATTGTGCTTAACTGTTTTGCATTGTGAAATATGATGACTATTCTGGTGTGTCGTAAACAGCCCTTCAGGGCAAATACGCAAGGGTTGTCACCTAAACTCGGCGGCATGGAATTGAACAGAGCAGCGTCGGTTGTGAAAAAAGTCGGGCCTTGGGCGTGGTGGCGCACATGGTGGCAACGCCAATCCCCCAACAGGCAAGACCGGTTTGCCAACCTGGCACCCGTGGCCGCTGTGGTGCTGTTTCTGGCGGCCATTGCCAGTGCTTTTTGGTATTTGCGTGTCGAGGAAATCGAGCGCGAACAAGAAGCCATCAAGCGCGATGTCGAATATGCACAGCAACGCCTGCGCTTGCGTTTGCTGGAGCGACAAGAGCAGGTCATGCGCTTGGCGCGTGATGTCTCCAACAAGGAGATACGGGCTGACCAGTTCCTGTTGCGGGCCGAAGCCTTGGTGCAGCAATACCCGGAATTCATGTCGCTGACCTGGATTGACGACCGTCGGCGCATCATCGCCAACCAAAGTGTTTCCAGCATTTCACCCAGCCAGCACTTGCGGGCTGGAACGGTGCTCAAAGTGGGCGAAACAGAAAGTCACTTCAGCTTGGCGCGCGATCTGATGCAGCCGATCTACGGCAAGGTCGATGCCGATGCAGACAGGGACGCTCAAATGGCCGTGCTGCAACTGCACTCCCCTTTGAGCAACGACCAAGGGCGGTTCAGCGGTGTGCTCCTGGCCGAATACACCATGGAGGGCTTGCTGCGTTACGGCATTCCCACCGAGGTGCTGGCCAAGTACGCGGTGGCTTTGCAAGACGGCAAAGGCCATTTGCTGGCAGGGCAAACCATTCCGGGGCGCATTGCGCTTTGGAGTTTGCTGCCTGGCAGTGACAAACCCAACAACGATTACGAAGTGCCGGTGTCCCCCGTGGGCAACGACCTGATCTTGCGCGCTCAGGCTTGGCGCACGTCGCAAGGCTTGGTGGGCGGCGGCTTGTTTTGGTTGGTCGGTGTGTTGAGTGTCATGACTGCGTGGATGCTGATTGGCAACTGGCGTCACACCCGCAGGCGCATTCAGGCGCAAAAAGCTTTGGTGGCCGAAACCAACTTTCGCCGGGCGATGGAAAACTCCATGCTCACGGGCATGCGCGCCCTGGACCTGCGCGGCCGCATCACTTATGTGAACCCGGCTTTTTGCCAGATGACCGGCTGGAGCGAATCCGATCTGGTCGGCGCGGTGGCGCCCTTCCCTTACTGGCCCGACCAGGACCGGGAACTGCTGATGACCAGGCTCGAAGAAGAAATCAGCGGTCAGCACTCAGCGGGCGGCTTTCAGGTGCGTGTGAAGCGCAAAAACGGCCAGTTGTTCGATGCCCGCATGTACGTGTCGCCGTTGATCGATGCGACGGGCAAGCAAACGGGCTGGATGACGTCGATGACCGACATCACCGAGCCCAACCGGATTCGGGAACAGCTGGCCGGTTCGCACGAGCGGTTCACCATCGTGTTGGAAGCGCTGGACGCTTCGGTGTCGGTGGCCCCTTTGGGCAGCGAGGAGCTGCTGTTTGCCAACAAGCTTTATCGGCTCTGGTTTGGGCAAAACACCCAGGGGCATTTGCGCTTGGTTCAGCAAGCGGGTGCCAGCAATGCGGCCGATCAAATGGATGAGGTGGACGACATGGTGGGCTTGCCCACCGAGAGCCTGACGGTGGCCACCTCGGAAAACGCCGAAATCTTTGTCTCTGAATTGGGCAAATGGCTGGAAGTGCGCTCCCGCTACATCAACTGGGCCGATGGTCGCCTGGCCCAAATGGTGATTGCCAGCGACATCACGCCCCGCCGCCAGGCCGAAGAGTTGGCCGCACAGCAAGCCGAACGCGCCCAGACCGCCAGCCGCTTGATCACCATGGGCGAGATGGCCTCCAGCGTGGCGCACGAGCTGAACCAGCCGCTCACGGCCATCAGCAACTACTGCAGCGGCATGATTTCGCGCATCAAGGCCAAACAGGTCAAAGAAGAAGACCTCTTGTTTGCCCTCGACAAAACCGCACGGCAGGCCCAGCGGGCCGGGCAAATCATTTTGCGAATCCGCAGCTTTGTGAAGCGCAGCGAGCCCAATCGGACCTTGTCGGATGTCTCGGCCATGGTCAGTGAATCGCTGGAGCTGGCCGAAATCGAAATGCGCAGACGCCATGTGCGGCTGACCCACCACGTGGCTGCCCGGCTGCCGCAGCTCATGGTCGACCCCATCCTGATCGAGCAGGTGCTGATCAACCTGATGAAAAACGCCGCCGAGTCCATCGACAACGCCAACCGTGCTCCGGGGCAGCGCCAAGTCGAATTGCGCATCGTGCCCAAGCAGATCGACAACCAGTCGGTGGTCGAGTTTTCTGTCACGGACACGGGTCAGGGCCTGCCCCCGGAAGACATTGAACGCGTCTATGAAGCATTTTTCTCGACCAAGGTCGAGGGCATGGGCATTGGCCTCAATTTGTGCCGCAGCATCATCGAGTCGCACCAGGGCAGGATCGCTGCCGAGAACCTCTACAATGCCGGCGAGGTGACCGGTTGCCGGTTCTCCTTCTGGATTCCGGTCGAAACCACTTTGACCACACAACAACCCACCGGGGTAAATGAATGAGTTTGATTCCGAAAAAAGGCACTGTTTACGTCGTTGACGATGACGAAGCGGTGCGCGACTCCCTGCAGTGGTTGCTCGAAGGCAAAGACTACCGTGTGCGTTGCTTTGACAGCGCCGAATCTTTCATCAGCCGCTACGACCCCCGTGAAGTGGCCTGCCTGATCGCCGACATCCGCATGGGTGGCATGACCGGTCTGGAGTTGCAAGACCGCCTGATCGAACGCCGTTCGCCCTTGCCCATCGTTTTCATCACCGGCCACGGCGACGTGCCAATGGCCGTGAACACCATGAAAAAAGGCGCGATGGACTTTATCCAGAAGCCTTTCAAGGAAGAAGAGCTGCTGGGTTTGGTCGAGCGCATGCTCGACGAAGCGCGTGAAGCGTTTGCGGGTTACCAACAAGCCGCCAGCCGCGACGCCCTGCTGTCCAAGCTCACGGGCCGCGAAGCTCAGGTGCTCGAGCGCATCGTCGCCGGTCGCCTGAACAAGCAAATCGCCGACGATCTGGGCATCAGCATCAAGACGGTGGAGGCGCACCGCGCCAACATCATGGAAAAGCTCAACGCCAACACCGTGGCCGACCTGCTCAAGATCGCGCTGGGGCAAAACGCACCCAAGGCCTGATCCAACCACCCCTGACCGAAACGCCCGCACCCGCCGGGCGTTTTGCATTTTTTCTCTGACTTTTCGAGTTTTCCAACATGACCGCACAACTCATCGACGGCAACGCCCTGTCCAAACAACTGCGCACCGAGGTCGCCACCCGCGCCCAAGCCCTCAAGGCCAAAGGCGTCACCCCAGGCTTGGCGGTGGTGCTGGTGGGCGACAACCCGGCCAGCCAGGTTTATGTGCGCAACAAGGTCAAAGCCTGCGAAGACAGTGGTCTGCATTCGGTGCTTGAGAAATACGAAGCCACCATGACCGAAGCGGACTTGCTGGCCCGCGTGGAAGCGCTGAACAACGACCCGGCAATCCACGGCATCCTGGTTCAACTGCCCCTGCCCGCCCACATTGACGCGCAAAAAGTGATCGAAGCCATCAGCCCGGCCAAGGACGTGGACGGCTTTCACATCGCCAGCGCAGGCGCCCTGATGACCGGCATGCCCGGCTTTTGGCCTTGCACGCCCTATGGCTGCATGAAGATGCTGGAAAGCATCGGCTATGACCTGCGTGGCAAGCACGCCGTGGTCATTGGCCGCAGCAACATTGTGGGCAAGCCCATGGCGCTGATGCTGCTGCAAAAAGACGCCACGGTGACGGTGGCGCACTCTCGCACCCAAAACCTCAAAGCTCTGACTTTGCAAGCCGACGTGATCGTGGCCGCCGTGGGCAAGCGCAACGTACTGACGGCCGACATGGTCAAGCCTGGCGCGGTGGTGCTGGACGTGGGCATGAACCGCAACGACGAAGGCAAGCTGTGTGGCGATGTGGACTTTGATGGCGTGAAAGAGGTCGCCAGCCACATCACCCCTGTGCCCGGCGGCGTCGGCCCCATGACCATCACCATGCTGCTGGTCAATACCCTTGAAGCTGCAGAACGCGCCTCCAAGTGAGAACATCACACCCGTACTTGACCCTCTGGAACTGCCCATGACCAACCCCTTGCTCGACACCTCTGGCCTGCCCCTGTTTGACCGCATCGCGCCCGAACATGTGGCCCCGGCCATGGACGAATTGCTGGCCGCAGCCGACAAGGCACTCGAAACGGTGACCGCCGCTGAGTTTCCGGCCGACTGGAAAGCCATCGCCAGCAACTTGGACGTGGCTACAGAGCGACTGGGTCTGGCCTGGGGGGCGGTGAGTCACCTCAACAGCGTGGCCGACACGCCCGAGCTGCGTGCCGCCTACAACGCCGCCCTGCCCCGCGTAACCGAGTTCTGGACCCGCTTGGGCAGCGACGAGCGCCTGTATGCCAAATACAAAGCCATTGACGCGGCCAGCCTCAACACCGAGCAAACACAAGCCCGCAAAAACGCCCTGCGCGGCTTTGTCTTGGGCGGCGCCGAACTGCAAGGCGCGGCCAAAGAACGCTACGCCGCCATCCAAGAGCGCTTGGCCGAAATCACGCAAAAGTTCAGCGAAAACACGCTGGACGCAACCGACAAGTTTGCGCTGTACGTGAGCGAAGACCAGCTCAAAGGTGTGCCTGCCGATGTGGTTCAAGCCACGCGCGATGCCGCCCAAAAAGAAGGCCAAGAAGGCCACCGCTTGTCGCTCAAGATGCCGGTTTACCTGCCGGTGATGCAGTTTGCCGACAGCAGCGCCTTGCGCGAACAACTCTACAAAGCCCACGTCACCCGAGCCTCGGACCAAGCGCCGGAAGAGACCCAGCAGTTCGACAACACCGCCTTGATGCAAGAAATCCTGGCCCTGCGCCAAGAAGAAGCCCGCCTGCTGGGCTTTGACAACTACGCCCAAGTGTCGGTGGTGCCCAAGATGGCCGAATCCCCCGAAAAAGTCATCGGCTTTTTGCGCGACCTGGCGGTCAAAGCCCGCCCGTTTGCCGAAAAAGACCTGGCCGATCTGCGCGAATTTGCCGCCAATGCACTGGGCATCACCGGCCCGCTGAATGCCTGGGACGTGCCTTATTTGTCTGAAAAACTCAAAGAAGCCCGCTACAGCTTCAGCGAACAAGAAGTCAAACAGTACTTCACCGCGCCCAAGGTGCTGGCGGGTCTGTTCAAGATCATCGAGACCCTGTTTGAGGTGAATATTCGCGCCGACCAAGCGCCGGTCTGGCACCCCGCCGTTGGTTTTTACCGTATTGAGCGTGATGGCAAGCTGATTGGCCAGTTCTACCTCGACCCCCCAGCCCGCGCAGGCAAGCGCGGCGGCGCTTGGATGGACGATGTGCGCGGCCGCTGGCAGCGCCCCGACACCGGCGTGCTGCAAACGCCCGTGGCGCACCTGGTGTGCAACTTTGCCGAAGGCGTGAACGGCCAGCCCGCTTTGCTCACGCACGACGATGTGATCACCCTTTTCCACGAGTTTGGCCACGGCCTGCACCACATGCTCACCCAGGTGAGCGAGCGCGATGTCTCGGGCATCAGCGGCGTCGAGTGGGACGCGGTCGAGCTGCCCAGCCAGTTCATGGAAAACTTCTGCTGGGAATGGTCGGTGCTGCGCCACATGACCGCCCATGTGGAAACCGGCGAGCCCCTGCCCCGCGCGCTCTTCGACAAGATGCTGGCTGCCAAAAACTTCCAAAGCGGCTTGCAAACCCTGCGCCAAATCGAGTTTTCATTGTTCGACATGCTGGTTCACTCTGAGCATGACCCGGCGCAAGACTTCATGCCGCTCCTGCGCCAAGTGCGTGACGAAGTCGCCGTGATGCAGCCGCCCGCCTTCAACCGCATGGCCCACACCTTCAGCCACATCTTTGCTGGCGGTTACGCCGCCGGTTATTACAGTTACAAATGGGCCGAAGTGCTGAGCGCAGACGCTTACGCCGCGTTTGAAGAAACTGCAGCCGCAGACGGCACGCCCAGCGTGGAAACCGGCCGCCTGTACCGGCAAGCCATTTTGGAAGCGGGCGGCAGCCGGCCAGCGATTGAATCTTTCAAGGCCTTCCGAGGCAGAGAGCCGAGCCTGGACGCCTTGCTGCGCCATCAGGGCATGGTTGCAGCTTGAACCTCAACCCCGATGCAAACCCAGACGCCAGACCCCGGCGTCTGGGGTTCTGATCTGTCATTCGGCTTTATCTAGGTCAAAAAATGAGCGAAAACGCACTGAACGTCTTGGGTGAGGAACTGGTCCCCTGCTCTTATGACCCTTTGACCGGGTATTACCGGGATGGCTGCTGCAACACGGACGACCATGACCAAGGCAGCCATGTGGTCTGCGCGAAAGTCACGCAAGAGTTTCTGGATTTTTCGCTGGCTCGCGGCAACGACCTCGTTACGCCACGCGCCGAATACCGCTTTGCCGGCTTGAAAGCGGGCGACCGTTGGTGCCTGTGCGCCATGCGCTGGAAAGAAGCGCTGAACGCGGGCGCTGCGCCTCCCGTGGTTCTGGAATGCACGCACGAGCGCGCGCTGCAGTTTGTGACACTGGCGCAGTTGCAGTCCTGCGCGTTCAAACCCGTGGACAAGCCCTGACGCCGATCGGTATGGGATGACCCCTTGCACGGGCTTCATTGGCGAAGCGTGCTGGGCGGTGAGTGGCGGAGAAATGACGGAGCGGTGTCTTTAAAAGGCATTTAAAGACGCGCAAACGAAAAAAAAGCACCGAGCGTTTCCGCTAAGTGCTTGATTTATCTACCAAAAAATTTGGTAGGCGCGACTAGATTCGAACTAGCGACCCCCACCATGTCAAGGTGGTGCTCTAACCAACTGAGCTACGCGCCTGTTGTAGCCTCAAATTATAGCGGCAAAAAACACCTTTTTCGTGACGCTTTCCAATTTCACGTGTTTTAGCGCCTTCGCGCCGCCCTCACCCCTTTCACGCCGCGCACGCTGCCCAAAACCTTGTTCAAGGTGACGGCATCGCCAATTTCGACCGTGAAGGTCATCCAGGCTGTGCCTTTGACGGATTGGGTTTGCACACCGATCACGTTCATCTTTTCCTTGGCAAATACTTCGGAAATGTCGCGCAGCAAGCCTTGCCGGTCAAAAGCCTCCACCGCCACATCCACCGGGTAAACCGAGGCATCGGGGCCTTTGTGGTCACCCCAGCGCACGTCAATCACGCGCTCAGCGTGGCGCGAAGCCAGTTCTCGCAAGTTGCTGCAGTCCTGGCGGTGGATGCTGACGCCCTTGCCGCGTGTGACAAAGCCACTGATCGCATCGGGTGGCGCGGGTTTGCAGCAGCGCGAGAGTTGCGTGAGCAACGAATCGACCCCCACCACCAGCACGCCCGAGGGTGATTTGCGGGCCACAGCACCCTTGAACTTCTTTTGAAAGTAGTCGTCGGGCTGCAGCGCAGGCTCGGGCGGATTGAGCAACACCTCGATGTTGCGCAGGGAGTATTCGTCTTTGCCCACCACTTCAAACAAACCGTCGGCCGACTTGAAGCCCAGCTGGCTGGCCAGGTCATCGAGACGCATGGCGGTTCGCCCCAATCGCTGCAGCAGTTTTTCGACCGCCTCGCGACCTCGGGAAATGGTTTCTTCGCTGATCTGCGCATTGAACCAGGCACGTACTTTGGACCGCGCACGCGGGCTCGCCAGATAGCCCAATTCGAGATTGAGCCAGTCGCGAGACGGCCCGCCCTCTTTGACGGCGGTGATTTCCACCGTTTGGCCGTTGGCCAGTTGGGTGCTGAGCGGCACCATGGCACCGTCGACCTTGGCGCCTCGGCACCGGTGGCCCAAGTTGGTGTGCACCGTGTAAGCAAAGTCAATGGGCGTGGCGCCTTGCGGCAGCTCGACCACGGCGGCGTCTGGCGTGAGCACATAGATGCGGTCGTCAAACAGACCTTTGTCTTGGGTCTGCCCCTGCGCGGCCCCCGACAGATCGCGTTCCCAGGCCAGCAATTGCCGCAGCACGGCAATTTTGGTGTCGTAATCGCTGTTGGCCGACACCCCTGCATAGCCTTTGGCACCTGCTTCCTTGTAGGCCCAGTGCGCTGCCACGCCATGCTCGGCGTGTTCGTGCATGGCCTGTGTCCGAATTTGCACCTCGATCGGGCCGCCGTCGGCATCGCGGACCACGGTGTGCAGCGACTGGTAGCCGTTGGCTTTGGGCTTGGCGATGTAGTCGTCAAACTCTTCCGAGATCGGCGTGAAATGCTCATGCACCCAGCTCAGGACCTGGTAGCAATCGGCCACGCTGGGCACCACGACGCGCAGTGCGCGGACGTCGAACACGCGCTCAAACGGCAGGGACTTGCCTCGCATCTTTTTGACGATGCTGTAAATATGCTTGGGACGCCCCTCTACCGTGGCCTGAATGCCTTGACTGGCCAAGGCTTGCTGCAGGCGCTCACGCAGCGCCACCATGTAGCGTTCGCGCTCAGCACGTTTTTCGTCCAGCAGCTTCGCAATGTCCTTGTAGGTGGCTGGCTCCAGAAAACGGAAGGACAGGTCTTCCATCTCCCATTTGATTTGCCAGATGCCCAAGCGGTTGGCCAAGGGCGCAAACACCTGCAGCGATTCGCTGGCCAATGCCGAGGGTACGGGCAATTTGGTGGCCGCGTAATTGCGCAGGGTCTGCAGGCGCGAGGCCAGGCGCAGCATGACCACGCGCAAGTCGCGGCTGAAAGCCAGCAGCATCTTGCGCACGTTTTCGGTCTGCAAACGGGGGCTCAGTGGCGTGTTGTCGGGCCCCTGCGTGTGGGGCTCGGCCGCTCGGGACAAGCGCTGCACATGCACCAGCTGGTTGGTTTGCATGGCCAGTTGCGCCAGATGCGGGCCAAAGGCCTTGGCCATCACCTCTTCGGGCTTGTTCAGGTGTGGACAGGCGTAAACTAGGTAACTGGCCGCCTGCATGGCGACCGAGCCGCCAATGCTGGCCAGGATCGCGGCCACGGCGTCGGCATGGGCCAGGATGTTTTCGCCCGTGTCCAGCGTTTCGCAAGCGATCAGGGGCTCGGCAAAGGCGCGGGCTTTGGCCAGGGTTTCAGACTGTTCGGATGCATCGGCCGTGGCCAGCATCACGGGCGGAAGATGCGAGGCGTGCAAGCGGCTCGATGGCGACATCGGGCTCGCGGAATGGCTGGAGGTGGGACTGACCATGGTGTCAGACGCCCAACAAGAATTGGGCCACCACGGCCATCTGGTCATCACCCGTCAAAGTGGGGGCATGGCCAAAGCCGGGCCAGGTTTCCAGTTGCGCATGTGGGCCACGCTGCGTCATGGCGGTGGCGGTTTCTGCGGTGAGCAGGTCCGAGTCTTGCCCACGAATCAGCAGCGTTTGGGCCTGAATTTGGTCATACAAAGCCCAAAGTGCCGCTTCGCCAGCGGCGGCGGCCTCGGGCGTCATGGCGCGCACAGGCACACCAATGGCCGGGTCGTAATGCAGGGTCAAGGCCCCGTCGGTGCCGGGCCGTGTCATGTGGGCAGACATGGTGCGCCAGACATCGTCGGGCACCGGGCCAAAGCCCGATGACAAGGCCCGCATGGCGGCCTCGGCCTCATCCAGGTCGCGGTATTGGCCGTATTGACCGACATAAGTTTGCATGCGCTCAACCGAACTCCAGGTGATCGCTGGCCCCACGTCGTTCAAAATCAGGCGGCGGATGGGCGCAGGCAAAGGCAAGCCCGCTTGCCCAGCCAGCACCATGCCAATCAAGCCCCCCATGCTGGTGCCTACCCAGTCCAGCGTTTGCAAGGCGTTTTCAGCACCCGATTGCGCATTCACCTGAGCCAGCATGGCCAGCATGTCTGCTGCATATTGAGGAATCTGATATCCGGCAGGCTGGCTCAGCCACTCGCTGCGACCACGTCCGACCACATCGGGGCAAATGACTTGCAAGGGCTGGGAGCTTTTTTCGATCAGGGCTTGGGCAAGTCGGTCAAAGTCGCGGCCTTGGCGCGTCAAGCCGTGGGCGCACACCACCACATGGCGCGCCTGCAAATCGCCCCAGCGCCAATACGCCATGCGGTGTTGGCCCTCGGGGTGGGGGCAAGACACGTATTCGAGCAAAGGTTGAGCTGGCTTTGAGGTCATGACAATAGGAAACAATCTGGGCGCTTGTCAGTGAAAACCGACCTTGAGCAGCGCCATAATGGACTTTTGAACATCCTAATTCATCTTTCGGAGTGGAAATCATGTTGCAAGGTAAAACAGCGTTGGTCACGGGTTCAACAAGCGGTATCGGTTTGGGCATTGCCAAGTCACTGGCCAAACAAGGTGCCAACATTGTCTTGAACGGTTTTGGCGATGCAGAAGGCCCCAAAGCCGAGATCGCTGCGCTGGGCGTCAAGGTGGCCTACCACGGTGCCGACATGAGCAAAGCCAGCGAGATCGAGGCCATGATGAAGTTTGCGGCCGACACGTTTGGCCGTGTGGACATCCTGGTCAACAACGCCGGCATCCAGCATGTGGCCAAGATCGAAGACTTCCCGGTCGAGCGCTGGGACGCGATCATCGCCATCAACCTGACCAGTGCGTTCCATGCCACCCGTCTGGCACTGCCCGCCATGAAAGCGGCCAACTGGGGACGCATCATCAACGTGGCATCGATCCACGGCTTGGTGGGATCGGCTGAAAAATCGGCCTATGTGGCCGCCAAGCACGGGGTGGTAGGGCTGACCAAAGTCACCGCCCTTGAAAACGCCACCACCGGCGTGACCTGCAACGCCATTTGCCCTGGCTGGGTGTTGACCCCTCTGGTGCAAAAGCAGGTGGATGCCAAAGCTGCAGCCATGGGTTTGTCCAACGAGGAAGCCAAAAAAGTCTTGCTCCAGGAGAAAGAGCCCTCCATGCAATTCACCACACCGGATGAACTGGGCGATCTGGCCGTGTTCTTCTGCTCCCCTGCAGGCAACAACGTGCGCGGCGTGGCCTGGAACATGGATGGCGGTTGGACAGCCCAGTAAAACCCATGACTACATCACAACGCTTAGACAAAATCATCATCGTTGACGATGACGCCCGCATCCGCGACCTGTTGCGCCGTTTTCTGTCGCAAGAAGGTTTTGATGTCTTGCTGGCCGAAGATGGCCGCGCTTTGGACCGCATCTTGCAACGGGAAACCGTTGACCTGATGGTGTTGGACTTGATGCTTCCCGGCGAAGATGGGCTCAGCATTTGCCGTCGCCTTCGCCACTCGGGTGTCAAGACCCCCATCATCATGCTGACCGCAAAAGTCGAAGATGTGGACCGCATCACTGGCCTTGAAATCGGGGCTGACGATTACCTGGGCAAACCGTTCAACCCCCGCGAGTTGCTGGCGCGCATTCATGCGGTTTTGCGCCGCAGGCCGCAAGGCGAGGTGCCCGGTGCACCGTCAGCGGCTGACAACGAAGTCATCGTGTTCGGTGCCTTCTCCCTAGATCTTGGCAAACGTTCTTTGACCAAAGACGGCGAGGACATCGCCCTGACCAGTGGTGAATTTGCGATGCTCAAGGCCTTGGCACGGCACCCCAAGCAGCCCCTGACAAGGGACAAGCTGGCCCAACTGGCGCGCGGTCGCGACTTCGAGCCTTTTGACCGCAGTCTGGATGTGCAAATTTCGAGACTGAGAAAAATGATCGAAACCGATCCTGCATCGCCCAAAGTCATCCAGACGGTCTGGGGGGTGGGTTATGTGTTCGTTCCCGATGGTCAACCGTGAGCACCACTGACGTCGGTATTACTCAAGGTACGGAGTTTGAACGGGTGCCGCGCAGGCTCAAAGTGAGTCTGTTTTGGCGCACGTTTTTTTTGCTGGCCTTGTTGATTTTGTGCAGCAGCCTAGCATGGCTGCAAATGTTTCGCACGCAGGAATACGAGCCCCGCATTCTGCGCAATGCGCATCAAATTGCCACCGTGGTCAATTTGACCAAAACGGCGCTCATGCACTCCGACGCCATCGCTCGGGTGGCGCTTCTCAAAATGCTGGCGGACGAAGAAGACGTCAGCATCAAAACGCGTGAACCCGGTGACAGCGTGGTGCCGTTCGGTTCTTCTGGCATGGAAAAGCGACTGATCGAAGAGATGGTCAAGCGCTTGGGGCCGGGCACCGTGATCGCCTCGCGCGTGAACGATGCCGAAGGGCTGTGGGTGGGTTTTCAGATCGAGCGTGACAGCTATTGGCTGCAAATGGACCCCGAACGTCTGCGTCCCTTGGGTGGTTCGGCTTGGCTGACCTGGTTGGGCATCACGCTGGCGCTGTCTTTGGGGGGCGCCGCCATGATGGCCGGACTGATCAACCGCCCGCTCAAGCGTCTGTCATTTGCCGCCAGCCAAGTGCGCGAGGGTCATTTCAACACCTCGACCCTGGACGAAGACGCGGCCACCAGCGAAATCCGCGAGGTCAACATCGGCTTCAACCGCATGGCCGAGCGTTTGGCCAAAATTGAACAAGAGCGGGCCTTGATGCTGGCCGGCATCTCTCATGACTTGCGCACGCCATTGGCCCGTTTGCGGCTTGAAACCGAACTGAGTGTGGCCGACCTCGAAACACGCGATCTGATGGCCGCTGACATCGCCCAACTGGACGCGATCATTGACAAGTTTTTGGACTACGCCAGACCAGAGCCCACCGAGTTGGGGCCGGTTTTGTTGTCGGGCGTCATCAGCCGAAGCATCGGCCCTTGGCGCAACAACCAGCGCTTTGAAATCACGGTGGATGTGGACGAAGACCTGCACGTCAAGGCCGAGACTGTTGAGCTGGGCCGCGTGCTGTCCAACCTGCTTGAAAACGCCCGCCGCTATGGCCAAAGCCCATCTGATGGTGTGACTCGGGTCGAAATTGTGGCCCGTGTGCACGAGGGCTGGGTGCTGCTGCGCGTGCGCGACCAAGGCCCAGGCGTGTCTGACGAAGCCCTGAAAAACCTGACGCAACCGTTTTTCCGTGGCGACGCTGCCAGAACATCGGCCACAGGCTCCGGGTTGGGCTTGGCCATTGTGGAGCGCTCGGTGCAACGCATGGGCGGCACGTTTTCGGTGTTCAACAACAGCGCCGGTGGTTTGATGGCGCTGATGAAATTTCGCCAGGCCGAAGCCACTTGAAAAGGCTTTAGCCAACGCAGACATTCGGCTGCAGGGGCAGCCTCTCACAAAGAGGCAAGATTTGTATTCGGCAGGAGCGAGCCCCTGCTCGCGAAAGTTCGCTGAACACCAAGGTCAGGGCTCGGCTTTGCTCATCAAGCCTTTTTCAGCAACACCACCGCCCGTGCTTCCATGCTCTGGCCCATGCCTACGGGGCCGAGCTTTTCGGCCGTTTTGGCCTTCACATTGACCTGATCGGGCTGCACACCCAGCGCTTTGGCCACCGATGCGTTGATGGCCGCCATGTGCGGGGCCAGCTTGGGCGCTTGCGCCACGATAGTGCTGTCCACGTTCACCAGCTCCCAGCCTTTGTCGCGCGCGCGGCGCATGGCCTCGGCCAGCAGCACCGACGAATCGGCCCCTTTGAACTGCGCATCCGTGTCCGGAAAATGCCGACCGATGTCGCCCAAACCGGCTGCGCCCAACACCGCGTCGGTGATGGCGTGCAAGAGCACATCGGCGTCTGAATGGCCGAGCAGGCCGAGCGTGTGGGGAATTTCAATGCCACCCAAAATGAGTTTGCGCCCCGGCACCAGGGCGTGCACGTCCCAGCCTTCGCCAATGCGGATGTTCATGACTTTGCCTTTAAAACAGCCTCGGCAAACGCAAAGTCTGCCGGGTAAGTGACTTTCAAATTCATTGCCGAACCCGGCACCAACCGGGGCGACAGGCCCTGCCGCTCCATGGCACTGGCTTCGTCGGTGATGCCTGCAAAATCGGTGCCCGCCACCTGCGCAAGCGCCTCGTGCAAGGCCCCGAGACGAAACATCTGCGGCGTCTGGGCCAGCCATTTGCCCTCTCGCGGCACGGTGGCGTCCACACGCGGCACATCACCAGGCTTCTGGGTCTTGAGCGTGTCAGGCAAGGGCAAGGCCAGCAAACCGCCCACCGGGTCATCGCGGCAAGCGTCGATCAGCGCCACCACCGATTCGGGTGAAACCAGGCAACGCGCTGCATCGTGCACCAGCACCCAGTCCTCCGGGTCAAGGCCAGCGGCCAGCATTGCCTTGAGGCCGTTGAAAACGCTTTCGGCGCGGGTGGCACCTCCGCAGGCCTCTCGCCTGAAATGTGCGGGCCAAGAATCTTGTGGCCATGCAAAGTCATCACCCGGCGACAGGATCACCCAACCGCTGGCCAGTTGCGGCACACGAGCTAGCGCCTGCAAGGTGTGCATGACCATGGGCTGTCCGGCCACAAGTTGGTATTGCTTGGGTTGTGCCGTGCCCGCACGGCTGCCTGTGCCCGCACAGGGAATCAGGGCGTGAAAACGGGAATATTCTGGAGTCAATGACATGGCGTTTGATTGTAGAGCTCGCCCCTTGCCCCATTTTTGTGGGAGGCTGCCCCTGCAGCACAATGCCTCTTTTGCCACAGCAGGCATTCGCGAGCGGGGGCTCGCTCCTACGAAGATCAGTCGATCACATTTTTTGACTTTGCGGGAGGCTGCCCCTGCGGCCGAATGTGTGAGGTGGCATGACACGTATTCAGCAGCAGCGGCTCACAAGCAGAGCGGCTGCATTCGTGGATGCCCACGACCTCCCCTGGGCTATGCAGTCTCGCTTCTACAATCGAGGCGTTCAATGATTTCCCCACCCCCCTCCTTCCCGGCGGGGGGTGTTTTGCTTTTTTCATCGCCTTTGCCCAACGCCACCATGCAACTGCCCAGCCTCATCACCGGCAAACGTTTCACCCTGCCCCGCCCTGTCGGCTCGGCCGATGCCGTGTTGCTGGCCCAGCTGGCCGAGCGCGAGAAAAAGGCGGGCAAGCTCACGGCCATCGTGACCAGCGACGCGGCAGATGCGCAGCGCCTGATGGACGAGCTGGTGTTTTTTGCGCCCGGCCTGCGCTGCGTGATGTTCCCGGACTGGGAAACCCTGCCGTATGACACGTTTTCGCCGCACCAGGACTTGATCTCCGAGCGTTTGGCGACCCTGTGGCGCATCAAGCAGCGCAACCATGCCGAGAGCGCCGATGTGGTGCTGGTGCCCGCCACCACCGCGCTCTACCGCTTGGCCCCGCCGTCCTTTCTGGCGGGCTACACCTTCGAGTTCAAGGTCAAGCAAAAGCTCGACGAAGCCCAGCTCAAGGCGCAGCTCACGCTGGCAGGCTATTCGCACGTCAGCCAGGTGGTCAGCCCAGGCGAATACGCGGTGCGCGGCGGCCTGATCGATTTGTTCCCCATGGGCTCGCTGGTGCCTTACCGCGTGGACCTGTTTGACGACGAAATCGACTCGATCCGCACCTTTGACCCCGACAGCCAGCGCAGCCTCTACCCCGTGCCCGAAGTGCGCCTGCTGCCCGGGCGCGAGTTCCCGATGGACGAGGCAGCCCGTGCGCGCTTTCGCAGCCGCTGGCGCGAACTGCTCGAAGGCGACCCGACCAAAAGCCGCATCTACAAGGACATGGGCAACGGTGTGGCCACGGCGGGTATCGAGTATTACCTGCCGCTGTTCTTTGAAGAAACCGCCACGGTGTTTGACTACCTGGGTGCAGGCGAAGGTTCGTCCAAAAGCGATGCCGCCACCTTGGTGCTGCACGGCGATCTGGAGCCGGCCTTCCAGCGCTTTTGGCAAGACACCCGCGACCGCTACCGCCTGGTGCAAGGCGACCCCGAGCGGCCCGTGCTGCCGCCCGATGCGCTGTTTTTGAGCGCCGAGCAGTTCTACACCCTGACCAACGGCCACGCGCAACTGGCTTTGCGCCCAGGGACCGATGATGTTGAAAACAACGCCCTGGTCCAGCCCCTGCCCGAACTGACGGTGGTGCGCGGTGCCGAAGACCCGCTGGCACGGCTGCAAGCGCACATCCACAGCGGCAAAAACCGCGTGCTGATCCTGGCCGAAAGCGATGGACGACGCGAAAGCCTGCTCGACTTCGTGCGCTCCAGCGGCCTCACGCCGCCCGTGTTTGACAGCTTGGAAGAGTTTTTGACCAGCGACGAAAAAGTCGGCATGGCCACGGCGGCGCTGGTCAGCGGCTTCCATTGGTTTGAGCATGGCATTGATCTGGTCACCGAAACCGAGCTCTTTGCCGCGGGCCCCACCACGCGCCGCCGCAAAAAGCAGGAACAGGTCAGCGACGTTGAAGCGCTCATCAAAGACCTCAGCGAGCTGAACGTGGGCGACCCGGTGGTGCACAGCCAGCACGGCATTGGCCGTTACCGGGGCCTGATCAACATGGACATGGGCCAGAAAAACGAAGACGGGACGTCTGCGCTGCAAGAGTTTCTGCACCTCGAATACGCTGACAAAGCCACCCTCTATGTGCCCGTGAGCCAGCTGCAACTGATTGGCCGCTACACGGGCGTGAGCGCCGACGAAGCGCCTCTGCACAAACTGGGCTCTGGCCAGTGGGAAAAAGCCAAACGCAAAGCCGCAGAGCAGGTGCGCGACTCGGCCGCCGAGTTGCTCAACATCTACGCCCGCCGCGCCGCACGCGAGGGCCATGCCTTCCGCTACAGCCCGCAGGACTACGAGACCTTTGCCAACGACTTCGGCTTTGAGGAAACCGCCGACCAAAAGGCCGCCATCCACTGCGTCATTCAAGACATGATCAGCCCCCGCCCCATGGACCGTCTGGTCTGCGGCGACGTGGGTTTTGGCAAAACCGAAGTCGCCCTGCGCGCCGCCTTTGTGGCCGTGACGGGCGGCAAGCAGGTCGCCCTGCTGGCGCCCACCACGCTGCTGGCCGAGCAGCATTACCAGACGCTCAAAGACCGCTTTGCCAAATGGCCCGTCAAGGTGGCCGAGGTCTCGCGCTTCCGCTCTGGCAAGGAAGTCACGGCGGCCATGAAAGGCATCGAGGACGGCACGGTGGACATCGTGGTCGGCACGCACAAGCTGCTGTCCGAGAAGACCCACTTCAAGAACCTGGGCCTCTTGATCATTGACGAAGAACACCGCTTTGGCGTGCGCCACAAAGAGGCCATGAAAGCCCTGCGCGCCGAGGTCGATGTGCTGACGCTCACGGCCACGCCCATCCCCCGCACCATGGGCATGGCACTCGAAGGTCTGCGCGACTTGAGCGTGATCGCCACCGCGCCGCAGCGCCGTCTGGCCATCAAGACCTTTGTGCGCAATGAGGGCACGGGCGTGATCCGCGAGGCGGTGCTGCGCGAGCTCAAGCGCGGCGGCCAGTGCTACTTTTTGCACAACGAGGTCGAGACGATTGAAAACCGCCGCCAAAAGCTCGAAGAAATCCTGCCCGAAGCCCGCATCGCCGTGGCCCACGGCCAGATGCCCGAGCGCGAGCTGGAGCGGGTCATGCGCGACTTTGTGGCCCAGCGCTACAACATCTTGCTGTGCTCGACCATCATCGAGACCGGCATCGACGTGCCCACGGCCAACACCATTGTCATCAGCCGTGCCGACAAGTTCGGCCTGGCCCAGCTGCACCAGCTGCGCGGGCGCGTGGGCCGCTCGCACCACCAGGCCTATGCCTATTTGATGGTGCCCGAGATCGAGGGCCTCACCAAGCAAGCCGCACAGCGCCTAGACGCCATTCAGCAGATGGAAGAACTGGGCAGCGGCTTTTATCTCGCCATGCACGACCTGGAAATTCGCGGCGCGGGCGAGGTGCTGGGCGAAAACCAAAGCGGCAACATGCTCGAAGTGGGCTTCCAGCTCTACAACGAGATGCTGTCCGAGGCGGTGCGCAGCCTCAAAGCAGGCAAAGAGCCTGATTTGCTGAGCCCCCTGTCGGTCACGACCGACATCAACCTGCACGCCCCCGCCCTGCTGCCCAACGACTACTGCGGCGACGTGCACCTGCGCTTGTCGTTTTACAAGAAGCTGGCCACCGCCAAAACCAGCGACCAGATCGACGCCCTGCTCGAAGAGCTGGTCGACCGCTTTGGCAAACTCCCCCCCCAAGCGCAAACGCTGGTGGACGTGCACCGTCTGCGCGTGCTGACCCAGCCCTATGGCGTGATCAAGGTCGACGCCGCCCCGGGCGTCATCCAGATCACCTTCAAGCCAAACCCGCCCGTGGACCCCATGGCCATCATCGACCTGATCCAGAAGAACAAACACATCAAGCTGGCAGGCAACGACAAGCTGCGCATCGAACGCGAACTGCCCGACCCCAAGGCGCGGGCGCAGATGGTGCGGGATGTTTTGCGCTCATTGGGTCAACCCAAAACCGAAACAGCCATCGCCTGAGTCCATTCAACGATCTTCGATAATCCTGACCCATGACCAACGCCAACGCCACCGAATTCGCCCCCGGCCTTGCCATCCAAGGCTTCACCGCCCCTCTTTCGCTGTCCCAGTTCAAGCTCATCGCGTTTGACATGGACTCCACGCTCATCAGCATCGAGTGCATCGACGAGATCGCCGACGCTGTGGGCCGCAAGGCCGAGGTGGCCGCCATCACAGAAGCGGCCATGCGAGGCGAGATCACCGACTTCAAAGAGAGCCTACGCCGCCGCTTGGCCCTGCTCAAAGGCGTGATGCTGGCCGACATGGAGCGCGTGTACACCGAGCGCATGAAGATCAATCCCGGCGCGGCCGAGCTGATCGCCGCTTGCCAGAAGGTGGGCATGAAGGTGCTGTTGGTGTCAGGTGGCTTCACCTTCTTTGCCGACCGTGTCAAAGCACGTCTGAACATCGACTTTGCCCGCTCCAACCGGCTGGAGGTGGTCAACGGTGAACTCACAGGCGGCCTGGTGATGCAAAGCTGGGGCGACATTTGCGACGGCGCCGAAAAACGCCGCACCATGCTCGAAGTCGCGTCGCTTTTGGGCATCGAACCGCACGAATGCATCGCCATGGGCGACGGCGCAAACGACCTGCCCATGATGGGCGCTGCCGGTTTGTCGGTTGCTTACCACGCCAAACCCAAGGTGCGCGAACAGGCCATGGTGGCTATTCAAGAAGGCGGGCTGGACCGTCTGCTGGAAGTCGTCAAGCCCTGAGCTTTCTGTATCGAGTGGGAGTTGCCGATCCCTGTGGGAGCGAGCCCCTGCTCGCGAATGTGCGCTGTGCCCATACCCGCATTCGGCCGCAGGGGCGGCTTCCCACAAAGCAGAGCTAGGCCAGGCCTAGGCCCAAGTCGGAGGCTGAAGCCACCGACCTACCGGGGTTGGCGCAAGGGCTTGAGCAAGTCGCTCAGGCCGTTGTGATCAATCTCCTGCATCAGGCGTAGCAGCTGACCGACCTCGCCTTTGGGGAAACCTTCGCGCGCAAACCAGTTGAGGTAGTTCCCGGGCAAATCTGCGATCAACGTGCCCTTGTGTTTGCCAAAAGGCATGGGCATGGTAACGAGCTTTATGAGGTCGTCGGGTTTCAATCTGAGCTCCCCAGCCATGCACGCACACGCGCCTGAAACGCCTCGGGCTGTGACACCATGACCCAGTGCCCGCAGGGCAGGCCTTCGACAGCACAGCCCTCACGTGCCGCCAACGTTTCCAGCCATTCGGGCGAATGGAACATGAAAGGTTTGCGTGCGCCATACACGTACAGCATGGGCATGGGCAAGTGCACCGGGGCAGCCCGCTTGAACCCGGCTGCCGCACCAAACCACTGCATGGCATAAGGGTAGTTCATGCGGTAATTGATGCTGTCTGGATTCGTGGGGCAGCGCAGCCAGCGGGCCATGGCGCGGGTCATGCGGTTGCCCAAGCCAGGGCTGAAACTGCGGCCGATTTTCCAAGCTATGGCCAGCCAATATTGATAGGCGAACACCGAAAATTTTTCGCGTACCCCCCAGCTGCGCTGCAAGCGGGGCGAGTTGTGGTCCCCCACGTCCACCGCCACCACCCGGGCCACGCGCTCAGGGTGGCGAATGGCAAATTCATAACCAAAAGCGCATCCCCAGTCGTGCAGCATCAGGGTCACGGGCTTGCCGGGGCTGATGCGGTTGATCACGCGGCGCAGGAACTGGTTCATCTCTTCCAGCGACACGGCAGATGCTGGGCCTCGGGTGAAGCCCGGCAAGGTCAGTCGCGCACAGACATGGTCGGCCTTGAGGGCGAGGACGGTGTCCTCCCACAAGGCTCGGGTATCGGGCCAGCCATGCAGCATCAGGATGACCTGATCGCCGCGCCCTTGCAGCAAGACTTCAGTGCCATCGACGGTAATGCTTTGTTCAGTGCTCATGTGGGCCTCATGGTGCGGCGATGACACCCGTCATGGGCGATTCGCCCCTGTGGGAGCGAGCCCGTGCTCGCGAATGGGTGTTGAGCCCATGCCGGCATTCGGCCGCAGGGGCGGCCTCCCACAAAATCAGGGTTACCGCCGCCATGGTGGAGCCGATCGCTCACAAAGCCTTGGCCAGGCGCGAGACACCTTCAAGGATCTTGTCTTCGCCCACAGTGGCAAAGCTCAGGCGGAAGGTGGCGTGGTCGGGGTTGGCGCAAAAGAACGGCGTGCCCGGCACAAAGGCCACGCCTTGCTCGATGGCGCGTTTGGCATACACGTTGCCATCGGCCACTTTGCCGCCTGCACCCGTAAGGCGCGCCCACACGAACAAGCCGCCTTGCGGTTGCACAAACTCCACCGCATCGCCCAACTCACGGCGCAGCGCATCGCCCATGGTTTGTGCGCGCTTTGCATACACAGCGCGCACCTTGTCCAGCGTGGCGGGCATGCGACCTGCCTTGAGGTATTGCGCGGCCGTGGCCTGGGCAAAGGTGCTGGTGTGGGCGTCGCTGAACTGTTTGCACATGGTGGCGCGGGCCAGCAGTTCGGAGGGCGCGATCATCCAACCCACACGCAGGCCGGGCGACAGCACTTTAGACAGGGACCCGCAATGCACCAGCAACTCGCGGCTGCCGGGCACCGTTGCGCTCATGGCCAGCAGGCTGGGCGGCGGCGCTTCGCCAAAATACAGGTCGCCATAAGGGTCGTCTTCGACGATCAGGGTCTGGTGTTTGACGGCCATTTGAAGCACCTGTTGGCGGCGCTCGGCGCTGAGCAAGGCACCGCTGGGGTTGCCAAAGGTGGGGATCAGGTAAACGAATTTCGGCTTGTGCTCGGCGATCAGCTTTTCCAGCTCGTCGGTCTTGACGCCGTGACCGTCCACCGGGGCGCTGATGAGTTCGGCCCCATACAAACGGAAGCACTGGATGGTGGCCAAAAAGGTCGGGCCTTCCACGATCACCTTGTCGCCAGGGCTGATCATGGTTTTGCCGATCAAATCCAGCGCCTGCTGGCTGCCGGTGGTCACGATCAGCTGTTCGGCGGTCACGTCTTGGGCGCCCTTTTGGCCCATGAAGTGGGCCAGTTGCTCGCGCAGCGGGCCAAAGCCTTCGGTTGCGCCATATTGCAGGGCTGCGCCGGGGTCTTGCGTCAGGGCGGCGTTGCTGGCTTCGCGGATGCCGTCCACGTCGAACATGGCGCTGTCGGGAAAGCCGCCGGCAAAACTGATGATGCCCGGCTTGCCAAGGAGCTTGAACAGCTCACGGATGGCGGAGGTTTCGACGTTGTTCAGGCGATCGGCGAACTGCAAGGGCATGGTGTATCTTTCAGGTTGTCTTGGCCGACATTTTGCCAACATCCGGACGCCCCATGAAACCCGCACAGATCGAATCTTTTTTTGCCACCCTGCAAGCCGCCAACCCCATGCCCGTGACCGAGCTGGAATACACCAGCGTGTTTGAGTTGCTGGCCGCCGTGCTGCTGTCGGCCCAGGCCACCGATGTGGGCGTGAACAAAGCCACGCGCAAGCTGTTTCCGGTGGCGGGCACGCCGCAAAAGATCCTTGATCTTGGGTTGGAGGGGCTGGAGAGCTACATCAAGACCATCGGCCTGTACCGCAGCAAAGCCAGGCACCTGATGGAAACCTGCCGGATTCTGGTGGAGCAACATGGTGGCCAGGTGCCCCGCACCCGCGAAGAACTCGAAGCCCTGCCCGGCGTGGGCCGCAAAACGGCCAATGTGGTGCTCAACTCGGCTTTTGGCGAACCCACCATGGCGGTGGACACCCACATCTTCAGGCTGGGCAACCGCACGGGCCTGGCCCCGGGCAAAACGCCGTTGGAAGTGGAGCAAAAGCTGCTCAAGCGCATTCCGACCAAATACCTGGTCGATGCCCACCACTGGCTGATCCTGCACGGGCGCTATGTGTGCCAGGCCCGCAAACCCATGTGTGGGCAGTGCGCGGTGGCCGCCTTTTGCGACTTCAAGCCCAAGACGCCCTGAAGCACGCACTTGAATTGATTGCTTTGTAATTCATAAGTCGCTGTACTGACCCGCTGAGCGCGCCCCCATCAAGCCCCCTCTCGGGCGGGTAAAATTTGCCACCTCTGCCCGACTGGGCAGCCCCTTGACGGATGGCCTGTGCCGCCGTCGCCTCAAGAGCGCGCTGCGCTGCTTTTCGAACCCGATCCGACCTGCCCATGACGCGAGCCCTGCCGCGTACCCACTTCAACAGCTCCCGCCTGACGCGTTTTCTGACCGAAAACGCCATGATCGATGCCGCCCCTGTCGCGGACGATGTGGGGCAGAAGCTGGGGGATTGGCTGAACTTTCGCCAAGCCATTGCCTTGCATGGCGTGCTCAACCCCGACCAGCAGCCCGCCGCGCCACAGCCTGCGTATTTGCGGCGTGCGGGGTTGATGACGGCCGAGGCGCTGACCCGGCATGTGGACAAAGTGCGCGCCCAACTTGAACAATCCATCGCCCAGGGTGCGTCCAGCGGTTCGGGTCTGACGCGCATCGACATGCCCTCCGCAGAACTGGATGAGCCGATTGAGCCGAAAACGGCTTATGAGCCTTACCGTCGTTTTTATGCCGCCCACCAGCGGCAAATGGAAGTGTCCCTGCAGACCTTGCGGTCGCAAGTGCGGGGGCAACTGAGCAAGGGCGCACCGAGCCTGCAACAACTGGCCTCGCTCGATGCCGCCTTTGAAAACATCCTGAGCGAGCGCGAAGCTGTGTTGCTGGGCAAAGTCGCCAAGCTGCACGAAAAGCGTTTTGCACAAGCCCTCAAACAACACATTAAAAAACAAGCCGAAGCCCCAACGGAGGGTTCAGATGCGGCGTCAGCCAGCGCATTGAGCCCCATGGCCTGGCTCTTGCCGCTTCGCCAAGCCATGCGCACCGCTTTACTGGCCGAGCTGGACACACGGCTGCAACCCGTGCTCGGCCTTGTTGAAGCCTTCCACCAATACACACCACAAGAACAATGAAACGATATTCCTTTCACATTGCCTTCGGGCTGGGCGCATTGGCCGTCGTCTGGGTAGCGGCCGCTGTGGCCACGTCGCACCTGCTGGTTTTGGGCATGGCCGCCGTCATTGGCGGGGTCTATGTTTTTGGCGCTATGGAGTTGCGCCAATACCGCGCAGCCACCGCCGCGCTGAACCAGGCCTTGGTCGACATTCCGCAAGATTTGCAGAACCTGAACGATTGGCTGATCACCCTGCCTGCGGGCTTGCAAAACCCGATTCGCCAGCGTGTCGAAGGCGAACGCGTGGGCCTGCCCGGCCCGGCCCTGACCCCTTATCTGGTGGGTTTGTTGGTCATGCTGGGCATGCTCGGCACATTTTTGGGCATGGTGGTCACGCTCAATGGCGCGGTGTTTGCCCTCGAAGGCTCCACCAACATTGCAGGCATCAGAACGGCATTTTCTGAACCCATCAAGGGTCTGGGCTTGGCGTTTGGCACGTCGGTCGCGGGCGTGGCCACCTCGGCCATGCTGGGCCTGATGAGCAGCCTGGCCCGCCGCGAACGCGCACAAGCCACCCAGGTGCTGGACACCCACACGGCCACCAGCCTGCGCGGCTTTTCTTTGGTGCACCAGCGGCAAGAAACCTTCAGGGCGCTGCAGCAACAGTCGCAAGCGCTGCCACAAGTGGTGCAACAACTGCAGACCCTGATGGCGCAAATGGCCGAAACCAGCCAGCAGATGAACGAGCGTTTGCTGGCCAACCAGCAAAGCTTTCACGCCCAAGTACACACCGCCTACACGGGGCTGGCCCAGTCGGTTGACCAATCGCTGCGCAGCAGCCTGAGTCAAAGCATGCAAATGGCCAGCGACGGCATTCGACCTGTGGTGCAAGCCACCATGGCGCAACTGGCCGAACAAGCCCAGGGCATGAACGAGCGCCTGCTGCTCAACACGCAGCAACAACTGGGCGAGCTGCAAACCCAAATGACCGCCACCGCCGCCGCCGTGGCGCAGACCAGCGTCGAGACACTCACACGCCACGAGCAAGCCAGCACCCGCATGACCGAACGCGTTGGCCAGACGCTGGACGCGTTCAGCCAGAATTTCGAGGGCAATGCCAAGGCCCTGGTCGCCCAAGTCAGTGCCACCCAGACACAGCAAATGGCACAGCAGGACAGCGCCGACCAGCAGCGCCTGCAAGCCTGGCAAGCCTCGCTGGCGCAAATGGCCACCGAGTTGCACAGCCAGTGGCAAGCATCGGGCACACAGACCCTGGCGCAACAGCAAGCCATTTGTGACACCTTGGGCGAAACGGCCCAAGCCATCCAGGCCCACGCACACACCCATGCCAGCCAGACGCTGGCCGACATCACGCGCTTGCACGATGAACGCGCCACCGCCGATCAGGCGCGCCTGGACGCCTGGAAGGCTTCTCTTGAGGCCACTGCGGGCAGCTTGGGCCAACAATGGCAAAGCGCGGGCGCACAAACACTGGCGCAACAACAAGCCATTTGCGACACCCTGACCCGCACGGCGCAAGAGATCACCACCCACACGCAAACCCAGGCCACGCAGACCTTGGCCGAAATCACGCGCCTGATGGCCAGCAGCGAAACGCTGATGCGCGAGCGCATCGCCTCCGAAGCGCAGTGGACTGCAGGGCACCAGCAGCGCGCCCAAGAGCTCGCCGCCGTGCTGCGCCAGGAGCTGTCGGCCCTGCGCGACGCAGAAGACGCGCGCGGTCAGACCGCTGTGGCCCGTTTGGGCGAGCTGCAAACCGCCGTGACCGCGCACCTGACCACGCTGGGCACTGCACTCGAAGATCCGATCACCCGCTTGATCGAAACCGCCTCCGAAGCGCCCAAAGCCGCCGCCGAGGTCATTGGCCAGCTGCGTCAGGAAATCTCGGTCAGCGTGGCGCGAGACAACGCCTTGCTCGAAGAGCGCACCCGCATCCTGGGCACACTCAGCACTTTGCTGGACGCGATCAACCACGCATCGACCGAACAGCGCGGCGTGATCGACGCCATGGTCACGGCCAGCCAGGCGTCGCTCCAGCAAACCAGCGGCCAGTTCCACGAACACGTGGCAGCCGAGACCGGCAAGCTCGGCGACATCGCCGCGCAAGTCACGGCCAGCGCGGTGGACGTGGCCAGCCTGGGCGAAACCTTTGGCTTTGCGGTGCGCAGCTTCAGCGAAACCAATGACAAGCTCATGGCCAACTTGCAACGCATCGAGCAGGCGATCGAGAAATCCATGACGCGCAGCGATGAACAGCTGGCCTATTACGTGGCGCAAGCCCGTGAAATGATTGACCTGAGCATTGGCAGCCAGAAAGACGTGCTGGAGGCCCTGCAACAGCGCCAGGCCGAAGGAGCTGCTTGATGCTCGAACTTGAAGCCGAAAGCGAATCCACCACCCCAACGTGGATTTCGTTTGCTGATTTGATGACGGGTCTGCTGGGCGCGTTTGTGCTGCTGCTGGTCGGCGTGATGGCGGCGCAGCTGGACATGGCCACCCAACTTGAAAACGAGGTGCAAAAGCGCCAAGTGGAAGAGCAAAAACGTTTGTCGCTGGAGCAGGCTTTGGCGGGCCCACTGGCCAGTGGACGCATCACCTTGAACAACGGCCGCATCGGCATCAGCGGCAAGCTTTTGTTCGAGTTGAACTCTGACGGGCTCCAACCCGAAGGCCGCCAACTGCTCAAAAGCCTGGTGCTGCCCCTGCGCAGCTACCTGCAGTCGCGTGACGAGATGTTGATGGTCAGCGGCTTCACCGACGACAAAGCGGTCACCAGTCGCAACCGCCAGTTTGAAGACAACTGGGAGCTGTCGGCGCAAAGGGCCTTGACCGTGACGCGCACCCTGATCGAAGAAGGCATGCCCTCCTGGATGTTGTTTGCCGCCGCCTTTGGGCAGGAACAACCTTTGGTGGCCAACACCAATGAAAAAGCCCGCGCACAGAACCGCCGCGTGGAAATGGCGCCTGTGCCCAAAGCCTCAAATGCGGCCAACTCGGCGAACACGGCCAGCGCAAAGCCCGATACAAGCAAGCCATGAACGAAGCACTCCCAACGCTGCCAGACCTGGACGCCTTGCGGGCGGCGGGCGCAGCGCGGGTGGATGCGGTGGGCTGGCATTACATTGAAACACTGGCCGAGCGCACGCAAGCCCAATCGGGCCAAGCGCGGCTTTTGCTGCAAGCCAAGCTGCAAGAAACACTGCAAAAATTCGATGCGCGCATGAACACAGCGGCAGAGCCCCAAGCAGCGCCCGCACCCGTGCCCTCCCCCCTGGCTACGCTGTTGCAAGACATGGGGCCGAAAAGTGCCCCGCAAGCAGCAGGCAAAGCACAGGTTTGGCAGACCGAGAACCCGCGCATTCAGCAGTTCAGAAAGCAGCTGAGCAAGATCAGCGTACAAAAACAGGTCACCCAAGCCATCGCCCAAGCGCCGCAAAACGCAGGCCCCATCAACTCGCACATGCTGGTGCTGCGCTCGCTGGGGCTGATGCGCGACATCTCACCGGACTACCTGAACCGTTTCATGGCGCATGTGGATACGCTGCTGTGTCTGGATGAAGCTGACAAGGGCAAGGTAACGCCCAAAAAAGCCGCATCGGCCGCTAAAACACGTTCATAAGCCTGTCCACAAGCCTGAGGGCTTGAGCTTGGGCGTTCAGAGAAGGGCTGCGGGCGCCGGGAAACCGTTGCGTCCCGGAAATTCGGGCGCCAAAGTTCGCGCATTGGGCATCTTGACCCACAGGCGCAGCATCTTGCGGTTGAGTTCGTGCACGCCGTGGTCTTCGAACTCATTGCGCGAGTGCAGCACAGCGTAGTTGTTGGCAAACTGCAGGTCACCAGGCTCCAGCATCATGCTCAGGCGGAAATCTTCACGGTGCATGATCTCGTCAAACAAATCGAGCGCCTCGATTTCGACTTTGGACAGCGGCAAATTACGCACCTCATGACCCAGCTCGATGTACTGGCGCAGGTAGCGGCAACTGAGTTTGCCTTGGTGGTGACTGAAGATGGGTGACAGGCTGGGCAAGTCTTCGCACAGGTGCGAAAAATACCACGTACGGTAATACAGGCCCAGGTACTCGGGGTGCTTTTGCAAAATCTCGTTGTAGATCGCCGCCACACTCACCAGAGAACTCAAGCCGCCCTGCTTGGCCTTGCGAATACACAAGAGACCCACCACGTCCGACGGGTCCGAGTGGTAGGGCAAATACAGGTTGGTCTCGTAAACGCGAGTGGTTTTCTTCGTGACATCGCCCACGTTCATCACCAGCCCCAGCAAATCACCCTTGGGGTTTTGCCGTACAGGCACGCCCATGTGCAGGCCAATGCCGTAATAGATGATGTGGATGTCTTCTTCGCTGTAGCGCTCGATCGGCAAGCCACGCAGCACCAGAAAACCCCGCCCGTTTTCCAGCTCGTCGCTGTGCGCCTTCAGATCGTGCGCCCAGTCGCCAATTGGAAAGTCTTCGCGTCCAAAGTTCGGGAACGTGAGACCCTTGGCTTTGACGTGGGCCAAAGCGGCGTCGAGTGTGGCAATCACCTCCCCAGACAGGGGGTGCACCCACGAGGTGTCGCCCACCATGTCGGCACCTTTCCAGGCGGCCGGTCCGGTAATAACTTGTTTAAGGATCAGGCTCATGGTGTTTCCTTTGACATTTGTGTCAGTCGCTGACTGCATTGGCAGCAAAGCGCCAAGTGACATCCAGTTTACCGGGCTTGAAAATTTGCCCTGCACCAAAGCGACACGACAAGCAATCCAGGTCACTCAGCTCAAATAACCTTCTGGGATTTGGTGAACAGATTTGATCACCTTGAATGACGCAAAATGAGATAACACTGCGAAAGGCCGCTCATGCGCCACATCCTGTCGAACCACAGGGCCAACCTCTCGACCATCGCCACCTGGGCCATGTTCAGCCGAGGGCTTGAGCCGGAGTTTTCTCACGCAGTTCAGCGGCAAGTCGCCTCACTCAAAGGCCCCGCCATCGAGTCTGACGACAGCATCACGGACCTGACTGCCTTGCTTTGGTGCTCGATCGACAACGACGACTCGCGCGACTTGGATCAATTGAGCGCCATTGAGCCACTGCACCAAGGCAAGATCAAGGTCTATGTGGCGATTGCCGATGTCGATGCGCTGGTGAAAAAGGGCACACCCGTCGATGAGCATGCACGCCAGAACACCACATCGGTCTACACCTCGGCCCTGATCTTTCCGATGCTGCCTGAGCGACTTTGCACCGATTTGACTTCTCTCAATCAGGACGAAGACCGCATGGCCTTGGTTGTTGAAATGGCATTCAGCGAGGATGGGGTTTTGCTGGACTCATCGATCTATCGGGCACGGGTGCGCAACAAAGCGCAACTCGCGTACGACGCCGTCTCGGCCTGGATAGAGGGCGAAGGTGACTTGCCAGAGCCTGCTCGCCGGGTCAAGGGCATGCATGTTCAGCTGAGACTGCAAGACGAATTGGCCCAAAAGTTAAGGGTCTTGCGGCGTGCGGAAGGTTCTCTGGAATTTGAAACTTTTCAGCCCAAGGCCCAGTTTGATGGTGATCGAATCACGGACATTCAGCAGCAGCCACAGAATCGGGCCAGGCAGTTGATCGAAGAATTCATGATCGCTACCAATGGCTGCACCGCCCGTTTTCTCGCGGCCCATGGCTGTGCATCGCTGCGCCGTGTCGTGCGCTCACCCGAGCGCTGGTCGCGCATCGTCGAGGTGGCGCACGAATACGGTGTCACCTTGCCCAATGAACCCGATGGCAAGGCTCTTGAAGCTTTCCTGGCGAATCAACACAAACGTGATCCGCTTCGTTTTCCAGATCTGTCTCTGGTGATCGTGAAACTCATGGGGTCGGGCGAATACGTGGTGGAACGCCCCGGCCATGACCCCATTGGTCATTTCGGTTTGGCGGTGCACGACTACATGCACTCCACGGCACCCAATCGACGCTTTCCCGATCTGGTCACTCAACGGCTGATCAAGTCGGTGCTGAGCAGCAGCAAGAAAGCCTACTCCCACAACGAATTGGCCAATCTGGCAGTGCATTGCACGGCACAGGAAGATGCGGCCCAAAAGGTGGAGCGCCAAGTTCGCAAGTCCGAGGCAGCATTGTTGCTGCATTCACGCATCGGGCAACGCTTCAGTGGCTTGGTCACAGGCATTGGCGACCATGGCGTTTGGGTTCGCATCATTGAACCGCCTGCAGAAGGTCGGCTGACTGGTGCACTGCCTGAGCTGCGGGTTGGACAGGCACTCACCGTCAAACTGGTTTCAACCTCGGTCGAGCGAGGGTTCATTGATTTTGTGCTGGTGCATTGATGCAGGCTGCCTTGGCCCACGCGTGATCGGCGTGGCAGCTTGCCAACACGTCCAGCCCAGACGGACGATGCCGACAAAACCGGTTGATCGCTAAAACAACGTCAAACGCCAAAAAGCTTGTTGGCCGTCTGCGCAATCAGCATGCCTTGGTGACGTGCGCCCTCAAGCTCAATCGCGCTGGGTTGGCGTTGCCCCTGACCGCCAGCAATGGTCGTGGCCCCGTAAGGGCTGCCGCCGACAATTTCGTCAAGGCTCATCTGGCCTTGGTGGCTGTAAGGCAAGCCCACAATGACCATGCCAAAGTGCAGCAAATTGGTGATGATGGAAAACAGCGTCACTTCCTGCCCGCCATGCTGGGTCGCTGTGGATGTGAAGGCTCCGCCGACCTTGCCGTGCAAGGCCCCCCGAGCCCAAAGGCCTCCGGCTTGGTCCAGAAAGCTGGCCATTTGTGAAGGCATCCGGCCAAATCGCGTCGGTGCACCTACGACGATGGCGTCGTAGTTTTCCAAGTCTGCCACCGTAGCCACCGGAGCGGTTTGGTCCAACTTGAAATGACCGCTTTTGGCGATCTCCATCGGCACGGTTTCCGGCACTCTTTTGAGATCCACTTGCGCACCCACAGACCGGGCCCCTTGGGCCACCGCCTGCGCCATGGATTCGATGTGGCCGTAAGTGGAATAGTAAAGAGCCAGTACTTTGGACATGAAAACTCCCGAAGTGGATAACGACTGCCTTGCCGCCATCATTCATCAGTTGTTCCCGGTCATCTGTCTGCCAACACACGCAGACACAAAGCATGAACCCAGCTTGCAGCGCATGGCCGCAAGCGGACGATAACCGTCAGGCTTTATTGACCCAATTGCGCCAATGCGGCTTGCAAGCCTGCCAGACCACCGACGCGTTGGTCGTTGATGAAAATCTGGGGCATCTGGCGCACCGAAGGGCCGCATTTTTCGTAAAACGCCATGCGCTCGGCTTCGCCGTCGATCTTGATTTCTTCGAAATCAAGCGAACGGGTTTTGAGCAGCATCTTGGCGGACTCGCATTGGGGGCATGCGGACTTGGAGTAGACGACGATTTTGAGTTGCATGGCTCAAGTTTAACCAGACGGCAGCAGCAGGCTGTCGAGCACATCAGGGCCAAAATGCTGCGCGATGAAATCGGCCAGGCCATCAAACACCGTCTCCAGCGTGGGCGCCTGCGCACCAAAGAGGGCATGCAGCACCGCAGGGCATTCGAGCAGGCCGTGCAAATAGGTGCCCAACACCTGGCCCTTGAACGGCCCGACACCGCTTTGCCAGGCCAGACCGGGCATGACTTCGTGCAAAACAGCCCCACCCTCGAGCATGGCGCTGTGCCCTTGGGTCTGACCGTGGTGGATTTCATAGCCGGTTACAGCCACCCCGCTCAAGGCGGCCCATGCGCCTTGCACGGAGCCAAATCGGGCTTCGGTTCGGGTCACGGTTTTGTCCTGCGCAAACTGGGTCACCAGTGGCAACAGGCCCAGCCCGGGGGCGTTGCCATCGATGCCGTGGGTGTCGATCAACGCTTCACCCAGCATTTGCAGGCCGCCGCAAATGCCCAGCACCGCGCCGCCCCGTTGAGCGTGTTCGGTGATGGCCAAATCGAGTCCCTGCTGCCGCAGCCAAGCCAGGTCGCTGCTGGTGTGTTTGCTGCCGGGCAGGATGACCCAATCACCCGCTTTCAAGCCAGCCAAGTCGGCAGGCGTTCGCGCCCAGAGCAGGCAGACACCGGGCACATTTTTCAACGGCTGAAATTCATCGAGGTTGCTGATGCGGGGATAAGCGATCACCGCCACGGTGCAGGTCACCGCCCCACTGGCGCGGCTGCGGTCGTCAAACACGCCGTCTTCTTCGGGCAGGCCGTGCTGCCACCACATGGGCAAGGTGGCCACAGTGGGCACGCCCGTCAGCGCCTGCAGCATCTCGGGTGCGGGGGCCAGCAAACTGGCGTCGCCCCGGAATTTGTTGAGTACAAAGCCTTTGATGCGTTGTTGGTCTTCGGTTGGCAGCAGCGCCCAGGTGCCATACAGGTGCGCGAAGGCCCCGCCTTTGTCGATGTCGGTGACCAGCAGGCATTGGGCATGGGCATGGCGGGCCACGCGCAGGTTGACGATGTCGCTGGCCATCAGGTTGATCTCGGCAGGCGAGCCCGCACCTTCGATCACGACCACGTCGTTCTCGGCGATCAGCGCATCAAGCGCCGCCGCAATGTATGGCCAGACTTTTTCACTGCGCCCGCGCCAAGGCGTTTCGGTCAGCTCGGGGTGCACCTGGCCCAGCAGCACGACCTGGCTGCGGGTGTCGGCCTCCGGCTTAAGCAGCAAAGGGTTCATGCGCACATCGGGCTCGGCACGGGCGGCCAGCGCCTGAAAATATTGCGCACTGCCGATCTCGCCCAGTCCGCTGGCACTGGCCACCACCCGCGCGTTGTTGCTCATGTTTTGCGCTTTGAAGGGGGCCACCTTCAGGCCCTGGCGGGCGTAATGGCGGCACAGTGCGGTGGACAGCCAGCTTTTGCCTGCGCCGCTGGATGTGCCCAGCACCATGATGCAACTTGCTTTTGGGGTGGTGGTCATGGCATCACAAACGAGGCAACGCCACGCTTTGCCCCTCCACGGACACAATGCGGATGCGCTGGTCGAACACGGCTTCAATGGCGCGCTGGGTAGCTTCATCAACGCAAGCACCGTGGTGCACCACGCGCCCGGCTTGCATGACGAGCACATCGTCGGCGTGCAAAGCCATGCCGATTTCGTGCAACACACTGACCACGGTGGTGCCTTGGGCCAGCAGGCAGTGCACCTGCTCCAGCCAGTCCACTTGGTGCGGTGGGTCCAGATTGGCCAGCGGCTCGTCCATCAGCATGATGGGCGCATTGACCGCCAGGGCACGGGCCAGCAACACGCGCTGACGCTCACCGCCCGACAACTGGCCCAAAGTGCGCTCGCGCCAATCCCAGGCTTGCGTGGCTTTCAGGGCCGACTCGACCATTTGGTGGTCCATGGCACTCGGCGGCGACAACCAGTCCTGAAAAGGCAAGCGGCCCAGCATGACCACATCGGACACCCGCAGGTCATCGCTCGCGCCCTCGCCCTGCCCCAGCCAAGACAACTGCTGCCCCCGTTCACGTCGGTTGATGCTGACCAAGGGTTTGTCAAACCAATGCACCTGGCCTTGCATGGGCAACAAACCCGACAAGGCCTTGAGCAAGGTGGATTTGCCAGCCCCGTTGGGGCCCACAATGCTGGTCCAGCGGCCAGCAGGAATGGACAGGTTCACCCCATGCAGGACCTCTTGCCCCCCAAGGGCAACGCGCAAATCCCGCGCTTGCAATGCGGTGCTCATGAGCGTCCCCCAACAGAAGACATGCGCGACATGCGCCAGAACAAATAACCGCCACCCAACACTGCTGTGAGCACGCCCACCGGCATTTCTTGTGGAGCGATCAGGCCGCGTGCCAACAGGTCTGCCAACAACAACAGCAAGCCGCCCGTCAGCGCGGCGAGCACCACCGTCCAGCGGTGCGTGGCACGCACCATCGCCCGCACCACATGCGGCGCAGCCAGGCCCACAAAGGCGATCAGTCCCATTTGTGCCACTGCAGTGCCCGTGGCCAAAGCGATCACGGCGATCAGCCACACGCGCGCTTGTGCCAGCGGCAAACCCAGGCTGAGCGCGGTGTTTTCGCCCAGCGTGAGCGCATCCAGCACACGCGCCATCACCACCGCCAATGCACTGCACAGCAGCAACACGCCGCACATCAACAGGCACGCGGTCCAGCCGATGAAGCCTGTGGAGCCCAGCATGAAGCCTTGCATGCCCTGCCAGACCTCGGGCCGCCACAAATTCAAAAACGAAGTGATGGCCCCCAACACCACACCCACCACCACACCGGCCAACAACAAGCGCAGGGTATGTTGCACGCCACGCGCCAACACCAAAGTCAGCATCACGGCCAGCACCGCGCCCACAAACGCAGCGCCCGTCATGCCCACTTTCACGAACCAGCCCATGGCCATGACACTGCCGCCGAACAGGCTCAGGTAAATGGCCACGCCCAGCGACGCGCCCGAGGCACTGCCGAGCAAATAAGGATCGGCCAGCGGGTTGCGAAACAAACCTTGCGCCAAGGCCCCCGCCAGCCCCAACAAAGCGCCGCCCGCCCAAGCGCCCAGCGAACGGGGTAAACGGATGTCCCACACGATTTGCCAGCTGACCGGGTCTACACCACCCTGTTGCACGGCCTGCCACCAAGACTCCCAGCCTGTGCTGCCCATGGCACTGCCCAAGGCGATGCCCAACGCACCCAACACCGAGAGGGCCAGGCTCAACAGCCAGGGCTTGGGCGAAGGGTTCAAGATTTGCCCCCGGCCGTGCGTTGCAAACACTTCACCATGAGGCGCGCCCCTTCGGCCATGCGGGGGCCTGCGCGCACCAGCATGTCGGACTCTTCGGACGAAAAGGCGCAGACCTTGCCCGACTGGATCGCTTTGAGCTGCGCCCAACCCGGTCTTTGCACCATGCTCGCGCGGCTGCTGTCGCCAGCCATGATCACATCGGGCTGAGCGCGCACCACGAACTCGGGGTTGATTTTGGGGAACGGCCCGAGGTTGGCGGGCAGGATGTTGCGCATGCCCAAACGCGTGAGCGTTTCGCCAATGAAAGACGACTCGCTGGCACCGTAAGGCGCAGGGCTGACTTCCACGTAGATTTTTTGCCCTCTGACTTGGGGCGGCAAAGACTGCGCAGCGGCGACCACGCCTGCATCGATTTGCCGCCAAACGGCATCGCTCTGGGCTTGGGGCACGCCCAGCGCCTGGGCCACCGTGTGCAACACCCGCTGCACATCGGCATGCGTGCGCGGCTCCAGCATCAGCACCTTGAGCCCCAGGCCTTCAAAACGCTCGGCTCCCCGCGCCGATGTGGCCATCAAGACCAGATCAGGGCGCTGGGCCACCACAGCTTCGATACTCGGGTCCAGGCCGCCGCCCATGCGCGGCAGTTGGCGCACAGATTCAGGCCAGTTGGAATAACGGTCGAGGCCCACCAGCTTGTGGCATTGACCCAACGCACAAACGGTTTCGGTCAGCGACGGCAACAAGCTCACAATCCGCTGCGGCGGCTTAGTCATCTCGACGTTTTGCTGGCGGTCGTCCTGCACCGTCACGGCTTGCACCCACGCCGAGCAGAGCATCAAGCCCATCAGGCAAAGAGACCGCAGATCACGCATACCGGTCCACCCACTGGCTGATGATGCGGTGCATCTGTGCCACGCCGTCGGTCAAAGCCGCAGGACCTGGCTGCAAAATGTCGGCCGATTTGATTTCAAACAACTGCCCATTGCGCACGGCGGGCACGTCTTGCCAACCCTGGCGAGCGGCTACTTTTTCGGAGCGAAACTTCTTGCCGCACCACGAACCAATGATGATGTCGGGCGCACGGTCAATGATGGTCTGCCCGTCGGCGATGATGCGGTCTTTGCCCAGTGACTGCACCGCCAACTCAGGGAAAACGTCGTCGCCCCCCGCGATGCCCAGCAACTCGGACACCCAGCGGATGCCACTGATGTGGGGCTCGTCCCATTCTTCAAAAAACACCTTGGGGCGGCGTTTGAAGCCCGCTGCTTTTTGGCGGATCGCGTGCAGATCGGCGCGCATGACCGCCAGCCTTGCCAAACCCTGCTCCGCCTCCCCCACCATGGCCGCAACCTGGTAGAGCATCGAAAAAATCTCGTCCACGCTGCGCTGGTTGAACACCGTCACCTGCACGCCTGCGCGGATCAACAAGGCCGCGATGTCGGCCTGCAAATCCGAAAAGCCAAAAACGCAATCGGGCTTGAGCGCCAGGATCTTGTCGATCTTGGCGCTCAAAAAAGCACTGACCTTGGGCTTTTCATCCCGGGCACGGCGCGGCCGCACCGTGTAACCCGAGATCCCGACGATGCGGTGCTCCTGCCCCAACAAATAGAGCCACTCCGTTGTCTCTTCGGTGAGACAGACGATGCGTTGGGGGCCGGGAACATTCAGCATGAATTACAAAATAGCCTTGAGGTTTAGGTAGAAACCGCGCACATCAGCAGGATAAAAGCCATTACTACTTGCGTAGTCGTAGTAGTTTTTGTTCGTTAGGTTACGAATCCATGCAGACACCGTGATGGTTTTGCTCACTTGCATTTTTGTACCCAAATCAATCAGATTTCGCGAAGGAACAAAAGGATTGGAGTTGCTTTGATCGCTCGCTTGGACCATGTTGCTGCGGTAATGTGAAGAAGCCATCACCGAAAAGTCCTGGAATCGCTTTTCTGCAGTGATGCGAACCACCTCTTTCGGGGTCATCGGCAAGCGATTGCCTGCATTGCTTCCCGTTGCAATTGTGGCATTGATGAAGTCAACAGAAGCTTTAACCGAAAGACTGGACGTCACCGACCATTCCGACGCAAGAGAGAATATCGACCGGGTTGTGTCGTACAGGTTGGCGTTGCATGACGCCAAAGTTGCACCCACCGATCCACAAATTTCTTGGTAACCTATTTCATCCTGGGCATTGATGCGTCGATAGTGGGCTTCCACCTTGCCATTTGCGTATTTCTGCTCTGCCTGTAAAAAATACTCTTGTGTGGTCATTGGACGCAGATTGGGATTGATCTCCAGCATGGCGAACGTGCCTCTGTCAAACAAGTACAGCTCGTCCGCATTTGCAAATCTGAAACCGGTCAGCGCTCCCAGCCTCACGGAAGTTGCATCGGAAAGTTGCGCCTTTAAGCCAGCAGAAAATGCACTTTTTCTGTCACTTGAACCCGTTTGTGTTTCAGTTATTGATTTTTGAAAATCGCTGTGCATTCGCTGTGTGCGTGCGCCGCCATCCAGCGTGACGCCATACCCCATGGGCTGCATAGCTTGGACATATGCAGACTCACTTGCACGCCGAACCTGTTTGCCGGAATCCGTATTCGCATCTGCAGTGGAAAACTCTCCCCCAAGCACAAGTTGCCCACTGCCGAGTTTCATCCGATATTCGGGATTCACGGAAATTCGCTTGTTGGTAATGGTGCTAGCAGAGTAACTGGCAAATTGCATGCCGTTCCAAGTAGAGTAATACGTGCCGTAGCTTTCGTCTTTGGATGTTTGCTGCAAAACGTCAACAGTCAACAAATCGTCAGCTCCGACAGTTCGATCGTATTTGATGCCCAGGGAGTTACCTGTTCTGTGCGTATGCGGCGCATAAGATGAGCTTGCTTTTTTAGGATCTGCTGCATATTCATCGGAAGTTAAAGATCCCGGCAGGTTGGCGGTCTCCTCAAAACCGCGGGCCATTACGGACACCTTCCCCAGAGCAGATGTGTGAGAAAGACGAAGCTGTGCGCTTTCCTGGCGGGCATCGCTGTGCTCTCGATGACCATCCGAGTGCGCACTCATCAATGAAAGTCCACCGCTGAACTCATCCGACCTGAAGCCAAGGTATCCATCGACCTTTCGATAGCCAAAGCTTCCCAGAGCGAGGCTAACTTCTTTGGCGGCATCTGCACGACTAATGATGTTGATTACGCCACCCTGCGCACGCTCTCCATAAAGGGCCCCGCCACCCGCCTTGCGGATTTCGATTCGCTCTATGCTGCTCATCGGAATCTGTGCAAAGCGTACGCCCGAGGAATCCAGGTTGTTGACGCGTTGACCGTCAACCAGAATAAGTACGTTTTGAGAGCCTGCCTCCCCCATATAGCCGACGTCCACAGATGCATCAATGCCCAGCCGGCCGTACAAACGATTCACGGTCAAACCTGAAACGGAGTCGAGGAATTCAACAATATTGGATGCACCCGATTGTTCAATCTGCTGCCGGGAGATAACGTCAACAACAACGGATCCAACAGACCGAGGTTGCGGTACGCGAGACGCTGAAATGACGATGGGATCTGTCGATTGATCTGATTGCGATGTATTTGCACCGACAGTCTGTGCATGCGATGAGATAGCCAGCGTAGCAACGCCCGCCATCAGTAGGGATGATTTTTTCATGAAAAACTAACAAGTGAAACGCCCTCACCGCCTTCCCCGACAGTGCATGGGCTTTACGACCTGTCTTTCGACAGGTCACCTTGTTGGCCGGTATCCGGGCTGACAGAGCGACCTTCATCACCTTCCCGGCTGCCTGTTTCAGGGCGACCAGTGGTTTGAGATGAAAGCTGAGTTTTTGCGTGAACAAAAACCCGTCTGCTTACCGTTGCGGGGGCAGCGCAGGTTAGGTGGGCCTTGGTGGCACATCCCTCCTGCTTCCCGTTGAACTGCGTGCCGTGAACCGGCTGCGCGAGCACCAACAAAGCCTATTTTATGTTGTAACCTGTCTGCCAGCCTACAAACGGCCCCACCCTCTACAATGTGAAACCTCTTTTTCATTGTCTGCCATGGCCCATTCCGACACCATTGATCAAATTGCCGAGCGTGTGGATCATTTGTTGCTGCGCCACGAAGAGCTTCAACGGACCAACGCTTTGCTGGCACAGCAAGTTCAAGCACTCAGCGCCGAGCGCGATCAGCTCAAGTCACGACTGGCCGCAGCCAGAGCCCGTGTAGATGCCTTGATTGAGCGCTTGCCCACATCCGCACCTGCATCTCCTGAGGCTTCCGCATGAGCAACAAACAATTGGACGTCCAGATCATGGGCCAAAGCTACATTCTGGGTTGCCCAGAGGGTGGCGAAGAACGTTTGCTGGCCGCCGTGGCCAAGGTCGATGTGGCCATGTGCAAAATTCGCGATGCGGGCAAGATCAAGGCGCGAGATCGCATTGCAGTTTTGGCTGCCTTGAATCTGGCTTTTGAGTCGCCCGAAGCGCCAAGCAGCCAACCCGTTGCCGCCACGGCTGTGCCAGACATCACCCCGGAGTCCCAGCAACGCCTGACGCAATTGCTCAAACGGCTGGATCAGGTCCTGGAACAAGACGGTCAATTGATCTAAGCCTGACACTGCACCATTGCGGGTCTTGAGAAAGACCTACAATCGCGCTGTCTGCGGTGCATGCCGGGCTTTATATTTCCTTGAACCAATGCTCATAGAGCCCGGGCTTGGTACATTGGCTGGTGAGCGTGATCATCTCGCGTCAGATGAACCCAACGCCAGTCTGCCCTCGCCCACCTGAACCCCGGTTCAGGATGCCGGTCCGGTGGCACTCGCAGACACCTTCTATTTCTCTCCCATACCCAACATGATCATCGAACCACTCTTGCTGGCCGAATTGGCTGTTCTTGGCCTGTGCACAGGCTTTTTGGCGGGCCTTCTGGGCATTGGTGGCGGCATGATCATGGTGCCGTTTCTGACCTACATGCTCGGGTCGCGTGGTGTGGGCCCGGATCTGGCAGTGAAGATGGCCATTGCCACGTCGATGGCCACCATCATTTTTACGTCGATCTCCAGCGTGCGGGCGCACCACAAGAAAAAAGCCGTGCGATGGGATCTCGTCAAAGGCCTCGCACCTGGCATCGTGATGGGCAGCCTGATCGGCAGCTTGGGGATTTTTGCGTTTGCCAAAGGCACGTATTTGGCCCTTTTCTTCGCGTTGTTCGTCAGCTTTTCTGCCACCCAGATGTTTCTGGACAAGAAGCCTGCGCCGACCCGCCAAGTGCCAGAGTTCAAAGGCCTGCTGGGTGCGGGCGGTTTGATCGGTTTGCTGTCGGGCCTGGTGGGCGCTGGCGGCGGCTTCATCAGCGTGCCTTTCATGACCTGGTGCAATGTGGCCATTCACAACGCCGTGGCCACCAGTGCGGCCTTGGGATTCCCGATCGCGTTGGCCAACGTGGCCGGTTACATCGTCAGCGGCCAAAGCATTCAGAATCTACCCGATTACAGCTTCGGCTACCTTTGGCTGCCGGCTTTGGTGGTCATCGCCAGTTGCAGCGTGCTGATGGCCCCGTTGGGTGCCGCCACCGCGCACAAGTTACCCGTCAAGCAGCTCAAACGCGTTTTTGCCAGTGTCTTGTACTTGCTGGCAGCCTACATGCTCTACAAGGGCTTGGCCGCCTGAGCCATCAGGCGCCAAGCAGGCCCGATTCAGTTAGCGCAGCTGGATGCTTCCCGTCATGTTCACCACAACGCGGGACTTGCCAGGCAATGTGGGCACGGGGGATGTCGACGGGGCATCCATTTGCACCATGGCCATGCGCTGCATGACGCCCTCATTTGTTTCTTGACCGCCGACGCGCACTTCCTTGAGTGTGTAGTCGGCAAAGCCAAACTGCTGGGTCAAAGTTCGGGCTTTGTTTTTGAAGCCCGCGACCGCCTCAGCCTGAATTCGCGTTTCAGCCTCTTTTCTCTGCTCGGCGCTCAACTTCCAGTCGATTTGCGACACCGTTAAATCCTGAAGCTTGCTCGCAAGCGAAGTGATCTGTTCGGCATCTTTGCCCTGCAAGACGACCTGGGCCACGCCCTGCCAAGCCGTGATTTTGCCGTCGCGTCCATAACGCGGTGACACATTCATGCTGCCCGTGCTCAGTTCCAGCACGCCTGACTTGATCGATGGGGCGGCCACGGCCAAGGCGGCCGCGACAACCGCATTCAACTGCTTTTGAACCCCCGGTGCCTGAAGCCCCTCTTTTTGCACTGCCAAGGTCATGACGAGCCAGTCTTGTTGCACTTCGGTTTGAGCCGATGCGCTCAAGTGGAGCACTTGATGAGGCACATTGGCGTGCGAGGTGCCCGAGACCTCACTTTGCGCGTGTGACAGAGTCAAGGCCGAAACCAATCCAAGGGCAGTCAGAACAAGGCGTACAGATTTCATGGTGTTGTAGGGGGTGAGAGTGCCCCGTCAAAAGAGATTCAATTGTGTACGCTGGGCTTGGCTGCCGAGACAAGCTTGAGCGTTCTTTGGTGTCAGGGTGTAACGCACCAAGGCGCCTGATCGTGAACCAACCCCATCCACAAAGCCCAGCTTGAGACAGCGGCCAAAGCGAAGCCCGCGACACGCATGCCCCAAGCGCCATCCCCCAAACTTTGCAGGCGTAAAAACAACCAGGGGCCTGCCCACAAGCTGATGCTGCTGCCCAACGCAAACAAGGCCATGGTGGCAGCGCCCTCCAGGGGCTGGCTGGTCAAGGCCGCGACCATCAAGGCGGAATAAAGCAGGCCGCAAGGCATCAAAGCCCAAAGCCCCCCCACCATCCATGGGGCGGCGCGGCCCCAACGGGCATTGAAAGCGCGCACGCGTGCCCAAAGTTGCCGTGCCGCACCATCGAGCCACAGCGGCTGACGCGCCTGCACCATGAGCAACAGGCCCAAGACAACCGCCGCCACATGCAACAGCGTCCACACGGGTCGAATGGCGGCTGACTGGACCGTGAGCCAGCCCAAGCCCTGAACACTGGCAGCCGCCACGGCACCCAGCAAGGAATACCCCAGCACCCGCCCGACCTGGAAGGCCAGCAGCGCTTGCCCGCGTTGCGCACCTGCGGCCTGACCCAAGCCTGCACAAGCTGCTCCGCACATGGCAACGCAATGGGGGCCACCCAAGACCCCCATCATCAAGGCTGTGATGGCCAAAGAACTTTGCATTGAATTTTTGCCTGAATGTTGTCTACCGCATTGTCTGCGATGCAGGCCATGCGCTTGCGCAAGAGGGACTCAGATGATCTTGGAAAACCTTGTCCGGTTGCGGTCGGCCTGCAAATAACGGTCAAACACCATGGCCACACCGCGTACAAAAAACCAGCCCATGGCGGTGACCTGAATGCCTGTTTCATTCAACTGCACAAGCCCCTGGTCCTGCAGTGCTTGCAGCTGCTCCAATTCTTTGGTGAACAGGCTTTTGAAGTCAACCAACCACGCAAGGTTGATGGCCTCGTATTGCAAATGCCCCTGGCACATCAGTGCCATGATGACCGAGCGGCGGATCAGGTCGTCACGGCTCAACGCCAAGCCTCGAACGACGGGCAAATGACCTTGATCGAGCAGGTCGCAATACTCGTCCATGGTTTTGGCGTTTTGGCTGTAAGTGGTGCCGATCCGACCAATGGAAGACACCCCCAATGCGATCAAATCACAATCGGCCTGTGTGCTGTAGCCCTGGAAATTGCGGTGCAAACGCCCTTGCCGCTTGGCCACAGCCAAAGCGTCATCCGGCAAAGCAAAGTGGTCCATGCCGACATAAACATAACCGGCATCCACAAACGCATCCAGCGATCGCGAAAGCATGGCCACTTTGTCTCCCCCAGAGGGGAGTTCCTGGGCATGAATGCGCCGCTGGGGCTTGAAACGCTCTGGCAAATGGGCATACGCATACAAAGCAATGCGGTCCGGGCGCAAGCGGTTGATTTGCGCCAAAGTCCGATCAAACGACTCGGGGGTTTGCAGTGGCAAGCCATAAATCAAATCCACATTGACCGACTCGAAACCCAAACGGCGTGAAGCCTCCACCAGCTTGAAAACTTGCTCGGCTGGCTGAATTCGGTGAATCGCTTTTTGCACTGCGGGGTCAAAGTCTTGCACTCCAAAGCTCAGGCGGTTGAAACCCAGTTCGGCCAAAACGGCCAAGCGGCTTTCGTCAACAGTGCGTGGGTCCACTTCGACCGAGTATTCTCCCCCGGGCACGAATTCAAAATTTTTCCGCAACATGGCCATGAGCTGACGCAATTCATCGTCGCTCATGAAGGTCGGCGTACCGCCACCGAGGTGCAATTGGCTGACCGATTGCCCCTGCCCCAAATGCCGGGTGTGCAGTTCAACCTCTTTGGTCAGGTAGCGCAAATAGTCAGCGGCGCGCTCTTTGTGCTTGGTGATGATTTTGTTGCAGGCGCAGTAGTAGCAAAGCGATTCACAAAACGGAATGTGAACATACAAGGACAAAGGCAGTTGCTTGCCTACCAAGCCAGATTTGCGCTGTGTCAAGGCCTGAACATAGTCGGTCTCGCCGAAGGCCTCGACAAAACGATCCGCCGTCGGGTAAGAGGTATAGCGTGGGCCCGGCACATCGAAACGTGTCAGCAATTCAGGCGTGATGACGGACATGTGGCTGCCCCTTAATTAAATCGTGTTCATAACAAGTGAAGCACTTTGCCTGCTTACAGCCACATCGGTATTGACTCAGGTCAAACTGAATACTTGTTTTTGGTGATTTTTCACACAGACAGGGTATACCCTGAATTTATGTCGTTTTTTAGGTTTAAGCTCAAGGCTTGATCCAAGGCAAATCCATTGCTCAACCATGAGATAAACCATGAATCCCCAAGCCATCAAAGTCGCCTGTTCCAACTGCAATCTGCGTGAGTTGTGCATGCCCATGGGCCTGACAGACCAGGATATGAACCGCCTGGACGATCTGGTGGCCGTGCGGCGCAAGATCAAACGCGGCGACACTTTGTTCACCAATGGTGAAAAGTTCACATCCCTCTACGCCATCCGGACAGGTTTTTTCAAAACTTGCCTGGCCACGGAAGACGGCCGCGACCAAGTCACGGGTTTCCAGATGGCGGGTGAAATCATTGGGCTGGATGGCATCGTGAACGACCAGCACACCTGCGATGCGGTGGCATTGGAAGACGCCGAAGTTTGCGTGATGCCTTTTGACCGGATTGAAGAAATTTCGCGCGAAGTGACCGCGCTGCAGCACCATGTGCACAAGATCATGAGCCGCGAAATTGTGCGAGAACACGGTGTGATGTTGCTGTTGGGCAGCATGCGGGCCGAGGAACGGTTGGCCGCATTTTTGTTGAACCTGGTGCAGCGCTTGCACGCCCGGGGTTTCTCGCAATCCGAATTGGTTTTGCGCATGACCCGAGAAGAAATTGGCAGCTACTTGGGACTCAAGCTCGAAACCGTGAGCCGGACTTTTTCAAAATTCGTCGAAGACGGCACTGTCGAAGTCAAGCAGCGGCATGTTCGCATCTTGGACACCGATGGCTTGCAGCGTTTGGTCAACAACCAAAATAACCATTGCCATTGAGGTGGCCCAGTGTTGAGCGGCGTCGCGCCGCTCAACTCGATTGCATGTCAGCAGCAGCCATCGGTACGGGCGCAATCACTGGGACGTTGATGACTGGGCACCGGGCAACGGTTGACCTCAAAGGGTGACATGGACAGCAAGGTCGTCAAGCCACTGGACAGCATGGTCAGCGCCCAAAAGACAAAAAAGGCCAAGGTGTAAACCCCTTGTCGCGACAGTGCCAAGGGATGCCCAAACCAATGCAGGTCTTGTGGATCGACCAGACCAAATACCACCACCTCCAGCAAGCTTGCCACCAAAAAGGCGGGCCAGGCAATCCACATCATTCTTTGCGCCTTCATGTTTTGTCTCCTTGTTGGCCCCAGAGGGCTTATTTTTTGGAATCCTTGACAGGCAACTCGCCTGTGGCGGCATGGTTGCGGGCCTGCATTGCGGGTGCCAAGCTGGTCCGGTCATCCGTTGTTGCGCTACCCTGAGTTTCAGCGCTGGGTGAGGTCAGAACAGGATCTTGCCCATGGGCTGCGAGATAAAACGTGGTGAAGGATGCCAGCACCACAATCAATGGACCGGAGATCACCAGCCAAACATGGCCATAGGACCACCAGGGGCGCTTATCCAATGGGGAATTTTTGGGGTTTGACATGCTTGAGCCTTTGTAAAAATATCAGCGAGGCACCAGGAATACAGACTTTTCCTGCAATTCCGAGCGCACTTGACCGTCCTCTTGGACCGACTGGATGGTGAACTCAATGGGGTGTGACCCTGCCGGTGCGGCATCGTAGGGCAACTGCAAACGAACCGAAACCCAAAGCGATTCTGTCGGTGCGACTCGGACATGGCTGTCCGTAGCCAAAGTCAAATGGGGCAGCCCTTTGACGGCCAACCGGAAATCAAGTGGCGTTTCGGCTGCGTTCATGATTTGCAGGCGGTACACGTTTTCAATGTTGCCGCCGGCCACGATGCGGGCGAGCGAGGCACGGTCTCGCACCACATCGACCTTGAACGGCTTGCGCAAGCCCAGACTGGTGAACAAGGCGGCGATGACCAGCAACAAAATCCCCACATACAAAATGACGCGTGGCCGGAAGATATGGCGCAGCGTCTGCTCTTTGGTCCAGCCATTTGCCATGGCGTGTTCGGTCGAGTATTTGATCAGCCCGCGTGGATAACCGACTTTGTCCATGACGGTGTCGCAGACGTCGGCGCAGGCACCACAACCGATGCACTCGTATTGCAAGCCCTGACGGATGTCGATACCCGTTGGGCACACTTGCACGCACAAGGTGCAATCCACACAGGCCCCCAAACCCAGGTTGGTGAGATCGGTTTTTTTGGATCGGGCACCCCGGGGCTCGCCACGTTCAGCGTCGTACGTGACGATCAGGGTGTCCTTGTCGAACATCGCGCTCTGGAAGCGCGCATAGGGGCACATGTATTTGCAGACCTGCTCGCGCATGAAGCCGGCATTGCCATAAGTGGCCAACGCATAAAAGAAGACCCAAAACACTTCCCAGGACCCCATGTTGCCAAGGAAAAATTCCATGCCCAATTCTTTGACCGGCGTGAAGTAGCCGACAAAGGTGAAGCCAGTCCACATGGCGATGGCCAGCCAGAAGATGTGTTTGTAGACTTTCTTGAACAGCTTTTCGAGCGACATTTTTTCGCCGTCCAGCCGCATGCGGGCACTGCGGTCGCCTTCGACTTTGCGCTCCACCCACATGAAAATCTCGCTGTAAACCGTCTGCGGACAGGCATAGCCGCACCACAAACGCCCGGCCACGGCGGTGAACAAGAACAACGAAAAAGCCGAGATCACCAGGATCGCGGTCAGGTAAATGAAGTCCTGTGGGTACAGCACCAGGCCAAAAATATAAAAACGGCGTGCGCCCAGATCAAACAGCACCGCCTGACGCTGACCCCATTCAAGCCAGGGCAAGCCATAAAAAACCAGTTGTGTCAGGACCACCATGAACCAGCGCCATTTGGCAAAGATGCCGTGCACGCTGCGCGGGTATATCTTCTGCGTGGCGGCATACAGCGACACCATCTGCACGTCATCACCGGAGCCCGCAACGGCCTCTGCCGGGACGATGGGCACGATTTTGCGGGAAGGCTTTTCTTTGGAGTCCAAAACACTTGCTTTCAAATGCACAAGACACCCACAAGGGGTGTCCTGAATTCGTTAACCGACTTGTCTGGCAAGCCTTATTTGGCTGCTGTGGCTGTCTTGTTGGACAAACCCCAGACATAGGAAGCCAACACATGGATCTGGCCTTCGGTCAGCTTGGCAGCTTGCGCAGGCATCTGGTTGACCTTGCCGTTGTTGATCATGTTGACGATGGCGTTCTCGCCCCAGCCGTGGAGCCAAATGTCGTCCGTCAAGTTGGGTGCCCCCAAAGCCTGGTTGCCTTTGCCGTCCATGCCGTGGCAGGCGGCACATGCACCGAACTTGGACTTGCCCAAAGAAGCGCGCAGTGAGTCGTGCGGGCTGCCAGACAAGCTGAGCACGTAGTGCGCCACGTTGCGAACATCTTCAGGCGAACCCACAGCCGCAGCCATGGGTGGCATCTGGCCAATGCGGCCCTGAACCAGGGTTTCCTTGATTTTGTCGGGCGAGCCACCATGCAACCAGTCGGCGTCTGTCAAATTGGGGAAACCTTTGCTGCCGCGTGCGTCAGAGCCGTGGCACTGGGCGCAGTTGTTCATGAACAAACGGTCACCAATGGCCATGGCCTGCGGGTCTTTGGACACTTCTTCAGGGGGCATGCCCGAGAACTTGGCATACAAAGGCGCCACTTCGGCATTGGCTTTGGCGACTTCGGCATCGTATTGACCGGCCGATGTCCAACCGAACTTGCCAGCCAGATTGCCCACACCAGGGTACATGGCCAGATAAACCAGGGCGAACACGATGGTGATGATGAACAGACCCACCCACCAGCGTGGCAGCGGGTTGTTCATCTCACGCAAGTCGCCATCCCAGACGTGACCGGTGGTGTTGTCATTGGCCGTCATGGCCTTGGCTTTGCCGCTGAACCACAGAAGGATCAGGCAGGCAATGATGCTGACCAGCGTGATGCCGGCCACATACAAGTGCCAGAAATTGCTGATGAAGTCACTCATTTTGATTCCTTTAATTTTTTATGTGCTGAGGACAATTCAGTCTTCCTGACGAAACGGCAACTGTGCAGCTTCGTCAAAGTTGGCTTGGTTGCGGCGTGACATGGCCCACCAAATGATGCCCAGGAAGATGACAAAGGTGAGCACCGTCACGATCGAACGCAGTGTGTTGATGTCCATGACTTGCTCCATTTACTTGCGGTGGATGCCCATGCCTTGCAGGTAGGCGATCACAGCGTCCAGTTCGGTTTTGCCCTTGACGTCTTCGCTTGCCTTGGCAATTTCTTCGTCGCTGTAAGGTGCGCCAAGTGTGCGCAGACCTTTCATGTGCGCAGGCAAGCTGGCACCGTCGACCGGGTTCTTCTCAAGCCACGCATAAGCGGGCATGTTGGACTCGGGCACCACGTCACGCGGGTTGTTCAGGTGGATGCGGTGCCATTCATCGCTGTAACGGCCACCCACACGGGCCAGGTCAGGACCGGTGCGCTTGGAGCCCCACTGGAAGGGGTGGTCATAAACGAACTCACCAGCCACCGAGTAGGCGCCGTAGCGCAAAGTCTCTGCGCGGAAGGGACGGATCATCTGCGAGTGGCAGTTGTAGCAACCTTCACGCACATACACATCACGACCGGCCACTTGCAGCGCGGTGTAGGGCTTCAGGCCTTCCACAGGCTGGGTGGTGGATTTCTGGAAGAACAGCGGCACGATTTCAACCATGCCACCGAACAGCAACACGATGAGGATCAGCACGATCATCAGGAAGTTGCTGGTCTCGATTTTTTCGTGGGACAGACCGCCCGTTTTTTGGTTTTCAGCCATGTTTTATTTCTCCTCAGGCGTGGGCAGTCAGGCTGGGAATCTGGACTTCAACAGAACGACCTTGTGTCGCTGTCTTGATCACGTTCCAGAGCATGATCACCATGCCACCCAGATACAACAAACCGCCCAGCAAACGCAACACATAGAACGGGAAGGTGGCTTTGACCGACTCGACAAAGGTGTAGGTCAAGGTGCCGTCGGCGTTGACAGCACGCCACATCAGGCCCTGCATCACACCGGCAATCCACATCGCGGCGATGTAGATCACGATGCCGATGGTGGCGGTCCAGAAATGGATTTCAATGGCTTTGACGCTGTACATCTTCTTCTGGCCGAACAGGCGGGGAATCAGGTAATACATGGAGCCCATGGTCACCAGACCCACCCAACCCAAGGCACCCGAGTGCACATGGCCCACGGTCCAGTCGGTGTAATGCGACAAGGCGTTGACGGTCTTGATGGACATCATCGGGCCTTCGAAGGTGGACATGCCGTAGAACGACAAGGACACGATCAAAAAGCGCAGGATCGGGTCGTCACGCAGTTTGTGCCATGCGCCCGACAGGGTCATGATGCCGTTGATCATGCCGCCCCAGCTGGGGGCCAAAAGGATCAGCGAGAAGACCATGCCGATCGACTGGGTCCAGTCAGGCAGAGCGGTGTAGTGCAGGTGGTGAGGACCGGCCCACATGTAGGTGAAGATCAGAGCCCAGAAGTGCACGATCGACAGGCGATACGAGTACACAGGACGCTCGGCCTGCTTGGGAATGAAGTAATACATCATGCCCAGAAAGCCCGCCGTCAGGAAGAAGCCCACCGCGTTGTGGCCGTACCACCACTGCACCATGGCGTCCTGCACACCGGCATAGGCCGAGTAAGACTTCATCATGCCCACGGGCAGTGCCGCGCTGTTGACCAGGTGCAGCAAGGCCACGGCGATGATGAACGCGCCAAAGAACCAGTTGGCCACATAGATGTGACGCACTTTGCGGGTGCCCACGGTGCCGAAAAATACGATGGCAAATGAAACCCAGACCAAGGTGATCAGGATGTCAATGGGCCACTCGAGTTCGGCGTATTCCTTGCCGCTGGTGTAACCCAAAGGCAAGGTGATGGCCGCCAGCAAGATGACCAGTTGCCAGCCCCAAAAGGTGAAAGCGGCCAATTTGTCGTTGAACAGACGGACGTTGCAGGTGCGCTGCACCACGTAATAGGCCGATGCGAACAGACCGCAACCGCCAAACGCAAAAATCACGGCATTGGTGTGCAGTGGGCGCAAGCGGCCATAACTGAGCCATGGAATACCCAGATTCAGCTCCGGCCAGGTCAGCTGGGCCGCGATGATCACGCCAACCAGCATGCCCACCACACCCCAAACCACCGTCATGATGGCGAACTGCCTGACAACGGTATCGTTGTAGGACGTCGCCTGCATATTGGCAAATTTCATTTTCACCTCTTCTTTTTTAAAAACTACTGCCAGAGTTTGACCGGGTATACACCGAGGGCACTTGATCAAAATCAATCGTTGCGCAAAATGCGCTCGCCTTCGGCCTCAATATCTTCAAATTGCCCCCTGTGGATCGCCCACCAGAGCCCGGCAAGGATGAAAAACACCAAAGCGACCGACAAAGGAATCAATAAATAAAGGATGTCCATCGTGCTGTTCTTATGTGGGGGTCAACTTGGTTGACTGGGTCAGGGCCGCATTTTGCGGTGGGTGCGGGGTCAAGCCTTGCGCCAAGCGCAGCGCATTGAGCACAACCAACAGCGAACTGAGTGCCATGCCCAAGCCCGCAGCCCATGCGGGCAAAAATCCCATTAAGGCCAAGGGCACGCAAGCTGCGTTGTAGACGGCAGCCCAAACCAGGTTTTGTTTCACAATGCGCAAAGTCTGGCGACTGCGCAAGACGGTGCTGACCAATACGCCCAACTGCCCACCCATCAAGACAAAATCAGCTTTGGACTGCGCCAAGGGGACGGCTTGACCGAGCGCAAACGACACATCAGCGCCCGCCAATACCGGGCCATCGTTGAGGCCATCGCCCACCATGGCCACCCGATGGCCTTGAGCCTGCCATTGCTTGAGCGCCTGCAATTTATCTTGCGGACTGCACCCGCCCCGAGCATCTGAGATGCCTACCGATTGCGCGACCTGGGCAACCGCAGCATGTCCATCGCCGGACAACACCTTCAACGTGAGGCCCATTTTTTGGAGTTCAGCTACCACGGTGGGCGCTTCGGGACGAAGCTCTTCGGCCAATTCAAACGTTGCCAACCAGCCTGCATCATCGGCCAAACTGACTTGCAAATGGTGCCCATCAAAAGCGGGGGCTTGGCAAAAAGAGGCCGAGCCCAATCGCAAAGTGAGCCCGACACCACCCGAAATAGCCAGATGGCCACGCAGGCCCTGCCCTGCTGCTTCACTCACGTTTTGGGCCAACAAGGCATCCAGCGCAGGCAAATCACCCACAAGCTGGGCTTGGCGGCGCGCTTCAGACCGCAAGGCACGGGAAACCGGATGCAATGAGTGCCGAGCCAAAGCGGAGGCCCAAGTCAGTGCCTGCTGAGATTGCACGCCAGAACGCGTATGAATCTGAGCCACCTCGAACGCGTCACGGGTCAAGGTGCCTGTTTTGTCAAAGATGATGGTGTCGATAGCGGCCAGGTTTTGCAGAGCCTCCAGCCGTCTGACCAGCACACCGCTGCGGGCCAGAGCGCCAGCCGTTGCCAGCATTGCGGCGGGGGTCGCCAACGACAAGGCGCAAGGACACGTGACGATCAACACGGCAACGGCCACCATCAAGGCGTGCGCTGGATCGGTCGGCCACCAGTAAATGGCCGAGGCCAAAGAGGCCAGCAACACCGCCATCAAAAAGGGTTTGGCCCAGCGGTCCACCAGCAGGGCCATCGAGGGCTTGGACACCGAGGCGCTTTCCATCAGTGCCACGATTTGGGCATAGCGGGTGGCCGCCCCGACCTGTTCAATTTGCACTTCCAGGGTACCGCTCAGGTTGTGGCTGCCGGCAACGACCCGGTCCCCCGCCTGGCGAGTCAAGGGCAGCGACTCCCCCGTGAGCAAGGCTTCGTCCACTTGGGATTGCCCATACAGCACACGGCCATCACCCGCAAAAGCCTCGCCAGGCAAGACCTCGATGACGTCGCCCACAGCCAAACGCCTGATGGAGATGCGCTCCCACGAACCATCTTGCTGACGCTTGCGGACACTGTCTGGCAAGCGGTTGAGCACCGCTTCCAGCGCGCCAGCCGTGCGGTCGCGCAAGCGCAACTCCAGCCAGCGGCCCATCAGCAAAAAGAACACAAACATGGTCAGTGAGTCGAAATAGACCTCTGCACCGAATGGCCCCATCGGCTCAAAAGTACCCAAGCTGCTGACAACGAAGGTCACCAGCATGCCCAGTGCCACGGGCAGGTCCATGCTGATCTGGCGCTCTCTCAAATCGCGCCATGCACTGCCGAAAAAAGGAGCACATGAGAAAAACATCACAGGCAAAGACAACACCCATGAAGCCCAGCGCAACAGATGCATGGATTCGGGCGAGATATCGCCAGGTGCCGACACGTAAGCGGGTGTGGCATACATCATCACCTGCATCATGCACATGGCCGCCACAGACAAGCGCCAAACCATGCGCCTAGCCTCCTGGCGTCGTTGTTCGTGTGCGCGTGCGTCGTTGGCGGGCACGGCCTTGTAACCAAAGCGCTCAACCGATTGCATCCACTCCGAGGGGCGGGTTTGCTCTGGCGACCAGACGATGCGGCCCCTGTGGCTGGCCGAGCTGATTTGGACCGAGGAAACCCCCGGTACGGCACGCAAGGCATCTTCGAGGGTGATGGCACAAGCCGCGCAATGCATGCCTTCGAACACCACACTCGAACTCCAGTGCCCTGCCGTGTCTTTTTCTGGCAAGCTGAACGCCGCCCATTCCGCTGGATCGTCCAGCAGTTTCAAACGGTCAGCGCTTCCCATTGGCGGCGCAGCCTGATCAGTCAGGTTGGCTGCGGTCAAAGATGGCAAAACATTGACTTGTGTCATGTCCTGACGATACGACAGAAGAGGCGAAGAAAGCTTGACGTGCATCAATTGATCCAAGACCTCGCTCTTTTATGCTGGCGTTTTACAACCTGTGAGGAGCACTTCATGTACAAACGTATTCTTGTAGCCACCGATGGTTCTGCCTTGTCCAAAAAAGCCGTTGCCAGCGCGATTGAGCTCGCAGCAACTTGCGGTGCGGAATTGGTCACACTCAAGGTGGTGCCCCGCTACCCTCAAGCGTACTTTGAAGGCAGCATTCCTTTGTCCACCGAAGAAATTTCACGCATTGAAACGCAATGGACAGAGTCTGCACAAGTGCAGCTGGCGGCTGTAGAAAAAGCTGCAAAAGCCAAAGGTGTGGTCTCCAAAATGGTCACGGTCAAATCGGATGTGGTCTCTGACGCCATCATTGCCGCAGCCAAAAAACAAAAAGCCGACCTGATTGTCATGGCCTCCCATGGTCGCAAAGGCATCAAACGCTTGTTACTGGGCAGCGAGACCCAGCAAGTCCTGACGCATTCACACATTCCTGTGCTCGTTTTGCGCTGAACGTGTTGGGATGACGCGCTGAATGCGTGTTTCGTCCCCCTCAGTTGAAGATACAAATAACTACAATGGTTCTCTATTAAAAAGAGGACTAGATGTGGTGATCCGATGGGTAGAACGCGCATTCAGCGCCAAGTGGTCTGCGCTAAGCGCATGGTTGCAGGCCGCTTTTATGGCCAGCTGTTGGAGTCTCTTCTTCAGCGCCAACCTGTCTGCACAGGAACTGGTCATCGAAAGCTGGCGCAAAGATGACCAGATTTTTTGGGACCGGGTGATCATTCCTGCTTTTCAGCGCAAGCATCCCGGCATCCGATTGAAGTTCGCGCCCGAAGAAGCCCTGCTCTACGACGGTCGGCTGTACTCGCGTTTGTCCACTCGGGCAGCTGGCGATGTCGTTTTTTGTCGCCCATTTGACGGAGGCTTGCGTCTCAATGACAAGGGCTTCTTCCAAGCCCTGACCGAAAAACAGCTCGTGAATTTCGACCTCGATGCGCGCAGAGCCTGGACCGCTGACGACGGAAAAACCACCTACTGCCTCCCCGTGGCCTATGTCATCCACGGCATCTTCTACAACAAGCAGGTCTTCCGTAAGCTGCAACTCGAACCACCGAACACCTTGGCCGAATTCATGGACAGGCTTCAGAAAGTGGCCGCTGCAGGCCAAGTCACGCCCTTGGCCCTGGGAACGGCCGACATGTGGGAGGCGACTCAGGTGATCTTCACGGGCATGGGGCCCAACTTTTGGGGCGGCGAAAAAGCACGGCATGGGCTGATGAATGGCAGCAAGAAATTCACCGATCCTGAATTCATCAAAGCCTGGCGAATGATGGGGCAATTCAAGCCTTACATGCATCCCAAGCAAAGTGAAATGTCCAACAGCGACATCCAAGTGTTGTTTGCGACGGGCAATGCGGCCATTTATCCCACAGGCTCTTGGGACATTGATTTTTTGCGGAGCACCAGTTTCGCCTACAAAAAACAGATCGAAATGGGTGTCTTCAAGCCCCCCGTCGACAACAAGAACCAGCGCTGTCATTTATCGGTTCACCCCGATTTCGGTATCGGCATCAACAAAAACACACGCCATCCTGAAGCAAGCCAAGTTTTTCTCGAATGGTTGGCTTCGCAAGAATTTGCGCAGCTGATGACCGACACCTTGAGTGGATTTTTTTCATTGTCCAAACATGCCGTGACGATCAATGACCCCTTGAGTCTGGAGATGATGAACTGGCGTCAAGAATGCGATGACACCATCCGCATCAATGCTGAAAAGCTCAACCGCGTCTGGCCCTCAATGGAAGAAGAACTCTGGTATGTGAATGTCAAAGTCATCAACCAGGAAATGACACCCGAACAAGCGGCACAGTACATCCAGCGCATCCACGAAAAGAACGCTTACATCAAACAAATGCACCCTTGAGCACGTAAAAAAGACCGTCAATGCGGTCTTTTTTAGGTGACATCAGCCGCTCAGGCAAACAAGGATTTGTACTGCTCTCGCAGCAGGTTCTTTTGTACTTTGCCCATGGTGTTGCGCGGCAACTCTGCCACGACAAAGCACTTTTTGGGAATTTTGAAATTCGCCAATTTGGACTTGAGTTCGGCCACGATGGCATCGGGTTGCAAGGTGACCCCCTGTTTGGCAATGACCACCGCCACACCCACTTCACCAAAATCCGGGTGAGGCACGCCGACCACGGCACTTTCAGCCACGCCCTTCATCTCGTTGATGTAGCCCTCGATCTCAGCCGGGTAGACGTTGTAGCCGCCGCTGATGATGAGGTCTTTGCTGCGCCCCACAATGGTCACATAGCCGCGCTCATCGATCTTGCCAACATCACCCGTTTTGAAAAACCCGTCCGTGGTGAACTCTTCTGCGGTTTTCTCGGGCATGCGCCAGTAGCCCTTGAACACATTCGGTCCCTTGACCTGGATGCCGCCGATCTCACTCACCGGTAAATCCTGCCCATCGTCACCGCGCACGCGCAAAGACACGCCGGGCAAGGGAAAGCCCACGGTGCCTCCGCGCCGCTCGGCCTGGTTCGCGTAACGCTTGTCTGCGGCATAGGGGTTCGAGGTCAGCATGGCGGTCTCGCTCATGCCGTAGCGTTCGAGAATGGTGTGCCCGGTGCGGGTTTGCCAGTCTGCAAAAGTTTCGATCAACAAAGGCGCCGACCCTGCAATGAACAGGCGCATGTTTTTGACCGCGTCCCGCGTGAGTGATGGCTCCGCGAGCATGCGGACATACAAGGTGGGCACCCCCATGAACACGGTGGCTTTGGCCATACTGGCAATGGCACGTTTGGGATCAAACTTGGCCATCCAGATCATCTTGCTGCCATTGATCAGCGCCCCATGGATGGCCACAAACAGGCCGTGCACATGGAAGATCGGCAAGGCGTGAATCAACACATCGCTCTTTGTCCAGCCCCAATAATCCTTGAGTGTGAGCGCATTGCTGAGCATGTTGCCGTGCGTGAGCATGGCACCCTTGCTTCGGCCTGTGGTGCCGCTCGTGTAGAGGATGGCTGCCAGGTCATCGGCTTGGCAAGACGCAGGCGTGTGCTGATCGCTCTGGTTAGAGGCCCGGTCAAGCAAGCTGCCGGTGCGGTCATCGTTCAAGGTGAAAACGTGCTGTGTCCCCGCTTTGAAAGCGATTTTGCTGACCCAGCCAAAGTTGACCGAACTGCACACCACCACGGCAGGCTCGGCGTTGCCAATGAAATACTCGATCTCGGCGCTTTGGTAGGCCGTGTTCAAAGGTAAAAACACATAGCCCGCGCGCAAGGTGGCCAAATACAAGATCATGGCTTCGACCGATTTTTCGACCTGCACAGCGACCCGGCTGCCTTTTGGCAGATCAAGTGACTTCAGCAAGTTGGCCATCATGGCGGTCGCCCGATCCAGGTCTTGCCAGCTGTAGTGCAAGCCCTCATCAGTTTCAACCGCGGTGGCGTTCAAATCGGCAGGAAAAGCAGCCCTCAGGGCGGAAAACAGGTTGTGATGGCTCATGGGTTCAAAACGAAAGGATCAAACATATCGGGGCAAAAGGCTGAAAACGATCAGGCCAGTCAGTCGAGTTTGGCACCCGAAGCCTTGACCACTTGAGACCATTTGCTCAGTTCTTTTTTGATGAAGGCGTCAAACTGAGCCCCTGTCAGATTGGGGAACTCGGCGCCCTGCCCGGCCCAGACGGCTTTGGCGTCATCGGTCAGACACGCGCGGCGGATTTCCTCAACAGCGCGGCTTTGCGCATCCGCTGGCGTCCCTTTGGGGGCCCAAACGCCATACCAAGTCGACACGGTGTAATCGGGCAATCCCAGCTCCGTTGAGCATGGAACATCCGGAAATGCGGGGTTTCGTTTGGCACCGGACACCATCATGGCTTTGATGCGACCTCCTTTGATATGTGTTGCCGACGATCCCAAACCATCAAACATCATGTCCACATTGCCCGCAATCAGGTCTTGTAAGGCGGGGCCAGCGCCACGGTAGGGAATGTGGGTGATGAAGGTCTTGGTCTGCAGCTTGAACAGCTCGCCTGCCAAGTGGTGCGAAGTGCCGCCTCCTGCTGAACCGTAGTTCAGGCGACCGGGGTTCTTTTTGACAAAGTCCAAAAACGCCTTGAAATCAGCCGCTTGAACCTTTTTGGGATTGACCACCAGCACCTGGGGCACGTTGGCCACCAAGATCAGGGGGGTCAGGTCACGCTCCAAGTCGTAGTCGAGCTTGGGGTACATGCTGGGCGCAATGGTGTGGTGCACCGCGCCCATGAACAGGTTGTAGCCATCGGGCGCGGCCTTGGCAGCCACGCCCGCACCCAAAGTACCGCCAGCACCACCACGGTTGTCAATGATGAGCTGCTTGCCGGTCAACTTGGCAAACTGGGCTGACAGGGGTCTCGCAAAAGCGTCTGTGCCGCCGCCTGCCGGAAACGGCACCACCATGGTCACGGGTTTGGCAGGCCAGGTACTTTGCGCCTGAGCCCACAAAGGCAGACTGCCCGACAAGGCCGCCAGGTTTTTCAGAAAATCCCGGCGCTGTTGCGCGTTGAATTGAATGGTCATGAAATGTCTCTTGTTTTGAATAATGAACGCATCATAAAGGCAGATATGACACCTGACTGGCACAAGGAATTCACCCTCGTCTCATCAAATGACGATGCCATCTGGCAGATAACGCACCGTTGCTTCAGGGAAGAAGCCATGGGTGTTTCATCCATGCACAAACCAACAAGCGATGGGAACTTGCCTAGGGTCACTCAGACAAGCTGGCTCAAGCCTTCGCCATGTCAGGCTGCCACCAGCCATGGTCCAGCCCAGTGTGCCGTGACCCGTGTTAAGGTCAAGCCCATTCAGCGCTATCGTGCCCACCTGCGGAGTGCTCAATCGGTCAGTTCGAGCACGGTGGTGTGCCCCTGGGCCATGGGCCAGGTCAAGCCCACGATTTTTTCGCCATTGAAGCTGGCCGTCACGCTGCGCGGCGTGGTGTCGTTCAGGCGCAAGCGGCTCGATGCCACACCGGCCCCGGGCGGCACGCCGGGCAAGCTGCTTTGCCCATCCAGGCTCAGGGTGTCGCGCGCCGGGTCGAAATAACCCCGAGGCCGCGTGAAGCTGAGCACCGCTTGGGCGGCGCGGTCGGCATCGTTCACGCGCTCTGGTCGCATGTGCAGCCACTGGCTCGATCTGGGCAATGGGCTGCGGTAGATGTGAGTGGTGGCGTATCCGGCCGCCTGAATCACGAACTCATAAGCCGTGTCGCTGCGCCCCCGAAATGGCCCCCACTGCCCATCGGCCCCCGTGGTTTGGACATGCACAGCTGGCCCCTGGCGCTGCCCGGTGGCAGCGTTGGTGGCAAAGATCTTCATGCGGGCACCGCGCAAAGGCAGGTTGTTGACGAAGTTGCCGCTGGTCGCATCCATCGGGTCCAGGCCCAGGCCGACCAATTTGCCGTTCAGCACCACCTCGGCTTGGCGAACGATGCCTGCACTTGGCGATTGCCCCGTGATGAAGCGGTAGGTGGCCTCAAAGGCGGCTTGCGAATAAGACGTTTCCCGGTGGTCAATTTTGGGAATGACCACATTCGTGGCACCCTTGAGTTCGGGGCCCTCAAAGCCCACCATCGTGGGCTTGCCTTTCATGCCCAGCCACAGGCCATCGGGCTGCGCGAATTTGTCGTTGTTGTCCGAGCGGATGGTCATCCAGCGTGTGGGGCCACAGACCTCGTCGCCTTGCGCGTTTTTGGGGGCATTGAGTTGCTTCAGGAACGGGCCCGTGCCGGAAAACTCGTTGGCCTCGTTCACACCGGGAATGGCCTGTACCCCGTGGTTGGGCGTGCCGCCCAACACGGCATGGCTGACCACCGCCGCACCGCCGCCGTTGCAAATGAAGTTCCGGATTGCATTGCCACCCCGCGAATTACCCACCAAAACCACTTGTTTGGCCCCGGTACGGCGCAAGACGGCCTGCACCTCGTCCCGCAAAAAGGCCATGTGTTCTTGGGTCGACGAGCGCCCGGCTTGCGTTTTGTTGTCGGCGTCTCGCGCCAGTGGGTAAGGCACGTCAATGGCATGCAAACGGTCGGTGGGCCAGCCGTTGGACTCGAAACGCCAAATGGTGGACTGCCACAGGGCGGCCGTGTCGCCGTTGCCATGCACAAACACGATGGGGGTCCGCTCTGCCTGCTGGCTGGGCGCTGGCCCTGCGCAAGCGCTCAGCAGGAGCAAGGCGGCCGAGACAAGTCCCAATGTGCGACGCTGAAGGTTCATGGCATTCCAATCGTGTGCTTGGCAAAGCACACATCCTCCGGCAAGAGGTGCCGAAAGCCTGACTCCTTCGCGTCAGTGGGCTTGGTTTGCCGCCCGACCGAACCAGGCCCACAAAGCCGCACCCAAGACGATCATGGGCACGCACAGCCACTGGCCCATGCTCATGCCCAAGCTGAGCAGCCCCAAGTGCGCATCGGGCTCGCGGAAGTACTCGGCCACAAAGCGGAACACGCCGTAGCCAAAAAGGAAAGCCGAAGCCACCTGCCCTTGCGCCCGTGGCTTGCGGGCATAAAGCCACAGCAACACGAACAGCAACACGCCTTCCAGCAGGAACTGGTAAATCTGCGAGGGGTGGCGCGGCACATCGCCTGCGCCGCGAAACAGCATGGCCCAGGGCAGGCTCGGGTCGGCCACGCGACCCCAGAGTTCGCCGTTGATGAAATTGCCGATGCGCCCCGCCGCCAGACCTGTGGGCACGCAAGGCGCCACAAAGTCCATGACCTGCATGAACGGCCGTTTGCGCGACCAGGCAAACCAAACCATCGCCGCGATCACGCCCAGCATGCCGCCATGAAAGCTCATGCCACCTTGCCAAACCGCAAAAATCTCCAGCGGGTTGGACAGGTAATAAGCCGGTTTGTAAAACAGGCAATAGCCGATGCGTCCACCCAGGATGACACCCAACACACCTAAAAACAGGATGTCTTCAATGTCATGTTTTTGCCATTGCGGCAGGTTTTTGAAAGGCAAATGCCCCAGCCGCCGAATGGCCAGCCCATAAAACAGGCCAAAAGCGGCCAGATAAGTCAGGCCATACCAATGAACGGCCAAGGGCCCCAATTGCAGTGCAATGGGGTCAATTTGTGGGTGAATCAGCATGGTGTTGCGTTGTGGTGGCCAATGCAGGCGCAATGCCTGTCATTGGCCACTGGGCTGCATCAATCGAGCAGCGACAGATCGCGCACGGCACCCTTGTCGGCCGAAGTGGCCAGCAGGGCATAGGCCTTGAGCGCAGCCGACACCTTGCGCGGACGGGGCAAGGCAGGCTTCCAGCCCAGCTTGTCTTGTTCCACACGGCGCTTGGCCAGCTCTTCGTCACTGACCAAGACATTGATGCTGCGGTTGGGGATGTCGATTCGGATGCGGTCGCCGTTTTTCACCAGGCCAATCGTGCCGCCCGCAGCCGCTTCGGGCGAGCAGTGGCCGATCGACAAGCCCGAAGTACCGCCCGAAAAGCGACCATCGGTCAGCAAGGCGCAGGCTTTGCCCAGACCTTTGGACTTGATGTAGCTGGTGGGGTAGAGCATTTCCTGCATGCCGGGGCCGCCCTTGGGGCCTTCGTAGCGGACGACCACGATGTCACCCGCCTTGACCTTGTCGCTCAGGATGTTTTCGACAGCTTCGTCTTGGCTCTCGACCACATGGGCCGGGCCTTCAAACACCATCAGGCTGTCGTCCACGCCTGCGGTCTTGACCACACAGCCGTCCAGCGCGATGTTGCCGCGCAAAACCGCCAAGCCACCTTCTTTGTTGAAAGCATGTTCCAGTGAGCGGATGCAGCCTTCGGCGCGGTCCGTGTCCAGGCTGGGCCAGCGGGTGTTCTGACTGAAGGCCACTTGCGTGGGAATGCCAGCAGGGCCCGCCATGTAGAACTTTTTGACCGCGTCGCTGGGGTTGCGTGCGATGTCCCATTGATCCAGGACCTCTTTCATGGTCTTGCCCAGCACAGTGCCCACATCGGTGTGCAAGCGACCTGCACGGTCCAGTTCACCCAAGATGCCCATGATGCCGCCAGCGCGGTGCACGTCTTCGATGTGGTACTTGTTGGTGTTGGGTGCCACCTTGCACAGCTGGGGCACGATTTTGGACATGCGGTCGATGTCGGCCATGGTGAATTCGATCTCGGCTTCCTGGGCAATCGCCAAGATGTGCAAGATGGTGTTGGTCGAGCCGCCCATGGCGATGTCAAGGGCAATCGCGTTTTCAAACGCTTTGAACCCCATGGAACGCGGCAACACCGACGCATCCTCTTGCTCGTAATAGCGCTTGCACAAGTCCACAATCGTGCGGCCCGCTTGCTTGAACAGTTCCTCGCGGTCAGCGTGTGTCGCCAAAACGGTGCCGTTGCCCGGCAAGGCCAAGCCCAAGGCCTCAGCCAAACAGTTCATCGAGTTGGCGGTGAACATGCCCGAGCAAGAACCGCAGGTCGGGCAAGCCGAACGCTCGACTTCGGCCAAATCGGCATCGCTCACTTTGTCGTCCGCCGCCATGACCATGGCGTCGATCAGGTCGAGCTTTTTGAACTCCATGACTTGCGTCTGGGGGTTGGCCAGGCGCACCTTGCCCGCTTCCATGGGGCCACCCGACACAAAAATCACGGGAATGTTCAGGCGCATGGCGGCCATCAGCATGCCGGGGGTGATCTTGTCGCAGTTGGAAATGCACACGATCGCGTCGGCGCAGTGGGCGTTGACCATGTATTCGACCGAATCGGCAATGATGTCACGGCTGGGCAGCGAATACAGCATGCCGTCGTGGCCCATGGCGATGCCGTCGTCCACAGCAATGGTGTTGAACTCCTTGGCTACACCGCCTGCGGCCTCGATCTCGCGTGCCACCAACTGGCCCAGGTCCTTGAGGTGCACGTGACCGGGCACGAACTGGGTGAAGGAATTGGCAATCGCGATGATCGGCTTGCTGAAGTCATCGTCCTTCATGCCGGTGGCGCGCCACAGGGAACGGGCACCCGCCATGTTGCGGCCGGCGGTGGAGGTCTTGGAACGGTAAGCGGGCATCAGGGGCTCCAGTCAGGGATTCAAGAAATAACTGAACGGATTATGGCCCAGCGCGATAGCCCTGACGCCGCTCGCGGGAAAGGTGCAGTCACCTGCAAGTCAAACAAAACCCGGTCCAAAATCGCTATAGTCGGCTGCCGTTTGCCGCAAAGGCCATGAACCTGTGGTCGTCCCCGCTTTCATTTGAGAGGTCCGCCGTGAAATACCCCTTGATTGCCCTGGCCATGACCGTTGCAGTGGCCACACCTGCGTTGGCCGACCCGGCTTTGGCGAACGCAAAAAAATGCATGGGATGCCACAACGTGGCAGTCAAAGTGGTGGGCCCCAGTTTCAAGGCGGTGGCGGCAAAATACAAAGCGGACAACGCCACTGTCGATCAACTGGCCAACAAAATCAGGAGGGGTGGCTCCGGTGTTTGGGGCATCGCCGTCATGCCCGCCAACGACCATGTCAATGAAGCGGAAGCCCGAAAATTGGCAACCTGGGTACTGAGCCTGAAGTAATTGCCCCGCCAAAAGCAAAAAGGCCCGCTGCTCAGCGGGCCTTTTTGCGGGATATCGGCGTTCAAGTTGCCGATCAACCCTGCGACATCACAGTCCGATGGCCGCGATACCGGCTTTGGCAATCTGTGCATCTTCATTGGATTTGACCCCGCTCACACCCACCGCGCCCAGGCAAAAGCCATCTTTCATGATCGGAACACCACCTTCAAGCATGCCCTTGATGGTGGGAGCCGACAAAAAGGAGGTGCGGCCACCGTTGATGACGTCTTCGTAACCCTTGGTTTCGCGGCGACCCAACGCAGCCGTGTTGGCTTTGGCGGGGGCGATGTGCGAGGACACCGGTGCGGCACCATCGAGGCGGGCGAAATGCAGCAAATGACCGCCAGCGTCCACAATGGCAATGCTCACGGCCCAGTTGTTTTTGATGGCTTCGGCTTCAGCGGCTGCGGCAATCGCTTTGACATCGGACAGTTCGAGGGTGGCTTGTGTTTTCATGGTTTTAAGAAGGCTGAGTTTGAAAAACGCAAGCATACACGGGCAAAAGCCTGTCCATTGCTCACCTGAACGCAAAACTGATTCACCCGGATAACCCCATCGTCTGCCGGAAATTGAGGTCTGTTTGCCTGGCCCCCTACAATGACCAAGCCCGATTCAAAGGCATGTTTAGGAGATAAACCATGAGCGACCTTCGCACTCTCAATACCGCTGACTGGGGCCAAGTCGACCCCGCAGCACGCCATCGCGTTTTGCGCAACACCTATTGGCTTTTGGCCTTGAGCCTGCTGCCCACCGTTTTGGGCGCCTGGCTGGGCGTGGCCACAGGCATCACCCGCTCGCTGTCGGGCGGCTTGGGGCTGGTTGTTTTCATGGCCGGCGCCTTCGGCTTCATGTTCGCCATCGAGAAAACCAAAAACTCTGCAGCCGGCGTTCCCGTGTTGCTGGGATTCACCTTCTTCATGGGCCTGATGCTCTCGCGCATGATCGCCATGGTGCTGGGCTTCAAAAACGGCTCCGACCTGATCATGACCGCCTTTGCCGGCACCGCCGGGGTGTTCTTCGTCATGGCCAGTTTGGCCAGCACCATCAAACGTGACATCTCAGGCATGTCCAAGTGGCTGTTTGTTGGTGCCTTGGCCATCATGATTGGCGGCATCATCAACGTGTTTGTTGGCTCGACCGCCGGCATGATGGTGATTTCGGTCATGGCCATCGGCATCTTCAGCGCCTACATGCTGTACGACCTCAAGCAGATCATCGATGGCGGTGAAACCAACTACATCAGCGCCACCTTGGCTTTGTATCTGGACATCTTCAACGTGTTCCAAAGCCTGCTGGCCCTGCTGGGCATCATGGGCGGTGAGCGCGACTGAAGTGCCGCGGCCTAGCGCCCACAAGAAAGGCTCCCTCGGGAGCCTTTCTTTTTGGGGCCGAGAATCAGCCGCTCAGGCCAGCTCAAACACCGCCATGCTCTCGACGTGCGCCGTGTGGGCAAACATGTTGATCACGCCCGCGCTGACGCAGCGGTAACCTGCTCGGTGCACCAGAATATCGGCGTCACGGGCCAAGGTCGCCGGGTTGCAGCTCACATACACAATGCGCCGGGGTGGTGTCCAGCCTTGGCGTAAATCGGGGTTTTCGTTCAGCTCGGCGAGTGCCTTGCTCAAGGCAAATGCACCTTCACGGGGTGGATCCACCAGCCATTTGTCGGCCGTGCCATCGGCGACCAGCATCTCTGGCGTCATGTCAAACAGGTTGCGTGCGACGAACTGCGTGGGTGCCAAGGCTTGCCCGGCCACTCGGTCAGCCTGGTTGCGTGCGTAGTTGTCGCGGGACCGGGCGACCAGTGTTTCGGCACCTTCGATGCCCAAGACCTCGCCAGCCTGCGTGGCGATGGGCAAGGTGAAATTACCCAAACCACAAAACCAGTCAATCACGCGTTCTTTCTTTTTTGCCTGCAACAAACGCAAGGCTCGGGCCACCAAAACCCGGTTGATGAACGGGTTGACCTGGGTGAAATCGGTGGGCCTGAAAGGCATGGTGATGCCAAAGTCTGGCAAACCGTAACTCAATTGCGCCCCCCCTTCGTCCAGCAGATGCACAGTGTCTGGCCCTTTGGGCTGCAACCACCATTGCACATTTTGTTCTGCAGCAAACGCACGCAGCAAGGTCTTGTCGCCTTCACTCAAAGGCTCCAGATGGCGCAGCACCAAGGCGGTGACTTCGTCGCCGCAAGCCAGCTCCAGTTGAGGCAAAGTCTCGCGGGCGTCCATCTGGCCAATCAGCTCCCGCAAGGGCAACAGCATGCGACTCACATGGGGCGGCAAGACCGGGCAGACTTTCATGTCGGCGATGTAGCGGCTTTTGCGTTCGTGAAAACCAATCAGGACTTCGCCTTTTTTGATCACATAGCGCACCGACAAACGGGCTCGGTAACGGTAGCCCCAAGCGGGGCCTTCAATGGGGCGCAGCATGGTGTCGGCTTTGACCTTGCCCAAATGCCACAAATTGTCTTCCAGCACCCGCTGCTTGATGGCCACCTGGGCTGAGACCTCCAGGTGCTGCATCTTGCAGCCGCCGCAAGAGCCCGCGTGCAAGCCGAAATGGGGGCAGCCTGGCCGCACGCGCTGTGATGATTCGTGATGGATTTCGGTCACGGTGCCGTGTTCAAAGCTGCTCTTCTTGCGGCCTACTTGAACCGAAACCACTTCAAAAGGCAAAGCGCCTTCGATGAAAACCACTTTGCCATCGGGCCGTCGGGCAATGCCTTGGGCCTCCATGTCCAGGGAGGTCACGCGCAGCCAACCTTCGGGCAAGCCTGCGTCGTCAGGGGTACCGGATTCTTCGGGGAGTTGGGAAAGGGAAATGTCTTGTTCGCTCATGCCCCGATTGTCTCAGGATGTCGAGCCTGCCCAGGCACTTCGCGTCACGCTTTGTGACTTCCAGCTCAGTTCCAGGCTTGAAGATACTGCTGCCAATGCGGCTCTTGCTCGGCCAAGTTGGCCACGCTGTCTTTGACGAAAGCGATTTCCTGCTCGTATTCGGCCTCGGTCAAACCACCACGCATCTTCTGGAACCGGCAGTAAAGAAGGTAGGTGTTCATCACATCGGTTTCGCAATAGCGCCGAATGTCCTCGGTTTTTCCGTCCAGAAATTGCTCATGGACTTGGGAGCCGTCCATGCCCAGTTTGCCCGGGAAGCCACACAATTTGGCCAAGGCGTCCATGGGCGCATTGTTTTTGGGCGTGTATTTGGCCAACAAGTCCATCAGGTCCAGATGGCGCATGTGGTAGCGCGAGATGTAGTTGTTCCACTTGTACCCCCGGTCGCTGGCGTTACCGCCCTCCCCCATGTCCCAGTATTTATCGGCCACCACGCCATGCTGCATGCCTCGGTAATGCAATACCGGCAGGTCAAACCCGCTGCCATTCCAGCTGACCAGTTGGGGCTCGTGCTTTTCAATGGTGTTGAAGAATGTCTGGATGATCCGGCCTTCGCTTTGGCCATCACGGTCCACAAAAGAATGGACGCGCAGCCCATCTGCATTGCGAAAGACACAGCTGATCACCAAAATTCGCTGCAGATACAAAGGCATGAAATCGCTCTTGCCTTGCTCGGCACGCTCCGCTTTCCATTGCGCGTGCACTTGCAGATCGGTCAGATCGGGTGATGCCGGGTTCAGCCGTCGCCAGCCTGCAATGTCGGGCAAGGACTCGATGTCAAAAACCAGGACGGGCCAGGACATCCTCTGGCCACTCAGCGGGCAGGCAAAAGTTTGGCGGGGTCTACTGGCTTGCCTTGGCGGCGAACCTCAAAGTGAAGTTTGACGCGGTCCGAATCGGATTTGCCCATTTCTGCGATCTTCTGACCCTTGCGCACTTTTTGATCTTCCTTTACCAACAGGGCCTGGTTGTGCGCATAAGCGGTCAAGAAGGTGTTGTTGTGTTTGAGGATGATGAGGTTGCCGTACCCCCGCAGGCCCGCACCGGCATACACCACTTGGCCGTCGGCAGCCGCTATGACGGGATCCCCTGCCTTGCCCGCAATGTCGAGGCCTTTGTTTTTGGCTTCGTCAAATCCGGCAATCAGCGAACCATTGGCTGGCCAGATGAAAGCGACACCTTCATCCCCTGCAGGCGTTGATGGCGAGGCAGACGCTGGCTCTGGTTTGGCAGGAGTAGCGCTGGCAGATGAGTTGGCAGAAGGCGCAATCGGCCGAACCACCACGCCGGATGTTTCAACAGCACCACCCGGTGGTGATACGCGCAGCACTTGGCCCACTTCGATCACATCGGGGTTGCTCAGATTGTTCCAGCGGGCCAGATCTCGCCATCCTTGGCCATTGTCCAGACCAATGCGGGTGAGCGTATCGCCGCGCTGCACGGTGTAGTAACCGGGCTTGCCCGCGTTTTCACTGCCCGGCAAAGGCTTGCTTGCCTCAACCGTCGGTGTTGCCGTGTGTGTGGACGATCGGCTCATGGCGGTTCGGTCCTCCACGGGGGCCGGTGTGCGCGGCGAGGAGGTGCATCCTGCAAGCAGGGCAATGGCCAAAGCCATCAAAACCATGGGACGAAATTGAAAGGATGAAGTCATCGGGCTTTATTTGTTCAGGCAACGCCTGATTTTAGAGGCACAAAATGAACCGCTTCGAGCACTTGGCGCTCAAAGCCCTGTGCGGTTTTCAAAATGACCACCAAGGCCTGATGGCCTGCCGGGGTGATGGTCGGAGCGATCAGTCGCCCCCCCACGGCCAACTGGTCCAGCCAGGCTTCTGGAACAGCGTCACCGCCTGCAGCCGAGATGATGCCCGCGTAGGGGGCGCCCTTCGGGTAACCCAACATGCCATCGCCAAAGATCAGGTGCACATTGTGCAATCTGAAGGGGCGCAAGTTGGTTCGGGCTTTTTCGTGCAGACCACGCAAACGCTCGATGCTGTAAACCTCGGTGGCCACATGGCTGAGCACCGCCGCCTGGTAGCCGCAGCCGGTGCCAATTTCCAAAATGCGGCCCAATTTACCGGTGGCATCCTGGCAAAGCAGTTCGATCATCCGCGCCACCACATTGGGTTTGGAGATGGTCTGCCCCAAGCCGATGGGCAAGCTGGTGTCTTCGTAGGCTTGGTTCACCAGCGCGCTCTCGACAAAACGGTGCCGCTCAACGAGTCCCATCGCATCCAGCACGCGGGGGTCTTTGACGCCCTGCTCTGCCAGTTTGCGCACCATGCGCGCCCGAACCGCACCAGAGTCCAGGCCCAAGCCCGAGACGCTTGAAGCCACCCGAGGTGCAAGCGCTGCCGGTGGCTGGCTTGAACGGACAGGCAAGGTCGCAGGGGCTTTACCGGAGGGGCCCGAAGCACCCGTCTGGGCCAGTTTGACCGGGAAACCAGGACGCTGGGTCATGTCTGGCCTTGCGATGCCATGCGGTTGAACGTCTGGGCCCAGTGGTCCAGGTGCGCGTGTTCCGTCAAGTCCACCTTGAGTGGCGTGACGACCACATGGCCCAAGCCTGCGGCATGAAAGTCAGTGCCTTCGCTGTCGTCCATGGCAGGGCCCGCATTGCCAATCCAGTACATCGTCTGCCCACGGGGGTCCACCTGGGTGATGACTGGCTCAGCAGCATGGCGTCGACCCAGGCGGCAGAGTTTGGCGGGTTTGATGTCTTGCAGCGGCAGGTTCGGAATGTTCACATTCAAAAGCCAAGGCTTGGTGTCCATCAATTCACCCGCTTGCATTTGTTGCACCAGCTCTTTGACTTTGGCCGCAGCCGCGTCAACATGCGCCCAGCCTTTGTCGATTTGAGACACGGCCATGGCCGGAATCCCAAAAAGATACCCTTCCATGGCCGCGCCCACGGTGCCCGAATAGAGGGTGTCATCGCCCATGTTCGCGCCGTTGTTGATGCCGGAAATCACCAGATCCGGTCGGTAGCCCAACAAGCCCGTCAAGGCGATGTGAACGCAGTCGGCGGGCGTGCCATTGACGTAGCGAAAGCCGTTGTCGGCCCGGTTCACATACAAAGGGGTGTGCAAGGTCAAGGCATTGGATTTGGCACTGTTGTTGTGCTCAGGCGCCACCACTTCCACATCGGCCATGCTTTTGAGTGCCTCGTAAAGGGCCACAATCCCTTCGGCGCGAAAGCCATCGTCGTTGGAAATGAGAATTTTCATGCGTTGCCCCTGTCAATGGCTCGATTGTAGGCGGCAGGCAAGCCAACACCCCAGCTCGCAATTCGTCGCTAGGGGGACATGGCGAGCCCACCTGTCTACCTAAGATGCAGCCGACAACTTTGAACATCACACAAGGAGAACATGCATGCACGCTTGGCTTTGCGAGAACCCTGTCGGGGTGGAAGCGCTGACCTGGAAAGAACTGTCCACGCCCACACCAGGCCCTGGCCAAGTCCTGATCGAAATCCAGGCGGCCAGTCTGAATTTTCCGGATTTGCTGATTGTTCAAAACAAATACCAAATGAAGCCCGATCTGCCCTTTGTGCCGGGCTCTGAATACGCGGGCGTGGTTCGAGCCACAGGTGAAGGCGTCACGCACCTTCAAGTTGGCCAAACCGTGGCCTGCCTGTCGGGCACGGGCGGCTTTGGCACACACACCCTGGCCCCGGCCAAGCTGTGCATGCCTTTGCCCGCCGGTTTTTCGGCCATCGATGGCGCGGCGTTCATCATGACCTACGCCACCTCGCACCATGCGCTGGTGGACCGTGCGGCACTGAAAGCGGGAGAAACCGTTCTGGTGCTGGGCGCGGCAGGAGGTGTGGGCACTGCCGCGATACAGATCGCCAAGGCCATGGGGGCCAAGGTCATTGCGGCCGCGTCCACCGATGAAAAATGTGCACTGTGCACAACGCTTGGCGCAGACGCCACCATCAATTACAGCCGCGAAAACCTGCGCGAAGCCCTGAAAACGCTCACAGAAGGCCGTGGCCCCGATGTGATTTACGACCCCGTGGGTGGCGATCTGGCCGAACCTGCTTTCCGCTCCATCGCCTGGCGCGGGCGCTACCTGGTGGTGGGCTTTGCGGGCGGGCCCATCCCTGCCCTGCCCTTGAACCTGCCTTTGCTCAAAGGCGCTTCCTTGGTTGGGGTGTTCTGGGGTGAGTTTGCCAAGCGCGAACCGCAGGCAAACGCGGCCATGATGGGCGAATTGGCCCAGTGGTACGGTCAAGGCAAGATCAAACCCGTGATCGACCGAACAATGCCCATGAACGATTTGAAAGCGGCTTACACCTTGATGGGCTCGCGCAGCGTCAAGGGCAAGCTGGTCATGGTCAATTGAGCGAATGCACCCAGCGCGCCACAGGGCGCGGCGCTGAGCACTGAGGCATCGGCGCCCCGCACATGAAAAAAGGAGGCCTTTCGGGCCTCCTTTTTTTTCGTCTCGCGCCATGGGCCTTTCAGGCTACCCGCTGGCGCGATCAGCTGGATCCATCAGCTCGCAGTTGCTTCTTCCGGCTCAGCAGGCTCAGAACGCGAAGATCGGCTTTCTTTCTTCGGATTGGGCGTGATGTCCAGCAACACCTCGTTCTTGTCGTCGATGTCCACTGTCAGGCGTCCACCGTCGGTCAGGCGACCAAACAACAATTCGTCGGCCAGCGCTTTTCGGATGGTGTCCTGAATCAGGCGCTGCATCGGACGGGCACCCATGAGAGGATCGAAACCTTTCTTGCCCAGGTGCTTGCGCAGAGCATCGGTGAACGTGACCTCCACTTTCTTTTCGCCCAACTGCTGCTCCAGTTGCAACAAGAACTTGTCGACCACACGCAAGATGATCTGCTCATCCAGAGGCTTGAAGCTGACCATGGCATCCAGGCGGTTGCGGAACTCGGGCGTGAACAGGCGCTTGATGTCGCCCATCTCGTCCCCGGCCTGACGCGGGTTGGTGAAGCCAATGGTGGCCTTGTTCATGGTCTCGGCCCCCGCGTTGGTGGTCATGATGATGATCACGTTGCGGAAGTCGGCTTTACGCCCATTGTTGTCGGTCAGCGTGCCGTGGTCCATGACTTGCAACAGCACATTGAAGATGTCCGGATGGGCTTTTTCAATCTCGTCGAGCAAGAGAACGCAGTGCGGCTTCTTGGACACGGCCTCGGTCAGCAAGCCGCCCTGGTCAAAACCCACGTAGCCCGGAGGCGCGCCAATCAGGCGGCTCACCGCATGGCGCTCCATGTACTCGGACATGTCAAAGCGGATCAGCTCGATGCCCAAGATGTAAGCGAGTTGCTTGGCCGCCTCGGTCTTGCCCACGCCCGTGGGACCGGAGAACAAGAACGAGCCAATCGGCTTGTCGGTCTTGCCCAGGCCCGAGCGGGCCATCTTGACGGCCGAGGCCAGCACTTCAAGCGCCTTGTCCTGGCCAAACACCACCGACTTGAGGTCGCGCTCAATGGTCTGCAACTTGCTGCGGTCGTCGTTGGACACATTGGCTGGAGGAATGCGGGCGATCTTGGCCACGATGTCTTCGATTTCCGCCTTGCCAATGGTCTTTTTGCGCTTGGAAGCCACCAAAATGCGCTGGGCCGCACCGGCCTCGTCGATCACGTCAATGGCCTTGTCTGGCAGTTGGCGGTCGTTGATGAACTTGGCCGACAACTCGGCGGCGGCTTGCAACGCGGCAATGGTGTATTTGACGCTGTGGTGGTCTTCAAAGCGGCTCTTGAGGCCTTTGAGGATGTCCACGGTCTCAGACACCGTGGGCTCGACCACGTCCACTTTCTGGAAGCGGCGACTCAAAGCGGCGTCTTTTTCGAAAATGCCACGGTATTCGGTGAAGGTGGTGGCGCCGATGCACTTGAGCTGGCCGCTGGACAGCGCTGGCTTGAGTAAATTGGACGCGTCCAGCGTGCCGCCCGAAGCCGCACCTGCACCGATCAGGGTGTGGATTTCGTCGATGAAAAGGATGCCGTTGGGCTTGTCCTTGAGTGACTTGAGCACGCCTTTGAGGCGCTGCTCGAAGTCACCCCGGTATTTGGTGCCTGCCAACAGTGCGCCCATGTCGAGCGAATACACCGTGGCTTCGGCCAGGATTTCGGGCACCGTGCCCTGTGTGATGCGCCAGGCCAGGCCTTCAGCAATCGCGGTCTTGCCCACACCGGCCTCGCCCACCAGAAGTGGGTTGTTTTTACGGCGACGGCACAAAATCTGAATCGTGCGCTCGACTTCGTACTCGCGCCCGATCAACGGGTCGATCTTGCCCTCTTTGGCGGCCTGGTTCAGGTTGTTGGTGAATTGCTCCAGGGGCGAGGCTTTTTCGTTGCGCTCGCCACCACTTCCGCCCTCTTCACCTTCGGAACTCGATGGATTTTCAGCGGATTTGGCCGCTTCGGGTGGATCGCTTTTGCGGATGCCGTGGGCGATGAAGTTCACCACATCGAGGCGGGTAATGCCTTGTTGGTGCAGGTAATAAACGGCGTGCGAGTCTTTTTCGCCAAAGATGGCGACCAGCACATTGGCCCCGTTCACTTCTTTTTTGCCACTGCCTGTGGACTGCACATGCATGATGGCGCGCTGTATGACACGCTGGAATCCCAAAGTGGGCTGTGTGTCCACCTCTTCGGTGCCAGCGACCTGTGGGGTGTTGTCCTTGATGAAATTGCTCAAGGCGTTGCGCAGATCATCGATGTTGGCGGCGCAAGCGCGCAGAACCTCCGCTGCGCTGGGGTTGTCCAGCAAGGCCAAAAGCAGGTGCTCGACCGTGATGAATTCGTGGCGCTGCTGACGGGCCTCGACAAAGGCCATGTGCAAGCTGACTTCCAATTCTTGGGCAATCATGTGATTTCCTTTTTGCCTTGCTGAGAGAGATAAAGACGATGTGGGGGGGAATGCCCACTATTCAATAGGTTCACTGACACATTGCAAGGGATGTCCCGCCTGCTTCGCAGCATCCAGCACCTGATCCACTTTGGTGGCGGCCACGTCGCGGGAGTAAACCCCGCAAACGCCTTTGCCGTCCAGGTGGATCTTGAGCATGATTTGTGTCGCCGCTTCACGGTCTTTGCTGAAGAACTCCTGAATCACCATCACCACGAACTCCATGGGGGTGTAGTCATCGTTCAGCATCGCCACCTGGTACATCTGGGGCGGTTCAATTTTTTGGGCGCGTCTCTCGAGCACCACCGAATCACCGCCATCGGGCGTTCGGGGTGTCACGGTCGGCAGCGTGGGATTTACAGGTTTTTTCGTTGCCATGAATTCATTCTATCGACGCTTTGAGCCTTCTCGACCCAGAGGGATACAAAAGTCTTGAATGCTTGTGGTCAATGAAACAGGTATCGGGGAAAACCTCACATTGACAAAATTGACAAGTGCGATTCACACTGAGGCCAACAATAACGGAGACATCGTATGCCCAGTGGTACGGTCAAATGGTTCAACGATGCCAAAGGGTTTGGCTTCATCCAACCAGACGGTGGCGGGCCTGACGCTTTTGCCCACTTTTCGGCCATTCAGTCCGAAGGCTATAAAAGCCTGAAAGAGGGTGCGCGGGTCAGTTTTGAGCTGACCCAGGGCAGCAAAGGCCTCATGGCGGGCAACATCCAGGCTGAAAATGCCAGCAACGAAGCCCCCGAGCTGCCAGCCGAACCTGGCGACACAGAGCCAAGGCCTTAAAAGGAGCGGTTTGAAGCGCGGTCCATGCGGCCAAAACACGGGCAGAGCAGTTATCCTCTCAAGCTTGACCACCGTCCAAAATCGCTTCTGACCATGATTTTTTCAGCATTTTCGGCTTCCCTGGGCCTTGGCCGTTTGCGTCGCACCAGCGCCCTGTGCCTGGCGGCTTGGGCATTTGCAGCGACCGCACAACCGTCACCCCAACTTCAATTGCCTCGCACCAAACTGAGCGCGGGCATGCACGTTCTGGACGTTCAGCTGGCCCAAACCCCTGATCAGCGCCAAATCGGCCTGATGTGGCGCAAGGAAATGCCTCAGCACGAAGGCATGTTGTTTGTTTTTGAGCAACCCGCCACGCAGTGCTTCTGGATGCGAAACACCTTGATTCCACTGTCCGCAGCCTTCGTGGCCGACGACGGAACCATCGTCAACATCGCAGACATGAAGCCCCAGAGCGATGACTCGCACTGCTCGGAAAAGCCCGTGCGCTACGTTCTCGAAATGAATGTGGGCTGGTTTGCCAAGCGACAAATCAAAGCCGGCTACAAACTGGCTGGCCCTGCGTTCACCCGCTGAAACAGCGACTCAGACGCCCCAAACCACGTCTGACTCCTCGGTCAGACAACGCTTGAGCAATTTGAGCATCGGTGCAGCACGTTGTGACAAGCTCACAGAATTCAAAGGCACGGGGTCTTCGTCTTCCCCGGAAACCAAGGGCTGCGTCTTCTGTGCTCTTTGTTTTCTGTCCGACTCATCTTGGGCAACCGCCAACTCCAGTGCCGCAATCGCTTGTGGCAAGGCATGGAATGGAACAATTCCCTTGACGGGATCATCACCCAAGATGATTTTGAGCAATCGGCGGGCATCTGCTTCCAGCATGATCAGATCGCTGGTCGCCTGGGATTTGAATTTGAACAGCATGCGAGGCTCCTGAAAAGAAAGACTCAGCGGCCGACGGTCTCCACGCCATCGTCTTCGTCGGCATCCCCCTGAATCAAGGCCTTGAGTTTATGGCTGGCATGGAAGGTGGCCACACGACGTGCATCAATAGGGATCAATTCTCCCGTGCGAGGATTGCGCCCTGGGCGCGCCGCCTTGGTGCGTATTTGGAAGTTGCCAAAACCTGAAATCTTGACATCGTCGCCCGAGATCAGGCTGTCCACCACGAGGTCGAAAAAGGCGTCCACCATGTCTTTGGACTCGCGCTTGTTCAGGCCAATCTGCTCAAACAACAAATCGGCCAGGTGCGCTTTGGTCAGCGCCGGCGTTTCCAGTGATTCAAAACTGATTTGCATGGCGATCTCAGGAGCGCAGTCGGGCAGCCACTTGCTGCGTCAACTGGGCCAGCACGGCGTTCATGGCGGTGTCGATTTGTGCCTCGGTCAGCGTGGCCTCGTCGCTGTGCAAGCTCAGGCGCACAGCCAAACTTTTCTCGCCCACAGCCAAGCCACCGGCTGACTCGGCCTTGGGGCGGTAGATGTCAAACAAAACAACGTCGCGCAGCAGGCCTTGTGTCGGTGCAGTGTGGATGGCGTGCATCAGTTGGGCATGCGTGACCTGTTCGTTCACGATGACCGCGATGTCACGCTCCACTGATTGGTGTTTGGCCACACTTTGAGCCACAGGCACCACGCGGGCGATCACAGCGTCCAGAGACAGCTCAAACACCACGGGCGCACTGCTCAGCTCCCAGGCCTGACGCCAGCGGGGGTGCAATTCGCCCACATGGCCAATCACCACGCCGTCCAGCAGCACTTGCGCCGAACGACCGGGGTGCAAGGCGAGGTGGTCGGCGGCCACAAATTCGGCTTGGCGCGGGGCCAGCAGCTGTTCCACGTCGGCTTTGACGTCGTAAAAATCGACGTTGCGGGACTTGCCCTGCCAACCCAAAGGCTCAACCGGGCCCCAAGCCATCCCTGCCACACGCATGGGTTGGTCAAAACCCTCCACCGTGGTGTCGGTGCTTTGTACTGCGGCGTTGCGCAGGAACACACGGCCCAGCTCGAACACACGCACGCGGTCGGCCTTGCGGTCGGCATTGAACTTGACCACTTGCAGCAGGGAGCCGATCAGGCTCGAGCGCATCACGCTCATCTGGCTGGCGATGGGGTTGAGCAAGCGGATAGGGTTGGCGTTGCCCGCCAAGTCGCGCTCCCAGCTTTCTTCCACAAAGCTGTAGTTGATGGTTTCTTGGTAACCCAGCGCCGCAATGGCGCGGCGCACAGCAGACGGTCTGCGCTCGGTCTCACGACGCACTTTCGCCGTGATCGGGGCCAGCGGTGGATTGGTGGGCAGGTTGTTGTAGCCCACCATACGGGCGACTTCTTCGATCAGGTCTTCTTCGATCTGCAGGTCAAAACGGAAGCTGGGCGGCGTCACGGTGACAGTGCCCTCGCCTTCCGTCACTTGCAAACCCAGGCCACGCAAAGCGTCGACGCATTGCTGCTGGGTCAGCGGCATGCCAATCACCTTGACCGCACGCGCCACCCGCAGCGTGACGGGAGTGATCGCTGGCACGTTCAGGGTCTGGTCGTCGATGGGGCCAACCTGGGTGTCGGGCGTGCCGCAAATGTCCAGCACCAGCTGGGTGATGCGCTCGATGTGCTCCACCGTCAGCTGTGGGTCGACACCGCGCTCGAAGCGGTGACCCGCATCGGTCGAGAAGTTGTAACGGCGCGAACGGCCAGCGATGGACGTGGGCCACCAGAAGGCAGCTTCGATGTAGATGTTTTGCGTGTCGTCGGACACGGCGGTGGCGTCGCCACCCATGATGCCGGCCAGCGATTCGACTTGGCTGTCATCGGCGATCACGCCGACCTTGTCGTCCACGGTCACGGTGTTGCCGTTGAGCAGCTTGAGCGACTCGCCCGCTTGACCCCAGCGCACCTGCAAGCCACCGTGGATTTTGTCGAGGTCAAAGATGTGCGAGGGACGACCGAACTCGAACATCACGTAGTTGGAGATGTCCACCAATGGACTCACACTGCGCTGGCCACAACGGGCCAGGCGGTCCACCATCCACTGGGGCGTTTGCGCCTTGGTGTTCACGCCTTTGACTACGCGACCGCTGAAGCGACCGCACAGGTCGGTGGCCTGCACCTTCACCGCCAGCTTGTCGGTGATCTGGGTGGCCACAGCCGGGAACGATGGCGCCTTAAGTGGCGCACCAGTCAAGGCCGACACTTCTCGGGCGATGCCGTACACGCTCAGGCAATGCGCCAGATTGGGCGTGAGCTTGAGCGTCATCAGGGTGTCGTCCAGATTCAGGTACTGACGAATGTCTTGTCCCAAAGGTGCGTCAGCGGGCAACTCCAGCAGGCCGCCGTGGTCGTCGGCAATCTGCAGTTCCTTGGCCGAGCACAGCATGCCCTGGCTTTCCACGCCGCGCAGCTTGCCGACCTTGATCACAAAAGGCTTGCCGTCTTCACCGGGCGGCAACTCGGCACCCACCATGGCGCAAGGCACGCGGATGCCCACGCGGGCATTGGGCGCACCACAGACGATGTTGAGCAAACTGCCCTGCCCCACGTCCACCTGGCACACGCGCAGGCGGTCGGCGTTGGGGTGCTGCACGGCTTCCTTGATCTCACCGATCACGATCTTCGTGAATGGCGGGGCCACGGGCTCCAATTCTTCGACTTCAAGACCGGCCATGGTCAGGGTGTCGGCCAGTTGCTGGGTGGTCAGAGACGGGTTGCAGAACTCGCGCAACCAGGATTCAGGAAATTGCATACGCAGGGCTCACTTGGGTTTGCTGCACAGCGCACGCGGTGCAGCAGGCATTCAGAAATTACTGGAACTGGTTCAGGAAACGCACATCGCCGTCAAAGAACAGGCGCAGGTCGTTCACGCCGTAGCGCAGCATGGTGAAACGGTCCATGCCCATGCCAAAAGCGAAACCAATGAAGCGTTCGGGGTCCAGGCCCATGTTGCGCACCACGTTCGGGTGCACCTGGCCGGAACCGCCCACTTCGAGCCAGCGACCCGCCAAGGGGCCACCCTGGAACTGGATATCGATCTCGGCGCTAGGTTCGGTGAAGGGGAAAAAGCTGGGGCGGAAACGCAGCACCAGGTCGTCGCTCTCGAAGAAGGTGCGGCAAAAATCGGTGACCACGACCTTGAGGTCCTTGAAGCTCACGTTCTCGCCAATCCACAGGCCTTCGCACTGGTGGAACATCGGCGAATGGGTGGCATCGCTGTCCACGCGGTAAGTACGGCCCGGGGCGATGACGCGGATCTCGGGCATGGCCTGACCGGCATCGATCTGGTTGCGGTAGCGCTTGACGTGCTGCACGGCATGGCGCACCTGCATGGGGCTGGTGTGCGTGCGCAGCAAATGACCGCCTTCGACATAGAAGGTGTCGTGCATGGAGCGGGCTGGGTGGTCTTCGGGCGTGTTGAGCGCGGTGAAGTTGAACCAGTCGGTCTCGATCTCGGGGCCCTGTGCGACTTCGAAGCCCATGGATCCAAAAATGTTTTCGACCCGCTCGAGCGTGAGCGAGACAGGGTGCAATCCACCCACGTTGGCGCTGCGACCCGGCAGCGTCACATCCAGCGCTTCGGCCTTGAGTTGCGCTTGCAACTCGGCATCGGCCAGCGCCTGCCGGCGGTCGTTCAGCGCGGCCTCGATCGCCTGTTTGGCGATATTGATGGCTGCGCCACGGGTTTTCTTGTCTTCCACGCTCAGAGCGGCCATGCCCTTCATCAGCTCGGTGATGCGACCGGCTTTGCCCAGAAACAGGGCTTTGGCGTTTTCGAGGTCAGCAGGTGTCAGTGCCTGCGCAAAACTCTGGCGTGCGGATTCGACCAGGGTGTCCAGCTCGTTCATGGTGTGGGGATCGGTGGAAGATCGTTGAATGGGGGAATAAAAAAGGGACTGAAGCTGTTGCGAGCCTCAATCCCTTTGATCGAGTGCGTGGCACAGACCCGAGGGCCCGTGTCACTCATGAACTCAAGCTGCGGCCAATTTGGCTTTGACTTGGTTCACGATGCCAGCAAAAGCGGCCTTGTCGTGCACGGCGATGTCCGCCAGCATCTTACGGTCGATTTCGATGGCAGCCTTTTTCAGGCCGTTGGCGAACTGGCTGTAGGTCAGACCGCATTCACGCGCAGCGGCGTTGATACGGGCAATCCACAACTGACGGAACACACGCTTTTTGGTGCGGCGGTCACGGTAGGCGTATTGACCAGCCTTCATCACCGCCTGTTTGGCGATGCGGAAGACATTGCCGCGGCGACCGCGGAAACCTTTTGCAAGGGCCAAAACTTTCTTGTGACGGGCGCGTGCCGTTACACCACGTTTAACGCGAGGCATATTTATTCTCCTTGTTCGTCAGTAATTACAGGCCAGCCATGGGCAGCATCTGAGCGATGTGACCCATATTGGTCTCATGCACAGCCACTGCACCGCGAAGGTGGCGCTTGTTTTTGGTGGTCTTCTTGGTCAGGATGTGACGTTTGAAGGCTTGACCGCGTTTAACGGTTCCACCGGGACGAACACGGAAGCGCTTTTTTGCGCTGCTTTTGGTCTTCATCTTGGGCATGTCAATGCTCCTTTAATTGTGCTCGTGAGGCGTCTGCAAAATCTTTGCAGCCTTGTTGGCCCCGAGCCACTTTTAACAAAAGCTGCCCTGAAGCAGCTTTTGATTCGACCCGCCCGAGGGCAGGTCAAACTCTTTTACACCGGATCTGCCGGAGCTGCAGCATCTGCTGCTTTGCCACCTGCGGCCGGCTTTTTACGTCCTGGCGCGATCATCATGATCATCTGGCGGCCTTCCAATTTTGGAAACTGCTCAACGATGATGGAATCGGCCAATTCGTCGCGAATCCGGTTCAACAAGGCCATGCCCAACTCTTGGTGGGTGATCTCGCGACCGCGGAAACGCAGTGTGATCTTGCACTTGTCGCCATCCGCCAAAAATCGGCGAATGTTGCGCATCTTGATGTTGTAGTCACCATCGTCGGTACCGGGACGGAACTTGACTTCCTTGATGTCAATGACCGTTTGCTTGGCTTTGGCTTCCGCCGCACGCTTTTGCTCTTGGTACTTGAACTTGCCGTAGTCCATCAAACGACAAACGGGTGGGTTGGCCGTGGCGGCAATTTCAACCAGATCCACATCCATCTCACCCGCCATGCGGAGGGCTTCGGCCAAGGACAAAATGCCCAATGGCTCGTTTTCAGGGCCGGAAACACGGACCTCAGGGGCCATGATTTCACGGTTCAAACGGTGTTTACGTTCTTCGCGGTGGCGACGATCACGAAATTCGGTAGCGATGACTCAATCCTTTACGGAACAAAACTGCGACATGCAGCTCATCCATCTTTGTGCCCACGGGCCAAAGCATGTGGCGAAAATCACCTTCAGGCTTTAGAAGCAATGTCGGCTGCAATGAGTTCAATGAACGCATCGATCGACATCACACCGAGGTCTTTGTTGCCTCGGGCGCGCACTGCGACGGTACCTGCTGCCTTTTCCTTGTCGCCAGCGACAAGGATGTAGGGCAGCTTTTGCAACGAATGCTCGCGTATTTTATACGTGATTTTCTCGTTACGCAGGTCCAAATCGACCCTAAGGCCTTGATTTGACACCGATTTTTGCAGTTTTGCAGCGATTTCACGACAGTAATCGGACTGGGCATCGGTGATGTTGAGCACAGACACCTGGATGGGCGCCAGCCAGGTTGGCAGCGCCCCGGCATGCTGCTCGACCAGAATTCCGATGAAACGCTCCATGCTGCCGACGATAGCGCGGTGCAAGATCACAGGACGCTGGCGGCTGCCATCTTCGGCCACATATTCAGCATCCAGGCGCTCGGACAAGTTGAAATCGACCTGAATCGTGCCGCACTGCCATTCACGGCCGATGGCATCTTTCAGGGTGTATTCGATCTTGGGGCCATAGAAAGCGCCATCGCCCTCCGAGATCACAAACTCACAACCGGAGTCACGCAAGCTGTCCATCAAGGCTTTTTCGGCTTTGTCCCACAGCTCATCGGAGCCAATGCGGGCGGCCGGGCGCGTGGACACTTTGTAAAGGATGTTGGTGAAGCCAAAATCGGCATAAACCTTTTTAAGCACCTTGGTGAAGGTGTCGCACTCGGGCAAGATCTGGTTTTCGGTACAGAAAATGTGCCCGTCATCCTGCGTGAAGCCACGCACGCGCATGATGCCGTGCAAGCCACCCGAGGGTTCGTTGCGGTGACACTGGCCAAACTCGCCGTAGCGCAGCGGCAGGTCACGGTAGCTCTTGATGCCTTGCTTGAAAATCAGGATGTGGCCCGGGCAGTTCATCGGCTTCAAAGCGTAGTCGCGCTTTTCCGACTCGGTGGTGAACATGTTGTCGCGGTACTTGTCCCAGTGACCGGTTTTCTCCCAGAGGGATTTGTCCAGGATTTGCGGCCCCTTGACCTCCTGGTAACCACTGTCGCGGTAAACCTGACGCATGTACTGCTCCACGGTTTGCCAGACAGTCCAGCCCTTGGGGTGCCAAAACACCAGACCCGGGGCGTGTTCGTCAATGTGGAACAAATCCAGCTCGCGGCCCAATTTGCGGTGGTCGCGCTTTTCGGCCTCTTCCAGGCGAGTCAAATACAACTGCAAGTCTTCCTTGCTGGCCCAGGCGGTGCCATAAACGCGTTGCAGCATCTCATTCTTGCTGTCACCGCGCCAGTAAGCACCTGCCACCTTCATGAGTTTGAAGTGCTTGAGTTTGCCGGTGCTGGGCACGTGCGGGCCACGGCAGAGGTCTTCAAAATCACCTTCACGGTACAAGCTGACCTCTTGGTCGGTCGGGATGCTGCCAATGATCTCGGCCTTGTAGTTCTCGCCAATGGCCTTGAAATGCGCAACGGCTTCGTCGCGTGGCAGCACTCGGCGCAGCACGGGTTCGTCTTTGGTGGCCAACTCGGTCATGCGTTTTTCAATCGCGACCAAATCTTCGGGCGTGAACGGGCGGCTGTACGAAAAGTCGTAATAAAACCCGTTTTCGATCACCGGCCCGATCGTCACCTGTGCATCAGGAAACAAGGCCTTGACCGCGTAAGCCAACAAATGGGCTGTCGAGTGACGGATCAGCTCCAGACCTTCCGGGTCCTTGGCGGTCACGATGGCCAGGTTCGAATTGGCAGCCATGCTGAAGCTGGTGTCGACCAATTGACCGTTGACCTTGCCACCCAAAGCGGCCTTGGCCAAGCCTGCGCCAATCGAAGCGGCCACCTCGGCCACCGTGACCGGGTCTGGAAACTCGCGCAATGAACCGTCGGGAAGAGTGATCTGAACCATGTGTGTACAAGTAAAAAAGCGCGGCAAAGGCCGCGCTTGAAAGAAGTGTCTAAACGCTGAGGGCAGATTTTAGCCGCCCTCGCCTTCAGCCTCTTGGGAAGTCGATCAGTGGAACTGCTCTTCTTCAGTAGAACCGGTCAGGGCTTTCACCGAAGACGAACCGCCTTGGATCACGGTGGTCACGTCGTCGAAGTAGCCTGCACCGACTTCTTGCTGGTGCGACACAAAGGTGTAACCCTTGTCGCGGGCTGCGAATTCAGGCTCTTGCACCATTTCTGTGTAGTGCTTCATGCCTTCGCCGCGAGCGTAAGCGTGGGCAAACTGGAAGGTGTTGAACCAGTTGATGTGGATACCGGCCAGTGTGATGAACTGATACTTGTAACCCAGTGCCGACAGGTCGTCCTGGAAGGAAGCGATCTGGCTGTCGTTGAGGTTTTTCTTCCAGTTGAACGATGGCGAGCAGTTGTACGACAGCAGCTTGCCAGGGCAGGCAGCGTGCACAGCTTGGGCAAATTCACGGGCAAAGCCAATGTCTGGCACGCCGGTTTCGCACCACACCAAGTCGGCGTAGGGGGCGTAAGCCACGCCGCGGCTGATGGCTTGCTCCAGACCGTTCTTGACGCGGTAGAAGCCTTCTTGCGTGCGCTCGCCAGTCAGGAACGGCTTGTCGTTGGCATCGTGGTCTGATGTGATCAGGTTGGCGGCTTCGGCATCGGTACGGGCCAACACGATGGTGGACACGCCCATGACGTCAGCGGCGAAACGTGCAGAGATCAACTTCTCGCAAGCTTCTTGTGTTGGGACCAACACTTTGCCGCCCATGTGACCGCATTTCTTCACAGCAGCCAATTGGTCTTCGAAGTGAACACCAGCAGCGCCCGAAGCGATCATGTTTTTCATCAGCTCGAAAGCGTTCAACACGCCACCGAAACCAGCTTCTGCGTCGGCAACGATGGGCAGGAAGTAGTCGATGAATTCCTTGGAGCCTGGCTCGATGCCACGGCCCCACTGGATTTCGTCAGCGCGCTTGAACGTGTTGTTGATGCGGCGAACCATGGTGGGCACCGAGTCATAGGCGTAGAGCGACTGGTCGGGGTACATGGTTTCGGATGTGTTGCCGTCTGCAGCGACTTGCCAGCCCGACAGGTAAACGGCCTCCAGACCGGCTTTGGCTTGTTGCATGGCCTGGCCAGCGCTGATCGCTCCGAAGGCATTGACGTAACCTTTCTTGGCACCACCATTGATTTTTTCCCAGAGCTTTTCAGCACCGCGCTTGGCCAGTGTGTGCTCAATGGGCATGCTGCCGCGCAGACGTACGACGTCGGCTGCGGAATAACCGCGCTTCACGCCTTTCCAGCGTGGGTTGGTCGCCCAGTCTTTTTCGAGGGCTGCGATTTGCTGTTCACGGCTCAGTTGTTGAGTGAGGTTGGCTGGCATGTTGGTACTCCTGAAGTCAAGTTGAAATCGGGCGATGTGGGCAGCGAATTCTGCTTTATCGTTGGCATCATCTTAACTCTTCTACAAGACCTATTTTTATTCTTATGTCTTATACAAGACATATTTTTATTTGTTTTAAATCAAAGGCTTGCAAACGCAATTTCGCCATATGATTTTCATTTTTCCATATTGAGAAAATTTGCGGCGGCGCAGCATTGAAATATTTCAAATCATGAAATACAAAAACGCTTCATGAAAAATGGAGTGCTTCGCTGCTCACGACCATGCCATCGGCGTCTGCATACAGCCAATCACCGGTGTGAACGGGTGTCGACTGAATCAAGGCAGGTACACCTGTCAGGCCTTGATCAGAACGCAATGTCGGCATCGGATTCAAGGCCAATGCGCGGATACCGATGGGCAAAACCGAAATTTCGCCCAGGTCACGAACACACCCGTACACCACCACGCCTGCCCAGCCATTGCGCGCTGCAGCGGCTGCCAAATTGCCACCTAACAGCGCACGCTGCAATGAGCCTGCACCATCGACCACCAAGACCCGACCATGCCCAGCAGACTCCACGGCCAATTTGACATGGCTGTTGTCTTCGTAGCATTTCACCGTCAACACTTGGCCATGAAAAGCGAGGTGACCTCCATAGTCTTTGAACAGCGGTGCAAGCACTCGAAATTGGCCGGAGGAGTCTGACTTGTGGGCATCGCAAAAATCACAAGTCGAAAAAACAGCGCGGGTGTTGGTCGTCATATCGTTTCATCCAAAAACAAGAACCCGAGCAGTTGAGATGAATTGACTTACACAGCGCATACGCACTGAGACGGTGCGCATGCGACCAGCGAATGGACAAAAGCCTCAAACAAGGCACAAATCCGCAACAACCCCTATATAAAAATGATTTTTTAACTTGGAATGTGCCTGTTTCTCCAGTAGCATGCGGTTAGCTGAAACAAACTGTTACTCAGCGACGAACCAACTTCCGATCAAAGGAATTTCACCATGGCAACTGCGACAAAAACCCCGGCAAAAAAAGCTGCACCCGCTAAAAAAGCAGCTCCGGCAACGAAAGCCGCTCCAGCTAAAAAAGCTGCAGCACCCGCTAAAAAAGTAGCGGCCAAAGCGCCCGCCAAAAAGGCGGCACCTGCGAAGAAGCGCACACCCAATCCAGCCTTCATGAAGGCCTTGACACCCAGCGCGGCTTTGGCTGCTGTTGTGGGCGCTACCCCACTGCCACGCACTGAAGTGGTCAGCAAGATGTGGGTTTACATCAAGAAGCACAACCTGCAAGACAGCGTGAACCGTCGCGCCATCAACGCCGACGACAAACTCAAAGCTGTGTTTGGCAAAGCTCAAGTCACCATGTTCGAAATGGCTGGCCTGATCGGCAAGCACCTGAAGTAATTCAGACGTTTCCCATAAAAAAACCCGCTTCGGCGGGTTTTTTTATGGGGCCAACGCCACACGCCAACGGAATAACCGAATCAGCCCGTTTGCTTGGCCAGTGCCGCTTGGGTGATGGCTTGCAAGGTTCCACGGGTGGTGATCACTTCGGGGTCCAGCATCACCTCAATCAAGGTGCCTTCAGGCCGCGTCATCGCCGCCAGCAGCGCCTCTTCAAATTGATCTGTTTTCTGAATGCGAACCCCGACATAACCGTAGGCTTGTGCCAAGGCCGCGAAATCCGGATTCTTCAGCTGTGAACCTGTGACGTGTGTGGGGTACTCACGCTCCTGGTGCATGCGGATCGTGCCGTACATGCCGTTGTTCAAAACCAAAATGATGCTTTTGCCGCCATGTTGCACAGCGGTCGCCAGCTCTTGCCCATTCATTAAAAAATCACCATCGCCTGCGATGGTGAATGCGGTGCGTCCGGTCAACAAATTGGCGGCAATGCCTGCTGGCACGCCATAACCCATGGCACCCACGGTTGGGGCCAACTGTGTTTTGTGCCCTTTGACCAAGCCATGGTGTTTGAAGAAACGGTGCATCCAGCTTGCAAAATTGCCAGCACCGTTCGTCAGTACCGCGTCTGCAGGCAAATGTTTTTGGAGTGTGGCAACAATCTCGGGCATGTCGACATCGCCCGGCAAGGCCTGTGGCTTCAGGTTGTTCAGATAGCCCTGGTGCGCCGCGCTTGTCCATTCGGACCAAGGCAATTCAGGTGGCGCGTTGAGCACTTCCAGGCTGCGTGCCGCTGCGTTCATGGTGGACAAAATAGCCAAGTCAGCTTGGTAAACACGGTTCAGCTCTTCGGCACTGCCGTGGATGTGGACCAACTTTTGGACAGGCTTGGGGGCCTGGAGCAAGGTGTAGCCCCCCGTGGTCATTTCGCCAAGACGGGGGCCAATGGCCAAAATCAGATCGGATTCCCGCACACACTGAGCCAAAACCGGGCTGATGCCAATGCCCACATCACCGGCATACTGCGCGTGGTGGTTGTCAAAGGTGTCCTGAAATCGAAAGGCATTGGCCACAGGCAATTGCCAATTTTCAGCAAACCGCTGCAAAGCCTGTGCGGCCTGCACCGTCCACCCGCCACCGCCACAAATGACCAGCGGCTTTTTGGCCGCCAACAAGAGGTCTCGTAAATCACGCAACGCGCCTGGGTCGCTCCAGGCTTGCACGGGCTCCACGCGAGGCAAGGCCTGTGCCGTTTGAATCGGTTTCGTCAGCATGTCTTCGGGCAGTACCAAAACCACGGGCCCTGGGCGACCGTTCATGGCCGTGGCAAAAGCGCGCACAATGTATTCGGGCAAGCGCTCAGGGTCGTCCACCCGCTCGACACGTTTGGCCATGCCTTTGGTCGATGGACCGAAAAAATGGGTGTAATCCATTTCCTGAAAGGCTTCGCGATCGCGGGTGTCGCTGGCCACATCGCCCACAAAGAGCACCATGGGGGTGGAGTCTTGAAACGCCGTGTGCACACCAATGGAGGCATTGGTGGCGCCTGGGCCACGCGTCACAAAGCAGATGCCCGGACGACCCGTGAGTTTGCCCTGGGCTTCGGCCATGAACGCCGCCCCGCCCTCTTGCCTGCAAGTCACAAACCGGATGGCATCGCGGTGCAAATGAAAACCATCCAGCACCGCCAGGTAGCTTTCTCCGGGGACGCCAAACGCATGGGTGACGCCCTGGGCCAGGAGGCATTCAACGAGCAGATGGCCAGCTATTTTTGTCTTCATGCGCGCATTGTGCACAAGCCGCACACAGTCAACTGTCACCGGCGTTAGGGCTCGATCATGTCTGCACTGCGGTCCGTCGCCCCACCCCGAGCGCGGCCCCCACACTCAACAAAAGGACCAAAGCGGCACCCAGCAGCGTTGCGCTGTACCAGCCCTTGTCCATGAAAAACCCGAACACCAAGGGTGACAATGCAAAACCCACATCAAGCCCGGAATAGACCAAGCCATACACACGCCCCGTAGCCCCCTTGGGGGTTGCCTTTTTGATCATCAAATCGCGACTGGGACCGCCGACGCCGACCGCAAAACCGGTGGCTGCCAAAACCCACAAAGTCCCGAGGTGACCAAACAAACCACTGGCGCACAAAGCCATCAGAACGGCAGCGCAGCTCATGCAAATGGCCACCACACGGTCGCTCATGGCAGGAAAACGGGCGGCCACAAAACCACCCACCAACATGCCAAAAGCCCCGAACAGCATGTACGCGGTCAAGGTCATGGAGGCCAGCTCCAGGCTCACCCCGTGCAGTTCTTTCAGGATGGGTACAGCAAAGTTTTGGACCACCGCCAAAGTGACCGTGGACAACAGGAAAAAGCCAAAGCACCACCAAACCACGGGCAGCCTCATGAACGCCAAGTCACTTGGCACAGCACCCGATGCAGGCAGTCTCTGAGCCGTCGTGGTCAGCAAGTGCGCCCGGTTCCACACCAGCACCAAAAGGACCAAGGCATACACACAGGCTGAGGCCAGAAATGCATGACGCCAACCCCAAAGGGCTGTGGTCAATGTGAAAAACACCGGGGCCAGAGCCCACCCCAAGTTGCCGGTCAATCCGTGCACACTGAAGGCATAACCCAATCGAGGCGAAGAAACACGCTGATTCAGGATGGTGAAGTCAACCGGATGAAACGGCGCATTGCCCAGGCCCGCCAAGACTGCGACCCCCATCAGAGCGGCATAGCTTTCGGCCATGAACGCCAGCGAACAGGCCGCCATGAAGAGCAGTTGCGAGATGAACAACACAGGCCGGGCGCCGACACGGTCAACCACAAAACCAGCGCACGCCTGCCCGGTGCCCGAAACCACAAAAAACAAGGTGCTGAGCAAACCCAACTCGGAGAAGCTCCAGCCGAAATCCCGCATGAAAACAGGAAACATCAAGGGCAACAAAAGATGGGAGAAATGGGAGCTGGCGTGCGCCATGCCCACCAATCCCATCACTTTGGCATCGTCACGCCAAGGGGTGGCGACAACGCCCGAAGAAGCCAATTGCATAAGTGTCACATCCATTGCAGGTCATCGGCATGCCCGTTCCGGAACTGAACGCACGCAACCCGTTGCCCTGAATGAAGTTTAGCCTTGAAAGACGAAGGGGGCTGATAGCAGCCCCCTTGTTTCAAATGAGCCCCATTCAGGCCTTGGGTTCGATCACCTTGAAATCGAACTGCCCGGGGTGTCGCACCGGGTCCACCGAGACCTCGATGTGGCACTTGGGCGGAAAGCGACCTTCCAGCAACAAACGGGACAAAGGGTTCTCCAGTCGTTGCTGAATGGCCCTTTTGAGCGGACGAGCGCCAAACACCGGATCAAAACCCACTTTGGCCAATTCGGACAAAGCCGCTGGGCTGACTTCCAGGTTCAAGTCCATGCGCATCAAACGGTCCTTGAGAACCTGCAATTGAATCGACGCAATCGAAGCGATGTGGTCCGCATCCAAGCCGTGGAACACCACCGTCTCGTCGATGCGATTTAAGAACTCGGGTCGGAAATGGGTCTTCAGCTCATCCCAGACCGCATCCTTGATGTCTTCGGCAGGTTGCCCCACCATCGACTGAATCAGGTGCGAACCCAAATTGGAGGTCATCACGATCACGGTGTTCTTGAAGTCCACAGTCCGGCCTTGGCCATCGGTCAAACGGCCATCGTCGAGCACCTGCAGCAAGATGTTGAAAACATCCGGATGGGCTTTTTCGACCTCATCGAGCAACAACACGCTGTAGGGCTTGCGGCGCACGGCCTCGGTCAGGTAACCGCCCTCCTCGTAGCCCACATAGCCCGGAGGCGCACCGATCAAGCGCGCCACCGAATGCTTTTCCATGAACTCGCTCATGTCGACACGGATCAGGTGGTCTTCGCTGTCGAACAAAAAGCCCGCCAAAGCTTTGCACAGCTCGGTCTTGCCCACCCCCGTGGGTCCCAAAAACAAGAAAGAACCTGTCGGGCGGTTGGGGTCAGACAAGCCTGAACGCGAACGGCGAATGGCGTTGGACACCGCAGAAATGGCTTCGTCCTGCCCCACCACGCGCTGGTGAAGCTTGTCTTCCATTTGCAACAACTTCTCACGCTCACCCTGCATCATTTTGGAAACCGGAATCCCCGTGGCGCGCGACACCACCTCGGCAATCTCTTCGGCTCCCACCTGGGTGCGCAGCAAGCGATGCACTGGTTTATCTCCGGGAGCAGCCTCTTTGGCCTGCACTTCCTTGAGTGTTTTTTCCAGCGCAGGCAACTTGCCATATTGCAGCTCGGCCACTTTGTTGAAGTCGCCCTTGCGGGTCAGGTCTTCAATTTGTTGACGCAACTGGTCAATTTGCTCACGCACCTGCTGGCCGCCTTGGGCCTGGGCCTTTTCGGCATGCCAGATTTCCTCCAGATCGGAAGCTTCTTTTTTGAGCTTGACGATCTCTTCCTCGATCAAGGCAAAGCGCTTTTGAGAGGCTTCGTCGTGTTCTTTGCGGACGGCTTCACGTTCAATCTGCAACTGAATCAAACGGCGGTCCAGCTTGTCCATCACCTCCGGCTTGGAGTCGATTTCAATCTTGATCTTGGCCGCTGCCTCGTCGATCAGATCAATCGCCTTATCGGGCAAGAAACGGTCGGTGATGTAACGGTGGCTCAACTCGGCAGCAGCCACGATGGCCGGGTCGGTGATGTCCACACCATGGTGAATTTCGTATTTTTCCTGCAGGCCGCGCAAGATCGCAATGGTGGCCTCCACCGTGGGCTCGTTGACCAGGATTTTCTGAAATCGACGCTCCAAGGCGGCATCTTTTTCGATGTACTTGCGGTACTCGTCCAGCGTTGTCGCCCCCACACAGTGCAACTCACCCCTGGCCAATGCGGGCTTGAGCATGTTGCCGGCGTCCATCGCGCCTTCGGCCTTGCCCGCACCGACCATGGTGTGCAGTTCGTCAATGAACACAATCGTTTGGCCTTCGTCTTTGGCAAGCTCACTCAGCACGGTTTTCAGGCGCTCTTCAAATTCGCCCCGGAACTTGGCACCGGCCAACAAAGCGGCCATGTCGAGCGACAACACCCGCTTGCCCTTGAGCGAATCAGGCACCTCGCCCGCCACAATGCGCTGGGCCAAGCCCTCCACAATGGCCGTTTTGCCAACCCCTGGCTCACCAATCAACACCGGGTTGTTTTTGGTGCGGCGCTGCAGAACCTGAATGGCCCGGCGAATTTCGTCATCGCGACCGATCACCGGATCCAGTTTGCCAATCCGTGCGCGCTCGGTCAGGTCAATGCAGTATTTTTTAAGGGCTTCGCGCTGGCCTTCCGCATCGGCATTGCCAACCGTCTGGCCACCACGCACGGCATCAATGGCCGACTCCAGGCTCTTGCGACTCAGGCCATGCTCTTTGGCCATGCGTCCGGCATCACCCTTGTTATCCGCGACCGCCAGCAAAAAAAGTTCACTGGCAATGAAGGCATCGCCCCGCTTGATCGACTCTTTTTCAGCCGCTTGAAGCAGTTTGGCCAGTTCAGGGCCCACTTGCACCTGCTCTTGGCCTGTGACTTGTGGCAAGCGGCCGACCGCAGCTTCCGCCGCCATCAGCAAGCCTTGCACCTGCACCCCTGCACGCAACAGCAAGGCTTTGGGGCCTTCATCCTGCTTGAGCATGGCCACCAAAACATGCGATGGCTCAATGTATGCGTGGTCACGTCCCAATGCCAGCGACTGGGCATCGGACAGGGCTTCGTGGAATTTGGTGGTCAATTTGTCAAGGCGCATGAATATTCTCCAATAACCGCTATCTTGGGGGTCATTGCCCATTTTCAAGGCTTGGAGTGCGCTGGCATGTTGCCTAAAATCAAGAGATGAACATTCACCAGCTGTCCGTCAGCTACGACGAACGCCAGGATCGTCTGCAGCTCAAACTCAACACCCAAGACGGTCAGGAGTTCCGTTTTTGGCTGACGCGTCGCATGGCCATTCGGCTGATGCCGGCCATGGAGCAATCCATTGTCAGGCTGGAGGCGGCGCAACCGGACATGACCGCCACAGATGCCTCAACGCAACACATGTTGACCGAAATCAAACGGGATGCTTTTTTGCAAACCGCTGATTTTTCAACGCCGTATTCGGCGCAACCCCAGCAGTTGCCTTTGGGTGATGAGCCCCTTTTGATCACCGATGCACAGCTGAGTCTTCAGCCCCATGGCGCCCTGCAGATCATTTTTCAAAAGAAAACAGCCGAAGTCACCCAGTCTTGCCAACTGAACTTACAAGCACCGTTGGTCCACGGCATGATCCATCTGATACACCAATGCATGGGCAAAGCCGAGTGGGCTCTTGCGCCCCCAAGCACGGCGCAACACCCCGAAGCAGCCGCAGACACGCCCTTGACGGCGCAGGTCTACAAACACTGAAACTGACGCCCTCAGGCGTTTTGGCCTTCAATGCCCCAGCGGGCCAGCGCGGCATCGTCCGACACACGGGCATCAACCCATTGCGCACCTTGAGGTGTTTGCTCTTTTTTCCAGAAGGGTGCCTGGGTCTTCAGATAGTCCATCAGGAATTCACACGCTTTGAAGCTTTCCCCGCGGTGCGCAGAAGTGACCGCAACAAACACAATCTGGTCAGCGGGCAAAAGCCGCCCCACTCGGTGCACCACACGCGCGGCGTAAAAATCAAAGCGCTTGTGCGCTTCTTCGATCATGCCTTCGATCGATTTTTCGGTCATACCAGGGTAATGCTCAAGCTCCATGGCCTGCACTTCGTCTTGGGCCACCCCCGTCAAAGCACGGGTATCTCGCACCGTGCCCACAAAGCTGCACACCGCCCCAACGCGCAAATCTTGCGCTCTCAAAGCCTTGAGCTCCTGGGAGACGTCGAAGTCCTCCGTCTGAATCGTGACACGCGACGACATGGCCTCAACCTCCTGTGACAGGCGGGAAAAACGCCACTTCGCAGTCGCCAGACAGCAGCGTGGCGTCGTTGGCCATGACTTGATTGACCGCCACGCGCACGGGGCGACCTGCAGCCAAGCACTCGGCATGGGCCTCACCACGTGCCATCAGTTGCTGTCGCAGACCCGCCACGTCTTCGCACGCTGTGTCCACGACCTCACTGGCCACACCAATGGTTTCACGCAAAGAAGCAAAGTAACGCACCTGAATTTTCATGACAGCCATTCCGCAAAAGGCCAAAAGTTGACCGTATCGCCTTTGGCGATGCAGTGCCCAGCCGGGTTGTCCACCACACCATCGCCCCAAACCACCGAGGTCAGAACCCCCGAACTTTGGTTCGGGAACAAGTCGAGTCCACCTTGTGCGTTGCGGCGGACACGCAAAAACTCACGCCGCTTATCCGCTTTGGGCACATCAAAATGGGCAGGCAATGGCAAGCAGACGGGTGCCACCTGCTCGGCACCTTGCAGCGCCAAAATCAGGGGTTTGACCAGCAGCAAGAAGGTCATGAAACTGGACACGGGATTTCCGGGTAAACCCACAAAATGCGCCATGCCCTGTGCCGTTTCGCGTCGGACATGGCCATACGCGAAAGGCTTGCCGGGCTTCATGGCAATTTGCCAAAGCGCCAAATCCCCCAAAGATTGCACGGCGGGTTTCACATGGTCTTCTTCGCCGACCGACACCCCGCCACTGGTCACAATCAGGTCATGGTGATCCGCCGCTGTTTTGAGCGCAGCCACCGTGGCTTCACGGCGGTCCGGAACAATGCCCAAATCGCTCACCTCACAACCAAAGCGGTGCAGCAAAGCCCGCAAGAAAAAACGGTTGGAGTTGTAAATGGCACCGGGCGGCATGTCGGCCGGTGCCACTTCACCAGGCATGACCAACTCATCGCCCGTCGAAAACAAGGCCACTTTGGGGCGGCGCATGACCTTCAGGTGTGCCAAGCCCAGGCTGGCGGCCAGACCCATTTCAGCGGGCCCCAGTTTTTGGCCACACTTGAGCACAGTATCGCCCTGGCGTACATCTTCTCCGCTGCGACGCACCCACTGCCCTGGCTGGGCAGCCGTCAAAAAACGGACCCGATCAGGCGTGTCAGCTGACAGCAACTCGGCTTGCTCCTGCATGACGATGGCATCGGCGCCTGGCGGCACAGGTGCCCCCGTGAAAATGCGGGCCGCTTGCCCCGGCAACAAAGGCTGACCGTGGTGGCCCGCGGCAATGCGCTGGGTCACGGTCAACTCTGCGCCGGCTTGCTGCACATCGGCGCTGCGCACCGCATAACCATCCATGGACGAGTTGTCAAAAGCAGGCACCTGCAAAGCAGAAACCAGGTCTTGCGCCAGGATGCGCCCATCGGCATCCAGTGTCGCCACCGACTCCACGTCCACCAAGGGGCTGATTTGCGCCAACAGCGTTTTCAGCGCTTCATCGAGTGACATCAAAGGTGCGCGTGGGGCTGTGGTCATGGGGCTCAATCGCAGTGTTGTGTGATGTAAGTCTTGATCAAATCCACATCGGCAGGCATGACTTGCACCCGCTTGGGCAACAGCTCGATGCCTTCAAACTTGGCTGGGCGATCAGGTTGGCGACCCAAGGCCTCCACAATGGTCGAGGCAAATTTGATGGGCAATGCCGTTTCCAGAACGACCATGGGCACGGCGCGCTTCACATGCTCTTTGGCCACTTTCACGCCATCTGCGGTGTGGGTGTCGATCATCACGCCGTAGGAAGCAAACACCTGCTGAATCGTCTTGAGACGGTCTGCGTGGGTGCTGCGGCCACTTTCAAAACCATAAAAACCAGCCGCCTTGGCAAAGCGCGCATCGCCAGACAGGTCAAAAAACCCTTGACGGCTGAGGCCCTCACCAAAAATGGCCTTGACTTTGGCGCCATCGCGCTCCAGCAGGTCAAACACAAAGCGTTCGAAATTGCTGGCTTTGGAAATGTCCATCGATGGGCTGGACGTTTCGTGCGTATCGGCAGTGCCGCGCACGCGGTAGATGCCGGTACGGAAAAACTCGTCGAGCACATCGTTTTCGTTGGTCGCCACCACCAAACGGTCAATCGGCAAGCCCATCATGCGAGCCACATGCCCTGCGCACACGTTGCCAAAGTTGCCACTGGGCACGGTGAAGCTGACTTTCTGATTGTTGCTGGTCGTCGCCTGAAAGTAGCCTGCAAAGTAATACACCACCTGAGCCAGCAACCGTGCCCAGTTGATCGAATTCACGGTGCCAATCTTGTAGCGACGCTTGAAATCCAGATCGTTGGAGACCGCTTTGACGATGTCCTGACAATCGTCAAACACGCCTTCCACGGCGATGTTGTGGATGTTCTCGTCGAGCAAGCTGAACATCTGGGCTTGCTGAAACGGGCTCATGCGGCCGTGCGGGCTGGTCATGAAGACACGAACACCTTTTTTGCCGCGCATGGCGTATTCGGCCGCGCTGCCGGTGTCGCCCGAGGTCGCGCCCAAAATGTTGAGCTCTTCGCCGCGCCGCGCCAACTCGTATTCAAACAAGTTGCCCAGCAACTGCATGGCCATGTCCTTGAAGGCCAGTGTCGGGCCGTTGGACAAAGCTTCCAGATACAGATCCGGCTGACTTTGGCCTGCAGTTTGCAGAGGTTTGAGGGGCACGATTTCCGGGGTACCGAACACCTCTTTCGTGTAGGTCTTGCGGCACAAGGCTTGCAAATCTTCGCGCGGAATGTCGTCGATGTAGAGCGACAAGACCTCGAACGCCAAAGCGGCATAGCCCTGGCTTTGCCAAACCTGACGCAAATGTGTCAGCGCAGCCGCATCGAGTTTGGGATAGCTCTCTGGCAAGTACAAACCGCCATCAGGCGCCAGACCTTCGAGCAAAATTTCACAAAATTGTTTGCGGTCGGCGTGACCGCGGGTCGACAGGTAGCGCATCAGTTCAACTCTTCCTTGCGAATGCGCACAATCGGTGCCATCACGGTGGGCAGTGCCTGCATTTCGGCCAAGACGGCGCTCAGGGTGCCTTCACGCGTGTCGTGCGTCAAGATGATCACATCGGTTTGGTTCTCGCCTGCTTGGCTGACCTGATCGGCCTCGCGTTGCAACACGGCATCGATGCTGATATCGGCTTGCGCCAAGAGACCCGTCAACTTGGCCAAAACACCAGCTTGATCGGCCACGCGCAAACGCAGGTAATAACTGGTCACCACTTCGGACATCGGCAACACCGACAAGTTGCTCATGGCATTCGGCTGGAACGCCAAGTGCGGCACACGGTTGAGTGGATCTGCGGTGTGCAAACGGGTGATGTCCACCAAATCGGCAATCACAGCGCTGGCCGTTGGCTCAGAGCCTGCGCCCTTGCCGTAATACAAAGTGGTGCCTACGGCATCGCCCTGCACCATCACCGCATTCATCGCACCTTCTACGTTGGCGATCAAGCGCTGGGTTGGCACCAGGCTGGGGTGCACACGCAACTCCACACCGTTTGCTGTACGCTTGGTGATACCCAAGAGCTTGATGCGGTAGCCCAATTGCTCGGCATACTTGATATCGGCAGCCCCCAGTTGGGTGATGCCTTCCACATACGCCTTGTCAAACTGGACTGGAATGCCGAAAGCGATCGCGCTCATGAGCGTCACTTTGTGGGCGGCATCCACACCTTCAATGTCAAATGTCGGATCGGCTTCGGCATAACCCAGCCGCTGGGCTTCTTTCAGCACCACGCCAAAGTCCAGGCCCTTGTCGCGCATTTCGGACAAGATGAAGTTGGTGGTGCCATTAATGATGCCTGCCACCCACTGGATGCTGTTGGCGGTCAGGCCTTCGCGCAGCGCCTTGATGATCGGAATACCACCCGCCACAGCGGCCTCAAAGGCCACCATGACGCCTTTGGCTTGCGCAGCGGCAAAAATTTCAGTGCCATGCACGGCCAGCAAGGCTTTGTTAGCCGTGACCACATGCTTGCCTGCGGCAATCGCCTCCATCACCAAAGTTTTGGCGATGCCGTAACCACCAATCAATTCAATGACGATGTCGATCTCGGGATTGGCAATCACCTCACGGCCATCGGCCACCACTTGAACACCCTCGCCCACCAACGCTTTGGCACGCGCCACATCGAGGTCGGCCACCATGGTGATTTCGATACCGCGGCCAGCCCGTCGCTGAATTTCACCCTGGTTACGCTTGAGCACATTGAATGTGCCGCTGCCCACAGTGCCCACGCCCAAGAGGCCTACTTTGATCGGTTTCATTTTCTACTTCTTTACTACAGTGCGCCCGAAAAAATCGGGCTGGGATATTTGAATTCAGCCTGCCAAGGCCTCAGTGCCGAAGCGTTTGCGGGCACCCTCCAGAAAACGGGCAACGCGTGCAATGGCTTCACGCAAATCGTCTTCATGTGGCAAAAATACAATCCGGAAATGATCGGTGTCAGGCCAATTGAAGCCCGTTCCCTGAACCAGCATCACCTTGGTTTCTTCGAGCAGTTGCAAGAAGAAGTCCTGATCATCCTTGACTGGATAAATCTGAGGATCGAGCTTGGGGAACATGTAAAGCGCCGCTTGTGGCTTGACGCAGCTGACACCCGGAATGGCGGTGATCAACGCATACGCCAGATCCCGCTGCTTGCGCAAGCGCCCACCCTCGTTCACCAACTCGTTGATGCTCTGGTGCCCACCCAAGGCAGTCTGAATGGCCCACTGGCCGGGCACGTTGGCACACAAGCGCATGTTGGAGAGCATGTTCAAACCCTCGATGTAATCGCGGGCGTTCTTTTTGTCGCCAGAAATTACCATCCAGCCTGCCCGGTATCCGCACGAGCGGTAGCTTTTAGACAGGGAGTTGAAGGTCAAGGTCAACACATCTTGCGACAAGCTGGCCAAGGGAGTGTGTTTGACGCCGTCGTACAAAACTTTGTCATACACCTCATCGGCAAAAATCACCAAGCCGTGTTCACGGGCAATGGCCACAATGCCAATCAGCAACTCATCCGAATACAGCGCGCCCGTCGGGTTGTTGGGGTTGATCACCACAATGCCTTTGGTGCGGGGTGTGATTTTGGCGCGGATGTCCGCCAAATCCGGCATCCAGCCATTGGCTTCTTCGCAGTGGTAGTGAATGGGCGTGCCGCCAGACAAACTGGCCGCCGCCGTCCACAGCGGGTAATCGGGGGATGGCAAAAGCACTTCGTCGCCGTTGTCCAGCAAACCGTTGGTGGCCATCACGATCAATTCGCTGGCACCGTTGCCCAAGTAAATGTCGTCAAGCGTGACGCCCAGGATGCCCTGCTTTTGGGTTTCATGCATGACGGCTTTACGCGCTGCAAAAATGCCTTTGCTGTCGGAGTAACCTGCCGAGTTGGGCAAGTTGCGAATCATGTCTTGCTGAATTTCTTCAGGCGCATCAAAGCCGAAAACTGCCAGGTTTCCGATGTTCAATTTGATGATCTTTTGCCCGTCCTCTTCCATTTGACGAGCGCGGTCCATGATCGGGCCACGGATGTCATAACAAACGTTGGCGAGCTTGGCAGATTTTTGAATGGGCTTCAAAGTGCCTCCAAAGGCGGTTGCGAGAGGGGAAAACCTATAATTTGACCACATTTCAAGGCCATTTCGGCCCTACAACCCAGAGCAACGCCTCTAATGTTGGACTGAATACGCCCAGCCAGCCCAGATCACCCCATGAAACTACAACCCGACAAATCCAACAGTCTCACCATCAATGCCTACGGCGAAGGATGGATAGAGGTCAATGGTCAAAAATTCGACCATTCCCTGATGGTCAGTAGCCTGCCGGGCGCTGTGCCCAAGGAATGGGAAGTTCGACGTTTTGAAGAACTCAAGCCAGAAAATTTCGAGGCATTGGCACTGAGCGACGCAGAGCTGGTGATCTTTGGCAGTGGCCCCCGCTTGCGATTTCCGCAGCCAGCCTGGCTCCGGCCCTTGATTGAGCGCGGCATTGGCCTTGAAACCATGGACACACCCGCCGCCTGCCGCACCTACAACATTCTGGCCAGCGAAGGACGCAAAGTGGTGGTCGCTTTGCTGCAAGAAGCTTAAAGCATGCATTTCACAATCGATGGTTTCCAAAGGTTTGGGCGATTGAGGGCTTGCATTCAGAGTAAAATCGAAGGTTGCCAAGGCCCACGGCCTTTAGCGAATTTGACACCATTTGATGGCGTCAAGCGCTCAACCTGTCAAGCGAGATCAAAGTTTTATGGCGATCGTTCTTAACAAACCCCTCCCCGAATTTGAAGCGAACGCGACCAGCGGTCTGAAAGTTTCGAACATCTCCCACCTCGGCCAACCCGTGGTTTTGTTTTTCTACCCCAAAGACAACACCCCAGGCTGCACGACCGAAGCCATGCAGTTCCGCGACAAGTACAAAGATTTTGTCAAAGCCGGCGCCCTGGTTCTGGGTGTCTCGCGTGACAACATGAAATCGCACGATGACTTCAAAGCCAAGCTGGAATTGCCTTTTGAGTTGATTGCCGACACAGAAGAAAAAATGTGCCACATGTTCGGTGTGGTCAAAAACAAAATCATGTACGGCAAAAAAGTCAAAGGCATTGAGCGCAGCACATTTTTGGTGGGTGCCGACGGCACACTCAAGCAAGAGTGGCGCGGTCTGAAAGTTCCAGGCCATGTGGAAGAAGTGCTCAAAGCCGTCAAAGACCTGAAGAAAGCCGCTGCGGTCGCCTGACCGAAGCGCGAGGGAATTGTCTTTGAGCTCGTGCATAATGAATTCATGCCGCTGAAATTCAGCCCCCTCTTCTCCTTCGTAAAAAGCCGCCTTGGCCTCCAGGCGGCTTTTTATTTTTCAGCGACAGAATTTTTCACTTCTCAAGAGGCCTTCGCTCATGCCACTGCCACCCGCTCCCACCCAACGCGCCAGCCGCTTGACCCACACAGCTTTCGAGGCATCAAGCGCTGACGAAGAAAAGTCGCCCGTGATGGTGCAAGTTGAAACCAAGGTGCCAGCGGCCCCTGCTCAGGCACCCGCTGCCACGGAGCCCAAACGGGTTCCCCGCGGCCGCAAAGCGCCAACGGCGGCAGCGACGCCACCCGCAGCCCCTGTGCCCGCTGCCTCAATGCCCAGCTTTGCGCCCGTGAGCCGACCTAAACGCCGAACCGGACCGAGCAAACTCTTTGTGCTCGACACCAACGTGCTCATGCACGACCCGATGAGCCTGTTCCGCTTTGAAGAACACGATGTCTTCTTGCCGATGATCGTGCTCGAAGAGCTGGATGGCCACAAAAAAGGCATGACCGAAGTGGCGCGCAATGCGCGTCAAGCCAGCCGCTCACTCGATGCCCTGGCCAGTGCGCAAGGTGCTGACCTGGGCAAAGGCTCGCCCTTGAGCGCAACGGGCCACACCGATGCGATGGGCCTGTTGTTTTTCCAGACCCAGGCACTGGATTTGAGCTTGCCTTTGGCCCTGCCACAAGGCAAAGCCGACAACCAGATTTTGGGCGTTGTGAAAGCGCTGGGCCAGTTGCAAGCCCCACGCGAAGTGGTGTTGGTGTCCAAGGACATCAACATGCGGGTCAAGGCGCGGGCTTTGGGTCTTCAAGCCGAGGACTACCAAAACGACAAGACGCTCGAAGACGGTGACCTGCTGTACCCCGGCTCATTGGCTTTGCCCGCTGATTTCTGGATACGCCATGGCAAAACCGTGGAGAGCTGGCAACAAGGCACGCACACCTTTTACCGCATCAGCGGCCCCATCGTGCCCAGCCTGTTCATGAATCAGTTTGTCTACTTTGAGGCTCCGGGCGAGCCCAGCTTGTATGCCCGCGTCACCGAAATTCGCGGCAAAACGGCTGTACTGCGCACACTCAAAGACTTCAACCACCAGAAAAATGCGGTCTGGGGCGTGACCACCCGCAACCGTGAGCAAAATTTTGCGATGAACTTGCTCACCGATCCAGACGTTGACTTTGTCACTCTGGCTGGAACTGCGGGCACCGGCAAAACCTTGATGGCATTGGCCGCAGGTTTGACACAAGTGCTGGATGACCGCCGCTACACCGAAATCATCATGACCCGCGCCACTGTCAGCGTGGGCGAAGACATCGGTTTCTTGCCCGGCACCGAAGAAGAAAAAATGGGCCCCTGGATGGGCGCACTCGATGACAACCTGGAGTTTTTGGCCAAAGGCGATGGCGGCAATGCCGGTGAATGGGGCCGCGCCGCCACCAACGAGTTGATCAAGAGCCGCATCAAGATCAAGAGCATGAACTTCATGCGGGGTCGCACCTTCATGAACAAGTACGTGATCATCGACGAGGCCCAAAACCTGACGCCCAAGCAGATGAAAACACTCATCACACGGGCAGGCCCGGGCACCAAGATCATCTGCATGGGCAACCTGGCCCAGATCGATACGCCCTACCTGACCGAAGGCTCATCCGGCCTGACCTATGCGGTCGACCGCTTCAAAGGCTGGGCACATGGCGGCCACATCACGCTGGCACGCGGTGAGCGCTCCAGACTGGCAGACTTTGCCAGCGAAGCACTGTAAAGATCAAGCTGTCGTCGGGTCTCAGTAATCGTCGCTCAGACCCGACGCCAGACTTTCAAAACGCGTCAGGTTCTTCAGGAAGGTCAAGCGGACCGTGCCTGTCGGGCCGTTACGTTGCTTGCCGATGATGATTTCTGCCACGCCAGGATCTTTGGAATCCTTGTTGTAATAGTCATCACGGTAAATGAACATGATGATGTCGGCATCCTGCTCGATGGCGCCGGACTCTCGCAAGTCGCTCATCATGGGGCGCTTGTCGGTGCGCTGCTCGACGCTTCGGTTCAGCTGCGACAGCGCAATCACCGGGCACTGCAGTTCTTTGGCCAGCATTTTCAGACCACGCGAAATTTCGCCCAACTCGGTCGCGCGGTTGTCGCCCCCGGAACTGCCCGAACCGCTCATGAGCTGCAAATAGTCCACCACAATCAAGCCCAGCTTGCCGCACTGACGTGCCAAGCGGCGGGCGTTGGCACGCAGCTCGGATGGTGTCAGGCCAGGCGTTTCGTCGATGTGCAAAGACACCGTGCGCAGCTTTTCGATGGCTTCGGTCAAGCGTGGCCATTCGTCGTCACTGAGCTTGCCTGTCCGCAAATGCCCCTGGTCGATGCGGCCAATCGAGCCGACCACACGAACCGCCAACTGGGATGCGCCCATTTCCATCGAGAACACCGCCACCGGCAAGCCCTCGTTCAAGGCCACATGCTCTGCGATGTTGATGGCAAAAGCCGTTTTACCCATCGAAGGACGCGCGGCCAAAACGACCATGTCACCTGGCTGCAGGCCTGAGGTCATGCGATCCAGATCATAAAAACCGGTGGGCACGCCCGTGATGTCGTTGGGGTTGTCAGCCATCTCCTGCACGCGGTCCAGCAGCTCGACCACCAGCGTGTCCATCGACTGAAAGCCCTGCTTCATGCGTGAGCCTTCTTCACCAATGTTGAAGATCTTTTGCTCGGCCTCGTCCAGAATCCGGTCAATCGCCTTGCCCTGCGGGTTGAAGGCGTTGGTGGCGATCTCGTCGCTGGCAGAGACCAGCTTTCGCAAGATGGAGCGCTCACGCACGATTTCTGCGTAACGACGAATGTTGCTGGCGCTTGGCACATATTGCGCCAGCGAATTCAAATAACCCAAGCCGCCCATTTCTGCGGTTTTGCCCTGGTTTTGCAACTGCTCACTGACGGTGATCACATCGGCAGGCTTGGAGGCGTTGATCAACGCACCAATCGCTGCATAAATCAACTTGTGCTCATGCCGGTAAAAATCCGAATCCACCAGCAAATCGCCAACACGGTCCCATGCCCCGTTGTCGAGCAGCAAACCACCCAACACACTCGACTCGGCCTCGATGGAATGCGGCGGAACACGCAGTTTGGCAATTTGACTGTCTGAAGACAGGTCTGAGGGAAATTCACTCAAATGGGGGGAGAAAACAGCAGACATTGAGAACCGAAAAATCAAAAGGCCATGTTAGCCCCGGCAGCCGGTGGCGTCACGGGACAACCCTGTGGATAAGCATGGGGTATCCGGTGATCAACGGGGGACAAGTTGGCTTCACAAACAAAGTGATGCACAAATGAAAAGGCCCTTCCGATCTCGAAAGGGCCTTTTGATTTTTGGGGTGGCTGATGGGGCTCGAACCCACGACAACAGGAATCACAATCCTGGACTCTACCAACTGAGCTACAGCCACCGTAGGTCGATATTATAGCCTGAAGCTCATGGCTTTACTGCTGCGGATGCCATCATCTTTTGAGGTTTTTCAGCCAGGATTTCAACCTTGAACTGAGACTTCAAACTGGCCAAATAAGCTTGCGATTCAGCCTGACCCCACAAGCGGGCAAATTGCTGGCGGCTTTGGTCTGCTTGCTGCGCAGTCATCTCTGGGCGAGGCACAATTTTGTTCACACGAACAACGGCATAACCTTGGGCGCCCAGGTCGACACCTGTCAAAGCAGGCAGCTTTGCAGGGTCGGCACGCAAAGCGGCCTGCACCACTGCTTGAGGCTGCTCTTGAGCTTGTTCTCTTGACACGGTCACAGCACTGCCCAAATTAGCTTGCGCAGGCTCGCCCTTCCAGGCGGCCAATCGGGCCTGGCCCTCTGCTTTGGCCAATTCAGCAGATTTGGACTGAATCAAAAGCTGTCGCACATCGGCCTTGACTTCATCAAACGGACGCACAGCTGCCGGGCGGTGATTGACAACCCGGGCAGAAACCAATGTATTGGGCGCCACCTCAACAGCCGCAGTGTTGCGGCGTTTGACAAGCGCATCCTCTGAGAAGACCGCTTGCAGCACTTTGGGGTTGTTCATCACCCCCTGAGCGCCTGGGGTGGCCGTACGGGTTAAGCCTTGCGCTTTTTGAACCGTCAACTTCAAACGTTCTGCCACGGGCGACAAACTGTCTGACTGTTCGTAAACACTGTTGCTGAAAGTCTCAGCCAACTCAGCGAACTGACGCTGGGCTTGCTGCTTGCGCAGATCGGCTTCCAGCTGTGGGCGCATCGACTCAAAAGAAGGTGCCTGCGGCAGTTTGACATCGGTCAGCTGAATGATGTGGAACCCGAAATCTGATTCAACGATGTCGCTGATGTCGCCTTTTTGAAGCGCGAATGCGGCATCTTCAAAAGGCTTGACCATGGCGCCGCGTGCAAAAAAGTCGAGATCACCGCCACGGCTGGCAGAGCCTGTGTCATCCGAATTTTTGCGCGCCACTTCGGCAAAAGTTTTAGGGGCTTTGCGCACGGCTGCCAACAGGCTTTCAGCCTTGGCACGGGCTTTTTGCTTGTCGGCCGCGGGCAGGTCCTTGGCCGCATTGACCAGAATATGGCTTGCGCGGCGTTGCTCTTGGCCACCCAAACGCTCCAAATTTTGCTCGTAGTAGGTCTTCAGGTCTTGCTCAGGCAACTCGATCTTGGCCTGCAAGGCGGCGACATCCAGCACCAAAAACTCCAGATCGACATTTTCGACCGAGCGGAAGCGTTCGGATTGCTCTTGGTAATACCGCTCCAGATCTGCATTGGTCACCTGAACCTTGGCAGCAAACTCGGCTGACACCCATCGCTGAACCTGAATTTCACGGCGCTGCAAATAAGCATCCAGTGCCATGTCGGCTTGGCGCTGCGTGGCAAACACCGAGCCCTGCAAACCTGCAAGCACTTGTTGATTGGACAGATCACGGCGAACGCGGGCTTCCAGCATTTCAGGGGTCATGCCTTGGCTGGCGGCCAGCTGGCGATAGCGCTCCATGTCCAGTTTGCCGTCTGCACCACGGAGTCCTGCGATCGACGGGTCTTGCTGCAGATAACGCGCCAAACGCTGATCACTGGTCACCAGCAGCTGTTTTTCTGACGCAATCGCAATCAAGCGTTCATTGACCATGCGGTCCAAAGTGGCATAACGGGCTTCAGCCGAGTCCAGCAATTTGGGATCCAGATTGGGCATGGACACCCGAATGCGATCCACTTCGGCCTGATGGGCTGAGTCCCACTCGGTTTTGGTGATCTTTTGACCATCCACCCGGGCGACTACCGCACCTTTGTCCTCAAACCGGCTGTAGCTGTCGAGACCAAACAGCACAAAAGACGGAATCACCAACAAGAACAACAACCCCATCCAGATTTTTGAGTTGTTGCGAATGGAATCAAACATGATCGAAGTCTCGGGTTATCAAGAAAAAAGGCGAACACAGGGTTCGCCTTTACTTTTGTGGTGGTGGGCGCTGACGGTCTCGAACCGCCGACCTACTCCGTGTAAAGGAGCCGCTCTACCAACTGAGCTAAGCGCCCCACCTGAAAAAGTGTTGTCAGTTCAAAGCGTCCTTCAGGGCTTTACCTGGGCGGAACTTTGGAACTTTGGCTGACTTGATTTTAATCGCTGCGCCAGTGCGTGGATTGCGACCGGTTCGGGCTGCACGTTTGCCCACGGCAAAGGTACCAAAACCGACCAAAGAAACCGTGCCGCCTTTTTTCAAGGTGGCGCGAACAGCGCCCATTGTGGCTTCCAATGCGCGACCTGCAGCTGCTTTGGACAAGTCAGCCTGTTTTGCAATGTGTTCGATCAGTTCTGTTTTGTTCACAAGAAACCTCTTCAAGTTACAAACCGGTACAACCGGCTGTGGACTGGACATGAAATCCACAGTCACGACTGTGAGCTGTGAATTCTAGCGTTGAAAATGCGGAATGCATGGCGCGAACATCAGTTTTTTAAAGCCCAGAAACCAGCCCACCGCAACCGGGGAAACGCACCATCAAAGCGCATCGGCAATGGCACGGCCCACATCGGCTGTTGTGGCCTTGCCGCCCAAATCCGGGGTTCGTGGTGCATCGGCACCAGCAGCCAATACTTTCTCGATGGCCGCCAAAACGGCATCGTGTGCGTCTTTGTGCCCCAAAAATTCCAGCATCATCGCGCCACACCAGATTTGACCAATGGGGTTGGCAATGCCTTTGCCCGCAATGTCCGGCGCCGAGCCGTGCACCGGCTCAAACAGCGATGGGAACTTGCGGTCAGGGTTGAGGTTGGCGCTGGGCGCAATGCCGATGGTGCCGGTGCAAGCGGGGCCCAAATCGCTCAGGATGTCGCCAAACAAATTGCTGGCCACCACCACGTCAAAAAAGTCGGGGCGCTGCACAAAGTGCGCGGTCAGGATGTCGATGTGGAACTTGTCCACGTTAATGCCCGGGTAAGCCTTGGCCATCTCGGCCACGCGCTCATCCCAATAGGGCATGGTGATGGCGATGCCGTTGGACTTGGTGGCGCTGGTCAGGTGCTTTTTGGGGCGCGACTGGGCCAATTCAAACGCAAACTTGAGCACGCGGTCCACACCGATGCGGGTCATGATCGACTCTTGCATCACGATCTCGCGCTCGGTCCCCGGGAACATGCGCCCGCCCACGCTGGAGTATTCGCCTTCGGTGTTTTCACGCACGATGTACATGTCGATCTCGCCGGGCTGGCGTGCGCTGCCGTCGCGGCGCACCACGGGCGCGATGATGCCAGGCATCAATCGGGCCGGGCGCAGGTTGATGTACTGATCAAACTCACGACGGAACAACAGCAGAGACCCCCAGAGCGAAACGTGGTCGGCAATCTTGTCCGGCCATCCCACCGCACCAAAGTAGAGTGCATCGTGGCCACCAATTTGGTCTTTCCAATCGTCGGGCAGCATCTGGCCATGCTTTTCACAATAGTCCCAGCTCGAAAAATCAAAGTGGTCAAACTGCAAGTCGATGCCAAACTTCCGGGCTGCAGCGTCCATCACACGCAGCCCCTCAGGCATGACTTCCTTGCCAATGCCATCTCCTGGAATCACGGCGATGCGATGCTTGGTCATAGAAAAACTTTCAGGATCAAAAAATAAAAAAGGCTGTGCCTTGTCAAACCATCAGCTTAGCGACGAAGGCCCTGTGGGTCTTTCACTTACGTGACGGCCGAACCACCAAGCTCACGCCCAATGCCGTGAGTGCGGTACCTGCCAATGTGGCTGCCGTGATGGTCTCACCGAACAACAGCCAGGCAATGATGGCCGTAGTGGGAGGCACCATGTACATCAAGCTGGTCACTGACGCCGCTGCACCGCGCTGGATCAGCATGTAAAGCAGTGAACTTCCGCCCAGAGTCAGGCCCAGCACCGACCAGGCCATGGCCCCCGCCAGTTCGGCGTTCCAGCGCATGGCCTCAGGCTCGGCCAGCGCCAAGGGCAAGGTGACCACAAAAGCGGCCATCAATTGCACCGTGTTGGCCGAGCGCACATCGCAAGGCTGCACAAAGCGCTTTTGGTAAAGCGTACCGATGGTGATACTCAGCAAAGCCCCAATGGCAAAAGCCATGTTGATGGGGCTCACGTGATCCATGGGTGAGTCCAACGTCAGCTTGCGCCAAACCACCATGAGCAAGCCCGCGAAACCCAACAACAAACCCAACCACTGGCGGCGTGAAACGCCAGGCTGCTCAGAGCCGCGCAAGCTGTAAGACAACCAAATGGCGGTGAGCACCGGCTGAAAGCCCACGATCAGGGAAGACAAACCCGAACCCATGCCCGCCTTGACCGCCGCCCACACGCCACCAAGGTAGCCCGCATGCATCAAGATGCCAGTGACCGCCAAGTGCAACAACTGCATCCGGTTTTGCGGCCACTTGACGCGGGCCAGCCATATCCAGGGCAAGAAGCACAGAATCGAAAGCAGGTAACGCACCAGCAAAAAACTGAAAGGGGGTGCATGCGGCATGCCGTAGCGGGCGACGATGAAGCCGGTGCTCCAGATCAGCACAAACACGACAGGCATGGCCTTGATCCAGGCCGTTGAATCCTGGGTCTCGGTCATTTCACCCGTGCCCGGATTTCAGGCAGGGCCTTTTGCATGTAATAAACCATGGACCAGATGGTCAGCACCGCTGCGATCAGGATCAACACTGCACCCCAGATGCGGGTGTCGATCACACCGAACAGCATGCCGTCATAAAGAAGAAAAGGAATCGCCACCATCTGCACCGTGGTTTTGAGCTTGCCCACCATGTGCACCGCCACGCTCTTACCGGCACCAATTTGGGCCATCCACTCGCGCAGCGATGAAATGGCGATCTCGCGGCCGATGATGACCAGGGCAATCAACACATTGACCCGGTTCATGTGCACCAGAATCAGCAAGGCCGCGCAGACCAAAAATTTATCGGCTACCGGGTCCAGAAATGCACCAAAAGCCGAGGTCTGGTTGAGCTTGCGCGCCAAATAGCCATCCAGCCAATCGGTGATGGCGAAGAGCACAAACATGACCGTGGCGATCAAATTCTGTGTTTCCACCGTCAGGCTTGGCCAGTAATACACGCCAATGATCAAAGGGATCGCGACAATGCGCGTCCAAGTCATGATGGTGGGAATCGTGAAAAACATGGGCTTCATTGTGGCATGCCAAACAGGCGTTTCACGCACGGCATGAACAAGACCTCAATGCAATGCGTTGTAAATGGACTCGGCCAGCTCACGTGAAATGCCTTCCACACCCAACAAGTCTTCCACACTGGCACTCTCCACACCACGCACGCCCCCAAACCGCTGCAGCAGTTTGGCCCGTTTGCGTGGGCCAATGCCCGGTATTTCCTCGATTTTGCTGCCGCCCATGCGCACCTTGGCCCGCTGTGCCCGCATGCCCGTGATGGCAAAGCGGTGGGCCTCGTCGCGAATCTGGGCAACCAACATGAGCGCGGCCGAGTCCTTGCCCAAATAGACCTTTTCGCGGCCATCGGCAAACACCAGCTCTTCCAGGCCCACCTTGCGGCCCTCGCCTTTTTCCACACCCACGATGCGCGACAGGTCCAGACCCAAATCGGTGAACACCTCACGCGCCATGCTCACCTGGCCTTTGCCGCCGTCGATCAGCACGAGGTCGGGCAACTTGGCCGTGCCTTCGCCCGAGCGCAAAGCTTCGGCCAGCTTGCCGTAGCGGCGCATCAGCACCTGGCGCATGGCCGCGTAATCGTCGCCCGGGGTGATGCCCTCGATGTTGTAGCGGCGGTAGTCGCTGCTTTGCATCTTGTGCTGGCGAAACACCACACAAGACGCCTGCGTGTTCTCGCCCGCAGTGTGCGAGATGTCGAAACACTCGATGTGCAGCTGATCCAAATCATCCGGAGCCAAATCCAGCGCTTCGGCCAGCGCCCGAGTGCGGGCCTGCTGCGAGCCTTCTTCGGCCAGCAAACGGGCCAGTTGCAGCTCGGCGTTTTTCTCGGCCATCTCCAGCCACACGCGGCGGTGCTCGCGCGGATTCGTCACCGTGCTGATCTTCACGCCCGACTGCGCCGACAAAGCCGCGATCAGTGCTTTGTCCACCGCCGCGCTCAAGATCAGCAGCGGCGGCACGGGCACGCCAATGTAGTGCTGCGCCAAAAAGGCTTCGAGCACCTGCACCTCGACCGGGCGTTTGGGTTCACTCTCTCCCTGCCCTTCACCCTCTTCCTCGCTCTCCACCAGGCCCAACAGGTCCTGCGCGTCTTGCACATGCACCGGAAAGTAAGGCCGGTCGCCCAGATGCCGTCCACCGCGCACCATGGCCAGGTTCACGCAGGCACGGCCGCCCTGCACTTTGGCCACCAAGATGTCGGCATCGGTGTCGACCGCCGTGTCCACCGACTGCTGGTGCAAGACCCGCGACAGCGCCGTCAGTTGGTTGCGCACCTCGGCCGCCAGCTCAAATTCGAGCTTGTCGGCATGCTGCATCATCCGCGCTTCCATCTCGCGCATCAGCGCCTGCGTCTCGCCGTGCAAAAACTGTTCGGCGTGATGCACATCGGCTTTGTAGTCCTCGGGGCTGATCAGGTTCACGCACGGGCCAGAGCAACGCTTGATCTGAAACAGCAGGCAAGGCCGGGTGCGGTTGGCAAAGACCGTGTCCTCACAAGTACGGAGTCTGAACACCTTCTGGATCAGCTGAATCGACTCCTTGACCGCCCACGCACTGGGGAACGGCCCGAAGTAACGGTGCTTCTTTTCCACCGCGCCCCGGTAATAGGCCACTCGCGGGTAATGCTGCGCCTCGGGCGTCTTGACCAGCGCGGGCAGCGCCACGCGGCCGTTGCCCGTGAGCTTGAGGTAGGGGTAACTCTTGTCGTCCCGAAACAGGATGTTGAAGCGCGGGTGCAGCGTCTTGATGAGGTTGTTTTCCAGCAGCAGCGCCTCGGCCTCGGAGCGCACCACGGTGGTCTCCATGCGCGTGATCTTGCTGACCATGTGGCCAATGCGGGTGCCGCCGTGGTCCTTCTGGAAATAACTCGACACCCGGCGCTTGAGGTTCAGCGCCTTGCCCACATACAGCAGCTGGTCCTGCGCATCAAAGTAGCGGTAAACCCCCGGCAAGGCGGGCAGCGCGGCAACTTGCGCGAGCAGGGCTTCATCATGGGTGTGCGACATGGCGGCTATTGTCTGTGAAAAGCTGTGTGTGAAATCTCCAGCGACAATCGCCGCATGCAAACTGGCCAACTCTGGGACATCTTCTGCACCGTGATCGACAACCACGGCGACCTGGGCGTGTGCTGGCGCCTGACGCGCCAGTTGCGCGACGCGGGCCAGCGCGTGCGCCTGTGGGTAGACGACGCCTCGGCCCTGGCCTGGATGGCCACCACCGCCCACCAAGAGCCTGGCATTGAAGTGCGGCCGTGGGCCGATGCCAGCCAAGCCAGCACCCTTCAAGCGCTGCCCCCGGCGGATGTCTGGGTCGAGGCCTTTGGCTGCACCTTGCCCGAAGCCTTTGTCGCGCACGGCGTGGCCACCCGAGCGCAACAACCTAGGTGGATCAACCTCGAATACCTGAGCGCCGAAGACTGGGTGCCCCGCATGCACCAGCTGCCCTCGCCCATCATGAGCGGCCCGGCCAAGGGCTGGACCAAGACCTTCTTTTACCCCGGCTTCACCCCAGACACGGGCGGCCTGCTGCGCGAAACCGACCTGCTGGAGCGCCAGCAAAACTTTGACCTTTTAAAACGTTCGGCCTGGCGCCAACAACACGCCCCCAACCTGCTCCCGAATGGTCTGCTGATCAGCCTCTTCTGCTACGAACCCGCCGCCCTTCCCCAGCTGCTGGCCCAACTGGTGGGCACACCCCATCACCTGCTAGTGCCCCCCGGCCGCCCGCTGGCGGCGGTGCTGCAAGCTCTGGCGGGCATGCCCGAGCACCCCAGCTGGAGCGCCCTGCCCTACACCGACCAAAACGGCTTTGACGAGATGCTCTGGGCCTGCGACTTGAATTTTGTGCGTGGCGAAGACTCGCTGGTCCGGGCGCTATGGGCAGGCCAAGCCTTCATCTGGCACATCTACCCACAAGATGACAACGCCCACCACGACAAGCTGGAGGCGTTTTTGGATTGGATGGAGGCGCCGGAAATCTTGCGCAAGGTGCATCGGGTTTGGAATGGGGTGGAAGAAGGGCGGCTGCCGTCGCTGACGGGCAACTCACATATCAATTGGATGCAATCGGGTCAGGCTGCCAAGGCACAATTACTACGCCATAAAACATTAGTACAGCAATTATTGGAATACGCCGCGCATCTCTAAAGTTTACAAAACGGCATTACTACACTTTATCAAAAATAACGAAGCAAATAAATTAACTAGCCCGGTGCGGCTACTAAATGCGCTTACTGGTTTTTACTTTTTTGGGTTTACACAAAATGGCGACATATTCTCTATGTTTGCGTTCAAGTGCCGCTAAAGCTAATTTATGTGCCTCGGCTTGAGCACGAAGGGAACGGATAACAATAATTAGACTTAGCAATGAGCCGGCCAAACCTATAAAAGTAGGCAGCAAAAGTTTTACAAGGACTATCTCTCCAGCTGTTGCTCCGGATAAAAGGAGAGGCTGTAGAAAATCCGGGGCATAAAATCCTGCAGGCAGCAGCATAAAGGTCATGACCAATGTCAAGTAAGCTGCTTTTGTTGGGATTATTCCTTCTAGCTCCTCTTTCATATTCATTGCTTAGCTCTCTTTGCAGTTACCAGATACGCCAGAGAATAAGAGTAAGCAAAACTATGATAAAGCATGCTAATAATTTGATACTTGAAATTCCATAACGAAGGTGCACCTCTATCTCTTGCAAAGCAGCGATAGATACCGCCAGATCCTTATCTCCGATGGAGTGTTCGTACCGCAGTTCATCTGGATCATTGGTCATAGTGAAATCCTCAAGGTGATGTAAAACGAAAACTCCGATTGATACATCGTGATGTTGAAATGGCTAGAAAGCCCACGGAGTTAATGAGAATTCAGAGCAAGCTCGACGTTACATGATTGCAATTCGCTGTCTGCTTGATCAAGGCTATCAGTGGACCCGAGCTTATAAATATAACCATATTTGACTCATTTTATCTACTCGACCCACTTTAAAGTGAAAAACTGCTGAGTACCTCAGCGCCCAAGTACATCCAATCACTACCTAGACGGTCTTAGCTTGAGCACCCTCATCCCCGATAATCCCGACCCATGACTCTGATTGACACCCTCTTCCCCCTCGGCTGGCAGCACTACCTGCTGGGCGGCCTCACCATTGGCGCTGGCGTGGCGCTGCTGTATTTGTTCAACGGCTGGGTCGGCGGCATGAGTTCCGTCTTTTCCAGCAGTTGGTCGTTCGTGTCTAAACGGGCGTTCTTCCAGCAAGAGCGCTTTGTCAGCACCCGCAACTGGCGGCTGGTTTACGCGCTGGGTGTGGTGCTGGGGGCACTGGTTTGGCGGTTCACGCTGGCGGGCGGTGAAGCGCAGCACACCAGCGTGCCCGCTTGGCAGCTGCTGGTGGGCGGCTTTTTGGTCGGCTACGGTGCGCGTTTGGGCAACGGCTGCACGTCCGGTCACGGCATTTGTGGCCTGGGCTCGTTGCAGCTGCCTTCGCTGGGCGCGGTGCTGACCTTCATGGCCACCGCTTTCATGACCGCCAACCTGATGGCCATCACCACGAAAGGCCTCGCATGAACCATCTGAATCCTCACACACTGTCCCTGCCCAAGGCGCTCGTCACCCTGGTCGCCGGGGCCTTGTTTGGCTTTGGCCTGTCGCTGGCCACCATGGTGCAGCCTGACGTGGTCTTGAGCTTTTTGCGCTTTCAGGACTGGGGCTTGATGCTGGTCATGGGCGGCGCAGCGGGCTTGGCCATGCTGGCTTACAAAGGTTTTCCGCGCTGGTTCGGTCGCCCCCTGCTGGGCGGGCAGTTCCTGACGCAACCGGCCAGCTGGAATCGCCAAACCGTGATCGGCTCTGCAATTTTTGGCGTGGGTTGGGGATTGTCCGGCGTGTGCCCCGGCCCCGCGATTGCGGCCTTGGGCACGGGCAACACCGACATCCTTTGGGCCTTGGGCGGCATTGTCTTGGGCGGCTTGGCCCACGGCTTGACGGCGCGAGACTGAACGCCCCCATGGGCCTTTGGCTAAAAAGCAGGTCCCACAGGTTAGAATAATGGGCTTGGCTTCAAGCCACCCTCTTTCATTTCAGACTCAATTCCTATGAAAACCGCTCAAGAAATCCGCGTCGGCAACGTCATCATGCACGGCAAAGACCCCATGGTCGTCCTGCGCACCGAATACCAACGCGGTGGCCGCGGTTCGTCCACCGTGCGCATGAAGCTCAAAAGCCTGATCGCCAACTTCGGCACCGAAGTCGTGTTCCGCGCTGACGACAAGATGGACCAGGTCATTCTGGACAAGAAAGACTGCACTTACTCTTATTTCGCTGACCCCATGTATGTTTGCATGGACACCGATTTCAACCAGTACGAAGTCGAAGCCACCAACATGGGCGACGCCCTGAACTACCTCGAAGACGGCATGGAACTCGAAGTGGTGTTCTACAACGAGAAAGCCATCTCTGTTGAATTGCCCACCAGCGTGGTGCGCGAGATCACCTGGACGGAGCCCGCTGTCAAAGGCGACACCTCCGGCAAAGTGCTCAAGCCCGCCAAGATCGCCACCGGCATGGAAGTGCCTGTGCCTTTGTTCGTGAGCCAAGGCGACAAGATCGAAATCGACACACGCACGGGCGAATACCGCAAGCGCGTCTGATCTTTGGATCGACCCCTGATGAAAGCCCCGCAAGGGGCTTTTTTCATGGGGCTTTGCCTGCTGGACAAAAGAAGCTGCCGCAGTGCAGATGCACAATGACGGCATGCAATCGATACAAGACCTTCACGCCCCTTCTTTGCCCCACGCCTGGGCCGAAACACAAACCGAATTTCACGATGCTGGCTTGCTGGAGCCGCAAGCGAACCGCTTGGCTTTTGCCGACCCTGAGTTTTTGTTGCGCCGCGAAACACGCGGCATCCGCTTTCAGCTGGAAATGCTCAAGCCCGACCTGGCACAGACCGAAGCCGGCATTGAGCACACCGTGGTGGTGTTTGGAAGTGCGCGGTTTTCAGACCGTGTCACTGCGCAGGCGCAGCTGCAGGCCGCCACCCTCAATGGTTCCGAACAAGATATTGCCAAAGCCCAAACCCAGGTGCGTAATGCGCAGCATTACGAGAATGCCCGGGAGTTTTCCAGGCGGGTGGCCCAGTCGTGCTCTTGCCTGCCCGATGACGAAAAACTCTACATTTGCACAGGCGGAGGCCCCGGCATCATGGAAGCGGCCAACCGGGGCGCAAAAGAAGCCGGTGCGCCCTCGGTGGCGCTCAACATTGCCCTGCCCCACGAACAACACCCCAACGCGTATGTGACGCCGGATCTGAGCTTCAAGTTCCATTACTTTGCGCTGCGCAAAATGCATTTCATGATGCGCGCCAAGGCTTTGGTGGCTTTTCCGGGCGGGTTTGGCACGCTGGACGAGCTGTTTGAAGTGATGACCTTGGTGCAAACGCGCAAGGCACGGCCTGTGCCGATCTTGCTGTTTGGCTCCGATTACTGGCAGCGGCTGATCAACATGGAGGTCCTGGTTGAAGAAGGCACGATTTCCAAGGAAGACCTGAAACTGTTCCGCTATGTGGACACGCCCGAAGACGCCTGGCAGGTCATTTGCGACTTCTACCAGTTGAACATTCCCAAGGTGTAAGAAGCCGCCCCTGCGGCCCAATGCTTGAGCGGCCTTCGGTTGAGATTCGCCAGCAGCGGCTTTAGCCTGCGAAACACCGCACATCGTTTGGCAAGTGTCAACCGCGCCATAACACTCAGTGACGTTTGTCAGGCCTCAGATGCCAAGCTGCACGGGCCCCCCAGCCCACGGCACCGCCCACCACCCAAAACACCGGTGCCACACCGGCAATGGCACCCGCCGCACCGAACAGCATGGGCATGAGCACACTCGATGCGTTGATGCTCATCAGGCGCAAACCCAGCGCCTCGCCTTGACGATGCTGTGGCGTGATCTGGTGCAAGGTGCTCATGATCATCGGCTGCACCGTGCCCAGCACCAAGCCCAACAGCACCGAGCAAAGCCCCATGCTCCAGGGTGTGGGCATGAAGGGGTACATGCCAAACAGCAGCGCCGTGCAGACCATGGCACCCGTGATGATCTGGTGTTCGTGCAGATGACGAGAAACCCAGGGCAAACACACCCGAATGAAGGCCGCGGCCATTGCAAAAGCGCCCAGGATGGTGCCGACCACCGAAGCGCTGAAACCCCGCTCATGCCCCAGCACGGGGACCACAAAGGTGTGCACGTCCCAGCACGATGAGAGCAACCAGTTGACCCCCAACAAGCGCCGCATCATCGGGTCGGCCAGCAAATCCAGTGCACGGCGGGGCGCTGCGTTTTCCAACGCGGGGGGAATGTGCAGTTCGGGGGCCTTGCGCACCCAAAACCATGTAACAAATGGCAACAAAGCCATCAGCAAAAACGCCCAGCGAAAACCGGTGACATGGGCGGGCTCAGGGCCGGCGTAATCGATCAGCAAACCCGCCAGCACAGGCCCCAAAAAGTTGGAGATCGCAGGACCGATAGACAACCAACTGAAGGCCTCTTTCAGTTCTGCCGGGTCTTTGGCCATGCGCCCCACATGCCGCTGCAAGGAAATGACCGCCATGCCGGTGGCACCGCCAGTGGCCAGTGCGCTGATGCACATGACCGGGAATATGGGCCAGATCACCGACACACCCGCCCCTGTGGCTGACACCACCACGCTGATCAGCAATGGTTTTTTCAAGCCTTTGCGGTCGGCATAACGCCCTGCAGGCAGGGCCAGGAAAACTTGCGTCAAGGCAAACAAGGCCAACAGCGCACCGACCGCCATGGCACTGAAGCCCTGCTGCAAAGCGAGCAAAGGGATTGCCATGCGCATGCCTGCCATGCAGGCGTGCAAGAAAATTTGCCCTGCAATGAGCCTGGGCAGCTGGTGCTTCACGCCACTTCTGCCCTGTCCCATCGTGACTTCAACCCTCACCGCCAGGCAGCAGCGCCTGGGCTTCGGGCTCTGGCAAAGCGTCTACCTGGCGCAGGGCCCGGCTCATCACATTGCTGCGGGTTTGGGCTTGGTCAAGCGTGTTGAGCACAGTTTGGGTCTGCGATTTGACCTTGGCCAGCACGTCGCCAAACTTGGCAAACTCGGTCTTGACGGCCCCCAGCACTTGCCAGACTTCGCTGGAACGCTTTTCCAGCGCCAAAGTCCGGAAACCCATTTGCAGGGCATTCAGCATGGCCATCAGGTTGGTCGGGCCTGCCAGCGTGACGCGGTGGTCGCGTTGCAGGGTCTCCATCAGACCGGGGCGGCGCAGCACCTCGGCGTACAGGCCTTCGGTGGGCAAGAACATCACCGCAAAGTCGGTGGTGTGCGGCGGCTCCAGGTATTTTTCGGCGATGGATTTGGCTTCGAGCTTGATGCGGTTTTCCAGCGCCTTGGCACACAGCTCGGCCTGCACCGGGTCGGCTCGGCCTTGGGCTTCGAGCAGCCGCTCGTAGTCTTCATTGGGAAATTTCGCATCGATCGGCAACCAGACCGGGTCGCCGTTGTCGGATCGGCCAGGCAAGCGGATGGCAAAGTCCACCCTGTTTTTGTCGCCGGGGCGGGTGGCCACCTGCACAGCATATTGTTCAGGGGTCAGCACCTGTTCGAGCAAGGACGCCAGCTGCGCCTCGCCAAACATGCCGCGCGTCTTCACGTTGGTCAGCAGGTGCTTGAGGTCGCCCACGCCCTGGGCCAGGTTGTGCATTTCGCCCAGACCTTTGTGCACTTGCTCCAGCCGGTCGGCCACTTGCTTGAAGCTCTCGCCCAGGCGGGCTTGCAGCGTGGCCTGAAGCTTTTCGTCCACGGTCTGGCGCATTTCGTCCAGTTTGGCGGCGTTGCTTTGCTGCAGCTGGGCCAACTGGGTTTCCATGGTGCCGCGCATCTCGGTCAGGCGCCGGGCATTGGCCTCAGACAGCGCATTGACCTGCTGCGCCAGGCTGTCGGTCAGGCTTTTTTGCAGCAAGGCCAGTTGCTGGGCCAGCGCGTCGATTTGCTGGTTTTGGGTGCGGGTGGCCTCGGCGCTTTGCTGCAAAAGCGACTGCTGGAACAGCGTGAGGGTCTGCATGGCCTCTTGCCGCCCTTGGACGCCGGACTGGCTGATTTCGGTGCGCAGCTCGCGCTCTAGACGTTGGGTTTGCGTTTGCAGTGCTTCAAACAATTGTTCTTGCCGGGCAAGCTGCTCTGCGCTGCGGTCGGGTGCCGACTTGGATTTGAACAACAAGACCAGGAGCAACAACACACTCAAGGCCGCCAAGGCCAACAACAAAATTTCACTCATGCCGCCGCGCCTGGCAAGGTGTTGAGCGGGGTCAGGGCCTGGCCACGGGTCAGGTAGGCAACCAGGTTGTCAGCGGCCAACTGGGCCATGGCGCGGCGGGTCTTGACGGTGGCGCTGGCAATGTGGGGGGTCAGCACCACATTGGGCACTTTCAGCAAATCGGGGTGAACCTGCGGCTCACCCTCGAACACGTCAAGCCCTGCCGCCGCGATCTGCCCTGCAGCCAAGGCCTTGGCCAAAGCCGCATCGTCCACAATGCCGCCGCGCGCAATGTTGACCAGCGTGGCGCTGGGTTTCATCAAAGCCAGCTCGGCTGCGCCGATGGTGTGGTGCGACTCGGCGCTGTAAGGCACCACCAACACCACATGGTCAGCCGTTCTGAGCAGTTCTTCTTTACCGACATAACGGGCTTTGCATTCGGCTTCCAGCTCGGGGCTCAGGCGCGAGCGGTTGTGGTAAATCACGTTCATGCCAAAGCCGTGTGCGGCGCGGCGGGCAATGCCCTGCCCGATGCGGCCCATGCCGATGATGCCGATGGTCGAGCCGTGCACCTCGGCCCCGGCAAACATGTCGTAGCTCCACTTGGTCCACTGGCCCGCACGCAGGTAATGCTCGCTTTCGGTGATGCGCCTTGCGGTGGCCATCAAGAGCGCAAAGCCGAAATCGGCGGTGGTCTCGGTCAACACATCAGGCGTGTTGCTGGCCTGCACACCGGCAGCGGTCATGGCAGGCACGTCAAAGTTGTTGTACCCCACGGCCATGTTGGCCACGATGCGCAGCTGCGGGTTGGCCTGCAGCAGTGCGGTGTCGATGCGCTCGCTGCCGGTGGTCAAAGCGCCCACTTTGCCCTGCATGCGGCGGGTCAATTCGGCGGCAGACCAGACCTCGTCGGCCTGGTTATCTTCGACTTCAAACACCTGCGACAGGGATTGCAGGACGTCGGGGAAGATGGCCCGAGCCACCAGAATGGAAGGTTTTGACATCAACGAAACCAAATAAGAGTCATGAAAACGAACAAGGGGATCAGCACAGCACACGACCAGAGCATGTAGCCAAAGAAGCTGGGCATTTTGACGCCGCGCTCTTCGGCAATGGATTTGACCATGAGGTTGGGGGCATTGCCGATGTAACTGTTGGCACCCATGAACACCGCACCCGCTGAGATGGCCGCCAATGTAGGGGCCAGCGTGGTCATCAAGACCTGTGGGTCACCACCCGCCGTATTGAAGAACACCAGGTAAGTGGGCGCGTTGTCCAGGAATGAGCTGAGCAAGCCCGTGATCCAGAAATACATCATCACATCGGGACTGCCATCGGGCTTGGTCACAGCCGAGACCACCGCACCAAAAGGCCCGTTGACACCCGCCTTGAGCATGGCGATCACCGGGATGATGGTCAGGAAAATGCCCGCAAACAACTTGGCCACCTCGATCATCGGACCCCAGCCAAACTGGTTGTCGTGGTGCACATTGGCGGGTGTCAGCTTCAGGGAAAGCAAGGTGATGAGCACCAGCCCTGCATCACGCACCAAGCCGGGCAAACCGATTTCGGTACCTGCCACGTGGAACGAGACGGGCGATTTCCAGATGCCGCTCATCAGGACCAACGCGACGACGGCAGCCAGCAACACAAAGTTAACCACACCGTCGAAGCCGATCTGGCGGGAATCGGGTGTGGGGTCAACTGGCAAGACCTCTTCTTTGCGGTGGTAGAACCAGGAATCGAGCGCAAAAAAGATGGCCAGCAAAGAGCCGATGAGAAACAGGCTTTCAGGAAAAATGTGTTTGACGGTCCAGAAGAAATCGACGCCCTTCAGGAAGCCCAGGAACAGTGGAGGATCGCCCAAAGGGGTAAGTGAACCGCCCGCGTTGGAGACGATGAAAATGAAAAACACCACCACATGGGCCACGTGTTTGCGGTTGTCGTTGGCTCGAATCAGTGGGCGAATCATCAACATGGACGCGCCTGTTGTGCCCATGAAACTGGCCAGCACAGCGCCAATGGCGAGGATGCTGGTGTTCAACCCGGGGCTGCCATGCAGATTGCCCCGAATGTAAATGCCACCCGACACGGTGAACAACGCGGTGAGCAAAACGATGAATGGAATGTATTCGGCCAACAAGGCGTGCACCAGATTGCCACCGGCCACGCCCGCGCCAAACACCGCAGCAAAAGGCACCAGGAAAGCCAAAGACCAAGCCGCGGCGACTTTGCCGTAATGGTGGTGCCAAAAATGGGGCAAAAGCAAAGGTGCAAGAGCAATCGACAACAAGATGCCTGCGAATGGAATGCCCCAGACCGCCGAGAGTTGCGCACCATCAAAATCAGCCGCTGCGGCCATGCCGGGCAGCGCCATCAAACCCAGCAAGCCCCCTTGAATACCCCACCGTGATGGTGATCGTTGCATCTTTTGCCTCTTGTTGTTGAAATGAAAACGCATCCTACCGGCGCTTGAGGCCGATATCAGGCCGTGGGTGTAATTTCGAAGACTTGACGCAAATAGGCCAGGTATTTTTCGTCATCGCACATGCCTTTGCCCGGCGTATCCGACAATTTGGCCACCGGTTGACCGTTACAACGCGTCATTTTGATCACGATTTGCAAGGGCTCGTAGCCCAAGTCGTTGGTCAGGTTGGTGCCCACACCAAAGGCCAATTGGCATCGCCCACGGAACTGTTCAAACAACTCGATCGTGCGGGGAACGGTCAAGCTGTCACTGAAGATCAGTGTCTTGGTCTTGGGGTTGACCCTGTTTTGCTGGTAGTGGGCAATCATGCGCTCACCCCAGCTGAACGGATCGCCACTGTCGTGTCGGGCACCGTCAAACAGTTTGCAAAAGAACAGGTCAAAGTCACGCAAGAAAGCATTGAAGCCATACACATCGGAAAGCGCTATGCCCAGATCGCCCCGGTACTCTTTGGCCCACGATTCGAAGGCAAAAATCTGACTGTCACGCAAACGAGGCCCCAGCGCTTGGCAAGCCTGTAAATATTCGTGCGCCATGGTGCCCAAGGGGGTCAGGCCGAGCAAGTATGCGTAATAAACATTGCTGGTGCCCGCAAACTGCCCAGTAGGGCCGGTGCCCAAGCGGGCGGACAAGACGCGCAACACCTCTTCGTGCCAGGCCCGAGAAAAGCGGCGGCGTGTGCCGTAGTCGGCAATCTTGAGGGTTTCGAGACCTTTGACTTGAAGCTGGGCAATTTTCTGATCCAGACGACGGCGGCCCTCCATGAGATCAGGCACTTTTTGAGTGTTGCGGAAGTACACCTCGTTGACGATGGCCAAGACCGGAATCTCGAACAAGATGGTGTGCAACCAAGGCCCCTGGATCGTGATGTCGATCTCACCAGAGGGCAATGGCATGACCTGGATGTACTTTTCATTCAGCTTGAACAGATCCAGGAAGTCGACAAAGTCGCTTTTAATGAAGCGAAGTGAGCGCAGGTACTGCAACTCGCCTTGTTTGAAGCTCAGACTGCACAAAGAGCGAATTTCTTCGCGGATCTCGTTGACAAACGGGGCCAGCGCGACGCCCGGGTTGCGGCACTTGAACTTGTATTCGACCTGCGCACCCGGAAACTGGTGCAGCACGACCTGCATCATGGTGAATTTGTACAGGTCGGTGTCGAGCAGACTGGTGATGATCATGGCGTTTTTGTCTCAGGGCAGTCGGGCTGCCGAATTTTCGGGTCAGTGTAAGTGATGGCCATGCAGACGCTCACGACGCCACTTCCAGGCGGCCGCTCACCATGACCAGCACCCGGTCGGCATGCGCCGCCAAAATGTTGTTTTGCTCGGCCACCAGCAAGCTCAGGCCTTCGCGGCGCAGCTGCAAAAGCGCCTCACGCAGGGCCTGCACCAGCACCGGGGCAATGCCCTCACAGGGTTCGTCCAGCAACAGCAAACGTGGGCCCGTCATCAGGGTACGGGCGATGGCCAGCATTTGCTGTTCGCCGCCACTCATCTGGCTGGCAGGTCGGTTGATCAATTGGCCCAACACCGGGAACAAGCTCAGCACGCGCTCCAGCTGCTGGCCCATGGCGGCTTTGGACGCACCGCGCGCCGCAATCCACAGGTTTTCGCGCACCGACAGGCCCGTGAACAGCCGCCGGTCTTCGGCCACGAAGCCCAAACCGGCTTGCGCCCGCCGATGTGCTGGCCAGCCGTCAATGCGCTGACCCGCCCACGATATCTGGCCCGACACCCGGGGGCCAATGCCGATCAGCGACTGCAACAAGGTCGATTTGCCAGCGCCGTTCAGGCCCTGCAAAACCACCAATTCGCCCGCATGCACGGTCAGCGACACATCAAACAAGGCCTGCGCTTGGCCGTACCAGGCGTTCAGCTGCTGCACGTCGAGCCGGGCATCAGTCATGGTTCCCCCCTTGGGCTGCTGGGGTCTTGAAATCCATGCCCAGGTAATGCTGCAGCACATGCGGGTCTTGCGCGACAAGCTCGGGCAGGCCATCGGCCACCAGGCGGCCTTGCATGAGCACCAGCACCCGATCGGCCACGCCAAAAACGGCATCCATGTTGTGCTCGGTGTAGAGCACCGTCACGCCCTGCGAGGCCACTTGCCGCACCAACGCCATCATGTCGGTGCGCTCGGCCAGGGCCAGCCCAGCGGCAGGCTCGTCGAGCAACAACAAGGATGAGCCGTTAGCCGACAAGCCCGCCAAGGCCATGGCCAACTCCAAGCGCTTTTTGGCACCGTAAGGCAAATCGGCCACGGTGGCTTGGGCCAGCGCTTGCAGGCCCGCTTGTTCGGCCAAATGCAGGGCGCGCTCAGGCTGGCGCAAGTCCAGCCGGTCCCACCAAGCCAGCGGAGGGGCATCGCGCAGTACCAACTGGATGTTTTGCAGCACGGTCAAGGCTTCGAACGTCTGGGCCACCTGAAACGTGCGGGCCACCCCCAAGCGCTGGCGCTCGGCAGGTGTTTGCCCCAGCAGCGACTGCCCCTGCCAGAACACCTGGCCTGCAGTGGGCGATTGCTGCCCGGCCAGGCAGGCAAAACACGTTGATTTGCCCGCGCCATTGGGGCCGATCAAGGCCACACATTGGCCTGCAGACACTTCAAAGTCGACCCCGTCCAGGGCGCGCACGCCGCCAAAATTTTTGGCCAAACCGCGCACTTGCAAAGCGGCTGTGCTCATGCCGGGCTCCTTGTGGGCTGCGAATGGCGGCGGGCAAGCGCGTGCTGCACAGCCCCCAGCACGCCGCTGGGTGCCAGCACCATGACGGCCATGATCACCAGGCCCAAAACGCCACGCCAGTAGTCGAGCCCCTGGCCCAATTCGGCCCCGCCCCAAACCAGCAGCGCACTGCCCACGGCCGATCCCCACAGCTGGTGGACGCCGCCCAACAAGATGACCAGCAAGGCATCGACCGACATGGCGACCGAGGCCACCGAGGGGAAAACCGCGCCTTTGAAGGCCGCCCACAAGCCCCCCGCCAGACCTGCCAAGGTGGCGCTGCCCACAAACACCTGGTAGCGCAAAGCCTGCACCGGCAAGCCGCTGGCCGCCGCGCGCAAAGGCGCATCGCGCACAGCCTGCAAAGCTGCGCCCCGGCTCGATGTGGCCACGCGTGCCATGCCCACCAGCGCCAACAGCATGAAGGCGCACAGCACCGTGTCCCACACGCCGCGCAGCTCGGGTGCGATGAGGCGCAGGCCAATCAGGCCGTTGTCCCCCCCGGTCACCGCCACCCATTGCGTGGCCCCTGCCCAGACCATTTGTGCCAAGGCCAAAGACAACATGGCCAGATAAACGCCAGTGCTGCGCACCACCAGCGCCCCAAACACCAAAGCCACGACCAGCGCCAGCGCCATGCCCGCCGCCAAAGCCAAAAACAAACCCGCGCCACCTTGCAGGTGCGCCAGCGCCGCGCCATAGGCTCCCAGCGCAAAGAACGCCGCATGGCCAAAGCTGACCAGCCCGCCCAAAGCCATCATCCACTGCAGGCTCAGGCCAAACAGCATCATCACCATCACGTCTTCGGCCAGACTGCGCCCATAGTCGCCCTGCCCCCAAGCCAACAGCGTCAAGCCCACAAAGGCGGCCACCAACACCGCCCGCCCAACCCAGCCTGCGGGCCAGAGCGAAAACACCGGCACGCTTTCGCGTTGATCATCGTGCGCGGCAGACCCGGCCAGGCCTTGGGGGCGCCAGACCAGCACCACCGCCATGGTCAAAAACACCAGCACCAAGGTGGCCTGCGGGAAAAAGCTCACGCCCAGGGCGTGGATCACACCAATGAGCACCGCAGCAGCAAAGGCCCCGCCAATGCTGCCCAGGCCGCCTGTGACCACCACCACAAAGGTTTCGACCACCACATTCACGTCCATCTGCAAGTTGGCAGGCTCACGTGGCAGCTGCAAGGCCCCGGCCAAACCCGCCAAGCCGCAGCCGAGCATGACCACGCCCAGCATGAGCGGCGCGGGGTCCACGCCCAAGGCGTCGAGCATGTCACGGTCTTGCGTGGCGGCTTTCACGCGCTGGCCCCACAGGGTGCGCGTGAGCAACAAGTGCAGGCCCAACCAAACCAGAGGCCCCAGCACCAGCGTGAACAATTGCCAGGTCGGGAAAAACGATTCGCCCAGCTCAATGGCCCCCTTGAGCCCCGGAAAGCGCGGGGCAAAGACCTCTTCTGGCCCGAAGAACCAGCGCATGGCGTCGTGCAGCGCCAGCGTCAAGCCAAAGGTGGCCACCAGTTGGTACAGCTGAGGCGCGTGGCGCATGCGTTTGAGCAACACCACCTCGACCAGAGCGCCCAGCAAAGCCGCCAAGCCCGCACCCAAAACCATGGCTGCGGCGTAGCCCCAAGCCGACTCGCCCCAAGCGGGCCACCAACGGGTGACGGCGTGCGCGGCCCACAAAGCGCCCAGCATGAAAAAACTGCCGTGCGCAAAGTTGACGATCCGGGTGACGCCAAAAATCAGCGTCAGCCCGGAGGCCATCAGGAACAAGGTGGTCGCGTGGCTCAGTCCGTTGAGCAGTTGCAGCGCCAAGCCATCGAAACCCAAACCTGTTCCTTTCTTCTCAGATCAACCAGCTCATTCGACCCAGTGGGTGAAGTCTTGCGCCTTCACGCGGGTGGTCTGGAAGGTGTTGACCAGCGCAGATTCGTCGGCATAGCCCAGCGCCATGCCGCAGACCACCATCTCGTTCTCACCCGCGCCCACATGGGGCAAGATGATTTTGGAGAAGCCGTTCCAGGCCGCTTGCGGGCAGGTGTGCAGACCGCGTGCACGGGCGGCCAACATGATGGACTGCAAAAACATGCCGTAGTCGAGCAAGCTGCCCCGGCCCATGACTTTGTCGATGGTGAAGATCAGGCCCACCGGTGCGTCGAAAAAACGGAAGTTTTTCTGGTGCTGCTCGTGCATGCGGTCTTTGTCGCCCTTGCCGATGCCCAACACACCGTACAAACCAAAACCGCACTCGCGGCGGCGGTCGATGTAGGGGCTGACCCATTTTTCGGGGTAGTAGTCGTAGGACTCGGCATATTCAGAAGCCAACGCCGGGTTGGCGCTGATGGCATTGTGCGCGGCGCAGGTTTTGGCCACCAGCTCATCGCGTTTGGCACCTTGCAGCACATAGACCTTCCAGGGCTGGGTGTTGGTTCCACTGGGTGCGCGGGCCGAAACTTCCAGAATGTCCTGCAGCACATCGCGCTCGACGGCCTTGGGCAGATAGGCTCGGGCCGAAAAACGGCTCAGAATGGCGGCGTCCACGCTGGCGGGATCGTTCACGCGGGTGCTGACTTGGGGGCCGATGGGGGAAATGCTCATGTCAAAGTCTCCAGAAATGTTTTGAGTGTTGCAGGCAGCGGCACGGGGCGGCGGGTTTCACGGTCCACATACACGTGCACAAAGTGGCCTCTGGCGGCGGTCATCTCTTCGCCCTGTGCAAAAAGGCCCACTTCGTAGCGCACGCTCGAAGTGCCCAACTTGGCCACACGGATGCCTGCGTCAATGGTTTGGGGGAATGCCAACGGGGCAAAATAAAAGCATTGGGTCTCGACCACCAGCCCGATGGTGGCGCCGGAATGGATGTCGAGCACGCCTTTTTCGATCAGCGTGGCGTTCACTGCGGTGTCGAACCAGCTGTAATAGACCACATTGTTCACATGGCCGTAGACGTCGTTGTCCATCCAGCGGGTGCTGATGGCGCGAAACGCCTTGTAGCTGCTGCGCGCATCGGCTTGAGGTTTGGCAGTGGTGTTCATCGGCTGAGATTGTGCCAGCGTTGCCAGTAGTCCAAAGCCACTTGCCAGGTCTGCATTTGCACCTGGACCGTGGTCTCGATGTCGTGACCATAGCCCCCGCCCATGCACAAGACCACCGGCAGACGGCGCTGCCAAGCCCAGTCCATCACCACCCGGTCTCGCGCCTGCATGCCATCGGCAGTGAGTTTGAGCCGCCCAAGGCGGTCGCCCTCGTGCGGATCGGCCCCGGCCAGATAGACCACCAAATGGGGATCAAAGCGGTCCTGCAGGGCTTGAAGCGCCTGATGCAAGGCCTCCAGGTAAGGTTCATCGGTGCACCCGTCGGGCAGGCCGACGTCCAGATCGCTGGCTTCCTTGCGAAACGGGAAGTTCTTTTCGCCGTGCACGGACAAGGTGAAAACACTTGGGTCTTTGGCAAAAATGTGCGCTGTGCCGTTGCCTTGGTGCACATCGAGGTCGATCACGGCCACGCTCATCTTTTGACGGTGATGCCGCCAGGCTTCGGCCTGCATCAATCGGGCGGTGACGGCTATGTCATTGAACACACAAAAACCGCCGCCTTTGTGCGCATAGGCATGGTGCGTGCCGCCGGCCAGGTTACCCGCCACCCCCTGCTGCAAGGCATCGCGGGCTGCGGCCACCGAAGCCCCCACCGAACGGCGGGCCCGCTCGGCCATGGCGGGGCTCCACGGAAAGCCGATTTCGCGCTGCAAAGCCGCCTCGAGCGTGCCCGTGGCAACGCCTTGTATATAGGCGGGCGTGTGCACCAAGGCCAGCTCGCCATCGCTGGCGGCGGGTGCTTCGCGCATTTGCACAGCCGACAGTTCTGCGCTCAGCCGATCCCGCAGACGGCTGTACTTGCGCATGGGAAAGCGGTGACCTTCGGGCAAGGGCAAGACAAAGTGGTCGGCGTAATAGGCGTGCATGGGTCTGTGTGTCGGGGCCTCGATTCTAGAAAACCCTCTCTAAACTGAGCACGGCGCAGTCCAATCCCCTTGCAATACCCCATGGAAACCCTAAAATCAAAACCATGCTGCACTGCAACAATGTTGTACGGCCCAGGCCAGTTTCGGCGCAGTCTTTTTGAAACCCCTCTTAATTTTTGATCTGGAGATCCTCATGATGACCGCTGAACAAATCGTCGCCTCGCACAAGGCCAACGTTGAAACCCTGTTTGGCCTGACCGCCAAAGCCTTCGAAGGCGTGGAAAAGCTGGTGGAGTTGAACCTGAGCGCCGCCAAAGCCGCCCTGGACGATTCCGCCAACAGCACCCAAGCTGTGCTGAGCGTGAAAGACGCACAAGACCTGCTGGCCATGCAAGCCAACCTGTTCCAGCCTTTGGCTGAAAAAACAGCGGCTTACAGCCGTCACCTGTACGACATCGCTTCTGGCACCGGTGGCGAGTTCACCAAAGCTTTCGAAGCCCAAGCTGCTGCCGCTCAAAAGCAGTTCGCCAACTTGGTGGACACCGCTGCTCAAAACGCTCCCGCAGGTTCCGAGCAAGCTGTGGCCATGATGAAGGGTGCCGTGACTGCTGCCAACAGCGCTTTTGAATCCGTGCAAAAAGCCGTCAAGCAAGCCACCGATCTGGCCGAGTCCAACCTGGCTGCCGTGACACAAAACGCCACGCCCAAAGCTGGCAAGAAGAAGTGATTTTTAAAACAGTCGGGCTGAGATGCTTGCGACTGTTTCATTGACAAGTTGTCTCCTCGGATCTCTTTGAATTTCGTCTGGGAAACAGGGATCCCTTCAAGGGCTGATCGCAAGATCAGCCCTTTTTTTATGCGTGGAGCCACGCCACGGGCAGGCTCGGCGCTGTTCAGCGACCCGATTCGAAATCCGCCAGCCGGGACTTCAAGGCAGGCAACAAAGCACGCATGGCCACTCGGCCCGCTTCTATGGAACGCGTGCGGGCACCAAAATCGGCACTTTTGACCCCTGACAACGCGGGGCGAACCACAAAGTCGGCATCTTTCAAGGCCAGTGTGTTGATGCTCTTGCCCATGATGGCAAAGGTCTGCATCAGGATCTGGAAGGTGTCACCCGAGGGATTGCCTTCGGGGTCGCTTGAAATGTCGACTGCGATCACGAAATTGGCCCCCATGTCCCTTGCCTGACGAACCGGCACAGGCGCCACCAAGCCGCCATCCACATACTCACGCTCACCGATGCGCACAGGCTGAAACACAGCCGGGACCGCGCTCGATGCCCGCACTGCAGCGCCGGTATTGCCGCGCCTGAAGGTGATGGACTCACCGCTGGCCAGGTCGGTGGCCACAATGCCCAGGGGGATTTTCATCTGCTCCAGGCTGCGCCCGCCCACCTGGGTGTTCACGTATTTGGCAAGCGCCTCGCCGCGCAATGCTCCCCGGTTCAGGATCGGCAGCATCCAGTCGGTGATGTCAGCCTCTTGCATGGTTTCGGCCAAGCGGTTGAGCTCTGCCGTGCTTTTGCCACTGGCATACAAAGCGGCCACCAAACTGCCCGCCGAAGTGCCCACCACATGACTGGGGCGATACCCGGCCTCCTCCAGCACCTGAATCACACCCAAATGGGCAAAGCCACGGGCCGCACCGCCACCCAGGGCCAAACCCAGCTTGAGTTCACGGTGCTCCGGCGAGCGATGCACGGCACCCGACTCTCCCATGGGCCCCTTGGACAAGCTGCCACAACCCGCCAGAACCACCGCCACGAACACCGCACCCAAGCCCATCCATGCGCGACCTTGCACGTTCTGTTTCATTGATTTCATCTTTTCTTTCAAATCTTATTGATAATGATTCGCATTTGAATTAAACTGCACCCATCGACAACCCAAGCAAGCAATGACCATGACACTTTCCAAATCCTTTTTGAGCCTCGCATGTATGCTGGCTACGGCGTCGGGCATGGCGCAAGACAAAGTCCTGAACATTTATTCGGCACGGCACTACCCGACCGATGAAGCGCTTTACAGCGATTTCACCAAAGCCACCGGCATCAAGATCAACCGCGTTGACGCCGACGATGCCGGTATTCTCGCCCGGCTGAAGGCCGAAGGTGCCGCCTCCCCTGCCGATGTGATTTTGCTGGTGGACGCCGCGCGTCTGTGGCGCGCGGAAGTGGATGGCTTGTTCCTGCCGGTCAAATCCGCAAAACTCGAAGCAGCGATCCCCGCCAATCTGCGCGCCAAGCCTGCTGACAACGGCGGTACACCTTGGTTCGGCTTGTCTACCCGGGCCCGGGTGGTGGTCTTCGACAAACTCAAATACAGCAAAGCCGACTTTGACAGCTATGAAAAGCTGGCCGATCCAAAATTCAAAGGCCAGCTTTGCATCCGTTCGGGATCACACCCTTACAACCTGAGCCTGTTTGGTGCCATGACCGAGCACCTGGGCCCACAGAAAACAGAAGTCTGGCTCAAAGGGCTGGTCGACAACATGGCTCGAAGCCCCAAAGGTGGTGACAGCGACCAGATCAAAGGCGTGGCCTCGGGTGAATGCGGCGTGGCCGTGACCAACACCTACTACCTGGCCCGCATGATGCGATCCAGCGTGCCCGCAGAAAAGGCTGTGGCCGAAAAGGTCGGCGTGGTGTTCCCCAACCAAACCAGCTGGGGCACACACGTCAACGTGGCCGGTGGCGCTGTCGCGCGCCATGCCAAGAACACAGACAACGCCATACATTTTCTGGAGTATCTGGCCAGCCCTGCAGCCCAGAACCACTTTGCCAACGGCAACAACGAGTGGCCTGCAGCCAAGGGGGTGAGCTTTGATAACCCTGCCCTCAAGGCCATGACCGGCGGCAGCTTCAAGAGCGAGTTGATTCCGATCAGCGCCGTGGGGATGAACCAGATCAAGGTCCAGCAAATGCTCGACCGTGTGGGCTTCAAATAAAGCCTCTTTGACAAGCCTGCTTCACACGTTGAAGCAGGCCGCTTCCAGATAGACAGCAAGCCATTCACACCGCGCCAGGCGGGTGGTGATAGCCAGCCATTGAACTCAGCGACAAACACCGTTTGTCCTTTCCGCCACACCAATGCCTCGCATCACCATGACTCGAAGACACCACCACGCCCAAAACGTCCAACCGCAGGCCAAATTGCTGCCCCTGGCAGCTCTGATGCTGGCCGGATCATTGACCAGTCCCCAGCCAGCTGCTGCACAAGAGGGCCCAGCAGAAGGCACCCTCAAAACCGTGACCGTGCGTGACAAACAGGAGTCACCCACCCAGGCCAAAGAGAGCTTGCTCGTCAAGAAAAGCGGCATTGCCAAAGGTGATCAGGCTTTGAAGGACATTCCCCAGACCGTCACCGTCATGACCGAGAAGCTCATGAACGACCGCAACCTGGACGACTTGCGCGAAGTCCTCAAGACCACCTCGGGCGTGACCTTTCTGGCTGGGGAAACCGGTGAAGAAGACGTACGCATGCGCGGCTTTTCACTGCAGCAGGCCGGTGACATCTACGTGGATGGTTTGCGTGACGCCCCTCTGATTGAGCGGGACACCTTCAACCAGGACCGCGTCGAAGTGCTCAAGGGGTCGGCTTCCATGTTGTTTGGCAAAGGCTCTACCGGCGGCGTGGTCAACCAGGTCAACAAGCAACCCTTTTTGATGGACCAGAACGAAGTCAACCTCACCCTGGGCAGCGGCAATGCGCGCCGACTGACGGGTGACTTCAACAAGCAGACCGGAGAAGACTCTGCCTTGCGCATCAACGCCATGGTGCACAAAGCCAACAACTGGGGCGCGGCAGTGGACAAAAAAGGCGCTGCGGCCAGCTACCGCTGGGGCATTGGCGAGCGTGATGAGTTCACAGCCAGTTTGTACCACCTGGAAACCGATGGCCGTCCGCTGTACAGCCACCCCTGGATGGTGGACAACGGCACATCGACCAACGCCGGACCTCGCAACAGCGGTGCCAATTCAAGCGGTACGCTGGTGCCGGTTCTGGACGCGAAAAACTTCTATGGCATGGCCAGCGACCACCTGCGCACCGAGACGAACCATGGCACCCTCGCGCACAAGCACCGCTTTGACCAGGACAGCGAACTCAAAACCACGGTACGCATGGGCCACTACAGCCGCGACCTGTTGGGCACGCAGGTGGGATTCAAAAATTTGACCTCACTGTTTGGCCTGAAGGACAGCACAGAGCTGAGCCGCAATCCGAAGGCTCGGTTTGGTGACAGCGACGTGCTTCAGGCACAAAGCGATTACACCAACAAGTTCCAAGCGCTCGGCCTTCAACACAACTTGATTGCAGGTGTGGATTACAGCCACGAAAAAGCCCGTCGCAACAACAGCGCCACATTGGGCCTGCAGACACCCTACGTCAGCACCCTTGTTGGCACACCCCACAATGGCATCGGGATCAACGACAACCGTGCCATGAACCCCACCATGAGTTTCAAATCTGAAAATTGGGGTGCCTATGTGCAAGACACGTTGCAACTGGGCCATGACATCCAATTGCAAGGAGGTTTGCGTGTCGAGCGGTTCACTGCAGCCTACACAGATGCCCAAGGCTACAGCGTCGAGCTGGGAAAAACACTGGCCAGCCCGCGCATCGGTGTCCTGTGGCAACCCGACACCAGCACCACCTACTACGCATCTTGGGGCACGTCGTACAACACTTCGGGTGACACCTACCTGTACGGCGTGGGCACCCAATTGAGTCCGACGGTGATCCAAAACAGCAACACCGTACCCAATCCCAACCTGACCACACTCAACACGCCACCCGAGAAAAGCCGCAACTTTGAAGTCGGAGGCAAGTGGGAGTTGTTCGAAGGCAAGGCCCTGCTGGGCCTGGCTTTCTTTCACTCCGAAAAATACAACGAGCGCAACACCGATGTGGACTCGGCAACCAACCAGTTCCTGTTGTCCGGCAAACGCCATGCCACAGGTCTGGAGTTGAACTTTGCAGGACGCCTCTCGGCCGCCTGGGAGATGTTCTACAACCACACATGGATTCCCAACGCTCGCATCGACGTGAGCAGCGCGACGGGCAACATGAAACAAGGCGACCGCCCGGGCCTGACACCCGAGCACAGCGCCAGCTTGTGGAGCACCTACCGCGTGGCCCCCCTGTGGCGCGTGGGCGCGGGCCTGAACTACCGCGGCAAGCAAACCCCGCTGATCAACGCCACCCTCACCACGCAAGCCTTCACCAACGTCGATGCCATGGTCGAGCACACCTTGACCGACAACACCGTGCTCAAGCTGAACGTCTCCAACCTGAGCAACAAGCTTTACATCGACCAGGTCTATTCGTCCTTCTACATCCCCGGAACCCCACGGCGTGTGGAACTGAGTCTCAAGACCCTGTTCTGAGGAAGCCCCATGCTGCTGCCCCTGAAAAACCTGTTGACCCCACAAGAACTCCAAACCGCCCAGTCCTTGCTGGGTGAGGATGCCCCGTGGATCGACGGGCGCAGCAGCGCGGGCACGCAAGCCTTGACGAAAAAGAACAACCAACAGCTGTTGCAAAGCAGCGCTGCCGCGCACAGCCTGCAGGCCTTGATCCTCACGGCCTTGCAACGTGACCCCTTGTTCTTTTCAGCGGCACTGCCGCGCAAGATCTACAACCCCTTGTTCAACCGCTACGGTGGCGAGAGCAACTTCTATGGCCCGCACGTCGATGGGGCCGTGCTGCGCTCAGCCAGCAGCCAGGAATGGGTGCGCACCGATGTCTCGTGCACCGTGTTCCTGTCGGACCCGGCCGACTACGAAGGGGGCGAGTTGCTGGTGCAAGACACCTACGGCGGCCGTGGTGTCAAGCTGGCGGCAGGCGATGCGGTGCTCTACCCCGGCACCAGCGTGCACCAGGTGACGCCGGTCACACGCGGCGTGCGCCTGGCCAGCTTCTTCTGGATCGAGAGCATGGTGCGCAGCGACGAGCAGCGGCGCATCCTGTTTGACCTGGACATGAACCTGCTCAAGCTGCGTGCGCAGCTGGGCGAGACCGAAGAGACCACCGCGCTGACCGGGGTTTATCACAACCTCTTGCGCCAATGGGCCAACACCTGAGCCCAAGCGGCATGAGCACGCCCATCGTCAACCTGCACGACCACGAACGCGCCGCGCAAGCGGCCATGTCGGACGCTGCCTGGGCGTATTTCAGCGGCGGTGCTGCCGACGAGATCACGCTGCGCAGCAATGTGCAGGCCTGGCAAAGCCTGGGCCTGGCACCCCGCGTGCTGCAAGACCTGCGTGGCGGCCACACCCGCTGCCAGCTGCTGGGCCAAACCTGGCCCATGCCCTTGCTGGTCGCGCCCATGGCCACCCAGTGCTGGGCGCATACCGATGGCGAATCGGGCATGGCGCTGGCAGCGGCCGCGCAAGGCTGCGGCATGGTCTTGTCGCACCAGACCAGCACCGACTTGTCCGAGGTGGCCCGTCTGGTTGTTGCCGAAAAAGACCGCGGGCCTTTGTGGTTCCAGCTGTATGGGCTGAGTGACCGGGGGGCCCTGCTTGATCTGCTCGGCCAGGTGGAAGCGGCTGGCTACGAAGCGCTGGTGCTGACCGTGGATGCCCCGGTGCATGGTGTGCGCGACCGCGAACGCCGCCACGGCACGGCTTGGCCCGAAGGCATCCACACACCGCACTGGCCAACAGCCACACACAGCGCTGGCGACAGCGGTTTGTGCGCCGGTCTGGCCGCGCAAGCCCCCACCTGGGCCGATGTGCCATGGCTGATCGCACACACCCGCTTGCCTGTGCTGCTCAAGGGCATCACCCACCCCGGGGACGCCCGCCAGGCCATGGCCCTCGGCGCTGCGGGCGTGGTCGTGAGCAACCATGGCGGGCGCGTGCTGGACACGCTGCCTGCTACTGCCGAACTGCTGCCCGCCATTTGCGATGTGGTCCGGCCCCTGGGTGGCGCGGTGCTGGTGGACGGCGGCATACGCCGTGGCACCGACCTCTTCAAGGCCCTGGCGTTGGGTGCCGATGCGGCTTTGATCGGCCGCCCAGCCCTGTATGGCCTGGCGCATGCGGGCGCACGGGGCGTGGCCCATGTGCTGCGCCTGATGCGCGATGAATTTGAAATGACCCTGGCCTTGTGCGGCTGCCCCACGCCGCAGGCCATCACGCGCGGCCACCTGCAAGCACTCCCTGCCCTCCCTGTCATGTGAACCCCATGCACCTCGCACCCGAGCCCACCAGCGCCCTGCGCTTTTTGAAACACCGCACCTGGCGTGTGACGGCCGGGGTGGTGCTCGCCCATGCGGCCCTGATCTGGCTGATCGCCACCGGCCTGCTCAGCACCGCCGTGCCCGGCGGCGAGACCGAACACCTGATCATGGCCAACGTCATCACCGATGCACCGGCCGCAACAGAAACACCTGCACCGCGGCCCCAAAGGCAGCCGAAAACGCTGCCCCAGCCGCGCACACCCACGCCCCTGACGCCCGCACCCACCCTGATGCCCACACCGGTCGTCAGCAGCGCTGCGCCGACTACAGCTGAGCCCACCGTGCCTGCGCCAGCAGCGGCGGCCCCCGCTGGCAACCAGCGCCCCAGCACGGCAAGCGCCGCACCGGCCCCCGTGGTCTTGCCCTCGAGCGATGCGGACTACCTCAACAACCCTGCACCCGTGTACCCCGGCATGAGCCGCCGCATGGGCGAGCAAGGCACGGCGGTGCTGCGTGTGTTCATCAACACCGAAGGCCGCGCCGAAAAGGCCGAAATCCGCACCTCCAGCGGCTACAGCCGACTGGACGAAGCGGCACTGGCCACCGTGCAACGCTGGCGCTACGTGCCCGGCAAACGCGCCGGTGTGCCCGAAGCCATGTGGTTCAACGTCCCGATCCGTTTTGTGCTGGACTGATCCAGCGCCCCTTCACTTTCGTATTCGCATTCACAGGAGTTTTTCATGCCCACTTCTTTTGGTCTGTCCCACATCTGGACACAGGGCGATGCCGTCACGCGCCTGATCCTCGTCGCCCTGGTGGGCATGTCGATGGTCAGCTGGATCGTCATCGTGCTCAAGGCGCTGGACGTCTGGCGTCACAAACAAAGCGCGCTGGGCAGCGAGCAGTTCTGGCATACCACCAGCTTGGCCGAAGGCCTGGCCGTGCTCAGCCAGCGCCCGCACAATATGTTTCACACCCTCGCCCAAGTGGGCCAAGAAGCCACCGAGCACCACCAAGCCGCGCAAAAGCAGCTGCACGACCGGCTGGACATCAGCGACTGGATCACGCGCAGCCTGCGCAACTGCATTGACGACAACACCAGCCGCCTGCAAAACGGCCTGGCCATCCTGGCGTCCATCGGCTCGACCGCGCCCTTTGTGGGCCTGTTTGGCACGGTCTGGGGCATCTACCACGCGCTGGTGTCCATCGGTGCCACCGGCAACGCCAGCATCGACGCGGTGGCCGGCCCCATTGGTGAGACCCTGATCATGACCGCGCTGGGTCTGGCCGTGGCCATTCCGGCCGTGCTGGGCTACAACGCCTTGGTGCGTGGCAACAAGTTCATCATTGCCCGCATGAACCGCTTTGCGCACGACCTGCATGCCTATTACGTGACCGGCACCCGCGTGACCCACCAGCACGGAGGCCAACATGGCGTTTGAAGCCCATGAAGACCCAGACGAGGTCATGAACGAGATCAACATGACGCCCCTGGTGGACGTCATGCTGGTGCTCTTGATCATCTTCATCATCACCATCCCGGTGGTGCAGCACGCGGTCAAGGTCGAGTTGCCCCGCGCCAACAGCACCCGCGACAAGACACCGCCTGACAACCTGCAATTGGCCGTCGATGCACAGGGCCAGTTCTTTTTGGCCAAGCAAGCCATTGCCGCCGACGCCCTGGAAGACGCCCTGCGCGAGCAAGCCGCCAAGGACCCGCAGCCACAGCTGTACATCCGTGGCGACAAGAAGGTGCCTTACGAGCATGTGGCCCAGGCCATGACCGCTGCACAGCGCTCGGGCCTGACCAAGATCGGTTTTGTGACCGAAGGCGGCACGCGATGAGCAAGCCGGGCGATGGCCCCCCAAGCACCGCACAAGAGCAAACGCCTGTAACCGGCACAGCAGTGAGCGCCGCTGCATTCAGCCCCACCCCAGGCTCACGCGCCGTGGAAAGCCACGATCTGCTGGCGGGCCAATCGTCGGTGCTCATCCGCCATTTGGGCGAGATTTACCGATTGCAAACCACCCGGCAAGGCAAGTTGATCTTGACGAAGTAGTCTGTGCCGAAGCCCACAACGTCGGACCTGAAGGTACCGACCTACAGATGCCTCCCGTAGGTCGCGGGCTTCAGCCCCGACATGGGACTTGTGCTGAACCGCCAACGTCGGAGCTGAAGCTCCGACGGCTGAAAACAAAAAACCGGACTGCCAGCAGCCCGGTTTTCGTTAAGCGCACCTGAAAATCAAGAACGGATCAGGTGGTCAAAGGCGCTCAATGCGGCCTTAGCGCCCTCGCCTGCGGCGATCACGATCTGCTTGTAAGGCACGGTGGTGCAGTCACCCGCGGCAAACACGCCGGGCACATTGGTGTGGCCCTTGGCGTCCACCACGATCTCGCCAAATTTGGAGAGCTCGACCGTGCCCTTGAGGAACTCGGTGTTGGGCACCAAGCCGATTTGCACGAACACACCTGCCAATTCGACATGGTGCTCGGTGCCGGTCGCACGGTCCTTGTAACGGATGCCGTTGACCTTGCTGCCGTCGCCAGTGATCTCGGTCGTCTGGGCGTTGGTGTGCACCGTCACGTTGGGCAGGCTGTGCAGTTTTTTCACCAGCACCGCGTCGGCCTTGAGCTGGTCGGCAAATTCGATCACGGTGACGTGCTCGACGATGCCAGCCAGGTCAATGGCCGCCTCGATGCCGGAGTTGCCACCGCCAATCACGGCGGTGCGCTTGCCCTTGAACAGCGGGCCATCGCAGTGCGGGCAGTAGGCCACGCCTTTGTTTTTGTACTCGGCTTCGCCGGGCACGTTCACATTGCGCCAACGCGCACCGGTCGACAGGATCACCGTCTTGGCCTTGAGCGTGGCGCCGTTTTCCATCTGCACCTGCACCAAGCCATCGGCCCCAGTGGGGATCAGCTTGTCGGCACGCTGCAGATTCATGATGTCCACACCGTAGTGGCGCACTTGGGCTTCAAGGGCAGCGGCAAACTTGGGGCCGTCGGTCTCCAGCACCGAAATGTAGTTTTCAATGGCCATGGTATCGTTGGTCTGACCGCCAAAGCGCTCAGCCGCCACGCCCACGCGGATGCCTTTGCGGGCCGCGTACACGGCTGCCGCCGCGCCAGCGGGGCCACCGCCCACGATCAGCACTTCATAGGGGTCTTTGGCATCCAACTTGGCCGCTTCGCGGGTGGCCGCGCCCGTGTCGAGCTTGGCCACGATTTCTTCCACGCTCATGCGGCCCGAGCCGAACACCTGCCCATTCAAAAAGACCATGGGCACGGCCATGATCTGGCGCTCTTCGACTTCCTTCTGGAATGCGCCGCCTTCGATCACCACGGTTTTGACCTTGGGATTGAAGATGGCCATGAGCGACAAGGCCTGCACCACGTCCGGGCAGTTGTGGCAGGTCAGGGACATGTAGACCTCGAAGCTGAAGTCGCCATCCAGGGCTTTGATGCTGTCAATGACTTCGGGCTCGACCTTGGGCGGGTGGCCACCCGTCCACAGCAAGGCCAGCACCAGCGAGGTGAACTCGTGGCCGAGCGGCAGGCCGGCAAAGCGCACGCCTTGAGCTTCACCCTCACGGGCGACCACAAAAGACGGCTTGCGCGCATCGTTGCCCAAGGTGTCCAGCGTGACCTTGTCCGACAGGCCGACGATGGTTTCCAACAGGCTCTTCATGTCGGTGCCGGTTTCGCTGTCGTCCAGCGAGGCGATCAGGCGGATCGGCTGGCGCAGCAAGCCAAGGTATTGTTGCAATTGGGCTTTGAGGGTGTCGTCGAGCATGGTTTTCTCCTGTTTCGGGCTGCACACATCCAAGGTCCCGCTTGTGGCGGGGCCTCGGAAAAAAAGTTTTGGGGGAATCGTTGAGGACAGCGCACACTAGGCGGGTGGCCTTGTTGCGCTGTGCTCAACGCCCTGCGTTGCAGGGTGTTGAAAGCCCTGTAAACAGGGCTTGGGTCAAGATTTAGATCTTGCCGACCAGGTCGATGGAAGGAGCCAAAGTCTTGGCGCCTTCTTTCCACTTGGCGGGGCACACTTGGCCGGGGTTGGCGGCGGTGTACTGGGCAGCAGTCAGCTTGCGCAGGGTCTCGGACACGTCACGGGCGATTTCGTTGGAGTGGATTTCCAGGGTCTTGATCGTCAGCTCGGGGTTGATGATGAAGGTGCCGCGCAGTGCCAGGCCTTCTTCATCAATGTGCACGCCAAAAGCGCGTGTCAGAGCGTGTGTAGGGTCGCCGACCAATGGGAACTTGGCTTTGCCCACAGCAGGCGAAGTCTCGTGCCAGACTTTGTGCGAGAAGTGGGTGTCGGTGGTGATGATGTACACCTCGGCACCGGCTTTCTGGAAAGCAGCGTAGTTGTCAGCCGCGTCTTCGATTTCTGTAGGGCAGTTGAAGGTGAAAGCCGCAGGCATGAAGATGAACACGTTCCACTTGCCTTTGAGGCTTTGCTCGGTCACTTCGATGAATTTGCCGTTGTGGAAGGCTTGGGTTTTGAATGGCTGAACTTGTGTGTTGATCAGGGACATGGTGTTTCCTTGGGTTGGTTTAAAAAAACTATCGAATGAGAAAACTCATTGGTCTAAATCATAATCCGAATCAAGCCTGGCACTGATCAGTTGTTTCTATCGTGTCGATAGGGAAAACCGTGTGTGGCCGCATCGCCTCTTCAAAGGTGCGGCAAAGAGGCTTAACGGCGGACAAAACCGACAGCAGCAAACAGCCACGCCAGTATCCAGGCACCACCACCCCAAGGCACCGCAGCCCTGAAGGTGTCAAAGCCAAGCACGTTGCGGGCATACAAGTTGAAGCTGAACAAAACCAGCCCCACCAGCATGAGCCCACCTGAGACGAGCAACCAGCGCGAAGCACCCAACCGTGCCACGGCCAAACCCACCAGCAGCAGGCCCAGCGAGTGGAATTGCTGCTGGGTCAATGCGGTTTGCACCATGGCAGGTATGCCCCCCGAAAAAACGGGCAAATGCGCAAAGGCGGCACTGAACACCACGCTGGAGCAAGCGCTCAGGGTGCCCAAAATCAAAAAAAGCTTGGCAGATATTGGCAATGCGCCCTGTGGCAATGAAGGCATGTCTGGCTCGACCCGCAGGTCTGTAAAAAAGAACACGCTGAATTGAAACACGTGTTTGTGTCAATCGCTTGATCTTCATCATTGGATACGGGGTCTCTCGGGTGCACAGTGAAATGTCAAAACCTTCAAAAGGAAAACCCATGAAAATGCTGATCGACTTGTTTTCTACCGACTATGGCCTCATGAGCTTGGGCGTGATCGTGTTCACACTGTTGATGGCCGCGTTCTTCTTGCGCATGTTCGTGCACAAGATGAACAACAACGAATGAGCACCAGCCGTCACATCAGCGGCCTGCGGTAACCACCGGCATGCCCGCTGGGTGACAGCACCACTTGCCACAGTTGGTTGTCTCTGGCCCGAAATGTGCCTGCGCAACACTGCAGGTAATAGCGCCACATGCGATAAAAGCGCTCGCCGTAGCGGTCTTCCAGCCCAGGCCATGCGGCCTCGAAACGGGCATGCCAAGCCATCAGGGTTTTGTCATAGTCCTCGCCAAAGTTGTGCCAGTCCTCCATCACGAAAGCATCTTCGCTGTAGTAAGCGATTTCCGATGCCGAGGGCAGCACCCCATTCGGGAAGATGTACTTTTCGATCCAGGAGTCGATGCCGGCCCCGGCCCTGTTTTTGCCAATGGTGTGCAGCAAAAACAAGCCATCGTCACGCAAACTGCGCCGCGCCATGTCGAAGTAAGCCGCGTAATTTTTGTGGCCCACATGCTCGAACATGCCCACCGAAGCAATGCGGTCAAACCGCTGCGCACTGTCGGGGTTGAACTGGCGGTAATCGGCCAGCTCAAAGCGCACCGGCAAATGACCGGCTTTTTCTGTCCCCAGCTTGGCCTGCTCCTTGGAGATGGTCAGCCCCACACATTGCGCGCCGTAGTGCTCTGCCGCAAAAAACATCAAACTGCCCCAGCCACAACCGATGTCCAAAAGCGTCATGCCGGGCTTGAGTTGCAGTTTTTGACAAATCAGGTCGAGCTTGGCTTCTTGCGCCTGTGCCAATGTTTGCGCCTGCGGCCAATAAGCGCAGCTGTAGGCCATTGAAGGGTCCAGCATCGCTTCGTACAAATCGTTGCCCAGGTCGTAGTGCAGCTCGCCCACCTGCCAAGCTCTGTTTTGCGACTGCAAGTTGGTGAGCCTTGCTTTGAGCGCGGCCCACAACCAACCTGCACGGCCCACCTGTTCGTCCAGTCGGGCCCGCAAAATGCGGGTGATGAATTCGTCGACCTGATCGCAATCCCACCAGCCGTCGACATAACTCTCACCCAGCCCCAAACTGCCGCGCGTCAGGATGCGGTCAAACGTGTGGGGATGGTGAACCCGCATGTCCCAAGGTCTGCCACCACCGACCCGGATGTCGGCAGTGGCCAACAACTGCGTCGCCCTGCGCCAGTTGTCGTCGTCGTACAACAAACTTTGATCCTGATTATTCCAAGTGGTCACGGAAACCATGCAGTTCTCCTCAACTGAAATTGCCCGACCAACTTGCCCGGGTGGTGTCCATCCTAGGCAGTGGTCTCACACTTGAATATCCAAACTTCAAAGTAGTCGGCTTACCTTAAAACCCTTAACCCAGGTCTTCGGTGGCTGGTCATTCAAGGGCCTCATGTGCATAATTGACGTTTACGTAACGTCAACCAAAAAGGAGTCAGACATGGACATTCAAGGCAAAGTTTTCATCGTCACAGGCGGCGCATCGGGCCTGGGCGAAGGCACGGCACGCATGCTGGCGGCCAACGGCGGCAAAGTGGTGATTGCCGACATGCAAGCTGAAAAAGGCGAAGCCATCGCCAAAGAACTGGGCGGTGCATTCGTCAAGTGCGACGTGAGCAACGAAGCCGACGGCCAGGCGGTGGTCGCCAAGGCGGTGTCCATGGGCAAACTGGTGGGCTTGGTCAATTGCGCAGGCATCGCCCCTGCCGAAAAAACCGTGGGCAAGAACGGCGCGCACAACCTGGCCGTCTACACGAAGACCATCATGGTCAACCTGGTGGGCACCTTCAACATGATCCGCCTGACCTCGGAAGCCATGTGCAAGAACGAACCCGAAGCCACTGGTGAGCGCGGCGTGCTGATCAGCACCGCCAGCGTGGCCGCTTATGACGGCCAGATCGGCCAGGCCGCTTACGCCGCGTCCAAAGGCGGCGTGGTCGGCATGACACTGCCGATCGCCCGCGACCTCTCGCGCAACGGCATCCGCAACATGACGATCGCCCCCGGCATCTTTGGCACCCCCATGCTGTTTGGCATGCCGCAAGAAGTGCAAGACGCACTGGCCGCTGGCGTGCCCTTCCCCAGCCGTTTGGGCACCCCCCAGGACTACGCCAAGCTGGCCAAACACATCATCGAAAACGACATGCTCAACGGTGAAGTGATCCGTCTGGATGGCGCGATCCGCCTTGCACCGAAGTGAACTGAAGGCTTATCGCTGCTCAATAAAAAACAGGCCCTGCGGGGCCTGTTGTCATTTCGGCACTAGGATGGCGCATCGCACCCAAGGAGCACGCATGTCAGCCACCCGCCCCCTGATCACCCTTGCCGCCCTGGCGCTGCTGGCCGCCTGTGCCAGCCCGCCAAACACCACCTCCTGGCATTACAGCGTGCCCGAGCAGCCGGAAGCAGCCAGTGGCAGCACCGACAAGCCCGGTTGGGCTTATGCACGGCAAGCGGTTGCAGCGGCCAATCCCTTGGCCACCGATGCCGGACACCAGGTGCTTCGTGCAGGAGGCTCGGCATTGGACGCCGCCATTGCAGTGCAGCTGGTGCTGGGACTGGTGGAGCCGCAGTCCAGCGGCATCGGCGGCGGGGCATTTTTGATGCACTTTGATGGCCAAAAAATCACGGCCCATGACGGCCGGGAAACCGCCCCGGCAGGTGCTTCAGGACCCATGTTTTTGGGTTCTGATGGCAAGCCCCTGCCGTTTGACGAAGCCGTGCAAAGTGGCCACGCGGTGGGTGTTCCGGGTGCCGTGCGCATGCTCGAAGCTGCACACCGCCAGCACGGCTCGCTGCCCTGGGCACGCCTTTTTGAACCAGCGATTGCGCTGGCTGAGCAAGGCTTCAAGGTCAGCCCACGCCTGAACACCTTGCTGCAAGCCGACCCGCACCTCAGAAAAGACCCACTGGCTTTGCGCTTTTTCTACAACGCACAAGGACAAGCGTGGCCTGTGGGTCATCTGCTGCGCAACCCCGAATACGCGCATGTCCTGCGCCGCATTGCCGCCGAAGGCAGCCGCGCACTGCACGAAGGGCCCGTGGCCCAGGCCATCGTCCAACGCACACAATCTGCACCGCGTGCCGGCAGTTTGAGCTTGCAAGACCTGCGTGACTACCAACCCAAGGTTCGCGAGGCCTTGTGTTTTGACCACACCGCGCAATCGCGGACCTATCGAATTTGCGGCTTTCCGCCGCCCTCATCGGGCCACATCGCGATGGGGCAAATCCTGGGCTTGTTGGCCAACACCACACCGCAAGGCCCCGAATTTGCAGCAGGACTGCCATCGGCCGACTGGTTGCACCGCTACACCGAGGCCTCGCGCCTGGCCTTTGCCGATCGGGCGCAGTACGTGGCCGACCCCGCCTTCGCAGCAGCCCCCGCAGGCGACTGGCGCAGCCTGATGGCCCCCGACTACCTGCGTCAACGCAGTCTGTTGATCGGCGACCAATCCATGAAGATCGCCACCCCTGGCCAGCCTGCAGGCGTCAAAACCTCATGGGCCCCCATGCCGCCACAAACCGAATACGGCACGAGCCACATCAGCGTGGTCGATGCACAAGGTCGGGCGGTGGCCATGACCACCACCATCGAAGCCGCGTTTGGTTCACGGCGAATGGTCACCACCGACCCCGCGCGTGCCGGCGGATTTTTGCTCAACAACGAACTGACCGACTTCAGCTTTGTGCCTGCGGACCCACAAGGTCGGCCGATTGCCAACCGGGTGGAGCCCGGCAAGCGCCCTCGCTCGTCCATGTCCCCCACACTGGTGTTTGACAAAACCACAGGCCAGTTGCTCATGAGCGGCGGCAGCCCCGGCGGCGCGCTGATCATCCACTACACCGCGAAGCTGCTGGCGGGCACTTTGCACTGGGGCCTGAACGCGCAGCAGGCGGTCAGTTTGCCCAACTTTGGCTCGCTCAACGGCCCCACCCTGCTCGAAGAAAAACGCTTCCCGGTCAGCACCGTCGACGCCTTGAAAGCCCGTGGACACGAGGTGCGCGAAATGGAGATGACCAGTGGCTTGCAGGCCATTGAACGCACGCCCACTGGCTGGTTTGGCGGAGCCGATCCACGGCGCGAGGGTGTGGTGTTGGGCGACTGATCAGCCAACAGGTCTCCCACGCGACCCTGTGCGGGAATTCCCGATGTGGTTGCGCCGGGTCTGCGTCCATACTGAGCGTTGAATCATCGATCAGGAGAGACTTGTGAAATTCAACGACACCACACGCCGCCAATTTGTGCACAGCGGTATCGCCTCAGCCGCCACGTTGGCCCTGCCCACACTGGCCCAGGCACAAGCCTTTCCGACACGCCCCTTGAAGTTGATTTGCCCTTGGCCTGCAGGCGGCTCCAGCGACATCGTGATGCGTGCTTTGGCTGATGCAGCCACCAAAGTATTGGGCCAGCAAGTGGTCATCGACAACAAGCCTGGTGCCAGCGGCATGCTGGGCCCCAATGAACTGGTCAAGGCTGCGCCGGACGGCTACACCCTGTCGCAAATCACGATTGGTGTGGCCCGCCTGCCGCACATGCAAAAAATGCAGTTCGATCCGCTCAAGGATTTCACCTACATCGCTTGCTTGACGGGCTACACCTTTGGCATCGTGGTCAAGGCCAACTCGCCCATCAAATCCATCAAGGATCTGGTCAATTACGCCAAAGCCAACCCTGGAAAATTCAACTACGGCTCAACAGGCAACGGCACCACGCCACACTTGGCGGTCGAAGAGTTCGCCAACAAGGCGGGCATACAGCTCACCCATGTGCCCTTCAAGGGCAGCTCGGACGGCCTGCAGGCCCTGCTGGGTGGCCACATTGACGCCCACAGCGACGCCACGGGCTGGGCGCCCCACGTCGAGGCGGGCACGATGCGACTACTGGCCACTTACGGCAGCAAACGCACCAAGCGCTGGCCCAACGTGCCCACGCTCAACGAGCTGGGCTACGACACCGTGTCTGATTCGCCTTTCGGCATTGCTGGCCCACGGGGCATGGACCCCAAAGTGGTGCAAAAGCTGCAAGACGGCTTCAAAAAAACCTTGAGCGATCCTGGCGTGATCGCAGCCTTCGAAAAATACGACCAACCCGTGATCTATATGGACAGCGAGGCTTACACCCAGTTCATTTTGGCCAGCTATGTGAAGGAAAAGCGGCTGATTGAAAAGTTGGGATTGGGCATCAAGTCCTAAAAGCCAATCAATGGCTTTTTATCGAGCCTAAAGGCTCGGATCAAACAAAAAACGGCAGCCTAGGCTGCCGTTTTTTTGTGACCCGGTTCCAGGCTCAGTAAGCCTGACCCAACTGGCTCAAGATGCCGGGGTTCTCAAGTGTCGAGATGTCTTGCGTGATCTCTTCGCCTTTGGCCAGCGAGCGCAGCAGGCGGCGCATGATCTTGCCCGAGCGGGTCTTGGGCAGGTTCTCGCCAAAGCGGATGTCTTTGGGTTTGGCGATGGGGCCGATTTCTTTGGCGATGTGGTCGCGCAATTGCTTGGCGATGGCTTTGCCTTCGTCGGTGTTGGGCAAGGCGCGCTTGAGCACCACGAAGGCGCAAATCGCTTCACCGGTGGTGTCGTCAGGGCGGCCCACCACGGCGGCTTCGGCCACCAGCTCGGTGCAGCTGACCAGGGCCGATTCGATTTCCATCGTGCCCATGCGGTGACCGGAGACGTTCAGCACGTCGTCGATGCGGCCGGTGATGGTGAAGTAACCGGTTTTCTCGTCGCGGATCGCGCCGTCGCCCGCCAGGTAGTACTTGCCCTTGAAGTCTTCAGGGTAGTAGCTCTTCTTGAAACGCTCGGGGTCGCCCCAGATGTTGCGGATCATGGAAGGCCATGGGCGCTTGACGACCAGGATACCGCCTTGGCCATTGGGCATGTCGTCACCGGTTTCGCTCACGATGGCGGCCTGGATGCCGGGGAACGGCAGTGTGCACGAACCAGGCACCATGGGGGTCACACCAGGCAGCGGGGTGATCATGTGGCCACCGGTTTCGGTCTGCCAGAAGGTGTCCACGATGGGGCAACGGCTGCCGCCCACGTGCTGGTAGTACCACTCCCATGCAGCGGGGTTGATCGGCTCGCCGACCGAGCCCAGCAAACGCAGGCTCGACAGGTCGTAGCTCTTGGGGTGCACAGCGTCGTTGGCTTCCGCGGCTTTGATGAGCGAACGGATGGCAGTCGGCGCGGTGTAGAAGATCGAGACTTTGTGGTCCTGGATCATCTTCCAGAAGCGGCCAGCGTCGGGGTATGTGGGCACGCCCTCGAACACGATCTCGGTGCCGCCCAAAGCCAGGGGGCCGTAGGTGATGTAGGTGTGGCCAGTGACCCAGCCGATGTCGGCAGTGCACCAGAACACGTCGTCGGCCTTCAGGTCGAAGGTCCACTTGGTGGTCAGCGCCGCGTGCAGCAGATAGCCGCCGGTGCTGTGTTGCACGCCTTTGGGTTTGCCGGTAGAGCCCGAGGTGTAGAGCAAGAACAAGGGGTGTTCAGCGCTCACCCACTCTGGCTCGCAGGTGGTGGCTTGTTTGTCGGCCACGTCGGCCATCCACAGGTCACGGCCTGCGGTCATGGCGATGTCAGCGCCCGAGCGCTTGACGACCAACACGTTTTTGATGGTGTCGCAGCCACCCAAAGCCAGGGCTTCGTCGACGATGGACTTCAAAGGCAATTGCTTGCCACCGCGCACCTGGTGGTCAGCGGTGATGACTGCGACAGCGCCGGTGTCTTCAATGCGATCACGCAGGGACTGGGCCGAGAAGCCACCGAACACCACCGAGTGGGTAGCGCCGATGCGGGCGCAAGCTTGCATGGCGGCCACGCCGTCGATCGACATGGAGATGTAGATGACCACGCGGTCACCTTTTTTGATGCCCAGGCTCTTCAAGGCGTTGGCGTATTGGCAGGTCTTGGCCAGCAGCTGGCTGTAGGTGACCTTGGTCACTTCGCCGCCGTCGGCTTCAAAGATGATGGCGGTCTTGTCGCCCAGGCCTTTTTCGATGTTGCGGTCAAGGCAGTTGTAGGACACGTTCAGGGTGCCGTCTTCAAACCACTTGAAGAAAGGCGCATTGGACTCGTCGAGCACCTTGGTGAAGGGCGTCTTCCAGGTGATCAGCTCTTTGGCCAGACGGCCCCAGAAACCCTGGTAATCGGTTTCGGCTTCTTTGCACAGGGCTTCGTAAGCCGCCATACCGGAGACGTTGGCGTTTTTAACGAAATCTGCGCTGGGTTGGTAAATGTTGGAACTCATCTGATTTGTCTCCTCAATGACATGGCGTTTTCAAAACTGGTGCAAATGTCGGCTTTCGCTCTTACAAAGCACTGACTGACATCAGACTTGCATGGGCATGCGTTTTAACGGGTGTTCTACCGCCTAAAATCCGGGTTTGCCCAAAGCCTGCCGTTTCAGGAAAATTTCAGGAAAGCCATGTCAAAACACCCCCCCGAGCAAAAAAGTTCTTTGAGCTCTTTGAACAGCTTCATTTTTGCCAGCCGATGGCTGCAATTACCCTTGTATCTGGGCCTGATCGCAGCGCAAGCGGTGTACGTCTTCCATTTTTGGGTTGAGCTGGTGCACCTGCTGGAAGCCGCTTTTGGCAGTCAGCCCGCACTGCAAGCACTCATCACGGGCATTGGCTACAAAACCACTGCACCCATCACCACGCTCAACGAGACCGTGATCATGCTGGTCGTCCTGGGCTTGATCGACGTGGTCATGATCTCCAACCTGCTGATCATGGTCATCGTGGGCGGCTACGAAACTTTTGTCTCGCGCCTGAACCTCGAAGGCCACCCCGATCAACCCGAATGGCTGGACCATGTGAACGCTTCGGTACTCAAGGTCAAGCTGGGCACGGCCATCATCGGCATCAGCTCCATTCACCTGCTCAAGACCTTCATCAACGCCGCCAACTACGACGAGAAAGTGCTGATGTGGCAAACCATCATCCACATCGCTTTCTTGCTCAGTGCCATTGCCATTGCCTATGCCGACCGCCTGATGTCACACCACGACAAAGCTGACCACTGAACCCCTTTATTTTTTGACTCTTCACTGGACTCCCACACCATGACCACCCTGATCAAACAAGACGATCTGATCGAATCCGTCGCCGCCGCGCTGCAGTACATCAGCTACTACCACCCGGCTGACTTCATCTCGCATCTGGCCAGCGCCTATGAGCGCGAGCAAAGCCCTGCTGCAAAAGACGCGATTGCGCAAATCCTGACCAACAGCAAGATGAGCGCCTTCGGCCACCGCCCGATTTGCCAGGACACTGGCATCGTCAACGTGTTCCTTGAAGTCGGCATGGATGTGAAGTTTGATGGCTTCACCGGCAGTCTGGAAGACGCCATCAACGAAGGCGTGCGCCGTGGCTACAACCACCCCGACAACACACTGCGCGCATCCGTCGTGTCTGACCCACACTTCAACCGCAAAAACACCAAGGACAACACCCCTGCCGTGATCTTCACCAAGATCGTGCCCGGCCACCATGTGCATGTGACCGTGGCGGCCAAAGGCGGCGGCAGCGAGAACAAATCCAAGATGATCATGCTCAACCCCGGCGACAGCATCGTTGACTGGGTGCTCAAAACCGTGCCCACCATGGGCGCAGGCTGGTGCCCGCCCGGCATGCTGGGCATCGGCATCGGCGGCACCGCTGAAAAAGCCGTGCTCTTGGCCAAAGAGAGCCTGATGGACGACCTGAACATGTACCAGTTGCTCGAAAAATCAAGCAAAGGCGAGAAGCTCGACCAGGTCGAAGAAATGCGCCTGGAGCTGTACCACAAGGTCAACGCCCTGGGCATTGGCGCGCAGGGACTGGGCGGTCTGACCACCGTGCTCGACATCAAGATCAAGATGTACCCCACCCACGCGGCCAGCAAGCCCGTGGCCATGATCCCCAACTGCGCAGCCACCCGCCATGCGCACTTTGTGCTGGACGGCTCCGGCCCCTCGTACCTTGAAGCGCCATCGCTGGACCTGTGGCCCAACGTGGGCTGGACAGCCGACACCGAAAAGAGCCAGCGCGTGGACCTGAACAGCCTCACACCTGAGCAAGTCGCTGCCTGGAAACCCGGCCAAACCTTGCTGCTCAACGGCAAGATGCTGACGGGCCGCGATGCTGCGCACAAGCGCATTCAGGACATGCTGGCCAAAGGCGAGCCCCTGCCCGTGGACTTCAAGAACCGCGTGATCTATTACGTGGGCCCTGTTGACCCGGTGGGCGACGAAGCCGTGGGCCCCGCAGGCCCCACCACCGCCACCCGCATGGACGGTTTCACCGAAATGATGCTGGCCCAGACTGGCCTGATCGCCATGATCGGCAAGGCCGAGCGGGGCCCGGTCGCCATTGAGGCCATCAAGAAGCACAAATCGGCCTACCTGATGGCCGTGGGCGGCGCGGCTTATCTCGTGTCCAAAGCCATCAAACACGCCAAAGTGGTGGGCTTTGCCGACATGGGCATGGAAGCGATTTATGAATTCGACGTGGTCGACATGCCGGTGACGGTGGCTGTGGATGCGGGCGGCACCAGCGCCCACATCACCGGCCCGGCCGAATGGCAAAAGCGCATCGCCACGGGCGAGTTCAAGGGCATTGGCGTGACGGCTGGCTGAAAGTGATGTGGCGGTGGCCTTGCTTGTGCAATCTTCCACCGCCCTCGCCCACGACATGACCGAATCTCCCATTGGCGTTTTTGACAGCGGCATCGGCGGCTTGAGTGTCTTACAGTCTTTGCAGGCGGCTTTACCGGCGGAGCATTTCGTCTACTGGGCTGACAGCGGGCATGCGCCTTACGGCGAAAAAAGCGATCTTTTTGTGCGCCAGCGCAGCCTGACCATTGCCGACCACCTGATCAAGCAACACCACATCAAAGCCCTGGTGGTGGCCTGCAACACAGCCACGGCGGCGGCCATTCATGAGCTCAGGGTGCAACACCCTCATTTGATCCTCATCGGTGTGGAACCCGCCCTGAAGCCTGCATTGCAACTGAGCCAAACAGGACACATTGGCGTGATCGGCACACGGGGCACACTCATCAGCGACAAGTTCCACCGTCTGTTGGCCAGCCTGCAAGACCAGGCCCACTTCACCGTTCAGCCTTGCAACGGGCTGGCGCTGGCCATCGAGCAAAGCACCCACCAGGCAACCGCAGCCCAAGCGACACAGCGCATCACGGAACTGCTGCAGGACTACACGCGGGCAATGGGCGAATTTGGCCCAGCCCCTGGGCAGATGGACACCCTGGTGTTGGGCTGTACCCACTATGTATTTGCCGAGCATGCTTTGCGCGAATTGCTCGGCCCGCAGATTCATCTGGTTTCAACCGGCGAGCCCGTGGCCAGGCAAACCCGCCGATTGCTGGAGGCAGCTACCATGCTCAGAAATGGCCCGGGGCCACACACCTTGAGCGCCCGCATCCGCCTCATGACAAATGGTGACTTGACCAGCCTTCAAGCGGCAGCGCAACGCTGGCTAGGTCTGCCCCACGCCGCCTGTCACCGGGCAGACAACCACGTTTGATCAGCCCTGCCCCATCGCCATGCGGTGCCCGCGCGCCACATTGACCGGCATGAGCAAGGCCAGCCCCAGCACAAAGAGCAAGGAAGTCGAGCCAATGGCAATCCGCTGGTTGCCACCGCTCAGCCAAGTGATGAGGCCATAGCTCAAAGGGCCCAATATGCTGGCCAGACGGATCGCGAACGTCCACAAACCAAAAAACTCCCCCAAGCGCGCTGGGGGAACCATCAGCCCGGCCATGGCACGGCCAGACGACTGGCTGGAGCCCATGCACACTCCGGCAATCGCCGCAGCCCACCAGAACACCTCTTTGGTGCTCGACAAAGCGGCGATCACACAGGTCAAAATCCAGCCCAGCAAAGTCAGGGACAGCGCCAGTTTGTGGCCAATGCGGTCTTGTACGTAACCGAAGACAAAAGCGCCCACAAAGGCTGCGATGTTCAATACAAAAATCAGGACCATGGTTTCCTGTGGCTGAAACCCGATCACTTGCTCGGCATAAATGGCCGCCAAGGAAATCGCCACCGCCACCCCGCCTTGGTAAGCCACCGCGCAGGCCATCAATCTGGTGAAGTCCTGGTAGGGGCGCGCATCGCGGAATGTTTGCGCCAAGCCTTGCAGGCTTTTCAGCATGCCCACGACCGGCGCATCCGGCCGAGGCTGTGCGTGTTCTCGCATCAAGGTAAAGGTCACGCAGGCCGCAAGGCCATAAACCAAGGCCGTGATCAGCATCGTCACAGGCACAAATTGGCTGCCCGACTCACCACGCGCCTGAGCTGCCAACACATAGGCCAAGCACACGCCCAGTGTGAGCATGCCGCCAATGTAGCCCAAAGCCCACCCCCAACCACTCACGCGCCCCATGGCCTGCGGTTTGGCCAGTTCGGGCAAAAAAGAAGCGGTCAAGGACTCGCCATAAGAAAAGAACGTGTTGGAGATGACCAGAATCAGCAAGCCCAAAGCGACCTGCCCGGGCCCCACCAGGGCTAAAGCCGCGGTGCTGAGCACGCAACCGGCCGTGACCCACATGAGCAAACGCCGTTTGCCTGCCACACGGTCAGCCCACGCCCCCAAGCCAGGCATGGTGAGCATGACGATCAAATACGACAGGCTCAGGCCGGAGGTCCAGGCCAGTGTGGCCCAAGGTGCACTGCCAGCGACCCCGCCCACAAAATAGGCTGCAAACACGGCCGTGATGACGACGGTGGTGTAGCCCGAGTTGGCAAAGTCGTACATGGCCCAGCCAAAAACCTCGCGCAACCGAACGCCGGGGTTGAGCGCTTCGAGTGAGAACATGGCGGCCATAAAATCTTTCAGTGAAGGTGGCGTGGACGGCGACCACCGCCACCGTGGCCACTGTTGTTGCCACCCGAACCACGGGGTGGCTTGCCCAGCTCTAGGGAGCTCACCAGATTGTCAAAGCGCTGGCTGAACAATTTGTCAATTTCGGCCACAACACCAGACAACTCTGAGCCATCAAAATGGCGCTCCATCATGTTCACGACATCATGGACCAGCAAGTCCCGCTGGGCTTGCATGATGGCACCAGGATCAGGACCGACAAACAACATCACAAAGTCGTCACGCGAGTCCGCACCACTGGCTTCGTCTTCGTCGTCAAATTCGGTGTCGTAAAAAGTCACCTCGATCTGGGTGCCTGCCGCAGACAATTCGTTGAGGTTCATGCACAGATCGTCCATGACCATGCGGAAATCATCATCGCCACGGACCGTCCAGCACATCTGCAGCCGAAGCGCGTGGATGTCAAAACGAATACCGGGCTCTTCTTCGTAAAGGCTGGGCGAGCCTTCACTCAAAGTGCGGGCGCCTGCGTAATGCCAAAGCGGTTTGAGCGCTTCCTGGATCGCCTTGATGTCGGTGCCGGGTTTGATCGGCACATCACCATGCACATGAATTTCAAGCGGTGCGTTGTCGTTTTTCATGATGGTGCTTCTGTATCGATGGTGCCCCGAGCCGGAATCGAACCGGCACGCCCCTTTTCAGGAAGCAACGGATTTTAAGTCCGGTGTGTCTACCAGTTTCACCACCGGGGCCAAGGCTGTATTGTGCCTTGATAAAACCGATTTCCCGGCTCAATTCATCTGCAAGTTCTGCATCGCCAGGACATAAAAAACGATCACGCTCAAATAGCCGACAGACCAAAAAAGCGAGCGAAACAAGGCCTTATCGGCCAGGTAACAAGCCACATAAGCGACCCGTGCCGCGACAAAAAGCACGGCCAGCATGTCCACCACCCAAGGTTCAACGCCCGTCAGCAGTGCCAGCACGACTCCCATGGCAAAGAAGGGGAAGGCCTCAAAGCAATTGGCTTGTGCCGCATTGGCTCTGGCCCTGAAGCCTGTTTGCTGAGCCAACCAGGCCCTGGGATCATGGTTGTCGTAGCCTTTGGCGCCAGACTTGGCGATGCCTGCACAAATCATGGGCATCAAACCAGCCACCAACACGGATGCATAAGAAACCACCATCACAGACTCCTTTGTCTTTGGGTTGATCGGGTTCAACAAACACCCGTTTTTGCACGAACCAACAAAAAAGCCACTGAAGAACAGTGGCTTGGGGCAGTCCAGGATCGGCGAAGGCCAGATCCCGAAGCAATCAACCGCCTTTTTTCGAGCGCTTGCCTGGGTTTTTCTTGCTGCGCGTGGCAACACCACGCTCCAGGCTCACGCGCTGGCCACGGCCATGGGTGCGCAATGTCACGCCTGGCAATGCTGGCAGAGGTGCTGTGAATTTACGATCGGCTTCGGTAACGATTTTGTTGCCCATGGATGGCTCCAGATAAAAATACAAAGCATTATTAAGCCACAAGAATGACGCGTTTTCCGCACCCACAGCGTTCAAACGGACACCGATACGCTGTTTGGGCGCATTTCGACTGACGATAAACTGGGCACATGGACCTCACCACCGCTTTGATCGTGGCTTATTTCGCCTTGCTGGCTGTCTCTTTGCGCAAACGCTGGGGCACGATTGAAGGGCCTTGGCTGTTTTTCTTTCGGGCGTTTTTCCCCAACTGGAAGTTCTACCACGGCATCAACCACGCGCCTCGCCTCTATGTGCGTGGCCAGTCCGAGTCAGGGGGCTGGACTGATTGGCGCCTGATCTATCCGAGACTGCCGCTGCGAGGGCTGCATCTGTTTCACAATCCTGCGGTCAATCTCGCGCTGACACACCAGAATCTGGTCGACCACCTGGCCAACGACATCAACGATTTGCCCGACGGCGCGGACATTCAGCACAAGGTGACTTACCAATTGGTCAGCCGACTGGCCCGGCAAGCCCTGGAAGGGGGTCAATGGGGAGACCACCCGATGATGGCCCAAGAACCGGTACGCGACCTTTATGCCTTCCAGTTTGAACTGCGCATGGAATTGCCGGGTGGGCAAAGCAGTCAACTCATGCTGCGATCGCCGGAGCTGCGCACATGAGCTTGTCTCTGTCCATCCGCGTTTTCGAAATCCTGCTGGGTTGGAGCTTGGCTTTGCAAACGCTGGAATACCTGCGCGTGCAATCGCTGGACCGCATCTCCGTCTGGCCTGTTCTGAGGCAAGAGATTCCCGCTAGACCGGCGTGGATCAAAGCTTTGCTCGATGCGTTGTTTGCGCCCAAGCCTTACATCGCCCTGCTTTTGCTGCGCCTGGCACTGGCCATGGCGCTGATGTTCGGACTCATCGGCTTGAGTGGTGCCATCCTGTTGTTTCTGATCGCGCTGCTCTTACTTTTGCGCTGGCGCGGTGCCTTCAACGGCGGCAGTGACTTCATGACCTTGGTCGCCATCAGTGGCTTGTTGCTGGCACACACAGCAGGGGCACTGACAGACATGTCTTGGGGCTGGCGCGCAGGGTTTTGGTACATCAGCTTGCAAACGATCAGCTCGTATTTCGTCTCAGGCTGGGTCAAGCTGTTGCGCCCCGAATGGCGGTCGGGGCGTGCCATGACGCTCTTTTTGGACACGGGCATTTACGGGCCGTTGCCAAGCCGCAGTATTTTCAGGCACCCCATGCTTGCCAGGGTGTGCTCGTGGTCATTCACGGTTTGGGAGGGCTGCTTTCCACTCGCATTGCTGGATGTTCGGCTGGCTTGGCTGTTTTGCGCCGTGGCAGCGCTTTTCCATTTTTTGGTGTTCGTGTTTTTTGGTCTCAACCGATTCTTTTGGGCATGGATCGCCACTTTCCCAGCCGTCTTGTATTGTGCTGGGGCCACGTGGTGAAAAAAAGCCGTTACAGCATGACGCTGTAACGGCTTTGATTTGGAGGCGCGACCCAGAGTCGAACTGGGCTAGACGGATTTGCAATCCGTTGCATAACCGATTTGCTATCGCGCCAGAATCACATTTTTGACAAAAAAGGGAAGCTCTTGCTTCCCTTTTTGCTGAAAGATGTTGGCACTTCTTTCAATGTCTGGAGCGGGAAACGAGGCTCGAACTCGCGACCTCAACCTTGGCAAGGTTGCGCTCTACCAACTGAGCTATTCCCGCATTTAGAAGACCCAAATTATACATCGATAAACCGTCTAAAACGGCTGCCAATCACAACTCGGATCAATTTTTCAAGCTGGTTTGAATGGAGGCGCGGGCCGGAGTCGAACCGACCTACACGGATTTGCAATCCGGTGCATAACCGCTTTGCTACCGCGCCCTGTTTCAAAACCAGTGGGCTTCAAAAAACCAACAAAAAAGGGAAGCTGTTGCTTCCCTTTTTGCTGAAAGATGTTGGCACTTCTTTCAATGTTTGGAGCGGGAAACGAGGCTCGAACTCGCGACCTCAACCTTGGCAAGGTTGCGCTCTACCAACTGAGCTATTCCCGCATTTCAGATAACTTAGCATTGTATGCCGTGTTCGCTGCGATGGATGAATTGTAATGCAAATTTCGGGGCATTTTGAGTTGCCCCGAAAAAATTGCATCAATGTTTCACGGCTTGCGGCGTTGCCGTAGATGTAACGGCCGTGACTGCAGCAGCAGCCACCTCTTCGTCGCTCAAAGGCACAGGCTTGGCTTCCAGTGCAATGTCCAGCACTTGGTCGATCCACTTGACGGGCACGATCTCCAGACCATTTTTGACATTTTCGGGAATGTCCTGCAGGTCTTTGACGTTGTCTTCAGGGATCAACACGGTTTTGATACCACCGCGCAAGGCAGCCAGCAACTTTTCCTTCAAGCCACCAATCGCCGTCACTTCGCCTCGCAGCGTGATCTCACCGGTCATGGCCACATCGGCACGCACGGGAATGCCCGTCATGGCCGACACCATGGCCGTGGTCATGGCCGCACCAGCGCTCGGACCGTCTTTGGGCGTGGCCCCATCGGGCACGTGGATGTGCAGGTCCTTCTTTTCAAAGACCTCGTCCTTGATGCCGAGCAGTCGTGAGCGGCTGCGCACCACGGTACGCGCGGCTTCGACCGACTCTTTCATCACATCGCCCAGTGAACCGGTACGGGTGATGACACCTTTGCCGGGCATGAGGGCCGCCTCAATGGTCAGCAAATCGCCGCCCACCTCGGTCCAGGCCAAACCCACCACTTGGCCAATCTGGTTCTTCTGTTCGGCACGGCCATAGCTGTACTTGCGCACACCGAGGAATTCATTCAGGTTGTCGACGGTCACCTGAACCTGGGGCTTCATCTGCTTGAGCAGCAAAGCCTTGACGACTTTGCGGCAAATTTTCCCGAGTTCGCGCTCAAGCGAACGCACGCCGGCTTCACGTGTGTAGTAGCGCACCATGTCGCGAACAGCCTCTTCGCTGACGTTCAACTCCGTCTCTTTGACGCCGTTGTTGGCCATTTGCTTGGGCAGCAAATACTTCATGGCGATGCTGGTCTTCTCGTCTTCGGTGTAACCTGACAGGCGAATGACCTCCATCCGGTCCAGCAGGGCCGAAGGGATGTTCATCGAGTTGGACGTGGCCACAAACATCACATCGCTCAGGTCAAAGTCGACCTCGACGTAATGGTCACCAAAGGTGTGGTTTTGCTCGGGGTCCAGCACTTCAAGCAAAGCGCTCGAAGGATCGCCCCGGAAATCCGTGCCCAACTTGTCGATTTCGTCCAACAAGAACAAGGGGTTCTTGGTGCCCACCTTGTTCAGGTTTTGCAACACTTTGCCGGGCAAAGCACCGATGTAAGTGCGGCGGTGGCCCCGAATTTCGGCTTCGTCACGCATGCCGCCCAGGGCCATGCGCACATATTTACGCCCGGTGGCCTTGGCAATGGATTGCCCCAGCGAGGTCTTGCCCACACCGGGTGGTCCGACCAAGCACAAGATAGGTGCCTTGACCTTGTCCACGCGCTGTTGGACAGCAAGATATTCCAGGATGCGGTCTTTGACTTTGTCCAGGCCAAAGTGGTCCTGGTTCAGCACGTCTTCGGCATTGCCCAGATCGTGTTTGAGTTTGGTCTTTTTGCTCCAGGGCAAACCGGTCAGCACTTCAAGGTAGTTGCGCACCACCGAGGCCTCGGCCGACATGGGCGACATCAGCTTGAGCTTTTTCAGCTCGCCTTCTGCCTTTTTGCGGGCTTCGGCCGACATCTTGGCCGTCTTGATCTTCTTCTCAATCTCTTCGATGTCCGCGCCCTCTTCGCCTTCACCCAGTTCTTTCTGGATGGCTTTGACCTGCTCGTTCAGGTAGAAGTCGCGCTGGTTTTTCTCCATTTGGCGCTTGACGCGACCGCGGATGCGCTTGTCCACATTCAGGATGTCGACTTCATGTTCCAACTGGGCAAACAGGTTTTCCAAGCGGGCCTTGATGCTGGCCAAATCCAGCACTTGCTGTTTGTTTTCCAGTTTCAAAGGCAAATGGGCGGCGATGGTATCGGCCAAGCGGCCGGCATCGTCGATGCTGGAAATCGAGGTCAGGATCTCGGGCGGAATTTTCTTGTTGAGTTTGACGTACTGGTCAAACTGCTGCATCACGGCGCGGCGCAGCGCTTCAATTTCGCTGCTGGGCTCGGACTGCTCGGCGGTCGGGTCCACGGGCGTGACGGTGGCCACAAAATGCGCCTCGCCATCCACAATCGACTTGACCAGCGCACGTTGCTGGCCTTCGACCAGCACCTTGACGGTGCCGTCAGGCAGCTTGAGCATTTGCAAAATGGTCGAAACGCAGCCCACATCGAACATGTCGTCGATGGCGGGCTCGTCTTTGGCGGCGGTCTTTTGAGCCACCAACATGATGCGGCGCTCGGCAGCCATGGCGGACTCAAGGGCCTTGATGCTCTTGGGACGCCCCACAAACAAAGGAATCACCATGTGAGGGAACACGACCACGTCGCGCAAAGGCAACATGGGCAGTTCGATCGGGGTGGGCGGCAAAGGTGTGTGTCCAGACATGGTGTGTCCCTCAGGTCAATTCAGCTACACATGGATGCTGCACCCGAGATTTCAACCCATTCAAACAAAGGGGCATTCATCATGGTGCGGCGCATGTGGGTCAGGCCTGCTTGGCCGACTCGCGGTAAACCAGCAGTGGTGGCTTGTTGTCATCGATGACGGACTCGTCCACCACCACTTTTTCAACATTCACCGCATTGGGCAATTCAAACATCGTATCGATCAAGGCCTGCTCCATGATAGAGCGCAGACCCCTGGCCCCCGTCTTGCGTACCAGCGCCTTGCGTGCGATAGCGCTCAGAGCATTGGGGCGAACCTCCAGTTCGACGCCTTCCATGGCCAGCAGTTTGGTGAACTGCTTCACCACGGCATTCTTGGGTTCGGTCAGGATTTGCACCAGCGCTTCTTCGGTCAACTCGGCCAAAGTCGCCACCACGGGCAAACGCCCTACCAACTCGGGAATCAGGCCAAATTTGATCAGGTCTTCGGGCTCAACTTCGTTGAACACGTCCGTCAGTGAGCGTTGCTTTTTGCTCTTGACCGTGGCGCCAAAGCCGATGCCACCGGATTCGGTGCGGTTTTCGATGACTTTTTCGAGCCCGGCAAATGCACCACCGCAAATGAACAGGATGTTGGTCGTGTCGATCTGCAGGAAATCCTGATTGGGGTGCTTACGGCCGCCTTGCGGAGGCACGCTGGCCATGGTGCCTTCTACCAGCTTGAGCAGGGCCTGTTGAACGCCCTCGCCCGACACGTCGCGGGTGATGGAGGGGTTGTCCGACTTGCGGGTGATCTTGTCGATTTCGTCGATGTAAACGATGCCGCGCTGAGCGCGCTCCACATCGTAATTGCATGTCTGCAGCAACTTGGCCACGATGTTCTCGACGTCTTCGCCCACATAACCGGCTTCGGTCAGGGTGGTGGCGTCGGCCATCACAAAGGGCACATCCAGCATGCGCGCCATGGTCTGGGCCAGCAAGGTCTTGCCCGAACCCGTGGGGCCGATCAGCAAGATGTTGCTCTTGGCCAATTCGACGTCGTCTTTTTTGGCACCCTCTTTGTGCTTGAGGCGTTTGTAATGGTTGTACACCGCCACTGCCAAACTGCGTTTGGCTTTTTCCTGGCCAATCACGTAATTGTCGAGGTTGGTCTTGATGTCCAACGGGGTCGGCAAGCCCTCTTTGCCGCCGTCGGCTACGGTGGTGGTGGCGAGTTCATCACGCACGATGTCGTTGCACAAGTCAATGCATTCGTCGCAAATGAACACCGACGGACCTGCGATCAGCTTTTTGACCTCGTGCTGGCTTTTGCCGCAAAAGGAGCAGAACAGGTTTTTCTCAGTGGTCGAGCCTTTTTTATCGGCCATAAATGTCGCCTCGGAATCCGGAATTCGTCAATGATAACGAAAGAAAAACGGCGTTCACCCTTTGGAGGTCAACGCCGTCAGCCAAGGTGCCGGAAAGCCCGGCCACCCTCAAGCGCGTTTGGAAATGACTTCGTCCACCAAACCGTAGTCTTTGGCCTCGGTCGCAGACAGGTAATAGTCGCGCTCGGTGTCGAGTTCGATTTTTTCCAGCGGCTGGCCGGTGTTCTCGGACAAGATGCGGTTCAGGTGCGCACGGGTCTTGACGATTTCGCGCGCTGCGATTTCGATTTCGGTGGCCTGACCACGCGCACCGCCCAGGGGCTGATGAATCATGATCTTGGAGTTGGGCAACGAAAAACGCTTGCCCTTGGCACCCGAAGACAGCAAAAACGCGCCCATGCTGGCGGCCATGCCGTTGCACAGGGTGGACACATCGGGCTTGATGAAGTTCATGGTGTCGTAAATCGCCATGCCGGCGCTGACCGAACCACCGGGCGAGTTGATGTAAAGCGAAATGTCCTTCTCAGGGTTTTCACTCTCCAAAAACAGCAACTGGGCCACGATCAAGTTGGCCATGTGGTCGTTGACCTCACCGACCAAAAAGATCACGCGCTCTTTGAGCAAACGCGAATAAATGTCATAAGCACGCTCGCCACGGCCCGACTGCTCGACGACCATGGGGACCATGCCCAAATTTGTGATGTCCAGTGCGCTCATCTTTTCTCCAAGAAATTCAGAATGACTTTAACCTGAGTTTTCAACCCCACCAAAGAGATGGGGCTTGTGAGCCAGACTACAAGCCCGGCACAAGCCCCATTCTTCAAGGATTCAAAAGACCGATCAGGCCTGTTGACCCATCAACTCTTCAAAAGTAATGGTTTTTTCGACCACTTTGGCCTGGGCCAGGACGAAATCGGACACATTGCTCTCGATGACCACGGCCTCCACTTCGGCCAAACGCTGGTTGTCGCTGTTGTACCAACGCACCACGTCATCGGGACGCTCGTAGCTGGCGGCCAGCTCTTCGATGTGGGCCTTGATCTGCTCTGGCTTGGCGTGCAGGGTGTTGCCACGCACGACTTCAGCAACCACCAGACCCAAGCGCACGCGCTGCTCGGCTTGGGGGCGGAAGATGTCGTCAGGGATCGGGGCCTTGTCGGCGTCCTTGATGCCGCGCTGCTTCAAGTCGGCACGGGCGCCGTCTTTCAGGCGCTCGATTTCGCTTTGCACGATGGCCTGGGGCAGGTCCAGCTCGGCCTTGGCGACCAAAGCGTCCATGGCTGCTTGCTTGTTGCGGGCCAGCAAGCGGAATTTCACTTCGCGCTCGAGGTTTTTGCGGATGTCAGCGCGCAGGCCTTCCACGGTCGCGTCAGCGATGCCCAAGGATTTGGCCAGGGCTTCGTTGACTTCGGGCAGGTGGGCGGCTTCGATTTTCTTGACGGTGACCAGGAAGTCAGCGGTTTTGCCAGCCACATCTTGGCCATGGTAGTCGGCGGGGAAAGCCAGGGGGAAAGTCTTGCTTTCGCCCGACTTCATACCGCGCACGGCGTCTTCGAATTCCTTGAGCATCTGGCCGTCGCCCAAAATGAACTGGAAGTCTTCGGCTTTGCCGCCGGAGAACACTTCACCGTCGATCTTGCCTTCGAAGTCGATGGTGGCGCGGTCGCCGTCTTGTGCAGCGGCGTCTTGAGCGCGCTGAGCAAAGGTGCGGCGCTGCTTGCGCAGGATGTCAATGGTTTTGTCGATGGCCGCATCCGACACTTCAGCGGTCAGTTTTTCGACTTCGGTGTCGGCCAGATTGCCCAGCTTGACTTCGGGATACACCTCGAAAATGGCTTCGAAGTTCAGCTCGCCTTCGGGCGCGCCTTCTTTTTCAGAGATGCGGGGCTGACCTGCCACGCGCACTTTGGCTTCGTTGGCTGCCACAGAGAAGGCTTCGCCGACTTTGTCGTTCAGCACCTCGTATTGAACCGAGTAGCCATAGCGCTGGGCCACGACGTTCATGGGCACTTTGCCTGGACGGAAACCGTCCATCTTGACCGTGCGGGCCATTTTCTTCAGGCGTGCGTCCACTTCGGACTGGATGGCCGTCACGGGCACAGTCAGGGTGATCTTGCGTTCCAGCTTTTCAAGGGTTTCAACAGTCACTGTCATCGTCGTTCTCGGTTAATTGAATTTCTCTCATGCCGCCGGGTTGCCCCTTTGGCCAAAAGTCGGTTGGTGCGCGGGGCGGGACTCGAACCCGCACAGTGTTGCCACCGTCAGGACCTAAACCTGGTGCGTCTACCAATTTCGCCACCCGCGCAGGTCCAAACAAAAAGGGCGTCAGGTTCGTTCTTCAGCCCCAAAGCTGCCTCACGCACCTGACCGCCCGGTTGAAATCGGTCAACTTTCTATTTTAGCCGCTTCATTTGTCCAAATTCAGGCACGGGCTTCATTTGGGCGCGCAATTCTGAACCACGCGGCGTACATCGCAGGCAGCGCCAGCAAAGTCAGGGCCGTGGCCACGATCAAGCCGCCCATGATGGCGACCGCCATCGGCCCCCAAAAGATGCTGCGCGAGAGGGGAATCATGGCCAAAACAGCCGCAGCAGCCGTCAGCACAATGGGGCGCAAACGCCGCACGGCCGACTCCACAATGGCTTGCCAAGGGGCAACGCCTGCGGCACGGTCCTGCTCAATTTGGTCGATCAGGATCACCGAATTGCGCTGGATCATGCCCATGAGCGCGATCACCCCCAGCAAAGCCACAAAGCCAAACGGCCGGTTGAGCACCAGCAAAGCCCCGGCCACACCCGCCATGCCCAAGGGTCCGGTCAAGAACACCAGCATGGCGCGGCTGAAGCTTTGAAGCTGCAGCATGAGCAAGGTGAACGTGATGAACAGCATGACCGGCACGCCCGCCGCAATCGAGGCGGAGCCTTTGGAGCTTTCCTCCACCGCGCCCGCCACCTCGATGCGGTAGCCGCTCAGGCCCTGGCCTTGCCAAGTGGCTTCGGTCTTTTTGAGCGCAGGCAACAACTGCGCCGTCACCGTCGCACCCTGCAAGCCTTCGGCAATGTCGGATTGCACCGTGATCGCATATTGGCGGCCCTCGCGCCACATCACCCCGGGCTCCCAGGCAAACACCGGGGTGGCGATTTGCAAGAGCGGAATCGACTTGCCCGAAGCCGTGGGCACATAGGCCTGCCCCAGGTCAGACAAGGCGTCACGCTCGGCCAAAGGCTGGCGCAATACGATGTCGATGAGCTTGTCACCATCGCGGTATTGCCCCACCGTGGAGCCGGAAAGCAAGGTGCGCGAGGCCTGCGCGATGGACTGGCTGGTCACACCCAAAGCACGGGCTTTGGCCTGGTCCACCTCCAAGCGCACCGATTTGACGGACTCGTTCCAGTTGTCGTTCACGCCCCGGGTGTTGGCGTTTTGGCGCATCTCGGCCTTGATCTCGTCGGCCTTCAGGCGCAAGACACGGGGGTCAGGCCCCACCACGCGAAACTGCACCGGATACGGCACGGGTGGGCCGTTGGGCAGCAATTTGACGCGGCCACGGATCTCCGGGAACTCCTGCGCCAGCAAAGCGGGCAATTTGGCGCGCAGCACTTCGCGGGTTTTCAGGTCTTTGGGCAGCACGATCAGCTGCGACACGTTGGTCTGCGGAAACACCTGATCGAGCGGCAAATAAAAGCGCGGCACGCCTGACCCCACCCAAGTGGTGACCGACTTGACGCCATCTTCCTGCGCCAACCGCTGCTCAACGCGCTTGGCCATGTCTTCGCTGGCCTTGAAGGGCGAGCCTTCGGGCAGCCACAAATCGACCATGATTTCAGGGCGGCTGGAATCCGGGAAAAACTGCTGCTGCACCTTGCCCATGCCCACAATGCCCATCGCAAACAGGAACACGGTGATGCCGATCGTCTTCCAGCGGTGCGTGACGCACCAGGTCACCCAGGTGCGAAAGTGCCGGTAAAACGGGGTGTCGTACATCTCGGCCGAATCCAGGTGCTCGGCCGACACCGCGTGCGCTGGTGGCTTGAGCAGCAAAGCGCCCAGATAAGGCACAAAGTAAACCGAAGCCACCCAGCTGACCAGCAAAGCCACCACGGTGACCGCAAAAATCGCAAAGGTGTATTCACCGGTCATGGACTTGGCCATGCCAATCGGCAAAAAGCCTGCGGCCGTGATCAAGGTGCCCGTCAGCATGGGCATGGCCGTGAGCTCATAGGCAAAGGTGGCTGCGCGCACCTTGTCGTAGCCCTCTTCCATCTTGCGGACCATCATCTCGACTGCAATGATGGCGTCGTCCACCAGCAGGCCCAAAGCAATGATGAGCGAGCCCAGCGAGATTTTGTGCAAGCCGATGCCAAAGTAATGCATGGCCAAAAACGTGACCGCCAGTACCAGCGGAATCGTGATGCCCACCACCAGGCCGGGACGAATGTCCAGCGTCCAGCGACGCCACAGGGGGTTGTTGCCAGGCCGCTTGTGCAAGCCCAGCGCCAAAAAGCTCACCGCCAGCACAATCACCACCGCCTCGATCAGCACCTTGATGAACTCGTTGACCGAGTTGGACACCGCGCTGGGCTGGTCTTGCACTTGCGTGAGGGACATGCCCGCAGGCAACTGGGTTTGCGCCAAGGCGACCGCCTGACGCAGGGATTGCCCCAGGGCGATGATGTCGCCACCTTTGGCCATGGACACGCCCAGCGCGATCACTTCCTGGCCTTCGTGGCGCACCTTGACCGAAGGCGGGTCTGCATAACCACGGGTCACGGTGGCGATGTCAGACAGGCGAATTTGCGCGCCAGAGGCCCCACGGATCGGCATGGCCTGCAAATCGGCCAGGCTTTGGAACTGGCCACCCACGCGCACCTGCAAGACATCGGCCGGCGACTGCAAACTGCCCGCCGACTCCACCGCGTTTTGTTGGTTCAGTTGGGCCAGCACCGCGCCCATGTCCAGGCCCATTTGGGCCAGCTTCTTTTGCGAGACCTCGACAAAGACTTTTTCGTCCTGTGCGCCAAACAACTCCACCTTGGCCACATCGGGCACGCGCAGCAAAGTCTGGCGGAGGCTGTCGGCCTCGGTCTTGACTTCAGCGGCCGTAAAGCCTTGCCCGCTCAGGGCGTAGATCACGCCGTACACATCGCCAAACTCGTCGTTGAAAAATGGCCCCACCACGCCTTGCGGCAAGCTGCCGCGCATGTCGCCGATCTTTTTGCGCACCGCATACCAGACCTGAGGCACATCACCGGGTTTGGAGTTGTCCTTGATCTGGAAAATGATCTGCGCCTCGCCCGGCTTGGAATAGCTGCGGATCTTGTCGGTGAACGGCACTTCCTGCAGGGTGCGTTCCAGCTTGTCGGTCACCTGTTCGGCCACCTGCTCGGCGGTCGCCCCAGGCCAATAAGCCCGCACCACCATGGCGCGGAAGGTGAAGGGCGGGTCTTCGTCCTGCCCCAACTGAAAGTAAGAGGCCATGCCCAAGACCATGAGCACCACCATCAGGTAGCGGGTCAGGGCCGGATGCTCCAGCGCCCAGCGCGAGAGGTTGAATGCGGTGTTGTCGGTGCTGCTCATGCGGTCACCGCTGCGCTGTGGGTGCAGGTGTGGAGGCGGCTGCGGCGGGTGCAGGCACTGCACCACTGGCAGCAGCGCCATACACCGTGACCTTCTGGCCCGGCGACAAAACATGCACCCCCGCGCTCACCACCTTTTGCCCCGGCTTCAAGCCCGAGGTGATGACCACCTCGTTGCCATCCACAGGTCCCACTTGCACCGACTGGGTGTTCACGGTCATGCTGGATTCGTCCAGCAACCACACCACCGTGCCCTGCCCTTCCTGGCGCAACGCGCTGGTGGGCAACTTGATCACGGCGCTTTGACTGCCTGGCAATTGGGCGGCCAGCACGTTGACCGTGGCCCCCAAAGGCAAGCGGTCCGAGGCGTCCAGCGCCAGCTTGACGGCATAGGTGCGCGTGATCGGGTCGGCACTGGCGGCCAACTCTCGTACTTTGCCTTTCAGGGTTTGCCCCGTGCTGGCCAAGGTAGCTTGCATGGGTTGCCCCACTTTCAGGGCCAAAGCCATTTGCTCGGAAACGGCAAACACCGCGTCACGCGGGCCATCGTGGGCCAAACGCAGCACGGGCTGGCCCGCAGACACCACCTGCCCCACTTCGGCTTCGACGGCCGTGATCACACCGGCATGGCTCGCCATCAAACGGGCGTAACCCGCCTGGTTGCTTTGGGCTTGGGCTTGGGCTTTGGCCTGGTTCAAGGCGGCATCGGCGGCTTTGAGGGTGGCATCGCGACGCTCCAGCTCCGCGCCGCTGATGAAGTTTTGCGCTTTCAGGGCTTCAAAGCGTTTGAAGTCGGCCGCCGCCAGATCGCGCTGGCTTTGCGCAGCACTCACCTGCGCCAAAGCCGCCTGAGCGGCCAATTGGTAGTCTTGCGCGTCAATTTGAGCCAGCAATTGACCTGCCGCCACACGCTGCCCTTGCTCAGCAGAGCGCTGCACCAACTTGCCTGCAACCCTGAAACCCAGTCGGGACTCCACACGCGAACGCACTTCGGCCGCATATTCGCCCTCGACATTCAAAGCACCACCGGCCACGGTCAGCACCTTGACGGCGCGCAAGGGCTCTTTGGGGGCCTCGGCTTTGGAACACGCTACCAAAGTAGTCACAAAAACAGCGGCGGCGCACAAACGCAGAACCCGCCGGCTGGCGAGTGACAAGGTAGAAGGCATGGAATTTCCGGAAAATAATAATGACTGACTGGTTAGTAATCTATTCAAAGTCGCCCGCCGTGTCAAGCGACAATAGCGATTGACCATGCACCAACAAGCCCCATTCAAGCGCCCAAAGCACCCCCGCCTGAGTCCGGAACACCGGCAACTCTTGCGCCATGTGTCGCGCTCGTTTGACCTGTCCATCCGGCTCTTGCCCGGTGCACTGCAGGCGCCCGTGGCCATCGGCTACCTTCTGGCACGAGCCACCGACACCGTGGCCGACACCACCGCCTTGCCGCTGGATGAACGCCAGCATTTGTTGAACGGCATGTCGCAAGCGATCGCGTCGCCAGACGCTGATGCCGCTCAAGCCCCTGACCTGACCCCGCTCATTCAGGCCTTTGCCGCTCAACAAACGGACCCGCACGAGCGCGCCTTGATGCAAGCGCTGCCGCAATGCCTGCCCCTGCTGCAAACTCTGGGGGCACCAGACCAGGCCAGCGTGCGCCAAGTGCTGAGCCACATCACCCAAGGCCAGCAACTGGACATGGCCCGCTTTGGCCCCGGCCTGCACGCCCTGAACACCGAAGCCGAACTCGACAACTACACCTGGCTGGTGGCCGGGTGCGTCGGCGAGTTCTGGACCGAGCTGTGCGAGCGCCATTTGCCCGGGTATGCGCGACTGCCGCAAGAAGAGATGCTGCGCATTGGTCGCCAATACGGCATGGGTTTGCAGCGCCTGAACATCCTGCGCGACGCCGGTGCCGATCTGGCTGGCGGGCGTTGCTATTGGCCGTTGGAAACACTGGCGACTGTCGGCCTCACACCAGCGCAACTGGCCAAAGCCGCCGCAACGGGGTGCGCCAAAACCTTGCAGACCCTGGCCCCGCTTTACACCCAGTGGCTCGACCACACCCAAGCCCAATTGGCCGACGGCATGCGCTACGCCATGGCCGTCAAGCCGCTTCGCCTGCGCCTGGCCAGTGCCCTGCCCGCCCTGATTGGCGCACGCACCGTTGCGATGCTGCGGCAAGCTGGACCGCTGGCTTTGACCCAACGCGTCAAAATGCCGCGCCAAGAAATGCGCCTGCTGATGTGGCAAATCGCCTGTGGCTTGGGTTCGCCCGCCACTTTGGGTCGGTTGTTCCAAAAATTGTCCGGCACATCCACAGCTTGAGCCCCATGTTTGGGTGCGAGAATCCCCGTCCATGAACCCGCAAGACTACGTCCAGCAAAAAGCCGCCGCCTCGGGCAGCAGCTTTTATTACGCCTTCCTGTTCCTGCCGCCAGAACGCCGTGCGGCCATCACCGCGTTTTATGCGTTTTGCCGCGAAGTGGACGACGTGGTCGACGAAATCAGCGACCCCAGCGTGGCTGCCGCCAAGCTCGGCTGGTGGCAAAAAGAAGTGCAGCAAGCCTATGCGGGTCAGCCCACCCACCCGGTCATGCATGCGCTCATGCCACACACCCAGCCCTTTGGCATCGAAAGCCGCCACCTGATGGCCGTGATCGAAGGCTGCCAGATGGACCTGAACCAGACCCGTTATCTGGACTTTGCGGGTCTGACGAAGTATTGCCACTTGGTGGCCGGCGTGGTGGGCGAAGTCGCCGCCCGCATCTTTGGCCAGACCGACGAGGCCACCACAGCCTACGCGCACAAGCTGGGCCTGGCCTTTCAGATGACCAACATCATCCGCGACGTGGGCGAAGACGCCCTGCGCGGGCGCATTTACCTGCCGCTGGACGAACAACAACGCTTTGGCGTTAAGGCGCAAGACCTGATCCAGCGCAGCTATTCAGACAACTTCACCGCGCTGATGAAGTTCCAGACCGAACGCGCCCACGCACTGTACGACGAAGCCCTGGCCCTGCTGCCCGCCGCCGACCGCCGCACCCAAAAAACCGGCCTCATGATGGCCAGCATCTACCGCACTTTGTTGCGCGAGATCGAGGCGTCGGGCTTTCAGGTGCTGCACCAGCGCATTGCCCTCACCCCGCTGCGCAAGCTGTGGCTGGCGTGGAAGATGCAGGCGTTGGGGCGGTTTTGATCACCCGCCTCGTTGCCTGAGTTGACTGGCTTACTTCATTCCCCGCGCCTGCACTTGCGCAGGCCGGTCCACACAGGCCTTTAACCATGCGGACACTGCAGGGTACTGCGCCAGCAAGGCTGCCGCCGGGCGAATCCAGCTCGCCACGCTGGCCACACACACATCGGCCACGGTGAAACGGTTGGCGGCCAGGTAGGCCTCGCCCCTGGCATTTTGAGCTTGCAGGTGTTGTTCCAGCACGGCCAGTGGCACTTTCAGGCGGCTTTCGGCTTGGTCAGCCAGCTCGGGCTTGCGCTGCTCGGCAGGCATGGCCATGCGGTGCATCAGCACGGTGAGCGCGTCTTTTTCGAGTTCTGACACGGTCCAGAAGCTCCAACGCAGGGCTTCTGCTTCTTCGCGGGGCGTGGCGGGGGTGATCGACTGGCCATCGGCTTGGCCGTGCACGCGGGCGATGTAGAGCGCACAGGCCATGCTCTCCCACACAGTGACCGTGCCCTCGGGGCGCTCGTCGATCAGGGCTGGAATGTGGCCGTTGGGGTTGATCGCCAGAAACTCGGGCGTGCGCGTGGCACCGCCGGCATAGGGCGTGGGGATGTGTTCAAACGGCACGCACAGCTCCAAAGCGGTCCACAAAGGGCGGGCTGCGCGTGATGCACCAATGCCGTAAATTTTCAAAGTCATGTGGTTCTCCTGTTTTTTGTAGGTTGGAGCTTCAGCTCCAACGCCATCTCATTCACAACGCATTTCGGGGCTAAAGCCACCGACCTACAACACGTATTCGGGCCAGCTGGCACATAGCGCGTGCAAGTCTCGCACTTCTAGGTGCGGGCGCGTGTCGCCGTGGCTCCAGACCTGGCCTTCGCGGTTGAGCCAGGCGACCTGCATGCCCGCAGCCAGTGCGCCCACACAGTCGGCGTGGGCATCGTCGCCAATGTGCAGCACTTCGTGGGGCGCAACGCCTGCGGCCTCTGCCCCGGCCACAAAAACCCGCAAGTCCGGTTTGGCCACGCCCATGGACTTGGCGCTCACGCTAGCGTGAAAGTGTTGGCCAATGCCCACGCGGTGCACATCGGCATTGCCATTTGACAAGGCCACCACCGGGTAGCGCTGGCTCCAGAACGCCAGCGCGGGCAGCGCGTCGTCAAACAGATCCACCCGCTGGCGCTCGGCAAAAAAGACTTCAAACGCAGGCTCGGCCAGGTGGCCCGGGTCCCCGGCTTGCAGCAGCATGGCGCGAATGGCTTCCAAACGCAAAAACGACAAATCGTGCGCCCGGTCGGCATGGCGGGCATTGATCTCGGCCCGCACGGCTTTTTTGACTTCGGGCTGCCCCGACAAGGCAGCCGTCGCGGGCGCATGCTGAGCCAGCCAGTCGGTCAGCACCTGTTCGGCCCGGTGGATGGTGGGCCAGACGGGCCACAAGGTGTCGTCCAGATCGAGGGTAATGGCGCGAATGCGGGAAATGTCAAGCATGGTGGTGGGAGAATACCGCATGGCATTCAACAAAGAACCTTCCTTCCAGCACGGGCAAGCCGCCCGTACCGCTGTCCTGTATTGCAATTTGGGCACACCCAGCGCACCCACAGCACCGGCCCTGCGCAAATACCTGGCCGAATTTTTGGGCGACAGCCGCGTGGTCGAGATCCCCAAACCCATCTGGTGGCTGATCCTGCACGGCATCATCTTGCGCGTGCGCCCCAAAAAGTCGGCCACCAAATACGCCAGCATTTGGACAGAGCAAGGCTCGCCCCTGAAAGCCTTCACCGAACAACAAGCCCAGTCGCTGGGCACGGTACTGCAAGAGCGCGGCCACAACGTGAGCGTGCGTTACGCCATGCGCTACGGCCAGCCGTCCATCCCCGAGCAGCTCAATGCCCTCAAAGCCGAAGGCGTGCAGCGCGTGCTGATCGTGCCCGCTTACCCCCAATACAGCGGCACCACCACGGCCAGCGTGTTTGACGCGGTGTACCGCTGGGGCCTGAAAACCCGGCTCATCCCCGAGATGCGCTTTGTCAACCGCTACCACGACGACCCGCGCTACATCGCCGCGCTGGCACAGACCGTGCGCGAACACTGGGCAGCCAACGGCCAGGCGGAACAATTGGTGATGAGTTTCCATGGCGTGCCCGAGCGCACCTTGCAGCTGGGCGACCCTTACCACTGCGAGTGCATGAAAACCGGCCGCCTGCTGGCCGAGGCGCTGGGCCTGACCAAGGACCAGTACAAGCTGACCTTCCAATCGCGCTTTGGCAAAGCCAAGTGGCTGGAGCCCTACACCGAACCTACACTGATCGCCATGGCACAGCAAGGCGTGAAAAAGGTCGATGTGATCTGCCCCGGCTTCACCAGCGACTGCCTGGAGACACTGGAAGAGATTCAGCAAGAAGCGCAGGAAGCCTTTTTGCACGCAGGCGGTGAAAAGTTCAGCTACATCCCTTGCCTGAACAACCACGCGCAGTGGATCGAAGCGCTGGCCGACATCAGCCTGGGGCACATGCAGGGCTGGGATTTGTCAGCGCCAGATGCGGCGGCGCTGGCAGCCAGCCGGGCAAGGGCTTTGGCGCATGGGGCGAAAGTCTGAGCTCCTGACCCGTTGAAGTGGGAGCGAGCCCTGCTCGCGAATGGCTGACCTGCAACAACACGCATTCGGCCGCAGGGGCGGCCTCCCACACCCCCCCCAAAGCCTCGACAGGCTCCGTGTGGGAACGAGCGCCTGCTGGCGATTGAACGACTTGCAACGGCTTCCATGCGGCTGCAGGAGCGGTATCCCACCGCTTACATCAAGCGGCTAAATAACCCTGCGCTACCATCTCCGCCCTCACCTGCTCAGGCGTGTCAAATCGCACACCTTGCCAGCCGTGCAGCTCGGCGGCGTCGATGTTGTGTTGCACATCGTCAATGAACACCGGCTGCCCGCGCAGGGGCCAACGGGCCTGCGCCGTTGCAAAAATGTCGGGCAACGGTTTGATCTGCTGTACATGGGCCGAGAAGATGCCTTCTTCAAACTGGCTGAAAAAGCTGTTTTCGCGCACCAGGTGTTCGGCATAGCCTGCGGGCATGTTCGACAAAAAGTACAGCCGATGGCCCTGCGCTTTCAGGTCATGAATCAGGTCCACCGTGCCTTGCATCGGCAACAGGTGTGCGGGGATGCTGTCGATCAGGTGCCGCAAATCGGGCAGCGCCAGCCCGGTGCGCGCCGCGATGCGATGCGCCAGGGGTTCTGGCTCGATCAGGCCCAGATCAAACTGCGCCCAGTCCGCATCGGGGTGAAAGGTCTGGAAAATTTGAGCCGCCCACTCGCGGGCGACCGCCTCGTTGGGCACGCGTTGCGGGAACAGCGTTTGCAGCACCACCAGCGGCTCCCAACGGAACACCACGCCACCCAGATCAAACACCACGTCTTTGCTCATCTCTTATCTTTCCATTGCAGCCATTGCCCCATTCAGCAACATGCAAATTGGGGCTTTGTGGGAGGCCGTCCCTGAGGCCGATGGATGGCTGGGCTGTGCACGCATTCGCGAGCAGGGGCTCGCTCCGACAACAAACCCGCAACACTGTGTCTGAGTTCAAACCGCAACCACAGACACCCCGCGTCCCGGCAAGCTCAGGGCCAGCACCTGACCGATGCGCCAGTCGCGCTCCACTTCGGGCGAGACCACAAAGACGGGGCCCAGTGCGGTCTCGAAGGTCAGCTCGACGAAGCTGCCCAAATAAGACCATTGCAGGAGCTTGGCCGACAGACTGCCGGGCACGGTTTCGCTGCCCAGCAGCTCGCGCCCCACCAGCCAGGCCTCGGGCCGCACCGCTGCACGCACCGCACCCGGTGCCACCACATGGCGCGGCACCAGGCGCAGTGGCCCCAGCTGCACCGTGCCGTCGGTCAGCGACTGGCCGTCAAACAGCACCGCCTCGCCCATAAACCCGGCCACAAATGCGGATGCGGGCCGTTCGTACAGGTCTTGCGGCGTGCCCGCTTGCGCGATGCGGCCGGCCTCCATCACGATGATCTGGTCGCTCACGGCCAGCGCTTCGCTTTGGTCGTGCGTCACATAGGCCACCGTCAGGCCCAGGCGCTGCTGCAAGTGGCGGATTTCGTCGCGCATGGAGCGGCGCAGCCGGGCATCCAGGTTGGACAGCGGCTCGTCAAACAGCAAGACCGAGGGCTCAAGCACCAGCGCTCGCGCCAACGCCACGCGCTGCTGTTGCCCGCCCGACAACTCGCTGGGCAGGCGCTCTTCATAACCCGCCAGACCCACCAGCGCCAGACTTTTGAGGGCACGCTCCTGCGCTTCGGCCTTGTGCACACCGCTCACGTCCAGGCCGTAGCGCACGTTCCCGATCACGTTCATGTGCGGAAACAGCGCATAGCTCTGGAACACCATGCTCACATTGCGCTCGGACGGGCCCAGGTGCGTCACGTCCACACCGTCGATCAGGATCTGCCCGCCGCTGGGCGCTTCCAGCCCGGCGATCATGCGCAAGGTGGTGGTTTTGCCGCAGCCCGATGGCCCGAGGATCGTGGTCAGGCTGCCCTTGGGCACGACAAAGTCGATGCCTTGCACCACCAGCGGCGATGCGCTGCCGCCATAGCGTTTGGTGACTTGTTTGAATTGAATGCCCATGGCCTTAAACCCTTGTTTCGTTCAGCGGGGCAGCCCTGCGCCCCAATTGCCGCTGCCCCACCAGCTTTTGAATGCCCCAGGTGATGACGGACATCAGCACCATGAGCACCGTGCAATAAGCCAGCGCCACGCCATAGTCGCCGTTGCCCACGCGGCCAATGATGTAAGTCGTGGCCAGCTCGTACTGCGCCGTGACCAAAAAGATCACCGCCGACACCGTGGTCATGGAGCGCACAAAGCTGTAGACCAGCGCCGCCACCAGCGCGGGCTTGAGCAGCGGCAGCACCACCCGGCGCAGCGTGGTCAGCGTGCTGGCGCGCAGCATCTGAGAGGCTTCGTCCAGCGAACGGTCCAGCTGCCGGAAGGCCGCCGTGCCCGCCCGCACACCCACCGGCAAATTGCGGAACACAAAACACAGCACGATCACCAAGCCGGTACCCGTCAGCTCGACCGGCGGCACGTTGAACGCCAGGATGTAACTCACGCCCAGCACCGTGCCCGGCACGGCAAACGTCAGCAGGGCCGAAAACTCAAACGCGGCCTTGCCCCGGAACTCGGCCCGGGCCAGCAACCACGCGATCAACAGACCCACGCCCGCACACACCGGGGCGGCCATGGCCGAGAGGCTGAGCGTGGTGAACAGCGACTTCCAGGCGGTGCCTGCAAACACCCAACCAAACTCGCCCGATTGCACATCGAACGCGGTTTTGAAATGCGCCAGCGTGAAGGTGAAGTCGCGCCCCCAGGTCTGCACAAAGCCACCCGCAAAGGCAAACACATACACCACCACGGTGAACAACAACCACGGCCCGGCCACGCTGCGGCACACGCGCAGCACCACGGGCGGCAAGGCCATGGCCACGCCCGCATCGCCCTTACCCGAGACGGTGGTGAAACTGCTGCCCGCCAGCACCCGGCGCTGCACAAAAAACACGGCCAACGCAAATGCCGTGAGTACCAGCGCAAGCGCAGCGGCCATGCCGGGGTCGAGCGCCGCACCCACGATGGCGAAAAAGATTTCGGTGGACAGCACCGCGTACTGCCCACCCAGAATGATGGGGTTGCCAAAGTCCGCCATGCTCTCAATGAAGCCCACCAAAAAGGCATTGGCCAGACCAGGTTTGAGCAGGGGCAGCGTCACCGTCCAGAAGGTTTGCATGCGGCTGGCGCGCAGGGTTTGCGCGGCCTCTTCCATGCTGGGGCTCACGCCCTGCACCACGCCGCGCATGATCATGAAGGCGATGGGCGTGAAAGCGAACATCTGGGCCAGCCAGATGCCCAACACGCCATAAAACCAGCGGCCCGGCTCGATGCCGAAGGCCCACTCCAGCGCCTGATTGAACAAGCCCGCACGTCCGAACAGCAAGATCAAACCCAGACCCACCACAAAAGGCGGCGTGATGATGGGCAGCATGGCCAGGATGTTGAGCGGTTTGGCCAGCCGGGTGTTACCCCGCTCGGCCCACAAAGCCAGCAAAGTGCCCATGAGGGTGGTGCCCACCGCCGTGAGGCTGGCCAGCCACAGGGTGTTCCAGGCCACGCCGCAGCGCCCTGCCCCTTGCACACAGCCGAGGCCCCAAACCCGTTCGGTGGCGACGCGCTCCAAAAGATGTGCCCAGGCATAACCGCCCGCATCGTCCACCCAGGCTGCCACCAGCGAGCGCAGCACCGGATACACCACAAACAGCGCCAGCAGCGCAGTGCACGCCACCACCGCTGCCGCCACGAACACATCGCCCCTGAAAGCGCCCAGCCGCGCCAGCGCTGCGCCCAGCAAGACCACCAGGCTGAGCAGCACCACGGCCGCGCCCCAACCCATGCCGTATTGGCCAATGGGTAAATCACCCCAAAGTGTGGCGAGCAATTCAAACGCCCAACCTGTGGCCCCAATCGCAAAGCCGCTGAGCAGTAAGCCCAACAGGCCGATCAGGCTACCCGCCAGCAAAGCCCTGCCTTGAACCCGGGCTAGCCACGGGCGCACCACCGCCAGACCACAAACCAGCAAACCTGCCAGGCCTGACCACAGCCAGGGACGACCGTGTTTCAGTGCCTGCACGGCACCGCTGGCCGTTTCGGCCCCGGCCCCGGTGACGGCCCAGATACCCGGCAAAGCCTCGGCCAGTGACATTTGTTGCAGGAAATACCAGGGCAGCAGCGCAAAACTGAGCAGGCCGAGCACGACCCACCCTTGCAATGCGCGCTGCAAACGCAGCGCAGGATTCATCTCAGACTTTCACTCACCGGGGCAAGGAATTGACGTCTTTTTCCCAGCGCTGGATCAGACGTTTGCGCTCGGCGGTCTGGCCGTATTTGGCGTAGTCGTAATTGATCAGCTTGATTTTGCGGAAGTCAGGCACACGCGGATCGACCTGCGTTTCTTTGTTGGAGGGCAGCTGAAACTGCAAAGTGGCTGCGCCCAGCGCTTGTGCCGAGGGGGTCAGCGCCCATTCGTAAAACTTTTTGGCCGCTTCCAGATTGCGGCTGCCGCGCACGATGGACATCGAGCCGATTTCGGCCCCCGTGCCATCGGATGGTGTGATGGTCTCGATGGGGAAACCCTGGGCTTTTTCGCCCGGACCGTCGTGCACAAAGCTGATCGACACCGCCGTCTCGCCCCGCGCCACGGCCTTGATAGGCCCGGTGCCCGAGCGGGTGTAGGTGCCGATGTTCTTGTGCAGGCCCTTGAGGTATTCAAAGGCTTTGTCTTCACCCATGAGTTGCACCAGCGTGGCGATCATGGTGTAAGCCGTGCCGCTGGACGCCGGGTTGGCCGACTGGATTTCGCCTTTGTATTCAGGCTTGAGCAGGTCGCCCCAGGTTTTGGGGATGGGCAATTTCTTTTTGGCCAGCAGCTCGGTGTTGTAGCCAAAGCCCAGCGGGCCAGAGTAAATGCCCACCGTCTTGTAGCCCGATTGGGCGGCCTGCTTTTGCGCCCAGTCGTGCAGCTTGGGCAAGGTGGGGGATTTGTATTCCAAGCTCAGGTTTTGCTCGGCCGCCTGCAAATGCGGGTCGCCCGTGCCGCCAAACCAGATGTCGGTTTTGGGGTTGGCTTTTTCGGCGGCCAGCTGGGCCAGGGCCTCGCCTGAGCCTTTGGCCGTCATGTTGACCTTGATCCCTTGGCTCTTTTCAAAGGTGACGGCGATCATGCTGCACCAAGCCGCCTGGGCCGAGCAGATGATGTTGACCTCACGGTTTTGGGCTTGGGCACCTGTGGCCAGAATGGCCAAAAGAGGCAGCAGTTTGAAAGACTTCACACGATTCTCCAGCAACGCAAAAAACCATTGTGCAGGGAAAAGCTGAAAACCTTCAGAGTAGAAACACTCAGACAGCCCCAATGAAATCGGTCACCCACTCCAGCTGCTGCAGCACATTCAAGGCGGGCGCGTGCCCACAACCAGGCACCTCGATGGTTTTGAGTTGACCTCGCAAGCCCGGGCCGCGGCGTCGCATCTCCATCACCGTTGCAGGCAAGACCAAATCCGAGTCCACCCCCCGCAGCAGCAGTACAGGCAACTTCAAAGCGTCGTAATGTTCCCAGATCAGGTAATCGTTGGGGTGCGCTGTGAACTGCAGGGCCATGGCCGGGTCGTAATGCGGCGTCACGCGGCCGTCAGGCAAACGGCGCGTCGATGTTTCGGTTAGGCGCCGCCACTGGGCATTGCTCAGCCAGCCAAAGGGCTTGTAGACCTGGCGCAAAAAGGCCTCGAGCTCGGTCACCGTGGCAAATGCCGGGGGCGTGCCCGCATAGGCCTTGATGCGGTCAATGGCTGCTTGGGCCAGCTCAGGCGCGTTGTCGTTGAGGGTCAGGCTCAGGATTCGGTGCTTGAGGCTGGGCTCCACCAGACCAGCCGCGCACAGTGTGCCAATCGCGCCGCCCATGGAGGTACCCACCCAATGCACGGCGCGCAGCTGCAGACCGTCCATCAGCTCGCGGGCGATGCGTGCGTAAAACGCCAGGCAATACTCCTGCTCGGGCGAGCTGCTCCATTGCGACAGGCCACGGCCCACAGTGTCGGGGCAGATCACGCGGTAGCCTTGAGCGCTCAGGTGTGCGGCCAGCTCGTCCATGTCGCGCCCGGTGCGGGCCAAGCCGTGCCAGGCAATCACCGTGCCTTTGTCGGCCTTGCCCCAGTCGGTGTAATGGATTTCCAGTCCGGCGCAAGTGATGTAGTTGGATGTGAAAGTCATGTCCACCTCAAGCCTGTTTCGACGATGCCAAGGCATTCACCACAGCCCGGCTGCGCAAGCGCCCCACCACCCCGGTCGGGAAGTAATAGACCGACAACACAAACAACAGGCCCAGCCAAAGCAACCAGCGGTCAGGCGACAACAAGGCCGACAGCAAAGGCAAAGCCGTGGTGGCTTCGCTCGCCAAACGCAGCAAATCCTGCAAATAGCTTTGCGCCAGCAAGAACAGCACCGCGCCGATGGCCGCGCCATAAATGGTGCCCATGCCGCCGATGACCACGATCAGCAGCACGTCCATCATGATTTCAAAGCTCAGCGAGGTGTCAGGCCCGTTGTAGCGCAGCCAAAGCGCCAGCATGGCCCCGGCCACGCAGGCGTAGAGCGCCGACAACACGCTCGACAGCGTGCGGTAGACCACCACGCGGTAACCAATGGCTTCGGCCCGGAATTCGTTTTCTCGGATGGCTTGCAACACGCGGCCAAAGGGCGAGTTGACGATGCGCAGCAGTGACAAGAGCATGCCCACGGCCAGCACAAACAGCAGGTAGTAGCAGAGCAAACGCCCGTCGAGCGACACACCCAAAAACGGCTCTTCACTGAACTCGGTGCTGGGCAGCAGCAGCTCGGGCAGCTTGAAGCTCAGGCCGTCTTCACCGCCCGTGAAGTCCGACAGCTGCGATGCCAGCGTCTGAAAGGCCGCCGCCACGGCCAGCGTGATCATGGCGAAAAAGATCGCCCTCACCCGCAGCGAAAACAAGCCAATCGCCAGCGACAACACCAACGTGAGCACGAGCGACAGCGCAAAACCCAGCCCGATCGCCCCCCAAGTCGGCCCCCAGGTGTTGGACGAGATGGCAATGCCATAGGCCCCGATGCCAAAGAACATGGTGTGCGCAAAGCTCACGATGCCGGTGTAGCCCAAGAGCAGGTCAAAGCCCGCCACCAGCACCACAAAGATCAGCACCTTGGCTGCGACCGACAAGGCCTTGACGCCCGGAAACAGAAAGGGCGCAAACGCCAGCCCGAGCAGGATGACGATCAGCAAAGCAGCGAGCAGGCGGCTGCGCGGCTGGTCGTTGGAAATGAGTCGATTGAACATGTCTGGCCTTTCAGCGGTTGGCCACCGGGTACACGCCCTGCGGACGCCACAACAAAATGCCCGCCATGAGCGCGATATTGGAAAACAACGCCAGCTTGGGGGCCAAAAAGCCGGTGTAGTTGGCCATCAGGCCCACCAGCAAAGCACCGATCAATGCCCCACCTGTAGAACCCAGCCCGCCGATGATGATGACGATGAAGATCAGCACATTGACCTGCGCGCCCATTTGCGGCACCACGTTCTGCTGGTACAGCCCCCACATGACACCGCCCAAGCCCGCCAGCGCACTGCCCGCCACAAACACGCCCACAAACAGGCGGCGGATGCGGTAGCCCAGCGACTCGACCATCTCGCGGTCTTGCACGCCGGCCCGAATCAACAAGCCGATCTTGGTGCGGCCCAGCACCCACATTTGCAAAGTAAACACGGCCAAGCCAACAGACACGGCCAGCAGGCGGTATTTCTCAATCGCGGCATCGCCCCACAGCACCGCGCCACGCATGGCTTCGGGCAAAGGCAAGGCGATCTGCTGCGGCCCCCAGACCACTTTGATGAGTTCTTCGCCAATGATCATGCCGCCCATGGTGATCAGGATTTGCTTGAGGTGCTGGCCATAGACCGGCCGCACGATGAAACGCTCAAACGTCAAGCCCACGGCAGCCGCCACAGCCATGGCTACCGCCATGGCAGGCAACACCGCCACCATGTTGCGCCACCACTCGCCCGAGCCGGTCCAGTCACCCATGGCACCCAGCACGCTGGTGGCCACAAAAGCGCCCAGCGCGATGAACAGACCGTGGCCAAAGTTGAGCACGTCCATCAGGCCAAAGACCAGCGTCAGGCCCGAGGCCATGATGAAAATGATCATGCCCATGGCCAGACCCGCCACCGTGAGCGTGAGCCAGGTCGAACCCGAGCCGATCAACGGAAATGCCAGCAACGCCAGCACTGGCACCAGCAGCAGCGGGCGCGTATCGATGTCTTCGAATAATTTCATAAGGCCAGCCCCAACAAGGATTGCTGCAAAGCCGTGTCTTCGGCCAGCGCCTGCATGCGGCCCGCATGCACCACGCGGCCGTTGTCCATCACGGCCACGCTGTCGCCCAGTTGCCGGGCAAAGTGGATGTTTTGCTCGACCAGTAAGATCGTCACGCCGCTGGCCTTGAGCTGCTCGAACGCGTCAATCATGTTCTGGATGATGGCCGGGGCCAGGCCCTTGCTGGGCTCGTCGATGATCAGCAGATCACGCGGCTCCACAATCGCCCGCGACACCGCCAGCATCTGCTTTTGCCCGCCAGACAATTTGCCCGCCGGGTGGTTCCAGAACTTCTCCACCGCCGGGAACAGTTTGAAAATCCATTGCAAACGCGCTTCGTCCATCTGCGTCGAATTTTTGGCGCTGCGGGCGGCCAGGAGCATGTTTTCTTTCACGGTCAGGTCCGAGAAGATGCCCATGTTTTCGGGCACATAAGCGATGTTCTTTTGCGCAATGGCGGGCGTGTTGAGTGCCGTGATGTCTTCACCGCCAAAGGTGATGCGCCCTTGCGAGGCCGTCCACAAGCCCATGATGGTGCGCAGCGTGGTGGTCTTGCCCGCGCCGTTGCGGCCCAGCAGCATGGTCAGCTCGCCACGCGGCACGGCCAAATCCACCCCGTGCAGGATGTGGTACGCCCCGATATGCGTGTGCACGCCTTCGAGGGTCAACAGGTTCTTATTCATGCCACCTCCCTGGCTTTACCCAAGTAGGCTTCCTGAACGATGGGCGAAGCGATCACCTCATTGGGCTCGCCATCGGCCACCAGCGTGCCGTTGTGCAGCACGATGATGCGGTCGGCCAGCTCGCGCACCACGTCCATCTTGTGCTCGACCAGCAAAATGGTTTTGGTCTTGTCTTTTTTCAGCTGGCGGATCAGGTCCAGGATCACCGGCGCTTCGTCATGGCTCATGCCTGCGGTGGGCTCATCAAACATGTAGACCGAAGGCTCCAGCGCCATGAGCAGCGCCACTTCAAGCTTGCGCTGGTCGCCGTGCGGCAGGCTGGCCACCGGGGCGTCTTGCTGCGCAGTCATCGAGACGGACTGCAAAATTTCCAAGGCGCGTTGGGTCAAGGCTGTGTGGTCGCTCCAGATGCTCCACAGGTTCAGGCCCCTGCGGTGCGCGCCTTCTTTCGTGGCCTGCACCGCCAGGCGCACGTTTTCGAGCACCGACAAATTGGGAAACAGGTTGGTCAACTGAAACGCCCTGCCCAAGCCAGCGCGCGTGCGCGCGGATGCAGGCAAGCCGGTCAACTCACGGCCGTTCAGGTGCACCGAGCCCGCGGTGGCAGGCAGCTGCCCAGAGATCAGGTTGAAGTAGGTCGTTTTGCCCGCGCCATTGGGGCCGACGATGGCCGTGAGCGTGCCGGGCTCAAAGCGGCAAGAGATCGCATTGACGGCCACATGACCGCCAAACCGCACGGTCAGGTTTTGGGTTTCAAGCATGGAGTGGAGTGAAAAGATAAGCCGAGGGAATGCCCATGCGTGCGAACAGGCCCGGCAGTGCGCCGGGCCATTCGCCCGCAAGGGCGGGCTCCTGCACAATAAAAACGATCAGCGCTTGTTGCGGATCGGCACGTTCATTTCTTCAGGCTTGATCTCGCGGATCAGCTCGGGCACGCCCCAGGCGAAAGCCGGGTCGACCTTGATCTTGAAGTGGTACATGCTCTGCATGGCCTGGTGGTCTTCTTTGCGGAAGGTCATCTTGCCCTTGGGCGTGTCAAAGCTCATGCCCTCCATGGTGCTGATCAGCTTGTTGGCGCTGGTGTCGCCGTTGGTCTTTTTCAGCGCGGTGACCAAGGCCATGGCCGACGAGAAACCACCTGCGGTGAAAAAGTCTGGCGGTGTCTTGAACTGTTGGTAATGCGAAGCCACCATGGCATCGTTGACGGGGTTCTTGGGCATGCCGAAGTAATAGTAGGCCGCGCCCTCCATGCCGGGGAACTGCTTGTAGGCCACCATCGCGGGCAGGATGTTGCCACCCGTGGCGATCTCGATGCCGTAGCGCTTCAAGTCCATGTCGGCGATCTTGAAGGGGTTGCCACCGGCCCAGATGATGAAGATGATCTTGCGGCCGGGCAAACCCTTCAGCTTGTCGATCATGCGCTGTGCACCGGCGGTGAAGTCGGTGGTGGCAGGCGGCAGGTACTCTTCGTGCACCAGCTTGGCTTTCTTGACCGAGTCCTTGAAGGCCTTCACACCATCACGGCCAAAAGCCGAGTCCTGCGCCATGGTGACGATGCTCACACCATCTTTGTCCACGGCCACAGCATTGGCAATCGCGTCCTGGCTGCTGTTGCGGCCGGTGCGGAAGATGTATTTGTTCCACTTCTCGCCGGTGATGGAGTCGGCCACAGCAGGCTCGACCAGCAAAATCTTTTTGTACTCTTCGGCCACAGGCAGCATGGCCAGCGCCACGGGCGAAGCGGTGGGGCCGACGGCCAGGTCCACCTTGTCGTCGCCATAGGCCGCGGCCAACAGGTTCTTGCCCAAATCAGGCTTGCCCTGGTCGTCTTTTTCAATCACCACGATCTTGCGGCCACCCACGGTCATGGTGCCGCCGGTGGCGTAGTTCAGGCCCATCATCAGGCCGACTTGGGTTTGCTTGCCGTAAGCCTCCAGCGGGCCGGTCTTGCTGTAGATGTGGGCGATCTTGATGTCTTTGCCCTGGGCCATCACAGCCGGTGCCAAAGAAGATGCAACCGCCAAGGCGGCCAAAGAGATGAGGTGTCTACGGAACATAGGGGTCTCCTGTTGGAATGGTCATGCGCTTGTCACGCAACATGCTTTGCACAAGCCGTGCCAGAAACGTGCATCAGCAGCACCATCCTAACCCCTTGTCATTGCTTGAAATTTCCAGTTGAACTGTTCAGGCAGCGGCAAAGTGTATTTTTAAAATACATATTGACTGATTAATAAAAATACACTTGATCAAAAATAAGACACATCAAGGAAGCCGAAGGTACAGTTTGGCGCGAGAAACCCCCAACATTTTGGCGGCCGCCACTTTGTTGCCTTGGGTCACTTCAAGTGCTTTGGCCACGGCCAGACGCTCCAGCGCCTCCACCTGTTGCGACAAAGGTGCCAACAAGGCATCTGCATCCTGTGACACCAAAGGCAAAACCGAATGGCGCGCGAAGGGCGCAGACGCAGGCACAGGTGAAATCTGGCCCAAACCGGATTCGCGCAAGACCTGCTCCACTTCAGGCGCATCCATCACGCCGGTATCGCTGCGCAGCAGCAATTGCTCCAGCACGTTGCGCAACTCACGCACATTGCCGCGCCAGTTCTGTGCCGACAACAAAGCCACGGCTTGCGGGCTGAACTCCGGGTGCGGCAAATCACTGCGCAAAGCCAGGTCTTCGGCCAACACCTCGATCAAGGCGGGTATGTCGCTTGAGCGTTCACGCAGGGGCGGCACCCGCAAGGGCAACACGTTCAGGCGGTAAAACAAATCCTCCCTGAACTGGCCCGACTGCACCAGCTTGACCAAATCGCGCGAGGTGGCGGCGATGATGCGTGCATCGAACGGGATCAGGCGGTTGGAGCCCAGCGGCTCCATCTCGCCTTCTTGCAGTGCGCGCAAGAGCTTGGCCTGCAAGCCCAAAGGCATGTCGCCAATTTCGTCCAAAAACAAGGTCCCGCCATCGGCCAGTTTGAACTTGCCATCGCGTCCCTTGCGTTCAGCGCCGGTATAAGCGCCCGGTGCCACACCAAAGAACTCGGCCTCCAGCAAAGTCTCGGGCACCGCCGCAATGTTCACGCTGACCAGTGGCCCTTTGGCTCGGGGCGAAGAGGCATGGATGGCGTGGGCCAACAACTCTTTGCCCGTGCCCGTCTCACCCAACAACAGCACCGGACTGCTGGACTGCGCCGCCCTGCGCGCTTGACGCTTGAGATCGACCACCACAGAACTGGAGCCAATGAAACTGGCGAAACTGTGCCGTGCCTGGCGCAGGCCCGTACCCGCGCGGCGCTGCACCGCCAAGGCATCACGCGCCTCATCCAGCTCACGTTGCATCAAGGTGAATTTGGCCAAGAAAGGCTGCAAATTCGATTGCGGCTGGTCAAACAACACCACCCCCAAAGCCCCAATGACCTGACCGGCGTCATCGTGCAAAGGGAAACGGCTCACCACAAACGTGCCGGCCTTGTTGACCAGCAGATCGATCAGGATGGGTTTGCCGGTTTCCAAGACCTGCTGCATCTGGGTGTTTTGAATGACCGCCGACACAGGCTGCCCCACAAAATCCTGCTCGCTGGCAAAGCCCAAGGCGGGCAAGTAACGTCGGTACTGGTCGTTGATCCAAACCACTTTGCCCGCACGGTCGACCAGCAGCATGCCTTCGCTGGCATGGGCAAACACGTCAAAAAGCGACTTGGCCGCCAAATTGAGGATGCTTTGGGCGTCTTTGGGCAAGCCCGTCAGGTCAGATGGTGCAGATAGAGGCATCTTGTGATCTTACCGATGCACGGGAGCCACGACAGGCATTCGGCCGCAGGGGCAGCCTCCCACACAACTTTACAAACAGCAGAGACTTCAGGTGCTGGACGCGTGAGAGACCCGAGGCCGGCTGACGTCGTAGCCAAACCAGCGCGTCGAAATGGCTTTGAAGTTTTTGTCTTTGACCAGTGATTGGACACCCAAAGACAAGCGCTGCTCAATGTCCTTGTTGCCTTTGGGCACCGCCAAGCCCACACGAATGGGCGCAGCAAAAGGCACACCCACCTTGAGCGGCAAGCCCGCTTTATCGATGAAGTACTCGGCAATCAGGTTCTCTTCGATCACCGCGTCGAGTTTTTTATCGACCAACGCGCGAAACGCATCCTCGATGCGCTCAAACGATTGCACCGACTTGCCCACTGCCCCCCGGGCCTGCTCTTCAATTCCGGTATTGGCCAAAACGCCGAGCTTTTTACCCAGAAAGTCATCCAAGCTCATCAAGTCGCGGTCATCGTCTTCATGCAGCACACTCACCAACTGGATCGTGGCGTAGGACTTCACAAAATCAAAGTGGCGTCGGTTTTCAGGGGTCACCAACAACTGGTTGCCAATGAAATCGATCTCGCCCTTTTGCATCTTCTGGCGCAAATTCGTCAAAGAATCGGCCACGGGCTCCATGTCGTGGCCCGAAGCGTTCAACAAGGCCCGCACGACCTCTACATCAAAGCCCGTCAAAGTGCCGTCGGCTTGCACAAAGCTGTAGGGCTGGTAGCGCGAGATGAAGCCCACGCGCATGCGTGGCTTGTCTTGCGCTGGGGCATGAAGGGCTGCGCCCGAACAGGCGAGCGCCAAGGCCATTTGCAGCCACGCGCGTCTTCCGACTGGCGGCACACAAAGCTGCTGAGGAGCGCGTGAATCAATCATGAAACGCCCCCTCAAAGCAGTGGCGAATTTCATGCCCCACGTAGTTGTAACCCGTGACCTCAGGGGTGACCACGGTGCACTCTCGGCGCTTGACGTTCCAAAAAGCACAGGCCATCGGACGCGATGTCAGGCTGATCGGTACACCTGTGATGCGAGAACAGAACTCATAACCATCTTTACGGGCCAGGTATTTGACCTTGGGCTCGTTGAGCATGCGCTGATCGGGTTGCAAAGGCTCAAAACGCGTGCGGTCTACAGCAGGCGGACGGAACCTGCGCACATAACTGGCATCGGGCAGATCGTTCACATCGACAGTCTGGGCTTGGGCCGCTGAGAAGACACTTAGCCACATCAGCAACACGAATCGCGCGCAGCACAAGCTGCCCTGCCACTTACTCATGTGGGTTCCCCGGCAGTCAGGCACAAGAGGAACAAACGCCCGACCTGAGAATGGGTGGTTCGTCCTGTGGTCACGATCGAGCAAGTCGACGGGGTGCTCGTCCAATAAACACACCCCTCTTGCCAGACGGCAAAGCCATCGTGCTCCTTGATCTGCTGGCAATAACCTGGCGCATCCGCGCGCACAAGCCATTGCACCACGGGCTGTACAACCTTGTGCTTGTCAACCGCTGGGGGCAGCACCACCGAAAAGTCCAGCAACACATCGGCCCACAATGGCGATAGCCAGCAGAGCACAACACCTGCCAAAGCCCATTTGAAGGCGTGTTTCATCTCAACCATGCCGACTCATGGCCGAGGCTCGGCAACGGGAACAGTGAAGTCTGGACAAGGGGCACACGGCATGGAAAAACCCAAAGTGCATATTTTATGCTTCAAATTCAAAATCAACCATCACGGGCCCTTCGCTTGAACGAACATCCGGCCCCGCTCAGGTGTTGCAGGCTCGGGCTTCAAAAGCCCCGGCGTGCAGATTTCCATGCCAGCCACACTGGTTGCATGGCACTGGCATTTTTCAGGTGTGGCAGATGAGCAAACATCTCCGCTTTCGGTATTCCTCAACGTGCCAATCGCCGCACCCGTGCCCGAATTGACCGTACCTGGCTTAACCGTCACAACCGGCACACGCAGCGGCTGCACCGCATTGCCCCCCGATCGCGCCAAAATACTGGCGCTCAAGACTTGGGCCGGTAGTTCGTAGTTGCCACCCAAACCGCCATTGGCTCCATTGGCCAGGCGATAACGCACCGTCACCGGTTTGTTGCTGCCGGGCAAGGGTGTATCAAAACTGGCCTGTGCTTGCAGCTGCAACTGCTCAGAGCCCACCAAGCCCGACAAGCTGCCCGCCTGGGCGCTGGCCTGCGTGTTGCCGTCTTGTGGCTTGTTGGCCACCACAGTGCCGCTGACGCTCAGCAACTTGGGCGTGATTTTGGCGCTGCTCAGGGCCGTGCTGTTGACGCTGTAGTTACCCGCATCCAGACCACTCAATTGCACACCTGCAAAATTGACAGATTGAGCTTGGACTTGCCCTTGTGCATCACGGCTCACATCCTTGCTCGCAAAGGCCACAGGGCCCCAGCTGAGCCGCACATCGTCTTGGCCGATCACATTGGCGGTGCTCAGGCTGCCGGTTGCGGCTGTGGTGCCGTCATAGGTTTTGTCCAACGCGCTGGCCGTCACCAACAAGGTTTTTGGCGTGATGGTGCCGGTACCAGACAGGCTGTTGCCCGCAAAAACATAGTTTGCAAGGTCACTGCCTTGCAGCTGAAGGCCAGTCAGGCTGAAGGCTTGGCTGCCTGCGTTTTTGCTGCTGAACGTACCGCCACTGGAAGTGACGCCCACCGAGTCGCCAGCCAACACACCCGAGGGCGTCAAGGCCATGCCTGCCAAAGCAACGGTGCCGTCATACACCTTGCTCACGTTGGAGGCACTCAAAGTCAAGCGCTTGGCGTCTACACTCAACACGCCACCCGACAACACGATGCCGTTGAAGTTGACGACACCCGAAGTGGTCAAGCCCTCTGTGGCATAGGTGTAACTGCCTGCATTGAGGTAACCGCCGCCTGAAATGCGACCCGCAGTGTCCACCACGGTGTTGAAGCTGATGGTGGAGTTCGACACATCGGTCGCAGTCCAGAGGCTGCCCTGACGGCTCATCGCGAGGTTGGCCAGATTGGCCCCATTGCAATCGGTCGACACCAGACAATACTGCGCAACGACTGTATTGGCGCTGGCTCCGGCATTGCTGGCCGTTAAGGCCCCATAAGTTTCAGATTTTCCGCCCACGTTGATCAGCAATTTGTCTGCCGCAACGACCGTCAAATCGCCATTTTGAACCGTGACGTTGTAATTGGCGGCAACTGGCGCAGTGGCCAGCCCGTAGACCGAAGCATAAGAGCCTGTGGCCGGATTGGCCGCGCCTGCGTAGCTTCGGGTCAAAGCGCCCAACACACTGGCACCGCTTTCGCCATTTTTAAGGCCCGTGAAGCTGAAGCCTTGGTCAAACGCCGTATTGGGGTCTTGCGTCACAAACATGGCCGTGTTGTTCACCTTCACCGTCAGGGCGGCACGCGTGATCAAACCCACATTGCCGCTGGCCGACATGGGCAGCTGGTAGTTGCCCAGATCCGTGCCTGCATTGGCGGTGAAGTCTGTGGCCTGCAGCGATGCCGTCACGCTGCCGGCCCCCTGGTTGTTTGCTACGTTGGCGTTGGCATAGGCCGCCACCTTCTGGCCCACGCTCGCACCCTCAGACACACCGCCCACCGTGGCCCACCCGGTCAGGGCGTAGTGGGCAGGGGTCAAATCGGTGGCAGTGGCGGTGGTACCGTCGTACTCCTTCTGAATCGGTCCCACCAATGCAGCACTCAGTTGCGCCTTGTTGATCGTGCTGGTGGTGTTGTCCACATAGCTGATCGTGTAGTTGCCCGTCATGTCGGCATTGCTGGCGTCCTTGATCGTCACACCCGAAGCGCGAACGGTTTTGCCCGTACCGGCGTTCTTGTCCAAAAAGGCCTGGCTGCCCGCACTGTTCACCAGGTCACCGGCACCAGCCAGCACCCCTGCGGTCCCCGAGCCTGTGGCACTCAAAGTGCCGTCATAGGTCTTGGTCACGCCATTGGCCGTCACCGTCAATGCGGCTTTATGGATCGTGCTGGTCGTGTTGGCCGCATACGTCACCGCATAGTTGCCATTGTGGGTGCCGTCACCCACCGTCACGCCCGCAACCGTCACAGTTTTATTGCCCACACCGGTGTTTTTGTCCGTGAAAGCAAATGTGCCACTGGTCAAACTGTCACCGGCAAACAAGGTGCCTGTTTTGACCGCTGCCGTCCCGTTGGCACCCAACAGACCGTCATAGGTTTTCACCACATTGGCAGTCGTCAACTCCAATGCCGCCTGCTGAATCACACTGGTCGTGTTGTCCACATACGTGATGGCGTAGTTGCCCGTCATGTCCGCGTTGCTGGCATCCTTGATCGTCACGCCTGAGGCGCGAACGGTTTTGCCCGTGCCAGCGTTCTTGTCCAGAAAAACTTGGCTGCCTGCACTGCCCACCACGTCACCGGCACCGGCCAGCGCCCCTGCGGTCCCCGCGCCACTGGCGGCCAAGGTGCCGTCATAGGTCTTGGTCACCGCAGAGGCCGTGACCGTCAACGCTGCCTGAGCAATGTCGGCTGTTGTCGTCATGCCGCCGGTGTTGACCAGGTTGTAATTGCGCCAATCGCCCGTGCCATCGCTCTTGGTCAAGGTGGTCACATCGGCCACGGTCACCGTTTTGCCAGTTCCTGCGTTTTTGCCCGAAAAAGTACCACTGCCACTGAGCAGCAGCGTTTCAGAGCCCACACCCGTCGACACGGCACCTGCTGAAATCACAGCAACCCGGCTACCGTCATAGACCTTGTGGTCTGCGGTCAGGCTGGTGATCGAAACATCTTTTTTAGTGATGGCTCCCGTGGTGCTGACCGAGGTGTTTTGCAGAATGTAGTTGCCCGCATCTGCACCGCCCAAGCCAATGCCAGCGACCGAAACCACTTTACCGATGCCTGCATCCTTGGTATCGAAGCTAGCGCTGGTGGTGCTGAACGTGACGACATCGCTGCCCACGATGTCACTGGAACTGCCCGTCACGCTCGCCACCACACCGCCGTTGTAGGCCCTGGTCGCCGCACTGAAGCGGGCGGTCAAGTTCTTGGCCGAGATGTCGGCTGTGGTGCTGGCCGTTGTGTTTTGCAAGGCGTAGTTGCCCGAATCGGCACCACTGATGCCAATGCCCGAAACCGTCACAGTTTTGCTAACGCCAACGTCCTTGGAGCCAAAGTTGGCACTGGTGTTGAACAAATTGACCGTATCCCCGCTGATGACGTCGCTGGAGCTGCCCGTCACGGTGGCGGCCATGCTGCCGTTGTAGGTTTTGCTGATCGCGGTGTAATTGGCTGTCAGATTTTTAGGCGTGATGGTGCTGGTGGTGTTGTCCACGTAGCTCACGTTGTAGTTAGCGCCGTTGTTGCCATCATTAACCGTCACACCGGACACCGTCACCACTTTGTTGCCGTTGCCCGCATTCCCGTTGGTGAAAGCAAATGCGCCACCACTGAGCGTGTCTGACCCAAAGAGTTGTGTGCCTTGAGTGGCCTGCGCAGTGCCCAAGGCACTGAGAGATCGATCGTAAATTTTGGTGACATTCGAGGTGGTGAGCTTCAACTCGGCCGCCGTGATGACACCATCATGGCCTGACAAGCTGGTGTTGCCTCCAGCCAAGTGGTAGTTCGCTGCGTCTGAGCCGTTCAGCGTGATGCCCGACACGGTGTAGCCCAGCCCTGTGCCCACATTTTTCTGAGAGAACGCGCCGGTGCCACTGATCGTCAAATTGTCAGAACCGACTTGACCGCTCAACCCGACAACAACGTTGCTCATCGATGTGCTGGCATCGTAGACTTTACTCACGCCCGTGGCACTGGGCGTCACGGCTTTGGTGTCGACGGTCAGCGCACCCACAAACACGGGCGCACCCACAAAGTTGCTGCCCACCACAGTCGGTGATGCGTCCTTGATGTCGTAATTGCCCACCACGGTATGGCTCGAACTGCTCACCGCCGCTGCAGTCGCGCTGTTGGTGACATACGGCTTGAGCACCATACTCACCGAGCCGCCCACCCCGTCACTGAAGCTGTAGCTGCCGTTGCTGCCCGAGCGAGAGAGCGTCACCACCTGGCTTGGATGCACACCATCGTCCAGAAGGTACTGTGCCGTGGTGTTGAAAACAGGCGCTCCGCCATACGTGACTGAATTGTTCACAGTCTTGATCAGCAGCTGATTGGCCGGAACAATCGTGTAATTTCCGTTCGTGTAACGGATGTCGTAATTGCCCGAAGTCAGCCCACTGGCTTCTAACACACCGCTGTAAACCCCGGCCCCCTGCGTGCCAGGGGCATTGGTACGAGAAATCGCCAAAGAGCCGCCCAAAACACTGCTGTTTTCTCCGCCCACAAATCCGGCATAACTCACACCGTTAAAACCCGCTGCATCGGTCTGGGTCACAAAACGCGCATCGGCATTGGCCGTCACGGTCAAGGCGGCCTTGCTGATCGTGCTGGTGGTGTTGTCCACATAGCTGATCGTGTAGTTGCCCGTCATGTCGGCGTTGCTGGCGTCCTTGATCGTCAAGCCCGAAGCACGCACGGTTTTGCCCGTGCCCGCGTTGGCGTCCAGATAAGCCTGGGCGCCCGCGTTGTTGACCACATCGCCTGCCGCTGCACCCGCCAAGGTACCCACAGTGCCCGTGCCTGTAGCCCCCAAGCCACCGTCGTAGGTTTTGCTCACTTGCGAAGCCGTCACGGTCAATGCTGCTTTGGCAATCACCAGATCGGCGTTGCTCACCGTCACGTTGTAGTTGCCCGCATCGGCACCGCTCACGGCCAAGCTGGACGTGTAGGTGCCCGCATTTTTGCCACTGGCCTCACCTGTGATGCTGATGACATCACCCGCGATGAAGCCTGTGCTGGCAGCTGCCGACTGCGTCTGTGAACTGCCGTTGTAGGTCACGTTGGTGGCGGTGCCCGTCACGGTTGCTGCCTTCGCCGTCACGCTCACGCTGGAACCTGTGGTGCTGATGGCGTTGTAGTTTGTACTCAATCCACCATTGGCACTGGTGCCCAAGCTCAAACCCGTCACGCTGCTGAGCAACTGGTTGGTCTGAACATTCTTGCTGCTCAGGTTGCTGGCGTCGCCTGCACCGGTCAGGGCAAACGTTTCACCAGCGACGCCCGTGGCTGTGAGATGCGTCCCCGCAAACGTCTTGCCCGCGTCGTATTCGCGCGTGCCCGACAAAATCAAGTTGGCCTTGCCAATTTGCAAGCTGCCATTGACCGTGCTCACGTTGTAGTTGGCCTCGGTGCCAGCCGTCACCGTATTGGTGTAACTGCCCACATTTTTGCCGGTGGCACCGCTTGCAACAATGCTGCTCAGGCTACTCACCGAATCACTGCCCAACAAACCGCTCACCGCGAAACCGCTCACGCTTTGATTGGCACCGTTGTAAGTCACCGAACCGCTGTTGCCGGTGGCGATCAAATTGGCCTTGTCAATCTGCAAAGCGCCGTTCACCGTGGTCACGGTGTAGTTGGTCTCTGTGCCAGCCGTCACGGTGTTGGTGTAACTGCCCACATTTTTGCCGGTGGCACCCGAGGCGGCAATGCTGCTCAGGTTGTTGGTCGTGTCACTGCCTTGCAACCCAGACACCGTGAAACCCGCGATGCTCTGGTTGCCACCGTTGTAAGTGACCGTGCTGCTGTTGCCCGTGGCCGTCAAAGCGGCCTTGGCGATCTGCAATGCGCCGTTGACCGTACTGACCGTGTAGTTCTTTTCAAGCCCTGCCGTCACGGTGTTGGTGTAACTGCCCGCGTTGGTGCCGCTGGCACCTGAGGCTGTGATGTTGTTCAGACTGCTTGCTGTGTCACTGCCTTGCAGGCCAGACACCGTGAAGCCCGCAACGCTCTGATTGCCACCACTGTAAGTCACGGAGCTGCTGTTACCCGTGGCCGTCAAGGCCGCCTTCTGAATCAACAGATTGGCATTGTTGAAGGTCACGTTGTAGTTGCCAGCATCAACCCCCGCCACCGCCAAACTGGAAGCATAGGTGCCGGCATTCTGACCAGAAGCCACACCGGAAACCGTGATCACATCCTCCACGATGAACCCGCTCGTGGTTGGTGCTGTTTGCGTCTGCGCAGCGCCGTTGTAGGTCACGGTGGTGGGTGTCGCGTCCACTGTGGCCGCCTTGGCGGTCACGCTCACGCTGGAACCAGTAGTGCTGATGGCGTTGTAGTTGCTGCTCGAGCCTGCGTTGCTACCGTTGCTAGCCCCCAAGGACAAGCCCGTCAAACTGCTCAACGCCTGGTTGGTCTGCACATTCTTAGTGCTCAGGTTGCTGACATCGCCTGTGCCCGTGATGGCAAATGACTCACCGGCCACGCCTGTGGCGGTCAGGTATTGACCGGCAAAGGTCTTGCCCGCGTCGTATTCGCGCGTGCCCGACAACACCAGGTTGGCTTTGCCAATGACCAGATCGGCATTGGTGTAGGTCACGTTGTAGTTGTTTGCATCTGCGCCGGTCACGCTCAGATTGGACGTGTAAGTCGCGGCATTTTTGCCACTCGCCAAGCCGGTGATGCTGACCGCGTCACCGCTCACAAAACCATTGGAGGTGGCTACCTGCTGGTTTTGCAAGCTGCCGTTGTAAGTCAAGTTGGTGGCCGTGCCGGTCACCGTGGCGGCCTTGACGGACACACTCACACTGGAGCTGGCGGTGCTCAGTGCGTTGTAGTTGCTGCTCAGGCCCGTGTTTGTGCCATTACTCGCCCCTACAGCCAAACCCGTCACGCTGTTCAACGTCTGATTGGTTTGAACATTTTTGCTACTCAGGTTGGTTGCATCACCCAAACCCGTGACAGCAAAAGCCTCGTTGTTCACGCCTGCGGCAGTCAGATATTGACCTGCAAATGTCTTGCCGCCGTCGTACACACGCGTGCCCGACAAAACCAGGTTCGCCTTATTGACCGTCAACGTGCCCGCTGTGTAGGCCAGGCTATAGCCCACGCCACTCACGGCGCTGCCGCTGATCGCGTAATCACCTACATTGATGGCGGTTTGAGAGGTTCCGCTGTAATTGATGGTGCCTAACTTGGCATCCGTGTCGCCATTGGCAAAGCCCGTCAGCACCACACCGTTGCCACCTGAATAACTCAAGCCGTTGTAGGTCTTGGTGGCGTTGTTGAAGGTGGCCGTCAGCGTGGGCGCTTCCCGGTAAATGGCATAAGACCCTGCCCCCAGAGCCGTTGTATAGCTGGTCGTCGTTTCGTCGCTCTTGTAGCGGTTGTTGCCTGCGGGCACCCCCAAGCCGGTGCTGCCTGCAACCGAGCCTGTCATGTAAGTGATGCGACCGCCGGAGCCCACCGTCACGGCACCACTGCCAGACAACGTCACGTCGCCGCCTGTGGCCATGCCGGCCGCGGTGGCTTTGCCTGATTCCAAAAATACCGCCGAGGCAGTTGCATTGCTGGTGTTGATGGTTTGCGTGACAGACAAGTTGCCGTCCGTCACCAGATTCACCGTGCCACCGGTCAAGTTGATCGTGTGGTCCACCGTCAATGTGCTGGACGCACCGGTGATGGTGGCTGCTACGCTGCCAGTACCCGAAATGTTGTTGGCAATGCTTGTGGCCGCTGAGCGCACATAGTTCAAATTGGAACTGTTGCTCAAGGTCACGTCACCCACGCCCAAAGTGCCTGTGGTGCCTGCATTGCCCACTTGCACCGTGCCACCACTGATGGCAGTCGTGCCTGAATAGGTATTGTTGCCCGTTAGCGTGACGGTTCCGGTGTTTGAGTTGAATTCAAGATTCTTAGAGCCACTGATGACACCCGACACAGTGCCAGTGGAGTTGTAAGCACCAATGCGCGCATCTGCAGCCAACGTGATGGCTCCAGCGTAATTGGTCCCGTTTTGCAAGCGCAAAGCCCCCAACTGGCCATACGTGTTTTCAAGCCAGCCATTACCCGCCAATGAAAGCGCGTTGTTAAGGGTAAATCCACCGTTTGCATACAAAGCAGCGCCGCTGTTGACGGTGATCGCCGCTGTGCCAACCTGATTGGCTGAATTGATCGAGATACGCGAAGAGGAAACGTTGATGTTCCCACTCAAGCCACTGTTGTTACCTGTGAGGGTGTAGCTGCTCTGCGACGAAACGCCTGTGCCTTTGAAGTTGACCACGCCCGCACCAGAAATGGCATTCGGGATGTTCAATCCTATGTCAGTGCGGTAAAAATCTAGGTTGGCATTGGCCGCCACAGACACGGCACTGTAGACCGTGCCGTTGACGCCCAATGTCCCCGCGCTGCCACCATTGCCAATTTGCAAGGTGCCCGCATTGATGGTGGTAGCACCCGTATAGGTGTTGGCACCCGTCAAAATTTGTGTGCCTGTCCCGTTTTTGGTCAGTGACAAAACAGGGTTGCTGCCTGTGATCGTGCCAGAAAACGTCGCACCACCATTGTTGTTGCCGATGCTCAAATTGGTCAGCAGCCCACCCGAAATATTCAAGGTCTCGATGGTGCCCGTCCCAGACAGCGCATTGATGGCTTGGTAATTGCCATCCAGCAGTCTCAATGTACCGTTGTTGATCACATTGGTAGTGGTGGGGAAAAGGCTTTTGGAGCCTGCTTGCAATATGGAACCCGACGCAATCGTCAGATTGCCCACAAAATTGTTGCTGGAAATGCCATTGGCGTTGGGCGTTCCCATGGATACCCGGTTACCTGTGATCGAAACGTTACCGGTGCCCGTGATTGTTCCGCTGTAGCCCAATCGGTCCGTCGTGCCGTCATTCAATATGACATCGCGGTTCAAGGTTAATGAACTTCTGACCTCGGTATAAGTGCCACTTCCAGAGCCAACAACCGACCCAATCGTCGCTGTGCCTGTCCCTGAGCTGCTGACCACAATGCTGTTGTTCAACATGGTTTGACCCAAGCCAGTACCGGATTCAATTTGCAGGGCCACGTTACTGCTGCCCGTGTTCGAATCACCCAAAGTGATCGTGCCAGTGCCCGAGTTCAGGTTGTAATTGCCGTTCGTGCCGCCACCATTACCAATCATCACAGCACCTTTGCTGATGGTGATGCCACCGGTAAAGGTGTTTGCATTGCTGACCAGCTTGGTTGTGCCAGTGCCCATTTGAAGCACGGATCCCGCACCGCTGATGGCTTGCGTGAGCGAGACTTCATCCGAGCGATGGATCGCCAAGATGCCGTTGTCAACCACAGCACCGGTGCCCAGCGTCCCTGCCGTGCCACCACTGCCAATTTGCAAAGTGCCTGCATTGATCGTGGTTGTGCCGCTGTATGTGTTCGTCGCGGTCAGCACTGTTGTGCCTGAGCCATTTTGGTTCAATGTACCTGTGCCACTGATGGCATTGGCCACAGTCAATGAATTGCTTCGGTTGAATACCAATGAAGCATTGTCGGTCACTGCACCGGTTCCCAAAGTGCCCGTGGTGCCCCCATCCCCAATTTGCAAAGTGCCCGCACTGATGGTGGTAGCACCCGTATAGGTGTTGGCACCCGTCAGAATTTGCGTGCCGGTGCCGATTTTGTTCAAAGGCGCAGGCCCGCTCAGCGCACCCGAGAAGGTGGCTGTGCCCGCTGTGGTGTTGTATGCGCCGGCTGCTGTGTTGTTCACGCCCACAGTCAGGCTGCCGAGGGTAGACCATCCAAAAGAAACAGAGCCCGCGCCTGTTAAGGCATCTATGCGAGTGTCTCCTTCCACGCCCTGAAACGATGCGCCAGAGGCGACGTTCAAGCTCGACAGGTTATTGGTCCACTTGCCGTGGTAACTGGCACTGCCTACGAAAGTGCCCTCCTTCACATCAATCAGGGAGCCCGACAGCATGTTGAAGGTGGTGTCTGTGCTGTTCCAGGTCAAACCACCCGCACCCGTTTTGGTGATCGTGCCTGCACCTGTGAAAGTTGTACCGCTGTTGTTCAACGTGACGACTATCGGCGAATTAAAGTCCAACACGGCACCCGCTGCGATGTTGAACTGGCTGGACCAGTATTGGGTCGCAGCTGTTCCGCTGGTTGAGGGTGTGCCAAAGGAAAGAATGCCGGCGTCGACAAACGTTTGGCCGGTGTAACCCGCATTGTTGTTGGCAAAAAGAATCTTGCCAGTGCCCGCTTGGGTAAAGGTACCCGATCCACTGATGGCATTGGAAATCGTGATGTCGTCCGAGCGCTTGACGACCAAGGCACTGTTGTCCACCACCGACCCGGTACCCAATGAGCCCACAGCGCCACCATTGCCGACTTGCAAGGTGCCCGCTGTTGTCGTTGTGGTGCCGGTGTAGGTATTGTTAGCCAAGAGCAAGCCTGACCCACCCGCACCATTTTCAGTCACCGTGCCTGCACCACTGATGGTGCTGGCCACCGTTGACACACCGGATGTGTTGGTGAACGACAGATTGGATGAGGCATCCGTCAGCGTCAGGGTGCTGCCTGCCGCCCCCAATGAGCCACCGGTGCCTATGGCCAGCGCTTTACCCGCGTTCACCGTGGTTGCACCTGCAAACGCACTGCTGTTGCCCGTTAGGGTCAATGTTGCTGATCCTGCTTGAATCAGACTGCCTGAGCCCGAGACGATTGATGCGTTTGAATAAGCTTCCGCACGGTTGAAAATCAGTTTCGCACCGCTGGCAATGGCCACGTTGGTTGCGCCCAAATCGGCGGTTGCAGCCGTCGTGGCGGCACTCCCGTCGCCCATCTGAACGACTCCAGCATTGATGTTGAGGTTGGTGGCGCCGAATTTGTCTTTGAACAACAAACTGCCACCACCAGCCACGTTGACCGTTCCACCGTTTTGCAAGCCAAAACCACCTTGAGAATTTTGGGTAAATGCCAGGGCGGCAAAGCTGCTATCTAACAGCGTGGTTCCACTGGTGGCACTTGTCAGGTTCATATTGACGGTGGCACTGTTGGCATTGAGCAAGCCTGTGATGGTGTTGGTGGCACCACCACTGGTGCTGAACGTGTTGGTGGTGCCCGATGCGCCAATGGGGTTTCCGCCCAAATTCATCGTGCCCCCACCCAAGCCACCTGTGAACTTGAAGGCCGTATTTTTCCACCAGCCATTGCTAGCGTTGCTGATGGCAAATGTCGAAGCGTTGACGACGTTCACACTGGTTGGGTTGAGCTGGGCATACGTGCCGCCGGGTGCAAGCGTTAAGCTGCCGGCATTCACCGTGTAGGCGTTGGACACGTTGGTGGCCACCGCTGGGGTGGCAATCCACGACTCAAGCGTGAGAGAACCCGCACCCGCTTTGGTGAAGTTGGCGGCATTGATCGCGCCTGAATAAGTGCTAGTGCCAGCTTGCGTAAACGTCACGCTCGCATTTTTGTTGGTCGTGTCACCAATCGCACCCGCACCTGTGATCGTGCCGCCGGTGGCAGTCAGGTTGATGTTGGCGCCCGTGCCGGTTGTGCCTGTGGCTTTGATGGCGGCAGCATTGGCAATCGAATAATTGGAGCCAATGTTGATGGTGGCTGCCGTACCCGAGCTGGTGATCGAACCCGCACTGGTCAAGTTGACGCCAGTGCTCGTGGCTGCGGCCACATTGCCAAAAATGTTGACGTTGCCCGTCGCGGTCAAGCCCGCGCCAACCGAAATACCCGTATCAGAACCAGTTTGGTTACCGTAAATATTGAGGTTATTCGCAGCAGTTATAGTGCCTTGGATATCAACCCCTTTTTGGCTGATCACGCCATTCCAAGTGCTCGCTCCGCCAGCACCCTTCGTGATCACACCATTGACATCGATTGTGCCGCCCGTGTTGTCAATAGAGACATTGTTGCCAGAGATCGTGCCAGTCGCTGTGTTTTGAATATTGGCGCTGGCAGAGCGAATGTAGACATTGCCCGATGTTGAGGTGATGGGGGCGTTGATGTAGTCCGCCACTTGGTAGTTTTGCGGGACTGTGCCATCAATCTTGATGGTGCCGCTGTTGGCATTCAAACCGCCTGCGTTGATGACAACACCTTGGCTGTAGCCGTTGTCAGTGTTGGTTGCTGTGCCTGTTACCGTGATGTTGCCAGTGCCAGTAGACCGGATGGCATTGCTGCCGCCAACAAAGACGCCATGGTCTCGAATTTGTGAGCCGTTACCGATCCCGCCTGTACCCGTGATGGAGATAGCACCATCGACAGATGAGATGTTGCCTGCTCCGCTGGTGTTGACGCCCACGTTACCGCCAGAGGCACCTGCGCCTGCTGTGCCGGTGATATTGACTGCGCCTGCTGCGGTCGTTGTGACGCTACCGCTTACATCAACGCCATAGTCGTATTGAACGCCTGCACCACCGTAACCTGTGATGCCGATATTGCCACCCGTCGATGTGACGGTACCGTTCACCAATGCGCCCCTAACGTAGGTAAAAGATGAACTGGTGACACCTCTGGAATCACCCGTGATCGTCACGGCGCCCGTTGAGCCGCCAGTGATCGTGCCGCTAGACAAGACAAAGCCTTGTGATTGCGTATCGGTGTTTTGATTATTGCCGGTTAGGTTGATCGTGCCGCTGCCCGTGGTGGAGATCGAACCACCCGACATGTACACACCAGAGATGTTGGAAAGGCTGCCCACATAGTTAGTGGCAGCTGTTTTGCCGTTCATCACGATATTGCCGCCGCCTGCAGTGATGGCTGCGGTGTTCAGTGAAACGCCCTGAAGTGAACTCACGCCATCGGCAACGGCAAAGCCAGTGCCATCTAAGGCAGTGCCACCACCCAAGGTGATGTTGCCGCCATTGCTGGTGATGCCCGAGCCCGTGTTGAAGACAATCGCACCTCCGCTGGTGGCGTCTGAATCGCTGTTCAGCAGCACATTGAGTTTGCCTGTGCTGGCCGTGATGGTTTTGTTGGTCGCTAAGGTGATGTTGCCGTTAGCCAATAGGCTCAAGGTGGCATCTGTACCAGCGGTCTTGGTGATGGAATCGTTGACGGCGATATTGGTTTTGCTGAGAACAGACAGGTCGCCCCCGGTATTGCCCATGGCACCCATATTGAGTGCGCTCACAGTGACAGCGCCAGAGCCCGTTGCATCTCTGCGGCCCACCACAATTTTTCCGGCGGTGATCTTGCCCAGCTCAGTGCTCGACACGTCCAAACCGAGTGTGCCTGTCAGTGTGTCGGTGGCTGTGCCACCGACATTCACGGTTGTGGTGCTGGTGTTGTTTTGAATGGTGACGGTTCCAGAGCCTGCGTTGATTGTTGCGCTGTTGTCACCTGAATAGCTGTCTGTCGTGAAAGTGATGCTGCCACCCGACGAAGTCACCGATGAGCCACTTGACTGAAGTAGGACGCCAGTTAACCCGGCACTGCCACTGTTGCCCGTGATGCTGATGCTACCGCCATTGGTTTGCACATAACCACCACCCGAAATTTCAACACCGGCATTTGGCCCCGCCGTTCCCGAAATCGCTCCTGGGGTACCGACCACAGTCACAGTGCCTGTGCCTGTGGCTGTCACCCGCCCCCCCTCAAGCCTGACACCTTGGTTCAAACTGCCATAGGTCGAACCGCCGCCAGTTCCCGTCAATGAAATTGCACCTGCACCAGTCACCGTGCTGCCATTTCCATAGACCCAAATGCCACTGTTGTAATAGCCTCCAGCGGTGGTGCTGGTTGTACCCGTCAACGTAATGGCACCCGCTCCTCCCGTGATCGTGGCACTGTTCGTCATGCCAATGCCCACGTTCAAGTTAGAGACATTGCCATTGCCCCCAACGCCGTCGATGGTGATCGTTCCGACGCCTGAGGTGGAGATGGTGGCCGCATTCAAGTTCACCCCGCTCATACTGCTGGTGTTGGTGAAAACGGTGGTGCCTTTGCCTTTGATGCTGATGTTTCCGCCGCCTGCATTCAAACTGCTGGCGGTCAATGAAACACCCGTCAAAGCAGAAGCATAGCCAGCTGCATAACTGGCTGCGGATCCTGCACTTCCGCCGCCAAGAGCAATATTGCCCCCGTTGCTGGTGATGCCTGAGCCGCTGTTCATCACAATGACCCCAGCACCATTGGCATCAAAGTCACTGTTGAGCGTCACCGACAAATTGCCAGAAGTGGAGGTAATGGTTTTGTTGGACGCAACCGTGATGTCGCCATGGGCCCTGAGGGTCAAATAGGCAGAGGCTCCAACTGTTTTTGCGATGTTCTCGTTGACGGCAATGTTGCCCGCACTCGCTCCAGACGAACTGGTAGCAATCGTGACCCCAGTGCCTGCGTTCAAGCTGGCGTTGATGTCAGAGGCCAAAATGACCGAATCTGCGCCTGCGGTGTAATTGCTGGAATACGCCGTGCCGGTGGCACCGCTTGCAGCAATCGTGATGTTGGTCGGGTCCAGCAACCAATCTTTGGCCAGCACACGCGTGCCATACGTCGCCAGCCAATCGCCCGACGTCTCCACAAAACCCTTGTTGCTCTCCAGTTGCGCACCGCTCACGTTGGTGGCCCCGGCCAAAGCGCCCGTCTCTTCATCGCGCCCGATGACGATGTCGCCGCCCTTGCGCACTTGGCCCTTGTCGTCCGTGCCTGTGCTGTTGGCCTTGATGCTGCCATCCACCTTGATGGTTCCGCCATCGGCCAACAGGTGCACTGCACCGCCCTGCTCGCCCGTCGTGTCAATGCTGCCGCTCTGAATCACTTGCGCTGCCGCCCGGTTGAGCGCCAACGCCTGCATGTACACCTGCCCGCCCTCCGACACAATGCTGCCGCTGTTTTTCACGCTGGCGTTGATGTCGCTTGCAGTCAGCTCCAGCTTGATGCGGCCACTGCCGCTGAGAGGCACCTTGATGGTTTCGGCAGAGCCCAAGGCCACGCCGCCTTTGGGCGCAATGATCTTGCCCTCGTTGCTGACGCTCGCCCCCAGCAAGGCCACGTAACCGCCGGGCGATACGCCAATCGTGCCCTGGTTCACCACACCAGCTGTGCTGCCGTTGCGCTGGTACACCATGTTGCCCGCCATGAAATCGGCATCCGAAATGCCTAAGGTCGATGCCGTGAAGCTGCCTGCATTGACGCTGCCGTCTTTGCCAAACAACACGCCATTGGGGTTGACCAAAATCACATGGCCATTGGCCTGCAGTTGGCCAAAGATTTGGCTCGGGCTTTGGCCCAACACGCGGTTGAGCAGCACGGCCTGTGCATTGGGCTGCACCACGTTCACTTTGGCACTGGAACCGATGTCGAAGCTCTGCCAGTTGATGGCCGCACGCTGGCTGGCTTGGGTGATGTTGAGTTGGTTGGCGCTTTGGGCCATGCTGGCCGCACCTTGCACTACAGCGCCGCCTGTGGGCAGCGCATTGGCCGCGGGCTGTGCCCAGGCCAAGCCCACAAAGACTTGCGACAAGACCAAGGCCCCAATGAACACACCCGCCAAAGCCAACACCGAAGCGACGAAAGCGGCCTCGCCAAAAGCCGACTCACCCGAGGACTTGCCCTGGCTGCAGGCGTGTTCGCCCACCGCGACCAGGCAGCCCATGCGTTCTGAGAAAACAGTTTTAAAGCAGTTGGCGTTCATTGGAAATTAAAAAGCGACCTGCTCAGCGGCAGGCTTGGAAGACTTGTCTGTCTTGTCATTTAGGGATGTTTTGACCGAAAAAAGCGAATTTCGCAATTTTAAATAGAAATTAACACAACTGCAAACTATATTGTCACATTTCAACGACAAATAGTGATCAATGGATCAATAAGTCAATTAATTCGATTAATTTAATTTATTTATAAAAAATCGATGATTTTGAAAGCTGAACATCAATCTATCCAAGCTGCTTTTACAAAGCCCGTGAAACCAGCGGAGAAACCAGCCGAGGCTCCATGCACAGCTGCACGCCCTCAATGGGCGTCGGCTTGCAAACACAAGAAGGCTCCACATCCTGCGCCGTTTTCAGAGGCACTTCGCTCACGCAAGCGGCCATGCCATCGGCGCGCTTAGAACTGGGGGTCACGCTGCCCGCATTGGCAATACCTGCACCTGCACCACCTGAACCAGCAGCAATGGCTGCCGAGCTGGCCCCCTCATCAAACCCCACCGCTGCACCGGCGCGCACAAGCACTTCCGACTGGATCACACGCTTTGCGCCGACGGTGTTGCCCACATCGAACCACAGCACCACCGGCTTCACCTGCGGCCGAGCAGGCTGGCGTTCCTCTGGCACATCGATGGGCAAGATGCTGGCCGTCGTCAGCGCCAAGGGGTTCACCAAGCGGTAATTGGTCCGGTCTGCTCCCAACAACTGCACGCCATTGACCGAGACCGTTTGATAGTTACCCACGCTGGCGGTCGCAAAAGAGGCACGGGTCCACTGGTCAGAAACCTGGTCACCCGCCAAAAACCCGCTCGTCGTCGACACCACCTGGGCGCTGACCGTGCCATCCACCCTCTTGTCAGCCGCCCAATAGCTGGCGGTGATCGGCTGTGCATCCACCGTCAAAACGCCTGCATTGCTGAAGCGGCCAGAGAAGTTGCCATTGGGCAAAGACAAAGGGCTGATCTCGGAAGTCGTGTACCGGTAATTGCCCACATTCAGGTAACCGCCTGTGGAATAGCTGGCCCCAGAGATGGCGGTATCAAACACCACAAAACTGCCCGTGCTGTCTGCCGCCTTCCAGCGGTTGGACGACAGACGCGTCAAATTCAGGCTGACCAAATTCGCACCGTTGCAAGCCAAGGCGGCATCAAGGCAGTAATAAGCCCCGACGGTGCCCGGGCTCGCCACGCCATCGACCGCAGCGCTTTGTTGGCCATAGGCACTGGTTTGGCTGTCCACGCGAATCAACAATTTGTCAGCGGGCACCACCGTCAGCGCCCCGCGAATCACCGACACGCTGTAGTTGCCATGGTTGGCAGTGGGCACAGCAGACAAGCCATACACACCGGTGTAGCTGCCCGCCGTGGGGTAGTCGGTTGCGCCAGAATACGTGCGTACACCCAAACCACTGAGCGCCGAGCTGGCCGACTCGCCATTCACAAAGCCGGTGTACGCCACGCCCATGTCAGGCGCTGCACTGGCCGACTGGGTCACAAACACGGCAGAGTCGTTCACGCGGGCCGTCAAAGCCACGGGGGTGATTTTGCCGATGGCACTGGTGCTCACAGCACCCGTTGCGCTCAGGCTGTAATTGCCCCAATCGCCCGTGCCATTGGCACGCGTGAGCTGGCCCACATTGGGCACTGTCGCCAAGGACACACCATTCACATTCGGGCTGTCAAAAAACCCAGCGCCACTCAAACCCAAGCTTTCGCCTGGCACCAAACCACTGAAACTCGCCGCAGAAATACGGGCCACCGCATTGCCGTCATACGGCTTGGCATCGACCGTGATACCGGTGACCGCAATGCTTTTGGGCGCAATGTTCAGCGCGCCATCGTTGTAGGTGGTGACGTAACCCAAGGCGCTCTTGCCTGCAATACTCTCGCTGGCGCTCAAGGTGTAAGTCCCTGCATTCACAGCATTTTGAGCTGCACCACTCCAAACTGCCGAAGACAAGGCACTCGAAAGAGAGTCTCCGTTTTTGAGACCCGTCGCGCCTGACTCCACCAAACCATTTCCACCACCAAAAGCAACGCCATCGTATGTTTTGCTGGCGTTGTTGACGTTGATCGAAAGCGTCGGGGCTTCGCGATAGACCGCGTACACGCCTGTGCCCAGCGCACTCGTGTAATTGCTCGCGAGTTCGTCACTGTTGTAGCGGCTGTTGCCTGCGACAATGCCCAAACCTGTACTGCCAGTCAGCGAACCCGTGTACAAAGTCGCACGCCCACTGGCGCCAACGCTCACACCGCCACTGCCCGAAAAGCTGATGTCTCCACCACTCGCAGTACCTGCCGAAGTGGCTTTGCCCGATGTCATGACAACTGCGCTGCTGGTAGCGTTGCTTGTGCCAACAGTTTGCGTCACAGTCAGGTGACCATCTGCAGCCAAATTGACTGTCCCGCCTGTCAATGCGACGGCATTAGCGATGGTCAAATCACTGCCCACGCCCGTGATGCTGGCGGAAAGGCTGCCCACACCGGAGATATTGTTTGCAATGGTTGTGTCCGCCGAACGCACATAACTCAAATTGGCGTTGTTGCTGAGCGTGACTGCGCCCGCACCCAACGTACCTGTGGCACCTGCATTACCCACTTGCAGCGTTCCACCACTCACCACCGTGGTGCCTCCATAGCTATTGTCTGCAGACAAAACAGTCGTACCAGTACCTTGCTGAATCAGCCCACCACTGCCACTGATCGCATTGGCGATTGTCAAAGCGTTTGAACGATTGAAAATCAGACTGGCATTGTTGACCACAGCACCCAAACCCAATGCACCACTGGTTCCTCCATCACCGATTTGCAAGGCACCGGCACTGATGGTGGTCGTGCCTGTGTAAATGTTGGCGCCAGTCAAAACAGTGGTTCCCGAACCCTCTTGCGTCAAATTACCTGCACCACTGATGGCATTGGCAACAGTCCATGTGCCCGATCTTTTGAATGACAAGTTCGCGCCACTGGCGACGCTTACAGCGCCAGCCCCCAAAGTTCCCGTTGTTCCTGAATGACCGATCTGGAGTCCACCCGAGCTAATAGTCGTTGTACCCGAGTAGCTATTGGTACCGCTAAGTATGGTTGTCCCAGTCCCAATCTGACTGATCTGCCCCACACCATTGATGTTTTGAGAAATTTCCAGCGTGTTGGAACGCTTGAAACTCAGTGCGGCCCCTACCGAAATAGCGCCTCCTACTCCCAATGTGCCCGTGGTGCCGCCGTTGCCCACCTGCAACATGCCACCATTGGCCGTGGTGCCTCCGGTGTATGTGTTTTCACCGGTCAATGTCAGGGTACCAGCACCAGTTCCTCCTCTTTTCCGGAGCATGCCCGTGCCCCCGATCACACCGGAAATCGTTCCCGCAGCAAGATTTTCCACCTGCAATTCACCACCCACGGTGATATTGCCTGCTGCGACCAAAGAAGTGCCGGAACCAACACCACTGGATGTCAAGGTGGTGTAGTTGAGTGCTGTGATGGTCGCAGAAGCATTGCTGATGTTGATGGCTGCATTCCCAACAGTGGCGTTGGTGTTTTCGCCCGCAATATTGATATTGCCCGTATATCCGGCCACGTTGGCAGACAGCGCGGCAGCGCCACTGATTTCAACACCGTTACCCGTTGTCCCTGCACCAAAAATATTGATATTGTTTTTGGCAGTGATGGCACGACCATCTGTCAACCTGACGCCCGCTGTACTGGAAGTGGATTTGCCTGCCCCTCGTGTAATGACGCCTGTCGCTGCATCAATATTTCCTGAGCCCAGCGTTGCACCTTGAGTGCCACCGGTGCCCGTGACAGCCGTTCCAGCACCCGTCGCCATGCCGGCGCCGGTGTTGTCGATGGTGATGTTGTGACCGGTAATTTTGGTTTCAGTGGTTAAAGCGCCACTGGTATACGTGCTCGCCAATTGGTTGCTAAGAACAATGCTGCCTTGATTGGATTGCACCAGAACGTTACCGGTTGCCTGCAGTGTCATGTTGCCATACAGAGAGGTACCCCATGAACTGGCCGCATTCGACACAACATTGATGGCTGTTGTTGCGGCGTTATTGGTTTCCCCCTGCAAAACAAGGTTCCCTCCTGCCACAGCCTGAAGCCCAGAAGCGATGTAAACCGCATTGCGGGTGTTGGCAGTGGATGCGCGGTTGTTACCACGCAAGGTAATGTCGCCACTGGCTGTCATGCTTGTCGCTTGGCCACCCCAACCACTGATTTCAAAGGTCAAACCAGTTCCAGAGCCTGCCCCCTGAACAGTCCCTTCAACACTGATATTGCCTGTTGCGATAAAAGTCGGAATGCTGGCATAGCGCTGAAAAAATACGCCATATGCCGTCCCGCCAACAGCTGTATTAACTAGACCATTGATCGCGATGTTTCTGCCTCTCCACGTCGTATTGGAGGCATTTTTGATATAGACACCCGTGCCGTTGGTTGCCGTGCCCGTGATCTTGATGTCACCGGCACTTGCTGCGGTGCCTTGCAACGCCTGCATCGTCAAAGAACTGTTTTGACCGAGGCCGACCGCCGTTCCTGTATTGGTGCCGGTAATCTTGCCTTCCATCGTGATTGAAGTGCCATTGTTGGCCGTGATAGAGGAACCGTCATAAGTGGACAGTGCAGTGCCGCCACCCGCCATTTGCCCAAATAGCGTCAAGGAGCCAGAATTGGCGGTGATTGTGCCCGCACGGAATGAAAATTGAGAGTTGGCCTCCAAGGCCCCCAAGGTCACAAGACCATCTGTCGTCACTGTGGCCGATCCACCGACGGCACTGATCCGCAAACCTGTCTCCCAGGCGGCATTGGAACCTTTGACGACCAACTTGCCACCGGCATTACCCGCATCAAACGAAACGTTGGCACCATCGCTGATTGTGGTGCCATAGGTCATCGCAGTGCTCTGAGCCAACGATGTACCGTTGATGAGGCTGTCACCCGTGGATTTGAATTTCACGGTCCCAAACATACCCACGCCATAGCTCTGCTGGGCGGTTGAGGTCGAAACACCTTGCACGGTATAAGAGCCTGCAGTGATCCCCGAACCGTTGTTGAACGTCACGCCAACGCTACTGCCATTGGTATTGACGTTGGTGCCAGAAATTGTCACCACCCCACCGTTGGCATCAATGAAGCTGTTAAGTACAAGACCTCTACTATCCGTTGCAACAGCCGCATTTCCACTGGCTGTCAAGGTCACATCCAGCTTACCTGTAGATGTAATGTCAGCGCTGGCTTTGCCAATGCGCTGGTGCACGGTGATGCCGTTGTCGGCCAGCAGGGTCAGGCTTGCATCACTGGCACCCGACTTGACGATGGCCGCGTTAACCAGAATATTGCCATCGCCAGTAACCGCGGCACCTGCACCCGTGCCAGCCGTGTCTGAGTAGGCAGGCTGATGAACACTGGATGTTGCCGTTGTGCTAACAGTGACACTTGTCCCAGCATTGAGTGCCGCAACAATAGCACTGGCTTTGATCTTGGAATAACCCGTTGTGGCAGCTGTTGCGTCGCCTGTAATGTCAATGTTGTCTGGGTCAAGCAACCAGTTAGACGCTTTGACCTGAAGATCATCAACTCTAAGATCATGGCCCGAGGTTTCAACAAAACCTTTTTGAGTCTCCAACAATGCGCCACTCACGTCTGTTACTTTCGCCAATGCGCCCGTCTCTTCATCGCGCCCGATGACAATGTCACCCCCCTTGCGCACTTGGCCCTTGTCGTCCGTGCCCGTGCTGTTGGCCGTGATGCTGCCATCCACTTTGATGGTGCCGCCGTCGACCAGCAGGTGCACCGCACCGCCCTGCTCGCCCGTCGTGTCGATGCTGCCGCTCTGAATCACTTGCGCGGCCGCCCGGTTCAAGGCCAGCGCCTGCATGTACACCTGCCCGCCCTCCGACACAATGCTGCCGCTGTTTTTCACGCTGGCGTTGATGTCGCCCGCCGTCAGTTCCAGCTTGATGCGGCCACTGCCGCTGAGAGGCACCTTGATGGTCTCTGCAGCACCCAATGCCACACCGCCTTTGGGCGCGATGATCTTGCCCTCGTTGCTCACGCTCGCACCCAGCAAGGCCACATAGCCGCCGGGTGACACTTCAATCGTGCCCTGGTTGACCACCCCGGCCGTGCTGCCGTTGCGTTGGTAAACCATGTTGCCCGCCATGAAATCGGCATCGGTGATGCCCAAGGTCGATGCGGTGAAGCTGCCTGCGTTCACGCTGCCGTCTTTGCCAAACAGCACGCCATTGGGGTTGACCAAAATCACATGGCCATTGGCCTGAAGCTGGCCAAAGATTTGGCTCGGGCTTTGGCCCACTACGCGGTTGAGCAGCACCGCTTGCGCATTGGGCTGCACCACATTCACTTTGGCAGCAGCGCCAATGTCAAAGCTTTGCCAGTTGATGGCCGCACGCTGGCTGGCCTGCGTGATGTTGAGCTGGTTCGCGCTTTGGGCCATGCTGGCCGCACCTTGCACCACAGCGCCGCCTGTAGGCAGCGCATTGGCCGCGGGCTGCGCCCAGGCCAAGCCCACAAAGACTTGCGACAAAAGCAAGGCCCCAGTGAACACACCCGCCGAGGCCAAAAACGAACTTCCAAACGCCGACTCGCCCGAGGACTTGCCTTGGCTGCAGGCGTGCTCTCCCACGGCGATGAGGCAGCCCAAGCGTTCTGAAAAGACAGTTTTAAAGCAGTTCGCGTTCATTGAAAATTCGACATCAACAAGAGCCAGCCCATTTCATGGGCGGCCTGAACGCCTTGAGATAACGACAAACTGCCAACTCACAGCGCTTTTATTGATTTTATTGGCAAATATTCAATATTGCAAACTATATTGTCAATTTGAGTGCAAAAAAAGCGCTTAATTTCAGTTAAATTTGTTTATTTGATGAATTCATGAATTTAATGCAAATGGATGGTTGACGTGGATACCCGCATGCGCGGGTATGACACTGGTCTCGTCACCCCCCGACTAGCCTGTGAATCGTCACCCCCGACCCATGACTCGTCACCCCCGACTTGATCGGGGGTCCATGCCTTCGGCTGCCGTGGGTACCCGCATGCGCGGGTATGACTCAGAAAAAGAAAAAGCCCGGACTGGCCGGGCTGGTGAAGGAGCGAGGGAAAAACCCGTCAGAACACGTAAGACAGGGCTGCCGACAAACGCCAGGGGTTGCGTTGAGACTCTGTCACCTGGCCTGCTTCGGCCAGCTTGTAGCCGCCGAAGCCCTTGGCCAAAGTGGCGTTGTAGTACCAGCGGCCCAAGTTGCCCGTCCACTGCGCACCCACCGCTTGCAGGCTATAGGTTGTGTTGAAGCCCCCATCCACATGGACCTTGTTGGGGCGAATCACCCCGGCGTCATAAAACACGCCGACCATCTGGCTGCTCGACAAGCGGCGGTTCAGCTCCAGCGAAGCCACCACACCTTGGTCGCCCACACCGTCGGCTGCGGTGTAAGCCCGCACGCCGTTCACGCCGCCCAACGCCAAGCGGTTGTAACCGTCCAGCGTGCGGGTGGCGGCCTGGGCATTGAAGCGGCCCACCCACTGCCAATTTCCGTCACGGCTCAAGTTGCGTTGCATGCGGCCGGACACGTTCAACTTGCCGTAACCGCCGGTCTCCACGTTGTAAGCCTCAGAGCCGCCCAAACGCGTGTATTCACCGGCTGTCACCGTCACGGCCAAGCGCGATGGCTCGCGGGCAACGCGCTCGTTGTCCATCGACCACGTCAAGCGCAACTGCGTTTCTTCGACCCGGCCAGTCTCGGAATCGTCCAGCGCCAAATGAGAAATCGTCTGGCGGCCACCGATTTCGGTCACGGTTTTGAACACGAAGCTTTTGTAGTTGCCCCACATGTGAGTGAGGCCTGCGCCCACCTCTTGCGAGACGCCCTTACTGGCTGTGTCGCCCCCCAAAATGGTGTGGCTGTCAGAGCGGCTGCCATAAATTTTCATACGCCCGGCATAGGCCTCGACCGGGCCTTCGTATTCGGCACGGCCATATCGCACGCCTTCAGACACCTGGGTCGTCAGGCTCAACAGTGCATTGGGCGTGAGGCCGCCCACACTCACCATGCCCATGACTTGGGGACGACCATAAGACTTCAAGCCGTAATTGTTGATTTGCACCACACCATTAGCCAGCTTGCCCGGCTCTGCAGGCAAAGCCGACACGTTGACCACCAAATCCACCAAGTTGGGACCGGCCGAGCGGATCACGATCTCCAGGCTCACGGGCAAATCGTAGCTGGCCGCCTCCAGACGCTGGTCCAAACCATTCGGGTCGACCACGTTGCCCGGCGCAAAGTCTTTAGCAAAGCGGGTGGTCAACAAGGCCTCATAACGCTTGGCCAAATCTTCGTCAGGCACAAACACCCGAACCGACTTGATGCGCGGCACCACCATGGTCACCACCAGCACATCGCCCCCCTCGCCCGGCTCGGAGTCGGTTTGGGCAAAGGCATACAAGCCACTCTCTTTGGCCTCGTCGTTGGCCCAAATCTTGAACTGGGCCAAGGCCTCAACCGAGACCGGCTTGCCAATGTTGTCTTGCCAATACAGCTTCAAGGCTGGGGCCAAAGCATCAAAATTGCGCACCTCTACCCGCACCAACTTGTCGATCGCCTTCAGGTCAGACAAATCGTCCGCCTCGGTCACGGCAGGTTTGTCGGCAGGCTTGGCCGGAACGGGGGCCGACTCGATGTTGCGCAGCAAAGTGCCGGGGTTCACCCCGGGTGACACCGCTGGTGCTTGCTGTGCCCACACGGGCACCGCGCCCAACACGCACATGCAAGCCAAAGTCACATCACGCCATACAAACTTCTTCATTTTTCTTCCTTGGTGGCAGCCACGCGCTTGGGCGCAAAGCAGATCTCGATGCTCGTGATTACGCTGGGCTGGCATTCACAATTTTCTGGGAACACGTCGGAGCACACCTCGCGGCTCTCGGTCACGGGTTTGTCATCCAGCACACCAGTCGCCGCGCCACTGCCGCCAAAACCAGACACCGCGCTCACACGACTGCCCGTATTATTGTTCACCGGCGATGGGGTGGGGTTGATGACCGGGTTCACGCTGGCCAGGATGTTGCCGGTCATGCGCGTATCGGGGTTGCCGGGCTTGCCCAGGGCCAAAATGTAATTGCTGGCCACCCCGCCATTGGCACCGTTTTGCAGGGTGTAGAAAGCGTTGACCGCTTTGTTGTTGCCCGCATTGGCGTCACTGAACGTGCCGGTGGCCGCCACACCCAAGGTTTCAGTGCCCACCAAATTGCTCAACGTGCCGGGGGTCACAGTTGCAGTGGTTGTGCCGTCGGCTGTTTTGGTGGCGACGGAGCCGGGAGCGATGGTCAACTGACGTTGATCGACCTTGTAGTCCCCTTTGACGTTGGTGAAGGAGTAGTTGGCGGCGTCAGCGCCGGTCAATCCACTCACGGACTGGATGCCTGCGTATGTGCCTGCATTGAGGTTACCGCTGCCACTGGTGTTGCCCGCTGTGGCGATGATCACAATGCCGGGAGTCACCACATCGCTACCAACCTTGTTGGTGAAGCTGGCTGTACCGGCAACCAAAGAATCACCGTAAGTGGTATTGCCTTGAGCAATCGAACCAGTCAGTGCTTTTTGGTTAATTGTCAAAGTTGGCAGCGCTCGAGAGGACGTCACGCTGTATGTGGAAGAAGTGGTACCGTAAGCAGTCCCACCAGCTCTCAATTTTTGCGCCGTGCTGAACGCAGCACCATCCACACGCAAAGTGTCAACCAGCTTGTCTGAACTCAAGTTAAAGGTGTTGTCCGCTTGACTCCAACTTAATGTCTTATCAGCATTGATGGCTTTGAGGGCAGTTTGTGCATCGGAATTAACAGTTGATTGTGAAACATCACCATAGGCCTTCACTGCATTGATTAGGCTATTTCCTGAAGCACTCAAATCCACCGCAATTTTTTCACGGTACATCACCTGCGTATTGGCACCGCCAGAAATAGTGTTAGCTAAAGCCGTGGCTGTATTGGATTGTGCGTTTTGAGCGTTAGCACCAGAAGCTGTTAAATAAAGCGTATTGAATGCGTTGTTGAGATCACTCATCTTGGCTGATCCAGCTACGCTACCTGTGTAAATATATGTTTTGCCACTGGCGTTAGTGATTTTGCCAAACGAATTCGACGTTGTAACTTGCCCCACAGTACCATCACCAGCTGCTTTTCCAAGACCCGCAGCGATCACAAGGTTACCTGTACCAGTTCGCTTAATCTCAGCTCCAATAGTCACATCCCCTTTGGCTTGAAGCGTCAGATTTTTTGTATCAGCGACAGTCAACGCCTGATCAACAGAAATATTGCCACCCGTTTGCAAGGTGATATTGCCTGTTTGTGATTGTGTTGTGGTTGCTACAGCAATACTAATTTTGCCAGCACTGGCTGTATCACCAATCACCAAATTACCTGCTTTAATTAGGTTCAATTCACCGTTATCAATGCCTAGAACTTGACTACCTAGCGTTGCATTCGGCCCATCTGGGGAACCAATCTTTATCTCATTGCCCGCTGTTGTCGTTTTAATGTTCACCGAACCATTGGGGCCAGCATCAACAAAAGTAGAGGGAACGTTGTTAATTAACAGGGTGTTAGCATTGATGTTGATATTTTTACCATCAGCCACTTTCAGACTGCCATTATTGACACCGTTAGCAGTAATCGCTACTGCACGTTGCGAAGCGGCTTTGGTTTCACCTTTGACAGTGATATCACCCGCAGTTGAATTCACAGCGTTTCGAATAAGTAAACCTTGAACGTTATTTGTATTTCCACTGTAACCCTCTAAATTGATATTAGAGTTAGCTGTGACCGTTCCTTGAATATCAGAACCACTACCACCGGTTGATCCAGTGCTGGTGCCTATGATGCTCACAGCATCATTATTTGATTTCACAGCACCTGCAGATATTAAGCCTGTTCCGCCAACCGACTTACCCGTTAAATTCACCACACCATCTGCAGTTAAGACAGCGTTGCTGCCGATGCCAGTTCCAGTGCCTGCAGCAACGCCCATGATATTGAGGTTGCCTGTGGCCGTGATCTTTCTTCCATCAATGCTGATGCCAGAAGTACCTCCAGTTGCGCTGCCAGAACCCGCAGTAATAACAGCGCCTGTTGTCGCATCGATACTGCCAGCGCCAACAATGTTAGTTGGGCCCGTGACCATACCCGCACCAGTGTTGTCAATGGTGATGTTTTTACCTTTGATGTCAGTGAGCGCAGTCAACAGATTAGGCGCTACACCACTGGTTAAGGTTGGGATGATACTGTTATTGAATACGATGCCGCCTTGGTTGGCTTGAATCAATACATTTTTAGAAGTAATAAACGATGTATTGGCTTGTAAAGCACTACCCCAGTCCGGAACACCAAGTTTCAAAGCAGTCCCCGAGTAGAAGCTCATCGCAGCAACCGCTGCATTATTGGTTTCCGCCTGCACAACAATATTGCCGCCTGCGCTTACTTGCATACCACCTGAAGCAGAAATTGCGGGTGATGCATTGCTATTCGATCCGCGATTGTTACCCCGTAAAGTGAAATTACCGCCTGCTGAAATCATCGGTGCCTGTGCACCCCATCCGCTTTCGCCCATCCTGACACCAGAACCACCACCACCACCTGTGAGTGTGCCGGTAATATTAATATCGCCTGTTGTTGTCTTTAAATCGGTTGCACTTGGGTAGCGTTGAAACTCCACCCCAACGCCACTCTTATTAGCTAGCGTATCCACGGTGCCAGTGATATTGATATTTTTATCTGCTGTTACGCTGTTTTTACCCCAAAAACGCACGCCAGCGGTCCCGGATTTGATCAATGAAGAGTTTGATGTGCCAGTCAGCGATACGCTGCCATTGGTAGCAGTAATGGTTGTGCCACCATTGCTACTTTGACTACCTACGCCTAAACCCTCATTGGTATTGGATGTGCCGTTGATCATGACGTCACCTGCGCTGGCGGTGACCTTAGCACCGTTATTAATTGCAGCACCAATATGGTTACTCGCGATGCCGGTAATTTCAACACTGGCGCCTTTGACCTGATTGCTAATAATCAGGCCCTGATAAAGACCCGCATCGCTGGTAGTGCCCTTGATAGTGGCTTTAGCCTTAGCATCAACGATACCTGCAATTCGAGTCCCCGACGACTCGTTTTGACCAGTTGTAGTAGCTGTGTTGATACCTGTACCCTCAATGTAAACATCGCCAGATGTTGATTTAACCGTCACATTTTGAACCTGAACGCCGTAATGACCATATGAGGTACCAATCAGTGAAACACTTGCTCCTGTTAAGTTACTGTTGATATTGATGCCTTGATAACCCGACGCATCAGTTGCTGCGCCTTTAGTGCCTTTGATGCTGAGCAAACCGTTGCTTGCAGTGATTGCACCAGTGGTCGTCACACCCACCCAGTTTTTACTGGTGCCTTCGAGCGTGACTTTGTCTGTCGCATTCAAGAGTGAAGCTGACTGAATACCGAAAGAGCTTTCAGATTTACCCGTGATGGAAATATTCCTCGCGGTGATGCCTGCTGCGGACTTGATATCGACACCAATCGCATTAGATGCACTGGCTGCACCAGAGTTATTGGTTTTCCCATTGAGGGTCACATCACCATTGGTATTGATGGCGGCGTTCAGGGTAATGCCTTGGCTGTTGGCTGCCAATGGTGCATTACCCAAGGCAGTCATTTCAACGTCAAGCGCGCCACTAGTCGAGGATATTTTCTGATTAACTGTGATTCCGTTATCGGCATTCAGTGTCAGCTTGGTTGCCGGAGTGCCAGTTTTTGTGATGGCGGCACTCACCAATATATTGCCATCCCCAGCTGCTGCGGAGTTGTCACTAACGCCTGTTTCCGAACCTGTTGTATTGATGACAACATTAGTGGAGTTTAATGCAGTTGAAATAGCAGTAGCACTGATTTTTGAATAGCCAGCACTCGCAGAAGCGGCATCGGTAATTTCAATATTGTCAGGGTCAAGCAACCAAGTGCCTGCGTTGATTTTGATGCCATCGACCGCTAATAAGTGGGCTGATGTTTCTACAAAACCACCTTTGCTCTCAATGGTTGACCCACTGACATCCGTTGACTTGGCCAGCACACCCGTCACTTCATCACGACCAATGATGATGTCGCCGCCCTTCTTGCCCGCCCCTGTGCTGTTGGCGGTGATGCCGCCATCCACCTTGATGCTGCCCCCATCGGCCAGCAGGTGCACTGCACCGCCTTGTACGCCCGTGGTGTCGACGCTGCCGCTTTGCAGAATTTGCGCCGCCGCCCGGTTCAGCGCCAGGGCTTGCATGTAGACCTGGCCGCCTTCGGTGACGATGCTGCCGCTGTTGCTCACGCTGGCGTTGATGGCGGCGGGAGTCAGCTCCAGTTTGATACGACCTGTGCCGCTCACGGGCACTTTGATGGTTTCACCTGCGCCCATGACCACACTGCCGCCGTTGGTCGTGATGCTGCCTTCGTTGCTGACGGTAGCGCCCAGCAGGGCCACGTAGCCGCCGGGCGCTGTGGTGATGTTGCCTTGGTTGACGATGCCGGCCGTGCTGCCGTTGCGCTCGTACACCATGTTGCCCGCCATGAAGTTGGCGTCAGAGATGTTGAGGGTGGATGCGGTGAAGCCGCCGGCGTTGACGCTGCCGTCTTTACCAAACAGCACGCCGTTGGGGTTGACCAAGATCACATGGCCGTTGGCTTGCATTTGGCCAAAGATCTGGCTGGGGGTGTTGCCCACCACGCGGTTGAGCAAGACCGACTGGGCGTTGGGTTGGTAAACCTGCACACGGGCTTGGCTGCCAATGTCAAAGCTTTGCCAGTTGATGGCGGCACGCTGGGTGGACTGTGTGATGTTGAGCTGGTTGGCACTTTGCGCCATGCTGGCCGCGCCCTGCACCACGGTGCCGCTGGTGGGCAGTGCGTTGTTGGCCGGGGCGGCCCAAGCTAGGCTGACAAATGCAAACCCGGCAGTCAGGGCGGCGATGTAACCCAGCGTGGCCGATGCGCCAGCCCCCCCGCCAGCCCCCCCGCCGGAGCCTGCGCCGTTGGCCTTGCCCTGGCTGGTGGCGTGTTCGCCAACAGCCACCAAAGTGCCCAGGCGTTTGGAAAATACGGTCTTGTAACTGCGTGCGTTCATCTGAAACCCCAAGAATTTGATACCAAAGACATCAAAAGTCTTTGCCTGGGTGATTGTCAGAATTAACGTCAGTTTTGGTTCTTAACTAAGCCTAAATGGCGTTTTAAATTTATTAAAACGTCAAATTTATCAATTGATGGTTTTGTTGTTATTACCTTGCGACATTCGCTGCGGGCCAAGCTCCCCAAAGGGAAAGCGGCAAAAAATCAGTTTTGGCCGAATGGCTTGGAGATGGGCAGTTGCAGGTGCACCTGTGCCTGGGTGCCGGGGGTGGTGGGCAGCTCAAACTGGATATGGCCCTGGTGTTTGCGGACCACGGTTTTGACGAACGACAAGCCCAGCCCAAAGCCTTGCGAGGCCATGTGTCGGGGTTCGGCGGTGTCGGTGGGCTCACCCACCTGGTTGGTGATGACGATGTGCACCATTTGGCCCAGCGAGGCCATGGGCATGGTTTGCCCAGAGGCCATATGGTCGGCGTCGTGGCTCAGAGCAATGTGGATTTCTGTGCCGCGTTGGCCATAACGCACCGCGTTAACCAGCAGGTTGACCAGCATGCGGGTGAGCAGGCGTTGGTCGGCCATGACAAATTGGGGCTCGTCGTCAAAGCTTTGCACGAGTCGCATTTGGCGGCTTTGGGCCAGGTCTTTGACTTGGTAGATGGCGTCGTCAACCACGCTGTCGACCAGGGTCTCCACCAGTTGGTACTCCTGCGCCTGCGCTTTGATGGAGAAGATGAAGTCGTCCATCATGTTGAGCAGCGTGTCTGCGTGGCGGTAGATGTTGGCGGCGGTTTGCGGGGTTACGGTGCCCGTGTTGCCAGCCCCTGCCCAGCTTTGGCGGCTGAGCGAGATGATGGACGCGATGGGCGTGCGCATGTCGTGCGAGAGCAGTTGCAGCGTTTGTTCGCGTTGCGCCTGAAACTGGCGCATTTGAGTGATGTCGGTCAGCGCAAAAATCCACAGCCCGCTGTCTTCGGTTTGAGGCAGTTGCGCCACCCGAAAGATGTAATAGCGGATGGTGCCATTGGTGTCCACACCGCTGACATAGTGGTCTTGGCCGGTGAGCTGGTTGAGGTCATGGGTCTTGTGCATGCCCAAATAAAACATGAGCGGCAAGAGCGGCTGGCCAGTTTGCAGCAGGCCCGCTGGAATGTCTTGGTGCATGCGCGGGCTGACCAGCACGATGCGTTGCTCGGCATCGGCCACCAGCATGGCGGTGGGGATTTCACTGACGATCCGGTTCAAAAACTCCACCCGCTCACTGGCCACGCCAATGGCCCGGTCGAGCAGGCGCGAGTATTGCAGCACGGTGTCGCTGGCAAAGTGACGCAGCTTGAGGCCCCCGGTGATGAGGGTTTTGCGCTGGTGCTGGACTTTTTCGAGCTTGGCCGCTCGGTCGCCCATGAAGTGGACGATCATTTCTGTGCGCCGCCAGGCCCAGGCGGGTTTGACAAAACCAATCGCCAGCAGGCACAGGCCGGGGTCAAACCAGGCGTCAGCCGCCAGCAACAGCACAAAGCTGACAAGCAAGGCCGAACCCGCCGTGATCAGGGTGACCACAAATTCGGCCAAGGGGCTGAGCACCAGCAGGGCTATGAGCACCGAGAGCAAGGCCCACAGACTGAGCGCCCACTGCGCCCATACGGGCACCGGGCTGATGAGGTTGCCGCGCAGGATGTCATTGAGCAAGTTGGCGTGCAGCATGACGCCCGGTGTGCCCGAGCCTTGGCGACCCGAATAGATGGTGGGAAAGTGGTCGCCCAAGCTGGGGGCGACGGAGCCGATCAGGACGTATTTGTTTTTCAGGACTTCCAGCGGGAAGCCTTCCGACAAGGCGTCGGCGAGCGAGACGGTCGGAAATCCGATCTCGGGGTCCACCAGGTTGAAGCGCCGGTAGGCCCCATGCGACAGGTAGTTTTGGACGGGTTGCCCCGAGACGGCCAGTGCCAGGTGCGGCAGCGCCCCTTCCTGCAAATAGGCGCCACGAGAAAACCCATCGTTTTCAAAGGTGACGTTGATGTGCGCCAGGCCTTTAGCGGCGTCAATCAGGGTGGCCTGGGGTTTGTGCACGACAAACGGGGCCACAGCATTGACGCGGGGCTGCTCGACCGCCAAAAAGGCGTTGTGCCTGCGCATTTGTGCGGCCAGCTCGGCGTCGCTGGGGCTGGGGTCGGGAAAGAGGATGTCAAAGCCGATGGCTTTGGGCTGGTTGCCGGTATCGGCCAATTTTTTCAACAAGTCGGCATACACCACGCGCTTGAGGGGCCAGCCGCCCAGCTCGTCCAGGCTGGCGTCGTCCACGCCAATGATGACGATGTCGTTGGAGGGCAAGGGGGCACGCCAGCGGTGGAACTGGTCGTAAATGACGTGCCCGGGGGCTTTGCCCCAGTCCATGAAAATGAACAGGCTGAGGGTGCTGAGTGCCAATACGGCCACGATCACCCATTCGAGGTAAAAGCGCCGCTCGTCTCGGGTGTACTGGCGCTGGCTCCATTTGGGCCAGACGTCTGTCAGAACCGACAGGGGGGACTTCATCAGTCGGTACCGGGGATGGCCACCAGTTCAAACTGCCCGTTGATGCCCGCCTTCATGGCGGCAGAGACTTCGTGCTCGATGCGCCAGCGGTAGACCCCTGAAGGCAGGCCGCGAAACACCAGCAAGTTGTTGTCAACCGCCTGGATCGGGCCGTTGAGCAGTTCGAAGACCTGGCCTTGTGCATCCACTTTTTGGAACAACAAGTGCGGCTTGATGAGCCCCAAGGTGTTGAAGGGCACGTTGCAGCGCCAGTGGTCTAGGCGTTTGTAGCCTTTGCAGATGGCGTAGTCTTGGGCTTGCCCCATCAGGCCAGAGGCCGAGATCGATGACCATTGGTAAAACACGGGTTTGCTGCCCAACTCCGAGGCAAGCACTTGGGCTTGGGTGGGCTGGGTTTGAGAGACCAGGGCGCTGAAGTTGGCGTCATCTGCGGTGATGAGCAAAAAACGCTCGGCTTGCGCTGCGGCATCAAATTTGAGCAGCAGGTCTTTGCCGCCCGCTTGGGGCTCGACGCTGGCGTATCGAGGCGGAGACAGGAGTTTTTCAATGTCCTGTGATTGGCCGCTGGCCGTGATGGCGACGCCCTGACCGGCTTCGGTGCGCTTTTCGGTTTTCTCTAGCTCGCCGCGAGCGCCCACCACGCCGACTTTGACTTCGACCTGGCTGGTGCGTTGTTTGGCATCAAAACCCACACGGAATTCCGTGCCCCGCACACCGGCCACCGATGTGGGGGTGAGCACTTCGAAGGGGGCATCGCCGGTTTGGCGCTTTTTAGGCACGTCGATTTCCATGCGCCCGTCGAGCAGTTCAACTTTGACTTCTGGCGAGGTCTCCAGTGAGTTGCGGCGCAGGGTCTTGATCTGGATCACCGCACCGGACATGAGGCGCAGGGTGGATTCGTCTTCGAGCGTGAGGGCAAACTGGCAGCCTGCCGGAATGCGCAAGACAGCGCCCTCGCCCAACACGGTGCCAGTTTTGATGGGGGTGGCGGCGTTGCCATCGATCTGGATGACGGTTTTGCAGTTGAGCCGGGACACGGTCGCTGTGGCCGGTGTGTGCTTGAGCAGGCTGCGCGGAATTTTGATTTTGCTGCCCACCGAAATGCGGTTGACATTGGGGAACCGATTGGCCTGGACCAACTGTTTCAGCGCATCCGGGCCTTGCATGTGCCGGTTGACCAAGCCCAAGAGGCTGTCGCCCTGCTGCATTTGGTAAATCAGGTGCCCGGTGTCGGGCACGGGGTCTGATGCGGTTTGTGCCCACAAGGGGCTTGCACCTGCCAGAGCCAAGGTCAGCACACGGGCAACGCAGCGACTGGCCTGCGAGGCCCGTGTGGCGTTCAGACGGGTCATGTGGTTCCCCCTTCGGGTTGCGACATTTTCATGAGTCGGTAGCCAAACCCGTGCACCACGACCAAGCGGACGTTGTCGGCATTGGCACCAATGTTGAGCTTGCGCCGTATCCAAGAAATGTGCACATCGAGCGTGCGCGAAAGTGCGTCTTCTTCGCGGCCCCAGATGTCTTTCATGATCCGGTTGCGGGCAATCGGACGGTCTGGGTTTTCAAACATCAAGCGGCTGAGTTCGTATTCTTTTTCGGTCAGCACCACGGGCTCGCCGTCTACCCGCACGATGCGCTCAACGTGGTCAAACACGTAACCGGGCAACAACTCGCCGCCCAAGCTCATGGGGGCTGGTGGTGCCGTGCGGCGCTGCAAAGCGGACAAACGGGCCATGAACTCGAAAGTGCGCACAGGCTTGGCGCAGTAGTCGTCGGCACCGGCGTCCAGCGCTTGCACGATTTGCTCTTCGGCGTTGTTGCTGGTCAGAAAAATGATGGGCGTGGTGAGTTTGAGTGTTTCACGCAGGTGCTGCAGCACCTCCATGCCGTTGGGACCCGGCACATGCCAGTCGAGCACAAACATGTCAAACGTGTCTTTGAGCAGGCCACGCATCATCTGATGCCCATCCACAAAATGCGCAACGGTGTGCCCGGCCTCGGTCAGGAGCGCCTCGACTTCATGGGCCAGCGTAATTTCGTCTTCTAACAGAGCAATGTGCATAGGAATCTATTCAGAATCAATTGAGCATTTTAATCAGGACACCAGCAACTTGGCCGTGGGGCCGTCGGCCAGCAACTGGCCTTGGTCCAGAACGACCAGCCGCTGGGTGATGGCCAGCGCTGCTGCGCTGTGGGTGACCATGATGAGGGTCACATCGGTCAGGGCGGCTAGGCGCTCGACGATGGTTTTTTCGGTTTCGGTGTCCAGGCCCGTGGTGGGCTCGTCCAACAACAACAAGCGGGGGCGCGTGGCCAATGTGCGGGCCAAGGCCACCTTTTGGCGCTGGCCACCCGACAGGTTGGCCCCGTACTCCTCAATAGGCAAGTCCAGCCGCAGTGCACCCGAAGCCAAGTCGGCGTCAAGACCCGACATGTAGACGGCGTGGGCCAGTGCGTCCATGCGCTCTTGGGGCGTGGCATCGTCAGGCAGGTTGAGCAAGATGTTGGATTCGAGCGTGCCCGCCAACAGCGGCGCTTCTTGCGGCTTGAAAGCCAGCCAGGTCACACGGTCATGCGTGGCGATGCTGTGCAGCTTGGCGTGATCCACCCGCACCTCGCCTTGCATGGGCTGAATGGCTCCGGCCAAGATGCGCAGCAAGGTGGACTTGCCCGAACCGGGACGCCCCAGCAGACCCACGCGCTCACCGGGCTGAATGGTCAGGTTGAGCTCGCGCAGCGCGGTCTGGCCGTTGGCATAGCGGTGCACCAACTGGTGTGTGGCGATGTGGCCGCGCACCGTGCCTGGTGGGCGGCGCAGGGTGTCGATGACGGCGCTGGATGCTGGAGTGCTTTGGGGGCCGCTGGCTGCGCTGAGGGTGGGCAGTGCATCGCCCTGCCCCGGCGCAGCTTGCAAATAAGGTGCCAGCTGGGTCATGGACTGGCGCAGCTCTGTCCAGCGGCCCAAGGCCAGCAAGACCTGGCCCACGGTGCCCAGCGTGCGCCCACTGAGCATGGACACAGCAATGAGCGCCCCCACGGTGATGTGCTGCCCAAAGATCAAATAAGCGCCCACCACCAACAAGCTGATGTAGCTGAGCAAAGACACCGCCATTTGCCAATGCGTTTGCAGCACCACCGACAAACGCAGCTTGCGAGATGCGCGGGCGAGTTGCAACGACGTTGCGCCAAAGCGCTGCTGCATGCGGCTACCGGCATGGCTGGTGCGCAGAGTGTCCAGCGACGACAGGGTGTCCGTCAGCAGGGCCAGTTTGGTGGCCTGCTCGGTGTTGACATCGCGGGTTTGCGCGAGCGTGCGGTCTTTGAGCCACTGGCCCACCAGCACATACAAACCCACCCAAACCAGCACCACCATCAGCAGCGGCCAGGCGATAACACCAATGACCAGCAACACCAGCACCAAAAACGGCACATCGGCCATGGCCAGCAGGTATTGCGACGAGAAAAAGTCTCGCGCCGAAGCGAGGTCACGGTAGAGCGTGAGAAACCGCGCCGCCATGCCCGGCTGCGCCCCGCTGCGGGCCGAAGGCTGCAGCAAAGCGGCAAACAGGCGCTGATCGATCAACTGGTCCACCGCCATGGCCACGCGCTCGATGTCGCGCACACGCAAGGTGCGCAAACACAGCTCTATGGCCAGGTACAAAACGACGCCAATGGCCAAAGCCCAAAGCGTCTCGAACACACCGTTGTGCACCACCTTGTCGTAAACCAGCATGCCAAACAACGAAGGCACGAAAACGCCCAGGTTGATGAAGAAACTGGACAAAGTGAGCCAACCCAAGCGGCCACGCAACACAAAGCCCAGCCAGGACTTGAGGCTGGAGAGGTCGGGGGGGATGGGGGATGCTTGGGTCTCAGACATAGGAAAAATTGACCTGGGCAATCAGGTGTGAGGCAGCCAGGTCGGGGTTGCTGTAAAACTTAATGCTTTGACCTTGCGAGACAGAGACCCCCGATTCAACGGCCACAGTGTATGAGTCGTTTGAGCCAAGTCGCAGCGTCAAAACGCTGCTGGCGCTTGCTCCCACCAATTGCTGCACCCCCGCACTGCTCAGCGTAACCGAAATACCACCCGTGGTGTCGGTCAACACATCGAGTGTCTCGAAATTGGTGGCTTTCAAACTGGTCAAGTCTAAGGCGGCTGTTGCTGTGCCTTTGTACACCTGCAACATGTCACTCCCTGTACCGCCGTCTAGGTTGACGGTAGCCGACCCGAGCGTGTCTTGGCTGATGATCACCGTATCGTTGTCTGCACCGGCATTGATGCTGTCGTTCACCAAGCTGGTATTGCCCGTTCGGGCATCGAGTGTATCGGCACCTGCACCGCCAATCAATGTGTCGTTGCCGTCGCCGCCAACTAAGCTGTCGGTGCCTACACCACCGTCTAAAGAATCGTCACCGACTCCCCCAAAAACTGTGTCATCGCCATCGCCCGCAACAACCTTGTCATTGCCCGCGCCGACATCGATCACGTTGGCTACTGTGCCAGTGGCTGTCACGCTGTCGTTGCCGATACCTGTCTTGATATTTTCGATACCACCCAAGGTGTCTGTACCGTGTGTACCCGCATTGACTGTGGTGTTGCTCGTCGCGTCCAAAGCCACCGTCAGGCCTGTGGTCGAGCTGCTGTAGTCCACCGTGTCTGAGCCATTGCCGCCCATCAAGGTGTCATCGCCCAAACCACCGATTAAGGTATCGTTTCCCAACCCACCCGTGATGCTGTCATTGCCGTCGAATCCACTCAATGTGCTGGCCGTGTTACTGCCAATGATCACGTTGTCCAACGCATTGCCGTTGCCCACGTTGGCGGTCCCGGTCAAGGTCAGGTTCTCGATGTTCGCGCCCAAAGTCCAATTGACGGCGCTTTCGATGGTGTCTGTGCCCTCTGCTGAATTTTCAGTGACCAAGTCTGTAGCGCTGTCCACTTTGTAGTAGTCGTCCCCTGCGCCACCGGACATGCTGTCGTTGCCAGTGCCACCGTCCAAAGTATCGTTGCCTACACCGCCGAACATGGTGTCGTTCCCACCGCCGCCCGAAAGAGCGTTGTTGCCGCTGTCTCCGGTCAAGGTGTCAGCGGCAGAGCCGCCTGTCAAGTTGGTGATGCCTGAGAGGACATCGCCTGCAGCGTCGCCTTCCGTCCCCAGTCCTGTGGCCAATGAAACGGTCACTGCCGCTGCCGCTGTCGAATATGAAGCCGTATCGATACCGCCACCTCCGACAAATGAGTCATTGCCTACACCACCAATTAGGCTGTCGTTGCCTTTGCCACCGATGAGAGTGTCGTTGCCATCCAGTCCGTACAAGGTATTGCCAGCGTTGTTACCCTGGATGACGTTAGCATCAACGTTTCCTGTCCCTGTCAATGCCGCAGTCCCGATGAGCGTGAGATTTTCAACATTGGCTACCAAGGTGTAACTGAATGAGCTTTGCACCAAGTCTGTGCCAGTGCCTGCGCCAGACGCTTCGGTAACCATATCGCCTGAGTTGTCCACGATGTAGGTATCGTCTCCAGTCCCGCCGGCCATGCTGTCGATGCCTGTGCCTCCGTCCAGCGTGTCTTTGCCTGTGCCCCCCGTCAGGGTGTCGTTGCCATCCAACCCGCTCAGGCTGTCACCGTTGTTGTTGGCGATCAGTACGTTGTTCGAGGTGTTGCCTGTGCCAAATGTGGCCGGCCCCGTCAGGGTCAGGTTTTCCAGGTTGGTACCCAAGATGTAGTTGACCGAGCTTTGCACCGTGTCTGTGCCTGGGCCAGACACTTCAGCCACCACATCGTTTGTGCTGTCCACGATGTAAGTGTCATTGCCCGCTCCTCCGGCCATGCTGTCGGTGCCTGTGCCCCCGTCCAGCGTATCGTTGCCTGTGCCCCCGTCCAGCGTGTCGTTGCCAGCGCCCCCGCTTAGGCTGTCACCGTTGTTGTTGGCGATCAGTACGTTGTTCAGCTCATTGCCTGTGCCACTGGTGGCCGTCCCCGTCAGGGTCAGGTTTTCCAGGTTGGTACCCAAGATGTAGTTGACCGAGCTTTGCACCGTGTCTGTGCCTGGGCCAGACACTTCAGTGACCACATCGGCTGTGCTGTCCACGATGTGGGTGTCATTGCCCAACCACCGGCCATACTGTCGGTGCCCGTGCCCCCGTCCAGCGTGTCGTTGCCTGCGCCCCCCGTCAAAGTGTCATCGCCAGCGCCACCGGTCAGGCTGTCGCTGTTACCGTTACCTACAATGGTATTGGCCAGCTCATTGCCTGTGCCACTGGTGGCCGTCCCCGTCAGGGTGAGGTTTTCCAGGTTATCACCCAAGGTGTAGTTGCCCGAGCTTTGCACCGTGTCTGTGCCTGCGCCGAACGCTTCGGTGATCACATCGGTTGTGCTGTCCACGATGTACGTGTCATTGCCCGAACCACCGGCCATGCTGTCGGTGCCTGTGCCCCCGTCCAGTGTGTCTTTGCCTGCGCCCCCTGTAAGGGTGTCGTCGCCACTCAAGCCACTCAAGCTGTTTCCGTTGCTGTTGGCGATCAGTACGTTGTTTGAGGTGTTGCCTGTACCAGATGTGGCCGTACCCGTCAGGGTGAGGTTTTCCAGGTTGGTACCCAAGGTGTAGTTGAGTGAGCTTTGAACCATATCTGTGCCTGCGCCGGGCGCTTCGATGACCACATCACCTGTGTTGTCAACGATGTAGGTGTCGTTGCCTGCACCACCGATCATGGTGTCGGCACCTGCGCCGCCGTCGAGTGCGTTGTTACCGCTGTTGCCGGTGATCGTGTTGTCCAGTCCGTTGCCTGTGCCGTTAAGGTTGTCCGTGCCGGCCAATTCGAGATTTTCCACATGGGCTGACAAGGTGTACGTCACCGACGCCTTGATCAAGTCGGTTCCAGATTCGGCACCTGATTCTTCTCTGACCACATCACCTGTGTTGTCGACGATGTATATATCGTTGCCTGTACCGCCGATCATGGTGTCGGTACCTGCGCCGCCGTCGAGTGTGTTGTTGCCGCCGTTGCCGGTGATCGTGTTGTCCAGTGCGTTGCCTGTGCCGCTGAGGTTGTCCGAGCCCGTGAGGGTGAGGTTTTCGACGTTGGCGCTCAAGGTGTAACTCACAGACGCTTTCACCAAGTCGGTGCCTGCGTTGGCTGCTTCGATCACAACATCACCCGTGTTATCAACCACATAGGTGTCATGGCCAGCGCCGCCAGCCATCACATCGGTCCCTGCGCCGCCATCCAAGGTGTCATTGCCACTTCCAGCTACAACATTGTTGTTGCTGTTATCCCCCAAAATTTTGTAGCTGTACCCATACGCCGACAAGAAAATTTTGGTGTTGCTATTGCCGTCAAGCTGAACGGTATCTTCGATATTCTTGAGTTCGCCGTAGGTGAATGTGAGGGGTGCGCGGCCTTGTTCCAGTTCTGCACCTTTGTCATCCAGGTATTTCACGCCCAACTGGAAATCAGTCTTGTTGATCGTGGTGCCCAAATCGGCCACCGTCCATTGAATGGCCAAACTCAGATCAGTGAGGCTTTTGACGGCAATCGTCATGCTGGAGCCAGAAAACGTTTGACCTGAGATCTGGAAACCTGCAGGCAAAACCGTACCTTGTGGCAATTCAAAACGGATGCTGCTCGCATTCAGAACACCGGGCATGACGAGCGTATTGACGGCCAATCCACCCGGTTGAAGAGCAACCGGGTCGGTGCCTGTCACATGCACTTGCAGAGGGTCATCGGGCAGCATTTCGCGCAATGCCGTCTGGCTGAGCCCCTTCAGGACTTCTTTGCCTTGTTCTTTCGATTGAATTTTGTCTACGGCAAGCACGTTGGAGATGACGTTCTCTTGCGCTCCATACAAGCCCCTGAGGGTGCTTGTGATTTTGATGTTGGAAACGCTCCCGGTGTCGGTGTTGTTGCTCGTGAACTTTTCCACCTCCGGCTGCGGCGGCGACCCCGGCGATGGCGACGCAAATTTGTTTTCGCTTTGTGGCGTGATTTTTTGAACGCCTGTGCCGGTGCTGGGCCCTGAACTCGTGTTGCGGGATTCGTCTGTGGCGTTGGTCAAGCTGGCTGTGCTCAGGGTTTGCAGCACTTTTTCGAGCTGTTTGCTGGTCTCGGTCAGCTGGCTCATGGTGTCTTGCAGTTCTTTGCCCAGACCAAATGCATCGCCCGTGATTTTTTCGGCCACGGCGGGGCTGGCGTCGCCAGACTTCAGGCGAAAGCTACCGCCTTCCACGGGCTTCAAAATACCGAGCTTTTTAACCTGGTCGGCAGCGGTGATGCTGTCGCCCCCCAAAAAGACAATCTTGCTTTCGGGTTGTGTGGCTGCTTGCAAAGCGCCTTGCTGAAGGATGATTTTTTCGCCGCTGGTGGTGGTCAACACCAGATCCAGGTCCACCGATTCAACCGATTGAATGGTTTGCGCATTGACCGGGATTTTGAATTGCGGTGCAGCCCCATCCACCGAAGTCGCGTTGATCAAGCGGGCTTCTCCCCCGGGCTTGGGCTGGGCGGTGGTGGATGCTGTGGCAGATGGAGGCAACGTGGTGTTCGGCATGGGCAAGCGGTGTCAGTGGTTCAGCGTTAAAAGATCAAGCAGATTTTTGGTGAGCCTGCGAGGTCAGGCTGCTCAGAAACGCCACGATTTGCTCGTTGCGGAACTGGGCTTCTTGCAGCATGGCGTCCATGCGCGAGAGCATGGCTTGGCTGGACTCGCGTTCGTTTTGCTGGTTTTGGCTGTTCTTCTGCAACAGCTTGGTCACGTCGGCATGCACCTGGCCTTGGCGTTGTTGCTCCAGTTGGAGTTGTTCGCTCCAACGGTCGGCATGGCTGGTGTATTCGGCCAGCACGCGTTGCGTGCCAGACAGGTGGTCCACCATTTTTTGCAGTCCGGCTTCTTGCACCTGAACCCATTGGCCCCATTGGTTGTTCCGGTTTTGGCGCTCCAGGTTGGCTTGGCTGGCCAGTGTTTCTTCTTTGTTGCGCAGCATGTTTTGCTGCTGTTCCAGATAGGTTTGCCAGAGGGTGTTTTGCGCCCGCATTTGTGCGCTGGACTGGTCGTGCTGGGCTTGCAACAGTTTTTCGAATGTTTTGTTTTGTTGCTGAAGGATGTCTTTTTGCAACTCGGCTTGCTGGCTCCAGAGGTTTTGCTGGGCTTGCGCGTGTTCTGCATGCTGCTGATTTTGAACACCCAGAGCGCGTGCCATGGTGTCGGTGTGCTGCTCCAGGTGTTTGGCCATTTGCACATGGGCATCGGCCATTTGGGCTTGGCGCTCGGCCAGTTGGTTTTGGCTGCTTTGCATTTGGGCCACCAGCGACAGCAGGCGGTCTTGCTGGTCGGCTTGTTGGCCAATTTGCTGGATCAAACTGCTTGTACCGTGGCTGTTGGTTTCCAGTCGGGCCATGAGTGTGCCCATGCCCATCATCATTTCGCGCACTCGGCGTTCAGAGTGGTCAAGTGCCAAGGCCAAGCCACGCAACAAAGGCGAGTGTTCGGCCAACTCACCCAAAGCTTGGGCCACGGGGTTCAAGTCGAGCACGCCGCCTTCAGTTTCTTGGGCAATGTCCAGCATGAGGGATGTGTCGGAATGGACAAACGACACCAGATCGCTTGAAGCACTGCGCACGCCCACCGACAGAACACCCATGATGAGCGAACCCAGCACGCCAAACAAAGATGCACTGAAGGCCACACCCATGGCTTGCATGGGGGCAGTCAAGCGGGCTACCAGCTCGCTGATGGCTGCCACTGGGTCGATCATGCCGGCCCCGAGGTTGAACGAGCCGATCAGTTTGCCAATCTCGGCCAGCGCGCCGAGCAAACCAATGAAGGTGCCCAGCAAGCCCATGCCGACCATCATGCCGCCCATGAATTGCGACATCATGAGGCGGCGGGTCTGGCGGGCGCTGAAGCGTTCCATCTCAGACTCGATGGCAGCGTGCTGGACCGATGTCAGTGCTTTGCCACGCAAGCCCTGAATGAGTTCGATCAAGGACACAACATCGTGTTTTTTGCTCATCTCCAAGATGGCCAGCTGCAGCTGTTCTTCGGTGGCCCCGTTGTCAACCATGAGCCGGTATTGACGAAACAGGCTGCCCTCCTTGTTGATGCGGCGCACATGCGACAGCATCTGGTAACAGCCCGCCGCGACCAGCAAGAAGATGATGTAGTTGATTTGAGGATGCGGGTTGCCCTCGACCGTGCTGATGATGGCGTCCCAGAAAACAAGTGCGCCCAAAAAGACCAGCGCAACAGGGACGCCTATGTACCAGTAATAGAGTTGGAGTCGTTTCATTTTTTGTCCTCGGTAACTTCAAAACACGGTGAATCAAGTAGGTTCTGTGAAGGCCTGCTGCTTGAAGCGCAGCAGAGGCGACAGCAAATAAGTCATGACGCTGCGTTGACCCAGCACCACGTCGGCACGCGCGGTCATGCCGGGCAAGATGGCCAGCGAGGCCATGCGCTGCGAGGGGGTGTCGGTCTGGATCAGGACGCGGTAGTAGCGCTGGCCGGATTCGTCGGGCAAGGTGTCGGCGCTGACTTCGACCAGTCGGCCATTGAGTGCGCCATAGACGGCGTAGTCGTAGGCGCCGATCATGACGCGGGTGGTCAAGCCGGGGCGCAATGAGGCGCGGTCGTTGGGGCGCACACGGGCTTCGACGGCCACGGGGCCTTGGTTGGGCGTGATCTCCAGCAGCACTTCGCCGGGCTTGACCACACCGCCCATGGTGTTGAAGTTCAGGCGGTTGATGTAACCATTTGTCGGCGCGCGCACTTCGGTGCGGTCCAGACGGTCGGTGTCGCCGTCCACCGCCAAGCTGAGCTTGGACAGCTCGGCGCTGACTTGCGTGAGCTCGGTCCGGGCATCGGCACGAAAGCGCGCCTGGGCTTCGTCAAGACGAGCGGCCAACTCAGACACGGCAGCCTGCAAGCGGGGCAAAGAAGCCTGGATGTCGTTCAGGGTCGTGGTGAGGCGCTGGGTTCGGCTTTGCGATTCGAGCAATTCCATTTGCGAGGCCGCGCCCTTTTTGGCCAGCACATCCATCATGGTGGACTGCTTGCGGGCCAAGTCCAGCTCGACTTGTGTGCTGACGATGCGGCTGCGGGCTTCGCTGAGTTCGGCTTGTCGCTGGGTGTGCTGCTGGCCGATAACGGCCCGCTCAGAGCGCACACGCGCCAGCCGCTCTTTGAAGGCATTGAGCGCTTCACGCTGAATGTCTTCGGGGATATCGGCTGAAAATTTCGGCTCGGCTTGGCCTTGCGCCTCAGCCGTCAAGCGGGCTTGCTGCGCCAACAACGCATGTTGACGTGATCGGCCTTGCTGAACCGAGGTGTTGGCTTGCACATCGGACAGCCGCATCAAGACATCACCCGCAGACACCACCTGCCCTTCGCGCACCAAAATTTGCTGCACGATGCCGCCTTCGAGGTGCTGCACGATCTGGGCGCGGCCTGCCGCAATGATGCGGCCTTCAGCACGCACGATCTGGTCCACTGGCGCCAAAATGGCCCACAACATGGCGCAAGACACCAGGACCGCCAAGGCCAGCATCAGCCGCTGGTCTGTGGTCATTTGTCGCCAGTTCATGGCACCCACCGCAACAGCACTTTGCTGTTGTCCGCACCGGCTTGCGTGCTTTCATGGATCTTCAGATCGATCGCTGCACTGCTGGCACCGTTTTCGAGCAAGGCGTTGCGCACGGCGTTGGCTCGGTAAAAAGACAAACGGGCCGCTTCAGAAAAGCCCTTGGGCGAGATGACCGTGATTTGCCAACGCCCGGCCTGGAGGGCGCTGACTTTCTTGAGCTTGGCCATCAGCTCGCTGACTTCTGCGGGCGACAGGGTCACCACATCGGGGCTGAACACCACCACCAGCGCGGCCTGTGTGAGGCTTTGCACGCTGTTGGCCTGCTTAGGCTCGGTGGGTTTGTTGTCTTTGGCCTGCACAACGTCGGTGCGCACGTCTTGCACTTGCGTCAATTTGCGCTGTGTTTCATCGAGCTTTTTCTGGGTGATTTCAAGCTTGGCTTGTACATCGTTGATGGTTTGCTGCATGCGGCTGACGGTCTCGTCTTTGCTTTGTGCATTCGCGTCTTTTTGTTGCTCACCTTTTTGTTTTTCTTGCGTGTGCGATGCCGAGGTGGCCGTTTGATGCGACTGGGCTTCTTCGATGGCTTTTTTCTTGGTCATTTGCGCCAGCTGCAAGGTGGCCCCCAGCACCACGATGCTCATGACGGCGATGACAAAAAGCAGGTTGATGGCCAGGTTGGTGACGGCGTCGACGTAGCCGGGCCAGAAGATGTCAGCGGCTTCGCCGGAATCAGATGTTGCTGCCATGGGTGCTTTGCGTGGGTAATGGGTTGGGTGTGATCAGGGCTGGATGGCGCTCAACTGGCCAATGCGCTGCAGGATTTGGGCGTGCGCTTTGATGTTTTGACCAATGGATTGCGCCAGCCGCTGGCGCGCCGAGAAGTAGCGCTCACTGGCATCCAGCGCGTCCAGCAAAGAGCCCAAACGACCAATGCGCAGCTGCTCGGCCACGGCCTCCACCACGCTGCTGGCCGATGCTTGCTCTTGTTGGGCGGTTTGCATGCGCAGCACGGCCGACTGCAGCAAGGCGTGATCGCCCTCGATGGCTTGGGTCAGACGTTGGCTTTCATCGGTGACTTTGGCCTCGCGAACACGCATTTCGGATCGCGCTTGCTCTGCCTGAAAGTACTCCTTACCACCCAGGGATGTGGCCCAGTTGACAACCAACAGGGCGCGGGTGTCGGTGTGTGGGCCGTTGGTGCCCTGCACGTTTTTACTGACATCACGCTCCAGGCTGAAGCCCACCACGGGCAGGTATTTCGACATCTCGGCTTGGATGCGAAATTCCTGAAATTCGACATCGCTTTTCAGCGCGCGGATGTCCGGGTTTTGCTCCAAGGCCAAGGTTTGCAATTGCGCAGCGCTGGACGGGATGGCTGGAAACCGCGCCACATCGGGCAGGCGAATGGCTTGCGGCGTGAGGCTGGTCAGGCGCGCCAGCTCGAGTGCGGCATTGCGGTAGGCGGCTTGTTGCTCGATGCGAACTTGCCGGGCATTGAGCACGCGAGTGCGCGCACGCTCCAGGTCAGCCGGGCTGGCGGCCCCCACCGCCACACGGGTTTCCAGGTAAGTCATGATGTTTTGCAACTGGGCCAGCTGGATGTTGGAGAAATCCAGCACCAGGCGAGCCGTGGCCACATCGACCGTAGAGCGGACCACCGACATGACCACGTTGTCATAAGCCGATTGCAAACGGTACTGCGCCGAGGCTTCGGCCTGACGACTGCCCGAGAACTCATTCCACAAAGTGGCGTTGAAAATCGGCTGCGTCAGGCGAACGGCATTTTGTTTGTAGGTGTGTTCGTCCAATGCCTGGTTGACCGTTTGCGAGCGCTCTGGCCCAGTGGCATAGCGCAAAGACAAACTGGGCAACAAGTCAGCACGGGCAATTTTTCGGCCCGATTGGGCGGTGTCGAGTTGCGCCCTGACTTGCTGCAACTGCGGACTGGTGTCGAGAGCCCGCTGAATGAATTCGGGCAAATCGGTGGCGTTGTCTGGCTGGGCTGATGCCGCCACATCTGTGTCGCCAATTTCAAATGCAGGCAGAGCCAGCACATCGGTCTGGGTCAGGTCAAAAAACCGCAGAGGCTTCTTGCCCGCATCCACACTTTGCGCTTGCACACCTTGCACCAAGAGCGCTGCTGCAGCCCAAACTGTCCACCGTGATGCCTGGATAAGACGGTACGCAACTTGGTGATGGCTCTGGGCGATTTTCATTTCTGGCAATTTTTAAACTAATTGCCTCAATTTTCTTACCTAATACCTCTTTGATGTCTTAAAAGTTCTTAGAAGTCGATTCTGTTTTCTTAAGTAGTTTTAAAGAAATGAAACCATCACGAAACCAAGTTGAATTCAAAAAATCAAAACCAACTTCATTGACAAAAAATCAACAAATACAAAATATCGCGTGGCGCGCTGAATGGTTTTGAAAGGGGGTTTTCCGCAGCAGATGTGCCGATGTTGAACCGGCAAAGAAAAAGCCCCGAAAATCAAAGATTTGCGGGGCTTGGTCTTGGCGGAAACGGAGGGATTCGAACCCTCGATGAGGCTCTACACCCCATACTCCCTTAGCAGGGGAGCACCTTCGGCCACTCGGTCACGTTTCCAGTGGGTCAAATTATAACTTAGGCTTGATCCAGATCGAAGGCTTTGTGCAGTGCGCGCACGGCCAATTCCATGTATTTTTCATCGATCACGACCGAAGTCTTGATTTCGGAGGTGGAAATCATCTGGATGTTGATGCCCTCTTCGCTCAAGCTACGGAACATCTTGCTGGCCACGCCCACATGGCTGCGCATGCCAATGCCAACGATCGACACTTTGCAGATCTTGGCATCGCCCGAGACTTCGGCCGCGCCCAGTGCGGGCAAGACTTTGTCCTTGAGCAGGTCGATGGTCTTGGCGTAGTCGTTGCGGTGAACGGTGAAGCTGAAGTCGGTCTTGCCGTCTTTGCTCAGGTTCTGGATGATCACGTCCACTTCGATGTTGGCATCGGCCACAGCGCCCAGGATTTGGTAGGCAATGCCGGGCTTGTCGGGCACGCCCAACACGGAGATTTTGGCTTCGTCGCGGTTGAATGCGATGCCGGAAACGACGGCTTGTTCCATTTGTTCGTCTTCCTCAAAAGTGATCAGGGTGCCGGATGCGGCTTCTTCGTTGATGTCGATGTCCCAGGGCGTGAAGCTCGACAGCACGCGCATGGGCACTTTGTATTTGCCAGCAAACTCAACCGAGCGAATTTGCAAAACCTTGGAGCCCAAAGAGGCCATTTCGAGCATCTCTTCAAAGCTCACGGTCTGCAGGCGGCGCGCTTCGGGCACCACGCGCGGGTCGGTGGTGTACACGCCATCCACGTCGGTGTAAATCAGGCATTCGTCAGCCTTGAGGGCTGCAGCCACGGCCACGGCCGAGGTGTCTGAGCCGCCACGGCCGAGCGTGGTGATGTTGCCGTTGTCGTCCACACCCTGGAAACCCGTGATGATCACGACCTTGCCAGCGTTCAGGTCGGCGCGCACGCGCACGTCATCGATGGACTCGATGCGGGCTTTGGTGAAGGCGCTGTTGGTTTTGATGGGCACTTGCCAGCCGGCGTAACTGACCGAAGGCTGGCCTTCGGATTGCAGCGCGATGGCCAACAAGGCCGACGATGCTTGCTCACCGGTAGAGGCCAGCATGTCGAGTTCGCGGCTGTAGGCATCGCCGGGTTTGGCGGGGGCCAGCTCTTTGGCGAGACCCAGCAGGCGGTTGGTCTCGCCGCTCATGGCGCTGGGGACCACCACGATCTGGTGGCCAGCGCGCGCCCATTTGGCCACGCGCTTGGCGACATTGCGGATGCGCTCGGTCGAGCCCATCGAGGTGCCGCCGTATTTGTGAACGATCAAAGCCATGTGTAGTGATGAATAGAAGATGAAAGCGGATGCGCACTGTCAAGGCCGCATCGCAAACGTTTGCCAAGGGTTTGCCCTCAGCAAAACCCGTCGATTGTACCAACCGGGCTGACGCGTTCTTGACCCGTCCCGGCATCGCACTGGTCACCCCTTGCCCCAATCCTTGGGGTGTGCCGGGTGAATGGGTCAGGCGGCTTGCCAGCTGAGGTGCTGGCCTTGCCGTTGCACAAAGCCCGAGCCCACCTTCAAATGGATCCGATGACCACGGGTGGTGCAAGCGGCCAGTTGGTCCAGCAGCTCGTTCAGTTGCGCTGCGCTGGGCGTGGTGGTGTGGTGCTGCCGTAGCCAATGGCGCAGCACCAGCGCCTGGCGGGCGCGGCCGAGGCGCTGCAAAACCTCGATGCGCGGGGGCACGCCGATGTGCGCCAGGTCTTGCGCTGCCACCTCGTTCAAGACTTCTTGCGCTTGCGCTGCATGGGCGGCGCTGCGGGCAAAGGTCTCGCGAAAAGCGGGCAAGGCCTCGGCCAAAACGGGCAGCACTTGGGCCCGGATGCGATTGCGCGTGAATTGTTCGTCGGTGTTGGTGGGGTCTTCGACCCAGCTTTGGCCAAGACTCAGCAGCCACTCGCGCAAAGCCGCACCGGGCACCGCCAAAAATGGCCGGTGCCACTGCAAGCCCATGCGCTGCCAGTGCGCGGGCATGCTGGCCAAACCGGGCAAGCCCGCGCCACGCGACAAAGCAATCAGCAAAGTCTCCACCTGGTCGTCGGCATGTTGGGCAAGCGCGATGTCATGCACCTCGGGCCACTCGGTTTGCACCGCTTCGGCCAGCGCCTGGTAGCGGGCTTTGCGGGCCGCGTCTTCGGGGCTTTGGCCGGGGGCATGGCCCGCCTGCACCCGGCGCACCGCCAAAGGCACGCTCAGTTGTTGGCACAGCGCACGGCAATGCGCTTCAAAAGCATCTGCCGCGTCTTGCAAGCCGTGGTGAATGTGCACCGCCCTCACCTGCCCCGGCCAACGACGGGTGCAGGCCAACAGCAAAGCCGTGGAGTCGGCACCGCCGCTGAAGGCCACAGCAAAAGGAAGGCCCGGGCTGAAATCAGCCAGGGCCTGTTCGAGGGAAGGCACCGATCGGGGAGCCATGTGTGAAGCCTGACGGCCCAGCTGCAGTTTTTATTTGCCCGCTTTGGTATCAGTGAAACGGCCGTAGCTGTTCAGGCGCTCGTAGCGGCGCTCCAGCAGCTCTTTGGGTTTGAGGTCCGCCACTTGACGCCAGGCGTCGCCCAAGGCACGCTTGAGGAAGGACACCATTTGCTCGGTATCGCGGTGGGCACCGCCCACAGGCTCGTTGACGATCTTGTCGATCAGGTTCAGCGCCTTCAGTCGGTGTGCCGTGATGCCCAGGGCCTCGGCCGCGACTTCGGCTTTTTCGCTGGTTTTCCACAAAATCGAGGCGCAGCCTTCGGGGCTGATCACCGAGTACACCGAATACTGCAGCATGAGCACCTGGTCGGCCACCGAAATGGCCAATGCGCCCCCCGAGCCACCTTCGCCAATGATGGTGGTGATGATCGGCACTTCGAGCTGGGCCATCTCGAAAATGTTGCGGCCAATGGCTTCGGACTGGCCGCGCTCCTCGGCGTCGATGCCGGGGTAAGCACCGGGCGTGTCCACAAAAGTGAACACAGGCAGCTTGAACTTTTCGGCCGTCTTCATGAGGCGCAGCGCTTTGCGGTAGCCCTCGGGCTTGCTCATGCCAAAGTTGCGCATGGTGCGCTCTTTGGTGTCGCGGCCTTTTTGTTGACCCAGCACCATGCAGGCTTGGCCATTGAAGCGGGCCAAGCCGCCCACGATGGACAGATCGTCGGCAAAGTGGCGGTCACCGTGCATCTCGACAAAATCGGTGAAGATGCCGTTGATGTAGTCCAGCGTGTAAGGACGCTCGGGGTGACGCGAGATTTTGGTGACCTGCCAGGGCGTCAGGTCGCTGTAGATGTCTTTGGTCAGTTGCTGGCTTTTCTTGCTCAGCTGCTCGATTTCGAGGGTGATGTCCACCGCCGACTCGGATTGCACGTAGCGCAACTCTTCGATCTTGGCTTCGAGTTCGGCAACGGGTTGCTCAAAGTCGAGAAATGTTTTTTTGGCCAAGTTTTACTCCTCTGTTCATGATCGGGTGGACGCCTCGTCCAACCCTCAATACGCGACCGGAACCGGATCCAGCGAGCGCCAAATATACCAAGTTGCCACGGTCGCATAAGGACTCCAGGCTTGGGCCACCTCGCGGGCGTCGCTGCGGCTGACCGGCTCGCCCGAAAAATAGTTGCGGCTGATGCCGTTGATCAGGCCCACATCATCGAGCGGCAACACATTGGGCCGCATGAGGTGAAAAATCAGAAACATTTCGGCCGTCCAGCGGCCAATGCCCCGAATGGCCACCAATTCGTCAATGATGGCCTCGTCGTCCATCTCTTGCCAGGCCTTGACGTGCACGGTGCCCGAGCTGAAGTGCATGGCCAGGTCCACCAAATATTCGACTTTGCGGGCCGACAAACCGGCCGCCCGCATGTCGTCCACCTTGAGCTTGAGCACGGCGGCGGGTGTCAGGCGCTTGGTCAAGACCGAAAAACGGTCCCAGACCGACTGGGCCGCTTTGACCGAAATTTGCTGGCCCACGATGGAACGCGCCAAGGTCACAAAGGCATCGCCCCGGGTTTCCAGAATGGCGTCGCCAAACTGAGGGATCAGCTTTTTCATGACCCGGTCTTTTTTGGCCAAGTGCGCGCAGGCCTCGGCCCAATAAGCGGGCGTGACGGGCGTCACAGCGGGAATCACGGCCACGGTCACTGCGCAGCCTCCCAGGTCGTGCCGGTGGCTGAGTCTTTGAGCACAATGCCTTGGGCCAGCAATTCGTTGCGAATGCGGTCGGCCTCGGCAAAGTTTTTGGCTTTTTTGGCATCGGCACGGGCCTGAATTTGTGCCTGAATGGCGGCTTCGTCCAAGCCTGCGCCCGCTTGCAGATAGACCGTTGGGTCGGTTTGCAACAAACCCAGCAAGCCACCCAAGGCCTTGAGCAAGCCAGCGCGTTCGGCCGAGCCGCTGCGGTTGACTTCGCCCGCCAACTCGAACAGCACGGCCACCGCTTCGGGCGTGCCAAAGTCTTCGTCCATCGCGGCCTTGAAGCGGGCGGCCAAGGGGTCGGCCCAGTCGATCTTCACGTCGGCAGGCGGCACGGCTTGCAGCGCCGTGTAAAGGCGCTTCAATGCACCTTTGGCGTCGTTCAGGTGCACATCGCTGTAATTGAGCGAGCTGCGGTAGTGGCTGCGCACAATGAAAAAGCGCACGGTCTCGGCATCAAACTCTTTCAGCACATCACGGATGGTGAAGAAATTGCCCAGGCTTTTGGACATCTTCTCGTTGTCCACGTTGATGAAGCCGTTGTGCATCCAAAAGCGCGCCAGGGTCTGGCCGTTGGCGCCTTCGCTTTGGGCGATTTCGTTTTCGTGGTGCGGAAACTGCAAATCGGCCCCACCGCCATGGATGTCAAAGGTCTGCCCCAGCAACTCGCAGGCCATGGCCGAGCACTCGATGTGCCAGCCAGGACGGCCCGCACCAAAAGGGCTGGCCCATTTCACGTCTTCGGGCTCGGTGGGTTTGGCGCTCTTCCAGAGCACAAAGTCCAGCGGGTCGTTCTTGTCGGTCTCCACGGCCACGCGCTCACCGGCATTCAATTCGTCCAGCGACTTGCCCGACAACTTGCCGTAGCCCGGGAACTTGCGCACCGCGTAGTTCACATCGCCGTTGCCAGCGCGGTAGGCCAGGCCTTTTTGCTCCAGCGTGCCGATCATGCTCAGCATTTGGGGCACGTAGTCGGTGGCGCGGGGCTCGTGTTGGGGGCGCTCAATGCCCAGCGCGTCGGCGTCCTGGTGCAGCGCGTCGATCATGCGGTCGGTCAGGCTGCGGATGGTTTCGCCGTTTTCGAGTGCGCGCTTGATGATCTTGTCGTCGATGTCGGTCACGTTGCGCACATAAGTCACTTGGTAGCCGCTGGCCTTGAGCCAGCGCTGCACCACGTCAAAAGCGATCATCGAGCGGGCATGGCCCAGGTGGCACAGGTCATAAACCGTCATGCCGCACACGTACATGCGCACATGGCCCGGCTCGGCAGGCGAAAAGTCGGAAACAGCACGGCTCAGCGTGTTGAAAATGCGCAGACTCATGTCAGATCAAAGAAATTTCGGAACACAAAAAACCTACAAGGCAATGACCAGCATCGGGTTCTGGGCAGGCAAGAGGAAAGCGGGAGATTCAGCTTAAAAGCAGCCGCCATACACGTGGGCAGCAGGTCTCGCAGGCAGCGTTGCGGCCACATGGCCTCCGCTACAATGACCGTCCAGTATATCCCCGTCAGGGGCCCCGCTCCCAGTTCTTGGCAGCCCAGATTCGATACTTTTGGCGCGCATGCACTCTCTACTCCCGTTCGTCCTGTCTTGTATTTTGATGCTGTTCAGTGCAGGTGCCAAAGCGGACATCTACACCGATGTGAACCGACTGGTCGGCACGCAGCAGTGGGCCAAAGCCCAAGCCCAGGCAGAGGAACACCTGAAATCCCAGCCCACCGACCCGCAAATGCGTTTGCTGCTCAGCCGGATTCAGGACGGACAAGGTCAGACCGCAGCCGCCATGGAAACCTTGCTGACCCTGACCCGGTCTTTCCCGGAATTGCCCGAGCCCCACAACAACCTGGCCGCCTTGCTGGCCCGCCAAAACCGATACGCAGAAGCCCTGGAGGCCTTGCAAGCGGCCGTGCGTGCCCGCCCGGATTACGCCACAGCGCTCGAAAACCTGGGCGATGTCTACATCGCGCTGGCCATTCAGGCCTATCAAAATGCCAACAAAGCCATGCCATCGCAGCCCCGTGCAGCCAGCAAGCTGCAGGCAGCCGAGCAGATTTTGAAGTGATCTGCACCGTCAAGCGCGCTGCGCCTGTTGAAAGGACACCATGAACCGTTTTCGTTTTTTGACCTCTTTCGCCCTGTCGATCGCCCTGCCCTTGGCTCTGGCACTGCCCGCGGCCAGCCAGGCCCAAACCAGCGGCGTGAGCAAAGTGCGCATCAGCACCTCGATGGGCGACATCGAAGCTGAGCTGTACGCCGACAAGGCCCCCAAAACCGTGGCCAACTTTTTGCAGTATGTGAGCGACAAGCACTACGACGGCACGATTTTTCACCGCGTGATTGCGGGCTTCATGGTGCAAGGCGGCGGCTATGACGCCCAATACAAAGAGAAGAAAACCCGCGCCCCCGTGCAGCACGAAGGCCGCCAAGCCCTGGCCGCAGGCCTGAAAAACACCACCGGCACATTGGCCATGGCGCGCACCAACGACCCGCAATCGGCCACGGCGCAGTTTTTCATCAACGTGGTGGACAACGCTTTTCTGGACCCCACGCCCATCCCCGATGGCGATCCGGTGACGAAATTTGAATACCAGGGCCGTGTTTACCCCAGCGTGCCCCGCAGCCAGCTGGTCAATCACCCCCAGCTTGCTGGCTACACCGTTTTTGGCAAAGTCACGTCCGGCATGGACGTGGTCCAAAAAATCCGCAACACGCCCACAGGCGCTGGCGGCCCCTTCCCGACCGATGTTCCCCGGACGCCGGTTGTCATCCAATCCATCACTTTGTTGAAGTAACACCATGAGCAACCCACAAGTCGAACTGCACATCACCGGCTACGGCGTCATCACCCTCGAACTGGATGCCGAAAAAGCCCCCAAGTCGACCGAAAACTTCCTGGCCTATGTGAACAAGGGCCACTACAACAACACGATTTTTCACCGTGTGATCCCCGGCTTCATGGTCCAGGGCGGTGGCTTTGAGCCTGGCATGAGCCAAAAGCCCACCGATGCCACCATCGAAAACGAAGCCAACAACGGCCTGAAAAACGACGAGTACACCGTGGCCATGGCCCGCACCTCGGCACCCCACTCGGCCACCGCCCAGTTCTTCATCAACGTGGCCAAAAACGACTTCCTGAACCACACCGCCCCCTCCATGCAAGGCTGGGGCTATGCCGTGTTCGGTAAAGTGGTCAAGGGCACCGAAGTGGTCGACCAGATCAAGGGCGTGAAAACCGGCAACCGCGGCGGCCACGGTGACGTGCCCAAAGAGGACGTCGTGATCGAAAAAGCCGTCGCCATCTGAGCGTAGCCCGCCATGTCTGACCCGCGCACCACCCGGCCGAACATCGGCTTGCTGACAGCGCCTGCGACATGGCAAACCGTGGACCTGATCTCGGACCTGCATTTGCAGGCTTCCGAGACCGCCACCTTTGACGCCTGGCGTGACTACATGGCCCGCACCCCGGCCGATGCAGTGCTGATTCTGGGTGACTTGTTTGAAGTCTGGGTGGGCGACGATGCCGCCGCTCAAGACCCGTTTTTGCAAAGCTGCGCCGAGGTTTTGCGCCAAACCGCGCAGCGCGCCCATGTCGGCTTCATGCCCGGTAACCGCGACTTTCTGGTAGGCCCGGATTACCTGGGGGCCTGTGGCGTTGAGGCGCTGAGCGACCCCACTTTGTTCGAACTGGGCACGCAACGCATTTTGCTCAGCCACGGCGACGCACTGTGTCTGGACGACAAGCCTTATCAGGCCTTCAGACTGCAAGCGCGCAACCCCGAATGGCAGCAAGCGTTTTTGGCCAAGCCGCTGGCCGAGCGGCAGGAGTTTGCCCGCAGCTTGCGGGCGCTCAGCGAATCGCAAAAGCATGAAGGCATGAGCTTTGCCGATGCCGACCCCGACATGAGCCTGTTCTGGCTGACGCAGGCGCAGGCGAATCGGCTCATCCACGGCCACACCCACCAGCCCGCAGACCATGCGCTGGGCACGGCCCAACGGCATGTCTTGAGCGACTGGTCGCTCGACCACAGCCCTTTGCGGGCGCAAGTGTTCAGGCTGCAACGCGCAGGCGGCTCAGAGCGGCTGGATTGGCGCTGAAGCAGCTTGCCGCTCGGGCAGACACCGGGACAGATCAAAAAAACGGCCGCTCAGTGAGCGGCCGTTTTGCATGCGAAGGGTCGATCAGCCGCGCAGCAGGTTCTTCAAGACGTTTTGCAAACGGCGTGCAGTGGCCTCTTCGTGCGGGCCAGACAAGACCTGCGCCACATCCTGACCCCAAGTTTCGCGGGGGCCGGGTCGGTTGCGCTGGGTCAGCAACTGCAATTGCAGCATGCGGCGCTCGCTCAGCTTGTCGGCAGGCGTGGGCACTTCGGCCGCCATCTCCAGGCGCAACAAAGCGGTGGCGGCTGGCGTTTTAGCCTGCGCGCTGACCGCTTGCGCCCAAGCCTGGCGGGTGGCGGCGTTGATGGCACGGCCCAGCTCTTGTGCGCTGGGCAGCGCGTCGGCTTGGCGATCTTGCCAAGCAGTCATCAAACGGGTCAGCGTTTCGCCGTGGGCTTGTGCGGCCAGTTTGCGCAGCGACATTTCGGCACGTTCCATGGCTTCGCGCTGCGCACGGAAAGCGGCATCACCCAAGCGCGGACCCCGGTCTTCGCGGAAATCACGGCCTTCGCCACGCGGGCCACGGTCACCAAAGCGATCGCCGCCACGCTCGCCGGGGCGGCCTGGTCCGCGGTCGCCACCTGGGCGGGCACCGCGCTCACCGGGACGGCCATCGCGGCGGCCAGCTGGAGCGGCTTCGGTTTTCTTTTGACCAGGGCGGTCATCGCCACGCACCGCAACGACAGGCTTGGCCGGTTTGGGCGGGGCCACGGGGGCCACCGGTGCTTCGGCTTCAGCTTCGGTGGCGTCAGCGCTTTCGGCGGTCACTTCTGGTGCATCGGCCGAGGCGGCTGCGTCGTTTTGTGCAACGGGAGTGGCGTCTTCAGCGTTCTCTTGTGCAGGGGCTGCGGCATCGGGTTCTGCGGCATCTGGTGCAGAAGCATCAGGTGCAGGCACAGACGCTTTGGCTGGGGCGGCGGCAGGAGCCACTTGCGCGGCCTGCGCTTCTTGGGCTTGACCGCGCAAAGCGGCATCCAATGCCGCCATGGCGGCGCGAATCTTGGAGGCATCGCCACCGGCATTGGCTTCGTCCAGGGCTTTGGATGCATCGATCACGGCACGGTCGCGTGCGCTCAGCGGTGCGGCAGAGGCTTGGCGGTCAGTGCCTTTGCGCTGAAAAGCTTCGTCCAGCGGTGCGCGGAAAACTTCCCACAGCTTTTGTTCGGTTTTGCGGTCCAAGGGGACCGATTGCGCTTCGACTTGCCAACGTTGCTGCAGGGCCTTGACGGCGTCCACGCGCAGCGCGGGTGCAGCACCCACTTCACGGGCTTCGTTGATCAAGGCCTGACGGCGCTCGACGCTGGCTTTTTGGGCGGCTTCCAGTCGGACGGCGGCGGCTTTGAGCACGGCCTTCCACTGCGACTGCATTTCACCAAAAGCTTTTTCGCTCAGGTGACCGGCATTGCGCCAGCGGTCAGCAAACTGGTGCAAAGCGCGCAACTGGGCGCGCCAGTCGTCGCTCTCGGCGTTGGCCAAGGTCCACGCTTTGACTTCATCGAGCAAAGCCACGCGCTGCGCACGGTGCTCGGCCGAGTCTTTTTTCATCTGCTCCAGCCAGGCCAACACGGCTTTGTAGGCTTCGTTGCACGCGGCATCAAAGCGCTTCCACAAAGCGTGGTTGGGCAAGCCGCCTTGGTCGGTTTGCTTCCAGCTCTCACGCAATTGGCGCAGCTTGTCTTGCATCTTGCGGCCACCCACGGTGGGGGCTTTTTCGGCATCGAGCAAGGATTCGGCTTGGTTCACCAGGTCTTGGCGAACCTGATCGGCCAACCAGCGTTGCCAGCCTTCGGCATCGCCCGTGGCAGTCAGTGCCTTGTGCACGCGCTCGTCGAGGGCGGTGTCCAGGTTTTTGCCATGGGTCTTGAGCACGGCGCGCAAGGCGACCGGCGCATCGGCAGGCACCGGTGGTTCGGTGATTTGTTTTTCAAGCGCTTCGAGCACTTCGGTCACAGCCTTGTTGGCCTGCTCGCGCAGAGCCTGACGCTGGGCTGCGTCCATCTTGGGTTTGGCTGGCTTGGGCTCTTTGACCGCTTCGGTCGCGCCAGCGGCTGCAGCGGGCACTTCGGCCACGGCTTCTCCGCGCAAACGGCGAATTTCATCGGCCCAAACGGGCACCGACGGCAAGGCCGCGGTCGCGTCGGCCTGGGCTTGTTGCGCCAGCGTCAAAGCAGCCGAGAAACCATCCCAGACCGCCTGCAACTGGCTCAGTGCCGCGTCCAGTTGGCTCGGAAATTTCATGTCCACACTCGGCCAAACGGCGTTGGTGGTCAATTGCTGGGCCTGTGATTGCCACTGCGCCACGTCGGACTGCAACCCGGCCAGCGCCGCTTGCGCTTCGGCCATGGGCTTGGTGGACAGCACTTCGATGCGCTGCGCCAGCAACACGGCGGCTTCACGCTGCACCATCACCTGGTGCTGCAGATCATCGACGCCTTTGACCACTTCGGCCAAACGGACCTTCAAGCTGGCCAGAGGCTCGCGCGAGAGGGGCGCACCGGCTTTGGCGGCATCTCGCTGCCACGCCATCGCGTCGGCAATGTTCAGACGCGGCGCTTGCAGCATCTGCTCGGCTTTTTGCGCCCAGTCGCTGGCCAGTGCTTCCTGGCCGTGCGCGCGTTTGAGCTCGTCGAGCTTTTCTTTGAGGAGCTTGGCCGCGCCTTTGTCGCGTGTGGACATCTCCCGGTACACCTCGGCCAACACGTCGGCAGCAGGCTCGGACAGGAGCCATTCACGCAAACGGGCGCTGCGCTCACCCGAGGTGGCGGCATTGAAAGCCCCTCCGGTCAACTGGTCAAGAGCGGCGAGGTCAAGAGGCTTAGAAGATGAAGTCACGGTAAAAACTTTAAAAACACAGTCCATGCCAAATACGGCATCAGTGTCGGGGCCGGGCATCTTTGCAAAAAATTTTCAAAGGCGGCTGTCGACAACCTCGTATTTTCGCCGGGATTTGGTCCGACCCGGCCCTCTTGTATGAAACGGCGGAAATCTCTTGTGATTTCGGACACATCAGCCTCTTTATATTTCTTTTTTGTATATTTTTAAACTTTGATAGTATTGACTTGATATTAAATATTCCTAGAATTCGTCCACATCCCGAATTAGGGATAACCCGATATCGCTGCCGAACCCGGCTTTAGCTGCACCAGCCCATGGCTGTTTTGCAGAATGCGTCCCCCCCACCAACAAGCGCTCAAGTGATGCAAGTCACTGCCGCTTGGCATGAGAGGAAGTGCTATGACAGCGCCATTGAACATGTCCCGCCTGGGTCTGAGTCTGCAGACTTGGGCCATGGACGTCCGTGAAGGTTTTGTAGAAATCACCCGCCACAGCCTGGCTTTGCTTGGCTTGGTGGTCGTGCTGGTGAGCCTGACTTTTGTGTCTCGCCCCGAGCTGCAGGCCTCCGCCAGCGAGGTGCTGCTGGGCTGGCTTGAGATCAGACAAGGTGAAGTTCCAGACACCGCCGAATCCGGCAATGCGGCCCATCGCTCAACCGCCAAGAGCCTCAAAAACCTGACGTCCGACCAACTGTTGGTCACCCGTTGGCTGAGCCGCAAGTACCGCGTCTCCAGCGAGCCATTGGGCGCCGTGGTGTCCGAAGCTTGGGCAATTGGTGAGCGCAGTCAACTGCCGCCCAGCTTGATCCTGGCGATCATGGCGGTCGAATCCCGTTTCAACCCGTTTGCGTCCGGAAGCCAGGGCAATGTGGGTTTGATGCAAATCGAACGCAAAGCACACGTGGATGAGTTGAGCCGTTTTGGCGGGCAATTGTCGGCTTTCGACCCCCTGACCAATTTGCGCATCGGTGTGCGCCATTTGCAGGCCCTGATTCAGCAGACCGCCACACTGGAGGAAGCTTTGCGCCTTTACGGCATGTCCTCCGGACAAACCACCGAGCAGCTGTATGTCGAACGGGTATTAGCCGAGCAAAAATTGCTTGAAAAACTCACGGAACGACAAAACACCGCAGCCCTGTCAGCCAAAGACCGCCTGCCCCCGCAGTAAAAACCCGGCCAAGCGCTTGTAAGGCTGGGATACACTATTCAGGTGCGCGACTGGCGATAGGAGCCCCGTTTTCCAGTAAGACGAGATCACTCTGACGTGGACCGCGGTGCCCCTCCAACTCGGAAGCACCCCAAACCACTGGGAAGCGCACAGCCCGGAAGAGGCTCTCAAGGCCCAGACCAGGGTTTTCAGCCGTTCGCCTGGGCAGCCCTTGTCAACAACCCCCTTGTTGAGCCAAGGTTCCATCTCTTTTGAAGGACTGCCATGTACGACCGCAACATTCTGATTGAACAAGCCGACCCCGAAATTTTTGCCGCCATCCAGGCCGAAAACGCGCGTCAGGAACACCACATCGAGCTGATCGCCAGCGAAAACTATGCTTCGCCCGCCGTCATGGCCGCGCAAGGCTCGCAGCTGACCAACAAATACGCCGAAGGCTACCCCGGCAAGCGCTACTACGGTGGCTGCGAATTCGTGGACATCGCCGAGCAATTGGCCATCGACCGCATCAAGCAGATCTTTGGCGCAGACGCCGCCAACGTGCAGCCGCATTGCGGCGCATCGGCCAACGAAGCCGTGTTCCTGGCTTTCCTGAAACCCGGCGACACCATCATGGGCATGAGCCTGGCTGAAGGCGGACACCTGACCCACGGCATGCCCCTGAACATGTCGGGCAAGTGGTTCAACGTCGTGTCCTACGGCCTCGACAAGAACGAAGCCATCGACTACGACGCGATGGAAGCCAAAGCCCGCGAGCACAAGCCCAAGCTGATCGTGGCCGGTGCCTCGGCCTACTCCCTGCACATCGACTGGGCCCGCTTTGCCAAAGTGGCCAAAGAAGTCGGCGCGATCTTCATGGTCGACATGGCCCACTACGCGGGCCTGATCGCTGCAGGCGTCTACCCCAACCCCGTGCCCCACGCCGACGTGGTGACCTCGACCACGCACAAGAGCCTGCGCGGCCCACGCGGCGGCATCATCTTGATGAAGGCCGAGCACGAGAAAGCCATCAACAGCGCCATCTTCCCCGGCCTGCAAGGCGGCCCGCTGATGCATGTGATCGCGGCCAAGGCCGTGGCCTTCAAGGAAGCGCTGCAACCTGAGTTCAAGGCTTACCAAGCTCAGGTGATCAAGAACGCCCAGATCGTGGCCGAGACCCTGACCCAGCGTGGCCTGCGCATCGTGAGCGGCGGCACCCAGAGCCACGTCATGCTGGTCGATCTGCGAGCCAAGGGCATCACCGGCAAAGTGGCCGAAGCGGCTTTGGGCGCGGCCCACATGACGATCAACAAGAACGCGATCCCGAACGACCCTGAAAAGCCGTTCGTGACCAGCGGCGTGCGCATCGGCACCCCCGCCATGACCACCCGCGGCTTCAAGGACGAAGAAGCCCGCGCCACGGCCCACCTGATCGCCGACGTGCTGGACAACCCGCTGGACGAAGCCAACTTGGCGGCTGTGCGCGCCAAGGTGCACGCGCTGACCAGCCGTTTCCCGGTTTACGGCTGATCGGACAAGGCGATGAAATGCCCGTTTTGCGGTCACCTCGAAACCCAAGTGGTGGAAACGCGGCTGGCCGAAGACGGGGATTTCATCCGCCGTCGCCGTCAATGTGGGGCGTGTGAGAAGCGGTTCACCACTTACGAAAAGCCGGAAGTCAACTTTCCGGCCATCGTCAAAAAAGACGGCCGACGCATCGAATACCAACGCGAAAAACTGCGTGCCAGCTTGAACCTGGCCCTGCGCAAGCGCCCCGTGAGCACCGAGCAGGTAGACGGTGCGATTGAGCGCATCGAAGAAAAACTGCTGGCACTGCCCAGCCGCGAAGTCGCGTCGCACCGCATTGGCGAGCTGGTCATGCGCGAGCTGAAAAAGCTCGACAAAGTGGCCTATGTGCGCTTTGCCAGTGTGTACCGCAATTTTGAAGACATCGACGAATTCAAAATGCTGGTGGACGAAGTCCGCAACTGATCACGGCCTTAAGGCTTAAGAACCCAGCACCCTGCCGTTTGCGAACTCAACACTCGGTGTCAGCAGGCAACATGGCCGTTTCTAGCCTAGGCTTGCCCACCGCATTGATCACCACCCGCCAAATGGCCGCTTGCCCCGGTCTGCACAATGTCAAGGTGCCCGCCTGAAAAGCCCCTGTGGTGGTTTGGCTGCGCCCTTCTGCGCCAAAAGACACATAGCGGTTCACCGTGGCGTTGCCCTCGAGCTTCAAAAACGAAGGCACGCTTTCCTGCACCTGCAACACCGGCTCATTCGCCTCGCGCACAGCGTTGTCATTGGCATCCACAAACACCACCCAACCTTGCCCCCAACGGCCCTCTGCAGCACAAAGATCGCCAGCACTGCGCAAGCAAAGCGTCACCCGCTGTTGGCGGCGCAAAGCCTCTGAACGTGCCAGCATGAGGCTGCCGAGCAGGCGCTCTGCCTGACTTTGCATTTGGTGTTTTTGACGCAGCTCGGTCAAGCTGGGCGCGGCCAACGCCATCAGCGTGCCCAGCAGCGCCAGCACCACCAGCGCTTCAAGCAGCGTAAAGCCACTCCAGCCATTGCGTCGAAAGCTGCGCATGCCTTGTTCTCCAGATGAAACCCGATGAAGCTGTCCAGCCACACCCAACCGGGCAGCCGAATTCGGTGTCATTGGCCTGTACAAGTCATTATTAAGTATTCACAATCAAATGTCTCATCATCAGCACGGGAGCTGGGCATGTGCATCGACACCCGAAGACGACAGAGCGCAGGCAAAGGCCACGCTCAATACGCTCAAGGCTGGACTTTGAGCGAGTTGCTCATCAGCCTGGCACTGATGGGCGTGCTGGCTGCGGTGGCCTTGCCCACCTACACCGCACAACAACGCCAGACGCGGCGCGCCGATGCGCAAAGCGCCTTGCAGCAATTGCAACTGGACCAAGCCCGATGGCGCGGCACCCACGACAGCCACGCCGCAGACCTGGCCAGTTTGGGCTGGGCCTCTGACCGCTCGCCTTCAGGGCATTACCTGATCGCCATCGAAGACACATCGGCCGATGGCTACACACTGACCGCCACCCCCACGGGTGGGCAAGCCAGCGACACCGCTTGCCGCCCGATGCGCCTGCAAGTGCTGGCCACGGGCAGCGTGGTGCTCAGCAGCGGTGCTGATTTGAACGCCGACCCCAGCCGTTGCTGGCGCCAGTGAACCATACATGAGCCGCACATGAGTCACACCCGTTTGCGGCACCCGCCGAGAGAGCTACAAAAGCCTCAAAAAGGCGAAACCCTGGTCGGGCTGATGGTGGGCATGGGCGTCGGCTTGGTGGTGCTGGCTGGCGGCAGCCACATGCTGGCGCAGCACCTGCAAGCGCACCGCTGGGCCTTGCAAGACAGCCATCTGCACCACGACCTGCGCTCAGCCCTCGATGTCCTGGGGCGGGAACTCAGGCAGGCCCAATCTTTGGGGCAAGCGTGGTCAAACCGATCCCCGGCGCAATGCCAGGATGCGTTTTGCGGTGATGCCCAAGACCTCCGAATTCAAGGCGACCGCATCGACTTCAGTCGAGACCGCAACCAGAACGGCCAAGTGGACAACAACGACTGCGTGGGTTTTCGCCTGAAAGACAACAAACTGCAAGTGCGCACCGCCTGCACACCCGAGGTGTGGACCGACATGACCGATGCCGGCAGCCTGAAAATGCTGGATCTGCAGTGGCAAGTGCTGTGCGAAAGGCGAGGGCCTTGGGTGGCTCGCTCGGTCACGGTGCAAGCCAGCGCGCAATGGCCACGAGATGCCACACGCCACCTGAGCCTGTCGCAGACCATCTCGCTGCGCAACGATGTGCCGGCGACACCCTGGCCTGCTGTTTGTGGCACGCGCCCATGAGTCGCCTTCTGTTGTGCCGCGAGCCACAAGCCAAAATGCAAGCCCAGGTGCAAAGCGGGGCCATCACCTTGCTGGTGGCCATCACCCTGGTCATGCTGGCCAGTCTGGCCAGTTTTTACAGCTCACGCAGCGTATGGGTCGACCGCTTGGCCAGCAACAACCAAAGCCACGCCACGCAGGCACACTTGGCGGCCGAAGCAGCACTGGCATGGGGCCGGGCCGAGTTGGCCAGGTCATACAACGCCAACCCACCGCAAGCCGCCACTTTTTGGCAAACCGCCCGCAGCGCGCCCTGCCCTGCAGGCTACCCGGGGCCGCGCTGGCAATGCAGCCCCATGTCGCCACCGGCACATCCGGGCATGGGCCATGCGGCGCTGCATGTGCTGGCGGTGCGTGATCTGTTGGCATCGCCCCATGTGACCGAGCTGCACGCCTCGGCCGAGATCACAGGCCAACAAGCCCAAGCGCAGGTGAAAGGCAGCGTCTTTTTGCCCACGGTGGCACCCGCCCCCAAAGGTGCCAGCACAGCCGCTTTGGTGGTCAATGGTTGCGTATCGCCCGCCGCAGATGCGGCGGTCACGGTCTGCCCTTTGAGCAAAAAAGGCTCGGCCTGCAGCGGCACGCCTGCAGGCGATGCCGTGCACAGTTTCTGGCTGCCCGACAAAAACGGCAATGGCGTGATTTCGGCTGCCGAGCGCCTGAACTGCCTGGCCTTGTTGCCCGAACACCGGCCGGGTGGCGGCAGCTTGACCGGGCCCGCCGCCGCCTTGCCCCGCGCGCCTTGCACTTCCAGCGCCTGGAGCAATGTGCTGGGCGACATCACGCCGGCACAGGTCAAGGCGTGGTCGGACGCGCAAGAGCGCAATGGTCTGCACGCCCAAAGCCAGCCACCCCGAAGCGTCTACTGGGTCGACAGCCCGGCAAGCTGGACTCAAAACCTGGGCCAAGCTGAAGCGCCTGTGCTGCTGGTGTTTTCGGCCACCGCATGTGGCCTGCGCTGCCCCAGCATCGCCAGCGGGGTGCGCATTCTGGGCACGGTGGTGCTGCAAACGCAATGCCAAGACGACAAAGCACGGGCCTGGCGGGCGGGCAACATCGAAGGCCAGTTGGTGGTCGAATCCGGCCTGCCCGACTTGCAAAGCGGCAGCCACATTCAGGCCCGCACCTATTCGCCTGCCGCTTATCAGTTGGCCTGGCCCGTGGGCATGGACGCCAGCCAGGTCCAGCGGGTGGCCGGTAGTTGGCGGGAGGGCGTGCGGTGAACCACCCCAAAACCCACCCGCGAGCAGGACGTCGAAGCCGGGTTTTCGCGCACCTGCAAGCCTATCGGCACACCCGAGGCATGGCCCTGATCGAAGCCTTGGTGGCCTCGGCCGTGCTGGGCATTGGCTTGGCGGGTGCCACCCGTTTGACGCTGCATGCGCTGCAAACGGCCAGCGACACCAGGCAACACACGGTGGCCCAAGCCTTGGGGTCGGATGCGATGGAATGTCTCCAATCCGGTCGGGCGCTGTGCGAAATGAACCAGGTGGTGACAGTTCAGGGCACCCGCTACACACTGCAAAGCCAATTGCACCCACGCGCTGAGTTGGCGCTGCTTGACATCGAAGTCCGTGTGCAATGGCCTGCAGTGGGGCGGGCCCAGGCATCCGGACCCAACGGGACCTCAGCGCAGGGCACCGGCCAACTGGTTTTGCACAGCAGCCGCGACCAGGTGCCCGCCTGGGTTGGCGTATCCTTGCCTTGATCCGATATTTCTGATTTTCACTGTGACTTCATCCTTGCCTGCTGCTGCACACCCTACGGGCCCATCCCCCCTGCACCGCGCCCTCGAACTGGCCGCCCAAGGCCTGTGGCTGACCTCGCCCAACCCCCGTGTGGGCTGCGTGATCACCGCCGCCGATGGCACCGTGCTGGGCGAAGGTCACACCCAGCGCGCAGGCGGCCCGCACGCCGAAATCATGGCGCTGCGCGATGCCGCCGCACGCGGGCACAGCGTTCAAGGGGCCACCGCTTGGGTCACACTGGAGCCCTGCGCCCACCAGGGCCGCACCGGGCCTTGCTGCGATGCGTTGGCCGCTGCCGGCATTGGACGCGTGGTGTCGGCCATGACCGACACCAACCCCAAAGTGGCAGGCCAGGGCATGGCCAGGCTGGCGGCAGCCGGCGTGCAGACCGAAACCCTGCCCCCGCAAAGCGACATCGCCGTGCAGGCGCGTGAGCTGAACATCGGCTTTTTCAGCCGCATGGAGCGCGGCCTGCCCTGGGTGCGCATGAAGATGGCCGCCTCGCTCGACGGGCAAACCGCCTTGCAAAACGGCCAGAGCCAGTGGATCACCAGCGCCCCCGCCCGCACCGACGGCCACGCCTGGCGCGCCAGGGCCTGTGCCATCCTGACCGGCATCGGTACCGTGCTCGAAGACGATCCGCTGCTCAATGTGCGCGGTGTGGACTCCCCGCGCCAGCCGCACCTGGTGGTGGTGGACAGCCGCCTGGACATGCCCCTGAGCGCCAAGCTGCTGGACACGCAAGGCACGGGCGACCAGGCCCGGCAGATCTGGATCTACACCGCCGCCACATCCGAAAACCTGGACAAACGTGCCGCGCTGACCGCACGCGGCGTGACCGTGATCGACTGCCCCGGCCCCGGTGGCAAGGTCGATCTGGCGGCCATGCTGCGCGACCTGGCCCGGCGCGAGATCAACGAACTGCATGTCGAAGCCGGGCACAAGCTCAACGGCTCGTTCATTCGCGAAGGGCTGGTGGACGAGTTTTTGGTCTATCTGGCCCCGCAACTGCTCGGCCCGGGGCAAGGTCTGGCCAATTTGCCAGCCCTCACCGAGCTGAGTGGTGCGGTGCAGCTGGCCTTTCATGCGGTGGATCGCGTGGGGCCGGATTTGCGCTTGCTGCTGCGCAAAAGCCCGCAATGTCAGGCCTGAAGCCACCGACCTACAACTGCACGCAACTGTCAGGGTCAAAATAGCGGCCCTTTTGCTGGAGACATTGAATTGAACCTCGCCCATTTGCTGCAACGCCAGGCCCGCATGGCCGCGCACAACCCCGCCATCCTGAACGGCACCCAAGTCGTGGCCACGCATGGCCAGTGGGCGCAGCGCTGCCAGCATTTGGCGGCAAAGTTTCAGGTGGCAGGGTTGCAGCCGGGCGACCGGGTGGCGCTGTTCATGCGCAACCATGTGCGCTATCTGGAGGTGTTGTTCGGAGCCTGGTGGGCCGGGCTGGCGGTGGTGCCCATCAACGCCAAACTGCATGTGCGCGAGGCGCAATGGATCATCGACAACGCCCAGGCGCGCTGGGCCTTTGTGACGAGTGACATCACCAGCGACACCGGTGAAAACCTCACCGGGGTGGAGCGCGTCATCGACGTGGACAGCGCCGAAGCCGATGCGCTGTGGCAGTTGCCAGCATCACCTCTTGCTACGCCCATCACCGAGCGCCGCGCCGACGACCTGGCTTGGCTGTTCTACACCAGCGGCACCACCGGCAGGCCCAAGGGCGTGATGATCACCCACCGCAACCTCATGACCATGGGGCTGGCGTATTTCACCGATGTCGATGCGGTGGCCCCGCTAGACTGCATCGCGTATGCCGCGCCCATGTCGCACGGCGCGGGCATCTACGCCATTCCCCACCTGATGGCGGGGGCCCGGCACATGGTGCCGCCTTCGGGCGGGTTCGAACCGGCCGAGCTGTTTGCGCTGGGCCAGCAGCTCGGGCCGCTGTCGCTGTTTGCCGCGCCCACCATCGTCAAGCGCCTGGTGGACCATGCCGAGGCGGACGGATTGTCCGTGCAAGCCTGCGGCCGGTCATTCAAAACCGTGGTCTATGGCGGTGCGCCCATGTACGCGGCCGACATCCAGCGGGCGCTGCGTGTCATGGGGCCGCGTTTTGTACAGATTTACGGCCAAGGCGAAAGCCCCATGGTAGGCACCGCCCTCTCGCGCCAGCACCTGCAAGACACGGCACACCCACGCCATCTGGCACGCCTGGCCACGGTGGGCGTGGCGCAAACGCCGGTGCGCATCCGCGTGACCGATGCGCAAGGGCAAGACCTGCCACTGGGCGACGTGGGCGAAGTGCTGATTCAAGGCGACAGTGTCATGGCCGGTTATTGGCGCAACCCCGAAGCTACGGCCAGCGCCATTCAAAACGGCTGGCTGTTCACGGGCGACATGGGCTGCCTGGACGCCGACGGCTTTTTGACCCTGAAAGACCGCAGCAAAGACCTGATCATCAGTGGCGGCTCCAACATCTACCCCCGCGAAATCGAAGAAGTGCTGCTGCACGCACCAGGCGTGGCCGAAGTGGCCGTGGTGGGCGCACCCGATGCCGAATGGGGCGAGGTGGTCGTGGCCTTTGTGGTGCCCCAAGCCGGGCACACGCTCGACACGGCGGCGCTCGATGCGCTGTGCCTGCAAGAAATAGCCCGCTTCAAGCGGCCCAAGCGCTACGAAGTGGTGAGCAGCCTGCCGAAAAACAATTACGGCAAGGTGCTGAAAACCGAACTGCGGCAGCGGCTGGTCTGATTGAACACCCATGTCGGGGCTGAAGCCGCCGACAGTTGGCGCAACCAACCGCACGGATGTGGGAGCGAGCCCCTGCTCGCGAATGGTTGTGCCGAGCGTGCTCTGTTCAAGCCAAGCACCTGAACCACCCTTCGGCCGCAGGGGCGGCCTCCCACGAAAGACCTGCCCCCGGCCTCCCACAAGGGATCGGGTGATTTAAAAATTCAGTGTCTTCACACCATCCGATGTGCCCAGAAGGCACACCTGCGCTTTTTGCAGCGCAAACACCCCCACCGTGACCACACCGGGCCACTGGCTGACTTGGGTCTCAAAGGCCACCGGGTCTGTGATCTTCAGGCCCTTCACGTCCACGATGTGCTGGCCGTTGTCGGTCACCAGCGGCTGGCCGTCTTTCTGGCGGACTACTGCTGTGCCACCCATGGCCGCAAACTGGCGCATCACGCGGGCCGTGGCCATGGGGATGACTTCGACCGGCAGCGGGAAAGCGCCCAGGGCATCGACCAACTTGCTCTCGTCGGCGATGCAAACAAACTGCTTGCTCTGAGCCGCCACGATTTTTTCGCGGGTCAACGCCGCGCCGCCGCCCTTGACCATGTGGCCTTGGTGGTCGATCTCGTCCGCGCCGTCGATGTAGACCGACAGGCTCTCGACCTCGTTGCTGTCGAACACCGGAATGCCCAAGGCCTTGAGGCGCACAGTAGAGGCTTCGGAGCTGGACACCGCGCCCTTGATCTGGTCTTTCATCGTGGCCAGCGCATCGATGAATTTGTTGACCGTGGAGCCGGTGCCCACGCCGACGATCTCGCCGGGAACAACGTATTTCAGGGCGGCTTGGCCCACCAGGGCTTTGAGTTCGTCTTGTGTCATGGGGTCGGGTCTGGGTAAAAAATAAAAGTACGCCGGGGTTTGAGACAATCGGAGCCAATGTCTTCAAAGCCTTTGCTGGCCGGAATTATCCAATGTCCCTGATCCCTTATGCCCTCGCCCGCTCCTTTTTGTTCAAGATGGACCCCGAAGAGGCCCATGAACTGACCATCGAGGGCCTGGCCCGCACCCAAAACACCCCGCTCGACCGCGTCTACCGCCAGCCCTTTGTGGCGCAACCCGTCACTTTGGCGGGTTTGCACTTTCCTAACCGGGTGGGTCTGGCTGCGGGTCTGGACAAAAACGCCCGCTGCATCGACGGCCTGGGCGCCATGGGTTTTGGCTTTGTCGAAGTGGGCACCGTGACGCCCAAGGCGCAGCCGGGCAACCCCAAGCCGCGCATGTTCCGCCTGCCCGAAGCGCAAGCCCTGATCAACCGCCTGGGCTTCAACAACGACGGGCTGGACGCCTTCATCGCCAACGTCAAGCGCTCCAAGTTCCGCCAACAGGGCCGCCTGCTGGGCCTGAACATCGGCAAAAACGCCGCCACACCCATTGAAAACGCCACCGACGATTATTTGATCGCACTGGCAGGCGTGTACCCCCATGCCGACTATGTGACGGTGAACATCTCCAGTCCCAACACCAAAAACCTGCGCGCCCTGCAAAGCGACGAAGCGCTCGACGGCCTGCTGGGCGCACTGGTGGCGCGGCGCGAAGAACTGGCCGCCGAACACGGCCGCCGCGTGCCCATGTTCCTGAAAATCGCGCCCGATCTGGACGAAACGCAAGTGGGCGTGATCGCTGCCACCTTGCAAAAACACGGCATGGACGGCGTCATCGCCACCAACACCACCCTCGCCCGCGAAGCCGTGAGCGGCCTGCCGCATGCCGAAGAAATGGGTGGCCTGTCCGGTTCGCCCGTGCTCGAAGGCAGCAACCGCGTGATCCGCGGCCTGCGCGTTGCCCTGGGCAAAGATTTCCCCATCATCGGCGTAGGCGGCATCCTGAGCGGGCATGACGCGATCTCGAAAATCGAAGCCGGGGCTGACGTGGTTCAGATTTACACAGGTCTCATCTACAAAGGCCCGGCACTGGTGACCGAGGTGGCGAGTGCTTTACAGCAGATGAAGCGCTGAGCGCTTAATCCTTGAAGTACACCAGCTGGTGCGTGCTCGCCAGCAGCTGACCTTCGGGGCTCCACAACTCGCCGGTCTGGTCAAAGTAGCCGTGGCGGTAGTTGAGTGCCTTGGCCACACCCAGCACATGGCGCGTGCCAACCTGCGCCAGCAAGGCGCTGTCGGCGTGGAAATAGGTGGTGAGGGACACCGTGCCAATCAAGGCGCGGCGACGGCGGCGGATGTAGATGCGCGGGAAGAAGCTGTCGCTGATGGCGACCAATGAGGCAAAGTCCATCGCCCGCTCGGGCTCGTCGCGCACCCACAAGGTAGAGCGCGAATGGGCTTGCTCCAGCTCGTCAAAGGCAGCGGGGAACGCGCCTTCGACAAAGCGCATGTCGTAGCGCTGCGGCCAGGCGGGCATGCCTTTGACGGGCATGCGGGGCACGGCATCGGGCTCGGGCACGTTGACGGGCATCACGGCCTCCACGTCAGACCAGGTTTCGCGCCTCACGGCAAACACGGCTGTGGCCGTGGCCACCACGCCTTCCGTCTGGTGGGCTTCAATGATCCAGTGCTGGGTAGAGCGGTTGGTGCGCACGGGCCGCGCCACAAAACGGATCTCGCCATCGGCCACCGGAGCCGCAAAGTTGACCGTCAGGGCCACGGGTTCGCCCAGGCGCTCGGGGTGCAGCATGGCCGACTGCAGCAACTGCGCTGAAGTGGTGCCGCCAAAGGGCCCAATCATGTTGGCGTAGGCTGAGTGGGTCGCGCCCGTGAATTCGTGGGGCAAGTCCTGACGCTCTGAGGCTTTCAGGTCAATGGCTTCGTCCAGAGGGTGCATGCGAAAAATGGGGCTGGTGGATCATGGTGTCTTCGCGACGAGGGCGTCGCTCCCACACGTTGGACAATGGCCTTGTCTTAGTGGGAGCCGCGCTCTCGCGGCGATCCAGTGCAGCATAGGTGCACGCCGGAGCCTGCGCTGTCTCACAAGCGATCAGCCCAGCCGGGCGCAGACCTCTTGCGCAATCGCCAGCGAACTCGTGAGGCCCGGCGATTCGATGCCCAGCAGGTTCACCAAGCCCGGCACGCCATGATCGGCGGGGCCTTGGATCATGAAGTCCGCCGCCGCTTCGTGCGGCGCATTGATCTTGGGCCGCATGCCTGCGTAACCGGGCTGCAGGGCACCGTCAGCCATGTCAGGCCAGTACTTGCGCACCTCGGCATAAAAGGCGTCACCTCGGCGCGGGTCGACCTGCAAGTCAGCGGGGTCGTCGACCCACTGCACATCCGGGCCGAACTTGGCCTGACCGCCCAGATCGAGCGTGAGGTGAACGCCCAAACCAGCTTTTTCGGGCACGGGGTAAATCAGGCGAGAAAACGGCGCCTTGCCCGCCAACGTGAAGTAGTTGCCCTTGGCGTAATGGGCTTGGGGCAAGAGGCTTATGTCCAGGCCGTCCATGCGCTCGGCCAATGCCATGGCGCTCAGCCCAGCGGCGTTGACCAGCACTTGGCACGCCAGCTCGGTGCCGTCTTGCGTGGTCACGCGGATCGGGTGGGTGGCGGTGCCGTGCTTCACGCCGATGTGCTGCACGGGCGAGACCAGTGCCAGCAGACCGCCTGCGTTTTCCATATCGCCTTGCAAGGCGAGCATGTAGCCGTGACTGTCTATCACCCCAGTGCTGGGCGAGAGCAGCGCCGCTTCGCAAAACAGCGCAGGCTCCAGAGCTTGGGCCTGCGCAGCCGTGAGTTTTTGCAAATCGTGCACGCCGTTGGAGGCGGCCTTGGCCATGATGCCGTCCAGCGCCAGCACTTGCTCAGGAGTTGTGGCCACGATCAGCTTACCCAACCGCTGGTGCGCCACGCCGCGATCGGCGCAATAGGCGTAGAGCATTTGCTTGCCCTGCACACACAGGCCCGCCTTGAGCGAGCCAGCCGGGTAATAAATGCCCGCATGGATGACCTCGCTGTTGCGCGAGCTGGTGCCCGTGCCGATGGCGTTTTCCGATTCGAGCACTATCACCTCGCGACCCGAGAGCGCGAGCGCGCGCCCCACAGCCAGACCGACCACACCGGCCCCGATCACAACAGCTTCAACTTGTTCCATGGGCAGCATTGTGGCGCAGGCTTGGTCCTGCAGTAGTGACACCCGCAAGACAGACACGGGCACCGTGCGCAGGCAGACTGCCCAGCATTCAACAAGGAGACCGTTTCATGTCGCTGTTCAATCTCAAAGGCAAAGTCGCCATCGTCACCGGCTCCAGCAGGGGCATTGGCCGATCCATCGCGCACCAGCTGGCCAAGCAAGGCGCCAAAGTCGTCGTGTCCAGCCGCAAGCAAGACGCCTGCGAAGTGGTCGTCAAAGAGATCCAGGCTGCAGGCGGCGAGGCGATGGCGATTGCCGCCAGCATCTCCAGCAAGGAACAGCTGCAAAACCTGATCGACCAGACCCGCCAAGCGTGGGGGCCTATCGACATTTTGGTGTGCAACGCGGCCACCAACCCCTATTACGGCCCCACCACAGGCATGAGCGACGAGGTGTTTGACAAAGTCATGCGCAACAACGTGCTGTCCAACACCTGGCTGTGCACCATGGTCTACCCCGACATGAAAGCCAAGAAGGACGGGGCCATCGTGATCGTGTCCTCGATCGGCGGCCTGCACGGCTCGGCCATCATCGGGGCCTACAACATCTCCAAGGCGGCCGACATGCAGCTGGCGCGCAACTTGGCGGTGGAATGGGGTCCGGACAACATCCGGGTGAACTGCATCGCCCCGGGCCTGATCAAGACCGACTTTGCCAAGGCGCTGCACGAGGACCCGGTGCTGAGCGCCAAGTACAACGGCGAGACGCCCCTGCGTCGCATGGGCGAGCCGGATGACATTGGCGGGGTGGCGGTGTTCCTCGCCAGCCCGGCCGGGCAATATGTGACGGGCCAGACCATCGTGGCCGATGGCGGGATGATGATTCGATGAATTTATCTCTTACACATAAATTTATTGATTTATGTGTATTTAAGTAATAACATTGGATCTCCACAACAGGAGATCCGCATGAAAGCACTTTCAATTTACCTCGCTGGCTTGGTCAGTTTGTTCGTTTTGTCCGCTTGCGATGTCCCCAGCAAAACAACCGAAACGCAAGCCAAAGACGCCCAGAAAGTCACCACGGAAGCGACCGCTGCAGCTGAACCTGTGGCAGCAGCTGCGCCTGCACCTGCTGCATCTCTCAAGTTGGTGCCCTGCAAGTTCCCTAACGATAAAAATTGCAAATAAGCGGAACAGACATCGCTAAGTCTTGAGCCGTGCAACAACCTGCAAACATGGGAGCCCAAGGTGTCTGTGCCTTGGGCATGGCCTGCACAATGCTCACTTCGTCGGTGAGCGCGCTGGCACAGACAGAGCAGGAGCCCAGTGCCCCGCCTAAGGAGTACCGTCAGTTTGAGAAGGTGGAGATCATCGGTTCTGCCATCTTGCAACGGGAGTCCAAGGCCAGCATGCCGCTGCGCATCCTGACCCGCCAGGACATCCACCGTCGTGGACTGAGCAGCCTAGACGAAGCCATCCAGAGCATGGCCGACCAGCTCAACTTCCAGAACCATGGCCAACTGGCCAGCACGATCCTTGGCGGACCCAATACAGCTGCTTTACATGGTCTGCCCCACGGCACCCTGGTCTTGCTCAATGGCCGCAGACTGCCCAGTTACGGCTTGCAAACGCTTTGGGGCGAACGCGCTGCGGTTGATTTGGGCTTTGTTCCGCTCAGTGCCGTGGAGCGGATCGAAGTGATGGCCTCTGGCGCATCCAGCCGCTATGGTTCAGATGCCTTGGCGGGCGTCATCAATGTGGTGACCAGATCAGAACGCCCGCAAAGCCACCTGAGTGTGGAAGAAGGTAAACCGCAGCATCCGGGCGGCCAATCCAGGCAGTTTGACTTGGCTTGGGGCCATGGCCAGTTTGACCGCGACGGCTACAGCTTTCAGCTCAACTGGCAAAGCGCCAAGCAAGACGCCGTTAGCGCAGGTGCCAGGCCCGCCAGCGCACAAGCAGCCCGCAGCATTCTGGTCGGTGGGCGAGAATTATGGGTGGGCGCTGAATATGCAAGTCCCTACGGGGCTCCGGCCAACATCGTCGATGCCCATGGCCAAATTCAACCCCACCCCGGACAAGGCCCCGGCACTTGTGCCCCCCATTTTTACAACCTGCCTTGGTCCAGTGGAGCTGAATGCTGGAGCAATCGGCAGCGCTGGTTGAGCCTTTATCCGCAGACCGATCGTCACCAGCTGCTGGCACAGGCGCAGTGGTCCATGAACGCGCAGCACGCGATTTGGGGCGAGATCCAGCTGACCAGACAAACCTTGAATTACGGCTATAGGCCACCGGCTTTGGCCGACATTGCATTGCCCAACGACGAAGGCGCATTGTTCAGTGCAGACACTTTAGGTCCCATCACTTCGCAAGATCTGAACCAAAGCCACCGGCTTTCCTTGGGACTCAAAGGTCAGTGGCAAGATTGGGATTACGTGCTATCGGCATTTACCGGCCAGCACAGGGTCGACCGCCGCATGTCTGGCAACGGCTGGCTGACCGACAATGATTTCGCAAGCTTAGGACTAAGCAAAGAAGAACTGCTGACCGATCCGAACCAATACAGTCCTGCCACCCGAGCCCGGCTGAACTCCTTGTGGGATGGCTCCTCAAGGTGGGTAGAGTCTGGCTGGACACGCCAACAAAGTCTGGAATGGCTGGCGTCTAAAGAAATTTTTGAAGGGGCACACGGCCCCTGGATGCTCGGCACCGGGCTCAACTGGCGGCGGGAATCGTTTGCGCAGCGTTTTTGGAACACCAGCAGGTCACCCGACATGTCAGGCAACCGCCAAGTCCTGGCGGCCCATTTTGAGCTGCAGGTTCCTTTGGCTGAGACCATAGAGGCCACGGCATCCCTTCGCCAAGACCACTATTCCGATTTCGGCAAAGCCAACACCGGCAAACTGGGGGCGAAATGGCAGCTCACGCCAGCATGGTTTTTACGGGCATCCACAGGCAACGGATTCAGGGCCCCATCACTAGCCCAAGTCAATGACTCGGAAGGGTTTATAGGCTATGCACCAGACATCACCGGTGGGAACGCCATTCAGGCCTTTGCGCGGGGCAATCCGCAGCTTCAGCCCGAAAAGTCACGATTACATCAATTGGGTGTGCAGTGGCAGCCCTCGGCCCAGTGGATTTTGGGTGCAGACTGGTGGCGACTCGATGTCAACAACAGTTTTGGCATCCTTTCAACGCAAAGCATCCAAGAAAATCCCGAATGGCGTGCCCGCTACATCCGAACGCAAGAAGACGGCAGCCAACGGATCACGCAAGAAAACCTCAATTTGGGCCGTAAACAGCTGCAAGGCATCGATTGGCACTGGACGTCTCGTCACCCACTGGACCAGGCCATCCTGAGGAGCCAAATTCAGGTCACCCAGTATTTGAAAGCACGACACCAGGACAGCCCCACGGGCCCCTGGAACAATGAGTTGGGCGAACTCAATACCAAAACGGGGCAGGCTGTGCCACGTTTCAAAACCCGCGTCATGCTGGGCTACGACATGGCCAACGGCCTGTCCCTGAGTGGCTTTGTAGACCATCTGTCCGGAAATCTGGAAACCTTCGATGCCTATGATTTCAGTACCGACAGCTACCAAACCCTGAACCGGAAGGTGCCTGGATTTTGGACTCTGGGGCTGGGCGTCCAATGGCGACGGGGCCCACATTGGACGTGGCAAGCACTCTTGAGCAATGCGCTGGACAAACAGCCACCCGTTCGTCTCGCACTAATCAGCAGCAACGGACCCAATGGCGTGGACACAAGGTATGCCGACTACGCAGGACGCAGCCTGAAGCTGCGGATCAACTACAAGTTCTGAATCCAGCCGCTCACAAGGTCTGCACCCAGCAAAAAGCCCGCATCAGCGGGCTTTTTGACTTGAAGAAACCGTCGATCAGGCGAAGTTCTTCTCAGCAAACGACCAGTTCACCAACTTGTCGAGGAAAGTCTCAACAAACTTGGGGCGCATGTTGCGGTAGTCGATGTAGTAGGCGTGTTCCCACACGTCCACAGTCAACAAAGCGGTGTCGCCAGTGGTCAGTGGTGTGCCGGCAGCGCCCATGTTGACGATGTCCACCGAGCCGTCGGCTTTCTTGACCAGCCATGTCCAGCCGGAGCCGAAGTTGCCCACGGCGCTCTTGACGAAGGCTTCTTTGAAAGCGGCGTAGCTGCCGAACTTGGCGTTGATGGCTGTGGCCAAAGCGCCTGTGGGCTCACCGCCGCCTTGGGGCTTCATGCAGTTCCAGAAGAAGGTGTGGTTCCAGATTTGGGCAGAGTTGTTGTAAATGCCGCCGCTGGACTTCTTGATGATCTCTTCGAGGGACATGCTCTCGAATTCAGTGCCTTTTTGCAGGTTGTTCAGGTTCACCACATAAGCGTTGTGGTGCTTGCCGTGGTGAAACTCCAGAGTTTCTTGGCTGTAATGGGGGGCCAAAGCATCGATCGCATAAGGCAGTGCGGGCAAGGTGTGTTCCATGAGGGTGTCCTTTTGTTGTTGCGGGTTGAGGGTAGACCCGTGCATTTTAGGGGCTGAGCGATCGCCCTTTGGCGCAGCAGGTCACTGAAAACGCCGTCAACCCGGCTATCGCCGTCGTGGGCTAATGCCCAGAAACCGATTTTGAAGAGCTCACGCTGTCCATCGCCGTCATGGGCCGGGGCCTGGGCACCGATTTTGGGTACTCCCTCATGAGGTGCCTAGGCCCCGACCCATGATGGCTTACCCACATCCCCAAAATCGGCCTCAGCCCATGCAGGCATTCGGCTGCAGGGGCAGCCTCCCACAAAGACAAGGCATCTCTCATTGACGCGATCAGCCCTGTACTTTCAAGGGCACTTCGCCGTCAGCCAGCGTCGCCCGAACCGCCTGGCCTGGCTGAAACTGGGCGGCGTGTGTCAGGGCCTGACCATGCGCATCGCTCAGCCAGGCGTAACCCCGCTCGAGCACCTGACGCGGGTCCACCGACGTCAAACGCAAAGCGGCACGCTCCAGGCGTTGGGCGCGTTGCTGCACCTGCTGGCCCTGGTTGAAGCCCAAACGGTCATTCAGGCGTTCCAACTGGTGGCCACTGTCGGTCAACTCGCTTTGCACACCCGCTTGCAAACGGTGCGCCAATTGGTCCAGCCACTGCCGGTGCTGGCCGAGCAAGGCTTGCGGGCGGCTCAAACGGGCGGCGATGGCGCTCAGGCGCTGGGCTTGGCGATCTTGCTGGCGCGCCAGCCCCACGCCCAGACGGGCAGCCACACTGTCCAGACGCTGGGCCTGCCGGTCTTGCTGGCGCAGCAGGCCCCGGGTCAATCGGTGCTCCAGCACGCTCAAAGCCTCCAGGCCCACACCCCGGTCTGTCGCGGCCATCTCGGCAGCGGCCGTGGGCGTGGGGGCGCGCACATCGGCCACAAAGTCGGCGATGGTGAAATCGGTCTCGTGGCCCACGCCACAAATGAGCGGCACCGGGCTTTGGGCGATCACCCGCGCCAGATTTTCGTCATTGAAAGACCACAGGTCTTCCATCGAACCGCCGCCACGCACCAACAGAATCACATCCACAGGCGGGCTCAGCGGGTTGTCTTCGGCCGTGAAGGCATACAGGCTTTGCAGGGCTTGCGCCAAGGTGGCTGCTGCGCCTGCCCCTTGCACCAAGGCTGGCGCCATCAACACCGGAATGTGCGGCACGCGCCGTTGCAAGGCGGTGACCACATCGTGCCAGGCGGCTGCGCCCAGCGAGGTCACCACGCCAATGGCACGGGGCTGCGCTGGCAATTCGCGCTTGAGCGCTGGATCGAACAGGCCTTCGGCCTCCAATTTGGCCTTGAGCCGCAAAAATTGCTCGAACAGCGCCCCCTGCCCCGCCCGGCTCATCGACTCAACAATCAATTGCAAATCGCCCCGGGCCTCATACACCCCCAAGCGGCCCCGCACCTCGACCAGCTCGCCATCGCGAGGCGAAAAATCCACCAAACTGGCGGCCCGGCGGAACATGGCGCAGCGGATTTGCCCCGTGTCGTCCTTGATCGAAAAATAGCAATGCCCACTGGCCGCGCGCGAGAAGCCCGAAATTTCGCCGCGCACCGCGACAGGATTGAACTGGGCATCCAAGCTGTCAGCCACAGCGTGGCACAGCGCGGAAACTGTCCACGCACGGGGCTTCAAATCGTCAATGGGGGGCATGGCATTGAGGTTTCATCAGCGTTTGAAGGGACTTTCAGGCGTCAAACCCACACCGGGTGGGCAGAAGTACTCCACAAGCCAAGCCCAACGCGGGATGGCGCAAAGGCGAAACAAGCGACAGAAAAAAGCATTCGCAAGTCATTGATTTCATTTAACTTTTTTAAAATAACCGGTCAAATTTCAAATAATTTATATATACCTGAGTATGCTGAACAAAGCGAAAAGCCAAGTTCTTCACAAAGTTATCCACAGAAACAGCGGTCTCTTGCCAGCACCGGGGCCCATCTCTCACAAAGCCAGGGCATTCGCCGATAATCAGCCTCTTTCGAGGCCGAAAAACTGGAAGGTATTTTTTTGTTGTCCATCATACAAGCCGCAGGTTGGCCCATTTGGCCGCTGATCCTTTGCTCCGTTCTGGCCCTCGCTTTGGTTCTGGAGCGCTGGGTTCAACTGCAAGACGACAAAGTCGTGCCCGCCAACATCCTCGCGCAGACCATTGAGGCCACGCAACGCGGTGTTCCGGCCCAAGAGATGATCCAAAAGCTGGACCAAGCGGGTGTCATGGGGCCGGTCTTGGCCAGCGGGCTGCGTTGCTTGCAAGAAAACCCCAAGGCCTCTGACGCAGACTTGCAGTCGAGCATGCAGATGGCCGGGCGCTTGGCGGCTCAGCAACTGGAGCGCTACCTGCCCGCTTTGGCCACCATCGCCTCAGCCGCCCCCCTGCTGGGTTTGCTGGGCACGGTGGTCGGCATGATCGACATTTTTGGGGCCCACACAGCGTCGAGCAACCAGCCCGCCTTGCTGGCGCACGGCATATCGGTGGCGCTTTACAACACGGCCTTTGGCTTGATCGTGGCCATCCCCTCCCTGATGTTCTGGCGTTACTTCCGGGCCTTGGTGGACCGCCATGTGCTGGCCATGGAAGTGGCCACCGAGACCTTCGCCCGGCATCTGGCCCGTTTGCGCGCTTAAAGGCTGCTTGTGAACTTCAAACCCAGATCTACCTCGCCGGAGCCGGAGATCAACCTGATCCCGTTCATTGACGTGCTGCTGGTCGTGCTGATCTTTTTGATGTTGACCACCACCTGGTCACGCCTGACCGAGATCCAGCTGAACCTGCCCGTGGCCGATGCCAACCCACCCAGCCAGCGGCCACGCCAGATCGTGCTGACGATCACCTCACAAGGCCAATATGCGGTCAACAAATCGCCCGTTGGGGGCAGTTCGGTGGGGGCCTTGGTGTCGGTTTTGACGCCACTGGCCGACAAGGACGCGATGCTGGTCATCAGCGCCGACGCATCGGCCACGCACCAGAACGTCATCAACGCGATGGAAGCGGCACGCCGCAGCGGTTTGTCCAAAATCACTTTTGCGGCCCAATCGGCCGAAACACCGGGCTCTTGATCGGCATGGGCTTGTCCACCTTTTTGCATCAGCGCTTGCCGCGTGAATGGGCCCAACGCGGCCCCGTGGCTTGGGCCTTGCGTCCGATCGCCGCTGTTTACGGCATGCTGATGGCGCTGCGGCGATGGGGCTACGCCGCAGGCGTCTTCAAAACCCGGCGTGTGCCGGCTTTGGTGATCGTGGTGGGCAACGTGGTCGCAGGTGGCGCAGGCAAAACACCCGTCACCATCGCCTTGGCCAAGCACTTGCTGGCCCAAGGCTGGCGGGTGGGCGTGATTTCGCGAGGCCACGGACGGCATACCCAGCATGTGCGCGCCGTGGCACACGACAGCCGCCCGCTGGATGTAGGGGATGAGCCCTTGTTGATTCACCAAGCCACAGGCGTGCCCGTTTGGGTGGCTCACGCCAGGGCCGATGCGGCGCAGGGCTTGTTGCAGGCGCATCCGGATGTGCAAATCCTGATCTGTGACGACGGTTTGCAACATTGGGCTTTGGCCCGCGACCTCGAAATTTGCGTGATGGACGAACGCGGCGTGGGCAACGGTTGGCTGTTGCCCGCAGGGCCTTTGCGCGAAACCTGGCCGCGCCCGGTGGACTGGGTGTTGCACACGGGCCCTCAGCTTTCGGACAACGCAGGGATGGGCGGGTACCGGGCCCAGCGTCAGTTGGCTGACCATGCTGTGGGCGCAGATGGCCGACGCGTGGCGCTGAGCACGCTGAAAGGCCAAGCGGTCGATGCCGTGGCCGGACTGGCCCGGCCTGAAGCTTTTTTCGGGATGCTGCGCCAAGCAGGCCTGACTTTGGCACACACCATCGCCCTGCCCGACCACCATGATTTCCAGGACTGGACAACGGCGAATACCGGCCGCACTTTGCTGTGCACCGAAAAAGACGCGGCCAAACTGTGGCCGCACGAGCCCGCTGCCTTGGCCGTGCCCTTGGTGATCACGCCCGAAGCGGCTTTCTGGTCTTCGCTGGACGCCCGCATCGCGCAACTTCTGCCGCGCTGACATGTTTGGGTTCTCCCCTGCAGCCGCCCCACAGGCATTGGGACCGGTATCATTGGCCACATGGACACCAAATTGCTTGAATTGCTGGTCTGCCCCGTCACCAAAGGCCCCCTCGACTTCGACCGTGAGCGGCAAGAACTGCTCTCGCGCAGCGCCCGCTTGGCCTATCCGGTGCGCAATGGCATCCCGATCCTGCTGGAAAACGAAGCCCGCACCCTGAGCGACGAAGAAATCGACAAGCTCGCGGCCCTGCGCCCGCCGCTCTGAGGCCCCACCATGAGCGATTCAGCCAAGCCGCAAGGCTTCACCGTGGTCATTCCGGCGCGTCTGGCGTCCAGCCGTTTGCCCAACAAACCGCTGGCCGACATCGCCGGTTTGCCCATGGTCGTGCGCGTGGCGCAACGTGCCCTGCAGTCGCAGGCCACACAAGTGGTGGTGGCCGCTGACGACGAAAGCATCGTGGCCGCCTGTGCTGCCCACGGCGTGCGCGCACTGTTGACCCGCCAAGACCATGTCAGCGGCAGCGACCGCCTGGCCGAGGCCTGCCAACTGCTGGGCCTGGCCGCCGATGCGGTGGTGGTCAATGTGCAGGGCGACGAACCCCTGATCCCGCCCGCCCTGATCAACGATGTGGCCCGCGTGCTGACCGAGCGCCCCGAAGCCAGCATGAGCACCGCAGCACACGCCATTGGCACGCTCGAAGAATTCACCAACCCCAACGTGGTCAAAGTGGTCATGGACGCGCGCCAGATGGCGCTGTATTTCAGCCGCGCGCCGATTCCCTGGTGGCGCGATGGCCAGGCCGCAGGTGGCTTCAAGGCCCTGCCCAGCCCGGCACCGCTGCGCCACATTGGCATTTATGGCTACCGCGCCGGTTTTCTGGCCTTGTTCCCGACCCTGCCCCCCGCGCCGATTGAAACCATGGAATCGCTGGAACAACTGCGCGCCCTGTGGCACGGTCACCGGATTGCGGTGCATGTGACCGATCAGGCCCCCGGCCCCGGCGTGGACACCCCTGAAGATCTGGCCCGGGTGCGGGCGCTGCTGGGCTAAGCCGACACCATTTTTTTCCAAATCCACCGTAAGCCTGCTTAGAGGCAGGCGTGATATTCTTAAAAAGATATGTGTCAGGCTTGCCTGACCCCAGATTCCAAACGATAAGAGGACTTTTCCCATGAGACTGATTCTGTTGGGCGCACCCGGCGCCGGCAAAGGCACACAAGCCACCTTCATCTGCCAGAAATACAACATCCCCCAAATCTCGACCGGCGACATGCTGCGTGCCGCCGTCAAAGCCGGCACCGAGCTGGGCCTGCAGGCCAAAGCCGTCATGGATTCGGGCGGTCTGGTCAGCGATGACCTGATCATCAACCTGGTCAAAGAGCGCATCGCCCAGGCCGACTGCGCCAACGGCTTCCTGTTTGACGGTTTCCCCCGCACCATCCCCCAGGCCGACGCCATGAAGGCCGCTGGCGTGAAGCTCGACTATGTGCTCGAAATCGATGTGCCTTTTGACGCCATCATCGAACGCATGAGTGGCCGCCGCTCGCACCCCGCGTCGGGCCGCACCTACCATGTCAAGTTCAACCCACCCAAAGTGGACGGTGTGGACGACGTGACCGGCGAACCGCTGGTGCAGCGTGCCGACGACCAGGAAGAAACCGTCAAAAAACGCCTGGACGTCTACAGCGCCCAGACACGCCCCCTGGTGGACTATTACTCCAGTTGGGCTCAGGCCGACGCGGCAGCCGCCCCCAGGTACCGCGCCATCAGCGGCACCGGCAGCGTGGAAGACATCACCACCCGCGCCTTTGCAGCTTTGGTTGACTGATCTTTTTCAGCGGTTTCGCTCAAAACAAAGCCCCGCAATGCGGGGCTTTGTTGTTCAGGGACTGCTGAAATGTTTTCTCTTGGGGGCTTCCTGAGGCCTTAGCCCATCAAATCAAGCATCAGGCTCACGCGGGCCTTGCAGGCGTTCAGCCCCCCAGGAGCCGTCTGTAACGCTGCCGGTTGCCCCACCAGCTGGCCTTCAGCGCAGCGGGTCGTCAGGCGCACGGCCATGCCCTGGGTCTGCGCCTGGGCCAACGCGTTCAGCAGGTGGTGGTGCACCGTGCCGTTGCCAGTGCCCGCCACCACCAGGCCTTTCACCCCCGCTGCCACCAGTGCGCTGACCTGACGCGCATCGGCCCCCGCGTGGCTGAGCAACACCGCCACCCAGGGCCAGCCGGCGGCGGATTGGTTCAGCGCCCGTTGGGCATGGGGGTGCTGCTCAGCAGACTGGCATGGGTATGCCCAGCGCACCTGCCCTTGTTCGACCCAGCCCAGCGGGCCAGCATCGCCCGAGCTGAAGGCATCCAGCCGGTAAGGATGAACTTTTTGCACATCACGGGCGCTGTGGATGCGGCCAGCGCAGACGGCCAACACACCGTGGGCCATCGGGTCGCGCACCACCGCCATCGCGTCCAGCAGGTTTTGCGGGCCGTCGGGCGTGAGGGCCGAGGCGGGGCGCATGGCACAGGTCAACACCACCGGTTTGGGGCTGTCCAGCACTTGTTGCAAAAACCAGGCGGTTTCTTCCAGCGTGTCGGTGCCGTGGGTGATGACGATGCCGCCCACATCGCTCTGAGCCAGCCAGTGGGTGCAGCGCTGCGCCAGCGCCTGCCAGGTGGCATGGTCCATGTCTTTGCTGTCCAGCTGGGCGAGCTGCTCACACACCAGGGCATCGCCTTGCAGGGCATCGCTCAGGCCGGGCACAGCGTGTAACAAATGCTGAACGCCCAGCTGCCCCGCGGTGTAGCCCGTGTGGTCACTGGCGCTGGCGGCCGTGCCCGCGATGGTGCCGCCTGTGCCCAAAACCACTATTTTTTGAATTTTTTTTGCATCCACCACTTGCACAGCCTCAAAAACTGGTTAAAAATACAGTCACTGGATGAAAAAACAGTTCATCCAGTCCTCACAAGGAAACCGCCATGACCGACAGCCCCAAACTCACCGCCCGGCAGCAAGAAATTCTGGAACTCATCCAGAACACCATTGCCAACACCGGTGCGCCTCCCACGCGTGCAGAAATCGCCAGCGTGTTGGGCTTCAAGTCGGCCAACGCCGCCGAAGAACACCTCAAGGCCCTGGCCCGCAAAGGGGCCATCGAATTGGTCAGCGGCACCTCGCGCGGCATTCGCCTCAAAGGCAGCAACCGCAGCAGCCTGCGCGCACCGTCCGATTTGTTCAGCCTCACCCTGCCCGGTCTGGGCCAGCTGAGTTTGCCACTGGTGGGCCGCGTGGCCGCCGGGTCGCCCATTCTCGCGCAAGAGCATGTGGATCGGACCTACCAAATTGAAAGCACCCTGTTCAGCGAGCAACCCGACTATTTGCTGCGGGTGCGTGGCATGTCCATGCGCGACGCGGGCATCATGGACGGCGACTTGCTGGCCGTCAAATCCACCAAAGAAGTCCGCAACGGCCAGATCGTGGTCGCCCGATTGGGTGATGAAGTCACGGTCAAGCGCCTGCGCAAGACCGCCAGCGGCATTGAACTGCTGCCCGAAAACCCCGATTACCAAACCATTGTGGTCAACCCCGAAGAACCTTTTGACATCGAAGGTTTGGCCGTGGGTCTGATCCGCAACACGCTCCTGATGTAACGCACCTGCTTGTTGCATCAGGTGGCGGGCGCTGACAGCCTATTTTTGTCAGCCCTGATGCAACGGGCTTTTTCAGCAATCCTGCCTGTGTCCAACCTCCATGCTTTTGAAAGGTTTCACATGGGAATCGCTCTGCTTGCTCTTTCGGGTCTTTTTCAAGGCTTCTCCAACTTCAACCGCGCTGCACCTTTGGCGGCCAAACCCCAACGCGCCAACGCCTATTTGCGTCCGGTCTGGGCCACACGCCGACCCGTTTGTGCACCAGCGGGTCAGAAAGCCATGCCACAAGTCAGCTGCGCCCGCTCGGCTGCCACCACGCCCGCACTGCGTGTCCTGCGGGTCACCGAAAGCGATCAACGGGTCAAAGGTGCCGGTCGCATGGTGATTTCAGGTCGCATGGCCGATGTTTGTGCCGAACTGGACAGGCTGGCGGCCCTGGAGGCCGCGCAAGCCCGCGTTTGATCACAAAAGCGTCCCAGGCGGCCTGATCAGGCCGCTCCGTCAAGGCACAATGGAGGGATGAACATTGTGATCCTTGACGACTACCAAGATGCGGTGCGCAAACTCAGTTGCGCAGCCAAACTCGAAAATTTTCCGGCAAAGGTCTACACCAACACCGTCAAAGGCATTGGCCAGCTTTCGGTGCGCTTGAAAGACGCTGACATCATCGTGCTGATTCGAGAACGCACCCAGTTGACGCGTGCCGTGATCGAAAAACTGCCCCGCTTGAAACTGATTGTCCAGACAGGCCGCTTGGGCGGGCACATCGATCTGGCGGCCTGTACGGAACGAGGCGTGGCTGTCGCCGAAGGTGTGGGCTCGCCCGTGGCGCCAGCGGAGCTGACATGGGCCTTGATCATGGCCGCAGCACGGCGCTTGCCGCAATACATTGGCAACCTCAAACACGGGGCATGGCAGCAGTCCGGACTGAAAGCCGCGTCCATGCCGGCCAACTTTGGCTTGGGCACGGTGCTCAAAGGCAAAACCCTGGGCATCTGGGGTTACGGAAAGATTGGCCAATTGGTGGCGGGCTACGGCAAGGCGTTTGGCATGGATGTCATGGTTTGGGGCAGCGATGAATCTCGCACCAAAGCCAGTCGGGATGGCTACCGTGCCGCCGCCAGTCGCGAGTCTTTTTTTGAAGAAGCCGATGTGCTGTCACTCCATCTGCGCTTCAACGAGGCGACTCAAGGCATCGTGACCAGCGATGATTTGGGCCGCATGAAGCCTTCCGCCTTGTTTGTGAACACGTCACGCGCCGAACTGATCGAACCCAACGCCTTGATCGGGGCCTTGAACCGCGGCCACCCTGGTTTGGCGGCCATCGACGTTTTCGAATCCGAACCCATTTTGCAAGGCTCGGCCTTGCTGCGCCTGGAGAACTGCATTTGCACACCCCACATCGGGTATGTCGAAAAAGACAGCTACGAGCACTATTTCGGCGCAGCGTTTGACAACGTGGTGAACTTCATCAAGGGCACACCGACCAACATCGTCAACCCTGGCGCATTGCAAGTGCGGCGCTGAAAACGCGGCACCCCAGCAGAATCGCCCTTTGAACCTAACCACCACACCCACACCCAAGGCCGGTTTACCGGGCGTTTTGTGGCCCATGATGTTTGGCAACATCGTGATCGGCACTGGCGTCATGATTGCCGCCGGGGTGCTCAATGACATTGTTTCGTCCCTCTCGGTGTCGGTGGCCACGGCCGGGCACCTGATATCTGTGGGTGCGCTGGTGGTTTGTCTGGGTGCGCCCTTGTTTGCGGCGCTGGTGGCTGGCTGGGACCGGCGCAAATTGCTGGCAGGAAGCTTGCTGTGGTTCGGCCTGTGGCAAGCGCTGGCCGCATTCGCCCCCGGCTTTGCCAGCCTCACCCTGTTGCGCTCTCTGGCGTTGGTGTCGGCGGCCATCTTCACCCCACAGGCGGCCTCGTGCATCGGGCTGCTGGTGCCCGCGCATCAGCGCGGGCGGGCCATCACGTTTGTGTTTTTGGGTTGGTCGGTGGCTTCGGTGCTGGGCATGCCTTTGGGGGCCTGGATCGGCGGCACGCTGGGCTGGCGTTGGTCCATGGGCCTGATTGCCGCACTTTCTCTGGTCGGCGCTCAGTGGCTGTGGCGGCGCATGCCCGATGGCGTGGTCCCCCCAGCCCTGTCGGCGGCGGCCTGGCGGCAAATCCTTTCATCGCGCACTTTGCTGGTGACACTGAGTGTGACCGTGATCTCTGCAGGCGGGCAGTTTGTGCTGTTCAGCTACATGGCCCCCTACATACACACCCGTTTTGACACCGACCCGGCCCAGTTCAGCGCGCTGCTGGTCTGCTACGGCGGCATGGGCTTTGTCGGCAACGCCCTGCTTTCGCATTACATCGACAGGGTGGGCGCATCCCGGGCCGTGCTGATGGCACTGGGCTGCATCTGCTGCGGCATGCTCATGGCCCCCTGGGCCAACAGCTGGCTGGCCATGGGTGTGGTGCTGTTGCCCTGGGGCTTGGGGGTGTTTGCATCCAACTCGGCCCAGCAAGCCCGGCTGGTGGGGCAAGCGCCCTGGCTGGCGTCGGCCTCCATCGCACTCAACACCTCGGCCATGTACGCCGGGCAGGCTCTGGGGGCCACCATCGGTGCGGCTGTGATCGTGCAGCGTGGTCTGGAGGCATTGCCACATTTCAGCCTGGTTGGCATGTTGCTGGCCATGGCCCTGAGCCTGCTGGCCACCCGCTACGCACGCCTGCACCCCTTACCCGCCCCCGGTTGAGGCCCTTTAAGCGGGGCGATAATGGCCTGTTACGCACCGGTGACACCGGTCCACGATTTCCTTTTGACTCTGACTTTTTCGACATGACACTCGCATTTTCAAAAGTCGCCATCATTGGCGCAGGCGCCATGGGCCGGGGCATTGCCCAAATCGCCGCCCAGGCAGGCAGCCAGGTCTGGCTGTACGACACCCAGCCCGAAGCCATCGCCAAAGCCCGCGACGCGGTGTTCCAGCAATGGGACAAGCTGCAGGAAAAAGGCCGACTGACGGCCGAAGCCGTGGCCGGCCACAAAAGCCGCCTGCTGGGTGCCACCAACCTGCAAGACCTGGCCGGTTGCGAGTTGGTGGTCGAAGCCATTGTCGAAAAGCTCGACATCAAGAAAAGCCTGTTCAGTGATCTGGAAAAAGTGCTGGCACCCACCGCCGTGCTGGTGACCAACACCTCCTCGCTGTCGGTGACCGCGATTGCCGCCGCTTTGCAGCGCCCCGGCCAGTTTGCCGGTTACCACTTCTTCAACCCCGTGCCCCTGATGAAAGTGGTCGAGGTCATCGCAGGCCTCAAGACCGACGCTGCTGTTTGCGAGCGCTTGTCTGAGTTTGCCCGCCAGATGGGCCACACGCCCGTGCAGGCACAAGACACACCCGGCTTCATCGTCAACCACGCCGGGCGCGGTTACAGCACCGAAGCCCTGCGCATCGTGAGCGAGGGCATCGCTGATTTCGCCACCATTGACCGCATCCTGCGCGACCAGGTCGGTTTCAAACTCGGCCCGTTCGAGCTGTTTGACCTGACGGCACTCGATGTCTCGCACCATGTGATCGAGGCGATTTACCACCAGTATTACGAAGAGCCGCGCTACCGTCCCAACGTGATCACTGCCCAGCGCCTGGCCGGAGGCGTGGTCGGCAAAAAAGTGGGCGAAGGCTTCTACAAATACGTGGACGGCGTGGCGCAAGTGCCCGCCGAACCACCCGTGCCCGTGGTGGACACCATTCCGCCCGTGTGGGTCTCGCCGCGTGCGGCGCGCCGCATGGAGCTGCTGCAACTGCTCAAGGACCTGGGTGCGAAAATTGAAACCGGCGCATCGCCCTCACCAGAAGCGCTGACCATCGTCGCCCCGCTGGGCTTTGACATCACCACCGTGGCCGTGGTCGAGCGCCTGGACCCGGCCCGCACCGTGGGCATCGACATGCTGGTCAACGACAGCGCCACCAAGCGCCGTGTGCTGGCCACCAACCCCGCCACCCGTGCCGACATGCGCGACGCGGCGCACGCCCTGTTTGCGCGCGACGGCAAAGCGGTCTCGGTCATCCGCGACAGCGGCGGCTTTGTCACCCAACGCGTGGTGGCCACCATCGTGAACATCGCGTCCGACATCTGTCAGCAGCGCATCTGCACCCCGCAAGACCTGGAAACCGCCGTCACGCTGGGCCTGGCCTATCCGCTGGGGCCATTGGCCATGGGCAACCGCTTTGGCCCGGACAGCATCCTCGAAGTGCTGTTCAACATGCAAACCGTCTATGGCGACATGCGTTACCGCCCCAGCCCGTGGTTGCGCCGCCGTGGTGCGATTGGCCTGTCGCTCATGCACACGGAAGACTGAAGATGACTGCTCAACTGCTCAGTACCAGCGAAGGTCAGACACTGATCCTGACCCTCAGCAATCCCGAGTTTCGCAACGCCCTCGGGCCCGAGATGTACGCCGCCGGGGTCGAAGCCCTGAGCGTGGCCGAATCGAGCCCCGATGTGCGCAGCGTGGTCATCACCGGGGCCAACGGCATCTTCAGCGCGGGCGGCAATTTGCAGCGCCTGCAAAACAACCGCCAGCTGCCGCCCGAGCATCAGGCGCAAAGCATCGAAGGCCTGCACAACTGGATCGAAGCCATCCGCACCTTCCCCAAGCCCGTCATCGCGGCCGTGGAAGGGCCTGCGGCCGGAGCCGGTTTTTCACTGGCGCTGGCCTGCGACATGATTGTCGCGGCGCGCAACAGCGTGTTCGTGATGGCCTACAGCGGCATTGCCCTGTCGCCCGACGGCGGCGGCAGCTGGAGCTTGTCACGTACTGTGCCTCGCCAGCTGGCCACCGAGCTCTTGATGTGCGGTGAACGCATCGGTGCCGAGCGTCTGCAGCAACTGGGCGTGGTCAACCGATTGACCGATGCGGGGCAAGCACTGGCAGAAACGCTGAAGCTGGCCGATCAAATCAATGCCCGCGCACCCAATGCATTGGCCAGCATCAAGGAGTTGTTGTCGGATGCCGACGACAGCACCCTGAACGCACAGTTGGCCCGCGAACGCGACCACTTTGTCAAAAACCTGCACCACAACAATGCTGGCATTGGCATTGCAGCGTTTTTGAACAAGCAAAAACCCCAATACGAATAAGCCGTCTGGTCCCCCAGGCGACAAAAATCCGATCACCAGTCACTCAAAGGACAGAGCATGGACGAACCGATTCTGACAATGGAGGAAAGAGAAGCGATCAACAGTGGTCGCTGGTTCTCAAGCCTTTCACCTTCACTACGTCACGACATACTTCGATGCGCTTACGTCAAACGACACAAAGATGGCGACATGCTCGCTGCACGGGGAGATCCACCCGAGCAGTGGATCGCCTGCGCCAAGGGCGCCGTGCGTGTCAGCTCGACCTCGGTGTCGGGCAAGCAGATCACGCTGACCTATGTGGAGCCAGGCATCTGGTTTGGCGATGTGTCGATCTTCGACGGAGACCGACGCACGCACGACTGCTATGCACACGGCGACACCACCACCTTGAACGTGGCCAAGGCCGACTTCAAGAAAATCCTGTCACAGCACGTCGAGTTTTACGAAGCCATGCTGCGACTGCAGTCACGGCGCATTCGCCAGCTGTATGGTTTGGTGGAAGACCTCAACACCCTGCCCTTGCGTGCGCGCCTGGCCAAACAGCTCAACCACTTGTTGCGCAGCTATGGCGTGCCGAGTTTGTCGGACGCCAAAGCCGTGCGCATCAGTTTGCAACTGGCGCAAGAAGAATTGGCGCAATTGCTGGGGGCCTCACGTCAACGCGTGAACCAGGAACTCAAGCAAATGGAACGCGAGCTGATCATCCGGATCGAGCCGGGTGGCTTGGTGGTGCTGGACCGCGATGCCCTGCTGGCCATCGTGAACGCGGACCACTGACACGCTCTTTTTTTAACCCATCACCGCTGAACGCAGCGGACACAGGTGCCCCATGAGTGCTTTTGATCATTTCGTGGGGACCCGGCCTGTCACGGGCTCTCACACCTTCGACGTCCTGGCTTTGGAAAACTGGCTCAGCGCCAGACTCCCCGGCTTTGCGGGCCCCTTGAGCGTGGAAATGTTCAAGGGGGGGCAATCCAACCCCACCTACAAACTCATCACGCCGTCGCGCCAATACGTGATGCGGGCCAAGCCCGGCCCCGTGGCCAAGTTGCTGCCTTCTGCGCACGCGATTGAGCGCGAGTTCGCCGTGATGAAAGGCCTGCACGGCACCGATGTGCCGGTGGCCGAGATGCACGTTCTGTGTGACGACGAATCGGTGATTGGTCGGGCGTTTTATGTCATGGAATTCGTGCAAGGCCGTGTGCTGTGGGACCAATCCTTGCCAGGCATGACGCCCGCCGAGCGTGGCGCGATTTACGACGAAATGAACCGCGTCATGGCCGCCTTGCACAAGGTTGACTTCGCCAAACAAGGGCTGAGCAGCTACGGCAAACCCGGCAACTACATCGAGCGCCAGATCGGTCGCTGGAGCAAGCAGTACGCGGCTTCCATCACGCAGCCCATCCCCGAGATGGATAAATTGATCGAGTGGCTGCCCAAAAACATCCCGGCCAGCGCCCAAGACGACTCGCTGGTGGGCATCGTGCATGGCGACTACCGCCTGGACAACCTGATGTTCCACCCGACCGAAGCCCGCGTGATGGCCGTGCTCGACTGGGAACTGTCCACGCTGGGCCACCCGCTGGCAGACTTCAGCTACCACTGCATGGCCTGGCACATCAGCCCGGGCACATTCAGAGGGATTGGCGGGCTCGATCTGCAGGCTCTGGGCATCCCCAGCGAGGCCGAATACATCCGCCGCTATTGCGACCGCACGGGCTTCACCACGCCCGAGGCCTTGGCCAAAGACTGGAACTTTTACTTGGCCTACAACATGTTCCGCATCGCGGCCATCTTGCAAGGCATTGCCAAACGCGTCGAAGACGGCACGGCGTCCAGTGACCAAGCCAAAACATCGGGCGCGGGTGCCAAGCCCATGGCCGAGCTGGCGTGGCGTTTTGCCTGTCAAGCCTGATTTTCTTCATCAAACCGAATCCCAACCCTAGGAGATAGACCATGGATTTTGAATACACCCCCAAGGTCAAAGACATGCAAGCCCGCTTGCTGGCCTTCATGGACGAGCACATTTACCCGAATGAAGCGCGTTTCTTTGAGGAAATAGCCGAAAACCGCGCCAAGGGCAATGCCTGGATTCCGACCAAAATTGTCGAGGAACTCAAACCCAAAGCAAAGGCGGCAGGCTTGTGGAACCTGTTCCTGCCCAAGTCCACACGCGCACCGCAAGGTTTGTCCAACCTCGAATACGCGCCGCTTTGCGAAATCATGGGCCGGGTGCCTTTTGCGGCCGAAATCTTCAACTGCTCGGCCCCCGACACCGGCAACATGGAAACGCTGGAGCGTTACGCCAGCGAAAGCCTCAAAGACGAATGGCTTGAGCCTCTGCTGCGCGGTGAAATCCGCTCGGCTTTCCTGATGACCGAGCCCGATGTGGCGTCATCCGACGCCACCAACATCGAGTGCGAAATCCGCCGCGAAGGCAACGAATACGTCATCAATGGCCGCAAATGGTGGTCGTCCGGTGCCGGTGACCCACGTTGCGCCGTTTACATCGTGATGGGCAAGACCAACCCCGATGCAGGCCGCCATGAGCAGCAATCGATGATCGTGGTGCCCGCCAACGCCCCCGGCATCACCGTGGTGCGCGCCCTATCGGTGTTTGGCTACGACGATGCGCCGCATGGCCACATGGAAGTGTTGCTCAAGAACGTGCGCGTGCCGGTTGAAAACATCCTGCTCGGCGAAGGCCGTGGCTTTGAAATCGCACAAGGCCGCTTGGGCCCAGGCCGGATTCACCACTGCATGCGCACCATCGGCGTTGCCGAACGCGCACTGGAGCTGATGTGCCAGCGCCTGAACACCCGCGTCGCCTTTGGCCGCGAAGTCGCACGCCAAACCGTCTGGCAAGAACGCATCGCCGAATCGCGCTGCATGATTGAACAGGCCCGCTTGCTGACCCTCAAAGCGGCCTCCATGATGGACACCGTGGGCAACAAGGTGGCCAAGGCCGAGATCGCCATGATCAAGATCGTGGCCCCCAACATGGCCTGCCAGATCATCGACTGGGCCATCCAGGCCCACGGCGGCGGCGGTGTGTCGCAAGACTTCCCACTGGCTTATGCCTACGCCCACCAGCGCACCCTGCGTCTGGCAGACGGTCCGGACGAGGTGCACCGCAACTCACTGGCCAAGCTGGAGTTGGCCAAGCACCTGGCGATGCCCGGTGAAGTGGACATGCCCATCACACGCGGCAGCTGAGCACGTCATGCGCCCACCCAAAACGGCCTGCCTCGACAGGCCGTTTTGCTGGGCAAAGCTTTTGACAAAACGCCACCGCCCCATCCCTGTTGTCGGCGAATCCGAACGATGAAGATGCGATTTTTTGCGGCTTGCGCCCGGAATGGCTGATTTGGAGGTTAGAATATCGACAGTCGGAGCGTAGCGCAGCCTGGTAGCGCATCTGCTTTGGGAGCAGAGGGTCGCGAGTTCGAATCCCGCCGCTCCGACCATTTCCCCGGAATCAAACTTCCAGGGTCATCTCCAAAAATAGCGTCTTGGACGCCCACAAAAAAGGCCCATCAGGGCCTTTTGTGTTTCTCGCGAATCTTTGCTTCTGCCCGTAGCTCAGTTGGATAGAGCAACAGCCTTCTAAGCTGTGGGTCACAGGTTCGATCCCTGTCGGGCAGACCAATCGGCCTTGCCCGATCCCACACCCCATCAGTTGGCGTAATGTGTCTTGCGGCTGGCGTCTGCCAACAAGCTGGGCAGGGTCTGCCAAGCTTGCGAAATGTCCCTGATCAGGGTTTTGACTTCTTCCAGTGCCGTCAAGTCGTTCTGTGCGTTGACGTGGAACAGTCGGCGTGTGATGTAGGCGTACAACTCATTGAGGTTTTGAGCCAACTCACCGCCACGCTCGAAATCCAGTGCGCCTTGCAAACCCACCACGATACGGCCTGCACGGGCCAATGCTTTGGATTTTTCTTCAATGACGTTGTTCTGGATGTGGCCCGATGCGGTTGCGAGGCTCTCCAACAAGCCATCAAACAACATCTGGATCAATTGGATGTTGTCAGCGGTGGCAACGCCGGTCACGACTTGAACAGAACCGTAACTCTCAGCAAACTTGGAATAGGCACGCATGGAAAAAACCCCTTTACTACTTCAGTAACAGAGGAATCGGCGGGATCTGAGAAAACTTGAGTCCGATCGGGCCAATCAAGGCACATTCTTTCGGGCCGTCACCCAACCCGATCAACGAGCGGCTTCGTCGACGGGGACTTGAACAGGCAAGACCAAATCGGCTGTCACAAAAGAGGGGGCGGCATTCAGGGCAGAAGACGGCATCAACCAATCCGACAAAGGACTGCTCGCATCCTGCTGGGTTTTGGTCAACAAAAACTGCCCTGCTTCGTCCATGGAGGCCCGAATGGGGGCCCACTCAGATTCAGGGGTTTGCGATGCATTCAGACCACATTGGTACAAGGCATTGGCCTGTGCCGATGGAATCCAGGACTCCACCAGGCCTTTGGATGTGGAAATTTGCTTGGTGTTCTTGGGCTCGCCGGACAAGCCGCGCTGCCCATCCTTGAAGCCCTCCTTGTAAAGCGCTTCCATGTGCTTCGAAAGCACCAACTGGTATTGACTGCGCAATTCAATGATGGCCTCCGCATCCAGGCCCTCAGCGGCCCTGCCCGTCATGGCATCCCACAATTTTTTGGAGGACAAGCCCATGAAAGGCGTCGCCGCACGGGCCGACTTTTCATTGATGGACGTCACTACTTTGCGGGTTTCTTTTTCAATCGCATTGACCCGATCAATCAAATAAATGACCAATATCAGGATCAGCAACATGCCGATCGCCATCAGGGCGTTGACCAAAGCTTCCATGGCGATCAAGCAGCAGGCGATCCGCCTGAAGGCGTGGAGGAGCAGCCGTCCTCTGCGGCCTGCGCCAAGCACTCTGCAGCTTCTTGCAAGGCAGCCTCTGCCGCCAACTCATCGCGCAGGAAAGCCAGTACCTGAAACGGCTCTTCGAGCCGCAGTTCGTAATAACTGATCTGGTTGGCCAAGGCCTGCATGGCTTCAATAGCTTTGGGGGCTGACAGATCCGTTTTTTGGTAGCGTGCGCCCAAAGCAAAGGCCTCGGTCACGTACTCTTCCGGCAAGTAAGCGTAAATATCGGATTCGCCTGCGCGAATTTTCTGGAATTTGGAGGGCGCAGGGGCTTCTGGCACCGGCTTGCCTGCCACCAGCGCCATTCGGGCCAGCTCTTGCCAAGCGGCCGTTTGTTCGGCACCGGCCACAAACGTCTTGTCCAGATGGGCGCGGCAAATCATACCCATGCGCATGCGCAAGCTGCGCGCATCCCGCGAATCCGATTCGAGGGATGTCACTTTTTCAAACGCCGCGACGGCGCGTCGCATGTCATCGGCAGGGCTGTTGCGGTTGAAAATACTGAGCATCAGAGTTTTTGGTGAATTTATGATATTTGCAGATTTTGCCGCAATTTCTTCACCACTGCAGAAAGAATTTGACTGACCCTAGACTCACTGACGCCTAAAACCTCGCCAATCTCCTTGAGATTAAGCTCTTCGACGTAATAAAGCGACATGACCATGCGTTCCCGTTCGGGCAATTGGTCAATGGCTTGCACCACCGCCTCCATGAATTCGGCTTCTTCCACCATGACTTCGGGCTGCATCGAACTGTCGCCCGGCATGCTCATGACCTCGTCGTTCACGACCTCCATCGAGAAAGTTTCAAAGCGTTTGGCCTGGCCTCGCTCTTTGTGAAACTCTTCAATTTCCTTGCCCATGAACTGGGCCAACTCGACCTGGGTCGGTGCGCGCCCCAGCTCTGCAGCGAGCACATGGACTGCTTCATTCTCGTTTTTGTTGAAAGCGACCGCCGAGCGAGGCAAGAAGGACTGCCTGCGGACTTCGTCCAGGATGGCCCCACGCACCCGACTGAGGGCGAAGTGCTCAAACTCAAAACCCTTGGTGGGATCAAAAGACCGTGCGGCTTCGATCAAACCCACCATGCCCACCTGAACCAATTCGTCCAGCTCCATGAAAGGCGGTAAACGGGCTTTCAGGTGCACCGCCACGCGTTTGACCATCGGCATATGCGTCAGGATCAACGACTCGTGCCGGTTCCCGACCTCTTCGTACAGGGAGACATTGCTGCTCATGCGCCTTACCCGCCCACTGGAACACGGAGCATGCGCTCCATGAAAAATTGCATGCGACCAGAGGCCGACTGGACCAGGGGCAACTGGATCACCGCCTCGGCCAGACCTCGGAAATCCCGCGCAGCGGCACTGCCCGGGGCGTAATCAAGGACCGACTGGTATTTGCGCAAAGCCTGCAGCACCAGCTCATCGCCCTCAATGGCGTGTAAATAACGGATCGACACACCCAGAAAACGGGTGCACACATCGTTCAGGCGGCGGTAAAGCTGCCGGCCTTCATGGGCGCTGCCCACCATATTGGGGATCAGGTAAATCTCGTCCAACGACTGCTCGGTCGACATGACTTTGATCAAGCCGTAGGCATCGGCAATCGAAGATGGCTGATCGCACACCACCACAAAGCGGCGCTGGCAAGCAGCCATGAACTCCAGCACGGCGGGCGCAATGCCCGCAGCCACATCGACCACCAGGTAGTCCACGGGCTCATCCAGGGTGTCAAAGGCGTGGATCATGGTGGCGATTTGCGCCGAATCCAACGCGGCAATGTCGCGCAAACCGGAGGCACCGGGCACCAAACGAACGCCCTGCGCCGTGGTGATCAACACTTCTTGCAGCGTTTTGCTGCCATTGAGCACATGGCTGATGTTGTAGGGGGCATGTGCACCCAGCGCAATTTGCGCATTGGCCATGCCCAAGTCGGCGTCCAGCAGCATCACTTTGTGGCCGCGCATGGCCAAAGCCACGGCCAAATTGATCGACACGGTGGTTTTGCCCGCACCGCCTTTGCCGCTGGCCACACCGATCACCTGAGGGAAACTTTTCTTATCCATGAACAGCCTTGGCAGACGACTTGGCCGTCACAGCCCGTGGCTTGACAGCACGGGGCTTGGGTTGAACTTCAAAGGCCATATCTGCTTCTTTTTTGACTCGGGGTTTGCGCACCGCTTTGGCGGGCTTCGCCGAGGCTGACACATGCTGGATTTCGGGCAACAGGGCCTGCAAAGGCGTCATCGCCAAGCCGACCAGGCGCTCAACACCGAAAGCCAGAGGGGCCACATTGATCCGGCTGTCTTCGGCCATGCACGAAACGCTCAGCGGCTGGTCACACAAGCCTTTGATCAAAGGCCAAGGATAGGCGGCTTCGTCCACTTTGGTCAGCATCAGGGATGACCAGCGGATGTCCGAATTTTGGAGGGTTTTTTGCACACTGGTCACTGTAGCATCAACAGGCAGCACAGCATGAATGCCTGCACCAGAAAAGGACTGCTTGAGTTGTTGTGCATGGGCCGCGAAATCGGTACCCGGCGTGTCAATCCAGACCGTCTTGCCATGCAAGTCGTCCAACAAGGTCTGCAGCATGGCCAAGTCAGCAGCCCGGAAGCAGGATGCACCCGCCTGCGAAGCCAGCAACTGGATTTGTGACCAAGCACCTGGGCGTTGGTCGCCGTAACTGATCATGACTTGCTTTTCAGCCCCGTGTGTCTGGGCGGCGGCATAGGCCAAACGACCCAGCATGGAGGTTTTGCCAGCGCCCGAAGGCCCGCACAAAACATGCACGCCCGCATCAGGCACCTTCATGGCGGGGCGGTTGATGGCATCGGCCAACATGCTTTGCACCACAGGCCAGGCCTCACCCAGCGTCTGCAGGCCTTGAATGCTGTCTGTCAGCAAGCTGCGCAGGGCCACAGGCATGCCGACTTCTTGCATGGCCATGGACAGCTTCTGGATGTCGGGTGACAAGCCCAGCGTTTGCTGCCAAGGCTGCATTTGACGGGACAGCGCAAACTCACGGCGCAAAGCCGACATTTCCTCGCGCAGCATGGCGACGATTTCCTGGCTGCGTTGTTGTTCGTAGTGGGCGGCTTGTGCAGCTTGGGCCAGCGCAGCCTCTTGCAAGGCCACAGCGCTTGGCGCCTGGCGCTCAGCCGCCACAGTGCGCGCGATCAAACCGGCCTGGGCTGTCTGAAAATCCCCTGTGTCTGCCGCTTCTGGCTCAGGCACAGACACCGCTTGGGCGTTGGCGTTTTGAAACACCTCGGCAAAAGGCAGGGACTGGTCTTTGTCAGCCTTGAAAGCCAGGTCGTCGGACGGATTGTTGAACGTCACCGTTGGCTGAGCCTGCTGCGCTGCCGTATCGGCCAAGGCCGCTTCGCTGGCCACGTCGACGGCCACGATCAATTCAGTTTGCTGATCCACCCTTTGGCTTGAAATGATCAGGACATCGGGACCATACAACTGAATGGCTTTTTCATTCGCTGATCGGCTGTCGCGGGCAATGATGCGTTTGAGTTCCATGATTTATCAGGCTTTGCTAACAGAAGGGTTGTTGCGTGGATCGGCTTGCACGGTGTTGATCACCTTGACAGACTGGTCATCCGGTATTTCGCTGTAAGACAGCACCGTGAGGTCGTTCACGCGGTAGCGCACAGCGCGCGACATCCAGGGCCGAATCGCGGGGGAAACCACCAGCACAGCGGGCAGGCCCTGCTCTTCGGTGGCCCGGGCGCTTTCGCGCAGGGCGGCAAAAAGGCTTTCGGCCAGGCTGGGTTCCAGCACCATGCCGGCCGAATTGGTATTTTGTTGCAGCACGTTGTGCAGCAACTGCTCCAGCTGGGGGTCCAGCGTCAAGACCGACAAGGTGTCACGGTTTTCAGTCAGGCTTTGCACAATCATGCGGCCCAGCTTGGGACGGATCAGCTGCGTCAACTGATCGGGGTCTTGCGTGCGACCGCAGACCTCGGTCAAGGCCTCGACGACGGTGCGCATGTCGCGAATGGGCACCGACTCCAGTAACAAGTTTTGCAAGGTGCGGGTCACCACGCCCAAAGACAACTTGCCCGGCACCAGCTCTTCGACCAGTTTGGGCGATTTGGCGGCCAACTTGTCCAGCAGTTTTTGGGCCTCATCGTGGCTCATCAGTTCAGAAGCGTTGTCACGCAGAACCTTGTTCATGTGGGTGGCAATGGCCGTGCTGGGGTCGACCACGGTGTAACCCAAAGCGCGGGCCTGATCGCGCCAGGCGGGCTCGATCCAGACGGCTTCGAGGCCGAAAGCAGGCTCTTTGGTGGGCTGGCCTTCGACTTTGCCGTAGACCTTGCCGGGGTTGATCGCCAGCTCACGACCGACCTTGACTTCGCCACGCCCGCGCACCACGCCATTCAAAACGATGTGGTAGGCGTCGGGCTCCAGGTTGAGCGCATCGCGGATACGCACCGGCTGCACCAGAAAGCCCAATTCGGCCGAAAGTTTCTTGCGCACGCCCTTGACGCGCGTCATCAGCTGACCGCCCGACTCGACGTTGACCAAAGGGATCAAGCCATAGCCAATTTCCAAACCAATCAAATCCACCTGTTCCACATCGTCCCAGTCGAGTTCTTTGGGGGCATCCGTGGTGGGCAATGCGGGGGCTGCGGTGCTTTGCTCCAGCTGCATCTGTTTTTGCATGACCATGAACGCCACCCCGGCGGTGGCAGCGGCCAGGGTCAAAAAGACCAGGTGCGGCATGCCCGGCACCAGGCCCAAAACGGTCAGGATGCCTGCAGCGATGAACAAGGCGGGCACATTCGACAGCTGGGTGGTGGCCTGCTCGGTCATCGACTCGGAAGTCGTCACCCGGGTCACGATGATGGCGGTCGCCAGCGACAGGAACAAGGACGGGATCTGGGCGACCAGACCGTCACCGATGGTCAGCAGAACATAAATACGGGTCGCATCGCCCACGGACAGGCTGTGCTGGCCAATGCCGATGGCCAAGCCACCCACGATGTTGATGATCAAAATCAGCAAACCCGCCATCGCGTCGCCGCTGACGAATTTGGAGGCACCGTCCATGGAGCCGAAGAAGTCCGACTCCTGTGCCAACTCTTCGCGGCGTTTTTTGGCGGTTTCCTGATCGATCACGCCAGCGTTCAGGTCGGCATCGATCGACATTTGTTTGCCGGGCATGGCGTCCAAGGTGAAGCGGGCATTGACCTCAGAGACGCGCCCTGCACCCTTGGTCACCACAAAAAAGTTCACGATCATCAAGATCACGAAAATGATGAAACCGACCACGTAGTTGCCGCCGATCACGAACTCGCCAAAGGCGGCAATCACTTTGCCGGCGGCCTCGGGGCCTTCGTGGCCCTTGACCAACACCACGCGGGTGGAGGCCACGTTCAAAGCCAGCCGCAACATGGTGGCGAACAGCAAGACCGAGGGAAAGGACGAAAACTCCAGCGGTTTGCGCGTGCCAATTGCGATCATGATGACCACCAGGCCGATCATGATGTTGAAAGTGAACAGGATGTCCAGCAACAAAGGCGGCAGCGGCACCACCAGCATCGCCATGATCAACAAGACCAAAGCGGGCAAACCCAAGCCCGCCAAATCGAAGCGGGAGAAGTTCTGTCGGATCGCTGACAGGGTCAATGTGCTCATGGGTGGAAGGGCTCGGGCAGAGTAAACAGGAGGTCGGGTGTAAATATTTCAACACCATTAAGCAAGGGGCATGCCACGCCCACCGACACCCTGCGATGGACCCGGTCACCGCGAACCCTTGAAAGCTGGTGCGCAACTTGCTGAATCAGGTGATATCAGACGCAAGCGGCAAAAATTTTCCGCTGTGAATGAGCCCTTTGACCCTGTCAAAACCCCTGAAAAAAGCGCCACGCCCATGACTTTCGCCTTGATTGAACAACCGATCCGCGTCACCAGCAGCCCTAAAAGCGATTCTTTGGATCTCAAAAATGACAAAAATACCGGCTCGGATGCCTCTGAGTTTGGTCAGGTGATGTCGAACGTCATGGGCCAACCCCATGAACCGGGGCAAAACTTGCCGAGGCAAGAAGTGGCCGCTGACCTGGCCATGCAGCCTGTGTTGCCCGGTTTCGGCACCGCGCTAGGGGGAGATTTTTTGAAAGCCGTCCATCTAGGGCCCCACCTGAATGTCATCACCGCAGAAACCGCAGCGCCCGATGAGCAGAGCCTCGAAGCCTTTGCCAGATCACAAGGACTGGACGAAACCGCTGTGCAATGGCTCATGGGCACGGCCCCTGGCTTGACGATGCCCCCCCCTGCCGCACCGAGCGAGAGCGTGACAAGCCTGGCAAGTGCCAGCCCTTTGAGTGCGGTCGGAACCTTGCCTCAAGGCTTTGAAGTGAGTACTTTAGAAGTATCATCCGACATGGTTGCGGCAGATTCCGCCGCAAGCTTACCCGGTGATCCGATGAAAACAGGCGCAGCGACCAAATCAGACACGCAGATCGCAAACAATGCTTTGAACACGGCAGCACTGTGGGCCATGGCCCAACAGACCGAAAAAGCCCGCGTGGTCGCCTCTGCACAAGAAGACCCGTCGGACGCGGCCAAAGTTCAAATCAACCTTATGGCCCCTGCTGCACCTGCGGCCATCTGGATGCTCCGCAACACCCTGGCCGTCGCACCGGACAAGCCAACCGTCACCAAACCGACCGAGATCGCCGAGAGCGAGCTGGACTTGACGCAAGCGGCAAGCCCGGAACTGCTGGAGGGCTTGAGCCTGGCATTGGCCGAAGCCGGCGCATCGGTATCGTCAGATGCACCCACCCCCTTGTCAGGACACACAGGACACCGCCAAGAGATCGCCACAGCGGCCAAACAGGACGTCCAGACCCCGGACGCCAGCGCCTCCGCGCCTGAGTCTGGCTCAGCACAACGCAGCGAAAACCTTCAGAACCTGGCCGAAAAGATGGGCCAAGCGGTGGGTCAGCGCATCCTGTCCGAGATCGAAAAAGGACAATGGCACCTGAAACTCTCACTGCGGCCCGCCACCTTGGGCCATATTGAAGTGGAAATGCGGATGCGCAGCGGTGAGCTGGACGCCGTCTTCACGGCCCCGCAAGCCGTGACCCGTGAACTCCTGCAAGACGGCATGGCGAAGCTCAAAGACACCCTGAACCAAATGGGCATGGATGTTGCTTCAATGCAGGTTGGTGATGGCCAAACACAAAAACGTGGCGGAGAGTCGACACCTGGACAAATGTCAAAATCGACAATGTCCAGCGTCAACGATTCAGAATCCACGGTACCGCTCGTCGCCAACGCCCCGCGCATGAAAATGGGGAAAGACGGCTGGGATGTGCTGGTTTGACACGCAATCAATCAAGGAATGAACATGGCAGACGAAGAAATCGAAGTTGAAGGCAAGAAGAAATCGCCGTTGATCAAAATTGTGGTGATCGCCCTGGTGGCCATTTTGCTGCTGGTCGGCACGGCGGTGGGAACCATGTTCGTCACCGGCTTTTTCGACAAAAAAGACACCCATGCAGCCGAAGAAGCGCTGAAGCACATGGAAGAAGGCGCCGCCGAGAGCAAAGCTGCGGCCAGTGAAGCCGCGCCTCAAAAGGTGGCCAAAGAGTCTCCAGAGCTCCAACGCTTCGAAAACAGCTACATGGAGCTGGAAAAGCCTCTGGTTTCCAACCTGACCAATACCCGCAAAGTGATCCAGCTGAACCTGGCCATCATGACGCACTACGACGAGCGCGTTTTCAAGAATGCCAAGAAGCATGAATTTGCGCTGCGCTCGGTAGCTCTGGATGCGATGCGTCAAATGACCGAAGCCGATCTGGCCAAACCCGATTTCCGCAAGGAGTTGGCGGCCAAAATCCGTGAAGAGATGAACGGCGTTCTGCAAAAGTACGAAGACTTCGGCGGCATCGAAGAGGTTTACTTCACCAGCTTTGTGGTGCAGTGATTCTGCGCACCCTTGAAAAGAACCATTGACCATGGCTGAAAACCAACCCCTGTTGTCCGAAGACGAACTGGCCGCCTTGTCGGCCAGCATCAGCGATGGCAGCCTGGATGTTGACACGGGCTACAACCTGGATGCCCAGGTGCGCAAGCACGACCTGGCGGCAGAAGACAGCAGCCTGGGCGTGAACGTCTCATCACTTGACATGATCAATGAGCGCTTCATCCGCATGTTCCGCCTGGGCATGCTAGAGGTGCTGCGCACCAGCCCCCGCATCAACCCCAGCCGCGCCCAGATCGTGCGTTTCGGCGACTACATCAAGGACCTCAAAGCGCCGCTGTCGGTCAACATCATCCGCATGGCTCCTTTGCGCGGTTATGCCATGGTCGTGATCGAGCCCACTGTGGTGTTCAGCTCGCTGGACAGTTTCTTTGGCGGCTTCGGCCGCGGTGTCGGCCAACTGCCACCCGGCAGGCTGTTCACCCCCACCGAAACGCGCATCATCAAGATCATCCTGCAGGTCTTCTTTCGCTCGTTCAAAGAAGCCTGGTCGCCCGTCGCACCCATCGATTTCGAGCATGTGAGCTCCGAGATCAACCCCCAGTTTGCGCAAATTGCCGATGAGAACGACCTGGTCGTGCTCAGCCGCTTCGAATCGGACAACGCCACGCAAGGGGCTGGTTTCATCGACATGGTGATCCCCTATGTGGCGCTCAAGCCTGTGCGTGACTTGCTGCGCAGCCGGGTCCAAACCGGCGATGGCAACGAAGAATCCGACAAAGTCTGGCGCGGTCAACTGGCCGACGCCGTCAAAGACGCGGATCTGGAAATCCAGATCCTGCTGGGCAAACTCCATTTGTCGCTCCAGCAATTGCAAACCATGCAGCCTGGCGACGTTTTGCCCTTCAAAAAGGCCGAGTCGGCCAGAGCGCTGATTGAAGACATGCCTGTCTATGATGTTGAAGTGGGTGCCATGGGCAGCCAGGTGGCGGTCAAGATCGTCCAAGCCATCAGCCCCAATATCCAAGCCTGACACGACACCCCCATTGAGGAGCGCCCATGAGCGAACTGACCCCCACCGCCGAATTCAGCCCGGAAACCAACGACAAAGGCCAAATTCACTCGGATGTTTTGCAAAACATCCCCGTGACTTTGTCCATCGAGGTCGGCCGCGCCGTGATCAAAATCCGTGACCTGATGCGCCTGACGCAAGGCAGCGTGGTCGAGCTGGACCGCATCGCAGGCGAGCCACTGAACCTGCTGGTCAACAACACCGTGGTGGCCCAAGGCGAGGTGGTTCTGGTGAACGACCGTTACGGCATCCGCCTGACGCGCGTCGTGCCGGCCTCCGAGCGACTTGAAAACCTCTGAACGAAAGCAGTCAGAGCATGAACTCGGTATGGACATTGGGAGACTGGTTGCAATACCTGTTCAGCTTCATTTTTGTCATCGGCTTGCTGCTGTCGCTGTTGTGGACTTTGCGCAAATTGCAAAACGGCTCATCGCTGTTGCGCAAGAGCACCGCACGTCTGCAAGCATTGGAAACCCTGTCGGTCGGCCCCCGTCAAAAAATCATGCTGGTCCGGGTGGACGAGCGCGAAATCCTGGTGGGCATCACCGCTCAACAAATGACCGTGCTGACACCGTGGCCCGCGACCCCCGCCATGCCTGCCGCCCCTGAGGCGTCCGTCCCCACCACTGAAACCGCTCACCCATGAAACGCTCCGTCCACATCGGCCTGATCCTGACCTTGCTGCTGGGGTTGCTGCCCATCTTGGCGCAAGCGGCCCCCGACATGCCGGCCATCACCAGCAGCAACACGGGCAAAGGCACGCAGTACAGCATCACGCTGCAATTGCTGGCCTTGATGACCACTTTGTCGGTGCTGCCCTCTTTGCTGCTCATGATGACCGCTTTCGTGCGCATCGTGATCGTCATGTCCATCCTGCGCCAAGCCCTGGGCACTGGCCAGACCCCGCCGAACATGGTCATTGTGGGTTTGTCGCTGTTCCTGACACTGTTTGTCATGTCGCCCGTGCTCAACGACGTCTACCAAAACGCCCTGCTGCCCTACATGAACCAGGGGATGTCGTTTGACAAAGCCCTGGCCGCCGCAGAAAAACCCATTCGGGCCTTCATGCTCTTGCAAACGCGTGAAGACGACATCGCCATGTTCATGGAAATTGCCCGCAACAAAGGCGTGGCGAGCTCGCAAGATGTGCCCTTCATGACTTTGGTACCGGCCTTCCTGACCTCTGAGCTGAAAAGCGCATTCACGATCGGCTTCCTGATTTACATCCCCTTTGTGGTGATTGATCTGATCGTGGCCAGCGTGCTGATGTCCATGGGCATGATGATGTTGTCGCCCATGATGATTTCGATGCCGTTCAAACTGATGTTGTTTGTGCTGGTCGATGGCTGGAGCCTGATCATGGGCTCACTGGCCGCCAGCTTTGCCATGCCCTGAAGGAGCGCACCATGGACACCGCAATGGTCATTGATCTGGCGCGACACGCCCTGTGGACCGCCGTACTGGTTTCGGCGCCCTTGCTGGGCGTTGCACTGGCCGTCGGCCTGGTGATCGGCATCATCCAGGCCGCCACCTCGATCAACGAATCGACGCTGAGCTTCATCCCCAAACTGATTGCGTTGGCGCTCGCCTTGCTGATTTTTGGCAGCTGGCAATTGGTCACCCTGATCGACTTCACGCGCAGCATTTTCCAGCGCATCCCGACCCTGTTCTCCTGAACGCGGACCGTCTTCACCATGAACTTCCTGGCAGCCGACATCGTCGAAAGGTTTTACACCTTTTTGTGGCCGATGTTGCGCATCTCGGCCTTGATGATCACGGCACCGATCTTCTCGATCAATGCCTTCAATGTGCGCTTGCGCGTCTTGATGGCCTTGGTCCTGGCCTGGCTGATTTATCCGCTGCACCGCTGGCCTGTGCTGGACCCCTCCACCGCCCCTGGGCTGGTCGAGGTGTTCAACCAGCTCATGATCGGCTCGGTCATGGGCCTCATCTTGCAAGTGGTGGTGGCGGCCATGGTGGTGGGCGGCCAAAGCATTGCCGCCGCCATGGGCTTGTCCATGGCCAACATGATGGACCCCAACATGGGCAACGTGCCCGTGATCTCCCAGCTGATGATCGTCATGTCGACCCTGATTTTTGTCGGCTTTGGTGGCCACGCCATCATGCTGGGGCTGATCTCCGAATCCTTTTACTCCCTGCCGATTGGCACCTCCATCCTGAACCAGAACGTCTACGGGCGCGTGCTTCAGTGGAGTTCCATGGTGTTTCTCGGGGCTGTGCTGATGGCCCTGCCCGTCATGGTCTCGCTGTTGTTCATCAACATCGGGCTGGGCGTGGTCACCCGCGCTGCGCCCAGCCTGAACATTTTTGCGGTCGGCTTTCCCGCAATGATCATCGCGGGCTTCCTGATCCTGATCATCTCGATGGAAAGCATCGGTGCCCGCATTGAATGGCTGTGGGTCCAGGGCTTCACCGTGGTCCGTGACGTGATGGGAGTGCCCCATGTCTGAAGGCTCGGATCAGGACAAAACAGAAGAGCCGACGGCCAGGAAACTGAGCAAGGCAAGGGAAGACGGTCAGGTCGCCCGCTCTTCAGAGTTGCCGGCGGCGGTCATCGTGATCGGCGCCATGATGATGCTGTTGACGACTGGCGGCTGGCTGGTCACGCGCATGGCGACGATTTTTTCCAATGGCTTTGTGTTTGACCGCACCACCCTCAACAAACCCCTGTTGCTGCCCGCGCACTTTGGCGACCAACTGCTGTCGTCCTTCGTGACCGTGATGCCCATCATGGTCTTCACCGTGATTGCGGCCATTGTGGCCTCGGGCGTGACGGGCGGTTACCTGTTTTCGCTACAAGCCGTCGCGCCCAAGGGCTCCAAGCTCAGCCTGATGAGCGGGCTCCAACGCATTTTCGGCGCACACGCTGCCGTGGAGCTGGGCAAGGCCGTCCTGAAGTTCACCCTCGTCTCGGCCGTGCTGTGGTGGTCACTCATGTCCAATATGGACGGCCTGATCCAAATGGGCCAAATGGGGCTGGAGCCTGCGCTTTCTGCGGCCGGGGTCATGATCATGAAGTCGGCCTTGTGGGTCGCCTTGAGTCTGGCGGTCATCGCCTTGATCGATGTCCCGTACCAGAAATACTCGTTCAACAAACGCATGCGCATGACCAAACAAGAGGTCAAAGACGAGTACAAGCAGATGGAAGGCAGCCCGGAGGTCAAAGCCCAGATCCGCCGCCGCCAACGCGAGATGGCCAACTCGCGCATGATGCAGCGGATCAAGGATGCCGACGTCGTGATCACCAACCCGGAACACTTCGCGGTGGCGCTCGAATACGACCCCACGGGCGATGGCGCGCCCGTCATGGTGGCCAAGGGTTCGGACCACATGGCCGCGCTCATTCGGGAAGAAGCCAAGGCCCACGGCGTGTACCTGTTTGAAGCCGCCCCGCTGGCGCGTGCCATTTACTTCACCACCGAAGTCGAACAACAAGTGCCCGAAGACCTGTACCACGCCGTGGCCCAGGTCATTGCCTATGTCTTCAGCCTGGAGGCGGCATCGCCCATGAACCCGCCACAAGCCAAACCCCGAGTCAAAGTTCCGCCCAGCATGCTGTTCAATCCTGACGGCAGTCGCCTTGAGAAAGCGGGAGCCCGCGCATGAACATCCAGATCCATCCCGAGAACGACGCCTTGAACCATTACGTATTTCGTGCGGCCGACCGCATGCGGATCGATGGCTGCGCCAACGCCGTGGCCCACGAAGGCCTGAGCCTGGCGCTCTACTGCCCGTTTGAGGCCTTGCTCGACCACTACGTCAACCTGCTGCTCAGCCGCTTGCGCCAACAAGCGCCGGACCACCGGATCGAGGTCTACTTTCCGGCCAACACCGACTCCCTGCTCGGCCGCTTCAACGAAGTGCTGGCCAGCCAGTCGCTCAACCAGGCCGTCAAAGCCTCGTCCACCCCGAACCAGGCGCAAATCTGGCTGGTGCATGACGCCCAAAGCTTGCCGGACAGTGAAATCCAGTTGCTCGCGCGCCTGATCCAGAACTTTCCGGGGGCCAACATCCGGGCCATCTTGTTGATGTCGGGCAGTGCCAATGCCGCCAAATCGCCCCTGTCGGCCTTTGGTCGGAAAATTTTGCGCTGGGACATCGAAGCGCCCACCGAAGAACAAGCGCAGGCCGCCCTGGACCAAGCCCGCCATGAGGGCAACTTCAACGCGGTGCAGCAATTGATCCAGCGCATCCAGCGCCAGCAACGCCCGGAACTGGACATGCCCTTCCATGCCCCGGTGTTGCCCGCCGTCGCGGCCAGCGCCGAGCCCGAACGAGCCCCGGCGTCGGCCCTCAAAAACAAGGTCAACGCTTTTCAGCACCGCGGTGCATCCGCCATCCAGTCCCTGAAGGGGCTGCGCTTGGGCCAAGCCACAGACTGGCTTCGGCACAACAGCAAGCTGGCGCTGGGCATTGCCTTCGCGCTGGTCATGTCCACGCTGATGATGCTGTGGATTCAACCCGAAGCGTTTGGCCTGAAATCGGGCAAGCCCGTCACGGCAGCCCCCCTCAAGAGCCCTCAGCTGGCGGCCACGCAGCCTGCGGCTGAACCGACCGTCTCGCCTGAAAACACCCCACGCACGCAGGCCCCCATGGCCGTCACCCCGCCGGAGACCCCCATCGAGGCCCCTGAGGCCACCTTGCAAGCGCAGGCCTGGCTCAAGCAACTGGACGCCAGCAGCTTCTTGCTGCAGCACGGCACCGCCAGCTCTTATGAAAAAGTTCTGGACATCCAACGCAAACACCCGGCCCTGAAAGACGCCAAGATCATCGCGGCCTATCGCCCCGGCGAAAAACTGGCCCATTTCGTGATCGTCTCGGGTCCGTTCAGTGAGTTGAACCAAGGCTACGAGGCTTCCAAGCGCCCCGGCATCCCGAGAAGCTGGGTTCGCCCCACGCGCGGCTTGCAAGAACTGCTGAAAAGCCCGACCTGAGCGATGAAAGCACACCGATGAAAAAGAACACAGTCCTGCGCAACGAATCGCCCCATGCCGTCAAGATGACGGCGGGCTCCAATGTGGCCGAGCACAAGTCCCGCAAAGTGGCGGGGGCCAAAGAGCCTGCGGCAAAAGCCAAAGTTGAAGTCAAGGTGAGCGCGCCTGCCCCTGCAGAAGCCCCCCCTGCGCCGGTCAAAGCCGCCAAGCGCACACCGACCAAGCCTCGCGCCAAAGTCCGCCTGAAAACGCCAGAGGTGGCGCCAAGCCCTGAAGCCGTCAAAGCGTCCCTGCCCCCGGAAAACCCGCTTGTGCCAGCGCCCCCGGTCCTCGATGAAATGGACCTGTGGGAACAAGACAGCCCGGTGAAAAACCGTTTGGCCAAACTGAGAACACGCAATTCACTTTTGGATGAGCAACTCCAAAAACTGAAGACCCCCATCAAAGCCCGAGGAAAGAAACCATGAGCGAGAACACTTTCACGCCCGCCGCCGAACCGCAAGAGACTTCGCAAGCCGAGCACAGCGAAGCGGCATCGGTGACCGTCAGCACGGCAGCATCGCACGCCCCTGAAAATCCGGCTCCCCACGTTGAACCAGTGGCCGCACCGCCCATGGCGCATGCGGTCCCCAAACCGCCTCAGCACGCAGGCATCACGGTAGACCAGCGTGCTTACCAACAGTACCAATCCTTGGCCCAAGTGGTTTTGGATTCGGCAGACTTGGCCACCAAATCGGCCGAAGCTGCCGCCAACGTCAGCAGCCAGCTGCGGCAAACCACGGCCGACTTCAAAGAACTCACCGACGAGGGTCACAAAAAAGCACGTCTCTTGCTGGCCATCACCAGCGGTGTGCTGATCGTCAGCCTGATTTTCTTTCTCATCATGGGCGTGCGCCTGGTCAGCCGCATCAACCAGCTCGATGCCATGCTCATGGCCGTGGGCAAGCGCGTGGTTGAACTCAACTCAGGGATGGAATCCCTGGAAGGGGTTAACCAAAGCGTGAAAGAACTGGCGGCCCAGCAAGTGGCCTTGACCAAATCACAAGGCCAGATCGAAGGACGCATTGACGCCTCCCTCAAGCAGTCCGAAAGTCTGGTTCAAAAGGTGCCCAGCGAAACCGCCAAGCAAGTGGCCGCCAGCAGCGACTCGGTGATGCGCCAGGTTCAGGGGATCCATTCAAAATTGCAAACCCAGGCCAACGCGGTCCAATCCTTGGGCAACGAGGTGAAATCGCTCAAATCAGCCGTTGGCAATGTCGATGGTTTGAAGCGCGATGTCGAAGCCTTGGTGACGCTGCAAAAAGAGCGTTACCTGGAGACCGTACAAAAGAACAATGCCAGCGCCTCACGCGAGCGCGCCGTACAGTTCCCCAGGTACGTGGCACCCAAGCCGGGCGAGGCCCCTGCACCTTCGCCTAACGCCACAGCCCCATCGGCCACAAAGCCCTGATCGGGTCAGCGACCTGCGTGGCATCGGGTGGGCGAAGGCTTACTCGATGCACACCGCGATGTAGGTCAGCACAAAAACCCCATTGGGCGGGATTTTTCGCCAATACCCCATATCGTCGACACTGGCGATTTTCTGGCCGGACATTTTGGGGCCGGCAAAGCTGGTCATTTGCCCGATGCGGTGCATCTTGTAATTGCAGTCGTACTCGTTGAGGTAACGTCTGGACCGCACGCCTTCGGCGTCAGGGGTTTTCAAATCCTGCATTTCCCAGACTCGGCGAACGTTGTCTTCTTTCTCAATCGAATTGCGGTTGACGTAAAGCGTCACTTCGGGTGTTTCGCCAATGCGGGTCCAGGCCAGGGCCGAAGCCGGCATGAGGCCGCCAAGCAAGGCCAAGCCGACCAAACCACTCAAAACTGAAGCGCGCATTGAAAACCCTGGCAAAGTCATGTTTCTTCTCAAAAATAAGTCCCCGCAAGCGTCACGGCACGACCGCCGGTGCCCAATTTGAAGCGCGAGATGCCGGGCAAATCATGGGTGTTGACACCGCCCAAGTCGAGCACCTCGATGCCCTGGCCCTGCAGATAAGCCATGGCCTCCCACAACAGCGCGTTGTGGGCATTGAGCCGGCGGCCCTCGTCGTCGGCCCAGCCCATATGGTAACTGGCGACACGGCCATGGATCAAAAACAGCATACCGCCCATGGTGTTCTTGCCCAGCTCGGCATAGGCCACAACAAACGCCTGGCGGTGATCCGCCGCAGCGGCGATGTAGGCCTGCACAAATTCGGTCGGCAAGCCATGGAATTTTTTGGCCTCCCGCTGATCCAACTCCTTGCCCAGCAACCATTCGCAGCGCTTCAGACTCGGTTGCACATGGACCCGTATCTTGTCGTTCGACAGCGCCTTGTTCAAGCGGTTGCGCCACTTGCCCTCCAAATGGGCTTTCAAGGTCGGCAGCGGCGCTTTCAAATCCAGCAACACAGTGGCGTAACCTGTCATGACTCGCGACATTCCACGGGTTTCGGCACGGTCCACCTGGTCAGCTGTGCGGTCAGGCGAAAACAACACCACTTTCAGGCGCGGCAACGGGATCGACTGCCGCAGGCGTTTGTAAATTTCAGCGCGTTGAACCGGGCTGACCTCAGGGGAAAAAACAGGGCCCCGTGTGCACGAAGCCAAGGAAATGTAGCCCAGCATGCGTTTGCACATGAACTGGGCCATGGCCACCAGCCGATCATCCTGCCAGACCATGGCCCGCAACATGGTCACACCCAGCGAAGTCAAGGCCTCACCGTAGGCCCAGGCCTGCTGCAAAGCGCCGTGATGCAAGGCGTGAAATTCTTCCCACTCGGCCTGCGGCAAATGCTCCCATCTCACATTCATATCGTCATAATAGGTAAATTTTTCAAATTCAACTCAAGATACCCCATTTGTTGCCGATGAACACCGGTGTCAATGGAAAATACTGATCATGCCAACACACAAAGATCAGACCATCCTTGGCCATGACATACCCAAAGCCCGCTTGACGGCTTCTGGTTGGGCATGGGGGGCGGTGTATTTGGGTTTGCCCATCCTGGTGTTGGGCAATTTGATGGACTTTGTTTTTCAATGGACACTGGGTTGGTGCATCGGTATTTGGTGCATTGTCTAGATTTAAAGGGCCACCATGTTTTTCTTTGTCGGTTTAGCGGTTGTTTTCATTGCGGTGTTTGGTGGCTACGTCTTTGCCGGCGGAAAAATGGCACCCATCATCAAGGCTGCGCCGTTCGAGTTCATCATCATTGCCGGCTCGGCCATTGGCGCTTCTTTGGTCGCCAACAGTTTCCCGGTTTTCAAGGCCGCCATGGGCGGTATCGGTCAGTGCATCAAAGGCCCCAAATGGCACCAAGCCGACTATCTGGCCCTCATGCTCCTGATCGGCAAATTGCAAACCGTGATGAAAAAAGAAGGCGTTGTGGCCTTGGAATCTCACGTTGAAAACCCCGACTCCAGCCCGATTTTTGGTGAATTCCCCAAACTGGCCAAAGACCACTCCATTGTCCAGATGATCTGTGATCCATTGCGCCTGATGGTGATCTCCCAGGGCAACCTGGACGCCGATGCTTTGGACGATCTGATGAAAAAAGCCATCAAGGTTCACCACCACGAAGCCCTGCTGGCACCCGCCGCCTTGGCGGGCATTGCAGGCGGCTTGCCTGCGCTGGGCATTGTGGCCTGCGTGCTGGGTGTGGTGAAGACCATGGGTGCGATTGACCAACCACCGCCCGTGCTGGGCGGGCTGATCGGCTCCGCCCTCGTGGGCACCTTGATGGGCGTGTTTTTGGCCTACGGCATGTTCGAGCCCTTTTCAGGGCGTCTGACCCAGATCATCAACGAAGATGCGCAAGCCTTCGACGTGATCCGCGAGATGATCGTTTGCAACCTCAAGGGTCATCCTCAACCCCTGATCATCGAGTCGGCCCGGGCCTGTATTGCGCACCACAGCCAGCCAAGCTTCTCTGAGGTCTTTGACGGCATGCGAGGCTCTTGATGGCCGAGGCAGACAAACCCGCAACAGGAACGCCCGAAGAAGTTGCGGCAGCAGAAGCCGCTGCCGCAGCAGAGGCCTTGCGGCCCATCATCGTCATCAAAAAAATCATTGCGGACGATGGTCATGCGGGTGCACACGGTGGTGCCTGGAAAATCGCCTTGGCCGACATGATGACGGCCATGATGGCTTTCTTTTTGCTCATGTGGCTCCTGGGTGCCAGCAACGAAGACAAGCGCAAAAGCGTGGCCGACTACTTCAGGCCAGCCTCCCACAGCCAGATTGCTTTCGGCGAATTGGCGGGCTCCAATGGTTTGTTCGGTGGCAAATCCATCATCGACACCGACGGTTTTCCTTTCACCGCCAAACAAACGGCCATGCTGGAGCGCTTGACGCCTCAGGCCCAAGGTGGTCCGGCAGAAAGCTTTGGCTCGTCCAAAGAAGAAAACAACAAAGACGGCCCCTCTGAGCAAGACCCGGGCAAGGACAGTGGCTCCGGCTCACCTGGCCAAGGTGGCGGCACCGGCACGCCCGGTCAGAAACAGGACAAGGAAAACTTCGACAAGCTTGAAAAGGAAATCAAGCAAAAATTGTCGGAAAGCAAGCAGTTCGAAAAGGTCAAGGACCAAGTCAGCATCACCCGCGACAAGGAGGGCCTGCGCATTGAAGTGATCGACAAAGCCGATTTCGCCATGTATGGCTCGGGCGGTGCAGAAATGGGGGCCAAGGCGGCCGCCTTGATGTCCGAGGTGACCAAATCGCTCAAGCCATTGCCGAACAAACTGGCCATTCGCGGGCACACCGACAGCACGGGATTCCCGCCGGAGAGCATGCGCAACAACTGGTCTTTGTCGACTGAACGGGCCGATGCGACCCGCCAATTCATGCAAAGCCAAGGCATCAGCGCCAACCGGTTTTCACGCATCGAGGGGGTGGCAGACACCAACCCCAACGTGCCGGGCAACCCTGCCGACCCCAGAAACCGCCGGGTCAGTATCACCGTGCTCAACCAGTGATGCGGCTTGAAGATCAACGCGCAGACATTGACCGATGATCTCAAGCCCCATCACGCCACCACACGTCCTGCGAGAGGTTCAACCATGTTAAAAAACACTTCGATCGGTATCGCCATCGGCTTGCTGCTGATGGGCGGCGTCTGGGGCCTGGTGCACGTGATGGGAGACAGCGCGCCATCCCCCGAGCTGGAAGCTGCCAGCATGCCGGGGGGCAACAAAGGCGTGATCGATCTGATTTGCGAACTGGAACTGGACCTGGACGGTCAGCTGGCCTTGGCGATCAAGGAGAACGAACCCTCCCGAATCACCATGGCCCAAATTGATTTCGAGAAAAATTCTGGCTGGTACCAAGGCAAGATCGCCATCTCGGAAAGCCGTGCCGGCACCCTCAGCCTGGTGGGCACCCGCCTCAAAGTCAATCGCCCGGCCATGTTCCAGCGTTTTGGAGTGATGATCACGGGAGAAGAGTTTGTGGTGGACCGCAAAACCGGCAGTTTTGTGCAATCACTCAGTTTGCAAGACGGCCGCACCGTCAAACTGATCAAAGGCACCTGTGCCAAGGTGATCAAGCCACCGTTCTGAACAGCGACCGAGCAGCCCGGCCTGCTTGGCACAGCGGCACTTCAGGCCACGCTGCGCAGCTCGTACTTGTTGATTTTTTCGATGAGTGTGGTGCGCTGCAACTGCAGCAACTTGGCCGTCTGAGAGACATTGCCCTGCGTGCGGGCCAAGGCCTGCTCGATCAAGCTGCGCTCGACCTCGACCAAATGCTGCTTCAAAGACATGCCCTGCGGCGGCAGCGTCTGGATACCTTGCGCCAGCAAAATCGCCTGCTCTACGTCGTTGATCTCGTCATTGGAGGCGACCAGGGGCGCTGGACTTGGCGCTTTCGTGGGCATGCTGAAAGAGCCTGAAGGACTCGACAACAAATGGGCCATCGGGTCATCTTCGCCAGAGAATGGAAAAGGTCCATCCACATCGCTGCCCATCTCCACCACGACAGACACCGCCGCTGAAGTGCTCAGCGAAGGTGGGAAAGTCAGCGCATTGGCCGTCAAGCCGTGGCGTGCCAGCCATTCGGTCTGCAAGGCGGCCAAGCCCAAAGGCATCATGCAAGCCGGCACCGTCTGGATCTGCAGCAATTGCGATGGGTACAGCGTTGAGAAACGGTCCACCAAATTGGACAGCTCGCGCACGTTGCCAGGCCATGCGTAAGCTTGCAGCATCTGCGTCATTTCAGGGGAAAAACGCACGGCCTTGGTCTGTGGCAAAGCGTGTTTCTCGGCATAAAAATTCAGCAAGGCGGCCACGTCTTCGGGGCGCTCGCGCAGGGGCGTGGTGGTGACCGGCAAAACATTGATACGGTAGTACAAGTCTTCACGGAAACGGCCAGCTTCGACCTCGGCTTCGAGTTTCTTGTGGGTCGCGGCCACGACGCGCACATCGATGGGCACCTCGCGTGAGGCCCCCACGGGCAAGATACAACGTTCTTGCAAGACCCGCAGCAGTTTGACCTGCATGTCCATCGGCAAGTCGCCAATCTCGTCCAGAAACAGGGTGCCGCCATGGGCCAACTCAAACCGGCCCAGTCGGTCGGCCACCGCACCGGTGAAACTACCCTTGCGGTGACCAAACAGCTCGCTTTCAATCAAGTCACGCGGAATGGCGCCGCAATTGATGGGTACAAAAGGCCCGCTGGCACGCGGCCCCTGCATGTGCAGCGCCTGTGCCACCAACTCTTTGCCCGTGCCGCTCTCGCCCGTGATGAGCGCGGTCGAAGAAGAAGCCGACAAAGTCTTGATCAACTCACGCAGAAACAGCGTGGCCTGACTTTCACCAATGATGCGGGGTTTGGCGTTGGTTTTCATCTGGAAAGGGCTGGGTGATTGTCAAATGTCTGATCGTTCGGAGCCTGTGGCACACAAGCAAGACGGTCGGATAAAAGTGGGTTGAATTGCGAATACCTCGTTTATAAATGATAAATGTCACTTTTAACAAGATTAAATGATAACTTTAGAGATAAAAGAATCAAAATCAACAATACTGTCTACTTTCCGACACATCCCAAGCAAAAGTCCGACGCTTGCGCTTGACAAGTGCCCCGCTCAAGACTTTGGCCTTGCTGCCGATACATCCATCAAGAGAAATCAGCTGGGCCGACCACTTGGGGGCGTGCCGTGCTTGCTTTTGGAGTTTTAAGATGACATTCAACCGATCTGTGGCTTTGACGCTGCTCAGCTTGCTGGCTTTGACGGGCTGTGAAAACATGCCTTTGTCCGGGCAGTCCTCCAGTGCGGGCACGGCTGCGCCGGCATCGATGATCACGCCCTTGGTCGAAAAACGCGAAACCCTGGTGGCCACGGGTTACGCCGTGGTCAGCGTGCAAAACCACAAAAACCCGGCTCAACAGCGCCTGTTGGCCATCCGGGCATCCAAGCTCGACGCTTACCGTTCCTTGACCGAACAGGTTTATGGACAGCAACTGGACGCCACCACCACCGTGGCCGACATGACCGTCATGAGCGACACCTTCAGGGCCAAAGTCGAGGGTGTGATTTATGGCGCTGTGCTGGTCAGCATTGCCCCCGTGGGTGACGACACGTACGAAACCACCTTGTCACTCGACCAACACGTGGTCAGAGACCTGCGCAGCCTCTACCTGAGTCAATTGGCCGCACGCCGCCGCTGACACCATGTTCACCCCTTTTGCATCTTTCGCGTCAAGCACACAGCCCTTTGCTGCGGCCAGCGCGTTCACGCGTCTGGGCCAATGCCTGACCATCCTGATTTTATGCACCTCTGCCTGGAAAGTGCAGGCGCAAACCTCCCAGATGACAGGGCCCGGCGCTGATGCGGCATTGAACACGAGTGCGGCCAAGCCAGCAACGCGTGCCGCCACGGCCAAACAGCACGAAGCCCAGCTGAGTGCGATTCGCCAAGCGATTTTGCAAGCCACCATTGACCGCCCCACCCGCGTGCTCAGCAGCGCCTGGATCGATGACAAAGGCGCGCTCCACGAAAGCGCCCACTTCCAGTCGGAAGCCCAGGTTCGGGGCGTGCGCGTGTTGTCGTACCTCCAGGATGAACAAGACGCCACGCCGCAAGTCAGTGCCGAAGTGCTGCCCTGGGGCTGGCGTGAAGCACAGACCAAGGCCACCGAATGCAAGGCCCCTCCTCGCCCATGGCGCTTGCCCCTGACGCTCCAGACACGCCTGGATGGCGGCTTCATGGGCGCGCAACAGTTCGCCAGCCAGGCCTTGCTGAGCATGGCCAGCCAGACGTGGACGCAAAAAATGCAAGCCTCGCAGCGCTGGCGTGCCCAAATCAAGTCGACGCCCCCTGACAACAGCTACCTGCGGGCCTTGACTGGCCCCAATGACAGCCCAACCGGCTGGACCGCTGAGCTGCTGCTCAAGCCGCATGCGCCCGATGAAGGCTTCAATGTGCGCAAAGCCTGGCATGCCCTGAACCAGAACGAAGCCGACTGGCGCTGGACCCTGAGCTTAACGCTGGGTGAGCGGCATTCGGCAACGGGCACCATCGAGCCGCGTTGGCAAATTGAACAGGTCATCGCGATCGACCCCTTGGCGGCCAGCCAAAACCCGAGCGCCTGGGTGCACCGTCTCAAAGAGCAGCTGCAACAAAAAATGCAAGCTTGGGTGCAGCAACTGGACAAGCGCTCCGAGTGCGAACCGGTTCAATTCCATGTGCGTCGCAGCGGCCCGGAGGGTCTGCAACTGCAGGCTGGCTTCGAAAGCGGCCTTCGCGCCGGTGACCGCGTTCTGCTGATGAGCCCCGCCCACATCCCCAGTCAGATGCTGGAACCCGGCGCCACCCAGCACTTGGCCTTGGCCCAAGTGGTCAAAGTGGGCCCGGATCGGACCGAGCTGCAACAACTGGCCGGCCCGGCGCTGGCACCACAAGGGCATTGGATGGCCTTGCCCCTTTGAACTGGCACGATGAGCTCTTTTATGCAACAACACCCCAAGACCGCCCTGCCCCTCATCCGAGCCAAAGGTTCATGGGTCCACCGCCAGCTGGCGCAATGTCTGCTGTTTGGCGCTGTCTCTGTCGCGGCGTTTTGCCCCGCCTGGGCCCTAGCCGCTGAAACCTCCGCTGCGGCAGCCTCTGCACTCAAAATTCTCACGGCACCGTTGACCGATGCGAACAGCTCGTCCGCTACCGCCATGACCGATGGCGGGCACTCGGGCACCAGCATCACGGTTCAAAAAGGCGAAAGCATCGATGCGGTGATCCGTCGCGGTCTGCCTGGCTTGATTTTGAACGACGAATTCATGCGCCAGGCGCTGGCCAAAGCCAACCCGCGCATTTTCCCCAAGGGTCGGACCTACCCGGTCAGGCCTGGCACGGTGCTGGTGCTGCCCTCGCCTGAGGCCCTGCGCCAGCAAATCCTGTTGCAATACCCCCAAACGGCGGCTTTGTTTCAGGCCTCTGCCGAACAAAACGATGCGTCCGATGCGCCGCCTGGGCCCGACAAGCGCCGCTGGGTGCGCTTTCCTTGACCTTCCAGCAGGCCGTTTCGCATGATCACGGGGGCTGAGACCGCCCACCTCACCCCCAAAACGCCCACCATTTACCTGGAGGGCAAGCTGCCGCTGGTCATCGAAAAAACCGCTGCCGAGCTGGGCTTGCGCGATGGCCAAGTGGTGCAAGGCACCCTCGAGTCCAAACTGGACACCCTGCGCCTGAACCTGCAAGGCCCCCAAAACGGCACCTACATTGACCTGCCCAAAGACCTGCCGGGCGGTTTGCGCATGGCGTCGGGCGACACCGCCTTGTTCCGGGTTCAGGTGCTGGCCAACGGCAACATCTTGCTGCGCCCCCTGCAAGCCGCCCCTGCGCCTGCCGCCAGCGCCCCCCCGGCCGCTGCCCCGCTACCAGGCCGAACAGAACAATTGGGCTTCAGGCCCCCGGACATGCAAGGTCTGGCCCAGCTGCTCAGGCCTGGCGTGCTGGACAGCATGCTGCAAGGGCTGAGCGCCTCGGCACCCGAGTTGGGGGCCTTGCAGCAATGGCTCAAGTTACGCCCCAGCATGGCCCAACTCACCCCCGACAAACTGCAGCAAGCCATGCGCCGCAGCGGCTTCATGACCGAAAACCTGCTCACCCAAGGCTTGGGGGCCGGACTGGTCGACCTGAAAAGTGTGCTGCGGCAACTGATGCGCAACGGCACAGCGACGGACAAAGACAGCTTGCTCAGCGACAGTCTGGACGACATCGAGTCGCGGCAACTGCTGGCCAACGAGAGCTTGAACGGCCAGGAATGGGTGTTCTCGATGATGCTGCCTTTTGCCGACGCCGAGCCCGTGGCCCTGCGGCTGGTGCGTGGCCGACGTCAGCCCGGACAGGACAAACCACCGCTGGTCATCCACCTGCACACCCGCAACCGCGATCTGGGTGAACTCTGGTTGCAAACCCGCATCAGTGACGAGACCGAAGTCGACATGGTGATGTGGGCCGAGCGCGAGGATGTGGTCAACAAAGCCCAGGCCATGGCCACCAATCTGGAGCAGGAACTCGACAGCGCCGGGCTGCACATGACGCGGCTGCAAATCATCCATGGCCAGGGGCCCAAAACGCCCACGCCTTATGCCCCGCCCGACATGGGCAGCTTGCTGGACGTGCAAACATGAAATCCCAGCTCAAGGAAGCCATCGCCCTGGAATACGGGCGGCGCAAAACGCCGGTCATCAGCGCCAAAGGGCAGGACGATCTCGCCCAAAAAATCATCGAAGAAGCTTTGAAACACGGGGTTTATGTGGCGCAAGACCCCCAATTGCTGGCCCTGCTCAGCCGCGTAGACCTGGATGCCGAGATTCCGCCCGAGATGTACACGGCGGTGGCGGTCATTTTGTCGTGGGTGTATTGGCTCAAGGGCATGCGCCCTGGCGATGAGAAAAAGACAAACTAAGGGGGAATCCCCTGGTGTTTGTGGGGGCAGTCAGTGGGGTTGCTGCGGACAGTGGCGTCTGGCGATGGCCCTGCCCCAATGGCCTTCAGGCCAGCTGGTAACCCCAGGCACCTGGGCGGCGTGCCAGCTGCCCCATGCGGTCGTACAAATCCACGGCGGGGGCGGACGACTCGCCCTGCAAAGCCTGCAAGGTCCCCTTGACGGCCTCCAGTTGTCGCTGCAACAACTGGATATTGCGCAAATGGTCTTGTTTGCTCTGCTGCAAACTCTCTTGCTGCTGCTGCCACACGGTGGGGGTGGGGGTTTGGGCGGCGGCCCACTCGGCCAAGCTGGCCAAACCCTGCAACAGGCTGTTTTTTTCTTCCTGAATGGCCTCAAAAGCCGTCAGATCGCGAATTTTGAGGGCTTCAAACTCCAAAGACAAAATCTCCGACAGACGGGCAACCGCCTCTGGCGCGGCCAGCAAGGCGGCTTCCAAAGGGTGATCGGGCTCATCAGATCGGCTCATGTCGGTCATGGATCGATCAGCCTTTGATCATTTTTTCGATCGCCACGAAGTTCTCGGCAATCCGGCGCGAATCCATGGGGTACTGGCCTTGCTGGATGGCGGTCTTGATGGCTTCCACCTTGGCGCGGTCAAATTCAGGCTCTTGCATGGCTTGTTGGGCAACTTTGCTCAGTCGCAGTTCGTCTGTGGCGGGTGCCGCCGATCGGGTCGCTTCCTGGGAAGCTGGCGAAAACATGCGCGGCTCACCCTTGGCAACCGCTTGCCGGCTGGCGGAATCTATTTGGGCTTTACGGCCAAACTGAGAGATGGAATCGGTCATGATGGTTCTCTTTTCTGGTCTCTGAACATTGAGCTGAGACCCTGCTCGAATACTGAATCGGCATGAGATTCTAGAACTTGAGGAAAAAAACAGATTTTTTCAAATTCCATCGCACAAGACTCCCGCACAAAAAGCGTCCAGCCCACTTTATAAGCCCATCACCTGGTTGGGGCCTTGCACCCGGCCACTCAATTCCCGACCGGAGTCGCGGTTTTTGAGCTTGATTTGTTCACCAAAGCGTCCGTCTTGCATCGCCTCCACCCGGGCGGAGATTTGAAAACCCTGCGTTTGCCCCACAGACAAAAGAACCATTTGGCCTCTTTTGACCAACACCGTAGGCCGAATGTCGTGGCTTCGCAGGGGCTCGCCGGGGCGCACATCCCGCACCACTTCGGCATGCAGGACTTCAGAGCTTTGTTCGAGCACATTCACAGGCATGATGGAAGCATCGACCTGAGCGCGCTGAACATGAGTTTCGTTGAGCGTCATGCCCCGCTGCAAGGGCATGCTGGCCACCAGAACCCAACGCTTGGCAGGTTCAACTGGCATGACCGCTTTGGTTTGCGCCAAGGTCTCTGGGGCTTTGCCCGCAACGCTGACGCGCACATATTGCTGCCAAACCGGTTGGCTACAGCGCACACGCACGGTCTCTGCGCTTGAAAAAGGCAAGTCCATGGCCAAGGCTTTGTCGCAAGTGCGCACCTTGACGCGGGCATCCAGAGGGGCCAAAGACACCTGCTCGGGAGAAACTTTTCGCGATTGGGCCACCCAGTTTTTCACTGACAGCTGCAGCGCGTCCAGGGGGGAAGCTGCATTTGCCCCAGGCTTGGCAGGGCCAGCCGCAAAGGAAGGTGCACTGAACAGCCACACCACCAGGCCCAGCAAAAGTCCACGGGCGATCAAGAGATCCAGCAGGCGGCACAGCATTTGCAAAGCGTATTTCATATCGGTGTAGAAGTTTTGACAGTCGGTTGATGGGATGGTGTAAAGCAAAAACAGGACCAACCCAAGCCGACAGCGCCCCATGGCCGCACCGGCAAACCCTTGCCGCAGACGACCAAACATTGCCGCCCCACTATATGAGAGCCCGGGTTCCCCCCTGAACACCCCGTCAAAAGGTGACACAAATACTTGGCACAGCTTTTGCATCAATCGACCCGAGACCGCTCAACTTGAGGGGTCAGCGTCAAAAGACCGACGAACCGTGACCATCGAATCCAAGACCGTAGCCCAGGAGTCCAGATGAATTTGTTGAACCAAGCACTTGGCGTGCATGAACAAGCTTTGCAAGTCAAAAGCCGCCGCCTGGAAGTGTTGTCGCAAAACATTGCCAACGCCGACACACCGCACTACAAAGCCCGCGACATCGATTTCAAGGCGGTCATGGGTGCAGCCCAACAGCAAAACAACGCGATGGCAGCGACCAACGCCGGACACTTTGGCGCAGGCGAAGAACTCAGCCCCGATGGCATGCGGTATCGCACCCCCTTCAACTCTTCGTTTGACGGGAACACCGTCGAGATGAGCGTTGAACAAGCCCAGTACGGTAAAGCGGCTGCCGACTACCAGGCCACGCTGAACTTCCTGGAAAACCGGGTCAGCGGCATCCGCAAAGCCCTGCGAGGAGATTGAACATGAGCATGGACAACATTTTTGGCATTGCCGGCACAGCGCTGAACGCGCAGCTGACCCGCATGAACGCCACGGCCTCGAACCTGGCCAACGCGGGCACCGTCGCCGGATCAGAAAAAGATGCCTTCCGCGCCAAACGCCCGGTCTTCAAGGCGCTGGTTGACGAACAAATGACCAACGCAGGGGCCTCTTATGTCGGCGGGGTCAAGATCGATCGGATGGCCGACGACACCGCACCACCGCGCCGGGTCTCGGACCCCAAAAACCCGTTGGCAGACGAGCAAGGCTATGTCTACCAAACCAACGTGAGCGAAGTCACCGAAATGGTGGAAATGATGGCTGCGGCCCGCTCGTACCAAAACAACGTAGAGGTGATCAACACGGCGCGTCAATTGATGATGCGCACGCTGGACCTCACCAAAGCCTGATCAGAAAGCACCTCATGGCCACCGACACCGTCAGCTCCTCCAGCCTGCTCCAAAACGTCACCCGCTACGAAGACGTGAAAGACAAGGCCAAATCCAAAACAAGCGAGGAAATGGGCAAACAGGACTTTCTGACCCTTTTCACCGCCCAACTGCAAAACCAGAACCCTCTGGAGCCCGTCAAAAACGAAGCCTTTGTGGCCCAGCTCGCTCAGTTCTCGCAGCTCGAAGCACTGACCAACATGCAAGGCTCTTTGGACAAGTTTGTGGGCTCCATGTCGGGCGAACGCATGCTCAACAGTGCCTCGCTCATCGGCAAAAAAGTGGCCATCAACGATGCCGCCACCTTGCTGACATCGGGCAGCAGCATGGACGCCAGCATCGACTTGCCCATGGGGGCCAGCGGGGTGCAGATCAATGTCCTCGACAACCAGGGACGTCTGGTGCAAGAGCTGATCGCCGGACCTCAAATGCCGGGCACCACACCCATTACATGGAATGGCAAAGACGCGGCTGAAAACCCCGTGCCAACCGGTTTGTACCGCCTGAGCGCTGTGGCCGTGGTGAATGGCCAGACCACACCGGTCCCGGTCAGCACCCTGTCCACCGTGCGCGCCATCGCCACCAACCCGGCCGACGGCAGTGTCAGCGTTGAAGTCGATGGCGGCAAGACCTTGCTGCTCAGCGATGTCAAGCGCGTAGGCCTCTAAACCGCGCGACCGTTACACGCCATTTCCCCTAGACACCTCATACCCCCGCATCTCAGGAGCCCAACAGCATGTCTTTTTACACCTCGCTCACCGGACTGAACTCAGCCACCGCCCAGCTGGCCGTCACCTCCAACAACATTGCCAACGTGGGCACCTCGGGCTTCAAGCGCTCGCGGGCTGACTTTGGCGACATTTTCTCCACCTCGCCACTGCAAAAATCGTCCAGCAACATCGGTCAGGGCGTCTCGCTCAAGCAGGTGAGCCAGGAATTCAGCCAGGGCAACATCTCGACGTCGGGCAACTCGCTGGACCTGGCCATCACGGGTGACGGTTTCTTCCCGCTCAAAACGCCAGATGGTCTGCAAGACATTTACACCCGCAACGGCTCCTTCACCCTGAACGACCAGAACAACGTGGTCAACTCCACGGGCCAACGCCTGCTGGCCGCCTCGGTGGACTCGTCCGGCAAGGCCGACCTGCAACGCTTGTCGCCGCTGGTCATCCCACCCAAGACATCGGGCGAAGCCCGAGAAACCACCAAGATCCAGCTGGGCCTGAACCTGCCGGCCGACTCCCCTGTGATCCTGGCCGACTTTGACCGAAGCAACCCCGCCACTTACAACAAGAGCACCGCCTTGACCGTGTACGACAGCGGCGGTAACGGTTACCTGGCCACGGTTTATTACACCAAGACCCAAAACGCCAGTCCTGGTAGCCCATTCTCAAAGTGGCAATCCCAGTTTTTTGTGGGCGACACCCAAGTCAAACCGGGTCTGCAGCAAGCATCGAACAGCACCGGCTCCGAGCTGTTCGTCAACAAATACGGCGACATCCGCCCCAAGTCCGACCCTTCGGTGACCCCACCCAGCGGCACTGTCGCCATGTACACGCTGGACCAGCTGACCGACGTGCGCAACTCCACGCCAGCACCGGCTGTGGGCGGCACACTCAACAGCAGCTTTTTTGATGCGAACTCTGGTTTTTACACGACCAGCCCGACCGCGACGGCCACCGATTTCAAGGTGGGCAACACCATGTCCTTCAAGTTGTCGGTGGACGACTCCCCGCTGACCAACATCAGCTATGAGCTGACCAGCGCTGACCAAGATCCCTCCACGCTGGCGCGCAATCTGCAAGTTCAGATCAACAACGTCATGGGCAAACTGCCCGACACGCCCGATGACGCTTTGACAGACGAATTCGACCCGAAAGTCAATGCACGTTACGGCATCAGCTTGGGCTTCAACCCTGACTCGGGCCGTTTCACCTTCAACTCGGGCTCCACAGGTGACAGCTCCAACATCCGCGTCGAAACCACCTCGGGCACCGGCGACACCGATGCGCAAAAACTGTCCAACAACTTGCTGGGCATCACGGCAGACGCGGCGGGCGCTGGCCTGCTGCAAACCCCCAGCTCGCTGGACAGCGCGCAGCGCGGCAAGCCCAGCTACCCGGCCACCATGACCAGCGAGACCATGACCATCAACACCTCAGGTAACGTTGCCGTGGTCGAGGCCAACAACGACTTCACGGTGTCGGTGGACGGCATCACCACCAAGATCACCGTGGACACAGGCAGCTACTCGATGGACACGCTGGCGGCGAAGTTGAAAGAAAAAATCAACAAAATCGTAGACCCCATCAGCAAACGCGAAGTGGCTGGCGTGGACGTGAAATGGGACGCCAAGGCCAAACAAATGGTCTTCACCACCGGCACCACCGGTGATGCAGCGTCCATCCAGGTCACAGGTCACCCCGACTGGGGTTTGGCCAACACCGAAATGCGTTTTGGCCAAACCACCCAGTGGATCAAGTTGGCCCAAAACACCGACAACGGCGCGCTGCAATATGTGCGCAACGGCAAGCAGACCGAGGACATCACCGATCTGAACACCAAAAACGACTGGTGGCCCGTGTTTTTGGACCGTGGCGAGCTGACTTTCGACCTGACGGGCAAGCCCATCTCCCCCATCAAACCCATGGGTTTCGAGACAGCGTTCTTGCAAGGCGGCAAAGGCGCGCTGACCATGTCGATTGACTTCACCCAGTCCACCCAATACTCCAGCTCCTTTGCCGTGCTGTCGCAATCGCAAGATGGCGCACCAGAAGGTGACTTGATGGGCTTGGACATCGGCGTGGACGGTCTCGTCAACGCTACCTACTCCAACGGCTCACAAAACTCACTGGGCAAGATCGTGCTGGCCAACTTCTCCAGCCCCACAGGTCTTCGCCAAGTGGGTGATGCCAGCTACCTGGCTTCGGCCTCTTCGGGTCAAGCCAAAGTGGGCGAAGCCGGATCGGCCGGTTTCGGAACCATCCGTGCCGGTGCCACCGAGCGCGCCAACGTGGACTTGACGCAAGAGTTGGTGGACCTGATCACCGCTCAGCGTAACTTCCAGGCCAACGCCAAAGCGATCGAGACCAGCAGCACGATGACCAGCGCCATCATCAACATCCGTTCTTGATGCACTGAAGCACGCCTGACCGAACACCTGAGAAAAACACCATGGACCGCCTTGTTTTCACTTCCAACGCCACCATCAAGGAGCAGGCCACTGCTCGCCAGGTGCTGGTCAATGAACTGGCCAACGTGTCCACGGTGGGCTTCAAAAGCAGCTACGACGTGGCCCTGCAATCGGTCAAAGTGGAAGGCCCGGGTTTTGACTCCCGGTTCCAGGCCCAAGCCGTGGCCCGTGACCTGATTCGACTGGAACCCGGCCCCATCATGGCCACAGGCCGGCCGATGGACATTGCCTTGGCTGAAAAAGCCGTGCTGGCGGTGCAAGCCTCCAATGGCGACCTGGCCTTCACACGCCGGGGCGACCTGAAGGTCAACCCGCAAGGTCAGTTGGAAAATGGTTCTGGCCATCTGGTGCTCGGAGAAGGTGGCCCCATCGCCGTGCCACCGGGCATGATGGTTTCCATCAACCCCGATGGCTCGGTCTACGCCAAAGACCCGACACAAGTGGGCGCAGCCCCTTCCGTGTTCATCGACCAGTTGCGCTTGCGCGATGGCTCGAATGTCAAGCTCGGCCGCCGCTCGGATGGTTTGTTCAAAGTCGACGGCCAAGCCGACGGTGCCGACATCCCGGCCGGCAACACGCCACCCCGACTGATTCCTCAGGCGCTGGAAGGCAGCAACGTCAGCGCCATTGAGGCCATGACCCGGCTGATCGACCAATCGCGCAGCTTCGAAACCCAAATTCGCATCATCAAGGAAACCAAGACGCTCGACGAGTCGGGTGCTTCCATGATGAAAACCGCCTAAACACTGACAGGAGCCCCCCATGGATGCATCAATGTGGATTGCCAAAACCGGCCTGGACGCGCAACAAACGCGCATGTCGGTCATCTCCAACAACTTGGCCAACGTCAACACCACCGGTTTCAAACGCGACCGGGCCTCATTCGAAGACATGCTCTACCAAAACCTGCGCCAACCCGGCGCCCAGGTGGGCGCCAACGCACAGTCCCCTACGGGCTTGATGCTGGGCACGGGTGTGCGCATTGTGTCCACTGAAAAGACACACACCCAAGGCAGCTTGGTGACCACCAAAAATGCGCTCGATCTGGCTGTGCAAGGCGAAGGCTTTTTCCAGATCGCCCAATCCGATGGCACCACCGCCTACAGCCGCGATGGCGGATTCAAGCTGTCGGCCACGGGCCAATTGGTCACGGCCAACGGCGCAGCACTGCAACCGCCCATCACCATTCCCGCGAACGTGGCCAGCATCACCGTGGGCCAGGACGGCACCGTGTCGATTGAAGCTGCGGCGGGTGGCGGCAGCCAGATCATCGGTCAAATCCAGATCGCCCGTTTTGCCAACCCTGCCGGTTTGCAATCCATTGGCCAGAACCTGATGAAAGAAACCACCGCCAGCGGCGCACCCCAAGTGGGTCAGCCCGGCGTGGCAGGTGCGGGTCAGCTCATGCAAGGGGCGCTGGAGGCGTCCAACGTGAACGTGGTGGAGGAAATGGTCAACATGATCGAGACCCAGCGCGCCTACGAAATCAACTCCAAAGCCATCTCGGCTGTGGACGGCATGCTGCGCTTCTTGAACAACAACATGTAAGCGGCGCACCATGAACAAAACACTTCCCTTTTCTTTGGCTGGCATCGCTTTGGCGCTGGGTCTGAGCGGTTGCTCATCGACGAACGCGCCCATGGCCCATTCGCCGCAGTTCGCCCCGGTCCTGCCGGTCGCTGTCGAAAAACCCAAAATGGCCACCGGTGCCATTTACAACGGACGTCAAAGCGACAACTGGTTTGGTCGCGTGCGTGCCTACAACGTGGGCGATGTGATCACCGTCTTGCTCAACGAGTCCACCCAAGCGGGCCGCACCCAAAGCGGCAGTGTCAAGCGGGCCGCCAAGAACGACGTGATTCCCTCTGCTGTCGGCAATCCCAACGGTTTGAATGCCCGGGTGCAAGGCATGCACCTGCCCACCAAAATTCTGGGCACGACCCTGAATGGCGTCATGGGCGGCGTGGACTTGAGCAAAGCCAACATCGAAAGCGTGGGCGGCGGCGAGGCTGACCAAAAAGCCAGCCTGATCGGCGATGTCTCGGTGACCGTTGTCGATGTGCTGGCCAATGGCAACCTGATGGTGCGCGGCGAAAAACAACTGGCCCTGACCGAGGGTGCCGAAATCATCCAGGTCAGCGGCATCATCCGCCCCGAAGACATTTCGCCCAACAACACCGTGCAATCGCGCCGTTTGGCCAATGCCCAGATCGCTTACCGCGGCACAGGCGACATGGCCAACGCGGCCAAAGCCGGTTGGGGCACCAACGCCCTGATGAAGTTCTGGCCCTTCTGAGCCAACGAAACGCTGGAAACTCCATGAAATCCCCCCTCTTCACCCTTCTTTTGTTGCTGTGTCTGTCCGGCTCGGCCTGGGCTGACCGCGTCAAGGACCTGGCATCGGTCGCCGCTGGCCGTACCAACCAGCTGATCGGTTACGGCCTGGTGGTCGGTTTGCAAGGCACGGGGGATGGCTCGGATGTGTCGTTCACGGCCCAAAGCATGAAATCCATGTTGGCCCGTTTGGGTGTCGGCATTGACGGCCCGCTGTCTGACTTTGAACAAAACGCCACCAGCGGCAAGATCGACATCAAGAACGTGGCCGCCGTGATGGTCACCGCCGAGTTGCCCGGTTTTGCCAAGCCAGGCCAAAAAATTGACATCAACGTCTCGGCCATCGGCAAGGCCACCAGCCTGCGCGGCGGCAATTTGCTGCTCACCAGCCTGCGCGGTGTCGATGGCGAAATTTACAGCCTGGCACAAGGTGCCCTGACTGCCACGGGCGTGGAAACCAGCGCCGCAGGCTCGAAAGTCAGCATCGGCGTGCCCACATCGGCCCGCATCCCAGGTGGCGCCACCGTCGAGCGCATCGTCGACACGCCCTTTGAAAAATCTGACCATGTGGTCATGAACGTGCGCGAGTCGGACTTCACCACCACCACCGCCATCGTCAATGCCGTCAACAAGAGTTTCGGTCAAGGCACCGCCACGGCGCTGGACGGCATGTCCTTTGCGATCAAGGCCCCCAGCGACATGTCGCAACGCGTGGCGTTCATGAGCATGGTTGAAAACCTGGACGTCGTGCCTGGCGATCCACCCGCTCGCGTGGTGGTCAATTCGCGCACCGGCACTGTGGTCATCAGCCGCAACGTGCGCGTGACGGCAGCTGCCGTTGCCCACGGCACGATTTCTGTGGCGATTTCGGCGACCAACGAAGTCTCTCAACCCAATGCGTTTTCACGCGGTCAAACGGCTGCCGTACAAAACGCCGACATTGCCGTGTCTGAACCCAAAAATCCGATGTTCCTGTTCCAACCCGGCGTGGACTTGCGCCAGGTGGTCGATGCAGTCAACCAAGTGGGTGCCACACCTTCGGCTCTGATCGCCATCCTCGAAGCCCTCAAAAGCTCGGGCAGTTTGCGTGCCGAACTGATCGTGATCTAAAGAGACACCCCCTAAAGAGACTCCCCATGAGCGACCTGTCCACCAACACCTCCAGCACCTACCTGGACTTCAACGCCCTCACGCGCTTGAAGGGTGAGGCGGCGCAAGACCCGTCCAAAGCCATTCGTCAAACCTCAGAGCAGTTTGAAGCTTATTTCATTCAGCAAATGATGAAGACCATGCGTGAGTCGATTGAAAAAAGCGACCTGGTTGAAGGCGGCAACATGGACATGTACCAAGACCTGATGGACAAGGAAGTCTCTTTGCAAATGGTCAAGCGCGGCGGCATGGGCCTGGCGAACATGATGGAGCGCCAGATGACGCTGGCACAGGGTCTGAGCACGCAAGACGCCCTGCAACTGCACAAAACAGATAACCAGGCCATGCCCCTGAATCCGGCTCGCGAAGCCATGTCACTCAAACCAGAGGCCATCAAAGCCTACGAGCTTGAGCGCATCACCGGCTACAAGCTCGACACCGTCACACCGGGGGCTAAACCATGAGTGACTTGCTCAGCATTGGCAGCTCAGGCGTCAACGCGTACCAACGTGCGTTGGCGACCGTCTCCAACAACATTGCCAACGTCAACACCGACGGCTACACCCGCCAGGACGTTTCCTTGGCGGCCAACCAGCCGCGTCAGATGGGCAACAGTTACCTGGGCACGGGCACCCGCTTTGACGCAGTGCAGCGCCAGTACGACGCCTTTGTCGAATCCAACCTGCGCAACAGCAACAGCGATCTGGCCAGCCAAAAGCCGCTGCTGTCGTACGTCAACCGCCTGATCGACATCATGGGCGACGAAAGCATCGGCCTGACCACCGCCATGAACCGGTTTTATGAATCGGCGCGTGACCTGGCCAGCGACCCGGCTTCCACCGTCTCACGGACCAGCTTTTTGCGCGATTCAGATGGCCTGGCTGCGCGTTTTCGGCAACTGTCCAGCCAATTTGAATTGCTGAACAACGAAACCCGCCAGTCGGTTGAAACCGATGTGGGCCAAGTCAATGCCATGACCAAGCAATTGGCACTGGTCAACAAGCAACTGGGCAAACACACCGACGTCAACAAGCAACCGTCGGAGTTGCTCGACCAGCGCGACCTGCTGCTGCGCAAAATGTCCGAATTGACGGCCATCAAAACCAGTTTTTCGGAAAACGGCGAAGTGCTGGTCACCTTGGGCGACACCAGCAGCCAAGGTTTTTTGGTCAACAAAGACGAGTCACGCGACATCATGGTCAGCACTGCGACCAATGGTGACCTGCAACTGAACTACCGCTATCCGCCCACCAACCCGGTCACAGGCCTGCAGCTGGCATTGCCTCCCATCACCAACGGCAAGTTGGGTGGTGTGCTCAATTTTCGAGAGCAGGTGCTGGCACCGGCGGCCGACTCACTGAACAATTTGTCGCGCGTGGTCGTCGATGAAATCAACGCCGTGCACCGATCCGGCATCGATGCCGAAGGCCTGCTCGGAGGTGATCTGTTTGGCTTTGCGGCAGGTGAAACCGACACCGCTGGCGGCATGCGCATGCTCATCCAGGATGCCAACCGCGTGGCCGTGGCCGGGCAATTCCGGGTCATTGACGACCCACTCAACAAGGGCACTGCTCAGGCACGCATTGGCTACGCAGAACCCGAGTTCGCTGGCCCGACCAGTCTGCTGGGGGCGTTGGGCAGCGCCCAAGCGCCCGCTGTGGCCACCGAAACACTGCCCATCGGATTTGGCCAAAGCTTTGCCTCTGTAGGCTTGGTGGCCCAGGGCATGCGCGACCTCACCCTGACCTTGTCCACCGCCAGCGATCTGCAAAACCTGCAAGTCATCACCCGCGATGGTCGCCACCTGATTGGCACACCGTTGAGCGAAGTCGATCAGGGTTTGCTGCTGCGCTCCAGCAACGGCGCAGAAAACGGCGCGACTTACAGCGATGCCTACCTGAACAAAAGCGGGGCGTCCACCTACATGGACATGGACATCTTTTTGGGTGTCAAAGCCGAAGTGGTACAGGAACAGCAGTTCAACGTGTTGACGGGCGAACGCCTGGACCCCATCGCTCAGCCTGCGCAACTCAAGCTGGATGCCAGCTTGTTGCTGCCCACCACGGGGGGCACCTTCACACTCAACGGCGTGGCCATCCCCGACGGGCTGAACACCGCTGCAGATTTTGTGGCCTGGGTCAATGCCCCGGCACAACAAAACCAAACAGGCCTGCAAGCGAGCCTGGATGCGCAAGGACAGATCACGCTCAGCCGCACGTCTGCCACGGCCAGCACGGGGGACATTCGCTTGGGGCTGGGCTCCAACGGCAGCCCGGCAGATTTGCAGCGACTGGGTTTTTCCACCAGCCTGTACATCAAGGGCACGGCCCCCGATGACCTGCTGGTGTTTGTCACCGACACCAGCGGACAGCCCACCCAAGCCAGCGTGACCGCCCAGTTTGGCGGCCTGGACAACAACATGAAGCAGGCGTTGCGCAGCGCGCCGCTCGAGGTGGAATTCATCTCTGACACCGACTACGTGATTCGCGACGTCAACAGTCAGACGGTGTTGGCCGAGCGCAGCATGGTCGCCCTGCCCGGCATGCCGCCGCCCAGCGTGCAATACCGCGGCTTGTCGTTGGACTTTTCAACCCTGCCGAAGACGGGCGACAAGTTCACCATCGACGGCAACCGCAACGGCATCGGCAACAACGAAGCCATGCTGCAGTTGGGCAATCTGGAAAAAGCGCCGATCATGCCCGGTGGCCTCACCATGACCGAGGCCTACATTGAGCGGGTCAACCAGGTGGGCAACGTGGCGCGGCAAGCGGCCATTGCAGAGCAAGCCCTGACGGTGGTGCATGAGCAAGCCAAAGAAGCACGCGACGGTATTTCAGGTGTGAGCCTGGATCAGGAAGCTTCCGCGCTCGTGCGCTTTCAACAGGCCTACCAAGCCAACGCCAAAGTCATGCAAACCGCCATGGCCTTGTTTGACAGCATCTTGCAGATCCGCTGAACCCCGAAAGCGTTCTCATGAAAATCTCCACCTCCTTCTTGTTTGACCGTGCGACCGAACGCATGAGCACCACCCAGAACAAACTGGCGACCACTCAGGCCCAGCTGGCCGTGGGCAAGCAAATCTTGTCACCCAGTTCTGCGCCCGACCAGGCCGCCGCCATCCAGCGCCTCAAGGGCGAGGTGCAACGCCAGGACAGCCACATGCGCACACTGGATGTGGCCCTGCGCCGTTTTGGCGCCGAAGAAAACGCCCTCAGCGCCTCCAACGACCTGCTGATCCGCCTGAAAGAGCTGGCCATTCAAGCGTCCAACGACACCTTGGGGCCTGACGACCGCAAAGCCGTGGGCGTGGAAATGAAAGCCCTGCGCGACCAATTGCTCAGCTTGGGCAACACCCAGGACGACAGCGGCAACTACCTGTTCTCCGGGACGCGGGTCAACACCCCTGCATTTGCCGAAAACGGCACGGGCCAGGTGCAATACCAAGGCGACCAAACCCAGACCAGTATTCCGGCAGGCGTAGAGCGCACGGTGCAATTCACACGCGCAGGCACCGACGTGTTCAGCCGTGTGGTGCGCGGCGACGGTGAGGCCATCGGCTTTTTTGATTCGCTGGACCAGATGATCTCCGCCACAAACAACAACGAGACCACAGGCATCCAACAGGGCATCGCTGACGTGACCCAAATGCACAACACCTTGACACTGTCACAAGCCAAAAATGGCTCCGACCAGCAAGTGATCTCGACCCAAAAAGGCGTGCTCGAGGAATCCCAGTTGCGCATGAAATCCACGCTGTCCGAGATTGAAGACCTGGACTACGCCGAAGCCGTGACCCGCATGAACAAGGAAATGATGTCGCTGGAAGCGGCCATGAGCAGCTTCTCCAAAATCTCCGGCTTGTCACTTTTTGATTACATCCGAGGCTAAGACCAACATCTCGGCTCAAGTTTCAGCGCCTCGCGCCGATTCATGAGCGGACCTCGACCCAACACCCCACCAGCGAACCCACCCCATGGCCACCAGCAGCATTGTCAACACCCTCGGCGCCGGCTCCGGCATCGATGTCAAAGCGCTTGCCCAAAGTCTGGTGGACGCAGAAAAAACGCCCAAAAAAGAGCGGATCGACGCCAAAATCACCAAGACCGAAGCCCGCATCTCGGGCTACAGCGCCATCAAATTCGCCCTGTCGACGCTCAAAACCGCCTTTGGCAAACTCAACGACGCCAGCGACTTCAGCTCCATCCAGCCCAGCAACACGCAACCCAGCGCTTTTGGCATCTCGGCCAGCAGCACCGCCGAAGCCGGTAGCTACAGCATCGAGGTGTTGCAAACCGCGCTGGCTCAGCGCACCGCGAGCAGCAACTTTGCCGACCGCGCGACCCCCCTCAACGGTGGGGCCGCCTTCAAACTGAACCTCAGCGTAGGCGGCGCGAGCCAAGGCGACATCCAGGTCACTACCGCCACCCCGGCCGGCATGGTCAGCGCCATCAACGGCGCCAAACTTGGGGTCACGGCACAGCTCATCAACACCGGCAGCGGCTACAACGTGGTCATCACAGGCGAAACCGGCGCGGCCAAAAACTTCACGCTGACCAGCGACGACGGAACAGCCACAGGCACGGACCCCAAGGTGCCGGTGCCGGGCGTCAGTTTCAGCAGCAACTTGCAAACCGCCACCGACGCCAGCTTCAAAGTCAACGGCTTGCCTGTCACCCGCAGCAGCAACACCATCAGCGACGTCATCGACGGCGTGACCCTGGATTTGTATGCCACCAGCACAGGCGCAGCCCGACTGGACTTGAACCGCGACACCGCAGGCATCAAGGGCAACATCCAGGGCCTGGTCACTGCCTACAACGATTTTGAAGAATCCCTGAACATCCTGGGCGACAGTGCCAGCGAAGTCAAAGATTTTGGCGGCGCACTGGCGGGCGACAACCTGCTGCAAAGCGTGCGCAAGCAGGTGCGTGACATGATCACCGCCACATCCACAACCCCGGGCACCACCATCAAGGCCGGGCGCGATGTCGGCCTGAGCATCGACCGTTACGGCAAACTCACGCTGGACGAAGCCAAGCTGGACAAAGCCCTGCAAAACAATTTTGGCGAAGTCGCCACCATGTTCAGCGCAGGCACCAACAACAAAAGCATCTACAGCACCGCACCAGCTGGTCTGGCCGGCGGGGCCATCAACAAGCTCGAAAAAATGCTGCTGTCGACCGGTCTGATCGACACCCAAAGCCAAAACGCCACCAAGCAGATTGCCAAATACAAAGAAGATTTGACGGTGCTGGAAGAGCGCATGCAAAAGCTCATGACCCGCTATACGAACCAATTCAGCATCATGGAAAGCATCGTGGGCAACAGCAACAGCACGCGCGCCAGCCTCAAGGGCACCTTTGACGGCATGATGAAGGCCTACACCGGCTAAATGGGCACCAGCCCGACTGGATTTCTTGGCAAATTCCAGATTTCGGCCATTTTTTGCCGCTTTTTGCAAAAAACCGCTCAAGTTCTGCCCACGACGGCCGAATCCTAGTCACGACATCCCCAATTGGTGAACCGTTCAAGCGGTTGGCCATGCGCCAGTACTGTCAGCGGGGACTAGACCAAGGACAAAGCCATGAGCAACGACATCCAAACCAACGCAGCGCACGTATCGGCACCCGTGGCCATTCCTGGTGTGCGCACGGCTGAAGTACAGGCCCGCCCACAGCCCCCCGTGGACATCAAACCCGCTGTCGACAAGAAACCTGATCCTCAGGAAGCACGCCGTGCTTTGAAAGAAGCTACCGAACACCTGAACAAGCAAATGACACAGAACCAGCGCAATCTGAGCTTCAGCGTGGACGATGTGTCCAACAAGATTGTGGTGACCGTTAAAAACACTGCGAACGGCGAAGTGGTTCGCCAGATCCCCAGTGAAGTCGCTTTGCGCGTAGCCAACAACCTGGAAAACATGAAGGGTTTGTTCAAGGACGAAAAGTCCTGATGCGAAAAAAATTGCATCCAAGCCTAAAGCTTTTTCTGCAACTTCCGAATCATTTAGTAACAGAGATTCAAATCAGATTTTCTGTGAAAACAGGCAGGTCCTACTCCCTTCGGGTTCCTGCCAACCTTTTGAAATAAATCTCTTCAAGGAGTAAGACCATGACCGTTATCAACACCAACATCAAGTCCACCATCGCCCAAAATGCGTTGACGGTGAACAACCGCAGCCTGAGCAAAGCCATGGAGCAACTGTCAACCGGCAGCCGCATCAACGGCGCTGCTGACGATGCTGCAGGCTTGGCCATCAGCAACAAAATGACAGCCCAGATCCGTGGCCTGAACCAGGCGGTTCGCAACGCCAATGACGGCATTTCGCTGATTCAGACAGCCGACGGTGCCACCAAAGAAATCACGAACATGCTGCAACGCATGCGTGAATTGTCTGTGCAGGCAGCCACAGACACCAACACTTCTGAAGACCGTACAGCCTTGCAATCCGAAGTGGATGCCTTGTCGGACGAAATCACACGCATCGCAGACAACACCCAGTGGAACGGCATGCAAATTTTCAAGGGCACAGCTGACAGTGAAGTCGGCACCAAAGGGGTTGCCGAATTGCACGTCAGCGCCAACACTGGCTCCTCTGCAGCAATCAAAATTGATTTCGGCACACAGGGCATGGACAGTAAGTCGCTGAAAATCGATGCCTTGGATGTCAAGACCCAAGCCGATGCGACCAAAGCGATTGATTCCATCGACGGCGCACTGAAGTTGGTCGACGCAGAGCGTTCTACTTACGGCGCGACCATCAACCGCCTGAATTACGCGGCAGACAACTTGACCAACGTGTCACAAAATACTGCAGCCTCACGCAGTCGCATTCAAGACACCGATTACGCAGCGACCACCACTGAGCTGGCCCGCACGCAGATCATCTCGCAAGCAGCGACCGCCATGTTGGCTCAAGCCAACCAGGCACCTCAGACAGTGATGTCTCTGCTGCGTTAATTAACGCGTTGCAAACCTCAACGATCAAAAAGCCCATTCGGGCTTTTTGTCGTGAAGGTGAAGATCGAGCAAGACCGTCTTGTGTCTACGCCGCCATGAAAAAAAGATTCATTCACAGCGCCACAAGGCCCCCCCGCCTTTAACAGGAGCCAGCCCATGAGCGCCTTTGTCAACACCAACGTCAAGTCCCTTGCTGCGCAGCAAGCGCTGGTCGTCAATCAACGGACCATGGACAAGTCAATGGCCCAGCTGGCCACAGGTCAACGCATCAACTCTGTCGCTGACGATGCGGCTGGATTGGCCATGGGCAACAAAATGACGGCACAAATCCGCAGTCTGGACGTGGCCGTGCGCAATGCCAACGATGGCATTTCAATGCTGCAAACAGCCGATGGGGCTACCAGTGAAATGACCAGCATGCTGGTTCGCATGCGCGAATTGGCCATCCAGTCCTCCAACGACACCAATGGGCAAGACGAACGCGATGCCTTGCAGTCGGAATTTTTGCAACTGCAACAACAAGCTGCCAATACGGTTACCAACACCAGCTGGAACGGCATGAAGCTGCTCAAAGGTGAAGCTGGGACCAATGGCGTGGTCAAATTTCATGTGGGCGCCAGCAGCAGCGACTCCATTGCCTTGCCATTGGCAGAACTGAACAGCAACGATGTTGCTGCAGCATTGGGCAATTCGGCAGCCATTGACACACGCAGCAAAGCCACAGCATCCATAGACTTGATCGACAAAGCCATGGTGCAGATCGACGGTGAACGCAGCCAGTGGGGTGCAATGATGAACCGCCTGACCTATGCAGCAGACAATGCCAGCAATGTGTCAATGAACACCAGCGCTTCTCGCAGTCGAATCATGGACACCGACTATGCGCAGGCTACAGCTGAGTTGGCCCGCAGCATGATCATGAACCAGGCTGGGACAGCCATGCTGTCACAGGCCAACCAGCAGCCTTATTACGTGCTGGCATTGCTCAGCTGAACACATCGACCATGACTTTCTCTGTGGTTTCGCTGAGGCACATGTATCGGCTTCAGTTGGTGATCAAGTCCGCAAAAACCGGTAAATCTTTTCCAGCGAATCCCAGCCTGCATTTTTCAATGCACCATTCACACGCTTTGCAAAATCTGCATCGTGTTGGTATTTGCGGCTGAAAACCTGAACAGTTCGAACCAATTGCGCCAGATCGGGCAAGCGCTCGGGATCATTGCATTGCACCGCCAACATGAAACGGAGCAACCCAAACTGCGTCACCAGCTTTAAGAAATGATCGTAAGGGCTTGTCTCAGAAAATGGAAACCCCTCACTGAACATTTCATTGACGAGAAAGTTTTCCAGCAAAAACGGCGCGTCCTTCATGGCATCGGGCAGTCGCTGGACACCTGTACGGTAGTTGTCGATCAGTTGCTGCTGCGTCACGAGATGGGTCACGGGGTCGGCGCCCAAACCTTTGGCAACTTGGGTCTGCACTGATGCTTGAACCGCCGAGTTCTTTCGGCCCTTTTTAAGTTGCCACAATCCTGAAAAAGTCGTGGCCTGAATGACATAGTCTGGCAACATGGCCGACAAAGCCCCATCGATGGCACCAGATGCCACCATCGTTTCGAAATCCTTCAGCAAAGCGGGAATGCGCGCGTGACCGCCCTGCTTGAGGGTCGAGGTCAATTGTTCGGCGAACACCCCAAGGGCCGCCAATTTTTGCCACAACGACAAACTGCCAACCTTCATCAGCTTCAAGCAAAAAAGACTGACCGACTCCATCGTTTCTGGCGTCAACCCTTGCTTACTGCGAATTTGAATGACAGATTCGACACGCACTTTGCCAGACACCTCAACGAAATCCAAAGCATCCGGCGCCAAAAGTGCCAACCTGGCCGCCTCGGGACAGGACAACGTCAAAGCTTGTTGATGCTGCCCACCCATCACACGGCTCTTGCGCGGGTAAGTGGCACAGGTATCAGACAACTTGTCCTCACCCAACTCCCGCTGGACACTGCACAACTTTTCTTCCAAAAAAGGGCAATCCAGGGTTTCAGGCTGCATCTCAATGCGGGCGTATTTCGTATCGCTGGCCAGGCTCCTGATCCTCTTGACCTGAGTCGCCATTCGCTCCGTGAGCAAAGGCTGCTTGGCTTGCCGGTAGGCATTGAAGGTTTTTTTATCGATGTGCACCGTCCAGCCTGAACAGCAGCTGTCCTCACAAGCCGAACCCGTGCATGAAAATCGACCGACATAGCGGGGTTGAACCGATTGGACGGTCTTGGTCAGATGGATGATGCTCATGGTTTACCTTTGGAATCAATGGGGCGTAAATAGCAATTTGCAGGCCAGGCGCTTGTCAAAAAACCGACCATTTTTGGCACGCGCCGTGCCCATCCATCCGGCCATGGACGAATTCACCTTGGCAAATCCACCACCAGCGCCTCTGTGCCTCGGATAATCCTTGGCCCCAATTTGTCGTGCCCTGCTTGATTGGATTTCTTGACCGTGATCACGGAATTTTTGAATTCAATCGATTCAATCCAACCTTGATGGATGAAATCCGGAATGCCTTGCAAGAAGAACGTCGTCAAATAATCTTCCATCTTGAAATGATCGCGCCACCATTGAAAATTCACAATATCTATGAGTTTTTTGAAAAAATTATAGGCAGAAAATTCATTCAAAAGTCCACCACCAAAATTGCGACTGTACAAAGTGTGGGTGTCTTCAATCACGTAAACACCACCGGGGGAAACCAATGGGAAATAACGGATGAATGAATTGATGATGTCCATTGAAACATGCGATCCATCGTCAATCACGATATTGAAAACACTTTCAAGCTGCCGAATTTCCTTGTAAGTGGAGTCCAAATTGGCATCACCAACCACAATCTTAATTTTATTATTTTGATAATTAAGTTTATTGCAATTGGTGTTGATGTCGCAGCCAATTAAAATTTTAGCATTCTTAAAGTACTCCAAATAAGTATCCAAAGAACCGCCATTTTGTATACCGATTTCGAGAAGCGAAACCTCTTGATCACGATACATGGCAAACAAGCTGTCGTAGTGACGAAGGTAAGATTCCCATTTATCACTCACCTTGCCTGTTTTTGCTTTATGGATTTCCTCAAAACTTAAATTTATCATTAAATCACCTTTAATATATATTGAAATTAATTATTGTTTTTAAAATTCAGGCCTCACCGCGCAAAACTCGATCTCGGGCATTGGCCAACTCGCCAATGCCACTGTCTTTCCAGACCTTGTCTCGCAACTGGTGGAACTCATTGATGTACAAAGCATCACCTGTCTTGGCGTAGGCCATTTTGAGTGCATTGGCTTCTGCAGCCTGCGATTGGTACTGGCTCAAAGGCGTGACTGAACAAGGCAAACCGAACATGCTCCACGATTTCGATTTGAATTGTGGTCCTGCCAGCAACATATTGACCAAGCGCTCTTGAACAAATATCTTTTGAGGCAGTACATCATGGCTGTAAATTGTGTTTTGGTTGAGCGCAATCGCCAACGGGGTACCTGTGGTTTCCGCCGCTTGAAAGAGCTTTTCACCCAACTCCAACCAATGCAGCCAAAATTTCTTTTTGGCAATGAAGTAATTGCAAAATGCCGTGTTTTCGCCGTGCATCACCAATTCTGGCAAACGCAAATCATGTCCCGTTGCTTGCAAAAACTGCTGAGAACAAGACATCAGACCTGGATGGAAAAAATCACCTTGCTCAAATGAATTGAGAAACAAACTGTTCAGATCCCAAAATGGACTGAAGATCAAAACGTCGTTGTCTGAACCATGCTGAAGGGCAAATTCGCTTATTTTTTCAAAATCAAGCGCTGTCTTGTACGAAAAACGGGGGGAAAAGAATCCATAAAATACATCGTCCTCCAGCGCATGGCTCATCAGGTAATTGCGCATGGGCCAAAATTCACGCCAGTCAGGGCGCTCATTGGACAAATTGTCGAGCACACCAAAACCTGTGGGCACGCTCTGGAGCGTCTCTTCGGTATAACAAATCTGGAACAACTGCACACTTGGGCGCTTGGTAACAGAGGGCAAATGCACGGTATCGGCACAGCTGCGGGCTTGATTCAAATTCGCCAAGGCCTGACCAATTTTCAAAGGCTCACCACGCGGCAAGGCCACAGGCAATTTGCCTGCCTTCTTTTTGATCGACAGCTCAAGTACTTTGTCTTCGTATTCGGCGTAGCTTCGGGTGGCATTGCTGGCAGAGTTCAAGGCCGTCAACAAGCTCAGCCCCATCCGAGACACCAGCGTTTTGCCATACAAGGTGACCAAGGGCACGCCAGCATGGATCACATCGTTGCTGGTCGATCCGCAGTTATAGGGGTAGGTGTCCAGGTAAACATCGGCCAATTTGAGGCGGGCGCAAAACTCAGGGTGCGCTGTGCGGGAGGAAAAAACCAGCCGATCAGTGGGCACACCATGGGCCAAGGCTTGCGCTTTCAGGTTTTGGGTACTGGACTTGTTGTCATCCACCAACCAGAGCAATGCATCGGGAATCCGCTGCAGCAGTCGCATCCAGGTAGCAAACATGTCTGGCGTGATTTTGTAGGTGTTGCCAAAGGCCCCCATCACGAAAGCCCCTTCGGGCAGACCCAGTTGTTCCCGCGTGACAACGGGCGCATGGTCTGCATAAGAAACCATGGGCAAATAACTGCCCTCCACATGCAACGGCTTTTCTGTGAAATAAACCGCCAACTCGTCGGGCAGAACTTGTCGGTCTGCGATCACAAAATCAAACCACGGCATGCCCGTGGGGCCCATGAAACCAAGATAGGTGCCTTGTTTGAGGGCTGGATGCAAGGCAAAAATACCTGGCCTGGCCCCTGAACTCAACCCGTGCAAATCGATCAGGATGTCAATTTCATCGGCCAACACGAGCTCGGCCGCCTGTCGGTCTGACAAATCCTTGATAGATCTGAAATGGTCAAATTGCCCTTTCAGATGTTCGCGCAATGGCGTGCGCTCTTCAGGGGTGTAGTCATAAGCGAACAACTCGAAGGCATCACCATGGCCATCCAGCATGGATGGCAATAAAAAGCCCACCGCGTGCTCTCGGAAATCACCCGACACGTACCCCACCCGCAAACGCTGGTGTTGGTAAATCTGACCGTCTGACAAGCGCTCCTCACGGAAAGAATAGGTTCTCGCCACAAACGACTGGGAATTGAGCAGCTGCTCAGCCGGATCTTCGGTCAAGGCCAGCATCGCCAGCGGTGAGGTGTAGCGCTTCATCTCAGCCAGACTGATGCCCGGCAAACTCTTGTAAATCGGCCACTGGCAAGCTTTTTGCCTGATATGCATCCAATGCTGAATCACACCGGGCTGCGCCGGATTGATGCTCAAGCTTTCTTCCAATGCCTGCTCCGCCTGGGCATAGTTCTTGAGCTTTTCCTGCAAGCGCCCCATGTGATTGAGCGCCATGGTCAAAAATTCATCCGTCGGAGGCTTGGCCATGTAGCGTCGACTGACCAGACTCAACCAGGTTTGCAATGCTTGAGCGTCTTGCCCCAGCTTTTCGAACAACAACCCTCGGTTGATGTAGGCCTGAGGAAAGTCCTCCTTCAGAGCAATGCACGCGGCATACGCGGCGAGCGCCTCCTCGGGGCGCTGCAGGTTTTGCAACATGCCCCCGTAGTTGAACAAGGCAAAGTGCTTGTCTGTGGCCTTGGCATGGTTGATCCAAAGTGCATAAAGGTTCGCAGCCGCCCGCAACTCGCCCAAGCTTTCCAGATGTTGGATGTGGCTCATCAGGTCCAACTGGGTCATGAGGCCCTGACTCATGGCCGCAATCAGATCGTCCGAAACCGATGCGGGACTGCCCTGAGAAGAGGCCAGACTGGCCATGTCAATTCGTGCGTTCATGAATCCATACCTTTGAAAATTGTGTCACCCCCTTCAGGGGCCATTGCTGTCCGCAAAACCGGACGCATGACAAACAGGTCACCCCATGCAAAAAGCGTACCCAAACAAAATCAGCCGAAAGTTGGTCCAAAGTTCTTGAAAGCGGCAAGCAACAGACCCCTGCGGTCAAATTTTGCCGGTCCCACAAACCAAAAGACAAAAACGAGAAAAACACCTCAAGTAATGGAGTCCTGGACCGATTCACAGAGGTCACCAAGTTTTTCTGCAAAGAACAGCATTGGTCAAAAACACTCACCGCGGTATTTGCTCGGGATCGAGCCAGTACAAAAAGGAACCGTCATGTCGTTGATCAGCTCAATTTCACCCACACAGATCCAAAATTTGACCACCAATCAGATCCGCGATCTGTCTACAGCAGACGTCAAACTGCTGTCGACCGCACAAATTGCCGCGATGAGCAGCGCGCAAATCGGGGCCTTTGAATCGCGAGACATGCTGGTGTTGACGAGTGGACAAATCAGCGCATTTGACAGCAGCAACTTCTCGGATGGTCTGCTTGTTTATGGCAACAAAAGCTCTCTTTTGACTGCCCCGCAAGTGCAAGGTCTGAGCACTTTGCAATTGAGCACATTTACCACCTCGCACTTGGAGTTTTTTGACACCAAAGACATCGCCAGCCTGAGTACCTTGCAACTCAACAGCTTTAAAACCGATGTCATCGCCGGCTTGAGCACACAGCAGGTGCAAGCTTTGACCACAAGCCAGTTGGTGGGTCTCAACACCGAACAATTTGCCAGCCTGTCCACAGGCAGTCTCAAGGCACTGACCACTTTGCAAATCCGAGTCCTCACCACAGAGCAACTCAACAGCCTCAATTCGCTGCAGATTTCGACACTGGAAACTGCGGATGTCGCCGCGCTGAGCAATCTGCAAATTGCGGGCTTATCGACCGACGCGGTCGTGGCCTTGTCCACCGCGCAAGCCAAGGCTTTGTCATCGGTCGCGCTGAATGCGCTGACAAGCGATCAACTGGCTGTGTTTGAGACAGAAAACATGGCGGCCTTGTCCACCGGGCAAATCAGCAAGATCTCGGAACAGCAACTGGGCAAATTCACGACAGATCAGATCGTGGCCCTCAGCACAGAACAAATCCGGACACTGTCGACCAGCCAAGTGGCAGCCTTGTCCAGCGATCAATTGAACAGCATGGCCAGCAACGATCTGCAGGCACTCAGCACCGCTCAGATCAAGGCCTTGACAACCGATCAAATCAACAGTTTGAGCACCGATCAACTTAACAAATTGACCACAGCCCAGACACAGGCGTTGACCACATCGCAGGTGGCAGCCTTGACAAGCGAACAAATCAACAAGCTGGCCAGCCAAGACCTGCAAGCCCTGAGCACCACACAGGTCAAGGCCCTCACCAGTGCACAAATCAGCAACCTCAGCAGCGATCAAATTCAACTTCTGCAAACCCAACAAGTGGGCGCATTGAGTGCCGCACAAACCGGCAAGCTCGCCACCGAAGCGATCGCAGCTTTGACCACCGCGCAAATCAAGGCGATCTCCACCGATGCCCTCAACGCTTTGAGCAGCGACCAACTGGCGGCGATGGAGTCGACAGACCTCGCTGCACTGACCACCGTGCAACTGAGCAAATTGTCCACCGCGCTGGTCGCCAAGCTCAGCACAGATCAGCTCAACAGCCTGACAACCGACCAGGTCAAAGCCCTCACCACCGCACAAGTGGCCGCGCTGACCGCTGACCAGCTCAATGGCATGGCCAGCGATGACCTGCAAGCCCTGACCACCACCCAGGTCAAAGCCCTCACCACCGCCCAGATCAGCACCCTCAGCAGCGCTCAAGTCGCCGCCATGGAAACCGCTGACATCGCCACCCTCAGCGCAGCTCAGGCAGAGAAACTCTCCACAGACGCCGTTGCCGCCTTGACAACAGCCCAGGTCAAGGCCCTCACCACGGCCGCTCTGAACGCGCTCACCACCGATCAGCTCGCTGCCCTGGAAACCGACGATGTGGCCGCTTTGACCACACTGCAAGTGAGCAAGCTGTCCACCACGCAGATCTCCAAGCTCAGCTCCGAGCAGGTCGTGGCCCTCTCCACCGCTCAGGTGCAAGCCCTGACCACCGCTCAAGTGGCCTCCATGACCTCTGAGCAACTCAATGCCATGGCCAGCGATGACCTCAAAGCATTGACCACAGGCCAGATCAAGGCTCTGACCACCAGCCAAATCGGCAACCTCTCGAGCATTCAACTCAGCCTCATGGAGACGGCTGACATCGCCACACTGAGCGCCGCACAAGCGGCCAAGTTGTCCACCGATGCCATTGCCGCATTGACCACAGACCAGGCCAAAGCCCTTAACAGCGCTGCACTCAATGCCTTGAACAGCGACCAACTCGGCGCGCTGACAACCAACGTTGTGGCGTCCCTGACCACCTCCCAACTGAGCAAAATGACGACTTCACAAGTCGCTCAACTGAGCTCCGATCAGGTCGTGGCCTTGAGCACTGGCCAAGTCCAGTCACTGACGACGGCTCAAGTGGCCGCATTGACCTCTGAACAACTCAACGGTATGGCCAGCGATGACCTGCAAGCCTTGAGCACCACACAGGTCAAGGCGCTGACTTCTGCGCAAGTCAACAAACTCACCAGCGATCAACTCAACACGCTGACAACCCAACAAGTTCAGGCCCTGAGCTCTGGACAAATAAACGCACTGACCTCTGCCCAGCTCAATGGCATGGCCAGCGACGACCTGCAAGCCTTGAGCACCAGCCAAGTGAGCCAATTGAGCACCACACAGCTTGCTGCGCTGAGCACCGATCAGATCGTCAACTTGACGACCGACCAGGTCAAAGCCCTCACCACCGCACAAGTGGCCGCGCTGACCGCTGACCAGCTCAATGGCATGGCCAGCGATGACCTGCAAGCCCTGACCACCACCCAGGTCAAAGCCCTCACCACCGCCCAGATCAGCACCCTCAGCAGCGCTCAAGTCGCCGCCATGGAAACCGCTGACATCGCCACCCTCAGCGCAGCTCAGGCAGAGAAACTCTCCACAGACGCCGTTGCCGCCTTGACAACAGCCCAGGTCAAGGCCCTCACCACGGCCGCTCTGAACGCGCTCACCACCGATCAGCTCGCTGCCCTGGAAACCGACGATGTGGCCGCTTTGACCACACTGCAAGTGAGCAAGCTGTCCACCACGCAGATCTCCAAGCTCAGCTCCGAGCAGGTCGTGGCCCTCTCCACCGCTCAGGTGCAAGCCCTGACCACCGCTCAAGTGGCCTCCATGACCTCTGAGCAACTCAATGCCATGGCCAGCGATGACCTCAAAGCATTGACCACAGGCCAGATCAAGGCTCTGACCACCAGCCAAATCGGCAACCTCTCGAGTGACCAGGTGCAACTGATGCAAACAGCACAAATTGCCGCCCTGAGCGCTGGACAAGTTGAAAAAATGACCCCATCGGCCATTGCCTCGTTGACCACCGATCAAATCAAGGTACTGACATCGGGTGCACTGAACGCTTTGACCAGCGCCCAGCTGGAGGCCCTTGAAACCGCTGATGTCGCCGCCTTGACCACTGCACAGCTGAGCAAGTGGGTCACCTCACAGATTGCCAAACTCAGCACCGATCAAGTTGTGGCACTCACCACTGCTCAAATCCAGTCATTGACCACAGCCCAAGTGACCGCCTTGACCTCTGACCAGATCAACGGCATGGCCAGCGATGACCTGCAAGCGATGACCACCAACCAGATCAAGGCACTGAGCACAGATCAAATGAGTGCGCTCAGCACTGTGCAAGTACCGCTGCTGCAAACCACACAAATCGCTGCATTGAGTTCTTTGCAGGTTGCCAAACTCTCGTCCGATGCGATCGCCTCGCTTACAACCGACCAAATCAAGCAACTGAGTACCGCCGCACTCAACGCTTTGTCCACGGGTCAATTGGCAGCACTGGAGTCTGATGCCATCGCCGCACTGACCACCACGCAACTGAGCAAGCTGGACAGCCAGCAAGTCGTGAAACTGAGCACATCACAGATAGAAGCTCTGACCACCGCACAGACACAAGCCTTGACCACTGCACAGATTGCCGCGCTGACCTCTGATCAAGTCAACAACATGGCCAGCGATGACCTGAAAGCATTGACAAGCACGCAAGTCAGGGCATTGACAACAGCCCAGATCAGCACGCTCACAGCGGCGCAAGTCGCACTGATGGAGACTGCTGACATTGCCGCCTTGACATCAACTCAAGCTGAAAAATTGACGACGCAAGCCGTTGCAGCACTGACAACCGATCAAATCAAGGCCTTGAGCTCCGCCGCTCTGAACGCCCTGAGCAGCGATCAAATCAAAGCGATCGAAGCAGAAGACGTCACTGCCATGACCACTGAACAAGTCAAGAACTTGTCGACTACACAAGTAACACGTCTGACCACAGAACAAATGGAGGCTTTGACAACCGGTCAAATCCAGGCCTTGACTACCGCACAAGTGTCCGCATTGACTTCTTTGCAAATCAACAAGATGGCTTCTGACGATTTGCAAGCGCTGTTGACCAGCCAGATCCGCGCCTTGACGTCGGATCAGATCAACGACATCAGCACCGACCAGATCAGCAACCTGACCACAAGCCAAGTCGCAGCTCTGAGCACAGCTCAAACCAGTGCCCTGACCTCGGGTCAGATTGACAGCATGACATCGGGTCAGTTGGGTGCACTGAACTTCTGACATTGAATGTGTCCGAACCGTCGAGCGAAATGCAAAACGGTTTGGACACGCCAGTTGCGACAAAAACCAATACCCAAGTCCATTTTTTCGCACCCATCGGGGACATTGCACGGCCACGTTGCTGAGTTCCGGATTCTCGACATCACTCAGAGGTCACATCATGTCATCCATCAGTTTTTTATCTGCCAGTCAAATTCCTCACCTGACCACCAGCCAGATCAAAAATCTGTCCACCTCAGATGTCGCACTGTTGTCCACTGATCAAATTGCAGCGCTGAGCAGCACACAAATCAGTGCCATCGAAGCACAAGACTTTGTGGTTTTGACCAGTGGTCAAATCAGCGCATTTGATGGCAGTAAATTTTCTGATGGACTGCTCGTCTACGGCAATAAAAGTTCTTTGCTCAGCCCCACGCAAGTTCAAGGACTCACCACCTCGCAATTGAGTTCTTTCACCAGCCAACACTTGGGTTTTTTTGACAGCAAAGACATGGCCAGCTTGTCTTCAGTGCAACTCAACAGCTTTAAAACCAGCGTCATTGCCAACCTCAGCACACAGCAGGTACAGGCACTGACGACAGATCAATTGGTCGGCCTTAATACACAGCAATTCTCCAGCCTGTCAACAGCGAGCATCAAAGCTCTGTCTACCTTGCAAATTAGGGTGCTCACCTCAGCCCAACTCAACAGTCTGGGTAGCGCTCACATTGCGGCCATCGAGACAGCGGACATCAACGCCCTGAGCACCGACCAGGTCAGCAAATTGACCACCACCCAGATCGTGGGTCTGTCCACCGCCCAAGTCGCCGCTTTGAGCACTGGCCAAGTCGCCTCTTTGACCTCCGTGCAAATCAATGCCATGGCCAGCGACGACCTCAAGGCGCTGACCACCGCCCAAGTGCGCGCCCTGACCTCTGATCAGCTGAGCAAGCTCTCCAGCGATCAGATCGCCCTGATGGCCACCGATGACATCGCCGCCATCAGCACCGCTCAGATCAGCCACCTGTCCACCGCCGCCATCGCCGCTTTGACCACCGCTCAAGCCAAAGCACTGACCACGGCCTCCATCAATGCCTTGACCAGCGCACAGGTCGCCGCCATCGAGACAGCCGATCTGGCCGTCCTGAGCACCGCCCAACTGAGCAAGCTCGGCACCGCACAGCTCGCTCAGCTGACTTCTGTGCAGGTCACCGCCTTGACCTCTGCTCAGCTCAAGTCCCTGAGCAGCGACCAAGTCGCCGCTTTGACCTCTGCCCAGCTCAATGCCCTGACCAGCGCCCAGCTGCCTTCGCTGAGCTCCGCACAGGTGCGAGCCCTGAGCACCGACCAGGTCAGCAAATTGACCACCACCCAGATCGTGGGTCTGTCCACCGCCCAAGTCGCCGCTTTGAGCACTGGCCAAGTCGCCTCTTTGACCTCCGTGCAAATCAATGCCATGGCCAGCGACGACCTCAAGGCGCTGACCACCGCCCAAGTGCGCGCCCTGACCTCTGATCAGCTGAGCAAGCTCTCCAGCGATCAGATCGCCCTGATGGCCACCGATGACATCGCCGCCATCAGCACCGCTCAGATCAGCCACCTGTCCACCGCCGCCATCGCCGCTTTGACCACCGCTCAAGCCAAAGCACTGACCACGGCCTCCATCAATGCCTTGACCAGCGCACAGGTCGCCGCCATCGAGACAGCCGATCTGGCCGTCCTGAGCACCGCCCAACTGAGCAAGCTCGGCACCGCACAGCTCGCTCAGCTGACTTCTGTGCAGGTCACCGCCTTGACCTCTGCTCAGCTCAAGTCCCTGAGCAGCGACCAAGTCGCCGCTTTGACCTCTGCTCAGCTCAATGCCCTGACCAGCGCCCAGCTGCCTTCGCTGAGCTCCGCGCAGGTACGAGCCCTGAGCACCGACCAGGTCAGCAAATTGACCACCACCCAGATCGTGGGTCTGTCCACCGCCCAAGTCGCCGCTTTGAGCACTGGCCAAGTCGCCTCTTTGACCTCCGTGCAAATCAATGCTATGGCCAGCGACGACCTCAAGGCGCTGACCACCGCCCAAGTGCGCGCCCTGACCTCTGATCAGCTGAGCAAGCTCTCCAGCGATCAGATCGCCTTGATGGAGACCACCGATGTGGCCGCCCTGAGTACCGCTCAAATCAAACACCTGTCCACCGCCGCCATCGCTGCCTTGACTACAGCCCAGGTCAAAGCACTCAACACGGCAACCCTCGACGCCTTGACTTCAGATCAGATGCAAGCGTTTACCTCGGATCAAATTGGCTCGTTGCCTTATTGAGTCGAACACCATGTTTATCGCAAACCCCCTGGAAATTTCTGAAATGTAATTCGAAGCGCTCAAGAATGTGGGTGACAGTAGTCACATATGGCATGCACCTTGCTTTTCTGCAATGAATCCATGCGGCGGCAATTTTCTGCCTCCGCCAAGAAAACAAGGAGCCTTCATGCTGCATGCCGCCCCCGCCTTTTTGGCTAAAACGTCTTACTCGGCACTGCTCGCCAGCGCTACACAAGAGCTCAGCCCCGCCAAAATCCGGCAATCCATTGCCGACCTGGTTGGTCAAAGTCGCTTGACCGAGGCCGATTTGTTGTCCCATGAGGCGCTGCTGCGCTTTCCGCAAAGCGAAGACATTCTGGTCATCCGCGCCCTGGTCACCCAGGTGCGCCAAGACTGGGCCGCCGCCAGCGCCGCACTTGAAAAACTCATCAAGCTGCAAGGCCACGCCGCTCAGGCCGTGACCTGGGGCCAATGGGTGCGCGTGTTGCGCTGCCAAGGCGATGATGCCCGCGCACTGACCGCTGCTGCGCAGGGCCTGGCATCGCACCCCCAAGACAAGTTGTTGCTCGAAGAGTTCAATGCTTTGCAGCGTGTGGACGTCAAGCCTGCGCTCAAGGCGGCCTGAGGCCACCGAGGGGCAGCCCCGATTCAGGGGTGCCCGCAACAGATCGGCCGCCTTGGTGACTGTGGGGCCGGCCAACATAATCGCTTGAACAAACGAGACCAGCCCCGGACAGGGCATGGTCTTGTCTGCTTTGGGCATCCAATACCCGCGCTCACCACTTCCCGCCGCACGCCGGACACGAAACCCTCTTTTTGTTTGACCTGCTCTTCCCATGACAGGGTGTTGCTTGTTGCCCGCCATGAAGCGTCTGCAACGCTCTCCACCGTTCACGCTTTTCTGCGTTGACGCTGTGCTGCACAAAGACGACCTCGCTTGAAGTCAATCGCATGCGCCAACAGCGCGCCCCTGGCCCCGGCAGGCTGTCGTCCTTAGGCAATGGATTGCCGCTGGACCGACAGTGACATCGGGCAGATTTCTTTTAAAAAACAGTTTTCACCGTTTTTGCGGTCCAAAGGATTGGAAATTTTTCGATTTCCATGGATTTATTTGCAAATAAATTCAGAAATCGGCTAAAGAAATGCTGGCACGCGGTTTGCTTAAAAGGGTCATCCTCGGTTTTGGCGTCGTGCCACCGAAATTTTGACACCCCCTTTTCAGGAGACCTGTACATGACATCCCTTTACCAAGCCATGCTGTCACAAGCCGTTTCCGGCCAAATGCTCAGCATGCGCGATGTGTCGCAGTTTTCGGCCGGCGAGATTCGCCAGACTTTGGCCGATCTGGTGGCCGCCAACCGAATTGATCTGGCCAACGCATTGGCCGCTGCAGGTCAAAGCCTGTACCCAGAAAGCGAAGACATCTTGGCCATCAGCGCTTTGCTGGCCGAGATCCAGCAAGACTGGACCACCGCCGAAGACATGCTGCGCAAACTGGTTGAGACCCAAGGCGATGCCGCCACACCCTTCACCTGGCGTCACCTGATTCGTGTGCTGCGTTGCCAGTGCGAGCCAGGCAAAGCCATGCTGGCCGCCCAGCAGGCATTGACCCAACACCCTCAAGACGATTTGCTGCGCGAAGAACTGCTGTCTTTGCAAGACCTCGTTTCCGATCAATTGCCGGTTGAAGCTTCGCGCCAGATGCATTGATGCACCCGCGCTGACTTCAAAACTTCTACAGCCCCCTATTCAACGTTAAGGACTCACTGCCATGACCGTTATCAACACCAACATCAAGTCGCTGGTCTCGCAAAATGCGATGGTCAAGAACAACCGCGAACTGTCTTCCGCCATGGAACAACTGTCGACCGGCAAGCGCATCAACAGCGCGGCCGACGACGCCGCAGGCTTGGCGATTTCTTCGCGCATGACCTCGCAAATTCGCGGGTTGGACCAAGCCGTTCGCAACGGCAATGACTCGGTCTCGATGCTGCAAACCACAGAAGGTGCCATGGTCGAGATGACCAACATGCTCCAGCGCATGCGCGAGTTGTCGGTTCAATCGTCCAACGACACCTACACCGAAAACGACCGTGGCTATCTGGATCTGGAGTTTCAGCAACTCAAAACCGAAGTCAACCGCATCACCCGCGACACGCAGTGGAACGGCATGGACATCCTGAATGGCGCATTCAAAAACGATGCCGACCAAGTGGGCCGCTTCCGTTTCCAGGTGGGCAGCAACGAAGGCCAGGTCATCACACACACCATCGGCGCCATGGGCTTCCAGGAATCCACAGGCGTTGCCACGCTGGCGGCATCAGATCTGACTTTGACTGGCGGCTTTTCTGTTGGCGACAAACTCTCCGTGACAGTGGGCGCGGTCACCTCCAGCTACACCGTTTCAGGCAACGACTTGCTGAGCGGCGAACCTGACACCATGCTCAAAACCATTGCGGCCAATATGGCAACCAAGCTGTCCGCAGATTTGGGTCAAACGGTCTCGTCACAAGATGGTGTTTTGACATTCGCGACAGCACCTGCAGCCGGTGGCGTTGTACTGAACCCGGTCAACAAAGACGGTGCCCTGACCAACATCAAAGACACAAAAATCACGACCAACTCCAGCGCCAATGCGGCCATCGAGCAGGTGGATGTGGCGATCAACCGTCTGAACACCGAGCGAGCCGGCATTGGTGCCATCATCAACCGCATCACTTATGCCGTTGACAACTTGACCAATATTTCGCAAAACACCTCCGAGTCGCGCAGCCGCATCATGGATGCCGATTACGCCAAGGCGTCCAGCGAGCTGGCGCGCACGCAGATCATCTCGCAAGCAGCCACCGCCATGCTGGCGCAAGCCAACCAACAACCCCAGTCGGTCATGAAGCTGTTGCAAGGCTAAGCCACTTTGTCGCGTTGACCGCGCACCTGTAAATCCGAACGGGTTTGCAGGTTTTTTTTCGCGTCAATACCCCCTCACTGGCACAGCTTTTGCTCAGATTAAAGGCAAGCCTCCGGCTCATTGGAAGACGACGTTTTGTTGACACGCCCCCGCATGTCCTGTCGTGTTGCACGCCCTGGGTATTTGTTCCATTCAGCCAATTTTCAGCTCACGAACGCGCCAGGAAACGACATGTCCCCGATTGCCCAGCACACGCCAGAAAGCACCCGCCAATTTTTGATGTCGATATGCGCCCAAGCCAACAGCCAGTTGACGGGCCAAGGCTTGATGCAAAACCCGCACACCGCAGTGTTGGCGCAAGCCAATCTGAACCTGACCGATGTGCTGGAACTTCTGCGTCACTGAAGCTGTGACATGTTGAAAACACAAATGCCGGGCTGGGCGGATGAAGCCTGCTTGGTTGTGCCATCCATTTGTTTACGGCTGGGGTGTGGTTGATGCACACGACACCTTCAAGCCCTGCACAAGAACGCGGCCCCAATTGTTGGCAGTGCCGGTTCTTTGCCATCAGCCACGTTCCTTCTGCACCTTATGCCTGCAAAGCCATGGGCTTTCAGTCGCGCCTTTTGCCTTCGCTGGAGGTGTTGCGTGTGGATGGGCGGTTTTGCCACGTCTTCCAGCCCAAGGACACGTCAGTGGTTCGCTGAGTCGGCCGCTGTCAATCTTCCGTCAAGCAAAGTGTCAAAATAACCATATTTAATAAACTATTAAAGTATTCATTTTCCGATATTTAAATACTTTAAAAGGTATTTTTCTATCTGGCACGGGGGTTGCTTAGTTGGTTTCATCTGAACCTGAGACCAACACCGTGAAGTCACAACCCCATTCCACCCCTCTGGCCCTTTGGCTGGACCCCGAAGCAGCCCTGAGCCCCGAGCACAGCCATGCCTTGCAGGTCAGCGGCTGGGCTGTGATGCCCGTGAACACACTGGACCACTTGCTGGCCCATGCCGCCGATGCGGCCATGGTGGTGTTGCACCTCGCTTTGGACGTGACTCGGCTCAAAGCCGTTCAACAACTTTTGCAAGACGCCGGCTTGAGCACCCCCTTGGTCTGCCGCGTTGACCGCCACGAATTGGACCTGGCCGTTGAAGCCACCCAAGCAGGCGCTTTGACCGTGCTGGCCGCGCAAGACGTGCGCACCGCCTCTTGGCAGCGACTGCAAAACCAGCTCAACCCCACAGCCGCCCGCAGCACGCCGCAACCGGTGCGCAGCGTGGTGTTTGTGGACCCGGCCAGCCAGCACCTGCTGGCCTTGGCCCAAAAGGTGGCCCAGGCCGATGTGACTGCTTTGCTGGTGGGCCCCACCGGCTCGGGCAAAGAGGTGCTGGCACGCGTGCTGCACGAAGCCTCGGGTCGCGCGCAAGGCCCGTTTGTGGCGCTGAACTGCGCCGCCATGCCGGAAAACCTGATCGAAGACATGCTGTTTGGTCACGAAAAAGGGGCCTTCACTGGCGCTCACCGTGAGCAAAAGGGTTTGTTCGAGCAAGCCCAAGGCGGCACCTTGTTTTTGGACGAAATCGGCGAGATGCCCATGCACCTGCAAAGCAAACTGCTGCGTGTGCTGCAAGAGCGCCAACTCACCCGCCTGGGTGGCCAAAGCGTGATTGCATTGAACGTTCGCATCGTGGCCGCCACCAACAAAGACCTGAAAAAAGCCATCATCGACCGCGAGTTCCGCGAAGACCTGTACTACCGCATCGCCACGTTCCGCATGCGCTTGCTGCCCCTGGCCGAGCGCCCCGGCGACATCATTCCGTTGGCCATGCAGTGCCTGCTACAACACGACAAGAAGCCTTGGCAACTGCACCCGCAAGCCCAGATGCAGCTGCTGCAATACCCTTGGCCTGGCAATGTGCGCGAGCTGGAAAACGTGATGCGCCGCGCCATGGTGCTGTGCACCGACCATGTGGTCACGCCCGCACACCTCATGTTTGACGACTGGTTGACCACCAGCGTCCCGGCACAGGCACCTGCTTTGGTGACCGCCCAGGCGGCCCCCCTGCTGGACGAGACGAAGTCCGTGGCCCATTTTGAACAATTCATGGCAGCGGCCAAAGACAACCTGGGCCTGCAAGAGCAAGACACCGCCCAAGAGGCTGACAGCTTGCCCACCGACCTGCACAGCGCGGCCCGCATGAACGAACACCAGGTGATCATGGCCACATTGGCCAGCACACCCAGCAAAACAGAAGCCGCCAAGCGCCTGGGCATCAGCCCACGCACCTTGCGTTACAAGATGGCCCAGCTGCGCGAGCACGGCTTGGGCATGGCCAGCGTCGCTTACTGAAGGAGACACGCATGATCGACAAAGCCATCTCTCCTGCCAGCATCCAGTCGATGCTGCAAACCCTGCGCAGCCACCAGGCCGAAGCCTCGGGCAAAGCAGCGGGCATGCCCGGTGCAACCGAACTGAACGGTGCTGCAGGCGGCGTCCAGAAAACAGGTTTTTCCGATTTGGTCTCGGGCGCGCTCGGGCAAGTCAACAACCTGCAAGTCCAATCTTCGGAAATGCGCGACGCCTTTGACCGTGGCGAAAACATTGCGCTGACCGACGTGGTGCTGGGCATGCAGAAATCTTCGCTGGCCTTTGAAGCCACCTTGCAAGTACGCAACAAAGTACTCAAGGCCTACGAAGAAATTTTGAACATGCCGGTCTGACCCTCTTAACTGAAGAAGAATAAACATGGCCACAGCAACCGCATCCATGAACACCGGCTTGATGACCTCGCCACAAGCGTCCAACAACACCCCGGCCAACTTGCCAGCCAACGGCTCCGGCAGCACGGCTTTGGCCAACGCCCCGGGGGCCAATGGCAACGGCACCACCAACGCCACAAGCGTGGGCAGCATGCTCAGCCCCTGGCGCACAGAGGGCATGGCCGACACCTTCAAAAACGTGATCAACCAACCCGCCGTGCGACGGGTGTTGCCACTGATCGTCATGCTGGCGGTGCTGGTCATCTTTGGTTTGGTTTATGCCTGGATGCAGGCCACGCCCTACCGCCCGGTGATGCCCGGCTTGCAAGAAGCCGATCAGCAAAAAGCCTTTGAATCGCTCAAGACCGCAGACTTCAGCCCCAAAATCGACCCGGCCACAGGCCAACTGACCGTGCCCAGCCAGCGCTTTCACGAAGCCCGGATTTTTCTGGCCTCGCAAGGTTTGCCCAAAGCCGGAGCCACAGGCCTGGACGGCCTGAAAGAACAGTCGTCCATGACCACCAGCCAGTTCATGGAACAGGTCAAGGTGAATGCCGCGATGGAACAAGAGCTGGCCCGCAGCATCATGCAAATTGGCAGCGTGCAAAGCGCCCGCGTGCACCTGGCCACCCCCAAGCAAAGCGTTTTTGTGCGTGACCGCACGCCACCCAAGGCTTCTGTGGTGCTGGCCCCCTACCCTGGCCGTGCCGTGTCGGCCTCGCAAGTGCAGGCCATCGTGCATTTGGTCTCGTCCAGCGTGCCTTATCTGGCGCCTGACCATGTGACTGTGGTCGACAACGTGGGCAAGCTCATGACCGAGTCGGCCACCGAGCAAAAACTCGGTTTGACTTCGGCCCAAGAGCAGCACAAGCAACAACTCGAAGAGGTGTACCGCAACCGCGTGATGCAAATTTTGGCCCCCATGGTGGGTGAGGCCAACGTGCGCTCACAGGTGAACCTGACGCTCGACTTCACCCAGATCGAAAGCACGACCGAAGACTTTGACAACCGCGACAAAGGCCCCCGCACCCGCTCGGAAGTGCTGGCCGAAGACCGCGCTGCCAGCCGGGCTGCCGAAGGCATTCCGGGTGCTTTGGCCAACTCGCCACCCGCAGATCCGACGACATCCAACTCCACCCAGGTGGATGGCAACAAAGGCCAAGGCGAATCGGGCAACAAACTCAGCAGCCGATCGACCCGCAACTTTGAGCTCGACCGCACCGTGCGCCATGTGCGCAACGCCACAGGCGGCATCATGAAAGTCAGCGTGGCGGTGGTGGTGAACGAGCGCCCTGCACCGCCTCCCGCCAAAGACGCCCCCGTGGTGCCCAATGCCCCGACCACACAAGCCTACACACCGCAAGAGCTGGAGCAAATGCTGCAGGTGGTGCGCGGCGTGGTGGGTTTCGACCAGCAGCGCGGCGACAACGTCTCGGTGGTGCCCGCCAAGTTCGAGCCCGCCTCTGCGCTGGAAACCATCCCTTGGTATCTGGAAGATGCGGTGCAAACCGGCATCAAAGGCGGCTTGTTGGCCATCAGTTTCATTGTCTTCATGCTGATCGTGGTTCGCCCCATCATGCGCAACATGTACGCCAGCGATGCGACCACCGACGACGACCAAGCCAAGGCCGCGTTGAGCGATGGCGAGTTGAGCGAAGACGATATGCGCATGATCCAGATTGGCGAAGGCGAGAGCCTGGAAGAAATCAAGGCCAAACTCAAGCCCAAGAAGTCGAGCATCTCCATGGACATGCTGGACACGGCCAACACCTATGACGATAAAGTGGCGCTCATCCGCATGCTGGTCGCCGAAGACTCGGGCCGTGTGGCCAACGTGCTCAAGGGCATGATCAAGTCCAGCTAACGCCTTTCAGGAACAAACACCATGGCCACCAAAAAACCCGACGACAAAGACGCGAAAGCCGACAAGCCCAAAGACGCTAAAGACGCAGCCCCCGCCCTGCTGGGCGATAACGCCATCAACATGACCGAAGAGCTGGCCAAAGAACTGGCCGAGCTGACCAGCACACAGCGTGCTGCTGTGTTGATGCTGCTTTTGGGTGAGCAACAAGCCTCTGAGATCATCCGCTTCATGAACCCCAAGGAAGTGCAGTCTCTGGGTGCCGCCATGGTCTCTGTGTCTGACCTGTCGCAAGAAGCGGTGAACATTGTTCTGGACGAATTTGTGACCATGCTGAAAAAGCAAACCAGCCTGGGTTTGGGCACGGGCGACTATGTCGAGAAAGTGCTCAAGCGCGCCTTGGGCGAAGACAAAGCCGCATCGGTGCTCAGCCGCATCATGCCGGGCCAGGGCAGCAAAGGCCTCGAAATTCTGAAATGGATGGATGCCCGTTCGATCGCAGAGATGATCCGCGGTGAACACCCGCAGGTGGTGGCCATCATCTTGTCGGTGCTCGAATACACCGTGGCCGCTGATGTGCTGAACTTCTTGCCTGGCGAATCACGCCCGGAAATCATCCAACGCATTGCCAGCCTGGAGACGGTGCAACCGTCGGCCATGGAAGAGCTGGAGCAGATCATGATGAAACAGTTCGCCACGAACTCTTCGTCCAAATCGTCCAGCTTCGGTGGCGTCAAGGCCGCTGCCCAGATCATGAACTCGGTCAAGGTCGAACTCGAGTCCTCGATCATGTCGGGCCTGTCACAGATCGACGGCGAGTTGATGCAAAAGATCCAGGACAACATGTTCACCTTCGAAAACCTGGTGGGTGTGGACAACCGGGGTATCCAGGCGATCATGCGCACGGCCGAACCCGACCTGTTGATGGTGGCCCTCAAAGGTGCACCCGACTTCGTCAAGGACAAGTTCCTCGACAACATGTCGGCCCGTGCCCGCGTCATGTTTGTGGACGACATGGAAAGCAAGGGCCCGCTGCGCATCACTGAAGTGGAAGAAGCACAAAAGAACGTCATGCGTCTGGCACGCAAGCTGTCCGATGCGGGCGAGCTGGTGTTGGCAGGAGGCGGCGATGGCTTTGTCTGACCTGAACGAAAAGCCTGCCCCCTGGAGTACCAACCCCTTGCTCAACAGCAAGGCCGAGGCCCCCCGCTTCTTGCGCACCCAGTGGGACGAGGCCTCCGCCCGCTCGTTTGGTCCGTGGCGTGTGGCCGAAAAAGTCGAGCCGACCGAAGGTTTGATGACCGAAGCCGCTGCACTTGCATCTGCACTTGCCGCTGCACAAGAGGCCACAGACACCGAAGCCGCACCTGAGGCCACCGAAGAGCCCACAGCGTTGGCAGAGCCCGAGTCGCCCTGGACCGAGGCGGCACTCAACCAATTGCGCGACGAAGCCTACGAGCGTGGCCTGCTGGAGGGGCAAGCCCAAGTGCAAGCCGAATTTGAAAGTGAACGCAGCAAAGAACGTGAGCTCATTCGCCATTTGGGTATCGAGTTGCGCAGCATCAGCCAAGACCCACAGCGGTTTTTTGAACCGCTCAAGCGCCTGTCGCTGCACATCGCCGAACAACTGGTGCGCGCCGAGCTGCAACTGTCCGGTCAGGCCGTACATGGCCTGATCCAGGCCTGCATCCAGCAACTCGACCACGCGGTCGAACCGGTGCACGTCAGCGTCAACCCTGAAGACCTGATCCGCCTCAAAGCCATGGGCGAGTCGGTCACGGGCCACCTGAGCCTGGAAGCCGACGCGCTGCTGCGACCAGGCAGCGTCAAGGTGCAAGTACAAGACACCGTGGTGCAAGACCTGATCGAGCACCGCCTGGAGCCCCTGGCCCGCCGCCTGTTGGCCCAGCCCGAAGCCTGGATGCAAAAGTCCAGTCTGGTCAAGGACACGGTCGAGGCCATGCCCGCCGACACCCCGCGCCGCGACTGGAGCCGCCAGACCCCGGATGTGGTCGATGTGCTGGACACCCAAGACAGTGCGCACAGCCAAAACGCTGACAACACCCATGGCGACATCGACATCAGCGAGCCTGCGGCTGACAGTCCACAAGAGGACCAGGCATGATGAATTTCGACGCCGAAGTCAGCCAGATGATGGCCGACCTGCATGCGCCAGAGCCCCGCCGCAGCGGCACCTTGGTGCGCTCGGTGGGCATGCGCCTAGAAACCCGTGGCCTGATGGCCCCCCTGGGCGCTTGCTGCGAAGTGCTCGACCCCACCGGCCACCGGGTCGAGGCCGAAGTGGTCGGCTTCAACGACGACACGCTGTACCTGATGCCGTTCACCGAGCCCAACGGCATCGGCCCCGGCGCGCGCGTGACGGTGCTTAGCCATTCATCCAACGTGAACCTGGGCCCCGATTTGTTGGGCCGCATCATCGACGGCCGTGGCCAGCCGCTGGACGGCAAGCCAGCGCCCAACTGCCCCGACGTACTCAGCTTGCTTGGCCGCCCACTCAACCCCATGGAGCGCGGCCCCATCAACCAGATCCTCGACGTGGGTGTCAAAGCCATCAACGGCGTGCTGACCATCGGGCGCGGCCAACGCCTGGGTCTGGTGGCCGGCTCCGGCGTGGGCAAAAGCGTGTTGCTGGGCATGATGACCCGCTTCACCGAAGCCGATGTGGTCGTGATCGGCCTGATCGGCGAGCGCGGCCGCGAAGTGCAAGCCTTCATCGAAGAAACCCTGGGGCCTGAGGGCCTGGCCAAATCGGTGCTGGTAGCAGCGCCCGCCAACGTGTCGCCCGTGCTGCGCCTCAAAGCCACGCACATGACGCATGTGATCGCTGAATACTTCCGCGACCAGGGGAAAGACGTGTTGATGCTGGTGGACAGCCTGACCCGCGTGGCCCACGCCCAGCGCGAAATCGGCCTGTCAATTGGCGAGCCGCCCACGGCCAAGGGCTACCCGCCTTCGGTGTTTGCCCTGCTGCCCAACCTGATCGAGCGCGCCGGTGTTGGCCGCCACGGTTTTGGGTCGATCACCGCCATCTACACCGTGCTGGCCGAAGGCGACGACGCCAACGACCCCATCGTGGACATCGCACGCGCCTCGCTCGACGGCCAGGTCATGCTCTCGCGCAAGCTGGCCGATGCGGCCCACTACCCGGCGATTGACCTGAACGGCTCGATCTCGCGGGTGATGCAAAACCTGCTCAGTCCGGAAGACCTCAAACAATCCAACCGCTTCAGGCGCTTGTGGTCGCTTTACCAGCAAAACCAGGACCTGATCCAGGTGGGTGCCTACGAAATGGGCAGCAACGCCGAACTCGATCAGGCCATCCGCTTGCGCCAGACCATGGAAAAGTTCTTGCAACAAGACATGCACACCAACATGGATGTGGCGACCACCCGCCAGGAACTCCAAGCCCTGATGGCTGGCTGAACCTAAGGACCACCGTATGCGACAAGCCCGAAACTGCTGGCCTGCCTTGGTCAAAAAAGCCAGCGACGAAGTCACTCAGACCCAAACCGAGCTGGCTGCGGCGATGGCCCGCGTGGACCAGCTCAATGCCAGCCACCAGCGGCTTTGCCGCTTGTACGATGAATACCGCCTGAAAGAGCAACAAGGCCAAACCGAAGTCATGGGCATGCAAGCGAGCATGAACCAGCGCCAGTTCATGGCCCAGTTGCTCAACTTGCAACACCGCGTGGTGCTCGACATCAGCAAAGCCGAGGCCCAAGTCACCCAATTGCGCAAAAAGCGCCAGCTGGCCGAGATGGAACTGCAAAAAATGCGGGCACTGGAAGAACAAGACCTCAAAGCCGTTCAGCGTGAAGTCAACCAATACGAACAACGACAAATGGATGCTTTGGGTGTGCGTCAGTTCAACATGCGCGCCCAAAATTGATAAATTCACGAAATAAGCATTAACTCCGCTATACTGAAAAATATTAGCGGCAGGAGTGGCGTGTGCGTTACATCGGGATTTTTGTCAGTCTGATGTTGCTGAACATCACGAGCCGGGCCGATCACCTCCCGGAACTGAGCTTGTGGCCCACCATACCCTTCATCCGGGGTCAGGATTTATGCCAGTACCAAGATGCGTATGGTCAATCCCGGGCACAGCAAGCCCAAGAGTTCTCACGTGAACTCGGTGCTTTATTGCAAGGCGGAGCAGACCCCAAGCAATCGGTGGAGTTGCTGGAAACCGTGGACAAGCTGATTCAGCAAGGCCGCAGGCAAGCGACCAGTGGCTTTGGCATGGACATGCTGCTGGAAAGCAGTTTCAAAGCCGCACTCGACCGGATCTACGACGAAGTTCACCCCAAAACCCGGCACATCAGCTTTTTCAACCCAGCCCCCCTCAATGAGCTGGTGCGCGAATTGCGCAACCAAAAACGCCAAGGCTATCTGGATGCCAGCCTGCTCAAAGGTCTCAATGCCGTGGCCTGGGGCAGCTATTCCTACAGCCCAGGATGCAAAGGCGAAGTGGTGGCCGCACTGCACTTTGAAACCGACAAAGGTCAAACTTTCAATTTCCAGGCGCGAGGCTTGCCCGAATCGGTAATGCACACCATTGCCTCGCAAGCCTTCCAGCAATTTCAAAAGACCCACTTCCCCTCCATGGTGACTTATCGGGGGCAAAAACTCCAATTGCTCGGCTCACCCGGTGCGCCAATCGGCGAAGTCAGCGCCCCTCGCAAAGCCGAACACGCCTGTCAAAGCATCCAGGCACGCCTGCCCACCCCGGGGGAATACGTGTTTTTGAGTGAACTGGGTGACTGGAATGGTGGCATCAATGCGGCCAAGGGTCTGTGGGCCCTGAGCAAAGAACGCATCTGGGCCCCTGAAATGCCCCATCCCTCTCCGGTGCGAACGGCCGACGAGATTCATGGCGCCGACATCCGCTATGTCTGCGTGCGCTGAGATGGTATTTTTGTGCACCACACTTCAGTTCATAGGGAATTCACCTAAGTTACAGGCGGCAATTTAGGCAATATACTGCATAAAAAGTAGGCCATTCAGCTCCGTCCAATGCCCATCACAGCATATGCAGAGCGCATGGCCAGTACAAGATTTTCAACCCGGAGACATCCCATGACCGATTCCGTCACATCCCGCCGCCAGCTGCTGACACAAGGTGCGGCCCTTTTGGGCACCACATCCGCCGGCCTGATGCTGCCCCAAAGTGCCCTGGCCCAAAGCGGCAAGATCCGCGTCGGCTTCATGCTGCCCTACACCGGCACCTTTGCCCAGCTGGGCGTAGCCATTGAAAACGGCGTGCGCATGGCCATCAACGAGCAAGGCGGCAAGCTCGGCGGTCGCGAGATCGAGTGGTTCAAGGTCGATGACGAATCCGAGCCGTCCAAGGCCATCGAGAACGCCAACAAACTGGTGCAGCGCGACAAGGTCGATGTGTTGATTGGCACTGTCCACTCCGGTGTGCAGATGGGCATCCACAAAGTGGCCCGCGACAGCGGCGTCATCACCCTGATCCCCAACGCTGGCGTGCACATCGCCACCCGCGCCCAGTGCGCCCCCAACGTGTTCCGCACCAGCTTCTCCAACAGCCAGCCCACCATGGCGCTGGGCGAGGCCATGGTCAAACGCGGCCACAAAAAGGCGGTCTGGATCACCTGGAAATACGCCGCTGGCGACGAAGCCTACGAAGGCTTCAAGGAAAGCTACACCAAGGCCGGTGGCACCATCGTCAAAGAGCTGGGTCTGCCCTTCCCCAACGTCGAGTTCCAGGCGCTGCTGACCGAAATCGCCGCACTCAAGCCCGATGCCGTGGCCTGCTTCTTTGCCGGTGGCGGTGCCGCCAAGTTCCTCAAGGACTACGCAGCCGCGGGCCTCAAGGGCAAGATTCCGCTGTATGGCTCGGGCTTCCTGACCGAAGGCGTGCTGGACGCCGCAGGCCCCGCAGCCGATGGCGTGCTGACCACACTGCACTACGGTGACGGCATCGAGACCAAGCGCAACAAGGAGTTCCGCCTGAACTATGCCAAGACCTTCAAGTTGCAGCCCGATGTGTATGCCGTGCAAGGCTACGACACCGGTTTGCTGCTGGTGCAAGGCGCCAACGCGGTGCAAGGCGATGTCAGCAAGAAATCCGCCATGATCAAGGCCATGGAAGTGGCCGTAATCGACAGCCCGCGCGGCAAGTGGACCATGAGCAAGTCGCACAACCCGGTGCAAGACATCTACCTGCGCGAAGTCTCCAACAAAGAGAACAAGGTGATCGGCGTTGCCGCCAAGGCACTGGCCGACTCGGGTGCCGGCTGCCGCATGTAAGCGCCCAAGTCGCCCGGTCTGCAACAGGCCGAGCGACTGAGTGAGAACCCAACGGCGGACCTGTTCCGCCGTTTTCACAAGCATTTCCCTTTGACTCCTTTGACCCCCTTGCTTTGGGCACCGACCTGATGGACTTCGTAAACTTTTTGATCCAGCTGCTCAACAGCGTCCAGTACGGGCTGCTGCTGTTCATGCTGGCCGCTGGCCTCACGCTGATCTTCGGCATCATGGGCGTGGTCAATTTGGCCCACGGCAGTTTTTACATGCTGGGCGCTTTTCTGGCCTGGTCCTTGTCGAGCATGCTGGGCAGTTTCACACTGGCCATCATCGTGGGCACTGTGCTGTCGGTGGTGTTTGGCCTCTTGCTCGAAAAGCTCCTGTTCAAACACTTCTACCACCGTGACCACCTGGACCAGGTGTTGCTGACCTTTGGCCTGATCTACGTGTTTGAAGAAATGCGTTCCATGCTCTGGGGCGACGACGTGCACGGCGTGCAGATTCCCGAAGCGCTATCGGCCTCCATTGCCTTGACCGATACGCTGTCTTACCCGGTCTACCGCCTGTTCATGTCGGGCGTGTGCCTGGTGCTGGCGCTTGGCCTGTATTTGCTGATCTCTAAAACCCGGCTGGGCATGAAGATCCGCGCCGGTGCTTTCAACCACGAAATGACCGAAGCGCTGGGTGTGAACATCAGCCTGATCCACGCGGTGGTGTTTGCGCTGGGCGTGGGCCTGGCATCCATTGCCGGCATGATTGCCGCTCCAATTTCCAGCGTCTACCCCAATATGGGCGGCCAAGTGCTGATCATGTGCTTTGTGGTCGTGGTCATTGGCGGTATCGGCTCGGTGCGCGGCGCACTGATCGCAGCGCTTTTGGTCGGACTGGTCGACACTTTCGGCAAAGTTTTGTTGCCTCAAATTTCGGGCATGCTGGTGTATGTGCTCATGGCCGCGGTGCTTTTGTACAAGCCCGAAGGCCTTTTCAAACAGTGAGATCTTCATGAGCGCCCCCCAAACCCATCTGGAAATCCTGCCGCGCAGCGTGCAGTTGCTGCTCGTGCTGGGCCTCGTGGCCCTGCTGGCCTTCCCCTTTGTCGGCAGCAACTTCTACATCGACATGGTCAACCGCATGATGATCCTGGCCATCTTTGCCATGAGCCTCGATTTGCTGCAAGGCGTCACCGGCCTGGTGTCTTTGGGTCATGCGGCCTACTTTGGCATCGCCGGTTACGCGCTGGCCTTCCTGACCCCACAAGACACGCCTGCAAGCCTGTATACCAGCTTGCCGCTGGCGGTGGGTGCTTCGGCGCTGGCCGCGCTCGTCATCGGTTTTCTGGTGGTGCGCACGCACGGCATCTACTTCATCATGGTCACCATGGCCTTTGCGCAAATGGTGTTTTTCCTGTTCTTTGACAACAAGGCGCTGGGCGGCTCGGACGGCATCTTCTTGAACTTCAAGCCCGATGCCGTGCTGATCGACCTTGAAAACAAACAGGTGTTTTATTACTTCACGCTGGCCTGCCTGGTGTGTGTGTATGCCTTCTTGCGCCGACTGCTGTGGAGCCCCTTTGGCCGGGCCCTGTCGGGCATCCGCGTGAACGAGCACCGCATGCGTGCACTGGGCTTTGGCACCTTCAGCCACAAGCTGGCGGCCTTCACGCTGGCAGGCGCACTGGCTGGCTTGGCCGGTTATTTGTGGGCAGCGCAAAGCGGCTTTGTGAACCCTGAACTCATGGGCTTTCACATGAGCGCGCACGCCATCATGATGGTCATCCTGGGCGGCATGGGCAACTTTGCCGGGGCCATCGTCGGTGCGTTCAGCTTTGAAATGCTGCTGCACATCTTCAAGGACTTGCCCGATGTGGGAGAGTTCAAGACCGGCAAACATTGGCAGATGTGGATGGGCCTGTTCATCGTGGCCCTGATCGTGTTTGCGCCCAAAGGCATTTTGGGCCTGATCAACCGGGCGTTTGCACGCAAGGAGTCAAGCCATGAGTGAAGCCCAAGTTCTTCTGTCGGCCCGCCAGCTGACCAAGCGTTTTGGGGGCTTGGCGGCCGTCAACGAAGTCAGCGTCGATTTGTGGCACGGGCGCATCCATGCCGTGATCGGCCCCAACGGCGCAGGCAAATCCACGCTGACCAACTTGCTGTCGGGCGACCTGCCACCCACCTCGGGCCAGATCACACTGAATGGCCACGACATCAGCGGCTGGACACCCGAGAAAATTTCGCGCCACCGGTTGGGCCGCAGTTACCAGAAGACCAACATCTTCCGCACCTTCAGCGTGTGGGACAACGTGCGTCTGGCGGCGCAGTCTCGCGTGCAGCCCTCGCCCTTCAACCCGCTGGGCTGGCTCAGTCAGGCCACGAACATGCGGGCCGTCAACGAACGGGCCGAGCGCGCCATGGAGCTGGCCGGCTTGCAAAACCGCCGCAACACCATCGCCGGCGCGGCCAGCCACGGCGAGCAACGCCAGCTGGAGATCGCCATGACGCTGGCCACCGAACCGGTGGTCTTGTTGCTGGACGAACCGCTGGCCGGCATGGGCGTGGCCGAAGCTGAAAGCATGGTGCAGCTCTTGCTGCGCCTGAAAAAAGACCACGCCATGATGCTGGTGGAACACGACATTGACGCGATCTTCACCCTGGCCGACCACCTGACGGTGATGGTCAACGGCCAGGTGATCGCCAGCGACAAACCCCCAGTCGTGCGTGCCGACAGCGGCGTGCAAGCGGCCTACCTGGGTGAGGAACACTGACATGAGCGAGTTGTTGATCAACGCCCAAGGCCTGCAAACCTATTACGGGGCCAGCCACATCCTGCGCGGCATCGACTTCACTGTCGGCCGCGGCGAAACCATTGGCCTGATGGGCCGCAACGGCATGGGCAAAAGCACCCTGCTCAAGTCCATCATGGGCATCGTGCCGCCGCAAAGCGGCACCGTGCAGATCAAGGGCCAGACCATGAACGGCCGCCCCACCTTTCAAGTGGCGCAACTGGGCATCGCCTATGTGCCCGAGGGCCGGGGCATCTTTGGCAACCTGAGCGTGGTGGAGAACCTGAAAATGGCCGCCCGTGCAGGCACCCGTGGCCAGCGCGACTGGACGTACGAGCGCGTGTTGGAAACCTTCCCGCGCCTGACCGAGCGCCTGAACCACGGCGGCCAGCAGCTGTCTGGCGGTGAACAGCAAATGCTGACCATTGGCCGGGCCTTGATGACCAACCCCGATGTGCTGATCCTGGACGAAGCCACCGAGGGCCTGGCCCCGCTGATCGCCCGCGAAATCTGGCGCATTTGCAGTCTGATCAAAGAAAGCGGCATCAGCGCCATCATCGTGGACAAAAACTGGAAACACGTCACCCAGATCACCGACCGTAACGTCATTTTGGTCAAAGGCCAGGTGGTGTTTGAAGGCTCGTCGCAAGCCCTGCACGACGATCCGAGCGTGCTGGAGCAGCATCTGGGCGTTTGAACGTCGCCGCGAAATCTCTGCAGGAGGCCTGTTCTGCAAAAGACGCAACCCAGCCCATTGTGGGAGGTCGCCCCTGCGGCCGAAGCTTGTCGCAGGCGTGAACCTGAACCAAGGCTTTGGGTCAAGCATCCATTCGCGAGCAGGGGCTCGCTCCCACAAGAAAAAGCCAATTTCTTAGCTCGCTCCCACAACCGCTTCGATCCACTTAACAGCAAGGGTCTTCACCAGCGTGCAAACGCGCTGACCGGTGCCAGAATAGCCTTTTGACTTCAGACTCAGAGGGTGCATGTTTCGCAACGCGGTGATCACAGGGGCTTGTGGTGGATTGGGCCAGGCCCTGGCCCAAGAACTGATGGCATCGGGCGCGCAGGTCGCGCTGGTGGGTTTGAACCGCCCCGCCCTGCAAGCGCTGGCCGCTCTGGCCCCGGATCGCACCCGCATTTACACCCCCGACGTGTCTGATGCCTCGGCCATGCAAGCCATGGCCAGTGAATGGCTTGCACACCACGGCACGCCCGATCTGGTGATCGCCAACGCCGGTGTGGCGGGTGGCTTTGAAACGGCCGACCCGGCCGACCTAGTCGTGATGCGCCGCATGCTCGAAATCAACCTGCTGGGCGCGGCCACCACCTTTCAGCCTTTCTTGCAGGCCATGCTGGACAGCCAGCGCCCGGGCGCCTTGGTGGGTGTGGCCAGTGTGGCGGGCTGGCGCGGTATGCCCGGTAACGGCGCCTATTGCGCCAGCAAAGCCGGACTCATCGCCTATTTGCAAAGCCTGCGCGCTGAGCTGCGCCCCAGCCGCCTGACCGTGCACACCATCAGCCCCGGTTATTTGCGCACCGCGCTCACGGCAGGCAACACCTTTGCCATGCCCGGCCTGCTGGAGCCCGAAGCCGCTGCCCGAGCCTTGCTGCAAGGCGTGGCCCGGGGGCGTGAACACATTGTTTTGCCCCGCCGCATCGGCTGGCTGTCGCAAGCCTTGTCGCTGTTGCCCGCGCGCTGGCACGACCGCATCTTGCTCGGCCAACCCCGTAAACCCCGCGCCCACCAGGCCGGTGCCACCCCGATTCCCGGACTCTCAGACACCCACACATCCTCATGAGCATCGCGACACAACAACAAATTGCCTTGATCGGCGCAGGTCCTTCTGGTTTGGCGGGCGCACGTGCGCTTAGCCAACACGGCATCGCCTTTCAAGGCTTTGAAGCCCACACCGATGTGGGGGGGCTGTGGAACATCGGCAACACCCGCTCCACGGTGTACGAGTCAGCCCACCTGATCTCCAGCAAGCGCACCACCGAGTTCAAGGAGTTCCCCATGCCCGAGGGCACGGCCGACTACCCCAGCCACCGCGAGTTGCTGGATTACTTCAAGGCCTATGCCGAGCACTTTGACCTGAAGCGCCACTACCGTTTTGGCGTGCGGGTCATCCAGGTTGAGCCCGTGAGCGATGCGCCCGACACGCTGTGGCGCGTGACCATCGATGCAGGCCAAGGCCAGCTGGAAACCCACGAGTACAAAGGGGTGGTCATTGCCAACGGCATCCTGGCCGAACCCAACATGCCGCATTGGCCTGGCCAGTTCAGCGGGCAACTCCTGCACACCTCAGCCTACAAAAAAGCCGAGCAATTCAAGGGCCAACGGGTGCTGATCGTAGGCGCTGGCAATTCGGGCTGCGACATCGCTGTGGACGCCGTGCACCACGCGCAAAGCGTGGACATCTCGGTGCGCCGGGGCTATTACTTTGTCCCCAAATACGTGTTCGGTCTGCCCGCCGACACCGTGGGCGGCAAGACCAAGCTGCCGCGCTGGCTCAAGCAAAAAGTCGACAGCACCATGCTCAAGTGGTTCACCGGCGACCCGGTGCGCTTTGGTTTTCCCAAGCCCGACTACAAGATGTACGAGTCACACCCCATCGTGAACTCGCTCATCCTGCACCACATCGGTCACGGCGACGTGAAAGTGCGGCCCGATGTCGCGCGGCTCGATGGCCACACCGTTCACTTCAAGGACGGCAGCCAAGCCGACTACGACCTGGTCATGGCTGCCACCGGCTACAAACTGCATTACCCCTTCATCAACAACGCGCTGCTCAACTGGCAAGGCATGGCGCCGCAGCTGTACCTAAATATTTTTGCGCCCCGATTTGACCGCTTGGCCGTGCTGGGCATGGTCGAGGCGGCAGGCCTGGGCTGGGAAGGCCGCGCCGAACAGGCCGAAGTCATGGCAAGGTACTTCAAAGGGCTTGACCAAGCCGCGCCCCAAGCCCTGGCGTTGTCCAAAGCGCGCCAAGGCCCCTCGCCCGATTTGTCGGGCGGCTACCGTTATCTGAAAGTCGAGCGCATGGCCTGCTACGTCAACAAAGACGTGTACCGCGAAACCATGCGCAAAACTGCCGCTCAACTGGCCTGACCTTCACTCTTCACGAAAGCCCACATGCTGCCTGTTGACGACATCCGCTTGAACTTCAACCCTGCCTCGCTGGCCGTACTCAACGCGGTGCTGGGCTTTTTGATGTTCGGCATCGCGCTCGATACCCGCATCGACGACTTTCGCCGTCTGCTGCGCATGCCCATGGCCTTTGCGGTGGGCATCGCTGCGCAATTTTTGTTGCTGCCTGCCATCACCTATGTGCTGACCCTGGTGCTGCAGCCCTCGCCCAGCATCGCTTTGGGCATGATCCTGGTGGCCTGTTGCCCGCCCGGCAACGTGAGCAACATACTGACCCACCGCGCCAATGGCAATGTGGCGCTCAGTGTGTCGATGACCGCCGTGTCCAACGCCATCTCGGTGTTTGCCATGCCGCTCAACTTTGCTTTCTGGGGCAGCATCCACCCCACGGCCTCTGGCCTGCTGACCACCATTGCACTCGATCCGCTGCAAATGTTTGGCCACATCCTGCTCATCATTGGCCTGCCCTTTGTGCTGGGACTGGCCTGTGTGCAGCGCTTTCCGGCCTTCACTGAGCGCTTCAAAAAACCATTGCGCATCATCAGCTTTCTGGCGTTGATCGGCTTCATCGTCGGTGCCATTGCGGGCAACTGGCGTTACTTCATGGATTACGTCGGGCTGGTGCTGCTGGCCGTGGTGCTGCACGATGCGCTGGCCTTTGGCACCGGCTACGCCGTGGCACGGGTGGCACGCCTGTCCGACTACGACTGCCGAGCGCTGTCCATCGAGGTGGGCATCCGCAATGCGGGCCTCGGTCTGGTGCTGATTTTCAGCTTCTTTGACGGGCTGGGCGGCATGGCCGTGGTGGCCGGTGTGTGGGGCTTTTGGGACATCATCGCGGGCCTGATCCTGGCCGGCTTCTGGGCGCGCCGACCTCTGCGCAGTGGCGGGCCGGTGGCGGAAAGCGCCGCATGAATGCCACATCCCCCAAGGCATGCCGGGTGCTGGTCACCGGTGCCGCTGGTTTTCTGGGGCAAGGGCTGATCGGGGCATTGGCCCAAGACAGCCGGTGCGAGACGGTGGTCGCCGTGGATGTGCGCGAAATGCCTGCAGCGCAGCAGCTGCCCGGCATCACACATGTCACGCAAGACGTGCGCGACCCGGCGCTGGCAGACACCATGGCCGCGCACCGCATCGACACCGTGGTCCATCTGGCGTCCATCGTCACGCCGGGCAAAGACTCGAACCGTGCTTTTGAATATTCAGTCGATGTAGGCGGCACGCAAAACGTGCTGCAAGCCTGCGTGCAGCACGGTGTGCGGCACATTGTGGTGTCATCCAGCGGCGCGGCCTATGGCTACCACGCCGACAACGCCCCATGGCTGACCGAAGACATGCCCCTGCGCGGCAACGAGACCTTTGCCTATGCACACCACAAACGCTTGGTCGAAGAGATGCTGGCGCACTACCGCCAAAGCCACCCGCAACTGGCGCAAACCGTGCTGCGCATCGGCACCATCCTGGGCGAGCGGGTGGACAACCAGATCACCGCCTTGTTTGAGAAGCCTCGCCTGCTGGCCATCCGGGGCAGCGACAGCCCCTTTGTGTTCATTTGGGATGAAGACGTGACCGGCGCCATCCTGCACGCGCTGAGTGGACAGGCCCAAACCGGTTGCTTCAACCTGGCGGGTGACGGCGCGCTCACGATCTTCGAGATCGCCCAGCGGCTGAACAAACAGCCTCACGTGTTACCGGCTTGGCTGCTCAAATCGGCCTTGTGGCTGGGCAGCCGATTGGGGGTGAGTCGCTATGGCCCCGAGCAGCTTGACTTTTTGCGCTACCGCCCGGTGCTGCTGAACACGGCACTCAAAACCCACTTTGGCTACCCCCCTGCCAAAACCAGCGCCCAAGCATTCGAGGCGTTTGTGGCGGCGCGAGCACGACAAAACCGCCCAGTCAAACGCTGATCACCCCAGCGTGGGCGCTCACCCGCTGTCAGAGCAAAGGCCGCAACTCTCGCGCTGCGTCCAACAACAAGGGCAGCCATTTGTGCTGCACGGCCGCATCGGACAGCTGATCGGGCGTACCCACCACGTTCAATGCGGCCAAGGTTTGCCCCTGCATGTTGCGCAGGGGCACGGCCAAGGCGTGAATGCCCAATTCGTGCGCATCGCGGGCCAGACAATGATCGTCTTGCCTGACCTTGTCGATCAAGGTCTTGAACCGGGCCAAGCCCACTTCGGTTTGCGGCGTCAAGCGCGCCAGCTCACGGCCCTTGAGCCAGGCATTGAATTCGGCCTTGGGCCAATTGGCCAGCAGCACACGGCCGGTGGAGGTGGCGTGTGCAGGCAGACGTGCCCCCAAGTGCAGGCCATAGGCCTGATGCCGCACAGGTTCGGCCATGCCTGCGCTGCGCGCCACGATCACACCCTCGCCACCGTCGAGCACCACCGCGCTGAAAGCCGCCTGTGTTTGCTGCGCCAGTCGGTTGAGCGTGGGCTGCAAAGTGCGCGGCAAGCGCGAAGTGGCCATGTAGCTGCCCGCCAAGCGCAGCACCCGAGCCGACAGCCAGTAGTGGCTGCCGTCGGTTTCCAGATAGCCCAACTCGGCCAGCGTGAGCAAATGCCGCCGCGCCGCTGCCCGCGTGATGCCGGTGCGCTGCGCGGCCAGCGTGGCGTTCAGGCGCTGGCGTTCGGTGTCAAAGGCTTCGAGCACGGCCAGGCCTTTGGCCAGGCCTTCGATGTAGTCTGCTTTGGCGATGGTCATGTGCACCTTGATGAAGTGGGAGGCTGCCATTGCAGCTGAATGGTTTTGCGCGATGATCGCACAAAAAACTCAACGATCGCACAAACTCAGCGCACGGTGTGACGCGACAGCGCAGCGCCCACCTAAGCTAGCGGGCATTGTTTGGACACCGCACGGAGACAAATTCATGACCAAAGCCACCCGCACCCAGGTTGCCATCATTGGCGCAGGCCCTTCGGGCTTGCTGCTGGGGCAGCTGCTCCACAAAGCCGGCATCGACACCATCATCCTTGAGCGCCAAAGCGGCGACTATGTGCTCTCGCGCATTCGCGCGGGTGTGCTCGAGCAGGTGACCATGGACCTGCTCGATGAAGCAGGGGTCGGCCAGCGCATGCACGCAGAAGGTCTGATCCACGGCGGCTTTGACCTGCTGTTCAAGGGCGCGCGCCACCGCATCAACATGAACCAGCTCACCGGCGGCAAAAACGTCATCGTTTACGGCCAAACCGAAGTCACCCGCGACCTGATGGACGCCCGCCAGGCCGCAGGCTTGCCCACCATTTACGAAGCGGACAACGTGCAGGTGCACGAGTTCGACTCGGCCAAGCCCCGCGTCACTTACGAAAAAGACGGCCAGACCCACACCATCGAGTGCGATTTCATCGCGGGCTGCGACGGTTTTCATGGCGTGTGCCGCGCCAGCGCCCCCAAAGACAAGATTCGCGAATACGAAAAGGTCTACCCCTTCGGCTGGCTGGGCGTGCTGTCCGACACCCCGCCTGTTCACCACGAACTGATTTACGCCAACAGCACACGCGGCTTTGCCCTGTGTTCACAGCGCAGCGCCACACGCAGCCGCTACTACCTGCAAGTGCCGCTGACCGACAAGGTGGAAGACTGGAGCGACGAGGCTTTCTGGGAAGAGCTGCGCAAGCGCCTCGACCCCGAAGCCCGCGAGCACCTGGTGACGGGCCCCAGCATTGAAAAAAGCATCGCCCCACTGCGCAGTTTTGTGACCGAGCCGATGCGCTTTGGCCGCATGTTCCTGGCCGGTGACGCCGCCCACATCGTGCCGCCCACAGGCGCCAAAGGCCTGAACTTGGCCGCCACCGACGTGAAGTACCTGTCCACCGCCATCATCGAGTATTACCAGGAGAACTCCGAAGCAGGCATCGACAGCTACTCAGAGCGCTGCCTGCGCCGCATCTGGCGGGCCGAGCGCTTCAGCTGGTGGTTCACCAGCCTGATGCACAACTTCCCGGAAAACGGCGACATCGGCCAGAAGTTCCAGGACGCCGAACTCGATTACCTGATCCACAGCGAAGCGGGCTCACGCACCATCGCCGAAAACTACGTGGGCCTGCCACTGGACTTCGGCGACCAGTAAACCCGCAGAAATCTGAGCTGCACAGCGACCGACGAGGCCCCTGTGGGAGTTCGCCCCTGCGGCCGAATACGTGCACAGCCACAGCCCACATTCGCAAGCAGGGGCTCGCTCCCGCAAGGAGTTCGCCACTGCGGCTGATTGTTGATCCCTGTGGGAGGCTGCCCCTGCAGCCGAATACCTGCACAGCCACAGCCCACATTCGCGAGCAGGGGCTCGCTCCCACTTGGCATGGGTGTCGCGCATGGGCAGCCACTGGCCAAGTGCCCTCCTAAAATGCAGGGCACTATGAGCACCCACAAACCCCTGCGCGGCACGCGCATCCTGAGCCTTGCCCTCAACCTGCCCGGCCCCGCCGCCCTCATGCGTTTGGCCGACATGGGCGCCAGCTGCACCAAGGTCAATCCACCCGCCGGTGACCCGATGCAGCACTACACGCCCAGCGGCTACGACTTGCTGCACAAAGGTGTCAAGCACAAAACGCTGGACCTCAAAACAGAAGCAGGCCAAGCCGCACTGCACAAGCTGCTGCCCAGCACCGATGTGCTGCTGACCTCGTTTCGCCCCTCGGCCCTGACCAAGCTCGGCCTGAGCTGGAAAACGCTGCACAAGCAATACCCCACGCTCAGCCTGATCGAAGTGGTGGGTGCCCCCGGCCCGTTGGCCGAGATTCCTGGCCATGATTTGACCTATCAAGCCGAGGCAGGTCTGGTCAACGGCATGGACCTGCCCCCAAGCTTGTTCGCCGACATGGGCGGTGCGCTCATGGCCAGCGAAGCCACGCTCAAGGCACTGATCTCGCTCAAGACCACAGGCAAAGGCTCGCGCCACGAAGTGGCCTTGTCAGACGCGGCCGCCTGGCTGGCCCTGCCCCGCCAGCTGCGCATGACCACACCCGATGGCGCGGTGGGCGGTGCACACGCAGGCTACCGCATGTATGCCTGTAAAAACGGTCGTGTGGCCGTGGCGGCGCTTGAACCCCACTTTGCACTGAGCCTGTGCGAAGCCGCTGGCGTCAAGCTGGCGCACCCGGTGAACGACCTCTTCAAGCCCGCCACGCGCAAAGCCATCGAGGCCTTCCTGGCAGGCCAAACACGCGCCCAGCTCGACAAACTGGCCGAAGCCAAAGACATCCCGCTGATGACGCTGCCGCGCTGAGCACGGTCAGTCCGGCAAGGGCTCGGGCAGGCGCTTGAGCGTCCTCACCTTGGACGCGCTGATGATGATCGCCTGCACACCAAAGCCCAACACCACGCACCACAAGCTGACCGACACCGGAAAGCTCACACCCAACACACCGCCCAGCGCCGCCCCCAAAGGGCGAGCGCCTGTGCTGACCACGATGTTGATTGACGTGACCCGCCCGATCATGGCGCGGGGCGTCACGGTCTGGCGCAAAGTGGTGGAGGTGATGGTCCAGATGATCGGGCCTGCGCCAAAGAAAAAGTAAGACAAGGCTGCCAACCAGCCGTGTGGCCAAAACAACGTCATGGCCATGGTGGTCGCCGCCAACACCGAGAAATAAGGCCCGAGCAAAATCGCCCGACCGAATGGCAGCAGTGCGACGACACGCGGTGCCAGCAAAGCGCCCACGATCATGCCAACGCCGTAACAGGCCAGCGTCACGCCCACCCCACTCGCGTCCAACCCCAGGTCATGGATCGCATACGGCACATAAGCCGCCTGCAGCATGAACCACGAGATGTTCCAGGCGATGGAGCAAAACACGATGGGGCGGAGCAAATCACTCCTCCACACCCACTTGGCCCCGTCTTGCAGCTCCAGCAAAGGGTGGCGTGCTGGCATCGCCGCACGAGCCGGCTCGGCAATGCCGCGCAAGCACAGCACGGCCGACATCGACAACATGCCCGACAGCACAAAGGCCGCCGATGCGCCTGTCCAGGCGATCAGGGCTCCGGCCAACGCGGGACCTGCAGCAAACGCGGCGCTGCGCGCCAGCTCCAGCCGGCCATTGGCCTGCGCCAAACCTTCTACATTCACCAGCGCAGGCACCAGCGAAGGTGCAGCCACACTGAAAGCCACCGTGCCGACCGCCGCCATGAAGCCGATGATGGCCAGCGCTGTAATCGACACATGCCCCGTGACGATCAGCGCCAGCAACAGCAGCAAAGCCATTGCCCGCAACGACTCGGCCAAAGCCATCAAACGGGTGCGCGAAGTGCGATCTGCCAGCAAGCCCAAAGGCATGGCCAGCAATAAAAATGGCAAGGACTGGATGGAGGCCAGCAAGCCGATTTCGCCCGGCCCGGCCTTGAGCAACAGCACCGCCACGATGGGCACGGCAGCCAGGCTCAGTTGCTCGGCCGACTGCGCCAACAAATTGGACCAAGCCAGCCTGCGAAAAGAAGCGGAAAGAAGATGGGGCATCAAAGACCTTTCGATGCCGGACATCCTAAAGCAGGCAAGCCCTGCAGGGTGACGCGCTCGACACAGGTCGCGTCCTCTGCAGGGCTTGACGGGATGAATTCAGGGTCTTTATTGAATGCTGATGGGCGCCAATGCGCGGGTGATGCTCGCTTCACCGCGGCCGTGTGTGGCCGCGTTGTAGTTGGAGATCGTGTCCTGGCGTGCCGTGTTCAGCAACTGGTTGGTGATTTGAGTTGCCGTAGCTTTGGTGAACTTGCTGCCCAAAATAGCCGAATAGCCTGTGATGATGGGCGCTGCAAAAGAAGTGCCGTACAAACCCGTTTTGGCACCGTCCACCCCCACCACAAGGAACTGGTTCTGCACGGTGGCATCGGCACCGGGCGTGTTGGAGTAGGAGGCCAAACTTGCAGGTGCGCTGGTCGTGCCGTTGGTATTCAAGGCACCAACATAAATCGCGGACTGCGCGCCTTTGAGCGACACGTTCAGGTAGTCGACATTGCCAGATGCATTGGCAGCGCCGATGGCCACCGCATCATTGCCCGCCGCCTTGGAGATGACGGCTTTGCCATTCTGTGCGTAGCTGATGATGGATGTTTCCTGCGCGCTCCAACCAATTTGGGAAGGGGTGAAACCCGCTGCGGCATACATGCCGTAACTCAAATTCAGCACGTTCAGCCCACGGTTCAACGCCACCGTTGTGCCCGAGGTGAAGTCTTGCGAACGCAGGGTGGCCGATGGCGCAATCATGCTGGCCTCTTTCAAAGTCCACTCGCCGTGGCGCAGCAGCTGGGTTCCCTGCCCCAAATTGCCATACAAGCCTTGGTTGCTGCGGAAATCATCGACCACCGTGACCGTGACGCCCGAGCCTTTGTAGCCTTGCTTCCAGGCATCGGCCACTTCGGGGCTCATCCAGGTTTGCAATTGAGGCGCGGGCGCAGTTTTGCCGGGGCCGCTTTTTTGTGCATGCGCAGCTGTCAGGGCCAACAGCCCCAGTGATGCCAAAGAAACAATGCGAATGATTTTCATGGTGAACCTCTCTGCTTGCAAAAAACTCAAAAAACAAGGGTGTACCGAACCCAGACGTTGTGCCGATCTGGCGGCAACGCATTGGTCAGGTACTTCAATGTTTCGGTGGGCGTCATCTCGCTGGCGGCCAGCCTGCAATTGACCTGCTCAACGCCACCAATGTCGCCATAGTCGGCGGTGCAGGTTTTTTCTTTCATCCGGCCCCCGAGCACCGATGTGGCACGAACCGAAAAATAGGCATTCAAGCCCACCTTGGTCTGGTAAACAACACCCAATTTCAGGCTGGGTGAAATGCTGTATTTCTCGGCCCGTTCGCCCGTGCTTGCGCCCCACAGCACGCCAAACTCTGGCGTGAGTTGGGTCATCCAGGTCGCGCGCATGTCTGTCCACTTCGGGCGGTACCACCTGTCAAATCCGACCCACTGGCCACCGGCAGACTCAAAGCCCCCTGTGCGGAACTCTGCTGCGCGTTTGGACTGCTCAGAGCCCTGAACCAACTCCACCAGATGCGTTGTTGAGGCGGGCGCGAGCTGCCAAACCTTGTCCTGAAAAGCCATGGCAGGTGCAGACGCCAAGGCCAAGAGGCCCCAGGACATGGCAAGTGCGGAATGAGGATTCATAAGCATTTATCGATTGTATCGTCGATATACACATTTATCAGTACATATTCACCAAAATCAGCATCTCAAATGAGGAAGCACCCACGCTTCTGGCCCGCCCCGTGCGTGGGTCAGCGCACTGTGCAGCGGCCCCGACAGACATACCCTTGCAACACACCCACCACTGCAAGGCCAGACATGTCTTTTTCTTTCAACCGATGGATCACCCTGCTTCTGATGTCTGTAGTCCTCAGCCTGACGGGCTGCGGCTACAACCAGTTTCAAAGCGACACCGAGCAAGTCAAGGCCAGCTGGTCTGAGGTGCTCAGCCAGTACCAGCGCAGGGCCGACCTGATCCCCAATCTGGTCAATGTGGTCAAAGGCCAGGCCGACTTTGAGCAGAGCACCTTGCAAGCCGTGGTCGAGGCACGGGCCAAAGCCACGTCCATCCAGGCATCGCCAGAACTGGTGAACGACCCACAAGCCTTTCAAAAGTTTCAGCAAGCCCAAAAAGACCTGTCCGGCAGCCTGTCGCGCTTGCTGGTGGTGTCTGAAAACTACCCTGCCCTGCGCGCCAATCAGGGCTTCATTGACCTGCAAGCACAGCTGGAGGGCACAGAAAACCGCATCGCTGTGGCCCGCAACCGTTACATCAAAGCTGTCCAGGACTACAACGTCACCGTGCACTCCTTTCCATCCAACCTGACCGCCATGGCGCTGGGCTACAAAGAAAAACCCAATTTTGCGGTCGAGAACGAACAGGCCATTGCCAAACCACCCGAGGTCAATTTCGGAAAACCTGCCAGCCCATCGCCAGCTTCCAAAGCGGGGTCCCCTCAGTGAACTCTTGCAACGGTGCGCATTCAGGTGAAATGCCATGCGCATGACACAGCCTGCGAGCTGGCTGCTCATGCTCAGCGCACTGTTGAGTTGGACACTTGGCAGCGCCCAGGTGCCGTCACAGCCCCCGCAACCGCTGGCGGTGCCTGCTTTGTCAGGCCATGTCATTGACCAGACCCACACGCTGACCACAGCGCAACAAAAACAGATCGAAGAGGCATTGACCGCCTTCGAACTGCGCAAAGGCAGTCAACTGGCCGTGTTGCTTGTGCCCACCACCCAGCCGGAGACCATTGAGCAATATGCGCTGCGCGTGGCAGAACAATGGCAACTGGGGCGCACAAAGGTGGACGATGGTGCCATTCTGCTTGTGGCCAAAGACGACCGTACCGTGCGCATCGAAGTAGGCTATGGGCTGGAAGGTGCGCTGAACGATGCCACCAGCAAACGCATCATCGAAGAGGTCATCACCCCCAGCTTTCGCCAGCAAGACTTTGCGGGCGGCATCCTGGCAGGACTGCAACGCATGATGGGCGTGATCGACGGCGAACCGCTGCCCACCCCAACAGCCAAGTTGCCTCAAGACCCGTGGAACAACATCACCTGGATCATCGTGGCGGGCGCCTTGCTCGGTTTCGTGTTGCGATCCGTTCTGGGGCGCACCCCGGGCGCGGTCATGACGGCGGCGATTGTGGCGACAGCCAGCTGGTTCTTGCTCGGGGTGTTTTCGCTGGCACTGATCGCTGGCGGCATCACCTTACTGACCACCTGGGTTGGCATTGCCGGACTGCTTCGAGCTCGCTACGGCGGCCGAGGTGGCCCTGGCGGCGGGTTCAAGGGCGGTGGCGGGGGATTTGGCGGTGGTGGCGCATCCGGCAAGTGGTAAATCGGCTCAACACACTGCGCTCAGGAAAACGCCTCTTGCCGCAGGCACTCAAGCCCCGATACCCTATGCTGTGGGCTTCCGCGAGGTCCAACATGACAGACAACTCCGCCCTGCCCAAGCCGCAGCACATCTCACCCGAAGACGCCCGTCAGCTCGCCGCTCTGAGGGCCCACCGACGTGCACACCGGCACAAGCACATCCCGCAGGTGCTGGCGCAACCAGAACACTTCGACATTGCGCCCCCCACACGCGGGCAACGGCTGGCCGACCAAGTCGCGGCCACCATTGGTTCGTGGCGATTCATCGTCTTTCAGAGCACCGCCATTGCCATCTGGATCACCGGCAACGTATTGACCGGGCCCAGCGCTTGGGACCCGTACCCCTTCATTCTGCTCAACCTGTTGCTGTCCTTTCAGGCGGCCTATACGGCCCCGGCCATCATGATGAGCCAGAACCGTCAATCCGAACTTGACCGCAAGCATGCGCAAAACGACTACGAAATCAACGTCAAAGCCGAGCTGGAGATCGAGCTTTTGCACGAGAAAATCGACATCATGAAAGAGCAGGAACTGCTGGCCCTGACTCAGGCCGTGCGCGACCTGTCAGCCCAAGTGAAGGCACTTACCCAGCGAGTTTGAGACAATCCCCCCCATGGATACACCTTGGCTAGAACACATCACGATGCTCACTTGGCGCATGGCCAGCTATGCCACGCTCAATCTGATCGACGACGCAGCCATGCTGGCCATCCTTTTTTGCTGAAAGAATTGGCATGCAACGCTGCCCATGGTGCGAAGGCTTTGACCTTTACCGCGAATACCACGACACCGAATGGGGCGTCCCGCTGCGCGACGACCGTGCCCTGTTCGAGCTGATCAACCTCGAAGGCGCACAAGCCGGGCTGTCCTGGTCCACCGTCCTGAAAAAACGCGAAACCTACCGCGCCGCCTTTGACCAGTTCGACCCAGAAAAAATCGCCCGTTACGACGAGCGCAAAGTAGCTGAACTGCTCGCAAACCCGGGCATCGTGCGCAACCGCCTCAAAGTGGCGGCCACCATCACCAACGCTCAGGCCTTTTTGGCACTGCAAGCCAACGGCCAAAGCTTTGGCTCATTTGTCTGGCAATTTGTAGACGGCCAACCCCTACAACACCGACGCCAAAGCATGAGCGAAGTGCCCGCCCAAACGGCCGAGTCCGACACCATGAGCAAGGCCCTGAAAAAAGCCGGGTTCAAATTTGTCGGCTCCACCATTTGTTATGCCTTCATGCAGGCATCCGGCATGGTCAACGACCACCTGCTCAGCTGCCACCGGCATGCGCCTCTGAGCGTCTGACTTGCTTTGGGTGCATCCGGCAAGCTTGCTGGATGCACCGGCCCTACACCGCAGCCCGTTTTTCCACCTTCGCCCGCGCCGCGTGCAGTTTTTTGTAGCTATCGAGCAAGCGCTGATGCCGGTCCAGGGTTTCCAGCCTGAGGCTGGTGGGCGTGAGGCCATGAAAGCGCACGCTGCCGTCCACCGAGCCAATGGCCGCATTCATGCGCTCATCGCCAAACATGCGCCGGAAGTTGACGGCGTAATCCGCCAGGTCCAGGTCATCGTCCAGCGTGACTTCCAGCACCACGTTCAAGGCTTGGTAAAACAAGCGGCGCTCCACCGTGTTGTCGTTGTACTGCAAGAAAGCGCCCACCAGTTCGTGGGCCTCTTCCAGCTGCTGCAATGCCAGGTGAATCAACAGTTTGAGCTCCATCACCGTCAACTGGCCCCACACCGTGTTGTCGTCAAACTCGATGCCGATCAGCGTGGCGATGTCGAGGTAATCGTCGAGCTCGTTGTTCTCCAAGCGGTCCAACAAGGCTTCCAAAGCCTCGTCGTCCAGGCGGTGCAGGTTGAGTACATCGGCACGGAACAAGAGCGCTTTGTTGGTGTTGTCCCAGATCAGGTCGTCGACCGGGTACACCTCGGAATAGCCCGGCACCAAGATGCGGCAGGCGGTGGCACCCAGCTGGTCATGCACCGCCACATAGGCTTCTTTGCCCATGGCCTGCAAGATGCCAAACAGCGTGTCAGCCTCTTGGGCGGTGGCGTCCTCGCCCTTCCCGGCAAAGTCCCACTCCACAAATTCGTAATCCGATTGCGCGCTGAAAAACCGCCACGACACCACGCCGCTGGAGTCAATGAAATGCTCCACAAAGTTGTTGGGCTCGGTCACCGCGTTGCTGATGAAGGTGGGCGCGGGCAAGTCGTTGAGGCCCTCAAAACTGCGGCCCTGCAGCAGCTCGGTCAGGCTGCGCTCCAGCGCCACCTCCAGGCGGGGGTGCGCGCCAAACGACGCGAACACTCCGCCCGTGCGGGGGTTCATCAAGGTCACGCACATCACCGGGTACACCCCGCCGAGCGACGCGTCTTTGACCAGGACTGGAAAGCCTTGCGCCTCCAAAGCCTCGATGCCCGCCACGATACCAGGGTACTTGGCCAACACGGCCTGCGGCACATCGGGCAAGGCCATTTCGCCTTCCAGGATCTCGCGCTTCACGGCCCGCTCAAAAATTTCGGACAGGCACTGCACCTGCGCTTCCACAAGGGTGTTGCCCGCGCTCATGCCGTTGCTCACGAACAGGTTTTCCACCAAGTTGGAGGGGAAGTACACCACCTCACCGTCGGACTGACGCACATAGGGCAGCGCACAAATGCCGCGCCCGGTGTTGCCCGAGTTGGTGTCGAACAGGTGCGAGGCCTTGAGCTCGCCGTCGGGGTTGTAGATGGGCAAACAATGCGCGTCCAACAAGCCTTTGGGCAGCGCGTCGCGCTTGTCGGGCTGGAACCAGCGCTCATTAGGGTCGTGCACAAAGTCAGCCTGCGCGATGTCTTCGCCAAAAAACACGCCCGCATAAAAGTGGTTGTTGTTCAGGCGCTCGATGTATTCGCCCAGCGCCGAGGCCAAGGCACTCTCTTTGGTGGAGCCCTTGCCGTTGGTGAAGCACATGGGCGAATGCGCGTCGCGGATGTGCAGCGACCACACATTGGGCACCAGGTTGCGCCAGGACGCGATCTCGATCTTGATGCCCAAATTGGCCAACACCGCCGTCATGTTGGCGATGGTCTGCTCCAGCGGCAAGTCCTTGCCCGCAATAAAGGTCTGCGCCTGCGCATCAGGGCTCAGGGTGAGTAAGGCCTGTGCGTCAGCGTCGAGGTTGTCCACCGCCTCAACGATGAAAGTGGGGCCCGCTTGAATCGCCTTTTTGACCGTGCAACGGTCAATCGACCGCAAAATGCCCAAGCGGTCTTTGTCGGACATGTCGGCTGGCAACTCCACCTGGATCTTGATGGTCTGCAGATAGCGGTTATCAGGGTCAACGATGTTGTTTTGCGACAGGCGAATGTGCTCGGTGGAGATGCCACGCGTCTCGCAATACAGCTTCACAAAATACGCCGCGCACAAAGCCGACGACGCCAAAAAATAATCAAACGGCCCCGGCGCAGAGCCATCGCCCTTGTAGCGAATGGGCTGATCGGCCAGCACAGTGAAGTCGTCGAACTTGGCCTCAAGGCGCAGTTTATCGAGAAAATTGACTTTGATTTCCATGGGGTGGTTCCAGGCAATTGAGGCGTCCCAGCGGCCGACCATCGGTCGATCAGCGGCTGGGGAGGTGAACGAAGGGGGGTAGTTTGCCTGAACAGGGCAGCCCGGCAGTTTTCATCCTTGACCCTGTCGAATTTCCCGACACAGAACAATGCAGGACAATCAACAAGTCGGTCTCAGGAGGCTAGTATTCACTCATGCCACGGCCAATGGCCGCACATCTTTCAAACTGTCTTTCATTTGAATCTGCGCAACTTTCAGGTCATAAGCAGATTGAAGGTTGAGCCAATATTGCGGCGTTTGCCCCAGCGCGCGGCCAAGGCGAAGAGCCAACTCGGCTGTAACAGGGCGATCGCCTTTGAGTAAATGGGACACACGCATGGCGGATACCCCAATGGCTTCGGCGAATGCAGCTTGGGTCATGGCCAGTTCTTCCAGTGTCTCGTGCAAGAACTCACCTGGGTGGATGGCAGGCAGACCATCCACAGGATTTTTGGCAGTCATCTTCATCACTCCTTAGTGGTAGTCCACAATTTCAACGTCATACGCATGCCCATGCTCAAACCGAAAGCACAAACGCCAACGGTCATTGACACGAATGCTCCATTTACCAGCCAAATCCCCGGTCAATGCCTCCAAGCGGTTCGAAGGCGGCATGCGCAAGTCATCCACTTCAACCGCTGCATGAAGCTGAGCAAGGCGCATCAGCGCCCGCTTGAGGATCTCCGGTGGCAGACGGCGCGATTTGCCCGTCGCAAACAGGCGCGCAGTTTCGTCACTGGCAAAGCTTTCGATCATGGGTCGATTATAAACAAATTGTTTATAACCAGCATTCCACGTCGAATTTCAAGGTAAAGACTAACGCCTCAATGATTCAACTGCCCCCAAGCCTTCTCCAGCCGCTTGATGCTGACAGGCTGCGGGGTGCGCAACTCTTGCGCAAAGAAGCTCACGCGCAGCTCTTCCAGTAGCCAGCGGAACTCCAGCATGCGGGCATCTTGGGCGCCTTTGCGTTCGGCCACGAGGCGCCAGTAGCGTTGCTCTTGCGGTTTGAGCTCGGTCAGGCGTTGGGCGTCGCGGGCGGGGTCGGCGCGGTATTTGTCCAGGCGCAGGGTGATGGCCTTGAGGTAGCGGGCGTAGTGCTGCAACTGCGGCCACGGGGTGGCGGCCATGAAGTTTTTGGGCATCAGGCGTTGCAGTTGCGCTGTGCAGTCGGCGGTCGCATCGGGCGCATTTTTGGTGTCCTTGATCTTGCGGGTGGCCGCACCAAACTCCAGCAAGATGGTGCCCGCCAACCGGGCCACTTCGTTGGCAATCAGCGTCAAACGGCCCCGGCCTTCTTCGATGCGGCGCTTGAAAGTCAGCTCGCCATTGGGCAGCGGGTCGAGCAAGAAGGCGCGGTCCAGCGCCACGTCGATGATCTGGGTTTTCAGCTCGTCCGCTGTACCGAGCGGCATGTAGGCCACCGCCATTTTTTGCAGATCGGGGATGTTTTTCTCAAGGTACTTGAGCGCGTCTTTGATCTGCAGCGCAAACAGGCGGCGCAGGCCAGCGCGGTTTTTGGCGGCGGCCACATCGGGCTCGTCAAACACTTCGATGGTGACGGCGTCTTGCACATCCACCAACGCGGGGAAGCCGATCAGGGTCTGGCCGCCTTTGCTGATTTCCATCAGCTCGGGCAGTTCGCCAAAGGTCCAGGCGGTGTAGCGCTGGGGGGCCAATGGCTTGGGTGCGGCTTTGGCAGGCGCAGCGCTGGCGCGGTTGGCACTCGCTGCATTGGCAGGTGCATTGGATGCAGCATGGTTTGCAGGGCTAGCTGCCGGAGCCGCCGCAGGCGCGGCCACTTTCAGCTGCGCCAGCGCCTGAAACGCACCACGCGCTTTGGCACCCAGCTCGCCTTTGAGCGCGCCCAGGTTGCGGCCCATGCCCAATTGGCGGCCGTGTTCGTCGACCACGCACAAGTTCATGAACAGGTGCGGGCTGAGCATGTCGTGTTTAAAGTCAGTGCGTTTGATGTCGAGGCTGGTTTCGTCGCGGGCTTTTTTGAGCAGCACGTCTGTCAGCGACCCGGCACCAAACAGCTCGGGCGCCGACAGCTCGGCGGCCAGGCGCGCAGCCGATTCGGGCAGCGGCACAAAGCGGCTGCGCGGGCGCTGCGGCAGGCTTTTGAGCAGGGCCTGGATCTTGTCTTTGAGCAAGCCAGGCACCAACCATTCGCAACGGTCTTCGCTCACCTGGTTCAGCACAAACAGCGGCACCGTGACCGTGACGCCATCACGCGCATCGCCCGGTTCGTGCAAATAGGTGGCCTGGCAATCGGTGCCGCCCAGGCGGATGTGTTTGGGGAAGGCCTGCGTGGTGATGCCTGCGGCTTCGTGGCGCATCAACTCTTCGCGGGTCAGCATCAACAGGCGCGGCTGTTTGGCGCTCTCAGCGCGGTACCAGTTCTCCAGCAGGCGGCCGCTGCACACGTCGGCAGGCAGTTGCTGGTCATAAAAAGCGTAGATCAGCTCGTCATCCACCAGCACGTCCTGGCGGCGTGATTTGTGCTCCAGCTCTTCGACCTTGGCGATCATCTTGTGGTTGGCGGCCAGGAACGGCAGCTTGGTCTCCCACTGGTCGCCCACCAGCGCTTCGCGGATAAAGATCTCGCGAGCGCCGTGCATGTCCACCCGGCTGTAGGGCGTGCGGCGACCGCTGTAAACCACCAGGCCATAGAGCGTGGCCCGCTCCAGCGCCACCACTTCGGCCGATTTCTTTTCCCAATGCGGGTCGAGCAGTTGCTTCTTGAGCAAGTGCGCGCCGACCTGCTCCAACCACTGCGGCTCGATCGCGGCAATGCCTCGACCAAACAGGCGCGTGGTTTCCACCAGCTCGGCCACCACGATCCAGCGGCCCGGCTTTTTGCTCAGGTGCGCGCCCGGGTGCTTGTGGAACTTGATGCCGCGTGCACCCAAATAGGCTTCTTCGTCTTCGAGCTTGTAACCCACGTTGCCCAGCAAGCCCGCCAGCATGGACAGGTGCAGCTGCTCGTAGCTCGCAGGCTGCGTGTTGATGCGCCACTTGTGCTCAGCCACCACCGTGAGCAGCTGGGTGTGCGTGTCGCGCCACTCGCGCACACGGCGGATGCTGACGAAGTTCTGGCGCAGCAGTTGCTCGTATTGGCGGTTGCTCAGCTTGTGGTCGGTGCCGTGCCCGCCCCGGGCGTCGTGAATCCATTTCCACAGCTTCAGGTAGCCGGTGAATTCGCTCTTGTCGTCATCGAACTTGGCGTGTTGCTGGTCGGCCTGGGCCTGTGCGTCCATGGGGCGGTCGCGCACGTCTTGCACGCTCATGGCGCTGGCGATCACCAGCACTTCATCCAGCGCTTCGCGGCCACGGGCTTCCAAAATCATGCGGCCCACGCGAGGATCCAGCGGCAGGCGGGCCAGCTCTTTGCCAATCGGGGTCAGCTCGTTGTCGTCATCCACCGCGCCCAGCTCGGCCAGCAACTGATAGCCGTCGGTGATGGCGCGTTTGGATGGCGCTTCGATGAACGGAAAGTCTTCCACCACACCCAAATGCAGCGACTTCATGCGCAAGATCACGCCTGCCAACGACGAGCGCAAGATTTCCGGGTCGGTGAATCGCGGGCGACCCGCGAAGTCTTTGTCGTCGTACAGGCGTATGCAAATGCCGTTGGCCACGCGGCCGCAGCGGCCTGCACGCTGATTGGCCGCCGCCTGGCTGATGGGTTCGACCATCAACTGCTCAACCTTGCTGCGCAGGCTGTAGCGCTTGACGCGGGCGGTGCCCGCGTCGATCACATAGCGGATGCCGGGCACCGTGAGCGAAGTTTCGGCCACGTTGGTGGCCAGCACAATGCGGCGGCCGTTGGACGCCTCAAAGATCCGGTCTTGCTCGGCCTGCGACAGGCGGGCAAACAGGGGCAGCACTTCGGCGTTGCGGGTCAGCGGCTGGTGCGCCAGGTGTTTGCGCAGGTGGTCGGCAGCTTCGCGGATTTCGCGCTCGCCGGGCAAAAAGATCAGGATGTCGCCCCCTGCCCCGCCTTGCCAGAGCTCATCCACGCCGTCGGCCATGGCCTCGTTCAGGCCATAGTCACGCGATTCTTCAAACGGGCGGTAACGCTGCTCCACCGGGAAGGTGCGGCCCGAGACCATGATGACCGGAGCCGGGCCGTTGCGCGAGGCAAAGTGTTTGGCAAAGCGGTCGGCGTCGATCGTGGCCGAGGTGACGACGATTTTCAGGTCGGGGCGGCGCGGCAGGATCTGACGCAGGTAGCCCAGCAAAAAGTCGATGTTCAGGCTGCGTTCGTGCGCCTCATCGATGATGATGGTGTCGTAGGCTTGCAGCAGCGGGTCGGTCTGGGTTTCGGCCAGCAAGATGCCATCGGTCATCAGCTTGACGGACGCGTTTTTGCTCAGCCGGTCCTGAAACCGCACCTTGAAACCCACCACTTCGCCCAGCGGCGTCTTGAGCTCTTCGGCAATGCGCTTGGCCACCGAGCTGGCCGCAATGCGCCGGGGCTGGGTGTGGCCAATCAAACGGCCCCGCTCGCCGGGCTTGGCGTTCAGCCGCCCGCGCCCCAGCATCAGCGCGACTTTGGGCAGCTGCGTGGTCTTGCCCGAGCCGGTTTCGCCGCAGACGATGATGACCTGGTGCTGGTCCATGGCGGCCATGATTTCGTCACGGCGGGCAGAGACCGGCAGGCCTTCGGGGAACTCGATTTGGAGGGGGGTGTCAGACAAGGCGGAAACTTCTGTGAAAATCAAGGCAATAACAGCGGGGGATTATCCCAGTCCCGCGCACCCTGCCACTTTCGCAGCCCATTGCCCACCCATGCCCACAGTCTTCAATTTCACTTTCGTGCCCTGGTTCCGGTCGGTGGCACCCTATATCCACATGCACCGGGGCAAGACCTTTGTGGTGGGCATCGCGGGCGAGGCCATTGCCGCAGGCAAGCTGGCGCACCTGGCACAAGACCTGGCCCTGATCCAAAGCATGGGCGTCAAGATCGTGCTGGTGCACGGTTTTCGGCCACAGGTGAACGAACAACTGGCGGCCAAGGGCCACACGCCCAAGTATTCGCACGGCATGCGCATCACCGACAGCGTGGCGCTCGATTGCGCGCAAGAAGCCGCTGGCCAGCTGCGTTACGAGATTGAGGCCGCTTTCAGCCAGGGCCTGCCCAACACGCCCATGGCGGGCTCGACGGTGCGGGTGATTTCGGGCAACTTCATCACGGCGCGGCCGGTGGGCATTGTGGACGGCGTGGATTTTCAGCACTCGGGGCTGGTGCGCAAGGTGGACGTGGACGGCATCATGCGCACGCTGGACATGGGCGCGATGGTGCTGCTGTCGCCCTTTGGCTTCTCGCCCACGGGTGAGGCTTTCAATTTGGCCATGGAAGAAGTCGCGACCAGTGTGGCCGCTGAATTGCAGGCCGACAAGCTGATTTTTGTGACGGAAATTCCGGGCATCCGCATGCAGCCCAATGAGCCCGCCAGCGAGGACAACCCGATCGATACCGAGCTGCCGCTGGCCGCTGCCAAACAATTGCTGGCCTCGCTGCCCCGGCCGACCGAGCCGACCGACATCGGCTTTTACCTGCAGCACTGCGTGAAGGCGTGCGAAGAGGGCGTGGAGCGCTCGCACATCCTGCCCTTTGCAGTGGACGGCTCGCTGCTGCTGGAGGTGTATGTGCACGATGGCATCGGCACCATGGTGGTCGATGAAAAACTTGAAGAGCTGCGCGAGGCCACCGCCGATGATGTGGGCGGCATCTTGCAGTTGATTGAACCGTTTGAGAAAGACGGCACGCTGGTCAAGCGCGACCGCACCGAGATCGAGCGCGATGTGGACCACTACACCATCATCGACCACGACGGCGTGATTTTTGCCTGCGCGGCGCTCTATCCTTACCCCGAAGCCAAAACGGCCGAGATGGCGGCGCTGACCGTGTCGCCCCAATCGCAAGGCCAGGGCGATGGCGAAAAAATCCTCAAGCGCGTGGAGCAACGCGCCCGCGCCATGGGCCTCAAAAGCATCTTTGTGCTGACCACGCGCACCATGCACTGGTTCATCAAGCGCGGCTTTGCACAGGTCGACCCCGACTGGCTGCCCGAAGCGCGCAAACGCAAATACAACTGGGACCGCAAGAGCCAAGTGCTGGTCAAAAAGCTGTGACGGTGTGGTTCCGTACCTCTCGGTTTGCCTTGGTTCTGGCCGTTATTGCCCTTCTATCACTGACAACCCATCAGGTTCATGCATTTTTGGGGCGCATGGATTTCACCGCAGATGGTGATTTTTCGGAAACTGCCATCACCCGAGGCATCAAAGCCACTGAGGTGCGTTGCAAAGAGATCAACAATGGTCTTTGGGCAACCACAAAAGATCACGGCAGCGAATGCATTCGATATTGGATGGCAGGTCTTGCTCCCACCCAAAATGAAAGGGTCATGGTTTTTTTTCATGGCGATATTTGGGTGGGAGCAGGAAAAACCAATAAAAATTACCTAGCCCTCAGCCAAGACAAGCTTGCCGAACAAGCGGAACAGATTCACCGCCAATTGGGCGTGCCTTATGTCTTTATCGGCAGACCTGGTACCCATGGGTCTTGAGGCGACCACATGCAAAGACGGCGTGAAATGGAGTCGCGTCAGATCAATTCAGCGCTGGATGCCCTGAAACAACAATGGGCCATCAAGGAATTCGTGATTGCTGGGCAAAGCGGTGGAGGACATGTCACAGCATCCCTGCTGACGATGCGCAGCGATATCGTCTGTGCTGTACCAACGTCTTCGCCATCTTCCCCCAGCATCAGATGGAAACTTTACGGACGGACACGGGATACAACAGGCTATGCGGACTCTTATGAGCCCACCGATAAACTCAACAAAACCATGATGCATCCAGACTTGCGCGTCTTCATGGTCGGCGACCCAGAAGACGCCAATGTACTTTGGCCCTCACAGATTGTTTTGGCCGATAAGCTGACAGAGCAACTTATCCCCGTAGAAGTCATCAAGGCGAGCGGCACAGGCCCCGATCGGCATGGTCTCAGCAACACGGCCAGAAAAGTAGCCAGCTGGTGCTTGCAAGACATTCCTACAGAAAAAATTTTGCAAAAGGCACGAGGGCTCAGGGGCTAAATGACCCTTGATCACGCCCCTCTCTTCACACCACTTGCGAGACGAAAAGTCTGACGCATTCCCAAACATTGAACGCCAGTTCTACCAAACTGCCACTTTTTCGATGTTCAAGAAGCTCTGAGGCTGCCCTTGGGCAGCACGCGCTCGGCTGCGGCAAAGGCTTGCGTTTGCGGGTTCAGCTCGCGCCAGACCTCCTGACCGTCCACATACACCCGGAATTCGCCGGTGCGCAGGGCTTGCCAGGGTTCATCGACGGTCAATGGTTCGGTGGCCAGCAGGGTCATGACGTCGCCTTCGGCGTTGAGTGGCCCCAAGTCCAGACTCATGTCGCAGTCCACCAACCGGGCCTTGGGGAACGGGTGGTGCCGGGCCAGCTGGTGCAGGTGGGTCGAGCAATGCACATAAAGGGCGTGGCCGTCGCTCAGCAGCATGTTGAGGTTGCCGTGTTGGGCCAGATCGCCCACGATGCCTGACAGCACCGGGGCCAGCTCTGACCACTCGGGCGGCTGCTGCCGGTCTTTGAAATGCTGACGCAAACGGCTCATGAGGGCGCAAAACGCACGCTCGCTGTCGGTGGTGCCCACAGGCATGTCTTGGCAGGTCATCGGCGCTTCAAAGCGGCCCAGGTCGCCATTGTGGGCAAACACCCAAGTGCGACCCAGCCATTCGCGCTGAAAAGGATGGCAGTTGGCCGCTTGCACATCGCCCTGAGTGGCTTTGCGCACATGCGCCACCACCACGCGGGATTTGATCGGATGGCTGCGCACGTATTCCGCCAGCGGAGACTCGCTGGCCGGTTGGTCGTCCTGAAAAACCCGGCAACCGTGGCCGTCGTAAAACGCAATGCCCCAGCCGTCCACATGGTCCGAGGTGCGCCCGCCCCGGGCAGAAAACCCGGTGAATGAAAACGTGGTGGCTGCGCGGTTATTGCAGCTCATGCCCATCAGTTGGCACATGGTGAACCTCAGGACAGTGAGAAATCAACGGCGGCCATGGCGTGCAGTTCGGTGGTGTCAAAGAGGGGCAAGCCAAGGTCGCCGGGCTGCAAGATCATGGTCAACTCGGTACAGCCCAAAATCACGCCTTGCGCGCCCTGGGTTGCCAACTCGCGCACCAAGGCCACCAGTTTCTGGCGCGAATCGTCCCGCACCACGCCCCGGCACAGTTCTTCAAAAATGACACGGTGCACCTCGATGCGCCCCGTTTCGTCAGGCACCACGCATTCAATGCCGCGTGCCGCCAAGCGGTCGCGCATGAAGGTTTGTTCCATGGTGAAGCGGGTGCCCAGCAGGCCCACCTTGTTGAGGCCTGCGGCCAAGATCGCGTCGGCGGTCACGTCGGCAATGTGCAGCAAAGGCAAGGCGGTCACCGACTGAACCTCCTGCGCGATGCGGTGCATGGTGTTGGTGCAGATCAGCAAGACCTCGGCGCCGCTGCTTTCAAGCTGGCGCGCAGCCGTTTGCAAAATTTCTGTCATGCGGGGCCAGTCGCCTTGCTTTTGCAGATCGGCGATTTCCTGAAAGTCCAGGCTGATGAGGTGCACCCGCCCCGAACGCAGACCGCCGTGGCGCTTGGCCACTTCGCGGTTGATGTGCTGGTAGTAAAGCGCTGTGGATTCCCAGCTCATGCCGCCAATCAAACCGATTTTTTTCATGCCCGCCTTCTTTGCAAAATGAACATCAAAGTTTGCCACCGAATGGCCAGCATGGAGTTTCAAAATAAAACCCAAAATGACTTATTTTTAAAATAATTTTCTACAATAAAGCCATGAAACAGAAAATTGATGCAATAGATCGAAAATTGCTGGAGTTGCTACAAAAGAGCAGTGACATGCCGATCAACGAGTTGGCCGCCGCCGTGCACCTGACGCCCACGCCTTGCTGGCGGCGCATTCAGCGGCTCAAGGAGCTGGGCGTGATCTCGCAGCAGGTGGCCCTGGTGGACAGGCAAAAGGTGAATCTGGGGGTGACGGTGTTTGTGGCGGTGCGCACGCGTGACCACGATCTGCCTTGGCTGGAGAAGTTTCGGGCCACGGTGCAGGGCATCCCGGAAATCGTCGAGGTCTACCGCATGAGCGGTGATGTGGACTACCTGCTGCGGGTGGTGGTGCCCGACATTGCCGCTTACGACCAGGTGTACAAGCAGCTGATTCAGCAGGTGCCGCTGTCGGATGTGAGTTCGAGCTTTGCCATGGAGGAGCTGAAATACACCACCGCCGTGCCGCTCAGTTACGCCGCGGCTTGACGCGACTTGCGGGCCACCCACAGGCCCAAGAGGCCAAAGACCACGAAGCACACGAATGACCAGTTGGCAATCGAGCCACCCAAAAAGGTCCAATCCACCTTGGTGCAGTCGCCGCTGCCCTTGAAGATCATGGGGATGGCGCGATTGATGGGAAAGTTTTCGACCATGCCGTAAAAATCTCGACCACAGGTCACGACCTCGGGCGGGTACCACTGCAGCCAGCTTTGGCGCGCAGCGGTAAAACCGCCAAAGCCCGACACCAGCGCCAGCAACACACCCGACACCGCCAGGCCGCAGCCACGCAAACGCCAGCCCACAGCAGCCACCAGCACCACGCCGATCAAGGCATAGCGCTGCACAATGCACATGGGGCAAGGGTTCAGGCCCACCACGTGCTGCAGATACAAACCAAAGGCGAGCATGCCAATGCCCGACAAAGCGATCAGGGCCAGCCAGCGTGAGGGGGTGATGGAAGTCAGGTTCATGGTCTGTTTTTAAAAGCCAACGGGCGCATTGTGCGCCCGTGTTGAGATGCCCTTGGTGGGGCTTTTCACAAAGCCCCAGCCAAATCAGGACTCGGCAAATGCCCGTTCGATGACAAAGGCTCCCGGGGTGCTGGTGTTGCCTTCTTTCAAGCCGTTTTCTTCGCAGATGCGCTTGAGGTCTTTGAGCATGGCGGGGGAGCCGCAGATCATCACCCGGTCGGTGTCGGGGTTGAGTTTGGACAAGCCCAGATCGGCAAACAGCTTGCCGTTTTCGATCAGATCGGTCAGGCGGCCCTGGTTTTTGTAGGGCTCGCGGGTCACGGTGGGGTAGTACAACAGCTGTTTGCTCACCATCTCACCCAAGAACTCGTTGGCGGGCAGCTCTTTCGTGATGTAGTCGTGGTAGGCCAACTCATTGACCTGGCGCACACCGTGCACAAGGATGACCTTTTCAAAGCGCTCGTAGGTTTCGGGGTCGCGGATGATGCTCATGAACGGGGCCAGACCGGTGCCGGTGGACATGAGGTACAGGTTTTTGCCGGGCAAGAGGTAGTCACACAGCAAGGTGCCGGTGGGTTTGCGGCCCACCACGATGGTGTCGCCCACCTGGATGTGTTGCAGCTTGGAAGTCAGCGGGCCGTCGGGCACCTTGATGCTCAAAAACTCAAGGTGCTCTTCGTAGTTGGCGCTGGCGATCGAGTAAGCGCGCAGCAGCGGTTTGCCGTTCTCGCCGCGCAAACCGATCATGGTGAAGTGGCCATTCGAAAAGCGCAGGGCCTGGTCGCGGGTGGTGGTGAAGCTGAACAGACGGTCGGTCCAGTGGTGAACGCTCAAAACGCGTTCTTCAAGAAAAGCACTCATTTGATTTGTCTGGGTTATGGCAGGGACAAGAGCCCCAAAGCCACTGGGGGGATGCTGAAAGCTTGCTACAGTTGCAGCCTGATAGACCACAAGAAAGTCGATCCTGTCGCGAAACAGGGCGTATTTTCGTGTGAACCGCTCAATACTGGAAATACTGAAATTTTATATCCGTATAACCAGAGCTTCTTAAGATAGATCAAGGCTGAAAGACACCATGGCACGCACCGTTCAATGCATCAAACTCGGCACCGAAGCAGAAGGCTTGGACTTCGCGCCTTATCCCGGCGAGTTGGGCAAGCGCATTTGGGAAAACGTGAGCAAGCAAGCTTGGGCTGACTGGCTCAAGCACCAGACCATGTTGGTCAATGAAAACCGCCTGAACTTGGCCGATCTGCGCGCCCGCCAATACCTGGCTCGTCAAATGGAAAACCATTTCTTTGGCGCAGGCGCTGACGCTGCCCAAGGCTACGTGCCACCAGCCGCCAACTGAAGTTGGCTGCGTCTGACGCAAGCCCTGACACCTTGAACCACTTTCCCCTGACACGCCAGGCACTGGTCATCGGTGCGGGCTTGTCGGGCTCTGCCGTGGCACACAGCCTGGCTTTGCGCGGCTGGTCCGTCACCGTGCTGGACCAAGCCACAGGCCTTGGCGCAGGGGCTTCGGGCCTGCCTGCGGGTTTGGCCGCGCCCCATGTCTCGCCCGACGACAATGTGCTCTCACGCCTGACCCGAGCAGGTGTGCGGGCCACTTTGCAGCGCGCCCAAACACTGCTGCAAAGCGGCACCGACTGGGCCTTGACGGGGGTTTTGGAACACAACCTGGCGGGCAAACGCAGGCTGCCCAAGGCCAACACCACTCAAGACCCCTGCCACGGCGCAGACACCACGCCAGACACCCCACCGGCCACCGCACCTGGCACCACATTCGGCAGCCTGAGCCCCAGCAGCACGCTGGCCAGCGCCGCGCAGATTGCCGCAGCGGGCCTGCCGCCCGACACGCCTGCGCTTTGGCACAGCATGGCGGGCTGGATCAGGCCCCGCCAACTGGTGGCGGCGCAGCTGCAGACACCGGGTGTGCAAGTGAAGTGGGGGCAAACGGTTCAACACATTGAGCGCCAAGGCGACTTGTGGACCGTGACCAACGCGCAAGGCCAGGTGCTGGGGCAAGCGCCTTTGCTGGTGGTGGCCAGCGCCTTTGACAGCTTGGCTCTGCTGCGCCCCCTGCCCGGCTTTGCCGTGCCACTGAACCCCTTGCGCGGGCAAGTGAGCTTTGGACACATGAGCGACTTGAGCGATGCACAGCGCCAGCTGCTCCCACCCTTTCCGGTCAACGGCCACGGCAGCTTCATCAGCGGCGTGCCCACACCCGAGGGGCCAGCCGGCTGGTACATCGGCTCGACCTTTGAGCGCAACTGTGAGCAAGCCCCCGTGCGGCCAGAAGACCACGCGGCCAACCAGCTGCGCTTGTCCACCTTGCTGCCCGACTTGGGCGCAGCGATGCAACAACAGTTTGACCCCGAGCTTGTGCAGGGCTGGGCAGGTTTGCGTTGCACCCTGCCCGACCGCCTGCCCGCCGTGGGGCCTATCGACAGCGAACGCTTGCCGGGCCTGTGGCTCAGCGCAGGCATGGGCGCACGCGGCATCAGCCTAGCGGTGTTGTGCGGCGAACTCATGGCGGCCTGGCTCGACAACGAGCCTCTGCCTTTGGAGGCATCTTTGGCCAAGCACTTGGCAGCCCAAAGGTACCGCCGCTTATAAATTTAACAAAAACACCAATAACAACTACGATGGGCCTGTGCCGACCTGGGTGTCGGTTCCTTTCCGGAGTGCACATGGCCCGCCAATCTTTATCGCGCTACCTGCCCTGGTTGATCACCGTGCCTGCGGCCGTGGTCAGCACACCCTTCTCGGTTTGGGCCAGCGCAGGCTTTGCCGTGCTCTTTGTGCTGGGCTGGATCGACTTCACACAGTCCAAACAGGCGGTGCGCCGCAACTACCCACTGACGGGGCGTCTGCGCTATGGGCTGGAGTACATCCGGCCAGAAATGCGCCAGTATTTTCTGGAGGACGACGAACAGAAGCTGCCGTTTTCGCGCAACCAGCGCGCCATGGTCTATGCGCGGTCCAAGGTGCAAAACGACAAACGTGGTTTTGGCAGCATCAAGGACATGTACAACCCCAACACCGAATGGATTGCCCACTCGTTGCAGCCCGAGCAACCGGACCCGGCATCGTTTCGCATCCGGGTGGGCGGTACGCAGTGCACACAGGCCTATGACTTGTCGCTGCTCAACATCTCGGGCATGAGCTTTGGCGCCTTGTCGCCCAACGCCGTCAAGGCCCTGAACAAAGGTGCGGCCCGAGGGCAGTTTGCACACGACACCGGCGAAGGCAGCATTTCGGCGCACCACCGCGAGCACGGGGGTGACCTGATCTGGCAGATTGCTTCGGGTTACTTTGGCTGCCGCACGCAAGATGGCCACTTCGACCCCGAGCGCTTTGCCCTGCAGGCGCAGTCACCACAGGTCAAGATGATCGAGGTGAAACTGTCTCAGGGTGCCAAACCGGGCCACGGCGGGGTGCTGCCCAAAGCCAAGGTCAGCGCCGAGATCGCCGATGCGCGGGGCGTGCCGATGGGCCAGGATTGCGTTTCGCCCGCCAAGCACTCGGCCTTCACCACCCCTGTGGAGTTGCTGAAGTTTGTGGCCCAGTTGCGCCAGTTGTCTGGCGGCAAACCGGTGGGCATCAAGCTGTGTGTGGGGCATCCGGCAGAGTGGTTCTCCCTCGTCAAAGCGATGGTTCAGACCGGCCAGACGCCCGACTTCGTGGTGGTGGATGGCGCCGAAGGCGGCACGGGCGCTGCGCCCATTGAGTTTGCCGACCATGTGGGCATGCCTTTGCGCGATGGCCTGCGCCTAGTGCACAACAGCCTGGTGGGCGCCGGCTTGCGCGAGCGCATCAAGATCGGGGCATCGGGCAAAGTGATCTCGGCTTTTGACATTGCGCGTTGTCTGGCCTTGGGGGCCGACTGGTGCAATTCGGCTCGGGGCTTCATGTTTGCGCTGGGCTGCATCCAGTCGCGCAGCTGCCACACCGACCACTGCCCCACAGGTGTGGCCACGCAAGACCCGGTGCGCCAACGCGCCATTGTGGTCACCGACAAAGCCGAGCGGGTGTATTACTTTCACGCCAACACGATGCACGCCTTGGCCGACTTGCTGGGCGCTGCCGGACTGACACGCCCGGCCGACATGACGGCCCACCACCTGATGGTGCGCAATGCTCAGGGCCAAGCCCGCAGCCTGGCAAGCACCATCGACACCTTGTTGCCGGGACAGTTGCTGCAGGCCCCTGCCGACCCTGCGGCGCTGCCCAGCCCATTTGCCGAATTTTGGCAAGCCAGCGATGCGCACCGCTGGGGGCTGACGCCCGCCTGAAACCGGTTCAGGCGTGGCGGCGCTTTACTTCATCGCGTCCGCAGGGCGGCGTGATTTCACATAGGCGTCGGTGGGCTGGTAAGCCTTGCCGTCGGCATAACGCCACTGCACCATGGTGCCCTTGCCGCCGCGCTGGTCGAGCTTGCCGACATACGCACCCATGGTGGACTGCTGGTCAATGGCACGGAACTCGGCCGGGCCAAACGGGGTGCTGAACTTCAGGCCACGCATGGCAGTGACCAGCTTTTCGTTGTCGGTGGAGTTGGCCTTTTTGATGGCCGCAAAGATGGCCTGCAGGGTGGCGTAACCCACCACCGAGCCGACCTTGGGGTTCTCATTGAACTTCTTGTAGTAGTTGGCGGCAAAGCTGGCGTGCTCTTTGTTGTCGAGCTGGTCCCAGGGGTAGCCGGTCACGATCCAGCCCTTGGGCGTTTCGTCTTTCAGCACCTCCAGGTACTCGGGCTCGCCCGACAGCAGCGACACCACGGGCGTCTTGGGGAAGACATTGCGCTGATTGCCCTCGCGCACCAGCTTGGCGAGGTCAGCGCCAAAGGTCACGTTGAAGATCGCATCGGGTTTGCTGGCCATGGTGGCCGTGAGGGTGCTGCCTGCCTCGATCTTGCCCTGGGCGGGCCACTGCTCGCTCACAAATTCCACATCAGGGCGCTTGGCTTTGAGCAATTCCTTGAAGCTGGCCACGGCGCTTTGGCCGTATTCGTAGTTGGGCGCAATGGTGGCCCAGCGCTTGGCGGGCAATTTGGCTGCTTCTTCGACCAGCATGGCCGCTTGCATGTAGGTGCTGGGGCGCAGGCGGAAGGTGTAGCGGTTGCCCTTGTCCCAGACGATGGCGTCGGTCAAAGGCTCGCTGGCCACGAACAAGCGTTTGTTCTTGTGCGCGTGGTCGGCCAGGGCCAAGCCCACGTTGGACAAAAAGCCCCCGGCCAGCACATCGACCTTTTCTTTGGACGTGAGCTCAATGGCGTGGCGCAAAGCCTCTTCGGGCTTGCCGGCGTCGTCACGGGCGATGACCTCGACCTTGCGGCCCAGCAGGCCGCCCTGGGCGTTGATCTCTTCGACCGCCAGCTGCCAGCCTTGCTTGTAAGGCTGGGTGAACTGCGGAATGGCGGAATAACTGTTGATCTCACCGATCTTGATCGGGGTTTGGGCCATGACGGTGTTCGTGGCAAGGGCTGCGCTCAGCAGGCCTGTGGCAATAAGGCGGTTCATAAAAATAGTCCTAGGGTTAATAGCAAGAGCCGTGACTGTACCAGCCGAGATTCGACCTGTCGCAGACGGGACATCCGAAAAATCACACACCACGGGTCGTTTGCGTGATTCGGCGCACACCACCCTGCCCCTTGCGGAAAGCTTGCGCCAGGTGCCCTGCACTACTTATAAGCAACCAGAATATATGCACAACTAAAAAATCGTTTGTTTAGGCATAAAGACCCCTTACAGTCGCCCCCATGGTTGATTTGGCTTATGTCTTTGCAGGGTTTTTCGTGGGCACCATCGTGGGCCTGACGGGAGTGGGTGGCGGCTCCTTGATGACGCCACTGTTGATTTTTTTCTTTGGTGTGAAGCCCTACATGGCGGTCGGCACCGACTTGCTGTTTGCGGCTTTCACCAAGCTGGGCGGCACCGTGAGCTTTGCGCGCCAGCGCATCGTGCCCTGGCGCGTGGTGGGCTTGCTCAGTGCGGGCAGCATTCCAGCTTGCCTGGTGACGCTCGGCATCTTGCGCTGGGTGGGGCCTGCCGATCCCCAAGTGCAGTCGCTGATGACTTCGACATTGGGCGTGGCCTTGCTGCTCACGGCTGCGGCCATGCTTTACAAGGCGGTGCGCGGCAAGCAAGTGCCCCGACACTTGGCCAGCGCCGACGAATCGCGTGCCACCACACCGCGCCACTGGAGCCTGCCTGTGCTGTTTGGCGCGCTGATCGGCACCTTGGTCACCCTCACCTCGGTGGGCGCGGGCGCGATTGGCGTCACCGTATTGCTGGTGCTTTACCCCATGCTGCCTTTGCCCCGCATCGTGGCGGCTGACATTGCTTATGCCGTGCCCCTCACGCTGGTGGCGGGCCTGGGCCATGCCTCTTTGGGCTCAGTCGATTGGCCTTTGCTGGCCAAGCTGCTGGCAGGCTCGCTGCCTGGCATCTGGCTGGGCTCGCGCTTGACGCACCACACGCCTGACCGCGTGATCCGCTCTTTGCTTTCCGTCTTGCTGGCCTGGGCCGGCACCAAACTGGTTTTGATCTGAGTTTTTCCTATGTACCAATACACCGAATTTGACAAACAGTTCGTGCGCGCCCGCGCCGCACAGCACCGCGACCAGCTCGAACGCTTTGAAGCAGGCCAACTGACCGGCGATGAATTCAAGCCCTTGCGCCTGCAAAACGGTTGGTACGTCCAGCGCTACGCCCCCATGCTCCGCGTGGCGGTGCCTTATGGCGAAATCTCGGCACCGCAGCTGAAGGTGCTGGCCCAAATCGCGCGTGAATACGACACCCCCGACGCCGCCTTGCTGGCCGAGGCCCAGGCCACGCAAGACAAGCTGCCGGGCCTCGCCCCCAAGCTGACCACCAACTACGGCCACTTCACCACCCGCCAGAACGTGCAGTTCAACTGGATTCCCCTGTCCAAATCGGCCGACGTGATGGACTTGCTGGCCACCGTGAACCTGCATGGCATCCAGACCAGCGGCAACTGCATCCGCAACACCACCACCGACGAGCTGGCCGGCGTGGCCGTGGACGAAGTGGTCGATCCCCGCCCCTATGCCGAGCTGATCCGCCAGTGGAGCACGCTGCACCCAGAGTTCGCCTTCTTGCCGCGCAAGTTCAAGATCGCCATCACCGGCGCGGCCGAAGACCGCGCTGCCATTGGCTGGCACGACGTGGGCCTGCAGATGGTCAAGAACGCCGCGGGCGAAGTGGGCTTCAAGGTGCTGGTGGGCGGCGGCATGGGCCGCACGCCCGTGGTGGGCACACAGATCCGCGAGTTCCTGCCCTGGAACCAGATCATGAATTACCTCGAAGCCGTGATCCGGGTCTACAACCGCTGGGGCCGCCGCGACAACCTGTACAAGGCCCGCATCAAGATTTTGGTCAAAGCCGAAGGCCAGCGCTACTTTGACGAAGTCGAAGCCGAATACCAGGACATTCTGGTCAAAGACGGTGGCCTGCACACCATCCCGCAAGCCGAGTTCGACCGCGTGGCCGCCTGCTTCGTGGCCCCGGCCCTGAACCTGCCTGCTGCGACGGCCGAGTGGACCGCCAAGGCCGAAGCCGACGTCAGCATCGAAGCGGCCAAGACATCCGCCTTTGCCCGCTGGATCGCGCAAAACGTCAAGCCGCACCAGAACCCCGCGCTGCGCGCCGTGAGCCTGTCGTTCAAGCGTACAGGCCAGTCGCCAGGCGACGCCACGGCCGACCAACTGGACGCCGCCGCCGCACTGGTGGCGAAATATTCCGCTGGCGAAGCCCGCGTCAGCCACACGCAAAACCTGGTGCTGCCTTGGGTGCCCCTGGACCAGCTGCACGCCCTGTGGCTCGAAGCCAAAGCCCTGGGCCTGGCCCAGCCCAACATTGGCCTCTTGACCGACATGATCGCCTGCCCCGGCGGCGACTATTGCGCCCTGGCCAATGCCCGCTCGCTGCCTTTGGCCGCCGCCATCACCGAGCGCTACCAAGACCTGGACGAGTTAAACGACCTGGGCCACATCGACTTCCACATCAGCGGCTGCATCAACTCCTGCGGTCACCACCACTCGGGCCATATCGGCATTTTGGGTGTGGATAAAGACGGCAAAGAGTGGTATCAGGTCACGCTGGGCGGCTCGGACGGCAAAGACCTGTCAGGCCCCACCGTCCCAGGCAAGGTGGTTGGCCCTTCGTTCTCGTCGTTCGAAGTGCCCGACGTGATCGAAGCGATTTTGGACACTTACAAAGCCCTGCGCCAGCCCTTAGTTGGCCGCCATGAGTACTTCATTGAAACCCTGCGCCGCGTGGGCCAGGACCCGTTCAAGGCTGCGGCCAATGCAGCCCGCCACCCCGCCGAGGAAACCGCCACCTGAACATCCCTGTAGGAGGCCGCCCCTGCGGCCGAATGACCCATTCGCGCGCAGGGGCGCGCTCCCACAAGCCCAAACAGCAAAGCTAGCACCTCATGAAAATCATCTCTGCCCAAGAACACCAAGCCGTGGAATCGCCTGCGGTCATCACGCTGGCCAACGACGCCGATCCCCGCACGCTCGACCTGACGGGCGTCACGCGCATCGACCTGCAGTTCCCCAAATTCACCGATGGCCGCGCTTACAGCCAGGCCTTCTTGCTGCGCCGCCGCCTGGGCTTTGCGGGCGAGCTGCGGGCCACCGGCGACGTGCTGATTGACCAGTTGGTGCAAATGCAGCGCACGGGTTTTGACGTGGCTGTGTTGCGCGAAGGCGTGGACGCCTCTGCTGCCCAGCGCCAGTTCGCCCGTTTTGCCGGGTTCTACCAAGGCTCTGCTGTCGACACCCAACCCCAGTTTGCGAAAGCCGACTGAAAAGACCCCTTGTAGGCGCAAATCCCTTTGTGGGAGCGAGCCCCTGCTCGCGAATGTCAGCCGGAGCCACTTCACGCATTCGGCCGCAGGGGCGACCTCCCACAAAACACGAGCACACAACACACAACATGACTTCCAGCCTGATTTCTTCCCGCAACGCCCCGGCCAAAGCCACCGAGCAAAACGCCAAAGCCAGCCCTGACTTTGCCGCCAAGTTGGCCGAAACCCAGGCTTTGCTGCAGCGCGCAGCGGCCGAGTTCAGCCCGGTCACCCAAGCCTCCAGCCTGGGCGCCGAAGACGTGGTGATCACCCACCTGATCAACAGCCTGCAGCTCGACATCCCGGTGTTTGTGCTGGAGACCGGCGCACTGCACACCGAAACCCTGGCCCTGCTGGAGCGCACCCAGGCCCATTCGCGTACCCCGATCAACGTGCTGCGCCCTGAGCAGGCGTCGGTCATCCAGTTCGTGCGTGACAAAGGTCAAGACGCGATTTACAAGTCGATCGAGCTGCGCAAGGAATGCTGCGGCATCCGCAAGATGGAGCCGCTGGCCCGCGCCTTGAAGGGACAACGCGCCTGGATCACCGGATTGCGTCAGGAGCAATCGACGGCCCGCGCCGAGGTGCCGCTGCAAGACGACAGCGAAGTCGCGTCCAAAGGTCTGTCCAAGTTCAACCCCCTGGCCCAATGGACCTGGGGTGACGTTTGGCATTACATCGCTGAGAACCAAGTGGACTACAACCCGCTGCACGACCAGTTCTTCCCGAGCGTCGGTTGCGCCCCTTGCACCCGCGCCATCAGCCTGGGCGAAGAGTTTCGTGCTGGCCGCTGGTGGTGGGAAGACGAAGCGGCCAAGGAGTGTGGGTTGCACGTCAAAGCTTAAGGCTGTGATGTGAGGCGGGCTCGGGGGCACAGTGGGCTCCTCAGAAGTCGCTGCGCGCCACACATCGTCGCCCCCTGCACCCCCGATCCCGCCACACATCACTTCGACCGACTTTGGATATGCCTGGGCACTCCTTGCCCTGATAGAGATGAGAGAAAAAGCATGAACGCCATGACACAAACCGAGTTGCACACCCTGAGCAACAGCCACCTGGATGCGCTGGAAGAAGAAACCATCTTCATCCTGCGCGAAGTTGCCGCCGCCTTCGAGCGCCCCACCCTGCTGTTTTCGGGCGGCAAGGATTCGCTGGTCATGCTCAAGTGCGCCGAAAAAGCCTTTGGCGCGGGGCGCATCCCCTACCCGCTGCTGATGATCGACACCGGCCACAACTTCAAGGAAGTGACCGATTTCCGCGATTCGCGTGCCAAAGAACTGGGCGCTGAGCTGATCGTGCGCAGCGTCGAAGACTCGATGAAGCGCGGCACCGTGCGCCTGGCCCACCCCGGTGAGAGCCGTAACGTGCACCAGTCGGTCACCCTGCTCGAAGCGATTGAGGAGTTCCGCTTTGACGCGCTGATCGGCGGCGCACGCCGTGACGAAGAAAAGGCCCGCGCCAAAGAACGCATCTTTTCGCACCGCGACAGCTTTGGCCAGTGGCAGCCCAAGGCCCAGCGCCCCGAGTTGTGGACCCTGTTCAACACCCGCCTGCAACCCGGTGAGCACTTCCGCGTGTTCCCGATCAGCAACTGGACCGAGCTTGACGTGTGGCAATACATCGCCCGCGAAAAGATTGCGCTGCCTTCGATTTACTACACCCACAAGCGCGAGGTGGTGGACCGCCGGGGCCTGCTGGTGCCGGTGACCGAGTTGACACCACCCAAAGACGGGGAAGAGGTCGTGGTGCGCGACGTGCGTTTTCGCACCGTGGGCGACATCACCTGCACCTGCCCGGTGGAAAGCGATGCGGCCACGCCCGAGCAGATCGTGATCGAGACGCTGGCGGCCGATGTGAGCGAGCGCGGCGCGACCCGCATGGACGACAAGACGTCCGAGGCTTCGATGGAGAAGCGCAAGAAGGATGGCTATTTCTGAACCTCTGTGACAGCGTTCCCCTGTGGGAGGCCGCCCCCGCGGCCGAATACCTGAAGCGGCTCAGCACGCATTCGCGAGCAGGGGCTCGCTCCCACAAAGCGCAAAAAACCATTCGCGAGCAGGGGCTCGCTCCTACAGAACACCGAACCCACACGAACCATGCACAACGACAAACACTTTTCTGCCAAGTCCTCAGCAAGCAACACGCAAACCGCGTTGCGATTCATCACCTGCGGCTCGGTCGACGACGGCAAGAGCACGCTGATTGGCCGCTTGCTGGTCGACACCAAGGCTGTGCTGCAAGACCACCTGGCGGGCGTGCAGCGCTCGGGTGAGACCGATCTGGCTTTGCTGACCGACGGCCTGAGCGCCGAGCGCGAGCAAGGCATCACCATCGACGTGGCCTACCGCTACTTCAACACCGAAGCGCGCAAGTTCATCATTGGCGACGCGCCCGGCCACGAGCAGTACACCCGCAACATGGTCACCGCCGCTTCGAGCGCCGACGCCGCGGTGGTGCTGGTTGACGCCATCAAGCTCGACTGGGCCAACCCCGACTTGCAACTGCTGCCGCAAACCCGCCGCCATTCGCTGCTGGTGAATCTGCTGCGCGTGCCCTCCATCGTGTTCGCCATCAACAAGCTCGACGCCGTGGCCGATGCCACCGTGGCTTACAAGAACATCGCAGGTGCTTTGAACAAGTTCGCCCAAGAAGCCGGCATCACCGTCACCGCCATGGTGCCCGTGTCCGCGCTCAAGGGCTGGAACGTGGTGGACAAAGAAAACAACGGCCAGCCGGACTGGTGCGGTTACACCGGCCCGAGCCTGCTCAGCATCCTCGAAGACCTGCCTGTGACGCCTGCCGAGACCGATGTGGCGTTCAGCTTCCCGGTGCAGTGGGTCGAGAAGTTCCACGACTCCGGCGTGACCACGCAGGGCCGCCGCGTGTTCTGGGGGCGCGTCGCCACAGGCAGCATCGAGCCGGGCCAGACCGTCAAGGTTTTCCCCAGCGGCCAGACCGCTGTGGTCTCGCAAGTGTTGTCGGCCACCCGCCAACCGCAGGGCAAAGCCGCAGGCCACAGCGCAGGCATCGTGCTGGACCGTGAGGTGGACGTGTCGCGGGGTGACTGGATTTTGGCGGCCGAAGGTGCGCCCGAAGGCCAGCGCCAGCTCAACACCACCATCGCCTGGATGGACGACGAGCCCCTGGTGGCTGGCCGCCTGTACTGGGCGCTGCACGGCCACCGCTGGGTCAAAGTCAAGGTGCAGCGCGTGGTGCACCGCCTGAACGTGAACACCCTGGCCGAAGAAGAAGCCACCGAGCTGGCCCCCAACGCCATTGGCCACGTGACACTGGCCCTGCAAGAGCCGCTGGTCACCCTGCCCTTTGCCCAGTCGCGCATCTTGGGCGCGCTGGTGCTGGTGGACACGGCCAGCCACAAGACCTCGGGGGCGGTGCTGGTCAACTGAAGACCCGGCGCTTGTAGGAGTCCGCCCCTGCGGACGAAAGCACGCCGCGCCAAACCCCTTCGCAAGGAGGGGTTCGCTCCCATAGCCCCAGACCGATCTCCCTTAAAATGCCCGTTTGCGCAAACCCACCTGCGCTCTTCTTAATTCCGAGTCCATCATGACCCACGTTGTTTCCGAATCCTGTATCCAGTGCAAATACACCGACTGTGTGGATGTTTGCCCTGTGGATTGCTTCCGCGAAGGCCCCAACTTCTTGACCATCGACCCCGATGAGTGCATCGACTGCGCTGTGTGCATCCCCGAGTGCCCCGTGAACGCCATCTATGCCGAAGAAGACCTGCCCGCAGACCAGCAGCACATGACCAAACTCAACGCCGAGCTGGCCCTCTTGCCCGGCTGGAAGAGCATCACCAAGCGCAAAGCCCCCATGGCTGATGCCGAGCAATGGAAAGACAAGACCAGCAAACTGGCCGAGCTGATCCGCTAAGGCCATAGCGCTTTTGTACAGTGGCCGAATTCATTCGGCCATTTTTTCTAAAGCCCCCGACACACATCCCATGACCACCCCGATCGACACCGAAGCGCTGGTCATTGGCGCAGGCCCCGTGGGCCTGTTTCAGGTTTTCCAGCTCGGGCTGCAAGGCATCCACTGCCACGTCATCGATGCCCTGCCCCATGTGGGTGGCCAGTGCGCCGAGCTCTACCCGGCCAAACCGATTTACGACATCCCGGGTATTCCGTTTTGCACCGGCCATGAGCTGGTCGAACGCCTGCAGCAACAAATCACGCCGTTCAAGCCCATGTTGCACTTAGGCCAGCAAGTCAGCACCATTGAACGCTTGGCAGACCAGCGCATTCGGGTGCAAACCACATCGGACCGCACATTCCACACCCGCACCCTGTTCATCGCCGCTGGCGTCGGCGCTTTTGTCCCGCGCCGCATGGTGCTGGACGGCCTAGACGCCTTTGAAGGCACCCAGGTCTTTGCCGAACACCCCCAACCCGGACGTTGGACTGGCCAGCACCTGGTGGTGGCCGGCGACGGTGACGCCTCCTTGCAAGCCTGCCTGGACGCCAGCCAGGGCTCGCAAGCCGCCGCCAGCGTGACGCTGCTGCACCGCCGTGACCAATTCACCGCTGCCCCTGAGCTGATCGCACAAATGCGCCAGGCCTGCACGGCTGGTCGCATGCGATTTGTGCCGGGCCAGCCCACCGGCCTGCGCGCCGAAGGTGGCCGCCTGCAAGCGCTGGAGCTGCTTAACCCACAAGGCGACACCGAGTGGCTAAGCCTCGATGTGCTGCAAACCTGCCTGGGCCTGTCGCCCAAATTGGGCCCCGTAGCGCAATGGGGCCTGGCCATGGAACGCAAGCAACTGGTGGTCAACACCGAAAACTTCGCCACCTCCGAGCCAGGCATTTTTGCGGTGGGCGACATCAACACCTATCCGGGCAAAAAGAAGCTGATCCTGTGCGGCTTCCACGAAGCCACGCTGGCCGCTTTTGGTGCCGTGGCCCTGCTGCGCCCCGAAGAAAAGACCCTGCTCCAGTACACGACAACCTCCACCCTGCTGCACCAGCGGCTGGGCATCGCATAGAATTCATACCGCGCCGCAATTTGCAGCGCATTCGCTAGGGGTGTTGAGGGCCGTGAGGTCTTCGACTGAGAAAGTCCCTTTGAACCTGATTGAGGTAATCCTCGCGCAGGGAAGCTAGTTCAAAAGAACGTCGCACCATGAGCACACCGCCTCGGGCGTGCCACGTTCCCAGCCAGCCGACCTGCCATAACGTTAAAGGAAAACGTCATGGCATTTTTTTCGCCATTCTCTCGCCGGCCCATTCGCCGTTCTGAACCTCGCCTCGTTCGCCGCGCCACACATGTGGCCAGCGTATGGGCACTGTTGGCCATGGGCAGCGCGCACGCCCAAGGCCTGACCGAAATCACCATCACAGACACCGCGCCCTCACAGGTCAGCGGCTTTGGCGATGTGCCTCTGAGCAAAGCACCGTTCAGCGCCGTCACCATCGACCAGCATACCTTGCAAGACATTGGCGCACAACGTGTGTCTGACGCGCTGCGCCTGGACGCCAGCGTGGCCGACAGCTACAACTCACCCGCCTACTGGGACATGCTCAGCGTGCGCGGTTACACACTGGACAACCGCTACAACTACCGCCGCGAAGGCTTGCCGATTTCGGCCGAAACCATGATCTCCATGGACAACAAGGAACGCATCGAGCTGTTCAAAGGCACCAGCGGTATCCAGGCGGGCACCAGCGCACCGGGGGGATTGGTCAACTACGTGGTCAAGCGCCCCCCATCGGCCAAAGACGAAACCATCCGCTCGGTCAGCGCCAGCTACGGCAGCGGCAAAAGCAGCAGCATCGGACTCGATCTGGGCGGCCGCTTTGGCCAGGACCAGACGCTGGGCTACCGTTTCAATGCGGCCTACGAAGACCTGGACCCATACATCCAAAACACCGAGGGCCACCGCCGACTGTTGGCATTGGCCATGGACTGGCGCATCACGCCCGACAGCAAACTGGAATGGGAAATCGAACGCAGCGAACGCCAACAATTCGGCGTGAATGGCTACAGCCTGATGGGCGATGCGCTGCCCGCGCCCGTGGACGGCACCCGAAACATCACGCGCCAGGCCTGGTCTGTCCCGGGCGTTTTCAATGGCACAACGGGCAGCATCCGCTTCAAGCAAAACCTGGAAGGTGGCTGGCTGTGGACGACGCAATATGGTGGTCAGCGACTGCGCACAGATGACCGGCTGAGCTTTGCTTTTGGCTGCGGTGGTGCCAACTGTGATCGCTACTATGCAGATGGTGGGTTTGACTTGTACGACTGGCGCAGTGACAAGGAACAACGCACTGCGGATGCCCTTCAAAGCTCGCTGGCAGGTCATGTGACCATTGGCCAGATGGTCCACAACATGGGCATCAGCATTTCAAGGCAACGGCAATTGCTTCGCTCCCCCGATGTCCAAACCAACATCTACATGGGCACAGGCAATGTCTATGACAGCGCCGTCATCCCAGGCTACGCCGATTACAGCGATTCAGGGACAAACGCCAGCGAGTACACGACTGAACTGGCACTGAATGACCGCATCGAAGTGAACGCTCAAACGACCTTATGGCTTGGCCTTCGACACAGCAGACTGAACCGAAACAGCGCCAAGTCAGATGGCACCCAAGCCATTCACGATGAGCGCTCATTCAACACACCTTGGATCGCAGGCTCCTACCAACTCACGCCCCATGAAACCCTTTATGCCAGCTACGGCGAAGGTATAGAAACCGAAGTCGCACCCAACAAAAGCAAATACATCAATTCAGGCCAGGCCTTACCCGCACTGCGCAGCCAACAATTTGAGCTGGGCATCAAAAGCCAAACCCGCACCACACGCTGGCAAGTCAGTGTGTTTGACATCACCCGCCCTCAATCCACCGATTTTGGCGATTGTGTTGCGGCCAATTCATGCAAACGCCTGATCGATGGCGAAGCACGTCATCGCGGACTAGAGTTGTCTGCAGGCATGACCCGAGCGGCATGGAGTTGGGATGTGGGTGCAGCATGGCTCGATGCCAAACGCCAGAGCGCAGAAGTCACGCCTGACGTGAACGGTCAACGGGCACTCAACGTGCCTAAATACACCCTGCGCGGTCTGGTCCATTACCGCTTTGCCGATGTGCCCGGCCTGCGCACCAGCCTGCGCCTGAGCCACGAAGGCGCACGACGCGTGACCGCAGACGGCAGCATCAACCTGCCCAGCTGGACGACGCTGGATTTCGCCGCGCATTACGACACACGCATCAGCGGCACACGGACCCAATGGACATTGGCCATCGACAACCTGGCCGATCACCATTACTGGCGTGAAGCGCCCAAGCAATTTGGTCACTACTACCTGTACCCGGGCGCACCCAGAACCTTTCGAATGGGTGTGAAAGCGAGCTTCTGAAATGAAGACCGCAAGATTTTTTAAAAATCTTGCGCCTCCTCTCAAAACAGCCCAAAAATCACTCTATAATTCGAAGCTATTCCTCGATAGCTCAGTCGGTAGAGCGCCGGACTGTTAATCCGTAGGTCCCTGGTTCGAGCCCAGGTCGAGGAGCCAAAAAGACAAGCCTCTGCATTCACGTGCAGAGGCTTTTTCTTTGGGGGGTTTCAAGCAGTGAATGAACTCATCCGGCGCACGCGTTTGCGCACTTGACGATTCAAACCAGTCAGCGAGAGCCGCTCTGCAATTTGGCGATCAACTTTCGACCCAGATGGGCCTTGATCGCAGTCGAATAAAACAAGGTGTCTCCGCCGTTTTCAAGCTGCAACAACTGAGCATGAGAAATGGCGTTTTCAATGGCAAACCGGGATGTGTCCAACCCGGCCGCCTGCCTCAATTGCTGAAGCAACAAAGCATCTTCAGCGGTCCAGGGTTCGGTCATCACCCGAGCGCTTCCATGTCGAGGCCTTTGCAAAGGGCCATCAAATCGGCCAAATGGGGCACTTGCATTTTCTGCAAAATGTTGGCGCGGTGTTTTTTGGCCGTGTCGGGCAAGATATCCAAACGCTCGGAAATGCCCTTGTTGGTATGCCCGGCCAACATCAACACAAAGACGTCACGTTCGCGCGCACTCAAAGCCAGCCATTTGCGACGGATCTCATTTTTTTGAATGAAGTCCTGACGATTGGCACCGTCTACTGCCAAGCCCCTGTCGATGGCGTCGATCAGATCCTGAATTTGAAAAGGCTTCCAGAGGAACTCAATGGGCAGCCCCTTCATGGCACGGATGATTTCTTCCGATTCACTTTCACCACTGATGAAGATGATGGGCGTATGGCGGCCCAGTGATTTCATTTTTTCCTGAAGATCCACACCCGACATACCCGGCATGCGAACGTCCAGCACCAGGACGGCAGGAAAGATATCAATGGACTGTTGTAAGAAGGCTTGTGCACTGTCGTAGCCCTCAATGCTGTAACCCATCTGCCGCAGCAAATCGGTCAAATAAAAGCGGATATCCGGGTTGTCATCGACAACGTAAACATGACCGCAGGTTGAGGGGTTCATTGATACAACAAAAAATTATCAGACTTGTTGATATTAGGTTTTCACACACGACGTGGATACCCCCTTTTAGGGATAAGAAAACCAGTGATCACGAGGCAATTCAATCCAAGCCCCTCAAAGGACGGCTTCAAGATCAAGTTCAACTGAACACCATTGTCCTGTATGCGGCGGTCTCCAAACATTTTGAAAGCCCCGAAACGCTGCTTTCGCTGACGATACACGAAATTCAACAAGTGCTATTGAAAACAATAAATGTTTACCTTAATATTCATTTTAACACAGAGAATACCCTTTGTTTTCCCCAATTAGGTATATACATCATGAGCCACATTTGTAAAACTTTCGATACTTTTGTTTAAGCTGAAATTGTTGAATTTCAAATGAAAATTTGAACTATTAATAATTACAGCAAATCAAAACAATAAGGCCAATAACGATTTAAGTTGCTGTACAGAGGTGAAGTGTGAAAAGAAAAATGGGGCGATTCCTGCTTGTGTTACCGGGCTTGCTGGTGGGGTGCGCGCAACTCACGCCCGAGCAACCCCTGTTGACACCCACACGCAGCAGCTGGCAGCAAGAACTGGCGCAACTGCAGATTGAACCCATCCTGGGTCCGCTGACGCTGGACGAGGCCATCGCACGGGGCTTGAAGTACAACCTGGACCGCCGAGCCAAGCAACTCGAACTCGAAATCGCTTCAGGTCAATTTGAATCGGCCCTGCAAGACATGCTGCCCAAAGCACGCGCGCAAATTGAACGCAGCAACCGCAGCGAAGAGCGCCTGACGCGCAACGCCAATGGCACACCCAGCAACGCCACGTCGGAACGCAACCACACGGTGCACGAGTTGGGTGCATCCTGGAGTCTGCTGGAATTTGGCGTCGGTTATTACAACGCCAAACAAGCCCGCGAGCGAGTGCAAATTGCCGACGAACGCCGCCGCAAACTGATCCACACCCTGATTCAAGACGTTCGCAGCGCCTACTGGCGTGCCGCATGCGCCCAAGCCATGCGTCAGGAACTGAAAAACACCATTGCCCAGGCAGAGGATGCGCTGGAAGACTCGCGCAAAGTGGAAAGCGAACGCGTGCGCGCGCCCACCGAATCATTAACCTACCAAAAACAATTGCTGGAAAGCCTGCGCACTTTGGAGTTGATCGACCAGGACTTGGCTCCGGCACAAGTGGAGTTGGCCACCTTGATCAATGCGCCCGCGGGTCAGCCCTTGACGTTGGATGCCAAGTGGCCCGAGTTGCGCGGCCAGATGAACATGCCCATCGAGGCACTGGAAAGCATGGCATTGGAGCGCAACGCCGATTTGCGAGAAGCACAACACCAAACCCGCATCGCACGCGATGAAACGCGCAAAGTGCTGGCGCGCATGTTCCCGAATTTGAGCTTCAACATCTCTGCCAAATACGACACCGACAGCTACCAGGTGCACAAGGGCTGGGACGACGCCAGCTTGCAACTGTCCTTCAACCTGATGAACCTGTTCACAGGGCCCTCTCAAATGCGGCTGGCCGATGCCGGGGTGGCACTGGCCGACCAGCGCCGCATGGTCATGCAGATGGCGGTGATGACACAAGTGCACCTGGGACGCCTGAACTGGCTGAACGCCCAAAAACAATCCCAAAGGGCTGACCAGATTTGGGCGGTCGATGACCGCTTGGCCAAACTCGCCTCGGCGCGTGAAAAAGCCCTGATGCGGGGCCGTCTGGAAACGGTGAACGCCCAAGCCAGCGCACTGCTGAGTCAATTCCGACGCTACCAGTCCGTCGCGCAGATTCAGGTGGCAGAAAGCCGCCTGCGTGCCGTGATCGGGGTGGAGTTTGACGACGCTGGCGTAGACCGCCTGCCGATGAAAGACATCCTTGAAAAAGTCAGCCAAACACCTTCTCTGACCGAACTCAAAACCCCGGAAGTCGCCCATGTCACACGCTGACCCGTTTGTGCGAAATGCCCTGTCCGGCCTGGCTTTGCTGCTGCTGATGGCTAGCGGGCATGCGCAAACACCTGTCACCTCGGGCATGGATCGACAAGAAATTCGCGCTCAGCTTCGGCCTGTGCGTTACACCACGCTGTCCGCAGAAATTGGTGCGGTGGTGCAAAGCATTCTGGTCAAAGAAGGTCATCGCTTTGCCGCAGGCACACCCCTCATCAAACTCGACTGCGGCTTGCACGATGCCCAGCGCGCCAAATCCGTGGCCGAACTGGCGGGTGCTCAGCGCAGCCTGGAAGCCAACCAACGCCTGGCCGAGCTGAACGCAGCCGGCCTGATGGAGCTGGATTTGGCCAAAAACGCGGTGGAAAAATCTCAAGCCGAATTGCGCATCAGCGAAACCCAGCTGTCTAAATGCGAGATCAAAGCGCCTTTTGCAGGCATCGTGGCCGAGCAACGCATCCGCGAGCAGCAATACGTGCAGCCCGGAACACCCTTGGTGGATGTGCTGGACGACTCGGGTTACGAGCTGGAATTTTTAGCACCCTCCACCTGGCTGTCCCGCTTGCGCGTGGGCATGGTGGTGCGCGTCAGCATCGATGAAGTGCGCCGCAATGGCATGGCGCGCATTGCACGCATCAGCCCCCGGATTGACCCCGTAAGTCAGTCCATCAAGGTCACAGCCAACCTTGAAGGCCCCATGTCCGACCTGAAGGCCGGCATGAGTGGCCGCCTTCAGTTGCCCTGAACAATGAAAAAACAAAGGCCGGTGTCGGCCTTTGCACCCTGAACAAACCGGATGCCCAGCATGGTCCAGAAAAAAAACACCCCCGTCAGTTTGTCCAACGCGCCAGAGCAGACAAATCCCGTCTCAGAGGCCACGGTCAAACCCCAGCGCAAACGCAAAGTTCGTCAGGCAGCCGAGATGCTTGTGCTCGAACAGCGGATGATGTTCGACGGTGCGGCCATGTCCACTGCAGATTTGCTGAACGAGCGCAATGCCACCCACAGCGACAGCAAGGCAGCACCGCTTTACCGCGAAACGCCAGACCTTTTCACACCGCAAGCCCTGCCACCACAGCCTGGCCGTTTGATCGTCATCAGCGCAGCATTGCCAGAAGCAGAACGCATCCGGCTGGGGCTGGCCAACCAAGGCGAAGTGGTGGAACTTGTCGAGGGCTCTGACGCACTGACCCAGATATCGCAGCTGCTGGCCAGCCGCAGCCAAATTGAAGAACTGCACATCATCAGCCACGGCGAACCCGGCACTTTGTTGCTGGGTGATTTGCGTCTGGACAACACCACACTGCAGACGCGTCAAGCTGAAATTCTCAACTGGCAATCGTCTTTGACGGCTAACGCTGACATCCTGCTCTATGGCTGCGATGTGGGCTCAGGCGATGCCGGCCTCGTCTTCATGCAAACCCTTCAAGGCTTGACCGGAGCTGATGTGGCCGCGTCGAGCGACGACACGGGCAGCCGTCAACTGGGCGGCAACAACACGCTGGAGTTGCGTCTGGGTCAGGTGGATGCCCAGTCGGCCTTGGACACCGAACTGCTGGACGCGCTGGGCCTGTTGCTGGACACCACGCCACCCGCCGCAACCACCACCCAGATCAGCTTCTCGGGGGCAGCGATCACCGTCACGGTCAATTTGACCGAAAGCGTCGCCACCAGCACCGATCTGGCCAAATCCAGCTTGGCACTGACCACAGGCGGCACAGCCCGCAGCGCCAGCTTTGTCGCAGCCGAGTCCGACCTGGCCACTGGCAAGCTGGTTTACCGCTACAACGGCAGCGACTTCTCGCAAGGTTTGCAACTGGGCCAAATCAGCCTGAATGGCGCGGTGATCCGCGATGCCGCAGGCAACGCCCTCATGCCCACAGGGCTGACGCCACTGCTGTCACAAATCGACGTGACCGAAGGTCAAAGCCTCAGTTTCAATGGCGGCTACACCGGCACGGGCGACTTCATCAAGACCGGCCTGGGCGAATTGATCCTGACCGGCAACAGCACCCACACCGGCAACACCGTGGTGCGCGGCGGCACGCTCACCATCACCAGCGACCTGCAATTGGGGCCCAATGTGGTCTCCCCCACGGCTGGCCGCTTGGTCATCGAGGACAGCGGCAAACTCAAAATCAACGCCACCTTGGCACTCGACCCCGAGCGCGGCATCCGTGTGCTCGGACAAGGCATGATCGAAGTGGGCAGCGGTTTCACTGCCACCTACAACGGCATCATCACCGGTGCCAACGCCGGAAGCGGCCTGATCAAGACTGGCGCGGGCACCTTGGTGCTGGGCGGCGCACAAACGTATTTGGGCAACACCGATATCCAGGCCGGTGTGCTGGTCGTCAGCGGCAGCCTGGCCGATGCCACCACCGTCAAGGTCGCACAAGGCGCCACCTACCAGCTCAACAGCAGCGACACGGTCGCCGCCATCGAAGGATCGGGCAGCATCACCAGCGGCGCCATCACTGGCGCAGTCGCCACCCTCACCGTCAGCGGCAACACCACGGCGTTCAGCGGTGTGATCGGTGACGGCACAGCCGGGGGCAAGCTGGCTCTGACCAAGGTTGGTGCAGACACCTTGACCCTGAGCGGCCTGAACACCTACACCGGCGCCACCAACATCAACGCGGGCACTTTGCTGCTGAGCGAAGGCGGCTACCGCACGCCCTCTTTCAACATCGCCACGGGGGCAGTGCTGCAACTGCACACCGATGCACGGCTGGATTACGGCACCAACACCAGTTTCACGGGCACGGGCACGCTGCTCAAAACCGGTTTCGGTAGCGTGCTGTGGGGGCCAACAGCGGCCACCTTTGCCATGGGCGCAGGCGCTCTGATCGATGTTCAAGCTGGCACCTTCGTTGCCGGCTCATCGGCCAATGAAGTCTGGACCAACAACCTGGCCAGCTTGAACGTGGCTGCCCAGGCGGTCTTTCGCACCGTCGAAGCCGATGTCCGCGTCGATGCTTTAACGGGCTCTGGCCCCATCCAAATGGGTTTTGGTGGCTACCCCAACTCGGGGCTCACGATCGGCGTGAACAACTTCGCTGCGGGCAGCTACAACAGCGCAGGCAGCGCCAATTTCAGCGGCACCCTGTTTGACTTTGGCCGCGTGATCAAGGCGGGCACAGGCACGCTCACCCTGTCGGGCAACAGCGTCCACACCGGGGCCACCACGGTGCAAGCGGGTACCTTGCGCCTGGGTGTCGACCAAGCCTTCAGCGCCAACTCGGCCTTGACCATCAACCCAGGTGCGACTTTTGACCTCAACGGCAAGAGCCAAAGCCTGGTGTCGGTTGTGCAAGGCACGGGCATCGGCGTGGCCTCTCTGGTTTTGGGCACCGGTGGTCAGCTCGAAATCAACGGCAACAACCTGACGTTCGCAGGGGTCATCAGTGGCGACGGCAGCCTGCGCAAAGTGGGCAACACCACCCTCACGCTGACCGGTGCGAGCACCTTTACCGGTGAAACGCACATCGCTCAAGGCACCTTGACCCTGGCCGCGAACGACGCACTGGGCCCGAACCAGCGCAATGGTGCTGCCGCAGTGAACACGGCGGTGATCATCGGAGAGTTGGGCACACTGACGTTGAACAACTTCAACCAGCGCATCGGTTCGCTGGTCGGTGCGGGCACTTTGACGCTGGGCACCGGCATGCTGACCGTGGGCGGTAACAACACCAGCACCACCTTCACAGGTGTGTTCAGCACCACAGGCACAGGCACGCTGGGCACCGCTGGCAACGGCCAGCTGGTCAAAGAAGGCACAGGTACGCTCACTTTGGGCGGCGCCACCAGCAACAGCAGTGGCCGCGCCGTGGTCAATGCGGGCACCTTGGTGCTCGACAAAGCCTCGGACAACACCAGCGTTCAGGCGCTATCGGCAGGCTCGGGCGTGGTCGCACTGCAAATCAACAACGGGGGCACGGTGCGCATTGCAGGCACAGGCCCCGCACAAATCGGCACCACCGCCAACGTGCTGCTGAGCACAGGCGGCACGCTCGACCTCAACGGTCGCACACTGACCCTGAACGAACTCACGGGCAGCGGCAGCGTCACCAACACCCTGGCTGGCTCTGGCAGCACGCTGACACTGGGCAACGGCGGCACCCTCGCCTTCACGTTTGCCGGCACATTGACCGATGGCGCGGCCAACGGCAGCATACCCGGCGGTACCGTCGGCCTGACCAAAGTGGGCTCGGGCACACTGATCCTGTCGGCCGTTCAGACTTACAGCGGTGACACCACCGTCAGCGCGGGTGTCTTGCAACTGAGCATGGCCAACCAGCTCTCACCCAGCACCACCGTGATCGTCAATGCCAAGCTGGTCTTGGGCGGCTTCAACCAGCGTGTGGGCGCTTTGGCCAGCACTGCGGCAGGCACCATTGAACTGGGCAGCGCCACCCTCGATGTGGGCGGCAACAACGCCAGCACCACTTTCAGTGGCTCGGTCACAGGCACAGGCGGCGTGGTCAAGCGCGGCGCAGGCACTTTGAGCCTGACCGGGAACAACACCTACACCGGCAGCACCGCCATCAACAGCGGCAGCGTGTCGCTGGGCATCGGCGCGGCAGCCACCATGCTGGCCAGCACCTCGGTTCAGGTGGGCGGCGGCGCTTCGCTGATTTTCAACACCAGCAGCAACTTGGCCGTAGCCGACGGCTTGATCAGCGGCAATGGCCAACTGGTGCAGCGCGGCACCGGCAACCTGACCTTCAACGGTGCCAACACCTACAGCGGCGGCACCCTTTTGGAAAGCGGCGCGGTGCTGCTCTCGACCAATGCAGCGTCGAGCGCTGCGCTGGGTTCGGGCACTGTCAACGTTACCGGCAACACCACCTTGCGCACGGTGGCCAGCAGCACCGTTGTGCAACGCACACTCGGCAATGCCTTCACCCTGCAAAGCGGCACTACGCTCTCGGTTGACGCCAGCAGCACCAACGGCACACTGAGCCTGAATGGTGCCATCAGCGGCAGCGGCCACTTGGCAATCACCAGCGCGGCCACCACGGCCGTGATCTTGACGGGCGACGTCAACATCACGGGCACGACCACCGTGCTGGCCAGCAGTACCTTGCAAGTCGGCAATGGCGGCACCACTGGCACTCTGGCCAGCGCTTCGGTGAGCCTCGCGTCCGGAGCCATCCTGCGCTTCCAGCGCAGCGATGCCAGCAACTTCAATTCAGCCGTATCCGGCATCGGCGCTCTCGAAAAAATGGGGGCGGGCAGCCTGACTGTGGGCGGCAAACTGAGCCACACCGGCACCACCACCATCAGCGCAGGCAGTCTGGTGGCAGCCGCGGCCCAGGTGATGTCGGCCATCAGCAACACCACCGTCAATACCGGGGCCACGCTCGACCTCAATGGCCTGAGCCAGACCCTGGGGTCTCTGGCGGGTGGCGGCTCGGTGCAAACCGGCGCGAACGCGCAAACGGTCTTGAGCGTTGGCAACGCCACGAGCACCACCTTCTCCGGCAGCATCGCAGGCAGCGGCAATCTGAGCAAAAACGGCACAGGCACTTTGACGCTGTCAGGTGCCAACAGCTACACCGGTGAGACCCGGATCACCACGGGGGGCCTGACCTTGTCGGGCGCTGACCGTTTGTCCAACCAAACCGCCTTGAGCGTGGCCAATGGGGCCACTTTCACCCTCGGGGCTGTGGCCCAACGCGTTGGCTCCCTCGCGGGCGCAGGCTCGGTCGTTCTGGGTGCAGGCACCCTGAGCACCGGCACCAACAACCTGTCCACCCAGTTCAGCGGCGTCATCTCGGGCACCGGCGGCGTCACCAAAGCCGGTACGGGAGAATGGACCCTCACAGGGGCCAACACCTACACCGGAGCCACCACCCTGAATGGCGGCATGCTCACCCTCAATGGTGGCCTGGCCGCCTCGGCCATGACCGTCAACACCGGCGCTACCCTGGCAGGCAACGGCAGCACCGCCGGAGCCGTCACGGTGCAGTCGGGCGGCACGCTCAGCCCCGGTCAACGTTTGGGCAACACCTCACTGCCGGGCCTGCTGACCATCAGCAACAGCCTGAGTCTGCTCGCGGGCAGTACCCTGGTCATGGACCTGGACCCGAACGGCAACAGCCTGACAGACGACCAGATTCTGGGTGTGACCAGCCTCAACCTGGCGGGCAACCTGGTGGTCAATGGCTTGTCGAGCTTTGCCGATGTGACCGGTGGCTCCTGGCGTCTGATCAACAGCAATGCCACGGCCACAGGCAGCTTCAGCAGCGTGACCCTGCCCAGCGTGACAGCCGTCACCAACACCGCCAGCACCTTCAGTGTGGTCACCAGCGAAACCCCTATCGCCGGCTTGTTCCCTGTCACCTTGCGCCTGACCAGCAACTCGGCCGCATGGCCACAACCGCACTCTCTGTCCTTGGCCACTGCCGACGACACCGGGGCCAGTAACCGCGACGCCATCACGCGCAACACCAGCGCTTTGACGGTCGGCGGCGTCGCCCAGCCCGGCAAAAAAGTCTGGCTTTTCAACGACATCAACAACAACGGCCAGCTGGACGATGGCGAAGTGCTGGCCACCAACATCACCGCCACCGCCACTTACGGCGTGTTCACCCACGACATCGAACTGGGCGCAGGCACCCACCGCATCATGGCGGTGCAGGTGGAAAGTGATGGCAGCCGAAGCCCCGTCAGCCAGGCTTTGTTCATCACCATCGACCTCGAGGCCACCTTGAGCCCCGGCGTGGCCACTCTGGTCAACGACAACCAGCAGACCAGCGACACCGGTTTGCTGGGCAGCGACCTGATCACCAACAACCCCTACCCCACCTTCCGCTTCCAGCTGCCCACCCTGGCGAGCGGCGTGTCGGCGGCCTATGCGGCCAACGCAGGCATGAAGTTCGAATTGCGTCGATCTTCCTTGGTGGAGGCCACCCGGACTCTGACTGCAGAAGACATCTCGCGGGGCTACATTGACATCGTGCCCGATGCGGCCATCGGCCAAGGCAGTTACTTCCAGCAATGGCGCGGCGTCATCACCGACCAAGCTGGCAATGTCAGCTCGACCGACCCGGTCTGGTCCATTCCGCTGCTGCGTGTGGACACCACCGCACCCGATGCGCCCTACGGCAACCCCCAGTATCCAGGGACCCCACTGGAGCTTTTACTCAACAGCGACACCGGCCGCTCCAGCACCGACAAGGCCATAGCGCTGAACACCGGCTTCAGTGTGCGGGGCCTCGCCAGCACCGACACACGCCTGATTGCCTTGCGCCTGTACAAGCCCGATGGCACCAGCACCGAGTTGGGCACACTGTCGTTTTCGGACAGTTCGTACTGGACCTACACCTACACCGGCGACGCCCTCGCAGACGGCAACTACACCTTGCGCGCACGCGCCATGGACTTGGCGGGCAACTGGTCTGCCGAAAGCGCAGCGCTCAATTTCAGCATCGACACCAGTGCCCCGTCAACACTGGACGCACCCAGCCTGACGGCGGCCAGCGACAGCGGCTTGAGCAGCACAGATGGCATCACCAACCTGACCTCCACCCTGGTGGTCTCAGGGGTGGCAGCCCCTTCGGCACAGGTGCGCCTGCTCGACTATGGCAGCAGCGCCAGCAACACCGGCCTGAGCAGCTTGGGTGATCCGGTCAATGGCTCCGTGATCGCCACCGCCACGGCCAACGCACTAGGGGTCTACACCTTCAGCAACTTGTACCTGGCCCCAGGCGTTCACAACCTGCGCGTGATTCAAAACGACCTTGCGGGCAATTGGAGCGCGCCCGGCACTGCCCTGCGCGTGAACACAGACACCCAGCCACCGGCCACCCCCACGGTCTTTTTCTGCGACACCGGCAGCCGTACACCGACCTTGTCGGGCACCTACGACGCCAGCAACACCGAACAACTGGTGGTGCGCATCAACAACGTGGTCTACGGCGTGGCCGCAGGCACATCGGTCACGATCGATGGCACCGCCACCATCACCGTGGCAGGCCTGGTCTTGAATGCAGCCAATGGCACCTGGAGCCTGGACATTGCACGCGAACGCGAGTTGAGCTCGACCTTGGCAGGTTCGCTCTACACCGTCACCGTGATGGCCACGGACTTGGCAGGCAACCGCGTGATCAGCAACAGCCGCGACCAATTGCGTTTGAGCAGTGCCAACCTCAGCGGCGCAGGCATCCCGATCTCCACACCCGCCAACCTGAACGCCTACGCCAGCCAAATCGGCCAGCTCTACAGCTTCAGCGTGACCGGACAAGCCCAGTTGGGCAACACCCTTGTAGGTTCGGACCTCTATGACCTGAACACCAACCTGAACATCGCCGCAGTCCATGCGGGTTTGGTGGCGGTGAGTGAGACCAAAACAGTCTCGGTCATGATCATGCCGTCGGGCAGCTCGCCAGCCAGTGTGCGCAATGGCGTGAGCAGCACCGCCATGAGCGGCGTGGGTTTCAGCTTTGTGCGCAGCGAACTCACCCCCTTGGGCATCAGCCTGGCGGCTGCGGGCGACAGCGCCACGTTGGGCGACAACATCACGCGCCTGCTGGCCCCTGTGTTGCGCATTGCATTGCCCAGCAGCGTGCAAGCGGGCGACACCGTTCGCTTAGGCCTGGGCACCACCGAGGTTTTGCGCCACACACTCTCGGCTGCCGACTTGGTCAACCGCGGCTCATCGGGCTCACCGGTTTACTGGGTGGACTTGCAAGCGCACACCTTGTTCAACGGCAGCACCGTCTACAACACCGCCAACAGCAACGCCATCACGGCGCAAGTGCTGCGCGTGCAAAACGGCGCGTTCCAGGCCAGCGCCTCGGTCACGCTACAAACGCTGTCGGTCGACAACGTGGCGCCTCCCGCACCGTACTCGACCGCGCTCGAACGTGGCGACGACTTGGGCAACCCGGAAGTCCCACAAGACCAAACCGACAACCGCCTGCCGCGTGGCAACCAATTCAACCTGACGGGCTGGGTGCATGCGAACCAAGGCACCGTCAGCGTCGAAGTCTGGGCGGAAGATCGCCTGCTGGGCCGCACCGGCGTCACCGCCGACAACCGCTGGAGCTTTTTCCTGCCCGCCACCGCAGAGCCCCTGGCCGATGGCAAGCACGACATCACCATCGTCGCCGTCGATGCCGCAGGCAACCGCAGCAATGCCTCTGCCCCGCTGACACTGACCATTGACACGGCCATTGGCAAACCTGGCAACCTGGCCATCCACACCAGCTGGGACTCGGGCGTCAAGGGTGACAACATCACCTCGCGAGCCATCGACAGCTTCATGCTGATCACAGGAAGAGCCGACCCGTCCCTGCTGACCCAACCCTACTGGGATGGCACCAACTACACCTACAACAACAGCCTTCGCATTTTTGACGACACCAACAACAACGGTGTCATGGATGCAGGCGAAGAACTGGCCATCTACAACCCCGCCGTGTACCAGTGGACCGATTGGCGCGGCAATTTCAGCATTTACATCGACGCCAACCAACTGGCCGAGGGCAGCCACCGCCTGCGCGTGATCCAGACAGACGCAGCGGGCAACGTGAGCGTGGCCAGCGATGCCTTGGCCATCCGCATTGACCGCGCGCCCCAAGCCCCACTGGGCGTGTTTCTGGCCCCAGGCCAAGACGATGGCCTGTTCAGCGCCGATGGTGTGATCCAGAACGCTCGGCCCACGGTGCGTGTTCAGCTGGCCCCAAACGCCCGGGTCGGCGACCGCATTGAGGTCTACAACGGTGCTTCAGCCGTCAGCACCAACATGCTGGGTGCCACGGGCCTGACCGCCACCGACCTGGTGCGCGGTTATGTCGACATCCGCAGCACCATCATCCTGCCCGAAGGCACGCTCTACTTGTATGCGCGCGCACTGGACGCAGCAGGCAACACCAGCGCCATGACCAGCGACCAGGCCTACCTGCGCCTGGACGTGATGCCCACCACCGTGCCCACGGCCCCCAACATCGCCTTCACCACGGCCGACGACACGGGCTCCAGCAGCACCGATCTGGTGACACGCAAAGCCACCGGCTGGACCGTCACAGGCATCGCCACGGCAGGCAGCACGGCCAGCCAGATCAACATCTACGCCGGCACCACTTTGCTCGGCTCCGTGCAACCGGCCACACAAGGCGGCGCGTGGTCCTTCACCTACAACGGCCCAGCGCTGGCCGATGGTGTTTACACCGTCTATGCCCGTGGCGTGCATGCCAACGGCTTGGAAGGTCGGGCTTCGAGCGCCCTGTTCTTGCGCATCGACGCATCGGCCTACCAGCGCAACCAGTTCTGGCTGGACGCAACCGACGACACAGGCCCTGTCAACAGCGATGGCATCACCAGCCAAACCCGCTTGACATTCAAAGGCATCGCCAACCCCGGTGCCACGGTCGAGATTTTTGAAGACGTCAACCAAAACGGCATCCTCGACAGCGGCGAAAAGCGGACCACCTACAACGTCAACGGCAGCACCGTGGTGGCCAACCTGGTCGCCGCCGCAGCCAGCACCATCACCGACGCCACAGGCACCTTTGCAGCCGACATCGAGCTGGGCACCGGCCTGCACACCATCTTGGCGCGCCAAACCTTCATGTCTGGCGGTGTCAGCGTCACCAGCTTGCTGGGCCAGCCCGTGAACATCCGGGTCGATCTGGACCTTCCCTTCACGCCCAACTACGCCCAACTCAGCAGCGTGGGGGGCCTCGAAGTCCTTAACGATGCGGGCGAAACCGTCAGCAGCAACCCCAACCCGACACTGACCCTGAGCTTGCCTTTGGGCGTGGAGTTGGGCGACGAAGTGCTGCTGATGAACGGCAGCACCGTCATCATTCGCCAAAGCGTGACGCTGCGCGATCTGGCCAGTGCCGCCATCGACATGCCCATCACGGCCGCGTCGCGCCTGCCCGATGGCACTTACACCACATTAAAGGTCCGTTTGGTTGACAAAGCGGGCAACGCCAGCCCCGACGTGCAAATGCGCTCACTGGTGATTCGCACCACCGGCATTGCCGCCCCCACCGAATTCAAGCTGCTGCCCGAGGACGACACCGGCGCCAGCAACACCGACAACCGAACCAACCGCACCACGGGTTTCACCGTCACCGGCAAAGCCAGTGCCACGGCCGTTTCGGTCCAGATTTACGCCAACGGCGTGCTCTTGGGCGACGCCTACCCCGACGCCGAAGATCCGTTCGCTTTCAGCTTCACCTACAACGGCTTGGCACTCACGCCGGGCAGCTATCTGCTGGAAGCCCGGTCCATCGACGTGCTGGGCTTGCCCGGCTTGAACGCCAGCGTGCGCGTGGTCTTCGATGACAAACTGCCCCCCCCCAGCCGCCTGTCACTCAACCCCTTGGACGACAGTGGCTCGGACAACACCGATGGCACCACCAACCTGACCACCGGTTTGCGCATCAGCGGCATGGCTGAGCCAGGCGTGAACGTCAGCATCTTTGACGATCTGAACGACAACAACCTGATCGACGACGGTGAAATGCTGACTGCCGTGACAGCAGACGCCGTCACGGGGGCTTTCACCGGCACCATCAACCTGGGTTCTGGCAACCACAAACTGCGGGCCATCTCGTCCGATGCCGAGGGCAACATCAGCCTGGCCTCAGCCTCGATGCCCCTGACCGTTGACCGCCAGCCGGCGTCTCCGCCGCCCGCCATCAGCTTGCTGCCCAGCTCGGACACGGGCCTGCGCAGCAACGACCGACTGACGGCCGACAACACACCGACGTTCCGCATCACCTTGCCCACCGATGCCCAAGTGGGTGATGTGGTCTGGTTGACCTATGCCGGTTATTTCAGCAACCCAACACATGCTTATGTACTGGGCACCTATGAACTGACCGCTGCCGACATCGTCGATGGCGGGCGTGGCTTTGTCGACATCGAAAGCCGCCAAGTGATGGCCGACCGATCCTGGACCACGGCCAGCGGCTACTACATCGGTGCCTATGTGGTCGACATTGCTGGCAACGTCGGCCGCATGAACGTGCTGCCCAGCCTGCAGACCGACACGCTGGCACCCAACCCAGACACTGCCCCATTCACCCCCCCTGCCCCGCTGCTCGAGGGCATGGACGACAGCGGCACCAGTCGCACCGATGGCATCACCGTGGTCAACAAAGGCTTCAGCTTGTACGGCACGGTGCCCACTGGCACCCGCCGTGTGGAGCTGTTTGACGGCGACACTTCGCTGGGCTTGGCGCAAATGCTCAGCAGCACCAGCTGGTCATTCAACTACACCGGCACGGCCTACAACGCCACCACACGGGTGTTCAGCCTCACCGCGACCGACGAAGCAGGCAACGTCAGCAACCGGTCTTTGCCGCTGATGGTCACCTTTGACGCCAATGCGCCAGCCAAACTGTGGGCCCCCAGCCTCTTGTCCACGGTCGATACCGGCCGCCTGAACAACGACGGTGTGACCAGTACCCACACAGGTCTGGCCTTCACAGGCTTTGCCAACCCGGCAGCCGTGGTGCGCCTGTACGACGACCGCGACAACAACGGTCTGTTGGAAGACCTGGAGCAAATTGCCCAGGTGACTGCCGACAGCGCCGGCAAATACGACTTCATCAACATCGAACTGGGTCTGGGCGGGCACTTCTTGCGCGTCATCCAGCAAGACAAAGCGGGCCTTTGGAGCAACCCCAGCAGCGCCACCCCGGTGGTGATTGACAAATCGGCCCCACTGCGCCCAACCGTGCTGCTGCAACAAATCAGCAACGCCACCTCCACCCCCACGCTGACCGGCAGCTATGACAAAAACGACACCGACCGTCTGTTTGTCTATGTGAACGGCAAAGCCTACAGCGATGTGGCAGGACGCACCGCCACCTTGGCTGGTGTGACTTACACCACCCTTGAAGGCCTGACGCTGAACACCAGCCAAGGCACTTGGGGCCTGACCCTGCCCCGCGCGCAAGCGCTGACTGCCAGCGCCACCGCTTATCAGGTGACGGTACAAGCAATTGATTTGGCAGGCAATGTGAGCTTGGACAGCAGCATCAACGATCTGTTGATGACCACTGTTCCAACCGACCCACTGGCCCCCAGCTACGTGCGCATCACGGGCGCCACCGACACCGGCGTGAGTGCGTCCGACAGCATCACCCAGCAACTGGCCCCGATTTTTGAAATTGGACTGAACACCGACACCGTGCAAGTCGGCGATGTGGTGCGTCTGTTGCAAGGCAGCACCGAAGTCAACCGCGTCACCCTCAGTGCAGAAGACGTGGCCCAAGGCTGGCTGCAACTGCAAGCCCAAGCCCCGCTGACCGGCACCGGCAGCGCCGCGGGCACCGTGTATGCCGATGCCACGGCCATCAAAGCCAGCATCGTGCGACTCAACAGCACGGGCAACCAAGAAAGCGCCAGCACCTGGCTGCAAATCCTGTCGATCGACACGGTCGCACCCACAGCACCCTCTGCGCCCGACCTGAACAAGGGCGATGACAGGGGCAACACCTACTACAGCAACCATGCCGCTGACAACCTGGTGCGACGCGCCAACGGTTTGTCGTTCACCGGCACCGTCACGGCCGACCAAAACGTCACCGCAGTCTGGCTCTATGCCAACAACCAACTTTTGGGCAGCACCGGCGTCAACGATGCCAACACCTGGGCCTTTTTCTACCCCAGCACGGCCACGCCATTGGCCAACGGCACTTACCAAATCACGGCTGTCGCCGTTGACCGCGCAGGCAACCGCAGCCTGGTCTCCACTGCCCTCACGCTGACGATTGACAGCGTGGTCTCGGCACCGCAATCGCTCATGCTGGTGGCCGCCAGCGACAGCGGTGCACGTGGCGATGGCATCACCCGCATCAAGAACAGCTTGCGCATCCAGGGCCAGGGCGAAGCCGATGCCACTTTGCGCGTCTTTGATGACCGCAACGGCAACGGCAAGCTCGACACCGGCGAAGAACTCACCATCGACACCTGGACCTACCCCAGCGCAGGGGCCAACGGCACCGTGGGCACCAACGGTGCCTTCACGCTGACTTTGGCGACCTCATTGAGCGAAGGCGACCACAGCCTGCGCATCATTCAGACCGACAAAGCAGGCAACACCAGCGTCGCCAGCAGCACCCTCAATGTGCGCGTGGACACCGGCGCACCTCAACCGCTGGGCGTGGTTTTGGCCCCCGGCCAAGACAATGGTCTGTTTGGCAACGATGCCATCACCTCCATCGAGCGGCCCACTTTCCGCATCAGTCTGCCGCCCGAAGTGGTGGAAGGCGATTTGCTGCAGCTGTACCGCTACAGCACGGGCGGACTGTCCTACCAAATTGGCCTGACGCGCCTTGACGCCCTCGACCTGTCGCGCGGCTGGGTCGACTTGACCAGCACCGTGGCTTTGGCTGGCGACTACAACGGCACCACAGGCGGGTCGGGCATCTTTGCCCGCATCACCGATGCCGCTGGCAACGCCAGCCCGATTTCGACCACACGGGGCAACCTGCCTTGGTTGACAGTCGACCGCACGGCCCCGGTGGCCCCCAACACCTTGGCACTGATGGCGCAAGACGACACCGGCGCCAACAGCTCCGACAAAGTCACCGCCAAAGCCACAGGTTTCACCCTCACGGGGGCCAACATCGCCACCGATGTCCGCCGCATCGACCTGTTCGATGGCGAAACCTACATCGGCAGCGCAGCGCCCGGTTCTGCCGACACCTTCAGCTTCACCTACGACGGCGCCCCCCTGAGCGAAGGGGTGCACTGGATCACCGCCAAGGCCGTGGACGCCGCAGGCAACATCAGCCCCGGCTCCAACGTCCTGCAATTGGTCATCAACGCCACCGAACTCGCCCCTGTGCTGCAGCTGGGCAAGCTGCAATTGGCCGCCGCCAGTGAAACAGGCCTGAGCCGCAATGACGGCATCACCAACCTGGGCAGTGTCACCATCAACGGCATGATGACCCCGGGTGCCAAGGTGCAGTTGTTTGTTGACCTCGATGGCAACGGCCGCTATTCCTTGGGTGAGGCCATCGGCGCACCCGCCACGGCCAATGCCACCACGGGCGCTTTCAGCGTCGCCTCGGTCGGTCTGCGCAGCGGCACCAATGTGATCCGCGCTTACGCCTACAACGCCACCACCGGCATGCCCATGGGTGAGGTCTCTGAGGCCTTGACCGTGACCGTCAAATCCACCCCGCCTGGCCAGCCCGGCGTGGTCGAATTGCTGGCCGCCAGCGACACGCCTTTGTCAGGTTCGCCTGCTGGCATCAGCACGGGTGACCGCGTCACCTCAGACAACACCCCCACTTTGCGCATGACCCTGCCTGCCGATGCGCAGCCCGGGGAACAGGTGCGCCTGTACAACGGCAGCACACTGATCTTCTCGATCGGTCTGAGCGCGGCACAAGTGGCCGCTGGCGTGGTGGAGATCACGATCCCCAACACCATGCCTCTGGCCAATGGCAGCTACAGCTTCACTGCCGCATTGCTGGACATGGCCGGCAATGAAGGCGAAAGATCGCCCACCCCTTACACCACCGTCATTGACACCCTCGGTCCTGTCGCCCCCGCGGGTCTGGATTTGCTGGCCCGCGACGACATGGGTGTGAGCAACACCGACAACATCACCAGCAAGACCACAGGCTTGACGCTGACTGGCAATCTGCCTGCCGATGCCGTCAGCCTCAACATCTATGACACGTCCACCGACCCCTCGGTGCGCGAGCTGTTTGACAACAGCACCTTCCTCAGCAGCAGCGCCACGGCGCTGGGCGTATACCCGCCCGATGTGCGCAACGTCAGTCTCTTGGCCGCCACCCTCAACGGCCTGGGGATCACAGGTTCAGTCCTTGCCGATGTGGTGACGGCCAAGACCGGCAGCGCCGACCGCTGGCTCATGGGTGTGTACAACAGCGAACTCGACCAGACCCAAATGGTCGAAGTCTGGCTCTCGCTCGACGTCAACGGACAGCTGCAAGCCAGCACCGCCGCAGCGGCCTACCGCAACGGCGACCACACCTTGAACAGCGTCAGCCTGAATGCGGCCTGGGCCAAACCCACCGCCACCACCGGCGTGGCCACCTCGGCTGCGGCCAGTGGCTTTGGTGTCGAAAGCCTGGAAGGCGCCTTCACCGGCGTCAAAACCACCCTGATTGCCAGCCTGAGCGGCGCGCAGCTGGGTGTGAGCACCTTCAGCTACACCACAGGCAATCTGACCGCCGGGATGCACAACTTCACGGTGCGGGGCGTGGACCTGGCGGGCAACGAGGGCGCTACCGCCAGCCTCAAAGTCAGCGTGGACAACCAAAGCGAAGCCCCATCGCTGGCACTCGGTGCCGGTCTGGACGTAGGCAACAGCACCAGCGATGGCCTGACCCGGACCGCCACGGCTTTGGTGTTCAACGGGTCGGCCGAGGTCAACGCACGCGTGGTGCTGTTTGACGACACCAACAACAACGGCCTGCTCGACGCGGGTGAACAAGTCGAAGTGGCCACGGCCAGCGCCACCACAGGCGCTTTCAGCTTCACCGGCATCAGCCTGGGTGCAGGCCCTCACCTGCTGCGCGCCATCGCCTTTGACAACGCGGGCAACGCCAGCACGGCCAGCGAGGCGGTGGAGATCTTCATCGACCTGCAAGTGCCGAATGCGCCGACCCAGCTGAGCCTGTCGCCCGCCAGCGACACCGGCCTGCGCAGCGACGATGCCATCACCGCCGCCGGACGTGTGCTCAACTTGCGCACCAGCCTGGCCAGCGACGCCGTGGCAGGCGACCTGCTGAGCCTGTACAACAACACCACTTTGCTCAGCCGCATCACGCTCACCAGCGCCCAGATTACGGCTGGCTACGCCGACCTCACGGTTGTTGCCAACGCCTTGGTGGCGGGGGCCTATGTCAACGTCCTCCGCGCTCAGATCACAGACCGGGCGGGCAACGACGGGGCCTTCTACACCCTGCCAGACCTGAACCTGCTGGGCTTGACCGCCGCCCCCACGGGCCTGGACCTGATCGCCGATTCCGACAGCGCCAGTGCAGGAGCCACCGGCAGCGACAGCACCGGCACCAACACCGACAACATCACCCGCTACAACACCAACTTTGTCATCAGCGGCAGCCTCGCGGGCAACATTGTGGGTGTGCTGGTCTATGACGACACAGACCGTGTGAACCCACTGGGGCAGGCCGAAGTCAACCTCGACACACTGACCTGGACCTTCAACTACACCGGCGCGCCCTATGCCAACGGCACCCGTGCGTTCTATGCCCGCGCCATCGACATGGCCGGCAACCGATCCGACTTCAGCGCACCGCTGTGGGTGAGCTTTGACACCAACGGTCCTGCCCGAGCCACCTGGACCGGTAACTCCAGCTTTGACGCGCAACCACTGGCCGAAGGCACCTCCGCCAACACAGGTGGCAACGTCTTGGCCGGCTGGACCATCACCGGTAACTCCACTGTAGCGGGCTACTGGCGTCCTTCCAGCAACACAGCCTCGGCTTGGTATGCAGGCACGGGCTACCTGAACATTGGCAATGTGGCCTATGCCGCAGGCACCACGTCAGGCGAAGTCCGCTTCGTCCAAAACAATGCCTTGTTGGCCCAAAGTGGCGAAACCTTCACGCTCTCGGTCGATCTGGGCAACCGTGGCGGCAATGCCACCGCCCAAGTGTCTGCCAACGGCACCTACATCTCGATTGAGCGCAGCGATGGTGTGGTGCTGGCCAAACGCGTCATCGCCGCGTCCGAACTCGGACCCGATGGCAGCTTCAAGACATTCACCTTGAGCTACACCGCCCAAGTCGGCGATGTGGGCCTGGGCGTGCGCACCGTCTTTGGCGTCGGCCAGGACAGCCGCGCCGACAACAACGCCGACTTCAACAATGTGGTCCTCAGCCGCACAGGCACGCCAGACGCGGTGATCCGTACTTACACCAGCACAGGCAGCACCACCTTGAGCGGCTTTGCCGACCCAGGTGCCCGGGTGCTGCTGTTCGCGGATGCCAATGGCAATGGAAGCCTGGATGTGGGTGAGCGTTCGTGGAACACCACGGCCAATGCCACCACCGGTGTTTTCACTCAAGCCATCACGCTGCCGCAAGGCAGCTACAGCGTTCGAGCTATGCAGTTTGACCGTGCGGGCAACCTGAGCCTGCTGTCGCAAGAACAGCAAGTCGTGGTTACCCAGTCCACCCTGGTGGCCAGCGCCGACACCACAGCGCCAACTGTCACCGCACCGGTGCTCAACACCGCCTCCGACACCGGTGCCGTCACCAACGATGGCATCACCAAGCTGACCACCACCATCACCGTCACGGGTACGGCTGAAGCACTCAGCACGGTACAAATTTTCCGCGACCGCAATGACAACGCACGCCTGGACGATGGCGAACTGTTGGGCAACGCCACCCTGAGCGGCACCACCTACACGCTGGCCAACCTGAGTTTGCCCGTGGGCACGCACACCTTGTACGCCCTGGCCACCGACACGGCGGGCAACGTCCGTTTGTCGGCCGCCAGCACCGTCAAGGTCGACAACTTGGTTCCCATCCCCACCCGCATCGACCTGCTGAGCAGCAGCGACTCGGGCCTGTTCAATGCAGACAACACCACCCGCAACCAGGCTCCAACCTGGCGTATCAGCCTGCCCGAAGGCGTGGTAGCAGGGGACAAAGTCCGTCTGTACTCGGCCAACAACACCACATCCAACATCGGCACCCTGACCCTGACCGGGGCCGACATCGTGGCAGGTTATGTGGACTTCACCCCCTCCAGTGCCCTGCGTTTGACGGGTTCGGGTTACCTCGACATCGTTCGCAACGAACCCGAGACATTTATCAGCCGTGAAATTGTCTTCAAGACGACCACCGGCGGTGGCCTCTTCGGGGTGCAAAGCCCCAGTGGTGCTTATGACCGTGGTCTTTGGGTCACGGCCAATGGCAACATTGGATCGTACGTCTACACATCGGAAACCCTGACCAGCACAGGTCTGAACCTCAACGACGGCCTGGAACACAAATTGGTGTTCACACTCGGCCCCGGTGGTCAACGGATCTATGTCGATGGCGTGCTGGTGCTGTCGGGTACCAAGGCCGCATCCGACTACAACTGGGACACCAACCAGCGCTTGGGTTACGCCAACAGTACCTATTTCACGGGCGATATCTTGTCTTACCGCGCCTGGGATGCCCAGCTGACCGCCGCCCAAGTGGCGGGCACAAATGCCTTGCCTGCGGCCGTGAGCGAGTTGGTCTTTGGCAACAACGCTGCCATCGACATCGGTGCCAATCCGAGCACCGACATCCGGGTGGTCGGCAACATCGCCAACATGCTGGTTGAAGGCACTTACACCAACGCCATCAGCGCCCGCATCGAAGACCTGTCGGGCAACCTGAGCGGCGCCCGTGTGCTCGATCGCGCCGTGATCGACGTGACAGCGCCCAATGTGCCGACCATTGGCCTGCTGGCGGCTGACGACTCGCGTGCGATCACCAACGACAACATCACCACACGCAACACCTATTTCAGCCTGACCGGCACAGTCACCACCGCGCAAGCTGCACGCGTCGACATTTACCTGGGCAACACCCTGATGGGCAGGACGCCCGTGGTGGGCGCCGCCACCAGCTGGACTTGGACCTACACCGGCTCGGCCTTGGCCGATGGCATTTACGCCTTCACCGCCCGTGCGGTAGACGCCGCGGGCAACACCAGCGCCGACTCGACCGCGCTGCTGCTGACCGTCGAGTCTGCAGCGTTGGCAGCGGTGCGCGCCTACGAAAACGCCCTGTGGATTGAACCGGCCAGCGTCACTTTTTCAGACGACACCCGCAACCCCAATGACAATGTGCTGACCGACACCGACGGCGTGGTCCGCGTCTCCGGCCGCATGGCGGCCAACGCCACCGTCTGGCTTTACAACGACAGCAACAACAACGGCGTGATCGACCTGGGCGAGCGCCTGAACGCCAGCGCGGTCATCACAACCGATGCACGCGGCGTGTTTGCCAGCCAACAAATCACCCTGCCCAGCGGCATCAACCGCATCCGTGCGGTGGCCTTCGACGCCATCGGCCAAATCCTGGGGGCCAGCACGTCTGCCCTCGAGATCAACTACGACCGTTCAGCGCCACTGGTACCTGGACAGCCACAGCTGCTTAATGCCAACAACACCCTCGACACCGACACACTGACCCCATCGGTCACGCCCAGCTTCAGGATCAGCCTGCCCGCAGGCAGCGGCGTCGGGGACCAAATGGTGCTCATCAATGGCAGCACCGAACTGGGCCGCCAACGCATCAACGCGACCGACCTGAGCAACGGCTACGCCACCATTGAGGTGCGCACCGACAAAGCCTTGCCATTGGGTGTGACCTTGGGCGTGCAGGCCTACATGATCGACAACGCGGGCAATATCGGCCAAGAAAGCACACGCAGCACGGTCACGGTCACCAATGCGGCGATCACACCCCTGGTCACCGGGGCCAGCCTCTCCACCGGCCAGCAACTGCTCAACGTGCGAGACCCCTCGTTCGAGACCCAGTCGCCCAACTTGGCCGCTGGCACTTGGACCAACGTCATCGGGCCCGAGTGGACACTCTCTTCGGGAGTGGCGCAAGACGCCGCAGAAGAGTACTTCAACACCCTCACTGGTGGTGGCACGGACGTGCTGACGATTGCATCGGCACGCTCTGTCTATCAAGACCTGGGCATCACCTTTGCAGCCAACACGGTCTACAGGCTCACGGTTTCGGTCGGCAACAGGGACGCCACCTTCACGACCGCAGGCAACATTTCCGCCTACAAATTGATCGCCACCGACGGGACCAGCCACGCCAGTGGACTGGGCTCTGTCAACGCCTTCAACTTCACCGCAGCAGGCACATTCAAAGATGCAACTACCTTGGTGATTGACACCTCGGTGGCCACCGCACTGGTGGGCAAATCGATGCGCATCGTGTTGGCGTCTGAAGGCGCACAGCGTGCCCACTTCGACAACATCCGCCTCACACAGTCCGCAGCACTCAGTGCTGCCGATGTCGACAGCGGCTACCTGAGCAACGATGGCACAGGCAACACCTACCAACAGGTGCTGCGCCTGAACCTGAACACCGCGGCCAATGGGGTCGCAGCCGGTGGCGTGATCCAGATTTACAACAGCGCCACGGTCACCGGATCGGCCATGGCGGGCAGTGTGACGCTCAGCGCGCAAGACATCACCAACGGCTGGGTTGACGTGGCCGTCACTGGCTTGGGCGATGGCACCAACCAGTACCGTTACACCGCACCTGCAAGCATTGCAGGCGGCCTCATCGCACTACCAAGCGTGTCGTCTGACACCACCGCTCCCACCACCCCTGGGGGCATGGACTTGCTGCGCACCGATGACCTGGGCCCAAGCGGCACCGACAACATCACAAACAAGAACAGCCAGATCACCTTAACGGGCACGGCCGACACCTCGGCAGCATGGGTCGACATTTACCGGTCATCGGCAGATCTGGACAATGCTGCCGACTACACATTCACAGGCTTTTTGACCACCACCGCCGTCAGCACCGGCGTCACCCTCCCGGCCAACATCGGCATCGCCGACATCCAGTTAAGTGGCGGTCAGTTGGACGGCGCATCCATCGGTGCCTTTCCCGGCACGGCCTGGCGCGTCGCGGGCACCACCAACCAATGGATCGTTGCCTACTTCGATACCGTCTATACCAAGATGGTTCGGGTTGAACTGTCGATGGACGCCAGTCGTCACCTGATGGCTCGGGCCATCGATGCCAAATACAAAGCAGGCAATTCTGCGGGGTCCGAGGCCGACACCAACAGCGCATGGAGCACGGCAACCGCTCAAACACTGGCAACCTCCAGCTCAGCCACCGGCTATGGCGTGCTGCGCTTGTTCGGCGGCTACAGCGCGCCCACCCTTGTGGGCCGCACCGGCATCGCCAGCAATGGTGCATTCTCCTGGACATCGGACAGCAGCACCCTGCCCAACGGACGCCACTACTTCATGGCCAAGGCCGTGGACACCGCTGGCAACGTCAGTGCGTGGGCGGGCATGGCACCCGTCACCATCGACACCACGGCCCCCGTGGTGCCCACCATGACCGTGGACAGCGCCGACATGCGCTACGTCAATGGCAACGTTCGGTTCACCACCAACACCAACTACATCACCCTCAGTGGCACGGGTGAGGCAGGTAACCGCCTGATGGTGTTCAACGACCTCAACAACAACGGTGTGCAAGACCCGGGTGAGCCGAGCATGACGCTCTACACCGTGGCCAGCGCGAGCGCAGTCGCCACGCCGGTCATCAATGCCAACGGCACCTTCAGCTACGACCTGGTTTACCTCACAGACGGTGAATACAACCTGCGCGCGGTGACCACAGACGCCGCGGGCAACAGTAAAGTGGCGACAAGTCCCCTGAATTTTGTGCTCGACCGGTCAGCCAGCCCCAACCTGGCCGTTGCCATGTTGCCCAACACACTGGTCGCCAACAACGACACCGGCTTCAGCGCCTACGACGGCTTCACCACCAACACCACACCCAGCTTCCGCGTGACGCTGCCGCGCAATGCCGCAGCAGGCGATTTGATTGAGTTGACCCGGTATTCCACCTACAGCGCGACTTACCTGATCGGACAGCTGACACTGTCATCCACAGACATCACTGCGGGTTATGCCGATCTGAGCAGCAGCACCTTGGCTGCAGCCACCTATTCCGGTGGCACCGCCATCACCGCCTGGTACACCGACCGTGCAGGCAACCGCAGCACCGGCGTGAGCATGAGCACCTCGCTGGTGGTGGATGCCACAGCACCCGCCACCCCCACCTTCATCAACTTGCTCAATGCCGACGACACCGGCGTGAGCGCCACCGACAACATTGTCCGTTTTGGCACCCAACTGAGTTTTGCCAACAACGCCAGCTACCCGCTGGCTGCAGATGTGGTGCAAGTCGAAGTGGTGGACGTGTTCAACGGCAACACCACCACGCTGGGTTACGCCAGCATCAACGCCAGCCGGGTCTGGAACTTCACTTACCGCGGCACGGCTTTGGCCAATGGTGAGCACAGCATCGGCATCCGCACCACCGACGCCGCTGGCAACACCAGCGCCATCTCGGCCACGCGTCTGCCACTGGTCGTAGACAGCAGTCCATCGGCCGTCTTCACGGCCGCACTCACAGCCGCCACCGACACAGGCACGATGGGCGACAACCTGACGCGCAACACCCAGCCCACCATCGCCGGCACCGCCGAAGTCGGCGCACGCATCAGCGTATTCCGCGACGCCAACGGCAACGGTATTCCTGAGCCCAACGAACAGCTGACGACATCGGACAACACCACCACGGTCATCACCGCCAACAGCACCACCGGGGCGTACAGCTTTACCCTGGCCACGCAAGCGGTGGGCACACGCAACTACATCGTGGTACAGCAAGACAAGGCGGGCAACTTCAACACCATCACGGTGCCTCTGACGGTTGACCGCACAGCCCCTGCGCCGCGTTCGCTGGTCATGCGCAATGCCGATGACAGTGGTTACTTCGCCACCGACCGCATCACCACCGATGCCACACCCACGTTCCGGGTGAACCTGCCCGCCGACGTCCGCGTGGGCGATACGGTGGAGTTGTATGTGCGATGGAGTTCGGGCTACACCTCAACCACAGAAAACCCCGCTGGCGGCATTCCTGTGGCCATGAGCCGCGTCCTGAACGCAGACGACCTCAGCAACCAATTTGTTGACTTTGCTGTGACCAACGCACTGCCCAACCGGCAACTTTGGGCGTCCACGCGCATCACCGATGTGATGGGTAACGTCAGCGCCGAAAAGAGCATGTCACTGGGGGCCATCACCGGCGGCGCTTACAACCTGCAAGTCGATGCACGGCCGGCACCCGACTCCAACGTGCCCTTCTTGGTCACGGCCGATGGCACATCGTCATTGACCACGGCCAGCCTGGTCGCCCGCACGGCCACCACCACGGCCAACCGCCTGTTCACCTTGCAAGGCACGATCACCACACCCACAGCAAGTGATTCGGCGCTGAGTGTGGTTTATGTCGAAATTTTTGACCGCTTGGCAGATGCCAACCAAACACTGATTTCTTTGGGCAAAGCCAGCGTCAAGGGCGGTGCTTGGTTCTTCACCTACACCGGATCTGAGCTGGTGCAAGGCAACCATACCCTGGTGGTGCGTGCCGTAGACTCTGCGGGCAATCTCTCGCACACCGATGCCGAACTCAAGGCCAGCGCCGCAACGCTCACACTGAACGTGAACAACGCCAGCGTGACCACGGAGCCCGCCGACCGGATCGCCCCCACACTGGTAGGCGGCATTTCGTTCAACGGCACCCAAATGACCCTGGTCATGAGCGAACCCGTGCAAACCAGCTTGCCACCGTCGGGCTTTGCCGTGGCCGTCAATGGCCAACTGGTCACCGTCAGCGGCGTGACCGTTGACCCCACTGACAGAACCCGCTTGACCCTGACATTGGCCCAGCCCGTGTTCCGTGGCCAGCAGATCACCCTGGCCTACAGCGACCCGAGCCTCAACAACGATGCGGTGGCACTGCAAGACGATGCAGGCAACGATGCGGACAACTTCTATGTCTCATCGGACCGCGTTGACAACCTGAACGCCCCTGCCACACCGGGCACACCCGATTTGTTGGCGGGCGATGACAGCGGCCGTTCTGGCTCTGACAACAACACCAACGTCAACTGCATGCGCGTGTCGATCGCGTTGCCCGCAGGCATTGCAGCGGGCGACACGCTCAAAATCGCACTCAACGACGCCAACAGCACCACCTTGACCAGCCTCACCCTGAGCGCCATGCAAGTGGCCAGCGGTCTGGCCATCGTCACACTGCCCGCTGTGACACATCCTGACTTGAACAACGCCGGTGGCTACAGCTTTGGCATCAAGGCGCGCGTGGAAGCGCCGTCTGGCAGCGTCGGCGGCAGCTCTGCCGCGCTGACATCCAGCTGGTCAGGCGTTTTGAACATGGTGCTGGACACCGTGGCACCCGCTCTGCCCACTTGGGGCGCAGTGGACAGCAAAGGCACGACCGACATCAATGGTTTTGTCAGTTTCTACTCCAAAACCAGTCGGCCCCAGCTGCAAGGCATGGCCGAACCGGGCAGCGTGATTCGCGTGGTGGCCAACAACGTTTTTCTGGGCACCACCACCGCGCTCAACGACGGCAGCTGGCAATTCGACACCAACGGCTGCAACCTGGCCGATGGCAGTTATTCGGTGGTTCTTACCGCCACCGATCTGGCAGGCAACATCACGGCCGAAACCGCGCCGCTGTACCTGACCATTGACACCAAAGTTCCAGAAACGCCCAAAATCACCGGGGTATTTGCGGACACAGGCCGCAGCGCCACCGACGCCAACACCAAGACCCGCACCGTGGTGTTGGAAGGCAAAGCCGAACCGTACAGCTCCGTCCGCATCTACCGCGAAGGCATCACAGGTTCACTGGGCAGCGTCAGAGCCGACCGCAATGGTTTGTGGAGCTTCAGCTACACCGCCAATTCAGCAGTGGTAAACCTAGACGATGGCACCTATGTTTTCACCGCCATGGCGCTTGACACGGTGGACAACGAAAGCAAGCCGTCCTTGCCGTTTGTCCTGGTGGTGGACAACGTGGCACCGCCCACACCCGTGATCTCGGGGGTGACGCCAGACACGGGATTCAGCGACAGCGACGCATTGACCCAGCTCAACACGCTGGAGCTGCAAGGCACCGCACAAGCCAATGCCTTGGTCAGCATCTTCCTCGATGGCACATCGGGAGCCGCCCAAATTGGCAGTGTGGTGGCCGATGACTTCGGTCATTGGCAGCTGGACTTGTCGGCCTTGGCCATTTCGGCTGGCCGCCACACGCTGTATGCCAAAGCTGCCGACCTGGCAGGCAACGCCAGTGGCATGACCGCCGCTTTTGATTTGACCATTGACCAAACCGCACCCAATGCGGTCACCGCTCTGACGCTCAACGGCACCCCCGATGCCGAGCTGACCAACAGCGCCACACTGGCGCTCACAGGTGTGGCCGAGCCGGGTAGCCACGTCTGGCTGCGCCTGGATGGGCAAGCCTTGAGCATGGTGACGGCACACGCCAGCACCGGTGCTTGGAGCTACACCGGCACCAGCGTGCTGGCCGAAGGCCCGCACAACCTCAGCCTGCAAGTCGAAGACGCTGCGGGCAACCTGGGCATGTTGCGTACGCAAATTTTCAGCGTCGACACCGTGCCGCCCCTGACGCCGGTGGTATGCGGCATGAGTGTGGCCACCGACAGCGGCATCAGCAGCACCGACCGTCTGACGCGCAACACCCTGCCCGTGTTCAACGGCACGGCAGAGCCTCTGAGCAGCGTGCGCCTGTTCCTGGGCAGCAGCACCACCGCTTTTGCCACGGTCACCGCCGACCAAGACGGCAACTGGAGCGCCACACTGGCCAGCGCCTTGACCACGGCGGGCAGCTACAGCGTGCGCGGCCACGCCACCGACGTGGCGGGCAACGTCAGCAGCCTAGGCGCTGCGCTGAACTTCGTGTTCGACAACGTCGCACCCACCAGCAGCATGGCTGTCGTGTCTGAAGACGACGCCATCAACGCGCAAGACAAAGCCAAGGGCGTCACCCTGAGCGGCAGCACCGAAGCGGGCGTTCAGTTGTCGCTGACACTGGGCACGGGCAGCAGCCAGCGCTCGGTCACCCCCACACTCAACGGCACCAGCTGGTCTTACACACTGACGGCCGATGACTATGCCGCTTTGGGCGAAGGGGCCGGCAAAACCCTGAGCCTGACCGCCACCGACGCTGCGGGCAACAGCACCGCTGTGACCCGCAGCATCGCCATCTTCACCACCGCACTGGCCGCACCGGGCCTGCCCGACTTGATGGCAGCCGATGACAACGGTGCCTCGAGCACCGACAACCAGACCAGCAACACTTCGCCCCGCATCACGGTGGCTTTGTCTGCCGGTGCCGGTCGCGCGGCCTTGGCCGGCAACACCTTGGCGCTGACCGACGCTGCAGGCACAGTGCTGGCTTCGCGCACCTTGCAAGCGGGCGACATCACCGCAGGGAGCTACACCTTTGCGCTGAGCAACCTCGCCGATGGCCTGTACACGCTCAACGCCCGCCTGAGCGACAACTGGGGCAACTCCGTGCTCAATGCCGCCAGCGGGCCTACGACGGCCTTGGCACTGAACATTGACACGCGCGCTGCCGGGGCACCCGGCGCACCCGATCTGACCGCCGCCCAAGACAGCGGCACCAGCAACACGGACAACCGCACCAACGTGCTGCGGCCCGGCTTCAGCGTCAGCCTGAGCGGCACCAGCTTCAGCGGCAGCGCTCTGGCCGTGGGCGATGTGATCCAGCTCTTTGACACCACCTCCAACGCCGTGGTGGGTTCGCTCACGCTGGCCGCAGGCTTTGGTGTCAGCGTCACAGTCCAGGCCAGCGCAGACCTGGCCGCAGGCAACTACACCCTGGTGGCCCGCGCTGTGCGCGGTGGCAGCACCTTCAGCCCCAACTCACCAGCCCTCAGCTTGGTGGTGGACAACGTCGCTCCAACCGCGGTCACACCTGACCTGATCGCGGCCGACGACACCGGCAGCAGCAACAGCGACAACACCACCCGCAACGCGAGTGCCAGCTTCAGCGTGGCCCTGACCGGCACCAACGCCGTGGCCGGGGACGAACTGCGCCTGTTCGCAGGCAGCAACCAGGTGACCAGCGTGGTGCTGACCGACAGCATGATCACGGCCGCCAGCGTGACCCTCACCCCCACGACAGCGTTGTCTGCAGGCAGCACCAGCCTGAGTGCGCGCCTGATCGATGTGGCGGGCAACACCAGCGCCACAGGCACCAGCCTGAGCGTGACCGTTGACAAGACCGCGCCGTTTGCACCGCGCATCAGCGGCTTCAGCCCTGACACCGGCGACAGCAGCAGCGACAACCTGAGCAAAAACAACCAGCCCACATTCAGTGGCACGGCCGAAGCCGGTGCCACCGTGAGCCTGCGTTCGGGCAACACGGTGCTCGGCACCGCGGTGGCCAACGCCGCAGGTCTTTGGCAACTGACGCTGAGCCAGGCCCTGCCCGATGGCACACACACCCTGAGCGCCATCGCCACCGATGTGGCGGGCAACACCAGCACAGCCAGCCCCCTCTTGAGCCTGGAGATCGACACCCAAGGTCCGTCCTTGGGCATCGCAGCCGTGGCTTTGGACGACGTGGTCAACGCCACCGAAAAAGCCGCCGGCATCACGCTGGACGGTCTGGCCGAAGCCAACCTCACCCTGCGCGTGCAATTGCTCAGCAGCGTGGGTGGCACCGTGGTGGGCACTTTGCAGACCGTCGCCGACGCCGCGGGCCGCTGGCGCATCCCGATGGACACCGGCACCCTCGCCCTGTTGGGCACCGATGGTGCCAAACAAGTACGGGTGACCGCCACCGACGCGGCAGGCAACGAAACCCTCGCGACACGCGACTTCAGCCTGAGCACCGTGGTCCCTGATGCACCGGTGTTGTCGGCCTTGACCCTCGCCACAGACACGGGTCGCAGTACCAGCGACGGCATCACGCGCAGCGTCAAACCCACGTTGACCGGCAGCGCCACCGGCGCGGCCTTTGTCGAAATCTACCGCGCGGGTCAGCTGCAAGGCACGGCCACCGTCAGCAGTGGCACCTTCAGCTTCGATGTGCCACAAAGTCTGCAAACCGGCACCCACAGCTTTGTGGCCGTGGCCATCAGCGCTGTGGGCGACCGCAGCGCACTGGGCGAACCGTTCTATGTGGTGATCGATCCGATCGCACCCGAGACCACCAGCCTGCAAGGCCCGACGCTGACCAACAACCCACGCCCGAGCTTCAACGGCATTGCCGAAGCCGATGCCGACGTGCGCATTTACAACGGCAGCACCGTGCTGGGCACCGTGCGCGCCGATGCCAACGGCCTGTTCAGCTGGCGTCCCACCAGCGCACTGGCCGATGGCAGCTACGCGTTGCGGGCCGAAGTCGAAGACCTTGCTGGCAACCTGTCGAGCTTGTCAGAGACTTTGAATGTGCGCATCGACACCTTGGCCCCGGCGGCGCCTGTTTTGGTCGGGTTCGCCGAATCCGCCAGCTCAGCCACTGGCTTGACCATCAATGCACTGGCGCAACAAATTTTGCAGGGCACCGCAGAGGCCAACAGCCAACTGCAGATCTACCAAGACGGTCAACTCGTGGGCGTGGTCAACGTCAGTGCCAGCGGCACTTGGTCGCTTGACCTGCGCTACCAGCGCGACCTGAATGGCGACTTGCTGCTGGACGCCACCACCAGCGCGCCCATAGAAAACCCCCTGCCCGTTGGCCGCTACCAGTTCACCGCTGTGGCCACCGACCTTGCAGGCAACGTGTCGGCACAAGCCACCGACATCACGCTCACCGTCAGTGCGGGCAGCTTGTCGATCTTGACGGCCTACAACGGCGTCGGTTCAGCGCCCGCTGAATCGGTCTATGCCGAGGCAGGCATTGCCGATGTGAACAGCACCAACATCTCGGCGCTGAACAACTTCCTGGGCGCTCTGCCCACCACAGGCAAAGACTCTGGCGAAGAAATTCAGGCCATGGTCAATGCCTTCAATGAACTGCTCGACGTGGCCGCAGGCGTCACGCCCACCCCCACCGTCACCGTGGAAGACCTGCAGTCGCTGGGTGTCACGGGGGTCAATGCGAACAACCTAGCGATCATCCTGGCCCTGATCGCCGAGACCTCGGACGATGGCAGCCAGATCAGTTCGCCTGCGGCTTTGCAGGCACTGGTCACGCAGTCGCTGCTCGGCGCTTCGCTGAACATCATTCGGGACTATGGCGAATCGGCCAACAACCCAGCCCCCACACTCACTGAGTACACCAACATCGGCATCACCACGCTGAGTGCGACGCAGGTGAGTGGCTTCAACACCTTTGTCGCGCCTTTGTCTGTAGCCGCCACAGACAGTGTGGTCGAAGTTCGCGAGCTGACCAACCTGTACCTGAGCGTCCTCGCCACAGCGGCCGGGCAAACCGGCAGCCCGGCGATCACAGAAACGTCGATCGCCAAGCTGGGCATCACCGGCGTCACCGCAGACAACTTGGCGGCGATTTTGGCGGCCATTGCAGCCACTGCCAATGACGGCTCAGCCGTGGACACCCAAGCCGAACTGCAAGCCATCGTGGCTGCAGCGGTCAGCGCTTACGCCGCTGCCATCACCGAAATCAGCGCCTTCAACGGCACCCAAACCGGTGCAGCCGTGCCCGACGCACAGACCTACGTGCAAGCGGGCGTGACGGGCGTGACGAGCAGCAACTTGGCAGCGATCAACTCCGTTCTGGCGGCGGTTGATACAAGCGCCACCAACACAGCAGCTGAAATCCAGGCCATTGTTGACACCTACAACCAGCTGCTGGGCGGCGCAGATGGCGTGGACAACAGCCAGCCAACCCTCAGCGCGGCGCAATACCAATTGCTGGGCCTGAGCACGGTCGACACAGCCGCAGAAGCCAATTTGCTCAACGAGGTCATCGACGTGATGGGCAGCGGCTCAGTCGACACCCAAGCCGAGTTGGCCAATCTGGCCCGCATCGTGCAAGGCATCATGGACACCGCCAATGGCGTGAGCCCGAGTCCCGCCTTGACGGCAACCGACTTGGCCCTGCTGGGGCTGACGGGCGTGAACGAGAACAACCTCAATGCCATCCTGGCGGCCATCACCGCAACCGCCAACAACGGCAGTGAAGTGGACAGCTTGTCCGAGTTGCAAGCCATCGTCACCGCGGCCAACCAGAGCTACACCCAAGCAGTGACGGCTTTGAGCAACTACAGCGGCAGTGCACCTGTTCCGACTACCGACACCTGGAACGTGGCGGGCGTGGAAGGCATCACCAGCGGCAACCTGAGTGTGGCGAACGCCTATCTGGCAGCGCTGGGCACCAGTGCATCCAACAGCACGAGCGAGCTGCAGGCCTTGGCCGACGCGGTGACCGCCCTGCTGGCAGGTGCAGATGCCAACAACAACGACAACCTGAGCCTGACGGCCAGCCAGTACCAGACCCTGGGTGCCACAGGCATCGATAGCGCCGCGGAAGTGAGCCTGCTCAATGACGTGGTGGACACTCAAAGCGCCACGGGCGTAGACACCCCCGGCGAATTGGCCGATCTGGCCCAAACGGTCAGCGGCGTGCTCGACACTGCAGCGGGTCGTACACCCAACCCTGCCTTGAGCGTCAGCAGCCTGAGCGCCTTGGGTATCCCGAACCTGACGCCAGACAACCTCGCCGCCGTCTTGGCGGCGATCGCGGCCAGCGCAGACGATGGCTCGAGCGTGAACACCTTGGCCGAATTGCAAACCCTGATCGCCAACGCCATCTCGGCTTACAACAGTGCCGTGAGCACCATCGGTGGCTACACCGGCAGCAACGCAACGCCAAGCACCAGCACCTACACGGCGGCAGGCATCAGCGGCGTGGACAGCAGCAACCTGGCCGCCATCAACAGCGCCATCGCCGCTTTGCCCACCAGTGCCACCGATGCGGGCCTGGAAATCCAGACCGTGGTCGATGCCTACACGCGCGTGCTGAGCGCAGCCGACGGCAACGCCACGACCACGCCCGACCTGAACACCGCCGACCTGACCGCCCTACAGCTGATCAGCGTGGCATCACCCACCCCGACTGCTGCGGACAACGCCGAATCGGCCTTGCTCATCAGCGTGATTGGCGCACTGCCTTCTACGGCCGTCGACACCTATGGCGAACTGCAAACGCTCGCCAACACCGTCACCGCACTGATCGACTCGTCGACCAGCGGAACACCTGCCGCGCTGAGCGTGCAGGACCTCAGCGCACTGGGCTTGACGGGTGTGAACAGCACCAACCTGTCGGCCATACTGAACGCGATCGCCTCGGCCAGCCTGGGCAATATCGATTCCTTGGCCGATCTGCAAGCCATCGTGAACAACGCCCTGGCCGCGCAAGCTGCGGCTCTGAGCACGCTGGTGGGCTACGCCAACAGCAACACCGGCACAGCCCCGGCCGAGTCGGTCTACACCTCAGCAGGCGTCACCGGCTTGCAAGGCAACGCCAGCTTGCTGGCCGCGGTCAATACCGCCTTGGCCAGCACCGCCATCACCGGCACTTTGGTGGACACCACCGCCGAAGTGCAGACCATCGTCGATGCCTACGCCGCCATCTTGGCCGAGGCCAATGGCAGCACAGCGGACGCGACAGGGACAGATCCGTCTGCAGCGACTTACCAGACCGTGGGCGTCACCTTGGGTGCCATTGCGACCAACGCCAACGGCCTGAGCCTGCTCAACGACCTGGTCGGCCAGCGCAGCGCCTCTGACGTGGACTCGGTCTCTGACCTCAACACCCTGGCCGACGCCGTCAACCGCCTCTTGGTGGTGGCTGCTGGTGGCACACCCACGCCTGCTTTTACCGCAGCCGAGCTCAACGCTTTGCTGGGCACCAGCACCGTCACCCCCGAAAACCTGTCCTCGGTTTTGGCTGCCATCGCCGCCAGCACCGACAACGGCAGCGGCATCAACAGCCTCGCCAGCTTGCAGAACGTGGTCGCCTCCGGCGTCTCGGCCTATGGCGCAGCGCTCAATGTGATCGGCGACTACGCCCTGAACAACGGCGGCACCGTGCCCGACTTGACCACCTACACCACCGCAGGTGTGATGGGCCTGATCTTGTCCAACGGCACGCCCAACACCGTGCTGCTGGCGGCTGTCAACAGCGCGCTGGCCAGCACACCGGTGGACAACACCGATGTGAGCACCACCGCCGCCGTGCAAGCGGTGGTCGATGCCTACGCCTTGGTGCTGGCCGAAGCCAATGGCGCTTTGGTCGATGCCACCGCCAATGACCCGGCACAGTCGGTCTATCAGACCCTGGGCGTGACCCTGGGCTCCATCAGCAACACCCTGGACTTTGGTGCCAACGGCTTGGCTTTGTACAACGACGTGATCGGCACCATGAGCACCGGCCAGGTCGACACCATCGCCGAACTCGATGCCATTGCCAGCGTGGTCAGCCGCTTGCTGCAAACCGCCGCCGGTCAAAGCCCCTCGCCCGCACTGACAGCCGCCGAGCTGGCCCTGATCGGGGTGACCGGTGTCACCACCGACAACCTGGCCGCCGTGCTGGCGGGCATTGCCGCCACGGCCAACAACGGCAGTGGCATCGCCAGCCTGTCTGCGCTGCAGACTGCGGTCACCGCGTCGGTGACCGACTTCAACACGGCCATGGGCGTGATCAGCGCCTACACCGGCAGCAACACCGCTCCCACCGACAGCACCTACCTGGCCGCAGGTATCACCGGCGTCAACGCCAGCAACGTGGCAGGCCTCAACAGCTTCATCGCCCCGCTGTCCACCGCCGCCACCGACACGGCCGCCGAAGTGCAAGCGATCGTCAACACCTACCAGCAGCTGCTGACGGGTGCCGACGGCAACGGCACCAACAACAATGTGCCGCTGAGCGCCGCGCAATACCAGTTGCTGGGCCTGTCCAACATCGACACAGCCGCAGAAGCGAGCTTGCTGAGCGACGTGGTCGATGCCAAGGCCGCCACCGCCGTGGACGAGTCCAGCGAACTGCAGGCACTGGCCGACATCGTCAGCCGCCTCATGACCACCGCCTTGGGTGGACAGGCCTCACCCGCCTTGAGCGCTGCCGACTTTGCGGCCTTGGGCATCACGGGCGTGAGCTCTGCCAATCTGGCTGGCGTGTTGCTGGCCATTGGCGAACTGCTGGACACCGGCAGCATCGACTCGCTCAGCGAACTGCAAAACCGCGTGGACGTGGGCATTTCGTATGCCACGCAAATGCCGGTCATCACCATCGGCACCATCGCAGGCGATGACGTCGTCAACGCAGCTGAAAAATCAGGCGCGATCACGGTCAGTGGCCAAGCCACTTTCCTCAACGGCAACAGCGTCACGATCACGCTCAAGGACGGTTCGAGCACCCTCACCTCGGTCACGGCCAACGTGGCCAATGGCCTCTGGTCCGCCAGCTTGCCTGCCAACGTCATGGCCACCCTGACGGACAAAACTTACACGGTGGAAGTCAGTGGCACCAACAGCTACAACAACAGTGGCAGCCAGACCCACACCCTGAAGGTCGACAGCACAGCGCCCACACTGACCGTGACCCAGATCGCAGGCGATGCCGTCAGCAGCGGCAGCCGCACAGGCTTGTTCAACGCGGCGGAACGGGGTGCTCTGAGCAACCTGAGCAGCGTGGCCACCGACATCGTCATCGCAGGCACCAGTACGGCCGAAGATGGCCAAACCGTCTCCGTCAGCCTCAACGGCAAGAGCTACACCACCACGGTGAGTGCGGGCAACTGGAGCGTGACCCTGCCCGATGCCGACAGCATCGCGCTGAACCACGGCAACACCTACACGGTGACTGCCAGCGTGAGCGACGCCGCTGGCAACAGCAGCACCGACACCGCCAGCAGCCTGAAAGTGGACATCGCCCCACCCGACGTGCCCACCGTGGTGAGCCAGCTCACCAACGACAACACGCCCACGGTGAACGGCAATGCGTTGAAGGTCAATCCGGCCTACAACAACGATCCAGCTGATCCTGCCTATGACCCCAATGAATACATCAAGCTAGAAGCTGGCGACCAGATCCTCGTCGCCCTCGGCGGTACCAACTACACCCTGACCATCGGGTCGGCTGTGGCGAACCCGCTGACTTACAGCACTTCCACCGGTGTCTGGACCTTGAACGTCCCGACAGCCTTGGCCGACGGCACCTACAACGTTCAAGTGAGCGCCACAGCGGCACAAGACACCAAGACCGACCTGTCCAGCGCCGAATTGGTGATTGACACCGTGGCACCGGGCACGCCTGCCCTGGTCAGCGCCGTGGTCACCAGCGTGGGCGGCAACCCCGCCGTCACCGCACTGAGCGGATCGGCCCTGACCCGCGACGCCCAGCCGGTGTTCACCGGCACGGCCGAAGCCCTCAGCACCCTGACTATCCGTGACAACGGCAACGCCATCGCCACGGTGCAGGTCAATGCACAAGGCCAATGGCAATGGCAAGCCGTCACCCCACTGGCAGAAGGCGGGCACAGCCTGACTTTCCGGGCCAGCGATGCGGCGGGCAACATCAGCGGCGACACCTCCGCGCTGGCCTTCACCGTGGACAGCGTTGCACCTGCGGCCCCGAGCACGCCCGTGGTCACGCCCCTGCGCAACACGCCCACCCTGAATGGCACGGCCGAGGCGAACGCCAAAGTCGAAATCTACAGCGGCAACACCCTGCTCAAAACGGTGATGGCCGATGGCAGCGGCGCTTGGTCTGCCACGCTCGCCCCCCTGCCCGATGCGATTTACAGCTTCAAGGCGCTGGCCATCGATGCCGCTGGCAACGTGGGCCCCTTGTCTGCCGACACGAGCGCGATCACCATCAACACCCAAAGCACGGCCTTGGGCGTGATCCGCGACCACACCACCAGCAGCACCGGCGCGGCCATTCCGTCCCTGCTGTCTTACAGCGATGCGGGCGTCACCGGTGTGAACGCTGGCAACCTGGCCTCGGTCAACTCGGCCTTTGCCGCCATTGCTGCTGCCGACAGCGACACCCTGGCCGAAGTGCAAGGCGTGGTCGACAGCTACCTGGCCATCCTGGCGGCTGCCGACAACAGCAACGACGACGATTTGGTGCTCAGCGCTTCCCAATACCAGGCCATGGCCCTGCCCGCCATCAACACCGCCGCCAAGGCGGGCTTGATGAACGATGTGCTGGAGCAAGCCAGCACCACAGAAGTCGACACGCACGCCGAACTGGCCGCATTGGCCCGCGTGGTCGATGCCATCCAGTTCACGGCCGCAGGCGGCACCGCCAGCCCGGCCTTGAGCGCCAGCGATTTCACGCTCATCGGCCTGACCGGTGTGACCGCCGACAACCTGAACGCGGTGCTGGCCACCTTGGCCACGCAAGCTGACAACGGCAGCGGCAGCGACACCTTGGCCAAACTGCAAACCGTGATCGCCACCGCCGACACAGCATGGACCAACGCCGTCACGCAACTGAGCGTGTACGACGGCAACCAGAGCGCCCCCACCACCGACACCTGGAATCTGGCCGGGGTGGAAGGCGTGACAGCCGCCAACGTTGCAACCGCCAATGCCTACCTGGCACCGGTGGTCACAGGCAACAGCGACAGCACCAGCGAGCTGCAGGCCGTGGCCGATGCCGTCAACGCCCTGTTGCTGGCAGCTGACGGCAGCGACAACAACAACGCGGCGCTGACGCAGGCACAGTTCCAGCTTTTGGGTGCGACCAGCATCGACACGGCACCAGAAATCGGCCTGCTCAACAGCGTGATCGACCTGAAAACCGCCGCTGATGTGGACGCCCCCAGCGAGTTGGCCACCTTGGCCGGTATCGTGAGCGAAGTCATGGCCGTGGCCAGCAGCGGCGCATCGGCCGCCACACTGACCAGCGCCGAGCTGAGTGCATTGGGCATCACCGGCGTCAGCGAGGCCCAACTGGCCGTGGTCTTGCAAGCGATTGCCGACGCCAATCCGGCAGACATCGCTTCACTCGACGCCCTCCAGACCTTGGTGACCGCTGCGGTCAACGCGCAAGCCAACGCCTTGAACGCGCTGATCGGCTACGCCGACAGCAACACCGGTGCAGCACCTGCCGAATCGGTCTACACCACCGCAGGCGTCACCGGCTTGCAAGGCAACCCCACGCTGCTGGCCGCCATCAACACGGCCCTCGCCAGCACCGCCATCACCAGCACTTTGGTCGACACCACCGCTGAAGTGCAGGCCATCGTCGACGCCTATGCCGCCATCCTGGCCGAGGCCAATGGCAGCACCGCCGATGCCACAGGCACAGATCCGTCTGCAGCGACCTACCAGACCGTGGGCGTCACCTTGGGCGCCATGGCGACCAACGCCAACGGCCTGAGCTTGCTCAACGACCTGGTCGGCGAACGCAGCGCCTCGGCCGTCGATTCGGTCGACGAACTCAACACCCTGGCCGACGCGGTCAACCGCCTCTTGGTGGTGGCCGCTGGTGGCACACCCACGCCTGCATTGACCGCAGCCGAACTCAACAACCTGCTGGGCATCAGCACCGTCACGCCCGAAAACCTGGCTTCGGTGCTGCAGGCCATTGCCGCCTCCACCGACAACGGCAGTGGCATCAACAGCCTCGCCAGCTTGCAGACCGTGGTCGCCTCCGGCATCACATCCTATGGCGCAGCGCTGACCACCATCAGCACCTACGCCGACACCAACACCGGCACTGCACCCGACTTGGCCACTTACACAACGGCAGGCGTCACCGGCCTGAGCTTGTCCAATGGCACGCCCAACACGGTGCTGCTGGCCGCTGTCAACAGCGCGCTGGCCAGCTCTGCCGTCACCGGCACCTTGGTCAACACCACGGCCGAAGTGCAAGCCGTGGTCGATGCCTACGCCCTGGTGCTGGCCGAAGCCAATGGCGCTTTGGCCGATACCACCGGCAGCGACCCCACGGCCGCCACTTACCAGACCCTGGGCGTGAACTTGGGCGGCATCGCCACCAACCCCGACGCCCTGGCCTTGCTCAACGACGTCATTGGCGACAAAGCCGTGGCCGATGTCGACTCGATCGCAGACCTTGACGCCCTGGCCGCCGCCATCAACCGCCTGACCAGTGCCCCGCAGACCCTGACGCTGCAAGACCTGGCATTGCTGGGCATGAGCCAAGCCACCGACGAAACCCTGGCCAACATCCGGGCGGCAATTGCCGACGGCAGCGCCAGCTACGCGCCCATCAACAGCGTGGCCGATCTGAGCGTTGCCGTGACCGCAGGCCTGAACGCCTACACCACGGCACTGGCCGTAATCCGCGATTACGCACAAAGCAACACCGCCACCCTGCCTGTGCTGAGCACATTCACACAAGCCAACGTGAGCGGCGTGGACAGCGCCAACCTGGCCTTCGTCCAGCAAGCCCTGGCCAGTGCCGCACTGGTCGGCGTGGATGTGGACACCACCGCAGAAATCCAGACCCTGGTCAGTGCCGTCAACGCCCTGCGCAGCAGCCTGGACGGCGATGGCAGCAACAACAACATGGCGCTCAGCAGCGCGCAACTCAGCGCCCTGGGCCTGAACGCCATGGACACCGCGGCAGAAGCCAGCCTGCTCAATGACGTGCTGGACGGTCGCTCCAGCGCAGAGGTCAGCAGCTATGCCGATCTGACCGCCCTGGCCAACAGCGTGAGCGACCTCATGCTCACGGCCTTGGGCAGTGCACCGGCCGCGCCCCTGACGGTCACGCGCCTAACGGCCCTGGGCCTGAACAACGTCAACGACCTGTATCTGGCGGCCATTCTGGAACGCATCGAAGCCACCGCCAACGATGGCACGGGTGTGGACACGATGGTCAAACTGCAGGCCATCGTCGATGCCGCAGCGGCCACCTACAACAATGCACTGGGCGTGATCAGCGCCTACACCGGCAGCAACACCGCTCCGCAGCTGCAGGACTATCTGGACGCCGAAGTCAACGGTGTCACCAGCGCCGAGCTGGCCCACCTGAACACCTTCGTGGCGCAACTGCCCACGGCCAGCACCAACACTACAGCGCTGGTGCAAGGCGTGACGGATGCCTTCAACGCCCTGCTGGCCGCTGCCGACAGCAACAACGCCACCGCTTCCAGCCTGAGCCAAGCCCAATTCGTCACACTGGGCCTGACGGCCATCAGCGCCGAAGAAGCCAGCTTGCTCAACACCGTCATCAGCGGTTTGGCCCCCACTGCGGTGGACACCTACACCGAGCTGGCCGCATTGGCCGCACAGGTCAGCCGCGTCATCGGCACCGCCAGCAGCGACAACCTGAACAACGCCCCGAGCTTGGCCGACTTGAGCACTCTGGGCGTGAGCGGCGTCACCGCCGCCAACCTGGCCGTGGTGCAGCAGGCCATTGCCAGCGCCACCACCGGCCAAGTGGACAGCCTGAGTGAATTGCAATCGGTTGTGACTGCCGCCACCAATGCTTACACCGCAGCGCTCGGCACCATCAGCAGCTACGCACAAAACAATGGCGGCACAGCACCGAGCACCACCACCTTTGCCCAAGCGGGTGTGACCGGCGTGGACAGCACCAACCTGGCCGCCATTCAAAGCGCGCTGGCCAGCACCGCCATCACCGGCACGCTGGCTGACACCACGACCGAGGTGCAAACCCTGGTCGATGCCTACAACCGCATCCTGGCCGAAGCCAATGGCAGCGCCGCCGACAGCACGGCCAACGACCCCACCGTGGCCGACTACCAAGCCATTGGTGTGAGCCTGGGGGCCATTGCGAGCAACGCCTCCGGTCTGGCCTTGCTCAACGACAGTCTGGGCGCACAAACCAGCGCCAACGTGGACAGCGTGGGCGACATCAACACCCTGGCCGCCACCGTCAACAGCCTGCTGACCACCGCTGCAGGCGGCACCGGCAGCCCGGTGCTGACCGCTGCCGATCTGGCGCAACTGGGCCTGAGCGGTCTGAGCGACTCGGCGATGGCTGTTTTCTTGCAACTGGTGGCCGCCACAGCCGACGACGGCTCGGGGCTCGCCAGCCTCAGCCAGCTGCAAAGCTTGGCCGACACCGCCATGGCCCGCGCCGATGCGCTGGGCACCCTCGCGTCTTATGCACAAGCCAACGCCGCCATCAATGGCTTGGCCGTGCCGAGCGCCGCGACCTACAGCACAGCGGGCGTGACGCTGCCCACCGTGGCGGGCCTGAGCCCAGCCCAAGTGGTGGAGGCCCTCAACAGCGCCCTGCTCACCACCATCGTGAACGGCGCTGCGGCCGACAGCACCGCCGAAGTGCAAGCCCTGGCAGACGCCTATGGCCGCATCCTGAACGACACCAGCCCCGTGTTGGCTGACTACCAGGCGCTGGGCGTTTCGCTGGGCGGCATCGCCCTGAGCAGCGAGGCTTTTGGCCTGTTCAACACCGCCGTACTCGCCGCCACACCGACTGCGGTCGACAGCATCGCCGAACTCAACGCGCTGGCCTCTGTGGTCAACCGCTTAATGCTCACAGCGCAAGGGGCCACCCCGACGCCCGCGCTCACAGCGCAAGACCTGACCTTGCTGGGCCTGCAAAACGTCGACAGCAGCAACCTGGCCCGCATCCTGGCAACCGTGGACAGCAGCGCCGACAATGGCAGCGCCATCGCCAGCCTGTCCGCACTGCAAGGCTTGGTGAACGACGTGAATGGGGCCTTGGGCGTCATCACGGCCTACGCGCAAAACAACGGTGGCACAGTGCCCACCGAAAGCACCTTTGCCATGGCGGGCATCTCGGGCGTCACCGCTTCGAACCTCGTCTCCATGCAAAGCGCGCTGCTGTCAGCCAGCGTGCAGGGCACGCAAACCGACAGCATCGGCGAAGTGCAGGCCATCGTCAGCGCCTACGGCAGCATCCTGGGTGAAGCCAATGGTGCCGCTGCAGACAGCACGCCCACGACCAACCCGACGGCAGCCGACTACAGCCTGATCGGTGCCACCGTGGCGGCCAGCCTGAACAACGGCTCCAGTGCCCAGCTGCTGCTCAACAGCGCCATCGCCCAACTGGGCCGTGCCGATGTGGACACCGTGCCCAAGATCGATGCCCTGGCCAGCGTGGTGCAACGCCTGATGCTCACCGCCGCCAGCACACCCAACGCGGCCACTGGCACCCTCGCCGGTGCCTTGACCGCCGCCGACCTGGCCTTGCTGGGTCTGGTGGGTGTGGACACGCTCAACCTGCCGCTGGTGCTGGGGGCCATTGCCAGTTCGCCCAACGATGGCAGCGCCATCGACAGCTTTGACGAACTGCAGGCCCTGGTGCTGTTTGCGGTGCGCTCGCAAGCGGCCACCGACGCCGCGTTTGGCGTCCTCCAGGCTTATGCCGATGCCCCGCAAACCGCCGTCACCCCCACGCTCAACGACTACGTGGTCGCGGGTGCCCAGGGCGTGACGAGCGCCAACCTGCCTGCGCTCAACAGCGCTTTGGCCGCCAGCAGCATCACGGCCGCTCAAGTGGATACGCTGCCCGAACTGCAAACCCTGGTCGATGCCTACAACCGCATCCTGGCCGAGGCCAACGGTGCGGCCAACGACCTGACGGTCGCCGACCCGACCGCTGCGCAATACCTGGCCATCGGTGCCAACATAAGCTTGGCCGCCCAAAGCACAGCGCAAGGCGCGAATGCACTGGCCTTGCTGAACGACAGTCTGGGCGCACAAGTGATCACCGCGGTGGACAGCGTGACCGAGATCGACGCACTGGCCAGCACCGTGACCGGCATCCTGACCACCGCAGCAGGCAGCGCGGCCAACCCCGCCTTGACGGCGGCAGCGCTGACCAGCCTGGGCGTGAGCGGCGTGACCGACGGCAACCTGGCCGCTGTGCTGGGGGCGATTGCGGCCAGTGCCGACAACGGTGCACAGGCCAACAGCCTGACTGCCCTGCAATCGCTCATCGACAGCGCGGTCAGCCGCTTCAACGCTTTATCGGCGATCGAAGCCTTCGCCGACAGCAACGCGGCGCTCAGCAGCGCACCCGCCCTGAGTGACTTCAGCGCAGCCGGTGTCAGCGGTGTGGACAACAGCAACCGCTTGGCAATAGCCAGCGCTCTGGCCAGCACGGCCATCACCAACGCTGAAGTCAACACCACGGCCGAACTGCAAACCTTAGTGGATGCTTACCGCCTGATTCTGGCCGAAGCCAATGGCTCTGCCACAGACGCCACACCGACGCAAAACCCCACAGCGGCGACCTACAGCGCCATCGGTGCCACCGCCGCCGCCAGCTTGACCAATGGCTCTGCCGCGCAGGCTTTGCTCAACGACACCATCGCCAACCTGAGCGCTGGCAGCGTGGACCGGGTCAGCAAGATCGAAGCCCTCGCCACCTCCGCTGCCGCCATCGGCAGCCTGGCGACACAAAGCTCGGTGCCCAACCCTGCGCCAAGCCTGAGCGCGGCAGACTTTGCGGCCTTGGGCATTGCAGGCGTCACCGCCGACAACCTGGCCAGCGTGCTGGCCGGGATTGCCAGCACCGCCGACACCGGCTCGGCCATCGACACCCAGGCGGAACTCCAGTCCGTGGTCAACGCCGCGATCGAGGCCTACAACGACCTGACCGCACTGAATGCCCTGCGCGATGCCGCGATCAACCGCATCACAGCTTACGCAGGCGACGCGACCACGGCCGCAGGCAGCACCTTGCCCACCCTCAGCGACTACCAGGTCGCGGGCGTCACAGGTGTCTCCAGCGCCAACTTGTCGGCACTCAACAGCGCCTTGGCCACGGCCGGTGTGGTGGGCACTGCGGTGGACAGCACAGCCGAAATTCAGAGCCTGGTCGATGCCTACAACCGCATCCTGACCGAAGCCAACGGTGCAACGGCCGATGCCAACGCATCGGCCAACCCCACAGCTGCAGACTACAGCGCCATCGGTGCCAGCACCGCTGCCAGCTTGGCCGACGGTTCGGCCGCCCAATCGCTGCTGAACACTGTCATCGGTGCGCAAACCACCAGCGGTGTGGACAGCGTGGCCAAGATCGAGGCTTTGGCCGTGCGCGTGGACGCCATCTTGGACACGGCCGCAGGCACAACGCCTGCACAGGCTCTGACCGTGGCCGACTTCAGCGCCTTGGGCATCTCGGGCGTGACGCCTTACAACCTGTCGTATGTGCTGGCTCAGATTGCCGCGTCCGCTGACGACGGCAGCGCGGTCGACACCTTGGCCAAACTGCAAAGCCTGGTCACGCAAGCGGCAACGGATGCCGTGGCTGCGGCACTGCTTACCGTTCAGACCTACGCGGGCGATGCCACACAGGCCTTCGCGGGCACCGCCCCGGTGCTCAACGACTACCTGTTACTGGGCATCACCGGCGTAGACGCAGGCAATCTGGCTTCCATCCAGAGCGCACTGGAAAGCACAGCGGTTGTGGCTTCTGGCTTGGCCAGCGCCAGCGATGTTCAATCGCTGGTCAATGCCTTCAACAGCATCCTGGCCGAAGCCAACGGCAGCGCCACCGATGCGACGCCGGGCAGCAACCCGACAACGGCCACTTACGCTGCAATCGGGGCCACCACCGCAGCAGCCTTGAGCACCGCGGGCCTGGCCCTGCTGAACGACGCCATCGGCAACCTCGCAGTGGACGATGTTGACACCACTGTCAAGATCAATGACTTAGCGATCATCGTGGCAGACCTGATGACCACTGCCACTGGCGGCACGGCCTCGCCTGCGCTGACCTCTGACGATTTCGCGGCAATCGGCATCACCGGTGTCACGGCCAACACTTTCAACGACGTGCTGACAGCCATTGCTGCCGCAGGAGCCGCCGGGTCTGACTCCATCACCGAGTTGCAAGCTTTGGTGAGCCTAGTTCTCGCGAATAGCGTTACAGATGCTGATAAAACTGCGATCAATAAAATCGCAGCCTATGCTGGCGATATCAGCACCCCGGCGGGTAGCGCGATGCCCACACTCAGCGACTACCAAATCGCAGGGGCAACCGGCGTCAGCAACGCCAACCTCTCAGCACTCAACAGCGCGCTGGCCAGCGTCTCTGTGATCGGCTCATCGTTTGTGACAGATGAAGACCGTACGCCAGCAGAGGCCACTGCCGCCATCCAAACCTTGGTCGATGCCTACAACCGCATCCTGACCGAGGCCAATGGTGCAACTGCCGATGCCAACGCATCGGCCAACCCCACGGCAGCCGACTACAGCGCCATCGGCGCCAGCACCGCCGCAGGTTTTGCCAACGGCTCGGCCGCCCAATCGCTGCTCAACACCGTCATCGGTGCGCAAACCACCAGCGGTGTGGACAGCGTGACCAAGATCGAGGCTTTGGCCGTGCGTGCGCAGGCCATCGTGGCCACCGCCGCAGGCAACGCGCCCACGCCGGCGCTGACTGGGGCCGATTTCGCGGCCCTGGGCATCTCGGGCGTCACGCCTTACAACCTGTCGTTTGTGCTGGCACAAATCGCCGCGTCCGCCGACAACGGCAGCGCGGTGGACACCTTGGCCGAACTGCAGGCCTTCGTCACCCAGGCGGCCGCAAACGCCGTTGCTGCGGCCTTGCTCACGGTTCAGACCTACGCGGGCGATGCCACCCACGCCTTCACAGGCAACGCGCCGGTGCTCAACGACTTCCTGTTGCTGGGCGTCACCGGCGTAGACGCAGGCAATCTGGCTTCCATCCAGAGTGCGCTGGCCTCCACAGCGGTCCAAGCCTCCAGCTTGGCCACGGCCAGCGATGTGCAAACGTTGGTCAATGCCTTCAACAGCATCCTGGCCGAAGCCAATGGCAGCGCCACCGATGCCACACCCGGCAGCAACCCGACAACGGCCACTTACGCCGCTATCGGGGCCACCACAGCAGCAGGCTTGGGCGCCTCAGGCCTGGCCCTGCTGAACGACGCCATTGGCAACTTGAACGCCAGCGACGTCAACACCGTGGACAAGATCGAAGCCTTGGCCGCCACCGTGGCCCAGCTGCAAGCCTTGGCCGCACTGACGACCGCGCCCACACCGCTGCCCAGCATCGACCTGGCCTCGCTGGCTGCCTTGGGCATCACCGGCCTGAATGCGGACAACCTGCCGGTGTTCCTGGCTTTGGTAGCGGCATCGGCCAACGACGCAACAGGCATCGACACCCTGGCCGAATTACAAGCCCTGGTGACGCAGGCGCAGCAAGACCATGCACAAATCCTGCTGGCGCAGCAGCGCCAACAAGCGGCCATCGCGCTGATTCAGGCTTACGCAGGCGACAGCACCACCCCAGCAGGCAGCACTGCGCCCACCTTGGCAGACTTCGCCACCGCAGGCGTCACCGGCGTTGACGCGAGCAACCAGGCGGCCATCCAGAGCGCCCTGGCGACCTCCGCCGTCACCGGCGCACAGCTGGGCAACACGGCCAGCGTGCAAGCCCTGGTCGACGCCTACCGCCTGATCCTGGCCGAAGCCAATGGCAGCAACGCCGATGCCACGCCCAACGTCAACCCCACGGCCAGCACTTATGCCGCCATTGGGGCCAGCACCGCCGCGGCCATGGCCGACAACGGCTCCGCCCAGAGCTTGCTGAACAACGTGATTGGCCAATTCAACGCCACGCAAGTGGACAGCGTCGCCGAAATCGAAGCTTTGGCCTTGGCCGTGAACGCCGTCATGAACACGGCGGCCAACGCCAGCCCGCAGGCCACAGCAGCCCACTTCGCCACGCTGGGCATCGCGGGCGTGCATGCCGACAATCTGGCCGCTGTGCTGACCGCGCTGCAAGCCACGGCCGATGACGGCTCGGGTGCACGCACCCAAGCCCAACTGCAGGCCCTGGTGGACAGCGTCAATGCCCGCCTGCTGGGCGTCATTGCGCAATACGCACAAGCCAACAGCGGCACCGCCCCCACGGCGGCGGACTACGCCCGCGCTGGCATTTCAGGTGTGGACAGCGTCAACATCTTCGCGGTCAACAGCGCGCTGGCCTCTGCAGCGGTCACGGGCACTTCGGTGGACACCGTGGCCAAAGCACAGACGGTGGTTGATTCGTTCCGCACCATCTTGGCCGAAGCCAATGGCCTCACCGCCGATGCCACGCCCGCCCAAGACCCGACTGCGCAGGACTACCTGAACATCGGGGCCACCCGCGCGGGCGCATTGGACGCACTGGGCTTGGCACTTTTGAACGACGTGATCGGAGACTTGCCGTTTTATGCGGTGGACTCGGTCTCGGAAATCGAAGCCTTGGCCAACACAGTCGGCAAGATCATGGCCCTGGCCAATGACCAAACCTCGGCGGCCAGCTTGACCCTGCAAGACATGCAAGCCCTGGGCATCACCGGTGTGACCAGTGGCCAACTGCAGGTTTTCACGGCCATGCTGCAAACCCCGGGCGTGACAGCGGCAAATGCTGACTCCTTGGCTGAACTGCGCACCTTGCTGCAAACCTCCGCTGAGCAAAACGCGCTGAGCGTCATCACCCAATACGCCGAAAACAACACCGGCACCCTGCCCACCTCGGCGGACTTCAGCTTCGCGGGCATCACGGGGGTCAACAGCCAGAACCTGGCGGCCGTGCAAAGCGCACTGGCCTCTGCCTCTGTCACCGGCGCGCTGGCCGACAGCCGTGCGGAAGTCCAGGCCATCGTCAACGCCTACAAGCTGATCTTGGGCGAAGCCAACGGTGCCTTGGCCGACCTGACACCAGGCCAGGACCCGACGGCGGCCACCTTCAGCGCCATTGGCGCGAACGCCGCCGCCAGCCTGTCGCCTGAAGGCTTGCAACTGCTCAACAGCAGCATCGGCAACCTCAGCACCGACAAGGTCGACACAGTCGCCAAAATCGAAGCTTTGGCCTCTGCAGCGCAACGGGTCATGGCTGCAGCAGCGGTCAACACCCAAGCCCTGAGCCTGGCCGATCTGCAAACCTTGGGGCTGAACACATCGGGCATGGGCGCCAGCGAGCTGGAAGCCCTGAAAGTCAGCATCGCGGCCACGGCCGACAATGGCAGCGCCGTCGCCCAAGCCAGCGATCTGCAGGCCCTGATCTACGCCGTCATGAACCGGCTGCCCAGCGTCTCGGGTCTGCAACTGTCCAGTGACACGGGCATGCTGGCCAACGACTTCATCACCAGCCAGGCCCTGCAAACGCTCAACGCCAGCCTGAGCGCCCCTCTGGGCAGCAACGACCGCCTGTACGGACGTCTGGACGGTGTGGTTTCTGCCGCGGGCAGCACAGGTTGGGTTGACCTGACGGGCATGGTGCAAGGCACCACGCTGTATTGGGCCAACGCGCAACTGGAAACCGGTGCGGGCAAGACGGTTCAGCTGCAAATCGTGCGCAATGGCAACGTTTCGGGGGATCGCCTGGAACAGGCTTACGAGCTGATCACCACAGCCCCTGCGGCTCCCACAGAGCCCCCGGTGTTGATTGGCCCCAACCCATCGCCCAGCGGCATGATCAGCCTCACGGTGGCTCCACCTCCAGGTGCGGCACGCGTGGCGCTGATGGTCGATGGCCGGGTCATCCCAAGCCTCTACCACGCAGCCACCAACACCATCATGGCGCTGGCCTCGCTGCCTGAAGGGAACTGGGATGTGCAATACCGCTACGAAGACCGCGCGGGCAACGTCTCCATGTCCAGCCCGTCTGCCGCCATCCGGATCGTGTCGCCGCAAAACCAACTTGACCTGCAAGAGTTAGACGGCGACGGCATCGTCTTCACTGACGAGAAAGCCTTCCTCGATCTGAACACCGACGGCATCGACGATGCCGACCAGCGCGATGTGGCAACCCTGCAGATGACCGGTGGCCAGAACGTGGCGATCGATGCCACCGTTCAATCGCCCACTTTCAGCAAGCTGCTGGACGATCCGGGCTTCAACCAGGGTGGTTACCTCAAGGTCGAAATCCAGATCGACGGCATCCAAAACCGGGCGGCCACCACGGCTGAGTTGCTCAGCGCTTCGCTGGGCGGCACACAAACCGTGGCCAACGTGACCGATGTGCTGGAATTCCGTCTCTACCCACAAATCATACGCACGGGCTTGGTCGATGAAAGCCAGGTCGATTTGCTGGCCGCGCAGGTGATCAACCAGTATGTGGGCCAGATCCATCGCATTGACATGCGCTTGCCAGAAGGCCAATACAACACCTACTTCAAGGTCAGTGCAGCCGCGCAAACCGTTTGGGCCTTCACCTGGGATGCCGTCTCTGGCACCGGCGCGGTCTTCAGCGACAGCAACGGCAACGGCCTGACCGACACCGTCAGCCTCTTCATCCGCGATGGCGGACGCGGCGACGACGACGGCATGGCCGACGGCGTGATCCTGGATCCGGGTTTTGTGGCGATGAGTGCAGCACTGCCCGAGATCAACCTCGACCGCGCCAGCTTCACGGCTGACAAAGTGATCAATGCACAAGAACTGGCCACGGCCTTGATCAGCGGCACGACCTCGGTCGTTGGCGCGGGTCAAACTGTCGCACTGACACTGACAGACAACGCGCAGCACAGCATCACGGTCACAACCACGACGGATGCACAGGGCAACTGGTCCTACCAAGGTCTGGACTGGAGCCAACTCGCCGATGGCACCGTTCAGGTGAGCCTGGAAGTGACCAACATCTACGGCGCGACAGCGACAAGCAGCGATTCGTTCAACCTGGATCGGTCGCAACCAGCGGTGGCACCGAGCACCCCAAATCCAACCGACAGCGGAAGCCCTCCTGCCAACGCGTTGGCGGATAAAGGGCAAAGCCTTTTCAGCAAAGAGGGCACCCCATCAGGCATCGACTTCAGCGCCTTCGGCTTCGACGCCCGCAGTCTGGACCAACCCGATTCGCTGTGGACTTCGCTCAAAGGCGAGTTGCCCAAACCTGTGCCTTCGCGGCTAAGCCCGAGCACCGAATGGCTCCACAACCAAAGCGGCAAGCGCTCGTGGAACGACGGCCCATCCACGACACAAAACTGGATGAATGCAGGCCAGGACTGGGGCCAGGCACCGCAGTCGACCGACTGGTATTCGGCAGACGCGCCGGTGACCCGTGCGGACGGTTTCCAGGTGGTGGTCACCCGCGTGGGCGATGGACGCATCGCGGTGTTGCGTGGACAGGCTGACCAGCTGGTGCCAGGTGGCGAGACAACGTTGATCCTGATCGCCCCCGATGCCTTTGCGCACATCAGCCCCGACGCCGAAGTGCGCCTCGCGCTGACCCTGGACGACGGAAAGGCTTTGCCCACCTGGGTACGCTTCAACGGCAAAACGGGGCAACTGCTGGTGCAAGCGCCAGCGGATGCGCCTGAACAACTGGTGTTGCGCCTGACCGCCATGGACCAGGATGGCGAAGCGGTGTCCACCGTGTTCCGTCTCAGCATCAGCAAAAACCAGACCCCGCCGAGCGGCCGCATGAGCTTCAGTGAAAAACTGCGGGCCTCCAAAAGCGTGACACTGGCCGCACCACTGCAACAATTGGGAGCAATTCTTCGCCATGGCTAAAACTCAAACCACCGCGCCAGAGCGTCCACCCACACCTGCAGGTGGCAACGTGCCGCAGGCGCTGCTCAGTTTGCTCGAAATGGGCAGGCGAGCGCGCATGGCGAGCACGACTGACGAGTTGGCTTTCATGCTGGTCAATGGCACGCACAGCCTTACGCCCTACAGACAAGCCGCCCTGTGGTGGACGGACAGCGGCGTGCAAGCCTTGTCTGGCGTGGTGCAGCCCGACCACAACGCACCCTATGTCGATTGGCTCAAGGCCTTGTTCATGTGCCAGCCCCTCGGCGACGGGCTGCCCACCCGGGTGGCGTTGGCCGATTTGCCCGAAGACGTGCGCAGCACTTGGGCCGATTGGTTGCCCGCCCACGGGCTGATCGTGCCTTTGACTGGCAACCCTGCCGGAAACCCCACCGGTGCACTGCTGATGGCCCGCGACGAGGAATGGAGCGACGCTGAACTGGCGCTGCTGCAGGAGTGGAGCCAAATCTGGCTGCACGCCTGGCGTGCCCGCACCGCAGGGCTGGGCAGCCGGTCCTGGCGGCAATGGCGGCAGTGGCTGAACTTCCGCGACGCAGACCGCGTGTGGTACCGCCGCAAAGTCAGCTGGGTGGTCGGTGCCGTGCTGTTGTTTTTGTTTGCCCCTGTGCGCACCACTGTGCTCGCATCCGGTGAAGTGGTGCCTGCGCAACCGGTGGTGGTGCGCGCCCCCATCGAAGGGGTGATTGAGCGTTTTGACGTGCAACCCAACAGCACCGTCAAAAAAGGCCAGTCGCTTTTTGAATTTGACCCGGTGCTGATCGAAACCCGCGTCAACGTGGCACGCCAATCGCTCGAAACGGCACTGGCCCAGTACCGGCAAACCAGCCAGATGGCCCTGACCGATCCCAAATACAAAATTGAACTGGCCAGCCAGGCTGGCAGCATCGAAGAAAAACGGGCCGAGTTCGAGTACCTCAAAGACCAAAAACAGCGCTCTGCCGTCAAGGCCCCAGCCGAAGGCGTGGCGCTGTTCGATGACCCTTCTTCGTGGGTCGGCAAACCGGTCGCCATCGGCGAGCGAATCCTGCGCATCGCCAAAACCGGCGACGCGGAAGTCGAAGCCTGGCTGCCCATCGCCGATGCGGTGGACTTGAAGCTGGGCGACAGTATCGTTCTGTACCTGCAATCCGACCCGCTGTCACCGGTCAGCGCCCAACTGAACTTTTTTTCGCACGAAGCCGTGCAGCGCCCTGATGGCGTCTATGCCTACCGCGTCCGCGGCACCATCGACCCCGAGCAATCACCCCGTGTCGGTCTCAAAGGCACCGCCAAAATCACCGGCCGCTGGACAGTCCTGAGCTATTGGATTTTGCGCAGACCCCTGGCCGTGATCCGCACCACACTGGGCATCTGACATGGCACTGCCCTCCCTGCGCGAAGAACTCGACCTGTTCGAAGGCCCCAAACTGGCCAACGGCCAGCCCAGCTGGGTCTTGCAAGACCCGGTGCGCCAACAGTTCTTCAGGATCGACTGGCTCACCTTTGAAATCCTCAGCCGATGGCACCTGGACGACGGCCCGGCGATTGTGAACGCCATCGAACGTGATACCCCGCTGGAAGTCAGTCTGGACGACCTCGAGCAAACCCTGAAATTTCTGACCGAGCAACAGCTCTTGCGCGTGGACAGCGCCGAAGGCATCCAGAAAATGGCCGAGCGCAAACTGGCCGCGCAAAACACCTGGTGGCAATGGCTGATTCACCACTACCTGTTTTTCAGATTCCCACTGGTGCGGCCTGACCCCTGGCTCGAAAAAACGCTGGGCATCGCCGAAGTCTTCTTTTCGGCCAAATTCCGCTGGTTCACGCTGGGGGCCTTTGTGCTGGGCATGACGCAGGTGGTGCAGCAATGGGACGTCTTTCACGCCTTCTTGCTCGACACCTTCACCCTGCAAGGCCTGGCCTCGTATGGAGTGGCACTCTTCATCGTCAAGGTTTTGCACGAGTTGGGCCACGCCTATGCCGTCAAACGCCACGGTGGGCGTGTGCCCACCATGGGTGTAGCTTTTCTGGTCATGTGGCCCATGGCCTACACAGACACCAACGAAGCCTGGAAAATCCCCGACCGCCGCAAGCGCCTGCAAATCTCTGGTGCAGGCATCGCCACCGAAGCCATGCTGGCCGCCTGGGCCTTGCTGGCCTGGTCCTTGTTGCCCGACGGGGCCTTGCGCTCGGCCATGTTTTTTGTGGCGTCTGTCAGCCTGGGCATCACCATCGCCCTGAACGCCAGCCCCTTCATGCGCTTCGACGGCTACTTCATCGTTTGCGATCTGTTGGAGATGCCCAACCTGCACCAACGCAGCTTTGCCTTGGCGCGCTGGCGCTTGCGCGAGTGGCTCTTCAAGCTGAACGAGCCCGAACCCGAAGTCTTTCCGGCCTGGAAAAAAACCGGCCTCATTCTGTTTGCCTGGGCCACCTGGCTTTACCGCCTGGTCTTGTTCATTGGCATCGCCTTGATGGTTTACCACCTGTTCACCAAACTGCTGGGCGTGGTGCTGTTTGCCATCGAAATTTATTGGTTCATCTGGTTCCCGCTGCGCAGTGAATTGCGCGAATGGCTCACACGCAAAGCGGCCATCGTGCAAAGCCCGCGCGCCAAAGTCACCGGCGGCGTGGCCGGCTTGCTGTTTCTGCTGTTTGCCATCCCACTGCCAACTCATATATCGGTCTCGGCCCTGTTCAAGCCCTCCGAAATGTGGCCCGTGCACGCCCCCGGCCCGGCCGTGGTGGATGTGCTGCACGCCCACCACGGGCAAGAAGTGAAGGCAGGCCAGGCTCTGGTCAACTTGCGTGCGCCCGATGTGTTGCTGCAAATGAACATCTCGCAATCGCGATGGCAACGTCTGAACTGGCAAGCCAGCACTTCGGGCATGCCCGAGGGGCAACAAGGCACGCCGCTGGCGCTGTCTCAAACGCAACTTAAATCGGCCCAAGCCGAGTTCGACCGTGCGCAACAAATGCAGAAACGCTACCAACCGCATGCGCCTTTTGCGGGGCGCTTCTTGCTGCATGACCCGGACATGCAAGCCGGTCAGTGGCTGGACAAAAACGAAAAAGTGGGCACGGTGATCGGCCATGCGCCTTGGCGCATCGAGACCTGGGTCGACGAAGAACAGGCACGCCGCATCACGATCGGCGCGTCTGGCCAATTCATCGCGCCGGGCTTACCACACACACTGAAGGCCCAAGTGGTCAGCATCGACAAAGACACCACGCGGGTACTGCCCGACGGGCAGCTCACGGCACCCCAAGGCGGGCACATTTTGGTGCGGGAGCAACAAGGCAAATGGCTCCCCGACCAAGGGGTTTACAGGGTCAGCCTGAGCCTGAACGAAGCCTACACACACGAACTCATGGCGGTGCAACGCGGCATGCTGTCGGTCGATGCGCAAGCGCACTCACTGGCTGGGCAATACCTGCGGCACGCGCTGGCAGTGGTGATCCGAGAGCTCAAGCCCTGAGCTCTCGGATGGGGCAAGCCACTTATTGAGGCTTGCCTGGATGACCCGCCTGAGGCATTTGACAGGCGTTCTCCATGAACTTGCGCACCGCCTGAGCGCGGCGCTTGCCCAGATCGATGTTGTACTGACCCGCACCCTCAGCGCCGCGCAAGCCCGACAGGGTGATGGCTTGGTTTGCTGCACAGCACTGGCGCAGCTTCTCTTTGGCCTCATCGGTCAGCATATCGCTGTCAGCCCCAAACAAGACGGCTGAATCTGCACTGCATGCACCTGGCTGGGCCGCTGGCTCATCGGCAGGTGACAAACGGATGCCGTTGACGTTGGCCAGCACATCGCTGATGCGATCAAGCGGTGCAGAAAACACGGGCGGTGTGGGTGGCAAGATGAACACATCGGCAGGCTTTTCAATCACCAATGCCGCAGCTGGTGCAGATGGTGCCGCTGGTGCAGCAACAAACGAGGCAGGAGTGATCTCCAAAGAACCCGGCATGATAGCGATCGCGTAGTTGTTCAAGTCCACACCACTGCCAGCAACCGCCAGCAGTGAATCAGCCACCACATCGCCCACATTGCGTGCAACGGCGTTGCCGGACGTGGTGATCACCTCGCCATTGACAGCACCCGTCACCGTGGCTGTATTGGTTTGCGCCGAACCGGTATAAGCGGCCTGGCTTGTCGCACCGGCGATGCTCAAAGGTGCTTTGGCCACCATGATGGTGCCGCCGCCATTACCCGAAGAAACCAAGGTCGGTGTGACCTGGTTGGGCGTGGTGCCCACCAAATTGGAACTCACCACCTCATAGTCGCCGCCATTCAAGCCCGACAGCGTGGTCCCGTTGTTGATGATGTTTCGCAGACCTGCATTGGGCGAACCCAACACCAAACTGGTGATGCCCGACACATCGGTTCCGGCAATCACGCCACTCAATGCCGTGGTGTTGGCCACGGTAGTGCCACCCGTATAGGTGGTGGCCAAAGGCGTTGCCAGGGCGGTGAGCTGCGCACGGGAGATGGTCAAAGCACCATTGACGTAGGTGACGTTGTAGTTGCTGATGCCGTAGCCGTCGGCTGCGGACAAATTGTCCGCATGGGTCCCGGCATGCACGCCCGTCCCCAAGCCCGCCACCCCTGTCACGCTGTCTGTGCCATACAAAGTGCCACTCACCGAATAGGTGTTGGTGCGTGTGGTGTTGTTGAACACATGGCTGGCATGGCCACCGGTGATGGTCAGCGGTGCTGGCGTGATCGTGCCTGCAACCACCAAGGAGTTACCACCCGACAGCTGGTAGTTGGAAGATGCCGGTCCCGTGATGGAAATTCCGCTCACGAGAACATCCTTGTTCGACCCCGCATTAGCGTCCGAGAACAAGCCTTGCAGAGATGCCGTGTTCACCGAAACATTGGGAATATCCGCCTGAACAACACCGTTGTACGAAACCGTGGACACGCTGAGAGTGGCCGCATCGGTTCCGTCATATTGCTTGGTGTTGGCGGTGATGCCCGAGACCGTCAAGGTCGCCGGCGTGATCGTCAAAGAACCTTGCAAGGTTGTGACCGCATAGTTGTTCAAGTCCACGCCACTTCCGGCCACAGCGACCAGTTGATCGTTCACTTTGCCTTGACTGACATTGGTCGCCACGGCACTGCCAGAGGTGGTGATCACCTCGCCATTGACAGCGCCGGTCACTGTGGCCGTGTTGGTTTGCTGCGTACCGTTGTACACCGCCTCAGTCGTTGCGCCTGTGATGGTCAACGGCGCTTTGGCCACCACGATGGTGCCGCCGCCATTGCCTGTCGCAACCAGGCTCGGTGAGACACGATTGGGCGTGGTGCCCACCAAATTGGAGCTCACCACATAGTAGTCGCTCGCAAAGTCACCCGACAGCGTGGTTCCGTTGTTGGTGATGGTTTGTGTGCCCGCGTTGGGCGAGCCCATCACCAAACTGGTGGTGCCCGACACCGTGGTTCCGGCAATCACGCCGCTCAAGGCCGTGATGTTGGCCACACTGGTGCCGCCCGAATAAGTGGTAGCCACCGGAGTCGCCAAGGCCGTCAGCGGCGCTGGCGTGATGGTCAAACCGCCATTGACGTAAGTGATGGCGTAGTTGCTCAAACCACTACCGCTGGCGGCAGACAAGTTATCCGCATAGACCGGGTTGGCACTGGTGTTGGCGCGCAAACCGGAGCCCAATCCCGTCACGCCCGTCACGCTGTCACTGCCATACAAAGTGCCGCTGGTCACCGAATAGGTGTTGCTGCGCGTGGTGTTGTTGAACACATAGCTGGCGTTGCCACCGGTGATGGTCAGCGGTGCTGGCGTGATCACCACCGTGCCGCCGCCGTTGCCCGATGACACCAGGTTTGGCGTGACCTGGTTGGTGACGGTGTTTGCCAAATTGGAGCTCAGCACCACATAGTCGCCCGCGTTGGGGCCCGACAACAGCGTGCCGTTGTTGATGATGGTCTGCGTGCCCACGTCCGCACCCGAGAGTGCCAAGCTGGTGGTGCCACTGACCGAAGTGCCCGCTATCACGCCCGACAACACCGTGGTGTTGGGCACTGCAGTGCTGCCGTTGTAAGCCGGCGTTCTGGTGGGCGTGGCCACCGCCAACAACTGCGCTGGGTTGATGGTCAGGCCACCGTTGACATAACTGATGTCGTAGTTGGACAAACCTGTGCCCGTCGCAGCCGACAAGGTATCGGCCGTCGCGCCTGCGTGCAAGCGCGTGGCCCGCCCCGTCAAGCCGGTGATGCTGTCGCTGGCAAACAATTGACCGCTCGTCACAGAATACGTGTTGGTGCGGGAGGTGTTGTCAAAGGTGTAGGTGTTGGTGCCGCCCGTGATTTGCAAGGGGGCTTTGTTGATCGTGACGGTGCTGGGCGCAATGGTCACGTTGTAGTTGGCAAAGCCCGAACCGACTGAACCCACCAAGCTGTAGGGGGTGCTGCTGGCACTGATGGCACCAATGGCTGCACCCGAATAGGTCAAACCACCCAAGCCCGCCAGCGTCTGACCGTTCATCAAACCGGTAGGCGTTACAGAGACGCTTGACCCGGTGACGGCGGCGAAGGCGGTGCCATCGTAGGTTTTGGTCACTGGGGCCAGTGCCAAGGTCAGGCTGGCCTGGTTCACCACGGCGGTGTTCACAATCGTTTGAACGCCTGTGAAGTTGCCATTGGATTGACTGACATCGCTGTTGGAGTTGCTGATCGCACCCACATATGTGCCTGCATTGGTGGTGCTGGTGACGCTGGTGGTGGGAGTGATCGTGATTTCACCACCACCTGTGATGCCATCGGTGTAGACGTTGGTGGTACCTGCCTTCAAGGTCAAGGTGCGCAAGGAGCCGCCTGAACTGGCCACATACTCCACTGATGCAATGGTGCCGCCTACCACCGTGCCGTATGTGCTGGTGGTGGGATTCATCTTGATCAGCACCGTACCGGCAGGCGTGATGGTGAACTGCCCTGGCACATAAGAGACCGTGTAGTTGGTCAGGCTGGCAGCGCCCGTTGGGGTGATGGCATACGAGCCCGCGTTTTCACCCGAGGCACGGCTGGTGGTGTAGGTGTAGCCAAGGCCTGAAGCGGTATCCGAGCCCTGCAGACCACTCAACTGAGCGGTCAAGGTCGGGTCGGCTTGCGTCACAATTTTGCCGCTGTTATTGGCCGTGACCACCAAAGCGGCTTTGTTGATCGTCAATGTGGCGGGCGCGGTACTGACCAGGTTGTAGTTGCCTGCGTCCGTGCCACCCGCAGTGTACGTGGCGTTGTAAGCCCCGGCGTTGGTGCCACTGGCATTGCCACCGATCGTCACGTTGTCACCTGTGACCAAGCCTGTGACCACAGGCGCGGCCAAAGACTGAACGCCGCCGTTGTAGGTGGTGGTCAGTGATGTGCCCGTCACATTCAATGTCTTGGGCGTGATGGCGGCTGTGGTGGTGGCCGTGGTGCCACCCGACAACTGGTAATTGGCGGCATCGGGGCCACTGAGGCTGATGCCTGAAATGACCACGGTTTGGCTGCCCACATTTTTGTCACTGAACGCGCCAGTCAAAGTTCCCGTGTTCACGGTCACCGAGTCGGTGGACAATACGCCGCCCGTGGTCACGCTGCCCAAACTCAAGCTGGCCGTCGTGTTGCTGTCATAAACCTTGTCGGCTGCGGTGATGCCGCTGAGGGTGATGGTCGCGGGCGTGATTTTCAGGAAGCCATCGGTGATGGTGGTGGTGTAGTTGCTGGCCGCGCCGCTGGTGAAGGCCACACCCAATGCGTCGTTGGTGGTGCTGACGTTTCTGGCCGAGGCCGATCCTGTGACTGCAATGGCATCTGTGCCCACCAAACCAGTGGTGGTGTAAGTGTTGGTCTGGGTGTTGGCGTTGTAAACCGAGGTGGTTTGCGCCCCCACCACGCTCAAGGCTTTGGGTGTGATGCGCAAGCTGCCGTTGGTCACAGTGAAGTTGTAGTTGCCCGAATCGACACCCGTCGCGCTCAGGTTGTCGGTCACGGTGCCCTGTGCCACGTTGGTGGCTTGGGCATAGCCTGTCGCACTGATCGTGGTTGCATCGTCGCCCAGCAAGCCGGTGAACACTGCGCCGGTGTTGGTTTGAGCCGAACCGCTATAAACAGCCGTGTTGTTCAAGACACCCACCAATGTGGCATTGGCTTTGGTGATTGTGAATGGCGCGGTGTTGGTGTAGGTGATGTTGTAGTTGTCCAGCCCCGTGCCCGTTGCGCCGCCGAGCGTGCTGGTGTAAGTGCCCGCGTTGGTGCCCGAAGCCAGGCCGGTGACGCCGGTCACCGCATCCACCGTGCCCTGCAAGCCCGTCACAGTGTAAGTGCCGGTTTGGGCGCTGGCCGTATAAACGGAACTGGCTGCCACCGAGGCAATGTTCAAGGCCGCTTTGTTGATCGTCAATGCGCCATTGACATAGTTGATGGTGTAGTTAGACAAACCCGTGCCCAACGCACCACTCAAACTGTCGTTGTAGGTGCCAGCGTTCATTGCCGAGGCAACCCCTGTCACACTGCTCACCGAATCGGTGCCCAACAAACCACCGACGCTGTAGGTCGCGTTGTTTTGCAGGGTGGCGTTGTAAGTTGTTGTTCGGTTGCCGCCCGTGATGGTCAATGCCGCAGGCGTGACGGTAAATGCACCCGGTGCATACGTGATGGTGTAGTTGGACAGGCCAGAACCCACGGCACTGGACAAGGTGTCCACATAAGAACCCACCACAGCCGAGCCGCTGATGGGCGTGGCGGTATCGGCAGCTGTCGTGATGACCCGAGTCAGGCTGGTCACGGAATCACCCGTCAACACGCCACCAATCGAACTCACCAAACCAACATAGGAGGTACCTGCTGCAGACACGTCGGCATAACTGCGCACGCCGTCATAGACCGACAAGGCGGTGGAGCCCGTGATGGTCAATGCCTTGGGCGTGATCGTGTAGGTGTTTTTGCCTGAGACAGGCGTCACGTTCACCGTACCGTAAGAAGACGTGATGGCTCCCAGCACAGACAAATTGGTCAGCGACTGCACCAAATTGGAGTTACCGCCTAAATTGCCTGCAAAGCGAAGAGACGACAACACATCGGCTGTGGTCGGTGTGCCCCCCACAATACCGAAACCCGATGTAGAGCCAGTCACAGAGCTTACGGTCACGTTGCTGCTGTTGCTCAACCACCCATTGGCAATGGTGCCGCTGTAAGAAGTGCCATACACCTGCGAATAGTTCTCCACCTGCAGCGTGATCGAGGTGCCAGTGGGCGTGTTGCGGTAGTTCACGGTGTTGACCGTGGCCGCATTCACAGCGCCCATGACGCCGCCCACATTTCCGTAAGACACGTTGCTGGCCACCGTCGCATTAGCGGTCGTTATACCGGCCGCATACTCAATACCGCTAACGCCAGCAGTGGAGGTTGGCTCAGCCATGGATAAAGAAATCACGCCGCCGTTGGTATTGCTTAATGCACCAACGGCAGTAATAGTTCCGTTTGTTAAGGTACCCGCAGCAATTCCATAACCGCCTGTGATGGAAATGCCACCTGTTCCTGAATCGGAAACGTTGGCAGTTGCAGTGTTACCCGTTGAAGATATCAATACACCGTTTGCGCCCGTATTGGATATGGCACCAAGGGTGGATACTGCTCCAGCAGTACCATCTGTTGAAGCTAAGCCAGAGCCTATAACGCTGATACCACCGGCAGAAGTGATCGTGCTTGAGGAAGTTAAATCAATGGATGAAGCAGTTTCGCTTTTGGCTGTCAATCGAACTGTGCCGGTAGTGGCTGTAATAGGGGCTGTATCACTGATACCAATGCCGGTTCCCGATGCGATGGTGTTGATCGTTACACCATTGGCCCCTGCCAAGCTGCCTGATGTGATGGAGCCTGTGATTGTGGCGCCATTGCTATTGGCAAGCGTAGCTGTAGTACTCGACCCATTCGTATTGTCAATATTAACATAACCGGAAACATTAATTTCTCCGTTATTAACTATTCGGGCACCATTGGATATTTGCTGAAAATTAACCGCAGATGTAGAACCGGATGCAACGGTTACAATACCATAGTTTGCAATGACTCCCCTGTTACTACCAGACGTGGTGTTGTAAATGATTTGAGAATCAAATCCAGATGTATTTTTTGCAATATCAATTGTTTCAATTGCAACAATTTGTCCATTACTGGTAAACGCAATATTTCCGCCGTTCAAATTGCTGGTGATGGTCCCCAAACCACCTGTAGCACCACCAGATGTCGTGAACAGATTAATACCTTGATTGCTTTGATTAACAGTGGTTCCTGTAATGGATAAGGCTATTTGACCTGATGCAGTGGCTACACCCGGATTAATTGTGTAGTCAACGCCATATGACCCCACACCCATGGATTTACCACTGGTGTCATTTGCCGTATTGGCTGCATAGCCGTTGATCGTTATTTTATTGCCAGTGATGCTTGCAACCTGTGATGCGTTTGCAGTGGCATTGACGTTGTTGAAATAGATACCACCATAAATACTCCCAATTGAAGCACTGGATCCGCCAGTAGCACCGTTAATATTAACATTGCCATTTGTACTTAAAACAGAAAATACTTTGTTTGTGTAAATTCCATAAGTATTATTCGCGGCCGCCAAAGCGCCAGAAAAATTATTCGTTCCGGTAATGTTAATGTCACCTGTAGCGCTGAGTGCACCATCAAATGTTAAGCCATCTTGATTTGGCGTGCCACCAGCGCCAACAATGGAAATGGTACTGCCAGTGACATTGCCTGCAATATAAACAGCCGCTGGAGGGGCGGTGGGGGTTGCGGGGGTAACGCCAGGACCTGCATAAATAGCACCATTGGTTTCATTAATAAACCCACTAACAACGCCATTAGTGGCGTATGAATTATCTATAGTCACTGCCCCATTAACAACGATAGCGCCAGCAGATAGAATAGGCGCTCCAGCGGTTAGGATTGAATAATTAATGGGGTTAGCTGAACCAGCCACACCACCTGTTAAGTTGAGTGTTCCAGTAGTAATTTTAGAAAACTTGTTACCAGGGCGGGTATCATACCTAACATCGGAAGTAAAACCACTATTATTGGCGGCAAGCGTGATGATGCCAGTTTGCGAAATGCTGTTGTTACTGGTAAATATTACATCTCCACCATTCGAATTCTGAGTAATAGCACCTGTAGTGGTGATGCCGATATTTGAACCACCAGCAGTATTGTAGGCGCTAACGTTAATATCACCAGTTGCATTGGTTAGTTTTGTTGCATTCAAATTAACAATGGTAGAAGCATTCAAACCAGAGCCTGCAATATTGATACCGGCTCCAGCTTGAATGCCGTCATATGTACCGTTATAAGTTGTGCCCGTGACAGTTACTGCGTAGTTTCCAATATTGACTGCAGGCATATTCCCAATTGTGTTAGCGGAAGTGCCTGATGCAGGAACGGCCCACAAGTCTGAATCAAGTATAGCGCCTTGAATAGTAAATGCCCCAGCAGATTTGGCTGCAAGGCCGCTTATTGCAATACCTCCAGCAGTCTTGGTGGTTGTAACTGAACCCTGGTAGGTTCCACCTGAAAGTGTGATGTAACCAGTTTTAGCAACCAGTAGATTGTTGTAGGCGCCGTTGTTACCAATTGCATTCATAGCACCATAGGCTGTTGTTGCATTTGCCCCAACAAACCCAACTAAATCAATATTGTTATTTGCAATAATCCTATATCCAGCGTCAAATTCAATACCATGATTTGTATAAATAGAAGAAGCTGGCACGATAGAGCTGCCAGCAATATAGACACTGCCGTTTGCAGCCGTAATGGTCTGCGCAGTGCGCATAATGATGCCGTAGTTATAGCTTTGGCCTTTAATGACAATGTCACCACCGGTAGCGGTCAGGCCTGCATTGACGTAAATCCCAAGACCTGTTGAGTCGGACAGAAGTCCACCTGCACCTGAAATGGAAATTCCATTTCCTGCTGTAATTAAACTCCCAATCGAGACGCCTATACCTGCTGGAACACCGTTACCTAAGGTAGCACCTTTCAGTGTAATGCTTCCTGAAGCTGTTAGCGCTTGGTTGACCAAGACACCACCACTTGCATTTGTATTTGCTGTCGTTTGATTGCGGAGATTTAATAAAAATCCACTATCTTTTGTACAACCGGCTACTGAGCAGCCAAAACTATTATCAAGGTTTATTGAGCCAGTCACGTTGATCGCCCCGCCGACTGTGATGGTTCCTCCGGCAGATTTGACGAAAATACTGGTCAAACTGGTACCAGTTGCAGCAATACCGCCCGTCAAGGTGATGCCCTGCTTCGATCCACTGGTGTTGTCCAACGTCAGCGTTGCATTGGCTGTGCTGTTGGCAAAACTCAAATTATTTGACAAAGTAATCGTGCCGGAGCCCACCACGTCCACGCTGGTACCCGCATTGATAGCATTCTGAATGTCCGTCGTGCTGATGGTTGTGGCACCTGCTTGACCTTGTGCTGCGGCCAAAGACCCACCAGTGGATGCCGCTGAGGAGATGGTGATGTTTGTCGGGTCCAGCAGCCATGCACCGCCCGTGGTTCTGGCGGTCACGCCCTGAGTGGTCAGGGTGTCGCCCGAGGTTTCGATGTTATAGCCGTTCAAGGTGGAATCAAACACGACCGTTTGCCTGCTCAAAGCGCCTTGGCCAAACGCGTCGCGACCGATCGTCAAGTCGCCCACGGTCGACAGCTGTGCGGCATTGACCACGATGGTGCCAACGGCCTGGAAGGTGGTGTCGCCCGACACGTCGCTTCGGGTGCCGTCCAGCGTCAAGTCGCCAGCAGAGTGAACCAACAGGGATTTGCGGCCTCCGTTCAGGTTGATCGTGCCCAAGATCGCCACTTGATTCGGTTTGGGCGTTGTGGGCGAGCTCGGTGCATTGGGGTTGTTTTGCTGCGAGCCGGTGTTGGCGATGCTCAGGCTGGTGTTGTGCGACGTATTGGCCGCAATGGTGGCGTCGCGGTCCATGCTGACGCTGTTGTCGCCTTGCAAAACCACATCCGAGCCCGCTTGCAATACCGAGCTGAGCAGCTTGCCCATGTCGGCATTCACGAGCAAGTCGACCGTTTGAATTTGGGTGTGCGCTGCAGCCACCGAGTTGGTGCTGTCCAGGTTCAAAACCCGGCCTGCCAGCTTGACCGACTGACCAGAAAGGGCACTGCCTTGCACGGTGGTGGCTGCGGCGTAAGCGCCCAGCGCATCGACACCAATGATCAACTTGCCGCCTTCGGCAGACAAGGTGGAGTTTTGCACGTTGATGCCGCTGCCTTGGGCATCGGCCGTGACTTCAATCTTGCCGCCAGGTGCCGACAAATGGGAGCTTTGAATGCTGACGTTGGCGCCTTGCACACGGATACCGTCTGTCGCGGTGGCCGGTGCAGCGATGACTTTGGCCTGGTTCAGGTTGACGGAGCCGGCATCGAGCACGATGTTGGAGCCACTGATGACCGATTGCCCCGAAATGCTCAGGCTGCCAGTGCTGGCTTTTGCGGTGGGTTTGTTGTATTGGCCCACGGCCATGTCTTGCGTGGTCATAAAGACCTCGCCTTGCGCCGAAATTTTGCCGCCATTGCTGACGAGAATGCCCCCGGGCGATGAGATCAAGAGGTTGTTGTTGGCGGTCACAAAACCACCATTGACGTTCATGCCGCTAGCAACGCGCAGCAAGGTGATGTCGCTGGTTTTTTGGGCTTGCACCGCCACGCCTTCGCCTTTGGCCAGGTTCAGCTGCTGAAAGTTGACGGTGGCGGCTTGGGAGGTTTGGTTAATGTGCAACACCGAGCCCTGAGTCACCAAACTGGCTTGGCCGTGCACCACAACGCCCACGGGCGCAGCGGCATACGACAAAACACCCATCATGCCCAAGATGCCCGCCGTGAGCGACTTGAGGCCCCGTCCGGCGGCAGCATGCAGCCAGTTGGTTGCGGTGGCTGCGCCTTGACCCGATGTGGCGTCAACGGTGCTGGAGCCACCCGTGGTGCGGGCGGTCTCGGCAGCAACGGCTGAAACCAATTGACCGTTTTTGGCGTTTGTGACGTGCTTGTAGATTTTGTTCATGGCTGCAAGAGAAAATGAATGTGTTGCGGATGGGTGGCGTTCGGTAGCTTGGTGACGATGGCTTCAAGCCACTGGGTCAAAACCGATACATCGCTTTCACAAAAACCATCACGTCTTTTTTCTGATCGTTGGTGCTGGCAATGGGCATGCCATAAGAGACTGCTTGCTTGGAGGTCTGCACGGCCACCGAACCCGAGATTTCAAAGTTCTGCACCGGCAAATAGTTCAGTGACACGCCCACGTCGGACAAGGTGTTTTTGTCATCGAACAGCACGAATGAACGATTGGGCGACATGGCGACGTAGGGTTGGTAATTGATCGCGACATACGCGATTTCGGCAAACACGCCGACCTTCAATTTGTCGGTCAGGTGTTTTTCTGCCTTCACCTCCAGCCAAAGGGCGTTGTCGCCCCCGGTGGTTTGCGGGCTCCAGGCCTTCATCATGTTTTGGCCACCCACGTACATCTTTTCGCTGTTGGGCAGGTTTTTGTGGCTCAGCTGCGCTGCGGCATTGGCTGTGAAAATGTAGTGGCCCTCCCCCACCTGGAACGGTCGGTTGTAGGAGCCTTGTAAATTGATTTTTGCGTAGTTGCCTTGTTGCTTGGCGCCTGCGCCATCTTCACGGGCTGCGATTTTGTTCTCTTGCTTAGCGTGGCCCGCGCTCATGCTCAGGTTGTATGAGCCCATGGCGCGGTCAGACATGGCATGCAGGCCATTGAAGCCAAGGGTGACCGCGTCAATGACCCAGTGCGACAAATCGAATGCGCCTGTAGAAACGGACCCGTCTGCGGCCTTGGCGCGAACATCCACGTTAGAGCGGCTGACTTTGTGGTTGTAGGCAAAGCTGAGGTTGGTTCGCTCAAACTCGGAGCGTGCCAAAGCGTAGGTGGCGTTGACGCCCAAATCTTTGGCATTGCCAGCGTATTTGGACTCCATCTCCGAACCTCCGTCGAGCCAGTTTGTGTGATACGCGTATTGGTAGGACGAAGCGTTGAAGCCCATGCGCCAATCGTTCATGCCCACGGGGGCATCGGCCAAAATGCCGACGTATTGGCCGTTTTGGCTTTTGAGGCCATTGAGCGTGATCCGGTCGCCGATGCCCAGCAAGTTGTTGCCGCTGATGCCGCCCAAGAGTTCCCAGATGCCCACAGCAGAGGTGCCGTTGTTGTCCAGGCCCACATAACCGTCTGAGCGCTTGCCGTCGGTGGTGGTCACATGGAGATCGGTTGAGCCCAGGGCCTCGCCGGGGGCCATGCGGTATTGATTGACGACACCCGGAATTTCATTGGCCAGCATGGAGCGCGCTTCGAGAGCGCTTCGGTTGAGCGTCTTGCCCAACTCGACACCGCGCTGCAGCGTGTGGCGCAAAACAGCCTCTTTCAACGAAGACTGGTTGTCGATGTGGATGGCCCCCAAGATGGGGCGGATCGCTTTGAGGGTGCCGTCGGGCATTTCCTGGAAAACCACTGAAACGCCATGCAGCCGCTCCAACTGAAACTCCAGGTGTTTGATGAGTTGACCGGCAAAGACCTCTTTGTTCAGATATTCGGCCGTGATGGCATTGGCCTGCGCCATTTGCTCTGGGGTCAAGCCCTCGTAGCTGAAGCCCTTGAAAACCACTTGCTGGCCGCCGCTGGCAGACACGATGGGTTCATCATTTTTAGGTGCGCCTTGTTTGTGTTGGTTCAACAAAACACCGGCATTGGGCACCGTTTGCGCGCTGGTCGCGCCTGCCATCAAGGAGAGTGTGGCGATAAAAATGAGGTTCTTTTTCATGTGCAGTATCCAAGCTGGTGTTCAGCGCGGGCCATCGGCTGTTGTTCGACGGTCTTGAGTGAGGGGTTCAATGCGGGGGAAAGCTGGATTTCTCAGGCGTTGACTTTGGCCAGCTCGGCATCCACCATTTGCTTGACGATTTTTTGGGCGCGTGCTTCTTTGACAAACTGAAGGCAGCGCTCCAAGTCTTGAATCGCCACGTCGTAATTGCTGAAGCTGATGAAAGGAATGACGTCTTGCTTGAATTCGACATCGCCGTTTTCGTGCACAGAAACCACTTCGGCTGCACCCAAGTGGATGCCGGCGTTTTCGATGTCGTCACCGTCGCGCACAACGACGGACAGGCGGACGCCGTGTGGGAATGTGGTGGATGGTTGGGTTGACGTAGCTTGGGTCATGACGGTTTACTTTCAAAGTTGTGAAATGGGCTATTGATGTGCGGACCTGCTGCCCAAAGCTGCAAACCCTCAAACCGAGTCGGTAACCCAACCGGTTTGACATAAAAGCGCTGCAAGCTCACCATGCGTGGCAAGTACTCCTATCTGGAGATATTCGACACATATAGCTTTTATGATCAATTTTTGTGATTGAAATCACAAAAATCATCAATAAGTTCAGAATTGTTATTGAATAGAGCCCGTCGACATATACCCAATTAGGGAACCTTTGTATATTTTTTATTAGCAAATTTAGTTTTATCAATAAATATAATATGTAAACGTTGCAAATCCGACAAATCACGCATGCGTGCCGATATCGACGGACAAGGTTGTCGAGAAGTGAGGCGTGGGGGAGGTGTTAGATGGACCGTGAATGGGCTCAAAACTCAGGCCGCAAGGATGGCGACCGCGCAAGTGTCCATAGCGCATGTGTCATTGATGCAAAGTTGCGCGCACCAATGCAAAAAGCCTCCAACTGTTTCCAGTTGGAGGCTTCTTTACAATCAAATGGTCGGCGTGGCGGGATTCGAACTCGCGACCCCTTGCACCCCATGCAAGTGCGCTACCAGGCTGCGCTACACGCCGACAAGCTTTGAATTATAACCAGATAAATCACCCTCAAAGGGTGAGCAAGGCACGAATTTCGATCAACTCTTTGTGAAGCGAGGTGCTGTTCGCTCCTGCATCGGCAAATTCAATGTCGGTTGCAGCAAAGGGTTGGAATGACAAGCCATTCAGCTCGCCCACCGCGGATGCCGCGTCGGTCGCGTCACCAGCGTCGGATGCACCGCGCTGGAGTTGCCGGTCCGCTTGCACCAACTCTTGCAACCGGTTGCGTGCACCACTGATGGTGAAGCCTTGGTCATAAAGCAAGTCACGAATGCGCCGAATCATCAACACCTCATGGTGCTGGTAATAACGGCGATTTCCCCGCCGCTTGACCGGCCGAAGCTGGGTGAACTCCTGCTCCCAATAGCGCAAAACATGCGGCTTGACACCACACAATTCGCCCACTTCACCGATGGTGAAATAGCGTTTGGCAGGGATGGATGGAAGCGGACTGTCCATGAACGACAACAAGTTACGTGGAAAACCTTGTAGCTTACTGCAACTTGCGAGAAAACGTCCAGACGAATTCGTTCACGAAAAGAATCATCGACATGCGAATGAAAAAACAAAAAAGCACTTGAGATTTCTCTCAAGTGCTTTTTGATTAGGTATTTTTGGTGGGCAGTACAAGTTTCGAACTTGTGACCCCTGCAGTGTGAATGCAGTGCTCTACCCCTGAGCTAACCGCCCTACGCTTTGCAGCGAAGACTTAAATTATCGCACAAAAAATGGTGGTTTTTGAAGCGCTTGTGCAAAATCAACGTTGTTGCTTCAGACTGCCCAAGATCACGCGGGGGGGGCTTGCCGCCAAACGGTTTTGCCGCCGCTGGACTTGTCGAGTTGCATCAAAACATCTTCGTGCGCGGCCAACTCTTGCGCATTGGCAGGCAAGACCGGCAGCACATAGGTGCTCAGGTCCACCTGCACCACAACCGTTTGGGTATCGGTAGGCGCATCGCCCGCGTCGATCAACAAGGCCTCCTGGCCACGTGTCATGTTGATGTAAACGTCAGCCAACAGCTCGGCGTCCAGCAAAGCGCCGTGCAGGGTGCGTCCGGAGTTATCGACTTCCAAACGGTCACACAGGGAGTCCAAGCTGTTGCGCTTGCCCGGGAACATCTCCTTGGCCATGGCCAAGGTGTCAATCACACCACTGACATAGGTTTTGAGCGGTTTCTTGCCCACACGCTCAAGCTCTTTGTTCAGGAAACCGATGTCGAATGCAGCGTTGTGGATGATCAGTTCTGCATCGCTCAGATACGCCAGAATTTCATCGGCCAGCTGGGCAAACTTGGGCTTGTCGCGCAAAAACTCGTTGCTGATGCCGTGCACCTTGAGCGCGTCTTCGTGACTGTCGCGCTCCGGGTTGAAATAAAAATGCAGGTTCTTACCTGTGAGCTTGCGGGCATACAGCTCCACGCAACCCAGTTCAATGATGCGGTCGCCACCTTCGGCCGAGAGGCCGGTGGTTTCGGTGTCCAGAACGATTTGGCGCATGTCTTGCCTCAGTGGTTTTCTTTGGCGTGGTTGATGGTGTAGCGGGGGATCTCGATCACCAAATCACTTTTGGCCACAAAGGCCTGGCAGCTCAGGCGCGAGTTGGGCTCCAGGCCCCAAGCGCGGTCCAGCAGGTCTTCCTCGGTTTCTTCCATCTCATTGAGGCTTTTGAAGCCTTCGCGCACCACCACATGGCAGGTGGTGCAGGCCGCGCTCATGTCGCAGGCGTGTTCGATGTTGATTTTGTTGTCGAGCAGCGCTTCGCAGATGCTGGTGCCCGCAGGCGCGGTGATTTCTGCGCCGTTGGGGCAGTACTCGGGGTGGGGCAGGATTTTGATGACGGGCATAGGTGTCTTTGAATTCGGTGCAGATCGGACTTTACAAGGACTGGATGTTTTGGCCAGACAAGGCCTTCTGGATGCTGTGGTTCATGCGCTCGGCCGCAAAGGCTTCGGTGCCTTTGGCCAGCGCCTGGGTGCAGTCTTCCAGCGCCTTGGCGTCTTGCTCGGTCTGGATGGCCGCTTGCAAAGTGGCCATCTGGGCGTCGATGCTGTCACGCTCAGCATCGCTCAGCAATTGGCCATCGGCTGCCAGGGCACTGCGCGTGGCCAGCAGCATGCGGTCGGCGTCCACGCGGGCTTCCACCAGCGCACGGGCTTTCATGTCGGCCTGGGCGGTGGTGAAGCTTTCTTGCAGCATGGTGGCGATCTGATCGTCGCTCAGGCCATAAGAAGGCTTGACGTCAATGCGTGCCTCCACGCCGCTGATTTGTTCTTTAGCCCCGACGCTGAGCAAGCCATCGGCGTCCACCGTGAAGGTGACGCGGATGCGGGCGGCACCCGCGGCCATGGGCGGGATGCCGCGCAGTTCAAAACGGGCCAGGCTGCGGCAGTCTTGCACCAGATCGCGTTCGCCCTGCACCACATGCAAGGCCAGCGCGGTCTGACCATCTTGGTAGGTGGTGAAGTCTTGCGCCATGGCGGTGGGGATGGTCTGGTTGCGCGGGATGATGCGCTCGACCAGGCCGCCCATGGTCTCGATGCCCAGCGACAGCGGAATCACGTCAAGCAGCAGCAACTCGCCTGCGGCGTTGTTGCCCGCCAGCTGGTTGGCCTGAATGGCCGCACCTAAAGCGACGACTTCGTCGGGGTTGAGGTTGTTGAGCGGGGCTTGGCCAAAAAACTCGGCCACGGCGTGCTGGATTTGCGGCATGCGGGTGGAGCCGCCCACCATGACCACGCCTTGCACGTCATCTTTGGCCAGCTGGGCATCGCGCAGGGCTTTGCGGACGGCGGTGATGCAACGGGCTGTCAGGGCTTGGGTGGCTTGCTCGAAATCTGCTCGGCTAATGGGCGCTGACAAGCTGCCGGTAGACAAAGCGGCATTCAAAGTGACTGCATCGGCAGCCGTGAGCGCCTCTTTGGCAGCACGGGCAGAGGCCTTGAGCACGGTTTTGTCCTCGGCCGTGGTGGCCTGCAAGGCGGGTTGGCGCGCCATGGCGGCATCGGCCAGAGCCTGGTCGTAATCGTCGCCCCCCAGTGCAGAGTCGCCGCCGGTGGACAGCACTTCGAACACGCCTTGCGTCAGGCGCAAGATGGAAATATCGAAGGTGCCGCCGCCCAAATCGAACACGGCATAAACACCTTCGCTGGCGTTGTCCAGGCCATAAGCAATGGCCGCTGCGGTGGGTTCGTTGATCAGGCGCAGCACATTCAGGCCAGCCAGTTGCGCGGCGTCTTTGGTGGCCTGGCGCTGGGCGTCGTCAAAGTAGGCGGGCACGGTGATGACCGCGCCATACAAGTCGTCATTGAAGGTGTCTTCGGCGCGGTAACGCAGGGTGGCCAAAATCTCGGCGCTCACCTCGACGGGGGACTTGGGGCCTTGCACCGTCTGGATGCTGAGCATGCCACCCTTGGCTGTGCCTTCGCTGGCAATGAACTCGTAAGGCAACTTGCTGCGGTCGGCAATGTCTTGCAGGCCGCGGCCCATGAAACGCTTGACCGAGGCGATGGTGTTGACCGGGTCGGTGGCCGCAGACTGCACTGCGTCAAAACCAATCTGTCGGCCTTGGCCAGGCATGAAGCGCACGACCGAGGGCAAGATCACCCGGCCATCGTCGTCGGGCAAGCACTCGGCCACGCCATTGCGCACAGAAGCCACCAGCGAATGGGTGGTGCCCAGGTCAATGCCCACGGCAATGCGTCGCTGGTGGGGGTCGGGCGACTGGCCCGGTTCAGAAATCTGCAGTAACGCCATGGTCAATCAAGGGTGGTGTTCAAGTCGCCCACCTGCATGAGGCGCTGCGACCCGAGGGTCAGGTCAATCGGTCGAGTTTAGCGTTCACTTCTTGCGTGAAGCGCTCAATGAACATGAGCGCCCTCACCTGCCCCACGGCCTGCGCCGGGTCTTTGACCTCGTCCAACAGGCGGGCCAACTCTTGCTGCACTCGGCGCTGCTCTGCAGCCACCTCATCGGCCAGGGCTTCTAGGCCTTGCGTGCTGTCAGTGTCTTCGAGGTTTTCGCGCCATTCCATTTGCTGCATGAGGAATGCGGCGGGCATGGCCGTGTTGTTCTCGGCCTGCACGGGCGCGCCTTGCATCTCGCACAAATAGGCGGCGCGTTTGAGCGGGTCTTTCAGGCGCTGATACGCCTCATTGATGCGCACCGACCACTGCATGGCCACGCGCTGGGCTGCAGCGCCTTCGGCGGCAAAACGGTCGGGGTGGGCTTCGCGCTGCAAGGCCTTCCAGCGGGCGTCGAGTTGTGCGCGGTCTTGCGCAAACTGCGCAGGCACGTCAAACAGCTCGAAGTCGTTGGCTTGAAGGTTGATCATGAAGTCACTGTCATGGCGAGCAAGGCGTGGTCATCCCGGCATGGATCGCCGCGTCGCTTCGCTCCTCGCGATGACGAAACGCTCATACGCGGAACGACTCGCCGCAACCGCAGCGGTCACGCTCGTTGGGGTTGTTGAAGCGGAAACCTTCGTTCAGGCCTTCGCGCACAAAGTCCAACTCGGTGCCGTCGATGTAGGCCAGGCTTTTCGGGTCCACCAACACCTTGACGCCGTGGCCTTCAAAGACCACGTCTTCCGGGGCGATCTCGTCCACGTATTCGAGCTTGTAGGCCAAGCCGGAACAGCCTGTGGTCTTGACCCCCAGGCGCACACCAACACCCGAGCCGCGTTTGGCGAGATACCGGGTCACATGCCGAGCTGCGGCAGCAGACAGTGAGATGGCCATGTCAGTTCAGGTGTTTCTTTTTGTAGTCGTCCACGGCGGCCTTGATGGCGTCTTCGGCCAGGATGGAGCAGTGAATCTTGACGGGCGGCAGCGCCAGCTCTTCGGCGATCTGGCTGTTCTTCAGAGCCGCTGCTTCGTCAAGCGTCTTGCCCTTGACCCACTCGGTGACGAGTGAGCTGGACGCAATGGCCGAGCCGCAACCGTAGGTCTTGAAGCGTGCGTCTTCGATCACGCCCGTTGTGGGGTTGACCTTGATCTGCAGCTTCATCACGTCGCCGCAAGCGGGCGCGCCGACCATGCCGGTGCCCACGCTGTCGTCGCCCTTGTCAAAAGAGCCCACGTTGCGGGGGTTTTCGTAGTGGTCAACCACTTTTTCAGAATAAGCCATGGTGTTTTCTCCGTATTCAGGCAATGTGCGATTGAAGGTGTTCGACTCAGTGAGCGGCCCATTGGATGGTGCTCAAGTCGATGCCGTCTTGGTGCATTTCCCAAAGTGGGCTGAGTTCGCGCAACTTGGCCACGTTCTCGCGGATGGTTTTGATCGCGTAGTCGATGTCTTCTTCGGTGGTCCAGCGGCCAATCGTCAAGCGAAGGCTGCTGTGCGCCAACTCGTCGCTGCGGCCCAAGGCACGCAACACATAGCTGGGCTCCAAGCTGGCCGAGGTGCAGGCCGAACCGGACGACACCGCCAGACCCTTGATGCCCATGATCAGCGACTCGCCTTCGACGAAGTTGAAGCTCATATTGATGTTGTGCGGCACGCGCTGGGTGGCGTGGCCGTTCAAAAACACCTGTTCCATGTCACTCAGGCCATTAATCAGGCGGTCGTGCAGGGCACGCGCTTTGGCGTTGTCCTGGGCCATCTCCAGCTTGGCGATGCGGAACGCCTCGCCCATGCCCACGCACTGGTGAGTGGGCAGAGTGCCCGAGCGCATGCCGCGCTCGTGGCCACCGCCGTGCATTTGCGCTTCCAGGCGAATGCGGGGCTTGCGGCGCACATACAAAGCGCCAATGCCCTTGGGGCCATAGGTCTTATGCGAGGCCAGGCTCATCAGGTCGATGGGCAACTGGGTCATGTCGATCTCGACCTTGCCGGTGGCCTGGGCCGCATCGACGTGGAAGATGATGCCTTTTTCGCGGCTCAGATTACCAATGGCGGTCACGTCCTGGATCACGCCGATTTCGTTGTTCACGAACATCACGCTGATCAAAATGGTGTCGGGGCGAATCGCGGCCTTGAGCGCGTCCATGCTCAGCAAACCATCGTCCTGCACATCGAGGTAAGTCACTTCAAAGCCCTGACGCTCCAACTCGCGCATGGTGTCGAGCACGGCCTTGTGTTCGGTCTTGACGGTGATTAAGTGCTTGCCGCGAGACTTGTAAAAGTGCGCTGCGCCTTTGATGGCCAGGTTGTTGGACTCGGTGGCACCGCTGGTCCAGACGATTTCGCGCGAGTCGGCACCGATCAGATCGGCCACTTGCTCGCGGGCTTTTTCGACGGCAGCTTCGGCTTCCCAGCCCCAGGCGTGGGTGCGCGATGCGGGGTTGCCAAAGTGCTCACGCAACCAGGGAATGATGGCGTCCACCACGCGGGGGTCGCAGGGGTTGGTTGCACCGTAGTCAAGGTAAATGGGGAAATGTGGCGTGGTCATGGTGAAGACTTCTTTGAAATGATCAGGATTTGGCAAACACAGTGCCCAACTCAAAAACCGAGTTAGGGCCCGTCACGCGGATGGGCTTGACCACCGGCATGGGTGAAATAGCCCGTTTGATGTTGGGCTTGGACTCGACCACCAGACCCTTGGCCAATTGGTCATCCACCAGTTTTTGCAGCGAAACAGAGTCGAGGAATTCGACCATTTTGGAGTTCAGCGAGGCCCACAAGTCGTGCGTCATGCAGCGGCCATCGCCGCCATTGCAGTTTTCCTTGCCGCCGCAGTGGGTGGCGTCGATGGGCTCGTCGACCGACAAAATGATGTCGGCCACAGTGATGTCGGTGGATTTGCGGCCCAGGGTGTAGCCGCCGCCGGGGCCACGGGTGGACTCGACCAGGTTGTGGCGGCGCAACTTGCCAAACAACTGCTCTAAATAAGACAGTGAAATTTGTTGGCGCTGGCTGATCGCGGCCAAAGTGACGGGGCCTGCGTCTTGACGCAAAGCCAGATCGATCATGGCGGTGACGGCAAAACGGCCTTTGGTGGTTAAACGCATGGCAGGCTCCTGAAGTGGGTGGAAACTCAGTCTTGACCCGCTGAAACGGGTTCCCGACTAAACGAGTCAAGTATAACGCAATCCCGATCAAATCGCTCGGGTTATAGGGTCATTCACTGACTTCTTAAGCCCGGATCAGGGGCACGATGTTGTCGCCACCCGTGGCACCGAAGGCCTGCTCTTTCAGAATCGTCAGCTGGTCACGCACCTGCGCCGCTTTTTCAAACTCCAAGTTGCGGGCGTGTTCCATCATCTGCTTTTCGAGCTGCTTGATCGCCCGAGCGATGTCTTTCTCGCTCATGTCCTCGACCTTGGCTTTTTGCAGCGCGGCCTGCTCCAGGCGATCGGCCTCTTTGCCCGACTTTTCGCTGTAAACGCCATCGATCAGGTCCTTGACCTTTTTGACAATGCTCTTGGGCGTGATGCCCATGGCCTCGTTGTGTGCGAGCTGCTTGATGCGCCGCCGCTCGGTCTCACCCATGGCTTTTTTCATCGACTCGGTGATGCGATCGGCGTACAAAATGGCCCGACCATTCAGGTTACGCGCCGCACGGCCAATGGTCTGGATCAAGCTTCGCTCGGCACGCAAAAAGCCCTCTTTGTCGGCGTCCAGAATGGCCACCAGCGACACCTCGGGAATGTCCAGCCCCTCGCGCAGCAAGTTGATGCCCACCAGCACATCGAATGCACCCAGACGCAGATCGCGCAGGATTTCCACCCGCTCCACGGTGTCCACATCGCTGTGCAGGTAGCGCACTTTCACACCGTTGTCACTCAAATAATCGGTCAGTTGCTCGGCCATGCGCTTGGTCAGCGTGGTGATCAGCACGCGCTCGTGCTTGTCGACACGGATGCGGATTTCTTGCAGCACATCGTCGACTTGGTGGGTGGCGGGACGCACTTCAACCTGCGGGTCGACCAATCCGGTGGGCCGCACCACCTGCTCGACCACTTTGCCCGAGTGCGTCTTTTCATAGTCAGCCGGTGTGGCCGACACAAAAATGCACTGGCGCATGCGTTTTTCAAATTCTTCGAACTTGAGCGGCCGGTTGTCCAGCGCGCTGAGCAGGCGAAAGCCGTACTCCACCAGCGTGGTCTTGCGCGCCTTGTCGCCGTTGTACATGGCGTTCAGCTGGCCGATCATCTGGTGGCTCTCGTCCAAAAACATGATGGCGTCGGCAGGCATGTAGTCGGTCAGCGTGCTGGGCGGATCGCCAGGGGCCGCGCCTGACAGATGCCGGGTGTAGTTTTCAATGCCCTTGCAATGACCGACTTCGGACAGCATTTCCAGATCGAACCGGGTGCGCTGCTCCAGCCGCTGAGCTTCGACAAGCTTGCCCATGCCGACCAATTCTTTGAGGCGCTGAGCCAGCTCCACCTTGATGGTCTCCACCGCGGCCAACACTTTGTCGCGCGGCGTCACATAGTGGCTGGACGGATAAACCGTGAAACGCGGGATCTTTTGCCGAATGCGCCCTGTCAGTGGGTCAAACAGCTGCAGGCTCTCGATCTCGTCGTCGAACAACTCAATGCGGATGGCCAGCTCGGAGTGCTCGGCCGGAAACACGTCAATCGTGTCGCCCCGAACGCGGAACTTGCCCCGGCTGAACTCCATGTCGTTGCGCTGGTACTGCATGCGGATCAGCTGGGCGATCACATCGCGCTGGCCCAGCTTGTCGCCGGTGCGCAGCGTCATGATCATGCGGTGGTAGCTCTCGGGCTCACCAATGCCATAGATGGCTGAGACGGTCGCCACGATCACCACATCGCGCCGCTCCATGATGCTTTTGGTACACGACAGGCGCATCTGCTCGATGTGCTCGTTGATCGCCGAGTCTTTTTCGATGAACAAGTCGCGCTGCGGCACATAGGCCTCGGGCTGGTAATAGTCGTAGTAGCTGACGAAATACTCCACCGCGTTCTTGGGGAAAAACTCGCGAAACTCGCTGTACAGCTGCGCCGCCAGCGTCTTGTTGGGCGCAAACACAATGGCCGGCCGCCCCAGCTGGGCGATCACATTGGCCATGGTGAAGGTCTTGCCCGAACCCGTCACGCCCAACAGGGTCTGGAACACCTCGCCGTCGTGCACACCCTCGACCAGCTGCTCAATGGCCACAGGCTGGTCGCCTGCTGGCGGGTAAGGCTGGAACAACTCAAAGGGCGAGCCGGGGTAGCTGACAAACTGGCCTTCGGCAGGTTTATCAGCACCGGGGACAGCTTCAACAACGGAGACTTCGGTCAAGGTGGACATCTTTGGGAAACAGGCTCTGGCAAAACCAGGCGGCCAGGGCCGTTAAAATCAGGGACAACCCGAAAGCCTAACCGAGGAACGGGTTTCCTGCCACCACTGAACACAATCCAAGGACTTTCCATGTCTCTGTTTTCCGCCGTCGAAATGGCCCCCCGCGACCCGATCCTGGGTCTGAACGAGCAATTCAATGCCGACACCAACCCCAACAAAGTGAACCTGGGCGTGGGCGTGTACTTCGACGACAACGGCAAACTGCCACTGCTGCAGTGCGTGCAGGCCGCTGAAAAAACCATGATGGCCACCCCCACCGCCCGTGGCTACCTGCCGATTGACGGCATCGTGGCCTACGACAACGCAGTCAAGGCGCTGGTGTTTGGTGCCGACTCCGACGTGGTCAAGTCCGGCCGCGTGTCCACCGTGCAGGCCATTGGCGGCACGGGCGGCCTGAAAATCGGTGCCGACTTCTTGAAGAAAGTCAGCCCCAACGCCAAAGTCCTGATTTCAGACCCCAGCTGGGAAAACCACCGCGCCATTTTTGTGAACGCTGGTTTTGAAGTGGGCTCTTACGCTTATTACGACGCCGAAAAGCGCGGCGTCAACTTCGAAGGCATGTTGGCCAGCCTGAACGCTGCGGCCGCGGGCACCATCGTGGTGTTGCACGCTTGCTGCCACAACCCGACCGGCTACGACATCACCAACGCCCAGTGGGACCAAGTCATTGCGGTGGTCAAAGCCAAGGGCCTGACCGCATTCCTGGACATGGCTTACCAGGGCTTTGGCCACGGCATCGCCGAAGACGGCGCGGTGATCGGCAAGTTCGTGGCCGCTGGCCTGAACATCTTCGTGTCCACCTCGTTCTCCAAGAGCTTTAGCCTCTACGGTGAGCGCGTGGGTGCCCTGTCGGTCGTCGCTTCGGACAAAGAAGAAGCGTCTCGCGTGCTGTCGCAACTGAAAATCGCGATCCGCACCAATTACTCCAACCCGCCCATCCACGGTGGCGCGGTGGTGGCGGCTGTGTTGAACAACCCCGAGCTGCGTGCACAGTGGGAAAGCGAATTGGCCGAAATGCGTGTGCGCATCAAAGCCATGCGCCAAAAACTGGTGGACAGCCTCAAAGCGGCTGGCGTGAAGCAAGACATGAGCTTCATCACCAGCCAGATCGGCATGTTCAGCTACTCGGGCCTGACCAAAGACCAAATGGTCCGCCTGCGCAACGAGTTTGGTGTGTACGGCACCGACACTGGCCGCATGTGCGTGGCTGCGCTGAACAGCAAAAACATCGACTACGTTTGCGCAGCGATCGCCAAAGTGATTTAAATCGGCTGACGTCAAGCTTTCAACCGCCCCTGACGGGGCGGTTTCTTTTTGGACGGTCCGGAATGTGACTGTCGATTAGGGTCATTACTCCAAAAATACCCGGCAGCGTCCTGTAGTATTGCTGCACCGCACCATTTGTTGCACCCCCAGGGAAACTGTCACATGCTCTACCAGATCTTCGAAACACAACGCTCGATCATGGAACCCTTTTCCGATCTGGCACAGGCGGCAGCCAAGCTGTACAGCAACCCGCTGAACCCCATGTCTCAAACACCTCTGGCCCAGCGCACGTCTGCAGGCTATGCCCTGATGCACCGCCTGGGCAAGGACTACGAAAAGCCAGAGTTCGGCATCAAGACCGTCAAGGTCAACAAGACCGATGTGGCCATCCATGAGCGCATCGAGATTGACAAGCCTTTTTGCGAATTGCGCCGTTTCAAGCGTTTTTCGGACGATCCTGCCACTTTGACGCAATTGAAAACGCAGCCCGTTGTGCTGATCGTGGCGCCCTTGTCGGGCCACTACGCCACCTTGCTGCGCGACACCGTGCGCACCATGCTGCAAGACCACAAGGTCTACATCACCGACTGGAAAAACGCCCGCTTGGTGCCCCTGTCCGAAGGTGAATTCCACCTCGACGACTACATCAACTACGTGCAGGAATTCATCCGCCACCTGCAATCCATCTATGGCAACTGCCATGTGGTGAGCGTTTGCCAACCCACCGTGCCGGTCTTGGCCGCCGTGTCGCTCATGGCCAGCCGTGGCGAGAAGACTCCGCTGACCATGACCATGATGGGCGGCCCGATCGATGCCCGCAAGTCGCCCACATCGGTGAACAACCTGGCCACCAACAAGAGCTTTGAGTGGTTCGAGAACAATGTGATCTACCGCGTCCCGGCCAACTTCCCGGGTGCAGGCCGTCGCGTATACCCTGGCTTTTTGCAATACACCGGCTTCGTGGCCATGAACCCCGACCGTCACGCCACCAGCCATTACGACTACTTCAAGGACCTGATCAAGGGTGACGACGCCAGCGCCGAAGCCCACCGCAAGTTCTACGACGAGTACAACGCCGTGCTCGACATGGACGCCGACTACTACCTGGAAACCATCGCCACAGTTTTCCAAGACTTCAAACTGGTCAACGGCACTTGGGACGTCAAGGGCGTGGATGGCAAGGTGGAACGCGTGCGCCCGCAAGACATCAAAGGCACCGCCTTGATGACTGTTGAAGGCGAGTTGGACGACATCTCGGGCTCGGGCCAGACCCGTGCCGCCCAAGACATGTGCACCGGTGTTGCGTCCCATGACCGCTTGCACCTGGAAGTGCCTGGTGCTGGTCACTACGGCATTTTCAGCGGCAGCCGCTGGCGCTCGGTGGTTTACCCGCAAGTGGTCAAGTTCATTTTGAGCCATGCAAAAACTGCGACCAAAACGGCATCTGCTGCTGCGCCGAAAGCTGCACCTGCGGCAGTCAAGCTGGCAGTGGTCAAGTCTGCAGAGAAAGCACCCGCCAAAGCGGCTGTGAAAGCCGTCGCCAAGCCCGCAGCCAAGGTGGTCGCCAAAGCGCCCCGCAAATCTGCAGCGGCCAGCAAAACTGGCGCAGCGGTGAAGACCAGCTGGGTCCAACCGAAGCAAAAAGCCTGAGGCCCATGCCCGCTTCGTCCAAAACAGCGCCTGAGACCCAGGCGCTTTTTCTATGGCTGAACGATGCCCTGCCACAGACGCAGTGCACCCGCTGCGGCTTTCCGGATTGCGCCAGTTACGCACGCGCCATGGCCGAGGGGCAAGCCCCCATCAACCAATGCCCACCCGGCGGCCAAGCAGGCATCGAGCGCTTGGCCACCCTGACGGGCCAGCCGGTGGTGCCACTCAACCCCGAGCACGGCACAGAAGGCCCACGCCATGTGGCCATCATTGACGAGGCTTGGTGCATCGGCTGCACGCTGTGCATCAAGGCTTGCCCGACCGATGCGATTTTGGGTGCCAACAAGCTGATGCACACCGTGATCGAGCCCTGGTGCACGGGGTGTGAACTGTGCATCCCGGTGTGCCCGGTGGACTGCATTGCGCTGGAGAACGTGACCGGCGAGCAAACCGGCTGGGCCGCCTGGTCTGTTGACCAAGCCCACACCGCACGCGAACGCTATGCTTCGCGCCAGCAACGCCTGGTGCGCGAAGAAGCCGAGCACCAAAAGCAATTGCAAGCCAAGGCCGAGCACAAGCTGGCCGATCTGGCTGCGCACACCAAAGGCACGGAAAACGCCCCTGAAGTGGACCGCAAGCGCGCCATCATTGAAGCGGCACTCGCCAAAGCAAAAGCCCGCCAAGCTGGAGCCTGACGGGCTTTTTAAAGGTGATGTCGGGGCTGAAAGCACCGACAACAAATCAATGGCTGTTGGCTGCCAAAGCCGCAAACGCGTTAACCACCTCGAAAGGGGCTTGCACCAGCTCGATCAACACGCCCTCGCCGCCAATCGGGAACTCTTCGTTCGCCTTGGGGTGCAAAAACGTGATGTCGAAACCGGCCGCGCCCTTGCGGATACCGCCCGGGGCAAAGCGTACGCCTTGTGATGTGAGCCAGTCGACGGCCACCGGCAGGTCGTCGATCCACAGACCGATGTGGTTCAACGGCGTGGTGTGCACCGCTGGTTTTTTCTCGGGGTCCAGCGGCTGCATCAGATCGACCTCGACCTTGAAGGGGCCGGTGCCGATGGCGCAGATGTCTTCGTCCACGTTCTCGCGTTCGCTTTTGAAGGTGCCGGTCACCTCCAGGCCGAACATGTCGACCCAGAGCTTTTGCAGGCGGCCTTTGTCAGGCCCACCAATGGCGATCTGCTGGACGCCCAGCACCTTGAAGGGGCGTTGGATGCTCATTTATTCGAACTCCACAATCATCTGGTCCACCGTCAGCGATTCGCCTTTGGCAGCCACCACTTGCTTGACCACGCCGTCTTGCGAAGCAAACAGCACGTTTTCCATCTTCATGGCTTCGATCACAGCGACGCGTTCACCGGCTTGTACCTTCTGACCGGGCGTGACCGAAACTTCGACCAACAAACCGGGCATGGGCGACAGCACAAAGCGGCTCAGGTCTGGCGGTGCCTTGTAAGGCATCAGCTTGTGCAGCTCGGCCATGCGGGGCGACATGACCAAAGCCTCAATGCGGGTGCCGTTGTGTTGCACTTGCAGGGCCAGCGGGTTCTTCAGGGTGCCACGTTCGATTTGCGCTGTGAAGGGCTTGCCATTGCAAGTGCCTTCGATGCGGATGTCGTTCAGGCGCGAGTTGCTTTCGATGGCGTAGGTTTTGCCTTCCACCGTGATTTGCGCCACGCCATGCTTGCCTGCGAACTCAGCCACATGCACGGACACATAGCGGTTGTTGCCGCCCTGCCCCAACTCGACCACGGCATAGTCCTGGCCAATTTTGACGTCGTAACCGGGCAGCTGACCGCTCAGGTTGGCTGCGCGTTCGCGAGACTTGCGGCGCACAAAGGCGGCCAATGCGGCCAAAAAGTCGTGGTCGTCGTGCGGCACGTCTTCGGCGCGGAAGCCCTTGCTGTACTGCTCGGCAATGAAGCCCGTGTTGAAGTCACCCGACACAAAGCGGGGGTGCGCCAACAAAGCGGCCTGGAAAGGGATGTTTGAGCTGATGCCGCGAATGACAAAGCCGTTCAGGGCTTCGCGCATTTTGGCAATCGCGTCGTTGCGATCTTTGCCGTGCACGATCAGCTTGGCGATCATCGAGTCGTAGAACATCGGGATCTCGCCACCGTCTTGCACACCGGTGTCCACACGCACGCCATACAGGTCCGCCGTGTTGGCCTGGAACATGGTTTGTTTGGGTGTCTGAAAACGCACCAAACGACCGGTCGAAGGCAAGAAGTTGCGGAACGGGTCTTCGGCGTTGATGCGGCACTCGATCGCCCAGCCATTGCGTTTCACATCGGCTTGGGTCAGCGTCAGTTTTTCACCTGCCGCAACACGGATCATTTGCTCCACCAAGTCGAGGCCCGTGATGGCTTCGGTCACGGGATGCTCCACCTGCAAGCGGGTGTTCATCTCCAGGAAGTAGAAGCTCTGGTCTTTGCCGACCACAAATTCGACCGTACCAGCCGACTGGTATTTCACCGCCTTGGCCAGTTGCACCGCTTGCTCGCCCATGGCCTTGCGGGTGGCCTCCGAGATGAAAGGCGATGGTGCCTCTTCAATCACCTTTTGGTGACGGCGCTGGATCGAGCACTCGCGTTCGTTCAAATAAATCACATTGCCGTGGCTGTCGCCCAGCACCTGGATTTCGATGTGGCGAGGCTCTTCGACGAACTTCTCGATGAAGACGCGATCATCGCCAAAGCTGTTGCGCGCTTCGTTGCGGCAAGACGTGAAACCTTCCAGGGCTTCCTTGTCGTTGAACGCCACACGCAGGCCCTTACCGCCGCCGCCGGCGGATGCCTTGATCATCACCGGGTAACCAATGCCCTTGGCAATCTCGACCGCTTTTTCAGCGGTCTCAATCGCGTCGTTGACACCGGGAATGCAGTTCACGCCCGCAGCGCCGGCCAGCTTTTTGGACTCGATCTTGTCGCCCATGGCGGCAATCGAGAAGTGGCGTGGACCGATGAAGGCAATGCCTTCGTCTTCGCAGCGCTTGGAGAACTCGGCGTTTTCGCTCAGGAAACCGTAACCGGGGTGAATGGCTTGTGCGCCGGTGGCTTTGGCGGCGGCAATGATTTTGTCGGCCACCAGGTACGACTCACGCGAAGCCGCTGGGCCAATCAACACCGCCTCGTCGGCCAGCATCACATGGCGGGCTTCTTTGTCGGCTTCAGAGTAAACCGCCACGGTTTGGATGCCCATTTTTTGAGCGGTAGCGATGACGCGGCAAGCAATTTCGCCACGGTTGGCAATCAGGATTTTGGTAAACATGTTCTTCTTCTCCTTCGGGCTTAAAGCGGAATGTTCCCGTGCTTGCGCCATGGGTTTTCAATCTTCTTGTCTTTGAGCATGACCAACGAGCGGCAAATGCGCTTGCGTGTTTCGTGCGGTTGGATCACGTCGTCGATGAAGCCGCGTGCGCCTGCCACAAAGGGGTTGGCAAAACGGGCTTTGTATTCGGCTTCTTTGGCGGCCAGTTTCTCGGGGTCGCCTTTGTCTTCGCGGAAGATGATTTCCACCGCGCCCTTGGCTCCCATCACCGCGATTTCTGCGTTGGGCCAAGCAAAGTTCACGTCGCCTCGCAAGTGCTTGGAGGCCATCACGTCGTAGGCACCGCCGTAGGCTTTGCGGGTGATGACGGTGATTTTCGGCACGGTGCACTCGGCGTACGCGTACAGCAGCTTGGCGCCGTGCTTGATGATGCCGCCGAACTCTTGGCTTGTACCGGGCATGAAGCCGGGCACGTCCACAAAGGTGATGACGGGGATGTTGAAAGCGTCACAGAAGCGCACAAAACGCGCCGCCTTGATGGAGCTCTTGATGTCCAGGCAGCCGGCCAGCACCAAAGGCTGGTTAGCCACGATGCCGACGGTTTGGCCTTCCATGCGGGCAAAGCCGATCAGGATGTTTTTGGCGTAGTCGGGTTGCAGCTCAAAGAAGTCGCCATCGTCCACGGTTTTGACGATGAGTTCCTTCATGTCATACGCTTTGTTGGGGTTCTCAGGCACCAACGTGTCCAGGCTCATGTCCAGACGACCCGATGGGTCACCGCTCGCGCGCACAGGCGCTTTTTCGCGGTTGTTCAGCGGCAGGTAGTTGTACAGGCGTCGCAGCATCAACAGCGCTTCGACGTCGTTCTCGAACGCCATGTCGGCCACACCGCTCTTGGTGGTGTGCGTCAAAGCGCCACCCAACTCTTCGGCCGTCACTTCTTCGTGGGTCACGGTTTTGACCACTTCGGGGCCTGTCACAAACATGTAGGACGTGTCCTTGACCATGAAGATGAAGTCGGTCAGGGCTGGCGAATAGACCGCGCCACCGGCCGATGGGCCCATGATCATGCTGATCTGGGGCACCACGCCCGAGGCCATCACGTTGCGCTGGAACACATCGGCGTAACCGCCAAGCGAGGCCACGCCTTCCTGGATACGGGCACCGCCCGAATCGTTCAAGCCGATCACGGGTGCGCCGACTTTCATCGCCTGGTCCATGATCTTGCAAATCTTCTCGGCGTGTGTCTCGGACAAAGCGCCACCATAAACGGTGAAGTCCTGGCTGAACACGAACACCAAACGGCCATTGATCATGCCGTAGCCGGTGACCACGCCGTCACCGGGGATCTTGTTGTCTTCCATGCCGAAGTCGGTGCAACGGTGCTCGACGAACATGTCCCACTCTTCGAAAGTGCCTTCGTCAAGCAGAACTTCGATGCGCTCACGCGCTGTGAGTTTGCCTTTGGCGTGCTGCGCGTCAATACGCTTTTGCCCGCCGCCCAAGCGGGCCGCGGCGCGCTTTTTTTCCAGTTGTTCAATGATGTCTTGCATGGTGGCTCTCTTTTCTCCAGGAAGATTTCAAATTAACCCTGCGCTTTGACTTTTCGTTTCATAAGCGCTGAGCAGTTGACGGGCAGCCGTCGAGGCGGCCAATTGGCCTGCTGCGACTTGTTGGCTGAGTTGGGGCAGCAGCGTTTGCACACGCGGCTGTGATCGAAAATTGTGTTTGAGGCCTGCGTCGATGCGCTCCCACATCCAGGACAGGGCCTGGTGCTGTCGGCGACTGGCCCATCGGCCGTTGCGGGTTTGCAGCGACTTGAATTCGCTGACGGCGGCCCAAAAGCTGTCCACACCTTGCCCCAGCAAAGCACTGAGCTGCACCACCTTGGGGTGCCACAGCGTGGCGTCTGCATGGGCATGGCCCGAACCACCATGCATGCCCAAGAGCTGCAAAGCGCTGGTGATTTGAAGCTCAGCACGGGTGGCCGCGATGGCGTCGATGTCGGCCTTGTTGATGACCACCAGATCGGCGATCTCCATCACGCCTTTTTTGATGGCCTGCAAATCGTCGCCCGCATTGGGCAGCTGCATCAGCACAAACATATCGGTCATGTTGGCCACAGCGGTTTCGCTTTGGCCCACGCCCACCGTCTCGACGATCACCACGTCGTAGCCAGCGGCTTCGCACACCAGCATGGATTCGCGGGTTTTCTCGGCCACACCGCCCAAAGTGCCGCTTGAGGGGCTGGGCCGGATGTAGGCCTGCTCGTGAACACTCAGGTGTTCCATGCGTGTTTTATCGCCCAGAATCGAACCGCCCGACACCGTGCTCGACGGGTCCACCGCCAACACTGCCACGCGGTGGCCTTGGCCGATCAGGTACAACCCCAGCGCTTCAATGAAAGTGGACTTGCCCACGCCCGGCACACCGCTGATGCCCAGCCGGAAAGACTTTCCGGTGTGCGGCAGCATGGCCGTGAGCAGCTCGTCGGCCAGCGCACGGTGGTCCGCACGCTTGGATTCGAGCAGCGTGATGGCTTTGGCCATGGCGCGGCGCTGCACCGCAGCGTTGCCGTGCAACAGGCCGTCAAGCAACTGCGCAGGGTTCACCCGATCGCCTTTTTGATTTGCTCCAGCACATCTTTGGCGCTGACCGGGATCGGGGTGCCAGGGCCGTAGATGCCCTTGACGCCCGCTTCATAGAGCATGTCGTAGTCCTGGCGCGGGATCACGCCGCCCACGAAGACGATGATGTCGTCGGCGCCCTGCTTCTTCAGTTCGGCAATGATCGCGGGCACCAGGGTTTTGTGGCCTGCAGCCAGCGTGGACACGCCCACGGCGTGCACGTCGTTTTCAATCGCCTGGCGAGCGCACTCTTCGGGGGTCTGGAACAGCGGGCCCATGTCCACGTCAAAGCCCAAGTCGGCGAAGGCGGTGGCGACCACTTTGGCCCCACGGTCGTGACCATCTTGGCCCAGTTTGGAGATCATCACGCGGGGGCGACGGCCTTGGGCGTCGGCAAAGGCGGCGATGTCGGCTTTGAGCTGGTTCCAGTATTCCATGGTGTCTCCCACGTTGTCACCGTCGTCATAGGCGGCGGCATACACGCCCGTCACCTTTTGTGTGTCAGCGCGGTGGCGGCCAAACACTTTTTCAAGCGCATCGGAGATTTCACCCACCGTGGCACGCAGGCGCACCGCCTGGATCGACAAATCGAGCAAGTTGCCTTGGCCCGATTCGGCCGAAGCGGTCAAGGCGTCCAAAGCGGCTTGCACTTTCGCGCTGTCGCGGGTGGCGCGGATTTTGGCCAAACGCTCGATCTGGCCATCGCGCACGCGCACGTTGTCGATCGACAAGGTCTCAATCGGGTCTTCCTTGGCCAGCTTGTATTTGTTCACGCCCACGATCACGTCTTTGCCCGAATCGATGCGCGCCTGCTTTTCTGCGGCGGCCGCTTCGATCTTGAGCTTGGCCCAGCCGCTGTCCACGGCCTTGGTCATGCCGCCCATGGCTTCGACTTCTTCGATGATCGCCCAGGCTTTGTCGGCCATCTCTTGGGTCAGGCTTTCCATCATGAAAGAACCCGCCCAAGGGTCGATCACGTTGGTGATGTGGGTTTCTTCCTGGATGATGAGCTGCGTGTTGCGGGCAATGCGCGAGCTGAATTCGGTGGGCAGCGCAATCGCTTCGTCGAACGAGTTGGTGTGCAGCGACTGGGTGCCGCCAAACACGGCCGCCATGGCTTCGATGGTGGTGCGCACCACGTTGTTGTAGGGGTCTTGCTCGGTGAGCGACCAGCCCGAGGTCTGACTGTGCGTGCGCAGCATCAGGCTCTTGGGGTTTTTGGCGTCAAAGCCCTTCATGATGCGGCACCACAGCAAACGGGCGGCGCGCATCTTGGCGATTTCCAGATAGAAGTTCATGCCCACCGCCCAGAAGAAGGACAGGCGGCCTGCGAAATCGTCCACGTCCATGCCCTTGGCGATGGCGGTCTTCACGTATTCCTTGCCGTCGGCCAGCGTGAACGCCATTTCCAGCGCCTGGTTGGCACCGGCCTCTTGCATGTGGTAGCCCGAGATCGAGATCGAGTTGAATTTCGGCATGTTCTTGGCCGTGTACTCGATGATGTCGCCGATGATCTTCATCGACGGCTCGGGCGGGTAGATGTAGGTGTTGCGCACCATGAACTCTTTCAGAATGTCGTTCTGAATCGTTCCACTCAATTTGTCTTGGCTCACGCCCTGCTCTTCGGCGGCGACCACGTAGCCCGCCAGCACCGGCAGCACTGCGCCGTTCATGGTCATCGAGACGCTGACTTTGTCCAACGGAATCTGGTCAAACAGGATCTTCATGTCCTCGACCGAGTCAATGGCCACACCGGCCTTGCCCACATCGCCCGTCACACGGGCGTGATCGGAGTCATAACCGCGGTGTGTGGCCAGGTCAAAGGCGACAGAAACGCCTTGCCCGCCGGCAGCCAAGGCCTTGCGGTAGAAGGCGTTGGACTCTTCAGCGGTCGAGAAACCCGCGTACTGCCGGATGGTCCAGGGGCGCACCGCGTACATGGTGGCCTGCGGCCCGCGCAAGAAAGGCTCAAAGCCCGGCAGCGTGTTGGCGTAGGGCAAGTTGGCCGTGTCTTCAGCGGTGTAGAGCGGCTTGACGATGATGCCGTCGGGTGTTTTCCAGTTCAGGGCAGACACATCGCCACCGGGGGCTGACTTGGTGGCTGCTTTTTGCCAGGCTTCCAAGTTGGAAGCATTGAATTCAAAGGATTTGGACGTCATGGCGCGGTGCTTTCGAGACAAAAGTGACTTGCTGGGATTTTGGCAGCTGCAGGCTGCCTACCGGCTTACAAGTACCGTGATTCATAATTATTGATGCAGAATATTCTAACCGGCTTACAATTCGGGCATGTCTGCTCTGTCTCTTGCTCCCCGCGCTCTGTACGAAGAAGTTGCTGAACTCCTGCGACAGCGGATTTTTGCGCGCGAGCTGGAACCGGGCAGCTGGATCGACGAATTGCGCATTGCCGAGGCCCTGGGCATCAGCCGCACCCCCTTGCGCGAAGCCCTCAAAGTGCTGGCCGCCGAAGGGCTGGTGACGATGAAGGTTCGCCGGGGTGCTTATGTCACCGAAGTCAGCGAAAAAGACCTGCGCGACGTGTACCACCTGCTGGCCCTGCTCGAATCGGATGCCGCCCGTGTGGTGGCCCAAAACGCCAGTGCCGCACAAATCCAGCAAATCGAGTCCTTGCAGCAAGACCTGGAACAGGCCACGGACGACCGGGATCGCTTCTTTGAAATCAACGAGGCCTTCCACATGCTGCTTTTGGAGCTGGCCGATAACCGTTGGCGCGACCAAATGGTGGCCGATTTGCGCAAAGTGATGAAGCTCAACCGGCACAGCTCCCTGTTTAAAGAGGGCCGCATTGAGCAATCTTTGGCCGAGCACCGCGAGATCGTTCATGCGTTGGTCGCACGCCAACCCGAAGTGGCCGCCGAGCGCATGTCCGCGCACTTCATGAACGGCTTGCAGGCCGCGCAATAAGCGGTCAGCGCCGCGTCAAGGCTCAGGCGCGCCGCTTGGCGGAGTCTGCGGACAAGGCGCTCAGGAATGCCAGGACAAAGTTGCAATCTTCGTCCTGCAGCACACGCATATCGCCCAAGGCAACGGGTGCCACGTAGCCGCGAATGACTTGCAGTGCGGCCATGCGCTCATCGATTTTGGCCACAACGGCACCGGCCAATTGCTCTATCGCTGGCGCATCCAGTGCGCCGTGATCACGTTCGAGGAGCAGCAGCCCAATCTCGGCCAGGGTGAAGCCAAGACTTTTCAGATGCCGGATGGCCTTGAGCCGGTCCAGCGTGTCACTGCCGTATTGGCGATAACCGGCTTCGGTTCGGCTGTGGGGCGCAATCAAGCCCGCATCCTCATACAAGCGCAATTGGCCACGCGTCACGCCCGCTGATTGGCACAAGGCGCTGGTGGTCTGCAAGGTCTTGAAAGGATGGGCGGTGGTGTGCGTTTTCATGGGTTTGAGCCCATCCTAAACCTGGCACCACAGGACCAGGTCAAGACATTTTGAATGGCCTTTGTCAAAAAAAACGCTTGACATGGCAGCAAGGTGCCGGGTTTTCAATGCGTTCTTTGACAACCACAACCCGGTAATTCACCATGACCATGCACCCCACACCCCACAAAACAGCGCTGATCACCGGAGCCTCTTCAGGCATCGGCCAAGCGCTGGCCCATCACTTTGCGCAAGACGGCTACCAGCTGGTACTGGCCGCCCGCAGCGTGGCCAAAATGCAGGCCCTGGCCCATGATCTGCAAAAGCAGTTCAAGGTGCAGGTCACCGTCATCGGTGCAGACCTCGAAACCGATGCGGGTGCAATGCAGCTGCACGCTGACATGCAGGCGCGAGGCATCGTCTTGAGTGCCTTGGTCAACAACGCAGGCTACGGCGCATTTGGCGAGTTCAAGGACACGGCGCTGCCGTCGGAACTGGCCATGATGCAACTGAACATGAATGCGGTGGTGGTGTTGAGCAAGCTGTTTTTGCCGGATTTGCTGGCAACACGCGGCAAGATTTTGAACACGGCGTCCACGGCGGCCTTTCAGCCTGGGCCCTATATGGCGGTTTACTACGCCACCAAAGCATTTGTATTGAGCTTCTCAGAGGCCCTGGCATCCGAGCTGGAAGACACCGGCGTCACGGTGACCGCGCTGTGCCCCGGCCCCACGGCCTCGGGTTTTCAGGACAAGGCCCAGCTGGGCAACTCGGCCCTGATCAAAGGCAAGAAGCTGCCCACATCACAAGAGGTGGCCGCCTTGGGCTACCGCGCCATGCAGCGCGGGCAGCGGGTGTATATACCGGGCTTCATGAACTGGGCCATGGCGCAAAGCATGCGCTTCACGCCGCGCAACCTGGCCACCAAGGTGGTGAAAATTTTGACCCGCCCCCTCGCGTGAGAACAGCACCATGATCTACCCCATGAGCAGCTACTTCAGCGCAGAAAAGCAAGAAAGCGTGATTTTCATCACCTTGGGCCTGTTGGCGATCGGCTTCAGCGCATGGCTCTGGATGAACGGTCATCGACTCAAATCCATAGCCTACCCGTTGGTGCTCATTGCGCTGATGCAAATGGTGGTGGGGGTGTCGATTTACCTGCGGACCGACACCCAGCTCGCCACGCTGAGCGCTCAACTGCAGCTTGAGCCTGCGGCACTGAAGGCCCAAGAAACCCGCCGAATGCAGACGGTTATGAAAAACTTTTCGATCTACAAGGGGGTCGAAATGCTGCTGCTGATCGTCGGGCTGGGCATGGTTGCGTTTTTACAGCGCAACGACCTGGCAACAGGTATCGGTGTTGGCTTGGTCTTGCAGGCCGCGTTGACGCTGACGCTGGATCTATTTGCCGAGACCCGAGGAACCGTTTATTTTTCTGCCCTCCAGGCCATGCCCGGCTGAAACACTGGGCGTGGTCTGGCGGCCAGCAGTGGCAGCTCAGTCGCTCACCACCGCGCCCCGTGCCAGCGCGGCGCGGGCCAGTTGCCAGACTTCGCGCGGCGGCAAAGGTTTGAGTTTGTGGTCACTCCAGACTTGACGCCACAAACGTCCGCCACGTTGCCCGTGGTAAAGCCCCAGCATGTGACGCGCAATCGCGTACCAAGGACAGCCATCTTCGGCAAAAGCGCGTTCCATGTAGGCCACCATCGCCTCCTCCACCGCTTCGCGGGACATCTCGGCTTGGGCTTCACCGTAAAAGGCCGCATCCCAGGTGCTAAGCAGCCAGGGGTTGTAATAAGCCTCGCGCCCGATCATCACGCCGTCTGCATGCTGCAAATGGCTGGCGATTTCTTCGTTGGTTTTGATGCCCCCGTTCACGGCAATCACCAGCCCCGGAAAATCTTTCTTCAGCTGGTAGGCCAATTCGTAACGCAGCGGCGGGATTTCGCGGTTTTCTTTAGGAGAAAGACCATCCAGCCAGGCATTGCGGGCGTGCACGATGAACACCTTGCAACCGGCATCGCTGACGGTGCCCACAAAATCGCGCACGAAGTCGTAGCTTTCAATCCGGTCGATGCCAATGCGGTGCTTCACCGTCACCGGCACATCCACCACATCGAGCATGGCTTTGACGCCATCGGCCACGGTGGGCGGCTCGTTCATGAGGCAAGCGCCAAATACGCCCCGCTGCACGCGGTCGCTGGGGCAGCCGCAGTTCAGGTTGATTTCGTCGTAACCCCACTCTTGCCCCAGCTTGGCGGCATGGGCCAAATCGGCCGCATCGCTGCCGCCCAGCTGCAGGGCCACGGGGTGTTCTTCGGCGTTGAAGCGCAGGTGCCGCTGCACACTGCCGTGGCGCAAAGCACCCGTGGTCACCATCTCGGTGTAGAGCAAGGTGTGGCGGGTCAGCAGGCGATGAAGAAACCTGCAATGTCTATCTGACCAGTCCATCATGGGCGCAACGGACAGGCGCCAGCGTTGAGTATCGGGGAATTGCATAGGCCTGATTATCCTTGCCCAAGCGCGTCCATGCAGGTCAGGTCCTTTGCAAAAAGGTAGCATGTCGCATGGACAGATTCAACAACGGGGAGAACGCATGAACGACACAAGCATTTGGTGGCTGGTGACAGGCGGGCTGGTCGCCGCTGAGCTGATGAGCGGCACCTTCTATTTGCTGATGCTGGCCATGGGTGCCACCGCAGCTGCGGTGGCTGCCCACTTGGGGATGGGGCTGAACGTCCAACTGGTGACGGCGGCGCTGATTGGCGGCTCAGCGGTCGTCTTGTGGCGGCAAAAAAGCCTGCGCCGCGAGGCTCAAGTGCCGACCGAGCTGCACCTGGACATCGGCGAAACCGTCGAAGTGATCGCCTGGGATGCCAACGGCACTGCACAGGTCAAACACCGGGGGGCCAACTGGACAGCCGTTTGCACATCGGCTCACACACCGTCACCCGGTACACACCGCATACAAGGCATTCAAGGCAGCCGCCTGGTGCTTGAAAAAATCTGAGCATCATTTTTAAAAAGGGAGTCTTCACATGGAAATCGCCATTCTTTTTCTGGTCATTGCCGTCTTGTTCGTCATCAAAACGGTCAAGGTGGTGCCGCAGCAGCACGCTTGGGTCGTGGAGCGTTTGGGCAAATACCACGCCAGCCTCACCCCCGGCCTGAACTTTGTGGTGCCGTTTGTAGACAACGTGATCCAGAAGCACAGCCTCAAAGAAATTCCACTGGATGTGCCCAGCCAGATTTGCATCACGCGTGACAACACGCAATTGCAGGTCGACGGCATCCTGTACTTTCAGGTGACCGACCCGAAACTGGCCAGCTATGGGTCCTCGAACTACATCACGGCCGTCACGCAGCTGGCGCAAACCAGCCTGCGCAGCGTGATCGGCAAGCTGGAACTGGACAAGACCTTTGAAGAGCGCGACATCATCAACGCGCAGGTGGTTGCGGCCATCGACGAGGCGGCCCTGAACTGGGGGGTCAAAGTGCTGCGCTACGAAATCAAGGACCTGACGCCCCCGAACGAAATTCTGCATGCCATGCAGTCGCAGATCACCGCTGAGCGCGAAAAACGGGCCCTGATTGCGGCATCCGAAGGTCGCCGTCAGGAGCAGATCAACATCGCCACAGGCGAGCGCGAAGCCTTCATCGCCCGCTCTGAAGGCGAAAAACAGGCCGCCATCAACAAGGCGCAAGGCGATGCCGCTGCCATCATGGAAATGGCCAACGCCACTGCGCAAGCCATTGAACGGATTGCCACGGCCATACGCCAGCCCGGTGGCGAACAAGCCGTACAGCTGAAAGTCGCCGAACAAGCGGTACAAGCCTACGGCAAGGTGGCGCAAGACGCCAAAACCACGCTGATCGTGCCCGGCAACATGACCGAGGTGTCGGGCCTGATCGCTTCGGCCATGCAGATGGTGGGCGTGGGCAAGCAAGCAGGCCACTGAATCCACGGCGCACTGACGCGCTGACACAAAAAAACCCGCCGAGGCGGGTTTTTTTGTGGGCGATGCCCAGTCTGATCTTGCCTAAAGGCAAAGGCATCAGCCCATGTGCAAACCACCGTTGACGGCGAAGTCGGCACCTGTGGTGTAACCGCCATCTTCGCTCGCCATCCAGGCGATGATGGAGGCAATCTCGCTGGGCTTGCCCAAACGCTTGACGGGCACGGTGGCCACGATCTTTTCAAGCACATCAGGACGGATGGCGTTGACCATGTCGGTGCCGATGTAACCGGGTGAGACCGTGTTCACAGTCACGCCTTTGGTGGCCATTTCTTGGGCCAAGGCCATCGAGAAACCGTGCATACCGGCTTTGGCGGCCGAATAGTTGGTCTGGCCGGCCTGGCCTTTTTCACCGTTGACCGAGCTGATGTTGATGATGCGGCCCCAGCCTTTTTCCACCATGTCAGCAACCACTTGCTTGGTCACGTTGAACATGGAGTCCAGGTTGGTGTTCATGACGGCTTGCCAATCTTCCCGCGTCATCTTCAGGAACATGCGGTCCTTGGTGATGCCGGCGTTGTTGACCAGCACATCAATGCTGCCGTGCTCGGCTTTGGCTTTGCTAAAAGCCTCGACCGTGGAATCCCAGTCACCGACGTTGCCGACCGATGCGTAGAAAGTGAAGCCCAGCGCTTTTTGTTCGTCCAGCCATTTGTTGTAGTCACGGGTCGGGCCGCAACCGGCGATGACCTTGAAGCCCTCCTGGTGAAGGCGTTGGCAGATCGCGGTACCGATACCGCCCATACCACCTGTGACGTAAGCTACTTTTTGACTCATGGTTTGTCTCCTTGTTATGAGTGAAGTGAAATCAATGAAGCCCGCTCAAACTCCGCATTGTTGACAACCCTATACAGCTGGGCAGTGCGCCAACAAACGCAACTTGAGCGCGCAGGGTTTTAAACCCGTTCAACCGCCAGCGACACGCCCATGCCGCCGCCGATGCACAAAGCGGCCAGGCCCTTTTTGGCGTTGCTGCGCTGCATCTCATGCAGCAAAGTCACCAAAATGCGGCAACCAGATGCACCGATGGGGTGACCAATGGCAATCGCGCCGCCGTTGACGTTGACCTTGGCCGGATCAATGTCCAGCGCCTGGTTCACGGCGCAAGCTTGCGCGGCAAAGGCTTCGTTCAGCTCGAACAGGTCCACGTCTTGAGCTTTCCAGCCCGCGCGGGCCAGCGCCTTTTGCGATGCGGGCACGGGGCCCATGCCCATGTGTGCAGGGTCCAGGCCACTGGTGCCGAAAGCGGCGATGCGCGCCAGGGGCTTGAGGCCCAAGGCTGCGGCTTTTTTGGCAGTCATGACCATCACAGCGGCGGCGCCGTCGTTGATGCCTGAGGCATTGCCAGCAGTGACGCTACCGGCTTTGTCAAAGGCGGGGCGCAGACCAGCCAATACCTCGGCGCTGGTTTTCTTGTTGATGAATTCGTCGGTGTTGAAGACCAAGGCATCGCCCTTGCGCTGAGGGATCAGCACGTCAACGATTTCGTCCTTGAACTTGCCCGCTTCTTGCGCGACTGCTGCCTTGCGCTGGCTTCCTGCTGCCAAAGCGTCCTGCATTTCGCGTGTGATGCCGTGGGCCTTGGCCACGTTTTCGGCGGTGATGCCCATGTGGTATTGGTTGTAGACGTCCCACAGACCGTCCACGATCATGGTGTCGGTCATCTTCCAGTCGCCCATGCGCTGGCCGTCACGGCTGCCGTTCAGCACATGCGGGCTGGCACTCATGTTTTCCTGGCCACCAGCGATCACGATTTCGCTGTCACCCCAAGCCACGGCCTGTGCCGCCAGCATCACGGCCTTCAGGCCCGAGCCGCACACGGCGTTGATGGTCAGCGCCGGGGTTTCCTTGGCCACACCGGCTTTCATCATGGCTTGGCGGGCGGGGTTTTGGCCCACACCAGCGGCCAACACCTGGCCCATGATGACTTCACCGATGGCGTCCACTGGCAGGCCGCTGCGTTCCAGCAACCCTTTGATGACGATGCTACCCAACTCGGTGGCCGGGGTTTTGGCGAGTGAGCCGCCAAACTTGCCCACAGCAGTGCGGGCAGCCGAAACGATGACGATGTCTTCCATTTTTCAAGTCTCCATTGGATAAGTAAAAATCAGGCTTTGGCCTTCACGTAGCGGCCTGGGGCTGCTTCGATGGCTTTGAATTTGCTGGCTTTGCCGTAAGTTTTGGGCGCAGCAATTTGCTTGCCCGCATGGCTTTTGAGCCAATCCGACCAGTCGGTCCACCAGCTGCCCGGCTGCTCTTTGGCACCAGCGATCCACTCGTTCACATCGGCTGGGAATTTGCTGCTGTCGCTCAGCCAGTGGCTGCGCTTTTTGGCCGCTGGCGGGTTGATCACGCCAGCAATGTGACCCGAGGCACCCATGACAAAACGCTTCTTGCCGGGCAGCACCTGTGTGCTGGCATAAGAGCCACCGATCGGCACGATGTGGTCTTCGCGCGAGCCGTAGATGTAGACGGGCATGTCGACCTTGCCCAGGTCAATCGCTTCGCCGCAGACCTTGACCTTGCGGGGTTTGACCAGGTTGTTTTCCAGATAAGTGTTGCGCAGGTACCAAGCGTAAAACGGACCGGGCAAGTTGGTCGAATCGCTGTTCCAGTAAAGCAAATCGAACGGGGGTGGGGTCTCGCCCTTGAGGTAGTTGCCCACCACGTAGTTCCAGACCAGGTCATTGGGCCGCAGGAAGCTGAATGTGGAAGCCAGGTCCTGACCTTTGAGCAGCCCGCCTTGGCCCATTTGCATTTCACGGAACTTGACGAAGTTGTCGTCGATGAACACGTCTAGGATGCCGGTGTCTGTGAAATTGATCAGGGTGGTGAGGAAGGTGGCGCTGGCCACGGGCTTTTCGCCACGCGCAGCCAACACCGCCAGCGCGGTGGACAAGATGGTGCCGCCCACACAGAAGCCCAAAGCGTTGATCTTGGGCGCGCCGGTGATGTCTTGCACCGTGGTAATGGCTTTGATGGCAGCTTGCTCGATGTAATCGTCCCAGGTTTTTTGGGCCATCGATTCATCGGGGTTGCGCCAGCTGACCACAAAGGTGCGATGTCCCTGGCTGACGGCGTAGCGGATGAACGAATTTTCGGGCTGCAGGTCAAGGATGTAGAACTTGTTGATGCAAGGCGGGATCAACAAGAACGGCTTTTCATAGACCTTGGCCGTGAGTGGCTTGTACTCGATGAGCTGGAAGAATTCGTTCTCAAACACCACCGCGCCTTCGGTGGTGGCCACGTTTTTGCCCACCTCGAACAGGCTTTCATCGGTCATCGAAACATGGCCTTGCTGCATGTCGTGCATCAGGTTTTGCACGCCTTTGGCAATGCTCTCGCCTTTGGTTTCAACCGCTTTCTTTTGCGCTTCGGCGTTGAAGGCCAAAAAGTTGCTGGGTGCGGCAGCGGCCACCCACTGCTCAATGGCGAAGCGAATCCGGGTGCGGGTTTTTTCGTCGGCATCCACCGCATCGGCCAAGCCCATCAGGGTGCGAGCGTTGAGCAAATAGGTGGCCGCGTTGAATGCTGCCACCGGGTTGGAGGCCCAGGCCTCGCCGGAAAAGCGGCGGTCTTTGACCTGCAAACTGTTGTGCAAGCTCTGATTCCACAACTCAGAAGCGTCTTTGAAGTACTGCCCTTGCAGCGTCTGGAGCTTTTCAGACGAGAATTTGAGCTGCGGTGCCGCAGAATCAGCACCGGGCTTCAGCCCACCCAAGTCGATGGTCTGAAAATGCTGCATGGCCTGGCCCCAGCTTTTGGACAGGTTTTGTTGAAAGCCCTCGCTCATTTGGGCCCAGAATTCTGGCGTGGAAGCGCTCATGCTTTGTCTCCTGCTAAATTGTTTTTTTGATATGGACTGCGTTCAGTATCTGTCAATTTGATGTCGCCTAAATTACAAAGACTAAAAAAATGTATTTGATCATTTTGGCTTGGCTTTACGTCACCTTGCTGATGGCCTTGGTCGAGGCCTTTAGTACGCAAGGAACGGTGATGGGCGCAATCATCACGTTCTTGCTGTATGGCTTGGTGCCCATGTCTTTGGTGGCCTACTTGATGGGGACTCCTTTGCGGCGCAAAGCCCGGCGTCAGGCGGAAGAAGCCTCGACAAGCCAGCAAGCGATGCCCGAATCAGTCGGCCAGCCAGATGCAGGCGGCCATGCGCCCGGACTGCCCGAGGACCCGGCTGTCCCGGCGGTGCGAAAAGAACCTTGAGTTCTGGATAAAAGTACACCAAGCAGGCTCACTGTCGTTGCCAAACACCGCTTGCACGCCCAAGCGATGCAGGCGCAACCTGGCCAGACCCGCCAAATCGGCCAACCATTTTTCGTTGCCCACAGCTTTGAAAAACACGGCGGCTTGGTCATCATCGGCACAAAAAGCCGCCATGACTTCCGGCCCCACCTCAAAGGCTTGGGGGCCAATACAAGGGCCCAGCCACACCAAAACGTCTTCACGCGCCGTACCCGACAAAGACGAAGCGTTCAGCAAACTTTCCAGCACCCCTGTGCCATGGACACCCGCCAAACCCCGCCAACCGGCATGCGCAGCCGCCACCCAACGCCCGGAAGCATCACACATCAACACAGGTAAACAATCCGCCACCATGATGGTGCAAGCGACCTGTGTGCCGGTGGTCAGACACGCATCGGCCTCTGCGCCATCCTGGCTGGACGCATCCAGCACGATGGTGTCAGCGCCATGCACTTGCTTGAGAAAAACAGGCCGAACACCGATGGCATCCCGCAAGCGCTGGCGGTTGGTTTGAACGCTGGGCATGTGATCGCCCACATGGTCACCGAGATTCATGCTGTCCCATGGGGCCTGTGAGGCACCGCCGCGTCGGTCGGTCATCACGGCCCGCACCCGGGGTGGCGCAGGCCACTCTGGCCGCAACCAACTGTGAGAAAAAGGATTCATGGCGCGAAGCTGGCCTTTTCAAAGTAAGCAAACAAGTTTGCCCTGATGCAAGGCTTTCGAGGATAAACCGAAAAAACGCGCGACATGGGCAACCCGCAGCAACCAACACACCCCTTTTATTGTGTAATGCTGCCATGCCACGTGCCCCCAAGATGCCTGACCTGATCTGGATTCAAGCGGACGAACCCTTGCCCAGCACCCACCTGGCTTGGGATGCCCAATCCCCTGCCCCCGGCTTGTTGGCGGCCAGCCATGACCTGTCTGCCACCCGCCTCATCGAGTCCTACAGCCACGGTATTTTTCCTTGGTTCAGTGCAGGCCAACCGGTGTTGTGGTGGACTCCGGACCCGCGCATGGTGTTGCACACAACACATTTCCGCTTTCACCGCTCTTTGCGCCAGACCATGAAGCGCTGGCTACACCACCCGGGGTTCTCATTGACCTTCGACCGGGCCTTCAGCCAGGTCATGCGCCGCTGCAGTGCGGCCCCCAGACCAGGACAAAGCGGCACCTGGATCGTTCCGGCCATGGTGACCGCTTACGAAGATCTGCACCGCGCTGGCCACGCGCACAGCGCCGAGGTTTGGCTTGATGGTGAATTGGTGGCTGGGCTTTATTTTGTGGCCCTGGGCCACGCCGTTTTTGGCGAATCCATGTTCACCACGGTGACCGATGGCTCCAAAATGGCCCTCGCCAGTTTGGTCAGTGTTTGTCTGAAACACGGCATCATGACCATCGATTGCCAGCAAAACACCCGCCATTTGGCGTCATTGGGGGCACAAGAAATCCCCCGCGCGGAATTCTTGGCATCGGTCCAGCTGTCACGCCTCATGCCACCCGTCCACTGGGCTGAGCAAACTTTATACTGGGATGCATTGACGGCTTTGGACACCACGTTGTGACCCATCTTCAAGACCTCCCGATCCAGGCACTGCAGTTTTATGCCACCGCGCCCTATGAGTGCAGCTATCTGCCGAATCGCTCGGCACGCTCTCAGGTCGCCACGCCCAGCCACCTCATTCAAAACGAGGTCTACTCCGACCTGGTGGAGCAAGGGTTTCGTCGCAGCGGCATGTTCACCTACCGCCCTTACTGCGATGGCTGCCACGCCTGCCAGCCCCTGCGCGTCAAGGTCCAGGTCTTCAAACCCGACCGCAGTCAGCGCCGCGCCTGGCAAGCCCACAAAAACCTGGACGTCCGGGTGCTCGACTTGCAATTCGATCCCGAGCACTACGCCCTGTACCTGCGCTACCAAACCAGCCGGCACCCCGGTGGCGGGATGGACAACGACAGCGTTGACCAATACAACCAATTTTTGCTTCAAAGCCGGGTCAACTCCCGCATCGTCGAGTTTCGCTCGCCTGCCACAGATGGCGGGTTGGGCAATTTGAAGATGGTCAGCATCGTGGATGTGCTCAACAACGGTTTGTCAGCGGTCTATACTTTTTATGAGCCTGAAAACAACACCAGCTATGGCATTTACGGCGTGCTGTGGCAAATTCAGCAAGCGGCTGACCTTCAGCTGCCTTATGTCTACCTGGGTTACTGGATTGAGAGCAGTCCGAAAATGAACTACAAATCGAAGTTCCGTCCTTGCGAAATACGGGTCCAGGGCCAGTGGCAGCCATTGACATGAAAAGCCCTGCAGTTTTCACAGTGTAAAATTTCTGGATTGCTCACGGACACCATGAAAAAAGACCCTGCACTCACGCCGACACCCACGATTCAGGTCATTGAGCGCATGTTCTCGCTGATCGATGTCCTCGCCTCACGCGAGGAAGCGATCTCCCTCAAAGAGATCAGCGAAAAAACAGGCCTGCACCCCTCCACCGCGCACCGCATTCTGAATGACCTGGCCACTGGCCGATTTGTAGACCGCCCGGAAGCCGGCAATTACCGCCTGGGCATGCGACTGCTGGAGCTGGGCAACCTGGTCAAGGGCCGCCTGAACGTGCGCGATGCGGCCTTGACACCCATGCGTGATCTGCACAAGCTGATTCAGCAACCTGTGAACCTGAGCATGCGACAAGGCGATGAAATTGTTTACATCGAGCGCGCCTACAGCGAACGCTCAGGCATGCAGGTGGTTCGGGCCATCGGTGGGCGAGCACCTTTGCACTTGACCTCGGTTGGCAAACTTTTCCTGGCTGCGGATGATCCTCTGCGCGTGCGGTCTTATTCCACCCGCACAGGTTTGGTGGGCCAGACACGCAACAGCATCACCCAACTGCAGGTTCTCGAAAGAGAGCTGGCGCGCGTCAAGCAATACGGCATCGCCCGTGACAACGAAGAGCTGGAGTTGGGTGTGCGCTGCATTGCCGCCGGCATTTACGACGACCAAGGCAAATTGCTGGCAGGCCTGTCCATCTCTGCCCCCGCCGACCGACTGGACGAAGGCTGGCTTCCCAAGCTGCAGGCCACTGCGCACGACATCTCCAAAACATTGGGCTATCACGGAGATCACTGAGTCGCTTCAGACGCAAAAAAGGCCTCAATCGAGGCCTTTTTTGATCTGCGTTGCCTCAGCTCAACCAGGCAAACGATCGGTCAGTGCCGAATGCTTGCTTGCGGACACAGCAGGTGACTTTTCTACCCAGCGGCGAACACGCTCAGCATCTGCAATGCGACTGAGTTTGCCGGCCGAATCCAAGAACACCATGATCAACTTGCGGCCTGCGACTTGCGCCTGCATGACCAAGCATTGACCGGCTTCGGAGATGTAACCCGTCTTTTGCAAGCCGATGTCCCACTGGGGGCTTTTCACCAAGCGGTTGGTGTTGTTGTATTGAAGTGTGCGGCTGCCCACTTCAATCTCGCGGCCAGGCGACGTCGACAGCTCACGCAGAACGGGCTCTTTGTAAGCGGCCCCCACCAAAACAGCCAAGTCGTTGGCGCTGGACTGGTTGCGACTGGACAAGCCTGTCGGTTCAACATAACGCGTATCGGACATGCCCAAAGCCTGAGCTCGGGCATTCATGCGCGCCACAAAAGTGTCCAAACCGCCTGGGAAGGTGCGCCCCAAAGCGTGCGCGGCGCGGTTTTCACTGGACATCAGTGCCAAATGCAACAAATCACCACGGCTCAGGACTGTGCCCACAGCCAAACGCGAAGAGCTGCCCTTTTCGGTATCCACATCGGCCTGGGTGATGGCAATCATCTCCGCCATGGGCAAATGGGCCTCAGAGATCACCAAGCCGGTCATCAATTTGGTCAATGAAGCAATGGGCAACACGGCGTGGTCGTTCTTGCGAAACAGGACTTCATGCGTGTCCTGATCAATGACAAGGGCCACACTGGAGCGCAAATCCAAAGGGTCTGATGCGGCATGAAGACCCGCCATCTGACCGAAAGATGCGCGCATCGGCACAGCTTTTTGGGAGGCAACAGACACGCGCTTGTTGGCTTTGCCCGTGCTCACTTTTGCCTTTTTAACGGACTTGGCAACGGTGGCCACAGGCCGCTTTTTGGCAGATGACTTCGAATCCTGCGCTTGTGCGGCCAAAGGCAACACCATCAGCGCAGCCAATACAGCAGCCGTCAAAGTGCCAACCAGACCTTGGCCCCATCGGCTGCAGGCTTGGTCGTTGAATACGGGAAGGGATCGCATGGAGGGCATCTTGAGAATCATTGTTTCAATATTGTGCCTGAGTGTACTCAAATAAAAAAAGTCACGCAAGAACAACAACTTGCGTGACTTTATTCAAGCCGGAAAGTATATCCAAAGGATACTTTTTAACCTTGGGCAGCGACCCGATCGGCTTTGCTCTGCAATTTATTGAGCGCACTCAGATACGCCTTGGCTGACGCCACCACGATATCCGGGTCCGAACCCACACCATTGACGACACGGCCGCTGTTTTGCAAGCGCACGGTCACTTCGCCTTGACTCTCGGTCGAGCCACTGATGGCGTTGACGGAGTAAAGCACCATTTCCGCACCACTTTTGACATGCGACTCAATGGCCTTCAAAGAGGCATCGACAGGACCATTTCCGTCAGACTCGGCTCGCACTTCCTTGCCTGCGACAGTGAAGACAACGGCAGCATGAGGGCGCTCACCTGTTTCGCTGTGCTGAGCCATCGAGACAAAACCGTACTGCTCTTTTTCAACCGTCACGCTCTCGTCGCCCACCAGGGCCAGGATGTCTTCGTCAAAAATCTCACTCTTGCGATCGGCCAATTCCTTGAACTTGGCAAAAGCGTTGTTGATTTCAGTCTCACTGTCCAAGGTCACACCCAAGTCTTGCAGGCGCTGCTTGAAGGCGTTGCGACCACTCAGCTTGCCCAGAACAATTTTGTTGGTGGTCCAGCCCACATCTTCGGCGCGCATGATTTCGTAGGTGTCGCGCGCTTTGAGCACGCCATCCTGGTGAATGCCCGAGGCGTGTGCAAACGCATTGGCACCCACCACAGCCTTGTTGGGCTGAACCACGAAACCGGTCGTCTGGCTGACCATGCGACTGGCGGCGACGATGTGGCTGGTGTCAATGCCCACGTCCAAGCCAAAATAATCGCGGCGTGTTTTCACGGCCATGACCACTTCTTCGAGCGAGCAATTGCCAGCACGTTCACCCAAACCATTGATCGTGCACTCGACCTGGCGAGCGCCGCCGATCTTGACACCGGCCAGCGAATTGGCGACGGCCATGCCCAAATCGTTGTGGCAGTGCACAGACCAGATGGCCTTGTCAGAGTTGGGGATGCGTTCGCGCAGCGTGCGAATGAACTCACCATACAGCTCAGGCACGGCATAACCTACCGTATCAGGCACGTTGATGGTGGTGGCGCCTTCAGCGATGACCGCCTCCAGGATGCGGCACAAAAAGTCCATGTCGCTGCGGTAACCGTCTTCGGGACTGAACTCGACATCGCCCACCAAGTTACGGGCAAAGCGCACCGATTGCTTGGCTTGCTCAAACACCTGATCGGGTGTCATGCGCAACTTCTTTTCCATGTGCAGAGGCGACGTGGCAATGAAGGTGTGGATACGCCCGCTGTTGGCCCCTTTCAGCGCTTCGGCAGCGCGAGAAATATCGCGGTCATTGGCGCGCGACAAAGAGCAAATGGTGGAGTCCTTGATCGCATCGGCAATGGTCTTGACGGCCTCAAAATCGCCATTGGAGCTGGCGGCAAAACCGGCTTCGATCACGTCCACGCGCAGACGCTCCAGCTGGCGCGCAATGCGCAGCTTCTCGTCACGGGTCATGGAAGCACCGGGCGATTGCTCGCCATCGCGCAAGGTGGTGTCGAAAATAATCAGTTTGTCAGTCATGTTCAGTCCTGGTCAAAAACCCGCAAGTCCAAGCAAAAATGCAAAAGGCCCGATGCGGATGGCATTCGGGCCTTTTGGGAAAATGTTTGCGTGCGCTACATATCCCGCCCGTTGGGCAGTAGCAGTAGTGCAAACAAGGAAAAGTTCATAGAAACACTGTAGCACAGTTCAAAACGGGCTTTGTCGTGCACAGGACATCACTGGTGCAGGCCACGCTCTTCGGGCTCGTCGGTGGATGTGCTGATCATGCTGGTGGGCTGACCTTTGGCTTTACGCCAGACATAAATCACATAACCGCTCAGGCCGTAACCCACGAATATGGCGAACAACACCGTCGGCGGATCGATGTTGACCACCGCAATGCCCAAAGCAACCAACACCAGCGTGGCAAAGGGCACACTCTTTTTCATGTGCATGTCCTTGAAGCTGTAAAAAGGCACATTGGTCACCATGGTCAAGCCTGCAAACAGGCACACGGCAAACATGCCCCAAGCCACAGCTTTGGCGGGTACAGCGTTGTCGAACATGATCCACACAAAGCCCATGACCAAAGCCGCAGCGGCAGGCGATGGCAGACCCTGAAAGTAGCGCTTGTCCACCACGGCGGTGTTCACGTTGAAGCGTGCCAAGCGCAAGGCCGCACAGGCGCAATAAACAAAAGCGGCAATCCAGCCCCAGCGGCCCAACTCCTTGAGCGTCCAGACATAGGCAATCAAGGCGGGCGCGGCACCAAAGGACACCATGTCGGACAGCGAATCCATCTGCTCGCCAAACGCACTTTGCGTGTTGGTCATGCGCGCCACACGGCCATCCAGGCTGTCCAGCACCATGGCGCAAAAAATACCCACCGTGGCCAAGTCAAAACGGCCATTGATGGCCATGACCACGGCATAAAAACCAGCAAACAACGCGGCCAAGGTGATCATGTTGGGCAGCATGTAGATGCCCTTGGAGGGTTTGCGCACCGGTGCAGCGGCTTCGGCGTCTTCGACTTTGTCGTTGGTTTTGTTCATCGTCCGTTCCTGTTGGGGCTTTTTCTGAATCCATCCCGTGTCAGCGAAGTTTAAGGCAGTCCGAGCGCCCAAGAAAAAGGCCACCCAAGTGGCCTTTTTCAAACTCGCCCAAGGGCCAGATCAGTTGCGGGTCTTGTCAACCAGCTTGTTTTTGGCAATCCAAGGCATCATGGCGCGCAGCTGAGCGCCCACGACTTCGATGGAGTGCTCGGAAGTCAAGCGACGACGCGCGGTCATGCTTGGGTAGTTGGTCTTGCCTTCCAGGATGAACATTTTGGCGTACTCGCCAGTCTGGATGCGCTTCAAGGCATTGCGCATGGCTTCGCGCGACTGCTCGTTGATGACTTCAGGACCGGTCACGTACTCGCCGTACTCGGCGTTGTTCGAGATCGAGTAGTTCATGTTGCCGATACCACCTTCGTAGATCAGGTCAACGATCAGCTTCAACTCGTGCAAGCACTCGAAGTAAGCCATTTCAGGGGCGTAACCGGCTTCCACCAAGGTCTCGTAACCCATCTTGATCAGCTCAACCGCGCCACCGCACAGAACAGCCTGCTCACCGAACAAGTCGGTTTCAGTCTCTTCCTTGAAGTTGGTTTCGATGATGCCGGCCTTGCCGCCACCGTTGGCCATGGCGTAGCTCAGGGCCAACGCGCGGGCCTTGCCGCTCTTGTCCTGGTGAATCGCCACCAAGTGAGGCACGCCGCCGCCTTGGGTGTAGGTATTGCGCACAGTGTGGCCTGGGGCCTTGGGAGCCACCATCCAGACGTCCAGGTCTTCACGGGGAACGACTTGGTTGTAGTGCACGTTGAAACCGTGAGCGAAGGCCAAGGAAGCGCCTTGCTTGATGTTGGGGGCGACGTTGTTGTTGTACACGTCGGCGATTTGCTCGTCGGGCAACAAGATCATGACCACGTCAGCGGCTTTGACAGCGTCGTTGACTTCCATCACGGTCAAACCGGCTTTGCCGACTTTGTCCCAAGATGCGCCACCTTTGCGCAGACCGACCACCACTTTGACGCCGCTGTCGTTCAGGTTCTGGGCGTGTGCGTGGCCTTGTGAGCCGTAACCAATGATGGCAACAGTCTTGCCCTTGATGACGCTCAGATCACAATCTTTGTCGTAAAAAACTTTCACAGGGTTCTCCTTAGGAATAAACAGGTTCAATGAGTGGATTTAGACGCGCAGGATGCGCTCGCCGCGCCCGATACCGCATGCACCCGTGCGCACGGTCTCCAAGATGGCACTGCGGTCGATCGCCTCCAAAAAGGCGTCGTTCTTCGATTGGTCACCGGTGAGCTCAATGGTGTAGCTCTTGTCAGTGACATCAATCACACGGCCACGGAAGATGTCGGCCATGCGTTTCATTTCTTCGCGTTCCTTGCCCACGGCGCGCACCTTCACCAGCATCAGCTCGCGTTCGGTGTAGGCGCCTTCGGTCAGGTCCACCACCTTGACCACCTCGATCAGGCGGTTCAGGTGCTTGGTGATCTGCTCAATCACATCGTCAGACCCGGTGGTCTGGATGGTCATGCGCGACAGGCTGGGGTCTTCGGTCGGGGCCACGGTCAAAGACTCGATGTTGTAGCCACGGGCCGAAAAAAGGCCCACCACACGGGACAAAGCGCCCGCTTCGTTTTCAATCAGTACAGCGATGATGTGTTTCATGATTACAGGTCCTCCACGCCCATGAGCATCTCGGTGATGCCCTTGCCAGCCTGAACCATGGGGAACACGTTCTCTGTAGGGTCTGTGCGAATGTCCAGGAAAACCGTGCGGTCCTTGAGTCTGCGTGCCTCGCGCAAAGCAGGCTCCACATCCTCAGGCTTCTCCACCAAGATGCCGACGTGGCCATAGGCCTCCGCCAACTTCACGAAGTTAGGCAAGGCATCCATGTAGCTGTGGCTGTAACGACCGGAGTAATCGATCTCCTGCCACTGGCGCACCATGCCCAAGTAACCGTTGTTGAGCGCCACGATCTTGATGGGCGTGTTGTATTGCAGGCAGGTCGAAAGTTCCTGAATGCACATCTGCACCGAGCCTTCGCCCGTCACACAAAACACTTCGCTGTCCGGCTTGGCCAGCTTGATGCCCATGGCGTAGGGAATGCCCACACCCATGGTGCCCAGGCCACCGGAGTTGATCCAGCGGCGTGGCTCGTTGAATTTATAGTACTGCGCGGCCCACATTTGGTGCTGACCCACGTCAGATGTGATGTACGCATCGACATCTTTGGTCATGTCCCATAAGGTCTCAATGACCTTTTGTGGCTTGATGACCTGGGTATTGCTGTTGTCGTACTTCATGCAATCGCGCTTGCGCCAGCTTTCGATGGTTTCCCACCACTGGCCGAGCGCCTGCGCGTCCGGCTTGAGGCCCGATTCACGGATCATGCCCATGAGTTCGGTCAGCACGTCTTTCACGTCGCCCACGATCGGCACATCCACTTTCACGCGCTTGGAAATACTGGAAGGGTCAATGTCAATGTGGATGATTTTGCGGTCCACCGAAGCGAAATGCTTGGGGTTGCCGATCACGCGGTCGTCAAAACGGGCGCCCACAGCCAGCAACACATCGCAGTTTTGCATGGCGTTGTTGGCTTCGAGTGTGCCGTGCATGCCCAGCATGCCCAGGAAACGGCGGTCAGTGGCCGGAAAGGCACCCAAACCCATCAAGGTATTGGTCACAGGCACGTTGAGCATGTCGACCAACGCGCGCAGTTCTGCGCTGGCATTGCTCAGCAGCACGCCACCGCCGGTGTAGATGTAAGGGCGCTTGGCGCCCATCAGCAACTGCAAAGCCTTGCGAATCTGGCCGCCATGGCCTTTGCGCACAGGGTTGTACGAGCGCATTTCGACCGACTCTGGGTAACCCGAGTACAAGGCCTTGTTGAAAGAAACGTCTTTCGGAACGTCCACCACCACAGGGCCAGGACGGCCACTGCGCGCAATGTGGAAAGCCTTTTTCATGACCTCGGCCATGTCCTTGGCGTCTTTGACCAGGAAGTTGTGTTTCACGATCGGGCGCGTGATGCCCACGGTGTCACATTCCTGAAAAGCATCCAGGCCAATGGCCGCAGTGGGCACTTGCCCGCTGATGATGACCATGGGAATGCTGTCCATGTAGGCCGTGGCGATACCGGTCACGGCATTGGTCAGGCCTGGGCCCGAAGTGACCAGCGCCACACCCACTTCGCCCGTGGCGCGAGCGAAACCGTCGGCCGCATGCACAGCCGCTTGTTCGTGACGCACCAGGACGTGCTGGATGGTGTCTTGTTTGTAGAACGCGTCGTAAATGTGAAGCACGGCACCACCGGGGTAACCCCAGATGTACTGCACGTTTTCAGCTTGGAGCGCCTTGACGAGGATTTCCGCGCCGCGCAACTCTTGCGCGCCCACGGGCGTGGATGCTGATTCGGCTTTGTTCATTTCCATATTCAACCTTTGTGAATTTCTCTAACGAAAAACCTTGGGTGCCCCTGGGCTCGACTCTTGTGGAGTGGCTTTGGGACTTAAGACCACAGACATGGGCACCAAACTGTAAAAGTGCCGGACGGTGATCCGTTTGCTTTTTTTCAATTGCAATTGCGCATTATCGCATTTGTCAAAGCCCCTTCCAAAACCCATGCGGCCACGATCATGTCGGTGCCATAATCCCTCCCGGTCGGGCTGTTCACTGCGCGACTGGCAAATTCGCCCCCTCTTTCCAAATACAGGCAAAAGCATCGCCCTCGCGTGCGCTGAAAAAAGTTGGCATCCGACTCCGAACTCTCAGAATTTCTGAAAAACGTGGAAAAAAAGGCGTTCAAACGCGCCTATTACCATGTGCGGAACGAGGATGCAGCCTTGGACATCCTGCAAGACAGCATGATCAAGCTGTGCACCAACTATGCAGACAAGCCGGTTGCCGAACTCCCTCTGCTGTTCCAGCGCATCCTGTCCAACACCATGCTGGACTGGTTTCGCAGGCAAAAAACCCGAAATGCGCTGTTTACCAATTTAAGTGACTTCAACTCAGGCGACGGGGATGGCGATTTCGACCTGCTGGAAGTCACCGCCAACACATCCGACGAAGCCACATCGGAGAGCGCTGAACAGTGGATTGGTCGCGTACAAACCCTTGAACACATCGAAACAGCCGTCATGGCATTGCCTGCACGTCAACGAGAAGCCTTTCTGCTGCGTTACTGGGAGGAGCTGGATGTTGCAGAAACCGCTGCAGTGATGGGCTGCTCAGAAGGCAGCGTCAAAACCCATTGTTCTCGGGCCATTCAAGCCTTGAGCAAAACCTTGGGAACACAAGGAATCAGACCATGAAAAACCGAATGACACCAACCGAACAAGACGTTGACCGCTGGGGCCAGTACTTTTCGGGTCAACTGAATTTGGCCACCCCAGGCCTGCCGCACGACATTACCGAGCGTCTGCGCGTGGCGCGCCAACTGGCGCTGGCCCAGCGCAAACCACTCGTGCAATCACGACTGGCCAAAAACACCCAAACGAACACCGATGGCAGTTTGACCGCACCTGTGGACGAAGGTCTGAACCTTTGGAGCATTTTGGCGTCTGCACTGCCCTTGCTGGCCTTGGTGTTCGGTCTGATGGCCATCCAATGGTTACAACAAGACACCGTCATCTCTGAAATCGCGGCCATCGACTCCGCCTTGCTCACCGATGAATTGCCCCCTGATGCCTACACTGATGCCGGGTTTGCACAGTTTTTGAAGCAAGGCCTCAGCACCAACGCCTCGCATGACTGAAATGAGAAATCACCGTCATCCCAACCCGAAAACGGCCCTGAAACTGGGTTGCGGGTTGCTGCTGGCGGTCTGCCTTTTGTGCGCTGGCGCTCAAACCAAGGCGCCCGAGGCACCTAATGCCCCCCCTGCCAACGCCAGCACGCCTGCGCAAGCGGCACCGGCATCACAAGCTTGGCAACAACTGACGCCACATCAAAAACAAGCTTTGGCACCATTGGGTGCGCAATGGGGTGCACTGACCGCTCAACAGCAAAGCAAATGGATCGCGATTTCTCAAAATTTCGCTCAACTGTCTGTTGCCGAGCAAATCACCATGCACGCCAGGATGGCGGATTGGGTTGCCTTGAGCCCACAGCAACGCACTCTGGCCCGTTTGAACTTCAACAAGCTGCAAAATCTGCCAAAAGAAGACAAAAAAGCCAAATGGGAAGCTTATCAAGCGCTTTCATCTGAAGAAAAGCGGCTGCTGTCTGCGGGCTCTGCGACACCGGTAAAAAGTGCCGCCCCAACAGCCAAGCCACTTGAAGCCCATCGCGTGGTTCAAACGCCCGCCAAAACGGCGGGGGCTGAAAACCGTGCGCCCGGCACTGAAATCAACCGTAAAACACTGTTGCCACGTCCACCTGCCGTGGCCGCACCAGCGACCATGACACCCGCCCCGGCCAGTGACACAGCCCGACAAGCTACAGAAACCGCACCTTCATGACGCAACGCGGCGCGACCTCCTCCCCGACCCCCAACCTTTGTGCCCCGCCTTTGATTCGCCGCATGGCCTGCTGGCTGTACGAAGGCATGCTGCTGTTTGGCGTCATGGTGACGGCTGGCTTGGCCTATTTCATTGCAGCCTACTGGCTGACCGGCCTGGCCCCGGGCGAGATGAATATTCATCCCCAACTCAAATCCGGCCTGCAAGCGATCAGCTTCTTGGTTTTGGGCATTTATTTCACATGGTTTTGGCACCGTGGTCAGACTTTGGCCATGAAAACCTGGCGCATTCAAATCGTGGACCCAATGGGCCACCGTTTGAATCGCAAAACCGCATTCAAACGCTACATCGCCAGCTGGCTGTGGTTCATCCCGCCCATTGCGGCAACGGCGCCTTTCCACCTGCCAGCCACCGAAGTCGGTCTGCTCAGTCTGGGATGGGTACTTGTTTGGGCCTTGCTCAGCCGCTTGCACCCTGAACGCCAGTTCTGGCACGACGCCTGGGCCGGAACCCGACTCGTCTCTGTGGACTAAGCTGCATCCACTCCGACCGATATGCCTCCAAACCCGACATCTCCAGACTCCGAGGTCAATCCTCAAAAGGCACGCAAAGGCCTGAACCGCATCCTGCATGCCGGGGGTTATTCCATCCAAGGCCTTCGGGCAGGTTGGGGTGAAACCGCCTTTCGTCAGGAAGCCATCTTGGCCATGGCCCTGGTGCCGCTGGCTTTCTGGCTGGGGCAAAGCTGGATCGAAATCGCCCTGCTCGCCAGCACTGTCTTGCTGGTCATGATCGTCGAATTGCTCAACACTTGCGTGGAGTCGGCCATCGACCGCATCGGCCCGGAATGGCACGACTTGTCCAAACGCGCCAAAGACATGGGCAGCGCGGCCGTCTTGCTCAGCTTGCTGCTGTGCGCCGGGGTGTGGATGGGTGCACTTTGGCACCGGTTTGCCTGAGCCACACCGTCATGACCACCACCCCAACTTCCCCCGCATTCTCGGTCTGCGTCTACTGCGGCTCCAAACCCGGCAACCAGCCTGAATTTGCGCAAATCGCGGTTCAAGTGGGCACCTGGATCGGCAAGCACGGTGGCCAGCTGGTCTACGGCGGCGGGCGCAATGGCCTGATGGGCCTGGTCGCCGAAGCCACCATGGCGGCGGGTGGCACAGTGGTCGGCATCATCCCCACTGCCTTGGTCGAGAAAGAATGGGCACACCACGGCTGCACCGAGCTGCATGTGGTGGACACCATGCACGAGCGCAAACGCCTGATGGCCGACAAAGCCGATGCCTTTTTGGCCCTGCCCGGCGGCATTGGCACCTTTGAAGAATTGTTTGAAGTCTGGACCTGGCGTCAGCTGGGTTACCACGACAAACCTGTGGGCATCCTCAACAGCCACGGCTATTACGACGGCTTGATGGCCTTCATTGGGCAGGTAGTAGCGCAAGGCTTCATGGGCGAATGGCAAACCGAACTGGTGACGCTGGGCACCGAGCCCGAAGCGCTGCTGCAAAGTCTGGTGCAAAAAGCGGGCTTTTCACCCCGCGCCAAAGTCGAACTGCTCTGATCGACTTCCAGGACGTGGCGGGTGCTGTGCCACCCGCCTCAAATGTCATGTGCAGAGTGCCTGAAGGCCCTGCACTTCATCAGGCCATCAAATGGCGGTTTCGTCTTGCTCGCCCGTGCGGATGCGCACCACACGCTCGACCGAGGTCACAAAAATCTTGCCGTCCCCGATCTTGCCGGTGCGCGCAGCCTTGACGATGGCGTCTACGCAAGCGTCCACATCACCGTCCTTGACCACGACTTCGACTTTGACCTTGGGCAAAAAGTCGACCACGTATTCGGCACCTCGGTACAGCTCGGTGTGGCCTTTTTGACGGCCAAAGCCCTTGACCTCGGTCACCGTCAAGCCGGTCACGCCACATTCGGCCAAACCTTCACGAACTTCTTCCAGTTTGAAAGGTTTGATGACGGCGGTAATCTGTTTCATGGCAAAAGTCTTTCAAAAATCTATAAAACACGCCATCAGGCGCGAAACTTGTTGGTCATAGGATAACGCCAATCCTTGCCAAAACTGCGGTGCGTCACGCGAATGCCCACGGGCGACTGGCGGCGCTTGTACTCGTTGAGCTTGATCAGGCGGGTCACCTTCTCCACATCGGCCCGCTCAAAACCATCGGCAATCAGCGCCTCCACGCCCTCGTCGTTTTCCATGTAACGCTGAATGATGGCGTCCAGCACCTCGTAAGCGGGCAAGCTGTCCTGGTCTTTTTGGTCGGGGCGCAGCTCAGCGCTGGGTGGCCGGGTGATGATGCGCTCAGGGATCGGCTGGCTGCCCGTGCCGTAAGGGTCATTCAGGTTGCGCCAGCGTGCCAGGTCAAACACGCGGGTCTTGACCACGTCCTTGATGACCGCAAAACCACCCGCCATGTCGCCATACAGCGTACAGTAGCCCGTGGCCATCTCGCTCTTGTTGCCGGTGGTCAGCACAATCGCCCCGGTCTTGTTGGACAGCGCCATGAGCAGCGTGCCGCGAATGCGGGCCTGGATGTTCTCTTCGGTCGTGTCTTCTTTCAGCCCCGCAAACTGGGCCGACAGCGCCTGCTTGAAGCCATCAAACAGCGGCGCAATCGAAATTTCGTCATAACGCACATTCAGGCGCTTGACCATGTCACGCGAATCGATCCAGCTGATGTCAGCCGTGTAGGGCGAAGGCATCATCACCGCGTGGATCTTGTCGGCCCCGATCGCGTCCACCGCAATCGCCAACACCAGCGCCGAATCGATGCCGCCTGACAGGCCCAAAATCGCGCCCTTGAAACCGTTTTTGCCCAAATAATCGCGTACGCCCAGCACCAAAGCATCCCACAGCTCGGCATCGGCACTGGCCAAAGGCACCAGGGCATCGGCTGCTGCGCTCAGTGCCACGCCATTTGGCCCAACCGCTGCCTGCACCGCCAAATCGGCCTCGCAAAAGCCCTCGGCCCGCGCCACCGTGTCGCCTTGGGCATTGAGCGCAAACGAGCGCCCTTCAAAAATCACCTCGTCCTGGCCGCCCACCAAATGCGCGTAAATCAGGGGCAAGCCGCAATCGGCCACCCGCTCGCGCATGCGTTGCTCACGCTCGGCACCCTTGCCCGCGTGGAAGGGCGAGGCGTTCAGCACGGCCAGCACTTGCGCGCCCGCGTCACGCGCCAGGCGGGCAGGTTCGTCAAACCAAGCGTCTTCGCAAATCAGCAAGCCCACCCGCACGCCTTCGACCTCGAACACGCCCACGCCATTGCCCGGCGCGAAGTAACGGCGCTCGTCAAACACCTGGTAGTTGGGCAGCTCGCGCTTGTCGTAAGCGCAGACCACCTGGCCCTCGCACAAGACGCTGGCGCGGTTGTGGCGGCGCGTCACGGCCACGCTGCGGGTGCGCAGGCCACCGCCTTCGGGGTGGCCCACAACCACATGCAAACCTTTTAACCCGGCCAACCCGTGGGCCACTGTTTTCAGGGCATCATCACAGGCGTCAATGAAAGCCGGGCGCAGCAACAAGTCTTCGGCCGCATAGCCGCAAATCGACAGCTCGGGCGTCAGCACCAGGCGCGCCCCCTCGGCGTGCGCCCGGGTGGCGAAATCGATGATCTTGCGGGCATTGCCCTGCATGTCACCGACGACAAAGTTGAGCTGGGCCACACGAATTTGGAGAGTCATACAGGTGCTGGAAAATGTGAGCTTGAATTATGTCACCCGGGTGCTGGGCGACCTGAGTGCCATCGCGCCCAAAGCCTGGGACGGCCTGCTCGCCCGGCAAGATGCGCCATCCCCCTTCATGCAGCATGCCTATTTGTCGGCCATGCAGACCAGCCAATCGGCCGCGCCCGAGACCGGCTGGACGCTGCAAGTCATCAGCCTGTGGCGCAGCACCCCCCAGGGTGAAGTGTTGGCCGCCGCCTGCCCGCTGTACATCAAGACCCATTCACGCGGTGAATACGTGTTTGACCACGCCTGGGCCGACGCCTACCAGCGTCACGGCCTCGACTACTACCCCAAAGCCCTGGTCGCCCCGCCCTTCACGCCCGTGCCCGGCAGCCGCCTGCTGGCCGAATCTGACGCCGCCCGCCAGGCCCTGCTGGCCGCCTTGCTGGACATTTGCCAAACCAACGACATCCCGTCCCTGCACATCCTGTTTGCCAGCCCGCAAGACCTGCAGGCCTGCGAGCAAGCCGGGCTGCTGCAACGCGACCAAGTGCAGTTCCACTGGCAAAACCCCGGCTGGCGCGACTTCGATGACTTTTTGGCCAGCCTGACGCAAGAAAAGCGCAAAAAAATCCGACAAGAACGCCGCAAAGTGCTGGAGGCGGGCGTGACGTTTCGCGCCGTGCGCGGCCCCGACATGACGGAAGGCGACTGGGCCCTGCTGTTGCGCTGCTACCAGCAAACCTATTGGGAACACGGCAACCCGCCCTATTTGACTCCCGCGTTTTTTGAGGCCATGCGCACCGACATGGCCCAAAACTGGCTGCTGTTTGTGGCTGAACACGAAGCGCAGCCGATTGGCATCAGCCTGATCGGCCTGCACCTGGACGCCCAAGGCCAGCCCGAAGTAGCCTATGGCCGCTATTGGGGGGCGCTGGCCCGAGTGGACTGCCTGCACTTTGAAGCCTGCTACTACCAACCCATCGAATGGTGCATCCGGCACGGCCTCAAACGCTTTGAAGGCGGCGCACAAGGCGAACACAAAATGGCCCGCGCCCTGCTGCCCACCCCCACCCACAGCGCCCACTGGCTGGCGCACCCGGCGTTTTCTGAGGCGGTGGCGCGGTTTTTGGAGCGGGAAAAAGCGGGGGTGGAGAACTACCTGGAAGCGCTGCACCAGCACTCGCCTTTGAGAAAAACCCCATAAAAAAACGCCCGCGCGGCGCAAACCGGGCAGGCGTTTTTTGGGGTCTCAATGACTTCCATCAGAAGCCATTGAGTCAAGCGATCAGGCTTTTTTGTAGTTGGCGATGCCGTCCAGCAGTTCTTTCGCGGCCGACTCGACGCCTTCCCAGCCCTTGACCTTGACCCACTTGCCTTTTTCGAGGTCTTTGTAGTGCTCAAAGAAGTGGGCGATTTGCTTGAGCTGCAGCTCATGCACATCGGCCAGGGTCTTGATGTTGGCGTAGATGGGCAGGATTTTTTCGGTAGGAACGGCCAAAATTTTGCCGTCCATGCCGCCTTCGTCTTCCATCAGCAAGATGCCGATGGCGCGGCAAGACACCACCACGCCTGGGGGCAGTGGGAAGGGGGTCATCACCAACACGTCGACCGGGTCACCGTCACCGGCGATGGTCTGGGGCACGTAGCCGTAGTTGGTGGGGTAGTGCATGGCGGTGCCCATGAAGCGGTCCACAAACAAAGCGCCGGACTCTTTGTCCACTTCGTACTTCACAGGATCGGAGTTCATCGGGATTTCGATGATCACGTTGAACGCTTCGGGAACTTTGCTGCCGGGGGTGACTTTGTTCAGGGACATGGTGTCTCGTTGGAAAAGTTGAAAGAAATGTCAATCGCTAGGGATTAACCCCGATTTTACTTTCACCGGGCTTGCGACCTGCCCGCAAGGCCATCTGTGCCGGGTGTCCCAATCGTGATTTGCAAAACCCGTCTGTGCAGCACAATGTGCAGATGCAACTGAATTTCATCGCCAACCAATCTGTGCCCGCCCTGGCCGGGCAAACCATTGATGTGCTCGACCCGTCTGACGGGCAGGTGTTTGAGCAGATCCCGCGCAGCCAGGCGGCGGACATCGATGCCGCCGTGCAAGCCGCCCGTGCGGCCTTCAACGGCCCTTGGGGCAAGCTGACCGCCGTGGAGCGCGGCCGCTTGCTCATGAAGCTGTCGCAAAAAGTGAGCGAGCACGCCGCAGAGTTGGCCGCACTGGAGCAGCGCGACTGCGGCAAGCCCACCAAACAGGCAGCCGCCGACTCGGTGGCTTTGGCACGTTACTTTGAGTTTTATGCCGGTGCCTGCGACAAGCTGCACGGCGAGACCCTGCCCTACCAAAACGGCTACAGCGTGCTGACCTGGCGCGAGCCGCACGGTGTGACGGGCCATGTGATTCCCTGGAACTACCCGATGCAGATTTTTGGGCGCAGCGTGGGCGGCGCTTTGGCCGCAGGCAACGCCTGTGTGGTCAAACCGGCCGAAGACGCTTGCCTAAGCCTGATCCGCGTGGCCCAACTGGCGGCCGAGGTGGGCTTTCCGCCGGGGGCCATCAACATCGTCACCGGTTACGGCCACGAAGTGGGCGACGCGCTGGCACGCCACCCGGGCATTGACCACATCAGCTTCACTGGCAGCCCCCGCGTGGGCACTTTGATTCAGCAGGTGGCTGCCGAACGGCATTGCCCCGTGACGCTGGAGCTGGGCGGCAAAAGCCCGCAAATCATTTTTGAAGACGCTGACCTGGACGCGGCCATTCCAGTGGTGGTCAACGCCATCGTGCAAAACTCCGGCCAGACCTGCAGCGCGGGCTCGCGCGTGCTGATCCAGCAAGGAATTTACGAGCCACTTTTGAAACGCCTGGGCGAAGCCTTCAGCCGCCTGCAGGTGGGCTCGGCCGCGATGAACCTGGACTTGGGTCCTTTGATCCGCGCCAGCCAGTTGGAACGCGTCACCGGATTTTTGGACCAGGCCAAGGCGGACGGCATCGCCGCCGTGGCGCAGGGTCAAATTGCCGCAGGCGTGCCTGCTGGCGGCTTTTACCAGGCCCCCACTCTGCTGCGCGATGTGCCGGTGATGCACCGCCTGGCGCAAGAAGAAGTGTTTGGCCCGGTGCTGTCGGCCATGTCCTTCACCGACGAAGACCACGCTGTGGCCTTGGCCAATGCCACCGAATTTGGTTTGGTGGCCGGTATCTGGACGCGTGATGGCGGCCGACAGTTCCGCATGGCCAAACGCGTGCGCAGCGGCCAGGTTTTCATCAACAACTACGGCGCGGGCGGTGGCGTGGAGTTGCCTTTTGGGGGTGTCAAGTCGTCAGGCTATGGGCGCGAAAAAGGCTTCGAGGCATTGCTGGGCTTCACCACCCTCAAAACGGTGGCCATCCAACACGGCTGAAGCCGTCAAAGCGCCAAGGTCTCAACAGCGCTGCAGGCTTGCCCCTGTCGCCTGCAGGGCGTGACGGCTCGGGCACAATCGACACCCATGTCTGAACGCGTCATTCCGCTGGTTGACCAGCGCCACCCCTGCTTGCCTTTGCCCCCCTTGTCGGCGGGGCATGACCTGAGCGCTTTGCCGCTGGACGGGTTGCGCCGCCCACTCACCGATCTGCGCATCAGCGTGACAGACCGCTGCAACTTCAGGTGCAGCTATTGCATGCCCAAGGAAGTCTTTGACAAAGACTACGCCTACTTGCCGCACAGCCACCTGCTGAGTTTTGAAGAAATCACCCGCATCGCCAGTGTGTTTGTAGGCCGGGGCGTGCGCAAAATCCGCCTGACGGGTGGCGAGCCGCTGCTGCGCAAGAACATCGAAATCTTGATTGAACAATTGGCCGCCCTGCGCACGCCCGACGGCCAGCCGCTGGACCTGACGCTGACCACCAACGGATCATTGCTGGCGCGCAAGGCGCAGAGCCTGAAAGATGCGGGCCTGCAACGCGTGACGGTGAGCCTGGACGGGCTTGACGACACCGTGTTCCGCCAGATGAACGATGTGGATTTTCCGGTTGCCGATGTGCTGGAAGGCATTGCCGCTGCACAAGCGGCGGGCTTGGGGCCGATCAAGGTCAACATGGTCGTCAAGCGCGGCACCAACGACCACGAAATTTTGCCCATGGCCCGACATTTCCGGGGCACGGGCATTGTGCTGCGCTTCATTGAATACATGGACGTGGGCGCGACGAATGGTTGGTGCATGGACGAGGTACTGCCCAGCGCCGAGGTGGTGCGTCTGCTGCAAACCGAGCTGCCGCTGGTGCAACTTGACCCATCGGCCCCCGGCGAAACCGCCGAGCGCTGGGGTTATGCCAACGCCGAAGGCGAGCACGACCCAAGTTTGGGCGAGATCGGCGTGATCAGCAGCGTGACGCAGGCCTTTTGCGGCGACTGCAACCGCGCCCGTTTGTCGACCGAAGGCCGCCTGTATTTGTGCCTGTTTGCCAGCCAGGGCTACGACCTGCGCCAGCTGCTGCGCGACCCTGCCCGCACTGACAACGAGTTGACCGCTACGGTAGACGCCATCTGGCGCGGACGGACCGACCAATATTCGGTGCTGCGCAGCCTGCGCGGCCCCGACACCGCCAGCGGCCCCGGCCGCCGGGTGGAAATGAGCTACATCGGAGGCTGAACGCCATGAACCACACAGCACCGGCCATCACGGGCCTGATTTTGGCGGGCGGGCGCGGCTCACGCATGGGCGGCATCGACAAGGGCCTGCAAAACTTTCGCGGCATGCCGCTGGCGCTGCAAACCCTGATGCGCCTGCAACTGCAAAGCTTGCCGCTGCAAGAAATTTTGATCAATGCCAACCGCAACCTGGCTGCCTACGAGTCGTTGGGCGTGCCGGTCTGGCCCGACAGCATCGATGGCTATGCGGGGCCTTTGGCGGGCTTCCTCACGGGCCTGGAGCGCTGCGAAACCCCGCTGTTGCTGACCGTGCCCTGCGACACGCCGCTATTTCCGCTCGATCTGCTTGAACGCCTGTACAAAGCCATGGATGAGCAAAACGCCGACATGGCGATGGCGGCTGCACCCGAGGCCGATGGCGCGGTGCGCCCACAGCCGGTGTTTTGCCTGCTCAAGACCGAGCTGCTGGAGAGCCTGGTCAAGTTCACCCAAAGCGGTGGCCGCAAGATCGACGCCTGGACAGGCCAGCACCGGTGCGCCATCGTGCCGTTTGACCAAAGCGGCGACAGCGCCCACGCCTTTGCCAACGCCAACACGCTGGCCGAACTGCAAGAACTCGAATCCCTTTGAACCGTGCCGCACAGCACTGCCGTGCCCCATCGCCATTGTTATTGCCATGACCACCCCTGCCCTGTCCATTGATCAGATCGCCGAGCGCCTGCAAGGCTACGACCCACAGGCCTTGTCGGCCAGCCAGGTCAACGCGTTTTTGGCCCAACTGGTGCAGCCGGTACGCGAACAAGAAACCGTGCCGCTGATGCAGGCCCATGGCCGTATCTTGGCGCAAGACGTGGTCTCGCACATCAGCGTGCCGCCGCACGACAACTCGGCCATGGACGGCTACGCCCTGCGTGGCGCTGAATTGCAAGCCGGACAAGCCAGCCGCTTCAAGGTCGTGGGTACCGCCTTGGCCGGAGCGGCTTGGCAAGGCCGCGTGGGGGCAGGTGAATGCGTGCGCATCATGACCGGTGCCATCATGCCCGCCGGGCTGGACACCGTGGCCCCGCAAGAGCTGGTGCAAACCGAGGGCGACACGGTGCAAATTCCGCCTGGCCTGCTGCAACCGGGCGACAACCGCCGACTGCTGGGCGAAGACCTGATGGCAGGCCAAGCTGCTTTGTCTGCCGGGGCGCGATTGACGCCCGCCGCCTGTGGGCTGCTGGCCAGTCTGGGGCTGCCCACCGCCACCGTTTGGCGCAGGCCCAGGGTGGCTTATTTTTCAACCGGCGACGAAATCCTGAGCCTGGGCGAAGCCCCTCGCGAAGGCGCGGTGTACGACAGTAACCGCTACACCGTGGCGGGCCTGATGCAGGCGCTGGGCTGCGAGTTGATCGACATGGGCGTGGTGCGCGACGAGCCTGCCGCGCTGGAACAGGCTTTCAGAGATGCCGCCGCGCAGGCCGATGCGGTCATCACCAGCGGTGGCGTGAGCGTGGGCGAGGCCGACCACACCAAGGCCATGATGAAAAAGCTGGGCGACGTGGCCTTCTGGCGCATCGCCATGCGCCCCGGCCGCCCGATGGCGGTGGGCCGCATCACGCAGGGAGAGCGCTCGGCTGTGCTGTTTGGCTTACCCGGCAACCCGGTGGCCGTCATGGTGACTTTTGCCGCTTTTGTGCGCCCCGCTTTGCAGCAGCTGATGGGCTGGCAAGCGCCAGCGCTGCCGATGCTCAAAGCCAAAAGCACCGAGGCACTGCGCAAAAAACCCGGTCGCACCGAATACCAGCGTGGCATCGTCAGCACCAACGCCGCGGGCGAGCTGGTGGTCAGCACCACCGGCAACCAGGGTTCGGGCGTGCTCAGCTCCATGGTGCAGGCCAACGGCCTGATTGTGTTGGGCCATGCCCAAGGCAACCTGGACGTGGGCGACGAAGTCGATGTGATGATGTTCGACGGGCACCTCTGATCAAGCCCCTGCTCGCGAATGTGCGCTGAGCCACTTCAGGCATTCGGCTGCAGGGGCAGCCTTCCACAAGGACAAGCCAGCACTCGACCTCCGGGAAAGCCTCTTGCAGGCACAAATCCAAAGGGCTGCAAATGCAGCCCTTTTGACATGAAAACCCGAGAAAAATTCAATGCTCGGCCGAGCTTCCTGCCGCCAAGGGCTCGTTGTGGGCAATGGCTTTGTTCGGGCCTGGCACGCTGTTGCGAGCCAACAAGGAATACATGGTCGGCACCACAAAAATCGTGAGCAATGTGCCCAAAGACATGCCGCCCACGATGACCCAACCGATCTGTGTGCGGCTTTCTGCGCCAGCGCCAGTGGCCAAAGCCAGCGGCACAGAGCCCAGAACCATGGCTCCGGTGGTCATCAAGATGGGGCGCAACCGCTGACCACTGGCTTTGACCAAAGCATCAAACGTCTCCACACCCTGCTCGCGCAACTGGTTGGTGAACTCCACAATCAAAATACCATGCTTGGTGATCAAGCCCACCAAGGTAATCAAACCGATCTGGGAATACACGTTGAGAGAGCCACCAGACCATTTGAGTGCCAGCAAAGCCCCGATCATGGACAAGGGCACTGACAACATGATGATGAACGGGTCAATGAAGCTCTCGAACTGCGCAGCCAACACCAAAAAGATGAAGAACAGCGCCAGCACAAACACGATCACCAAAGCACCTTGCGAATTGCGGAATTCACGCGATGTGCCGTTGAGCTCGGTGGTGTAGCCGGGTTTGAGCACTTTGGCTGCGGTGGCATCCAGAAACTTGAGGGCCTCCCCCAGTGAATAGTCTGGCGACAAGTTGGCGGTAATGGACACCGAACGGCGCTGCCCGAAGTGGTTGAGCTCGCGTGGCGAGACACTTTCCCGGACCTTGACCACAGCAGACAAGGGGATCATCGCCTCGTTGCGCCCACGCACATAGATGTTGTCGATGTCATCGGGTGTATCGCGTCGGCTCGCCTGGGTTTGCACAATCACGTCGTACTGCTCGGCATCTTTCTTGTAACGCGTGACCACCCGTCCACCCAACATGGTTTCCAGTGCCTTGGCCACAACTTCGATGCTCAGACCCAACTCTGCAGTTTTGGCGCGGTCGATTTCTATGCGCAATTCGGGTTTGTTCAAACGCAAATCCACATCCGGTGAGACGATGCCCGGGTTTTTGGCGATCTCGTCCAACATCTCGCGCGTAACGGCATTGAGGTTCTGATAGCTGTCAGAGGTCTGAATCACAAAGTTGATGGGACGCTCACGAAAGCCTTGTCCCAGCGAAGGTGGGGTGATCGGAAAGGCGGTGACGCCCGGCAAACCCGCAAACTTGGGTGCCAGTTCACGTGCGATTTCAAGTGTCGTGCGTTTGCGCTTTTCCCAGTCGACCGCTCGGTAAATGACCGAACCCTGGGCCACCGTCGGGTTACCAATGTTGGCAAAGATGCGATCGAACTCGGGGTAGGCCTCACCCATGCGCTCCAGCGTTTTGGCATAGCGGTCGGTGTACGCGAGCGTAGAGCCGTCGGGTGCTGTGACCGTGGCCAGCAAAGTGCCCCTGTCCTCCATGGGGGCCAACTCCTGTTTCATCGTCGGGTAAACCAAGGCAATCGCCACGCCACTGCCCAGCATGATCATCAACACCGCCCAACGCGCCTTGAGCAAGACCCAACGCAGCAGGCGTTCATAGGCATCCGACAAGGCGGTGAGCCAACGCTCCATGCTGCGATCAAACCAACCGGGATTGGGGTTGTGTTTGAGCAATTTGGAACTCATCATGGGCGACAAAGTCAAGGCCACAAAACCCGACACGATGACCGAGCCCGCCAACGCCAAAGCAAACTCGGTGAACAGCTTGCCCGTCCGCCCGGGCGTGAATGCCAAAGGCGCGAACACCGCGGCCAGCGTCATGGTCATGGCGACCACAGCAAAACCGATCTCACGTGCGCCTTTGATGGCAGCAGAAAACGGATCGAGCCCCTCTTCAATGTGCCGATAAATGTTTTCCAGCACCACAATCGCATCGTCCACCACCAAGCCAATGGCCAGCACCAACGCCAACAGCGTCAAAGTGTTGATGGTGAAACCTGCCAACGCCATCATGGCAAAGGTGCCGATCAAGCTGACAGGGATGGTGATGATGGGAATGATGGAGGCACGGAACGTCCGCAAAAACACAAAAATCACCAGCGCAACAAGAACAACCGCTTCCACAATGGTTTGAAACACGCTCTTGATGGACCGGTCAATGAACACCGAGTTGTCGTTGGCAACCGTGATGGTGATGCCGGGTGGCAAGTCGGCCTCCAGCCGAGGCATCATCTCGCGGACCCCTTTGGACAATTCCAGCGGATTGGCTGTGGCCTGGCGAATCACGCCCGCAGAAATCGCGTATTGCCCACCCAAACGGACCGTGCTGCGTTCATCTGCAGCACCTTCTTCGACTCTGGCGACATCGCGGATCTTGACCGGAAAACCGTTCACGGTACGGATCACGATCTCTGAAAACTGCACTGCACGGGTCAGGTCCGTCTGTGAGGTCACGGTGAACTCACGCGTGGTGGATTCGATCCGACCAGCAGGCAATTCCAGGTTGCTGCGGCGAATGGCATCTTCCACATCTTGCGGTGTCAACTTGAAAGACGCCAGACGCTCTGGCTCCAGCCAGACGCGCATGGCATATTTTCGTTCGCCGTAAATGCGCACATCGGCCACGCCAGTGACGGTCTGCAAGCGCGGCTTAACGACGCGATTGATCATGTCGTTGATCTGCAGTGGTGTGAGTGTGTCGCTCGAAAATGCGAGCCAGATCACAGGAAAGGCGTCGGCCTCGACCTTGGCGATGACCGGCTCTTCAATGGCCTGAGGCAAACGGTTTCGCACGCGTGAAGTGCGATCCCGCACTTCGGCAGCAGCAGTGTCGGCGTCTTTTTCGAGGCGAAAACGCACAGTGATCTGCGACTGCTCGGCACGACTGATCGAGGTGATCACGTCCACGGCGTCAATGCCTGCAATCGAATCTTCCAGGGGTTTGGAAACCTGGGATTCGATCACTTCGGCCGATGCACCGGGGTATTTCACACTCACCGTGACGGTGGGCTCATCGATTTTGGGGTACTCACGCACCGACAAGCGGTTGAAGCTCACCGCGCCAATCAGCAAGATCAGCAGCGACATGACGACGGCCAGAACAGGCCGTCGGATGGAGGTTTCAGCGAGTTGCATCAGCACCTCGCAGGCAAGGATTGGGGCCTGTCAGTGGCTTGGCAACAGGTTTAACCGCAGGGACAGCAGAAGCCGGCGCTGCAGGCGCACCGCTGGGTGCAGAGCCAGACGCCGGTGCAGCAGAAGCCGCAGCAGCAGGGGCACTGGCTGGTCCCACATTGGCGCTGTTGGGGCCGGGTTTGCCGGAAGCCGGGCGAGACATGTCCACGACGCGAACGGTTGTCCCGTCCTTTTGCAGTCGTTGATGTCCTGCAGTGACCACGGAATCGCCCTCAGACAAACCTTCCAGAATTTCCACTTTGCCAGGCTGACGCAAGCCGACCTTGACCACAACGCGTTGGGTTACCAGCGTGTCCGGCGTGTCGCCGGGCACGATCTTGACCACAAAAGTCCGACCACCCTGAGGCACGATGGCCTCTTCAGGCACCACCAAAGCCTTGTCACGGGTGCCAAACACCGCGTTCACACGGGCAAACATACCGGGGCGCAATTGCTGCTGGCGGTTGTCTATGCAACCGCGCACTCCCACGGAACGGCCATTGGCATCGATCAAGGGATCGACTGCTTGGACCACGGCAGTGAAGGGGCGACCCGGCAACGCATCGACCGTCAACTGCGCTTTTTGTCCCGCGCGGATCTTGGCCTGAAAACGCTCGGGCAAGCGGAAGTCCACCAAGACCGCATCCATGTCCTCAATGTTGACCATGTCGATGCCGTCTTTGAGGTAATCACCCACGTTGATCTGACGAAGGCCGGTGATGCCGTCAAAAGGTGCCAGCACCTTCAGGCGCTGCAACGTGGCGTCGGCCAAAGCCAGCTTGGCGCGTGCAACCTCCAGGGCAGCACCGCTTTCATCGAGCGAACGTTTGCTGATGAAGTTTTGCATCACCAGTTCCTGGTTGCGCTTGTGGTTGGCCTCGGCGATCGACAACTCGGCCTTGGCCTGGGACACCTGAGCCGCCTGAAGCTGGTCTTCAAACTGCACCATCACCTGGCCTTTGCGCACACGCTGGCCATCGTTGAAAAAAATCTGTTTGACGCGTCCCCCCACTTCGGGACGCATCATGACGCCTTGGCGCGAGCGCAAGCTGCCCACGGCTTGGGTTTCATCCACCAAGGTCATGGTTTCGACCTTGGCCACCTCCACGCTGGGGGCCTTGGCTGGGCCTGATGCAGCGCCTGTGCCGGCAGAGACGGCTGGCTTAGAGGGGTCACCCGGTGCAGCGGGTTTGTTTTGAATCCACCACGCCGCACCCGATGCGGCGCAAATACCCACCAACGCCATCACGGCGTATTTCTTCTTGTAAGCCATTCAGAGATCTCTTTAAGGTTGAATTCACCAAGACTGCCAAAATGTAACAGCGCCACCTGATTTGCCCAATGGGACAAACCGCAGTCATGCCAGCATTGGCCCCAAACAGCATGCCCGGCACCGCACGACAATGCTGCCCGAATACATGGGTTATCAACGCCCCAAGGCTTTGTCCACGCCTTGATTGGCCAGTGCATCGGCCCGCTCGTTGCCCGGATCGCCGTTGTGGCCCTTGACCCAGCGCCAATCGATCTGGTGTCCCGAAGTGGACACTACGGTGTCCAATTTTTGCCACAAATCGGCATTTTTGACGGGCTGCTTGGCCGCCGTGCGCCATCCCCGGGCTTTCCAGCCGTGAATCCATTCGGTGATGCCCTTGCGCACGTATTCGCTGTCCAGGTAAAGCGTGACCTGACAAGGCCGCTTGAGGGCCATGAGGCCTTCGATCACGGCGGTCATCTCCATCCGGTTGTTGGTGGTGTTCAGCTCACCGCCAAACAGCTCTTGTACATGCTGGCCTGACTGCAGGCGAACGCCCCAGCCGCCGGGACCCGGGTTGCCTTTGCAGGCACCATCGGTGTGGATTTCAACGTGGTTCAACAATGTCTTTCGGTGCCGCTTGGCGGCCAATGAAGGTGTCTGACCGGGCAATGGGCGCGGTCGCTGCAGCGGGCGATCGTACCGTGCGCCAGCGCCGACCGTTGATCAGGCGCCCGCCAGGCACTCTTTTTGTGGCCATCAACAGGTAAACCCCACCCAAAATAGGCCACCAACGCTCGCCCACCGCATTCATCCAGTCAAGCCTCTGCATCCACCGCTCACTGCCCAAGGCGGGGGTCCATCCACCGAAGCGGCTGACCTGGACCTCAAAACCCAACAAACGCAACCAGTCACGCAAGCGCCGATAAGCAATCAGGGACGCTTGCAATTGATCATGAGAACTCGGCACCCCTTGGCCGCGCGATTGCCGCAAACCCCACCAACTCCAGGGGTTGAGCCCCGTGATCAAGACCTGCCCCTCCGGAATCAGCACCCGCTCGACCTCCCGCAAACAGGCGTGCGGGTCGGCGGAGCGCTCCAGGGTATGGGGCAAAACCACCAGGTCCAGACTGTCAGCAGGCCACGGCCAGGCCCGACTGTCCAGACAAACATCGGGCCAGCTGTTTTGACAGGGGTCAGCGGCAGGGCAAGCGGCCTCAAATTCGGCTTGGGCCATCCAGCGGTGGGGCATCCGGTTGCTGCGCAAAGCCTGCAAATCGGGCCACCCCAATTGCACCGCGTGGTAGCCAAAGACATCGGCCAGCAACGCATCGGCTTGCTGCTGCTCCCAAGAAAGCAAGCGTGACGCCACCGGCTGCCCCAAATCGGTCAACCAAGCCCCACATGAATGCTTGCTTTCTATAATCTGACTTTCCATGAAACTCATTGCACTGCCTGCCTTCTCCGACAACTACATCTGGTTGTTGCACGATGACCACCACGCCTTGGTGGTTGACCCCGGGGCCAGTGCGCCGGTATTGGCCTGGTTGCAGCAGCACCCGGGCTTACAGCTGGACACGATTCTAGTCACGCACCACCATGCCGACCACACAGGTGGCGTGGCCGACCTGGTGGCCCAAACTGGCGCGCGCGTTTGGGGTCCGGCCATGGAGACCTTGCCCACGCCAGCCACAGGCGTCCAACAAGGTGACCAAATTCAGTGGCACGGCTTGTCTCTGGATGTGCACGATGTGCCTGGCCACACCGCAGGCCATGTGGCGTTTTGGGGTCACCCCGATGGACAGGCCCCGCTTCTGTTTTGTGGAGACACCCTGTTTTCAGGCGGCTGCGGCCGACTGTTCGAGGGGACACCGGCCCAAATGCTCGATTCGCTGGACCGATTGGCCTCTTTGCCCGACGCCACCCGTGTGTGCTGCGCCCACGAATACACTTTGTCGAACCTGAAATTTGCCCTGGCGGTCGACCCGGACAACCGCGAATTACAGACACATGCGCAGGCCTGCACGGTTTTGCGACAAAACAAGCACCCCACCCTGCCCGTTGCGCTATCTACCGAGCGGGCGATCAACCCTTTTTTGCGCAGCCGCAGCAGCGCTGTGTCCAAGGCGGTCAGGCAGCACGATGCCCGTGCCGTGGACGACATCACGACCTTTGCCGCACTTCGCACATGGAAAAACGAATTCTGATGAACACACTGACCCAGGATAGCGCGATGGACGCGACGCCCCTCTACAGCGCTGGAAGAACCTGGACCGCCGCTGTTTGTGTAGGCATGGCCTTGCTGTTGGGCGGCTGCGCCACCAGCCCCACGTCAACACCCAGCGCGCCCACGAACGCGCAGGCCTCTTTGCCCGCTGCCGGCACAGCAGGCCCCAAAACACCGGCTTCGGAGCCTGCCGCATCGACCACCGAAGAACGAACCGTCTTGCTCAAACCCCACAGCAACATGGGGCTCACACCGCCCACCGATGTGTGGGAGCGGATTCGACGTGGTTTTGCCATGCCCGACCTGGACAATGACTTTGTGCGCAACCGGGAGCAGTGGTACGCCAGCCGTCCCGACTACATGCTGCGCATGACCGAACGCTCACGGCCTTACCTTTTTCATGTGGTGGAGGAACTGGAGCGCCGCAACATGCCGACCGAGTTGGCTTTGCTGCCCTTCATCGAATCGGCCTTCAACCCCCAAGCCGTGTCCAGCGCCAAAGCGGCAGGCATGTGGCAGTTCATGCCCGCCACCGGCAAGTTTTTCGACCTGAAACAGAACCTGTTTCGCGACGACCGTCGGGATGTGCTCGAATCCACGCGCGCTGCGCTGGATTACCTGCAAAAACTCTACGGCATGTTCGGTGATTGGCACCTGGCATTGGCCGCCTACAACTGGGGTGAAGGCAGCGTAGGCCGCGCCTTGGCACGCAACAAAGCCCAAGGCAAGCCGCTGACTTACAGCGACTTGAACATGCCCAACGAAACCCGCTACTACGTGCCCAAGCTGCAAGCGGTCAAAAACATCGTGGCGCAGCCCGAGGCGTTCCGAACACAGCTGCCCCTGATCCAGAACCACCCTTATTTCAAAAGCGTGCCGATTGAGCGGGACATCGACGTGGCCGTGGCCGCCAAACTGGCGACCGTCAGCCTGGAAGATTTCAAGGCGCTCAACCCGTCCATGAGCCGCCCGGTGATCCTGGCAGCGGGCACGCCGCAAATTCTGTTGCCTTGGGACAATGCCACGATTTTTGAGCGCAACTTGCAAGCCCATGCCAACCGCCCTTTGGCCACCTGGACCGCCTGGCAAGCCCCCCGAACCATGAAACCCGAAGACGTGGCCCAGCAGCTGGACATGCCTGTTGACCAACTGCGCGCCATCAACGGCATCCCCCCTCGAATGATGATCACGGCAGGCTCCACTTTGCTGGTTCACCGCAAAGGTCGCCTGGACAACGATGTCACAGAACATTTGGCAGACAACGGGCAACTGGGGCTCGCCCCCGAGGTGGTGCTCAGAAGAATTTCGGTCCAGGCCCGCAAAAACGATTCCTTGGCCAGTCTGGCGGCAAGACATGGCGTCACCGAAGCCAACATGGTCACCTGGAACAAGCTCAAAGCCGGTGCGCGCTTGACAGCCGGTCAGACTTTGACCATTTTGGTGCCGTCCCAAGGATCGCGCCGTGTCGCCCGGTCTGCGCCAAGCAACCACGCAACGGCAGCGAAAGCAGCACCTTCACAGCACAAAAAAGCCCCCAAGCCCAAACGCTGATCCGCGCCTGAGACAGTCAACCCACTCAAGCAGCGAAACGGGTTTTCGATTTCGCTGCAAAGGTGTTCGTGTAGGTCCGCTCCAATGGCAGACGGGCACTGCTCAATGCGTTGGGCAAACGGGCATGGGCACGCCAAGCATTCAGCACGGCATCCCCCGAGATCAGGCCATCCAGCGCATACGATTCGCGCAACTTCTCGAAGGCCCCGAGGTAAATGGCCCTGTCACCCAACCAATGGTGCGCGGGCACTGTTTTTAAAATGTCGGTCAAACCCGCCGTTTGCAGCCACTTGAGGGCGTGCACGATGGCATCGGTCAAAGCCTGTGCCACGTCCGACTGCCGCTGCAAAAAATCAGTCTTTGCCAGCAAACAAGCACCTGGCACCTGCCCGCCCATCAGCTTGCGGGTCGACATCAGCGTGCGGGCCTCCCCCATCACCCGGATTTCATTTTTCTGCTCCAGCCAGTACATGACGGGATCGGGGTTGCACAAGGCATCGATCACCCCATTGCGCAAAGCATCTACCACCGCTGTGGATGAGCCGACCTCGACAAAAACCACGTCTTCGGGCAACAGCCCATGCTGCAAAAGCCATTGGCAGGCCATCCAATGGGTGCTGGAGTCCAGCGACGTGATGCCCAAGCGCGCCCCCTTGAGCCCCATCACCGAACGCAGCTCAAGCCGCGACGCCACGCCCAAGCTGACCTGTGGTGTTCGCCCCATCTGCACAAAGGCCTGGTAATTCAAGCCTTTGTGTTGCAAGCCAAACAAATGCTCAAACGCGCCAGCGACCACATCGGCCTGCCCCTGCAAAACACTGCCCAAGGCTTTGGCCCCTGACTCGTGGGCCAACCACTCGACCGAGATGCCTGCTTGCCGAAAATACCCCAGGTGCTCCGCCAAAGTCAGCGGCAGCTGGTAAAGGCTTTGCCTGGCCGCCAAGGCGATGGTGACGCGGGCCGAGCCACGCAAAGGGTCCACCGCAGCCAACGACACCGGCGGCTTGGCCACAGCGGCCATTGCCGCCAGCAAAAGGGAACGTCGCCGCCAAATGACGTGGGACACAAGCTGGCTCCAGTGCACATCGGAAATTCGATGCCATCAGCATAGGCACCCGCAGAACTTGGCGCATCGGGAATCATCCCGAGCGGGTTTTCACGTAATGGATTGCCGGTAGTTGACAGGACGGGACCATGCGGAGGCGAGGGACCGCAAGCCCAGCGCAGCTTCAGCGTCGGTCGACCAAGGCGTGGGCGATGGTGCCCAAATCCACATATTCCAGCTCGCTGCCTGCCGGCACGCCCCGAGCCAAACGGGTGACCTTGAGGCCTTGCTGGCGAATCATTTCCGAAATCACATGGGCGGTGGCCTCGCCTTCGGCCGTGAAGTTGGTCGCCAGAATCACTTCGGTCAATACACCATCGGCCACACGTTTCTTGAGCTTGGCCAGCCCGATGTCGTGCGGACCAATGCCGTCCAACGGGCTGAGTTTGCCCATGAGCACAAAATACAAGCCCCGGTAAGTGCCTGTGCGTTCGATAGCCGACTGATCGGCCGGGGTTTCGATCACGCACAGCAGTGTGCGGTCGCGCGTCAAATCCAGACAGGTGTCACACAACTCCGCTTCGGTGAAGGTGTGGCAACACTCGCAATGCTGAATATGTTCCACCGCATTTTGCAAAGCTGCTGCCAGCTGCCGGGCCGTGGCTCGGTCGTTTTGCAGCAACTGAAACGCCATGCGTTGGGCCGACTTGATGCCCACCCCTGGCAAGCCCTTGAGAGCCTGAACCAAAGCGGCGAGTGCGTGTGTGTCGGCCATGGGGAATAGGTCAGTCGATCAGAAAGGCAACTTCATGCCAGGCGGCAGACCGGCGGTCAGTTTGCCCATTTTTTGTTGCGAAACTTCTTCGGCTTGGCGGACCGCATCGTTGAATGCCGCGGCCACCAGATCTTCGAGCATGTCTTTGTCATCGGCCACCAGCAAGCTGGGGTCGATGGTGACGCGTCGCACGCTGTGCTTGCAGGTCATCAACACCTTGACCATGCCGGAGCCGGATTGGCCTTCGACCTCGACAAAAGCCAGTTCGTCCTGGGCTTTTTTGAGGTTGTCCTGCATGGCCTGGGCTTGTTTCATCAAGCCAGCGAGTTGTCCTTTGTTGAACATGGGGGTTCCTTTGAATGGGGATGAAATAGAAGCTAAAAATCAAATGAGCTGGATGCTGCCGGGCACGATTCTGGCGCCAAAGTCGCGCACCATGGCCCGCACCAGCGGGTCGTTTTGAATCAAGTCCTGCGCGGCCTCCATTTTGGCGGCAGCCAGGACAGCCAGACGCTTGGCGGGGCTGTCGTTGACCGATCCAATCTCGATTTGCAATTTCACGGCACCCTGGCCCGCGGCCAACAAGGCGGCTTGCAGACGCTCACGGCTGGCGGGGTGGTTGAGGGTTTCCCGCTCCACGCGCAATTGCCATTGCTCGCCATCGCGGGCCACCAATTGGGACTGCAAAGCCAACTCTCGCACCAAGGCGGTGATCGCCTCTTGCGCCATCAAGCCTTGCACCACCTCCAGCCAGACATCGCCTTCGGGCGTTGTTTGCAAAGGTGTGCTGCTCGGTGGCTTCAGCACATCGACCCGCGCTGATGGCTCGGAAGCCTCGCGCACGGGCAAAGAGCGCAGTGCGGGTGTCTGCGATTCTGGGGGCAGTGTTTGAGATGCCGGGGCCAATGTCACCAAAGCTTGCTGTTCTTGATCGGCATAGTCGGTCGTATCGGGCCAATCCTCCCAAGGCGGCGGCTCAGACGGCATGGGTACCTGCACGGCTGCAGCAGGTGCAGCAGCAGGTGCAGCAGGAACAGCAGGCGCTGATTCGCGAACAGGCACAGCAACCATTGGCTTTGGCGCCTCAGGGGGGGCCACGGTGGCTGCAGCAGGCTGCGCGGGTGCGGGATGGCGTTGAGGCAGCGGGTCTGCAGGTGGCGTCGCTGCAGCAGGCGGCGCTTGGGTGTCGGCTGCAACCGTGAGGCCAGCGGCTTGAGTCAGTGGCTCAGGGCTGATTCGCGGGCTTTTTTTTTCAGCCAACCCCGCTTGAGGCTTGAAGGCCAGCAGGCGCAGCAACACCATGGTCAGGGCCGCGTATTCATCCGGGGCCAGACCCAACTCAGTGCGCCCATGCAGGCACAAGCTGTAAAGCAACTGGGTTTCTTCGGCAGGCATGGCCTGGGCCAGCGCGGCCAGGCCTTGGGTGTCCGGGTCTTCGCCGTCTTGGGCCATGCTGGGCACCATCTGCATCACGGCCATGCGCTGCAGCAGCATCGCCATGTCTTCCAAGGTGGCCGCGGCCGACACGCCTTGCAGACGCAGGGCGTTGACTTGGTTCACCACGGCGGCACCGTCGCCCTCGGTCAAAGCTCGGATCATGTGCAGCACATGGCTGCGGTCCACACTGCCCAGCATCTGACGCACACCGGCCTCTTGCACCAAGCCATTGCCAAAGGCAATCGCCTGGTCGGTCAAGCTCAGGGCATCGCGCATCGAGCCGCGTGCAGCGCGGGCCAGCAAACGCAAGGCCAAGGGTTCGGCACTCAGCTGCTCGGCGGCCAGCACCTGGGTCAGGTGTTCAAACACCGTCTCGGGGGCCATGGGCCGCAGGTTGAACTGCAGGCAACGCGAGAGCACCGTGACGGGCACTTTTTGCGGGTCGGTCGTGGCCAGCACGAACTTCAAATACTCAGGGGGTTCTTCCAGGGTCTTCAACATCGCGTTGAACGCGGTGTTGGTCAGCATGTGCACCTCGTCGATCATGAAGACCTTGAAGCGCCCCTGCACCGGTTTGTAAACCGCCTGCTCCAGCAGACTTTGCACCTCGTCCACGCCCCGGTTCGATGCGGCGTCCAACTCGGTGTAGTCCACAAAGCGACCGGCATCGATGTCGCGGCAAGCCTGGCAAACGCCGCACGGTTCGGCGGTGATGCCGCCTTGCCCGTCAGCGCCCTGGCAATTGAGCGACTTGGCCAAAATCCTGGAAACGGTGGTTTTGCCCACCCCCCGGGTGCCCGTGAACAAATAAGCATGGTGCAGTCGCTGCTGCACCAGGGCATTGGTCAGGGCCTGAACCACGTGCTCCTGCCCCACCATCTCGGTGAAATTGCGGGGGCGGTATTTGCGCGCGAGGACAAGGTAAGACATGGGCCTGATTCTATCGGGCTGAAGAGCACTGTTTGCGGCTTGTTTGGGCCAGTCGCATCGAATCAATCCAACTCGCTGCTTGACCTTGGAAGAAACAGGAAAAAACAGCGCATGGCCGAAAAGCGCCATCAAGCTCGCCTACAATTCACCTTGACGGGCCTTCCCGCATGGTGAAGCGGCCAACCGGGTCAGGTGGGGAACCAAGCAGCCCTAACTGTGGAGTCAGTGCCGGGGTCAAGGCTCGTCAACTTATTCATCTGTTTCAATGACTGACAACCCACGCAGTCATGAAATATCGCCAACTCAGGCGATCGCTTGGGTAACCCAAGCACCCCGCCTGCACAGTCCCATCGTATTGAAAGTGGATCTGCCCTGATTCAGACCGCAGGTCCGGAACGTCATGGGATCACGGCATCGGCCCCATGAGTAGGCACTGGATCAATGTTTATTTTGCCCATTCAAGCATCTGAACGGCTTACTAATTGATTCATTAGCAAACACACGGTCTGAATGAAGGCCATCCAGACCGTGGCAAGACTGGCTTACCCGCCCTGCGCCCCTCAGGCCATGCGACGGCGCAGCGAAGGGAAAGGCAAAGGTTTGACTTTGGTGGAGCTCACCAACTGAGGTGCCGTTGGCGCTGCACGCAGCAACTCAGACACCAGCGCATCGGCGTTTTTGTGCGCCCCAGCACGATTGGTCTCGAAGGCCAGCCGTGTTTGAGCGGTCATCTGGGCCACAAAATTTTGCGGGTAGTCACGCACGTTGAAACCACGCAAAGCCATCACTTTCATGAAGGCGTTGGCCGCCTCTTCAACGGCGCGCTGGTATTCCTGGGAAGCTTCTGGAGTCATGTCGACCTCGTTATGGATGAAGTTATTCACATGACAACAACGCAGCACAGGGCCCATAGGAATACACCATTTGTATAAAAATGTTACAAATTTGTCAAAATACCTTGGCCAGCACGCCAGCCACTGGCCAAACAAGCGGTCAACAGATACCCGCCCGTCGGGGCCTCCCAGTCCAGCATCTCACCCGCACAATAGACGCCGGGGCGCTTGGTCAGCATCAAATCAGGGCTTAAACCCTCCAAAGCGACGCCACCAGCCGTGCTGATCGCCTCGTCCACGGGTCTGGGGCTTTTGAGCGGCACAGACAAGTGCTTCAAACTGGCCGCCAAGGCGTCTGGATTGGCCAGGGTTTCGGGCGAGCAAAGTTCGTGCAGAAGCCCCATCTTGACGCCATCCACACCCAAACGGCTTTTCAAATGGCTGGACAAACTCCGACTGCCGCGTGGCCAACGCACTTCTGAGCGCACCTGTTCAATTGATTTGTCAGGCAACAAATCCAGCGTCAAACAGGCCGACCCGTGGGCCAAATCATCTCGCAACCAGGCCGACGCGGCATAAATCAGGCTGCCTTCCACTCCCGTATCGGTGATGACAAACTCGCCTTTGCGGTCAAACCGCGCTTCGCCAGCGGACTCCGCTTGGACGCCGGCAACGGCACCGAGCTTCAGCGCAACCGATTTGAGCGGATGCCCCGCATAACGGCTGCGAAAGTGCTCGGTCCACCCTTGCCCCTCTCGCCCCAAAACGTCGAATCCGCAATTGGCAGGTTTGAGCGGCGCAATGCTCACCCCCTGATCGGCCAACAAAGAGGCCCATGCACCATCAGAACCCAGACGGGGCCAACTGGCCCCGCCCAAAGCCAACAAGGTGAACCGCGCACGAACGCGGACCGCTGCATCTTGACCACTGCGATGAAAAACCAGATGCTCCCCTGCCCAGCCTTGCCAGCGGTGACGCATGTGAAACTGCACCGGCACGCCGGAGGCGGGGTGCCGCAAACGGTGCAGCCAGGCCCTGAGCAAGGGGGCTGCTTTCATTTCTTGGGGGAAAACGCGCCCCGATGTGCCGACGAAAGTATCAACTCCCAAACCCTTAGCCCAATCTCGAACGGTTTGAGCATCCATCTGATCAAGCCATTGAGCCACTTGGGTTTGCCGTTCGCCATAACGAGACCGGAACACATCGGGTGCCTCGGCATGTGTGAGATTCAAGCCACCCTTGCCTGCCAACAAAAATTTACGCCCCACAGAAGGCATGGCATCGAACAGATGAACGGCAACACCCGCCTGCGACAGCACCTCTGCAGCCATCAGCCCAGCGGGTCCGCCACCCACAATGGCCACCTCGACATCGAGGCCAGAAGAATCGGAAAGAACTGAAGTTGGTGCGGTGAAAGTCATGAATTTATAGTGCGGCAGCGCAGACGCGACAGGCGAGAGCGGTGGGATTCTGTCAAAATAGTCGCAACTTTAGCTGCATCTTCAATGTTCACAAGGAAAAGGCCATGGCCAGCGATCTGATCAAACACATTACCGACGCCACCTTCGAAGCCGACGTGCTCCAGTCGAGCCAACCGGTGGTGGTCGACTTCTGGGCCGAATGGTGCGGTCCTTGCAAAATGATTGCGCCCATCCTGGATGAAGTGGCTGGCACTTACGAAGGCAAGTTGCAGATCACCAAAATGAACGTGGACGACAACCGCGACATCCCCGCCAAGTTCGGCATCCGTGGCATCCCTACCCTGATGATCTTCAAGGATGGACAACTGGCTGCGACCAAAGTGGGCGCCATGAGCAAGTCACAACTGACGGCTTTCATCGACCAGCAATTGGCTTGATGTCGGCTTTGGCCTGAGCTGCTCAGGCCACTCCACCAGAACCGGGCAGCGATGACCCGGTTTTTTGTTTTCTGGCCCATTTCAAAACCTGTCATAATTTCCGCAAGGCAGCCCGAACAGGGACCAGCGCCTTGACTGCCGGAAGCACCAGCCCCCAACCCCGGGCGGCAACCGGTTCTGAACATTTCCACCCGCTTATCTGAAAACGGTCCCCGACGGACCGATTCGCCACAGGCCAAATCCATGCATTTGAATGAACTCAAGGCACTTCATGTGTCCGAACTCCTGAAGCAAGCCGATGCGCTCGAAATCGAGAACACAGGCCGCATGCGCAAACAGGAGCTGATGTTTGCCATCATCAAAAAGCGCGCCAAAGCGGGCGAACAGGTCTTTGCCGACGGTGTGTTGGAAATCCTGCCCGACGGCTTCGGCTTTTTGCGCAGCCCAGATTCCAGCTACACGGCCAGCACCGACGACATCTACATCAGCCCCAGCCAGGTGCGCCGCTTCAACCTGCACACCGGCGACATGATCGAAGGCGAAGTGCGCATCCCCAAAGACGGCGAGCGCTACTTTGCACTGACCAAACTCGACAAGGTCAACGACGACCTGCCCGAAAACAACAAACACAAGGTCATGTTCGAGAACTTGACGCCGCTGTTCCCCAAAGAGCAGATGCGTCTGGAGCGTGACATCAAGGGCGAGGAAAACATCACCGCCCGTGTGATCGACATCATTGCCCCGCTCGGTCGTGGCCAGCGCGCCCTGATCGTGGCGCAGCCCAAGTCGGGCAAGACCGTGATGATGCAGCAGATCGCGCACGCCATCACCGCCAACTACCCCGATGTGCACCTGATGGTGCTGCTGGTCGACGAGCGCCCGGAAGAAGTGACCGAAATGCAGCGCAGCGTGCGCGGCGAAGTGATCTCGTCCACTTTTGACGAACCCGCTTCGCGTCACGTGCACGTGGCCGAGATGGTGATCGAGCGCGCCAAGCGCCTGGTCGAGTTGAAAAAAGACGTGGTGATTTTGCTGGACTCGATCACCCGACTGGCCCGCGCCTACAACAACGTGGTGCCTTCGTCGGGCAAAGTGTTGTCAGGCGGTGTGGATGCCAATGCTCTGCAGCGCCCCAAGCGCTTCTTTGGTGCGGCCCGCAATGTGGAAGAAGGCGGCAGCTTGACCATCATCGCCACAGCCCTGGTCGACACCGGCAGCCGCATGGACGAAGTGATCTTTGAAGAATTCAAGGGCACCGGCAACTGCGAAATTCACCTGGAGCGCCGCTTGTACGAAAAGCGCGTGTTCCCGGCCATCAACCTCAACCGCAGCGGCACACGCCGCGAAGAGTTGCTGCTTCAGCCCGAAGTGCTGCAAAAAACCCGCATCCTGCGTCAATTCATGTACAACATGGACGAAATCGAAGCCATGGAGATGGTCTTGAAGAGCATGAAAGCCACCAAGAACAACTCCGAGTTCTTCGACATGATGCGACGCGGCGGCTGATGCCCTATAATCGACAGGTTTTGCGGAAAGTGCACTCAGATAGGCTGAAGTGTGGCTACCGTAGCGAAAATAAAAGGATTTCCCCATGAAAGACGGCATTCACCCCAACTACCGTGAAATTTGCTTCCAAGACATGTCCAATGGTTTCAAGTTCGTGACCCGCTCATGCGCTAACACCAAAGAAATGATCACCATGGAAGATGGTCGCGAGTTGCCTCTGTACAAGCTGGACACGACCAGCGAGTCGCACCCCTTCTACACCGGCACACAAAAGTCGGTCGACAACATGGGCGGCCGCGTGGAGAAATTCCGCAACCGTTTCGGCAAGACCACTGTCACCAAATAATCCATTTTTGGTGTCCCCCAAAAGGGCAGCCCGGGCAACCGGCCTGCCCTTTTTGCATGGAGCGGCCTCCGCTGCAAACGCCTGCGCCCTGGCGCCCCGGAACTGATATCTTCTGAACCTGTGAACCACCCTACCCCCGCCATCGTTGCACAAAGTGCCGTGCGCAGACTTCCTCGTCTGGCACTGCTTTTGTTGTGCGCTGCCTATGTGTTGCCCGGTTTTTGGGGCCGAACCCTTTGGAAAGCGCAAGACATTGAAGCCTTCGGCTACATGTTGCAGCTGGCCAAACCGGGCATGGGTGAGGCCGTCAGCTGGCTCAAGCCCACGCTGCTAGGCAGCCCAGACAGCAACCTGGCCTTGCTGCCTTATTGGTTGGGTGCCGCTTTCATTCGACTGGCCCCCTCTGGCTTCGAAGACACGTTTGCCCGTTTGCCTTTCATCGCCATGCTGATGACCACGCTGGCGGCGACCTGGTACGCGGTCTATGCACTGACCCGACACCCTGCTGCGCAACCCGTGGCATTTGCATTTGGTGGCGAGGCCAAGCCTGCGGACTACGCACGCGCCATGGCCGACGGCGGTTTGCTGGCGCTGCTGGCCTGTCTGGGCTTGGCTCAACTCTCACACGAAACCACCCCGGCACTCAGCCAGTTGTGCTTCGCTGCCTTGTTGTTTTTTGGCCTGTCCACATTGACTCGCCATCGCCTGCAAAGTGCCCTGGCCATCACCACAGGCATGCTGGGCCTGACCCTGTCGGGTGCCCCTACTTTGGCTTTGTGGCTGGGCATCGGTGGCTCAGTCATCTGCGCTGCAGCGCAACCGACCCCAACACAACGCCGTTTGAGCATGCTCGACTTGGGGCTTCTGGCGCTGGTATGCCTGCTGTGCGTCACCACGGCAGGTGCACTGGATTTGTGGCGTTGGCGCGTGGTGCCCCACAGAATGGTCGACTTGCATATTTTGGCCAAACTGATCGCCTGGTTCACATGGCCCGCCTGGCCTTTGGCACTGTGGTCTCTGTGGCGCTGGCGCGGGCAATTGTCACAAGTCTGGCGTTACCCCCACCTGGGTTTGCCACTGTGGTTTGCAGCCGTGACGGTCGGCGCGACCTGGTTCACGGGACTGACTGACCGTGCACTTTTGACATCATTGCCAGCCATTGCCACTTTGGCAGCCTTGGCTTTGCCCACACTCAAACGCAGCCTAGGGGCCTTGATCGACTGGTTCACTTTGCTGTTTTTCAGCATTTGTGCCTTGGTGATCTGGATCGTCTGGTTGGCCATGCAAACGGGTAGCCCAGCGACACCGGCCCGAAATGTGGCGCGCCTGGCCCCCGAGTTTGCACCCGAATTTTCAGTCGGCGCGTTTGTTCTGGCACTGGTCGCCACCATCGCTTGGGGCGCACTGGTGAAATGGCGCACGGGCTACCACCGCGCAGCCATCTGGAAGAGCCTGGTGCTCCCCGCAGGCGGTGCTGTTCTTTGTTGGCTGCTGTTGACCAGCCTGTGGTTACCGTTGCTCAACTACGCCCGAAGCTACGCGCCCTTGGTCGAAAAAGTCACCCGAATCACTGGCCCGACCAGTTGCCTGCAATATGCTGGCATCAGCAAAGCCCAAGGTACAGCGCTCAGGTACCACGCTCATGCCCGGTTGATGCCCATGCAAGCACCGCAGTCCGACTGCCCCTGGCTCATCATCGACAAAACCAACCGCTCCTTGTTGTCAGCAAAAATCGAATCGATCGGTTGGGTTGAAGAGGCCGCCATCAAGCGCCCCACCGACAAAGACGAAACCCTGCTCGTTTACCGTCCGGCGACACCCCTGAACACGCTTTCAGAGAAGCCGTTGAACTGAGCCATGTCCGAACTGCGCACCATCGCTCGCCATGCCGGCACCGTCTTGGTGGGGCAGTTGGCCGTGATGTCATTTGGCATTGCCGACACCTTGATCGCAGGCAGGTACAGCCCTCAAGCGCTGGCGGTTTTATCGCTGGCCTCGTCCATTTACATCAGCATTTATGTGGCCTTGAACGGGCTGCTGCAAGCTTTGCTGCCCGTTTGGGCCGAGCTCCACGGGGGTGGCCGCCAAGCAGAAGTCGGACGCTCAGTGAGGCAAGCGCTCTACATTGCGGCAGGTGCTGCGGTCATCGGCATCAGCGGTCTGTGGTTCCCAGATCTTTGGCTGTCCGCCACCGAAGTGCCCGCGGATCTCTGGCCCGATGTGCGGGCCTATTTGCGCATCCTGGCGTTGGCTTTGGTGCCTTCGCTGCTGTTTCGCATGTACAGCACCCTGAACCAAAGTCTGGGTCACCCGCGCTTGGTGACCTGGCTGCAAGCGGGTGCCTTGCTGGTCAAGGTGCCTTTGTCTTTTGTTTTGACTTTTGGTGGTGCGGGTTTTTCGGGCATGGGCGTTGTGGGCTGCGCTTGGGCAACGCTGGCGGTCAATACGCTCATGATGCTGTCGGGCCTGTGGCTTTTGCGCACACAAGACATTTACCAAGCCTATCGTTTGTGGCGACGTCCTGAAAAACCGGACTGGCCCGTGATCCGGCGCTTTTTGGCGTTGGGAGTACCAGCAGGCTTGTCCATCATGGTGGAAGTCACTTCATTCACTTTGATGGCTTTGTTCATTGCACGGCTGGGCGCGGTGGCATTGGCCAGCCATCAGATTGCGGCCAGTCTGGCCGCCGTGCTCTACATGGTCCCGCTGGCTTTGGGCATTGCCAGCAGCGCACGCACAGGCTATTGGCTCGGCGCCGGGCAAGCCCACAAAGCACGTCGGGCTGCGGGTTTGGGCATCGGTCTGGCCATTGGCGCCGCCTTGCTGGGGGCTGCGCTCTTGTTCATGGGCCGCGAAACACTGGCCCATGCATTCAGCACCGACCCCGATGTGGTGCAAGCGGCCACCGTGTGGCTGGCTTGGGTGGCGCTGTACCACCTGGCCGATGCGGTGCAAGCGGTTTGCGCCTACCTGCTGCGTTGCTACCGAATCACCATACTTCCTTTGGTGGTCTACACGGCCTTGCTCTGGGGTGTGGGCCTGTACGGCGGTTATCGCCTGGCTTACCAAGGCTTGGATTGGGCGGGTTTGTCCATGCGCGCCAGCGTGGACACCTTCTGGATCACCAGCACATCCGCGCTGGCACTGGTGTCGGTGCTGTTTGCAGCCCTGGTCTGGCACGCCTCTCGGCCCTTGCCAAGCCGGGCCACCACGGTATAAACGATAGGGCCCGAGCCTGCGCTTGAGGCAACGAGATGGGTTAAGGTTGAGGGTCAATTCACTTTGATCTGAACCACACCATGATCCTCGAACTCGCCGACATCCGCATCCACCCTGGACAGCAAGCTGCATTTGAAAAAGCCATTGAACTGGGGCTGAACACCGTGGCTTGCAAAGCCAAGGGCTTTCAAGGCGGCAAAGTCAACAGAGGCATTGAAAACCCCGAACGCTACGTTTTGCAAATCTTCTGGGACACCCTGGAGGACCACACCGTGGGGTTTCGCGAATCACCACTCTTCACGGAATGGCGCGCCATTGTGGGCCCGTTCTTCGCTGCACCGCCCCACGTCGAACACTTTGAGTTGACATCCAAGTCCGAGTGAACACACGGGCCCCAGCATCCCAACGGGTTCAAGGCGCCTCGTGACCCGCCACAAACTGCCTGAGCAAGTGCATGAACTGCGCTTGCTCGTGCGGTGCGAGTGGAGACAGAATGTCGGCCTGAACCCGCACCACATCGGCCTGCATGCCTGCCAGCGCCTCCAAACCCGTGGGGGTCAACACAAGCAACTTGCGGCGTCGGTCGGTCTCGTCGGCACGACGCGCCACCCAGCCCTTGCTCTCCAAACGGCCAATCACAGAGCCCGAAGTCGCGGGATCAAACGCGACCCGTTTGGCCAGCGTGATCTGGTCAATGCCCGGGCTGTCGAGCAGCGCGTTCAAAAAGGCAAATTGCACCGGCGTGACATCGGCTGCGGCCAAGTGCGCATTGAATATGGCCACGGAGATTTGGTGCGCACGCCTGATCAAATGCCCTGGCGCTGCGTTCAAATCAAAGTTGGGGGTCATTGCCGCGTTGCTCCATCAAATGCAGGGTTAGTACCAGTCGTTGTCCCGACTCAGGCTTCTATAGTAAGCGCGCTTAGCAAAATTTTTAGCCCCTCTTCCATCTTCTACTTTGAAAGTGCTTCATGAGTTTTGTATTTCCCCCAACGCCCACCGTTTCAGTGCCGGTCCTGGGCCAGCCCGAACGCTTTCCGGTGCACCGTATTTATTGCGTGGGCCGTAATTACGAAGAACATGCTAAAGAAATGGGCTTCACAGGTCGTGAGCCGCCTTTCTTTTTTCTCAAACCCACCGACAGCCTGGTCGTTGTGGAAGCAGGCCAAACCGGACAAATGCCCTACCCCAGCCTGACACAGAACCTGCACCACGAGATCGAACTGGTGGTGGCCATTGGCAAAGGCGGACGCAACATATTGGCCGCCGATGCGGCCAAGCACATTTATGGCTACGCCGTGGGCCTGGACATGACGCGCCGCGACCTGCAAAACGAAATGAAAAAGCAAGGCCGCCCATGGTGCATTGGCAAAGCCTTTGACCATTCCGCACCGATTGGCCCCATCACCCCCATGGCCCAAGCCGGTGATGTAAACAACGCCGAGATCAGCCTGCAGGTCAACGGCGCTGACCGCCAGCGCAGCAACGTGGCCAAGCTGATTTGGAATGTGGCCGAAACCATCGAGCACCTGTCTGCAGCTTGGGAACTGCAACCGGGCGATCTGATTTATACAGGCACCCCCGAAGGCGTGGCGGCAGTGGTCGCAGGAGATGTCCTGGCGGGCCAAGTGACCGGCTTGGGCAGCCTTCAAGTCACGGTCAAATGATGAACGAAAGTGCACCAAAAATTAAAAGCACTCGTTTACCCTTATTTGAACTCAGAAATCTTGCAACATAATTCATGTTTTAGCCAATTAACCAACCGGTCGGTTGGCTAATACCCCCTTTTGACAAACGCAAAGGAGACAATCCTGTGAAAAAACTCTTGAAACAAACCGCTCTGGCCGTTGGATTGCTGGCTGTGGGTTTTGGCGTACACGCCCAAACCGTGACCCTGAAGGTTCACCACTTCCTCGGCCCCCAATCGGTTCAGCACACCACCATGATGGGTGACTGGTGCAAGAACATCGCGCGCGACTCCAAAGACCGCCTGAAGTGCGACATCTTCCCGGCCATGCAATTGGGCGGCACACCTGTCCAGTTGTATGAACAGGCCCGCGATGGCGTGATCGATGTGGCTTGGACCCTGCAGGCCTACACCCCCAAGCTGGCCAAACTGGAAGTGTTTGAGCTGCCCTTCATGATGACCAATGCCGAAGCCACCAGCCGCGCTGCTTGGGACTACGCGCAAAAGTATGCTCAGGACGACTTCAAAGACGTCAAGATGCTGGCCATCCACGTGCACGGCCCAGGCAACATTTACACCAAGAGCAAAGCTGTCCACACCATGGCGGACCTCAAAGGCATGAAAGTGCGCGCCCCAACCCGCCAAGTCAACAAAATGGTCGCCATGATGGGTGCAACCCCAGTGGCCATGCCGGTGCCACAAGTGCCCGAAGCCCTGTCCAAAGGCGTGATCGACGGCGCGGTGATTCCTTACGAAGTGGCCCCGGGCCTAAAGGTCAACGAACTGACCAACTTCACCGCCGAAACCGACCGCAGCTACAACGCGCTGTACACCACCGTGTTTGTCGTGCCGATGAACAAGGCCAAGTACGACTCGCTGCCAGCAGATTTGAAAGCCGTGATCGACAAAAACTCGGGCCGCGAACTGTCCGCCTTCTTGGGCAAGACCCAAGCCGGTGCAGACGTTCCTGGCAAGAAAGTGTTTGAAGCTTCGGCCAACCAGAAGATCAGCATCATCCCCAAGCCAGAGCTCGAGAAGTGGAAAAAAGCGACCGATGCACTGGACGATGCTTGGGTGGCTGAAATGACCAGCAAAGGCTTTGACGGCAAAGGCATGCTGCAAACAGCCACCGATCTGATCAAGCAATACACGAAGTAAATCCGTGGCAAAGACAACCTGAGCAGCCTCTGCGGTCTGCTCAGGTTTTTTTATAAGTACAGGGCATTCAAGCGGCCTGAGCGCTACACCGATCGGCTTTCCGATTTCGTTTTTATTTATACCTGTCAAACACCATGATGTTTTCAAACTCACTGGAGCGGATTGCCCGGCTCTGCAGCATATTGGGCGGGCTGGTCATGACCGGCCTGATGCTGATGACTTGCTACAGCCTGATTGGCCGCAATTTTTTTGACTCCGCATTGATCGGCGACTTTGAGCTGACAGGCGTGGGCGCAGGTGCGGCCATCGCCTTGTTCATGCCCATTTGCCAATTCAAGCGCGAAAACATCATCGTCGACTTCTTCACGGCGAAGTGCACTGAGGCCACGAACTTCAAGCTCGACCGACTGGGCGACCTGTTCATGACCGTGATTTTCTTTTTGTTGTCATGGCGCTGCGGTGCGGCGGCCATCAACGCCAAGGAAACCATGGGCGCATCCATGCTGCTGGGCTTCCCCGACTGGATCGTGTTCACCAGCATGAGCATCCCGTTTGGCATCACCGCATTCATTGCGGCCATGCAAGCGCTCTCCAAATTTGAAAACAACGACAAGGCATCGTCATGACCCCGATCACTTTGGCTTTGCTGATTTTTGGCATCATGCTGTTTCTCATGGTGGTTCGCGTACCGATCGCGGGTGCCATGTTCTTGGCGGGTGCCGCTGGCTTCATCCTTCAGACGGGTGTACAGCCCTTTTTGAACTTCCTGAACAACCTCGCTTTTGCCCGCTTGGCCAACTATGACCTGTCGGTGATTCCGCTGTTCATCTTGATGGGCCACTTTGCCACGCAAGGCGGCATCAGCAAGGCGCTGTTCCAGTTTGCGGCAGCGGTCATGGGCCGCTTCAAAGGCGGTCTGGCGATGGGCGCTGTCCTGGCTTGTGGCGCGTTTGGTGCCATTTGCGGCTCTTCTGTGGCCACAGCAGCCACCATCACTGGCGTGGCTTTGCCTGAAATGAAACGCCACGGCTACTCAGGCCGACTGGCGACCGGCACGCTGGCCGCAGGGGGCACTTTGGGCATCCTGATCCCCCCATCGGTGCCGCTGGTGATCTACGCCATCTTGACCGAGCAGAACATCGCCAAACTGTTTGCAGCGGCCATGATGCCCGGCATCATTGCCATGGTGGGCTACATGATTGCCATCGCCATTTACGTGCGCGTCGTGCCTGGCCAAGCCCCTGATCAGGAAGAACGCGAAAAGCTGACGTTCGAATCGCTCAAGGGCATCTTGCCGATTGCCACCATCTTCATCATCGTGTTCGGTGGCATCTATGCCGGTTTCTTCACGCCCACAGAGGGCGCAGCCGTGGGTGCAGCATCCACCTTTGTGGCGGCTTTACTCAAGCGGGAGCTGACTTGGGACAAGTTCCTTGAATGCTTCCATGCAACCGCCATGAGCTCGGCCATGATTTTCATGATCTTCATGGGTGCCGACGTGATGAATGCGGCACTGGCTCGCACCCAGGTGCCTGGCCAGTTGGCCGAAATGGTGGTCGCCATGAACCTCGCACCGTTGATGGTGGTGGCTGGCATCTTGCTGCTGTATGTGGTGCTGGGTGCAGTGATGGACGAGCTGTCCATGCTGCTGCTGACCATCCCCATCTTTTTCCCGATCATCATGAAGCTCGACTTCGGCATGACACCCGAGCACACCGCCATCTGGTTCGGCATCATGGTGCTGATGACCGTGGGCTTTGGCATGCTGGCACCGCCGGTGGGTCTGAACGTGTATGTGGTCAACGGCATGGCCAAAGACGTGCCGCTGAGCGAAAGCTACAAAGGCATCATGCCTTTCCTGATCAGCGACACCATCCGCACCCTGCTGCTGCTGTTCTTCCCCGGCATTTCACTTTTCCTGATCCAGTACCTGACCTGATCAGGTGCATGACCCGAAACAGCCTCCATGGTTCATGACCTTGGAGGCTTTTTTATGGCGGACTGGTTAGACTTACAGCGTTGACGCCTTGTCTGTTTATTCCTCACTTTGAGCTCCCTTCATGATGTTTGACCGCACCATTCGACACTGCCGACAATGCGGCGCACTGGTCGCCCGTCGCCTGCCGGACGATGGCGACACCCGCGAACGGGCCATTTGCACGGTTTGCAACACCGTCCATTACGAAAATCCGCTCAACGTGGTGGGCACAGTGCCCTGCTGGGGCGATCAAGTCTTGCTGTGCAAACGCAACATCGAACCCCGCAAAGGCAAATGGACCTTGCCCGCAGGCTTCATGGAACTGGGTGAATCCACGTCGGAAGGTGCTGCACGGGAAACCACGGAGGAAGCGGGTGCCCAATTCATCATGGAAGACCTGTTCACCGTGATGAGTGTCCCTCGGGTAGGTCAGGTGCACTTGTATTACCTGGCCCGGCTCACCAGCGACGTGTTTGACCCCGGCCATGAAACCATGGAAGCGCGACTGTTCAAGGAGGAAGAGATTCCTTGGGATGAGTTGGCATTCAGAACGGTCAAGGAAACCTTGGAGCACTACTTTGCCGACCGACGCGCAGGGCGCTTTGGTACGCATGCATTTGACATCGCGTAAAAAAATCAACATCGCCTCCCCAAAAGGCATCGACGCACTCTCATAATACGGTGGTGTTTTTTACTTTCACCAGATTTCCAAAAGGCTTAGCATGATCAAGTCCATCACCACCGTTCTGAGCAGCTTGCTGGCTGCTGCCGCCATGGCACAAACTGCGGCACCAGCGCCAGCACCTGCTGCGGCCCCCGCCGTGACAGCCACCCCGGCCGTAGCCCCCGCGCCAGCAGCGGCCCCTAAAGCCGAAGCCCCAGCCAAGAAAAAAGCAGCCCACAAAGCCAGCAAAAAAAGCAAGAAATCGAAGAAAAGCAAAGCCAAGTAATCGACTAAAGCTCGTCTTTTCTGGCCTGAGAAATTCAGGCTTTAAAAAACAAAGGCCACCTTCGGGTGGCCTTTGTTTTGGGGTGACACATTCAGCGCAATGCCAAACCCGCCATCAAACATCAATCGCCTGAGCGGAGCCTGCCAACTTGCGCAGCTCAAACTTTTGAATCTTGCCGGTGCTGGTCTTGGGCAACTCACCAAACACCACCGCGCGCGGCACCTTGAAGCCCGCCAGATGCAGCTTGCAGTGCGCCACGATCTGCTCGGGCGTGGTTTGTGCACCGGCTTTGAGCTCCACAAAAGCACACGGCGTTTCGCCCCAGCGGGCATCGGGCTTGGCCACCACGGCTGCGGCCAGCACATCGGGGTGGCGGTACAGCACGTCTTCCACCTCGATGGACGAGATGTTCTCGCCGCCCGAAATGATGATGTCTTTGCTGCGGTCCTTGATCTTGATGTAACCGTCGGGGTATTGCACCGCCAGATCACCGCTGTGGAACCATCCGCCTGCAAAAGCTTCCTGCGTGGCCTTGGGGTTCTTCAGGTAACCCTTCATGGCGATGTTGCCCTTGAACATGATCTCGCCCATGGTTTCGCCATCTTGCGGCACGGGCTGCATGGTTTCGGGGTTGAGCACGCGCACATCGCGCTCCAGGTGGTAGCGCACGCCCTGGCGGGCATTCAGGCGGGCGCGCTCACCGATGTCCAGCGCATTCCAGTCATCGTTTTTGGCGCAGACCGTGGCCGGACCATAGACCTCGGTCAGGCCATACACATGGGTCAAATCAAAACCCATTTCTTCCATGCCTTCGATCATCGATGCAGGCGGCGCAGCGCCTGCCACCATGGCCTTGACGCCTGCGGGTACCCCCACCTTCATCGCCGCCGGGGCGTTGACCAGCAAGCCGTGCACGATGGGTGCACCGCAGTAATGCGTGACCCCATGCTGGCGGATGGCGTCAAAAATCGCCTGCGCCTCGACCCGACGCAGGCACACGTTCACGCCCGCACGCGCCGCCAGCGTCCACGGGAAGCACCAGCCGTTGCAGTGGAACATCGGCAGCGTCCAAAGGTAGGCCGCGTGCTTGGGCATGTCCCATTCCAGAATGTTCGAGATCGCGTTGGTGGCCGCGCCCCGGTGGTGGTAGACCACGCCCTTGGGGTTGCCGGTGGTGCCGCTGGTGTAGTTCAGGGCAATCGCATCCCACTCGTCAGCGGGCAGGCTCCAGGCAAAAGCGGCATCGCCGCTGGCCACCAAGGCTTCGTAGGTGAGCGAGCCGATCTTTTCACTTGGCCCGGTATAGAGCGCATCCTCCACATCCACCACCAGCAAGGGCGTTTGAGCCTGGCGCAGCGCCAGCGCCTTCTTCAGGGTGCCCGAAAATTCCGGGTCCACGATCACGGCCTTGGCCTCGCCGTGGTCGAGCATGAAAGCGATGGTTTCCGGGTCCAACCGGGTGTTCAGCGCATTGAGCACCGCACCTGCCATGGGGATGCCAAAGTGCGCCTCGACCATCGGGGGCGTGTTGGGCAGCATGACCGCCACGGTGTCGTTCTTGCCAATGCCCGCCTGGCTCAGGGCACTGGCCAACTGGCGGCTGCGGCGGTAAGTGGTGGCCCAGTCCTGACGCAAATCACCGTGCACGATGGCCAGGCGCTTGGGATAGACCTCGGCCGTGCGCTCGATGAACGACAGCGGCGACATCGGGGCATGGTTGGCGGGGGTCTGGGGCAAATCCTGGTCGTAAATTGAGGTCATAAGGACTCCTGAAACGGGTTATGGCTTCATTGGATGCCATTTGCCTGACCGTATCCTGAAATCCAGTTCACAGATGCATCCAAAGACGAAGCCCAATCGGCGAAAATAAGCTCCTTATGGCCATCCCCCAGTCTTTCATCCAGGAGTTGCTGTCCCGCGTCGACGTGGTCGACATTGTGGGCAAATACGTGCAGCTCAAGAAAGGCGGCGCCAACTTCATGGGCCTGTGCCCCTTCCACGGCGAAAAGTCTCCCAGCTTCAGCGTCAGCCCCACCAAGCAGTTTTTCCACTGCTTTGGCTGCGGAAAAAACGGCAACGCCATCGGTTTCCTGATGGAGCACGCGGGCATGACCTTCATCGAAGCGGTGAAAGACCTGGCCCAGCAAACCGGCATGCAGGTGCCCGAAGAACAGCAATCTCCCGAAGACCGCGCCAAAGCCGCCGCTCAAAAAGCCAAGCAAGACAGCCTGAGCGATGTGCTCGAAAAAGCCGGTCAGGCCTACCGTGAACAACTGCGCATCACGCCCCGCGCGGTCGAATACCTCAAGGGTCGGGGCCTGTCGGGCCAGATCGCCAAGCGCTTTGGCCTGGGCTATGCGCCCGAAGGCTGGCGCTCGCTGGCCAGCGTGTTCCCCAAATACGACGACCCGCTGCTGGCCGAGTCGGGCCTGGTCATCGTCAACGAAGAAGACGACAAACGCTACGACCGTTTTCGCGATCGGATCATGTTCCCGATCCGCAACATCAAAGGCGAGTGCATCGGCTTTGGCGGACGGGTGATTGGCAGCGGCACCCCAAAATACCTCAACTCACCTGAAACCCCGGTGTTTCACAAAGGCCGCGAGCTGTATGGCCTGTACGAAGCCCGCGAAGCCCTGCACAGCGCAGGCTATGTGCTGGTGACCGAAGGCTACATGGACGTGGTGGCGCTGGCCCAGCTGGGCTTTGCCAACGCCGTGGCCACACTGGGCACGGCCTGCACGCCCGACCATGTGCAAAAGCTGTTTCGCTTCACCGATGCGGTGGTGTTCAGCTTTGACGGCGACGGCGCAGGCCGCCGCGCTGCCCGCAAAGCGCTCGACGGTGCCCTGCCCTATGCCACCGATGTGCGCAGCATCAAGTTTTTGTTTTTGCCCGCCGAGCACGACCCCGACAGCTATGTGCGCGAGTTTGGCCAGGACGCTTTTGCCGAGCAGATCAAACAAGCCATGCCGCTGTCACGTTTTTTGATCGAAGCGGCCAGTGCCGACTGCGACCTGCAAACCGCCGAAGGCCGCGCCCGCCTGTCCAGTCAGGCAAGGCCTTTGTGGCAACTGCTGCCCGACGGCGCGCTCAAGCAACAACTGCTGTCGGAGCTGGCGCAACTGATCCAGCTGGAGACTGCAGGTCTCGAAAAACTGTGGGGTCAGCAAGCCGCCAGCGACCAACGCTTTGCGCCCCGCAGCAACGCGCCCGCCGCGGCCCCATCCATGCAGACCGCCAACGCGGCCCTCCAACAAGCCACCCATGCTGGCGGTGACGAGCACCACGCGTTTGAGCCGCACTACGGCGAGCCACCTGCTTGGGCGAGCGACAGCAGCTATGGCAGCGGATCGGGCGCACCCGCTTATGGCGGTGCATACAGCAACGCAGGCGGCAAGTTCTCGGGCAACAACTGGCCCCGAAAAAACCCCAACTGGACACCCAACAGCAAGTTCGGCAACAGCCGCTACAAGCGCGACCAAGCCCCCGTTTACACCGGCCCGCGCACCGTACCCGCCAGCCGGGCCGACCATGCGGCGCGCCTGCTGCTGGGCAATATGGCGCTGTGGGAAACGCTGGCCGGAGAAGACCACGCCATGCTCTGCGCCCTGCCCGCACCGCACGGGCCTTTGTTTGCCTGGCTCGAATCTGTGTTCCATGAGCAAGGGGCTCTGGGCTGGACGGCCTTGCAAACCGAGATGCAAAGCCAGGCCTTTGCCGAAGATGCCGTGCGCTGGATGGCCCAAGACAATCTGGGGGTCACGGCCGGGAACGAAGACGCCACCCCACCCGACCCACAAGAAGCTAGGCAAGAGCTGCGCCGATTGCTCAACATGCTGCTCATTGACCGCCTCAAACAGCTCGAAACCGAAGCCCTGGCCCAAGCCAGCACCGGCCAGGACCCCGAAGCCCAGCAACGCTGGCGCAGCCTGCACGAGCGCCGAAAGGAACTGATGGCTTCGGCGGCAGCGGCATTGCTGGCTTCACAGTAAGCCACGCCTGTTCAGAAAAGCTGGCGGCCATCAAGCAGGCTGGATTTTGCAGGAGCGAGCCCCTGCTCGCGAAGGGTTTTTCAGCTGAAAAACCTGCTGCAAGCGACGCAGCCCATTCGGCATTCGGCCGCAGGGGCGGCCTCCCACAGGAACAACTCAGAGCATGAGGCCGCGAGGGTAGCCGCCCACAAGAGCAATTCAGGTGGGCAGCACTTGTTCAGGCGGGCATCACTTGTCGAGCAACTGATTGAGCTTGTCGGCCTCGAAGGTTTCGCTGGTGGCCGCATCGCCGGGCATTTGCACCTGCTGCTGTGCACACAATTGCGCCAGCGCCTTCCAGATCATGGCGATCTGGTGTTCTTGCCCGGCGGCGTTGTCGATCAGGCCACGCAGCGCCTGACTCACAGGATCGTCGTCTTGCGTGATGCCATAGGCGTTGAACTTGCGCTCGGTGCCAGACACATCGGCGCTCTCGCCCGCTTTGGACGGGATGATGCGCGCCGGAATACCCACCGCTGTGGCCCCAGCGGGCACCGGCTTGATGACCACCGCGTTGCTGCCGATCTTGGCGCCATCGCCGACCTCGAAGCCGCCCAGCACCTTGGCCCCGGCGCTCACCACCACGTCTTTGCCCAGCGTGGGATGGCGCTTGGCACCTTTGTAGAGCGATGTGCCGCCCAAGGTCACGCCTTGGTAAATCGTGCAGCCGTCGCCAATTTCAGCCGTTTCGCCCACCACCACGCCCATGGCATGGTCAAAAAACACGCGCTCGCCAATCTTGGCGCCAGGATGGATTTCGATGCCGGTCAAGCCACGCGAAATGTGCGAAATAAAGCGCCCCAGCCACTTGAAGCCATGGTTCCAGCACCAGTGCGCGCGGCGGTGCAACACCAGGGCATGCAGGCCTGGGTAGCACGTCAACACCTCCCAAGCGGTGCGGGCAGCGGGGTCCCGGTCAAGGATGCATTGGATGTCGGAGCGAAGACGAGAAAACATAGGCGCTGAGTCTATCGCTTGCCGCTGGCGGTCTGGATCATGGCCTTGGCCACCCCGCGCAAAATGTGGATTTCCTCCGGGCTCAAATCAGCCCGGTTGAACAACTGGTTCAAGCGCGGCATCAGCTTTTTGGGCGCGGCCGGGTCCAAGAAACCGATGTCGCTCAGCGCCTGCTCCCAGTGCGTGAGCATGCCCGCCACCTGCTGGGCATCGGCCTTGTCGACAGGTGCAATCGCATCCTGCACCGGAAAGCCCCCCAGCGCCTCTCGCCAATCGTAGGCAATCACTTGGATGGCCGAGCCCAGGTTGAGCGAACCGAACTTTGGATTCGTCGGAATCGACAGCGCCACATGGCAGCGGTAAACGTCTTCGTTTTTCATGCCAAAGCGCTCGGAGCCAAACAAGAACGCCACACTCTGCTCGGGTGCGCCTGGCTGGGTCAACTGCGCAAAGTGCTCGCGGGGCGACCGGGTCGGCGGCCCAAAGTCACGCGGCGTCATGGCCGTGGCACACAGGTGGGTCACGCCGTCCAGGGCCTCGTCCAGCGTCTCCACCACGCGGGCCTTGTCCAGCACATCGTTGGCACCGCTGGCGCGCTGGATGGTTTCTTCCTTGCGCAGCACATTGGGCCAGCGCGGCTTGACCAGCACCAACTCGTCAAAACCCATGACCTTCATGGCCCGGGCCGCTGCGCCCACATTGCCAGCGTGGCTGGTCTCTATCAAGATGAATCGCGTTTTCATGCCCCGATTGTCCATGCTGAAATGGCACGCAGACGACATGCAGATCCGGTTCATGACGCCAAAATGACGAATACACCCACTTTTCATGAGAAAATGCCCCCTTCGCCGCCGCGATCGTGCGTGGGCCAGTCCAGTTCTTCACACAATTTATGTCGTCCAATCTCCACCCCATGCTCAACGTGGCCATCAAGGCTGCGCGCGCCGCTGGCGCCATCATCAACCGCGCCGCGCTCGACGTTGAAGCGGTTCGCATCTCGCAAAAACAAGTCAACGACTTCGTCACCGAGATCGACCATGCGAGTGAAAAAGTCATCATCGACACCCTGCTGACCGCTTACCCTGACCACGGCATCTTGGCCGAAGAGTCCGGTAGCCAGCATGGCAACCCGCTCGCTGACCACATCTGGATCATCGACCCCCTGGACGGCACGACCAACTTCATCCACGGCTTCCCTGTTTATTGCGTGAGCATTGCCCTGCAAGTGCGCGGCAAGATCGAGCAAGCCGTGATTTACGACCCCACCCGCAACGACCTGTTCACCGCCACCAAAGGCCGTGGCGCGTTCATGAACGACCGCCGCCTGCGCGTGAGCAAGCGCATCCGTTTGCAGGAATGCATCATTTCCACAGGCTTCCCTTTCCGCAAGGGCGACAACTTCAACCAATACCTGCGCATGATGGGCGACGTGATGCAACGCACCGCAGGCCTGCGCCGCCCAGGTTCCGCTGCGCTGGACCTGGCCTATGTGGCCGCTGGTTTCACCGACGGTTTCTTTGAAACAGGCCTCTCGTCCTGGGACGTCGCCGCAGGCTCGCTGCTGGTCACTGAAGCCGGTGGCCTGATTGGTAACTTCACCGGCGAATCCGACTTCCTGGAACAAAAAGAATGCCTGGCCGGTGCGCCGCGCATTTACGGCCAGCTGGTCACCATCTTGGGCAAGTACAGCAAATTTGCCAGTGCTGGCGACAAAGCGGCTGTGCGCACCGCCGTCGAAACCCTGAGCCGCGAACGCGCCTCAGACAGCGATGCATCTGACGCCGAGGTCGCGCCCGACGCTGCTGACGGCGCTGAACCCAAAGACGCCCCGTTTTAAGCCATGTCAGCGCTCGACCTGAGTGCCCACACCCCCATGATGGCCCAGTACCTGGGCATCAAGGCGGAGTTCCCTGACACGCTGGTGTTCTACCGCATGGGCGACTTTTACGAGTTGTTCTTTGCCGACGCCGAAAAAGCCGCCAGCCTGCTCGACATCACCTTGACGCGCCGTGGCCAGTCGGCCGGGCAGCCGGTGGTCATGGCGGGCGTGCCCTTCCATTCGGTTGAGACGTATCTGGCCCGGCTGATCAAGCTGGGGGAATCGGTCGCTCTGTGTGAACAGGTGGGCGACGTGGCCACGGCCAAAGGCCCGGTGGAGCGCAAAGTGGTGCGCGTGGTCACCCCCGGCACGCTCACCGACACCGAGCTGCTGCCCGACAAGAGCGAAGCCATCTTGTTGGCCGTGCACCAGGCCCCCAAAAACCGTTGCGGCCTGGCATGGCTGAGCGTCACGCAAGGTGTGGTGCACCTGGCTGAATGCGCTCAAGACGAGCTGGCCGACTGGGTCGACCGCATCAGCCCCAGCGAGCTGCTGGCCAGCGCGGGCATGACGCCCACCTTTGAACAAAAACTGCGCAGCCTCAAAACCACCGGGCGCGGCAGCTGGGCGCTGGCCCTGCGGCCCGACTTTCAGTTTGACGCAGGCTTGGGCCAACGCAAGCTGCTCGAACAACTGCAAGCCGCATCGCTTGCGGCTTGGAGCGCCGATGCGCTGGCCGACGCACACGCCGCTGCCGCTGCTTTGCTCACCTATGCCGAACACACCCAGGGCCGCAGCCTGCCCCACGTGCAACGCGTGCAAGTGCAACGCTCGGACGCACTCATTGACCTGCCCGCCAGCACCCGCCGCAATCTGGAGCTGACGCAAACCCTGCGCGGTGAAGATTCGCCCACCCTGTTTTCGCTGCTCGACACCTGCATGACCGGCATGGGCAGCCGCTTGCTCAAAAGCTGGTTGCTCAGCCCACCGCGTGACCGGCAAGCCGCCGTGGACCGCCTGCAAGCCCAAGCCGTGTTGCGCGGCGAGAGCGGCGCTGGCGCCTGGAGCGGCCTGCGTGAACAGCTCAAAGGCGCGAGCGACGTGGAGCGCATCACCGCCCGCACCGCCCTGCGCCAAGTGCGCCCACGCGAACTGGTGGCCCTGCGCCACTCGCTGGCGCGTGCGGCTTCGCTGTCCACACAACTGCAAGCCCTTCAGCCTGAGCCAGGCACGCTTTTGGCTGGCATGGCCCGCTGGCTCACACCGCCCACCCATTGCGCCGAACTGCTGCAAATGGCCCTGCTCGAAGAGCCCGCTGCGCTGGTGCGCGACGGCGGCGTGATCGCCGACGGCCTGGACGCCGAACTGGACGAGTTGCGAGGCATCCAGACCAATTGCGATGCGTTTTTGCTCGACCTGGAAACCCGCGAAAAAGAGCGCACAGGCATTGCCAACCTGCGCGTGCAGTTCAACAAGGTGCACGGCTTCTACATCGAAGTCACACAAGGGCAACTGGACAAAGTGCCAGACGACTACCGCCGCCGCCAGACCCTGAAAAACGCCGAGCGTTTCATCACGCCCGAGCTCAAAACCTTTGAAGACAAAGCCCTGTCGGCGCAAGAACGCGCCTTGGCCCGCGAGAAGTGGCTTTATGAAGGCCTGCTCGACCAGCTGCAGCCTTTTGTGCCCGCGCTCACCGCTTTGGCGCAAGCCATGGCCTCGCTCGACGTGCTTTGCGCCCTGACCGAGCGCTCGCTCACCCTCAATTGGTGCGCACCCGAGTTCACCAAAGAGCCCTGCATCGAAATTCGCCAAGGCCGCCACCCGGTGGTCGAGGCGCGCCTGGCTGAACTGTCCGGTGCCAGCTTCATCGCCAACGACACGGTGCTGGGCCCCAAGCAGCGCCTGCAAATCATCACCGGCCCCAACATGGGCGGTAAATCGACCTACATGCGGCAAGTGGCGTTGATCGTGCTTCTGGCCAGCATCGGCAGCCACGTGCCCGCCAGCCGCTGCCGCCTCGGCCCCATTGACGCCATCCACACCCGGATCGGCGCGGCCGACGACCTGGCCAACGCCCAATCGACCTTCATGCTGGAGATGACCGAAGCCGCGCAAATCCTGCACAGCGCCACACCCCACAGCCTGGTGCTGATGGACGAGATCGGCCGTGGCACCTCGACTTTTGACGGACTGGCGCTGGCCAGCGGCATCGCCACACATCTGCACAACAAAACGCAGGCCTTTGCCTTGTTTGCCACGCACTACTTCGAGCTGACCGAATTCCCGGCCACGCACACGGCGGCGGTGAACATGCATGTGAGCGCCGCCGAGTCCGGCGCGTCCATCGTGTTTTTGCACGAGCTGCAACCCGGCCCCGCCAGCAAGAGCTATGGCGTGCAAGTAGCGCGGTTGGCCGGCATGCCTGCGGCCGTGCTCAACCACGCCCGCCATGCGCTCAGCGCACTGGAGGCTGGGGCTACTGAAAGCCGCCAGCAGGTGGACTTGTTTGCCGCCCCGCCCGATGCCGAAGCCACAGGCCCCAGCCCGATCGAAGCGGCCTTGGCCCAAATCAACCCCGACGCGCTCAGCCCACGCGAAGCGCTCGACGCCCTCTATGCCCTGCAGCGCCTGCTGCCTAAAAGTTAAAGAGCCACAACATGACCTATTGCGTTGCCGTCAAAACCCGCGCCGGTCTGGTGTTCCTCTCAGATTCCCGCACCAACGCGGGCCTGGACCAGATCAGCACCTTCCGCAAAATGATCGTCTATGAAAAAGCAGGCGACCGCTTCATGACCTTGTTGTCGGCGGGCAATCTGAGCATTTCGCAGTCGGTGCGCGAAGTGCTGCAAATCGAAAAACTGGTCGAACCCGGCCAGGACGAGCCGCTCACCATTTGGAACGCCAAGAGCATGTTCGACGCCACTCGCGTGCTGGGTGCCGCCGTGCGCCGCGTTTACGAGCGCGACGCCGCCGCCCTGCGGGCATCGGGTGTGGAGTTCAACGTGTCCATGATCTTTGGCGGCCAGATCGGCAACGAAGGCATGCGCCTGTTCCAGGTCTATTCGCCCGGCAACTTCATCGAAGCCACCGATGAGACGCCCTACTTTCAGATTGGCGAATCCAAATACGGCAAGCCCGTGCTCGACCGTGTCATCACCCCCAACACCCCGCTGGACGAAGCGGCCAAATGCGCCTTGGTGTCGATGGACTCCACCCTCAAATCCAACCTGTCGGTCGGCTTGCCGCTGGACATGGTGGTCTACAAAGCGGGCAGCCTGCACACCGACCGCATCATGTGCATCGACGAGCACAACCCTTACTTTCAGATGCTGCGCTCCAGCTGGGGCGACAAGCTGCGCCAGATGTTCGACAGCATAGAAGACCCCATGTGGAACGGCGGCGCGACCGACATCCCGCTCATGGTGCCGCCCGTGCGCAACGCCCTGCTCAAAAAGATCACCACGCCAGATGAGAAGCTGATCTGATGCCGCGCATCATCTTCTCGCATGGCAACAGTTTTCCGGCCAGCACTTACAAGGTAATGTTCGACAACCTGCGCCAGCGTGGGTTCACGGTCGATGCGGTGGAAAAGTATGGGCATGACCCGAAGTACCCGGTCACCAACAACTGGCCACACTTGGTCGACCAATTGGCCGACTTTGCGCGTGAAAAACAAGTTGATGGCGAGCCTGCTTTTTTAGTCGGTCACTCGCTGGGCGGCATCTTGAGCCTGATGTGCGCCGCCCGCCACCCCGAGCTGGCGCGGGGCGTGTTGATGATCGACTCTCCTGTTTTGGGTGGCTGGCGTGCCACCACACTGGGCTTGGCTAAACGCACCTCGCTGGTGGGCAGCGTATCACCCGGTCGCATCAGCCAAAAACGCCGCAACCACTGGCCCAGCCTGGAAGCTGCGCTCGATAACTTCAGCAACAAAAAAGCCTTTGCCAAGTGGGACCCACAAGTCTTGCGCGATTACATCGAACACGGCACCCGCGACGAAGGCGGCCAGCGGGTTTTGAATTTTGACCGCGACGTCGAAACCGCCATCTACAACAGCCTGCCCCACAAACTCGACAGCCTGCTCAAGCGCAAACCCCTGAAGTGCCCCGTATCTTTCATCGGAGGCACCCACTCGGCCGAAATGCGCCAAGCCGGGGCCGAGCTGACGCACAAGGTGGTCAAAGGCCGCATCATGATGCTCGACGGCTCCCACCTGTTTCCGATGGAAAAACCCCTGGCCACGGCAGCGGCCATTGAGGCGGCGCTGCGCAACCTGGGCGTTTGATCAAGCCGCCCAGGTCACCACGCCGGTGTAGCTGGTGCCCAGCACCACCAGACCAAACACGATCCGGTACCAAGCAAACACCTCAAAGCTGTTGGTCGAGATGAACTTGAGCAACCAGCGCACACACACCCAGGCGCTGACAAACGAGACCAGTAAGCCCACCGCAAACATGGGCGCATCGGCCATGCTGAGCAAGGCGCGCTCTTTGTAAAGGCTATAAACCCCCGCGCCAATCAGCGTGGGAATGGCCAAGTAAAAAGAAAAATCGGTCGCGGCCTTGCGCGACATGCCCAACAACATGCCACCAATGATGGTCGCGCCACTGCGGCTTGTGCCTGGAATCATGGCCAAGCACTGCACCAGACCCACCTTGAGCGCATCGCGCCCGCGCATATCTTCCACCTCGTGAATGCGCACCGCACTGGCTGGGCGTCGCTCGGCCCACAAAATGATCAACCCGCCAATGATGAAGGTGCTGGCCACCACACCTGGCGTGAACAAATGCGCCTTGATCGCTTTGCCCAGCAGCAAGCCCAGCACCACCGCAGGAACAAATCCGATGAACACATTGAGAGCAAAGCGCTGCGCCGCGGCGCTATGTGGCATAGCCTTGATGGTCGAGCTGATCTTTTGCCAGTAAACAATGATCACCGCCAAGATCGCACCCGTCTGGATCGCGATGTCAAACACCTTGTCTTTTTCGCCGTCCAAACCCAACAAAGACCCGGCCAGGATCAGATGCCCCGTTGAAGAAATTGGCAAGAATTCGGTCAAACCTTCAACCAGGCCCATGACGGCGGCTTTGAGCAGCAACAAAGTATCCACAAAAACTCCTGAAATCTGTACCCAATTATCGCTGCAGGACGCGCTTAGACCGGTCAAGCCCGATTCACCCAAACGCGCTCACCGGCGGTCGCTCACCCCGCCCATCGGCGTTTTGCGCCTGACCGATGGGCTTTCATCGCAAGCCCATTGATCGGCGTGCGCCTCACAGGCACAGTTCACCCACAACAAAGTTTCAGGAAGAAACATGCAACAGACACCTCTTATCGCTGTGCACATGAGCCTGGCGTTGACTGCTGTGGCCATCGGCCCCGTTGCGCTTTGGGCGCGAATGGGCGTCACAAAACGCCCCCAACTTCACCGCGCCTTTGGCTATGCCTGGGTCACCTGCATGCTGGGTGCCGCACTCACAGGGGTTTTCATCAGGGATTTCAAGCTGCCCAACATCGGGGGCTACACACCCATCCACCTGCTGATCCCGCTCACACTGTTCACTTTGTTCAAAGCCTTCCGTTTTTTAGCCCAAGGCAACATCGTTGGCCACCGTAAAAGCATGCAAGGCCTTTACATCGGTGCTTGCATGATTGCGGGGCTGTTCACCCTGTTGCCGGGGCGGTATTTGGGCGATCTCGTTTGGGGCCAATGGCTGGGTTTAATTTAAGGACTTCAACATGCAAACACTTCGACACATCCCCGTCTGGGTTTTCTTCTTGCTGCTCGGCCTGATCGCGCTGGGACTGCAACAAAGCCGTACTCGCCACATCCCCCTTCAGCGGCTGCTGGGTATCAACATCGCGCTCACGGTGTTCACGCTGGTGGGGGTGGTCCAACAGTGGTGGCCCACGCCTTGGCTGGCACTGGGCCTGTTCAGCTGGGCCGCCAGCTGTGCACTCGTGGGCTGGGCCTTGGGCCAAGGCCCAGCACCGACAGGCGCAAGCTACAACGCCGATACCCGGCGCTACACCGTGCCGGGCAGCTGGCTGCCCCTGGCCTTGTTCATGGCCATCTTTGCCTGCAAGTTTGTGGTGGGCATGCTGACCGCCACCGCACCAGAGCAAATCAACAACCTTGCTAGCGCGATCGGTATCAGTGCCGTGTACGGGCTGTTTTCGGGGCTGCTCAACGCGCGGGCGTGGCGCTTGTTGAAGCTGCGCAAAATCACATGACAAACGTCCTGAAAAATTTCAAGCAATGGGCCTGCATCTTCATCTTGCTCGTCTCCGGCGTGAGCCAAGCCCAAGTGGGCCTGCGTCAGATCCAGTCGGGCGGCATGCCCATCACGCTGGTTTACCCCACAGCAGCCACAGCCCAGTCTGAGACACAAGGCGCGTTCACACGGCAAGTGGCCCACAACGCCCAGCTTTTGCCGTCTGTAACAGGCAAACGGCATTTGATCGTGCTGTCACACGGCAGCGCAGGCAGCGCCCTGCCCGACCACGCACTGGCCGCCACACTGGCCCGTGCCGGTTTTGTGGTGGCCCAGCCTGAGCACCGGGGCGACAACTGGCAAGACTTCAGCCGCGCCGGACCCGAGAGCTGGAAAACCCGCCCGCAAGATGTGAGCGAGACCATCGACGCCGTGACCCAAGACCCGCAACTGGCCCCGCTGGTGGACTTCCGCCGCGTGGGCGTGCACGGCATGTCCGCCGGTGGCGTGACCGGACTGGCACTGGCTGGCGCCCAATGGCGGATGCTGAATGTGATCCAGCACTGCGCACACAACCTGGATGAGGACATCGGCTTTTGCCTCAACGGTTTGGCCGCACACCCTACCGTGCAACTGCTGCGCAAAAGCCAATTTGCCTTGGGCCGCATGCTGACCTATACCACTGCACCTGCCAGCTTTAAAACCCTGCACGGCGGTGCAAGCCCCAGCGCATCCTCGGACCCGCGCCCCGACCCCCGTGTGACCGCTGTCACCCTGGCGGTGCCCGTCGGCGTCATCTTCACCCCCGAAAGCCTCTCTCGCATCCGCATCCCCGTGGGTCTGACCACCGCAGGCCAAGACAGCGTGCTGCTGCCCCGATTTCACAGCCGGCATGTTTTGCAACACTGCCACACCTGCACGACCCTGAGCGACCACCCGCAAGCGGGCCACTTTGACTGGCTCTCCCCTTGGCCTGCCAGCGTGGCGCAAACCGTGGCGGCCACTCAAATGCGTGGCGGCTTGCCCAACCCCGCCTTCACCGACGCCGACCGCCAAAAGGCCTTTGACCAGATCGCGTTATTCTTCAAGCAAAAGCTCTGAGCACCGCATGACTTCATCCCCCCTCTTCGCCTGGCTGCCTGCCGAGCACCGCAAACCCTTGCTGCAACGCCTGCTGATTGTTTGGTGCATCGCCTTGCTCATTGCCTTGGGCAATTGGGCTGCACACGAAGAAACTCACCAAACCTTTGACAAAGCACTGGTCTACGCTTACGCCATCTCGACCGTCATCTGGCTGCTGACCGATGTGCCGCGCTTTGTGTTCAAGCGGCTGCTGCATGTTCAAGCGCCCAATTACTGGCCTCCTGCCCTGCCCGCCACACTCATGCTGCTGGTGGGCATTCCGCTGGGCTATGTGCTGGGCACGCTCGTGGGCGATGCATATGCGGGCTGGTCCACCTGGGATTTGTGGCACTTCAACCCGGGGCGATTCAAGGGCATGTTGGTCTCTTCCGTCGCCATCAGCGCCGCCTTTGTCGCTTATTTCTACCAACGCGGCAAGGCCGAATCCTTGGCCAACCAAGTCACACAGGCGCAGCTCATGCTGCTGCAATCGCAGCTGGAGCCGCACATGCTGTTCAACACGCTGGCGCATTTGCGGGCGCTGATCGGACACGACTCGGCACGCGCCCTGACCATGCTCGACCACCTGAACGACTACCTGCGCACCACGCTGCAGGGTTCGCGCCAACCGCTGCACCCGCTGACAGATGAGTTTGCTCGCCTGCACGACTACCTCAGCCTGATGGCGATCCGCATGGGCCCCCGCTTGACGTTTGAGCTGAACTTGCCGGAAGGGCTGGGCAAAACCCTGGTGCCCAGTTTCATCTTGCAGCCCTTGGTGGAAAACGCCATTCGCCACGGACTCGAGCCCCAAGTGGCTGGCGGACACATCGCGTTGAAGGCGTTCGTGCTGTTGGATGAACTCAAGCTCTCCGTGACTGACAACGGCTGCGGCATCAGCGATCTGGTGATGGCCCAAGTCAACGATGGAGAACCGGCGGCCGACAACACCGCGTCTTGGGGTTTGGCCCATGTGCGCCAACGCCTGAACGCCTTGTATGGCCAGCGCGCCCGGCTCAACTGCTCAAGAAGATCCCCGACAGGCGGCACCTACATGCAAGTGAGCTTGCCGTACACCTTTACACCCGACTGAGCCCATGAACACCCGGCCCACCGCCCTGATCGCCGAAGACGAAGCCCTGCTGGCGCAAACCCTCCAGCAAGAGCTGCACAGCCTGTGGCCCGACTTGCACATCGTGGCCACCGCAGGTGACGGCCTGAGCGCCGTCAACCTGGCCCTGCAGCACCTGCCCAATGTGCTGTTTTTGGACATCCGCATGCCCGGCCAAAGTGGGCTGGAAGCCGCTGCGGCGCTGGCCGACGAATGGCCTGATCACGCCGCTTTTCCGCTGCTCGTGTTTGTGACGGCCTACGACCAATACGCCATTCAAGCTTTCGACGCACAAGCCATCGACTACGTGCTCAAGCCCGTGCGCACAGACCGCCTAGCCAAAACCGTGGCCCGACTGCAAGCCGCCCTGCGACAACCCAGCCCCGACAACCGCGAGCAGCAAGACCAAGTGCTCATGCAGCTTCGCGCACTGCTGCATGCCCCCACGACAGAAAAAAACCAGCCCCACCTGCAACTGCTGCAAGCGAGCGTGGGCAACCAACTGCGCATGGTGCCGGTGGAGGAAGTGCTGCGCCTGGAAGCCGCCGACAAATACGTGCGTGTGTTCACCCAGGACGGCGGCGAAGTGCTGCTGCGCACCCCGCTCAAGGAACTCATGCAACGGCTTGACACACAGGTCTTTTGGCAAATCCACCGGGGCAGCGTGGTCCGCGCCACCGCCATTGAATCCGTCAGCCGCGACGAATCAGGGCGTCTGAGCTTGCGGCTCAAAGGCCAGCCCGACCGGCTCGCGGTCAGCCGCCTTTACGCGCATTTGTTCAAAGCGATGTGAGGGCGTCAGGCTGCGGGCTGGCGCATCCGGCGTGCATGGCGTTTCAGGTGCCAGACCGCCATGCCCAATGACGCCATTTGCAAGACCGCACAAAAGTAAAACGGCGCGCCCATGCGCCAGTCTCCCTTGGGCAGGTCCGACACGGCGGCCAGCAAGGGCGCACCCAGCATCGGGGCCACCACCGCCGTCAGGCTGGTCAGCGCACTGACCGCGCCCATGGTCTCACCCTGGCTGCGGCTGTCAGCGGCCGACGAGATCAGGCTTTGCACCGAAGCGGCCACCGTGCCGCCCAACAAGTTGAAGGCAATCACTGCGTACATCATCCAACCCTGTGTGGCCGAGCCAAACAGGATGTAGGCCAGCGAAGACGACACCAGCCCCATGATGACCAGCTTTTGCACCGCGAAGCGTTTGAGCAAGCGCCCCATCAGCAAGCCCTGCACCAGCACTGCCACGATGCCCACCACGGCCAACGACCAGCCATTTTCTCGGGGGCCCCAACCAAACTTGAAGCTGTTGTAGAGCACCCAAACGGTGTAAAGAACAAACTGAGCCAGACCACTGAGCGCCACCACGCCCACCAGGGGCCCCACACCTTTGAGCTGCGCCAGCTTGCGCAGTGAGGTGACCGGGTGCGCCGCAGCCCAAGTGAACGGTTTGCGCTGCGCCACAGGCAAAGACTCGGGCAACACAAAATAGCCATACAGCCAATTGAGCAAGGTCAGACTGCCCGCCACATAAAACGGCAAATGCAAGTGAATCGACCCCAGCAAACCGCCCATCACCGGGCCGATGATGAAGCCCAGCCCCATCATGGCGCCCAGCAGGCCAAAACGTTTGGCGCGTTGCTCAGGGGCTGAAATGTCGGCCACATAGGCATTGGCAATCGCCGCGTTGGCCTGCATGGCCCCGCCCAGCGTGCGCACCGCGATCAGGCCCCACAAGGAATTGCTCAGGGCCGTGCCAAAAAAGCTCACGCCCAGCCCCATAAAGCCCAGCAACAACACGGGCCTGCGACCAAAACGGTCCGACAAAGCCCCCAGCACCGGCGATGCCAAAAAGTTGGCCACACCAAAGGCCACCGCCGCCACGCCATACCAATACGCCTGATCGGCCTGTGTGGTGGCAAAGCTGCCCACCAGCTCGGGCAGCACCGGAATGATCAGGCCAATGGCCGCCATGTCGATCAACACGGCCAACATGATGAAAGGCATGGCCGCCTCACGGGAGCGGAATCGACGTTGCAAACGTTCACGCATGGGGCTGCTCCGATGGGTTCAAAGTGTTGACAGGCACCAACGCGGCCTGCGCCAGTTGCAGCAAATGGGTCTGAATGTCGGCAGGCCAGGGCGATATTAGTACCTCAAAACGCGAACGATCTGCGGCAAACAAGGAGCGGGCGGCTTCTTCAAACCCTTCGAGACTACCCGCCATGGCCGACATGAAGCGGTAGCTGGCCTCTTGCGACAAACGCCGCTGATCGTGCGCCAGGCTGTCTTTGCGGGCTTGATCGACCAACTTGCGCAGTGCCACCGACGCCCCGCCGGGTTGACCCGCCAGCCAGGCCCAGTGGCGTGGCAGCAAAGTCACCTCACGCGCCACCACACCCAACTTGGGTCGACCGGGACCAGACCTTGGCAAGGCACCGTTATCGGTGCTGGCATCTGATGTGGGGGTGGGTGAGGATGCGGATGCGGGAGCAAGGACCTGGGCCAAAGGGTGCGCCAGTGCCAGCCGGGCCAACACCTCGTCTGTGCTGCCACGGTGGTCATAGTCAATGATCTCGCTGCTGAGCGCATTGAACACCATGAACCGGGCCAAAGGCCGAGCCTCGGTGGCGGCCTTGACCTGCAAAGCCACATCGGCCAAAGGGCCACGGGCCAGACAGCGAGGCCCTTCAAAGGCGATGAAATCAGGCGGGGAAACTGGGTGGGCAGCGTCGGTCAACAAAGGCTTTCAAAATGACAAGCCCAAATTATATCCGGGTTAAATAAAATGACCCGGATAAATTAAAAGTTCAACAGACACCCGCGCCAGAACGGTCAACGTCGCCAATCGTCGCGGTCGCCATGACCGCGACGGCCATCACGACGCTCGTCACGGCGTTCACCCCGGCCGCCTTCATGACGGTCATGGCCCCAGTGATGATCATGCCCATAAGCCCAAGCCGGTGCCGGGCGGTACACCTGCGGTGCATAAATCACTCGCGGTGGCGGCGGTGGGGCATAGATCACCCGGGGTGGCCCATAAATCACTGTGCCGGGCACGCCCACTTGCGCATAAACAGGGGCATGGCCGATTTGCGACGAAAACACCACCGAAGGCTCCATCACCACCGGATGAGCGCAACCCGTTTGCACAACACCCAAGCCCAACAGGCCCAGCAGTGCCATGGCTCTTGAAAATGACGATCTAAATGGATAACGCATGACAAAGGTCCTCTGATCACGTTGGCTTTTCTTGAAAGCGGACTCCCTGGGCCTTTAGCGCGGTAGCCGGGCGTTTGGTGCACCGTCAACGCTTCACAGTGGTTTCCATTCGTAACGGGGCGGGCAAGCTCAGACTTGCCTGCACCCCCTAAAATCAAGCGCTATGACCTCCCCCACCGACAAAGCCTCCGATTCCGCCTCTGCTGAACACAAAGTCAGCAACTTCCTGCGCCAAATCATCGAAAAAGACCTGGAGCAAGGCACCTACGCCAGCCGCCGCTGGGCAGGCAGCCCCGGCGACGCCGCGCACCACGCTGCAGGCGAGCCCGACCCGGCCAAGATCCGCACCCGCTTTCCGCCCGAGCCCAACGGCTACCTGCATGTGGGCCACGCCAAAAGCATCTGCATCAACTTCGGACTGGCCAAAGAGTACGGCGGTGTGTGCCACCTGCGCTTTGACGACACCAACCCCGAAAAAGAAGACACCGAATACGTCAACAGCATCATCGACGCCGTGAAATGGCTCGGTTTTGACTGGGCACAGCTCGGCCAAGCCGCCGGCAGCGCCGCGCCCTACCAGGCCAGCGACTACTTCGACTTCATGTACCGCGCCGCCGAGGCCTTGATTGAAGCTGGCCACGCCTATGTGGACGAACAAAGCGCGGAAGACATGCGCGCCAACCGGGGCGACTTTGGCAAACCCGGCGTGGACAGCCCTTTCCGCACGCGCACCGTGGCAGAAAACCTGGCGCGATTCCGCGAGATGCGCGATGGCAAGCTCGATGACGGCGCCGCCGTGCTGCGCGCCAAGATCGACATGGCTTCGCCCAACATCAATATGCGCGACCCGGCCATCTACCGCATCCGCCGCGCCACCCACCACCACACGGGCGACAAATGGTGCATCTACCCGATGTACACCTTTGCCCACCCCATCGAAGACGCGCTGGAGCAAATCACCCACAGCATCTGCACGCTGGAGTTTGAAGACCAGCGCCCGTTTTATGACTGGCTGATGGAGCGCTTGTGCGAATGCGGCCTGCTGGCCGCGCCCAGCCCCAAACAATACGAATTTGCCCGCCTGAACCTGACCTATGTCATCACCAGCAAACGCAAGCTGGCGCAACTGGTCAACGAAGGCAAAGTCAGCGGCTGGGACGACCCGCGCATGCCAACAATAGTGGGCCTGCGCCGCCGGGGCTACACGCCCGAAAGCCTGCGCCTGTTTGCAGACCGCATTGGCGTGACCAAGAGCGACAGCTGGATCGACTACAGCACGCTCGAAGGGTGCCTGCGCGAAGACCTGGAAAACAAAGCCCACCGCGGCATGGCCGTGCTCGACCCCGTCAAGCTGGTGCTGAGCAACTGGGCCGAAGCCTTTGGCAGCGACAGCTACACCGAAGCCTGCACCCAACCCGCCCTGCCCCACAGCGCCGTGGCCGAAGGCCAAACGCCGCCTGCCGACCGCACTTTCCTGATCGGCAAAGAAGTGTGGATCGAGCGCGAAGACTTTGAAGAAGTGCCGCCCAAGGGCTACAAAAGATTGTTCCCCGGCAACGTGGTGCGCCTGAAGGGCGGCTACGTGATCGAATGCACAGGATGCGCACGCGACGCGGCGGGCAATGTGACCGAGGTGCACGCCAAAGTGATCCCCGGCACCAAGAGCGGCACGCCCGGCGCCGACAGCGTCAAAGCCAAAGCCGCCATCACCTGGGTGGGCGTGGCCGACGGCGTGCAAGCAGAAGTGCGCCTTTACGACCGCCTGTTTGCCGAAGCGCACCCCGATGCGGGCGGCAAAGACTTCTTGCAATCGCTCAACCCGGACAGCCTGAAGGTCGTTATCGCCTACGTGGAGCCTTCACTGGCCGGGGCGCAGCCGGACCAGAAGTTTCAGTTTGAGCGGTTTGGGTACTTTGTGGCGGACCGCCTGGATCACATTCCTAGTATCAAGCCGGTGTTTAATCGGGTGACGGGGTTGAAAGATGGCTGGGGAAAGTAACGGTCACGCCTCTTAGTTTTAAGACCAGAAAAACACCAGGGTAGCGCCAAACACCAAAAAGCCATGCAACAAATCGAATCCTTGCGCCTGAAGAACTTCCGCGCTTTTCAAAATGTGCACCTGAAGAATATTCCGCGCTTTTGCGTGCTGGTGGGTGCCAATGGCACGGGAAAAAGCACCTTGTTTTCGGTGTTCGCTTTTTTGCGCGATGCCATGACCACCAACGTCACGGCAGCGCTAGGCCGCTTGGGCGGCAGCCGTGGTCTGGCAGAAGTGCGCAGCCGGGGCAGCAGCGGCCCCATAGAAATCGAGATCAAACTGCGCGCCACACTGGCCGATGGACGCTCACGCCTCATCACTTACGAGTTGCATGTGGATGAACTCGACGGCCGCCCCGCTGTCACGCGAGAGGTGCTGCAGTACCGCCGTGGAAGCCGTGGACAGCCTTGGAAATTTCTGGATTTTTCAATGGGCAAAGGCGAAGCGGTCACCAATGAGCTGGACACCGTGGAAGATGAGCGGCAATTGCAACGTGAGAGCCAAACACTCAAAAGCCCCGACATTCTGGCCATCAAGGGCTTGGCCCAGTTCGAACGTTTCCCAGCTGTTGTGGCCTTGGGAAACCTGATCGAAAACTGGCACCTGTCTGACTTTCACATCAACCGTGCAAGGCCCGAGGCCGAATCAGGCTATGCCGAGCATCTGTCGCGTGAAGGCGAAAACTTGTCTTTGGTTGTGGAGTTTCTCTACAAAAACCACCGCTCTGTGTTTGATCGGATTCTGGAACGTCTGAAACAGACGGTGCCTGGTGTGACCAAGGTGGAAGCCAAAACCACCGAAGAGGGCCGCGTCTTGCTCAAGTTTTCAGATGGCAGTTTTGAAGACCCATTTCTGGCGAAATTTGTCTCGGACGGCACCATCAAAATGCTGGCGTATTTGGTCTTGTTGTACGACCCAGCACCCCACCCCTTGCTGTGTGTCGAAGAACCAGAAAATCAGCTTTACCCGTCCTTGCAATGGGATTTGGCCGAAGAGTTCAGGACTTACGCCATGCGTGGTGGTCAAGTCTTTGTGACAACCCATTCGCCCGACTTCCTGAACGCTGCTGAACTCGGTGAAGTGTTCTGGCTGGTCAAAGAAAACGGCTACACCCAAGTTCATCGCGCTGCTGACGATGAGCAGATCAAAGCCTATATGGAGGCTGGCGACCAAATGGGTTACTTGTGGAAACAGGGCCTCTTTCCAGGAGCCAACCCTTGAGTCGAAATTGGGTATTTTTTCTGGAAGAACCCTCCGCAGAGGATTTCTTGCGTGGCTTTCTTGCCAGTCGCACGCCTGCCGATGTCACGCTGCACTTTCAGGTTTTTGAAGGCAAACAAGATCTGGAAAAACAACTGGCGCGGCGCATCCGTTATTGGCGTCTCCCAAATTCACAATTTCTGGTCATGCGTGACCAAGACAGTGGTGACTGCATTCAAATCAAACAGCGGCTTCGTGCCTTGTGTGATGAAGCCAGCAGACCAGAAGCCGTCATCCGCATTGCTTGCCGTGAGCTTGAAACATTTTTTGTCGGTGATTGGGAAGCCGTCGCAGCAGCCTTTGACAAACCTGCTTTGGGAGCACATGCACGCTCCGCCAAGTTCAGAGCACCTGATCAATTGGGCAGCCCTTCCGAGGAGCTCAAGCGCGTTCTCCCTTTTTATGGCAAGCGCGATGGTGCACGGCGCATATCACGCGTTATGGTGCCCGAACGAAACCGATCCACCAGTTTCCAATTTTTGTTCAAAGCGCTGTGCAACTTTTGATTACCCTCATCCCAGCAGTCAAGGCGCAGACGGCCACAACCTATCAAAGTCAAACGCAGGCTATCCAATCGCCCCACCAACCCCTTTAAATTTCTCCACAAACGCAGCCACTTTCTGAAACACAGTCTGCTTTTTGGTCAGGTAGAGCGGGTTCAGTGGGCTCATTTTGGGGAGCATGGCGTTGAGTTCGGTGCCGTTGTCGCTGGCGTATTCGCGCTTGAGTGAGTGAACGATGTAGCGCTTGGCGGCGTCGGCGTTCAGGTTTTCTGAGCTGATCAGCTCTTGCGCTTCACGCAGTTGTTCGGCTTGCGCAAAGGTGAAGAAGGCTTCGATCACGCTGGCTTTGTCGTCGAACTGGCTGAGGTCTGTCTGGTTGATGAAGTCCACCAGCAAGCTTTCTTTGGCGCGGTTGCCCAAGCTGGCGCGAATGGCCCGGCGCACGTCTTCCACCAAAGCGGCTTTGGTCTTGGTCTTTTTGTTGTTGTCAAAAATCAGCTCAAGGATGTAGTCGAGGTTGATCTCCTGCGACTTGAGCAAATCCACCTCAAACACCACATCGTCCCAATCCACGCTGGACTGCTCTGGCGCCCCACCCTCACGCTGGCGGCGCAGCCAATCGCGGATGTCGTTGTAGGCCGAGCGGTAGTCTTGAATCGCACGCTCACTGGGAATCTGCACGCTTTGCATGGCTGCAAATTCGGCATCGGTCAGCCCATGCTGCGCCTTGAAGGCCTCGACCGCTGCCGTGTCCCGCACGTCCAGGCTTTGCGCGGCGCGCAGGCTGGCAAATTCGTCAAAGTTTTGCAGCACGTTTTCAATGCGCAAATACTCGCCAAACACTTTGGCAAAGGCTTTTTTGTCGGCCTCTTTCTCGATGGCCGACGGGTCAGGAAAGCGCTGCTCCAGTTCGGCCACCACTTCCACATAACCACGCCGGGCCTCACCCGTCACCACGTCGGTGAAGCCTTCCATGTATTCCCTGTAGCTTTTCTCCAGCACCACGTTTTTGGTGTTCTTGTCACCAAACAGGGTGATGGCGTCTACCGTGGCTTTTTCCAGATCGCGGAAGGTCACGATGTTGCCGAAGGTCTTGGTGGCGTCAAAGATGCGGTTGGTGCGCGAATACGCCTGAATCAGGCCATGGAAGCGCAGGTTTTTGTCCACGAACAAGGTGTTGAGCCTGGGCGCGTCAAAACCCGTGAGGAACATGCCCACCACAATCAACAAGTCAATCTCGCCCAGCTTCACCTGCTTGGCCAAGTCGCGGTAGTAGTTCTGGAAGCCGTTGCTGTCCACGCTGAAGCTGGTCTTGAAGTGCGCGTTGTAGTCGGCAATGGCTGCGGTCAAAAACTCTTTGGCGCTGCTGTTCAGGGCGGACACTTCCAGGCTCTCGTCCTGAATGTCGCCAATCGCTTCTTGCTCTTCGTTGGCGGCGAACGAAAAAATCGTGGCCACGCGCAAAGGCTTGTCGGCGTCCTTTTGCAGGTCTTTGAGCGTCTCGTAATACAGCTTGGCCGCGTCCACGCTGCTGACGGCAAACATGGCGTTGAAGCCTTTGCCAGCCTGTGAAGCGCCCGGCTGCAGGCGGTGCGTTTTGCGGCGGAAGTTGTTCAGGATGTATTGCGAAATTTCTTCAATCCGCTTGGGGTGCAGCAAGGCCTGTTTGTTCTCGGCGGCAGTCAGCTTCTTTTCGTCTTGCTCGGCTTCGATGGCCTTGAACTGCGGGCGCACATCGTTGTAGTCCACCTTGAACTTGAGCACCTTCTCGTCGCGGATGGCATCGGTGATCACGTACGAATGCAGTTCGCTGCCAAAAACGCTGGCGGTGGTCTCTGCGCCCAGGGCGTTTTCCGGGAAGATGGGCGTGCCCGTGAAGCCAAACTGGTAGAACTTCTTGAACTTTTTCTTCAGGTTCTTCTGCGCCTCGCCAAACTGGCTGCGGTGGCACTCGTCAAAAATGAACACCACCTGCTTGCCGTAAATGGCCAGGTCGGCCTCGGTGCGCATCAGGTTGTTGAGCTTCTGGATGGTGGTGACGATGATCTTGTTGTCGTCTTTTTCCAGATTGCGCTTGAGGCCTGCCGTGCTGTCTGAGCCGTTCACGCTGTCGGGCGAAAACCGTTGGTATTCCTTCATGGTCTGGTAGTCCAGATCCTTGCGGTCCACCACAAAAAACACCTTGTCTATAAAGTCCAGCTCGGTGGCCAAACGCGCCGCCTTGAAGCTGGTCAGCGTTTTGCCCGAGCCGGTGGTGTGCCAAATGAAGCCGCCGCCCTCCAGCTTGCTCCAGTTCTTGGCTTGGTGGCTGCCGCCAATCTTCCACAAAATCCGCTCGGTGGCGGCAATTTGGTAAGGACGCATCACCAACAGCGTGTTGCTGGTGTCAAACACCGAGTAGCGCAGCAGCACCTTGAGCAGCGTGTCTTTTTGAAAGAACGTGGCCGTGAAGTCCTTCAGGTCCTTGATCAGGCTGTTGTCCGCCTTCGCCCAGTTCATGGTGAAGTCGTAGCTGTTTTTGTTGCGCTGAGTGGTGTTGGCAAAGTAACGGCTGTCGGTGCCGTTGGAAATCACAAACAACTGCAAAAACTTGAACAGCGAGTTCGCGCTGTTGAAGCTCTCTTTGCTGTAGCGGTGCACCTGGTTGAAGGCCTCGCGAATGGCCACGCCGCGCTTCTTCAATTCCACCTGCACCAGCGGCAAGCCGTTGACCAAAATCGTCACGTCATAACGGTTGGCCTGCGTGCCCGTTTGCTCGAACTGCTTGATGACCTGCACCTTGTTGCGAGCGACGTGCTTTTTGTCGAGCAAATAGATGTTCTGGATGCGCCCATCGTCAAACACAAAGTCGTGGATGTAGTCGTCGTGCACCTTGCGGGTCTTTTCGACAATGCCATCGCTGGGTTTGTCCAGCCAGCTCTCCACAAAGCGCTGCCACTCCGCGTCGGAAAACTGCACGGCGTTGAGCGCTTGCAGCTGCACACGCACATTGGCCAGCAAAGACTCGGGCGTGTTCAGTTTTGGCGAGTATTCGTAGCCTTGGTTGACCAAGTCCTGAATCAGCTCCCGCTCCAGCTCGCTCTCGCTCTGGTAGCTGTCATTGACTTGCCAATCTTTGGTGTACTGGTCCAAAACAATGAAGTTTTTGGACTCGGCGATGGTTTTGTAGTCGATCACTCCCTGGCACTCCTCATTTATTTTTTGCTCTTGTCTTGACTGATCTGCCGCAACTGCTTGGCGTTTTGCGGGCTCACCAGCTTTTTGCCCGTTTCGGCTTCCAGCTTGAGTCGCGCCTGCCGGGCCACGCCGCCACCGCGCTTGGCCACAGATTCGTGTTCATCCAGGGTTTGCGGCTGCACAGCTTCTGAGATTTCTTTGGTGGACAGCTCGGCCAACATGCTCATGATCAACTCCTTGTTGGTCATGTTGTCACGCAGGTTTTCTTTCTTCAGGCCCTTGTGCTGCTTGTATTCCTTGGCGGTTTTGTCGGCCCAGGTTTTGTAGATGACGTCGGTCAAAAAGGCGAACTGCGGCCCCTCTTGCAAGCCGTGTTTTTTCCATTCGTCGGTCAGCTCCTTGCGGATCTCGATGCTCTTGAGCCGCTGGTTGATCCAGTTGTCGGTGTAGCCCAGGCGCTTGTAATCGAGCATGGCTTGCTCGATGCTGAGTTCCGGGTCTTGCAGCTGGTCCAGTCGCTGGTTGCCCACTTCGGCCAGCCAGAGCTTGAAAGGTTCGGCCCGCTTGCTGGGGATGGACTGGATGAGGCGCAAGATTTGCTCGGTGTCGGCCACATCGGTCAGGTATTTTTTGCCGTCGGCGGCGGGCAATTTCAGTTGACTACAGTTTGTAGCCAACTGACTGCCTTCGTTTTTCAGGCGCACTTTGAGCACGCTCCAGTACTTGCGCGCCCGCGTGTAGTCAGGCTGATCGGTCAGCACCGCCACAACGTCGACCACCGAAAACCACCATTTCTCGGCTTCCGCATCCCACTCGTTGCGAATCAGCTGCGACTCAAACAGTTTGACTTTGCTGTCCGTATCGCTCATGCCATCACCTCTTGCGATTTGGGAAAGCTCAGCAGCAAGTCGCGGTAGTGCGCGTACTGCTTCTGGCGCAGTTCGATTTCGCGGGGCAAACCTTCGGTGAGGGAGTTGGTCAGTGCGTCGAATTTGTCCAGCACTGAGGCAATGCGTTCTTGCTCATTAATTGGTGGATAAGGGACTTTCAAGCTCTTTAAAAGGCCGCCAGTTACTAGCGGTTGTCCACCACCAACTGCGTACTGATTCAAATTCATATGCGTTAGCTGATGCAAAGCAAACCGCACATTCCAAGAGTCATTGGGTCGCACTATGAGCGTGTTATCAGATACATCAAATTCACCAGAGACAGCATTGACTAGTCCTGCATTCGCACCGACACGAGCTACAAGAAGAACATCGCCAGAGTAGGCTGCATCCTTGGTAAACCCTATCAAACCCGTCGATCCATACACAGGAATCACACCTTCGGTATTTCGAATCTTATTTCGGCCAGAAGCAATACTTAATGTGATTTCTTCCAACGTCTTCCACTCAACCTCCCCATCTTCAAAACTCAACAACTGGTCGCGGTAGTGGTTGTATTGTTTTTTGCGGGTGGTCAGCTCGGTGGTCAGCTCGGTGGTCAGCTCGGTGAAGGCGTCCAGGATGCGGACGATTTCGGCTTGGATTCCAAGCGATTTTTTGGGGTTGTCTGGGCAAGGGATGGGGATTTGAATCTTGGCCATGTCGGTGGCTGAAACATCAATCACCTTTGTACCTTTTGCGTATTTCCTTTTTGCTCCGGAAAATTCTTCCGTCTGCGTAAAGTAGGCAAAATATTTGCCCAGCAAACATTCGCCAGGTTTCAGGATCGATGCATGTCCGCCCGTAACAGCTTGCTGCTCCCCAAGATAAACCAGTGCTTTTCCCACATCCTCAAGGTTTTCACTTGTGTTGGTAATGACAACATCCCCCTTATTTACTTTCTTTAGCTGCTTAGCCAAATCGGGGGAGACAAAAGATTTTGTTTCCTTGGTGGATAAGCCGTAATAGGTGTAAATCTGGCCATAGTGAATAGCGGGAACACCAGTTTCAGTGAAGTCCTTCTTTTGCAATCCATTGCCACGAACCAACTCGCCAAGATCACCAAGCGGTTTCCTCTCAACCGCAACCCCATCGAGCAGCTTGTCCAAAAAGTCAGCGCCGCTCATGCCTCTTGCTCCACGCCTTCAATCTCGGCCACGATGGCGTCAATGTCTTGGCGCAGCTGGTCGATCTTGGCCACGGTGGTTTTGAGCTGGGCGTTGAGCTGGGCAATGTCCACCACTTCGCGGGTGTCTTTGGCCTCCACGTAACTGCTGACGGACAGGTTGTAGTCGTTGGCGGCAATGTCGGCGTGGCTGACCGAGCGGGCAAAGTGGTCCACATTGGCCTTGCTGTCGAACACGGCCATGATTTGGTCGATGTGCGTATCCAGTAGTGTGTTGTTGTTGGTTTCTTTCTTGAACAACGCGCTGGCGTCGATGAACTGGGTGGTGGTGTCGGCTTTGTGTTTGGACAGCACCAAAATGGTCACGGCAATGGTGGTGCCGTAAAACAGGTTGGGCGCCAGCGAGATGACGGTTTCCACATGGTTGTTGTCCACCAGGTATTGGCGAATTTTTTGCTCCGCACCTCCCCGGTAAAAGATGCCGGGGAAGCAAACAATCGCGGCGCGGCCTTTGCTGGAGAGGTAGCTGAGCGCGTGCAGCACAAAGGCAAAGTCGGCTTTGCTCTTGGGGGCCAGCACGCCAGCGGGGGCAAAGCGGTCGTCGTTGATCAGGGTGGGGTCGTCGCTGCCGATCCACTTCACCGAGTACGGCGGGTTGGAGACGATGGCGTCAAACGGTTTGTCATCGCCAAAGTGCGGGTCAATCAGGGTGTCGCCCAGCTGGATGTTGAACTTGTCGTAGTTGACGTTGTGCAAGAACATGTTCATGCGCGCCAAGTTGTAGGTGGTGTGGTTGAGCTCTTGCCCCCAAAAGCCGTCTTGAATCAAATGCTGGTCAAAGTGTTTTTTGGCTTGCAGCAGCAAAGAGCCGGAGCCACAGGCGGGGTCGTAAATTTTGTTCACGCTGGTTTGTTTGTGCATGGCCAGCTGGGCAATCAGCTTGGACACATGCTGGGGCGTGAAGAACTCACCGCCCGATTTGCCCGCGTTGGCGGCGTAGTTGGAAATCAGGAATTCGTAGGCGTCGCCAAACAGGTCGATCTGGTGGGTCTCGAAATCGCTGCCGCCAAAGTCGCCAAAGTCCAGCTCGGCCACGCCCTTGAGCACGGCGGCCAAGCGGGTGTTTTTGTCTTTGACGGTGTTGCCCAAGCGGTTGCTGGTGGTGTCGAAGTCGGCAAACAGGCCGCGAATGTCTCGCTCTGAGGGGTAGCCCAGTGCGGAGTTTTCAATGGATTGAAAGATGGCCGCCAAATCGGTGTTCAGGCTTTCGTTGCCGTTGGCGCTGGCGACGACGCGAGCAAACAGCTGGCTGGGGTAAATGAAGTAACCCTTGGTTTTGATGGCGTCGTCTCGGATTTCGGGCGTGATGACCACGTCGGACAGCACGGCGTAATCGATGCTGTCGTCACCGCCTTCGATGTAGGCCGCAAAGTTTTCGCTGATGAAGCGGTAAAACAAAGTGCCCAGCACGTATTGCTTGAAATCCCAGCCATCCACGGCACCCCGGACGTCGTTGGCTATTTTCCAAATTTGGCTTTGCAAAGCTGCGCGTTGTTGAATACTCGTCATTCTGAAACCTTGTTGTTGTTTGGGGTGAATTGGGGGTGTTTGGTTTGGCTGTTGGGTTCAGTCATTCGTCGATGGTGCTGACGGCCACAGCCGCGCAAAATCAAACGAAAGTTGGCGGTGGTGCCGAATCGTCAGCAGGACCACCGTTTCTTGGGCTTCCATGGCCGCGTAGAGCATCAGGTAGTCGCCATGCAGGTATTCGCGCAGCGCATCCGGCGCTCCCGCAGGCATGGCCGCCAGCAGCGCCAGCGCCTCGGCGGACTGCGGTGGGTTGGCCAAGTAGCGCCGCCCCATGCGCGGAAAGCGCCGCAGGTTCGGGATGACGGTGGCGCGAATCTCGGCCAGCAGGTCATCGAACGCCAAGCCCGCATCCGCTTCCACCAAAAACGCCTCAATGGATTCAAGGCGCTCCAGGAAGCTGGAGGTCAGCTCGACCCGGTACAGCTGGTCAGCCACGTTGCTTGGCAGGGAGTTTGGTGGCGGTCTTGCGCTGCTGTTGCAGCTGGGCCAGGGCGGCGTCTGCTTCAAACGTGCGGCCTGCGGTGATGTCGGCCAAGCCGCGCTTGGCGTCGTCGATCAACAGCAGGTGAATGCGTTCGCGCTCCAGACGGTGGTAGTAGTCGAGTCGGTCAGAGTCGATCAGCGCAACATAGCTCTCGCCGTTTTTGGTGATGATCTTCTCTGCCCCAGCCTTGGCCTGGTCGGCCAGTTCGGACAGATGGGAGCGTGCTTGTGTGAATGGCACGACATCGCTGGCAGAAAAACCCATGACCGGCTCCTATGACATTGCAGAATTCTGCACATTCTAGACTGCCTGAACTTTTTGCCAACTTACGAGCTACAGGCACAGCCATCCACGCCTGAGAAGCTGGCGTTTTTGAGCGAACTGGGGTCGTGGTTTTAAGCCATATTGAAAGCCCATGGGTGGCCCTACCCCATGGCTTACGTAAATAACGAACTTTACGAGATTAACAAAGCGGTTTAAAATCACGGGGCCAGCATCTTGAGAGCTGGCCCCGTTTCGATGGTCAAGCGGGAGCACCAGGAAAAACACCATGAACACGCTCACCTTCCCCCTTTCGGCCGTCACGGAAGTGCCCCGTGACGAAGCCAGCGGCCAAGACCCTTATGCCTCAGAAGCGCAAACCAATGCGCTGCTGCGCTTTGGCGCGCAGTACCGGCTGCAACGCATTCAGGCGGCTGACATGATCACCACCGACGAAGCAGCCACCCTCTCAGGCACCACCCGCGTGACCATGAACGCCTGGATCAAAAGCGGCCGCTGCATTGGCGTGTCGCACCTGCGCCGGGGCTACAAGCTGCCCCGCTGGCAATTCGAGCCGTTCATCTTTCCAGTCATCGCGCCCATGGCCGCTGCCTTGGGTTCGACCGACGGTTGGCAACTGCTGGCTTTCCTGGAAAGCCCGCACCCGGCACTGGACGGCCAGTCACCCCGCACCGCACTGGAGCAAGGCACACCCGCCCAGCGCGTGATCGATCTGGCGACGGCAGAGGGGCATTAACCGCCTCTTTCCATGAAATTCAAAGACCTGCATCCACCCATCCTTGAGCTGGCCCCCGGCCAGACGTTTCACCGCGTGCAGCTGACGCGTGCACGCAAAACCAGCGTGCGAATCAACGGTTTGTTGTTGGCACCCACCGGTTTGCAAGCGGGGCGCTTTTGTTTGCCGTCCGAGGCCACGGCATATCTGGCCGACAGCGAGCACACCGCCTTATATGAGTCGATTTTTCGGCGCGATGTGCACAGCCGCTCGCTCGACGACTTGGCCCGCAAGTCGCTGGTGACGTTCGCCACCAAAGGGCGTTTGCGTTTGGCCGATGTGCGGGCGCTGGCCGAGCCCTACCCTGTGCTCCAAGCCCAACGGATCGCCATCACCCAAGGCTTTGCCCAAGAGTGCCGGGCGCAACAACTGGACGGTATCGTCTATGCATCGGCCCAACACCCCTTGCATGCTTGCGTTGCACTGTTCGAATCCGGTATGGCGCAGGTGAAGAAAGTCTCTTCGCTGCCGCTGGTCAAGCCAGGCTCACGCCAGTTACTGACTTGCGTGACCGATGCCGCCAGACGTTCTGGTATTCCGCTGGTGGATTTCGCTGACATGGAAAGCTAAAGCTACACCTTTGGAAGCAGCGCTTACCAAATACCCAAAATGGGCATGAACCAACCCAATTTGGGTATGCCCAACAATTCAACTCTCCGCCCATGACCACCCACCACATCACCACCCTCGAAGCCCTGCGCCAGCTCTACGGGCCCGCCAGTGAGCGTTCGCTTAAAAAAGAAATGCCGTCGCTGGACGCGCATGCGATCCGCTTCGTCGCGCTGTCGCCCTTTGTGGTGTTGGCCAGCAGCGATGCGGATGGGCACATGGACGCCTCGCCTCGCGGGGGCGATGCGGGCTTCATCAAGGTGCTGGACGCGCAGACGCTTTTGGTGCCCGACTCACCGGGCAACAACCGGCTGGACACGCTGGAGAACATTGTCAGCACCGGGCGTTTGGGTTTGCTCTTCATGGTGCCGGGGTTTGACGAGACTTTGCGCATCAACGGGCAAGCGGTTTTGAGCACCGACCCGGCCGACTTGGCGCTTTGCGTGGACGCTCGGCGCACACCCAAGCTGGTGATCCGCGTGACGGTGGAATCGGTCTATCTGCATTGCGCCAAGGCCTTCATGCGTTCGCAGCTTTGGGATGCATCGCGGCACCCTGAGCGCAGCAAACTGCCCACCATGGGAGAGATGCTGCGCGACCAAATTCAGGCCTTCAAGGGCGAGACGATTGAGATCGAAACGCAGGCCGAGATGGTGCAGCGTTACCAGCAGTCGCTTTGAGCTGAGGACTCGACTGGTCGGGGTCTCATGACGGCTTGATGTACCTGGCCACCCGTGTTCACGGGTATGGCGCAACTACTTTTTCTGTACCGGGTTGGCCAACAACAGGTTGGTCGGGTAGGCACGCATGAACTCGCGGGCTTTGTCGAGCGGGGCGGTCAGCCAGGCGTTCCAGGCGCCTTCGTTCAGGATGGCGGGCATGCGTTTTTCGTTGCCGTTTTGGCCATAGCGGTTCATCAGCGCGTGGCTGTTGGCGTTCACCGTGAGCAGCGTGTAGCTCACAATTTCTTCGTCGCCCTGCGTCCAACGCTCCCACAAGCCCGCAACCCCCATGGGTTTCCCATCGACCCGGGCAATACGTGTGGGCACCGCCTTGCCGCTGCGCCAATCGTCTTCTAAAAACGCTTGCATGGGAATGATGCAGCGCTGGGCATTGAGCCATGTCTCGCGTGTGGGCGTGGCGGTGCTCATGGTTTCGTAGCGGGTCACCGCCAGCTTGGTTGAGCGCAGTTTGGCGTCCGAAGCCGACTTGACCCAAGTGGGCACCAAGCCAAATTGGCCTTGGGCCAATTCCAGCACCAATGGGCTGGCGGGGGCGGCATCTGCTGGCGCTTGTGCTTCGGGATCAGTGGTTGCCACTGCGGCTTTGCGGATGAACAGGCCCTGCTGGCGCGGCCAAACTTCTTTGCCGGGCAGTTTTTCGGGGGGGGCGACGCCAAAGGCCTCGGCATACAGGTCGGCGCTTTTCAGGCATTCATATTGGGTACTCATGCGGGGGATGCTAACCGACCTGATACCCTCACGCCCATGCTGATCCGCTTCAACAAACCTTATGGCGTGCTCAGCCAGTTCACCCCCGAGGGGCGCTGGCAGGGTCTGAAGGACCACATCGACCTGCCCGGCGTGTATGTGGCCGGGCGCTTGGACGCCGACAGCGAAGGTTTGCTGCTGCTGACCGATGACGGCAAGGAGCAAGCCCGCATTTCAGACCCCCGCTTCAAGATGGAGAAGACCTATTTGGTGCAGGTGGAGGGTGTGGTGGACGACAAGGCCCTGACCGCTTTGTGCCGGGGCGTGACGCTGAACGATGGCCCCACCCTGCCCGCCCGCGCTCGCGCGGTGCAGCCGCCCGCTGACCTGTGGCCACGCAACCCGCCGATTCGCGAGCGCAAAAGCATTCCCACGACTTGGCTGGAACTGTGCATCCGAGAAGGCCGCAACCGCCAGGTGCGCCGCATGACCGCCGCCGTGGGCTTGCCAACGCTGCGGCTGATCCGCACTGCCGTGGGGCCTTACAACCTGAACGACTTGCCCTCAGGCACTTGGCAAGAAGTCCCCGCCTGAAGCCCTGCTTTGTCAAAGGCGACAGGCGCGTTGGCGCACTTGGGCCACAATCGCCGCACACTTTCAATTAACCCTCTCTGGAATTTCACATGTCTGAATTGCTGAACAAACTCGAATGGCGCTATGCCTGCAAAAAAATGGACCCCACCAAGGTCGTGGCCCAAGACAAGGTCGACCGCATCGTCGAAGCCGCCCGTCTGGCCCCCACATCGAGCGGCCTGCAGCCTTTCGAAGTTATCGTGGTGACCAACGCCGCCGTGCGCGAGCAGATCAAGCCCAAAGCCTGGGGCCAGGGCCAGATCACCGAAGGCTCGCACCTGCTGGTGTTTGCTGCTTGGGACAACTACACGGCCGATCGCATCAACATGATGTTTGACCTGACCAACGCACAACGCGGCGGCACCAACGAAGGCTGGGAAAACTACCGCCAGATGTTGCTCAAGAACTACCCTGCGCGTACGCCCGAAGTGAACTTCGAGCACGCCGCACGTCAGGCCTACATTGGTTTGGGCGCTTCTTTGATCGCTGCCGCTTTCGAAGAAGTGGACGCCACGCCCATGGAAGGCTTTGACCCGAAAGCTGTGGACGAGATTTTGGGCCTGAGCGCTCGCGGTCTGCGCAGCGTGGTCATCGTGCCGCTGGGCTACCGTGCAGCCGAAGGCGACTGGTTGGCGAACCTGAAAAAAGTGCGCCGCCCCACCGCGCAGTTTGTGACCGAAGTCAAATAAGGTCGCAACACACCTTCCGCTCTTGGAGCGTCAGGTGATGCCCCCCACAAAGCCGCAGATTCTGCGGCTTTGTGCTTTAACATCAGGGCACTCCCAAGCCGGGAAGCAACCCAAGGAAAAACCATGGCCAAAGGCGAACAACGCAGCAACAAAATGGCCAAGAAGCCAAAGAAAGACACGTCTCCCCCCAAGACGTTCACCTCTGACCGCCCCATGGCCCCGTCCACCTTTGTGGCGCCTCGCGGCAAAGTCAAAGACAAATAAAGCGCCCCGAGCCTTGTTAAGCCAAGCGCTTGGCAAGGCCTCCCTCCTGTCCATGACCGCTCCTTTTCAGATCTTCACGGCTCGCGTGCTGCCCGCCAACTTGCAATTCGACGTGGAGGGTGACCTGACCCTGCTCGAAGCGGCCGACATGGGGCGGGTGCAGTTGCCCAGTTCGTGCCGCAACGGCACTTGCCGCACCTGCATTTGCCAGCTGGTCAGCGGCCAGGTGGCCTACACGGTGGAATGGCCGGGCCTGTCGGCCGAAGAAAAAGCCGAAGGCTATGTGCTGCCCTGCGTGGCGCGGCCCCTGTCGGATGTGGTGCTGGAACAGCCCGCCGCCACCGCAGGCTAAGAGGACCCTCAGGCATGACCCCGATCCACGAAGACGAACACCTGCTGGTGCTGCAAAAGCCCAGCGGCCTGCTGTCGGTGCCCGGGCGCGGCCCCGACAAACAAGACTGTCTGGCCAGCCGCGTGCAGGCCATTTACCCCGAAGCGCTGGTGGTGCACCGGCTCGACCAGGACACCTCAGGCCTGCTGGTCATGGCGCGCGGCATCGAGGCACAGCGGCGCATGAGCCGCCTGTTTGAAACCCGCCAGGTGCACAAACGCTATGTGGCCGTGGTGGCCGGGCAGCCCCTGCACACCCAAAAAGCGGTGCCCGCCGACGAAGACGGCTGGCGCACGATTGACGGCCCCATCTTGCTCGACTGGGAACGCCGCCCCCTGCACATCGTGCACCCGGATGGCAAACCAGCCCGCAGCCGCTGGCGCGCCCTGCAAAGCAGCGACACCGCCACGCTGGTGGAGCTGGAGCCATTCACCGGGCGCACCCACCAACTGCGGGTGCACCTGCAAAGCATTGGCCACCCCATGCTGGGCGACGCGCTGTATGCGCCAGCCCCTGTGCGAGCGCTCTGCCCGCGCTTGATGCTGCATGCGCAGTCGCTGGCTTTTCCGCACCCGTTCACCGATGCACCCATGGCGTTTGAAGTGCCAACCGACTGGTCAGCCCACGCGCCTTACGGCCATTTCACGGAGGTTCCCACCATGCGTTTTGAAGCATTCAAGCAGCAAGCGCTGGCCGAAGGTTTTGACGAAGTGCTGGAACGCACTTGGGAGCCCAACGTGGTGCTGGAGACGCACACGCACCCCTTTGCGGTCAAAGCGCGGGTGACGGCAGGCCAGCTGTGGCTGAGCTGCGCTGCGCCCGACGGCAGCCCACAAAAGCGCTACCTGACACCCGGCGACGAGTTCTCACTGAATCGCGACGAGCCTCATGCCGAGCAATATGGCCCCGAAGGCGCCACTTATTGGGTGGCCCGCAAGAACTGACAGACCTCTGTGGGAGCGAGCCCCCTGCTCGAGAAAGCCTGTTTTGCAGTTCAGTCGTCGATGCCCAGTTCCTGGATCTTGCGGGTGATGGTGTTGCGGCCAATGCCCAGCTTTTGGGCTGCCTCGATTCGACGTCCCCGTGTGGTCGCCAAGGCGGCCTGAATCAGGCTGGTTTCAAAGCGCCGGGTCAACACATCCCATACGTCGGTTCGGCCCGCGTTTAACAACGCCAAGGCTTCCTCTTCCAGACCCGACTCCCAGACTTTGGCCATCGGGTGAGACGCAGGCACGCTGGTCGCCACCGAGGCCATCTGCTCAAGCACATCGCCTGAGGCTGCACCCTGCACGGCCTCGGCATCCGATGGCGCAGGCGCCCAAGCTGCCTGTGCAGGCAAGGCAGCAAGCTGCGATCCTGCATCCAGCACTTCGGGCGGCAAGTCTTTCACTTCAATCACTTGCGCAGGTGCCATCACGGTCAGCCAGTGGCAAATGTTTTCCAGTTGACGCACGTTGCCCGGAAACTGGAAATGGCTCAGCCGTTCCAGGGCAGCGTCGGCTATGCGCTTGGGCTCCACGCCCAATTGTTGTGCACTGCGCTGCAAAAAGTAGCGCGCCAACATGGGCACGTCTTCACGCCGCTCACGCAAGGCGGGCAAGCGCAGGCGAATCACGTTCAAGCGGTGGTACAAGTCCTCGCGGAACACGCCTTCCTTGACGCGCTGCTCCAGATCCTGGTGGGTCGCTGCGATCACGCGCACATTGGCTTTGACCGCGCTGTGGCCACCCACACGGTAAAAGTTGCCGTCCGACAAAACGCGCAGCAAGCGGGTTTGCAGGTCGAATGGCATGTCGCCGATTTCATCCAAAAACAACGTGCCGCCATCGGCCTGTTCAAAGCGGCCCCGGCGCGAGGCTTGTGCGCCCGTGAAGGCACCACGCTCGTGGCCGAAGAGTTCGCTCTCCAACAGGTCTTTGGGAATCGCGGCGGTGTTGATGGCCACAAAGGGCTGGTTGGCGCGTGGCGAGTGTTTGTGCAGCGCGTGCGCCACCAGTTCTTTGCCCGAGCCCGATTCACCCGTGATGAGCACCGTGACATGGCTTTGCGCCAAGCGGCCAATACCGCGAAACACGTCTTGCATGGCCGGCGCTTGGCCGAGCATCTCGGGCGCGTCGGTCATTTTTTCTTCCGCCACGTCTTCGCGTTGGCTCTCGCCCACAGCGCGGCGAATCAACTCAACCGCTTTGGGCAAGTCAAAAGGCTTGGGCAAATATTCAAACGCACCGCTCTGAAAGGCCGACACGGCGCTGTCCAGATCAGAGAACGCGGTCATGATGATCACGGGCAAACCAGGCAGGCGTTGCTTGATCGCGGTCAGCAAATCCAGGCCCGAGCCACCGGGCATGCGGATGTCGCTGACCAACACCTGCGGGCCATCGCCGTCACCTTCTGCGTCCAGCGCCTTGAGCACCTCGCGTGGGTTGGTGAAGCTGCGGGTGGGCAAACCTTCGCGCAACAGTGCTTTTTCAAGCACAAAGCGAATGGATTGGTCATCGTCTACGATCCAGATCGGCTTCATCAACGTGGCACTTTCTGTGGTTCTCAAGGCAACGGAATCAAAATTTTGAAATCCGTACGACCGGGCTCGCTGTCACATTCGATCATGCCGTGGTGTTGCTGAACAAAAGTTTGCGCCAATGTCAGCCCCAGGCCGGAGCCGCCTTCACGCCCCGAAATCAACGGGTAGAAAATGCGGTCCTTGATCGAGTCTGGAACACCAGGCCCGTTGTCAATGACATGCAATTCCAATGCCAGGCGATAACGCTGCTTACCAAACGTGACTTGTCGCAAGATGCGGCTCTTGAGCGTGATCTGGCCATCACCTTGTGCAATGCGTTCGTGCAAGGCTTGAGAAGCGTTGTGTGCGATGTTGAGCACGGCCTGGATGAGTTGTTCCCGGTCACCCCGGAACTCGGGAATCGAAATGTCGTAATCGCGCACCACCTTCAGGCCTTTGGGGAACTCGGCCAGAATCAGTGCGCGCACGCGCTCGCAAACTTCGTGGATGTTGACATCGCCCACCACATGCGGGCGGCGGTGCGGGGCCAGCAAGCGGTCCACCAGCGTTTGCAGGCGGTCGGCTTCGTGGATGATGACCTGGGTGTATTCGGTCAACTCTTTGCTGTCCAGCTCCATCTCCAGCAGCTGGGCTGAGCCACGGATACCGCCCAAGGGATTTTTGATTTCGTGCGCCAGGTTACGGATCAGCTCTTTGTTGGCCTGCGCCTGGTCAAGCAGGCGCTCTTCACGCTCCTGGCGGGTTTGCTGCTCAACCGGCAACAACTCCACGATCACTTCACCCTCCTGATCCGACGGGGCCACGATCACATGCACCGGCAAGGGGTCTTCGTGGTGCACGCGCCGCATTTGGGCTTCGTAGCGCAAGGCTGCAAACTCGTTGGACTGCGCCCCCACCAAGGCGGTGATCAGTGGCTGGGGATCGAGAAAGTAATCGGGCATGTGGGTGTCAAACAGCGTGCGTCTGGACATGCCCAAGGCATCTTCCAGCGCAGCGTTGACAAAGCGCACACGCCCCTGCCCCTGCAACACCGCCACAGGTGTGGCCAACAAATCAAATGCCTGAAATCGGGAAACTGGCGCGGTCATGGTGTCACGGCTTTACAAAAAAAAGGACGGCCGAAGCCGTCCTTTTTTTCTATTGCACGGGGGTGTGCAATATGGCGCATACCGCTTACAGCGAGTAGTACATGTCGTATTCGACAGGCGACACTTCGACGCGGCTGCGGTTGACTTCTTGCATCTTCAATTCGATGTAAGCGTCGATCCACGAGTCGGTGAACACGCCACCTTTGGTCAAGAAGGCACGGTCTGCATTCAGTGCGTCCAGAGCCTGGTCCAGGCTGGAGCAAACTGTGGGCACCAACTTGTCTTCTTCTGGAGGCAAGTGGTACAGGTCTTTGGTCGCAGCTTCACCGGGGTGAATCTTGTTCTCAATGCCGTCCAGGCCAGCCATCAACAAGGCAGCGAAGCCCAGGTAAGGGTTGCACAATGGATCGGGGAAGCGGGCTTCCACGCGGCGGCCCTTGTCGCTGGCGACGTTGGGGATGCGGATCGAAGCAGAGCGGTTCTTGGCCGAGTAAGCCAATTTCACAGGGGCTTCGTAGTGAGGAACCAAACGCTTGTAGCTGTTGGTGCCAGGGTTGGTGATCGCGTTCAGGGCACGGGCGTGCTTGATGATGCCGCCGATGTAGAACAAAGCGAATTCAGACAAACCAGCGTAGCCATTGCCTGCAAACAGGTTCTTGCCGTCTTTCCAGATGGACTGGTGAACGTGCATGCCGGAACCGTTGTCGCCAGCGTAAGGCTTAGGCATGAAAGTGGCGGTTTTGCCGTAAGCGTTGGCCACGTTGTGGATCACGTACTTTTGCAGCAGCGTCCAGTCAGCGCGCTCAACCAATGTGGAGAACTTGGTGCCGATTTCGCACTGACCTGCGCCAGCCACTTCGTGGTGGTGCACTTCGACCGGGATGCCCACGGATTCGAGGATCAGCGACATTTCGCTGCGCATGTCGTGTGTGCTGTCAACTGGAGGCACTGGGAAGTAGCCACCTTTGACGCGGTTGCGGTGACCGCTGTTGCCGTTTTCCATCTTGGTGCCGCTGTTCCATGGGGCTTCAGCTTCGTCGATGGCGTAGAAGGTGTTGTTCGGCTCGGTGCTCCAGCGCACGTCGTCAAACAAGAAGAATTCTGGCTCGGGACCAAAGTAGGCGGTGTCGCCCATGCCCGATTGCTTGAGGTAAGTCTCAGCGCGCTTGGCGATGGAACGTGGGTCACGCTCGTAGGCCTTGCCGTCTGTGGGCTCGATCACGTCGCAGATCAGAACCAGGGTGACTTCTTCGAAGAAGGGGTCGATGATGGCGCTGCTTGGATCGGGGATCAACAGCATGTCGGAGGCTTCAATGCCTTTCCAGCCAGCAATGGAAGAGCCGTCAAACGCTTGACCGTCTTCGAACTTGCTTTCGTCGAACTGCGACACGGGCGCAGTGATGTGCTGCCATTTGCCACGGGTATCGGTGAAACGGAAGTCAACGAACTTGACTTCGTTCTCTTTCACCATCTTCATCACGTCTGCGACGGTCTTGGCCATCAAATTCTCCTGAATGGAAAGGGGTTAAAAAGCTTACGCTCGGGTATTGCAGTTTTTGTGCCAACTTGACTCAATAAACTGCGCCTGAACAGCCCAAGATTGTGCCCTGAGCAGGCCCGATTGGCCACTTCAGACGCAGAAAAAAGAACACGTCGGGCAACTCACAGAGCACCCCATCAGCTCGACACGGGATTTTCCGGTCATTGAACCCCATGCGCCCAAAGACGGGGCGAGTAGAGTTGCACCTTAATTGTGCAATTTTGCACCATTAAGGTGAATTTTATATCAACGCACCAATTCGGGGCCATATTCCAGATTGAAGGCCATCAGGCCCTGTCGCAAGTCCAAATAGGCCGACTCGGCGCTGCCGGGCTCACCTTTGACGCCCAGCTCAATGTGACGCCCCCACTGCGGGTGGTCGACGCTGGGCAAGCTGAACACCTTGACACCGGGGTGCCGCGCTTCAATGGCCTCCATCAAGGGCGTCAGGGTGGCCTCCATTGAACCGAGCACGATGACCGACTTTTCCAGCCAAGCGTTTTGCTGAAAGTGGCTCGCGTAATGCGTGTCCAGCTCGGCCTCGATCATGGGCCAGGCCATGACCGGAAAACCCGGCACAAAGTGCACGGCCCCGCCGCCAGCGCCCCAGCAGCGAAAACCCGGAATCTTGTTGTACGGGTTACGGATGATGTCGGCCCCTTCGGGGAACACGCCCATGTTGAGGCGGTGCACGTTGTCGTCTCGCTCGGGTTCGTAAGGCAAGCCCTGCTCTTTGGCGGTGTCTTGCATGCGCTCTTGAATGAGCCGCTTGGCCTCGGGGTGCAGCGCAAGCGGCATGCCCAACGCCCGTGCCGCGCACTGGCGGGTGTGGTCATCGGGCGTGGCCCCAATGCCACCGCAACTGAACACCACATCGCCCGATTCAAAAGCCCGCTTCAAGGTGGCGGTGATGCGCTCGGGCGAATCGCCCACGTACTCGGCCCAAGTCAGGGTCAGGCCGCGTGCCGACATCAGTTCGATGACTTTGGGCATGTGCTTGTCCTGGCGCTTGCCGGACATGATTTCGTCGCCGATGATGATCAGGCCAAAAGTGGGGGTCATGGTCGAGGGACTTTCTGCAAAAAATCAGTTCACGCGGCGTGGCTCAACATCGGTCACATCAGCGGATGGGTCATTGGGTTCAACGCCCAATTTGGCTGTGGCATGGGGCGAAGGTGGCACAGCGGACAAGACTTCGTCCACCACAACATTGAAAGGCTCGGAGCGCAGGGCTTGCAATGCAGCCAGCGCAAAGTGAGCGAACCACAGCGAAGAAAAGGCAAACACCAAGGTGTAAATCCAGATGGCCACCGGCACCAGGATCACGAACGCTGCGGCAAACAAGGCCCCCGATGCCCACACCAGACTGGGCGCGGCGCCCATGAGGCCCGTGATCACACCCATGCCCAACAAGCTCATGCGGTGGCGGGCCATCAAAGTGTGCCGCTCGTCGGCGCTGGCAAACTCGGCCAGCACATCGAACGCCATGATGCGGTAGGTGAGCCAGCCCCAAATGAGCGCAGGCAGCAACATGGCCAAAGGCGGCACCAGCCACATGGGCAGCGTCAGCAACAACGCGCCCAGCGCCAGCAACAATGACAAAAAAGTCCACCACAAACTGAACAGCCAAGTGCCGCCGTGCTTGCGCTGTAGGCCCACAAAACGCCGCTCAGCCACCAAGCGCGTGAGCGCGGGGGTCATCAAAAAGGACACCGCCAGTAGCGAGGCCACCACCACCAGCGGCGTGACCGAAAAAATCACCATCAAGGGCGCGACCACGGTCTTGAGGTCAGGCAAACCAATGCCCTCCAGCCAGCGCCACACCACTGTGAGCCAACTGGAGGCATCCAGCCAAGCCCGCACGCCCGTGACAGCGGTGTCCCAATACAAATAGCCCAGCAACCAGGACAGCGCCACGATCAGCACCAGCGGCAAAAACGACAAGCCGATCACCCGGGGATACAGGCAATACATGGCTGAACGCCAGAAGGAATCGATCAAGAGTTTCATGTGTAGAAGCTTAGCAGTTGCGCAAGAAGCGCCAGCGCTGTGCGGATGTCAGGCCCGGCCCACCAGACGCAGCAAGCCACGCCATTGCTGCGCCCAAAATCCGCGCCCATAGTCACGGCCCTGTTCCACCTGATCGCGCACGCCTGTGGGGTCGTAGCGCAACTGAAAGTCGGCGGTGCCAAAGAGCATGTCCCACCAAGGCAGCAGCACGCCAAAGTTGCAGCCGCCCAGCACGGTTCGCCCCTGCACTTCAGACTCATGCCCGATGCCGATGCTGTGGTGTCGGCGGTGAAAGCGCGGGCTGACCCACAGGCGCTCGCCAACGCGGCCAAACCAGATGCGCACATTGGCGTGTTGGAAGTTCTCGCTCAGCTGGCTAACGGCCACCAGCGCAACAAACTGCCCAGGGCCCACGCCAATGAGCACCGCCACGGTGGACAAAATCAAACTGGTCACCACGTCGTCCAGCAGATGATTGCGGTTGTCAGTCCACATGCTCATGTGTTGTTGCGAATGGTGCAGCGAATGCAAAGCCCACCAGCCGTTGGACTGGTGCTGCGCCCGGTGAACCCAATAATGCACAAAGTCAAACACCACGAGGTAAAGCACAAAGCTCGGCAACGCCAGGTCGGTCACCCCGGGCCACAGGCCGTCAAGGTGCAGCGTAGGCCAGCCCATGCTGCGCAGCACACCCCAGCCTTGCTCAAAAGCGTAATCGAGCGTGAAAAACATGCCCAGTTTGAACAAGCCCAAGCGGTGAATCAAGGTGTAAAGCACATCGACCCGTACCGCCTTGGCGTCGTGCTGCTTCTCGGCAGGCCACAAGCGTTGCAGTGGCCCGATCACCGCAAGCATGACGGCGATTTGCAGCAGGCCCACCACCACCCAACCCGTGCCTTCATAGGCTTTTTCCAGCAGGTGGCCCTGCCCTGCGGCAAAGGCGATGGGCTGCACCACCGCTTCGTAAAGCGTTTGCTGAAGCCAGGAAAAACCGTCGAGCAAAAAGTCCATGTGCTTATTGTCGCGAATCGGGCAAAGCCACAAGCTGCAAGGGGTGCTGGCCAATCCAATCGCGGTAGGCGGGGTGCTCGCGCAGCGTGGCAAAGCACAGGCCTTTGGCCTTGAGACCCTCAATCAGTGGCTCCAGCACAGCCGGTGCCCAAGGGTCTTGGCGTGACCAGATGCCCAGATGCGCTACCAGGATGTCGCCGGGGCGAATGTTGCGAAGGGCTTTTTGCAGCAGCTGTGCGTTGGGATAGGCGTCGCTGGGCAACTCGTCACCCAAAAAGCCCGCATCGGCCCAGCCCACATGGGCAAAGCCGCACTGCTTGGCCGCAGCCAGCAAACGCGCCGAGGTTTTGCCACCCGGCGCACGGAACAAGGGCAAGGGTGCCTGACCCGTCACCTCTTGCAAGCGCCTCGCCGCTTGGCGCAGGTTGTCACAATAATTTTGGGCGGTCCACAGCAAGGTTTGCCCAGCCTGCGCACCGGCACTGGGGCGGATGCGGAATCGACCCTCGCCCGCATCGGTCGCATCAGCGCGCCAATAGGCATGGTCCCAAGTGTGTGAGGCGAAAGCATGGCCTTCGGCAGCGCGGGCTTTCCACCACGGTGCCCAGTGCTGGCCCAAGGTGCCATCGCCTTGCTGGGTTTTTTCGTGGGCCGCAAAAAAGGTGACCTTCACCTGCTGGCGTTGCAGCACATCCGCGATCAACGGGGCCACGCCCATGTGACCAGTGTCAAAAGTCAGGTAAACGGGTTTTGTACACGGGGGCGGTGCTGTTTGCGCCAGCACAGGCAGCGCCATGGCCGCAACGGCCAGCGCCAAACCTAGCAGAACGTCAGTTGCGGCCCGCATGGTCGAGCGTCCACACGCCGTGGGGCGACTTGCCCACGCTCACCTGGCGCACCACTTTGCGGCTGGCCATGTCGATCACGGTGAGTTTTTTGGCCCAGCGGGAAGCGAGCAACAAGGTTTTGCCATCTTTGCTCACGTCCATGCAATCGGGCCCCGAAGGTCCAGGAAACTCGGCCACCACCTGCATGCTGGTGTAGTCGATCTGGCTGACGGTGTTGGCCACGCGGTTGCTCACCAGCACATGCTTGCGGTCACCCAGCGCACGAAAAGCGTGAGCGCCTTTGCCAGTGGGCACGGTCTTGACCAAACGCGGCGTTCCGCTGCTCACGTCATACACCTCAACACCTTCGCCCCCGGTCAGGCCCACCAGCAAGGTTTTGTCATCCGGCGTGCCAAACACGTCAGCAGGCATGGGGCCCGTGGGCACACGGCTTTTCAGGGTTTGCGTGGCCAAGTCAATGGTGACCAGCTCGTTGCTGTCTTGCATGCTGGCCCACACGGTGGTGCTTTTGCTGTCAATCCACAAATGGCTGGGCGTTTTGCCCGTGGCAATGCGCTTGACCAAGGTGGGGTTGTGGCCATCCCAGCGGTAAATGTCCACATGGTTGAGGCGGTTGGCCACGGTGACAAACCACTTCATGTCGGGTGAAAAACGCAACTGGTAAGGGTCCAGAATGCCCGTGACTGTGCGCTGAACTTCGGCAGTGCGCGGGTCGATGAAGGTGAGCGAATCGCTGAGCGCATTGGCCACGATCACCGATTTTTCATCGGGCGTCATGTACAGGTGGTGGGGCTCTTTGCCCGTGGGGATGCGTTTTTTTTCGGTCCAGCTGACGGGATCGATCACGCTGACCGTGCCATCAAGGGAGTTGAGGACAAAAACGGGTGCGGGGGCCGGTGTTTGAGCCGAAGCACCGAAAAACTGAAGGCCTAAAACAGCCAACGCCAAAAATCGAACAACAGGAAGCAAGGAAATCACAAAAACACTTTCAAAATCACGTTCAAGTGTAATCGGACCACCCACAGGAACCCAGATGCAGATCAAGCCGCCCTCAAAAATAAGCATTCAAGGCGTCACCTTGGAGGTCTTGCAGATCCCTGCCACCAGCGCCGACCCTTTGCCCACCTTGGTCTTCTTGCACGAAGGACTGGGCAGCGTGGCCATGTGGCGCGACTGGCCCACGCGGCTTTGCCAGCGGCTGGGGTGCGCTGGCTTGGTCTATTCACGCCGGGGCTATGGTCAATCGGACGCCGTGCCCGGTGTGCGTGGTCCGTCTGGCGAGTCGGCGGGGCAACGTGTGGGGCGCCTGTTGCCCGACTACATGCACCACGAAGCCCTGGTTGTCTTGCCCGCTTTGTTGCAGTTGTTGGGCATTGCGCGCCCCGTGCTGTTGGGCCATTCAGACGGCGGCACCATCGCCCTGATCCACGCCAGCCGTTTTGATGTGGCCGGGTGCGTGGCGATGGCTCCGCATGTCATGGTCGAAGACATCTCTGTGCAGGCGATCACCGCCGCACGCCAAGCTTACGAAAACGGCCCCCTGCGCCAGCGTCTGGACACGTACCACGCGGATGTGGACTGCGCCTTCTGGCAATGGAACGATGTGTGGCTGAGCGAAGCCTTCCGATCGTTCGACATCCGTCCGGAGCTGGGGGGCATTTCAGCGCCCCTGCTGGCCATTCAGGGCGAGACCGACCCCTACGGCACCATGGCCCAGATCGACGACATCGCCGCTTGCGTGCCGCAGGCGCAATTGCTGAAACTGCCCGACTGCGGGCATTCACCCCACCGGGACCAGCCTGAGGCCGTGGAAAAGGCGATGCAAACCTTCATGCAACAACTTTGATGGCGTCATTCGCCACAGGCTGTGGCGCGCCAGCATTCGCGAGCGGGGGCTCGCTCCCACAAAATGCGTGTGCAGTTCAATCCCTGCAAAAGGCAGCCCTTGTGGAGGCTTGCCTCCGTAGGCGGTCGCCCGCATGGAAAGCTCTCTTGTGGGAGGTCGCCCCTGCGGCCGAATGCGTGCGCTGGCAGAGCATCCATTCGCGAGCGGGGGCTCGCTCCCGTTGGCGCCAGGGGTGCCCAACGTCAGGGCTTGAGCAAGGCCAGGTCTTCTTCGGTCAACCAACGCCATTGCCCGGGGGCCAGATCATTCAAGACGAGGCCACCGATTTGTGAGCGGTGCAGACCTTCAACCCGGTTGCCCACCGCCGCCAGCATGCGTTTGACCTGGTGGTATTTGCCCTCCGTCAGCGTCAGCTTCAGGTGCAACTCACCCACGGCCTCGCAGGCGGCGGCCTTGACGGGCTTGGGGTCGTCGTCGAGCACCACACCCGTCAGCAACTTGTCGACCATCTCGGGCGTGATCGGGTGCTTGGTGGTCACTTCGTACACCTTGGGCACGTGGTGCTTGGGTGAGCTCATGCGGTGGATGAACTTGCCGTCGTCGGTCAACAGCAGCAAACCCGTGGTGTCCTGATCGAGTCGGCCCACGGCCTGCACGCCCTGCACCGCCGCTTTTTGCGGGCGCTGGCGCAAAGGTGCGGGCAGCAGCGTGTAAATGCTCGGCCAGGTGGAGGGTTTTTGTGAACACTCGGTGCCTGCGGGCTTGTTCAGCAGCACATAGGCGTGCTCCTTGAACGGCCAGTTGGTGCCCTGCACGCTGAAATGCAGGCCTTCGAGTTCAAAGAATTCACCCGAATCGGTGATGGTTTCGCCCTTGACTTGCACGTAGCCTTGCTGGACCAGTCCGGCACACACACGGCGGGTGCCAAAGCCCTGGCTGAACAAGATGTCTTCCAGGCGCATGGGTTTGAGAGATTTGGCTTTCATGGGGCATGATTGTCGCCTCGAAACCAAGCCACCCACTCGCCCGCTGGCCGCCAAGGCGCCGGGCCCTTCAGGAGACACACGGCCCATGCGCACCGACCTTGACACCCTGACCCGCATGACAGATGCACTGACCGCCTGCGCGCAGGGCGGTTTGCCGCAAAACGAGATGATCCAGCTGTGGCGCACCGGTGCGGCCAACCTGCCTTTGCCCGAAAAATTTGGCGTCGTGCTGGGCGACTTGCTTGACCGCATCGAGTCCAGCGCCCTGTTCAGCGGTGAAAGTTGCTCGTTCAGCCAGCAAGGCCTGTTCGACAACCTGCAACTGTGGGCCGACAAGGCACGCGCCAAGCTGACCAGCCTGTAACCAACAATCAACGGTCATGGTTTTCACAGCGGCTGCGATTGTTTTCTGTGGGAGGCTGCCCCTGCGGCCGAATGGTGGTTCAGGCTTTGCGACTGTGCAGGCAGCGTGGTGCGCCAGCATTCGCGAGCAGGGGCTCGCTCCCACAAGACACGCCCTGTATTTCGCTTAGGACCACCCTGCGGCCGAATGTGGGGGCGGGAGCGGCCGACCTGCAGCCCCCAAATGACAGCGGGCCCCGAAGGGCCCGTTGCTGGGTGCAAAGCAGCTGATTACTTCAAAGCCTTGAAGCGCACGCGCTTGGGCTTGGCACCCTCTTCACCCAGACGGCGTTTCTTGTCGGCTTCGTATTCCTGGTAGTTGCCGTCAAAGAACACCCACTGGCTGTCGCCTTCGGCGGCCAGGATGTGGGTGGCAATGCGGTCCAGGAACCAGCGATCGTGGCTGATGACCATGATCGAGCCTGCGAACTCCAGCAACGCGTCTTCCAAAGCGCGCAAGGTTTCCACGTCCAAGTCGTTGGATGGCTCGTCCAGCAGCAAGACGTTGCCGCCTTCGATCAGGGTTTTGGCCAAGTGCAAGCGACCGCGCTCACCGCCCGACAGCATGCCGACTTTCTTTTGCTGGTCGCCACCGTTGAAGTTGAAGCGCCCGCAATACGCGCGGCTGGCCATCTGGAACTTGCCCACGTTGATGATGTCCAGGCCGCCCGAGACGTCTTCCCAAACAGTTTTGTTGTTGTCCAGGTCGTCACGGTTTTGGTCCACAAAAGCCATGCGCACGGTCTGGCCGATGGTGACTTCACCGCTGTCGGGTTGTTCTTTGCCAGCGATCAGCTTGAACAGGGTCGATTTACCCGCGCCGTTGGGGCCGATGATGCCCACGATGGCACCCGCAGGCACCTTGAAGCTCAGGTTGTCGATCAGCAAACGGTCGCCAAAGGACTTGCTGACGTTTTTGAACTCGAACACCTCATTGCCCAAACGCTCCGCCACAGGAATGAAAATTTCCTGGGTTTCGTTGCGCTGCTGGTATTCATAGTCGCTCAGCTCTTCGAAGCGGGCCAGACGGGCCTTGCTCTTGGCCTGACGGCCCTTAGGGTTGGCTCGGGCCCACTCCAGTTCCTTCTTCATGGCCTTGGTGCGGGCGTCTTCTGTGCGCTGCTCCTGCTCCAGACGGGCTTCTTTTTGCTCCAACCAGGTGGAGTAGTTGCCCTTGTAAGGGATACCGTGGCCACGGTCGAGTTCCAAAATCCACTCGGCAGCGTTGTCCAAGAAGTAGCGATCGTGGGTGATGGCCACCACGGTGCCCGAGAAACGCGACAGGAACTGCTCCAGCCAGTCCACCGATTCGGCGTCCAAGTGGTTGGTCGGTTCGTCGAGCAGCAGCATGTCCGGGCGCGACAGCAGCAAGCGGCACAGCGCCACACGGCGCTTTTCACCGCCCGACAGGTTGCCGATCACGGCGTCCCATGGGGGCAGGCGCAGCGCGTCGGCCGCGATTTCGAGTTGGTGGTCAGAAGCATCGCCTGCAGTGGCAATGATCGCTTCGAGTTGGGCCTGCTCAGCAGCCAGCGCGTCAAAGTCGGCGTCTTCTTCGGCATAGGCGGCATACACCTCTTCCAAGCGGGTTTGCGCGGCTTTGATCTCGCCCATGCCGTTTTCAACCGACTGACGCACGGTTTCGGTGGGGTCGAGCTGCGGCTCTTGTGGCAGGTAGCCGATCTTCAGGCCCGCCATGGGGATGGCTTCGCCTTCGATCTCTTTGTCGATGCCGGCCATGATCTTGAGCAAAGTGGACTTGCCCGAGCCGTTGGTGCCCAGCACGCCGATCTTGGCACCGGGGAAGAAAGACAAGGAAATGTCTTTGAGAATCTGACGTTTGGGCGGCACGATCTTGCCGACCCGGTTCATCGAAAATACGTATTGAGCCATGTATCACCCTGAATAAAAGTAGGCAGAGACCTTGCACCCCAAGGGTGCCCGCTCTGCGCCGCAAGCCTGCTGATGGAATCAGGCGCGGCGTGCGCAACCCGGCATTATCCCAGCTTGTCGGACCGGGCCGACAAAAATCAAACTGAACGCTCGCTCAAAGCGCCCGAACGGCTGGAAAACTGCACCCGGCTGTCCATCGCCTCCAATTGCACCCGGGCGCTGCGCTGGCCATAGACCTCTGCACGCAGCCAGGCGCACTCGGCGTCCAGCAAAGCGTCAGAGCCCAAACTGCACCACCAAACCCGGCCTTCGCCGTCCCAACGGTAGCCGCGTGCCTTGAGCTTGTCTTTGGCTTCAAACGGTGCCCCTGTGGCGCGCAGCTTGTAGCGCGTCTGATCTGCCCCGGTCAGCAGCCGTACCAGCCCGCTTTGCCCATCGGCCAGCGGCGAAGCCAGCACCTGCAAGAGCGCATGGCAGTCCACCTGCGCCCGGTGGGCGTCGTAAAACCAGCCGCGCTCCGACGCCAAAAACTCCAGCTTGGCCGAGCCGCTGCCCTCTTTCTTCCAGTCAATGCCCTGAAACGAACAGCCCCAAGCCTTGCCCGCAAACACAGGCCAACGCGCCTCGACAAACGGCCGGTCAAACCCGGCGTTGTGCGCCACGACCAAATCGGCCTCTTGCACCAAGGCGTTCACGGCCGCGTCGTCGATGCGTTGGCCCTGCACCATGCTGTCGTCAATGCCGGTGATCTCGGTGATCTGGGGCGGAATTGGTCGGCCCGGGTCTTCAAACGACTCGTAAATCGTGACGGGCCCCACCGGCAAGCCGGTCGCGCTGTCCACCAGCACCGACAACATGGCCAACTCAATGACTTTTTCGCTCTTGCTGTCCAGTCCGGTGGTTTCGGTGTCCAGCACGATCACGCACTGCGTAGCCTGGCCCTGTAGCCCACCATAGTCGGTGACCGGCTGCAAACGGCGCAGCACGCGAAAGTCGGGGTGTTGCGCCAGCACTAGGGCCATGGCCTCGGGGTCGCTGGCCTGCGCCACCAAGGGCGCAGCCACAGGCCCCACCGCAACGGCCTCGGCAGGCATCACCGCCGTGGCTGGAGGGCTGGCAAGCTTTGAAGCTTTGGCGGGTTTGGCCGGTTTTTCGGCCGCTTCGGGCTCGAAGCCGAAAAAACTCATCTGGTCTGTTTTGCTCATAAGCCGAGATTAAACCGCGACTTCAGGGTCCGCAGACCCAGGATCAAACAAGAATGAGGCAGATGCCAAAGCGCAGGTTTCAGTCGAGCTTGATGCCCAAGTCCACCGCCAACTTGATCCACACGGGCACTTCGCCTTCCCAGTCTTTGCGGGTACCGGCCAGGTTTTTGGGTTTGTTGGGGATGGCGAAGGTCTCGCGCAATTTGGCCGCTTTGTCGGTGTTGGACCAGGCCACGGCTTCATCGGCCAGGAGTTTCAGCACGGCTTCGGGTGTGCCAGCCGGGGCCACCAGGGGCAAGCCACCTTCCAAGGTCACCAACTTGGCGGTATCACCTTGCTCCATGAGGGTAGGCACGTTGGGCAGTTTGGGGGAGCGGTAGCTGCCGGTCACCCCAATCGGGCGCACGCCACGGCTGGCCACGGCATTGAAGGCCAGGTAGCTGCCCACAGCAATTTGCGATTGGCCAGAAGCCACGTCGAGCCACATGGGGGCTTCGCCCCGGTAATGCACTGACTGAATCTTGGTGCCGTGCACACGGTTGGTCTGGTCGGCCACCATGTGCGGGTACGAACCCGGTGCGTAAGTGCCCATGGACACCGGGTTTTTCTTGGCCCAAGCCACAAATTCGGCCATGTTGTTAGCGGGAATTTTGTCGTTGATGCCTACAACCAGCGGCCCTGAAGGGAACACTGTGACAGGGGTCAGGTCTTTGTCGAGGTTGTAGGGCAGCTTGGAATACAAGATGCGGTTTTGCCAGAAGGTGCCCGAGGTGCTCATGACCAGGGTGTAGCCATCGGCGGGCGATTTGGCCGCCGCGTCAATGCCGATGATGGCGCCTGCACCTGGCTTGTTGTCGATGACCACGGGCACGCCCAGCTTGGCGGCCAAGTGGTCGCCATAGCTGCGGGCCAATGCATCGGTCAGGCCACCAGGTGGAAAAGCCACAATGATCCGGATCGGTTTGGCGGGCCACTTGGTTTGCGCCCAGGCACTGACCAGCGGGCCACTGGTGGCCACGCCGGTGGCGGCCAAAGCGGCTGTTTGCAAAAAGGAACGGCGGTCAGAAAAAGGCTTCATGGTCATGCGCGTGAGCGGTTTGTGGATGCCGTGCAGTCTAGGTGTGGCGTGTGTTGAATGGCATTGGGGTTTGAACCCATGCCCTGACCTGTGGGGGACATCCGGGGGCTTTTCCTGCTTTGTGCGACAATGCACTTCGTTGTGACCTCCAGTTGTCGCAACATCAGCACTTCTGCTGGGGCCTGACCCAGGCAACGCTCAAAACAAGCGCCTGCGGTTTCCATGCCCACCTTAAGACCTATCGGCCAACACTGGTAACTGCCAACAGCAGTTGAATGAGCCGATACCCGCGCCGGACATGGCGCTCTGTAAAAATGAACTTTGAAGAATTGAACCTGGCTCCGGCCATCATGCAAGCCGTGCGTGAACTCGGCTACGAGAACCCCACGCCCATTCAGGCGCAAGCCATCCCCGCCGTTCTGGCTGGGCAAGACTTGCTGGCAGGCGCCCAAACCGGCACCGGCAAAACCGCCGCCTTCACCTTGCCTTTGCTGCACAAGCTGAGCCTGAGCGAAGCGGGTCAAAACCGTTTTGGCGGCAAAGCCATCCGCGCTTTGGTGCTGACCCCCACCCGCGAATTGGCTGCTCAGGTCGAAGAGTCGGTGCGCGACTACGGCAAATACCTCAAGCTCGACTCCACCGTGATCTTTGGTGGCGTGGGCATGAACCCGCAAATCAGCAAGATCAAAAAAGGCGTGGACATTCTGGTGGCCACACCCGGCCGTTTGCTCGACCTGCAAGGCCAGGGTTTCCTGGACTTGTCCAGCATCGAGATTTTGGTGCTCGATGAAGCCGACCGCATGCTCGACATGGGCTTCATCCACGACGTGAAAAAAGTGCTGGCCTTGGTGCCCAAAGAAAAGCAGAGCTTGCTGTTCTCGGCCACCTTCAGTGACGAGATCCGCGAACTGGCCGGCAACCTGCTCAAAAATCCTCAGAGCATCCAGGTCACACCCAGCAACACCACGGTGCAGCGCATCACGCAAGTGATCCACCCCGTGGGCCGCAACAAGAAAAAAGACGTGCTGCTGCACATCATCCAGAAGCACGACTGGAGCCAAGTGCTGGTGTTCACCCGCACCAAGTTCGGTGCCAACAATGTGGCCGACTTCCTGACCAAAAACGGCGTGAAGGCCATGGCCCTGCACGGCAACAAGAGCCAAACCGCCCGAACACAAGCGCTGGCCGGTTTCAAGAGCGGCGACATCCGCGCCTTGGTGGCCACCGACATTGCCGCGCGCGGCATTGACATCGAAGACTTGCCACACGTCGTGAACTTTGAAATCCCGAACGTGTCCGAAGACTACGTGCACCGCATTGGCCGCACCGGCCGCGCCGGTGCCAGCGGCGAGGCCGTGAGCTTGGTGTGTCTGGACGAAGAAGGCTTCATGATGGACATCGAGCGCTTCACCAAGCAAGAGATTCCAGTGCAGTTGCTCGAAGGCTTTGGCCCCGACGCGGGCGAAGTGGCCGAGCCCATCGCCATGGGTCGCCAGACCCTGTGGGGTGGTGCAGGCAAGCCCCCAAGCCGCGATGTGATGGCTGCTGCGGCCAAGGCTGCTCGCCAGGACATGATGCAACGCATCCGTGACAATAAGGTCGCGGTTGGCGGTGGTGGCGGTCCCCGTCAAGCCCGTGGCGAAGGTCAGGGCCCTGCCCGTCCATCGCGCAACGGTCCTCCTCCATCACGCCGCAATGGCCCACAAGGCGCGCCGCGCTTTGAAGGTCAGGGCGATGGCCGCCGTGAAGGCGGTCGCGAAGGTGGTCGCGGCCAAGAGCAACGTGGCGACCCGCGTTTTGACAACCGTGGCGATGGCCAAGGCCGTCCCGCACCGCGTGGTCCACGTCCTGAGGGCCGCGGTCCTGCGCGAGGTGGTCAAGGCGGCCAGGGCGGTCAAGACCGCCGTCGCCAGGATGGCGACGAGTTGCCACGCCACATCGACCCCTTGAAGACCACGCAGTTTGCGCGCCTGGATTTGCCTAACCGCAACCCGGTTCGCACCAGCGGCCAACCTGATCCAACACGTACAAGCATCGACAGCCTGGCCAGCGGCAACCGCCGCCGTGGCGGCGGCGGCGGTGGTGGTTACGGCGGCGGTAACGGGGGTGGCAATGGCGGCGGCGGCAACCGCGGCTTTGGCGGTGGCGGCGGTGGCCGTGGCTTCGGTCGCTGACCCACACTCGCCCAAGAATTGAAAGAGCCCGCAAATGCGGGCTCTTTTTTTGTCTGCGTGAACCTCAATCGCGCACGAACAAGGTCACCAGCGGGTCGGGGCCGACCTGACGGCTCCAGTGACCGTGCACCGTGGCATCGAACGTGGCCCCTTCGGGCAGGGTGTCGGCCGAATAGAAAAACTCGCCTGGGCCAAAAATGCGCGAGCTGCCGTCTTGCAAAAAGATCTCCATTTGCCCACCCAGCACAAACAACCACTGCGGGTGACCCGTGCAATGGAACGTGCTGCGAAAACCCACAGGGCTTTGGCGCAACTGGCACCCCGTGGCCGCCATCAGAGCCGACAGCTGGCTTTGGGGCGTGCCTTCGGTCAAGGGCACAAACTCGTCCCGGAAACGCGCACGGCCATCGGTGTCGGTGAACAGAATGACTTTTTTCAGCTGGGTCATGGTGGGGCGTTCGTCCATCAAAATGAAGGCCCGATTGTCGCCCAGCCAACAAGCCGATGGCCGCCTTCTGGCATAGTGCAGCCCAATTGACCACGCTGATGCGAAGCAAAAAACAGAGACAACAGGAACCTCATACCCTTGAAAATCGTTTTCCATGGCCAAAACGCCGCCAATTTCCGCCAGGGTTTTGAAGACCTCGTTGCGCCGGAACACCAGATCCTCGACTTGAGCGATGCACTTGACCAGCCCGGCGAGCGCTCGCATTACGAAACGGCCGATGTCGTGATCGGCATCAAGCTGAACGACAGCATGCCTGCCCCGAGCAAAGCCCGGCTGTTTCATGCGCCGGCTGCAGGCACCGACGCCGTCAACACCGCCTTGTTGCCCGCGCAATGCACACTGGCCAATTGCTTTGGCCACGAAAACGCCATTGCCGAATACGTGATCGCCGCACTGCTCATGCGCCATGTGCCGTTGGCCCGCGCCGACCAGGACCTGCGCCAACAACGCTGGACTTACTGGGCTGGCCGCCCCACCGCCTTGCGCACCGAACTGGGCTCGCAAACGATTGGCCTGTTGGGCTTTGGGCACATTGCCCAGACCGTGGCACTGCGTGCCAAAGCCATGGGCATGCGGGTGCATGTGGCCAACCGCAGCCCCATCGATCACTCCGCCGTGGACCAAAGCTGGACGCTCGATGCCCTGCACGACTTCATGGGCTCGGCCGATGCCGTGGTGGTGAGCTTGCCGCTGACCGACAACACGCAAGGCCTGGTGGATGCACACGCGATCGCTGCGATGCGGCCCGATGCGGTGCTGATGAACGTGGGACGCGGTGCGGTGATCGATGAAAAGGCGCTCTACGATGCGCTGGTGGCGCGTCAAATTGGCGGTGCCGTGATCGACACCTGGTACCAGTACCCCACACCCACACAGGCCGAATGCGCGCCCTCGCAATACAACTTTGCAGCGCTGGACAACGTGCTGATGACGCCCCACATGTCAGGCTGGACAGCCGGCACCGTGCGACGCCGTCAAGAAACATTGGCCGAGAACATCGGCCACCTGAGCCGGGGCGAAGCACTGATCAACGTGCTGCACGGCCCACGCTGAACAACACCTTCGAGAGTGGGGGCTCGCCCCCCCACAAAGTCAGCTGCCAACAAAACCGCGATTCTTTTTTTGTAGGAGGTCGCCCCTGCGGCCGAATCTCTGAACAAGCTTTCGCGAGCGATGGCCCGCTCCCACAAAGTCAGCTGCTTTGTCGCTGAACGATCTCAAAACCCAGATCCAATTGCCGCGCTTCGGGCTCATCGCCTCGCATCAGGCTGAGCAGCATGTTGGCGGCAGCCTGCCCGATCAAAGCGCGAGGTGTGCGCACAGAAGTGAGCGTGGGCAACATCTGGTCGCTGCCGGTCAAATCGTTGAAGCCGGCAATCGCCACTTGGTCTGGCACCGAGATGCCCAGACGCAAAGCCGCCATCAAGGCCCCCTGTGCCAAGTCGTCGTTGCAGAAAAAGATGGCGTCGACTGCAGGGCTTTGTTTCATGATTTGCTCAAACAAAACACCCCCCAAAGCCAATGACGAAGGGGCCGGGTTCAGCCATTCGAGCGTCGGCTCGTACAGCCCGACTTCTTGCAAGGCGCTGCGCCAGCCATACAGGCGCTGCATCACCCGCGGGTCGAGTTGTGCAGCGGCAAACGCAATGCGCCGGTAGCCCTTGGACAACAAGTGACGGGTCATGGCGGCACCCGCGTCGGTCTGGCGAAAGCCCACGCAATAGGCCTCGTCGTTTTGACCGCTCGCAGGCAAATCCATCAGGTGAACACAAGGCACCTGGCTGCTCGCCATCAGCTTGCGGGTCGCCGCGTTGTGGTCCAGGCCCGTGACCAGCAAACCGGCCGGGCGGTGCAGCAATTGCTCGCGCAGCAACTGCTCTTCTTCACTGGCGTCGTAATGGGTCACGCCCATCAGGGTTTGGTAACCCGCAGCGCGCAAGGTGGTCTGCGCAGCATCCAGCAAGTCCACAAACAAGGCGTTGGAAAGCAAGGGAATCAAAATCGCCACGTGGTCGCTGCGCTGCGAAGCTAGCGCACGGGCAGCGGGATCGGGCACGTAACCCAGCATGCTCGACACGGCTGTGACGCGCTCGATCAAGGCCGGGTCCACCGCCCGCTCGCCTCGCAAAGCCCGCGACACGGTGCTGGGGCTGACGCCTGCGGCGCGTGCCACGTCACTGAGCGTGACGCGGCCTGTGGCACGGTGACTTTTGTTGGGCAAAGGCTGAGTGGGCAAGGGTTAATCCGTAGAAAAATGGCCGATGGGCTCCGATAGGATAGCGCTATCCCAAAGTGTGGGGTCAATCAGCTGATCGCAGCCGGGTATTTTATAAATACCCATACGAAACGACCCCATCTGAGGCTCTGTTTTTTTTACCCCTCTTGGACAGCGCTGTCCAAGATCGTCATTCCAGGAGTTTTGATTTGTCCAAACCCGATGTCTTGGCCGTTGCCAAACTCCACCCTTTCTATCTGAAAGCACTGGAATCGGTTTACACCGTGCACGACCGTACCCACATCACCGACCCTTCGGCATTTGCCGCTCTGGCACCGCGCATTGTGGGCGTGGCAGGCACAGGCGAAGCCAGCGTGCCCCGCAGCCTGCTGGCCCAAGTGACCAACGCCAAAGTGGTGTCGGTGTTTGGCGTGGGCTATGACGGTGTGGATGTCGCGGCCGCCATCGAGCACGGCATTCCCGTGACACACACGCCTGACGTGCTGACCGACGACGTGGCCGACTTGGCCATGGGACTGGTGCTGTCGGTGGGACGCACCATCCCGCAAGCGGACCAATTTGTGCGTGCAGGCCAATGGCCCAACGGCCCCATGGCTTTGGGCCGCAAAGTATCGGGCGCACGGCTGGGCATCGTGGGTCTGGGCCGCATTGGCAAAGCCATTGCACGGCGCGCCAGCGGTTTTGGCATGTCCATCGCCTACACCGCACGCAGCGAAAAAACCGACTCGGGCTTCAAGTTCTTTCCCTCGGCAGCCGAACTGGCGGCGAACGTGGATTTTTTGGTCGTCATCACACCCGGTGGTGCAGGCACCAAGCACCTGATCAATGCCGAAGTGCTCAAGGCGCTGGGTTCGCGGGGCTTCTTGATCAACGTGGCGCGAGGCAGCGTGGTCGATGAGCAAGTCCTGATCGAGGCCTTGCAAAAAGGCACCATCGCAGGCGCAGGCCTGGATGTGTTTGCCAACGAACCCAACGTGCCCGAAGCGCTTTGGACCCTGAGCAACGTGGTGCTGACGCCGCACATGGCCAGCGCCACCACCGAGACACGCCAGGCCATGGCCGATCTGGCTTTTGCCAACATGCAGGCTGGCACATCGGGCCAAGCCTTGCGCACGCCCGTGCCCGAATGCGCGGCTTTGCTGAAATGAACCACGGCCCCGATGCCTCGAATTGACATGAGCACCCCACCCTTGCGCCTCATCGTCATGGGCGTGTCCGGCTGCGGCAAGTCCACCATGGCCACCGCCCTGGGCCAGCGCCTGGGCCTGCAGATGGTGGACGGCGACGACCTGCACCTGCCTGAGAGCGTGGCCAAGATGCGCTCGGGCATTGCCCTGGAAGACGCCGACCGCTGGCCTTGGCTGGACCGCATTGGCCACTACCTGGCGCAAGCCGAAAGCAACGGTCGCGTGGTGGCCTGCTCAGCGCTCAAGCGGGTCTACCGCGACCGCATCCGCACACAAGCGGGCGAGGTGTGTTTTGTTTTCCTTGACGGCGACTTTGAGCTGATTGACCAACGCATGCGCCAGCGCGTAGGCCACTACATGCAAGCGGGTTTGCTGGACAGCCAGTTCCGCACCCTCGAAAAACCCCAGGCCGACGAGACCGATGTGATCCGCCTGCCCATCACCGAACCAGTGCAGGACATGGTCGCCCAGGCGCTGGTCGCTTTGCAGGCCAGCGCGACTTCTCGTCTTCACCCTGCCCTCTGATTTTCAAAAAGGATTTTTCATGTTCATCCGCTGTGCCTTCTTCCAAGGGAATGTCAAACCCGGCATGGAAGACGCTTTCAACCGTTACATCCGCGAAAAACTGGTGCCGCTGTGGACCCGCTTTCCCGGCGCACAAGAAGTGCGCGTGCTGCGCCAAGTCGAAAGCGACGTGGCAGACCCGCACTTTGGCATGGTGTTGTCGGTGCGTTACCCCAGCCGCGAATCGATTGAGATCGCTTTGGCATCGGCCGTGCGCATGGAAAGCCGCGAGGTGTCCAAGGATTTGATTGCCATGTTCGATGGCACTGTGTTTCACACCGTCTTCAGCGCAGACGAATATGCGTTGCCCACCGATTGAGTTTTTCGACAGACCTTTTCAACCAGGAGACAAAACCATGAAAATTTCACGCATCCTTCTCGCCTGCCTCGTGGCTGCCGTCGGCTCCAGCGCTTACGCCGCCAAGTTCAACCTCAAAATGGGCCACGCGGTCAATGCCACCGACGGTCAACACGCAGCCGCCATGAAGCTGGCCGAGCTGGTCAAGCAACGCACCAACGGCGATGTCGAAATCACCGTCTTCCCGTCCAACCAGCTGGGCAACGATGGCGCCATGATCAACGGCGTGCGCGGCGGCACCATCGATATCGTCTCGAGTGGCGCATCCAACTACAACGGCCTGGTGGCCAACACCGCCGCCATGGAGCTGCCGTTTGTGTTCCGCAACGCGCAGCACGCTTACAACGTGCTGGACGGTGACATCGGCACCGGTGTTTTGAACGAACTGGCCCCGCACAACATGAAGGGCCTGGCCTACTGGGAAAACGGCTGGCGCGCCTTCACCAACAACAAGCGCCCCGTCAACAAGCCCGAAGACCTGAAGGGCCTGAAAATCCGTTCCACGCCCAACCCGTACCACATTCAGGCTTTCAAGCTGCTGGGCATGAACCCCTCGCCCATGCCGATCGCCGAGCTGTACACCGCGCTCGAATCCGGGGCCTTTGACGCCCAGGAACACCCCATCAACGTGACCTGGTCGTCCAAGTTCTACGAAGTGCAAAAGCACCTGACGGTGAGCAACCACGTGTACTCGCCCATCATCGTGGCCATGAACAAGGCCAAGTTCGACAGCCTGCCTGCCAACTACCAAAAAATCGTGGTGGACTCGGCCCGCGAAGCCGCCACCTACCAGCGCAATCTGAACGCACAGAACGCGGGCAAGGTGGTGGCCGACTTGAAGAAATCGGGCATGCAAGTGATCGAGAACGTGGACATGGCCCCGTTCCAGAAGATCGTGTCGGCTGAAATCGCCAAGACCTTTGGCGAGAAAAACGGCACGGCCCTGCTCAAAGCCATCGAAGCCACCAAGTAAGTTGTTGTCACCCGTCCCCCTCGTGCCGAGGGGGACTCTTTTCAGCCGGGCGACCGGCTTTCTCGCATGAGCATTCTTGAGTCTTTTCAGCTGAATGGCCGCAGGGCCCTGGTCACCGGATCATCCGGCGGTATTGGCTTTGCCCTGGCACGCGCCTTGGGCCAAGCGGGTGCACACGTCATTTTGAACGGCCGCAACGCCGACAAACTGCAACAAGCCGCTGCCACACTGCAAGCAGAAAACCTGTCCATCAGCACCTGCGCATTCGACGTGACCAACGCCGCCGAGGTGCGCGCTGCCATCGAAGGACTGGAGAGTCAGGCTGCCATCGACATCCTGGTCAACAACGCAGGCATGCAGATCCGTGGCCCGCTGCACGAGTTCGTCGATGACGACTGGCACACCCTGATGAAGACCAACCTGGACAGTGTGTACTTCGTCAGCAAGGCCGTTGCCCAAAAAATGATTCCGCGCGGCCAGGGCAAGATCATCAACATCTGCTCGGTACAAAGCGAGCTGGGTCGCCCCGGCATTGCGCCCTACACCGCCAGCAAGGGCGCGGTGAAGATGCTCACCAAGGGCATGGCCATCGATTGGGGCCAGTTTGGCCTCAATGTGAATGGCCTTGGCCCGGGTTATTTCAAAACCGAGTTGACCGAGAAACTTGTCAAGGACGAGGCCTTCACCGCCTGGCTGGTCGGCCGCACCCCGAGCCGCCGCTGGGGCGATGTCGAAGAACTCGGCGGCGCAGCCGTCTTTTTGGCCAGCGAGGCGTCGCGCTTCATGAACGGCCATGTTTTGTATGTGGACGGCGGTGTGACCGCCACCTTGTGATCGAAATGATCACCCTCCCCCCTACTTTTATTCCATGATCACGCATCCCTTCGATCATCTTTGCACTCAAAAGGCCCTTTCATGATTGACCAGTTCATAGACCATCTTTGCAAGTTCATCAAAATCATCATGGTGATTTTTCTCGCCATTATGGTGGTACTCGTGTTCGGCAACGTGGTGCTGCGATACGGCTTCAATTCGGGTGTGGCCGTATCAGACGAACTCTCGCGCTGGTTGTTCGTCTGGATCACTTTTCTGGGCGCTGTAGTGGCCATGAAAGAGGGCACCCACCTGGGCACCGACACCCTGATTTCTCGGCTTTCGCTTCGGGGTCAAAAGATTTGCTTTGTCATTGCCAACTTGCTGATGCTGTTTTGCTGCGCATTGCTGGCCAAAGGCACATGGCTCATTGTGGCCATGAACATCACCACAAAAAGTCCGGTCATGGAACTTTCCGAGGCCTTGTTTTATGGCTGTGGCATTTTTGCCGCTGTGGCGGGGGGGGCTGTTTTGCTTTACAAAATGTGGCGCATGGCGACCGGAAAACTCCAGGACGCTGAACTGATTGGGGTTCGCGAGTCGGAAGAAGACACCCTCGACCTTCCCACAGCCCAACGCTGAGCAAAGGAGAACAACATGACCATTTTCATCTTCATCGGTTCTTTGCTGGCAGCCATGGCACTCGGCGTACCGATTGCTTTTTCATTGCTCATTTGTGGCGTGGCCCTGATGTGGCACATGAACATTTTTGACGCACAAATTCTGGCGCTCAACGTGATCGAGGGTGCCAACAGCTTCCCATTGCTGGCAGTGCCTTTCTTCATGCTGGCCGGCGAGGTGATGAACACCGGCGGTCTGTCACGCCGCATTGTGGACTTCGCCATGGCGCTGGTTGGCCACATCCGCGGCGGTCTGGGTTATGTGACCATTGTGGCTGCCTGTTTGCTGTCGGCCCTGTCGGGCTCGGCGGTAGCCGATGCCGCTGCCTTGACAGCCCTGATGCTGCCCATGATGGTCAAGGCAGGTCATGACAAGGCCCGCAGCGGTGGCCTGATCGCTGCTTGCGGCGTGATCGGCCCGGTCATCCCGCCATCCATCGGTTTCGTGATCTTTGGCGTGGCCGCCAACGTGTCGATCAGCAAGCTGTTTCTGGCAGGCATCTTCCCCGGCATCCTGCTGGGCGCGGGTCTGTGGATCACCTGGTGGTACCTGACCCGCAAGGAGAACTTGCTGCCGCCGCCCCGCAAAAACTTCTCGGAAGTCATGGGTGCGATGCGCAGTGCGGGCTGGGCCCTGATGCTGCCCCTGATCATTTTGGTGGGTTTGCGCATGGGCGTCTTCACCCCCACCGAAGCCGCTGTGGTGGCTGCTGTCTACGCCCTGTTTGTGGCGGGCGTGGTGTACCGCGAACTCAGCTGGAAGCAGCTGTACGAGGTGTTTGAACGTGCCGCCATGACCACCGCTTTGGTCATGTTCTTGGTGGCCGCCGCCATGGTCTCGGCCTGGCTGATCGCTGTGGCCAACTTGCCCATGCAATTGGTCGAATTGCTGCAACCCCTGATCAACAACCCGACCTTGTTGATGTTCGTGATCATGATCTTGTGCATGGTGGTGGGCACGGCCATGGACATGACCCCCACCATCTTGATCCTCACGCCGGTGCTGATGCCCATCGTCAAGGCAGCGGGCATTGACCCGGTGTATTTCGGCGTGCTGTTCATCATCAACAACTCAATTGGCCTGGTAACCCCACCCGTGGGCACGGTGCTCAACGTGGTGGCCGGCGTGGGCCGCATGCGCATGGACGACGTGACGCGCGGCGTTTTGCCCTTCATGACTGTGCAGTTCATCGTCATGTTCTTGATGGTGATGTTCCCTGCCCTGGTCATGGTGCCTGCACGCTGGATGTATTGATTCATCTGCATTCACTCTTCAAATTCAGAAAGTCTTCTCACATGCTCTCCTTGATCTGCCACGGCCCCCGCGATTTGCGACTCGAGCAGCGCGATCTGCCTGCACCGCAAGCCCATCAAATACAGGTGCAAGTTGCCTACGGGGGCATTTGCGGTTCGGATTTGCATTACGCCCAACATGGCGGCTTTGGCACCGTGCGCATCAAGGAGCCGATTGCCTTGGGACACGAGGTGTCCGGCATCGTGGGGACCGTGGGTGCCGACGTCCAAGGCGTTACCGCAGGCCAGCGTATTGCCATCTCGCCCTCGCGCCCTTGCGGTCAATGTCGCTTTTGTCAAGCAGGTCAGCACAACCATTGCCTGAACATGCGCTTTTACGGTAGCGCCATGCCCTTTCCGCACATCCAGGGCGCATTCAGCGAACAACTGATCATCGAGGGCTACCAGGCCCACCCGATTGCCGACCACCTGAGCCTGTCTGAAGCGGCCCTTGCCGAGCCTTTGTCGGTGGGCCTGCACGCTATCCAGCGCGCAGGCAGTGTGCTGGGCAAGCAGGTGCTGGTGACCGGTTGTGGCCCGATTGGCTCGCTTTTGATCGGTGCTTTACGACGCGCAGGCGCTGCCCGCATCGTGGCGGCCGACATCGCCGACCTGCCCCTGAAGTGCGCAAAAGAAATGGGCGCCGACGAAACCATCAACCTCAAGACTCAAGCCCAGGCGCTGGACAAGTACAAGGTGGACAAAGGCCAGTTCGATGTGGTGTTCGAGGCCTCGGGCAGCGAAGCGGCGTTGCGCACGGGGCTGGACGTCATCGTGCCACGGGGCGTGCTCATCACCGTGGGCATGGGTGGCGACATCAGCCTGCCCATGACGCAGATCGTGGCCAAAGAAGTCGATCTGCGCGGCACCTTCCGCTTCCATGCCGAATTTGCCACCGCAGTGCGTTTCTTGAACGAAGGTCTGGTCAATGGCAAGCCCGTGATCACCGGCATCTTGCCCATGGACCGCGCCATCGAAGCCTTTGATCTGGCTGCCGACAAAAGCCAGTCGCTCAAAGTGCAGATTGCCTTTGCAGATGCGTGAAAATCTCGTCAGTTTGTTGCATCCCTGAAAGTTTGATACATGAAAAAAGTCGCCCTCGTCACTGGCGCCAGCTCTGGCATTGGCCAAGCTTGCGCCCTCGGTTTGCTCCATGAAGGCTGGCATGTCGTGCTGGTCGGTCGCCGTGCGGAGGCCTTGCAAGAGACCATTGCCAAAGCTGGACCGAATGCCGCCAATGGCGTGGCCATGCCCGCCGATGTGTCCAGCGAAGAACAGGTCAAGGCCTTGTTCGAGAAAGTCCGCGCCCAATTCGGCCGTCTCGACTTGCTGTTCAACAACGCAGGCATCTCGCTGCCCACCACCCTGCCCGGCGATGTGACGGGCGATGACTGGTGCCGCATGGTCGATGTCAACCTCAACGGCGCGTTCTACTGCCTCTCGCATGCCTTCAAACTGATGCAGGAACAAAGCCCACAGGGCGGTCGCATCATCAACAACGGCTCGATCTCGGCCCATGTGCCGCGTTACGGCTCCATTGCCTACACCGCTACCAAGCACGCCATCTCTGGCCTGACCCGCGCCGCTTCGCTGGACGGGCGCGCCTTCAGCATCGCCGTGGGGCAAATCGACATCGGCAACGTGGCCTCGGACATGACTGAAAAAATGGTCAAGGGCGTGCCCCAGGCCGACGGCACCATCAAGGCCGAGCCGCGCATGGACATGTCGGCCGTGGTCGACACTTTCCTAACCATGTCGCGCTTGCCGCTGTCGGCCAACATCCTGTTCACCACGGTGATGGCCACCAACATGCCCTTTGTCGGACGCGGCTGAACCAGGCCTATGCAACAGATGGACATTGGCCTGGTGGGCCTGGGGGTGATGGGCGAAAACCTCGCACTCAATCTGGAGCGCAACGGGTTTTCGGTCTGCGGTTTTGACCTCGACGCGGGCAAACGCCAGAGCTTTAGCGAGCGCACACAGGGCCTGCGTGCCCAAGCCGCGCACTCGCTGGCCGCGCTGGTGGACACCTTGCACAGCCCGCGCTGCATCTGGCTGATGGTGCCTGCAGGCGCGGCGGTCGATGCGGTGCTGGCCGATCTACAACCCTTGCTGCGCGCCGGGGATGTGGTCATAGACGGCGGCAACACCCTCTACACCGACACCCAGCGACGCATGGACGCACTCGAAGGCTCAGGCATCCACTATGTGGGCGCGGGCGTGAGCGGCGGCGAAGAAGGCGCACTGCGCGGCCCTGCCCTGATGCCCGGTGGCCACGCCGCCGCCTGGCCACGCTTGCAGCCCATGCTGCAAGCCATCGCGGCCAAAACCGATGACGGCCAGCCTTGCTGCGAATGGATGGGGCCCGGCGGCTCAGGGCACTTCGTGAAGATGGTGCACAACGGAATCGAATACGCGGACATGCAAACCATCTGCGAAGCCTACTGGCTGATGCACGAGATGCTGGGCATGCAACCCACCGAAATGGCCGATGTCTTCCGAGAGTGGAACCAAGGCGAGCTTGGCAGCTACTTGATGGGCATCACCGCCGACATCCTGACGCACACCGACCCCGAATCGGGCGATGCATTGGTCAACAAAATTCTGGACACCGCAGAACAAAAAGGCACGGGCAAATGGGCCAGCCAGATCGCACTCGACCTGGGTGTGACGGCCCCGACCATTGCCAATGCGGTGTTTGCGCGCACCATCAGCGCGCTGCAACCCGAGCGCGTAGAGGCTGCCAAGTGCTTGCAAGGCCCTTCCCTGCTGACAGCATTTGACCGCCCAAAGGTGCTTGAGCAGATTCAACGCGCCTTGCTGGCCGCCAAGATTTGCGCATACGCGCAAGGTTTCAGCTTGCTGAAGGCCGCGGACAAAGAACACCAATGGCAACTGCCCATGGGCACAGTGGCTTCGGTCTGGCGTGCAGGCTGCATCATTCGGGCCCGCTTGCTGGAAGACATCCGAAACGCGTATGACCAATCACCCGACCTGAACAACCTCTTGATGGACAGTCACTTTGCCCAAGTCATGGCTCGATGTCAGCAAGACCTGCGCGAAGTCGTGGCCATGAGTGCATTGCACGGTGTGGCCACCCCCTCGTTCATGAGCTCACTGAGCTATTACGATGCTTACCGCTCTGCCCGCTTGCCTGCAAACTTGCTGCAGGCCCAACGCGATTACTTTGGCGCACACACTTACCAGCGTGTAGACCGCCCTGGCAAGTTCCACACGCGTTGGGGCAACTGAGCATCTGCGGGCCCTAACGCTGCGCCCAGCGCAGCGGCAGCGGGCCAGGTTCAACGACTCACGCGCACCACCGCATCGGCCCGCTTGTGCAAATCGGGCAACAGCTGCAGGCCCAAACCCGGCTTGCCGTTCAGGCTGATCATGCCGTTTTTCACTTGGGGCAATTCGGTCACGAGTTCCTTGTACCAACCGGTGTAGAAAGCGCGCACGCTTTCCTGAATCAACGCATTGGGCGCGTGCAAAGACAAATGCGTGGACGCGGCCCACACCACAGGTCCGGTGCAATCGTGCGGGGCCACAGGCAATTGCCAGGCATCGGCCATGGCGGCGATCTTGCGCGCCTCGGTCAGCCCCCCGCACCAGCTGAGGTCAAGCATGGCGACACCGGCCACACCTGTTTGCAAATAGTCCTTGAAGCCCGATTTGTAGCTCAGCGTCTCGCTGGCACAGATCAACGCCTTGCAATCTACCGCGTATTGTTTGAGCAAGTCCAGACTGTCCATGCGGATCGCGTCTTCGTGCCAGAAGGTGTCGAACTCCTGCAAAGCACGGGATATTTTTTGGGCCATCGGCAAGCGCCACAGGCTGTGAAACTCGACCATGATGTCCATCTTGTCGCCCACCGCTTTGCGGATCTTGCGAAAGGGCTCCAGTGCCGTATTCAAGTCTTGCGGGCTGATGTACTGGCCGTGTGACTTTTCGGCGGCCATGTCAAAAGGCCAGATTTTCATGCCGGTGATGCCCTCGCTGAGCAGTGACTCGGCCACCTCGTCGGCACGGTGCAAAAATCCCTGCAGGTCTTCGTAAGGGCCGGCGCCCTGTTCCAAGCCCCAATTGCTGCTGGTCTGGTTCACGTTGCTGCGGATGTATTGGTAGCCCGCGCAGGTGTTGTAGACGCGGATCTCGTCACGGCTCTTGCCACCCAGCGCGGTGTAGACCGGCATGCCTGCGGCCTTGCCAAAGATGTCCCACAGCGCAATGTCCACCGCAGAGTTGCCGCGTGTTTCGGCACCAGACCCGCGCCAGCCCAAGTAGCCCGTGATGTCACGCTGGCGTGACTCGATGGCCAGGGGGTCTTGGCCCAGCAGTTTGGGGGCCGCCCATTCGTGCAGATAGGCCTCGACCGCTTGTGCGCCCATGAAAGTCTCGCCCAAGCCCACCAGGCCCTCATCGGTGTGCAGACGCACCCAGATGATGTTGGGGAATTCGTCCAGGCGAATGGTTTCAAGCTGGGTAATTTTCATGGCAACGTCAATATCAGACAATAAAAAAGCCCCACAGCTTGAGACCGTGGGGCTGGCAGATGTGGATCAACCTCCGCGTGCTTTTTTCAACTCGTCTTGCACGATCTTGATGGCGTCAGCACCAATCGAATCCTTGTGCTTTTCATACACCGATGCCACTTTGGCACGGATGCGGTTTTGCTCCGCAGCACTGACTTCGTTGATCAGCATGCCTTTGGTCTTGAGCGAGCCAAGTGACTTTTCGTTCAAGGCGCGGTTGGCCGCGCGTTCGACTTTCTGACCCTCAATGGCCGCTTCACGCAACAGCGCCTGCTCTTGGGGGTTCAGCTGGTCCCACAATTTTTTGCTGTAAAGGATCAGGAAGGGTGTGTAGGCGTGGCGTGTCACGCTCAGGTACTTTTGAACTTCATTGAACTTGGAGGTTTCAATGGTCACAAAGGGATTTTCTTGACCGTCGATTGCACGGCTCTCCAAAGCAGAGAACACCTCAGGGAAGGCCATGGGCACAGCATTGGTGCCCAAGGTCTTGAAGGTGTCCAGGAAGATGTTGTTTTGCATCACACGGACCTTGACGCCGTCAAAATCTTCGAGTTTGGTCACGGGACGCTTGCTGTTGGTCAGGTTGCGGAAACCGTTCTCCCAATAAGCCAAGTTCACGAGACCTGCTGCTTCAAGCTTGGCGTTGAAGTACTTGCCAGCCGGGCCGTCGAGCACCATGTCCGCTTCTTTTTCGTTGGCAAAGAGGAAGGGCAAGTCGAACACACCCAGCTCTTTGACAATGCCCACCAGCGGCGAGCTGGAGGTGCACACCATCTCTTGCGTGCCTGCACGCAGGGCCTGTGTGGCCTGCAGGTCACCGCCCGCCATGCCGCCCCAGAAGGCGGTGATCTTCATCTTGCCGCCGGATTTGGCGGTGATGATTTCCTGCATCTTTTTCACGCCCGCACCGACCGGGTGGTCTTCGTTGATGCCGTTGGTGAATTTGATGTTGCGCTCCGAGAACTGCGCCATGGCACTGCTGGCCACCAAGACGGTGCCTGCCAACAGGGTCACCAGATTTCTGCGTTTAAACATGTTTGTCTCCTTTTATAAAACACAGGTGTAAAAATCAGCACGAAAACGCTAAGCCACTTTGCGCAGGCGCGCGGAAGAGCGCGACATACCGGGTATTTTTTTGCGCGTGGACACCACGCGTTCAATGTCTTCATGGGCCCCATTGATCAGCACCATGATGGCCCGTTCGGCCTTGTCTGGTGCGTGTTTGATCACTGCATCGAGTACAGCGCGGTGCAGCGGCAGCGAACTGCGGGGTCCATCCTGGACTCGGGTGGAAATTTCAAAACTGGTGCGCAGCAAAGCACTCAAGGCCTTGCCCATCTGGATCAGCATGCGGTTGTGCGATGCATGCAGCAAGCCCTGGTGAAATCGCAGGTCGTGCACGACATAGTCACCGCCCTGCTCCACCGCACGCTTCATGCCGGCATAGGCCTCTTCGATAGCGGCGATGTCTTCGTCTGTGGCTTTTTCTGCGGCCAGCCGCACAGCGGCAGGCTCCACCACGCGGCGAAGCTCCTGCAAGTCGCGCAAGAACTCCGGCGTCAAACCGGCTTGGGCCTGCCAGGTGATGACATCGGGGTCAAACCAGTTCCACTGGTCATCATGGAGCACCCGCGTGCCCACTTTGGGGCCAGTGGAAATCAACCCTTTGGCCACCAGCGATTTGATGGCCTCGCGCACCACCGTGCGGCTGACCCCGAACTGCTCGCACAGCAAGGGCTCTGGCGGCAAACTCGCACCCACTGCATACTGGCCCGACAAGATGGCTTGCCCGAGCAAATCGAGGGTGTGACCGTGTGCGTTTTTGACCATAAGTAAGAAACTGATTTCAGCCAATCATATGATGAATGGATAATTCCAAACCTGCGGAAAACCCTGAAGAAAGGCATTTCATGCCAAGAAGTTCACGTTGTCTCAGGGTTTACATGGTGGCAACCCAAACCCATTCATCATACGATTGAATTTATTCACCAAACCATCGACTCAGGCACACAACATGTCCTCCTCTCCCCGCAAAAAACCCGAAGAACTCCGCAGCCAGCAATGGTTTGGCCGCCAGGACCGCGATGGCTTTGCCTACCGCAGCTGGGTCAAGGGCAAAGGCGTGCCGCACGACCAGTTCGACGGCCGCCCCGTCATTGGTATTTGCAACACCTTCAGCGAACTCACGCCCTGCAACTCGCACTTCCGCACCCTGGCCGAGCAGGTCAAGATCGGCGTGTACGAGGCCGGCGGCTTTCCACTCGAATTCCCCGTCATGTCGCTGGGCGAAACGCTGCTGCGCCCCACCGCCATGCTCTACCGCAATCTGGCGTCCATGGACGTCGAAGAAAGCATCCGCGGCAACCCCATCGACGGCGTGGTACTGCTCATGGGCTGCGACAAAACCACCCCCAGCTTGCTGATGGGCGCATCGAGCGCAGGCCTGCCCACCATCGGCGTGTCGGGCGGCCCCATGCTGAACGGCAAGTGGCGCGGCCAGGAACTCGGCTCGGGCACCGGCGTGTGGAGCATGAGCGAGCAGGTGCGTGCAGGCACGCTCAAACTGCAGGACTTCTTTGAAGCCGAAAGCTGCATGCACCGCAGCCACGGCCACTGCATGACCATGGGCACCGCCAGCACCATGGCCAGCATGGTCGAGGCCCTGGGCATTGGCCTGCCGGGCAACGCCGCCTACCCTGCAGTGGACGGCCGCCGCAATGTGCTGGCCCGCGAGGCTGGTCGGCGCATCGTCGAGATGGTGCACACCGACCAGACCATCAGCCAAGTGCTGACGCGCGAAGCCTTTGAAAACGCCATCCGCACGCTGGCCGCCATTGGCGGCTCGACCAACGCGGTGATCCACCTGATCGCGATTGCAGGCCGCCTGGGCCTCAAACTCACCGTGGACGACTTCGAGCGCTTGGGCAGCGAACTGCCTTGCCTCTTGAACCTGCAGCCTTCTGGCGAGCACCTGATGGAAGACTTCTGCTACGCCGGTGGCCTGCCCGTGGTCATGAAAGAGATCGAGCACCTGCTGCACAAAGACATCGTCACCGTGAGCGGCAAGACCGTGAGCGAGAACATTGCCAGCGCTGTGAACTACGACCCGCGCGTCATCAAGAAGTTCGACGAGCCCTTCAAGGAAAAAGCGGGCATCGCCATCTTGCGCGGCAACCTGGCGCCGCGTGGCGCGGTCATCAAGCCCAGCGCGGCCACCCCTGCGCTGATGGTGCACACCGGGCGCGCCGTGGTGTTTGAGGACAGCAACGACTTCCACAAACGCATCGACGACGAGAGTCTGGACGTCGATGAAAACTGCATTCTGGTGCTCAAGAACTGCGGCCCCAAAGGCTACCCCGGCATGGCCGAGGTGGGCAACATGCCGCTGCCGCCCAAGGTGCTGCGCAAAGGCATCACCGACATGGTGCGCATATCGGATGCCCGCATGAGCGGCACGGCCTATGGCACCGTGGTGCTGCACACCACGCCCGAGGCTGCAGCGGGCGGCCCACTGGCCGTGGTGCAAAACGGCGACATGATCGAGCTGAACGTGCCCGAGCGCAAACTGCAACTGCTCATCAGCGATGAAGAGCTGGCCAAGCGCTTGGCCCTTTGGGAAAAACCTGCCCCGGCCATGCAATCGGGCTACTGGAAGCTCTACATCGACCATGTGCTGCAAGCCGACGAAGGCGCAGACATGGACTTTTTGGTCGGCCAGCGCGGCGCGGCAGTACCCAAAGACAATCACTGATTCACGGAGAAAAGCATGCGAATTTTGATCACCGGCGGTGCCGGCTTTTTGGGCGCACGACTGGCCCGCGAGATTTTGAAAAAAGGCCAGCTCAATGGCCAAACCGTGACAGAAGTGGTGATTGCCGACCTGTTCCCCGCCCCTGCCGACTTGCTGGCCGATCCCCGCGTCAAAGGCCACGCTGGCCCCATGCTGGAGCAAGGTGACTTGTTCAAGACCGGGTTTGACGGCGTGTTCCATTTGGCCTCGGCCGTGTCGGGGGAGTGCGAACTCGACTTTGATTTGGGCCTGCGCTCCAACGTGGACAGCTCGCGCTTGCTGCTGGACAGCATCCGCGCCTCGGGTAAGGCATCACGCCTGGTGTTTGCCAGCTCGGTGGCCGTGTTTGGTCCTGACGCCGCCAACCCCATGCCAGCGCTGGTGGCCGACACCACATTGCCCACGCCGCAAACTTCTTACGGCACGCACAAGCTGATGATCGAGTACATGGTGGCCGATTACACGCGCAAGGGTTACATCGACGGCCGCTCGGCCCGTTTGATGACGGTGGCGGTGCGCCCCGGCAAGCCCAACGGCGCAGCGTCTTCGTTTTTCAGCGGCATCATCCGCGAGCCTCTGGCAGGCACCGACACCACTTGCCCGGTAGATGCCAGCGTCTCGCACCCTTTGTCATCGCCAGGCACCACCATCCACGGCCTGATCACCGTGTTCGAGGCCAGCCGAGAAGCCATGGGTGGCCGCATGGCCCTGAACCTGCCGGGCCTGAATGTGACCGTGGGCCAGATGTTGGCAGCACTCGAAAAAGTTGCAGGCCCTGCAGTCCGTGCCCGCGTGAAATTTGAACGCGATGAACGCATCGCGGGCATTGTGGACAACTGGGCCAAAGGCTGCACATTTGAACGCGCATATGCCTTGGGGCTGCGCGCCGATGCCAGCTTCGAGGCCATCATCGAACAATACATTGCCGACTGCAAAACACGCCCCGGCTACCCTGCCGAAGCCCTGAGTGGTTTGAAGTGAGTTGCCACAAAGCCGCCACGTGGATGCTGCGTGGCGGCTTTTTGTTTTTTAAAAATGCGTGCTGATCGCCCCGCTGATGCGGCCATCGTCTTCGATGACCGCCATCCAGCGCCACTTGTCAAAGGTGGTGCAGGGGTGAGAAATGCCCAAAGCCACCCGATCCCCCACCTGCGGCCAAAGGCCCTGTGCATCGAACGCCATGTGGGCGTGCTGATCGCTCAGCGCCTTGACCTGCCAGCTGACCGGCGTGGTCTGCAAGGTATCCGGCCCGCTTTGCCCGCGTGCCGCCCAACGCACCGGCATGGGCATGCACTGGTCAAACGACAGATCACGCCGACCGGCGCTCAAAATCGCCAGCCCCGGCTCAGGCACCGACTGCACCACGGCCCAGACCTCCAGCGCGGGCTGCAGCGACACGCTCAAGCCCTCACGCACCTCCACCAGCTTGAGGTAGCGGGCGTAGTTCCAGTGGTCGTGCGTCACATAACAACCCGAGCGCAACACGCCTTGCACCGGGCGACTTTGAACCTGCAGTTTCAACATCGGTATCACCAGATCGAACACGGCCGAGCCACCGGCCGAGAGCAGGACTTCGTCACTGCCCCACAGGTTCTGCGCATCGATCTGCTGCACCAGCGCATTCACGCTGCGTACCAGAGCGCTCACGGCCTCGATGTCGTGCGCACTGTCGCACCGGCCCAGTCCACCCTCGTAACACTCCACCCCGCCCAGGCGCACGACTGGCGAGGCCGCAATGGCCTGCGCCAAGGCCAAGGCTTGCTCGTGCGTGCGGCAACCGGTGCGGTAGCCCGCAATGCCCAGCTCCAGCAGCACGTCCCAACACCGGCCGTTGCCGCGCCGCGTGCCCCAATCGGCCAGGGCCTGCAGCTGCGCCAGCGAATCGACCAGAAACCAGACCCGCGACTGCGGGTGCTGACGCAACAAGCCATCCAGTCCATCCAGATCGGTATCGGACACCAGCTGGTTGGCGATGATGGCGCGCTGCGCCCCCGCCGCCAGGCCCACGCGCAGCTGGTGCACGTTGGCAAAGGTCATGCCCCAAGCGCCCGCCTGCAGCTGCATGCGGAACAACTCGGGCGACATGGTGGTCTTGCCGTGCGGTGCCAAGGCCACGCCTTTGCGCTGCACAAAGTCCTGCATCCAGGCCAGGTTGTGCGTCAGCGCCGGTCGGCGCAGCACGGCCACCGGGTAGGCCAGCGCGTCGTCGAGCAGGTTCCAGCCACGCTCACCCAACTGCGACACCGCGCAGGGCTCGGCCGCCAAGGGGTAGCCTTTGCAAGCGGCATTCAATACAAAATCGTGTTCCATGTTGCTGTGCTCCGTTCATCGCGTGGACCGCTTGCCTGTGATTTTCCCACTGCGGGCTGAGCCCTTTATGCTTTTATTCACATGATCCATACCGCCAAAACCCTCGACATTGTGGCCCTCGGCGAAGCCATGGTCGAGTTCAACCAAACCAAAGGCCAAGAGCCCGATGAAGCGCCGCTGTACTTGCAAGGCTTTGGCGGCGACACCAGCAACGCCGCCATTGCCGCAGCACGGGCGGGGGCTCGCGTGGCCTACCTGAGCCGCTTGGGCAGCGACCGCTGGGGCGACCGCCTCATGGACTTGTGGCAGCGCGAGAACGTGGACACCACCACCGTGCTGCGCGACGCCCAAGCGCCCACCGGCATGTACTTTGTGAGCCACGACGCGCAAGGCCACCATTTCAGTTACGCCCGTGCAGGCTCTGCGGCCAGCCGCATGCAACCACAAGACTTGGCGCATTGGCAAGACGCCATCGCCAGCAGCCAGTGGCTGCACCTGTCGGGCATCTCGCTGGCGATCTCAAGCTCAGCCTGCGACACGGCCTTGGCCGCCATGCAGCATGCTCGCAGCGTGGGCACGCGCGTGGCACTCGACTCCAACTTGCGCCTGTCGCTGTGGCCGCTGGCGCGTGCGCAGGCTTGCATCCGCCATGCCGTGGGCCTGTGCGATCTCTTTTTACCCAGCCTCGAAGACATGACCGCACTCACGGGCCTGACGCAAGCGCAGGACATCATCTGCTGGAGCCATGCACACGGCGCATCGCAGGTGGTACTCAAACTGGGGGCCGATGGCGCGTTGGCCAGCGATGGCCAGACGCAACGTATCGTGCCGGGCCACACCGTGCCAGCGGTAGACGCCACGGGCGCAGGGGACTGTTTTGCGGGCAACCTGTTGGCGCGTTTGTCGGCAGGTGACAGCCTGTGGGACGCCACCGCTTATGCCAATGCCGCAGCTTGCCTGTCGGTGCAAGGCTACGGTGCCGTGGCACCCTTGCCTCGGCGCGATGCCGTGTTGGGCCAGTTGATGAAAACCACACACCCATGAGCACTTCGGCACACCAACGACCTGTGATCGCCATCGACTGGGGCACCTCTTCGCTGCGCGGTGCACGCTTGGGCCAAGACGGTCAAGTGCTTGAGTCACGCGAATTTGCGCGTGGCATCCTCACCGTGCCACCAGGCCAGTTCGAAGCGGTGTTCGATGAGCACTTTGGCGACTGGATGCACGCGCCCGATGCACTGTGCCTGATCTCGGGCATGGCGGGCAACCGACAGGGCTGGCAAGAAGCGCCCTACTGCCCTTGCCCTGCGGGCTTTGCCGAACTGGGCCAGCACCTGCTGTGGCTGCAGCCCGGACGCATCGCTCTGGTGCCGGGCCTGAGCTGCATGGGCCAGGACGCCCTGCACACGCCCGATGTGATGCGGGGCGAAGAAGTGCAAATTTTCGGAGCGCTGCAACTGGCCGGACGAGACAGCGCCACGCTGGTGCTGCCGGGCACGCACAGCAAATGGGTGCAAGTGCAAAGTGGCCGCGTCACGCATTTCCAAACCTTCATGACGGGCGAGGTCTACGCCTTGCTCAGCCAACACTCGATCCTGGGCAAGACCCTCGATTTGAACGGCGCCTTCGATGAAGCAGCGTTCCTGCAAGGCGTGGATCAAAGCCAGAAAGCGGGCAGCGTGCTCAACAAACTGTTTGCAGTGCGCACCCTGGGTCTGTTTGACCGACTGCCCGCAGCAGCATTGCCCAGCTACTTGTCGGGCCTGCTGATTGGCGAAGAACTGCGCATCCAAGAGGTGCACCCAGCGCAGGGAGCAGTGATCCTGATCGGCAGCGATGCCCTCACCTTGCGCTACACCCTGGCCCTGCAACACCTGGGCATCGCCTGCCAAAGCCGGGGGGCCGAGGCCACCTGGGCGGGTCTGCATGCCCTGGCCTCCAACTTGACGAACCCGCCATGAACACCTTGAACACCGCCTACGACCCGAAAGAGGCATTGGCCCAAGCCATGACCCAGCTGCCCCTGATCGCCATCTTGCGCGGTCTGACCCCGGCCGAAGCGTCAGCCACAGGACAGGCGCTGGTAGACAGCGGCTTTGCCTTGATTGAAGTGCCCCTGAACTCGCCCCAGCCTTTGCAAAGCATCGCCACGCTCACGCAGCTGTTCCCGCAAACCCTGATCGGCGCAGGCACGGTGCTCAACATGCAGCAAGTCAAGGACGTGCATGCCGCCGGCGGCCGTCTCGTAGTCTCGCCCAACTTCAACCCCGCCGTGGTCACGCAAGCCCTGGCGCTGGGCATGGTGGTGCTGCCCGGTGTGGCCACCCCCACAGAGGCCTTTGCCGCGCTCGACGCGGGCGCACATGGCCTCAAGCTTTTTCCGGCCGAGATGATTTCACCGGCCACCGTCAAAGCCTTGCGCGCCGTGCTGCCGAAAGACGCTGCTTTGATGCCCGTGGGCGGCATCACCCCCGACAACATGGCAGCTTACCGCGCCGCAGGTGCCACCGGTTTTGGTTTGGGTTCGGCTTTGTATGCGCCGGGGTGCAATGCACAAGAAGTGCAAAACAAGGCGCAACTGTTTGTGCGGGCGTTTGGCAGGCTACGCTGACTGGGCATGACCTGTGCAGCGCGAAAAATGAAGCCTGTCGCGCGGGCTCACGCCATGTCAGATTCTTTCTTCCATGGCAAAAAAAGATCAAAGCGATCACGCACGGCAGGCAAACGGCCTGCGTTGCGCATGCTGACAAACACCATGCTCAATGCCAACAAGCGCAACAGCATGAGCAGGGTGAACGAGACAGAGGGATTGGCCAGGCGTTCCGGATAGACCGTGAACAAATCGAACACGAGATTGATGGCCCCTACAAGGCTAAAGGACCCGAAGACGATGCCCGGATACCAAGTGCGCAGGTAAGCGTAAACGCCAATGAACAGCACCCCCGACAGGAACCAGCCGCGGAAATACAGAAAATTGGCCATCTGGTTGACCACCATGGGCTCCGACGACAGCCGCGCTGCAAGCACATGCGGATAAAGCAGCAATGCGAGGGCATAAGTGAAAACCACTGCGGCCACAAACCAGAAGCGCAGCGGGAAAAAGCGGTCGACCAACGGCCTGTTTTGCTGACCCCAGCCGACGATGAGCGCTTCCAATTCGGCTGCGCTGACCAGTGGCTTGTTCGGTTCGTTCATGGACGGTATTTCCTGACTTGATGAGGCCTGTGTCAAAACACCACGGCGCTTCACGTTTCCAATGAAAATATGAATTTCAATTTATAATCTAATTTTAATGAAATTATTGTTATTAATGTATTTCAATCAGGCTTCTTTACCCTCGTGAGCCCGTGTCTCGTGACCCCATCTGCCACAAGCTTGGTAGCTGGTTTTGATGTCACGACTTTGGCTGCACCTGGGTGACCCACGAGCCAAGGCCTCGGCCTTGCATTTACACCGGCTTAAAACGGCACCGCAGGCCCGGCGACACGCTGCGTCTCACCCGCAATGGCGTCAAACCCGCCCTCGTTCCAGCGTCTGGCCGCAGCGGCAATCCGCTGGGGGTCAACCGACACATAGTTCCACCACATGCGCACAGCTTGTGCCAAAGGCGCACCGCCGATCACCACAAAGCGTGCGCCCTGCGCGCCTGCAGCGATGGCAGACGTCTCGCCGGGCACCAGCACCACCATCTCCTGCGCAGCCACGTCTTGCCCGTTGACCTGCAAGGCCTGTTCCGGGCTGTAAATGGCCATCTCGCGGGCCATCGCAGGCAAGGCCCAGCTGCTGTGCGCTGGCAGCTGCACATCCAGATACAAGGTGGGCGATGCAGCACGGACCGGGCTGCGCTGGCCCAAGGCCTCGCCCACCAGCACGCGCAACACAGCACCGCCGGGTTCGGTGCAGACAGGGATGTCGAGGCCCTTTCAGAGGCGATGAACCTCAGGCGGTCTCACCCAGACGCCCATCGCGGAAATCCGCCAGCGCCTGGTAAATCTCTTCGGTGGTGTTCATCACAAACGGGCCGTACTGCACGATGGGCTCTTTGAGCGGTTTGCCCGAAACCAGAATGAACCGGGCATCGGTGCTGGCTTCGATCACCACGCCATCGGCCTGCGAGGTGTTCGCCAGAATGGCCATGCGCTGCACGGGCACGGCCTGGCCAACGATTTGCACTTCGCCACGGTAGACATAGATGAAGGCGTTGTGGCCTTCGGCCAGCGTCTGCTCAAAACGTGCGCCCTGCGGCATGTGCACGTCCAGATACACCGGCTGTGTGATCTCGCGGGTCACGGCCCCTTGCACACCGTGGCTGGAGCCCGCGATCACCGTGACCTGCACGCCATCGGGCGTGGTCAGTTTGGGCAGCTGCTCGTTCTGGAAGTCGCGGTACCAGGGCGCGTTCATTTTTTCGCTGCTGTGCAAGTTCAGCCACAGCTGAAAGCCCTCCATCACGCCTTCTTCTTGCTGCGGGATTTCGGAGTGGATCACGCCCTTGCCTGCGGTCATCCATTGCACGCCGCCGTTTTCCAACAAACCTTCGTTGCCCGCGCTGTCGCGGTGCAACATGCGCCCGGCCAGCATGTAGGTCACGGTTTCAAAGCCCCGGTGCGGGTGGTCCGGGAAACCGGCGATGTAGTCGTCGGGCTTGTCGCTGCCAAAGGCGTCGAGCATCAAAAACGGGTCCAGTCGCTGCTGCAGGTTTTGCGTGAGCACACGGTTGAGCTTGACGCCTGCGCCATCCGATGTGGCCTGGCCGGTGACCAGGCGCTCGATGGTGCGGGACATATGGACGGTAGATGGGGTGTTGGACATGGGGGCTCCTTGTTCAAGTTCAGGGGGCTCGGGCTCAGCCCGACTTCAAACCCCTCAATTGTGAATGCGCTGGCCCGCCCAAGTCAGGCGGCAGCTGGTGTTTGGCTTGCAGGTAATGGTGGGTGTACACCGCCAGCCAAGCCTGCAGGGTCTGTGCCGCATGGGCTTCGCCTGCCAGATCGAGGCACAGCGAGGCGACTTCGCTGGTGCAAAAGTGGTCGTCGCGTCGCGAGCGTCGTAGCTTGTAAGCCGAGACCTGTTCGGGGTTCAGGCTCAGCACCGGCAGCTTGTCCAGATACGGGCTTTTGCGGAACATCTTGCGCGCTTCGGGCCATGTGGCATCGAGCAAGATGAACAAGACTCGCTTGCCAGCATCCGGCGTCTGAACCGTGTCAGTGACCCGCTCGGGTTCGACAAACTCACCCGGAAAAACCACCACCGGCTGCCACTGCGGATCGGCCAGCAGCGCCAGCAAAGCGGGGTCAACCTCCGTGCGGGCCCAGCCAAAAGCAAAGGTGTCAGGCACCACATCCGCAATCAGCCAGCCGGTGTTGCTGGGTTTGAGCGGCTCAATGTCGGCCATCAGCAAACACACGCCAGCCTTTGTGGGCACAACAGACCGCAAGTCGCACAGGCAGTGGCTGGGCACCAGCCGGCAGCCGGGGCAGCGCTCGCCCTTGATGCCGCCCCGCGCCAGAAAGGGTTTGGCGCTGCGGGCCAGCCGGGCGGTGCGCAAGCGCGACACCGCGTGCGGCATGGGGTCCAGCTCAGACGTTGTCGAACTCATGCGCTGAGTCAATCGTCAAACCGCCGCAGCCATGCGCAAACGGCGCGCAGCTTCTTCATCGCGAGCGTCGTCAATTTCACGCAACACGGCCTGCATGTCCACATCGGCCGTCGAGCGCTCGAAGCGGCCGGTGAGCGGGGTCTCGTTGCTCAGCAAACCGGCTTGGTACAGGCTCCAGATTTCGGGGCCGTATTCGGTCTGGCGCAACTCGGGCGCGAACTGCCCAAAGAAATCCCGCAAGTTGCCCACATCGCGCATCAGCATGCGCTGGGCGTGGTTGTTGCCTGCCGCGTCCACGGCCTGGGGCAAGTCGATGATGACGGGCTCGTCCACCCCAGGCTGATCGCCCTCGTCAGGGATGTGCGCCAGCAAAATGTTGAACTCCGACAAGTCGCCATGCACCACACCCGCGCACAGCATGCGCACCACTTCGGCGATCAGGGTAGCGTGGTGTTGCAGGGCCTGAGCAGGCGTGAAAGCCACATCGTTCAGGCGTGGCGCAGCGTCGCCATGGGCGTCGGTCACCAGCTCCATGAGCAGCACGCCATCAAAAAAGTTGAACGGTTTGGGCACGCGCACGCCGGCTGCGGCCAAGCGGTACAGCGCATCCACTTCGGCGCTTTGCCAGGCGGCTTCTTGCTCTTGCCTACCGAACTTGCTGCCCTTGGCCATGGCCCGGGCCGAGCGCGAGTTTTTGACCTTGCGGTTTTCGGTGTAGTCCACCGCTTGGCGAAAACTGCGGTGGGTGGCTTCTTTGTAAATCTTGGCGCAGCGGGTTTCGTCCCCGCAGCGCACCACGAACACCATGGCCTCTTTGCCACTCATGAGCTGGCGCACCACGGTGTCGATCAGCCCCTCTTCCACGAGGGTCTGCAGTCTGGGCGGAGCCTTCATCCAGGGCGATGCAAGGCGCAGAGCTTGTTGCCGTCCGGGTCGCGCAAGTAGGCCAGGTACAGCTTGCCCGCAGGGGTTTCACGGAAACCCGGTGGGTCTTCGCAGGTGGTGCCGCCGTTGGCTACGCCCGCCGCGTGAAAAGCATCGCCCTGCTCAGCCGACTGCACGGTGAAGCCAATGGTGCTGCCGTTGCCATGTGTAGCGGGCTCGCCGTTGATGGGCGTGGTGATGGCAAAGGTGCCCGTGGGGCTGCGGTAGAAATAGCGGTTCTTGTTGGCCACGCCCGGGCCGTGACCCAAGGTGCCGAGCACGGCGTCGTAAAACTTTTTAGAGACCTCGAGGTCATTCACACCCAACATCACATGACTGAACATGGCTTTTCTCCGTTAGAACCCGGGATCGGGCGATTTGAATCTGGCAATGGTACTTGAAGCGCTGTGCCATGAGATACAAGCAACCGAGCCACAAAGTCGCCAAGGTGGTTGCCTTGGCGGGTGGCCATGCGGCAAGCTCTGCCCTCGATGCCATCCTCCATCTGAACCCAGGCTGCAAGGCCCTTTTTAAATCTGGACACGACTTTGAACACACCGACCAACCTGCTCGACACCTGGCTGGCGCAAGAGCAAGAAATACGAACCCGCTTGGACGCAGGCGCAGGCCCCGGCGTAGCCCGCCCTGACCAAGTGGCCGGCAAAACCGGGCTGGAGGTCATGCAAGGCCTGCTCAGCGGCGAGCTGCCCTACGCCCCCATTGCCAAAACACTGGACTTTTTGCTGATCGAAGTCAGCCCGGGCCAGGCGATTTTTCAAGGGGCGCCTGGCCTGCAGCACATGAACCCACTGGGCACCGTGCATGGCGGCTGGTTTGCCACCCTGCTCGACTCGGCCCTGGGCTGCGCGGTGCACACCATGATGCCGCCCGGGCGGGGCTACACCACGGCCGACCTGAGCGTGAAACTGGTCAAGGCCCTCACCCCCAAAGTGCAGCGCGTGCGGGCCATTGGCCAGGTGGTGCACTGCGGCCGCCAGCTGGCCACCGCCGAGGCCCGACTGGTCGGCCCGGATGGCACCTTGTACGCCCATGCCAGCACGGCCTGCCTTGTTTTTGAAATGCCTGCACAATCGAAATCATGAGACTTCTACACACCATGCTGCGCGTTGGCAACCTTCAACGCTCCATCGACTTCTACACCCAGGTGCTGGGCATGAAACTACTGCGCACCTCGGAAAACCCCGAGTACAAATATTCGCTGGCCTTTGTGGGTTACGGCAACAACCCGGATCATGCCGAGCTGGAGTTGACCTACAACTGGGGCGTCGAAACCTACGAGATGGGCACGGCCTACGGCCACATCGCGCTGGGTGTGCCCGACGCCTATGCCGCTTGCGAAAAGATCAAGGCTGCTGGCGGCAAAGTGACGCGTGAAGCAGGCCCCGTCAAAGGCGGCACCACCGTGATTGCGTTTGTGACCGACCCCGATGGCTACAAGGTGGAGCTGATCCAGCGGGCCGAATACGCGGGTGGGCAGGGGCTTCGCTGAAGCCTGACACCTGACGGGTGTGGGTGGTCAACCCAGTGCGCTGGTGCAGATGGTCACCCCATTGCTCTGGTGTGGGAGGCTGCCCCTGCGGCCGAATGGTCATCGTGGCCTGAATGGATGCACTTGCACACCCGGCATTCGCGAGCGGGGGCTCGCTCCCACAAAGAAGAGAGGCACCTCCACTGAGGGAGGACTTTGGACTGTTTATTGGGCTTAGGCTGTTTTGTGGGAGGCTGCCCCCGCAGCCGAATGAATGCAGTGGCTTGGCCGCCATTCGCGAGCAGGGGCTCGCTCCCACAAGGGAAGCGATGACTCATGAGCGGGTTCGCTCATACACCACTGCCAATTTCAACGCGGCAACTGGCTCGCCTCACGCGCCAGCGCTTCAATGCGTGCCCAGTCGCCTTGGGCCAGCGCATCCGCAGGCACCAACCATGAGCCGCCCACGCAAGCCACGTTGGGCAAGCTCAGCAAGTCATTCGCGTTTTGCTGCGTCACGCCGCCCGTGGGGCAGAACTTCACATCAAAGAACGGGCCGCCCCAGGCCTTGAGCATGGCGGGGCCGCCCGCTTGCATGGCCGGGAAGAACTTGAGTTCGGTGTAGCCATCTTCTTGGGCCATCATGATTTCGCTGCCGGTGGCCACGCCAGGCAACAGCGACAAACCGTTGTCGCGGCAAGCCTGGCCCACCGTGCGTGTGTAACCGGGGCTGACGGCAAAACGGGCACCGGCTTTGGCGGCTGCAGCCGCATCGGCGGCGCTGCGCACCGTGCCCGCGCCGACCACGGCACCGGGCACTTCTTTGGCTATAGCTTCCATGCAGGCCAGTGCCTGCGGGGTGCGCAGGGTCACTTCGAGCATGCGGATGCCGCCTGCCACCAGGGCGCGGGCCATGGGCACGGCGTGGGCCACGTCGTTGAGCACGATCACGGGGATCACGGGGGCGTCCTGCATCACTTGCAGGGCGGTCAAATTTCCACTCAGATTCACAGCCATGTGCAGGCTCCTTCTTCGGCTTTGAGCGCATTGCGGCGCAGGTTGGCAAACAGTTCACGGCCCATGCCCACGCCGTTGGCGGCGCGCAGCCCGGCGGGCATTTGGGCCAGTGGGCGGGCGGCCCATTCGGCCTCGCTGACCAGCACCTGCAAGGTGCCATTCACGCCATCGAGGCGAATCAGGTCACCGTCTTGCACTTTGGCCAGCGGGCCACCGGCGGCGGCTTCGGGCGAGACGTGGATGGCGGCGGGCACTTTGCCCGAAGCACCACTCATGCGGCCATCGGTGACCAGCGCCACCTTGAAGCCCTTGCCTTGCAGCACGGCCATGGGCGGGGTGAGTTTGTGCAGCTCGGGCATGCCATTGGCCTGCGGGCCTTGCCAGCGCACTACACACACGACCCCACCCGAAGGGTGGCTCAAACACAGACGGTCCAGCTCGCCCGCCTTGAACGCGGCATGCAGCTCGTCTTGCGAGCTGAACACACGCGCAGGGGCTTCGATGGTGTGCAGTTCTTCGGGCACGGCCGAGATCTTGATCACGCTGCGACCCAGATTGCCTTGCAACAACTTGAGGCCACCCGAGGCACTGAACGGGCTGGACGCAGGACGCACGACGGTATCGTCCTTGCTAGCCCCGGCGTCATACCAGACCAATTGGCCATTTTGGGCAGACGGGATGCGGGTGAATTCACGCAAACCGCCAGCGCGCACCGTCAGCACATCGGCGTGCATCAGCCCGGCGTCGAGCAGCTCGCGGATCACGTAGCCCGGGCCGCCTGCGGCCTGGAACTGGTTCACGTCGGCGCTGCCGTTGGGGTACACGCGGGTCAGCAGGGGCACCACATCGGACAGGGCCGAGAAGTCGTCCCAGTCGATCACGATGCCCGCCGCACGCGCAACCGCCACCCAGTGGATCAGGTGGTTGGTCGAGCCGCCGGTGGCCAGCAGGGCCACCATGGCATTCACAATGCAGCGCTCGTCGACCAGTCGGCCGATGGGGGTGAAGTTTTGGCCTTTGACCAGCGCCAGCACGGTGCGGGCCGCTTCGCGGGTGAGTTCAGCGCGAACGCCCTCGCCCGGGTTGATGAAGGCCGTGCCCGGCACATGCAAGCCCATGGCTTCGAGCAGCATTTGGTTGCTGTTGGCCGTGCCATAAAAAGTGCAGGTGCCTTCGCCGTGATAAGCCTTGGATTCGGCTTCGAGCAATTCTGGACGGCCCACCAGGCCCACCGCTGCTTGTTCGCGCACCTTGGATTTTTCGCTGTTGGACAGGCCGCTGGTCATGGGGCCTGCGGGAACAAACACCGTGGGCAAATGGCCAAACTGCAAAGCGCCGATCAGCAGGCCTGGCACGATCTTGTCGCACACGCCCAGCATCAGGGCGGCGTCAAACACATCGTGGCTGAGCGACACGGCCGTGGCCATGGCGATCACGTCGCGGCTGAACAGGCTCAATTCCATGCCCGGTGTGCCCTGGGTCACGCCGTCGCACATGGCGGGCACGCCGCCGGCCACCTGGGCGGTGGCGCCCAGTTTGCGGGCTTCGTCTTTGATGAGGTTGGGGTAGTGTTGCAGCGGGGCGTGGGCCGAGAGCAGGTCGTTGTAGGCGTTGACGATGCCAATGTTGGGCGCACGCGGGGCCACCACCTTGATTTTGTCGAGCGCCGTGGCGCGGCCCTTGTCGCCCTCGGGCATGGCAGCAAAGGCATGGGCCACGTTGGCGCAACCCAGGCGCTGGGCCCCGGGGTCGCGCTGGGCAGCGGCATCGACCTGCTGCAAATAGGCCTGACGGGTCGGGCGGCTGCGCTCGGTGATGCGGGCGGTCACAGCGGCCAAAATCGGATGGAGTGTCATGTTTTGACGCCGGGGTCGGCGTGGTAACTAAATTACATAACCGATGGTAACCGCGTTCCATGGTTTGGGGGCGTTTGGCGAGTTACAGAAGGGGTACAACTCGCAAACGCTGGATTGAAGGCGTAAAAAAACCCGCCAAGGCGGGTTTTTTTGAAGGCCAGTGACGGATCACTTGGCGGCAGATGCCTCGGCAGCAGCAGGGGCGGCGGAGGCTTCGGCTGCGGGTGCAGAGGCCTCAGCGGCTGGGGCGGTCACGGCCGCTGGCGCTGCAGGCGCTGCTTTTTTGCTTTTGGCAATGCCAAAGCCAATCGCCAGGCCGACGGCCAGCACGATCACAGCCACCAAAACGGCCCAAACTACGGGTTGATTGTCATCTTGAGGGGTCGACATGTGTGTTTTCTCCGAAAATAGTGGCGAGATTGTAATGGGGCCTTGTTGCACATGACTGACAGCTTCACCCAAACCGAAACCCACCCCTCGCCACCAGAGGAGGCCACGGCATTTCAAAGTGACTTGCTGGAACGCTTTCGCAGCCAATGCGCCATGGGCCAGGACTTGTGGGTGTTTGCTTACGCATCCTTGTTGTGGCGGCCTGAATTTGAGGCCGTTGAGCAGCACACCACCAAGGTCTGGGGATGGCACCGCGCACTCAAGATGTGGAGCCGCCTGAACCGGGGCAGTCCGCAATGCCCGGGGCTGGTGTTTGCCCTGCTGCCTGGCGGCAGCTGCCAAGGCGTGGCCTACAAGATTGCCAAGGACCAAGCAGACGAAGTGCTGACCCGGCTGTGGGCCAGAGAAATGCCCATGGACGTTTACACGCCCAACTGGCTGCCTTGCTCAACCCCCAAGGGTCCGGTCAAGGCCCTGGCATTCACCCTGCCCCGCAGCAGCCCCAGCTTCACCGGCAATTTGACCGCCGACACTTACCGGCAAATCTTCCAGCAAGCCAGCGGGCGCTTTGGCACCACACGCGACTACGCTTTGCAAACCTACCGCAGCTTGCAGGCCCATGGCATCGAAGACCGGGCCCTGGCCGCCTTGCTGCGTCATGCCGACTGAGATGTTCTGACGCTTTCCGACCCCTGACTGACCTGAAGCCATGCGGCACCGAAACCGCTGCCTATACTTGACACCATGAACATCGCCGACCTGCGCAAGAGCTACGAAAAAGCAGAGCTCAACGAAAACGCCTCCCACGCCAACCCCTTGAAGCAATTCGAGCAATGGCTGCAAGAGGCCATCGCTTCGGAAGTCCCCGAGCCCAACGCCATGACACTGGCCACGGTGGCCAGCAACCTGCGTCCCAGCACTCGGGTGGTGCTGATCAAGGGTTACGACGAACGCGGCATTGTCTGGTACACCAACTACGCCAGCCAAAAAGGCCAGGAGTTGGCAGGCAACCCCTTTGCGGCGCTGCAGTTTCACTGGGTCGAGCTGGAACGGGTGGTGCGCATCGAGGGCCGTGTGGAGAAAATCAGCGACGAAGAAAGCGATGCATACTTCCACAGCCGCCCACTGGACTCGCGCATCGGCGCTTGGGCCTCACCCCAAAGCCAAGTGATCGACGGCCGCACGGTGCTGGTGACCAACGCCGCCAAATACGCGGCGCAGTTCATGCTCAACCCCCCTCGCCCACCCCACTGGGGCGGCTACCGACTGGTACCCGACCAATGGCAGTTTTGGCAAGGTCGAAAGAGCCGCCTGCATGACCGCCTGCGTTACACGCAAGACGGTGGCCAGTGGTTGCGCGAGCGCCTGGCCCCCTGAACCAGCGACACGGTCAGACGGGCAACAAAGGCAACACCGCCATGACCGCCGTCACGCTCACCACGGCCATCGCGGTGGACACGGCCACGCCCGCGGTGACAGCGTCTTCTTCTTTGCGGTAGCGCTGCGAGAACAAAAAGACATTGGCTCCGATGGGCAAAGCCGCCGCCACCGTCATGACGGCCAAATGCAGCCCACGCAAACCCAGCAACCAGCCCACCGCCAGCATCAGCACGGGATGGACCACGGTTTTCACCAAAGACAATTTCAGGGCAGACATGAACTGCTTGCCAATCGGCGTTTGTGACAACGTGATGCCCACAAGCACCAAAGCAATCGGACCAAAAGCACTGCCCAGCAAGGCCAAGGGTCGGTCCACCACCGGGTGCAAGCCCCAGCCGGTCTGGGCATAGACCAAACCCACCAGAATCGGCAAAGGCACGGGGTGGATGATGGCGTTGCGCACCGCAGACGCCACCGTGCGCCAAACAGCCCGGCGCTCGCCGGACAGAGCGGCGTGCTCGCTGGCGACTTGCAACTCCAGCACCAGCGTGGCCGCACTCAGCAAGACCAAGGCGTGCAATGAGATCAAGGTGAACAGCAACACCTGTCCCTCTTGCCCATAGGCCAAGCCGATCAAGGGCACGCCGATCATCAAGGTGTTGCTGAAAATACTGGCCAATGCCAGCACCGAAGCGCGGCTGTTACGACCATAGAGCCAGAGCATGGTGACAAACAAGGCCCCAGCCACCAGGAAATACTGCGCCACAGGTTTGAAATCCAGCTGCTCAATGCGCACGCTGCTCATGGTGCGAAACAAGAGTGCTTGGGTCAGCACCAAAAACACCAGATTGGACAAGTCGCGCACCGACTCGCCGCGCACCAGCTTGGCCTTGCCCGCCACAAAGCCAATCAAGATCAGCAACACCACGGGCAGCAATGACGACAAAACGGGATGATCAAGGTACATGCCCGGATTATCCCGTTGACTCAGCCGCTCAAATGGCGGAAACCACGTAGCGCCGCCGCCTAGGCGACGCCACGCAGGCCATCAAAACGTGGCCTGAACCCCCAGCTTGAAGCTGCGGCCCGGCAAGGGCGACTTGCCAAACGCGGTGCTGGTCAGGATCGAGCTGGCGCTGTAGGCCAGTTGGTCGCTCAGATTGTCCAGGCGAGCAAACCAATGCAGCACCGTGGCGTCGAGCTTTTGGCGGTAAGCCACACTGGCGTTGACCCAGGTGTAGGCACCCGTGGCCACACTGCCTTCGGGCACACGCTTTTGCGCGGCATGCCAGTCAGCGCCCATCTTGGCGCTCCATGGGCCTTGGCCATACACCAGCGTGGCGCCCACACGCATGGGCGCAATGCGGGGCAATGGCTCGCTGGTGCTCGTGTTGGTGGCCCGCACGGTATCGGCACGCCAGTCCAGATCGAGCGTAGAGGTGTTTTGCCACAGACGCTGACGACCGCTGGCCTCCAAGCCTCTGAATTGGGCCTTCACGCCTTGGTAGCGCTGCACGGGCAAATCGTCTTCCACGTCTTGCGTGTTCATCAGGCCAATGTAGTTGGCAAACTGGCTGGCAAAGGCCGTCACATTGGCACTGTTAGGGCCGGACTTCCACTGCACACCCGCATCCAGGCTCTTGGACTTTTCCAGGCCCAATGCTGCGCTGCCGATTTCCCAGGCGTGGGTGGCCAGGTGTGGGCCATTGGCAAACAATTCGTAGTCTTTGGGGGCACGCTGCGTCAAGGCCGCATTGCCGGTCATCGACCAAGTGGGCGAGAGCTTGAACACCGCCCCAGCGGCCAAGCTGAAGGGGGTGAATTTTTTGGACCCGATGCCCTCGTCAAACCGCTCCAGCTCGGGGTTGCCCAAGGATTCAACCCGCACCGACTCCCAACGCGCCCCGGCCGTGACTTGGCCCCAGGCGGTGGGCAGCTCTTCGTGCACAAAAAGGGATTGGCTGCGTGTGCGGCTGAAGGGGGCAAAAGCTTCTGAGCCCACCGCAGAAAAACGGCTCGACTCGGTCTGCACACCCACCACGCCTTGCCACCCCGCCAGCGGGCGGTGCCGCGCCTCGATGCGCAGGTCCTGGCCCTTGTTGGCAAACACGGTGCCCGCTTGGGCGCCTTCAAACTCGGTGTGCTGGTAATCGGTGTGGCTCAGGCGGGCTTTGACGCTCTCAAACCAGCCCGGCAATTGGCGCACTTGGCCCTCCAGCGCGTAGCGGGTGGTCTTCATGCCAATCGTCACCTCGTCTTCGGCCACGGTGCCGTAATCGCTTTGGTAGGTGTTGACCGATGCGCCCAAATAGCCATGGTCCCAGAAGGTGCTGGCCCCGATGGCCCCACCCCAGGTGGAGCTGGCCGAGTTGCAGATGCGCCGGGCGTTGGCAGGTGCGCCAGGTTTTGTGCAGTCGAGTGCCACCGGCACCCGCACATCGCCGGTGCGGCGGTCAAAACCGTCCAGGTGCAGGGCATAACGTTCGTTGCCCGCCTCCACCAAACCGGCCACGCTGCGCTCGTCGTTGCCTGTGCCCGCTTGCAGCTGGGCTTTGCCCAACACGCCCGAGACCGCTTCTCGCGGGATGCGGTTGTCGATCACGTTGACCACACCGCCCACGGCGCTGCCGCCATAAAGCAAGGCGGCCGGGCCGCGCAACACCTCAATGCGGTCGGTGGACAAGACATCGAGTGGCACCGCGTGGTCGTAGCTGAGCGCCGAGGCATCCAGGCTGGAGGCGCTGTTGTTCAGCACCCGGATGCGGTCGCCATCGAGCCCGCGAATCGTGGGGCGGCTGGCGTTGGGTCCAAAGTAAGTGCTGGACACGCCGGGCAAGCCGTTCAGGGTTTCGCCCAAAGTGCTTTGCCCGCGTTCGAGCAGCTCGGCACGACCCATGGTGCTGACAGGCACGGTAGTGCTGTCGCGGCCCAAGGGGTTGCCGGTAATGACGATTTCTGGGAGCGTACTTGGTGCGGCGTTTTGCGCCCAAGCGTTTGAAAAAGACAAAGTGGCCAAGCAGGCGCAAGCCAAGGCCGAAAGCTGAAAAGAATGGGTCATATCTGTGTGATTTGAAAAACAGGAACAGTCCAGCGCCTTCCGCTTCAGACGGAAAGCCAGCCAGACAAGATCAGGGATTCAAATCAACACAGGCGGCGCACGGGCTTGCGCCGGGGACCAGCGGTCCCGGTCTGAAGAAAAAGCAAGCCGAAAGATGGGGGGCGCGGTCGTCCCCATCGGGGCCAGGCCGGATGAGCACGATGCACTCAGCCGTTCGGCTTGGGATAGGTGATCCAGTACACGACACAGGTCAGAGTCGGCCTCATGTCCCAGGTCAGCCGAATGGCCTTCGTGTCGATGTTCATCTTGGACAGGCCCAGCAAGCACATGCCCCTCGTGCCGCTCAACGGGAACCGAGAGCGCCTGCCGGGTCCCGTGCGCAATGCCATGCAACTGACCCCAAAGCGGGGCCCACAACAAGGCGCCCAGCAGCAGGATATTCAGCCAGCGCGGCAGGCTTGAACGGGCAGAACTCATGGCAGGCGCGTGGTCAGTGGTGGATCAATGCGCGTGCTTCATGCCGCAATACTTGCCCAAGGCCAAGCCCTTGCAGGCTGTTTGCAACGCCTTGGTGCATTGATCGGGCTTCTTGCCGGACTCTAGGCATTTGGCCGCCGCCTCGTGGGCCTCGGCCACGGCACGGTGACGGGCAATGTCTTCCTGGACTTCCTTGGTGCTGTGCTGGGCTGCAGCCCCGAAGGACAAGGTCAAAGTGACTAAGCAAAAAACAATTTTATTCATGGTCTGATTTTTGGCGATGGGGTCAAGGAGCTTGACCATACCCTTTGAACTGGGCACAAGACAAGAATACTCGGTCTTTGGTCACTCACGCACCAAGCGTGCAAACGTCTTTTTGAACTTGCTCACTTTGGGCGCTGCCACCGCCATGCAATAACCTTGATAGGGGTTGCGTTCAAAAAAGTCCTGGTGGTATGCCTCCGCCCCACTGTAATTGGCCAAAGCCAGCACCTCAGTCACGATAGGCTGGCCAAAGGCATCGGCCACGGTCAGCTCGGCGATCAGCGCCTGCGCCACTTGGGCTTGCTCGGCAGTGGTGAAGTAAATGCCGCTTCGGTACTGCGTGCCTGCATCGTTGCCCTGACGGTTGAGCGTGGTCGGGTCGTGGATGACAAAGAAAATTTCGAGCAGTTCACGGATGCTGATCTGTGAAGGGTCATATTCGAGCTTGACGACTTCGTTGTGTCCGGTGCGGCCGGTGCACACCTCTTCGTAAGTGGGATTGACTGTCTGGCCATTGCAGTAACCCGACTCCACATCGGTCACGCCGCGCACCTTGACATACACCGCCTCGGTGCACCAAAAGCACCCTCCACCCAACACCAATGTTTCTGTCATGTTTGTTCCTTTTACGATGTTGAAGATGGACCCCGGATCAAGTCCGGGGTGACAAATGCGCCCACCAAGCCCACCCCAGGCAATTTGGATTATCAGTCGCCCACAAGCCCCGCCTGCACCGCCTGCACAAAGTCCCCCAGCGCTGTCTGGTCTCGGTCGCTGCGCCAGAGGCAACGCGTGTCGTAACGCACATCCACCTCGCGCAGCGGCACGAACACCGCGCCCGCCAGCGCAGATTGCTGCAAGGCCTGCGGCACCAGCGCCACGCCCAAACCCTGCGAAACCAAAGACACCACACTCAGCCAATGGCGCAACTCGTGCACCACGGGAGGCATCCAGCCGGCTTGCTCGCACAACAGGAGGATGCGCTCGTGGTAATCGGGCGAGACAGTGCGGGACACCACCACCAAGTCTTGTCCTGACAGCGCATTCAAGCCCAGGCTGGCCGCACCCGCCAAAGGGTGGCTGGCGGGCAGGCAGGCCACCAAGGGTTGGCTGGCCACCAAAATATGCTCAAAGCCGGGTGGCACCCGGGGCGTGTGGACAAATCCAACGTCCAGGCGATCGCGCAACAGCTCGGACAGCTGCTCGGTCGAGCTCAACTCCCGCAAAACCAAACGCAAGCGCGGATGGCTGGCCTGGAAACGGCTCATGATTTGCGGCAAACCGCAATACAGCATGGTCCCGGCAAAGCCGATGTGCAGCTGACCCGACTGGCCTTCGGCCACGTCACGCGCTTCCCGGGCAGCAGCACCGGCTTGCGCCAGCAAGGCCCGTGCGGCAGGCACAAAGGCCAACCCCGCAGCCGTCAGTTGCACGCCACGGCTGTTGCGATTGAACAATTGCGCCCCCACAGAGGCCTCGAGCTGCTGGATGTTCAGACTCAAAGGCGGTTGCGAAATCGACAGGCGCTGCGCAGCCCGACCAAAATGCAACTCCTCGGCCAACATGAGGAAATAGCGCAGGTGACGAAATTCCATGTATTTAAAAAATGTATTAATGAATCGATAATTGATATTAGACAACTATTCATCTCACCCTGACAATCCACTTCAAGATTTTTAAACGGAGACCTCCAACATGGCCAACCCCAAAAACACTTTCAACTGGGAAGACCCCTTCAACCTCAGCGCCCAACTGACCGACGACGAGCGTCAGGTGCAAGAAGCTGCCCGCGCCTACTGCCAGGAAAAACTGCTGCCCCGCGTGAAAGACGCATTCCTAAATGAAACCACCGACGTGGCCATCTTCCGCGAGATGGGCGAGCTGGGTCTGCTGGGCCCCACCATCCCCGAGCAGTACGGCGGCGCGGGCCTGAACTACGTTTGCTATGGCCTGGTGGCCCGCGAAGTCGAGCGCGTGGATTCGGGCTACCGCTCCATGATGAGCGTGCAGTCGTCCTTGGTGATGGTGCCGATCAACGACTTCGGCACCGAAGCACAAAAGCAGAAATACCTGCCCAAGCTCGCCCGTGGCGAGTGGATCGGCTGCTTTGGCCTGACCGAGCCCAACCACGGCTCCGACCCCGGCAGCATGATCACCCGCGCCAAAAAGGTGGACGGCGGCTACAGCATCAGCGGTGCAAAGATGTGGATCACCAACAGCCCGATCGCCGATGTGTTCGTGGTGTGGGCCAAGGACGACGGCGGCCAGATCCGTGGCTTCATCCTCGAAAAAGGCTGGAAAGGCCTGTCGGCTCCTGCGGTCCACGGCAAGGTGGGCCTGCGCGCCTCAATCACCGGCGAGATCGTGATGGACGAGGTGTTCTGCCCCGAAGAAAACGCCTTCCCCGAAGTGCGCGGTTTGAAAGGCCCCTTCACTTGCCTGAACAGCGCACGCTACGGCATCGCCTGGGGTGCATTGGGCGCAGCCGAAGACTGCTACCTGCGCGCCCGCCAGTACGTGATGGACCGCCAACAGTTTGGTCGCCCCTTGGCCGCCAACCAGCTGATCCAGAAGAAACTGGCCGACATGCTGACCGAAATCAGCCTGGGCCTGCAAGGCTGCCTGGCGCTGGGCCGCATGAAGGATGCGGGCAACGCCCCGGTGGAAGTGACCAGCATCCTCAAGCGCAACAGCTGCGGCAAGGCGCTGGACATCGCCCGCATGGCACGCGACATGATGGGCGGCAACGGCATCAGCGCCGAATACGGCGTGGCCCGCCACCTGGTGAACCTGGAAGTGGTCAACACCTACGAAGGCACGCACGATGTGCACGCCCTGATCTTGGGCCGGGCGATCACCGGGATTCCGGCTTTCTCGAACTGAGTCGGAGCTTTCAAGCACAAGAGGGGCTGCCAAGGGGCAGCCTTTTTTGTTGGATGCTCAGGGTGCGCCACCACCTTGACGAAGCCCTGCGCAGGGCTTACATTACTAACCAGTCAGTCATTAACAAAACATCGTGAACCCCACCGACCTCCCCGTCCCGCACAAACGCGAGCGCCGCAAGCAAGACCGCCCCGGCGAGCTGCTTGATGCCGCGTTGGACTTGTTTGTCGAGAAAGGCTTTGCCGCGACACGGGTCGAAGAAGTGGCGGCACGCGCGGGCGTGTCCAAAGGCACCCTGTTTTTGTACTTTCCGAGCAAAGAAGACCTGTTCAAAGCCGTGGTGCGCGAGAACGTGGTTCACCCTGTGACCCAGGGCGCAGCCGAAATTGAACATTTCAAGGGCACCTCTGGCGAATTGCTCGAATGGATGATGTTGCAATGGTGGCACCGCTATGGCGCCACCAAAGCTTCGGGAATCTCCAAACTGATCATGAGCGAGGCCACCAACTTCCCGGAGTTGGCAGCGTTTTACCGCCAAGAAGTCATCGAACCCGGCCAAGCTTTGGTGCGCACCGTGCTGCAACGTGCGATTGACCGGGGCGAATTTCGGCCGGTCGATGTCGAATTGGCTTTGCACTCGGTCATGGCACCTCTGCTTTTCTTGGTCATGTGGAAACACTCCATGGGCCCTTGCTGTCCGGTGTCGGAGCAAGTCAAGCCCGAACAATTCATCACCCAACACGCCCAGTTGCTGGTGCGTGGACTTTCATTACCTACATGCTTATGAAACGTTCTACCCTCTGGATCCTCTCTGGCGTGGCTGTGGCCGCTTTGCTCGCTGGGGGTGCCCGATGGGCCAGCCTGCGCAAGACCGCGGTAGAAACCACAAAAACGAGTTCACCGGTGACCAACCAGATTGAGCTGAGCGCCAGCGATGTCATCGAAGCCCAGAAAATGGACATGGTTTTGGGTCTGCCGGTTTCGGGCACGCTGAAAGCCAGCCAAAGCGCGATGGTCAAAGCCCGCGTGGCAGGCGAACTGATGGATTTGGTCGTGCGTGAGGGCGATTTGGTCAAAGCAGGCCAATTGATTGCCCGAATCGACCCCACAGAATACCAAGCTCGCGAGCGTCAAGCCAAACAGCAAGCCGATGCGGCACAGGCCCAAGTCGAAATTGCACAGAAGCAATTCGACAACAACAAAGCGTTGGTAGACCAAGGCTTCATCTCGCAAACCGCTTTGCAAACTTCAGCCGCCAGCCTCAACGGTGCCAAGGCCACGCACATGGCGGCCTTGGCAGCACTCGACGTGACACGCAAGGCTTTGGAAGATGCAAGTATCCGCTCGCCGATCAGCGGCCAGATTGCCCAACGTCTGGCGCAACCCGGCGAACGCATGGCGGTCGACGCCCGCATTGTGGAGGTGGTCAACCTCAGCCAACTTGAACTCGAAGCGGCTTTGCCCGCTGCCGATGCCAGCCTGGTGCGCAACGGCATGAAGGCACAACTGAAAATCGAAGGCATGGAAGAGCCTGTCTCTGCCAAGGTCTTGCGCATCAACCCAGCAGCCCAAGCGGGCAGCCGCAGCGTGCTGGTCTATCTGGGCCTCGCGGGTCAGGGTGGCTTGCGACAAGGCCTGTTTGCCGAGGGCAGCCTGGGCACTCGAACCGTGCAAGCACTGGCCGTGCCTTTGTCAAGTGTGCGCACTGACAAGCCTCAAGCCTACGTCCAGGTGGTCGATGGCGGGCAAGTGCGTCATGTGACCGTGCAAACCGGCGCCCGTACCGAAAGAACCCTGAAAAATACCACGCTGACTTGGGTGGAGGTACAAGGACTCACCGAAGGAGCCCAAGTGCTCACGGCCAGCGCTGGCGCGGTTCGCGAAGGCACCCCGGTGAAGTTCACCGCTGGCGTGCGCTGAGAGGGATTGATCCATGTGGTTCACCCGCGTCAGCCTGAAAAACCCCGTCTTTGCCACCATGGTCATGCTGGCCCTGGTGGTGCTGGGTCTGTTCTCTTACCAACGCCTCAAAGTTGACCAGTTCCCCAACATCGACTTCCCCGTGGTGGTGGTCAGCACCGAATACCCCGGCGCATCGCCTGAAATCGTCGAGAGCGAAGTTTCCAAAAAGATCGAAGAAGGCGTCAACTCGATCGCCGGCATCAGCGCCCTCACCTCGCGCAGCTACGAAAACCAGTCGGTGGTGGTGATCGAGTTTCAACTGAACATCAACGGCCGCAAAGCCGCCGAAGATGTGCGCGAAAAAGTGGCCGCCATTCGCCCCTCGCTGCGCACCGAAGTCAAAGAGCCCAAAGTCCTGCGGTTTGACCCCTCTGCACGCGCCATCTGGTCGCTCGCCGTGGTGCCGCAGGCGGCCCAGGGCAAGGCCCTCAACGCCGTGGAGTTGACCAATTGGTCGGAGCAAGTGCTCAAAAAGCGCCTGGAGAACGTGCGCGGCGTCGGCTCCGTGTCTTTGGTCGGCGGCACGCGGCGTGAGATCAACCTGTACCTGCAGCCCGCCGCCATGGAAGCCCTGGGTGTGACGGCAGACCAAGTGGTGACTGCCGTGCGCAACGAAAACCAGGATCTGCCGGTGGGTGCGATCCGCTCGCTCGAGCAAGAGCGCATGGTCCAGATCGAGTCGCGCATGAAACGGCCCGAAGACTTCGAACCCATCATCGTGGCCCGCAAAGGCAGCACTGCGATCAGGCTGTCCCAAGTCGCCCGCGTGCAAGACGGCGCGCAGGAACTCGACACCATGGCGCTTTACAACGGCCAGCGCACCTTGCTGCTGACGGTGCAAAAAGCCCAGGACGAAAACACCATTGACGTGATCGATGGCCTGGTGAAAACCGTGGCCGACATGAAAAGCCAGACGCCCGCAGGCATCCGGCTGGAGCCCATCACCGACAACTCACGCCCCATTCGCGTGGCGGTGGACAACGTGCGCCGCACACTGATTGAAGGGGCCATCCTGACGGTGTTGATCGTCTTTTTGTTCCTGAACTCTTGGCGTTCCACGGTCATCACGGGCCTGACGCTGCCGATCTCGCTGATCGGCACCTTCATGTTCATGCAGATGTTCGGCTTCACCATCAACATGGTGACGCTGATGGCGCTGTCGCTGTGTGTGGGCTTGCTGATTGACGATGCCATTGTGGTGCGCGAGAACATCGTGCGCCATGTGCAAATGGGCAAAAATGCCTGGAATGCCTCGATGGACGGCACACAAGAGATTGGTCTGGCGGTGCTGGCCACCACCTTGTCCATCGTGGCCGTGTTTTTGCCGATTGGCTTCATGGAAGGCATCATCGGCAAGTTCTTCCACGAGTTTGGCATCACCATCGTGGCTGCCGTCATGATCTCCATGTTCGTGAGCTTCACGCTCGACCCCATGCTGTCGAGCATTTGGCACGACCCCAGCATTGAGGCACACGGCAAGCACCACGCACCCGTGACGTTGTATGACAAGACCATTGGCCGGGTCACGGGTTGGTTTGACCAAGCCACGGAACGCATGGCAGAGGCTTACCAGCGGGTTCTGGCCTGGTCTCTGGTGCACAAACGCAAAACCGTGCTGCTGGCGGTGGGCATTTTTGTCTTGAGCATCTTCATGCTGCGCTTTGTGGGCACCGAATTTGTGCCCAAGGCCGACTTTTCAGAGACCACCGTCAATTTCCAAACCCCTGTTGGCAGCTCGCTGGAGGCCACCGAGGCCAAATCACGTCAGGTGGAGGCCATCATCCGCGAGTTTCCCGAGGTGCGTTACACCTTGGCCACGATCAACACGGGCAATGCCTTGGGCAAAAACAGCACCAGCATTTACATCCGCCTGATTGACCGCAAGGACCGTCAGCGCAACGTGGACGAGATGTCGGGCATCTTGCGCGACCGCTTGAGCAAAGTGCCTGGCATCACCGTCACCCACGTCGGCCTGCTCGACTCGGTGGGCGGTAACAAGCAGGTGGAGTTTTCCTTGCAAGGCCCCGACCAGCGCGAGCTGGAACGTTTGGCCCTGGGTGTGATGGACAAGGTCCGCAGCATTCCCGGACTGGTCGACCTGGACTCCAGCGTCAAGGCCAACAAGCCGACCATTCGCGTAGAGCTGCTGCGTGACTCTGCATCCGACTTGGGCTTGGGCACGGGTCAAATTGCCGGACCTTTGCGCACCTTGGTCGCAGGCCAAACTGTGGGCAACTGGCGTGCGCCCGATGACCAAACCTACGACGTGAACGTGCGCCTTTCACCTGAAAGCCGAAATGCCCCTCAAGACCTCGAACGGCTGCCCTTTGCAGTGGGCACCGGTCCTGACGGGAACCCGCGTGTGGTGCGCCTGGGCCAAGTGGCCAAGGTCAGCGAGTCCACCGGCTCCAACCAGATCAACCGACGCGACCTGACCCGTGAAGTGGCCATCAACGCCAACACCTATGGTCGCGCCGCTGGCGAAGTATCCGCAGACATCCGCAAAATCATGGACGGTGTCAATTTACCCCCAGGCTACCGCTACCAGTTTGGCGGCTCGACCAAAAACATGGCCGAATCGTTTGGCTATGCCGTCTCGGCCCTGGCGATGGCGGTGATCTTCATTTACATGATTCTGGCCAGCCAGTTCAAGAGCTTCTTGCAACCACTGGCCTTGATGACGGCTTTGCCGCTCACACTGATCGGTGTGGTGCTGGCCTTGATGGCCTTCCGCTCCACCTTGTCGATGTTCTCGATCATTGGCGTGATCATGCTGATGGGCCTGGTCACCAAAAACGCCATTTTGCTGGTGGACTTTGCGATCCGCGCCAGAGAAGAAGGCATGGAACGCAGCGAAGCGCTCTTGATGGCCGCGCGCGTCCGACTGCGCCCCATCTTGATGACCACCCTTGCCATGATTTTCGGCATGGTGCCACTGGCTTTTGCCATGACCGAAGGCTCGGAACAACGTGCCCCCATGGGCCAGGCCGTGATTGGCGGGGTCATCACCTCGTCCTTGCTCACCCTGGTGGTCGTGCCCGTGGTTTATTGCTACATGGATGACCTGGCGCAATGGATTCGACGCAAAGCAGGCCTTGCCCCCGCCCGTCAGGACCACGACGCGCCAGCCCCTTAAAATCACCCCTATTTAGCGATAACCCTCTCAGGAGTACCCGAATGGATCTGAATCAAGCCCGATTCAACATGATCGAACAGCAAATCCGCCCATGGGAAGTGCTGGACCCGCAAGTGCTGGAACTGCTCTCGGTCGTGCGCCGCGAAGACTTTGTGCCTTTGGCGCACAAAGCCTTGGCCTTTGTTGACATGGAAATCCCTTTGGGCTCGGTGCCCAACCAGGTGATGTTGGCCCCCCGCGTGCAGGCTCGCCTGCTGCAAGACTTGGCCGTGCAGAAAACCGACAAAGTGCTGGACATTGGCACCGGCTCCGGCTTCATGGCCGCCTTGCTGGCCCACCAGTCCGCACAGGTGCTGAGTCTTGAGATCGACTCTGGTTTGGCCGCGCAAGCCCAGGCCAACTTGCAAAAAGCCGGCATCACCAATGTCACCGTGCGCAACGCGGACGGCAGTCAAGGCGCAGCTGCAGACGGTCCGTTCGATGTGATTTTGCTCAATGGCTCCGTGGCCGAAGTGCCTGCGGCTTTGCTGCAGCAATTGGCCGTGGGTGGCCGATTGGCTGCCATCGTGGGGGATGAGCCCATCATGCGCGCCACCGTGATCACCCGCACCAGCGACAGCAGCTGGACCACCACCGAGCCTTGGGACTGCAATGCCCCACGCTTGAGCGGTTTTGCCGAGCACTCCCGTTTCCAGTTCTGATTGCACAGCCCAATGGAACAGATCTCGCCAGCCGAAGTTGCCGATTGGGCCAAAAACCAGTCGCAGCGCCCTGTCCTGCTCGATGTGCGTGAAGGCTGGGAATGCCAGACCGCCAGCGCCCAATGCGCCGCCATGGACTTGGTGCACATGCCCATGCAAACCATTCCTGCGCGACTGGATGAGCTGGACAAATCACGGCCCATTGCCTGCCTGTGCCACCACGGTGGCCGCAGCATGCAAGTGGCCGCCTTCCTGGCCCAACATGGCTTCCAGGTGGCCAACATCGCAGGCGGCATCCATGCCTGGTCTGCGCAAGTCGATCCGACCATTCCGGTCTATTGAGCCCACTGGTCACACCGAATTCCGAAAGAAGTCTCCATGAAACTGCATCCCCTGAACCTGTCCTTGGTGCTGGCCACCGCATTGGTTGCGGCCAGCGGCGCGCAAGCGCAAAGCCTGTTGCAGATCTACCAAGAAGCCAAGGGGCACGATGCGACTTATGCGGCAGCCAAAGCCCAATCAGAAGCCACGGCAGCCAAAGCGGCGCAGGCCAAAGCAGCGTTGCTGCCCACTTTGGGGATGAGCTTCTCTCAAACGAAAAACGAGGTTGACAGGCCCTCAGGTATTGCTTTGGCGGATTACACCAACAAAAGCGCAGGCCTGAGCTTGACTCAACCCATCTTCTCTGCCTCCAACTGGGCAACATACAAGCAAGGCGAGCAATCGCTGCAGCTTTCAGCAACACAATTGCTGGTGGCAGAACAAGAACTGATCCTGCGGGTCAGTCAAGCCTACTTTGACGTCTTGACCACCGCAGAAGCCTTGACATCGGTGCAGGCGCAAAAAAAGGCCGTTTCTGAACAATTGGCCTCTGCTAAGCGCAATTTTGAAGTGGGCACAGCCACCATTGTGGACACGCGCGAAGCTGAAGCCAGTTATGACCGGGTCATTTCTCTGGAGTTGAGTGCAGAAAACGATCTGCGGACCAAAAAGCTCGCGCTGGACCAGTTGGCGGGCAAAACCAACTTGCAACCAGCGCCCCTGAACCTCAAGTCGGCATTGACTGCGCCCCAGCCACAAGATGTGGAAGCGTGGGTCAAACAGGCACTGGAGAACAACACGACACTCCAGCAACTGCGCGTGGCCCATGAAGTAGCCAAACTCGATACCGACAAAGCAAAAGCCGGACATTTGCCGACGCTGGAGCTGTCGGCCAAATACGGTGAAACACGGTGCTCTGGCACCGCTGGGACTTTGTGCAGCCCCAACGACGCCAAATCCTTGGGTTTGACCCTCAACATCCCGCTGTTCGCCGGCTTCGCTGTACAAAACCGTGTGAAAGAAACCGTTTCACTGCAAGAGAAAACCCGAGCCGAATTGGAAGCGGCAGAGCGCACGGTCGATCAAAACACGCGTTCGGCCTACTTTGGCCTGTTGACAGGCTTGAGCCAGGTCAAAGCACTCGTGGCCTCAGAAACCTCCAGTCAAAGTGTGGTGGATGCCACCAAGCTGGGCTACCAAGTGGGCGTCAAAACCAACCTGGATGTGCTCAACAGCCAAACCCAGCTGTTCCAAACCAAACGCGATCTGGCAAAGGCACGCTACGACGTGCTGCAAGGACAACTGAAACTGCGCCAGGCTGCGGGGGTTCTCAAGGCTGAAGACGTGCAAAGCATCAACGACCTGCTGCAGAAATGATTTAAAAAAATTACAGTGCCGCACTTAGCTTTACCCAATCACAGGTCATGACGACGCCCTGAAATTCCAGGTTTTTAAACTTGGTTTTGAATCCATGAATCAAAAACGAACATGAATATTTTGGTGATTGGTGGCGCAGGCTATATTGGTTCACACATGGTGAAACAACTCGGGGGCATGGGCTGCCAAGTGACGACACTGGATAACTTGAGCAACGGCCATCGTGATGCCGTGTTGCACGGGAAGTTTGTAATGGGGGATCTGGCCGACAGCGCCTTATTGGCAGAAGTTTTGCATGCCGGTCGTTTTGACGCCGTCATGCACTTTGCATCGTTCATTCAGGTCGGCGAGTCTGTCGAGCAGCCCGCCAAGTACTATGACAACAATGTGGCCAACACACTGCACTTACTTGAGGCCATGCGAATAGCCAACATCAAGCGGTTCATTTTTTCATCTACAGCCGCTACTTTTGGGGTGCCACAATACACACCCATTGACGAAACGCACCCCCAAAATCCCATCAATCCCTATGGGCGCAGCAAACTGATGGTAGAGCAGATGCTGGAGGACTTTGATCGGGCGTATGGATTGAAATCCGTTTGTCTCCGCTACTTCAACGCAGCAGGCGCGGACCCAGAGGGCAAACTGGGAGAACGACATTCACCTGAAACACATTTGATCCCATTGGTGCTACAAGCTGCGTCCGGCAAACGATCGCACATTTCGGTTTTTGGGCGTGATTACGACACGCCTGACGGTACCTGCATACGTGACTATGTGCACGTCAGCGACTTGTGTGAGGCGCACTGGTTGGGATTGCAAAGTCTGATGCACGGTGCGGGTAGCCAGCACTACAACCTTGGTAATGGCAATGGGTTTTCAGTGCAGGAAGTGATCGACACTGCCAAGTGGATCACTGGAAAACCCATTTCAGTGCTCGATGCCCCACGCCGGAATGGAGATCCCACCCACCTGGTCGCCGATGCAACGCGCGCAAAGCAATTATTGGGTTGGAACCCGCAATATACAGACCTGCGCACCATTGTGACGCACAGCTGGAAATGGGAGCAGTGCCAAGTAATTTAATGGCATTTTTCAGAGTCGCATCAAGTCAAGAAAGGTTTTCATGTCTTGACTCTCATGATCAGGGCTGTAAGTACTGGCCAATTTCTCAATCGCTTCAGCATAAATCGGAAAGTGATCCATCTCGTCTAGGACTTGAACCTTGTTCAGAACACGTTGCGCAAAAGTCACAACGTCACCTGACTCGACTTCTTCAAATACCTCCGGCGCCCAGTACTCTTTAGCGCCTTGCCCTGTATACCCAATGACTTGGTTGCCGGAAAGAGCCGCCTCAAGCGGCGGCAAAGGGCATCCCTCGAAATGGCTAAAGGACATGAAAATTTTGGAGCGCTGCAATAGCTCAGCTACGCCAGTCTCATTGAGGCCATCAATGGGAACCACGCGCCAGTGAGCAGGCAAATGGTTCCGCAAAAAAAACAGCACCTTTGACGAATGATCAACCAGCTTACGCGGCATGTAAGTGATCAAATTTTCTTTCGGCTGCAACGGATTAAAACGACTGGCATCTACCGAATAGTGAACACGCAGAATTCTGGACTCGGTACCCGGAAATGCCATAGCAACACAGCGACTGGCATCATCGGAAATGGTCAAAATACAACGAGCACTCCGATAAGCTTCGTTCAGTACTTCTGCTCGCCCTTTGCTGATGTAGTAGCCGTTTTGAACATATATGGCGAAAGGCACCTTCATGCAAGCAAGTTGATCACCATATTTACGCGCCCACAACTCGGGCAAAACAACCATGTGCCTTTGAGGATCAAAGCAGCCATCAATACGCGAGCGCGAAGGCTTGCCGACCCAGCGCCATTTAAAAAAACCATGCTTGACAGGCACTTGGGACTCGAACCACCGAACCTTGAATGTCCAAGTGTTTGGATGCATGACTGACGCAGAGTGGCCACGGCTACGGAGCAATTGGTTGACAAGCTGAGCCTGACGATAGATGACTTTGACGCCACCCACTGCTTTTTTAATGGGATGACATAGGTAAACAAGTTCCATGGGTATTTCTTTGAATCGTCCATCGAGTGAGGCAACGTGATAATCCAGGTCGTCCGATACCCAATGAGCACAGGCAGTTTTTACCAATTATGCGACCGACTTAGCAGAGCTATTGGGCATTTTTGCCAACTATTTGACCAGCCAAAGGTTACAGTAGCATGCGAAAATTCGATCTTGCAGTGACACCCGCGAGAACAAAGTGACTGAAACAACCGCTACAAAAATGAACAGAACACAGATAAGCATCCATGCATTGTTTTTTGTTTTCGGATTTTCAGCATTTCTTCCTCAGGGATTGAGTGCAGCAGCTTTGCTGCTTGTCTTGATTCTGTGGCTAGTTTCAAGTCAACAACGGCATTTGCATATCCAGCGCATGCCACCAAAAACGATCATGCTGCTGCTTGCTGCTTTTGCACTGTGGCCTTTCATCGTTACAGCTTATTCCGGTTGGTACATCGATACCACCACACGTTTGTTCCACATGGCGAGAGTCGCCTTGATGCTACAAATGGGTTTGATGACGACATCTTCAGAGCGGTTGATCACATTCAAGGGTCTGGTCTGGGGTGGGCTATTTACAAGTTTGGTGGTGCTTGTTCATCACGTTCACCCTCTGCCTGAATGGGCTATTTGGCATCACCTGCTTGCCGTAAAGGGCAGTCAAAGCTCACGGGCCATGATCATGCTTGCACTGGCCTCGGGAGTATGTGCCGCCATGTGGCTGAAAACCAAGCATCAACACAACACTCAACCTCTACTGTGGCTGACAAGCTCTGTCTTGTTTGCGATTGTTGTCGGCATTTTCAGCTTTTCAAGAAATGCCCAAATCGTTTTGCTGATAATGCCTTTGATCTTGCTGATGCACCACCATCGATCGATACGAGGCGGATTGGTTGCGATAGCGCTTTGTGTTTTTTTGACTTTGATGGCTTGGACATTTTTCCCACACATATCCGCACGATTTACCCAAGCCATGGTTGAACTTCAAACCGTCATCGGTAGCGGCAATTGTGAAAGCAGCGTCGGTGTGCGATTCGCCATGTACAAGATGGCTTGGGATCAATTGCTGCTTCACCCGTGGTTTGGCAGGGGCATCGGGAGTTTTGTGGATTATTGGGCCCCGTTCGCACAACAAGGCTGTCCATCGGTGGCAGGCATCAGGCAACCACACAATGATTTTTTGTTGTTCGCCATGGAAAGCGGCTGGGTGGGCTTGCTCACAACTCTGGCTGTGATCAGCTGGTTCATCAGAACCTTTTGGCGACAAGTGACCATCTACGGAGCGGTGGGTTTGATGCTCTGCTTGACTTTTATCATCACTGGATTGGTGAACTCCCCGATGAGAGACGCGGGCATTGGCTTTGTCATGATCTTCTTGCTGGCTTCTTGCTACAAAAAATCATGAGACGACCACTCAAAAACGCTGAAGACAAGCTCAACCGTCAACTCACACACTCCATTCCAGCAAACCCCGCCAGCGGCCCCACATGCGGGCCACCAACTTGGGGGAAAACAAGACGACCCTCAGCGGCAAAGCCAGCGCCGTCATCCAGATGAGTCGCCTGCGCAAATGCTTTGCAGCCTGCAAAGACTCATGCTTGTTCAGAAAAACCAGTTTGGATTGTGCATGGTGGTAACCACGCAAATATTCGCTGCGCAAAGGTGATCGGCCGCGAACCGACCCACGAGACCGATGAAGAACCCTCACTTGAGGGCAAAGCACGATGGGCAACTTGGCCTGAAAAACGCGCAGGCACAGATCGTCGTCTTCGTAATACAAAAAGAACCGTTCATCAAAGAAGCCTGTAAGGGACATTCGGTCCATGCGCAACAACATGACAGCGCCACACACAAAACCTACGCACAAGGGTCCTTCGGCAGCCTTTCCACGGCTGGTCCAATAGCCTGAGGGCCAACGGTAATTGACTTCGGGTCTGCTTTCTGTCGCCATGAGCTGAGGGGCCAAAATCGCTGCATCTTGAAAATCCTGTGCGGATGCCAACAATGCTTGCAATGCTTGCGGTGACATCTCGCAGTCGGGATTGAGCAACAACGCGAAAGACGTCTTGACCAAGGCAAGCGCCCGGTTGTTGGCGGCACCGAAACCAAGATTGCGCCCATGCGCAAGCACAGTGGCATGCGGCCAGAGCATCTGCGACTTGGAGGCCGTGTCGTCATCGCTGCCATTATCGGAAATGACCACATGCGGACAAATGGACAGCAACGGTGACAGCATCGACAAACAATGCGCACTGTTGTAAGTCACAACCACCACCGTGACTTGCGAAAAATACATAAGGGTCATACCCCCACCCCGCTCAGGTTGAAATGAGGTGACGAACGCAACGCTTGGATGTGCTGAGCCACAGCACCGCGCCCGTTTTGAAGCAACCGTACTGAGGCCCATTGCGCTTGCTGGTGCCATTGAGGCTCGGCCAATGCCAAGGCCACAAGGTCCAATGCAGCTTGCATATCTTGCACCTGCAACGCAGCGCCTTCTTGCTTGGCCAATGCGGCCGCCTTAGAAAAATTGAAGGTGTGCGGCCCCATGATCACGGGACATCCGCAAGCGGCCGCTTCAATCAGGTTTTGCCCACCCAAGGGTGCAAAGCTGCCGCCCAGCAGCGCCATGCGACTCACCAGGTAATAGGCCTGCATTTCACCCAAACTGTCACCCAACACCGCATCGGCTGATGCCATGGTCTCGGCATCAGGCTCACCGTCAGCCCACGCGCTTCGGCGCACACAGCGCAACCCCGCTTGTTCGATCAGGGCGTGCACTTCGTCAAAACGCTGAGGATGGCGAGGCACCACTAGCCACAAAACATGGTGCGCCTTGAGTCGAGCCAATCGCTCTGGATTCGACTGCAAGGCCTCAAGCCACAAAGATTCCTCTCCGTCACGCGTGCTGGCCAGCATCACGACAGGGCGAGCAGACAGAACACCTCGCCAGCGTTTGGCCAGCATCTGGGCTTGGTCAGAGACGTTCACATCGAATTTAAGATTGCCCACAACCCGAACATCCTGGCAACCCAACTTTTGCAATCGCTGCGCATCTGCTTCGGATTGCGCCAGCACCAAGGTCAAGCCCCGATAAGCAGGGCCAGAAAGCACGGCCAAACGCATGGCTTGGCGCAATGATTTTTCACTCATGCGCGCATTGAGCAAACACAACGGCACACCCGCGCGCTGACAAGCAACGACCAGCCGCGGCCAGACTTCTGTTTCCATGAGCAGTCCCATACGGGGCTTGAAATGCGTCAAAAACCGATGCGTTGCCTGCGCCGTGTCCCAAGGCACCCAAACCTGCACATCTCCGGGCTGTAACAAAGAACGTCCCTGCACACAACCTGTGGCCGTGCCGTGCGTCAACAAAAGACGCATGCCAGGAAACGCAGCTCGCAAAGTGGGCAACAGCAGCGCTGCGGCGCGGGTCTCACCCAACGAAACCGCATGCAGCCAGACAAAGCCACCATCGGGCAAATCGCCAACATATTGTCCAAAGCGTTGCGCGACGTTGAGCGCGTATTCCGGTTCCTTCTGGGCACGACGGCTGAGTTTGCGGCGAAGCATGGGCTGCAAAGCACTCAACACAAAATCGTATGCGGCCAACGCCAAACGTTCCACCAGCGTCAACGGATACGAGGCCTGCGCCATCAAACGCCAGCCTTTTCAAAGAGTGCCAGGTAAACACGGCCGATACCCTCTGCCTCACGGGCCAGAGAAAAATGCTCTGTTACACGCGCACGCGCAGCCTCGCCCATGCGGGCGGCATGCAGCGGATCAGCCATCACCGACAAAACAGCACGGGTGAGTCCTTCGACATCACCGGTATCCACCATCTCGCCGGTTTGGCCGCGTATGGCCAATTGATCAAAAGCGCCCGTTCGCGAGCACACCAATGCGCACCCGGTTGCGGCTGCTTCAAAAGGGGTGAGGCCAAACGGTTCGTAGCGCGGGCAAGCCACACACAACAAACAGCGCTGATACCACAGATGCACCTCTCCCGCGGGCACTTCCCCCAGAAAAACGATGCGATCGTGCAAGCCTGCCGCATCGATTTGACGCTGCAGATCTTGCTGGTAGGCCTGATGCTGGGGCTGAGCCAATCCAGCGATGACCGCCGTGGCACCCGGCAGCTGGGGCAAAGCCTGGATCATGGCTTGCACAAACACATCGCTGCCCTTATCGGGTCGCACACGGCCAAACACACCTATGCCGTATTGCCCCGGCAAACCCGAATCGGCCCAGGCATTCAGCTTGTCAGGCGGCGGGCTGAAGCGAGACAAATCAATGCCATGGGGCACTACAGCGGTGGTGTTGGGCACAAAACTGGCAGCCAAGGGGGTGGTGGAGATGACCGCGTCCATTTTGGAGATCAGCCACCGTGGAAACCAGCCATGCAAATGCTGGGCTGCCGAGGTGAACACCAGCTTGATGGGCAAACGCAGCACATCCCGCGTAAAAATAGCGGCCATCATTTCCGGGTCGCGCCGCACATGCCAGATGCGAAAAGCCCGCCCGGCGGGCGGCTTGCGCGACAGCTCAATCGCCTGCCCCAGTGTCATGCCCTCGATGCCGTTGGACATGCGTGTGCCGCAAAAGCCCAGCCGCCACTGCTTGGCCTGCAAGGGCACCAGCGCGTTGATGGTGGCTGACACGCCTGTGTAGCGCTGCTTGAGGTTGAAGACGATGACCTCGGGGTCTTGGCTCAACACAGAATCGGGCTTGTTCATGAATGGTTTTTCCTGAGCGGGCCGACTCAATGCGTCGCAGCCTGAATCTGCGCGTCAGGCTTGACCGAACGCAGCAGGGCCAGCATGTCGGTCTCGATGCGGTGCAAGGCCGCTTCGGTCTGCCCCTCAAAACGCAGCACCAGCACAGGCGTGGTGTTGGATGCCCGGATCAGGCCAAAGCCATCGGGCCAGTCAATGCGCAGGCCGTCGATGGTGAAAATTTGGGCGGGTGCTTTGAAAGCATCACCGGCCAGCACTTGCAAAGCACTCGTCACGCTGTGCGGTTCGCCTTCGGCGCAGGCCACATTCAGCTCCGGCGTGCTGAAGCTGGCGGGCAAGGCGTTGAGCACGGCATTGGCATCAGGGCTTTGACTCAAGATCTCGAGCAAGCGGCAACCCGCGTAGGTGCCGTCGTCAAAGCCATACCAGCGCTCCTTGAAGAAGATGTGGCCGCTCATCTCACCACCCAAAGGGGCTTGGCCGCCTGCGGCCTCAATGACCTTCATTTGGGCCTTGATGAGCGAGTGCCCGGTTTTGTACATCAAAGGCTTGCCGCCTGCGGCCTCAATGGCCGGGGCCAAGCGCTGCGAGCACTTCACGTCAAACAAAATGGTGCCGCCCGGCACGCGACTGAGCACATCTTGTGCGAACAGCTGCATCTGGCGGTCGGGGTAAATGTTGTTGCCGTCTTTCGTGACGATGCCCAGCCGGTCACCATCGCCGTCAAACGCCAGGCCCAGCTCGGCCCCGGTGGTTTTCAGGGCCTGGATCAGGTCTTGCAAATTTTCGGGCTTGCTCGGGTCGGGGTGGTGGTTCGGAAAGTTGCCATCGACCTCGCTGAACAGCTCGATCACTTCGCAGCCCAAAGCGCGGAAGATGCCGGGGGCCGAGGCACCCGCAATGCCGTTGCCCGAATCGACCACGATCTTCATGGGGCGCGCCAAGCGAATGTCGCCGACGATGCGCTGTGTGTAGTCGGCCAACACATCCAGCAACCGGACGCTGCCGCCGTCACGCAGCTGCCAGGTTTCGGTCTCCATCATTTGGCGCAAAGCTTGGATCTCGTCGCCGTAAATGGCGCGACCTGCAAGAACCATTTTGAAACCGTTGTAATCCTTCGGATTGTGGCTTCCCGTCACCTGAATGCCGCTTTGGCAAGCAGTGTTCGCCGCAAAGTACAGCATGGGGGTGGTCGCCAAGCCGATGTCGATCACCTGCACGCCTGCGGCCACCAGCCCGCGAATCAGCGCGGCCGACAAACCGGGCCCGCTCAGCCGCCCATCGCGCCCCACCGCGACCGTGGTCTGCCCTTCGGCCATGGCTTGGGTGCCAAAGGCACGCCCCAATCCCTCAGCCACTTGCTCGTTGAGGGTGGACGGCACCACGCCGCGGATGTCATAGGCTTTGAAAATAGAAGGCGTAACTTGCATGCGATGAATCCATCAAAAAGGCTCTCTGAACCGAACAGTGAAGCCAGCCTGCATTGTAGGTGGCCACAGCCCCTGTGCTGTGCGCCATCAAAGGTCCGAAAACGACACATCGGCAAGACGATTCCAGCGCATTTATAGCTAACATGCACTCATGAATTGCCCTGAGCCGTCCCCGCCACACATCCGCCGCACAGGACCACAAAGCCTGGATGCGGTGCGCTGCTACAAAGCCATGGCCGACAGAGACGCGGCATGGGATGGTATTTTTTTCACCGGCGTCACCTCCACAGGGATTTATTGCCGTCCTGTTTGCCGGGTGAAACTACCCCGCGCCACAAATTGTCTGTTTTTTGAAACCCCCGCCCAAGCGGAATCCCATGGTTTCAGGCCCTGCCTGCGTTGCCGACCCGAATTGGCCCCCGCACGGCGTTTTTGGTCCACCACCAATGCGGGCACTGTACTGGCCGAATTTGCCGCCAAGCACCTGCACGCCGCCATCCAACGGGGTCGTCAAGCGCCCACCATGACCACACTGGCGACCCAACTGGGCGTGAGCGACCGCCACCTTCGACGCATGTTCGCGCTGCATTGGCACGTTTCGCCCGTGCAATACCTGCAAACCCAACGCTTGCTGCGGGCCAAACAATGGTTACACGACAGTCCCTTGTCGGTGGCGCAGGTCGCAAAAGCCAGTGGTTTCCGCTCAACCCGACGCATGTACGCGGCTTTTGCCCAACATTACCAACTGAGCCCTGGACAGTTGCGCCCGACACGGAATCAACGCCAGACCACCTCATCCAACAGCGCCCCCCTGACGCTGGTGCTGCACTATCGGCCACCTTGCCAAATCGGTGCGCTCTGGCAATTTTTCAAAGACCGTTCACTGCCAGGCATTGAAAGCTGGCAAGGTGAAGGACCGCACGCCGTGTTGCGCCGAACCGTGCGTTGGCCACACGAGCAAGACGTGATCTGCGGTTGGATCGAAGTGCAATGGGACACTGAAAGGCCTTGGCTGCATCTTGGGGTGAGCCCGAACTTGTTGCCGGTGCTGCCTGATCTGGTGGCCCAGGTCCGTGACTGGCTGGACCTGGATGCCGAGCCGGCTGCCGTTGCGCAGGTGATCGGTCCGGATTTCCCGAACGCTTCGGGCCAACGTTTGCCAGGTGGCCTGGATGGGTTTGAGCTGGCCGTGCGCGCCATCCTGGGCCAGCAAATCACCGTCAAGGCCGCGCGCACCTTGGGTCAGCGGCTGGTCAATGCCTTGGGCGCGCCCTGTGAAACCCCTTGGCTCGAACTGAGCCGGACTTTCCCCAGCGCAGCCACCCTGGCGCTGGAGGAAAACGCCGCGGTCATGGGCAGCCTGGGCGTGGTGCGCCAACGCCAAAAGGCCATTCAAGGGCTGGCGCGGGCCGTCGAGTCGGGTGCTTTGCAGTTGCATGCCCAAGCCCCGCTCGAGCCCACCTTGCAAGCCCTGTTGGCCTTGCCCGGGATTGGTCCATGGACAGCCCATTACATCGCCATGCGCGCCTTGCGCTGGCTCGATGCTTGGCCAGTACAAGACGTGGCACTGCAAACCGCTTTGGGTGTGCGTCAGCACCCCACGCCCACAAAAGCCGTGGCACAGCTGGGTCTGGCCTGGCAACCCTTTCGCAGCTATGCCCTGATCGCTGCCTGGCAGCGCTTGCAAACCACACCCTAGGCCCCTTTTGAAAAACATTGACACCCAACGACTGGACAGCCCTTTGGGCCCCGTGATCCTCGCCGCCACCATGGAAGGCTTGTGCGGCGTGTGGTTTGAAGGACAGCGCCACGGCCCGTCCGAAGAGCGCATGCAAAACTGGACACCGCAAACCTCCAACAACTTCTTGCAAGAAGCCTCGCGACAACTGCCGGCCTACTTTGCTGGTGAACTTCAGCGGTTTGACTTGCCCTTGGACCTGTCAGTCGGAACCCCTTTTCAACAATCCGTGTGGCAAGCACTGCTGTCCATCCCTTTGGGCACCAGCCAAAGCTACGGCGATCTGGCGCGGCGATTGGACAAGCCCAAAGCCGTGCGCGCCGTGGGCGCTGCGGTGGGCCGCAACCCGGTGAGTATCATCGTGCCCTGCCACCGCATCCTGGGTGCTGGCGGCCAACTCACGGGTTACGCAGGCGGGCTGTGGCGCAAACAAGCGCTGCTGAAGCTCGAAGGCCACCCGGACCTCTGACAAATTTCAATGACCTCTCCTCACGCCAAAGGCTGGCTGGCCGATTTTTTGATCCTGGCCGCCATCTGGGGCTCCTCGTTTCTGTTCATGCGCCTGGCAGCGGTGGAACTGGGGGCTCTGCCCACCGCCGCCATTCGGGTCGCCATCGCCTCGCTCTTTTTGCTGCCCCTGATGCTGGCCAAAGGCCATTGGGGCGCACTGCGCCAACACTGGAAGCCCGTGCTGTTTGTCGGCGTGCTCAACAGCGGCGTTCCGTTTGCCTTGTATTCCTTTGCGGTGATGCACATCACCACGGGTTTTTCATCGATTCTGAACGCCACGGTGCCGCTGTTTGGCGCGGTGGTGGCTTGGGTCTGGTTGGGTGATAAGCCCAGCCTGTCGCGCACGCTGGGTTTGGCCATCGGTTTTGGCGGCGTGGTCCTGCTGGCCGGGGGGCAAGCCAGCTTCAAACCCAACGCCTCGGGTATCGCCCCGGCCTGGGCGGTACTGGCCTGTCTGGCCGCCACCACTTGCTATGCATTGGCTGCCAGCTTCACCAAAAAGCATATCCCCAGTCTGCCGCCCTTGGTCACGGCCACCGGCAGCCAGATCGGGGCCACCCTGGCCCTGGCCTTGCCTGCGCTGTGGTTCAGCCCTGACCACTGGCCCAGCGCCTCGGCCTGGGGGGCCTTGTTGGTGGTCGGGGTGATGTGCACGGGCGTGGCCTACATCCTGTATTTCAAGTTGATCGAAAACTCGGGGCCTGCGCGTGCCCTCACCGTCACCTTTTTGGTGCCGGTGTTTGCCATCGCATATGGTGTGCTTTTTCTGGGCGAGAGCGTGACCGCCTGGATGCTGCTGTGCGGCGCGGTGATTTTGCTGGGCACATCGCTCTCCAGCGGACTGGTCAAGCTGCCGGGGCGCTGAAGCATGACGAGCGCCACCGCATTGGCGTTGGAGGCTGCCCCGACATCGACATGGGGCTGCACTGCGGTCATGTGGGAGGCCGCCCCTGCGGCCAAATATGTACCGTGGTACCGCGAGCATTCGCGCGCAGGGGCTCGCTCCCACACAAGCCCGCGGGCATCTTGATGGGGGCTTGTACCCGCTGCACATCCCGCGCCCTGAGCTGGCCACAACCGCCATCCACATCTTGCCCCGCTGACTGGCGCAGCTTGGTCAGCACACCGCGCTGGTGCAGCGTGCGGGCAATCGCCGCTGCCTTCTCCCAACTCGGGCGCGCATAGGGCAAGTCGGGCACCGCGTTGTAGGGGATCATGTTCATCAGCGCGTATTTGCCCTTGAGCAATCGCACGATGCCTTCGATTTCGTCATCGCTGTCGTTCACACCCTCGATCAGCGTCCACTGGTACTGGATCGGGTAGCCGGTGGCGCGGGCATAGGCCTCGCCCGCCTCCACCAAATCTTGCGGGTCAAAGCGCGGGGCACGCGGCAGCAGTTGCGCCCGCAAATCGGCCCGCGTGGTGTGCAGCGACAAAGCCAGCGCCGGTTTAACCCGGCCTTGCGGCAGGCGTTCAAACACCCGCGCATCGCCCACGGTAGAAAACACCAGATTCTTGTGACCGATGTTGCCCACCGTGCCCAGCAGGTTGATGGCTTCCATGACCTGATCGAGGTTGTGCGAAGGTTCGCCCATGCCCATGAACACCACTTTTTTGACCGGCCTGAGTGTGCGCGCCAGCGCCACCTGGGCCACGATCTCGGCGCTGCCCACCTGGCGGATCAGCCCCTCGCGCCCGGTCATGCAAAACACGCAACCCACGGCACAACCGACTTGCGACGAAACACACAGGCCGTCTCGCGGCAGCAGCACGCTTTCGACTGTCTGGCCGTCTTGCAGGCCCACCAGCAACCGGGCCGAGCCGTCTTGCCCCGGGTGTTGCTCGCGCAGCGTGGCCAGGCCCGCCAGCGTGGCGCTGAGCGCTGGCAAAGCCTCGCGCACAGCGGTGGGCATGAAGCTTTCCAGTGGCCTGCGCCCGCTGCCCTGCGGTTTGGCTTGCGTCCACAGGCGCAGCACGCGCTGCTCGTGCAGGGCGTTCGCCCCCAGCGCGCGCAAGTGGTCGCGAATGTCCTGAACGCTGTGGATGTTCATCAGTAATGCGGTGGGATTTCATCACGCAGGTTGCGCACCTCGGCGCCGCCACCCGATTCGGGCAGACGATCTCGCATCTGGCGCAGCTCCTGGATCAGCGCGTCAATTTGCTGCTGCTGGCGGTAGACCTGCGCATTGAGCTGGTCGAGCAGATCTTCGGTGAAGCCGGCCTTGATTTCCAGGTCGACCAAGCGGTTTTCAATCGGGGTGGGGATGTCCATAGGCTGTATTGGACATGATTTCGGCGGGTGTTCTGACATCTTTTATAATCTGCCCATCGCCGAGTTATCTGAACTACTTGCAGGGCGATTCATAAAACCTGCTAAAGCGTTCGCCAGGCTCCGGGTTTTCAGGGTCGGCAACGCCGACAAACCTCTGAAACTTTAGGAGCCTTTTTCATGTCCAGCAATTTCCTCTTCACCTCGGAATCTGTCTCCGAAGGCCATCCCGACAAGGTCGCCGACCAGATCTCGGACGCGATCCTCGACGCCATTTTCGAGCAAGACCCCCGCAGCCGCGTGGCCGCCGAGACCCTGACCAACACCGGTCTGGTGGTCCTGGCCGGAGAAATCACCACCAACGCGCACGTCGACTACATCCAGGTCGCCCGCGACACCATCAAGCGCATCGGCTACGACAACACCGACTACGGCATCGACTACAAAGGCTGCGCGGTCATGGTCTGCTACGACAAGCAGAGCAACGACATCGCCCAGGGCGTTGACCACGCATCGGACGACCACCTCAACATCGGTGCGGGCGACCAGGGCCTGATGTTCGGTTATGCCTGCTCGGAAACGCCTGAACTGATGCCCGCCCCGATCTATTACGCGCACCGTCTGGTCGAGCGCCAGGCCCAGCTGCGCAAGGACGGACGTCTGCCCTTCTTGCGCCCCGACGCCAAGAGCCAGGTGACCATGCGCTATGTGGACGGCAAGCCCCACAGCATCGACACTGTGGTGCTGTCCACCCAGCACAGCCCCGACCAGTCGGAGACTGCCACCAAGATGAAAGCCAGCTTCACCGAAGCCATCATCGAAGAAATCATCAAGCCGGTGCTGCCCAAAGAGTGGCTGCAAGACACCAAATACCTGATCAACCCGACAGGCCGCTTCGTCATCGGCGGCCCCCAGGGCGATTGCGGTCTCACAGGCCGCAAGATCATTGTGGACACCTACGGCGGCGCTTGCCCCCATGGTGGTGGCGCGTTCTCGGGCAAAGACCCATCGAAAGTGGACCGCTCGGCCGCTTATGCCGCCCGCTACGTGGCCAAGAACATCGTGGCCGCAGGTCTGGCCACCCAGTGCCAGGTGCAGGTGGCTTACGCGATTGGCGTGGCCCGCCCCATGAACATCACCGTCAACACCGCAGGCACGGGTGTGATCTCGGACGAAAAATTGTCGGCCCTGGTGGCCGAGCACTTTGACCTGCGCCCCAAGGGCATCATCCAGATGTTGGACTTGCTGCGCCCGATCTACAGCAAGACCGCCGCCTACGGCCACTTTGGCCGCGACGAGCCCGACTTCACGTGGGAGCGTACCGACCGTGCCGCCACATTGAAGGCGGCTGCGGGTCTGTAAGCCCAAGCAAACGCCAAGCCCCCGACAGGGACGGGGCGCAAAGCACAAGCCGCTCAGCGTCCGTTGAGCGGCTTTTTTCATGCGCATGGATGAGTAAACCCTGCACTGGGCGCTGGGTTTGTGGTGCCAGGTACAGACCCAAACCGCCGTTTTTTTGACAATGCGATCCAACCACAGCAACGGAATCCGCCATGTTCAAAGACCGCCTGGACGCTGCCCGCCAATTAAGCAAGGCACTCAAAAAGTACGAAGGCCAAAACCCTTTGATTCTGGCGATACCCCGAGGCGCTGTGCCCATGGGTGCCTGGATTGCGGATGTGTTGCATGGGCAAATGGATGTGGTGCTGGTGCGAAAACTGCGCGCACCGTCTCAGCCCGAAGTGGCCATCGGCGCTGTGGACGAAACAGGGCGGGCCTACCTCTCGCCCTACGCTGCAACGCTGGGCATCGACCCGCAATATGTGAAAGATGAAATCAAACTGCAGATGAAAACACTGAAGGCCCGACGCCAGCAATACAGCCAAATTCGGGCGCCGATCCCAGTGCAGGGACGTGTGGTCATTGTGGTGGACGATGGCCTGGCCACAGGGGCCACCATGATGTCGGCACTCAAAGCCGTGCGCCAACACCACCCGCAGCGTTTGGTCTGCGCTGTTCCGGTGGCCAGCCCGGATGCGCTTGCCAAAATCAAACCCCTGGCCGACGAAATGGTGTGCCTGCATGCCCCCGAGGACTTCATGGCGGTCGCGCAGTTTTACCAACAGTTCCCACAGGTGGACGATGCGCAGGTGCTGGCGTCGTTACAAACGAAATTCACTGCGTAGGCGCTTGTCCAGCTCAGACACATTCAAGGACGTCAAATCGAGCACATGTTGGGCCATAAGGGCCTGTTGCACGGGCGCATCCAGGTGCGACAACAACTCGCCCATGAAGGGGTTGGAGACGAACAAGGCCAAGGCGTTCATGCGGTGGTTCATCACCGCTTCGTGAAAATACTTCGCCAACGTCTTGGCAAACTCGCTGCGATGCAGCTGTTTAAGTTCTGCACGGGGCGCCAAACCCGCCCGACCTGCTTCTGAATGCCCCAATGGTGCACGCTCGGTCTGGCTTGCAGGCATGCGACTTTCCGGATGAATCCAATCGATCACTTCCACCAAGGGCTCGTTGAACGATGTGCGCTCCCAAACTTTCGCCTGTGAAGCGTTGGCCACCAATATCCAATGTTTTTGAGCCATGCTCTGATCCTTTTCACTTTTCAGTCTGAACCGTGTTTCATTGTTCGGGAGGCCCACTCGGTCGTCAATTGACCTGTTGGTCTAGACCCTTTGGCTCAAGTCGTGGCCCTAACGAGGGGGTTGATCGGCATCCCATTTTTGTAGCCCAGAGACATGCGGCAATGCATGCTGTTCAAGACCTCTGCAACAGCATGCGCTTAATGGATGCGCAGCACAAAGCCAAGCCTCACCCTGTCAGCCAGATGAGCCAAAACCCCAACCCTGAACCGCCAGAATGCATTTTCATCGCCACAAATAGGCTCACTGACGGCGCTCTCGCTCCTGCCTGATGCCTGTCTCCATGGTGCCCACCAACGCGTTCATCTCTTGGGCAAGTATTTTCAGCACATCGTCCATGCTCACGATCCCCATCAGCTCATCCTGCTGCCCGACCACGGGTAAGCGCCGCACACCATGCTCACGCATGCAGCGCATCATGTCCAGCAAGGAGTCGGCTTCGTTCACCGTGACCACACGCTCAGTCATGATGTCCTCCAGACACAAAGGCTCAGGCACCAAACCGGTGGCGACCACAGACATCACGATGTCACGGTCGGTGATCAAGCCACACACCTGACGACTGCCGTTCTCGTCATTGACCACCACCAAGGAACCCACGTGGTCTTCGCGCATGAGCTGCGCTGCAGCCACCACACTGGTTTTTTTGTAAGCCACGGTGACCTTGCGTTTGCAAATATCGCCCGCTGTCAATTGTTTACCCATCATGATTCCTTAGAGATGTCACCCGGTTGGCATCGTGCCTTGCGCACCCTCGGTTGTCAGTGCCTTGGTTAACCGCCTGCAAACCGCTTCGGTGAGTCAAGAGACAGACCAGGCATCCAAAGCCCGCCACCATGGCATGACGATCCTCTCTACCCGTGCCGGCTCCGTTAATGTCCCATGGGGTCTCGACTACAGGAAAAACCATGAAACCCACAGCACCCGTTCCTCTGGAAATCCATTTTCATCATCTGGCCCACTCCGAGGCCCTTGAGACCCACATACGCCACCAAGCCGACAAACTGGGAAAGTTTCACCCCAGCCTCCACAACTGCCATGTCACCATCGAACAGCTGCACCGACATCACACCCAAGGCAACCATTTCCATGTGCGCATGGGTGTGAAGGTTCCCGGGCATGAACTGATTGCAGACCGACAGCCCGACCAGAACAACGCTTACATCGACGTGTATGTGGCCATTCGAGATGCTTTCGATGCCATGCGCCGTCAACTGGAAGACCTGGTGAGGCACCAGCAAGGCCATGTCAAACAGCACGAAGAAAGACCGCATGGACACATCACTGAAATCGCGCCAGACAAAACGTTCGGGCGGATTGAATCGGTCGATGGTCGCTGGCTTTATTTCCATCGCAACAGCCTCGTGGGCGAGGACCTGGACAAGCTGCAGATCGGTACACCTGTGTATTACGTCGAAGACATCGGCGATGAAGGTCCACAGGCCAGCAGCGTGCACCCGATCGGCAAACACCACATTCTGGTGTGAGAAGTGGGGTCAAGCCCCACAAAAATGGCTTTGCACCACTTGGGCCGCAGCCCAAGCCGGGTCATCAGGCAATCTTGAGCAAATGGCTTTGGCCGTTGGGTTTCTTCGGCAAAGTCAGCTGCAACACACCGTCTTCGTATTTGGCGGAAGCCTTAGCTTGGTCCACGCTTTCATCCAAGGTGAAGCTGCGTGCGACGCTTCCGTAATAGCGCTCACTGCGAATGATCTTGGAGCCCTCTTTTTCTTCTTTTTCCTTTTTCACTTCGGCGCTCAAGGACACCTGATTGCCCTCCACAGACACTTTGATGTCTTCTTTCTTGACGCCTGGAATTTCGGCTTTGACAAAGAAATTTTTGTCATCTTCTGTCAAATCCAGCCGCATCTGAGGCTCGCCCTCCATCAGTCGGTGCATAGGACGCATCGCAAACCCTTTGAAAAAATCCTCATTGAAAGGGTCGCGCAATTCGCTGAATGGGTTGAATCGTGTGAGGTTGCTCATGGTGTGTTCTCCATCTATCCAAATAGGCAGCATCCCTGCTGCCTGACAACAAGGAGCGCGGTGGAATTACGCATCGCCCCAAGGGCTTTTGCAAGCCCCTTGGCCACTGTCGTTTTTTCTGCGCACGATGTCTGTTGCCCATTTCACCAATGGGATGCCCTGGCTTCGCCCGAGCAGAGTGGGCCAATCTGGTGAATGAAGCGGCGATTGTGACAATAGACCGCAAAACCGGTGGCGTTCACTTGGCAGATTTCATGGCCGCGGTCGAGCACACCATGGTAAGCGTTGAAAAGCGCAACCGGGGGATGAGAGATCACGCCTGCGCCTTGACAAGATCCCTAATTCAATCAAGTAGATTCAAAAACAAAAAACCGTTGTAAATCAGAGACTTACAACGGTTTTTCATTTTTTTGGCGGAGTGGACATCTCAATAACCACATTGATTTAGTGGGCCTGCAGGAGGCTTTTTTACCAGCTACCCCAAAAGACCCTCCGTAAAAGAAAAGACCAATTTGAATGTCGTCAGATCAAGCTGCTAAATGGCGATTCAATTCACATCAATCTTTCGATTTTCACGCATGCGGCCAACAACTCAGCGTCTCGCCCCTTTTGACCAATTACCTGCATCCCAAAGGGTACACCCTCGAGCTCCCCAGGTAGGCTAAGCGAAGGGTGACCAGTCAGGTTAGTCAAATAAGTACAGTGCGCCCAATCAAGCCAATCTTTAACGCCGGCCTCTTCAGGAGACTCCTTGCCAATCAGAGGAGGATCAAAGGCTACGGTGGGCATCACCAGGATGTCAACTGATTCAAACATCTGATCGAGCATGCTGCGCAGTCTGTCCTGAATGTCAATTGCCTGCGCGAGCTGTTGCGCACTCACAAAAGCACCGCGATTGGCAAAGTCGGCAAGACCAAGATCAACTTGCTGAAGTCCCGACATGTTGATGCGTGCAACTGTCTCAGAGCACCCCCGCAAGTACAAACTGTAAATGGCTTGGCCCGCAGACAACCAATCCGGTCGAAAAACCGCTGTCGGAGGGCCAAAGAGCTCGACCATACGCGCCACCCGGGCGTCGTAAAACAATTTTGCTCGGCGCCCCATGCGTGTTGATGGATCAATACATGCCCACCGCAATTGATTTGGCGCACCAGCACTCTCGTACAAAGCACTCCACACCATATTGAGGTCGGCCGCAGTCCGAGTATGCAAGCCCCAGTGACCAATCCGCTTGAAGCCCTCTACAGCCCCCGTGGACAGTGCAATGCTGTCACTGGGTTTGAATCCAACAGTGCCAGTGAATGCCGCCGGTATCCTGACAGAACCTGCTGCATCTGTACCTGTTGCCAGGAAACAAGCACCTTGGGCAATACTCACTGCGGCCCCACCACTGCTTCCACCGGGAGAGTATTGCGGGTATCTCGGATTACGTGTGATCCCCGATCTCGGACTCTCTGTCGTAGCCTTCCATGAAAACTCGGGCAATGAGGTCTTGCCCAGCGCAATCGCACCTGCTTTTTGCAAACGCTCAACAATTGGACTCGATTGCGCAGGGATTACAGGATCAGCGGCCAGTGAGCCAAACGTCGTTGGCATCCCGGCCACGTGTTGGCTGTCTTTGACAGAAAAAGGCAAGCCATCAAGCGGCGAAAGGGATGCTCCTGACTTCCACCGCGCATCACTGGCCGCCGCCAACTGGAGCAGCGAGGCCGGATCTGCGATATGCACCCAGGCACCATGCTCACCATCCATCGAATGGATACGCTCCAGCCCACTCTGCACAAGCGACAAGGCGCTCAGATCGCCACAGGCTCTATGTCTTTGAAATTTTTCAATCGTCATGATGCGCGTGAAATCCAAGCAGTCTCATTGAAAGCAATTGGATCATTGTGAGGCGGCCAACTGCCGGAACTCCTTGAGCACAGCGGCTGGGTTCTGTACGCCCTTAGCCTTCGATGCATCCACCCAACGGGTCTCTAATGAAGCCACCCTGCTTTGAATCTGATTGACAAATTGAGGTGAAGCCTTCACAACGCTCACACCACCCGCTTGCATATAAGCCATGCCTTTACGGTCGGCTCGGTCCCAAGCCCGGCCTAGCTTTCGCGCCAACTCAACTCCTGCCAGTTTTTCAATGGCTTTTTGATCTTTATCAGAAAGCGCATCAAACTTCTTGGAATTCATCATCATGACAAAGCTTGTGTTGTAGAGTCCCCCTGGAAATGTTGTGGAGTACTTGATCAATTTGTCTAATCGATAAGCGTCGATCGATTCCGCGGGCAACAGCGATCCATCCATGACCCCACTACTGAGTAGTTCAAAGGTATCCGGAGCGGGCTTCAAAGTCACGTTCATACCTACCGATTTAGCGATTTCATTGACCATTCCACCGCCCACCCTGAGCTTGAGACCTTGCAGGTCTTCGATGGAGTTGACTGGACGCTTGCTGTTATGAACGATCCCCGGCCCATGCGTAAAAACAGCCAAGACCTTGACACCCTGGTGCTCCCCCAGATGCGCGAAGTGCTTTTCGTAAATTTTTTGATAGGCCACAGAAACGGCTTCTGCTGAATCGCCCAGAAATGGTAATTCTGCGACCTGAGTCAGCACAAATCGCCCAGGCGTATAACCATGGACTGTGAAGCTGAGGTCAGCGACACCATTGCGAACAGCATCAAAACTTCCTGGAGGCGTTGAAGCGGGCTTGGGAAGGAGCTGGAACGTTACCCGACCATCGGTGGCGCGCTCGACCTCTTTCGCCCAATCCATCATCGTGCGAGAAATTTCATGGGTCTGAGGCATCCAGGTAGATGCAAGCATCTTTTGCGCATTCGCCGCAACAGGCATACAAGCTGCAAGCGAAAACGCTACCTGTAAGACGGGGTGGGCCTTGAAGTTGAACATGAATATCTCCTGTTTTGAAAATGAAGAGCACAACTGCAGTGTTCTGATCTGCAATGGACACTACTTTAGGTCTGCATGCACTTGGCTCTCTGTATCTAGCGATACAAAGTTGACCCGTTGCTCCTAGGTGATTTCCCGGAATAAAAAATCTCAAAGCTGTATCCGCAGATACGGAAATAAGCGGGCAGAAGATGGATCATGAGTCAACTCATCTGGAGCTACCGCATGACAACACAGCAACAACATTTCCGATCGCTCATGGGACGCATGGTGACAGGCGTTACGGTCATCGCGACGCAATCATCAGATTCAGTATTTGCCATGACCGCCAACGCTGTGACTTCAGTCAGTCTCGAACCACTCATTCTTTTGGCATGCATTCGTAATGAGAGTCGGATGTTGCCTGTATTGCTCAAAGAGAAAAATTTTTCCGTCAACATTCTTGCAGCCGATCAAGACGCTATCTCCAGGCACTACAGCGGAAAGTTCTTAGACCAATGTCCCGCCAGCTGGCAATTCACAAAGCAAGGAACACCTCTATTGGAGGGTGCCAACGCCAGTTTTGCCTGCGTTATTCACTCGACTCAAACAATGGGTGACCACACTGTGGTCTACGGCCAAGTCGATTCGATGTGCGGTGGCAATTTAGCTTCTCCAGCACTTGTCTATGCATCAGGAAGGTATGCCAATTTGCCATTGGCTGCATAAGACGTTGAATCGGTCACTTTCTCAATCACACACCGTCGAGTCATCCATGAACATGCGCCTAAATTCACCTGAACCCAGCGTGGCTTCGTTGTTAGAAAACGCACGAGCTTTGATTCCTCTCTTAAAACAACAGGGGCCGTTGCACGACTCTCAAAAGCGTATCTCATCCGAAATCGGGACGGCACTGAGAGAAGCTGGATTTTTCAAAATCTGCCAGTCCAAAGAGAATGGCGGTTATGGCATGCGTCCTTCAACGCTGTGGCGCGTGGCAAGAGAAATTGGGCGCGGAGACAGTGCCACGGCATGGATTCTGAGCCTCGCTGGTCTTCACCCATGGATGGCGGGTATGTTCAGCACTCGTGCACAGGACGATGTTTTTGCCGGGGGAAAGGACGCTATCGTCATAGCACTGACGGGCAATGTAGGCAGAGGAGTTTCCGCACGTCAAGAAGGCGATAGCTATGTTCTGACTGGCAAATGGACATACGCATCAGGGATTGACATCGCGGACTGGGCTGCCACTCTCGTGGAGGTGCCGCTTGAAAACGGCACAAGTGAAATGAGGCTTCTACTGGTGCCACAGTCGAGTTTCCGAATCGATCATGACAGCTGGAATGTTTTCGGCATGCAGGGGACAGGCAGCAAGGATGTCTATCTCAACGAAGAGCGCGTTCCAGCATACAGATCGCTGCTGTGGACAGACATTCTGCAACTAAAATTCCCCGGCGTTGAGCGCAACCGAGGGCCCATGTACCGTATCCCACACACGAGCCTCTTTGTGATGTCGGTGGCCGCCGCCATCACCTCTGTGGCTGCGGGCATGCTGGACATTTACATCGACACGATCAAAAAGAGAATACCTGCAGGATTGAAGGCTCCGCAAATTGAAGATCGCTTCTCTCTTGCCGAGCTGGGTAAAGCCGCGAGCCACATTGACATGGCATTCAATCAGCTGATGCATGATGTCGATGAAATGTGGGATCAAGCTGTAGCGGGTGTCCCGTTCTCCATTGAACAGCGCGCACGTTACCGAACCAATGGCTCCACCATCTGTGACACGACGCTCACTGCATGCGACGCTTTGGTCAGGAATTTGGGCGGAAGCTTGCTTCCGACTGGCCCCATCGAGCGCTACTTCAGGGACTTGCACAGCATGGCCTCGCATTTCCTGATGCAGGCCAATCCCTCTGCAGAACTGTTAGGCCTGGCCTTGCTGGGCTTGCCGTTACCCCCTAATGCGCGTATTTGATTTTTAAAAAGGACCCACCATGAGCACCATTGAACGCCTTCGCCTGCCCGAAAACGACCCAACTTTTGGGAGCAACAAGGTTTTTGATCTCTTCAAATACTCACCCGCTGTCAAGGCAGGTGGCTTGGTTTTCATTGCTGGGCAAGTGGGATTGCGTCCAGATGGAACCGTGCCAGAGAGCGCCGAAGAACAAATCAGACTGGCTTTTCAGCGCCTTGGTGCGATTCTCAAGCACGAAGGCTTAGGCTTTGAGGACTTGGTGGAGCTGGTGTCCTATCATGTTCGCATTGATGAACAGCTGACTGTTTTTCGGGAAATTAAAGATGCGTTCATCAAGACTGACTTTCCTGCATGGACCATCCTGGGCATCGCCTCGCTAGCACGTCCGAACATGCTCATCGAAATCAAAGCAGTCGCAGCAGCACGAAATAACTGAAACTCGAAATGGCCAAGAATGTACCGTCCACCGAGACCTGGCGACTCAATGAGGTTGCGGTGGGCCCCATCATTCGCGCTGCACATCTGGGACGAAAAAAGACCTTCAAAAAAGGGGAGTTCCTTTATCGACAGGGAGCAGTCGATACTGAATTTTTCTTCATCCTGCGCGGGCGAATCCAAATATTCACTGGCCGTGAAGACGGAACAGAGTTCGTTTTGGAGGTGATGGGTCAATGGGCCATTTGTGGTGAAGGGGCGGCCTTTGACGGTCAGCCCCGCTTTTCTTCTGCTGTAGCCCAGGAAGATACCGAAGTCATCGTTTTTGACGCCAATGAGGTCGGAAAAGCGTTTCAGCTTGCCCCAGATTTTGCGCTCGCACTGCTCAAAATAACTTCGATGAAGCAGCGTGTTCTTGGTATCCGGGCTCAATACCTCGCATCAGCCAACCCCGAGTCTCGAATTTCGGAACTGCTCAGACGACTGGCAGAGCTCTATGGCAGACCCCAAGATGGTGGCGTGCTCATTGATATCGCATTGACGCACGATCAAATTGCGGCCATGACGGGAACCTCTCGTGTGACGATCACACGTGTCCTGAAAAAACTCCGTGAAACGAACGCCATTCAGACTCGCGGAAAACAAATCTGGATCTTGGACGTATCACGCCTTCATCTTTGATCAGCCGGTATTGTGTGGCTCATCCAAGCTTTCTGGTATCCGAGCAGTCTCATCATGCGCCACGGCTAGAGGCCCTGCCCCGCTTGGGCAGCTGGTGTCTGTACACCCTCGGTTCGCAGGATCTGGCGCGTTTTGGACACCGGTCAAGTGGATTGCTATGATCCGCAGCGGGTGACGCTTGAGCGTCTTTGAATAATTTATTCCAATTTGGAATAAAAAAATGCCCACTATGTTAGTGGGCACTTTAATGGAAACCATCATGAATAATGGCGGAGTGGACGGGACTCGAACCCGCGACCCCCGGCGTGACAGGCCGGTATTCTAACCAACTGAACTACCACTCCTGGTAGCTGTAACTTTTGTCAGGCTGCTTGTGCAACTGACCAAGTGCTACAAAACTTGGCGACCCTACGGGGATTCGAACCCCGGTACTCACCGTGAAAGGGTGATGTCCTAGGCCTCTAGACGATAGGGTCATAACCTGGACTGTTTCTTTCGAAACTTGTTCTTGCGAACATTCTCAACACGTTGGTGGAGGTAAGCGGGATCGAACCGCTGACCTCTTGCATGCCATGCAAGCGCTCTCCCAGCTGAGCTATACCCCCTTTGGTAAAACGTCGAGCATTGCTGCTTTTTCGTTATGCCTCGTTGGTGTCGAGACTTGAATTATAGACAGAATTTCAGGCGTTTTTCAAGCGCTCCAGAATTTTTTCTCTCTGGCTTAAAGCGAGCACCGCATCGAGCGATGGAGTCTGGGCCGTGCCCATCACCAACACCCGAACAGGCATGGCGATTTGAGGCATCTTGAGGCCGGTTGCGGCCAAGGTTTCCTTGATCGCCGCCGCAATGGATGGCTTGTCCCACGAACAGCTGGACAGCTTGCCCGCCAACACAGCCAAAGCAGGCTTGACCGCATCGGTCACATGCTGGGCTTTCTCTTCGGCATTGGGCACCACGTCCAAATAAAACGCCGAAATCCATTGGGCCAAAACGACCAGCGTGTCACAGCGGTCCTTGAACAGGCCGCAAATATTGGCCAGGCGCTCATCGGCCACCACACCCAGTTTGGCCAGGAAGGGCTGAACATGCTGAGCCAATTCCTCGTCGGGCAGGGCCTTGAGGTGCTGGGCGTTGACCCACTTGAGCTTGGCTTCGTCAAATTGTGCGGCGCTGCGGCCCAGGTGGTCCAGGTTGAACCACTCGAGGAACTGGGCGCGGCTGAAGATTTCGTCATCGCCGTGGCTCCAGCCCAGACGCGCCAGGTAGTTGACCATGGCATCGGGCAGATAACCTTCGTCGCGGTAGGCCGTGACCGCCTTGGCCCCGTTGCGCTTGCTCATCTTCTCGCCCTGCTCATTCAGCACGGTGGGCAAGTGGGCATACACCGGAGGCTCTTTGCCCAAGGCTTTGAAGATGTTGATCTGGCGTGGCGTGTTGTTCACATGGTCGTCGCCACGGATCACGTGCGTGATCTGCATGTCGATGTCGTCCACCACCACGCAGAAGTTGTAGGTGGGCGTGCCGTCAGGGCGGGCGATCACCAGGTCATCGAGCTCGTCGTTGCTGATCTCGATGCGGCCTTTGACCTTGTCGTCCCAGGCCACCACGCCGCCGATCGGGTTTTTGAAGCGCAACACAGGCTTCACACCCTCGGGAATCGCGGGCAAGGTTTTGCCCTCTGCCGGACGCCAGGTGCCGTCGTAACGGGGCTTTTCCTTGTTGACCATCTGTCGTTCGCGCAAGGCGTCGAGTTCCGCCATGCTCATGTAGCAAGGGTAGACATGGCCCGCGGCAATCAAGTCGGCCAGCACCGCCTTGTAGCGGTCCATGCGTTGCATTTGGTAGAACGGACCCTCGTCGTGGTCCAGCCCCAACCAGGCCATGCCTTCGATGATCACGTCAACAGACGCTTGCGTAGAACGGTCCAGGTCGGTGTCTTCGATGCGCAAGATGAAGTCACCACCCGTGGCACGGGCAAAAGCCCAGGGGTACAGGGCCGAGCGGATGTTGCCCAGATGAATGAAGCCTGTGGGCGATGGGGCAAAGCGGGTGCGCGTGCGTACAGGAAGGGTCATATCAGAGGGTGTCGAGACCACGGGAGAGGTCTTTTTGAATGTCTTGCGGGTATTCGAGGCCGACGGCCACACGGATCAGGCCCTGACCAATGCCGGCCGCTTGGCGCTGGGCTTCGGTCAGGCGGCCGTGCGAGGTGCTGGCCGGGTGGGCGACCATGGTTTTGGTGTCGCCCAGGTTGGTGGCCAAGGACAGCATTTGCATCTGGTCCATCACATGGAAAGCGCGTTGGCGGGCCTGCTCGGGGCCGTCCGCCTTCACATCAAACGACAGCACCGCACCGCCCAAACCAGACATCTGACGCATGGCCAGATCGTGCTGGGGATGGCTGGCCAAGCCAGGGTAGTAAACGCGGGCCACAGCCGGGTGCTTTTCCAGCCATTCGGCCAGTGTTTGGGCACGCGCGGTTTGGGCGCGCATGCGCAGGTCCAGGGTTTCGAGGCCCTTGAGGACCACCCAGGCGTTGAAGGGTGCCAGCGTCATGCCGCCGCTTTTGAGTACGGGCAAAAACTTCTCGGTGATCATTTTCTGCGAGGCGCACAAGGCCCCCGCCATCACGCGGCCTTGGCCATCGAGGTATTTGGTGCCCGAGTGCATGATGATGTCGGCACCCATGGCCGCCGGACGCTGCAAGGCGGGTGTGGCGAAGCAGTTGTCCACGGCAAACCAAGCCCCGGCGTTGTGGGCCATGTCGGCCAAGGCCTGAATGTCGCAGACCTCGGTCAGCGGGTTGGTCGGTGTTTCAGCAAACAACAACTTGGTGTTGGGGCGGATGGCCGCTTGCCAAGCAGGCAAATCGGTCTGCGACACGAAGCTGGATTCCACGCCAAACTTGGCCAGATCGGACCCAATCAACTTGATGGTGGAGCCGAACATGGAGCGAGAACACACCACATGGTCACCCGCCTTGAGCAGGCCCATGCACATCATGAGGATGGCCGACATGCCCGAAGCCGTGCCCATGGCTGCCTCGGTGCCTTCCAGGGCGGCCAAGCGCATTTCCATGCTGGTGACTGTGGGGTTGCCGTAGCGACCGTAGGTGTAGCCTTCTTCATCGCCAGCGAAACGGCGTGCCGCCGCTTCTGCCGAGGGCTGCACATAGCCGCTGGTCAGGTACAGGGCTTCAGAGTTTTCGCCGTATTGGCTGCGCTCGACCGCTGCGCGCACTGCGAGGGTTTCGATGTGCAAATCGTCAAATCGGGATGGTTCAGTCATGGCTGTGGCTCACACGCTGGCGTTGGGCAGAGCCAAACGCGAATTGTCATCGGCACCCTCTTCCACCTGGGGTCGGGTCTCGTTCAAGCGGCTGATGTCGTCGGCCGAAATATCGCCCGTGACATAAATGCCGTCAAAACAAGAGGCATCAAAATCGGACAGTGCGCCAGCCGCATTGACACGGGTTTGGGCCACTGCCGTTTTCATGGCTTCGACGTCCTGATAAATCAAGGCGTCACAGCCAATGATCTGGCGGATTTCTTCGATGCTGCGGCCGTGGGCCACCAGCTCTTCTTTGGTCGGCATGTCGATGCCATAAACGTTGGGGTAGCGCACTGGGGGGGCTGCGCTGGCCATGTAGACCTTGCGCGCACCCGCGTCTCGCGCCATCTGCACGATCTCACGGCTGGTGGTGCCGCGCACGATGGAGTCATCGACCAGCAACACGTTGCGGCCCTTGAATTCGCTGACGATGGTGTTGAGTTTTTGGCGCACCGATTTTTTACGCACCGCTTGGCCCGGCATGATGAAGGTGCGGCCTACATAGCGGTTTTTGACAAAACCTTCGCGGTAAGGAATGCCCAGCAGATGCGCCAGCTGCGTGGCACTGGGGCGGCTGGACTCCGGAATCGGAATCACCACATCAATGTCGCTGGGCGGCACCGTGGAGATGACGCGCTTGGCCAGTGTCTCGCCCAGATTCAAGCGGGCTTGGTACACCGAAATGCCGTCCATGGTGGAGTCGGGGCGCGCGAGGTACACGTATTCGAAAATGCAAGGGCTCAGTTGGGCCTTGTCACTGCAAGATGCGCTGTGCATCTGGCCTTCCAGGTCCACAAAAATGGCCTCGCCGGGCGCGACATCGCGCTCGAACTGGTGTGCGGTGCCATCCAGCGCCACGGACTCGCTGGCCAACATGATGGAGCCATCTTCGCCACGGCCCATGCACAAGGGGCGGATACCGTGCGGATCACGGAAAGCCACCAAACCGTGGCCTGCGATCAAGGCAATCACGGCGTAAGAGCCTTTGACACGGCGGTTGACGCCGCGCACGGCCTCGAACACGTCCAGCGGCTTCAGGGGCAAGCCACGGGTGGTCTTTTCCAGCTCGTGGGCCAGCACGTTGAGCAGCACCTCGGAGTCGCTCTCGGTGTTGATGTGGCGGTGGTCGTTGGAAAACAACTCGGCCTTGAGCGCGTGGGCATTGGTCAGGTTGCCGTTGTGCACCAGCACGAGGCCAAACGGCGCGTTCACATAAAAAGGCTGGGCCTCTTCTTCGCTGAAGGCATTGCCTGCCGTGGGGTAACGCACTTGGCCCAGGCCGCAATTGCCGGGCAAGCTGCGCATGTTGCGGGTGCGGAACACGTCGCGCACCATGCCCTTGGCCTTGTGCATGAAAAATTTGCGATCAAGCTGCGTGACAATGCCCGCCGCGTCTTGCCCCCGGTGCTGCAAGAGCAACAAGGCGTCATAAATCAACTGATTGACCGGTGCGCTGCTGACAACGCCGACAATTCCACACATACTTTTTTCCGTTCAAAAATCGAATAACTCTGAGCAATTCAGGGCAAATATTCCACAAAGGTCTGCGGCAAAAGCGGCTTCAAGCCCGTGAGGACAAGCTCAAGCCAAACCGGACCTTGGGCTGTTGACCACCATGCGTCTCGTGAAAGCCCTGTCAGCTGCAACACCACCGTCAAGGCCAGCAGCAAGACCACGCCACGAGCCAAGCCAAATACACCGCCCAAAGTGCGGTCTACAGGGCGCAAGCCCACGGTTTCAACCAATTTCTTGATCAGCCAGGACACCAGCCCCGCCGCAAACACGGTGACCACAAAGACCACGGCAAACGCCACCGCGTATTGCACCGATGCAGGCGCACCCTTGATGAATGGCAACCAACCCACCACATCGGGGGCCAGCCACTGCGCAACGACAAAAGCCGCGACCCAACCAGCCAGCGACAAAACCTCATACACCAGCCCACGCCAAAGCCCCACCACCATGGAGGCGAGTAACACCCCCAACAAAATCCAATCGGTGAGGGCCGTCGCCATGTCAGAGCTTCAAGACCGATGCCGGCAGGTCAAGCTTGCGGATGCGCGCGGCGACTTTGTCGGCCTCTTCACGCGTTTCATAGGGGCCCACACGAATTCGGGTGGTGCTCTTGCCGTCTTTCTCCACCACCTGGGTGTAGGTTTTCAACCCGGCCTGCTCCAGCTTGTGGCGCACATCGCGCACTTTGGCGGCATCAGAAAACGCGCCCACTTGGATGACCGCACGGCCAGCGGTGGCCTTGGCGGACTTGCCCTCCGACTTGCCCTCCAGCAGCGCTTGGGCTTTGCCGCCGTCGTCTTTGGGCTTGGCCGCAGGGGCCGGCTTTTCAGCCTTGGGGGCAGCAGGCTTGGTTTCTTCTTTGACCGCAGGCTCTTTTTTGGCCACGGTTTCTTTTTCTTTGGTCTTTTCTGCGGGCGGCGTCACTTTGGGCGTCTCAGGCACAGGCGCCACCACGGGCGGTGCAGGCAAAACCACCTCTTCACGCGCATCCAGGCTGGCTTGGGGCGAGACGGCTTCGGATGCAGGAAGCAAAGGCTTGGCGGGTGCTTGCGTTGCAGGCACAGGTGTGCCGCTGGTCAAAGGCGATGTGCTTTGCCGGTCGGGGATCACGATGGGGGTGTCGACCGCAACAGGTCGTGGCTGGGTGTCAAAGAGCAGCGGAAAACCCACAACCGCGATCAACACAAGCACAACAGACCCCATCAAACGATGCCGCGCACGGCGGCGAACGACTTCGATGTTTTCGTTGGGGCCAGAGGTCACCGCCTCGGCAGAAGCGGTTTGACCAGGAAATCGGAACTTAAAAAAGGCCATGGCGTGGTGCTCACGGGCTGAGGTGTTTGGCTTGCAGACGCGGTATGCCGTCTTTCAAAACACCGCCCACGGTATAGAAGGAGCCAAAGACGACGATTCTATCAGCCGGGTCAGCCGCATCGATGGCCGCCTGCAGCGCCAGCATGGGGTCGGCATGGACGCTGGACGAGGTGTCGGTCCGGGTGTTTTGAGCGCGCCAGGCCTGCTCCAGATCCAGCGCTTTCGCGGCTCGGGGCAAGGGCAAATCGGTGAAATACCACTTGTCCACCATCGGGTTGACCCGCTGCAGCATGGGCAGCAGGTCCTTGTCGGCCATGGCCCCCAGCACCGCGTGGGTGGTGGGGTAAAAACCCATGGCGTCCAGATTGGCCGCCAGCGCCGCCACCGAATGGGGGTTGTGCGCCACATCCAACACCAGCACCGGCTGCCCCGGCACGATCTGGAACCGCCCCGGCAGCTCCACCATGGCCAGCCCATTGCGCACCGCTTGCGCCGTGACAGGGATGCGCTGACGCAGGGCGTCCAGCGCGGCCAAGACGCCCGAAGCGTTGATCAACTGATTGGCCCCGCGCAGGGCCGGATAAGCCATGCCGCTGTAACGGCGCTCGCGCCCCGCCCAGGCCCACTGCTGCTTGTCACCTGAAAAGTTGAAATCCCGGCCAAACAGCCAAAGATCGGCCCCCAAGGAGGCTGCGTGGTCGATCACGCTTTGCGGCGGCACCGGGTCGCTGACGATCACCGGACGCCCGGCGCGCATGATGCCCGCCTTCTCAAAACCGATGCTTTCACGGTCTTTGCCCAAAATGGCCGTGTGGTCGATGTCGATGCTGGTGATCACGGCGCAATCGGCATCGATGATGTTGACCGCATCCAGCCGCCCGCCCAGACCCACTTCCAAAATGGCCACGTCCAGATTCGATTGGGCCATGAGGTGCAGGATCGCCAGGGTGCTGAACTCGAAATAGGTCAGGCTGACATCGCCGCGCACCGCATCGACAGCAGCAAACGCCTCGGCAAACACCTCTGCCGAGGCCGATTCACCGTGCAAACGGCAGCGCTCTTCAAAATGCACCAGATGCGGCGAGGTGTAGACGCCGGTGCGGTAACCCGCTTGGAGCAACACCGCCTCGAGCATGGCGCAGGTCGAACCCTTGCCGTTGGTGCCCGCCACAGTGATGACCGGGCAATCGAACCGCAAATCCATGCGGTCGGCCACGGTTTTCACGCGGTCCAGGCCCATGTCAATGGCCACGGGGTGTAGCTGCTCGCACCAGTCGAGCCATTCCTGTAGAGTCTTCATAGGCGGCGATTGTCGCCCAGTCTTGTCACTATCCCCTTGAGCAAATCCCCATGCACCCCATTGTTTACGGCATTCCCAATTGCGACACCGTCAAAAAAGCCCGCACCTGGCTGGCAGGCCACGGGCTTGATGCCACATTTCATGACTTCAAGAAGCAAGGTGTCCCGGCAGCCGAGGTCGAGACTTGGCTGGCTGCCGTGGGCTGGGAAACCCTGCTCAACCGCAAAGGCACCACCTGGCGCAAGCTCGACCCGGCCTTGCAAGCCAGCGTGACCGACAGCGCCAGCGCCAAAAAAGTCATGCTGGAGCACGCCAGCACCATCAAACGCCCGGTGATTGCCTGGCCATCGGGCCAAATCACGGTTGGGTTCACCCCCGACCAGTGGCCCGCTTAAGCGCTGCGTCACAAAACTTTACCCAAACCCCGCCGTTCAGACGGCCCGCCCGGCATAAACTCACGAATTCGGTGAACGCAAGGACATGAACCCATGAAACAACTGACCCTACCCAGCCTGATCGGCAGCCTTTTGTGCGTCGCAGCAGCTGGCGCGCAGGCCCAAGAAGTGGGTCAAGTGATCTCACGCACGGCTGTTTACCAGCAAGTGGCGGTGCCTCGCCAAACCTGCGTGCAGAGCGCACCTCAGGCGCCCACGCAGACATCCGGTGGCGGCGCCATCATTGGCGCGATCGCCGGTGGCGTGATTGGCAGCCAACTCGGGGGGCGCGACAGCCAGGGCCTGGCAACCATGGCCGGGGTGATCGGGGGGGCCGTGCTGGGCAACAAAGTGGAAAGCCAAAACAACCCACCCCCGCCTCAAACCACTTGCACCACCCAAACCGTCTACGAAAACCGCCTGATCGGCTACAACGTGGTCTATGAATACGCGGGCAAGCAATACAACGTGCAGTTGCCACAAGACCCCGGCCCCACCATTCCGCTGCAAGTGACGCCCATGGGCGCGCCGCGCTCTGAGGCCCCCACGGGCACACTCGTGAGCGCCCAGCCGCCCGAGACCGTGGTCACCGAATCCAGCGTGGTCTACGTGCCCACCCCGGTCTACCGCAGTTACCCGCCGGTTTACACCAGTGTCAACCTGGGTTGGGGATGGGGCGGCGGCTACCGCCACGGCCACTGGCGCTGAAAGCGCTGCCCGGCAGGACGCCCCGTCAGGCCCTGCACGGTCTGGCCTAAAATGCGGGCTTGATTTGACACAAAGGGCGTCTCAAGACGCCCTTTTCCATAGACGCGGGCCCTGCCCGCCCCAGGAAACACACCCATGACCACCGAAAAAATCGACGGCGTCTCCGTCAACACCCAAGCCAATGTTTACTTTGACGGCAAATGCGTCAGCCACGGTCTGACCCTGGCCGACGGCACCAAACTGTCGGTGGGCGTGATCCTGCCCGCCACTTTGACCTTCAACACTGGCGCTCCTGAAATCATGGAATGCGTGGGCGGCTCTTGCGAATACAAGCTCGACGGCAGCACCGAATGGATCAAGTCCAGCGCGGGCCAAGAGTTCAGCATCCCCGGCAACTCCAAGTTCGAGATCCGCGTGACCGAGCCCTACCACTACATCTGCCACTTCGGTTGATCCCCTCATGAGCACCATCCTGCAAAACCTGCCCAAAGGGCAAAAAGTTGGTATCGCCTTTTCGGGCGGCCTGGACACGTCTGCTGCCCTGTTGTGGATGAAGCAAAAGGGCGCCCTGCCCTACGCCTACACCGCCAACCTGGGCCAGCCTGACGAAGCCGACTACAACGAGATTCCCCGCAAGGCGATGGAATACGGCGCTGAAAAAGCCCGCCTGGTCGACTGCCGCACCCAGCTGGCCCACGAAGGCATTGCCGCCATCCAGTGCGGTGCCTTCCACATCTCCACCGGTGGCATCACCTACTTCAACACCACCCCACTGGGCCGCGCCGTCACGGGCACCATGCTGGTGGCTGCCATGAAGGAAGACGACGTCAACATCTGGGGCGACGGCAGCACCTTCAAGGGCAACGACATCGAGCGCTTTTACCGCTACGGCCTGCTGACCAACCCGAGCCTCAAGATTTACAAGCCTTGGCTGGACCAGCTGTTCATCGACGAACTGGGTGGCCGCGCCGAAATGAGCGCCTTCATGACAGCCAACGGTTTTGGCTACAAGATGAGCGCCGAAAAGGCCTACTCCACCGACAGCAACATGCTGGGCGCGACCCACGAAGCCAAAGACCTGGAAAGCCTGCAAAGCGGCATGAAGATCGTCAACCCCATCATGGGCGTGGCGTTCTGGAAGCCCGAAGTCGAGGTCAAGGCCGAAGAAGTGAGCGTGCGCTTTGAAGAAGGCATGCCCGTGGCGCTGAATGGCGTGGAATACGCCGACCCGGTCGAGCTGTTCCTCAAAGCCAATGAAATTGGCGGCCGCCACGGCTTGGGCATGAGCGACCAGATCGAAAACCGCATCATCGAAGCCAAGAGCCGCGGCATCTACGAAGCCCCCGGCATGGCGCTGCTGCACATCGCCTACGAGCGATTGGTCACCGGCATCCACAACGAAGACACCATTGAGCAGTACCGCATCAACGGCCTGCGCCTGGGCCGCCTGTTGTACCAAGGCCGCTGGTTCGACCCCCAGTCCATCATGCTGCGCGAAACCGCCCAGCGCTGGGTGGCCCGTGCCGTGACCGGCACCGTGACGTTGGAGCTGCGCCGTGGCAACGACTACAGCATCCTCAACACCGACTCACCCAACCTGACTTACGCGCCTGAGCGTTTGAGCATGGAAAAAGTGGAAGACGCCCCGTTCAGCCCGCTGGACCGCATCGGCCAGCTGACCATGCGCAACCTCGACATCACCGACACCCGCGCCAAACTGGGCATTTATGCCCACGCTGGTTTGTTGTCGGTGGGCGAAGGCCCGCACATCTACAAGTTGGATGGCAGCGGAAAGAAGTGATTTCTGTCACTTCAAATGAAAAACGGCCTTCGGGCCGTTTTTTGTTTTGTGCTTGCGTTTCAGGTGTTTTCCGCCTTGGTGCGGGTGCCTGCCGGCCCACCTCATAACTCGCTTCGCTCGCCAAATCGGCGGGTCCGGCAGGCACCCGCACCAAGGCTGAACAGGGGACCAAGAAATTGAGCCTTCTCAATTTAAAAAGGCGGTTTTAGAAGAGTCCAAGGCTCCAAACCCAATGCAAGCGCGAACCGCTCAATGTTTGACAACGACACGTTCCAACGCGCCCTCTCCACAGCAGACACGTACGTTCTGTCCAACTCGCACTCCAAAGCCAAATCCTCTTGTGACCAACCGCGGGTCACCCTGGCCACACGGATGTTATAGGCCAAGACCTCTCGCAGGTTATCACTTGCGGGGAGATTTTTGGGCATTGAGGGCTTCGCAGACATCCCTCGAATATGTTTTCTTGTATAGTTTGCATCTACGGAGTTTGATTCACATATGAGTGCAATCAACGTAATTTTGATTACCAATGAAATAAAGGCCAAAAATGAACATGGAACTTAAATTGGGCTTGATCGCCTGCGCGATTGCGGTAATGAGTGGATGCGGTGGTGGTGGAGATGGCGGCGGCAGCACAACAGTCGTCAATACAGCAGAGGGATTCTGGGAGGGCACTTCATCAAATGGTGCAAATGTCAGCATTGCCATCTTGGAGAATGGCGAAGCGTGGGGCGGCGCAGTCGTAGGAAACACACTGATCAGCGCTATCGCTGGTACAGCCAATGGAAATGGCACGTCGTTTTCAGCTTCTGGCTCCGAGTTTTCCTTCAGCTCTAACAGTGTTGCAAGAGGCTCTTACAGCGGAACCGTGACGCAAAAACAGCGCATTCAGGCTACCGGCAGCAGCGGCAACACGATTGACCTTGCCTACGACGCCAATTACGACAAAGGCGTCACAGCTGCTGAAATCGCTGGCAGCTACACGCTTTCAGGCCGAACTGCTCTTTACGCCATAACCAACTTGACTTTCACCGTTGGTGCGAATGGAGCCTTCACGATTGTTGACGGAGGATGCACAACCACGGGTACGGTAACACCAAGAGCTTCTGGCAAAGCCATCGTTGATGTGCGTGCCACTGGAACTGGCCCTTGTGTTCTTGGTAACGGCGTTTCCCTAAGCGGCATTGCTGTTTTAAATAAAACAAGAACACCCAATACACTCTCGGTCATTGCCCTGAACAGTGGCAAGACAGATGGATTGGTTCTGCTAGGTCGAAAAAACTAAGCTAGCTACAACGCAGTTCTTGATCTGCAAAGTTCAAGAACTGCTGATTTAGATCAGCCGAGCCACAGCGCCGGGTTGTGGCCTGAGCGGATCGGCCGATTTGGCGAGCGAAGCGAGTTATGAGGCCGACCGTTCAGGCCACAACCCGGCGCGGCAAACACCACCCAGTCTTAAATGACCACCGGCTCAGGCTCCAGCCGAATCCCAAACCTCTCGTACACACTGGTCTGAATCGCCTTGGCCAGCGTCATCACCTCGCCCCCCGTGCAAGGGTTCTCGCGCCCGCCCCGGTTGACCAGCACCAGCGCCTGCTTTTCATAGACCCCGGCGTGGCCCACGGTCTTGCCTTTCCAGCCGCAGGCGTCGATCAGCCAGCCTGCCGCCAACTTGATGGTGCCGTCGGGCATGGGGTAGTGCACCACCTTGGGGTCGCGGGCGATGATGTCGGCGCATTGCTCGGGGGTGACGGTGGGGTTTTTGAAGAAGCTGCCCGCGTTGCCGATCACAGCCGGATCGGGCAGTTTGGCGCGACGGATCGCCACCACCCAGTCAAAGATTTGCCGCGCATCGGGGCTGTGGATGCCGGTCTCGGCCATTTTGCGCTCCAGGTCCAGATAGCCCAGCTCGGGTTTCCAACGCTTGAGCAGTGCAAAACGCACCCGCAAAATCACCGCCCTGCCCGCAAGACCCAAGCCATCAGCGCCAACCGATGCGTGTTTGAAGACCGAGTCTCGGTAGCTGAAGCCGCACTGGGCGGCATTCAGGCTGAACAGCTCACCCGTGAGCATGTCCATGGCGTCGAGCGAGTCAAAGCGGTCTTGCAGCTCCACGCCATAGGCGCCGATGTTTTGCACGGGCGATGCGCCCACAGTGCCAGGGATCAGCGCCATGTTTTCCAGACCCGGGTAGCCCTGGTCCAGCGTCCAGGCCACCAGGTCGTGCCAGTCAACGCCTGCGCCCGCTTCGACCACCCAGTGTTTGTCGGTCTCAGCCGCCAATCGCAGACCCGGCACCTCCACTTTAAGCACCAGGGCTTTGACGTCGCCCGTCAAAACGATGTTGCTGCCGCCACCCAACACTTGCCGGGGCAAAGTGGCCAATTGAGGGTCCGCCAGCACGGCCAGCAGGTCGCTTTCGGAGCGCACCCGCACCAAAGCCTGAGCTTTGGCGGCGATGCCGAACGTGTTGTACGGCTGCAGAGGGACATTTTTCTCAAGGAACATGGGAGAATTGTCGCATTCTCAACCTCGGATTTTTCCCACCATGCCCTCGTTTGATACCGTTTGCGAACCCAATATGGTCGAAGTGCGCAACGCCGTTGACACTTCTGCCAAAGAAATCGGCACCCGCTTTGACTTCAAAGGCACGTCTGCCAACATCGAACTCAAGGACAAAGAGATCACGATGTTCGGCGATGCCGAGTTTCAACTGACGCAGGTCGAAGACATCCTGCGCAACAAGCTGACCAAGCGCAATGTGGACGTGCGCTTTCTGGACATTGGCAAAGTCGAAAAAATCGGCGGTGACAAGGTCAAGCAGGTGATCAAGGTCAAAAATGGCATCGAAACCGAAGACGCCAAAAAGATCACCAAACTGATCAAGGAAAGCAAGATCAAGGTGCAAGCCTCCATCCAGGGCGACGCGGTGCGCGTGACGGGCACCAAGCGCGATGACTTGCAGGCTGCCATGGCCCTGCTGCGCAAGGACATGACCGAGTTGCCCTTGAGTTTTGACAACTTCAGGGATTAAGTCGGCCTGAGCTCAGCCCTTGGGCAGGGGCTCATCCAGGAAGCACTCTGAGCGCAAAGTGATCACCAAGGTGTCGCGCCAGCCTCCCGATTGCTCGGGCTGAATGGGCGTGGTTTCGTGGATCACACGGGTATCGTCCAACAGCAACAAAGACCAGGGCTCGGTCAGCGTGAAGCGCTGGCCCCGTGGGCTGTCCATGTCAAACACCCGGGTTTCGCCGCCTTTGATGCCGTGGCGGCCAATCAGAAACACCGCCACCCAATTCACGCCATCGCGGTGCGCGCCTTCGGGCGTCGGGCGGCCAATGCCGTCGGTGGTGTCGATGCGAAACTGATGCGCTTCGGTGAACCAGGTCTGCGGCCCTTGCGCCGCAGACGCGACACGCCCCAGCCAACACATGAGTTTTTGCCAAGCGGCTTGTTGCACCACTTCGGCGGCCATGGGCTCAAACCAGCGTTGCATGCCGCCGTGCAAAGCGTTGTAAGACAGCGGTTGCCAATGCGCCCGGTGGGCTACAGCTTGGGCTTGGGTAGCGGTCACCTCAAAACTGGCGTGACGACGACGGCGATAGCGCCCGCCGTCTTTCAGGTACTGGTCAGGCGGCAAATCACCCCAACTGGACTCGAACGCCTGCAGGTCTTGCACGGACACCCCGGCCAGCGCGCAAACGCTGGACGCGCTCAGCACGGCAAAGCCTTGCGTCAACAAAGTGGCGTCGAGCTGGTCGGGTGCGGTCAGTGGCGGTGGCAAGGTGTTTTGGGGCATGAAAACGTCCGGAAAAATCTGGCGAAGGTGGCAAGCATAACGCCCTGAGCCGAGCTGAATCTGCGCGAAGTTCAAGCAGCACACATTTCAGTGCGCCAGCTGATGTGGATCAAGCATGGCCAGAGGGCGCGCGCCTAAGCTGCAGGCATTGACACAAAAGAGGTACGGGAAAAAACAATGAGCAGATTGCAATGGAGCGACGGCTTGTCGCTCGACATGCCCGCCATGGATGACGGCCTGAAAACCTTCGTCGCCTTGCTGGACCTGGCGCACGAAGCTGAAGATGCTGCATTGGTCTCGCGCTGGCGCGATCTGGTTCAGCACACCGCCCGCGTTTTTGAGCGGGAAGACCGCTGGATGCACGCCAGCCAATTTTCTTCAGCCCACATCCACAGCACACAGCACAAGGTGGTGCTGCAAGTCATGCACGAGGGACTGACTGCCGGTGAATCGGGCGATTTGGCTTTGATTCGCAAAATGGCCGACGAACTGGGCCAGTGGTTCGCCAACCATTCGCAATCGATGGATGCCGCACTGGCCCTGCACCTGCGCCGGGTCGGTTATGACCCGGCGAGCGGGGTGCTCAGCATGCCCGACGACATCGCCTTGGAGGCATCACCACGGGCCTTTGCTCAGGCGTAACGCTGGCTGGCCAGCTTGGCCCCTTCGGCCAGCGCCTTGAGCTTGGCCTCGGCCACGGCTCGGCTCATCGGGGCCAGACCGCAGTTGGTGCATGCGATCAGGCGGTTCTTGGGCACGAACTGCAAGGCGCGGCCAATGGTGTCGGCGATTTCTTCCGGCGTCTCGATGGTCGGGTTGGCGACGTCGATCACGCCCACCATCACGTCTTTGCCTTCGAGCAGCTTCATCATTTCCATGGGCACATGCGAGTGCATGCACTCCAGGCTGACTTGCTGAATGCTGCTTTTGGCCAGCGCCGGGAACACCTTTTCGTACTGGCGCCATTCGTGGCCCAAGGTTTCTTTCCACTTGTTGTTGGCTTCGATGCCGTAGCCGTAGCAAATGTGCACGGCGGTGGTGCAAGTCAGGCCGCGCGCGGCCACCTCCAGCGCTTTCACCCCCCAATCGGCGGCCTCGTCCATGTAGACGTTGAAAGCCGGTTCGTCGAACTGGATGATGTCCACGCCATCGGCCTGCAGCGCCAGCGCTTCCTGGTTCAACAGCTCGGCAAAGGCCATCGCCATCTTGACCTTGTCGCCATAAAAACGATCGGCCACGGTGTCCACGATGGTCATGGGGCCGGGCAAGGTGAATTTGAGCTTTTTCTTGGTGTGGGCACGGGCCAGTTGAGCTTCAAAGGCGTGCACACGGCCCTTGAGGCGCAGCGGCGCGATGACCTGCGGCACCTGCGCGTCGTAGCGGTTGTTGCGGATGCCCATGGTGACTTTGTTCACGAAGTCGATGCCCTCGACCTGCTCGACAAAACCGTGCACAAAGTGCTGGCGCGCCTGCTCCCCGTCACCGATCACGTCCAAACCCGCGTCTTCTTGCGCCTTGATCCACAGCAGCGTGGCATCGGCCTTGGCTTGCTGCAGCTCGGGGCCCTGGGTGGTCCACTGAGGCCAGAGTTTTTCGGTTTCGGCCAGCCAGGCGGGTTTGGGCAAGCTGCCAGCGATCGCGGTGGTGAACATGTCAAAAGTCCTTGGGTTGAAAATTCAAAGCTCAGCAGTTTGCCGCAAGGGCAAATTCCTGGGCAAGCAGTTCATAAGAACGCATTTGGGCTGCAGGGTCATGCGTCCAGGTGATGACGACCAGTTCATCGACTTCCAAGCGGGCCGCCAACTGGCGCAGCTTGTGGCCCACCGTGGCGGCCGAGCCGATCAAGGCCCCTTCGCGCAGGCGCTGCAGCGCGAACTGCTCTGCCGGGCTGTAGTCGCGCGCGGCTTCTTCGGGCGGCAGCAAGGCCCCGATGCGGCCCAGGTTGCGGTCCATCTTCCAGCGGGCGCGGCTCTCGAACAGGCGCATCGCTTCTTCGTCGGTGTCGGCGGCCAGCGCCCACACGCACAAAGCAGCAAAGGGCTTGGCCAGACTCGCACTGGGGCGGAAGGTCTCGCGGTAAATCTGCAAGGCATCGTCAGCGCCCTGCCCATCGGTGATGAAGTAGGCAAACGCATAGGGCAGCCCCAGGTGCGCGGCCAGCTGAGCGCCATAGTCAGAGCTGCCCAGCATCCAGACATCAGGCGAGGTGTCCGACTGCGGGTAGGCATACACGTTGTGGCCCGGATGGCTGGGCGGCAGGTTCTGGCCCTTGACCCAGGCCTGCAATTCCATAACCTGCTGCGGAAAGCGCTCTGAGGCGTTGCGGTCGGGGTTGAGCAACTGGGCGGTGCGCCCGTCGCTGCCCGGTGCGCGGCCCACACCCAAATCGATGCGGCCCGGGGCCAGCGCATCGAGCACGCGAAACTGCTCGGCCACTTTGAGCGCCGAGTAGTGCGGCAGCATCACGCCCGCACTGCCCAGGCGTATACGCTGTGTGCGGGCGGCAATGGCGGCCATCAAAATCTCAGGTGCGCTGCCCACGATGCTGGGGTGGCTGTGGTGTTCGCTCACCCAGAAGCGATGGTAGCCCCAGGCTTCGGCGTGCTGGGCCAGCGCCAGCGTCTGGCGGATCGTGGCGTCTTGCCCACGCCCGACAGCTGCGGCAGATTGGTCAAGAATGGAAAGTTTCAGGCTCATTTGGGTTGGGTTTGGGTGTCCAAGGCGGCCATTTCGGCTTCTTGCAGTGCCCGCCACATGACTTTGCCGCTGCCGCTTTTGGGCAGGGCATCGACAAAACTCACTGCGCGGGGCATTTTGTAAACCGCCATGTTCTCACGGCACCAGTCGATGATGTCTTGCTCGCTGGCTTTGCCCTTGTGGTCTTGCCGCAAAACCACCACCGCCTTGACCGACTCCCCCCGGTAGGCATCGCGGGTGGCGATGATGCAGGCCTCCTGAATGGCCGGGTGGCGGAACATCAAGGCCTCCACCTCGGCAGGCCAGACCTTGAAGCCGCTGGCGTTGATCATCCGTTTCAATCGGTCGGTCATGAAGAAATAGCCTTCGTCATCGACCCTGCCCATGTCACCCGAACGGAAAAAGCTTTTGCCATCGCGCTCAAAGAATGCAGCGGCTGTTGCCTCGGGGCGCTTCCAGTAGCCCTTGAAAACCTGCGGTCCACTGATCACGATTTCGCCCGACTCGCCCGGCGGCAACTCGGCCAAGGTCTCGGGGTCGACGATGTGCGAGGACACACTCATGAACGGGATGCCCAGACATTGTTTCTTGGGGGCATCTGGCGGGTTGGTGTGGGATGGCGCGGCAGTTTCGGTCAGGCCATAACCCTCCACATAGCGCAGGCCGAACTGGTCCAGCAAACGCTGGGCCACTGCTTCGGGCATGGCCGCGCCGCCACCGCCGATGTAGACCAGGCTGTTCAGGTTGTAACGGTCCATGTGTGGACTGCCCAGCAAGTCGATCACCATGGTCGGGATGTTGGTCCAGTGCGTGACGCGCCATTTGGAGATCAGGTGTCCCGCCACGTCCCGGTCCCAGCGCGGCATGATCACCAGACTCGCGCCCAGCAAAATGCTGGTGTGCATCACGCTGACCATGCCGGTGATATGGAACATGGGGACCACACACAAAGTCACGTTTTCCGGCGTGCCATTGCCCCACAAACCACTGGCCATAGCGTTGTGCATGATGGTGCCGTGTGTGTGCATGCACCCCTTGGGCAAGCCCGTGGTGCCGCTGGTGTAGGGCAACACGGCCAGATCATCCGACCCCGCCTTCACAGGCGGCAATTCCATGGTTGAAGGTGCCGCCATCAAGTCTCGCCAAGCATGGGCTTGACCCGATGCCATGACAGGCAATGGACGCACAGGCAGCAACCAGGCACGCCAAGCCTCAGGCAAATCCTCGGCCCCCACGGCCTCGCCGTCAAACACATCGGTGAATTGCGTCACCACCAAATGGCGCAATCGCTGCTCTGCGGGCAGTGCATCGCTGGCTTGCGCCAAATCTGGCGCCAAATCTGCGGTGGTCACGGCCACGCGGGTGTCCGGGTCGGTGATGTAGTGCTTCAACTCTTCCGCACGGTTCATCGGGTTGACAGGCACCACCACGGCATCCAGTCGCAAGATGGCGAAATGGGTCATCACCAACTGCGGGCAATTTTGCATGTCGAGCACAACACGGTCACCCGGCTTGACCCCCAAAATGGCCAACTGTTTGGCCATTTGTTCTGCATGGGTCATCAACTCGCTGAAAGTCCACACACGCCCCATGAACACCAAAGCGGCTTTGTCCGGGTAGCGCATGGCGCTAATGGCCAGATTCATCCACAGCGATGTGGCTGGCGGGGTGATCTTGGCTGGCAAACGCACGGGCCAAACAGCAGCATGAGCGGGCATCAGCAGTCTCCTAATTTATGTGTGTGCTGCATGTTAATCGCCCCGTGTCTTGAAGGCTTGCTGGGCTTTGTCACCGCCGGGACCAAGTCAACACTTTTTGAGACGATGGTGAATTTGAGTTTTTTGACGCCAACAGCTGCCGAAATACGGGTCAAAAATGTTCGCAAAACAAAAAAACATTGCCTCAAACTGGAAATTTGTATCTTTTAAGTGAAAATTTAACAATCTTTAACGATTTAAGGCGATTGAATTTTGTACTTTTATTACTAAAATGAATCCATTATGCAAACAAACACCACACCTGACACCCCGGAAGACTACTGCGGCACCACCTATGCAGCCAAACTGCTCGGGTTGTCGGTCGGTACCATCCAGACCTTGGTCGAAAAAAACGAGCTCCAAGCTTGGAAAACGCAAGGAGGCCACCGTCGGATTTCGATGCCCTCCATCCGCGAATACCAACGCAAGCACAACATGCTCACCATTCAGAATGAGCCGCGTGACAACAGACTTCGTGTTTTGTTGGTGGAAGACGATGCGGTGACACGCGAAATGCTGCGCGGTTACTGCAACCGATCCAGCATGCCTGTGGACTGCACAGCCATGTCATCAGGCCTAGAAGCCTTGATCGACATCTCCAGCATCAAGCCCGATGTCCTGATCACCGATCTGGACATGCCGGGCGTTGACGGCTTTGAGTTGCTGCGCACGCTGCGCCAGAACTCTCAATTCAATCGCATGACGACCTTGGTGCTGTCTGCGCTGACGCCCGAAGAAATCGACGGCCGAGGTGGGCTGCCAGAAGGCACCATCTTCATGTCCAAACCCATCAACATGGACTGGTTCAACGGCTTCTTCACCGCATTCCTGGCAGGCCGATACATCGAACTGCACTCAAGCGATAACCAGAAAGCATCTGCACAGGTGGCTTGATCGCGCAGAGGACTGTGATCACACCCTGTGATCACAGCTCTTCTCTGGCCTCAATGAACAAAGACGACACTGTTGCACCACGGGTGAACGCCAAGGCGCGAACCCGCAGGGCGCGCTCCGCTACAAGGTGTATGCGGCAGTGGTAATCCAGCCCATCGGTTTGACCCGGACAGCTGCTGACAATGCGGCGTGACCATTGCTTGCGTCCATCGACCTCCAGATTCAACTCGTGCCATGCTTGAATCCCCTCCACAGGGACGCTCACGACCAAAGTCACGTCAATGTCGAATTCACGGTGACGGGACAAGGATGCGGGAATATCCAGGACCACCACAGAATCACCCGCACTGTCTGCGCGCCAATGTTCAGGTCGGCTCATGGCTACCCTCTTGCTCATTTGTCCAGCAAGTTTTTCAGCTCACCTGAATCAACAAGTTGGCGCAAATCATCCGCGCCGCCCACCAAAATGCCGCCGACAAACACCATCGGAAACGTGGGCCATCCTGACCACATTTTCAAAGCATTTCTGCGGCGCCATTGCGAAAAGTAACTGCCAAACTCCAAATAATGATGCTGGGCGCCTGCGGCATCCAACAACTTGCGGGCCTTGCCCACCACCGGATTCCCGGCCATGCCCACAACAACAACGGGGTGTTGCTGAACGGCAGAAATGACTTGCTGAATCACATCGACATGGTTGTCGGCGATTTTTTGGCGGATCGCTGGATGGACAGCGTTTTCGCTGATTAAAAGACGAGGCATGGCGAGTCTCCTGCTTCATTAAAAATTCAGTTCTGGGTCATCAAAGAAAAAGGCATTCGGTGAATTTCACCGAATGCCTTTGAGCTTTTGAATGGTGGTCCATGGTTCACGGCTCAGGAAGTTTCTATTCGCACTCAATCATGCTAGCGGGTAATAGAGCGTGAATGCAAGGAAGAAATTTTGACCACTCCGAACGGACCACATCCCCCGAATTCTAAAAGCCGGCTTTGCGGCGGGAGCTGTCGGTCAACGCAATCGCTACCGATGACAGCGACCGGCCAGAAGGCGTCGTTGGTGTGTCCGCCCTGGAGATCGGTCTAGGCTGAACTCGAACATCCCTCGTTTGAGGCTGATGTTTTGCGCCCGCTATAACCGGTCGTTCGCTGTGAGCGTATCGAGTGACCGATCTACTTGGTTTTCCATGGCTTGGGCAACAAGTCATAGAGTGGGGTGGGTTCTCTGTGTAGCAACTTCGGGCCTGCGCTGCGCCCCATTTGCGGTGTGGGGCCTGAGACATCGGCATCGCTGAGCTGACGCATCCAACCCATATCGAGCTGGCCATCGGGGCTAGTGCGCGCATAAATCAAATTGAGCATGCGTTTTGCCTGCAGGCTGCCAGCCGTTTGTGCCATGCGGTAGAGCCGAATGGCCTCGTTGTAATTGACAGGAATGCCTTCGCCCCGGTGGTAACGACGCGCTTCTTTAAACAGCGCTTCTGCGTTGTGTGATGGGAATGGAGGCTGGATCTCTTCGCCAGTTTTGGCGTGCTTACTGATGATTTGCTCTTTGACGATGGCCGCGTTGTCAGCAGCCACCAACGAGCGGGGTGCAGCCGCTTCAAAATATTGCAGCGCTTTGTCGTAGCGGTTGAGTACAGCGCTCTCTAAGCCCAACTCAATTTGTGCGTTCACATCGCCGCCCATGGCTGCACTCACCAACAGCTGGCGATGGACCAAAATGCCCGCTTGTGGATTGCCTTCTTCTACAGACAACACAGGCAAGGGCGCTAAGCGGGTTTTGGACAGCCATTCAAAATAGCGCGCGCGTGCAGGTTCAACCGAACGCAAAATGTCAATCCATTTTTTGGCCGCTTGCACATTGGGCATGCTGATGCAGCCCTGCAACGCGCACCATGCCAAACCTGCGCTGGCCAGGCGCTCGCCTTTTTCATAGGCCTGTTCAAACAACTGGTGGGCTTGAACCACATCTGTGCGCACACCCGTGCCATGCAAAAATATCAAACCTAAAACCCAAGCCGCACGCGCGGCCACCACATTAGCCGTGCCCGACTGCGCGCTTGAATTGGCAATCTGTTTGAGCTCCTCCAGATCTTGACTTTGTGCGGGCGACAAGGCGTTATTTGCTTCGTTGCGCAGCTCAGGCCCCAATTTGTCTGTGGTCCCGTCCAGCAAGGGCACCATATCGGGCAGTGATTGGCTCAGCACTTGTGAGGGTGCTTGCCGGTCTTGTGCTTGTACGCCTGCTGCAGCGAGGACCAGAACAATGCCAAAACTTCGGGTACGCCAAGCGGGCGTGTTGCGTAAAGGCTTTGCCATAGCTTATCCCCCGTTGCTGGTTTTGGGGGCTTGCATCACCCGCTTAGGTGTCACCACCCATTGCATGCTGGCTTGTGTGTAGGTGTCGGCGGGTAGCACATCAGCATAGCCCTTAGCAACGTCTTTCAAGCCCACGATGTCACGTATGGGGGTCAACGCGGGCACACGCAATATTTCAGGCAGCTTAGCTGTCACATCGTCATCGGTTGCCACACAAAATATGCCTTCGGTGCCAGAGGATGCGGTTTCAATCACAAAGCCAGGGTTGGGGCTCATCCAATCGGGAAGGCGCACGGCTTGGTTGGCGCTGACTTGGCCACGCGATGACACGGGGTTGGGCACCAGTCGAATCACACCGCCGGTGGCGTTGGACAAATAGCATGCAAGGTAGGCATTGCGAGACACGGTGGCCGACAAGAACACCTGCTCACCCACTTCAAAGTTGGTGCGGCCGAGCATCACGTTTTCAATTTGCAGGTCAATCGTGCGAGGGCCTTCAAACTGGTGGTAGGACTTGCCTGAGCTGGTGATGGGGGCGTAGACATCTTTGTCAAAGGCCACAGGCTCGGGGGAGGTGGTCGACCAGCCGTAGCGCACCAGGTTGCCGCCCATGTCCAGCGCCACATAGTCGCGCAGGGCGTGTTCGTAGGTGTTGAAGTCCACCACACCGCTCACCACCATGCCTTGGTCAGACTGAAAACGGCCCAGTGCTTGGCGAAAGATTTGCACTTGGTTTTTCTCGGACTGTTGTGCATCTTCTTTCAGATAACCCTTGGCAATCAGCGAGCGTTTGACCAAGGCCTGATGCACACCGGCTGTGCCTTCGTCGTACCAGTCGCGCAGTTGGCGTTGGAAGTTGGGATGGGTTTGCTCCATGGTCAAACACTGCCAATAAGGCACGCGCGCCCATTTTCCGGTGAGTTCAATCACGGCCAATTCCACCAAGGTGCGAATGGCAGCACCCGAGCCCTGTGCGTAGTCTTTGCCCACGTTGAACTGCCAACCGTATTCACTGATGCGGCCTGCCAGGTCCAAGCCTTGGCCGCCGTTGCCAATGATCACTTCGTTGGCCGAGTCCATGCCTGGAATCAAGGTGCGGGTGCGGAAGTCACCCAAATGCAGCTCCAAGCCAATCACGGTGGCGTTTTTGTTTTGGCTGTAGCCCGTGTCCAAACGCGATGCCGATGTGCCCACATTCATGCGGTTGGCCAACACGTTTTGGTCCACAAACGACACCGCGCCCGACAAATACAGCGAAGGGCGCTGAAGCTGGATTTGGTTGTTGTTCAGCAAGATGTTGGTCAAGTTTTGCACCGTGTCTTGGCGCACCAAGTCCACCTCGTAATCGACGTAGCGAAACACATTGCTCAGGCGTGACATCTGCAGCAAAGCCGTGACCACCATGTCTTTGGTGGCAACGGGTGCGCGGGTGGAGTAGTCGGGAATTTGTTTGCTTGTGATCAGCGTGGTCGGAATTTGTGCATCGCGCATGAGCTTGTCCATGCATTGCAGCGAATCAGAAAAACTCGACATGGACCGCACCGGCCGAATGGTGGGGCGGTCCGCCATGCTGCCGTAGCTTTGAAACTTCGCGTCATGCCGAACGTCTGAGGGCGTGCTGCACGCCGTGAGTGCGAGCGTGGCCACCACAAGGATGGGCTTGCTGGTGGCGCGAAGTTTGGAAAAGAGGGACATGGGGGCTAAAGACATGGCTTCACCTGTCAGTTTTTTTGAAAGTCAATGGAGAGTCAGCCCCCGCGATGCATCAGGCTGCAAGGTGTGTCGCGAATATGAGCGATGAGCGTTTAAATCAACGGCAGATATTGATCAAGTCCCCGCGCAACACCACGGCTTGTGGTGCTGCCGTGCCTAATCGTGCATTGGTGGCTGCAGATTGCATGGCAACGCTGCTACCAATATCTTGTGTGCAGACTTTGCGCAAACCATCGCTCACCACGGTGGTGGCGACACTGTCGTCGGTCAAGAGGCCTGCGGTGTCGCTTGAAAAAGCTTTGGCTGTAAAGCGAGCAATCTTGGCCTCCATCCACGCAGGAACTTCTTGGTTTGATTTAGAAGCTGTTTGTACTGCTGAGTTTAAGGGCAGCATGTTGTGCGTGACTTTTTCAGTCAGCGTGACGGGGTCTTCGCCGGGAGCTGTTTGTGCCTGTGTGGATGTGACGCTGAGCAACGCTGAAAGTACCCAGCCGAATTGAAAGAGTGCGTGGAATTTCATGGTGCCTACCTCATCTGATGAAAAAAAAGCAAGGTGGCTATCGTTTGTCTGTGACACCCGATGCCCCTTGCTCACGATGGGCTAACTTACTGAGGTGCGCAAGTCAGGCAGTTGGTGTTGGAAGACAAGTTTTGAACCGCCTTGCCACCAAAGCTTGCGCGGTTAATCACAGCAGAATCTTTGATGAATGCCACCTGGTAAGTGGAGGTGTGCAAGCCGTTCGAATTCGAGCTGGAAGAATTCGACGCAATGTTTTGGCTGGCTTGGCCGCCAAACGATGCAGTGTTGGCAATCATCGAATTTTTGGCACTTACCATTTGCAGCTCGGTATTCGTTGATGAGAAGCTGCCCACGTTAGAAGCCAAGTTTTGTTGCGCAGTGCCATTGGCGCCAGATGCGCTGTTGACCACCGCAGTGTTGACCAACATAGTGGCTTGTAATGTCGGTGTGCTGCTGGAACCACCGTTGCCGTTGCCATGGTTACCGTTACCGTTTCCGTTGTCAGAAGCGAATGCAAAGGCACCAGTTGTTATTGCAATGATAGCGATTGCTGTTTTGGTAAGTTTTTTCATGATGATTTCCTAAATGAAGATGAAGAGAATTTTTGTCAAATGTCAGTAATTGATCTTTGACAGCTTGGGCAAATTCCAAAAAGACATGACCACTGTGTTTAGTTTTTTGTCCACTTTTTCCTTTGCCTGTGTTCAGTCTCTCAATTTGCGGTGCTCTCAGTAACTCCCTTAATCAAGTACAACTTCAGATAGATTGAAAATTCAAATTTGAATCGCCCCGAATTTTGAGCAGGCGCCACACTTTGAGAAGATGGAGCCGTGAGCAAGAAATCAAACCGTTTTCACCCGAGGTGCGCCAACGCGCTTTGCGTTTGGTGCTCGAACACCGCGGCGAGTACCCTCCTGTGGGCAACCATTGTTTCCATTGCACCCAAGATCGGCTGAATGCCGAAAACCCTCAACGACTGGGTTCGACAGCACGAAGTTGACGAAGGCAGCAATTCGCTGCGAACCGGATGTCGACATGCAAAGACCGAAATGCAGCATTGGTTCGGCAGTACGCGTTCGCACCGACAAAAGCGAAACTTCATTGCATTGCTGCGATCCTGATCTTTGCCACCGTCAGTTTGTCTCCTGAAACCGGTCTGCGTAGATGAAGGGTGTAGTGTGTTCGACTGACTGCTTCAGCGTTGAAGCCCAAAAGTGACTGCGGGACACGACCGGCAGCACCGCTGCACACAAGTCAACGTCTTAGAAGATGTGACCGGCTGCAATGGGTCGGCGGCTGCCGGTCAGTCGATGAGCCGTGAACGACGGCAATCAGCCTAGACTCGACAATGCCTCCCTTTCACAACTTAAAGATGCAGTATGCGAGAGCGCGAGAAAGAACGGATCCAACGAGTCAAGGATGCACAAAAGCGCCTTGAGGAAATAAAAAATAGAGCGCGCGAAGAGACCGTCACCAACTTTGTCGATGGGAAGGTGACTACTCGCACCCCGCTGTTTAGCCGTGAGGTGCAAGCACTGGAAACACTGATTGAACGAAATCAGCGTTGGGTTACCAAGCCCAGGAAGAAGAAAGCCCCAAAGTTACCTCCAACTGGCATCACGACCGATTCAGCCCTGTTTACAGACCAGATGCTTGCCGCCAGATGGCACTGCTCAACATCTCGGCTTCAATATTGGCGCTCAACTGATCAAGGGCTGCCCTATCTGAAGATGCTTGGCCGTGTGCTCTATCGAATTGAAGACATACAGGCATACGAACAACAATCGATCGTCTTCCCTCAAACCCTGAAAAACCAAGACAACAAGCCCGCTAAACTGGGCCGCGAGCACGTGCAACCAGACAAAACAGATTCAAGCTGATTGTTGCTCGTTAGAGTCGTTCCGAGTCCAAGCAGGAGAAACCTTAACTCCTTGATATCAAATAAGTTTTTGTGGGTGGAAGTGAAATGACTCCGTCGGCATGCCTTCTGATCCACGGGCATAGTTCCGACAGAACTAGAAATAGCAACAACTGGCTTGGTTTGCAGTTATCCGAGAAAACGTCTCTCGAATTAACCATTAAGTGCCAATAAAAAAGAATATCCCCCTCTGATGCCTCCATCTAGAGGGGGACAGTGTCCCTCTTTTCGTACTCAAGAGGGACAATTCGTATTGGTGGAGCTGGGGGGATTTGAACCCCCGTCCATAAGTCTTTTTCGTACAGTTCTACATGTGTAGTCGTCTGATTTGAGTCTCGCCAAATGAACCGCGCAGCGACACGCTGAACACCCAGCCAGTACCCTTTTTTCTCACACCACCCCAAGGTACCCGAGGTGATGCCAGCCCATATGTTTTACCTTGCAGCTAGGACTTTGGAGGCTTTAACACCCCCATCACCCTAACCCAGCCTATCGGCCAACTGTTGCAAGGCTCACCGGATTAAGCGGCGAGTGCGAAACGTTCGTCGTTTGCAGTTAGTTTTTTTTCTGCTGTTTTACGAGGATCAGAACCTCGACATGCCCTGCCACGCGTCCGAACCCATGTCGAAACCAGTGCAGCCCCTGAGCTTCCTATTTTAGGCCTTGTTCAGGAATTTCAAGAGATCCATCGGCGAATCAATGTGCAAATGGGCTTTCCAGCGCGAAATATCGGTCTGCTGGCCCAAATAACCGTAAGTGGCAGCGACCGTGCCCATGCCAGCGGCCAGTCCCGCGACGATGTCGCGCTCATCATCGCCCACATAAACACAGCGTGCAGGATCAATCGATAAACGCCTTGCAGCCTCAAACAAGGGCTCAGGATGCGGTTTGGCATGCGGCGTGGTGTTGCCGCTCACAATGGCGCCTGCCGTCGAGAAAAGTGGCATCGCCGAAGTCAAGGGATCGGTGAAGCGACTGGATTTGTTGGTCACCACGCCCCACGGCAACCGTTGGGCAACCAACATGGCAATCATGTCGACCACGCCATCAAAAATGCGCGTGCGCTCTGTCATGCAGTTTTCGTAGTTGACAAAAAACTCTTCCTTCATGGCCTCAAATTCCGGATGCTCGGGCGTCAAACCGAAAGCAATACCGATCATGCCGCGTGCGCCAGCCCCTGCCATGTGGCGATAGTGTTCCAGCGGAAAAGACGACAAACCACGGTCAACGCGCATTTTGTCGACCGCTGCGCCCAAATCGGGGGCACTGTCGATCAGGGTACCATCCAGGTCAAACAGCACGGCTTCTACGTTCTTAAACATGCGTACTTATCCTTTTTGGCAAGCCAGCAAGTAGTTCACACTGGTGTCCTGGCTAAGCCAATAGCGTTTGGTAAACGGGTTGTATTCCATGCCCTTGAAGCCTTGGGGCTGAAGCCCCGCCTCTCTGGCCCAAGTGACCAGCTCACTGGGCTTGATCAGACGGGCAAATTCGTGGGTGCCCTTGGGCAGCAAGTTCAGGATGTATTCGGCACCCACAATGGCAAACAGGAATGACTTGGGGTTGCGGTTGAGCGTGGAAAAGAAAACCCAACCACCGGGTTTGACCATTTGGGCACACGCCCTCACCACGGACGCCGGATCAGGAACGTGCTCCAGCATTTCCATGCAAGTCACCACATCAAACTGCGCAGCTTGTTCTGCAGCCAAGGTCTCGGCACTGACTTCGCGGTATTGAACACCCATCGTGCCCGCTTCCAACGCGTGCAGCTGGGCAACCTTGAGGGATTTTGTGGCCAGATCGACACCGAGAACCTGCGCACCTTTACGGGCCATGGCATCGGCAAGAATGCCCCCGCCGCAACCGACATCCACGACGTTCAATCCCGCCAAGGGCGCCAGCCCATTGATCCATTCCAAGCGCAAAGGGTTGATCAGGTGCAAAGGGCGAAATTCGCTTTCCGGATCCCACCAACGGTGGGCCAGATCAGAAAATTTGGCCAATTCGGCCGGATCGACGTTGGAATCGGGTGTGGTGGATGCGTTCATGACTTGGATTGTCGGTCAAGAGACTGCCAGGCCAAAAAGCACAGGCGAAAAAAAGCCCCATCGCTGGGGCTTTTTCTTGTGATCAGGAACGATCAGTTGGCGCGTGTGCCCACAACTTCGATTTCCACGCGGCGGTTCTTGGAACGGCCAGCAGAAGTCTTGTTGTCAGCAACTGGCTGCTTCTCGCCTTTGCCTTCGGTGTAAACGCGGTTTTTCTCGATGCCTTTGGACACCAAGTAAGCCTTCACAGCGTCAGAACGCTTGACAGACAGCTTCTGGTTGTAAGCATCCGAACCCACGGAGTCGGTGTGACCCACAGCGATGATGACTTCCAAGTTGATGCCTTTGACTTTGCCAACCAGGTCGTCCAGCTTGGCTTTGCCTTCAGCTTTCAACACAGCTTTGTCGAAGTCGAAGAATGCGTCAGCGGCATAAGTGACTTTGGTTGCAGCAGCTGGTGCAGGGGCTGGAGCAGCAGCCTTAGGTGCCACTGGTGCCGGAGCAGCCTGTGGAGCTGGTGCTGGTGCAGGAGCTGCTTTAGGAGCGACGATAGCGCCATCGCAACCGGCAGCTGCAGTAGCAGGTGTCCAGTTGGCATCGCGCCAGCACAGTTCTTGGGTGCCGTTTTTCCAAACGAGATCGCCGGAACCGTTGCGCCAGTTGTCAACAGATTGAGCGCCTGCGGCTGTTACGAGAGCTGCGGAGGCAAACAACATCGCCACTTTGTTGAATTTCTTCATGGTCTTCCTCTTAAGGGATAAAGCCGCAGACTCGCTGCGAAAAAAATACGCTCCAGATGACCGTCACCTGAACCGTTGACAAATATTGTGCCATAGACGGAAGAGGGAATTCATAAATCATGTGCTGACAAACTAGGCCTCACTTGGAATGAATGACAAATGTTGCATATCCGCGACATCCGCTTGCACCTAAAATCAGGGTTTCACATTGCGTCCAATACCCCTCTATCTTTTATGACCCAGTTCGCCAAAGAAACACTGCCCATCAGTCTGGAAGAGGAAATGCGGCGCAGCTACCTCGATTACGCCATGAGCGTGATCGTGGGTCGCGCACTGCCTGATGCCCGCGACGGCTTGAAGCCGGTTCACCGCCGCGCACTGTTCGCCATGCACGAGCTGAACAACGACTGGAACCGTCCTTACAAAAAGTCAGCCCGTATCGTGGGTGATGTGATTGGTAAGTACCACCCACACGGCGACCAGTCGGTGTACGACACCATCGTCCGAATGGCACAAGACTTTTCAATGCGCCACATGTTGGTGGATGGTCAAGGTAACTTCGGCTCGGTGGACGGCGACAACGCCGCGGCCATGCGGTACACCGAAATCCGGCTGGCCAAGATCGCCCACGAAATGCTCGGTGACATCGACAAGGAAACCGTCGATTTCGGCCCCAACTACGACGGTTCGGAAAAAGAACCGTTGGTGCTGCCTTCGCGCCTGCCCAACCTGCTGATCAACGGCTCGGGCGGTATTGCCGTGGGCATGGCCACCAACATCCCTCCACACAACCTGAATGAAGTGGTGGATGCTTGCCTGCATTTGCTGCGCAACCCCGAAGCATCCATCGACGAACTGATGGAAATTGTGCCGGCACCCGATTTCCCGACAGGGGCCATCATTTACGGTATGAGCGGTGTCAAGGACGGTTACCGCACCGGCCGTGGCCGCGTGATCATGCGGGCCAAGTGCCACTTTGAAGACATCGACAAAGGCCAACGCCAGTGCATCGTGGTCGATGAACTGCCCTATCAGGTCAACAAAAAGACCTTGCAGGAACGCATGGCCGAATTGGTGCACGAAAAGAAAATCGAAGACATCAGCCACATCCAGGACGAGTCCGACAAGTCGGGCATGCGCCTGGTGATGGAGCTCAAGCGCGGCGCTGTGCCCGAAGTGGTGCTGAACAACCTGTACAAACAGACCCAGCTGCAAGACACTTTCGGCATGAACATGGTGGCCCTGATCGACGGGCAACCCAAGTTGTGCAACCTGAAAGACCTGATCCAGGTCTTCTTGCAACACCGCCGCGAAGTGGTGACACGCCGCACCGTGTTCGAGTTGCGCAAGGCACGCGACCGTGGCCATGTGCTGGAAGGCCTGGCCGTGGCTCTGGCCAACATCGACGATTTCATTGCCATCATCCGTGGCGCGCCCACACCACCTGTGGCCAAGGCTGAGCTGATGACCCGCGCCTGGGACAGCCAGATGGTGCGCACCATGCTGACGCGGGCCCGTGATGACGGCTCGGTGATCAACGCTGACGACTACCGCCCAGAAGGCCTGGAGCGTGAATATGGTTTGGGCCAGGACGGCCTGTACCGCTTGTCCGACACGCAAGCGCAAGAAATTTTGCAGATGCGTTTGCAACGTCTGACGGGTCTGGAACAAGACAAGATCGTGGCTGAATACAAAGAGGTCATGTCCGAAATCGAAGACCTGCTGGACATCCTGGCCAAGCCCGAACGCGTTTCCACCATCATTGGCGATGAGCTGGGCACTGTGCGCCAGGAATTTGGGCAAACCAAGATCGGTGCCCGTCGCAGCGAGATCGAGCACAACGCACAAGATCTGGCCACAGAAGACCTGATCACACCGACCGACATGGTCGTCACCTTGTCGCACAGCGGTTACATCAAGAGTCAACCCCTGTCCGAATACCGTTCGCAAAAGCGCGGTGGCCGGGGCAAACAAGCCGCCGTCACCAAAGAAGACGATTGGATCGACCAGCTCTTCATTGCCAACACACACGATTACCTGCTGTGCTTCTCGAACCGCGGCCGCCTGTACTGGCTCAAGGTGTGGGAGGTGCCTGCGGGTTCACGTGGCTCACGCGGACGTCCGATCGTGAACATGTTCCCTCTGCAAGAAGGCGAAAAAATCAACGTCGTGCTGGCCCTGACTGGTGAGATGCGCACTTTCCCTGCCGACCACTACGTTTTCATGGGCACATCCATGGGCACGGTCAAGAAGACTTCGCTGGATGAATTCAGCAACCCGCGCAAGGGCGGCATCATTGCCGTGAACCTGGACGAAGGCGACTACTTGATTGGCGCGGCTTTGACCGACGGCAAGCACGATGTGATGCTGTTCAGCGATGGCGGCAAAGCAGTGCGCTTTGACGAAAACGACGTGCGCCCCTTGGGCCGCAGTGCCCGCGGTGTACGCGGCATGATGATCGAAGAAAGCCAGAGCGTGATCGCCATGCTGGTGGCGGGCGACGAAACGCAAAGCGTGCTGACAGCCACTGAAAATGGCTATGGCAAACGCACCTCGATTGCCGAATACACCCGCCATGGCCGGGGCACCAAAGGCATGATCGCCATCCAGCAATCCGAGCGCAATGGCAAAGTGGTGGCTGCCACTTTGGTGCATGCCGACGATGAAATCATGCTGATCACCGACACCGGCGTTTTGGTGCGCACCCGCGTCTCCGAAATCCGCGAGTTGGGCCGTGCCACGCAGGGCGTGACCTTGATCGGTCTGGACGAAGGTGCCAAGCTGTCCGGCTTGCAACGCATTGTCGAAAATGACGCAAATGCGTCTGAAGGCGAAGCCTCGGAAAGCGACACCGATGGCACGCCTGACGAAAATGCACCTGCGGCGGAATAAGTGATGGGGCGCGCTTTCAACTTCTCGGCAGGCCCTGCCGTGATGCCCGAAGCCGTGTTGCAACAAGCTGCAACCGAGATGCTGGACTGGCACGGTTCGGGTATGAGCGTGATGGAAATGAGCCATCGCGGCAAAGAATTCATCAGCATTTATGAGCAGGCCGAAGCCGACCTGCGCGAACTGCTGGCGGTGCCTGCCCACTTCAAGATCCTGTTCATGCAAGGCGGAGGCCTGGCAGAAAACGCCATCGTGCCTTTGAACCTGTCGCAAGGCGGGGCCATGGACTTTGTGCTGACGGGCAGCTGGAGCCAAAAGTCGCACAAAGAAGGCGGTAAATACGGCGCAGCGCGTGTGGCCGCCACGGCGCAGGCCGATGGCTTCACCACCTTGCCCTCGCCTGCCACTTGGCAAATTGGTGCAGACAGCCGCTACGTGCACATCTGTGGCAACGAAACCATCCACGGCGTGGAGTTTCATGAGCTGCCCGACCTGAAAACCTTGGGTTGCGATGCCCCCCTGGTGGTGGATTTTTCATCCCATGTCGCATCACGCTCAGTGAATTGGTCGCGCGTGGGTCTGGCCTTTGGCGGCGCGCAAAAAAACCTGGGGCCAGCCGGCCTGACTTTGGTCATCGTGCGCGAAGACCTGATCGGCCATGCCATGCCCCACTGCCCCAGCGCCTTTGACTACAAGCTGGTGGCCGACAACCAGTCGATGTACAACACGCCGCCCACTTACAGCATCTACATCGCCGGGCTGGTGTTTCAGTGGCTCAAGAAGAACGGCGGCATGGCAGCGATGGAACAACGCAACATCGCCAAAGCGCAGCTGCTGTATGACTTTCTGGACAACTCCAGCTTGTACGTGAACAAGGTGGCCAAGGATTGCCGCTCGCGCATGAACGTGCCGTTTTTCCTGCGTGACGAATCACGCAACGAGGCATTTCTTGCTGGAGCCAAAGCCGCCAACTTGCTGCAGCTCAAAGGGCACAAATCGGTCGGCGGCATGCGCGCCAGCATTTACAACGCCATGCCTATTGAAGGCGTGCAGGCACTGGTGGCCTACATGCGCGAATTTGAAAAAACACAGGCCTGAAGTTTTCACCCGAAACAGGCCGCCAGAAAGAACACGAGACATGAGCCAACAACCCATTCAGTCGGATGCCCTGGGTGCCTTGCGCGTGCAAATTGACGCGTTGGACAAACAGCTGCTGAGCCTGCTGAACCAGCGCGCCCATGTGGCCGAGCAAGTGGGCGAGATCAAACGCGCCGAAGGCTCGCCCTTCTTTCGCCCCGACCGCGTGGCGCAAGTCATCGACAAAATCACCCAAGCCAACCCCGGCCCGCTCAAAAACGAGCACGTTGCCTCGATTTGGCGAGAAATCATGTCGGCTTGCTTGGCCCTCGAAGCGCCACAACGCGTGGCGGTGCTTGGCCCCCAAGGCACGTTTTGCGAGCAAGCCGCGATTGAATTTTTTGGCAGCGCCGCCAACCTGATTTACTGCGCCAACTTCGACGAAGTCTTCCACGCCACCGCTGCGGGCACCGCCCAATATGGCGTGGTCGGCATGGAAAACTCCACCGAAGGCGTGGTGGCACGCTCGCTCGATCTGTTCTTGCGCTCGCCCGTGCATGTGGTGGGTGAAGTCAGCTTGCAAGTGCGCTTCAACTTGCTGCGCCAGCTCAACTCGGACGCCGGCATCGAGGTCGTGATGGCCCACCCCCAAGCGCTGGCCCAGTGCCAAGGCTGGCTGTCCAAGCACCTGCCGCATGTGGAGCGCCGCGCTGTGTCAAGCAATGCCGAAGGTGCCCGCTTGGCCGCCACCAACCCCGCCTGGGCCGCCTTGGCCAGCGAACGCGCAGCCAGCCAGTTTGGCTTGCACATCGTGCACCATGCCATCCAGGACGAGGCTTTCAACCGCACCCGCTTTGCCGTGATCGCCCTGCCCCAAACCTTGGCCACCCCACCCGCCTCGGGCAAGGACTGCACCAGCTTGGTGGTGTCGGTGCCCAACCGCCCGGGTGCCGTGCACGACCTGTTGGTGCCGCTCAAAAACAACGGCGTGTCGATGACCCGCTTTGAGTCGCGTCCCGCCAAATCGGGCCAGTGGGAGTATTACTTCTACATCGACCTGCAAGGCCACATCAGCGAACCGCATGTGGCCGCTGCCTTGCAAGAGTTGCAAGGCCTGTGCGCCTTCTACAAGGTCTTGGGGTCTTACCCCATTTCGGAATGACGTTCCAGCGCCTGGCCCTGATTGGCTGCGGCCTGATGGGTGGCTCGTTTGCGCTCGCCTTGCGCAAAGCTGACTTAGTGCACACCATCGTCGGCTTCAGCGCTTCTGAAAGAACCCGCCAACGCGCGCTTGAACTTAAAGTCATTGACCAAGCCTGCACCAGCGTGGCCGAGGCCGTGCAAGCCGCAGATTTGGTCTTGCTGGCCGTGCCTGTGGGTGCCATGCAAAGCAGCTTTGCCGCCATGCGCGATGCGCTGCTGCCCAGTGCCTTGCTGATGGACGTGGGCTCCACCAAATGCGATGTGATTGCAGCCGCGCAAGCCACCCTGGGGGATCGCCTGAGTTGCTTCGTGCCTGCCCACCCGATTGCGGGCAAGGAAGTCGCTGGCATCGAGCATGCAGAGGCCGCGCTCTACACAGAGCGCCGCACCATCCTGACGCCCCTGCCCAAAACCAGCATCCACAGAATGCAAGCTGCGCATGACGTGTGGACCGCCATCGGCAGCCATGTGAGCACCATGACCCCTGAGGCGCACGACGCCACCTTTGCTGCCGTCAGCCACCTGCCTCACATGCTGGCCTTTGCTGCGGTGAACGCTTTGACAGCGCAATCACAAGGCGCTGCATTTTTGGAGATGGCTGGCCCGGGCTTCCGAGATTTTTCGCGCATCGCAGCCTCCGATGCATCGGTGTGGCGCGACATCCTGAGCGCCAACCACGCTGAGGTGCTCACGCAAGTGGCGCACTTCCGTGAGGCCTTGGGCCAATTTGAAAATGCCTTGCGCCAGGGCGATACCGCCGCGCTGCAACACCTGATTCAACAAGCCAGCGATGTGCGCTCGGCCTGGACACTGCAAGCGGGTAACGCTTGCAACCAAGCTTCTGAAGACTAAACCATGTTCTCCACCGCTTTCCTCGACCTTCCTGCGCTGCAAGGTGCCTCCGGCACCGTCACCCTGCCCGGCTCCAAAAGCATTTCCAACCGCGTGCTGCTGCTCTCGGCCCTGTGCGAGGGCACGACCGTGGTCCATGACTTGCTCGACTCAGACGACACCCGCGTGATGTTGGCGGCGCTGCGCCAGCTGGGCTGCGGCGTGGATGTGGCGGGCACAACGGTGACCATCACCGGCCTGGGCGGTCGCGCTTGGCCTGCGGAGGCGATTGAATTCTTCATGGGCAATGCGGGCACCGCCATGCGCCCACTCACGGCGGCGCTGGCTGTGCAGGGTGGCGACTTCACGCTCAAGGGCGTGCCCCGAATGCACGAGCGCCCGATTGGCGATCTGGTGGATGCGCTGCGCGAACTCGGCTGCGCCATCGACTACCTGGGCAACGAGGGCTACCCGCCCCTGCGGGTACGCCAACCCACACTCCGACTCGACAAGCCCATCCCCGTGCGCGGTGATGTGTCCAGCCAATTCCTGACCGCCTTGCTGATGGCCCTGCCGCTGGCAGCGCAGGACCGTGCCATCAACATCGAGGTGGTGGGCGAACTCATCAGCAAGCCCTACATCGAGATCACACTCAACCTGCTCGCACGCTACGGCATTGCCGTCGAACGCCACGGCTGGAAACGCTTTGTCATTCCCGCAGGCAGCCGCTACCAATCACCGGGCAGCATCCACGTTGAGGCCGATGCCTCGTCGGCCAGCTATTTCATCGCTTTAGGCGCCATCGCGCAAGGTGACGGCATCCGCATCCATGGCGTGGGCGCAGACTCGATCCAGGGCGACATCCGTTTCATGGACGCCGCCGCCCAAATGGGCGCAAAGATCACCAGCGGCCCCAACTGGCTCGAAATTCAGCGCGGCGCCTGGCCGCTCAAGGGCGTCACGCTGGACTGCAACCACATCCCGGACGCCGCCATGACGCTGGCCGTGATGGCGCTGTACGCCGACGGCCCGACCACGCTGCGCAACATCGCCAGCTGGCGCGTGAAGGAAACCGACCGCATCGCGGCCATGGCCATCGAAAGCCGCAAGCTCGGCGCGACCGTCGAAGAAGGCCCGGACTGGATCACGATCCACCCCTTGCCCACCGGAAAATGGCAGCGCGCCAGCATCCACACCTACGACGACCACCGCGTGGCCATGTGCTTCTCGCTGGCCGCCTTCAACGCCGATCAGGTGCCGGTGCGCATCGAAGACCCCAAGTGCGTGGCCAAAACCTTTCCGGACTACTTCGAGGCCCTGTTTTCAGTGGCCACAACCGAAGCCACGCACATCCCAGTGATTTGCATTGACGGCCCCACGGCCTCGGGCAAAGGCACGCTGGCCAGCCGGGTCGCCACCCAGTTGGGCTACCACTACCTCGATTCGGGCGCGCTTTACCGCGTGACCGCCCATGCAGCCCTGCAAGCGGGCCTGACGCTGGAAGCTGCCGACGAACGCAAGATTGCCGATCTGGCCCGCCAACTGCCCGTGCACTTTGAAGGCGAGCAGGTGCTGCTGGGCGGCATGGACGTGACCGATGCCATCCGCAGCGAACAAGGCGGCATGAACGCCTCCAAAGTCTCGGTGCTACCCGCTGTGCGCGAAGCTTTGGTGCAGCTGCAGCACAGCTTTCGCCGCCTGCCCGGCCTGCTGGCCGATGGCCGCGACATGGGCACGGTGATCTTCCCGAACGCCCCCCTGAAGGTGTTTTTGACCGCCAGTGCCGCCCAACGCGCTGAAAGACGGCATAAGCAATTGATTTCTAAGGGTTTTTCGGCTAATATCGACAGTCTTCGCGCTGACTTGGAAGCGCGCGATGCACGGGACATGTCCCGCAGCGTTGCGCCCCTCAAGCCCGCACAAGATGCCTTGCAACTGGACAACTCGTCCTTGACCATCGAAGCCTCGGTGGAACAGGTGATGGTCTGGTGGCAAAGTCGGCAGGTTTTCGGTTGATCGACGCAAGTCAAAACACCGAACACGGCCACCCAGCCCGCCCTGTGCGGGCTGAATGAAGCTTCCACGCCGCTCCCTTCGTGCAGCTTGCACACCGGCAGCGTGGATTTTTAAAACCAACCGCGGTTCACACCGCACAAGCAACCGCCACAGTCAGCTCCTGGAAACGACGCATTCCGCGTTCGTCAGTCCTGTTTGTGGATGAGGAAATTTAATGTCTGAATCATTTGCCGCCCTATTCGAAGAATCCCTGACGCGCACGGAAATGCGCCCAGGTGAAGTCATCACCGCTGAAGTCGTGCGCATCGAGCACAACTTCGTTGTGGTCAACGCTGGCCTCAAGTCCGAGTCCTACGTGCCCCTCGAAGAGTTCAAGAACGACCAGGGTGAAGTCGAAGTCCAGGTCGGCGACTTTGTCTCCGTGGCCATTGGCTCCATCGAAAACGGCTACGGCGACACCATCTTGTCCCGCGACACAGCCAAGCGTCTGGCTTCCTGGATGTCTTTGGAAAAAGCCCTGGAATCCGGCGAATTCGTCACTGGCGTGACCAGCGGTAAAGTCAAAGGCGGCCTGACCGTGTTGGTCAATGGCATCCGCGCTTTCTTGCCCGGCTCTTTGGTCGACACACGTCCCACCAAAGACCTGTCACCCTATGAGAACAAGACCCTGGAATTCAAGGTCATCAAGCTCGACCGCAAGCGCAACAACGTCGTGCTGTCACGCCGTGCTGTGGTGGAAGCCTCGATGGGCGAAGAGCGCGCCAAACTGATGGAAACCCTGCGCGAAGGCTCCATCGTTCACGGTGTCGTCAAGAACATCACCGAATACGGTGCATTCGTGGACTTGGGCGGCATCGACGGTTTGCTGCACATCACCGACATGGCATGGCGCCGTGTCCGTCATCCTTCCGAAGTGGTCACTGCTGGTCAGGAAATCACCGCCAAGATCCTCAAGTTCGACACCGAGAAAAACCGCGTGTCCTTGGGCCTCAAGCAAATGGGCGACGACCCATGGATGGGCGTGAACCGCCGCTACCCACAGGGCACCCGCATGTTCGGCAAGATCACCAACATCGCCGACTACGGCGCGTTTGTGGAACTGGAACCCGGCATCGAAGGCCTGGTGCACGTGTCTGAAATGGACTGGACCAACAAGAACGTTGCGCCTTCCAAGATCGTTGCTTTGGGTGATGAAGTCGAAGTCATGGTCCTCGAGATCGACGAAGACAAGCGCCGCATCAGCTTGGGCATGAAGCAGTGCCGTGCCAACCCATGGCAAGAATTTGCTCAAAACACCAAGCGAGGCGACCGCGTGAAGGGCCCGATCAAGTCGATCACCGACTTCGGCGTGTTCGTGGGTCTGGCTGCCGGTATCGACGGCCTGGTGCACCTGTCCGACCTGTCCTGGAACGAGTCCGGCGAAAACGCCGTGCGCGAATTCAAGAAGGGTCAAGAAGTCGAGGCTTTGGTCTTGGCTGTGGACGTGGACCGCGAGCGCATCAGCTTGGGCATCAAACAGCTCGACTCCGATCCTTTCACCACCTTCACATCCATCAACGACAAAGGCCAGACCGTCACCGGTAAGGTCAAGACCGTGGATGCCAAGGGCGCTGAAATCGATCTGGGCGAAGACATCGTGGGCTACTTGCGCGTCAGCGAAATTTCACGCGACCGCGTGGAAGACGCCAGCCACGTGCTGAAAGTCGGCGACGAAGTGACTGCTGTGGTGGTGAACGTGGATCGCAAGACCCGCAACATCCAGTTGTCGATCAAAGCCAAAGACGCTGTGGACCAACAAGAAGCCATGGCTTCCTTGTCGCAGCAGTCTTCGCGTGAAAACGCCGGCACAACCAGCCTGGGCGCTTTGTTGCGTGCCAAGTTGGACAACAACTGATCTCTTTGATCTGAAGACGCTTGCTGTCTGAAAAGCCTGCCCCCGTCATGGGGGCAGGCTTTTTTCAGGCCGGTGCCAAGCACCTGCAAGTGGCATGAATAACGAAGTGACAACATGACCCGCTCCGATCTGGTTGAAGAACTCGCCGCCCGCTTTGCGCAGCTGACCCACCGTGACGCCGAACTGGCCGTCAAAACGGTGCTGGACGCCATGAGTGATGCGCTGGTCAAAGGTCACCGCATCGAAATCCGCGGCTTTGGCAGCTTTTCGATCAACCGTCGCCCACCGCGTGTGGGACGCAACCCGCGCTCGGGTGAGAGCGTTCAAATTCCGGAAAAACGAGTCCCCCATTTCAAACCTGGCAAAGCCTTGCGCGAAGCCGTCGATGCGGGCACACCCACTCAGACCCGTGGTCTGGCCAAAACAGGCTCTGTTGACCTGTTCACTCAAAACGCCACTGTGCCACGCGCTGAGTCTTGAGTCATGACCCCATTGCGGGGCCGCCCCCCGTTAGAATGAAGCCAGATTCCGAGGTCTTCCATGAAACGTCTGCTTCGGCTGCTTCAGTGGCTACTGAAAGCCGCTGTCTTTTTCACCCTGTTCGCTTTTGCGCTGAATAACCAGCAAGAAACGCGCGTCAATTTCTTTTTCGGCACATTTTGGCAAGCCCCAACCGTGTTGGTGGTGCTTTCAGCATTCAGTCTGGGTGTGATGGTCGGCGTGCTGGGCATGGTCCCTCGCTGGTGGCGTCATCGTCAGGCCGCTCGCCAGAATCAAGCGCCCAAAACCGAAGCCACACCTGCACCTGAAGCCCCACATGGAACTTGATCTGACCTGGATTTTGTTGGGTCTGCCCGCCGCTTTTGCATTGGGCTGGATCGCTTCTCGCCTGGACCTGCGCCAGATGCGCATCGCCAACCGGCAAGCCCCACGCGCATATTTCAAGGGCCTGAACTACTTGCTCAACGAACAGCAAGACAAAGCCATTGACGCCTTCATTGAAGCGGTCCAAAACGACCCCGACACATCCGAGTTGCACTTTGCCTTGGGCAACCTGTTTCGCCGCAGAGGCGAATACGACCGTGCCGTGCGTGTGCACGAACACCTGTTGTCGCGTGCGGATTTGAGTGGCGCTGACCGCCAACGTGCACAGCATGGCCTGGCACTCGACTTCTTGAAAGCGGGTCTGCTGGACCGTGCTGAAGAAGCGCTGCGCAAACTGGAAGGCACGTCTTACGAAGGCCAGGCACGCTTGGCGCGACTGGCGATTTACGAGCGCTCACAGGAGTGGCCCGAAGCCGCACGCGTAGCACGCCTGCTTGAAAACTCGGGAGAAGCCAACTTTGCGATCCGCATGGCTCACTACCAATGCGAACAAGCCCGCGAAGCCGTTCAACAAGGCGACGCTGTCCAAGCTCTGAAGATCTTGACGGCAGCGCTTGAAGCCACACCCGATGCCGCCCGGCCACGCATCTTGCTTGGGCAGCTGCAGCTGTCACAAGGCCAAGCCGAGCAAGCGTTTGAGACCTTGTCTGCGCTGTTTGCACGCTCGGACCTGGCTGCGCCACTGGCGGCCGCCAGCTTGGCCAAAGCCGCCCAAGCAGCCGCCTTGTCCAAGCCCGCCATGCAACTGCTCGAAACACATTACGCCAAGCAGCCTTGCATCGATGTGCTGGAAGCCATCACGGCGCTGGAATCCCATACGCCAGAGGGCGCGGCCGCATCGCACCAGCGCTACCTCGTTCATTTGGAAAAACAAGCTTCCTTGATGGCGGCCACCCGCTGGTTGACCGATGACAGCAGCGAAGCACGTCCTTTGCCTGCACCGGTTCAAAAAGCGCTGGAACAAGCCATCAGGCCCTTGGCCCGCTACCGTTGTGCCGCTTGTGGATTTGAGGCCAAAGAACATTTCTGGCATTGCCCTGGCTGCCAAGCTTGGGACAGCTACCCGCCCAGGCGCATTGAGGAACTTTGAGGATCAACTCAAAATCTGCGCTGTCAAATGATCCCGCCCTTGCAGCGTTTGTCCCTGATGGCCACAATGGTCTGAGCTGCAGGTGTGCTGCAGCCACACACCGCAGGGAGCGCCTCAGATGATCAAAAATATTGCAACCGCCATCGCCACCGCCTTGCTGGCAGGCGTCGCTTGGGCACAAGTGGATTTGAACAAGGCCACTGAAATAGAACTCGATGGCTTGAAAGGCTTGGGCCCGACCATGACGCGAGAAGTCATGACCGAACGCCAAAAAGCCCCCTTCCGTGATTGGCCAGACGTGTTGCAGCGGGTCAAAGGCATTGGCCCCAAAAAAGCCGCGAGCCTGTCAGAGCAAGGGGTTCGGGTGCAAGGCTTGGGTTATGCCCAAGCAGCGGCCCATCCCCCTCAAAAACCCTGACACTTGGCCCAAAACCCAAGCGGGCGGCCATCCTTGCAAGGACAGTCGCCAAGCCAGTCTCAAGGCAAACCGAAGGACCTGCTGCAAGCCACACGCGATGCACAGACGTCAGCGAGACGCGCCCGGCGCAGGATCTCCAAAACCGCCACCGCCTGGCGTATGAATCTCAAACACATCGCCCGCCTGCATCTCGACCTGACCAATGTGCGCCAGCTCTTGCACGCTGCCATCGGTGCGCACCACACGGTTGATGCCGGGCTGGCCGCTGTGACCACCCGCCATACCAAAAGCCGGATGGATGCGCCCATTGGACAAAATGCCTGCCGTCATCGGCTCCAGAAAACGCACCCGGCGCACACCGCCATCGCCGCCATGCCAGCGCCCCGCGCCGCCCGAACCCTGGCGGATCGCGTAGCCTTCCAAGCGCACCGGAAAGCGGAACTCCAGCACCTCGGGGTCCGTGAGGCGTGAATTGGTCATGTGGGTTTGCACCACCGAAGTGCCGTCAAAACCGCCCACCAAATCGCCTTGCGCGTCATAGCGCCCACCCGCCCCGCTGCCACCCGAAATCGTTTCGTAGTACTGCACCCGTGCATTGCCGAAGGTGAAGTTGTTCATGGTCGGCTGGCTGCCCGCCATCACACCCAAAGCACCGAACAACGCGTTGGTGATGCAGGTCGAGGTTTCCACATTGCCCGCCACCACCGAAGCCGGCGGATTCGGGTTGAGCATGGAGCCCTGGGGAATGATGACTTTGAGCGGCTTCAAGCAACCTGCGTTCAAAGGGATGTCGTCATCCACCAGGCTGCGGAACACGTACAGCACCGCCGCCATGCACACCGCCCGAGGGGCGTTGAAGTTGTTCGGCAGCTGGGCACTGGTGCCGGTGAAGTTGATCTCAGCCGTGCGCTCACCCGCATTCACGCGCACCGCCACCTGAATCTGCGCACCGTTGTCCAGCGGCAAGGTGAAGGCGCCGTCTTTCAGGCGCGTGATGACGCGGCGCACCGACTCTTCGGCGTTGTCCTGCACATGACGCATGTAGGCCTGCACCACGTCCAGGCCAAACTGCGCCACCATGCGGCGCAGCTCCTGAACGCCTTTTTCGTTGGCGGCGATCTGCGCCTTCAGGTCGGCCATGTTTTGCGCCGGGTTGCGCGAGGGGTATTCGCCGCTTTGCAGCAGCGCCACCATCTCGGCTTCGCGCAAGCGGCCCGCAGCGACCAATTTGAAGTTGTTGATCTGCACGCCCTCTTCTTCGATGCGCGTGGAAAACGGGGGCATGGAGCCGGGCGTCAAACCGCCCACATCGGCGTGGTGGCCGCGTGAGCCGACATAAAAAACGGGGTCTGCGTGGCCTTCCAGGTACACCGGGGTGATGACCGTGATGTCCGGCAAATGCGTGCCGCCGTGGTAGGGGTCGTTCAACACAAACACATCGCCTGGCTGCATGCGTCCCTTGTTCTCTTGAATCACAGTTTGAATGCTCTCCCCCATGGAGCCCAGATGCACGGGCATGTGCGGTGCGTTGGCGATCAAGTGACCTTCGGCGCTGAACAGCGCACACGAAAAGTCCAAGCGCTCCTTGATGTTGACCGAATAGGCCGTGTTTTGCAGCTGCAGCCCCATTTGCTCGGCGATGTTCATGAACAGGTTGTTGAACACCTCCAGCAGCACAGGATCGGCCTGCGTGCCCGCCGCGTGCTGCACGGCCCGCGCCTGCACACGCACCAGTAGCAGGTGGTCCAGCGCCGTCAGACGCGCTTGCCAACCGGGCTCGACCACCGTGGTGGCATTCTTCTCGGCAATGATGACCGGGCCGTCGATCACATCGCCCGGGCGCATGTCTTCGCGCACCACCAGCGCAGCGTCTTGCCACTGGGCCACGCCTTGCGCGTTGGCGGCGTACACACGCACCGTGTCGCGTCGCGGCACCTCGCGTTCGGGGTGCAAAGTGTGGACGGCCTCTTCGGGCGCATCGCCGGGCAGCACGGCCTCGACCGACACGGCTTCGACCACCAGGGCCTTGCCCTGCATCAAGAAGGCAAAACGCTGGCGATAAGCCGCCTCAAAGCCCTCCACCAACTGCGCCTGATCACCCCAAGGCACGACCAGCGCCGAGTCGGTGCCTTCGTAGCGCAAATGCACGCGCTGGCGCAGCTCGATGCGGTCGACATGGGTTGCGTCCCCGCCCATTTGCGCCAGCAAGACCAAGCGGGTGGATTCGCCCAAAGCCTGCAAGCGCTCGGCCATGAAGGGCATGGCGGCATCATCCAAGCGCCGCTCAATCGATTCTTCGCGCATCACGTTCTGGTCGGCCAGGCCCATGCCATAAGCAGACAGCACGCCCGCCAGCGGGTGCACCAACACCTGCGACATGCCCAAAGCATCCGCCACCAGACAGGCGTGCTGCCCGCCCGCACCACCAAAGCACTGCAAGGTGTAGCGCGTCACGTCGTAGCCCCGCGCCACCGAAATTTTCTTGATCGCGTTGGCCATCTGCTGCACCGCGATCTGGATGAAGCCATGCGCCACGTCTTCGGCTGCACGTCCGGTCTGTGTCGCGAGCTTTTCGAAGTGCGCGCGCACCACCTCGGCGTCCAGTGGCTGGCTGGCTTCTGGCCCGAACACCGAGGGGAAAAACCGCGGCTGCACCTTGCCCACCATCACGTTGGCATCGGTCACGGCCAGCGGGCCACCCCGGCGGTAACTGGCCGGGCCGGGGTTGGCCCCCGCGCTTTGCGGGCCCACCCTAAAACGCGCACCGTCATAGGCCAAGAGCGAGCCACCACCCGCCGCCACGGTGTGGATGCTCATCATCGGCGCGCGCATGCGCACACCCGCCACCTGGGTTTCAAATTCGCGCTCAAACTGCCCAGCAAAGTGCGACACGTCGGTGGAGGTGCCACCCATGTCAAAACCAATCACCTTGTCATGCCCTGCCAACTGGGCCGTGCGGGCCATGCCCACAATGCCGCCCGCCGGGCCACTCAAAATCGCGTCCTTGCCCGCAAACACCTGCGCGTCTGTCAAGCCGCCCGATGACTGCATGAACATCAGCTTGACACCCGGCATCTCGCTGGCCACTTGGTCCACATAGCGGCGGAGGATGGGCGACAAATAGGCATCGACCACCGTGGTGTCACCCCGGCTGACCAGCTTCATCATGGGACTGGTTTGGTGGGAAGTGCTGACTTGGGTGAAACCCACTTCAAGCGCCAGCCGAGCGGCTGCCAATTCATGCGCTGTGTGGCGCCAGCCGTGCATGAAGACCACCGCCACCGAACGCACCCCTTGGGTGTGCCAGTGCATCAATTGGGTGCGCAAATGCACCTCGTCGAGCGGCAACAAGACCTCGCCATCCACCGTCACACGCTCTTGCGCCTCGACCACCGCGCTGTAGAGCAGCTCGGGCAACACTATCTGGCGGTCAAACAAACGCGGGCGGTTTTGGTACGCGATGCGCAGCGCGTCACCAAAACCCTGCGTGGTCACCAACAAGGTGGCCTCGCCCTTGCGCTCCAGCAGCGCATTGGTGGCCACGGTGGTGCCCATCTTCACGCACTCGACTTGTTCCGGTGTGACGGGTTCATCGGGCTTCAAGCCCAGCAAATGGCGAATGCCCGCCACCGCCGCATCGCGGTATTGCTCGGGGTTTTCGCTCAGCAGCTTGTGGGTGACCAAAGTGCCGTCAGGCCGCTTGCCCACCACGTCGGTGAAAGTGCCGCCCCGGTCGATCCAGAATTGCCAACGGTTTTTGCCAGCGGGTGAGATGTGGGATTCGGTCATATGTTGCTCAAAATTCAAATTCAAAAACCAGCTTCACAAAGAGGCCGCCGCACGCGCCGCTTGGTCGTACATGCCCGAGAGCACACGCAGCAATCGGGCCAGCTCGCCGATGTCACGGTTCAAGCCATCGTCGGCCTTGAGCGCGTCGATCAGGCAGCTCTCACGGATTTCGCGGTAGCGCTGCACGTAAGCGCGCCCTTCATCGGTGGCCGCATAGGTCACTTCCTTGCCATGCTTTTGCGACACCACCACGCCCAGGCCTTGCAACTTCTTCAGGGCGTAATTCACCAAATGGGTGTCTTCGATGTTCATGATGAAACAGATGTCGGCCAAGCGTTTGTCACGCGCCCGGTGCGTGACATGGTGCAGCACCAGCACATCCAGCGGCGTCAGGTCCTTCAGTCCGGCTGCTGCCATGCAGTGGATGATCCAGCGGTGAAACGCGTTGCCCGCCACGATCAGACCAAACTCGAACTCGCTCATCTCGGCGCTGTCGGGCGAGACCAGATGGGCCGAAGACACGATCGGACTGGCGGCTGAAGCTGCATGTGAATTTTTGCGGGGCATGTGTGCAACGATTTTCAAAAACGATGCGAAAGTCTAGCCTCGATACCAACAATTTGCCAACAATTTGTTGACATTAAGGGAAATCACCGATCCCAAGACCTCGTCAACTTGCCTACAGTGAAGGTGCAGCCAGATGCACCAGATTCGCGCACAAAGCGGGTACAGCTCTTGCTCAGTTCAGTTGACCGTCTGTTCCATATCTTTTCAGGAGTTCTCATGCAACGTCGCTTTCTCCACCTCAGCCTGTTGGCTGGCATGCTCACCGTCTCCGGTTTCGTCTCGGCCCAAACCAAATGGGACTTGCCTGCCGCCTACCCCGCAACCAACTTCCACTCGGTCAACCTGACCCAGTTCGCGGCCGACGTGGACAAAGCCACAGCGGGCAAACTCAAGATCACGGTGCACGCCAATGCCTCGCTTTTCAAGGCCCCAGAGATCAAACGCGCGGTTCAAGGCGGCCAAGCCCAGGCGGGTGAAATTTTGCTGACTGCCTTCCAAAATGAGTGGCAGCCGTTTGGCACCGACGGTCTGCCTTTCTTGGCCGACAGCTTTGATGAATCAATGAAGCTTTACAAAGCACAAAAACCTGTGCTGGAGAAAAAACTGGCCGAGCAAGGCATGATGCTGCTGTACTCGGTGGCTTGGCCACCCCAAGGCATCTACAGCAAAAAACCCATCAACAGCGCGGCCGATCTCAAGGGCATCAAATGGCGTGCCTACAGCCCATCCACTTCCCGCATCGCTGAATTGGTGGGTGCGCAACCTGTCACAGTACAAGCCGCTGAGTTCTCACAAGCCCTGGCCACTGGCGTGGTCGAGTCCACGATGACTTCGGGTGCCACCGGTGTAGACAGCAAGCTCTATGAACACCTCAAGTACTACTACGACGTGCAAGCCTGGCTGCCCAAAAATGCGGTGATCGCCAACAAAAAAGCCTTTGACGCGCTGGACAAGCCCACACAGGACGCCTTGCTCAAAGCCGCCGCTGAAGCCGAAACCCGCGGGTGGACTGAGTCTCGCAAGGTGAACACCTCCACACTGGAAACGCTCAAAGCCAATGGCATGACCGTCACCCCGCCTTCACCACAACTGAAAACCGACATGAAAAAGGTAGGAGATGTGATGCTCAAGGAATGGCTTGAAAAATCCGGATCTGAAGGCAAAACCATTGTTGATGCCTACCAAAAACGTTGACACCATGCGCAAGCTACTCAATGGCATTTACGACAGTGCTGCCGCGTTGGCAGCACTGTTCATGGTGGGCATGTTGGCCATGGTGTTGCTGTCCATCGTGAGCCGACAACTGCACTTTCACGTCAACGGCACCGATGCCTATGCAGGCTATCTGATGGCAGGTGCCAGTTTTCTGGCGCTGGCCCATACGCTCAAGCGGGGTGAACACATTCGTGTGACCCTGCTCCTGAGTGCCTTGCGGGGCGCTGGGCGTCGGGCGCTGGAATTGTGGAGCCTGGGTGTGGCCAGCTTGCTGGCCCTGTTGTTCGCCTTTTACAGTTGCCGCCTGGTGTGGCAATCCATCGAATTTCACGACATCTCTACCGGTAACGACGCCACGCCTTTGTGGATTCCGCAATTGGCCATGGCCTTGGGCACGGCCATTTTTGCACTCGCTTTTATCGATGAACTGGTGCTGGAAATTCTCGGCCAGCGTGTAACCCCCGAAAGTGGCGAAATGCTGCGCAACGAATGACCTGCCATGAATGATTTGATGATCACAGGATTGCTGGTCCTGACCCTCTTTTTGATTTTGGGCAGCGGTGTGTGGATTGGCCTCACGCTTTCAGGGGTGGCTTGGATCGGCATGCAAATGTTCTCAGCACGGCCAGCGGGTGATGCCATGGCCGTGACCGTTTGGGGGTCATCTTCGAGCTGGACACTGACGGCCTTGCCCTTGTTCATCTGGATGGGCGAAATTTTGTTTCGCACACGCCTGAGCCAGGACATGTTCAAGGGGCTGGCACCCTGGATGCAGGCCTTGCCTGGTCGTTTGCTGCACACCAACGTGGTGGGCTGCGCGATCTTTGCCGCCGTGTCGGGCTCCAGTGCAGCCACCTGCGCCACGATTGGCAAGATGACCTTGCCTGAGTTGCAAAAACGCGGCTACCCGGACGACATGGTCATCGGCACACTGTCCGGTTCGGGCACCCTGGGCCTGTTGATTCCACCGTCCATCATCATGATCGTGTATGGCGTGGCGGCCGATGTGTCGATTGCCCAGCTTTTCATTGCCGGGGTTTTGCCAGGCTTGTTGCTGGCCGGGTTGTTTTCAGGCTATATCGTTGTCTGGTCATTGCGCCATCCAGACCAGATTCCACCGCGTGACGCCCCCATGAGCTTCATGCAGAAGCTGCAAGCGTCGAGCAGTTTGATCCCCGTGATTTTGCTGATTGCTGCCGTTTTGGGTTCGATTTACACCGGGTTTGCAACCGCCACCGAGGCGGCGGCTGTGGGGGTGGTCGGCTCCTTGGTGCTGTCCACCCTACAGGGTTCCATGAGCTGGGCCGTGTTCAAAGACGCTTTGATGGGTGCCACCCGTCTTTACTGCATGATCGCGCTGATCTTGGCTGGCGCTGCGTTTTTGACCTTGTCCATGGGCTACATCGGCCTGCCGCGCCATTTGGCAGAGTGGATCGGTGGCTTGGGGCTCAGCCCACTGGCCTTGATCATGGCCTTGATGGTGTTTTTCATCGTGCTGGGGTGTTTCCTCGACGGCATATCGATGGTGGTGCTGACCATGGGCGTGCTCATGCCCACCGTGCAAAAAGCAGGCATTGACCCGATCTGGTTTGGCATCTTCATTGTGTTTGTCGTCGAAATGGCGCAGATCACGCCGCCGGTGGGCTTTAACCTGTTTGTGCTGCAAGGCATGACGGGCAAACAGCTGCCCTACATCGCCCGCGTCTCCATGCCCATGTTCTTCCTGATGGTCGGCGCGGTGTTGCTGATTTATTTTGTACCTGGCATCGTGACCTGGCTCCCCACCCAGATGAAACTCTGACGGTTGCCATCGATTCATCCCCTATGATTCAACCCGTCCCCAAAGGACGGGTTGTTCATTTGGGCAGTAAGGATTGTTTGTGTTTAAAAATGTGATGGTTTACCGCATCGGCGAGGGCTTTGCCCCCACGCTGGCCGATGTGCAGGCGGCGCTGGAGCCAGTGCAATTTGTGGAATGTGGCGCCAGCCAAGAAAAGTCGATCGGCTGGGTGCCGCCACGCGGCGAGGCCCATGGGCCGCTGGTCGAGTCGGTGGCCGGGCAGTGGATCATGAAACTCATGATCGAGTCCAAGGCGGTGCCCGGCAACGTGGTGCGACGCAAGGCCGATGAGCGCATCGCCGAAATCGAAGCGGCCACGGGCCGAAAGCCCGGCAAAAAAGAAAAACGCGACCTGATGGACGACGTGCTGCTGTCGCTGCTGCCCCAGGCGTTTGCGCGTCAATCCACCGTGCTGGTGTGGATGGACTTGGAAAACCGCCGCTTGGTGCTGAATGCAGGCAGCCAAGGCAAGGCCGACGAAGTCATGTCCGCGCTCATGAACGTGATGGGTGGCTTGTCGGTCTCGCTGATCCAGACCGTGACCTCGCCGCAAGCGGCCATGACGCAGTGGCTTTTGGCCCCTACGCCCGACGAATGGCCGTCTGATTTGACGGTCGAGCGCGAAACCGTGCTCAAGTCCACAGGCGAAGACGCGGCCAGCGTGCGCTTTACCCGCCACCACCTGGCCAACGACGACGTGCGCAAGCATGTGCTGGAAGGCAAGCTGCCCACCCAACTGGCGCTCAGCTGGGACGGCCGTGTGGCCTTTGTGCTGACCGAGACGCTGCAACTGAAAAAAGTGCAATACCTCGACGGCGTCATGGACGAATCGGGCACAGACAAGAATGAAGACCGGTTTGACGCCGATGTGGCGCTGTCCACCGGCTTGCTGGGGCCGCTGATCGACAGCCTGATCGAAGCCTTGGGCGGCGAGATGGAGTTGGGCGCGGCTGCGGCGGACACAGCCATTCCCAACCCGACTCGCACCGTGGTGAACTCGACCATCGCGGCAGGCGCAGCTGCGGCAGACGACGAAGACCCGCCGTTTTAAAAGCCGCGGTTTCCATCCCCGTTAATCCTCAACCGAAAGGACCCGACCCATGCTCACGGTGATCGCGATTTGCCTTGGCGCTTGCGTGGGGGCCTTGTCACGCTGGCAACTGGGCTTGTGGCTCAACCCAGGCAGCGCCAGCGCTGGGCTCATGCCCTGGGGCACGCTGGCCGCCAACCTGATCGGCGGTTATTTGGTGGGCGTGTGCGTGGGCGTGTTCCAGCAACTGCCTGAGTTGGACCCGGTTTGGCGACTGGCACTGGTCACCGGCTTTTTAGGTGCACTGACCACCTTCTCCAGCTTCTCGGCCGAAGTGGTCGCCATGCTTCAGCAAGGCCGCTACGCTTTTGCGGCAGGTACCGCCTGTGTTCACCTGTTCGGCTCGCTGGCGCTCACTGTGCTAGGGCTCAAAACTGTGGCGATGTTGTGGGTGCGTTGATCACGCAAGGGTCGGGTTTGCAGCGGAAGAGGTTCATCTACTGGCTGATCTCGTTGCCTGCAACCGGTCTATTGTGATGTCATACTTATAAATTCCAATAGCCTGATTTGAGGTCACCCCTCCCAAATGCAACGAGGAATAAAGTGGATAGTTTTAATGTAATTTGGTGCACCCTATGGTCTGACTACATCATGACCATCCATCAATACGACACAGAAAATGACGCCTTCAATGTACCTGTAGATGTGTAAGCGTCCGGCCATCCCATCTAGATTTCCGATAAACACGCTCGCTTAGCAGATACGTGTCCACCTAAAGATCGTGGACACGTAGACACTAAACCGGACTCCAGCGGTGCGGCAGCAGCTCTTCAATCCGGCTGTTCATGTGCGTCGGCAACCTCGTCAGCACATCTTTCAAGTACTCATGCGGGTCGTGACCATTCAGTTTGGCCGACTGAATCAGACTCATGGCCGCCGCCGCTCTTTGTCCGCCGCGCAGCGAGCCCGCAAACAACCAGTTGTTCCTGCCAATCGCAATTGGCCTGATTTGGTTCTCGATCCAGTTGTTGTCCACTGGCACTTGGCCGTCTTCTAAGAACCGTGTCAAAGCCCTCCAGCGCCGAAGGCTGTAGTCAATGGCTTTGGCCGTGGCCGAGCCTTCGGGTACCTTTTGCCGATTGAGCACCAGCCACTCGTACAAGGTCTGCACCAGCGGCTGGCTTTTGTCTTGCCGTATCGCCAAGCGTTCTTCGGCGCTGAGTTCTTTGACCTCGCGCTCGACCGCATAGATCTGCGCCATTTGCCTGACCGCTTGTTCGGCAATCTGGCTTTGGTTGGCCAACTGCAAATCGTGGAACTTGCGCCGAGCGTGCGCCCAACAGCCGACCTCGGTGATCTGATCCGACGAATCGCCCATGAGTTGTTTGTAGCCACTGAAGTCATCGACCACCAGCGAGCCTCGCCATTCATCCAAGAACGCTTTGGCGTTTGCCCCCGCTCGGCTTTCGCAGAAGTCGTACACCACAGCCTTGATGTCTTCATGCGCTCCTGCCGCATAGGCCCACAAATACGCTCTGTGTGTTTTGCCGTGCCCCGGCTTGAGCATCTGTACCGGGGTTTCGTCGGCGTGGATCACGCTGCGGCTCAGAATGTCTCGCTTCAAAGCGTCCACCAGCGGTTGCAGCTCAACCCCGCAGCTGCCCACCCATTGGGCTAACGTTGATCTGGGGATCGCCACACCAGCGCGGCCAAAGATGGCTTCCTGGCGGTACAGCGGCAAGTGGTCGGCAAACTTGTTCACCAGCACCTGGGCGAGCAGTCCCGGTGTGGGGATGCCTTTGTCGATGACGTGAGGCTCCACCGGCGCCTGCACCAAGGTTTGGCAGCAGGCACAAGCCCATTTGCCACGCACATGGCGGTGCACGCTGAAGACGCCTGGCACGTAGTCCAGCTTCTCAGACACGTCCTCACCCATGCGCTTCATCTGGGCGCCACAGCCGGGAGCCGTGCACACGGTGGACTCGGGCTCGTGGGCAAAGGTCTGGCGGGGCAGCTCGGCGGGCAAGGGCTGGCGCTTGGGCGTTTGTTTGTCTTTGGCCGCGGCTGATTCGGGCACAGCCAGTGCGATCTCGTCGGACACAGCAGCCAAGTCTGCGTCCAGGGTTTCGTCGAGCAAGCTGCGCTGCTCGGCGTTCATCTTCTCGCTCTTGAGGCCAAACTTAAGGCGTTTGAGAACCGCGTTCTCGTGCGTGAGTTTGTCGATCAGGGCTTGCTTGAAACGGATGGTGGCGTCTCGGGCGCTGATCTGCGTGAGCATGCTGGCCAACATCTGGCGCACTTGCCCTTCGTCCATGGCTTGCAGATCAACGACTTCACTCATGGCCGTAATCATCACCGAAGCAACGCCGTCAGCCTATTGGCAGATGCCCCAATTGAATTGCAGCTAGCGCATCACCCACACTCACAGCACCGTGATCACGCCCGCATCGCCCATGCGCTGCCAAGGCAAGCCCAGCACCAAAGCGCTCAGCTGGGCGGCGTTCATCGGCAGTCGGGGCGACAGCCGGGCATCGCCCCAGACAAACTTGCCCGTGTTCAACCTGCGGGCGGCCAGCCACACGCCAACGCCGTCATGCACCAGCACCTTCATCCGGTTGGCGCGGGCATTGGCAAACAAATAGGCGTGATGCGGGTGGGCTGACCCAAAGACTTGCACCACGCGGGCCAAGGCGGTGTCGGCACCGGCACGCATGTCCAGCGGCTCGGTGGACATCCAGACTGCGTCGATGCGAATCAACGCAAAAGCTCACGAAGCCACGCTGCGCATTCGGCGGCACTGGATGCAGGCCAAGACAGCTTGAGAGACAGTTCACCACGTTGTAGTTCGAGGTGAACGCATCCTTCTGTGATGAGGGGTGTGATGGATGGTGAGGGAACAGGCAAGGACGCTGGCATGGGTAACTCGATGAAGCCAGGTGGCGCCAATTCAACGGCCGAATGCATACGAGGCTGGCCACAGTCAGACAGCTCACGCAACCAGCGGTGCAGGATGTTGTGATTGATGCCGTGGTTTCGGGCCACGGAGGCGACCGACATGCCGGGGATGCGGCAGGCGGCCACCAGTTGGGCCTTGAATTCGGGGCTATAAGTGCGACGGCTGCGGCCAGTCTGGGTGAGTTGGTTGTTGGTGTACATGTGTCCACGATCTTTTACGTGGACACAATGCTCTTAGATTGGAGACGTCATTGCCAGATGGGATGGCCGGACGCTTACGTAGATGTGGCGTCAGATTACTTGTTTTTTCTCTCTGAAGTTCTTGGAGTAAAGAAGAGTGCTTACTACCTTGACGACTCTAAGCAAGCCGTTGTGGTCCGATTGGATGAGTCGGAAATTGATGCTTTGACGGACTGGATCATGAACTTCAATTTCTCCACAAGAAAGCCGGCTGGCCTGCCAATGCCTGACTTGTATTTGGGGGAGGAAAAAATCAGAAATACGACCGTCATTGCCTACTGCAGTCATATTTCAGACTTCATCTTGACCATGGTCGAAAATCAGAAGAAGAGTCGGGATAACGTTGCTCAATGGGCTTGGTCGAATTTTGAATCCACCTACAAGGAAGCGCATCGTGATGCCTTGCAGATGGCACAAGAAACAAACTAAGAAAATCCCTCAAGCAAAGGAGAGGCCTCATGGTATTGGAGTCACAACTCAAGTCACTCAATAATTTTCAGGTACTGGTTATCGCGCAGGACCATGCGAATTGCGACTCTTTGCCTCTGCGTTATGGACTGCACTTTGAACACGATACGCTCATAGATTTGACGCAGGCCCGCTACCTATATGCCGACTACCAGTATCCAGATCGGCACCACATTGAGGCACGTTTTCAGGATGAAGGTGGTCAATTAACTGTTGGACACTTTGTCATTGGCAGCAAGCGAGACTTTGCGGAGCCAGTGGTGATCACTGTATGGCGAGGCGATGTGTCGACGGAAATGCGTCTCTCCGAGGTCATGATTGCCTTGCGCAAGCGCGGATTCATCACTCCGCAAACATTGTTGGGACTGCATCCTTTGTATGTGGCGGGGAAAGTCAGTACGTCAGCCGACCTGATTGAACAGCTGACAAGACAGCTGAGTGCTGAGAAGCTGAGTGCCATGTCAACTGAAGTCATGGCTGCAAACGAGAAGGCTGATCAAGCATTGGCAGTGCTAGAAGCCGCCTACAAGCGTGCGGAGAACGCCGAAAACGTGGCGCTAGAAGCATCCTATATCGTCGACGACCTTGAGTCCCAAAATGGCGTATTGTCCGGTCGCGTGGACGAACTGGAGGCCGAAGTCGAACGGTACAAGGCTGAGCAGGCGGAAGCGGCCAGAGAAAGAAGCGAGGTGACTCTTTCATCTCCGGATACTTTGGTGGATGTACGAGAGAAGCAGATGTATCGCGGCTCAAGCTGCACCATTCTGCTGTTTGCAGATGGCTCTACTCGCCACATGAAGACCTCGACCTTCGATCCATCTGGCGAGGTCACCAGCAAGGCCAAATCCCTCAAGGGACGGCGTATAAGGACGTCTTGCTGGGATCCTATAGGCCAGCCAGGCAAGTGGAGCAGGCAAGGCTATTTCCGCAATGTTTACGCGTACGAGTAACCCAAATGAAGGTGTGGATGGGCTTGGCGACCTAAGAGGTCGTCATGCTCATTAAAGGAGACCGCCTAAGAGTGCCAACCACTCAGACGGAGATCAAGATCATCCACCCGCAACGAACACGGTGTAAAAAAGATCCTGTAAATCAACCCGGAATCCTCGAACAGCCGTGAGTTGCTGAATGGACTTCCACACGGTTGTCGCTCAAAGCGGCCACTGAAGACCGCCCGTTCACTGCCTAAAGCCGTCGGTGTGGTAATGACTTCAAAGGTCAGCTGCTGCCGCGCCTGAGCTATCGCGGCAAACTTGGCGTGGCAGTCGACGCGCTTTTGTTCGACTGATGCACGACAACTCGTCAATTACTGCGCTGTGTGGACCCAGTTCTCTGATTCCAGCGCAGGCACCCGTGCGAACTCCCCCATGTTGTTCGTCACCAGCACCAGGCCTTCGCTGCGAGCGTGCGCTGCAATGTGCATGTCGTTCACACCGATAGGCTGGCCGAGTTTTTCCAAGGCGGCGCGAATGGCGCCGTAATGCTGCGCGGCCTTGGGGCCATAGGGCAGAACTTCCAAGCGACTGCAAAAGTCCTCGATAGCGGCCAGGTTCTCGCTCACGCGGCTGCTTTTCTCCGCCCCGTGCAAGAGTTCGGCGAGGGTGATGGAGGAAATGGCCATGCGGCTGGCATTGGCGTTGAAAGTAGGCAGCACCTCGGCAGGTCGTCGCTTCAACACGTAGATGACGATGTTGGTGTCCAGCAGGTAACGCAGCATCAGAGCGCCTCCCGCTCCGGCTGGTGCTGGGTAGCGCGCTCGGGCAGGAAGTCGTCGCTCACTGTGGGGCCACCCAGAAAGAAGCTGTCCCAGGTTTGGCCTAGAGGGGAGATGACGCGCTCATTACCTTTGACGCGTATCTCTACCTTTTGGACGCCCTCGGGTAGACGCACGTCCAAAGGCAGACGAACGGCTTGGGTACGGTTATTGACGAAAACAGTGCCGATGGACATGATGATCTCCCAGGGAAATGTATATAGCAATTGTATATAGCCCCTCCGAGGTCGTCAATTGGGCGGTTTACAAAGATCTCGGTTCCGCCAGGGCACACGCTTTACGAGCTCCAGCGCAGGGACAATTCGCGCTTCCCAATGCAAGCCACTCACCCCCACCCTTATCCCCCACCCCTTTGCATCGTCAAATCAAAACGCTTCATGAAGCGCTGACGGGCATCCTCTTCCACCCCCTCAAAGGCAAAGCTCACCGCCAGCCGCTGCATGCGCAAGAGCGCGATCACGCGTGGGGGCAGGATGTGCCATTGCAGTTGCAGGTGGCCGTCACCGATTTGCACGCGTGCCATGCCGGTGACCAGCTCAACGGCATGCTCGCCCAGTGCGCGGGGCAAGGCGGTCAGCCATTCGGTTTCGCTGGTGCCCATGTCGCGCTCGAAGCGCTCGGGGTAGTAGGCCTGCATGGGTCGGGTCGCCGCGTGTGCTGTGCTCAACCACCGGCCACAGGAGGCCAGATCGCCAGCACATCGCCCTCCACCAAGGTAGTGGTGCCGCGCACTTCAGGGGCGATGTATTTGCCGTTGACCAGCACCAGATGCACCAGCTTGGGCGGCATGCCAAAGGGCTCGATGATCTGCGCGATGCTGGCATCCTGCGCAACATCCAACATGATCTGGTTGCTGCGCCGGGCATCGGCAGGCAAATAGTCGGTCAGCGTGGCGAACAGTTTGAAAGTGATGTTCATGCGGGCATTTTCGCTTTACCGGCGACGCGCATCGGCGGCCCCGCTCCAAAGCCCTTGCCCCTGGGCACAGGCCAAGTAAGCGGCCATCAGCTGAGTGGGGTCGTGCAGCAAGCGGTCTTTCCATTCGCCCAGGCGCACCTGGCCTTCCACCAGGCCGCGCATCACGCCGACATGCTCGGTCCAGCCCACGCTGTTGCAGCCGATCAGCACATCGTCCTTGAACTGCAAGCTCAGGTGGCGGCCTGCGCTGGTATCGGTCAGCACGGCGTGCTCGCCACCGGCCACGCCTTCCCAGTTGCCAAAGCTGGTGGAGATCAGGCCCAGCGTATCGAGCACGTTGATTTGCGTGACGCCCTTGAGGTCGGTCTTTTGCCCCACCATGTTGAGCGCAGCCACCCGGGCCTGCTCGGCCGCATTGGGCTGAATGGCGCTGACGATGGTTTTGCCGCTGACCTGGTCAAAAGCTTCGGCACAATCGCCTGCGGCATAAATGCCGGGCACATTGGTTTGCATGCAGGCATCGGTCAACACGCCTTGCAGGCAAGTGATGCCGCTGTCCTTCAAATAGCCAATCGCCGGGCGCACACCGGTGGCACTGATCACCAGATCGGCTTCGATGGTCTGGCCGTTGGACAGCCGCACCCGCAAGGCCCCTCCACCATCGGACGAAGACAAGCCCACGGCAGCGGCCAGCTTGCCCAGCACGCCTTTTTCTGAGCCCTGCTCAATGGCCTCGACCTTGGCACCGGTGAACACCTGCACGCCTTTGGCCTCGCACCAGTCGCGGATCATGCCGCCAGCCACCGGGCCCATCATGCGCGGCACCATGCGGTCGCCCATCTCGACCACGCTGAGCTTGACACCACGGGACGCCAGCGCCTCCATGATGATGCAGCCAATGAAGCCCGCGCCCATTTGCAGCACGCGTGCACCGGGCTTGGCCAGTGCGGCAATGGCACGCGCATCAGCCAGAGTCCAGCAAGGGTGCACGCCGGGCAAGTCCATGCCCGCAATCGGTGGGCGCACGGGGTGAGAACCGGTGGCGATCAGCAGCTTGTCAAAACCCAGCGACTGGCCGTTGTCCAGATGCACCGTGCGGCCACGGCTGTCCACTTGGCTGACCTTGGCCTTGATTTGCGTGATGCGCACATCGTCAAAGTGGCTCGGGCTTTTGCGCAAATAAGTACCGCGCTCATCGATGTTGCCAATCAAGAGGTAGGGAATGGCCATGCGCGAGTAAGGCGCATCGGGCTCGTCGCCAATCAAGGTGATGGTGTCGGCGGGCGCGTGCTTGCGGATGGTTTCGACGGCGATCACGCCGGCAGGGCCTGCGCCCAAAATCACGTGGTGGGTCATGGTGTGTTCTCCAGAAACAGACAGCGGCCCCTCGGGGCCGCTGTGGTTCCTGTAGAAGCGCGCTGCCTGCTGCGAAGGCTTCGCGAGCAGGGCTCGCTCCTACAGGGGCAAGGTCACAGGCCCAAGCGTTCCTTGGTGGCCGATGTGGGGCGGCCTTCGCCATCCCAGCCGCGTGCGTCGTAGTACTTGGGCAGCATCTCGTTCAACTTGCTGACCATGCCTTTGCCGGGGCCGGTTTTGGCGGCTTCGGTCATCAGGCGCTTGGGCAGGTTGTCGTCGGCCTTGGTGAAGCCTGCGGCGTTGTTGAACTCGCGCTCCATGTTCCAGATGCGTTCGCCAATGTGGGCCAAGTGCTCCATGGTGAACTCTTCGCCGCAAGCGGCTTGCACCTGGGGCGCCACATCGGCCAGGGTCCAGGCAAAACTGGTGAAGATGCAAATGCCTGCCGAGTCAAACGCCGCTGTGGCGTCCTGGAAGGCCTTGACCAACTCGGGCTTGCCTTCGTGCTCGGTGGGTTCGGTCTTGACCGGGATGCCCAGCACTTCAGACGCGATGGTGTAGCCGCGCAGGTGGCAGGCACCGCGGTTGGAGGTGGCATAGGCCAGGCCAATGCCCTGAATCACACGGCCGTCGTAGGCGGGGAATTCTTGGCCCTTGACGCTCATGGACAGATCGGGGTGGCCGTACTTGGCGGTCAGGCGCTTGGAGCCCAAGCCGATTTCCTTGCCAAAGCCAACGCCTTTGGCGGTCATGTCGACAAACTCGCACAGGGCTTGTGCCGAACCGAATGGCGCTTCAACACCGATTTGCTCTTTGGTCAGCACGCCCATTTCGTACAGCTCCATGACGGCGCCGATGGTGGCGCCGAAGCTGATCGGGTCAAAGCCTTCTTCGTTGCAAATCATGTTGGCGTATTGCAGGGCTTCGAGGTCCTTGACACCGTTGGCCGCACCCAGCGCCCAAGCCGCTTCGTATTCAAGACCGCCATTGGCGCCCCAATACTCAGGCTTGTTCTTGACAGAAAAATGGCCCTCGTCCATCTTGCTGATGCGACCGCAGGCGATGGTGCAACCAAAGCAAGCCTGGTTGGTCACCAGGTGCTTTTTGCCGTCGGTCTCGCGGGGCGTGACCATGGCTTCAGCCGAGATGTCCTTGGCGCTTTCGAACTGCACATCGCGGTGGTTGCGGGTGGGCAAGGCACCCACTTCGTTGATCACGTTCATGAGCACCTGGGTGCCGTAAGCGGGCAAGCCCTGACCAGTGACGGCGTTGTCGGCCAACACCTTTTTGGCGGCCTTGGTCGCAGCCATGAAGGCCTTGGGGTTTTGCACGTTGCCCACACCAATGGTGCCGCGCACGGCAATGGCCTTGAGGTTTTTGCTGCCCATGACGGTGCCCACGCCCGAACGGCCAGCCGCACGGTGCAGGTCGTTCACCACGGCGGCATACAGCACGCCGTTTTCACCGGCCTTGCCAATGCTGGACACGCGCAGCAGCGGGTCTTGCAGGCTGGATTTGAGGATTTCCTCGGTCTTCCAGACGCTTTGGCCCCAAAGGTGACCTGCGTCACGCAGCTCAGCTTCGTTGTCGTTGATGTAGAGGTACACCGGCTTGGCCGATGCGCCTTCAAAAATGATCATGTCCCAACCGGCCATTTTCAGCTCGGCACCCCAGTAGCCGCCCGAGTTGGAGCAAGCAATGGCACCCGTCAGCGGGCCTTTGGTGATGACGGTATAGCGGCCGCCGGTGGAGGCCATGGTGCCGGTCAGCGGGCCAGTGGCCCAGATGATTTTGTTGTCGGCCGAGAGCGGATCGACTTTGGGGTCGACTTCGCTGATGAGGTATTTGCTGCCCAGACCGCGTGAACCCAGATAGGCCTTGGCCCATTCCATGTTCAGCGGTTCAGATTTGACGGTGCCAGCCGTGAGGTCGACGCGGAGAATTTTTCCAGCCCAAGACATATGTGTGCTCCTTCAGTGGGTTGGGGGGATCAGGCGGCGCTGGGCTGGTTGCCCAGCTTGTCGGCCCACTGCTTCATCTTGTCGATGCCGGTCCAGTTGGCATCCACGAATGTGATGGCACCGGTCGGGCAGGCATCGGCACAGGCCGGGTCGCCGCCGCACAGGTCGCACTTTTGCACCTTGCCGGTCTCTTGCACATAGTTGATGGTGCCGAACGGGCAGGCGATGGTGCAAACCTTGCAGCCCACACAGGTGGACTCGTTGACCACTTTGGCACCCGTGGCTTTGTCAACCGTGATGGCTTCCACAGGGCAGGCATGCAGGCACCAGGCTTCGTCGCACTGGGTGCAGGTGTAAGGCACTTTTTTGCCCGTGTGGTGGAAGTCGAACACCTTGATGCGCGATTTGGAAGTGGCGTATGTGCCGTAGTTCTCGAAAGAACAGGCCATTTCGCACTGCAAGCAGCCGGTACATTTGTCCGGGTTGATGTGCAGGACTTTCTGCATGTGTGTCTCCTGTGAGGTGGCGGACTGTTCAAGCCCGCGCTTATGAATCAGAATGCATAGGCATTGTTGTAGCGTGCGCGACGCTTCATGACTCGTATTAACCCTAGGATTCACGGGGTTGCCTCACAAATTCTCAGCTTGATACACACCTGACATGCCACTTACTGCCCCCGCCAGCAACCGCCTGGTCCGCATTGAGCAAGCCCGTGACCTGGTGTTTCAGGGGCGTTCTATCGCAGTGGACTCAGGTGTCTCCCCTTGGATCACCCAATCCTGGCAACGATGCCTGGACATGGGTTTGCAACCGACCCAAGCTGTCGATTTTGATGCCGTATCAACCCAGCAGATGCGCCGGGTGCAAGAGGCCTGCCGCCCACTGGTGCAGGCGGCTCAACCGGTGCTGGTCGAATTGGCTCGGGCGATTGCCGACATCCGTTACTTCGCCATCCTGACCAATGCAGACGGCATCGTGGTGGATGTGCACGGGCCGGTGGACCGACAAGACCGCCGCGCCGAAATGATTGCCCGCGTGGGCGTGGATTTGTCTGAAAAGGCGGTGGGCACGACCGCCATCAGCGCAGCGCTGACCGAATTGCAACCGGTCTGGCTGCACCGGGGTGAGCACTTCTTCAATGACACAGGCGTTTACAGCTGCGCTGGGGCCCCTGTCTTTGGCCCAGATGGCCTGTGCGCAGGCATGTTGGACCTGACCGGCATCGAAACCATGGAGCGCCCTGCCCTGAAACACTTGGTGCGCAGATCAGCCCGCAGCATCGAAAACAGCTGGCTGCTGTCAACATCGCACGCGCTGGTGCTGCGCCTGAACTGGCCCGGCAACCAGCCCGGTGACGACAGCGACGGTCTGCTCACGCTGGATCAGGATGGCCACATCGTCGGTGCCAACCCGACTGCGCGGCAAATGCTGTCTTTGTCGCCAGCCACGCCTGGCCAACCCATGCACGCCAGCGATGTGTTTGCATCGCACTGGGAAAGCTTGTTCGATGCGGCCGGACGCCAGGACAACACACGGGAGCTGCCGCTGTGGTCAGGCCTGCGGCTGCAGACGCAGGCTTTGCAGCCAGGAGCGCCAGCGCACCCAGCGGCTCAGGCCAAGGCCCAGATCAGTCCCCAGGCCAAACCCCTGAAAGACGTGCAAACCGACATGATCCGCGAGGCCGTGACCCAGGCACGGGGCAACGTGGCCGAAGCCGCACGCGCCTTGGGCATCAGCCGAGCAACGGTCTACCGCAAGCTCGGCGCGCCCAGGTCCTGAGCCTCACTTGCCAGCGTTCGGGAAGAACAGCTGCTCGCCGCCAATTTTGTAATCGGCAATATGGGCCTGACCTGCAGCCGAAGTCACCCAATCCACAAACCTCTGTGCATCGGCTTGCTTGACATGCGCATGCTTGGCAGGGTTGACCACCATCACGCCGTATTGATTGAAAAGGCGCTGATCGCCCTCGACCAGAACAGCCAGATCGGCGCGGTTCTTGAAGTTGAGCCAGGTGGCGCGGTCGGCCAGCACATAAGCCCCAGAAGACGCGGCAATGTTCAACGCCGGCCCCATGCCGCACCCACACTCTTTGTAGCCGCTGCCTTTTTTCTCGGCCAAATTGGCCATTTTCCAGAAGCGCAATTCGGCTGCGTGGGTGCCACTTTTGTCACCACGCGAGATGAACCCTGTGTTGCTGGCAGACAGCTTGGCCAAAGCCGCCACAATGTCCTTGCCTTTGGTGCCAGCGGGGTCGGCCTTGGGGCCGATCAACACAAAGTCGTTGTACATCACGGGCAAACGCTTGAGGCCAAAACCGTCGGCCACAAATTTTTCTTCGGCCGCCTGGTCGTGCACAAACACCACATCGGCATCGCCTCGGCGGGCCATGTCCAACGCCTGACCCGTGCCCAGCGCCACCACTTTCACATCCAGCCCGCTGGCTTTTTTGAAGGCGGGCAACAGGTGCGCAAACAAGCCCGATTGCTCGGTCGATGTCGTGGACGACATCACGATGGATTGCGCTTGCGCCCACACCGATGTGGTAGCCAAAACCGCGCACACCAGAGCGCGACGGGTCATGGAAGTTTGAAAGGTCATAAAAGTTCTCCTTGAACAAAAGCATGGGCTGCAGGGCTGTGCAAAGCCAGCACGGCAGCGTTGAAAAACTCGGCCACGGGCAGATCGGCCAACACATGGCCGCCCTCCAGGTAAACGACGCGGGTGGCCAGACGCTTGACTTGGCCGAGGTTGTGGCTGGCCCAGATCAAGGTCAGTGGGTGTTCTTGCCCGTTCGCAAAATCGGCCATCAAGGCCTCAACTTCGCGTTTGGCGTGTGGGTCCAGACTGGCGGTGGGCTCGTCCAGCAGCAGCACATCGGGTTGACGCCCCCAGGCGCGGGCCAAGGCCAGGCGCTGCTGCTGCCCGCCCGACAACTGACGCCCGCCTTGGTGGGCCACTGCACTCAACCCCACGCGCTGCAAAGCTTCAAGCGCACGCGCTTTGGACTGCGCCCAGTTCAGGCCTTGACTGCGGTCCAGCCAAATGCCCAGCGCCACGTTGTGCAGCGCCGACATGCGCAAAAGGTGCGGGCGCTGAAACAGCATCGCTTGCCGCCCATCTGGATGCCGATCCACGCGACCTTGAACAGGCATCAGCAGGCCGTGCATCGTGCGCAGCAAGGTGCTTTTGCCGGAGCCATTGGCACCCACCAAAGCCACGCGCTCACCCGCTTGAACCGTGAGCTCAATGTCTCGCAAGGCCCAAAGCTGCCCCAGACGCACCGAAACGTCATGAAGCCGAACGACCTGAACACCCCGGGATTGCACAGGCGAGACCATCATGCAACCCAGCCTTTTGGTGCGGCCACGCTGACGCTGTGGCGTTTTTCACCCCAGCGACGCAGGCCTGCCACAGCCGCATTGAGCAACAGCACCACCGCCAAAAGCAGCAGCCCCAAAGCCAGTGCCAGCGGTAAATCACCTTTGCTGGTTTCGAGCGCAATGGCCGTGGTCATGACGCGGGTGAAGCCGTCGATGTTGCCGCCCACAATCATCACCGCCCCCACTTCGGAGATGGCCCGCCCGAAAGCCGCCACCCCGATCGTGAGCAAGGCCAAGCGTTCGTCCCAAGCCAGCAAAATCCCGCGCAACCAAGGGCCCGCGCCCAGCGACGCCCATTGCTCTCCATGCTGACGCTCTACGTCTTCGACCACTTGCCGGGTGAGCGCGGTGACCACCGGTACCACCAAAATGACCTGCGCCACCACCATGGCCTTGAAGCTGAACAACCAGCCCAGAAAGCCCAATGGACCTGTGCGCGACAACAACAAGTAGACCACCAGCCCCACCACCACCGAAGGCAACGCCAGCAAGGTGTTGAGTGCCAGCAGGACAAGGCCTCGGCCCGCAAAACGGGTCACGGCCAGCCAGGCCCCCAGCACGACGCCCAGACCGTAGGCAAACAGACAAGCCGTGGCACTGACGGCCAAAGACCGCAGCACCACCGTCCAGAGTGCAGGATCCCAAGAAGCGATGAGCGCCAGCGCTGTGCCGATGCTGTCGGAGAAGGTGTTCATAAAGTTGTGGGCGATGCTACCGGACGAAAGCGGCCGCACAGGTAAGGGATGTCCGCTATGAAACCATTTGCATAGGCCTCGCATGTGGCTCTGAAGAGCCCCATCCGAGTTGAGGCAAACTCCTGCCTGTGCAACACATCAACCTCTCTTACAGCTGGACTCCGCATCAGGATGATGCCGCGCTTCGCCACCAGACCAGCCCCCTGCGCAACCCGCTGATGGACATGCTGCAAGCCGTTCGCGAAGCGGGCTCGATTGCAAGTGCCGCCAAATCTTTGAAACTGTCTTACCGCCATGTGTGGGGAGAGCTCAAACGTTGGGAACAAGCCCTGGGCCAGCCCCTGATCCTTTGGGAAAAAGGCCAGGCAGCGCGCTTGAGTGAGTTTGCCGACAAGCTGCTGTGGGCCGAACGCCAGGCACAGGCCCGGCTGGCCCCCCAGATCAGCGCCCTGCATGCCGAGCTGGAAAAAACTTTTGCCGTGGCCTTTGACGCCGATAGCCACCTGCTCACGGTGTACGCCAGTCACGACGATGCGCTGGTCCAGTTACAGCAGCAAGCAGCACAACAAGCATTGCACTTGGACATCCGTTTTTGCGGTAGCGTGGATGCGATTCGGGCCCTCAACGAAGGCCGCTGCACCGTGGCGGGGTTTCATGCCCCGGCGCAGCCCGCTGCTGAATCGCTGATTGCACGCACCTACCGCCCGCTGCTCAAAACCGGACAGCACAAACTGATCGGGTTTGCAGCACGCCAGCAAGGGCTCATGGTCAAAGCCGGCAATCCATTGCACATCAAAGCCTTGGCAGACCTGTGTCGTCCCGGTGTGCGCATGGTCAACCGCAGCCTAGGTACAGGCACCCGCTTGTTGCTGGACCATTGGTTGAGTGAAAACGGCTTCAAGCCAGAGTCCATTCAGGGCTACCAGCAAGAAGAACCATCGCACGCGGCCGTGGCCGCACAAATTGCATCGGGTCAAGCCGATGTGGGTCTGGGCATCGCGTCAGCCGCTCAAAGCCATGGGCTGGATTTCATACCTCTTCAGCAAGAGCATTACTGGCTGGTTTGCCTGAAAAGCGCTTTACACACACCCGCAATGCTTGAATTGACACAGGTTCTGCAATCCAAAATTTGGCAAACCCGGCTGAATCAGGTCACCGGTTATCAGGCCTTACCCGAGTGCGGCCATGTGCAGTCTCTGAAAAAGATGTTGCCTTGGTGGCCATGATGCCCCCCTTCACACCATGGGGCACGTGGCACCATGGTGAAAGCTGTTCAAGGTGGCTTCAAAAATAGCCCACCCCTCGGACATGCACGTCTACAGAGCGCTTGACGTCGGGGAACGTAAAATCCAGCATTGCCTTTTTCTGGAGACCCCTCATGGGAGCCTTGCTCAAATTCTCAAATCTGATGGACCGCATCAGCACCTGGATCGGGAAATACGTGATCTGGCTGATCTTGGCCTCGACCCTCATCAGCAGCATCAATGCCCTGGTCCGGAAGATCTTCAACACCGGCTCCAACGCCTACCTTGAAGTCCAGTGGTATTTGTTTGCTGCCTCTTTTTTGATCGCAGCGGGGTATACATTGCTGAACAACGAACACGTCAAAATCGACGTTGTTTACAGTCGTTTCAGCAAACCCACGCAGATCAAAATCGACATCTTCGGTTTTGCGGTCTTCTTGCTCCCGCTGTGCCTGGCCATCTTGTGGTACGGCATTCCGTTCTTCTACAAAGGGCTGATGAGCGGTGAGGTGTCATCCAATGCCGGCGGCCTGATTCGCTGGCCTGTGTACGCCATGCTTCCTCTGGGTTTTGGCCTGCTGCTGCTGCAAGGCGTCTCTGAATTGATCAAACGCGTGGCCTTTCTGAAAGGGTTGATCGAAGACCCTACCGTGAAAAAAGTGGACAAAACCGCTGAAGAAGAACTGGCTGAAGCCATTCGCAAATTGGCCGAAACAAAAGCCCGCTGATCAAGGACACCACCATCATGGAATTCTTCATACACAACCTGGCCCCGATCATGTTTTTGGGGCTGATCGCCTTTTTGCTTCTGGGCTTTCCCGTGGCATTCAGCCTGGGCGCATGCGGCCTGTTCTTTGGTTTCGTCGGTATCGAGCTGGGCGTACTGCCCGAAAGCCTGATGCAGGCCCTGCCGCTGCGCATTTTCGGGATCATGCAAAACGACACCTTGCTGGCCATTCCGTTCTTCACACTCATGGGCCTGATTCTTGAACGAAGCGGCATGGCGGAAGACCTGCTGGACACGATCGGCCAATTGTTTGGCCCTATTCGGGGTGGTCTGGCATTTGCCGTGATTTTTGTGGGGGCCTTGCTGGCCGCCACAACGGGCGTCGTGGCCGCTTCGGTCATCTCGATGGGTCTGATTTCTTTGCCCATCATGTTGCGTTACGGATATGACCGGCGCATTGCCTCGGGCGTGATTGCCGCGTCGGGCACGCTGGCTCAGATCATTCCGCCATCGCTGGTGTTGATCATCCTGGCCGATCAATTGGGCCGCAGCGTGGGTGAAATGTACAAAGGCGCGTTCATTCCGGGCTTTGCCTTGACCGGTCTGTATGTGGGTTACGTTGTTCTGGTCGCCATCTTCAAGCCCACCTGGGTACCGGCACTGCCGCTCGAAGCACGAACCATCCGCGAAGACAACGGCAAAAGCGGCCTGCTGTCCTTGCTGCTGCTGACCATCGTTTCCGCCACGGTGGCGGTTTACCTTGGTCAGCACTATGCCGACGTCCTGACTTGGTGGAAGGGCGAGGAAGTGACTCAAGTGGCCACGGATGAAACCATTGTGGTGTCCATGTGCGCTGGGGTGATGCTGGCCTTCGTCATTGCCGTCATCAACAAAGTCACCCGCCTGGGCCTGCTGTCGCGCATGGCCGAGCGCGTGACTTTCGTCTTGATTCCGCCTCTGCTGCTGATTTTCTTGGTGCTGGGTACCATCTTTCTTGGCATTGCAACCCCGACCGAGGGCGGTGCCATGGGGGCACTGGGCGCATTCATCATGGCCATGTCGCGCGGACGCCTGGACATGGCCCTGCTCAAACAAGCACTGAACTCGACCACCAAGCTGTCTTGTTTTGTGGTTTTCATCTTGATCGGCTCGACTGTCTTCAGCCTGGTGTTCCAGGGCGTAGATGGTCCGATCTGGGTGGAGCACCTGTTGAGCGGTCTGCCTGGCGGCCAATTGGGCTTCCTCATTGCAGTCAACGTGATGATTTTCTTCCTGGCCTTCTTCCTGGACTTCTTCGAGCTGTCCTTCATCGTGGTGCCGCTGCTGGCCCCGGTGGCCGAGAAGCTGGGCATTGACCTCATCTGGTTTGGCGTGCTGCTGGGTGTGAACATGCAAACCTCTTTCATGCACCCGCCTTTTGGCTTTGCCCTGTTCTACCTGCGCAGCGTGGCACCGGTGAAGGCCTACTTGGACAAAACCACCAAGAAGGAAATCCAGCCCGTCACCACCATGCAGATTTACTGGGGTGCGGTGCCCTTCGTGGTGATCCAGATCATCATGGTCGGCCTGATCATTGCCTTCCCCGAAATCGTCTCAGGTGGCCTGGACAAAACAGGTCCTGTTGACACCAGCAATGTGCAGATGGAAGCGGCACCCTCCGACGATATACAGGAACCCAGCGATCCCATGCGGGACGCTGACGACCCGATGAAAGACCTGCAACTGGACAATAAGAAGCCGTGAGCATAGTCTGATCAGAAATCCATCAAGCCCACCTTTTCGGTGGGCTTTTTTCATGGCAAGCCTTTCCAAGCATGGCCAAGACTGATGCCACCCCTCCCAACAGGTATAAAAAAACCCGTCGGGCTTGCGCACGACGGGCTTGTTGTAGAAGCCTGAAACGATCAGAGCTTCTGGGACTGCATGAAGCTGTCAAAACGGGCTTCGCCGAAACGGAACCACCAGTTTTGCTCGGCACGGAACTTGGAATAGTCGTCGTACACCTTCTTCCAGTTCGGGTTCTTGGCGCTCAGCTCGGCATAGACATCCTGAGAATGCTTGAAAGCCACGTCCATCATCTCTTTCGGGAAAGGCAGGACTTTGGTCTTCTGGGCAGCCAGCTGCTTCAAGGCACCGGGGTTCATGGCGTCGTAGCGGGCCTGAATCTCAACGTGGGCGAAAGTAGAAGCGGCTTCCACGATGGCCTTGTTCTCTGGTGACAGGGCGTCATAGGCCTTTTGGTTGACCATCAAAGTCAACTGAGGACCGCCTTCCCACCAGCCGGGATAGTAGTAATACGGCGCCACTTTGTTGAGACCCAATTTCAGGTCATCGTGCGGCCCGATCCACTCGGCGGCATCGATGGTGCCCTTTTCCAGCGACTGGTAAATCTCGCCAGCGGGAATGTTCTGAGGCACCACGCCCATGCGTTCCAGCACCTTGCCAGCAAAGCCACCTACGCGGAACTTCAAACCTTTGAGGTCTTTGGTCGACTTGATTTCCTTGCGGAACCAGCCACCCATCTGTGTGCCGGTATTGCCCATGGGGAAGTTGACGATGTTGTACTTGGCGTAGAACTCGCGCAACAGTTTCATGCCGTTGCCCTGGTACATCCAGGCCGTCATCTGGCGGCTGTTCAAGCCAAATGGAATGGCGCAATCCAGAGCGAAGGTTTCGTCCTTGCCAAAGAAGTAATAAGGGGCCGTGTGGGCGCACTCCACTGTGCCGTTCTGCACACCGTCCAAGACGCCAAATGCGGGCATCAGCTCGCCGGCTGCATGGGTGGTGATCTCGAACTTACCGCCACTCATTTCCTTGACCTTCTTGGCGAAGATCTCGGAACCCCCAAAAAGGGTGTCCAAAGATTTGGGGAAGCTCGAAGCCAGGCGCCAGCGAATGGCGGACTGTGCTTGCACAGCAGGTGCGGCACCTGCGGCCAAAACACCCGCAATACCTGCATTTTTCAAAATGGAACGACGATCCATGAACTGACTCCTTTAAAAATGAGAAACACAATCGAGTTTAACGAATGCTGACAATTACGCCGGTACTATTGTAAAAACCAGCAGTGCACCTGATGGTTCGGGTTTACCCTTCGATGGCTTTCATGCCAATTCATCAGGCCAACGCTGCCGGATGGATTGCTCAATGCCTGTGGCGTCGAGCCCCTGCATGGCCAGCAGTTTGACCGGATCACCATGCTCAATGAACTCGTCGGCAAAGCCCAGCTGCAACAACGGACGATGCAAACCCGCCGCTTGCAGGGCTTCTGACACGGCGCTGCCTGCGCCGCCCATGATGCAACCGTCTTCGACTGTCACCAGGCATTGATGGTCCCGCGCCACCTGAGCCAACAAAACGGTGTCCAGTGGTTTGACCCAACGCATGTTCACCACGGTGGCATTGAGTTTTTCTGCCGCAACCAAAGCAGTTGACAGCAAACTGCCAAAAGCCAGGATGGCAATTTTTTGCCCCGTTCTGCGCACTTCCCCCTTGCCAAAGGGCAAGGCATCCAGAGCGCGTTCGGGCACCGTGCCCACACCCGCACCGCGTGGGTAACGCACGGCCACCGGGTGATTTTGCGCAAACGCCGTGCTGAGCAGCTGGCGGCATTCGCGCTCGTCGGCCGGGCAGGCCAGGCTCATGTTGGGGATGCAACGGATGTAGGCGATGTCGTAGGCCCCGGCGTGGGTCGCACCGTCGGCGCCGACCAGTCCTGCACGGTCAATGGCAAACACCACCGGCAGGTTTTGCAGTGCCACATCGTGGATCAGCTGGTCATAGGCTCGCTGCAAAAAGGTGGAATAGATCGCCACCACCGGTTTGAGGCCTTCGCAGGCCATGCCCGCAGCAAAGGTCACAGCATGCTGCTCGGCGATGCCCACGTCGTAATAACGGTCCGGGAAACGGCGGTGAAAATCCACCATGCCCGAGCCTTCGCGCATGGCGGGCGTGATGCCCACCAGCCTCTGATCTTTTTCGGCCATGTCACACAGCCACTGGCCAAACACCTGTGTGAAGGTGGTTTTGGGCGGTGTGACCGGGGGCAGCAAGCCCACACTCGGATCAAATTTACCGGGGCCATGGTAGGCCACCGGGTCGGCCTCGGCCAGTTTGTAGCCTTGGCCTTTTTTGGTGACCACATGCAGGAACTGCGGGCCATCGAGGTGTTTGATGTTTTCCAGCGTTGGAATCAGGGATTCCAGATCGTGCCCATCGATCGGGCCGATGTAGTTGAAACCGAACTTTTCAAACAAGGTGGCGGGCACCACCATGCCTTTGGCGTGCTCTTCCAGGCGCTTGGCCAGCTCGAACAGCGGCGGCGCGTTTTTGAGCACGTTTTTGCCCACCGTTTTGGCGGCTGAATAAAAACGCCCGCTCATCAACTGGGCCAGGTACCGGTTCAAAGCCCCCACGGGCGGGCTGATCGACATGTCGTTGTCATTCAAGATGACCAACAGCTTGCAATCCTCAACGCCCGCGTTGTTGAGCGCCTCAAAGGCCATGCCTGCGGTCATGGCCCCATCGCCAATGACCGCAATCGAATGGCGTGACTCGTCTTTTTGGCGTGCCGCCAAGGCCATGCCCAAGGCCGCTGAAATGCTGGTGGACGAATGCCCGACGCCAAAGGTGTCGTATTCGCTCTCTTCACGACGCGGAAAACCGGACAGCCCATGCAATTGGCGCAGGGTCGGCATGCGCTCACGCCGCCCCGTCAAAATTTTGTGCGGGTAAGTCTGATGACCCACATCCCAGACGATGCGATCTTCCGGGGTGTTGAACACGTAATGCAAGGCCACCGTCAACTCGACCGTGCCCAAGTTGGAGCTCAAATGACCGCCCGTTTTCGACACATTGTCGAGCACGCAATGGCGCAACTCATCGGCCAACCGTGGCAAATCGGTGCGCGGCAATCGGCGCAAGTCTGCCGGCGAAGCGATGGTTTGGAGTAAAGCGGACATAAATCAGTTGTTTCTTTGGACCACCATGGCGGTCAAGGCACGCAATGCGGCCAAGCGACCGTCAGGCAGACCGGTATCGGCCAGGGCTTGCATGGCCTGTTCGGCCAGCGCATCGGCATAAGCCTTGGCAGCCTCCAAGCCCATCAGGGCCACATAGGTGGGTTTGTCGTCTGCCACATCTTTGCCAGCGGTTTTGCCCAGCGTAGCCGAATCGGCCGTCACGTCCAGCACGTCGTCCACCACCTGAAAAGCCAGGCCCAGGGCCTGCCCAAAATGAGCCAAGGCGGTTTGCACTGCGGCGGGCACCCCTGGCACGCAAGCCACGCCCATTTGCACACTGCACAACAGCAGGGCACCGGTCTTGAGGCGGTGCATCTGGCGCAACTGGTCTTCGCTCAGGCGCTGCCCCACGCTGGCCAGGTCAATCGCCTGACCACCAGCCATGCCTTGGTAACCCGAAGCACGCGCCAACAAAGCCACACAGGCCGCTTGAACAGCAGCAGGCACGCTGCCGTCCTGGGGGGTCAACATTTCAAAAGCCAGGGTTTGCAAGGCATCGCCCGCCAGCAAGGCTTGTGCCTCGCCAAATTGCACATGCACCGTAGGTTTGCCGCGCCGCAGCACATCGTTGTCCATGCAGGGCATGTCATCGTGCACCAGCGAATAGGCATGGATCAGCTCGATCGCACAGGCCGCATTCAAGGCCGCAGGGCTTTGTGGGGCATCGCCCACCGCCTCGGCCGCGGCCAGCACCAGCAAAGGGCGCAGGCGTTTGCCACCATCGAGCACGGCGTAGCGCATGGCCTCGCCCAAACGGGCCGGTGAATCGGCCTGAATACCCGCTGACAAAACAGCCTCAACACGGTCCAGATGGGGCTGCATCCAGGCTTTCAACTCAGCCAGGCTCATGCACCGCTCCAGGGTTTGAGTTGACCGCCGTCCAAGACCTGAATCTGGTCTTCTACCGCTTTGAGCTTGTCGCGGCAAAAAGCCAACAATGCCGCGCCGCGCTGGTAGCCACTGAGCAGCTGGTCCAAGGGCATCTGACCCGACTCCAATTGCCCCACCAAAAGCTCCAACTCCGACAAAGCGGCCTCATACGTGGCAGGCAGCGGGGGCACAAGGGCGTCAGTGAGGTCGGATTTGGCAGCCTTGGACATAAAGTGTTCCGGGGAAAAGCGCCAATTTTAGGCGCTAAGCCTCGGTCCAGTTGACGAAAGCGCCTTTAGCCCGCCTTCACAAAGCGTCATTTCAGCGCATTTTCCGGCTGTGTGACCAAGCAGGCCGCTGTCCAAGGGCCTCCGGGTTAGAATCAAAGCTCATCGGCAGGAAATTTCCTGTCATTTTTTTGCGCCGTTTTCACTGAATTCAGCGCTTTGTCCCTGCCCCTTCATAGGGGGAGTCTCTAGGTCAGGTCACCCATGTCTGATTTAAGTCTTCAACTGCAGCAGGCCGCAAGCCAACTACCAGTTTCCACTTATTTCGATGAAGCGCTGTTCCAGCGCGAATTGAACACGCTCTTCCGGCAAGGCCCCCGCTACGTGGGCCACCAGCTGGCCGTGCCTAACCCGGGCGACTACTACGCCCTGCCCCACGAGGCGCAAGGCCGCGCCCTGGTGCGCAACGCCCAGGGCGGGGTCGAGCTCGTCTCCAACGTCTGCCGCCACCGTCAGGCGGTCATGCTGAACGGCCGAGGCAACCTGCAGACCCAGCAAAAGGGCAGCGCAGGCGGCAACATCGTCTGCCCGCTGCACCGCTGGACCTATTCGCCCAGCGGCGAGCTGCTGGGCGCACCGCATTTCTCGCACGACCCTTGCCTGAACCTGAACAACTACAAGTTGCAGGAATGGAACGGACTCCTCTTTGAAGACAACGGCCGCGACATCACCGCCGATCTGGCCGGCATGGGGCCCAGATCGCAACTGAACTTTGAAGGCTATGCGCTCGACCGCGTCGAGCTGCACGAGTGCAACTACAACTGGAAGACCTTCATCGAGGTCTATCTGGAGGACTACCACGTCGGCCCCTTCCACCCGGGCTTGGGTCAGTTCGTCACCTGCGACGACCTGAGTTGGGAGTTCAAGGAACACTATTCGGTGCAAACCGTGGGCGTGTCGGGCGGCTTTGGCAAACCCGGCTCGGACACCTACAAAAAGTGGCACGAGGTGCTGCTGAAGTACCGCAACGGCCAACTGCCCGAGCGCGGCGCGATCTGGCTGACCTACTACCCGCACATCATGGTCGAGTGGTACCCGCATGTGCTCACGGTGTCGACCCTGCACCCGGTCAGCGCCAACAAGACACTGAACATGGTGGAGTTTTACTACCCTGAAGAAATCGTGGCGTTTGAGCGCGAATTCGTCGAAGCCCAGCAGGCCGCCTACATGGAAACCTGCATCGAGGACGACGAGATTGCCGAGCGCATGGACGCGGGCCGCAAAGCCCTGCTGGCCCGGGGCGACAACGAAGTCGGCCCCTACCAAAGCCCCATGGAAGACGGCATGCAGCACTTCCATGAGTGGTACCGACGTCAAATGAAGACCCTCTGAGCAGAAAGAACCGATGCAAGCCTCCTGGATGATTCTTGCCTCGCTTTTTTTTGCGACCATGAGCGTCTGCATCAAATTTGCAGCAACACACTTTGACACTTTCGAGCTGGTTTTTTATCGGGGCTTGATTGGCATGGCCTTCATGGCCGGCTTGTGCAAGATGCAAAACGTGTCACTGCGCACATCGATCCCCATGATGCATGTCTGGCGCTCCATCATTGGCGTGGCCTCGCTGTCGGCATGGTTTTATGCCATCGCCCATTTGCCACTGGCCACAGCCATGACGCTGAACTACATGAGCGGGGTGTGGGTGGCGGCCTTTTTGATCGGTGGCACCTTGGTCATGGGCCGCTTGCAAGACGCGGGCAAACAAGGCCCGATCGTCCTCACCGTGATTGCAGGCTTCAGCGGCGTGGTCATGATCTTGCGCCCCACCATCGAGCAAAACCAGCTGTTTGCAGGCGTCATCGGCTTGTTGTCCGGCTTGGGGGCCGCACTGGCCTACATGCAGGTGGCGGCTTTGGGTCGCGTGGGTGAGCCCGAGTCCCGCACCGTTTTTTACTTCTCGATTGGCACCACCGTCGTGGGGGGAATGGCCGTCCTTTTCACGGGCGCGAGTGCCTGGACCTGGCCAGAAGCCTTGTGGCTGCTGCCCATCGGTGTGCTGGCCGCCCTGGGCCAACTGTGCATGACCAAGGCCTACAGCCGGGGTGCCACCTTGGTGGTGGCCAACCTGCAATATTCGGGCATCGTGTTTGCTGCGCTTTATGGCCTGTTTTTGTTTGGCGACCAGATTCCGCTGATTGGCTGGGCTGGCATGGCGCTCATCATCGCCAGCGGCATTGCCTCTACCGTGCTGCGCAACCGCGCCCTGCCACAGGCCCCGGCCGAAGAACACTGACCTACGGAGACACCCCATGTACAGCTTGTTGATCACCGCCCGCGAATTGCAACAACTGCAGCAACAAGGCACACCCTGCGCCGTACTGGATTGCAGTTTTGATTTGATGAAGCCGGAGCTGGCCGATGGTTTATTTGAAGCGACGCACATTGCGGGCGCTTTGCCAGCCAGCCTGGACAAAGACCTGAGCACCCACGACCCAGATCAGGCTGTGAACGGCGGACGCCACCCTCTGCCAAAGCGCGAGATCGTGGCGCAATGGTTGGGCCGCTTGGGCATCCACAACGGCATGCAAATCGTGGTCTATGACCGGAACAAAGGCCATTACTGCGGTCGTCTGTGGTGGATGCTCAAATGGCTGGGCCACGATGCCGTGGCCGTGCTCGATGGGGGTCTGCAAGCCTGGGAAGCGTCAGGCGGGGCCTTGGCTTCGGGGCCCGCCCCATCGGGGATGCCAGCTCAGTTTGAACTGAAAGCGCCGCTGCGCCAACTGGTGTTGACCGATCAGGTGTCCACCGAATTGGGTAAACCCACGCAAACCGTGGTCGATGCCCGCGCCGGAGCACGTTACCGAGGCGAGGTGGAGCCGCTGGACCCGGTGGCAGGCCATATTCCGGGGGCACTGAACCGGCCATTCACCGAAAATTTCACCGAAGACGGGTTCTTCAAATCAGCCGCCATGCTCAAAGCCGAATGGGACAAAGTACTGGCGGGCCGCGCCGTCAGTAGCGTGGTGCACCACTGCGGCAGCGGCGTGACCGCCACGCCCAATGTGCTGGCGATGGAGTTAGCCGGGTTCGGCCCCACGGCACTGTATGCCGGCAGCTGGAGCGAGTGGAGCAGCACGCCCGGCATGCCCTGCGCTCAAGGTTAAACCACCCGACACACGCTGCAATTTCCAGCTCAGTGCTGATGCCCTGCCAAGGTGCTGACCAGCACCACCATGCCCATGCCCACGGCCAACCAAACGATCTGAGACGCGGTCTCACGCGCTGACAGTCGTTTTTGCAATTGGGGAATCAAGTCGGCCAGCGCCACGTACATGAAGCTGCTGCTGGCCACCACCAAAAAGTAAGGCAACCAGTCGTGCAAAGCGTCCACCAGCACATAGCCAACGGCACCGCCAAAAGCCGTGATGGCACCCGCCATGGACACCTTGACGATGGCCGCCTTGCGACTGTTGCTGCCCTGACGCAAGACCGCCAGATCGCCCATGTGGTGCGGCACCTCGTGCGCCATGACGGCCAAGGCTGCCATCATCCCCAGGCGCATGTCCGCCATGAAGGCCGACGCGATCAAAATGCCGTCGCCAAAACAATGCACACTGTCACCGGCCAAAACGGCCCATTGGCCTCTAGGGGCTTCGCCGGGCTCGGCGTCGTCAGCACTTTGGTGGCTGTGCATGTGGGCATCGGCGTGGGCGTGGGCTTTGAGGTGCCCATGATCATGCCCATGTGAATGTCCACCCCCGTGGGCATGGCCATGTCCGTTGTGGTGTTCGTGCCCGTGATGCCACAGCTCGGCTTTGTCGAGCAAAAAGAAAAACACCAAGCCCAACAACAAGGTCATGAACAAGGTGTGCGGCTCCAGCTCACTCTCAAAGGCCTCGGGCAACAGGTGCAAAAACGAGGTGGCCAGCAATGCGCCAGCAGCCAGACTGAGCATGTGCTGGGTGTAACGGCTCAGGACACCAAAGCTCAGCCACGCGGCCAACCAGACACTGCCAATGCCCGCCACCAGGGTCCCCACCAAAATCGCCAATAAAGTCATCGTTGTTCCCGGGGTGCTGAGCACCCCAAAACAAACCGCCCCAAAGGGCGGTTGTTGCATTCAAAAATCAGGCCACGCCATGGCTTTTCAGCCAAGCCAGCAAACGCTGCCAACCATCTTCCGCGGCCGCCTTGCGGAAGCTCGGGCGGTAATCGGCATGAAAAGCGTGCGGGGCCTCAGGATAAACCACAAACTCACTGGTTTTCGCCGCTGCAGGGCCTTGCGCCAATTCGGCCTTCATCTTATCAACCGTGTCAAGAGGGATGCCGGTGTCGGCGCCGCCGTACAAACCCAGCACCGGGGCCTTCAGACTGCCCACCAAAGCCAAGGGGTGTACAGGCGTCTGCGCCGTGGCGTTGCCCACCAGTCGTCCATACCAAGCCACCGCTGCCTTGAGCTTGGGCTGATGCGCGGCATACAACCAGGTGATGCGCCCACCCCAGCAAAAACCGGTGATGGCCAGCTTCTGGGTGTTGCCGCCATTGGCAGCCGCCCAGGCCACGGTGGCGTCCAAATCGGTCATGACCTGCGCATCCGGCACCTTGGCAATCACCTCGGCCTGCAATTTGCCAATGTCGGTGTACGCCCGGGCGTCGCCCTGGCGCACAAACAGCTCGGGCGCGATGGCCATGTAACCGGCTTGGGCCAGACGGCGCGTGACATCGGCCACGTATTCGTGCACCCCGAAAATTTCCGAAATCACCAACACCACCGGCAAACCGGTTTTGCCAGCGGGCGCGCTGCGGTAAGCGGGCATTTTGAAACCATTCACATCGATGGTGACCGGCCCCGAAACCAGCCCGTCCGCCGGGGTCTGGATGGCCGTCTGGGCCATGAGTGGCGCGGCCGCTGCGGCATAACCCAAGCCCAAAGCAGCTTTCAAAGCCACACGGCGCGTGGTGCCCGCATCGGCGATGCGGCCGCCCAGCAAAGCCTGGGCATCGGAAATCAGATCGTTGTTCAAGGCCATCTCCAAAATCATCGAATGAAAGGGATAGCTATCTTGGCACAAGCCCCTGCAGGCTGCACGGTTCAGGGCCATGGCGGTCAGGGTCAACGCCAGGCCTTTAGACTCCGGCCATGCCCAGCTTGTCCGCCTTGCCGGTTTTGTATTCGTTTCGACGCTGCCCCTACGCCATGCGGGCGCGTCTGGCCCTGCACGCCAGCGGCCTGGCGCACGAACACCGCGAAGTGGTGCTCAAAAACAAACCCGCCCACATGCTGGCCCTGTCGCCCAAAGGCACGGTGCCGGTCTTGTGGCTGCCCGGGTCCGGTGCAGAACTGGTGCTGGAACAAAGCATGGACATCATGCTGTGGGCCCTGCGCCAGCACGACCCGTTGGGCTGGCTGCCGAGCACGGATGCGGCTCTGGTCGATGCGCTGGCCCTGATCGCGCACAACGACGGGCCCTTCAAACAACAACTGGACCGCTACAAATACCCCAACCGCTCAGGGCTGGAGAGAGGCCATGCCGACCGCGATGGGGCTGCGGTCTGGCTGCTTTCGCTGGATGCACTTTTGCAGGCTCAACCGTTTCTGGCCAGTGAGCATTGGGGCCTGGCCGATGCGGCCATCGCCCCTTTTGTACGGCAATTTGCCCACACCGACCCGCACTGGTTTGCGGCGCAGCCATGGCCTCGGCTGCTGGCATGGTTGACCGAATTTGAGGCTTCCGAAATGTTTGAGGTCATCATGCACAAGCATGTGCCATGGCAAGAGGGCACTTGACGCTCAGTGCGCCTGTTCCCAATTCGGTCCAAACCCCACTTCGGCCAACAGCGGCACCTTCAAGTCGGCCACGCCCGCCATGATGCGCGGCACCTCGGTGCGCACCCACTCCACCTCTGATTCGGGCACCTCGAACACCAGTTCGTCGTGCACCTGCATGATGACTTTGGTGGCCTTGCCTTGCTCATCCAGCGCCTTTTGCACCGCCACCATGCTCAGCTTGATCAGGTCGGCCGCCGTGCCCTGCATGGGCGCGTTGATGGCGGCGCGCTCGGCCCCGGCGCGGCGCGGGCCGTTGGGGCTGTTGATCTCGGGCAGCACCAGGCGGCGACCAAACACGGTCTGGACATAGCCCAGAGCCTTGGCCTGCTCGCGTGTGGCGTCCATGTAGTGTTTGACGCCCGCAAAGCGCTCAAAGTAGCGGGTGATGTAGTTTTTGGCGGCGGTGTTGTCGATGCCCAAGGCCTTGGCCAAACCAAACGCGCTCATGCCGTAAATCAAGCCGAAGTTGATGGTCTTGGCATAGCGGCGCTGCTCGCTGCTCACCGTGTCGGGCGTGGCGCCAAACACCTCGGCTGCCGTGGCCTTGTGCACGTCCAGCCCTTCATGAAAGGCTTTGAGCAAAGCCGGGTCGTCGCTCAGGTGCGCCATGATGCGCAGCTCGATCTGGCTGTAGTCGGCACTCGCAATCACGCAGCCTGCCGGGGCAACAAAGGCTTCGCGCACCTTGCGGCCCTCGGCGGTGCGCACCGGGATGTTTTGCAGGTTCGGCTCGTTGCTCGACAAGCGGCCTGTGACGGCCACCGCTTGCGCGTAATTCGTGTGCACGCGGCCGGTGCGCGGCAGCGCCAGCTGCGCCAGCTTGTCGGTGTAAGTGCCTTTGAGTTTGGACAGGCTGCGGTGCTCCAGGATGCGGGCGGGCAGCGGGTAGTCTTCGGCCAGTTTTTCGAGCACCTCTTCGTCGGTGCTGCGCGCGCCGGTGGCGGTTTTTTTGATGACGGGCAGACCCAGCTTGTCAAAAAAGATCTCGCCCAGCTGCTTGGGGCTGGCCAGGTTGAAGGGCTGGCCCGCGATCTCGTAGGCTTCGGTTTCGAGCTGCACAATACGCTCGCCCAGCGCCTGGCTTTGTGCGGCCAAGGTCGGCGCGTCGATCAGCACGCCGTTGCGCTCGATGCGGTAGAGCGATTCGCTGGTCTTGATTTCCAGGTCATATACGTACTTCAAACCGGCATGCGCCTCGATCTGCGGCCACAGCGCCAAGTGCACGTCCAGGCACTGGTCCGAGTCTTCGCACGAATAATGCGCTGCCTTGTCCACGTCCACCTGCGCAAACGGGATCTGGTGCGCACCCTTGCCGCACAGGTCTTCGTAAGTCACGCCCCGGCGGCCCACATGCCGCTCGGCCAGGCTGGAGAGGCCATGCGGCTTGTGCACTTCAAGCACATAGCTCTCCAGCATGGTGTCGTGCGCATAGCCCTGCACCTCGATGCCGTGGTTGGCGAACACATGACGGTCGTATTTGATGTTTTGGCCCAGCTTGTGGCGAACGGGGTTTTCCAACCAAGGCTTGAGCTTGGCCAGCACCTCGGCCAGCGGCAGCTGCTCGGGCGCACCGGGCCCGTTGTGGGCCAGCGGGATGTAAGCCGCCTCGCCGGGCGTGACGCTCAGCGAGATGCCCACAATCTCGGCGCGCATGGCGTCCAGAGAGGTGGTTTCGGTGTCGATGGCGGTGAGCGGGGCTTGCTCGATGCGGGCCAGCCAGGTGTCAAACGCGGCCCAGTCGAGCACGGTGTCGTATTTCAACGCGCCTTGCACCGAGCTGGCAGCGGTATCAAGCACAGGTGCTGCTACTGGCTCCTCGTCAGATGCCGATCCAAACAAATCGCCCATGCCCGTGTCTTTGGGCTTAGCCGCTTTGGCTTTAGGGGCGGGCGCAGGCACAGTCCCACCCAGCGACTGCACCAGCCCTTTGAAACCATAGGTCTGGTAAAAATCGAGCAGTTTGGCCTTGTTCGACTCGTGCAGGTGCAAGCTGGCCAGTGAGGGCAAATCGGGCACCCAAGCGTTCAGGTCGCAATCTGTTTTCATGGTCACCAGCGCCCGGCCCTTGGGCAGCCAATCCACCGCCTGGCGCAGGTTCTCGCCCGCCACGCCCTTGATGTCGTGGGCGTTTTCCATGAGCTTGTCGAGCGAGCCGTATTCCATCAGCCATTTGGCGGCGGTCTTGGGTCCCACCTTGGCCACACCGGGCACGTTGTCCACCGTGTCGCCCACCAGGGTCTGGTAGTCGATCATGAGCGATGGCGGCACGCCAAACTCGGCGGTCACGCCCGCCACATCGCGCACCTTGCCGTTCATGGTGTCGATGATCGTGATGTGCTCGTTGACCAGCTGGCTCAAGTCTTTGTCGCCACTGGACACCGTCACGGTGATGCCTTGCTGCGCGGCCACATGGGCCAGGGTGGCGATCACGTCGTCGGCCTCCACACCGGGCACGTCCAGCACGGTCCAGCCCATCAAGCGCACCAGCTCGTGGATCGGCTCGATCTGCGTGCGCAAATCATCGGGCATGGGGCTGCGGTTGGCCTTGTACTCGGGGTACAACTCGTCGCGGAAGGTGGGGCCTTTGGCGTCAAAAACGCACACGGCGTACATGGCGGGCACATCCTTGCGCAGCCGCTCCATCATGTTGATCATGCCGCGAATGGCGCCTGTAGCGGCGCTCGTCGGGTCGCCGGGCACGGCCCGCAGGTCAGGCATGGCGTGAAAGGCGCGGTACAGGTAGCTGGAGCCGTCGACCAGCAAAAGGGTCGGCTGGGATGTTTCGGGGGTGTTATCGCTCATCCCCCGATTGTGTACCGGGTTAAGGGCTTGACTGTCAAACGACCCCATGATCGGGTGGCCGGGCCTGCGCCAGGGCGATGTGGCAAAGCGAAGCGCTATGACGACAGACGAACCTCCAGATGGTGTGGGGGGGCTGCGCTGAGGCGATGTGGCAAAGCGAAGCGCCTCTGAGCCTCGGCGCAGCCACCACACACCATCACCTCCGACAAAGGCAGACCCGGAAAGGGCCGACTGCGCTGGGCCTCAGAGGCGCTTCGCTTTGCCACATCGGCCCAGCGCAGTCAGCCCTTTGCGGGTCATTTGGGTCTTTTCGCCCTCTACAATCCGTGTTTTGCTCACCCAAGCCAGGCCCATCTGGCGCTTTGACGGTTTTCTCCCCCATGGCGGTATTCACCGAAGTCACTCCCGAGCAGGCCGACAGCCTGATGCAGTCCCTGAACCTGGGGGCCATGACCGAATTGCGCGGCATTGAAGGCGGGATTGAGAACACCAACTATTTCGCCACCACGACCCAAGGCGAGTACGTGCTCACCTTGTTCGAGCGCCTTACACAAGAGCAACTGCCCTTTTACCTCTACCTGATGAAGCACTTGGCAGGTTGCGGCATTCCGGTGCCCGACCCCGCGGCCAACCGCGATGGCGACATCCTCCACACCGTGAGCGGCAAACCGGCGGCCGTGGTCAACAAGCTGACGGGCAAAAGCCAGCTGCAACCCCAGGCCGCGCACTGCGCCGCCGTGGGCGACATGCTGGCGCGCATGCACCTGGCCGGGGCCGACTACAACCGCAGTCAGCCCAACCTGCGCGGCCTGCCATGGTGGAACGAGACCGTGCCCGTGGTGCTGCCCTACCTCCATGATGCGCAAGCGGCCCTGCTGCGCAGCGAACTGGCCTACCAAAATCACATCGCCAACAGCGCCGCTTACGCCGCGCTGCCGCGTGGCCCGGTGCATGCCGATTTGTTCCGCGACAACGTGATGTTCGACGGCGAGCAGCTGACCGGCTTTTTTGACTTTTACTTTGCCGGTATCGACACCTGGCTGTTTGACTTGGCGGTGTGCCTGAACGACTGGTGCATCGACTTGCCCAGCGGTGTACACGACGCCGAACGGGCCCAAGCCATGGTGAACGCCTACAACCTAGTGCGCCCCTTGAGTGCCGCCGAACGCGAATTGTTGCCTGCCCTTTTGCGCGCAGGGGCTTTGCGTTTCTGGATTTCGCGGCTTTGGGACTACCATCTCCCCCGCGAAGCTTCCATGCTCAAGCCCCACGACCCCACACACTTCGAACGCGTGCTTCGTGGTCGGGTTGACCACCCTGTCCTGGCCTCTGCCCTCACCTGACACCATGAACCTGCAAATCGTTCCCGCACGCACCGGCCTCCATTGGGCCATTCAAGGCGTGCGCACGTTCTGGCGCCAACCATTGGCCATGTCGGGTTTGTTCTTCCTGTTCATGGCAACCGTGTCGGTGCTGTCTTTGGTGCCTTTTATTGGCGGGGCTTTTGCCTTGATGGCCTTGCCCGCGCTGACGCTGGGCATGATGGCAGCGACGCAAACTGCCGTGGAAGGCAAGTTTCCAATGCCCGGCATTTTGTTTTCTGCGCTGAAAGCTGGCCCCCAGCGCAAAACCATGCTCCACCTGGGTGGTTGGTATGCCGTGCTGTTTTTGGGCGTGATGCTGGTCTCGGTGCTGGCTGACGGCGGCACTTTTGCCAAAGTCTATTTTGGCGGTGCCGCCATCACCCCGGAAACGGTCAACGCCGAATCATTCCAGGTGGCTTTGTGGCTGTCGATGGTGCTTTACATCCCGGTGTCCATGATGTTTTGGCATGCCCCGGCATTGGTCTATTGGCATGGCTTGCCCGCAGGCAAAAGCCTGTTTTTCAGCCTAGTGGCTTGCTGGCGAAATTTGAGAGCTTTTTCAGTCTATGTGCTGGTCTGGATCGGTATTTTTACCGGCTCTGGCATCCTGGCTTTGCTCATCGCCAGCTTGTTGGGCGACCCTCAACTGATGATGGCCATCCTCATGCCCATGGCCTTGATGGTGACAGCGATGTTTTTCACATCCATGCTCTTTACCGTGCAAAGCTGCTTCTCCCCCACAGCCAAACCCGACGACGGTCCGGACACAGCCCAGCCAATGGACTGATCGGCCCTGCTGGTTGCGCGGCTTTCGAGGTGGGCAGCAGGCCGCCGCCCCACGCTGTGAATTATTTTTAGCATCCCCCGCAATTAAATTCACGCCAAAACCCACCACCCAAGGGTTCACGCTAACCAATAGCGTCCCCGGCGTCCAACATAATGACCAGCGCAAGTTCTGTTGCTGGTCAAGGAATTTCTGAAAACCCTTGGTCGCGACAGATTTCTCAATCCATCTGGAGATTTCTACATGCAACGTCGCACCCACTTGACCCTCCTCGCATCCCTGATGCTGACCACCGGTCTGGCTTTTGCCGCAGACCCCATCAAAGTCGGCGTGACCGGCCCTTACACCGGCGGCTCGTCCTCCATGGGCGTGAGCATGCGCGATGGCGTCAAACTGGCCATCAGCGAAATCAACAAGGCCGGCGGCGTGCTGGGCCGTCAGCTGCAAGCCGTCGAACGTGACGACGAAGCCAAGAACGAGCGTGGCGTGCAAATCGCCCAGGAACTGATCAACAAGGAAAAAGTGGTCGCCACTTTGGGCTTCATCAACACCGGCGTGGCCCTGGCTTCGCAGCGTTTCTACCAAGAAGCCAAGATCCCCGTCTTCAACAACGTGGCCACGGGCTCCATCGTGACCCAGCAGTTCAAGGCACCTGAGTTCCCTGACAACTACATCTTCCGCAACGCTGCGCACGACAGCATCCAGGCCCCCATGATCGTGGAAGAAGCCATCGGTCGCCGTGGTTTCAAGAAAGTCGCCATCCTGGCCGACTCCACCAACTACGGCCAACTGGGCCGTGAAGACCTGGAAAAAGCCCTGACCGCCAAAGGCGTGAAAGCCGTGGCTGTTGAAAAATTCAACGTCAAGGACGTGGACATGACCCCTCAGCTGCTCAAGGCCAAAGAAGCCGGCGCTGAAGCCATCCTGACTTACGCGATTGGCCCAGAGCTGGCACAGATCGCCAACGGCATGACCAAGCTGGGCTGGAAAGTCCCCATGGTCGGCAGCTGGACTTTGTCCATGGCCAACTTCATTGACAACGCTGGCCCTGGCGGCGAAGGCGCTCGCATGCCCCAGACCTTCATTCAGGAAGCCAACACCGTCAAGCGCAAGGCATTCATCGAGGGCTACCTGAAGACCTTCAAGCCCAAGAACAACCGCATCGACTCGCCCGTTTCGGCTGCGCAAGGTTATGACTCGGTTTACCTGTTGGCAGCCGCCATCAAGCAAGCGGGCAGCACCGACGGCGTGAAAATCCGCGAAGCCCTGGAAAACCTGCAAACCAAGGTCGAAGGCGTGGTCACCACCTATGACAAGCCTTTCACCCACGACGACCACGAAGCCATCACCGCCAACATCCCTGTGTTCGGTGAAGTCAAGGGCAGCAAAGTGGTGTACGCCTACGAAGAAGACCGCCAAAAAGGTGCTGACATCCGCACCAAGGCCGTCAAGAAAGACGCTGCAGCTGCCAAGCAGCCCGCCAAGAAGTAATTTGTGAACTTCCACACGCCGTATTCGCGCAAGCGAATACGGCGTTCTCTATATGTATTTCCGCTTTTCACTTCTTACCTCCTGAGTTCTCCTATGGAAATCCTTCTCCAACTTGTCTACAGCGGTATCGCGCTGGGCATGATCTACGCGGTCATTGCCTTTGGCTACCAGCTGACGTTTGCCACATCCGACACCCTGAACTTCGGTCAGGGTGAGGCCTTGATGCTGGGCGCTTTGGTGGCGTTGACTTTGGTCGATCGTCTTGGCATGAATTACTGGCTGGCCATTCCGCTGGTCGGTGTCTTTGGCTTGTTCCAAGGCGCATTGGTCGAGCGCATCGGTGTGCGCCCCGCCATCAAAATCAAAAGTGAATTTGGTTGGATCATGTCCACCATCGCGCTGGGCATCATCTTCAAAAACGTGGCCGAGAACATCTGGGGCCGCGACGACCTGAAGTTCCCATCGCCCCTGCCTGAATCGCCCCTGAAAATCATGGGTGCCAACGTGTTGCCCATGGAGTTGCTGGTCATCGGCGGTGCAGTGCTGATGATGTTGGCGGTGGAATTTTTCAACCGCAAAACCATTTATGGCAAAGCCGTGGTGGCCACCTTCAACGACCGCGATGCCGCCAAACTGATGGGCATCAATACCGGTCTGGTGATCACTTTCTCATACGCACTGTCGTCTCTGACCGCTGCTTTTGCGGGCATGTTGATTGCGCCCCTGACACTGACAGGTGCCACCATGGGCGCGGTATTGGGCCTCAAGGCCTTTGCGGTCGCCATCATCGGCGGCTTGACCAGCGGTATGGGCATCATCGTGGGCGGCATCATTTTGGGCATTGCCGAAACCACCACGGGCTTTTACCTGTCCACCGGCTACAAAGATGTGCCCGGTCTGGTTCTTCTTTTGCTGGTGCTGGCTGTCAAGCCCTCTGGCTTGTTTGGTAAATCTGCGATCAAGAAGGTCTGATGATGAATCGCAAATACTTCATTGCTTCCGTACTGGGCTTCATCGCCCTGTGCCTGGTGCCTGTTTTCACACACAACCCCTATTACATCCACCTGGTCGAGACCATCATGATCTACGCGATCTTGCTGTTCGGCCTGGACATCGTGGTGGGCTATACCGGCCAGGTCTCTTTGGGCCACGCTGGTTTGTTTGGCATTGGCGCCTACACCGCGGGTGTGCTGTTCCTCAAGGTCGGTGCGCCGTTCTGGGTCATCTTGCCTGCCAGCATCGTGGTGACCGGCATTTTTGGTGCGATCCTGGCCTTGCCTGCTTTGCGCGTGTCCGGCCCATATCTGGCCATGGTGACCATGGCCTTTGGCACGATCATCCAAATCCTGATCAACGAGATGACCTTCCTGACCGAAGGCCCCATGGGCTTGAAGATCCCCAAGCCCACCGTGGCCGGCTACAAGTTCACCGAAGAATCGTTCTACTGGGTCGTTTGCGTGATGCTGGCGCTGTCGCTGCTGGTGGTGCACCGCGTGCTGCGCTCGCAGCTGGGCCGCGCCTTTGAAGCGCTGCGCGGCAGCCCCGTGGCGTCGGATTGCATGGGCGTCTCGGTCTACCGCTACAAGGTGTATGCCTTCGTGATCAGCGCCGGCTTTGCCGGTCTGGCCGGTTGCCTGTATGCCTATTCTGAGCAGTACATCTCGCCCAACACTTACAACAACGAACTGACCGTGATGTTCTTGTTGGCCATCATCATGGGCGGCCGCAAGACCCGCCTGGGTGCCATGCTGGGTGCCACCATCATCGTGCTGCTGCCCAAGCTGCTCGATGACCTGGAAGCCTTCCGCATGGTCGCCAGCGGCCTGGCCGTGTTGATGCTGGTGGGTGCCGTGATCGGCATCGCACGCCACCGCACCACCTGGCAAACCATGTTTGTGCCCGTGGTCGGCACCGCCGCTTTGACGGCCTTCTCGTTCTGGCTGGACAACATCACCGACTGGCGTCTGTCGATCTTCGGCTTGATGATCCTGTTTGTCGTGTACTACCTGCAAGACGGCATCGTGGGCTTTGCCCGCAGCCTGATGGGCAAAACCGCCAACTCCGACAACGTGATCGACCTGACAGCTGGCCAAAACCAGCAAGGCGCCTTGGTGCGTGCCACCGAAAACGGCGACGGCGACCTGCTGGTGGCCAACCAGGTGCTGATGCAGTTCGGCGGTCTGAAAGCCATCAACCAGGTGGACCTGAAGATCAAGCGCGGCACCATCCACGGCCTGATCGGACCCAACGGCTCGGGCAAGAGCACCATGATGAACGTGCTGACCGGCATTTACGTGCCCACAGCCGGTGACATCGCTTTTGCTGGCCGCTCTGTGGTGGGACGCACATCGTCTGACATCGCTTTGTCGGGCATTGCCCGCACCTTCCAGAACGTGCAATTGTTTGGCGAGATGACCGCCCTGCAAAACGTGCAGGTCGGCTTGCACCACACCTTCAAGAGCAACTTCCTCGATGTGGCGCTGCACACCCCGCGTTACAGCAAAGAAGAGCAAGCCGCCACCGAGCGCGGCATGAGCCTCTTGCACTTTGTGGGCTTGGCTCAGCTGGCCAACGAAGAAGCGCGCAACCTGCCTTACGGCAAACAGCGCCTCTTGGAGATTGCCCGCGCCCTGGCGCTCGACCCTCAACTGTTGTTGCTGGACGAGCCTGCTGCGGGCCTGACCGCCCCCGACATCAAGGAGCTGGTGCAAATCATCCGCAAGATCCGCGACCACGGCATCACCGTGATCCTGATCGAGCACCACATGGATGTGGTGATGAGCATCTGTGACACCGTCTCGGTGCTGGACTTCGGCCAGAAGATCGCCGAAGGCCAACCCGCAGAAGTTCAAGCCAACGAGAAGGTCATCGAAGCCTACCTCGGCGGAACGGCCACCTGATGGCCGACTGGAGTATCAAGACATGTTGAGTATCAAAAATCTGGAAGCAGGCTACGGCAAAGTGCACGTCCTGCATGGCATCAGCATCGAGGTGCCGAAAGGCAAAGTGGTGACCCTGATCGGCTCCAACGGCGCTGGCAAGACCACCACCATGCGCGCCATCTCCGGCATGATCCAGCCCACCTCGGGCGAGATCACGCTGAACGGCAAGCGCATCGACGGCATGGAGTCGTACCACATCGCCAAGCTGGGCTTGGCGCACTCGCCCGAAGGCCGCCGCGTGTTCGCCACCATGACGGTGACCGACAACCTGACGCTGGGCGCCTTTCCGCGCCTGACCGGCAGCCGCCCCAAAGGCGATGTGGCCGGTGACCTGGACCGCGCGATGGACCTGTTCCCCCGCCTCAAAGAGCGCCGCAACCAGCTGGCCGGCACCTTGTCGGGCGGTGAGCAACAAATGCTGGCCATGGCCCGCGCCGTGATGTTGAACCCCGAAGTGGTCTTGCTGGACGAGCCCTCCATGGGCTTGGCACCGATTCTGGTGGAAGAGGTCTTCAAGATCATCAGCCGCCTGAAAGAGCAAGGCGTGACCATGCTGCTGGTCGAGCAGTTCGCTGCCGCTGCCCTGAACGTGGCCGACTACGGCTATGTGCTGGAAAACGGCCGCATCTCGGTACACGGCGACGCCGAGCGCCTGAAGACCGACCCGGCCGTGAAAGCCGCCTACCTGGGCGGCGGTCACTGAGCCAGCGTTCAGACCACACCAACGACAAAGGGGCAGTCCGCAAGGACTGCCCCTTTTGTTTAGGGTTTCGATGTCGGGGCAGAAGCCGCCGACCTGCATATTCTTCCCCCGTAGGTCGGACTTTCAGGTCGACGTGACTGGCTCAATGGTGGTGACCGTGCGCGCCATGCGCATGGCGGTGGGTGATTTCTTCGGCCGAGGCAGCGCGCACTTCCTGCACCGTCAAAGTCAGGGTCAGGTGCTGCCCAGCCCAGGGATGGTTGGCATCCAGAATGACCTGATCGCCCTTGATCTTGACCACGGTGAACACCTGCTCCTGACCATCGTCCGCGCGACCGCGCAGTTGACCGCCGACTTTCACACCAGGTGGGAAATCCTTTTTGGAGATGGTTTGCACCAGCGCCTCGTCGCGCTCGCCAAAGGCATCGGCCGGGGCCAGCTTGAGCGTGGTGGTGAAGCCCACTTCCTGGCCCTCCAGCGCTTCTTCGATTTTGGGGAAGGTGTTGTCATAGCCACCATGCAGGTAAGCCGTGGGCTCTTGCGTCTTGTCGAGCAACTGGCCCTGGGCGTTCACCACTTTGTGGTGCATGGTAACGACGGTGTCTTTGGTGATTTTCATGGGGCGTTTCCTAGTTTTCGATGGGGGTGATTGTCGTTCAACTCGCAGACCCCTGACGCGTCGCTTGCCTTTGTGGGAGCGAGCCACTGCTCGCGAATGGCAGCTTAGCCACTGCACACATTCGGCTGCAGGGGCAGCCTCCCACAAAAACAAGGCCTGCACTTTCGGCCGCAGGGGCGGCCTCCCACAAAAGAAAATTTGTGGCGGATCAGCCTCACACCACCGTGAGTTTGGCAACGCTCAGCGCCAGCCATTTCACGCCATGGCGCGGAAAGTTGACCTGGGCACGGGCATCGGCGCCCACGCCTTCCACAGCCAGGACTTTGCCCTCACCAAACTTGGTGTGGAACACATTTTTGCCAGCGGTGATGCCATGCTCGGGCGCGGCTTTTTGCACAGGCACGGGCGGGCTTTTGTAGGTTTCGGTGCTCAGGCTGCTCTGACCCCAGGCCGGGCGGGCGTGGCGGTTTTGTGCCGGGGTCTGCGTCCAGGCACTGCCACCCTGGCCAAAGCCGCTGCTGCCAGAGCCCAGATTCGAGAATCCGGCATTTTTGGGCGTCACCCACTTCAGGCATTCTTCGGGCAGCTCGTCCAGAAAGCGGCTTTTCAAGTTGTAGCGGGTCTGGCCGTGCAGCATGCGGGTTTGCGAATGGCTCAAATACAAACGCTTGCGGGCGCGGGTAATGGCCACGTACATCAGGCGGCGCTCTTCTTCGAGACCGTCAAAGTCGTTCATCGCGTTTTCGTGCGGGAACAGGCCTTCCTCCAGACCGGTGATGAACACCGCGTCAAACTCCAGGCCCTTGCTGGCGTGCACCGTCATGAGCTGCACCGCGTCTTCCCCGGCCTGCGCCTGGTTGTCGCCCGCCTCCAGAGAAGCGTGGGTCAAGAAAGCCGCCAGCGGGCTCATGATCACGCCGTCTTCGCTGAACTCGTCGATCGTACCCAGGTCTGATGCAGGCGCAGCGCTCACCCCCTGGCTGGCCGGGCTTTGCGACAAGCCCTGAGGCATGGCCACAGCACTGCGGCCAAAGCCTTCTTGGGTGACAAAGCTCTCGGCCGCGTTGACCAATTCTTCCAGGTTCTCCACCCGGTCAGCGCCTTCTTTTTCGGCGCGGTAGTGGTTGACCAAACCGGTCTTGTCAAGCACCAGATCGATGATTTCGCGCAGCGTCATGCCCTCGGTCTGCTCGCGCAGCACATCGACCATGGCCACAAAGGCCGCCAGATTGGCCCCGGCCTTGCCGGTGGTGGCGCTCACCGCGTCGTGCAGCGAGCAGCCTGCGGCACGGGCCGCGTCTTGTAATTGCTCCACGCTGCGCGCCCCGATGCCGCGTGGCGGAAAGTTGACCACCCGCAAAAAGCTGGTGTCGTCGTTGGGGTTCTCCATCAGGCGCAAATAGGCCAGCGCGTGCTTGATCTCGGCGCGCTCAAAAAAGCGCAAACCGCCATACACACGGTAAGGGAACCCGGCGTTGAACAGCGCGGTTTCCAGCACCCGGCTTTGGGCGTTGCTGCGGTACAGCAGCGCCACTTCCTTGCGCTCAAAACCGTCTTGCTTGACCAACTGGCGCAACTCTTCCACCAGCCATTGCGCTTCGGCAAAGTCAGAAGGCGACTCCACCACCCGCACCGGCTCGCCCGCGCCTTGGTCTGTGCGCAAGGTTTTACCCAAGCGGGTCTTGTTGTGGCTGATCAGGTGGTTGGCCGAATCCAGGATGTTGCTGAAACTGCGGTAGTTTTGCTCCAGCTTGATCTGGTGCTTCACCTGGAACTCGCGCACAAAGTCGGCCATGTTGCCCACCCGCGCACCGCGAAAGGCATAGATGCTCTGGTCATCGTCGCCCACGGCCAAGATGGCGCATTCACCGCCCTCACCCGGCAAACCCGCCAGCTGCTTGAGCCAAGCGTATTGCAGCTTGTTGGTGTCCTGAAACTCGTCCACCAGGATGTGCCGAAAACGGCGGCGGTAATGTTCGCGCACATGCAAGTGGTCACGCAGCAGCTCATACGAGCGCAGCATCAGCTCGCCAAAGTCCACCACGCCTTCACGCTGACACTGCTCTTCGTACAGCTGGTACAGCTCCACCTTGCGGCGGGTCTCGTCATCGCGCACCGTCACATCGCCGGGGCGCTGCCCGTCTTCTTTGCAGCCCGAAATGAAATACTGCAACTGCTTGGGCGGGAAGCGGTCTTCGTCCACATTGAACTGCTTGCACAGCCGCTTGACAGCCGACAACTGGTCTTGCGTGTCCAAAATCTGAAAGGTCTGCGGCAAACCCGCCAGCTGGTAATGCGCCCGCAAAAACCGGTTGCACAGACCGTGAAAGGTGCCGATCCACATCGCGTTCACATTCACCGGCAGCATGGACTGCAAGCGCAGCTTCATCTCTTTGGCCGCTTTGTTGGTGAAGGTCACCGCCAAAATGCCGCCGGGCGAGACCTGCGAGGTTTGCAGCAACCAAGCAATGCGCGTGGTCAACACCCGCGTCTTGCCCGAACCGGCACCGGCCAATATCAAAGCGTGCTCGGGCGGCAGGGCTACGGCACGGTGCTGCTCGTCGTTGAGCTGGGCGAGCAACGGGGAGGAAGTATTCGGTGGGGTGTCTGACAACATAGTGGGAGATTGTAGGAGCCCCACCCCGACAAAATGCCCTGAATGGAGCGTCAGGGAATGCGGGTAGAATCAGACACCGGGCCCAAGATTCTTGCGCCCGGTTTTTTTTCGTCTGAGGTCTGCAACGGACCTGTCAGTAGACGGATCAAACCGGCCAAGCCAAGCGCTCATTCGTTCCTTTTAACGATTCCTTTTTGGAGCTTGGTTTTCTCATGGAAATTTTTGACTACGACAACATCTTGTTGCTGCCACGCAAGTGCCGCGTGGAAAGCCGTTCGGAGTGCGACGCTGGCGTCGAACTGGGTGGCCGCAAGTTCCGCCTGCCGGTGGTGCCTGCCAACATGAAAACGGTGGTGGACGAGTCCATCTGCCTTTGGATGGCACAAAACGACTACTTTTATGTGATGCACCGCTTTGACCTGGACAACGTCCAGTTCGTGCGCGACATGCATGGCAAGGGCGTTTACGCCTCGATCTCGCTGGGCGTCAAAGCCCCTGACCGAGCCACGGTGGACCAGTTGGCCGCCGAAAACCTGGTGCCCGAATACATCACCATCGACATCGCCCACGGCCACGCCGACAGCGTGCGCGACATGATCGGCTACATCAAGGCCAAACTGCCCACGAGCTTCGTGATCGCAGGCAACGTGGCCACGCCCGAAGCCGTCATCGATCTGGAAAACTGGGGCGCGGACGCGACCAAAGTGGGCGTGGGCCCCGGCAAGGTCTGCATCACCAAGCTCAAGACCGGTTTTGGCACGGGCGGCTGGCAGCTGTCGGCCCTCAAGTGGTGCGCTCGTGTGGCGACCAAGCCCATCATTGCCGATGGCGGCATCCGCAGCCATGGCGACATTGCCAAGAGCATCCGCTTTGGCGCGAGCATGGTCATGATCGGTTCGCTGTTTGCAGGCCACGAAGAGTCGCCCGGCAAAACGGTTGAGGTCGATGGCGAGATGTTCAAGGAATACTACGGCTCGGCGTCTGACTTCAACAAGGGCGAGTACAAACACGTCGAAGGCAAGCGCATTCTGGAGCCCATCAAGGGCAAGCTGGCCAACACGCTCATCGAGATGGAGCAGGACGTGCAAAGCTCGATCAGCTACGCGGGCGGCACCAAACTGATGGACATCCGCAAGGTGAACTATGTGACCCTGGGCGGTGACAACGCGGGTGAGCATTTGTTGATGTAAACCATCGCAGCGTTCACAGCAAGGGGAGCCATGGGCTCCCCTTTTTTTGACTTCAAAACCCTCAGCGCAAGGCCCCCATAGCCAGCATCACACCACTGACCACCAGCAAGCCGCAGATGATCTGACGCAAACGCGCTACCGGTACTCGGTGGGCTAAGCGGTGGCCCAGCCATACGCCCGCCAGCGCCACACCGATCAGCACTATCCAACGCTGCCAGATCCAACTGTTGGACAAGCGCCCTTCCCAGGTCATGCCGATCAGCACAGTGGCCGCAGCCACCGCAATGACCAAGGGCGTGGTGGCCCGCAATTGCTGCACATCTGACAAGCGGCGACTGAGCCAAGCGACCACCAAGGGACCGGCCGTGCCGAAGATCATTTCGACCAACCCAATGGCCGCCCCAGCTGGCCAAGCCCAGACAGGTAGTGAGATTGACGCTTGGGACGCCTTGGGCCGCAAGGCATTGATCCCCACGCCCGCCACATAGACCCCCAACAAAAGCAAGGGCCAGCGGCTGTTCATGTGCTGCACAAGCCACAAGCCCACCAGCGTGCCCAGCACCATGCCCGGCAAGAGGCGGCGCAGCTCGCGCCACTGCACCTGCCGCCAGTTCAGCCCACTGTGAAAAGCCGAAGCGGGCACGTCCATCAGCAAAGCGAGTGCCACCACGGCAGGCAAAGGCCATTTCCAGGCCAATAGAGGTACCACCACCAAAGACGAACCAAAGCCCGTGAGGCCCAGCACGGTGTAACCCAACAAAACCACCCCGATGGGGTAAAACCATTCCAGCATGTGAAGTCCTCGTTGTTCTCAATCGGTGAGCTGGCGGGTCACAAAGTCCCTGAAGACCGACATGATGGGCAATTCCGTGCGGCCCGCCAAGGTGATCAGCGCCAGAAGTGCTCCACCACGAAAAGGCGGGTCCATGGCCAGATCCACCAGAGAACCGCTGGCCAGCCCCTGCCGTGCTGCCCCCAAAATCCCCAGATAAATGGCATCGGTCTGCTGCACCACATCGATCAGACTGGGAATTTCCTCGCACTGCAAAGTGGTCATTTGGGCCGGATTTGCGCGCGGACCGTAATGATCCACCATGATGCGGGCCACCTCTTGCGACAGAGGGGTACACGCCATCGGATAAGCCAGCAAGGCATCAAAAGGCACTTTGTCGGGGAATTGACCCCGAATCGGATGCCCCCGGCGACACACAAATCCGGCCCGCATCTCCACGATGTGCTCCATCCTCAGGTCAGCCGCTATGGCGACCCGGCGCACGTCCACCACCAGCGCATCGAGCTGGCGCTCACGCAACTGCACCAGTTGCAACTCGGTGGAGCCGCGTGAAACGGCCACATGCACCGTCGGGTGGTTTTCGGCCATGTAACGCAGCCAGGGCGTCATGAGCATGGCCCCCGGCCCTGACCCCAGGCCCACCCGCAAGCTGCCCATGCCCCCTTGCTGCAACAGCGCGGCGCCCTGTTTGAGCTCTTGTGCCTCATGCACGATGCGCTGCGCCCGCTCCAGCACCGATCGGCCCAGCGGCGTCAGTTCATTCTTTTTGCCCACCCGGTCGACCAGGGGGCCACCCAAGTCTTCTTCCAGCACTTGGATGCTGCGACTCAATGCCGACTGGGTGATGTGGAGCTTTTCTGCGGCACGGCTGAACGATCCAGTCTCGGCCAGCGCCAGCCAATGGGCCAAATGTTTGAGGTTCACTATTCTTTAAATGAATGAAAACAAGAAAAATAATGCATTGGACACATCCTAAGCCGATTTCTAAGATGCGTCAAAGGCCCATATTCGGACCTTTCAAAACCCTCAAGAGGAGACAACCCCATGAAATTTTGCACCTTACTCAAGGGCCTGCTGGCCGCTGGGCTGTCCACCATGATGCTGACCCACGGTGCCATGGCCCAAACCTACCCGAGCAAAACCATCAGCCTGATCGTGCCCTACCCGGCTGGTGGCCCGTCTGACTTTGTGGCTCGCAAGATCCAACCTGATGCAGCAGCCAAGTTACACCAAACCATGATCATCGACAACATTGGCGGTGCAGGTGGGGCCATTGGCATGGCCAAGCTGGTCAATGCAGCCGCTGACGGTCACACCCTTGCTTTGGCCAGTCCGATGGAACTGGTGCTGGCCCCCATGGCCATCCAAGGCGTGAAATACAAATCCGAAGACTTCAAACTGGTGGCCCAAATCAACACCACCAACACCATCCTGACCGTGCGCAATTCCTTGAACATCAAGACAGTCGAGGAATTGCTGGCCTACATGAAGAAAAACCCCAACAAACCCTTGAGCTACGGCAGCGTGGGCCCAGGCTCGCTTTACCATCTCATTGGCGAAAAATTCGCCCAACTGACCAAAACAGACATGCTGCACGTGCCCTACAAGGGCATCGCACCCCTGATGTCTGACCTGATGGGCGGACAGATCGACATGGCTTTTTTACCCGTAGGAGGACCGATTCCACCCGCCATCATCGAAGGCAAAATGACCGGTCTGGCCGTGACATCCAAAGTGCCCCATCCTTTGTTCAAACAGTTTCCAGCACTGGCTGCCATGCCGGGCATGGAAAGCATGGAATTCGACATCTGGGCGGGTGTGGCAGTTCACAAGAACACGCCCGATGCGGTGATCAGCACCATCAACAAGGCCTTCTATGCCGCCTTGGACAATCCAGAAATACGCAAAGCGTTTGAGGCCACGGGCAACGTCGTGTTAAAAACCCGTACACCGGCAGAGTTGTCAAAAATTTACAATTCTGAAATTGAGCGTTACCGCACAATTGCCCGCAACATCAATTTGCAACCTCAATAAATCAAAACATCTCGCTCGTGACGTCAATCCGCCGCATGAATAAAAATGACAGCTCAAGCTGCAACACCTGCAAAAAAAAGATGACTTCACGATAAGAGATCCTCATTTCATCCAGGAGACAAAAACCATGAAAACCACCCCCTTCCTCAAGCGACTGCTGACCGCCTTATTGGCAGGTCTGACTTTGGCATCTGCACAAGCCCAGTCGTTTCCCGCCAAGCCCGTGACCCTGATGGTGCCCTACCCTGCGGGCGGCCTGTCGGATGTGATCGCGCGAACCATCAACACCAGCCTGGCCAAGCACTTGGGCCAGCCCGTGATGGTGGAAAACCTGGGCGGTGCCAGTGGCGGCATTGCGGCGCAGAAAGTGCTGTCAGCGCCTGCCGATGGCTATTACATTTTCCAGGGCTCCCCCAATGAGCTGATCCTGGCCCCGCTGTCCAATGCCGCGATCAAGTACAAGAGCGAGGACTTCCGCCTGGTGCAGATGATTTCGATCAACCCGATGGCCATGTTCGGCCGCAAGGATTTACCTGCCAACAACGGTGACGAGTTGATCGACTACGCCCGCAAGGCGGCCGCCGAAGGCAAACCCTTGACTTATGCGAGCGTGGGCCCAGGCTCCATGTACCACCTGCTGGGTGAACACATGTCCAAACTGACCGGCTTGCCCATGACGCATGTGCCCTACAAGGGCGGTGCCCCGGCCCAACAAGATCTGATGGGTGGTCTGGTGGACATTTTCATTTCGCCTTTCGGCAAAGGCCAGGTGGCCCTGGTGGACGATGGCAAGATCAAGGTGGTTGGCGTGCTGTCGGCAGAACGCCAGGAACTGCTCAAGAAAGCCCCCTCTTTGAACGACAGCAAAGCACTCAAGGGCTTTGTGTTCGACACCTGGTCTGGCTATTTCGTGCACAAGGACACCCCGGAGCCGATCGTTCAGGCTTTGCACAAAGCGCTGAGTGAAGTCGCCAACGACCCGGCCATTCGTGGCTCACTTGAAGCCCAGGCCATGGTGGTGCCACGTCCTCAGGCGCTGCCTGCATTGACCAAGGTCTACAGTGACAACACCGCCCGCTACCGCGGCATTGCCAAAGCCATGAACCTGCAACCCCAGTAAGCAAGGAGGTCAGCCATGAACGCCCCAGCCGACGCTTTTCTGCACGACAAACTGCAAGCCCTGCACGCGCAGGCCGACGAGTTCATCGCGGTGCGCCGCGACATCCACAAGCACCCCGAGATGGGCTACAAGGAGTACCGCACCAGCGATCTGGTGGCCGAGCAGCTGAGCGCTTGGGGCTACCAGGTCACGCGCGGCCTGGGTGGCACCGGTCTGGTGGGTCAACTCAAAAAAGGCACAGGCAGCAAAAGCATCGGCATCCGCGCCGACATGGACGCGCTGCCGATTGACGAGGCCACCGGCCTGCCCTACGCCAGCTGCAATGTGGGCATCATGCACGCCTGCGGCCACGACGGTCACACCGCCATGCTGCTGGCTGCGGCCAAGCACATCGCGCAAAAAGGTGAGTTTTCGGGCACCGTGAACCTGATCTTCCAGCCCGCCGAAGAAGGCTTGGGCGGTGCCAAGAAAATGATGGAAGACGGGCTGTTCCAAAAGTTCCCGTGTGATGCCATCTTTGCCATGCACAACATGCCCAGCCACCCACAAGGCCACCTGGTCTTGCGCGATGGCTCGGCCATGGCGTCGTCGGACAACGTGACCATCACCTTGCACGGCAAGGGCGGACACGGTGCCATGCCGCATGTGGCCGCTGACCCGGTGGTGGCCGGATCGGCCATCGTCATGGGCTTGCAAAGCATCGTGGCCCGCAACATCGACCCACAGCAGATGGCCATCATCACCGTGGGCGCCTTCAATGCGGGCGTGGCCAACAACGTGATCCCGCAGACCGCGACACTCCGCTTAAGCGTGCGCTCACTCGACCGCGATATCCGCATCCTGCTCGAAAAACGCATCTGCGAGCTGGTTCACGGACAAGCCCAGAGCTATGGAGTGAGTGCCGAAATCGACTACCAACGCGGCTACCCTGTTCTGGTCAACCACCTGGCCGAAACCGACTTTGCCCGTGATGTGGCCGAGGAACTGGTGGGTGCGGACAAAGTGGTGCGCCAAGGCCGCGCCCTGAACGGCAGCGAAGACTTTGCCTTCATGCTCGAAGAGGTGCCTGGCAGCTACTTGCTCATTGGCAACGGCGACGGCTCGGGCGACGGCCACGGCGCCTGCATGGTGCACAACCCGGGCTATGACTTCAACGACAAGAACGTGGCCATTGGCTCGGCGTTCTGGTCGCTGCTGGTGGAGCGGTTTTTACCCGCGTAAAACCAGAGACGCATTCGCGCGCAGGGGCGCGCTCCCACAGCCAGAGATGTCAGGGGCTTCTGTGCGTCGCTGATGCGGTTTTGATTTTTGTGGGAGGCTGCCCCTGCGGCCGAATGCTTGTTGTGCCCCAGTACGCATTCGCGAGCAGGGGCCCACTCCCACAATGGTTTACTGCATTCACCCACATCATGGGCGGTCAAGCTGGCTCATGCCGGTTTCTGCTGAATCAAGGTTTTGGCCAATGCATTCAAACGGCTGCCTGTTCGCGTCAGCGCCGTCACCACACTGAAGTGGTTCAACCCCGGCAAGTCTTCGCAGACAGGCACGGTCTTGGGACCCCAAGCTTGGTAAATCAAGCGGTTGTGGCGCAAAAACTCCGGGCTCTCGTCGCCCCCCACCACCGTGTACAGCACGCCATTGCGGGGGCGTTGCCATTTGGCCGGGCTGGCCATGCGCACATGCGCGGGGGTGATGCGCAGATCGCCCTGCACAAACGGTGTTTTGCGCACGGGCTCCAGATCAAACAGACCCGAAATCGACATGGTTTTGCGCACCAGACCGGCAGGCAAATCGCGCCCCACTTTTTTCCAGTCACAACCCAAAAGCATGGCAGCCAAGTGTCCACCGGCCGAATGGCCGATCACCGTGATGTTGCTGCGATCGCCACCGTGCGCGGCAATGTGTCGCCAGACCCAAGCGGTGGCATGTGCCATTTGCAGGGCAATGTCCGGCACCGTCACCGCTTGCGTTTCGGTGCCGGGGCACAGCGCGTAATTGACCACCACCACGCAAGCGCCCATGTCGCGCAAAGCCGGGGCCACAAACGAATGGTCTGACTTGTCGAGGCTGCGCCAATATCCGCCGTGAATGAAGATCACCACGGGGGCATTGGTTTTGGCCGCGGGGAAAATGTCGAGCGTTTCGTTGGGCCCCTGGCCATAGGGCACATCCAGCAGAGGCTTGAGTGTTTCACGGGCCTGCACCGAGGCGTTTTTCCAATGCGCGAAGTGGTCGGCAAAGTCGGGCACCAGCGCCCGGTTGTTGTACATGCGGTCGTGCCAGGCAGCGTCTTTGATGGGCATGAAAGTCTCCAAAGTAGGCCTGTATCTTGGCACAAGCCCAAGGGCCACTCTGCCCAACAGGCGACAGCCTCCTCGCACCCAATGGGCCGCAGAGGTCCGCGCCGTCAGATTTTTATCTCGAGACGCAGCTGGATGTTGCGCCAGTTGCGGTCTGTGGTTTTGGCAGTCTCACTCAGGGTGCCGTTGCTGAAGGTGGTGGCGGTTTGGTAGTCGCGCGGGATCAGGTTGCTCACCGTCAGGCGCAAGGCCGTGGCGGCAGAAAAACGCCACAAACCATACACATCGACCACGCGCTTGATGCCTTGGTAAGACCGCTGCTCCTGACTGCGCTGCGTGTCGTAATCCGGGTTCCAGTTGACGTTGCCGCCCAAGGTCAGGGGCGAGCTGCGCAAGCGGTAATCCGCGCCCAGATTGGCGGTCATGCTGGGCTGCTGATCCAGGCGGTTATCGGGGCCGGGAACCTCTTTGACTTTGGAGCGGAAAAAGCTGATGTTGCTGCGGATGTCCACAGGCCAAGCCTCGGCCCAAGCTTGGTTCAAACGAAATTTGGCTTCGAGTTCAATGCCCTGCGTGACGGCATCGCCCACGTTCTGGGGGGTAGACACCCAGCGCGGTTGGTTTGACCAGGACACACTGCGCAAGCTCGTCTGATAACGGATCAAGTCCTGGATGTTCCGGTGGAACAAGTTGGCGCTGAGCACACCCCCGCCCTCCAGATAGCGCTCAAAGCCTATGTCAATGCCTGAGGCCAACTCAGGTCGCAAATCGGCGTTACCCCCTCGGTCAGGCTGGGTGGGCACGTTGCCTCCAGAGACAGGATAGTCACGCGAATACCTCAGCGGTGCGACCAAGTTGTAGAGTGTTGGGGTTTTGTAACTGCGGGTCAGGCTCATGCGGACCTGGTCGCGCTTGGCCGGGTCTGGCTTCCACAAGGCGTGCAGCAACGGGGTCCACACCTGGCTTTTGTTGCGCTTGAGGTCCTCGCTCACTTGGCCCTCGGTCAAGATGCTTTCGTAGCGAACACCTGCATAGGCCGACCAATTGGGGTTGATCTTGAACTCGTCTTGCGTGTAGGCCGCCCAGCGTGCTGTGCGGGCCTTCAGGTTGCCGCTGTCGTCACCCGATCCTGCGCTGGCCTCTTCGACACGGCGCACGCCTTCATGCTCCAAACCAGTCACCAGCTGGTGCCCGTTCTCAAGCACGCGCGTCCATTTGCCATTCAGACTGGTGCTGCGGTCGGTGAAGCGTTGCTCGTCCACAGCACCCGACAAAAGCCCGGTGGTGCTGACGACAGACTGGGTGATGTGCTGGTCGTATTTAGACTGACCCAATCCGAAACGCACTTCCAATCGGTCATCGGCAGCCAAGCGCTGGGCCCATTGGCCATTCAAACGGGCGGCGGCATAACGACTCTGGTTGTCGGTCAAAGCGGTGTCGGTGATGGCGGCCGACGTCAGTCGGCGGGCATCGATGCGCCCTTGGGCAGCGTATTCGGAATAAATCAGAAATGGCGTCAAGGTCAAGCTTTTGCCCTGCTCGCCTTTCCATTGCAAACGGGCGTTGGCATGCACGCCCTGGCGATGCCCCACTGACTCAGACAAACGCACTTGATCAACGGGAACAAAAGGAACTGTCGAATGGATCTCCGTCGCACTCTCATCAGCCCGGTGGCTGTCCATCGCCGACAAGGTGAAAGTGCCGCTCAAGGGTTGGGTATTGAGGTTATGAACCCAATTGAGCTGGGACGAGCCATGGCCGTGCTCGGTACTGCCCGTGAGCTTCAAATCGTCCGGATTGGCCTTCTGCCCTTCGCGCAGCACGATGTTGATGGTGCCAGCGATGGCCCGAGCCCCCGTCTCAGCGGTCGGTGCACGCAAAATTTCAATGCGCTCGACCTGCTCAGGGGTGAGTGAATCCACAGAAAACCCGGGTGGCATGCGCTCACCATCGAGCAGGATCTGGGTATACCCACCGCCCAGGCCACGCATCCGAATGGCGCCACCTCGTCCGGGTGCGCCTTGCACGGTCACGCCGGGCAGGCGCTTGAGGACTTCACCCAGGGTTGCATCGCCTTGTTTCTCGATCTCTTCACGACCGATCACGATCTTGGACGCGGTGGACTCGCGCCGCACTTCGGTGTCATTGTTGCGGTTGCCCCGGATCTCAACTTGTCCCAGGTCTGTGGCAACGGGCGCAGGCGATGCCGTTTGTGCCGAGACAAAGCCGGAAGCCGCAACCAAAATGGCGGCCGCCGCTGTGCTCCGCAAAGGCAAAGGCACCACAGGGTTGGGTGCCGAGAAAAATGGGGAATGGGAGGAAATGTCACGCATCCGCTGATTTTGACAGCGTCAAGTGACGAAGGTTTGAAGCCCAGGTAAAGACCGGGCTTTAAACCCGATCAATGACCCGATTTGAACAAGGCCGCGACCTTGCGTTTCGGCTTGATATTGGCCGAGATCGAGGAACGAACCGTTTTGGGGCCGCTCGGCTCCCAGCTGGGCGCAGTTTCCGACACGGTGGCCTCGTAAGGCTTCTGGAAAAACGGATCACGGTTGATCGGCGCAGGGCGGAAGCCACCACGGCGCTCGTTCGGTGCATCCAGTGCATCACGAGGATCGTGCTCCCGGCGGCGACCTTCTGAGGCCCGCCCGCGAGGACGGTCTTCCGAACGCGTTCCCCACTTTTCTGGCGCGGGGCCAGCAGGGCGTGTGTCCAGCGGCAAGGTTTCCACTTCCAGCTTTTTCTTGATCAGCTTTTCGATGTCACCCACCAAGCGGGTATCGGACGGGCTGACCAAAGTCACCGCCAAGCCCGACGCACCAGCGCGGCCTGTGCGGCCAATGCGGTGCACATAGTCTTCGGCGTTGAAGGGCACATCGAAGTTGAACACCGCAGGCACGTCCTTGATATCCAAACCACGGGCGGCCACATCGGTACACACCAGCAAATCGACTTCGCCTTTTTTGAAGGCTTCCAGCGCTTTCAGGCGCTCGTCCTGGCTCTTGTCGCCGTGCAAAGCCGCTGTGCGCAAGCCTTCACGCTCCAAAGAACGGGCCAGACGGCCGCAGCCCAGCTTGCTGTTCACAAAGATGAACGCCTGCTTGATGCCCCGGTCGTCCAAGACCTTGCGGATCACGCGGCGCTTGTCATCGTCTTGCGCGGCGTAAAAACGCTGCTCGACGGTGGACGCGGTCTCATTGGGACGCGCCACCTCAATGGTGACGGGGTTTTGCAGGTAGCTGCCGGCCAGGCGCTTGATCTCAGATGAGAACGTGGCCGAGAACAACAGCGTGGTGCGCTGCTTGGGCAAAAAGCTCAGGATGCGCTGCAAATCCGGCAAAAAGCCGATGTCCAGCATGCGGTCGGCTTCGTCCAGCACCACATATTCCACCTGGTTCAACACCGCGTTTTTGGCTTCGATGTGGTCCAGCAAACGGCCAGGCGTGGCCACCAACACCTCAACGCCTTTTTTCAGCTCCAGCGTCTGGGGCTTCATGTCCATGCCACCAAACACCACTGCGCTGCGCAGCTGGGTGTACTTGGCGTACATCTTAATCTGCTGGGCGACCTGATCGGCCAGTTCACGCGTGGGCAAAAGCACCAGGGCGCGCACCGGATGCCGGGCGGGTGATGTGGAGGGGTTTTCGTGCTTGAGCAGGCGTTGCAGCAATGGCAGCGAGAAAGCCGCCGTTTTACCGGTGCCGGTCTGGGCTGCGCCCATGACATCCTGGCCTGTCAATACCACCGGAATGGCTTGGGCCTGGATAGGGGTCATGGATTCGTAGCCCATTTCGGCTACGGCTCGTGCCAGCGTGGGCGCCAGCGATAAATTGGAAAAAGAGTCGGTCATTAACCCGCTATTGTCGCATTTTGGGCTGACAGGCCAAAAACCGGGTTTTGGACCTCAGGTTTTGGGCAGCGTGACACCGACCTGCCCCTGGTACTTGCCGCCCCGGTCTTTGTAGCTGGTTTCACACACTTCATCGCTTTCCAGGAACAAAACCTGGGCACACCCCTCACCGGCATAAATCTTGGCGGGCAGTGGCGTGGTGTTGCTGAATTCGAGGGTCACGTAGCCTTCCCACTCGGGCTCAAAGGGCGTCACGTTGACGATGATGCCGCAGCGGGCGTAAGTGCTTTTGCCCAGGCAAATGGTCAGCACATTGCGCGGAATGCGGAAATATTCCACCGTGCGGGCCAGTGCAAAACTGTTGGGCGGGATGATGCAAACATCGCCTTCAATGTCCACAAAACTGCGCTCATCGAAGTTTTTGGGGTCCACCACGGTGCTGTAAATGTTGGTGAACACCTTGAACTCGGGCGCGCAGCGGATGTCATAGCCATAGCTGCTGGTGCCGTAGCTCACGATTTTCTGGCCTGCGGCGTTCTGGCGAATTTGGCCGGGCTCAAACGGCTCGATCATGCCGTGCTGCTCTGCCATGCGGCGGATCCATTTGTCGCTCTTGATGCTCATGGTGTGCCTTTATGTCAATTCAGTTATTTTAGAGGCTCCCGCCGGGCCTGGACCAGACTGGCACCCAGCGCCACAAGCCGGGGCCAAGCCTGCAGGTTCAGCGGCTGATGCGCCCCACCACACCCTGCACCAGGTAATTCATGTTCAAGATCTGGGCATCGCTCAGGCTTTGCCCTGCGGGCAAAACCGCCTTGCCTTCGTTGTCGGTGATCGGGCCGGCGAATGGCAGCAATTTGCCCGCACCCACCGCTTTTTGCTTGGCTGCAATCTCATCCTGGACTTTTTTGGGCACCTTCGGGCCAAAGTCGCCCACGCGGATCATCCCTTCCTTCACCCCGCCCCACACGCTGCCCGAAGTCCAAGTACCCGCCATGGCCGCCTTCACGCGGGCGGTGTAATAGTCACCCCACTGGTGGGTTACGGCGATGATTTGGGCATCCGGCCCCACCCTGCGCATGTCCGAGTGGTAGGCCACGGCCATCTTGCCGCGCTCTTGCGCAGCCGCCATCACCGCAGTCGATCCGGTGTGGAACGCGATCACATCCACATCCTGATTGAACAAAGCCATGGCCGCTTCGCGCTCTTTCGGTGGATCAAACCAGGCGTTGAGCCAGACCACTTTGACTGTGGCTTTCGGATTGACCGAGCGCATGCCCAAGGTGAAGGCATTGATGCCTTGAAGCACCTCGGGGATCGGGAAACCCGCCACATAACCGGCCACGTTGGACTTCGTCATGCGTCCAGCGGCGATGCCCGCCAGGTAACGGCCTTCGTAATAACGGGCGTTCGATGCAGCCACATTGGGTGCCGTCTTGAACCCGGTGACCGATTCAAACTTCAAATTCGGAAACTCTTTGGCCACCTTGAGCGTGGGCTCCATGTAGCCAAAGCTGGGCGTGAAAATGATCTGATGGCCCTGCTGGGCCAGGTCGCGGATCACGCGCTCGGCGTCTGCGCCCTCGGGCACATCGGCCACAAAGGTGGTCTTGACTTGATCGCCCAAAGCCCGCTCGACCGCCTTGCGACCCTCGTCGTGCTGTTTGGTCCAGCCTGCCTCGGTGATGGGCGAGACATAGACAAAACCTGCCTTGATGGGCTCGGTGATTTTGGTGGGAGATTGCGCTGGAATTTGAGCCTGTGCGGCCGAAACAAAAAAGCAGGCGGCCACGAGCGTGGCAGCGAGGTTTTTATACATGGTAGTCCTCTACATGGCCCCGGTGATACACAAAACGAAGCCCGCCGGGGCAGCGGGCTTCGGGGTCGGATTTTATCAAGAGACCCGAGACCCTCAGTCCTGCTCCGAAAAGCCCTGAAAACAGGCTTTCAGCTCGTGCATCCAGCGGTGCTTGTCTTCCTCGGGCGCAAAGCTCGCTTCGATGCTGTTGGCGGCCAGCTTGTAGGCCTGCTGGGCGCTCAGGTGCAGGGCAGCAAAGGTCTGCAGGTAGTTCTCGTTCAGGTAGCCGCCAAAGTAGGCCGGGTCGTCCGAGTTGATGGTCACGCGCAGGCCCGCGTCCAGCATCTGGCCCAGGTTGTGGTCGGCAAGGGTCTTGAACACACACAATTTGTGGTTGGACAGCGGGCACACGGTGAGTGGCATTTGTGCATCGGCCAGCCGCTTCATGAGCGCAGCATCGTGGATGGCTTGCACACCGTGGTCGATGCGCTCGACCTTCAACACATCGAGTGCGCTCCAGATGTAAGCGGGCGGCCCCTCTTCGCCCGCATGGGCCACCACATGTAAACCCAACTCGCGGGCACGGGCAAACACGCGGGCAAACTTTTCGGGCGGGTGGCCCACTTCGCTCGAATCCAGCCCCACGCCAATGAAATGTTCACGCCAAGGCATGGCTTCTTCCAGCGTGGCCAAAGCGTCTTCTTCAGACAAGTGACGCAAGAAACACAAGATCAAATCGGCGCTGATGTTCAATCGTGTGCGCGCATCGCGGCAGGCACGGTGCAGGCCTTCGATGACCGCGCCCATGGCCACGCCGCGTTCAGTGTGGGTTTGCGGATCAAAAAACAGCTCGGCCCGCACGACGTGATCGGCAGCGGCTTTTTCAAAGTACGCCCAAGCCATGTCGTAAAAGTCCTGCTCGTGCAGCAGCACGCTGGCACCGGCGTAGTACAGGTCCAGAAAACTTTGCAGGTTGGTGAAGGCGTAGGCGCTGCGCAAGGCGGCCACATCGGCATAGGGCAGTTGCACGCCGTTGCGCTTGGCCAAAGCAAAGATCAGCTCGGGCTCCAAAGAGCCTTCGATGTGGATGTGCAGCTCTGCCTTGGGCATGACTCTCAGCAATTCGGGCAAGCGATGAGAAGCAATGCCGTGGACTTTGAACATTTCAATTTCCCCATGAAGACATGAGCCTTGATGTTAAGCCCGCAGAACGAAAAAAGGCTGCCCGAAAGCAGCCTTTTGAAAAGGTTTGAACGGCCAGAAGGCCGTTCATACAAGCGCTTACTTGCCGCCTGGAATCTTGCCTTCCACGCCCTTGACGTAGAAGTTGATGCCGCCCAAGAACTTGTCGTCCGCCACGGCGTCTTTGGCCAGCACTTCTTTGCCATCCTGACCCACGATCGGGCCTTTCCAGATTTCGAAAGTGCCGTCTTTCAGACCGGCTTTGACTTCTTCCAGTTTCTTTTTGGCATCTTCAGGCACGTCAGCGGCCACCGACACAAAGTCAATCGCGCCTTCTTTCACGCCCCACCAGCTTTGGCCGGTGGCCCACTTGCCTTCGAGGGCGTCACGTGTGGCCTTGATGTAGTAAGGGCCCCAGTTGATCACGGCCGAGCCCAGGTGGGCCTTGGGGCCGTAGGCGGTCATGTCCGAATCCCAGCCGAAGGCGCGCTTGCCCATCTTCTCGGCGGTCTGCAACACGGCAGGCGAGTCGGTGTTTTGCATCAGCACGTCAGCGCCGCCGTTGATCAGGGCGGTAGCGGCTTCGGTTTCCTTTGGTGGGTTGAACCAGTCATTCACCCAGACCACTTTGGTCTTGATCTTGGGGTTGACCGACTGAGCACCCAGCGTGAAGCTGTTGATGTTGCGGATCACTTCAGGGATTGGGATGGAACCGACCACACCCACGGTGTTGGTCTTGGTCATCTTGCCTGCGATCACGCCAGCCATGTACGCACCCTGGTAGGTGCGGCTGTCGTAAGTGCGCATGTTCTCGGCGGTTTTGTAGCCGGTGGCGTGCTCGAACTTGACGTCTTTCAGGTCCGCTGCGGCTTTGAGCATGGGCTCCATGTAGCCGAAGGTGGTGCCAAAAATCAGCTTGTTGCCTTGGCCGGCCATGTCGCGAATCACGCGCTCGGCGTCAGCGCTTTCGGGCACTTTTTCAACGAAGCTGGTGACGATCTTATCGCCGAACTCGGCTTCGAGGGCTTTGCGGCCGTTGTCGTGCGCAAAAGTCCAACCGCCGTCGCCCACAGGGCCAACATAAGCAAACGCGATCTTCAGGGGCTCGGCCTTGGCCGCAGCGGGCGCTTCGGCCTTGGGGGCTTCTTCTTTCTTGCCACAGCCGACCAGTGCGGCGGCAGCCACAGCGGTCAGGGCCACCATCTTGACGACGGTGCGCTTGGAGATGTCTGTCATGTCAGTTCCTTTTGTTATTGAACAGGGTTACAGGGGGGGTTGAAAAAACTCATTATGAACCGGGATGGAAAGTTTTCCCCAGCGACGCTGGCATGTTGATCCGGATCCAGGTCGGGTTGCGGGAAATCAAAGCCAGCACCACGATGGTCGAGACATACGGCAGCGCCGTGAGCAGCTGGCTGGAGACATCCACGCCTGCGCCTTGCAAGTGAAACTGCAACATGGTCACGCCACCGAACAGGTAAGCACCCAGCAAAACCCGTGCCGGTCGCCAGGTGGCGAAAGTGGTCAGCGCCAGCGCGATCCAGCCCTTACCGGCCACCATGCCCTCGACCCACAGCGGGGTGTAGACCACCGAGATGTAGGCCCCCGACAAGCCGCACAGCGCCCCGCCCACCACCACCGCCAGCAGGCGGATGCGGCGCACCGGATAGCCCAGCGCATGGGCTGACTCGGGCGATTCGCCCACCGAGCGCAGCACCAAACCGGGGCGGCTTCTGTACAAAAACCAGATCAGGCCCAAAACCAGTGCGATCGTGATGTAGCCCAGCGGGTGCTGACGGAAGAAGGCCGGACCCACCAGCGGAATGTCAGCCAGGAATGGAATGGCGTGCGAGGCCCGCTCGGGCAGCTTCTCCTGCACATAGCCAATGCCCGCAAAGGCCGAAAAACCCACGCCGAACAAACTAAGCGCCAAGCCGGTCGCGTATTGGTTGGTGCCCAGCCAAATGACCAGCCCACCAAAGATGGCGGCCAGCACAGCGCCCGCGCCCATGCCGGCGGCAAACCCGATCCAGTCGTTGCCGGTGTGGATCACGGCGGCAAACCCGGCGATGGCCGCGCACAGCATCATGCCCTCGGCCCCAAGGTTGAGCACCCCGGCTTTTTCATTGATGAGCAAACCCAAAGCGGCCAGCGCCAGCACGGTGCCCGCATTCAGCGTGGCGGCCACCAACAGTGCGTACGATTCCATCAGACTTTCCCTCCTTGGACCGCAGACTGGGCAGCGACCCAACGCAAGCGGTAGGCCACCAGCGTGTCACACGCCAGCAGGCAAAACAGCAGCAAGCCCTGAAACACGCCCGTGATCGACTTGGGCAGGCCCAGACGCGATTGCGCCAGCTCGCCGCCGATGTAAAACATGCTCATCAGCACCGCCGACAGCACCATACCCGCCGGGTGCAAGCGCCCGACAAAGGCCACGATGATGGCGGCAAATCCGTAGCCCGCAGGCACATAAGGCGTCAGCTGCCCAATCGGCCCCGCCACTTCCAGCGCGCCCGCCAAACCCGCCGCACCGCCCGAGGTGAGCAAAGCCACCCACAGCGCCTTGCGCGAAGAAAAGCCCGCATACCGCGCCGCATCCGGTGCCAGCCCGCCCACCTGCTGGGCAAAGCCCGCCCGGGTGCGGAACAAAAACACCCACAAGGCCCCCGCCGCCGCCAGCGCGATCAAGAGGCCCACGCTCACGCGCGAGCCGCTCATCAGGCGCGGGATCTGCGTCACGGCCTCAAAGGTTTTGGTCTGCGGAAAGTTGTAGCCCGCCGGGTCTTTCCAGGGGCCATAAACCAGATAGCTCAGCACCATGTCGGCCACATAGACCAGCATCAGGCTGACCAAAATTTCGCTGGCGTTGAAGCGGTCGCGCAACAAAGCCGTCAGGCCCGCCCACAGCATGCCGCCCAGCACACCCGCTGCGATGATGGCCAGCACCACCCAGCGGCCCGTGTCTTTGCCCGCCAGCATGGCCACGCCCCCGGCGCACACCGCGCCAATGACAAACTGGCCCTCGGCCCCAATGTTCCACACATTGGAGCGAAAGCACACCGCCAGCCCCAGCGCGATCAGCAAGAGCGGCGTGGCCTTGACCATCAGCTCACCCAGGGCATAGCCCGATTTGATCGGCTCCCAGAAAAACATCTGTAAGGCACGAACCGGGTCTTTGCCGAGTGCAATGAACAAAATCACACCCAACACCACGGTGAGCACCAGGGCCAGCACCGGTGAGGCATAGGTCCACAGGCGCGAAGCCTGAGGACGGGCTTCAAGCTTGAGCATGTTGCACTCCTTGTGCCATCTCGGACGCGTCAGGCCACAGGCCGCTCATCCATTCACCAATCCGCTCCACCGTGGCCTCGGCCCGGGGCAACGAGGGCGACAGGCGGCCCTTGGCGATCACATGCAATCGATCGGAAATTTCAAACAATTCTTCCAGCTCCTCACTCACCACCAGCACCGCGCAACCCGCGTCGCGCAGCGCCAATATCTCGGCGCGAATCTGCGCCGCTGCACCCACATCCACACCCCAGGTGGGTTGCGAAACGATCAGCAGCTTCGGGGCCGCGCTGATCTCGCGCCCCACAATGAACTTTTGCAAATTGCCGCCCGACAGCGAACGCGCTGCGGCATCGGGCCCCGAGGCCTTGACCTTGAAGCGCCCGATGATGCTGCGCGCCTGATCGGCCAGTGCGCCCATGCGGATCCAGCCGCCCGCGCCCAGCGCCTCGCTGCGCGTGAGCAACAGGTTGTGCGCCAGGCTCATGGACGGCACCGCCCCCCGGCCCAAGCGCTCTTCGGGCACAAAGTGCAGGCCCAGGCTGCGCCGCGCACGCGGGGCCCAGTGGCCCACACCCTGCCCCGCCAGCGTGATGGCCGCCGCAGGCGCACGGGTGTCTTCGCCCGACAAGGCCCACATCAGTTCGCGCTGACCATTGCCCGAGACCCCGGCCAGGCCCACGACCTCGCCGCTGCGCACTTGCAGGTCGATGCCTTGCAGGTCCACACCAAACGGGTCTTGCTTGTGCAGTTGCAGGCCCTTGACCGACAACACCACCTCGCCCGGCGTGCGGGGGGTGGGGGCCAGCGCAGGCGGCTCGGCCCCGATCATCAGGCGGCTCAGGCTGGCGTTGGTCTCTTCACGCGGGTCGCACACACCGGTGACTTTGCCGCCACGCAGCACGGTGCAGGCGCTGCACAGGGCGCGAATCTCGTGCAACTTGTGTGAGATGTACAAAATGCTCACGCCCTGGCTGACCAGTTTGTGCAGGACCACAAAGAGTTTCTCAACCGCTTGCGGCGTCAGCACCGAGGTCGGTTCGTCCAGAATCAGCAGTTGCGGCTCCGACAGCAGCGCCCGGATGATCTCGACGCGCTGCATCTCGCCCACGCTCAGCGTGTGCACCGGGCGGGCGGCTTCGATGTTGAGGCCGTATTCGGCCGCTTTGGCCTCGATGCGGCGCGTCACCTCGGCCAGGCTCAGGGTTTTGTCCAGACCCAGCCAGACGTTTTCGGCCACGGTGAGCGTGTCAAACAGGCTGAAATGCTGAAACACCATGCTGATGCCCAGCTTGCGCGCTTCTTGCGGGTTGCGGATGCTGACCGGCTGGCCTTTGAAAAATACCTGGCCCTCGTCGGGCTTGACCGAGCCATAAATGATTTTCATCAGCGTGGATTTGCCTGCGCCGTTTTCGCCCAGCACGGCATGCGCCTGGCCGGGCATCACGGTGAGCGACACGCCCTGGTTGGCCACCACGCCGGGATAGCGTTTGGTGATGCCCTGCAAAGACAAAAGGGGGGTGGTCATGTCGGGTGCGATGGAGGAACTGAATAAGTCTCTTGCAAAGTCTGTGCCTGAAGCGTTGGCACCCCCCTTGCAAGCCAGGAGATTGCCGCACAATGTACCACTGCAAACACCCCCTTTTCCCGGGTGTTTATCCCCGTATTCACCCCTGATTGCCCGACAACCGCCCCATGCCCCACGACGCCCAACTGACCGAACGCCAAGGCTGGCGAGCCAGCTTGCTGTGGTTTGCCGACCCGGCCCAGCCGAAAGCCCGCCACGAAGCCGACGGCCTGCTGGTCACTGCCCGCGAGTCCGACGGCATCGTGCGCATCCAAGCCATCGGTCCCTACCGCGACCTCGCGCCGCACTACCCCGACCTGCCCGTCACCCACTGGCCCGGCCTGTGCATCGCGCCGGGCTTTGTCGATTTGCACATCCACTACCCGCAAACCGATGTGATCGGCTCACCCGCCGACGGCCTGCTGCCCTGGCTGGAGCACTACACCTTTCCGCACGAAAAGCAGTTTGCCGACCCGGCTTATGCGACCGAGGTCACGGGCTTTTTTCTGGATGAACTGATGCGCCACGGCGTGACCACCGCGCTGTGCTTTGCCACGGCACACCCCGAATCGGTGGATACCTTCATGAGCGTGGCGCAAAAGCGCCGCCTGCGCATGATCACCGGCAAAGTGCTGCAAGACCGCCACAGCCCCGACGGCCTGCGCGACACCGATACCGACTTGAGCTTGCGCCAGACGGAAGACCTGATCCGCCGCTGGCACGGTGTAGACCGCCTGGGCTACGCCATCACGCCGCGCTTTGCCCCCACCAGCACACAGGCGCAATTGCACGGCGCGGGCGAGATCGCTCAGCAATTCCCCGATGTGTGGGTGCAGTCGCATGTGGCCGAAAACCTGGACGAAATCCGTTGGGTGCATGAACTGTTCCCTGAGGCGCGCAGCTATCTGGACGTGTACGACCGCGCAGGCCTCTTGCGCCAACGCTCGGTCTACGCGCATTGCATTTACCTGGACGAGACTGATCGCCGGCGCATGGCCGAAGTCGGCGCGACCGCGGCCGTGAGCCCCACCAGCAACCTGTTTTTGGGCAGTGGCTTTTTTGACTATGTGGCATCCGATGCGGCAGGTCTGCACTATGGCCTGGCCAGCGATGTGGGCGGCGGCACCAGCTTCAGCCCCTTTCACACCATGCACGCGGCCTACACTGTGGCACGGCAGAGTGTGGGCCGCCCGGGCATCAGCCTGACTCCCGAGCACCTGTGGTGGCAACACACAGCGGGTGCAGCCGCTGCACTCGACTTGAGCGGGCAAGTGGGCAACCTGCTGCCCGGCTGCGAAGCCGACTTTGTGGTGCTCAACCCCAAAGCCACGCCCCTGCTGGCACGCCGCAGCGCACAAACCGAAACCCTGGCGGAGTGGCTGTTTGCCATGATCGTGCTGGGCGACGAGCGCCTGATTGCACACACGGTGGTGCAAGGGCAAGCCGTGAACGTCGATCGGTAGGTCGGCGCTGACCGACAATTGGACATGACCGAAGGCAACGAGCACCCCATCATCGACCCCTACCAGGCCCAGCGCGCTTCCGTGCGCCGGGGCATTGCGCAATTTCAGGAACGCCTGCAAGCGGCAGGCCACGACTTCAGGGAACCACCACCCGAGCCCACATCGTGTTGCGGACGCGGCTGCAACGGCTGCGTGTGGGAGAGCTACGACGCAGCGCTGATGTTTTGGTACGAGGATGCAGGTGCTTTGTTGGCGGGGTAAAGCATGGCTTGCAGCCGAGTCTGCACGTCACAGCCCCAGACACGCCAACCCAACAGTCTGGAAATCGCCCCCTGAATGCGACGCGCTGTGAGGGGCGGCGAAACAAGTCAAACCTCAGTGGCTGTGCCGATGGTGAATGTCCGGAAAATGCGGATGTTTGTGCGACATGGCTTGGTGAACATGCCAGTGGCTGTGCGGCTGCGCGCCATCCCAAGCAACGTCATGCGCATGTTGATGGTGTTCGTCATGCCGGTGCTGATGCATGTGTTCTAGCGGCTCGTGGGTGTGTTCATGCTCATGCCGCTCGCTCAGGTGCAACCAGACGCCAAGCCCCATCAAAACACAGGCCAACCAAGACAAGGGCGATGTTGCTTCACCCCAAAAGAGCACCGCCACAGCCGCCCCCATGAACGGCGCCGTTGAAAAATAGGCCCCTGTGCGTGCGGCGCCCAAGCCACGCAAAGCCAACACAAACAAGACCAGACTGAGGCCATAACCGACCAACCCGACCAACAAGGTCACCGAGAGCGTGGCCGCGTCGGGCAAGGCCAAGCCAATCGCCAGCGCGATCGTGGTGTTGACCCCGCCCGCCATCAAGCCTTTGGTGCTCGCGATGAACAAGGCATCGGACGCAGAGACTTTGCGGGTCAGGTTGTTGTCGATGGCCCAACACAAACACGCCAAGGCGATGGCGGCGGGCCCCATCCAGTGCGCTGAGCCCATCTGCCCAAGAGGCCACGACAACACCAACCCGCCTGAGACGATGGCCAACATGCCCAACACCACGCGCCGATCGGCGTTTTCCTTGAAAGCCAGCCAGGCCAGCACCGCCGTGAGTACGGATTCGAGGTTCAACAAAAGAGAGGCCACCGAACCACTGGTGTAGGTCAGGCCGACCATCAGCGCCACCGGACCCAACACGCCACCAAACACAATGGCCCCCAAAAGCCATGGCCATTCGTGCACCAAGAGCCCTGAGGTCTTCCAACCTCGGTCACGCACCAGCCTGATGACAGCCAGACCCAGGCCGCTGCCCAGATACAACAGCCCGCCCAACAAAAGCGGAGAGATTTCTCCAACCAGCAGTTTGGCAACCGGTGTGCTGACACCAAACAAAGCGGCAGCGCTCAGGGCAAATAAAACACTGTGGCGCATGAACCGATCCTCAGTTGCTGTGTCAGATACCAAACCGGGCACCAGCGCCCAGCAGCGTCGCCACACCCAAAATGGCAAAGACACCTGCAGCAATCGAGTGCACGAGTTTCATTGGAATCTTGTTGGCCAGTTTGTCACCCACAAAGACCGCAGGCACGTCGGCAATCAGCATGCCCAGTGTGGTGCCGATCACCACCATCACGGGGGATGCGTAGTGTGCCGCCATGGCCACCGTGGCGATCTGTGTCTTGTCGCCCATTTCAGCCAAAAAGAAGGTGATCAGCGTGGCACCGAAAACACCGAAGCGCTTGGCCACCTGGGTTTCATCTTCTTCGATTTCATCGGGGATCATCGTCCAGATGGCCATGCCGATGAAAGAAGCACCCAACACCCACCGCAGCACTTCGGGACTGATGGCAGAGGTGATCCAGGCACCCAAAGCACCGGCCAAACCGTGGTTGACGATGGTGGCCGCCAGAATGCCGGCGATGATGGGAAGGGGTTTTTTGAAGCGCGCTGCGAGGATGAACGCGAGAAGCTGGGTTTTGTCGCCAATTTCAGCGAGTGCCACAACGCCAGTTGAGACGAGAAGGGATTCCATGAAGACTCCAAGGCCGGATCAAAAAAACGAATGACCACGACGCATCTCCGGCCTGAACGGAGGCATCATGGTCAAAGGTCTTGCCAGGCACGGTGCTGCTTGCGCCATGGTCCAAAAAGACCAAGTATGTTGACGCAAGCCTCTTGGGTGAAAGAGCGGCTACTCCCCAGTGACGGCGGCGATCTTATCATGCGCGTGTGCCCCAAAAGGGCCAACACGCCAGCGATCAAACCCTGTTCAGGTCAGCCCAAACAGCATTCAATTCAGTCAACGATGTGGGCCGCACCAGCCGGGCAATTTCCTGGCCGTCGCGCAAGAAAACCAGCGTGGGCCAAAGTTTGACGCGAAAAGAACGCCCCAGCGCACGGCCCGAGCCGTCTTCCACCTTGAGGTGTTGCCATTGGGGGTGGTCTGCCAGCCCTTGGTTCACGACAGGCTGGGCAGCGCGGCAATGGCCGCACCAATTGGTGCCAAATTCGAGCAGGGTCAAGCCACGCAAAGCGTCCACATCGGCGCGGCTGGGGGCTTCAATTTCACTGAGGTAAGGGGCTGGCATGTTGAACTGACAAAGCGTTGATCCGCAATGGTATTGCAAGCTTGGCTTGGGTCAGCGTCGCCCCGGTTTGCAAAATGCGGTCAGACCCCAGCCAAATCGCGCAGGGCTTGCGGATTGGGCAAACCCAGCACACGCCCACCACCACTGATGAGCTGCCGCTCACGCAAATGGCGCAGCACCCGCGAAAAAGTTTCTGGCGCAATACCCAATTGGGCCGCGATGGTGCGTTTGCGTTCACGCAAGGTGACGGCCAGACCACCGGCCAGCGCATTGGTCTCGGCATGACGCAGCAACCATTCAGCGCAGCGCGCATCGGCGTCCTTGGCCAGGCGGCTCACACCCAGCTCGGTTTGTTGGCGCTGCGAGCGCGCCATGTCCATCAACAGGTTTTGCGAAGCCTCAGGCAAGGCTTTTACTTGGGCCACGAAGTCGGGCACGCTGACATATTGCAGCTGCACAGGTGTTTCGGCCACAGCGTCTAACGCGTGCGGCAAGCCCAACAAGCCCGAAGCGGCCTCCAGCCAAAAAGGCCCTTCGACCACACCCAATTGGTGGGTTATTTCACCTTGCGTCATCACCCCCAAAACCACCCGACCCTGCATCACGTGCACGATGCGGTCGACCGAATCGCCACGGCGCAACAAGACGGTACCGGCCTCCTGACAGGCAGCGGCTTCGGACAAAAGGGGCAAAGAAGTATCCAACATGATGGCCCTGAATGTGCCAGAGCACAGGGCCTGCAGGTTTGACGCACATCAATACCCCGCTTGCCTTCACGCGACTTGTGGCGGTCGTCCGATTTTCCTCAAATCAGACCACCAAAATCGCCCTGAAATCATTCACATTGGTGTGCGTGGGGCCCGTGATGACCAGATCACCCAAGGGTTCAAAAAAGCCATAAGCATCGTTGCGCTGCAAATGTTCGTCCACCTTATGACCCAGCGCGGCTGCCCGCGCCAGAGTGTCGGGCGTCACTTGCGCACCCGCGTTGTCTTCGATGCCGTCGATGCCATCGGTGTCAGCGGCCAAAGCCCACACACCTTGCTGGCCTTGCAGGGCCTGGGCCAGGCCCATGCAAAACTCACCCGCCCGACCGCCGCGTCCACGTGGCGTGCCCGCAGGCTGGGGTTTGATGGTCACGGTGGTTTCACCACCGCTCAAAATCACGCAAGGCTTTTGAAATGGCCCCTGCCCTTTGGCTGCCGTCCGCGCGAGTGCGGCGTGCACCTTGCCCACCTCGCGCGACTCGCCCTCGATCTCGTCGCTCAAGATGTAGGCGTTCAAGCCTTGGGCCCGGGCTGCCTCGGCCGCTGCTTCCAGCGACTGCTGGGGCGTGGCGATCATGTGCAGGGCATGGCCCGCAAACACGGGCGAGCCGGGTTTGGGCGTTTCCCATGTACCTGCCTGCAAAGCTTGTAACACATCGGGCGGCACAGCAATCGCGTAGCATTGCAAGATGGCCAGCGCGTCGGCGCAGGTGGTGGCGTCGGCCACCGTGGGGCCGCTGGCGATGATGGACGGGTCATCGCCCGTCACATCGCTGATGGTGAGAGTGACCACCCGAGCCGGCGCGCAAGCTGCCGCCAGACGCCCGCCCTTGATGCGCGAAAGGTGTTTGCGCAGGCAATTCATCTCGGCAATGTTGGCTCCGCTGGCCAGCAGCTGGCGGTTGATGTCTTGCTTGAGTTGCAGGCTGATGCCCTCTGCAGGCAAAGTCAGCAGCGACGAGCCGCCGCCCGAAATCAGGCAAAGCACCAGGTCATCGGCTGTCAGGCCTTTTGTCAATTCCAAAATCCGCTCGGCCGCTTGCAGACCCGCCGCATCGGGCACCGGGTGCGAAGCCTCCACCACCTCGATGCGCTCGGACAAACCCGCTGGACGTGGCGGCGTGTGGCCATAGCGCGTGACCACCAGACCCGACAGCGGCGCGTCTTTGGGCCACCAAGCCTCTACCGCCTGCGCCATCGCCCCGCCCGCTTTGCCAGCGCCCAGCACCAAGGTGCGGCCTTTCGGTGGCGGGGGCAAATGGGCGGCCGTGTTGTGCAGAGGCAACGCCCGCTGCACGGCCACGTTGTAGAGCTGGCGCAACAAAGCCAAGGCTTGTGCGGTGCTGACGGATTCGGTCTGAAACGCTGTGGTCATGTCTGAGGGCAGTTAGAAGGGGTTGGAGACAAGTGGTCGCCGTGAACGAATAAAAACACTCGCCTGACTGTACCTGCTCAAGCGCCAAGAGTGCGTCAACTCGGGCACAATCACGCCCGGATCGGGTGCCTGTCACCCACCCCCAGCACAGCCCGGTACGCTCGGCAGCGCGGTGCTCGCCCTCCCCGCTTTGTGCGGACATCAGGGGATTCGGCCGCGACTTGTTTCACCCCTAGCCCAGGACAAGTCCATGACCACGCTGCTGATCCACCGCGCCCGCTGCATCGCCACACAAGACGATACGAACACAGAACTTAATGACGCCTCGCTGCTGATCCGCGACGGCCGCATCGAGCGGATCATTCCCACCACTGAAAACACCGATGAACTGGTCAAGCAGGTGGATGAAGTGATCGACGCCCGCCGCCATGTGGTGGTGCCGGGCCTGATCAACACCCACCACCACATGTACCAATCGCTCACGCGGGCGATCCCCGGGGTGCAAAACGCCGAGCTGTTTTCTTGGCTCCAAGGCCTGTACCCCATCTGGGTGGGCCTGACACCCGAGATGGTGCGTGTCTCTGGCCAGGTGGCCATGGCCGAGCTGCTGTTAAGTGGTTGCACCACCAGCAGTGACCACCTTTACATCTACCCCAACGGCGTGCGGCTAGACGACAGCATTGAAGCCGCGCGCACCATGGGCATGCGCTTCACGGCCACTCGCGGCAGCATGAGCGTGGGGCAGTCGCAAGGCGGCCTGCCGCCCGACAGCGTGGTCGAAAAAGAACCCGCCATTTTAAAAGAAACCCAGCGCCTGATAGAACGGTGGCACGACGCCAGCTACGGCGCGATGACGCATGTGGCCGTGGCGCCCTGTTCACCCTTCAGCGTGAGCCAGGACCTGATGCGCGAATCGGCAAAACTAGCCCGCGCCCACGGCGTGCGGCTGCACACCCACTTGGCCGAAAACGACCACGACATCGCTTACACCCGCGAGAAGTTCAACTGCACGCCCGCGCAATACGCTGAGGACCTGGGCTGGGTGGGCCACGACGTGTGGCACGCGCACGGCGTGAAGCTGGACGACGAAGGCACGTATTTGTTTGCCCGCACGCGCACTGGCATCGCCCACTGCCCGTGCAGCAACATGCGCTTGGCCAGCGGCATCTTGCCCCTGCGCAAAATGCTCGACGCCGGCGTGCCCATTGGCTTGGGCGTCGACGGCAGCGCCAGCAACGATGCGGCGCACCTGCTGAACGAAGCCCGCCAAGCCATGCTGCTGGCCCGTGTGGGCAGGGCGATGGAACCACCGCGCGTCGAAGACGGGCGTACCGTGTACGGCTGTGACCACGGCCCCGCCGAGATGACACCCCGCGACGCCCTGCGCCTGGCCACACGCGGCGGCGCCGAAGTGCTGGGCCGCGCCCACGAGCTGGGGCAGATCAAAGAGGGTTATTGCGCCGACATCGCGATGTTCCGCACCGACACGCTCAGCATGGCGGGCGGCGCGGTGCACGACCCGGTGGGCTCGCTCTTGCTTTGCGCCAGCGACAACGCCGACTACACCATCGTCAACGGGCGCGTGGTGGTGCGCCAGGGCGAGATCGCGACGGTGGACATGGGGCCGCTGATCGAGCGGCACAACCAGCTGGCGATGCAGCTGGCTTTGGGGGCGAAGTGACTACCTTGATGCGAGTCACAACTGTTGAGACTCGCCATCCTTCAGACCCTTGCATACACTGAGCCCATGATCCAAGGCCTCGTCCAACTCTTCATCTTCCAAGCCCTGGGCGAGCTGCTCTCCAAGTTCGCCCTGCCCTTCATCCCCGGCCCGGTGCTGGGTCTGGTGCTGTTGATGGCGTTTTTGGGGCTGCGTGGCCATGTGCCAGCCTCTATGGACATGGTGGGTAGCAGCATCTTGCAGCACTTGGGGCTGCTCTTCATTCCGGCATCAGTGGGCGTGGTGCTTTATTTTCCAGTGCTGCGGGCCAATGCCTGGGCCATCAGCGCGGCGCTGGTGATCAGTGTGCTGGCCACGGTGGCGGTGACAGCACTTGTGCTCAAGCTGCTGGCCCCCAAGGACTGAGGCCATGAACACCATGACACGCTCCGACCTGCCCGCCATCTCCGAGATTTGGGTCTACCTCTCAGGCAGCCCGCTGCTGGCTTTGGTGCTCACGCTCAGCGCTTACTTGATCGGCCTAACCCTATACGAGCGCAGCCAGCGCAACCCGCTGGCCAACCCGGTGTTGATCGCGGTGGTGCTGGTGTGCCTGAGCATCAGCGTGCTCGACATGCCTTATGCCCAGTACTTTGAAGGCGCGCAGTTTGTGCACTTCTTGCTGGGCACGGCCACGGTGTCGCTGGCCATTCCCATCTACAAAGGTTTTGCCTCGCTCAAGGGGCGCATGGGGGTGTTGATGCTGTCGCTGGTGGCGGGCGGCGTGACCTCGGTGCTCACGGCAGTGGGCGTGGCGCGCTGGCTGGGGGTGGACGAAGCCTTGGTGCGCGGCCTGGTGGCCAAGTCGGTCACCGCGCCGATTGCCATGGGCATCGCCGAACGCGTGCAGGCCTCGCCCACCCTGACCGCCATCTTTGCCGTGAGCACTGGCATTTTGGGGGCGGTGTTGGGCCGCTATGTGCTGGACGCCTTGCGCGTCACGGCCTGGTGGCAGCGCGGCTTTGCTTTGGGGGTGGCCGCGCACGGCATTGGCACTTCTCGCGCTTTCAGCGTCAATGCCGAGGCCGGGGCCTATGCCAGCTTGGGCATGGGGCTGCACGGCATTGCAGGGGCGGTGCTGATTCCGTACGCCGTGGGCTGGTGGTTTTAAAACCGCTCAGGCCTGAGCGGCACTGGCGCAGCGGCGGGTGTGTGAGGGGCTTTCGCCAAAATAGTTTTTGTAGAGCACCGCAAACCGCCCCAGATGCCAAAAGCCGTGGCCCATGGCGATGTCGGTCACGCTGGCATTTTGGGTCAGCAAGGCACGCCGCGCCTTGGCCAGGCGCTGCAGGGTGATCAGGCGCTGCGGGGCCATGCCATAGGTGTGCTGGAAAGCACGCTCCAACTCCCAAACGGGCACGCCCATGTCTTGGCAAAGCGCGTCAATGCGCAGCGGCGCGGCGCTGTGGTCTTCGCACCAGTTTTGCACCGACTCCACCAAGCGCTCACGCGTTTGCAACTGCGTGATACTGTGCGGCGAGGGATGGTGCCAGCGGCGGGCCAACTCGTGCCAGATGACTTGCACCAGTTGTTCGTGGGCCTGCTCCATGGCCGCGCAGCCCGGTGCTTGCAATCGATCGGGGCCCAGCACGCACGACAGCTCGGCCAGCCGGGTGGCCGACTCGGCAGACAGCTCGCCCGGCAAGTGCAAGGCGCTCAGGCCCTGCGGCATCTCGAAGCCCAGCGCCTGCAGCCGCGCCATCGGAATTTGCATGCCCATCCACTGCGCCTGCGGCGGCAAGCTGATGCACATGTCGCTGCCCGGGGCGTACACCACCAGGTCGCCATTGCGCAGCGCCTTGCCTTGCACGCGCCAGCTGTCCTGGCCTTGCAGAAAAATGCCCACCGACAACCATTGCCGCGACAGGTCGCCGCGCGCCAGCAAGGCCAGGTTGTACTGGCCCCAGTCGGTGCGGCATTGGGTGCTGATGCTGTGCACGATCTGCCCGCCAAAGCGACCGGGCTGCAGCTGCACATGCTCCAAAAAACCCTCTTGCAAAGCCAGCACCAACGCCTGCGGATCGAAGGCGTTCAGCTGGGTCACAAAGCCGGCAGAAGTAGGTGTGGGCAAAGACATGGTTTGGGCAGGCAAGCCGAAATTGGATGCTTTGGTGCAACTTCTGTCAATCCGCCGTGACCCGCATGTGGCGGCCTGCACCAACCCGCGATGCAAGGGTAAACACCCATCGCGCAGCACCCCATTTGCCGAAATCTGGATAGTCAGCCGCCTGGCCGATTTCTAGACTGCAAGGGTCTTTCATCGATAAAAACAGGAGACCCTGATGAGCACTGAATTCGATTACATCGTGGTGGGCGGCGGATCGGCCGGTTGCGTGGTGGCTTCGCGCCTGAGCGAAGACCCCAACGTGAGCGTGTGCCTGCTGGAAGTGGGCGGACCGGACAAGAGCATTTTCATCCACGCGCCTGCTGGTGTCGTGGCCATGCTGCCCATTCCGTTCAACAACTGGGCCTTCAAAACCGTGCCGCAAAAGGGCCTGAACGGTCGCCAGGGTTACCAGCCACGCGGCAAGGTGCTGGGCGGCTCCAGCTCCATCAACGCCATGCTGTACGTGCGGGGCGGCCGCCACGATTACGACCACTGGGCCGAGCTGGGCAACACCGGCTGGTCTTACCAAGATGTGCTGCCTTACTTCAAAAAAGCCGAGCACAACGAAACCCACACCGACAGCGAATACCACGGAACGGGCGGCCCGCAAAACGTGGCCGAGCTGCGCAGCCCCAGCGCGGTCAACAAAATGTTCCTCGATGCCTGCGCCCTGCACGGCATTCCGTACAACCCCGACTACAACGGGGCCGAGCAGTTTGGCTCATTCATGTACCAGGTCTTCCACAAAAACGGCGAACGCCACAGCGCGGCCAAGGCCTACATCACGCCCCATCTGTCGCGCCCCAACCTGAGCGTCAAGACAAACACCATCACCACAAAAATCTTGTTTGAAGGCACGCGCGCGGTGGGTGTGCGCATTGACCAAGGCGGCCAGGTGAGCGAACTGCGCGCACGCCGCGAGGTGATTGTGTCGGCCGGGGCTTTTGGCTCGCCGCAACTGCTCATGGCCTCGGGCGTGGGGCCAGCGGCCGAGCTGCAGCGCCATGGCATCCCGGTGGTACATGCGCTTGAAGGCGTGGGCAAAAACCTGCACGACCACATCGACCATGTGCAGACCTGGCGTGCGCCCAGCAACTCCGAGACCTTTGGCGTGTCGGCGACGGGCACCGTCAAGGTTACAAAAGCCATTGGCGAGTGGAAGAAACAACGCACCGGCCTGGTGACCAGCACCTTTGCCGAGTCGGGCGCGTTTTTACGGTCCTCACCCGAGGTGCAATCGCCCGACCTCCAGCTGGTGTTTGTGGTCGGCATCGTGGACGACCACAGCCGCAAAATGCACCTGGGCCATGGCTTTTCTTGCCACGTCGACGTGATCCGCCCGCACAGCCGAGGCACCGTGACACTGAACAGCCCGGATGTGCGCCAAGCCCCGGTCATCGACCCCAATTTTTTGGGCGACGAGCGCGACTTGGACCTGCTGGTCAAAGGCGTGCAGATGCAACAAGCCATCATCGAGTCCAAGCCCTTTGACGCCATTCGCGGCAAGATGCTTTACCCGGTGGACAAGAACGACAAGGCCGCCATCGCGGCCGACATCCGCCGCCGCGCCGACACGCAATACCACCCCGTAGGCACCTGCAAGATGGGCCCAGCCAGTGACCCACTGGCCGTGGTCGATGCCCAGCTGCGGGTGCACGGCTTGCAAGGCCTGCGCGTGGTGGACGCGTCCATCATGCCCACCGTGTCCAGCGGCAACACCAATGCGCCTACCATCATGATTGGCGAAAAAGCTGCTGACCTGATTCGCCAAGCCTGAAACCCCAAGCAAGAGCGCCCAACATGCAAAAACTACCCTCCCTGACCGAGTGCCAAGCCAGCCTGGACCGCGACCTGCAAACCCTGGCCGACCACCGCAACCGCTGGGTACAAACCTCGGTGGCCGAGCGCATCGCCATCCTGAACGAAATCAAGGACGCCCTGCTGCCCGTGGCGCAGGCTTGGGCCGAAACGGCTTCGCGCCAAAAAGGCATTCCCAAGGGCTCGCCGCTTGAAGGCGAGGAATGGCTCTCCGGGCCCTACACCGTCATGGCTTATTGCAATCAGATGATGGCCACGCTGTCCAAGGTGCAAGGCAAACACCACCTTGACGATTTGCCGGTGCGCGAGTTGCCCAATGGCCAACTGGCCGCCCGCGTGTTGCCGCATTCGCTGTGGGACCACCTGCTGCTGAGCGGCGTCAAGCTCGATGTGTGGATGCAGCCGGGCGTAACCCGCGCCCACCTGGCCGAGCACACGGCTGCCATTTACGACCCCGCCAGCCCGCAGCACAAAACCGGCAAATTGGCCCTGGTGTTGGGCGCGGGCAACATCGCAGCCATTGCGCCGCTGGACGTGTTTCACAAGCTGTTTGCAGAAAACGAAGTGGCCATTCTGAAGATGAATCCGGTCAACGATTACCTGATCGAGTTCTTGAATGCCGCACTCAAACCGCTGATCGACCGGGGTTTTGTGCGCATCGTGCGGGGCGGCACCGACGTGGGGCAATACCTGTGCAATCACCCGTTGGTAGAGACCTTGCATATCACCGGCGCGGGCGCATCGCACGACGCCATCGTGTGGGGCCCCGGCGAACAGGGCCGCGCCAACAAGGTCACCAACACGCCGATCAACACCCGGCAAATCACCTCGGAGCTGGGGGCGGTGTGCCCCACCATCGTGGTGCCAGGCCCTTGGTCGGCGGCCGACATCCGGTTTCAGGCCGAGCAAGTGGCCACGCAAAAACTGCACAACTCCGGCTTCAATTGCGTGGCATGTCAGGTTCTGGTGATGCCCAAAGACTGGGCGCAAAAAACGGCATTTATGGGCGCTCTTGAAAGTGTGGTCAGCCATGCGCCACCACGCGGTCTTTACTATCCCGGTGCCAAAGAGCGCTTGGCGGAGTTCTGCACCCACAATCCAACCTTCAAAACCATCCGCCGACCTGGCTCACAGGACATGGTGATATCCACACTGGACATCGGCAATGCCCGCGCCCGGTCCACCGAGGTGTTTGCGCCAGCACTGAATTTGCTCGAGATCAGCGGGGTCGATGCCGAGGCCTATCTGGTGCAAGCGATTGCGTTTGCCAACGAGCAGTTGTACGGCACCTTGGGTGCCAACATCGTGATCCACCCGAAAACGATCGCCCAAATCGGACGCCAACGATTCGAAGAAATCCTGGCCGATCTGCACTACGGCACCATCGCCATCAATGCCTGGACAGGCTTGGGATTTTTGTCTGCGCAGTCGCCCTGGGGTGCATTCCCGGGTCATACGCTGGCCGACGTGCAAAGCGGCATGGGCGTGGTGCACAACACCCTGCTGTTTGACAAGCCTCAGCGCGCCGTGGTCGAGGCCCCGTTTCGCCCCTTCCCGCGCAACCTGCTGAGCTTGTCGTTCACCTTGCTGCCGCGCCCACCCTGGTTCGTGACCAACCGCAAGGGGGGCATTTTGGGCAAACTTCTGGTGGCGTTTCAGCACCGCCCCAGTTTGCTGAAGATGCCGCGCATTTTCCTCAACGCGTTACTGGGCTAAATGGCCAGGCGACCTGTCAGAGGCCGCGCTGCCAGCACTCAGCCATCAATCGACCTTGCCACCTGCCTGAAACCAGCGGCCGATAAGGTCACGCTCGTCGTCGGTGATGCCGGTGGCGTTGTTCATGGGCATTTGTTTGGTCACCACCACTTGCTGGTACACGTTTTGGGCGTTTTGTTTGACCAACTCCGGGCTGTCCAGGCGCACGTTTTTCATCTGCACCTGTTCGCCATGGCACATGTAGCAACGCTGCTCCAGCACGGCTTTGACTTGCGCAAAGCTCACAGGCGCAGCGGGTACGGCGGATGCCACGGGCGCTGCAGGTCGCAGGGCAATGATCACGCCCAGAATCAGCACCACACCCACGGCGGCAAAGGGCCAGGGGTTGGCTGCGCGGCCCAGGTGGTAGCCGTGGCGCTGCACAAAAAACTGGCGAATCAAAGCCCCGGCAAACATCATCACAAACAGCAGCACCCAGCGGTGTTCGTGCGTGTACAAGAAGCTGTAGTGGTTGCTCAGCATCGCAAAGATGACGGGCAGCGTGAAGTAAGTGTTGTGCACGCTGCGCTGCTTGCCGCGCTTGCCGTGGATGGCCAGGGCGTTGGCGTCATAGGCCTCGCCGCTGGTCATGGCGGCCACGACCTTGCGCTGGCCAGGGATGATCCAGAAAAACACGTTGGCGCTCATGCTGGTGGCGATCATCGCGCCCACCAGCAAGAAAGCGGCGCGCCCTGCAAACAGCTGATTGGCCAGCCACGAAGCGAAGGCAATCACCACAATCATCAGGCCCGCCACGATCAGTTCGCCGTTTTTGCGAAAGCCAAACAGACGGCAAATGATGTCGTAAACAAACCAGAACGCCACCAAAAAACCCAATGCGGCCGAACCGGCCACCACCGGTGTCCAGTCCATCAGCGATTTGTCGATCAGGAAGGTGCCCGCGTTGTAGAGGTACAGCACAGTGAACAGCGCAAAACCGCTGAGCCATGTGGAATAACTCTCCCAATAAAACCAGTGCAGCTTGGTGTGGATGATTTTGGGGGCCACCATGTATTTCTGGGGGTTGTAAAAACCACCGCCGTGCACGGCCCACATCGCACCACCCACACCTTTTTCAAGCAGGTCGGGTGAGTTGGGTTTTTGCAGGTTGTTGTCCAGAAAGACAAAGTAAAACGAAGAACCAATCCAGGCGATGGCGGTGATGACATGCACCCAGCGCAGCAACAAATTGGCCCATTCCAGCAGATACGTTTCCATGAAGGATTCTCCAACCAGCTCACCACCGCGGGCCCTGTGAGCGGTCATTCGGTCGCGAACATGAACCCGGGGGTTCTTGCGCCGCTGCGACCAGTGCACCGAAGTGTATACAGTTTATGCATCCAAATCCAGCCCTGGAGGCCTCTGTAACATCCGTAGAAACCAGAACTTGTCTTTACAGCGTTTGCAAGAGTTGTGCCGCCACGGCCACAGCGATGACTTCGGGCTCTTTGCCCACGATGCCCGGCACGCCAATCGGGCAGGTGATGTGTGCCATCTCTTCGGCGCTGAAACCCCGGTCCTCCAGGCGATGCCGAAAGGTGGCCCATTTGGTCTTGCTGCCGATCAAGCCCACAAAAGGCAGGTCCCCTTGGTCGCGCTGACGCTTGAGGCAGGCGATCACGATGTCGAGGTCTTCGGCATGGCTGAAGCTCATGATCAACACGCGGCTGCCGGGGGCCAGATCGGCCACAGCGGCTTGCACCGGGTTGGAGTGTTCACATTCGACGACATCGGGCACATCGGACGGAAAAATCTCGTCGCGACTGTCAACCCAGCGCACAGCAAACGGCAAAGGGGCCAAGGTGTTGACCAAGGCTTTGCCGACATGGCCCCCGCCAAACAAGGCCAGCGGCGTGCGGGGTGGCATGAGCTGCTCGCGCAGGCGCGGCAGGTCGGCTGCGCTCACGGCCTCAAAAGCCAGCTCGACTGCACCACCGCAGCACTGCCCCAAACTGGGGCCCAGCACCTGGCGCAGTGTGGCTTCACGCGTCTGACCTGCCAGCCATTGGCGGGCGTGGGCAATGGCCTGAAACTCCAAATGCCCACCGCCAATGGTGCCGCACTCGCCCTGCGCAAAAACGACCATGCGGGTGCCCGGCCCCCTGGGCACCGAGCCTTGCGTCGACAACACGGTCACCATGACCGCGTTTTCTGACTTCAAGCGCTGCATTGCTTGCTCAATCCAATTCACTTTGGCTGTCCATTCAAAGGGTTTTTACCTGTCATTTGTTTGCCCACCGGACTTTGTCGGTGCCACAATCATGGCCACCGCAGAGTATGCCAAGGACAAGAGCTTGCCATGAACAAACATTTGCATCAGTTTCAGCATGCGCTCACCCACACATTGCTGTGTCTGGGGGCCATTGGTTTGGGCTTTTTGAGCGGATGCAGCACGCCACCGCCAGTCGCAAAGCCTCCTGCAGCAACGCCACCGCCGCCCGTTGCCAAAGTGCCGGAGGTCGTGAACACGCCAACAGGCCTCGCCTCACTTGCTCGCAACAGCAAAGAATACCGAAAAGATGCGGCAGGGCATTTGTACGGCATGAATGCCCAACGCATTTACAAAGGGCGCATGCCGCCGTTGCTGGAAGCCGTCGGCGTGTTGAATGTGGACATTGACCAAAAAGGTGCCGTGAAAGCCGTCAACTGGATGCGCGCCCCCAAACACGTTCCGCAGGTCATGGCCGAAATTGAGCGCATGGTCAAAGCTGCCGCCCCCTACCCTGTCCCACGGCACCTGAGCCAGGTGACCTACACCGACACTTGGCTTTGGCACAAAAGCGGCAAATTCCAGCTGGACACCTTGACCGAAGGCCAGGACTGAAGCGCTATTGATTCAGTCCCTTGAAGTTTTCAATCTTCAAGGGGTTTGTAGATCGGTGGCTTCAGCCCTGACAGGGGCCTGCGCCGAAACCAGCATCGTCGGAGCTGAAGCTACCGACCTACGGGTTGACGGTGCAAAAAACTCCAAACTTCAGCGTGCCGAATCTAAAACGGCTGGCAGCTTCATGCGGCAGACGTTTGCTCGTGCGCTGCGCCAGGCAGCAAAGTCAAAATCAAGGTCGTGGCCACCGAAAAGCCCGCCAACAGCAAAAGCGAACTGCCAAAGCCCATGGCCTTGACCACTGGCCCCAAGGCCCAGACCGACAAGGAGCTGACCGCAAACGACACACCCAGGCGCATGCCCGACACGCGCGAGCGCAGGCGGTCGTCCACATAGCGGGCGATCATGAAATCGGTGAACGGAATCGCCCCGAAGATGAACACCATCACCCCGATCAGCGCGGCAAACAGCCACCAGCCCTGCGCCTGCGAAGCCAGCACCAGCATGGGGATCTGCGCCATCACCATGAACATGAAAAAGCGCTTGAGCGGGAAGCGGTTGATCAGGTGCCCCACCACCACTTGAGCCAGAGACGCGACCGCATAGACCACGGCCAGCAACAGGCCCAAAGCGGCGGGGTCTTCCATCACCCCCTTGAAGCGCTCGGTGATTAAAGGTCCGTTGCCGTTGGTGGTGAAGTTGAACAACACGCTGCTGGTGATGGCCGCCGCTGTCATCACCACCAGAGCACGCGCCAACATGGGCGCAGGCAGGGTCACTTTGGCACCGCCTTTGCGCTTGGCGGGCGACGACAGCTCTTGCGGACAAGCGCGGGCAAACACCCAGCCGCAGACCAAGGCCAACACTCCCGGCACCACAAAGGCCGCACGCCAGCCCTGCCACTGGATCAAAAAGCCCGTGAGCAAAGCGGCCACGGCCACACCCAAATTACCCGCCAGGCCATTGAAGCCGATGGTGGCACCGGGGTTGGACGCGCGCTCAAGCAGCATGGGAATGCCCACCGGGTGGTAGATGGAGGCGAACACGCCGATCAGCGTGAGGCAAGCTGCCAGCTGCCAGGGCGTTTGCGCGAACGCCGTCAAGATGGCGGCTGCGCCAATGCCCAAAAAGAAAATCAGCATCATGCTGCGCCGGCCCCACAAATCGCCCAGCCGCCCCGCAGGTAATGAGCCCAGTCCGAACATGAAAAACGCCCCCGCACCATAGGGCATGAGGTCTTGCCATTGGGCCAGGCCCATGTCGGCCGCGATGGTGCTGACTGCCGCCGCAAAAATCAGCAAAAACAAATGGTCCAGCGCGTGCGCGATGTTGAGCAGGCCCCGCACGACGCGGGGGTGGTCGGCCTCGGAATGGGAAGCTGGGGCAGATGAAGAAGTTGAGGTCGTCATGGTCGGTTTTCGCTGGCAGGCCAGACAGTGATTCGCTGGGCCAAAGTGCCCCAATAATGTGCGCCCAAGGTCAGTTTGGCGCTGTCGCTTGCGTCACAGGGGGCCATGAGCCAAACAGCCCTGTTAAAGGGGCTCGTTAGCCGGGGCTTTGCGGTCCCAAATGTGCACTCGCCAATACACCGTCATGGCCCCGGTCAAGAGCAGTCCTAAGGCCGAATACATGCCAGCTGTGGCGGCATAGCCCCAGCGGTCAATCAGCGGGCCCGACAGCAGCAGGCCCAAAGGCAAACCCCAAATGGCCAGCATGCGCATGCCCATCACCCGGCCGCGGTAAGCAGGTTCTGTGGCGCGCAACATCACGGCAGCCAAGGGCGTCATGCTCAGGCTTTGTGCCAGGCCCGCCACCCACAGCAAGGCCATGCCCACACCCAAATGGGTACTGAAGGCCAACAGCACATCCACCGCAAACCACACCGCCCCCGCCAGCACCATGGTTTGCGCAGCGCGAAACGCAAAGCGGTGCGAACTGAGCACCACCGAACCCACCAGTCCCCCAAAGGCAAAACTCGCACCCAGCCAGCCCAGACCCGTCTGATCGGTCAGGTAAATGTTTTTGGCCACATAGGGCAGCAAGCCCAAAGAGAAGGGAAAGGCCAGCAGGTTGACCAAGAAGGCCAAGGCCATGGCCGCCATCAGCACCGGTCGCGTCCACACATAGCCAAAAGCCAGCTGCAAGTCGCGCACGGGCGACACGCGCACGGTGTCATGGGCTGGGGCGGGCACATCCGACACACCGCGAGACAGCACAAAGCTGAGCGTGTAAAGCGCGGTGATCAGCGCGTAAGCCCAGGTCATGCCGAGCCAAGCGACCACGCCTGCACCGGCCAATGCTCCCGCAATGCGGGCCGAATCCGAGGTGATGCGTGAAATGCCCAAGGTGCCCAACAAATGTCGGGGTGGCAAGGTCTGCGCAATCAAGGCGTTGCGCATCATCATGTCCGAGGGGCGCACCAAGCCCGCCAAGGCCGCCATGAACAGCACGATCATGGGCGTGAGGGCTTGTAACCAAGCCAGCAGCATGAAGCTGGTGGCCAGCGCTGCATAGAGGGCGCGCGACAAGACCAGCATGCGGCGGTACCCCAGCCGGTCACCCACCACGCCAAACATGGGCGAGACCAAAGAGCCCAAATACTGCAAGGAGCCAAACACCACCAGCATCATCACCGAGCCCGACTCGACCAGGATGAACCAGCCCAACACAATGGACTCCATCTCGAAAGCCCAGGAGGTGGCCAGGTCGGCGGGCCACTGGAAGCGAAAACTTCGCACCCGGAACGGGTCGCGCCAGTGCATGGCGGGTGGGGATGGTGCAGGGGCGATTGAAGAGGTCAACGGGGCGGCCTTGTGCCCTGCTTCAAAGGCTGCAAAACCTCAAGCGGGAATGGGCTGCGGGTCATGCTGGGGCCATGCTCAATTTTGCCCAGCCTGAGAAGGCGGATTGGAGCGCTCGGCGTTTTGAGATTGGGCTGGCGCTGGCGCAGGCTCGGACATGAAGCACATCTTCTCGCCATCCCAGCGCTGGCCGCACCAGCAAAGGCCTTCGGCGTTGATGATGCAAGTGCCAGTGCCGCAGCACCGTGGATCGTCTGACATGGGCCTGCTCCTGTGGGGTGGTCAATCAAAGTGACAGGATGCCTGAAACCGCTTCAGGCATCCCGCTCAAAGCCTCACAGCCCTGCAGTCGCCTTGGCTCTTTCGCACGCCATCAGGATGCGCTCGGGCGTGGCCGGGGCATCCATGTAGACCACGGCTTTGTGGTCGGCACTCGCTGCCACCGCATCGCGCAAAGCGAAGAAGGCCGACAGACCCAACATCAACGGTGGCTCGCCCGTGGCCTTGCTGTTGAAAGGTGTGGGCTTCAAGTTGGCGTTGTCAAACAAGGACACATTGAAGTGCTCTGGGATGTCGCCCGCCACCGGAATTTTGTAGGTGCTGGGGCCGTGCGTGAGCAGCTTGCCCTTCTTGTCCCAAATGCACTCTTCCATGGTGAGCCAGCCCATGCCTTGCACGTACGCGCCTTCAATTTGGCCTTTGTCCAATGCGGGGTTGATGCTGCGGCCCACATCGTGCACGATGTCCACGGCTTTCAGCCACCACTCGCCGGTGCGGGTGTCGATCTCTACTTCGCTCACGGCAGCGCCGTAACAGTAGTAATAGAAGGCACGGCCGTTCAGGGTAGTGAAGTCGTATTTGATTTCGGGCGTCATGTAGAAACCGGTGACCGACAAGCCCACGCGGTCGAGCCACGCTTGCTTGGTCACATCGGCCCACTTGACTGCTTTGCCACCGCCGTGGACTTCGTTGTTCGCAAAAGTCACATCGCCTTCGGCACAACCCAACATGCGGGCGGCCACAGGCTTCAAGCGCTCACGCATTTGCGCGGTGGCGTTCATGATGGCCGCGCCGTTGATGTCAGCACCGCTCGATGCCGATGTGGCCGATGCGTTGGGCACTTTTTGTGAGTCGGTGGCGGTGATGCGCACATGGTCCACGCTGATGCCCAAACCATCGGCGCAGACTTGCGCCATCTTGGTGTTGAGGCCCTGGCCCATTTCGGTGCCGCCGTGGTTGCAACTGACCGAGCCGTCCATGTAAACCACCAGCAGCGCGCCGCCCTGGTTCAGGTGCGTGGCGGTGAAGCTGATGCCGAACTTGAGGGGCACCAAGGCGATGCCGCGCTTGCGGGTTTTGCTCTTGGCGTTGAAGGCCTGCACCGCGGCGCGGCGCTCAGCGTATTTCGATTCGTGTTCGACCTGATCGATCACCTTGTCACCCACCCAGTCTTCGATGAGCTGGTTGTATTGGGTGGTCATGGTGTCGGGCGTACCGCTGATGGCGGGGTCTTTGTAGAGGTTGAGCTTGCGCACTTCCAAGGGGTCTTTGCCCAAGGTCATCGCAATTTCATCCATCACCGTCTCGATGCCGAACATGCCTTGTGGGCCGCCAAAGCCACGGAAGGCGGTGGCGCTTTGCGTGTTGGTTTTGCAGCGGTGGCTCACCAGCTTGAGCGCGGGCAAGTGGTAAGTGTTGTCGATGTGCAAGCAAGCGCGGTCGTTCACCGGGCCGGAGTAGTCGGTGCTGTAACCGCAGCGCGACATGAGCGTGATGTCTGCGCCCAGCACGCGGCCGTTGTCGTCAAAGCCCACTTCATAGTCGATGCGGAAGTCGTGACGCTTGCCGGTGATGGTCATGTCGTCATCACGGTTCACACGCAGCTTGACGGGCTTTTGCAATTTGAACGCGGCCAAGGCAGCGCTTTGGCTGAAGATGCTGGCGTTGCCTTCCTTGCCACCAAAGCCGCCACCCATGCGGCGGCAAATCACTTCGACGTCGTTGGTGTGCAGGTTCAGGGCGTGCGCGGCTTCGCGCTGGTTGCCGTCGGGGTGCTGGGTCGACACATACAGCGTCAGCTGGCCGTCTTCCTTGGGCACCGCGTAGGTGATCTGACCTTCCAGATAAAACTGCTCTTGCTGGCCGGTGCGGGTCGTGCCCTTGATTTTGTGGGGCGCATTGGCAATGGCGGCGGCCGCATCGCCACGGGTGATGCCCTTGGCCGGCATGATGAAGCTGTTGGCTTCCATCGCTTCTTCCACCGTCAAGATGGGCTTGAGTTCTTTCACCAAGACCTTGGCTTTGTGTGCGGCTTCACGGGCGTAGAGCATGTTGCGCGCCACGACCACGGCCACGGCCTGGCCCACGAACTCCACCTTGCCAGCGGCGAGGAAGGGGTCGTCATGGACGATGGGGCCGCAGTTGTTTTCACCGGGAATGTCTTTGGCGGTGTACACCGCCACCACGCCGTGCTCTTTGAGGATGGCTTCGCGGTCAATGCCGTCGCCAATCAACTCGCCATGCGCCACAGGCGACAAAATGAGTGCGGCATACAAAGTGCCCGCATGCTCGGGGATATCGTCGATGTAAGTGGCCGAGCCGGTCACGTGCAAGTGCGCGGACTCGTGAACGATGTCGGTGCCTTGCTGAACGCCCGAAACAGGCAGCAGGTTTTTGAGTGCGGTAGGAGCGTTCATTCAAGCCACCTCTTTCTGTTCTTCGATGAATTCCAGGGCCAGGTTACGGGCCACCAGTGCACGGTACGCCCATGTGGCACGCAAGCCGTCGCGGGCGGTGAAGCTGGCGGCAATGGCGGCGTCCAGATCGGCAGCTTTCACGTCAGCGGGCGATTTGCCTTCAAGCACAGCTTCGAGTTTGGGGGCGCGCGCTGGGAAGGGGCTCAGGCCGTTGTAGGCCAGCTTCACGCCAGCCAACTTGCCGCCTTGCAGCGTGTAGCTGATGGCTGCACACGTAGCAGAAATGTCTTGCTCGAAACGCTTGCTCACCTTGTGGGCGCGGAACACTTGGCCCGCCACGGGCTTGGGCAGCTCGACCGCTTCGATGAATTCACCGGCTTCGAGCACGTTTTTCTTCATGCCGGTGTAGAAGTTTTCCAGCAACACGTTGCGGGTCTTTTCGCCACGGCGCAGCACCAAGTTGGCACCCAGCGCCAGCAAACAAGGCATGGAGTCGCCGATGGGCGAACCGTTGGCAATGTTGCCCGCCAGTGTGGCGGTCGAGCGGATGGGGGGTGAGCCAAAGCGGCGCAGCACTTCGGTGAAGTCGGGGTAAGCCTTGGCGATCAGCGCCTCGACTTGAGTCAGCGACACGGCCGCGCCGATGCGCCAGACCTTGTCGGTCTCTTTGACCTGACGCAGCTCGGCCACATTGCCCAAATACATGATGTGGTCAGGGCGTGCGAACTGCTTGTTCACCTGCAAACCGATTTCGGTACTGCCCGCCAGCAGCGTGGTGGTGGGGTTCTTGAGCAGGTAGTCGGCCACTTCGGCCACCGTAGCGGGCGAGACGAACTCGTTGCCCTTTTTGGTACGCACCACGGGCTGCACGATGATGTCGCCGTCCAGGCTCAGGGTGGGCACGCTGGCGCGTTTGATTTCTTTCAGCAAAGGCACATCGGCGCTGTCGTCAATCTTGAGCGCTTCGGGCTTGGCGCAGGCCTTGGTGGCCGACTCGATGATTGGCTTGTAGCCGGTGCAACGGCACAGGTTGCCGCTGAGCGAATCGGTGATCTGCTGGCGGTTGGGCATGGGCAAGACCTGCACCAGGTTCACCAAGCTCATCACGATGCCAGGGGTGCAAAAGCCGCACTGCGAGCCATGGCACTTGACCATTTCTTCTTGCACCGGGTGCATGGTGCCATCGGCTTTTTTCAGGCTCTCGATGGTCTTGACCGATTTGCCATCCAGCGACGGCAGCAACTGAATGCAGGCGTTGGTAGCCACATAGTCCACCCCCGTGCCTGCGGCGTTGAGCTCACCCACCATCACCACACAAGCGCCGCAATCGCCTTCGGCGCAGCCCTCTTTGGAGCCGGTGCGGTGGAGTTGTTCGCGCAGGTAGTCGAGAACAGTGGTGGTGCGGCGTTCGCCCTGGGCTTCGACAATTTGGCCGTCGAGCACAAAGCGCACGGTGTTGGTGACTTGGGTCATGGTGCGGTGGGGGGATAAATAAACGGTAAGGCGCTGATTTTAAAGACCCAGGGCCTTGGCGGGCAGGCTTTTTGACGGATTAATCGGGATCTGACCCCAATTAAATTAATTGGGGTCAGATCCCGATTGTTTCAGGAACCACGGTAGGTGGAGTAGCTCCAGGGGCTGGCCAAGAGCGGCACGTGGTAGTGCTGGTCTTCGTGGGCCACGCCGAAGTCCAGACTCACTTTGTTCAAAAAGTTGGGTTCGGGCAGCTCCACGCCCTTGGCCTTGAAGTAACCCGCCACATCAAACACCAGGCGGTAGGTGCCTTTGCGCAGGCTGGCGTGGTCATAGAGCATGCCGTCGGGGTTGCGCCCATCGTGGTTGAGGGTGAAGCTTTTGACCAAGGTGGCCTGCTCGCCTTGCGTGGTGTACAGCGCAACCTGCATGCCCGCAGCGGGGCAGCCGTGCATTGTGTCCAGAACGTGTGTGCTCAATCCCATGTTTTGCTCGCTTCTTTGACTGGTTTTGGAAAGGTCATTGGGCACGGCCCAATCCGGTCGACCGGAGTGTATACAATTTTGCATTTAGTGGCTATCATTTGCGCCACAGGTACAAAAACAACTGAAAAACACCCGCAAAAGGGACCGCGAGACATGGAAACTTCCACCACGCACCACATTGTCGAATCGCTGACCCGGGCGATCGTGGAGCACCGTTTGTTGCCCGGCTCCAAACTGGCCGAGCAAAAGCTGGCCGATCACTTTGGCGTCTCGCGCACATTGGTCAGGCAGGCGCTGTTTCAGCTGTCGCAAAACCGCCTGATCCGGCTGGAGCCCGCACGTGGCGCGTTTGTAGCCGCACCTTCAGTGGAAGAAGCCCAGCAGGTGTTTGCTGTGCGCCGCATGCTGGAGGCCGAAATGACCCGCGCTTTTGTGCAGCAGGTCACGCCTGAACAAATCACTGCGCTGAAAGAGCATATCAAGCAAGAACGCGAAGCCGTGACCCAGGGCGACGTGACGGGTCGCACCGAGCTGCTGGGCGACTTTCATGTGCGCATGGCCGAGCTGATGCACAACGATGTGCTGGCCCAGGTGCTGGGTGAGCTGATCTCGCGCTGCGCCTTGATCACGCTGATGTACCAGTCGCGCAACGAGGCCGAGCATTCGACCGACGAGCATGTGGCCATCGTGGCCGCGCTTGAAGCCAAAGACTCGGACAAAGCCGTGCAGCTGATGCACGAGCACCTGCTGCACGTCGAAGCCAGCCTGACCTTCGACCGTAAAGTCCCCACCCACGACATTTCCCTGGCCCTGGCCTGAACCCCTTTCATCGACTCACATGAGCACCTACGACAGCACCCGCCCCTACCCCCGCGACCTGAAAGGCTACGGCCGCCAGGTGCCCCACGCCCAATGGCCCGGCGGCGCACGCGTGGCGGTGCAGTTTGTGCTGAACTACGAAGAAGGCGGCGAAAACTCGGTGCTGCACGGCGATGCGGGCTCTGAGCAGTTCTTGTCTGAAATGTTCAACCCCGCGTCCTTCCCCGAGCGGCACATCAGCATGGAAGGCATTTACGAATACGGCTCGCGTGCGGGGGTGTGGCGCATCCTGCGCGAGTTTGAAAAGCGCGGCCTGCCACTCACCGTGTTTGGCGTGGCCACCGCGCTGCAAAAGCACCCCGAGTTGACCGCCGCCTTCCAGGAGCTGGGTTACGACATCGCCTGCCACGGCCTGAAATGGATCCACTACCAAAACATCGACGAAGCCACCGAACGCGCCCACATGGCCGAGGCGATGGAGATCATTCAAAAGCTAACGGGCGAAAGCCCCTTGGGCTGGTACACCGGGCGCGACAGCCCCAACACACGCCGCCTGGTGGCCGACTTGGGTGGCTTTGAATACGACAGCGACTACTACGGCGACGACCTGCCGTTCTGGATGAAAGTGCGCAAAAGTGACGGCACCGATGTGCCGCAACTCATCGTGCCCTACACCCTGGACTGCAACGACATGCGCTTTGCGCTGCCGCAGGGCTATTCGCACGCCGATCCGTTCTTTCAGTACATGAAGGACACCTTTGACGCGCTGTATGCAGAGGGTGATCCGAATGGCGACAACGCCCCCAAGATGATGAGCATCGGCATGCACTGCCGCCTGCTCGGGCGCCCTGGCCGCATCACCGCGCTGCAACGCTTTCTGGACCACATCCAGTCGCACGACAAGGTGTGGGTGGCGCGGCGCATCGACATTGCACGGCACTGGAAAGCCACACACCCTTACGCCGGATGACCCGTGGGAGGTCGCCCCTGCGGCCGAATACCCACCTTGAACATTCGGCCGCGGGGGCAGCCTCCCACACAAGACACGATTTCAACCGCAGAGGACACCATGCCCTTGACACTTGAACAACTTAACAGCGCCAGCCGCGAAGACGCAGCGCAGATGCTCGACGGCCTGTACGAGCATTCGCCCTGGATCGCCGAGCAAGCGCTGAACGAACGGCCCTTCAGATCGCTGGCCCACCTCAAGCACGCCATGTGCGAGGTGCTGGCGCACGCCGGGCGCGACGCGCAGCTGGGCCTGATCCGCGCTCACCCCGAGCTGGCGGGCAAAGCCATGGTCAGCAAAACGCTGACGGCCGAATCCACCAACGAACAAACCAAGGCGGGCCTGACCGACTGCACGCCCGAAGAGTTCGCCAGGATCCAAAAGCTCAACGCCGACTACAACGCCAAGTTCGGCTGGCCCTTCATCCTGGCCGTGCGCGGGCCGCGTGGCGTGGGCCTGAACAAGCAGCAGATCATCGACGCGTTTGAGCGCCGCCTGCACGGCCACCCGGACTTTGAATTGCAAGAGTGCCTGCGCAACATCCACCGCATCGTCGAGATCCGCCTGAACGACAAGTTTGGCGTGGAGCCGACACTGGGTCACCAGGTCTGGGACTGGCAAGAAAAGCTGGCACAACACTCGGACCCCGGCTTTGCCGAACTGGACCAGCTCACCGTCACGTACCTGACCGACGCGCACCGCGCCTGCGCCCAACGCATCACGCAAAACATGCGCGACTGCGGCTTTGACGAGGTCTACACCGACGCCGTGGGCAATGTGGTGGGCCGCTACCACCCGGCCACTGCAGGTGGCAAATACCTGCTCACCGGATCGCACTACGACACCGTGCGCAACGGCGGCAAGTACGACGGCCGCCTGGGCATCTTCGTGCCCATGGCTTGCGTGAGCGAGCTGAACAAACAGAAAAAACGCCTGCCCTTCGGCATCGAGATCGTGGCCTTTGCCGAAGAAGAAGGCCAGCGCTACAAAGCCACCTTCCTCGGCTCGGGCGCGCTCATTGGCCAGTTCAACCCCGCTTGGTTGGACCAGCAAGACGCCGACGGCATCACCATGCGCGCCGCCATGCAGCACGCGGGCCTGTGCATCGACGACATCCCCAAAATCCAGCGCGACCCGGCGCAGTACCTGGGCTTTGTCGAGGTGCACATCGAGCAAGGCCCGGTGCTCAATGAAGTGAACATCCCGCTGGGCGTGGTCACCTCCATCAATGGCAGCGTGCGCTACCTGTGCGAGGTCATCGGCACCGCCAGCCACGCGGGCACCACCCCCATGGACCGCCGCCGCGACGCGGCCTGCGCCGTGGCGGAACTCGCGCTTTACATGGAGCAACGCGCCGCGAAAGACGGCGACTCGGTCGCGACGATTGGCCAGCTGCAAGTGCCCAACGGCTCCATCAATGTGGTGCCCGGCCGCTGCCTGTTCAGCCTGGACATGCGCGCCCCCACCGATGCGCAGCGCGACGCGCTGGTGGCCGATGTGATGGCGCAACTGGACCAGATTGCCGAGCGCCGTGGCGTGCGCGTCAAAGCCGAGCTGACCATGAGCGCCGCCGCCGCCCCCAGCGCCCCCGAATGGCAAGCCCGCTGGGAACGCGCCGTGAGCGCCCTGGGCGTGCCGCTGTTCAAGCTGCCCAGTGGCGCTGGCCACGACGCGATGAAGCTGCACGAAGTCATGCCGCAAGCCATGCTGTTTGTGCGCGGCGAAAACGCGGGCATTAGCCACAACCCGCTCGAATCCACCACCAGCGACGACATGCAACTGTGTGTCGACGCCTTCACCCATGTTTTGAACCAACTTGCGACGGAGACCGCATGACCGCCACCCCACAACAATACGCACAACTCGACGCCTGGATCGACGCGCACTTTGACGAGCAGGTCAAGTTCTTGCAAGCCCTAGTGCAGGTGCCCACCGACACCCCGCCCGGCAACAACGCGCCCCACGCCGAGCGCACCGCCGAGCTGCTGGCCCCCATGGGCTTTGTGGCCGAAAAGCACACCGTACCCGAGGCTGACGTGAAGGCCTATGGTCTGGAGTCCATCACCAACCTGATCGTGCGCCGCAAATATGGCGAGGGCAAAACCATTGCCCTGAACGCCCACGGCGACGTGGTGCCGCCCGGCGAAGGCTGGACCCACCCGCCCTATGGCGGCGAAATCCACAACGGCGCGATGTACGGCCGCGCCACTGCCGTGAGCAAGTGCGACTTTTCAACCTTCACCTTTGCCACCCGCGCGCTGGAATCGCTCAACGCCCCATTGAAGGGCGGCGTGGAACTGCACTTCACCTACGACGAAGAGTTTGGCGGCGAAATGGGCCCCGGCTGGCTGCTGGCCAAGGGCCTGACGAAACCTGACCTGATGATCGCTGCAGGCTTCAGCTACCAGGTCGTCACCGCGCACAACGGCTGCCTGCAAATGGAAGTCACGGTGCAAGGCGAGATGGCGCACGCAGCCATCCCGGACAGCGGCACCGACGCGCTGCAAGGCGCGGTGCACATCCTGAACGCGCTGCACGCCCTCAACACGCAATACCTGAAGGTCACGTCCAAGGTCGAAGGCATCACCCACCCTTACTTGAACGTGGGCCTGATCTCGGGCGGCACCAACACCAACGTGGTGCCCGGCAAAGTCAGCTTCAAACTCGACCGCCGCATGATCCCCGAAGAGAACCCGGCCGAAGTCGAAGCCAGCATTCGCCAGACCATTGCCGACGCGGCCGCCAGCTTCAAGCCCCCACGCGGCGGCAACGGTCTGCAAGTGGACGTTCGCCGCATGCTGCTGGCCAACGCCATGAAACCCCTGCCCGGCAACCAGCCGCTGGTCGACGCCATCCAGAAGCACGGCGGCCAGGTCTTTGGTGAGCCCATCCCCGCCCTGGGCACCCCGCTCTACACCGACGTGCGGCTGTACGTTGAGCGCGGCATCCCCGGCGTGATCTACGGCGCAGGGCCGCGCACCGTGCGCGAGTCCAACGCCAAACGCGCCGACGAGCATGTGCAACTGGAAGACCTGCGCCGGGCCACCAAGGTGGTGGCACGCACGTTGCTGGATTTGCTGGGCTGAACGGCTGATGGTCGATGCGCTGAGACCGTCTGCAACGGCGGTTCTCGGCGCTTGACCTGGGAATCCTTGTAATGCTACATTTGTAGCAATCAACTTCAAGGTGAATCTCATGAGCATGCCCGTACGCATCGACGACACGCTTTACGAACAGGCCAAAGCACACGCCAGCGCTGAACGGCGCACCATTGCCGGACAAATCGAATTCTGGGCCATGGTCGGCAAGGCTGCGCTGGACAACCCCGATTTGCCCATCGACTTTGTGCGCGAACTCATGATCGCTCGCGCAGAGGGGCCGGTTTTGGCAACGCCATTTGTGCCCCAGTCGCGCGCAGCATGAGCCAGGTGCAGGTTCTTCAAAGTGCGGCTTTTGCACGCGCCTACAAAAAACTCCATGCCCCTCAGCAAGCCGATGCAGACAGCGCAGTTGAAGCCATCGTGAACGACCCCGGCTTAGGTGAAGCCAAAAAAGGCGACTTGTCGGGTGTTTTTGTCTATAAATACCGCAGCCAGCAACAACTGATGCTGCTGGCCTATGAGTACGACCCCGGCACGCGCATGCTGCTGCTATTGGGTTCGCACGAAAATTTTTACCAAAAGCTCAAGCGCTGAACAGTTTGTCGCACAGCGCTCGACTTCTCGTTTGACGAACACCTTCAACGATATGACCGCTCCAGACCTCTCCACCCTCCGCCAGCGCGTACAAACCTGCACCACCGACCAAGACGTGGCCAATTACCAGCGCGACGGTGCTGTGTGTATCCGCAACTTGTTCACGCCGGATGAGGTGGAACTGCTCAAAAGCGGCATCGAGGCCAACCTGGCCCAGCCCAGCCCGCGTGGCATGGTGGCCAGTCGTCCGGATGATCCGGGGCGGTTTTTTGAAGACTTTTGCAACTGGCAAGACATCCCGCAGTACAAGCGCTTCATTTTTGACACGCCTCTGGCCGCACTGGCGCAGCGCCTGATGCAAAGCACCACGGTGCGTCTGTACCACGACCACCTGCTGGTCAAGGAGCCCGGCACACGCCAGCGCACGCCCTGGCACCAGGACCAGCCGTATTACAACGTCGACGGCCTGCAAAACATCAGCTTCTGGATTCCGGTGGACCCGGTAACACGCGCTTCCACGCTGGAGTTCATCGCGGGCTCACACCGCGGCCCCTGGCTCATGCCGCGCACCTTCATGACGAACCAGGCCAAGTGGTTCCCTGAAGGCTCGCTGGCCGAGTTGCCCAACATCGAAAACCACCGCGAAGACTTCCCCATCTTGGGCTGGGACTTGCAGCCGGGCGATTTGGCGTGTTTTCACATGCTCAGCCTGCACGCATCGGCCGGGGTGGACGGCACGAACCGCAGGCGCGTGTATTCGGTGCGCTTTTTGGGTGACGACATGACCCACGCGCCCCGCCCTTGGGTGACTTCGCCGCCCTTCCCCGGGCTGGACCAGGAGCTGCCCGCAGGCGCACCGATGGACCATGCGCTGTTTCCCTTGATGGCGGTTTGAGTTGACGTCAGCGCGCTGAAGGCCGCTGTCCTCCTGGGTTCAGGCGGCTTTTTCTGGCCCACTGGTCCGCCTGCGCCAAAAGCACAGGGTTTTTACGCATCCACACCGCATTTAATTTTGTATACAGTTTGGAACACAAAGAGGCACACATCTAGCCACTTTGGGTTTTCACCTTCTGTTTACTGGCAAGGAGCCCCCTCCATGAGTTCAACCGTTCACCCCGTCGACGAGAAACTGCCCAGTGGCAAGCTCGCCGCTTTGGGCCTGCAACACGTTCTGGTGATGTATGCCGGCGCGGTGGCTGTGCCCCTGATCGTGGGCCGCGCCCTGAAACTGAGCCCGCAAGATGTGGCTTATTTGATTTCGGCCGACCTGTTTTGCTGCGGTCTGGTCACCCTGATCCAGTCGCTGGGTGCCACGCAGTGGTTCGGCATCCGCCTGCCCGTCATGATGGGCGTGACCTTTGCGTCTGTGGCGCCCATGGTGGCCATGGCCAACGCCAACCCCGGCGAGATGGGGGCGCAGCTGATCTTTGGCTCCATCATCGGGGCAGGCGTGATCTCGATCATCATCGCGCCGCTGGTCAGCCGCATGCTGCGGTTCTTCCCGCCGGTGGTCACTGGCACCATCATTGCGGTGATCGGCATCAGCTTGATGCGCATCGGCATCAACTGGATTTTTGGCAACCCCTTCGGCCCAACCGCCCCCAGCGTGGTGACACCTGAGCACAAAGCCTGGCTGGACGCCGCCACCGCAGCGGCGGGCGCACCCGGCTCCACGCTGCCAGCCATCCCCAAAGATTTGGCCTTGCTGCCCAAAATGCCCAACCCCAAATACGCCGACCTGGGCGGTGTGGGTGTGGCCGCACTGGTGCTGGTGTCGATCTTGTTGATCGCCCGTTACGCCAAAGGCTTTGTGGCCAACATCTCTGTGCTGCTGGGCATCGTGATCGGTGGCGTGGTCGCCACCGCCATGGGCCTGATGACTTTCGACAAGGTCGGCAAAGCCGACTGGTTCGGCATCGTGACCCCCTTCCACTTTGGCATGCCGGTGTTTGAGCCGGTGCTGATTTTGACCATGTCCCTGGTCATGATCGTGGTGATGATCGAGTCGACCGGCATGTTCCTGGCGCTGGGCGAGATGACCGACAGCAAGGTGGACCAGGCTGCGCTCACACGCGGTCTGCGCACCGACGGTTTGGGCACGCTGATTGGCGGCATCTTCAACACCTTCCCCTACACCAGCTTCTCGCAAAACGTGGGCTTAGTCGCCGTCACGGGCGTCAAGAGCCGCTTTGTGTGCGTGGCCGGTGGTTTGATTCTGGTCGCTCTGGGTCTGTTGCCCAAGATGGCGGCCCTCGTCGAGTCGCTGCCCACCGTGGTGCTGGGCGGTGCAGGTCTGGTGATGTTCGGCATGGTGGCCGCCACCGGCATCCGCATCCTGGGCGGCGTGGACTTCAAGCACAACCGCTTCAACGCGCTCATCGTGGCGATCTCGATCGGCATCGGCATGATCCCGCTGATCGCCCCCAACTTCAAACAGTGGATGCCACACAACCTGCACCCGCTGATCGAGTCGGGCATCTTGCTGGCTTCGATCAGCGCAGTGATCCTGAACCTGTTCTTCAACGGCGCCAGCGGTGACAACCGTGACGCGATTGAAGCTGCCAAACAGGCTGAGGCGCACTGAAGCAAAGGATGCAATTTGTGGGATTGATGCCCACAAAAAGCCCGACAACAGGCTGACGCCTGCAGCCCCCAAAAAGCCAAGCCAGGTGCTTGGCTTTTTGCGTTTTATAGAGGTAATCCACACCTCAAATCCCTTTGCAAATGGGTTACGCTTTCGAAACTTTCATTTGATCCAGCGAGATAACAACAATGAGCGACAACCTCTCCCCCGCCGAACAAGCCCTGCGCGACGCCGCCCGTGACTACCACCGCTACCCGACACGCGGCAAGATTTCGGTCAACCCCACCAAGCCCATGTCCAACCAGCGCGACCTCTCGCTGGCCTACTCCCCTGGTGTGGCCTACCCGTGCCTCGACATTGCGGCCGACCCATCCAAAGCGCACGAATACACCTCGCGCGGCAACCTGGTGGCTGTGATCACCAACGGCACCGCCGTGCTGGGTCTGGGCGACATCGGCCCGCTGGCCAGCAAGCCCGTCATGGAAGGCAAAGGCGGTCTGTTCAAAAAATTCGCAGGCATCGACGTGTTTGACATCGAGCTGGCCGAGCGCGACCCGGACAAGCTGGTCGAGATCATCGCCAGCATGGAGCCCACGCTGGGCGGCATCAACCTCGAAGACATCAAGGCGCCCGAGTGCTTCTACATCGAGAAGAAGCTGCGCGAGCGCATGAACATTCCGGTCTTCCACGACGACCAGCACGGCACCGCGATCATCTCGGCCGCAGCCATGCTCAACGGTCTGGAGCTGGTGGGCAAAGACATCGGCGCAGTGAAAGTGGCCGTGTCGGGCGCAGGCGCTGCGGCCATTGCTTGTCTGGACGTGATGGTGGGCCTGGGCGTGAAGGTCAGCAACATCTTTGTGTGTGATTCCAAGGGCGTGATTTACGAAGGCCGCCCCGGTGGCTACGACGAGTCCAAAGCCCGCTACGCGCAAAAGACCGACGACCGCACTTTGGCCGACGCGGTCAAGGGCGCTGACGTGTTCCTGGGTTGCTCGGCTCCCGGCGTGATGACTGTGGACATGGTCAAGACCATGGCCGACAAGCCGATCATCCTGGCACTGGCCAACCCCGAGCCTGAGATTCGCCCCGAGCTGGCCAAGGCCGCTCGGCCAGACTGCATCATCGCCACCGGGCGCTCGGACTACCCGAACCAGGTGAACAACGTTCTCTGCTTCCCCTACATTTTCCGTGGCGCACTCGACTGCGGCGCCACCAAGATCACCGAAGCGATGAAGCTGGCCTGCGTGCGCCAGATCGCCGACCTGGCCAAGGCAGACATCAGCGAAGAAGTGGCCAGCGCCTACGCCGGGCAAGACCTGACCTTTGGCAGCGACTACCTGATTCCCAAACCGTTCGACTCTCGCCTGATCCTGCGCATCGCCCCCGCTGTGGCGCAAGCGGCCGCCGACTCCGGCGTGGCCGCCCGCCCCATCACCGACATGGAGGCCTACCGCCAACAGCTGCAGAGCTTCGTTTCGCAAACAGGCTTGTTGATGCGCCCCATCTTCAACGCCGCCAAGGCGGTGCCCAACGGTGCCAAGCGCGTGGCCTATGCCGATGGCGAAGACCAGCGCGCCTTGCGTGCCGCCCAAATGGCCATCGACGAGAAGCTGGCCCACCCGATCCTGATCGGTCGCCCCTCGGTGATCGCCGCCCGCATCGAAAAAGCCGGTCTGCGCATGCGCCTGGGGGTGGACGTGGACAACGTGAATCCCGAAGACGATCCACGTTTTCGCCAGTATTGGGAGCATTACCACCAGCTGATGAAACGCAATGGCGCGACGCCCGATGTGGCCAAAGCCGCCGTGCGCCGCTCCAACACCATCATCGGCTCGCTGATGGTGTCGCTGGGCGACGCCGACGCCATGATCTGCGGCCTGGCAGGCACCTACATGACGCACCTGGAGCGCATCGACAGCATTCTGGGCAAGCGTGCCGGTGTGAACAATTACGCTGCCGTCAACGCCCTGATGACCAACCAGGGCCCTCTGTTCATCACCGACACCTATGTCAATGAAGACCCCAGCGCCGAGCAACTGGCCGAAATCGCCGCCATGGCGGTGACAGAGATTCAGCGTTTTGGCATCGTGCCCAAGGTGGCCTTCTTGTCGCACTCCAGCTACGGCTCGTCCAAGCGGGCGTCCGCCCGCAAGATGCGCCTGGCGCGCGACCTGTTCGTGGCCCAGCACCCCGACATCGAGTGCGATGGCGAGTTGCACGGCGACGCCGCCCTGCAACCCGAGATCCGCAGCGCCTACCTGGAAGACAGCTCGCTGACCGGCTCGGCCAACCTGCTGGTCTGCCCGAACCTGGACGCGGCCAACATCCTGTACAACGTGCTCAAGACCACCACCAGCGGTGGGGTGACGGTGGGCCCGATCCTGATGGGCACCGCCGCCACGGCGCACATCCTGACGCCCGCAGCCACTGTGCGCCGGGTGCTGAACATGACTGCATTGGCCGCAGCAGGTGCCCACCACTGAGGTTCAGTGCCGCTCAAACGCCCTTTTTTGGTGCAATTCCATGTTTTTGGATGCACCTGAAAGGGGGGTTTCTAAGGGATGCACCTGACAAAGCTGTCAGAACCATGGTCGATAATGGCACCGATTTTGCTAGACAAGATTCACCGTTTATTTGACCCTGGAGCCCTTCATGAACAAGCGTTTCTTACTCAAGGCCACTGCCGTGCTGGCCGCCGCTGCCGCGTTTGGTACAGCACATGCCCAAACCACGCCCATCAAGTTCCAGTTGGACTGGCGTTTTGAGGGGCCCTCCGCTTTCTTCTTGCAGCCCGTGGCCAAGGGCCATTTCAAGGACGCCAAGCTGGATGTGACCGTGGATTCGGGCAACGGCTCGGGCGGCGCCGTCACCCGCGTGGCTTCGGGCACTTATGACCTGGGCTTTGCCGATCTGGCCGCGCTGATGGAGTTCCACGCCAACAACCCCGACGCCCCCAACAAGCCGGTGGCCGTGATGATGGTCTACAACGACACACCGGCTTCGGTGATGGCGCTGAAAAAATCCGGCATCAAAACGCCTGCTGATCTGTCTGGCAAAAAGCTGGGTGCGCCTGTGTTTGACGCCGGCCGCCGTGCCTTCCCGATCTTTGCCAAGGCCAACAACGTGAGCAACGTGGCCTGGACCGCCATGGACCCGCCACTGCGTGAAACCATGCTGGTGCGCGGCGATGTCGATGCCATCACCGGCTTCACCTTCACCTCGCTGCTCAACATCGAAGCGCGTGGCGTGAAAGCCGACGATGTGGTCGTGATGCAATACCCCGATTTCGGCGTCAAGCTGTATGGCAACGCCATCATCGCCTCGCCCAAGCTGATCAAGGAAAACCCCGCCGCCATCAAAGCCTTCCTGGCTGCTTTCACCAAGGGGGCCAAAGAAGTCATGGCCGACCCGGCCAAAGCCATTGAAACCGTCAAGGCCCGCGACGGCATCATCAACGTGGAACTCGAAACCCGCCGCCTGAAGCTGGCCATCGACACGGTGATCAACAGCCCCAACGCCCGCGCCGAAGGTTTTGGTCAGGTCAACGGCCCGCGCCTGAGCCTGATGGCCTCGCAAGTGTCCGACGCGTTCAACACCAAGACCCGCGTCAAAGCCACCGACATCTGGAACGGCGCTTTCCTGCCCACCGCCAAAGAGCTGGACATTCTGCCCAAAGGCAAGAAGTAAGGCGATCACTCGGCAGGCGGCATCACGCTCGCCTGCCGATGACATCACGCGGGCCTGTGCCTCCGGCTCGTGCGACACACCGGCCCGCCTGGCCTGTCGATGGTCGCCGTTGACTCTCACGTTCCAAGTCCCCTTCAAAGTTCACACCATGTCCCAAGACGCATTCGTCGATTTCCAGAATGTCTGGCTGGCCTACAACGACGAGTTGCTGGCGCAAAACCACTTCGCGGTGGAAGACATCAACCTGCAGGTCAAGCAAGGCGAGTTCATCGCCATCGTCGGGCCGTCGGGCTGCGGCAAATCGACCTTCATGAAGCTGACTACAGGCCTGAAAATGCCCAGCAAAGGCCGCATCCTGGTTGATGGTCAACCCGTCACCGGCCCGCTCAAGATCAGCGGCATGGCGTTTCAGGCTTCGTCGCTTTTGCCCTGGCGCACCACGCTCGACAACGTGCTGCTGCCGCTGGAGATCGTCGAGCCCTACCGCTCCAACTTCAAGCAAAAAAAGGCCGAGTATGTGGAGCGCGCCCGCAAGCTGCTGAACACGGTGGGCCTGGGTGGCTATGAAGACAAATTCCCCTGGCAACTGTCGGGCGGCATGCAGCAACGCGCCAGCATCTGCCGCGCCTTGATCCATGAGCCCAAAATGCTGCTGCTTGACGAGCCTTTTGGCGCACTCGACGCCTTCACCCGTGAAGAACTCTGGTGCATCTTGCGCGACCTGTGGACCGAGCAAAAGTTCAACGTGATTCTGGTCACCCACGACCTGCGCGAATCGGTGTTTCTGGCCGACACGGTCTATGTGATGAGCAAGAGCCCAGGCCGCTTTGTTGTCAAGCGCGAGATCGACCTGCCGCGCCCGCGTGATCTGGAGATCACCTACACCCCCGAGTTCACCAACATCGTGCACGAGCTGCGCGGCCACATCGGTGCCATGCGCAAGACCGGTGCGGCCATCAACCAATGAGCGGGAACAAGACCATGAACCAAAAAACCCTCGAACGCTGGGCCCCCTGGGCTTTGCTGGTGCTGAGCATCCTGATCTGGGAATTGCTGTGCCGTGCTTTCAACGTGTCGGAATTCGTCTTCCCCAGCCCCTCGCGCATCGCACAACAAACTGTGGAATACCGCGACGTGATCGCCGGTCACGCCTGGCGTACCTTCTGGGTGACCATGGTGGGCTTTGGCATCGCCATCGTGGTCGGCGTGTTGCTCGGATTTGTGATTGGCAGCTCGCGCTTGGCCTATGCCGCCGTGTACCCGCTCATGACCGCCTTCAACGCACTGCCCAAAGCCGCCTTTGTGCCCATCCTCGTGGTGTGGTTCGGCATCGGCATCGGCCCGGCCATCCTCACGGCTTTCCTCATCAGCTTCTTCCCGATCATGGTGAACATCGCCACCGGACTGGCCACACTGGAGCCTGAACTCGAAGATGTGCTGCGCGTGCTGGGTGCCAAACGCTGGGACGTGCTGGTCAAAGTCGGCCTGCCCCGCTCCATGCCTTACTTTTATGGCTCGCTCAAAGTCGCGATCACTCTGGCCTTTGTGGGCACCACGGTGTCCGAGATGACGGCATCGAACGAAGGCATTGGCTACCTGTTGATCTCGGCGGGCTCGGCCATGCAGATGGGCCTGGCTTTCTCGGGTCTGGTGGTGGTGGGGGCCATGGCCATGATCATGTACGAACTGTTCAGCGCGATCGAAAAGCACACCACTGGCTGGGCGCACCGCGGCTCGCAAGGTGAGTAAAGCGCATGCCGTGCGCAGCGTGATGCCATCGGCCAAGCCAAGAGGTTCGAAGCAATGACTTGGCTGGCCCGTCTGGATTTGGATTACACGCTGGAGTCCGAGCGCAGTGTGGCCCGTTATCTGCACCAAGGGCCACTGCGCATTTTGCAAAGCCTCTACCCCGAAGGCGATGCGGTCTGTCACAACGTGCTGGTGCACCCGCCCAGTGGCCTGGTGGGGGGCGACACACTCGACATGCAAGTCACCGTGGGCGCGGGTGCCCATGGCTTGGTCACCACGCCCGGGGCTACCCGCTTTTACCGGTCTGACGCAGGCTTGGCGACGCAGCAAGTGCATGCGCGGCTTGAATCTGGTGCGCGCCTGGAGTGGCTGCCACTTGAAGCCATTGCTTACAACGGCTGCGATGGTTTGAACCGTGCGGTGTTTGACTTGGCCCCCGGTGCAGAAATGATGACCTGGGACATCACCGCCTTGGGACTACCCGCCGCTGATTTGCCTTTCGCACAAGGCACATTCCGTCAGCACTTGGAGATTCCCGGCGTGTGGCTGGAGCGCGGCACCATCAGCGCCACCGACACGCGGCTGATGAACAGCCCGCTGGGCCTGGCCGGGCAGCGCTGCATGGCCACGCTGGTGTTTGCGGCGGGCAGCGCCATGGCCGACGAGCGCATCGAACGGGCACTGGCCTGCGCCCGCGACTTGCTCGAAGCCTCACCGCTGCGCCTGACGGCAGGGGCCACTTCACCGCACAAACAAGTCATCGTGCTGCGTGTGCTGTCACCTGTGACCGAGCCGGCCATGCAGTTACTGCGACAGGTGTGGGCCGCGTGGCGGCATGAAATGTGGGGCATGAGCGGCACGGTGCCGCGGTTGTGGAATCTGTGATTTCAACGCAGCGCATGTCGGGGCTAAAGCCACCGACCTACCCGAGATGTGTAGGTCGGCGGCTTTAGCCCCGACAAGTGAATGTGCCGCGTTGATGCTTGCGATGTGCCATCGCACCCGTTCAAATTGCCACCAACTGCTGGATGTTCTTCTCCTTCATCTCGCTCCCCGGCCCACGCGCAATCACTTCACCGCGCTCCATCACCAAATACTGGTCAGCCAGTTCTTCGGCAAAGTCGTAGTACTGCTCGCACAGCAACACGGCCATGCGCTGGCCTTGCAGGCCCACATCGGCCAGTTGCCGAATCACGCGACCAATGTCCTTGATGATGCTGGGCTGGATACCCTCGGTGGGTTCGTCCAGGATCAGCAAGCGCGGCTTGGCCGCAAGCGCTCGGGCAATGGCCAGTTGCTGTTGCTGGCCGCCTGAGAGGTCACCACCTCGGCGGTGCAGCATCTGCTTGAGCACGGGGAACAGCTCAAACAGCTCAGGCGGGATCGGTGTGCCGCCGGGCTGCGTGGCCAGTCCCATCAGCAGGTTGTCTTCGACCGTCAAGCGGGCAAATATCTCGCGGCCTTGCGGCACATAGCCAATGCCCGCTGCGGCGCGCTCATAAGGTTTGGCCTGGGTGATGTCATGCGCCGCCAGGGACACACTGCCGCTTTTGATAGGTACCAAACCCATGAGCGATTTGAGCAAGGTGGTTTTGCCCACACCATTGCGCCCCAGCAGCACAGTCACTTGGCCTTGCTCGGCCGAAAGACTCACGTCACGCAAGATGTGCGAGCCACCGTAATACTGGTGAATTTTTTGTACTTCAAGCATCTTTGAAATTTCCGTTCTGCCGGATACCTTGTGAGAGCGAGCCCCTGCTCGCGAATGTGTACCGTGGAAATTCAAAAATTCGGCCGCAGGGGCGGCCTCCCACAATGGTGCGCCGTATCATCAGCGCCCCAAATAAACTTCAATCACCCGCTCGTCGGCTTGCACCTGATCGAGTGTGCCCTGGGCCAGCACCGAGCCATCGCACAGCACAGTGACGATGTCCGAGATGGTGCGGATGAAGCTCATGTCATGCTCCACCACCATCAGCGAATGCTTGCCCTTGAGCGTCAAAAACAGCTCGGCGGTGCGTTCTGTTTCGTGGTCGGTCATACCGGCAACCGGTTCATCGAGCAACAGCAACTTGGGGTCTTGCATCAGCAACATGCCAATTTCCAGCCACTGCTTTTGACCATGGCTGAGCAGACCGCCCTGCTTGCTGACGCTGTCCGCCAAATGGATGGTGTGCAGCACTTCGGCCAGGCGGTCACTTTGGCGCGAATCGAGCTTGAAGAACATCGAAGCCTTGATGCCTTTGTTGGTCTTGAGTGCGAGCTCGAGGTTTTCAAACACGCTCAGGTGTTCAAAGACCGTGGGCTTCTGGAACTTGCGACCGATGCCCAACTGGGCAATTTCGGGTTCGTTGTAGCGCAGCAAATCGATGGTGCTGCCGAAGAACACGCTGCCTTCATCAGGACGGGTCTTGCCGGTGATGATGTCCATCATCGTGGTCTTGCCCGCGCCATTGGGGCCGATGATGCAACGCAGCTCACCGGGCGCAATGTCAAGCGACAGCTTGTTGATGGCCTTGAAGCCGTCAAAGCTCACGCTCACGTCTTCGAGGTACAGGATGCGGCCATGGGTCACATCGACCTCGTTGGCGTCTTGCACCACACGGCCATAGCCTGCGTTTCGACCACCAGATTCTGTCGATTCCACACGTTGCTGGGCTGAGCGCGCAACGCGCTCCGCGCCTTTTTTCAGCAGGTCGGGCGTCATGCGGCACCGCCTTTCTTGTTTTTGAGTTTGGTGATCAGACCGACCACGCCCTGGGGCAGATATAAAGTGACCGCAATGAACAGCGCCCCCAAAAAGTACAACCAAAACTCCGGCGCGGTCACGGTGAGCCAGCTCTTGGCCCCGTTAACCAGGAAAGCACCCACGATAGGACCGATCAGCGTGCCACGACCACCGACTGCGGCCCACACGGCAATTTCAATCGAGTTGGCAGCGCTCATCTCACCCGGATTGATGATGCCCACTTGCGGCACATACAAGGCCCCGGCAATGCCGCACATCACTGCAGAAATCACCCAGATGCTCAGCTTGTAAGGCAGTGGCGAATAGCCCGAGAACATCACACGCGTCTCGGCATCGCGGATCGCCATCAACACGCGACCGTACTTGCTGCCCACCAGCCAGCGCGAGAACAGATAAAAGCCCAGCAGCGTGACACCAGTGATGACAAACAGCACCATGCGCATGCCGGGCGTGGCAATCGGCAGGTCCAGAATGCGTTTGAAATCGGTGAAGCCGTTGTTACCGCCAAAGCCGGTTTCGTTGCGGAAGAACAGGAGCATGGCCGCATAGGTCATGGCCTGGGTGATGATGGAGAAATACACCCCTTTGATGCGCGAGCGGAACGCGAAGTAACCGAACACGAAGGCAATCAAGCCCGGTGCCAGCACGACCAGACACAGGGTAGCGATGAAGCTGTCCGACAACATCCAGTGCCAAGGCAGTTCCTTCCAGTCCAGAAAAACCATGAAGTCGGGCAAGTCGCTTTTGTAATTGCCGTCCTGGCCGATCTGGCGCATGAGGTACATGCCCATCACGTAGCCGCCCAAGGCAAAGAACAAGCCATGGCCCAGCGACAGGATGCCGGTGTAGCCCCAGATCAGGTCCATGGCCAACGCACAGATGGCGTAGCACATGATCTTGCCAATCAAAGCAATGGCGTAGTCGCTCAAGTGAAGGGCGCTGCCCACAGGCACCAACAGGTTGAACACCGGTGCCACAACACCGACGATGATCAGCGCCAGCAAGAACACCGACCAGGCTTTGCGCGTCAGCAAGGGCGCGGCTTGAGGGAGTTTGAAAGTTGTCATGGTCATGTCCATATTCACACTTCGGCGCTGCGACCCTTCATCGCGAAGATGCCTTGAGGCCGCTTCTGGATGAAGATGATGATGAACACCAGCACGCAGATCTTGGCCAGCACAGCGCCGGTCCAGCCTTCGAGCAACTTGTTGACCAGGCCCAGGCCCAACGCGGCATACACGGTGCCCGCCAGCTGGCCCACACCGCCCAGCACCACCACCATGAACGAGTCCACGATGTAGCTCTGGCCCAAGTCAGGGCCGACGTTGCCCACCTGACTCAAGGCACATCCGGCCAGACCGGCGATGCCCGAGCCCAGCGCAAAAGCGTAAGTGTCTATGCGGGCGGTGTTGACCCCCATGCAAGAAGCCATGGGGCGGTTTTGTGTGACGCCGCGCACAAACAGGCCCAGTCGCGTCTTGCCAATCAACAGGGCCATGCCCATCAGCACGGCAGCAGCAAAGACAATTATCAGCACACGGTTCCAGGGCAATTGCAAATTCGGCAGTAGCTGCAACGAGCCACTCATCCAAGAGGGGTTTTCCACACCCACGTTTTGTGCACCAAACAAGCTGCGCACACCTTGCATCAGCACCAGACTGATGCCCCAAGTGGCCAGCAGGGTTTCCAGAGGACGGCCATACAAGTGCTTGAGCACGGTTCGCTCCATCACCGCGCCCACCAGGGCCGACGTGATGAAAGCGACCGGAATCGCCACGGCCAAATAAGCGTCAAACGCGCCGGGCAGGTAATGGCGGAACAAGGCTTGCACCACATAGGTGGCGTAAGCACCGATCATCATCAACTCGCCATGCGCCATGTTGATCACACCCATCAAGCCATAGGTGATGGCCAGACCCAGTGCCACCAACAACAAGATAGAGCCCAGACTGGCACCCGTGAACAGCGCGCCCAAGCGCTCGCCCCAACGCAAGCTTTCTTGTACAGCGGCCAAGGAAGTTTGAATTTGTTTTTTAACCGAAGGCTCTTGCTCGTCAGCCAGCCGCTGGTTGAGCAACAAGAGCGTTTCGGGTTGTTTGCTGCCCGCCAGTTCGCGGGCGGCCAGCAAGCGGTCATTCGCGGCATCGCTGGTCAGCAACGCTGCTGCGCGGGCCTCGCGCACCAGGCTTTGCACAGTGGTATCTTTTTCGGCCGCCAAGGCTTTGTCGAGCAAGGGCCTGCGGCTGGCATCAGGTTCTTTGAGCAGCAACAAGGCCGCTTGCCTGCGCACCTTCACATCCGGACTGAACAACTTCAAGGCTGCGAGGGCCGTGTCGATCTCACCACGCAGGCGGTTGTTCAGCATCACATCTTCGGCGTCCTGGGGCACCGCCACCACTTGCCCTGTGACAGGGTCCAGGCCTTGACCGTCACGCACCACCAGCACTTGGTCTTTGGCGATCTTGACCACATCGTCGGCCAGCGCCTGCAGATAGGCTGCTGTTTTTTCATCCCCTTGGGTCAAGGCTTTGGAGAGTGCCTCAACACGAGCGTCGCTTTCACCGATGGCGATGCCCAAGGCTTCCTGCTGTGTGAGTGCGTGCGCAGCATGCATGCCGAATACGCCCCAACACAACAACAGCCACCATTTAATTGTCAGCTTCATTCTTTTTACTCCACAGAACCGCGTTCTGCGTCTTCGGTTCAACGCCTGTCACTCAGCCAGATGGGTCTTCACGGATAACGCCGCACATATCTGGCCGTTCATCGCTCAGTCCTGTTCAGACATCACAAAAAAGGGAGGGACTGCGCCCTCCCTTTTTCTTGGACGCTCAAAACCGATTACTTCTTGGCAGGCTCGTCAGGCTTGACGTCGTTGCCAGGGATGTAAGGGCTCCATGGCTTGGCTTTGACGGGACCAGGTGTTTTCCAGACCACGTTGAACTGGCCATCGGCCTTGATTTCACCGATGAACACCGACTTGTGCAGGTGGTGATTTTTCTCATCCATCTTGCTGGTGATGCCGCTTGGTGCCTTGAAGGTTTGACCTGCCATGGCAGCAATCACTTTGTCGGTTTCAGTGGACTTGGCTTTTTCAACCGCTTGCTTCCACATGTTGATGCCGATGTAAGTGGCTTCCATCGGATCATTGGTCAAAGGCTTGTCTTTGTGACCGGCAATGCCCTTGGCCTTGGCATAAGCCGACCACTTCTTGACGAACTCATCGTTGGCGGGGTTCTTGATCGACATGAAGTAGTTCCATGCCGCCAGGTGACCGACCAAAGGCTTGGTGTCCACACCGCGCAGCTCTTCCTCACCCACCGAGAAGGCCACAACGGGAACGTCTTTGGCTTTCAAGCCAGCGTTGCCCAGTTCTTTGTAGAAAGGCACGTTGGAGTCACCGTTGATGGTGGACACCACAGCAGTTTTGCCACCGGCAGAGAATTTCTTCACGTCAGCCACGATGGTTTGGTAATCTGAGTGACCAAACGGTGTGTACTTCTCATCGATGTCAGACTCTTTCACGCCTTTGCTTTTCAGGTAAGCGCGCAAGATTTTGTTGGTGGTGCGGGGGTACACATAGTCGGTGCCGAGCAAAACCCAGCGCTTGGCCGCGCCACCTTCTTTGCTCATCAAATAATCCACAGCAGGGATCGCTTGCTGGTTGGGTGCAGCGCCCGTGTAGAACACGTTTTTCGACAGCTCTTCACCTTCGTATTGCACGGGGTAGAACAGCAAGCCGTTCATTTCTTCCACAACCGGCAACACCGATTTGCGTGACACGGAAGTCCAGCAACCGAAAATCACGGAGACTTTGTCTTGACCGAGCAGCTGCTTGGTTTTTTCAGCGAACAGGGGCCAGTTCGATGCAGGGTCCACGATCACGGGCTCGAGCTTTTTGCCGAGTACGCCACCCTTGGCGTTGATTTCGTCGATGGCCATGAGCACGGTGTCTTTCAACACGGTCTCAGAAATGGCCATGGTGCCAGACAAGCTGTGCAGCACGCCCACCTTGATGGTGTCAGCGGCTAAGGCTTGCACCGAGATAGTCAAGCTGCCTGCGACCAAGGCTGCGGCTGTAGCGAGGGCTTTGAGATTGCCACGACGGTTCATCATGTGATCACTCCAATCAGGAAGTAAGTTGTTCAACAAAAAAGCGGAGCGCTTGCAACGCTGAGTCACTCATTGCAAACGCCGTGCCAGCTTCAAACACCTACGCGGCAGACACCCCATTGGCGTGTGTTTCCCCCAGAAGAAAACAAGGCCTCTATAAAAGGGCACGCTCTTTGCTTGATTCACACCATTCAATGCACCAACTCATTCAGAGCGCACCAAAATGGAACTTACTCCCCGTGAAAAAGACAAGCTGCTGATCTTCACAGCTGGCCTTTTGGCCGAGCGCCGCAAGGCCCGTGGCCTGAAACTCAACTACCCCGAAGCCATCGCGCTGATCAGCGCTGCAGTCATGGAAGGCGCACGGGATGGGAAGACAGTGGCTCAACTCATGAGCGAAGGCCGCACAGTTTTGACCCGTGCCGATGTGATGGATGGCATTGCCGAGATGATCCCCGACATTCAAGTCGAAGCGACTTTTCCCGACGGCACCAAATTGGTGACCGTGCACCAACCCATTGTTTGAACCGAAGGAAACGATCATGAAAAAATTTGCTTTACCGCTTTGCCTGAGCCTGAGCACATTGGGCAACGTCGTCTGGGCCCATGAAGGCCACGGGCTCGGCGGCACCCACTGGCACGCCACCGATGCGCTGGGTTTTGTGGTTGCGGCTGCGTTGGTGGCTTTGGCTGTTTACTTCGGCAAAAAGTGAGGCCAGCATGACCCCTGGTGAACTTTTGATTGACCCCGGGCACCATGCTCTGAATGTGGGCCGCCGAACCTGCACATTGGTGGTGCAAAACGCCAGCGACCGCCCCATTCAAGTGGGCTCGCATTACCACTTTGCAGAAACCAATGGCGGCCTGAGCTTTGACCGCGCTGCCGCGCGTGGCATGCGTTTGAACATTGCTTCAGGCACGGCCGTGCGCTTTGAGCCCGGCCAGCAACGCACAGTGGAGCTGGTGGACTACGCAGGCGACCGGGTGGTTTACGGCTTTCGGGGCTTAACCCAAGGCGCACTCGATGCTGCCAACGACAACGCACAGAAAGCAGACTGACATGGCCACCATCGACAAACGCGCTTACGCCGAAATGTTCGGCCCCACCGTGGGCGACCGCGTTCGCCTGGCCGACACCGCCTTGGTGATCGAGGTTGAGAAAGACTTCACGCTGCAAGCTGGGGGCTATGGCGAAGAGGTCAAGTTCGGCGGCGGCAAGACCATCCGCGATGGCATGTCGCAATCGCAGCGCACCAATGCCGCCCACGGAACGGGCCCCGAAGCGCCTGGTGCCATGGATTGCGTTCTGACCAACGCCCTCATCATCGACCATTGGGGCATCGTCAAGGCCGACATTGGCCTCAAGGGCAACCGCATCGCGGCGATTGGCAAAGCGGGCAACCCCGACACGCAACCGGGCGTCGACATCATCATCGGCCCCGGCACCGAGATCATCAGCTGCGAAGGCCTGATCGTGACCGCAGGCGGCATCGACTCGCACATCCATTTCATCGCGCCCCAGCAAATCGACGAGGCCCTGGCCAGCGGCGTGACCACCATGCTGGGCGGCGGCACCGGCCCAGCCACGGGCACATTTGCCACCACCTGCACACCCGGCCCCTTCAACATCGAACGCATGATGCAAGCGGCCGACGCCTTCCCGATGAACCTGGGCTTTCTGGGCAAGGGCAACGCCGCCCTGCCAGCCGCGCTGCACGAGCAGATCAACGCTGGGGCCATTGGCCTGAAATTGCACGAAGACTGGGGCACCACGCCAGCGGCCATCGACAACTGCCTGAGCGTGGCGGAAGAAACCGACACACAAGTGGCCATCCACACCGACACGCTGAACGAATCGGGCTTTGTGGAGGACACCGTGGCCGCATTCAAAGGCCGCACCATCCACACCTTCCACACCGAAGGTGCGGGCGGCGGGCATGCGCCAGACATTTTGAAAGTGGTGGGCGAGGCCAATGTGTTGCCGTCATCGACCAACCCGACCCGGCCCTACACCATCAACACGCTTGACGAGCATGTGGACATGCTGATGGTCTGCCACCACCTGGACCCTGCCATTGCCGAAGACCTGGCCTTTGCTGAGAGCCGCATCCGCAAGGAGACGATTGCGGCCGAAGACATCCTGCACGACCTGGGTGCCATCAGCATGATGAGCAGCGACAGCCAGGCCATGGGCCGGGTGGGCGAGGTCATCATCCGCACCTGGCAGACGGCGCACAAAATGAAGCAGCAGCGCGGCAGCCTGCCCGGCGACACCGACCGTCACGACAACGCCCGCGTCAAACGCTACATCGCCAAGTACACAATCAACCCTGCGATTGCGCACGGTATGAGCCACGAAGTGGGCAGCATCGAAGCGGGCAAATGGGCCGACCTGGTGATCTGGAAACCGGCGTTTTTTGGCGTGAAACCCGCGCTCATACTCAAAGGCGGCTTCATCGCGGTGGCGGCCATGGGCGATCCGAATGCGTCCATCCCTACGCCGCAGCCTGTGCACTACCGCCCCATGTTTGGCAGCTTTGGCGGCGCGCTCACGCGCAATTCACTCACCTTTGTGTCGCAAGCCGGTTTGCAAGCGGGCATCGGTGCGCGGTATGGCCTGGCCAAAACCTTGTCGGCTGTTAAGAACATCCGCCAGGTCGGCAAACGCGACATGATTCACAATGACTACGCGCCCCGCATGGAAGTCGATGCACAAACCTACGCGGTGCGCGCCGACGGCCAGCTGCTGGTGTGCGAACCCGCCACCAGTCTGCCCATGACGCAACGCTACTTTTTGTTTTGATGATCCTCTGCTCCAAACTCATGCCGCAAGGGCGCGGCCTCGCCCGGGTGCTGGTACAACGCGCCAGCACCATCGCCCTGGATTGGGACGTTCGTCAGAAAAGCCGCTTTGACGCCACCGACAGCCAGGGGCGGGCCCTGGGGGTGTTCTTGCCGCGTGGCACCGTGGTGCGTGGCGGCGATGTGCTGGTGGCCGAAGACGGCTCGCTCATTCGCGTGGAGGCCGCGCCGCAAGCGGTGCTGCGCATCACAGCCTGCACAGAGCACGGATCGCCCTTTGACCTGACCCGCGCCGCCTACCACCTGGGCAACCGCCATGTGCCGATTGAGCTCCAACCCGATCACCTGAAGATCGAACCCGACCATGTGCTGGCCGACATGCTGCGCGCCATGCACATGACCGTGGTGGAGGTGTCTGAGCCCTTCGAGCCTGAAAGCGGTGCCTATGGCGACCACGGTGGACATGCTGGACACGCACATGGGCACAACCACGATCACGGGCACAGCCATGCGCATGCGGGCCATGAACACGCCGCCAACACCACGCAGCATGTGCACGGCCCCGACTGCCAGCACGAACATGCGGCCCCGGCAGCCACGCCGGTGGCGGGCAAACGCATCGCCGCCATCCCAATCAGCTCAGCCCCTGCTGAACCCCATGTACACGGCCCTGGCTGTAACCATGAGCACTGACACCGCGCCGTCTGGCCTGCTGCAACTGATCTGGCTCGCATCGCCTGCGCTCCCGATCGGTGGCTTCTCGTATTCCGAAGGACTGGAGGCCGCTATCGAGCAAGGCTTGGTGCACAACGAGCAAAGTGCCACCGACTGGGTAGTGGACCAGCTGCACCTGACGCAGTCCCGCTGTGACATGGCGGTGCTGGCGCAAGCCATTCCCGCCTGGCAAGTTATGGACACCCAGCGCCTGCAAGCGCTGAACGACTGGGTCATGGCCACCCGCGAAACCGCCGAAATGCGCTTGCAAGCGGAGCAGATGGGCCGCTCGCTGCTCGACTGGCTGCGCAATTTGCAGCAAGCCAGCGACGTACAGCTGCAATGCTGCGCCCAACTGCCCCCGACTTACCCGCTGACCATGGCGCTGGCTTTGTCTCTTGCGCAAGCCCCGCTGGACCAAGCCCTGCAAGCCTGTGCCTTTGGCTGGGCCGAAAACATGACCCAAGCTGCGCTCAAGGCCGTGCCCTTGGGCCAAAGCGCAGGCCAGCGCATGTTGGCACGGCTGGCACGAGAAATCCCACAGGCAGTGCAAACCGCCCTGCACTTGAACGACGAAGACCGACAAGCCTTCAACCCCATGCTGGCCATCTTGTCGTCCCGCCACGAAACCCAATACTCCCGAATCTTCCGATCATGAGCACATCTTTTTCCGCACTGCACCACATCCCCAACCGCAGCAAAAAACTACCACCCCTGCGCGTGGGCATCGGCGGGCCTGTAGGCTCCGGCAAAACCACGCTGCTCGAGATGCTGTGTAAAAACATGCGCGAGCGCTGGGACCTGATCGCCATCACCAACGACATCTACACCAAAGAAGACCAGCGCCTGCTCACCGTGAGCGGTGCGCTGCCAGCGGACCGCATCATGGGTGTTGAAACCGGCGGCTGCCCACACACCGCCATCCGCGAAGACGCCTCCATCAACCTCGAAGCCATTGACCGCATGTTGGAGAAGTTTCCGAACGCCGATGTGGTTTTCATCGAAAGCGGCGGCGACAACCTGGCCGCCACCTTCAGCCCCGAATTGAGTGACCTAACGATTTATGTGATCGATGTAGCCGCAGGTGAAAAAATCCCGCGCAAAGGCGGCCCCGGCATCACCAAAAGCGATTTGTTTGTGATCAACAAGACCGATTTGGCCCCCCATGTGGGTGCCGACCTGAACGTGATGCGCGCCGACACCGACCGCATGCGCCCCAACCCCGAAACCCGTCCCTGGGTGATGACCAACCTCAAAACGCTCGATGGTTTGGCAGAAGTGATCGCATTTATTGAGAAACGAGGCATGCTGGGCCATGCTTGAACAGCTTTGGTCTGGGGGAACGCCAAACCAAGGCTTTAAATCGTTACAATCTCACCCCAAGGAAGCGTGGCAGAGTGGTCGATTGCACCGGTCTTGAAAACCGGCGACTCGAAAGGGTCCGTGAGTTCGAATCTCACCGCTTCCGCCAGACACACCCCATGCAAAACGCCCCTTGAAAGGGGCGTTTTGCATGGGGAAACCCAATCAGACCTTGCCCACCAACATCGCCTCCACCAACTCCTGCACTGCCAGCGCTTCTTCTGCTGTCGCGAGCTTGTGGGGCTTGCCTTGTAACCACAGATCGACTTCGCTCAGTTGACGTTGCAAAGCGCTGGTACGCGGATCTTCGGTGGTCCAGTCGAGCGCCTCCTGCCATGGCCCACCGTCTGAACGCCACAGTTGGTAAAACTCTCTGAACTGGTGGTTCATGCGGCTGCCGCGCACCGTGACTTCTTGCCGGTCGGGCTGCTGCCCCCCAGTGGTGGCCATCACCGTCACGGGTTTGCCGTCTGCTGTGGTCAACCGGGCCAACATGTCCAGCTCGCACAGCGTGCGGTCTTGAGGATAACGTGGCAGGGCCTCTTGCAGAGTCAACGGCCCCAAAAAGCGCCCTGCCAAAAACAGGAAGTGTGAAATCACCTCGCGTGTGTAACCGCCTTCGTGGCGCAAGCGCAGCCAATCGGCGTCTTTTTGCCAAGCACGTGGCCAAGCGGGGTAATTCACCACGATGTCGATGCCCAAAATCTCGCCCGTTTCACCGGCGTTGATGGCCCGGTGCAGTTCGTCGAAACCCCGCGATGCCGCTTGGGTGAAGTTGACAACACCCGGCAAACGGGCCTGACTCAACTTTGCAACCAGATCGCGACTTTGCGCGTTGTCGGTGCCCAAGGGTTTTTCCATGAAAACGCCCTGCCCAGCGGCAGCGGCTTGCAAGGCATAGGTTTTGCGGGGGCCTGGTGGGCAAGCCAAATAAACCACATCGGCACCGGCCATGGTGGCTTCAGCGCTGGATTGGACGGTCACGCCCGGCATGGCCTCCAGCGTTTTGGCTAGCGATTGGGGAGACGGGTCCCACACACCCGAGACCTCAAAAGCCGGGTGTTGCAACGCGTTTTCCAGCATGCGTCGGCCCATGATGCCAAGTCCGATGATGGCCAATCGATGTGTCATGTTTGTTTCCTTTTACCGAAGCTTAACCATTCATTAACCCGACCCATTTAACTATTGATAGAAATTCGATAAAATCATATTTATGGAAAAAATCAACAGTCCCTTTGTGTCGGCCTACCTGCGATTTTTGCAGCTCGCCAAGGTCATCCAGGCTTTGCCCGATGGCATGGAAATGGACGCGAACGAAAAAGCCTTGTTGCAGGCCGTGGTTTTGCGCTGGTATGAGAACAAGCCCATGACCGTCCGAGAAGCGATTGGCTTGGCCGAATTGGGCTCCCCAGCCACACTGCACAAGCGCATCACGCGTTTGCGTGAAAAAGACATGCTGAGCACATTGAACCTGGAAGGCGATCGCCGGGCCAAGTTCCTGATCCCAACACAACGGACATTGGACTATTTCAATGACCTCGGGCAATCCATGCAACAGGCACATCAAAACCTGGCAGCATGAAAATCGCTATTCAAGAAGCTATCGAAACGAGCGCACTGACCCTTGGCAGTGCGGTTTTGTTTGCAAGCTTCTTTCAGTTCAACGGGTGGCTGTTTGCGGACTTGGTGTACCGCGAAGGCGTCAATTGGGTGTTTTTACCTGCGGGCTTTCGGGTCATTTTGGTATTGATCCTGGGTCTGCCTGGCGCCATGGGCATCATGCTGGGAACTTGGTTCCTGGACCGGGATTCCCTGGGCACCAGCAGCATGTGGCTGGCACTCGTGAATGGCGTGGTTTCAGGATTCACACCCTTGTGGGTTCTGAAAGTCCTTAACCGCGGCAAACGCACACAGCACCTGCTGCAAGACATGACTGCCCAGCGCCTGCTCAACTTCACCCTGATTTTTGCGGCGGCCAGTGCGGTGGCACATCACCTGGTCTGGTTGCTGCTGGAGCGCGCCGATGTGAACATCTGGGTCGATGTGTGGCCGATGTTCATTGGGGATGCCATTGGCGCGTTGCTGATGCTCTATGGCTTCAAGTTGCTGCTGTCGCGCATCAAAATCAAACGCCATTAAAGCCCCATGACCGGGGCAGCCTAATCCGCCTCAGACAAAAACAAGGCTTGCAAATCGCTCAAGAAATCGAAGCCTTTCTCGGTTGGCCAAACCCGGTGCAGGTCGCGCCCCACCAAGCCCAATTTTTCTGCCTCTTGCAAACCCTGCTGAATGCTGGTCATGGCCAGGCCTGTGCGGTCCACGTAATCGGCCAAAGCAAAACCATCGCGCAGGCGCAGGGCATTCAGCATGAACTCAAAGGGCAACTCCTGGCGTGACACCTCGGTGCTCTGCGTGACGGGCTCGCCCTTGAGGGCTTGTTGCATGTAAAGCGCAGGCTCCCGGTAACGCACCTGCCGCACCACGCGGTGGGCAAAACTGAGCTTGCTGTGTGCACCGGCCCCAATGCCCAGGTAGTCGCCAAATTGCCAATAGTTCAGGTTGTGGGCGCACTGATGACCGGGCTTGGCATAGGCAGAGACCTCGTAGCGGTTCAGCCCCACCGACGCCGTCAGCTCGGTGATGCGGTCCATCATCTCGTAGGCCAGGTCGTCCTCAGGCAAGGCGGGCGGAAACTTGGCAAACACGGTGTTGGGCTCGATCGTCAGGTGGTAGATCGAGATGTGCGGCGGCGCAAAGGCCAGCGCGGTCTGAATGTCTTGCGTCAGGCCTTCGAGCGTTTGGCCCGGCAAGGCGTACATCAGGTCCAGATTGAAGGTGTCAAACACCTGAGCGGCCTCGGTCACGGCAGCCAAGGCTTGGTCACGGTCGTGCACACGGCCCAGCGCTTTCAGGTGCGCATTGTCAAAACTCTGCACGCCAATCGACAAGCGGGTGATGCCGGCTTGCCTGAACGCTTTGAAACGGTCTTTTTCAAAGGTGCCGGGGTTGGCCTCCATCGTCACTTCGGCATCGGGTGCCAGACGCACGCGGGCGCGGAGGCCCGAAACCAGGCGGTCAATCGCCTCTGGCGAAAACAGGCTCGGCGTGCCCCCACCCAAAAACACGGTCTGGATGCTGCGGCCCCAGATCAGCGGCAAGCTCGCTTCCAGGTCGGCGAACAGCGCGTTGATGTAGGCGTCTTGCGTCGACACCGGATCTGCACCCTCACGGAACTCATGCGAGTTGAAGTCGCAATACGGGCACTTTTTGATACACCAAGGCAGATGCACATAGAGAGACAGGGGCGGCAAGGCGCTCAATTGCAACACGCCAGGGCGCATGGCGTGCACCGGGTCCATCATCGGGTTCATGTTGGGCTCATGCGGCAGAACCGTCCATCCAGCGCTCACGCATCAGGGCCAGCATGGCTTGCGCAGCACGGCCCCGGTGGCTGTTGGCGTTTTTCAACTCGGGGGGCAACTCGGCAAAGGTCTTGCCAAATTCGGGCAGGCACATCACCGGGTCAAAACCAAAACCGTTGGTGCCCCGGCGCTCGGGCGTGATTTGCACCACCACTCGGCCCACCGCAATCAACGGCTCCGGGTCGTCGGCGCTGCGCACCGCCACCAGCGTGCTGACCATGGCGGCGCGGCGGTTGGCAATGCCCTGCATCTGCTCCAGCAAAGCGGTGACGTTGGTGTCATCGCCCTTGGGGTAGCCAAAGCGGGTGGCGTAGTAGGCTGTGTCCACACCGGGCTGGCCGCCAAAAGCATCCACACACAGGCCCGCGTCATCGGCCAGGGCGGGCATGCCGCTCAGCTGGGCCGCATGGCGGGCTTTGGCCAAGGCGTTTTCAACAAAGGTCTTGAACGGCTCGGCGGCTTCGGGAATGTTCAGCTCGGACTGGCGCACCAGCGTCAGGTTCAGCGGCGCAAACAGGGTTTGCAACTCGGCCAGTTTGCCCGCGTTGTTGGAGGCGAGAACGATTTTCATGTGTGCCATGGCCCGCGCATCAGGCGCTGAAAGTCAGGGTCTTGGGTTCGTCGTGCGCCTGCTTTTGCAGTTGCACCAATTGGGCAATGCCTTTTTCGGCCAGCGCCAGCATGCGGTCCATCTCAACGCGGGTGAAGGCCACACCTTCGGCCGTGCCCTGCACTTCCACAAAATTGCCCGCACCCGTCATGACCACGTTCATGTCTGTGTCGCAGGCCGAGTCTTCGGGGTAGTCCAGGTCCAGCAAGGCGGTGCCGCTTTTCAGGCCGACCGAAATGGCAGCTACACGGTCCAGGATCGGTGATTCGCTCAGTTTGCCAGTCGCCATCAACCAGCTCACCGCATCTTGCGCTGCCACAAATGCGCCCGTGATGCTGGCCGTGCGGGTGCCGCCATCGGCTTGAAGCACATCGCAGTCGAGGTGAATGGTGCGCTCGCCCAGCTTTTTCAGGTCAAACACGGCACGCAGTGAGCGGCCAATCAGTCGCTGGATTTCTTGCGTACGGCCGCTTTGCTTGCCGCGTGCGGCTTCACGGTCGCCCCGGGTGTGGGTGGCACGGGGCAGCATGCCGTATTCGGCGGTGACCCAGCCCTCGCCACTGCCTTTTTTGTGGCCCGGCACTTTTTCTTCGACCGAAGCGGTGCACAGCACACGGGTTTGTCCAAACTCGATCAGCACCGAGCCTTCGGCATGCACGGTGTAGCCGCGGGTGATGTGAACGGCGCGCAAAGCATCGGCGGCACGGCCGGATCGGACATAAGAGACAGTCGAAGTGTTCATGGCGTGTAAAAGTGCGTTGGATGTGTGCAGGAGATCGGGGCAGGCAGAGAGTTTGCGATAATCCACGGTTTGGTGTTCGCACGTGGTGCGCCCCATTTGCAGCGTTTGAGCCGCTTCTTGCCCATAAAGAAGTGCCGCGCTGTCCCAAGGAATTTGACCGATGCCAGTTTACAGTATGACCGGGTACGCCAGCGTGCAGCACAGCCCGCTGCCCACCGACGGCGAGGCACCTGCCAGCGCAGGCCCCACAGCGCGTTTGGGCCTGGAAATCCGCTCGGTCAACAGCCGCTTTCTGGACCTGAGTTTTCGCCTGCCCGAAGAGCTGCGCCAGCTCGAACCCGGCCTGCGCGAGCTGATCACCCGCCAGATCAAACGCGGCAAAGTCGAAGTACGCGCCAGCCAGGACGCCGGTGACGGCGCTGCCCTGCAGGCCCCCAACCACCAAGCCCTGCAAAAAATCGCGGCCCTGCAAGACAAAATTCAAGACTGGCTGCCCGAAGCCCGCGCCTTGAGCGTGGCCGATGTCCTGCGCATGACCGCTGGCAGCTCAGGCCAAGCCGCCCCCGACGAAGCCGCATGGATGCAGCTGGCCACCCAAGCGGTGGATGCCCTGCGCGAAGCCCGCGCCCGCGAAGGTGCCCGCCTGACCGAGATGCTGCAAGGCCACATCACCCAGCTGCGCAGCCTGGCCGATCTGGCCGTGCCGCTGGTGCCGCAATTGGTCGAACAGCAGCGCCACCGCTTTTTGGAGCGCTGGAAAGACGCCATGGCACTGGCCGATGGCAGCCACCTGCCCGAAGCCGCCCAAGACCGCGCCATGACCGAAGCGACCGCTTTTGCCATCCGCATCGACGTGGCCGAGGAGCTGACCCGCCTGCGCTCGCACCTGGACGAACTTTCTCGCCTGTTGGACAAAGGCGGCGACATTGGCAAGCGCCTGGACTTCCTGATTCAGGAGCTGCACCGCGAAGCCAACACGCTGGGCTCCAAATCCGCCGTGCTGGAGATGACCCGCATCTCGGTGGACATGAAGGTGCTGATCGAGCAAATGCGCGAACAAGTCCAGAACATCGAATAAAGAACTGCCCATGGATTACCCCGGAAACCTCTTTGTCGTGGCCGCCCCCAGCGGGGCCGGCAAATCCAGCCTGGTCAAGGCCTTGATGGAGCTGGACTCACGCGTTCAGCCCACGGTATCGCACACCACCCGCCCCCCGCGTGGACAGGAAAAGCATGGCCGCGAGTACTTTTTTGCCTCGGCTCAAGAGTTTGACGCCATGGTGCTGGGCGACGCCTTCGTCGAATGGGCCCATGTGCATGGCCAGCGTTATGGCACCTCCAAAAAGATGATCGAAGACCGCATGGCGCAAGGCGCGGATGTGGTGCTGGAGATCGATTACCAAGGTGGCCTGCAAATCAAGAAGATGTATGCCAACGCGGTGCTGATCTTCATTTTGCCGCCGAGCTGGGAAGAGTTGCGTTCGCGCCTGGAACGCCGAGGCGAAGACACACCTGAGATCATCGAGCTGCGCCTGCAAAATGCCGCCGTCGAGATGGCCCAGGCCAAAGAATTCGACTTCGTTATAATCAACGAAGTATTTGATCGTGCCCTGTTTGACCTCAAAGCGGTTGTTCACGCCCAGCGGCTCAAGTACCACGTCCAGCGCCGAGCACGGCCTGACACCTTCCAAGCGCTCAAAATTGCTTGAATCACGCTCAGAATTTCTCAAGGAAAACCATCATGGCCCGCATCACTGTTGAAGATTGCCTGGAACAGATCCCGAACCGCTTTCAGCTGGTTTTGGCAGCCACTTACCGTGCCCGCATGCTGAGCCAGGGCCACACCCCCCGCATTGAGAGCAAAAACAAGCCCGGCGTGACCGCCTTGCGCGAAATTGCTGCAGGCAAAGTCGGCATCGAAATGCTCAAGCGCGTTTCCTGATCCGCCACCCGCCCGGTACCTGCCGGGTCAGCAAAAGCCCCAGCGATGGGGCTTTTTTTTGTCCACTGAAAATGCCCGCAACGGCTTGCGTTACATTGATGCCATGAGCCCCGCCATGCCCCCTTCTTCCCAAGCTGGTCAGCGTCGCCCCAAAGCGACAGACCCGGCTGCAGCCAATGCGGCAGCGGCCAGCTTCGCGGTGCTGGAGGCCGAGCTCGGTTATCTGAACGAGGCCGACACCGAAATGGTGCGCAGAGCCTACAAATTTGCCGACGAAGCCCACCTGGGGCAAATGCGTAAAAGTGGCGAGCCTTACATCACGCACCCGATTGCCGTGGCCGGTTTGTGCACCGAATGGAAGTTGGACGCCCAAGCCCTGGCCGCCGCCTTGCTGCACGATTCGATGGAAGACTGCGGCGTTACCAAGATCGAGCTGATCGAGCGCTTTGGCTCTCCGGTAGCCGAATTGGTCGATGGCCTGACCAAGCTGGACAAGCTGGAGTTCAATACCCGCGAAGAAAACCAGGCCGAGTCATTTCGCAAAATGCTGCTGGCCATGGCCCGCGATGTGCGCGTCATCCTCATCAAACTGGCCGACCGCACCCACAACATGCGCACCATGTCCGACATGCCGCGCAGCAAGTGGGGCCGCATTGCGTCAGAAACCCTCGAAATTTACGCCCCGATTGCCCACCGCTTGGGCCTGAACCAGATTTACCGCGAACTGCAAGACCTGTCGTTCAAGCACCTGCTGCCTTGGCGCTATGCGGTGCTGACCAAGGCGGTGTCTCGCGCCCGCAACCGTCGCCGCGACCTGATCCAAAAAGTGCAGGCCGATGTGGAGGCCGTTTTTGCCCAGGCCAAGATGGATGTGCGCATCAGTGGCCGCGAAAAAACGCTTTATTCCATCTACAAGAAGATGGATGAAAAACACCTGAGCTTTGCCCAAGTGACCGACATTTACGGTTTTCGGGTCATCGTGCCCTCAGTCATTGATTGCTACACCGCGCTCGGCTGGTTGCACCAGATTTACAAGCCCGTACCCGGCAAGTTCAAAGACCACATCGCCATTGCCAAGGTCAACGGCTACCAGTCGCTGCACACCACGTTGGTGGGGCCATCGGGCGTGAACGTCGAGTTCCAGATGCGCACCGAGGCCATGCACCTGGTGGCCGAGTCGGGTGTGGCGGCGCACTGGCTGTACAAAGAACACGAGTCGGCCAGCGCCCAGTCCGAGCGGCTGGGCACGCAGTGGCTGCAGTCGCTGCTCGACATCCAGACCGAAACGCGTGACGCAGCCGAGTTCTGGGACCACGTCAAGGTCGACCTGTTCCCCGATGCCGTCTATGTGTTCACGCCCAAGAGCCAGATCATGGCCTTGCCGCGCGGTGCCACGGTGGTGGACTTTGCCTACGCCATCCACAGCCGCGTGGGGGACCACGCCATGGCGGCCCGCATCAATGGTGACCAGGTGCCGCTGCGCACCGAGCTGAAAAACGGTGACGTCATCGAAGTGATCACCGCCCCCGTGTCAGCCCCCAACCCGGCTTGGCTGGGTTTTGTGCGCACCGGACGGGCCCGCTCCAAAATTCGCCACCACCTCAAAACCATGGCGCAGACCGAATCGGTCGAACTGGGCGAAAAACTGCTCACCCAGTCGCTGCGCGCAGAAGGCATCGACAAACTCCCGGTGGACGACGATACCCACCAAGCTTTGTGGGAAAAATTGCTGCGTTTCACGGGCAACCGCAACCGGCAAGATCTGCTGATGGACATTGGTCTGGGCAAACGCATCGCCACCATCGTGGCCAAGCGATTGACAGCGCTGCTCTCGGAGCTGGGTCAAAAACCAGACGCCCTGCTGATGACCCGCGAACGCTTCACTGCGCATGAGTCCATATCGCAAGGAGCCATTACCCTGGATGGCAGCGAAAACGCTTCGGTGGTCTATTCACGCTGCTGCCGTCCTTTGCCGGGCGACGACATCGTGGGCTATCTGGGCCGAGGCGAAGGCCTGGCCGTGCACACCCGCGACTGCGCAACGGCACGGAAACTGGAATACAAAGACAAAGAACGCTTCATTGGCGTGGAGTGGTCGGATGAGTTGACGCGCAATTTTGAGACCGCCATCAACGTCACCGTGGTGAATGGCAAAGGTGTCTTGGCCAGGGTGGCGGGCGCATTGGCCAGCGCCGAAACCGACATTGTTCACGTCGACATGGGCCAAGACTCACCACAAGACACAGCCGAGTTGAAGTTCGTGGTGGCCGTGAGAGACACCGCTCATCTGGAGCAGGTGCTGCGCCACCTGAAGCGAACACCGGCCGTGATCCAGGCAGAACGCCAAAGCAACAAAGGCAATTCGGCTACTTGAAGCCAGGCGTCAACCAGTCCTCAAGCGGGCGTGGGGTAGTTGACCTGCAAGACCGCAATGTCCATAACGCCTGCTGGCGTGACCAGTTTGAGTTCATCGCCTTCGCGTGATTTGAGCAAAGTACGTGCAATCGGCGACACCCAGCTGACCTGGCCATGCAGGCTGTCGGCTTCGTCAATCCCCAAAATGGTCAAGGTCCGTTCGGTACCTGTGGCTTCAACATAGGTCACGGTCGCGCCAAAGAAAACCTGATCGCTGCCATGGTGCACCGCAGGGTCCACCACTTCGGCAATCTCCAGGCGCTTGGTCAAAAAGCGGATGCGCCGATCAATCTCCCGCAAGCGTTTTTTGCCATAGATGTAGTCACCGTTTTCAGAGCGATCACCGTTGCTCGCAGCCCAATGCACGATCTCGACCACCTTGGGCCGTTCATCATCGATCAAGGCGAACAGCTCAGCCCTCAGTCGGGCATAGCCCGAAGGGGTCATGTAATTGCGCGCGCCCGAAGGCAATGCGGGCAATCCCAAGTCTTCATCGTCGTCGCCTTCAGATTCTTTGGTGAATGCTTTGCTCATGTCCTGATGCTTGAAAAGGCAAGGTAAGACGCAAGTGCAAGACCGCCGTGTGGTGGCATGTCGTGTTGGCGTTCAGAAATAGAAAAAGCCCACAACTTTCGTTGTGGGCTTTCTAATTTTTGGTGCGGCTGGCAGGAATCGAACCCACGACCCCTTGGTTCGTAGCCAAGTACTCTATCCAGCTGAGCTACAGCCGCATCATGCATTGAATTATAGCAAGCTTTTTTGGCCCATTTGAGCCCGCCTGCAATTTATTGCCAGGAAACGGCTGACATGTCGTTGGCAAAAATGGGTGAGCTGGACCACAGGCCTTTGAGGCCTTTGCGGTAAACCGCCGTGTTGGAGGCGTTGAACAAGAACACGTTCACAGCGTCCTTGGCGATCATGCGCTGCATGTCGCCAAACAGCTGCGTGCGTTCTTTGGCCGTGGTGGCTGCCGAATGCTTGGCGGCCAGATCACGAAAGGCCTTGCTGTCGTAGCCCCAGTAATACTGCGGATTGGCATACGCCATGTAATCGAGCGGCTCGACGTGGTTGATGACCGTGAGGTCAAAGTTACCCTTGAAGGTGCCGCCCAACCATTGGGCCCATTCCACGTTTTCAATTTTGGCGATGATGCCCACCTTGGCCAGTTGGGCCGCGAGAATCTCACCGCCCTTGCGTGCATAAGGCGGCGGGGGCAAGGTCAAGGTCACGTTCAGGGGCGTCTGGACACCGGCTTCCTTGAGCAGGGCTTTGGCTTTTTCGGGGTCATAGGCATAGGTGCCACTCAACTCCACATAACCGGCATCGGTGGGTGCCATGTGGCTGCCAATCGGTTTGGCCAGACCTTCAAACACGCCATCAATGAACGCTTTTTTATCGACTGCATGCGACAAGGCACGGCGCACGCGCACATCGTCAAACGGTTTTTTCCGGTTGTTGATGGTCATGATGCCTTTGCCAGCGGTGCTGCCCATCTCGACCACAAAGCGCTTGTCGGCCTGGAATTGCTTGAGGCTTTGCGGTGACTGGAAACGGGGCATGCCATCGATATCGCCCGCCAACAAAGCGGCCACTTGGGCTGCCGAATCGTTGATGAAACGGAAGGTGACTTTCTTCACCTTGATGGCGCTGGCATCGCGAAAACCATCCCACTTGGACAAGGTCACGGCTGTGCCTTTGGCCCAACTGTCGAGTTTGTAGGGACCGGTACCGATCGGCTTGGTGGCCGCGTTGGCCGCGCTGTCGGGGTGCAGGATGACGGCCGTGTTCTCACCCATGCGGAACAGGAAGTTGCCATCCGGATTGTTCAGCACCAGCACCACGGTGTGCGCATCGGGTGTGGAGATGTGGCTGATGTTGTTGAACACCGCGCCTTTGGCCTTGTTGGTGCTCTTGGCGTCTTTGGCGCGCTCAAAGCTGAACTTGACAGCAGCGGCGTCAAAGTCGGTGCCATCCTGAAACTTCACACCTTTGCGCAGTTTGAAGGTGTAGGCCTTGCCATCGGCGTCCATTTTCCAGCTCTCGGCCAGCAAGGGGCTGATGGAGCCGTCCACATTGATTTTCGTCAGGCCTTCGAGGATGTTGTAGTGCACCACCTCGCCAATGGCCGCAGCAGGGGCCATGGTGGGGTCAAGGCTGGTGGGCTCCAAAATCATGCCCAGAACCACGCTGTCTTTGCGCGATTGAGCCTGCGCCTGCAAAGGGCTCCAGGCCAGGCTGACGGCCAGCAAAGCCACCGAACACAAGCCCGCAGTGCGGCGGGTCATGGGGAATTGAACTTTCATGTCTTCTCCTGCTCCAAAAGTGCGTCCCGTTTCCCGGGTACGGCTGAAATAAGCATCCGGGTGTATGGATGCTCGGCATGCTGAAAAATTTGTGCTGCAGGGCCTTGTTCAACCACTTGGCCCGATTGCAAAACCAGCACATCGTCGCACATGAGGTTGACCACCGCAAGATCGTGACTGACCAGCAAATAGCTCAGGCCATAGCGGTCTTGCAGGTCCATCATCAAATTGAGCACCTGCGCCTGCACAGACACATCCAGCGCACTCACAGGCTCGTCGGCCACGATCAAGGCCGGACGCGTGATCAAGGCCCGTGCGATCGCAATGCGCTGGCGTTGCCCCCCTGAAAACTCATGCGGGTATTTGTCCAGATCTGCGGTTCTAAGGCCCACTTCGCTCAGGGCCTGTGCTGCGCGGTCGCGCAGTTCCGACCTATCTCCTGCGCGGTCGCGTAACGGCGTGCGGCCGTCAGCGGGCCTGGCCAGGGTCTGGATGGGCTCGGTCACGATGCTGAAAACTTTTTGCCGAGGGTCCAGCGAGCCATACGGGTCCTGAAACACCATCTGAAACCCACTGCGCAGACGCCGCAGCTGCGATGTGCTGGCCTGGTGCACATCCACGCCATTGAACAACACCTGACCCTCGGTGGGTTGGTCCAGCGCCATCACCAAACGGGCCAGGGTGGATTTGCCTGAACCCGACTCACCCACAATGCCCAGGCTCTTGCCTGCCTGCAGGCTGAAGCTCACATCGGACAAGGCCTGCAAACTGTTCGCGGGTCCCCACATGGCAGAACGCGGCATGACAAAACGCCGCCCCAATTGCCGTACATCCAACAGGGGTGGTGTGATCGATGGTTGAGGCTTCATCAAGGCAGCCTCCAGCGCGGGCAACTCACCGCATGGGGTTCATCCGAGGGGCTTTGCAACGCCATGGTTTCGGGTTGAGGTGGCGTGTGGCGGCATTCGTCTACCGCCCAAGCGCAGCGGTCGGCAAACGCACAACCCGCAGGGAAATCCATCAACTCGGGCACGCTGCCGGGAATCGTGGTCAAACGGGTCCCCCGGGCCAAGCCCAAACGCGGTCGGGCCGCAAACAGACCTCGGGTGTACGGATGCGCCCGATGGGCAAACAACTCGGGCGTGGCCGCGCTTTCCACCACCGAGCCGCCATACATCACCATCACGCGGTCCACCTGGTCTTGCATCAGGCCCAAGTCGTGGCTGATCAGCAGCAGGCCCATGCCATCTTCGTTGACCAATTGCTTGATCAGCGCCAGCACCTCTTTTTGCACCGTCACATCGAGCGCAGTGGTGGGCTCATCGGCGATCAGCAAGTCGGGGCTGCAGGCCAGTGCGATCGAGATCATGACGCGTTGGCGCTGTCCGCCCGACAGCTGGTGCGGGTAAGCGTCCAGCCGCTCACGCGCACGGGGCAACTGCACCCGCTCCAGCAGCTCGAGTGCACGCGCCTTGGCCTGCTTCACCCCCATGTGCTGGTGCAATCGCAGAGGTTCTGCAATTTGCTTCCAGATCGGATGCAGCGGGTTGAGCGCCGTCATTGGCTCCTGAAAAATCATGGCCATGCGCGCACCACGCAACTGGCACAGCTGGGGTTCGGGCATGCCCACCAATTCCTGGCCTTGCAACAGAATCGATCCACTGACCTGTGCACGTTCGGGCAGCAAGCCCATCAGCGCCAAAGCCGTGAGCGATTTACCGCAACCGCTTTCACCGATCAACCCGACCGTCTGGCCGCGCTCCATGCGCAAAGACACGCCACGCAAAGCCTGCGCCCACCCACGCGCAGTGGGCAACGTGACCCGCAAATCGGCCACTTGCAACAAGGGGGGCGGGGTCGGCATTTCAGTCATGTGGGTTCACCGTTGCCGTGCCAGACGCGGGTCAAGCACATCGCGCAAGCCGTCACCCAACAGGTTCAAGCCCAGCACCGCCAATGCAATCGCAGCGCCCGGATACACCGCCAGCAAGGGCGCCTGAAACATCTGGGATTGCGCCTCGTTGAGCATACGGCCCCAGCTGGGCTGCGGCGGTTGCGTGCCCAACCCGAGATAAGACAAGGCCGCCTCGGCCAGGATCGCAATGGCAAACTGGATCGTTGCCTGCACGATCAACACACTCACGATGTTGGGCAACACATGCGCCACAGTGATGTTCACCGGGCCTTTGCCTGCCGCCCGCGCTGCGGCCGTGAAGTCACGCGTCCAAACTGCGTTGGCGGCGCCCCGCGTGATGCGCGCGAACACCGGAATGTTGAAAATGCCAATGGCCGCAATGCTGACCACCAGACCCGGCCCATAAATGGCGGTCAGCATGATGGCCGACAGCAAAGCCGGAAAAGCAAAGGTGAAGTCCGAGGCCCGCATGATGACTTCTTCGACCCAGCCCCGCCGGGCCGATGCCAGCAAGCCCAAAGGCACACCCACCCCCAGGCCAATGCCGACCGCGATGAAGCCCACCAGCAAGGAATTTTGGCTGCCCACCAACAGCAAAGAACCGATGTCGCGCCCCAAGCTGTCGGTGCCCAACCAATGGGCCGCACTTGGGGAGGCCAGCTTGTTGGGAATGTCAATGTCAGCGACGGGATAAGGCGACCAGAACAGCGAAAGAACAGCGCAGAGCACCAGCAACAACACCATGGCCCCGCCAGCCACAAAGCTCGGGTGCCGCAGCGCTCGGCGCAAAGCGTGGTTTTTATCCTGCATGGCCGACCTTCAAGCGTGGATCAATCCAGGCATACAACACGTCAATCAAGAAGTTGATCAGGATCACCAAGGCCGCCAGCAACATCACCACATCGCGCACCACAATCAAATCGCGGTTGGCTATGGCCTGAAAGATCAGCCGCCCGATGCCCGGCAACACAAACACGTTCTCAATCACGATGGCGCTGGTGATCAGGTTGCCAAACTGCAGGCCCATCACCGTCAGCACCGGGATCATGGCGTTGCGCAGCACATGCCGCCACAGCACCTGCCGCCGCGACAAGCCTTTAGCCCTTGCAGTACGCACAAAATCTTCACGCAAAGTGTCGAGCACCGCTGAGCGGGTCACCCGCGTCAAGATGGCCGTTTGCACGGCCGCCAGCGCCATGGCTGGCAAGAGCAAGGCCTTGATGCCCTCTCCTAGGCCGCCGCCAGCTTCTTCGGTCCAGCCGGGGAAACCGCCCGCACTCACCCACTCCAAGTGCACCGCAAACAGCAAGATCAGCAAGATGGCCAGCCAGAAATTGGGCAAGGCCAGGCCCAGCTGACTGAGTGTCATGACGCCCACATCACCCGCTTTGTTTTGCTGTGATGCTGCATAAATGCCCAACGCCAGCGCCAGCGCGACCGTCAAGCCCATGGCCATCACGGCCAGCGGAAAAGTGACCTGCATTCGCTCGGCCATCAACTGTGCTGTGGGGGTGTCGTAAGAAATGCTCAGGCCAGTCCGGCCTTGCAACAGGCCTCCCACCCAATTCAGATAACGGTTGCTGGCAGGCTGGTTCAGACCCAGCTTGTCTTCCATCGCGGCAATCGACTCTGCCGTGGCCGTCTCCCCCAAAATCACTTGGGCGGCGTTGCCCGGCAAAAGCTCGAGCACGGCAAACACCACCACCGAGGTGGCCAGCAAGGTCAAAATAAAGCTCAGCAGCCTTCTCAGGACGAACAGGGGCACACGCTATCCTCAGGCCAACGAGCAACAATGAAGAAGGTTTTAAATGACATCCGAAATGATTGTAAACACAGCCCAGGGCTCGATCGTCGATGTTCCCGGTTTGCAAGTCGGTCACTTCACGCTCAGCGAACGGTTGACCGGTTGCTCTGTCGTGCTGGCACCTGAAGGCGCGGTGGGCGCCGTGGATGTGCGGGGTGCCGCACCTGGCACACGCGAGACCGATTTGCTGGACCCAGCCAACCTGGTGGACAAAGTGCATGCCGTGCTGTTGAGTGGCGGCAGCGCTTTTGGTCTGGATGCAGCCAGTGGCGTGTTGCGCTGGCTGGAGGAACACAACATCGGATTCGAGACAGGCTACGGCCGGGTGCCCATCGTGCCAGCCGCCGTGTTGTTTGACTTGCCCGTGGTCCGGCCAGGCGAAAACCCCAAGGCCCGCCCCGGGCCTGATGCCGGTTATGCCGCATGCGAAGCGGCCACCCGCCAGATGCCGGATGCAGGCAACGTAGGCGCAGGCGCAGGCGCCTGTGTGGGCAAACTGTTTGGGCTTGACCGTTGCATGAAAGGCGGCATCGGCAATGCCAGTGTGCGTGTGGGCCCTTGGGTGGTGGGTGCTTTGGTCGCTTGCAATGCCGTGGGCGATGTCATCGATCCCGCTACAGGACAAGTATTGGCAGGTGCGCGCACGCCCGACGGCCAACAACTGCTCGACACCCAACGCGCATTTCTGAACGGCGAACGCGGCAACCGCCCACTGCCCGGCACCAACACCACCATCGGTGTGGTCGCCACCAACGCCACGTTGACCAAAGCCCAAGCCAAACGCTTGGCCATGAGCGCGCACGATGGCTTGGCGCGCAGCATCCGGCCCGCGCACACCACACTGGATGGCGACACCTTGTTTGCGTTGGCCACGGGCAGCGAAACCCGTCCGGCTGACCTGATGTTGCTGACCATGATGGCCGCTCAAGCCACGGCACTGGCGACGGTCGATGCCGTCCAGCACGCACGCGCAATCGACACCCACTCAGGACACATCCCGGCCATGAACAGCCTCTGAGACAAGCGCTGAAGATGTTCCCAATGGTCACCCGCCGGGCCATGAACACTTGCGTGATAGCGAGCAATCGGCTCACCTACACCTCGACAAAACACCAAAAACAACAACTAATAAAGATAAAGTAGACAAAAATTTATGTAAATTGTTAAAATTAACAGTTGCAGGCCTGCTCCTTGGCCTCATTTTGCGTTTCAGCGCTAAAAAAAATGACCATGGAAACAGAATCAGGCAGCGCCCACCCGGTCGAACCGCCACTGAAGCGTTCAGATAACTTTTTCATCCTGTTCATGATTTGCATGGTGTGCATCGTGACGTGGGTGGGTTATCTGTCTTACCAAAAAGGTCAGCTGGAAGAAACAACCAAACGCAACGGGGAAGCCTGGCTGCAATGGTTGAGCGAAGCAGCCACTCACCGCCATGAAGCGGGTTTTCAACCTGAGGCCTGCGCTGCGCAACTGCCCCCCACGTCACAGCGTTGGCAAAACTGCTACCAAAGCCTCACGGCTGCAGATGGTCCATTGGGCCCACAGCGCAACCCGTTTTCAAGCCACCAGGTGCAGCGCGCGGTCAAATGTGACTCACAAGACCGTCAACTAGCGGGCTCGTTGGTGTTTGAAAAAATCACCCCAACCCCGCCTGGCTCGGCCATCCCCACCCTCATGACGGCATTGCTGGACAGCGACAGCATCGGCGAAAAAATACAAATCAGGATCTCGGTCTGTGACAGTGGCTCCAACCCGATTCGCATCGGTGAGCTGGAATTCTGAGGACATTGAAGATGGACACCCAAGCAAAGTTCAGTTTCACAGCCAATGACTCAGCGGGCATGATTTCGCGTGATTTGCCAATGCGCAGATGGCTTTTTCTGTGGCTGCTGTGCCCACACCAAAAGGGCAACCACCACAAAATGATTGACCGCTGGATCAGCCTCCTGATTCTGGCCAATTTAGCCGCCTTGGTGACGGAACACATCCCCGCGATTTACACACCTTATGCCACTTGGTTTCACGCCTTCGATGTGTTTTCGGTCGCCGTCTTCACCCTTGAATATTTGCTTCGGCTGTACCTGGCCCCCGAGGACGCAGAGTTTCAGACCGCTCACCGGCCAAGGCTGCGTTATGTGCTCAGTCCGTTTGCGCTGATCGACCTGATCGCCGTGGTGCCGTTTTACTTGCAGGCCTTCATCCCGCTCGACTTGCGTGCGCTGCGGCTGCTTCGTCTGCTGCGGATTCTCAAGCTCTTTCGGGTCCTGGTTCCTGCATGCCATGAATTCATGGAAGCCAATCGAGGCCGAACCTTCAGGCAAAAGGTCCATGCCTTGGTGTTTCCAAGCGCGTTCGGAGGCACGCTGCACCATATCTTTGACAACTTCATTGTCATCTGGGTGATCGTCTCTGTCATTGCCGTGATTTTGGAATCCGTGCACAGCATCCAATACCTTTTGAACCTGGAATTCATCATTCTTGACGCGATAGCGGTCGGCATTTTCACACTGGAATATTGCCTGCGTCTGTACAGCTGCGTCGAAAATCCGGGCATGCAACAAGCACTGAGTGGACGCTTCAAACAAGCCAAAACCACCAGCTCCATCATCGACTTCCTGGCCATCCTGCCTTTCTTTCTCGAAGTCTTTCTGCACCACTTGCTGGATTTGCGATTCCTTCGGGTTTTCCGGTTGTTGCGGCTGCTCAAACTCACCCGTTACACAGGTGCCACCACCACACTCACGCGAGTGATCTCCAGAGAATGGCCTGTGTTGGCTGCGTCGGCCTTCATCATGCTGTTGCTGGTAATCATGACGGCCAGCTTGGGCTATCTGTTTGAACACGAAGCCCAACCCGACAAGTTTGAAAACATTCCCCAATCGATTTATTGGGCCGTGATCACGCTGGCATCCGTCGGCTATGGCGATATTTCCCCCATCACACCCATGGGCCGTGTGATGACCATCATTTTGGCGTTGCTGGGCATCGGCATTTTTGCCATTCCTGCCGCCTTGTTGTCTTCTGCCTTTACCGACCAGCTCAGGATCGAACGGGAAACCCTGAAAAATGAACTGTATGAAATGCTGGCAGACGGGGTGCTGGACGAGGCCGAGACTGAAAAAATCATGGCCGAAGCCAAGCGCCTTCACCTGAGCGAAGAAGAAGTCAACCGACTGATCGTCAAGGCAAGGCGGGAAAGGGAACTCAAGGAAGACGTATCGGTGCTGCCGCTGCACAAAATCGCAGCCACCTCAGAACATGCCATTGAGCACTACAAAGTCCTGATCTCTCAAATTCGGCAACTGGGTGTCATGACCGATGCCGCAAAGTTTGCATCGGTCGCTCGCGATAAAAAACGACTCACGCCAGATGAATGGGCGCTGTGGAAGCAGATCCAGGGAGATGAGCCTATCAAGCCATGATGCACTCAAAGTTTGCAGCTTGAACCGAGACAAGAACGCACACTGACTCACACCTTAAAGCGAACGAAAGCCTATGAAAAAGTCACTCGGTTTGTTGATTTTCCTTATCGCAAATTTCGCAAACGCCCAATTCATCGAGCACGAAGATCGAGATAAACGCTACCCAATACCGAGTTCGTTTGTTCGAGGCACGACTAACCAAGTTGGAATGTTCACGCACATGGCTGAAATAACGCCAACTTGCAAAGTTGCTAAGTCATCTGCACCAGCGCCTTTGCCGCGTGCCCCACGTGACTTATCGAACACGAAATACGAGTTAATTTTCAATTACACATTGAAAGAACATCTCAAAAAGAACAACGTAATGGGACTGACGTTTGTGAGAGACGGTAAAGTTATTGATCAGCATTACCAGAACGAACGCCGAGCTGATGACTTATTTGCATCCTTTTCAGCTGGCAAGTCAATAACCAGCATCTTAATAGGCATCGCACTCGATGAAGGATTGATAACAAGTCTTGATGACCCAGTTTCAAAATACACAAATCGAATAAATCAATCCAGCTACAGTAAGATAAAAATTCGTTCGCTACTTCGGATGGCCTCCGGCATACCATTTACTGAACCGAATACGGCTAGAGGAGATGCATCTGAATTTGACGAATCACTGCGTAACAATTTAAATTCCAGCGTGCCAAAAGCACTTAACAAATGGCAACGCACTAGCTTCAGCGAAGGAAAGAAATTCAACTACGCCAGCATTGAGACTGCTGTGCTGGCCGAAGTTATCCGCGGTGCAACTGGTAAAAGTGTTTGTCAATATACGCAGGAAAAACTTTGGGGGCCTATCGGTGCGGAATCAGACGCCTATTGGGAAACAGACAGTGAAGGAAATGTTTTAGGCCATTCAGGATTCAATGCCACTCAAGTTGACTATGCAAAAGTTGCTGTCATGCTTGCCAACATGGGAGAAATTTACGGTAGGCGTTTGCTATCTGCTGAGTATATTGATCAAGCTACCAATGTGGAGAGACAACCCGAGGGATTTAAGTACGACCAAGCAGACAAGTTATCAGGATATGGCTACCAATTCTGGCTACAAAAAACTACCGGTCGTTACGCCATGGTTGGATCATATGGCCAATATGTATTCGTTGATCGCGACTCAAAATCTGTACTTGTCGTTCACACCGCAGACCCTGTACGTGTCAATGGAATGAGAACGCTAAGAACAAGGCGGCTTTTCGATAGCCTGATTGCAGCAACCAATCCACAATAATATTTAGCAATTAATTTATGACAGTAAGAAAATTAATCTTCTTGCTATTTACGTTCGTTGCAAATCTATCTCACGCTCAATTTATTGAGCACGAAGATCGCGATAAACGTTATTTGGTACCAAAATCTCCAGATGTGACGACACCGCACAAGGTTGGATTGTTTACACACATGGCGGAAGTGGGCCCCTCGTGTAAAGTATCCAAATCTTCCTCACCCGTACCGCTACAACGTGTATCTCGGGATTTATCTGCTGTCAAATACGATGCAGTGCTTAGTTACACATTGAAGGAGCACATAGACAAAAACAACGTTATGGCCTTGATGGTGGTCCGAGATGGCAAGATCATCGATCAACACCATAGCCACGAACGACGTGATACCGACCTTTTTACCTCTTTCTCAGTGGCAAAGTCAATGATCAGCATCATGATTGGCATCGCACTGGATGAAGGTTTAATTAAGAACTTAGATGATCCAGCATCCCGCTACACAAATCGTATAGGTGATTCAATCTATTCAAAAACATCAATTCGCTCATTGTTGAGAATGTCGTCGGGTGTGTCATTTAATGAGACTTACACGGGAAAAAATGACATCTACCATTTTGACCAAGCAATGCGTTTCAACTCCAATTCGAGTGTGCTGAAAGTCTTGAGTGATGTGCAGCGTTCAAGTTCAAATGAAGGTAAAAAGTTCAACTACGCCAGCATTGAAACTACGGTGCTCGCTGAGGTATTGAGGGGCGCTACTGGTAAAAGTGTTTGTCAGTTTATGCAAGAAAAATTGTGGGACCCCATCGGTGCCGAGTTCGATGCTTGGTGGACAACTGACAGTCTCGGCAATGAATTAGGTTACGCATTCTTTAATGCAACACAATTTGACTATGCAAAGGTCGCCGTGATGATGGCCAATGAAGGTGTTATCAATGGCAAGCGCATTATTTCAGCCGAGTATATTGACCAAGCAACCAACGTGGAAAGGCAACCAGAAGGCTTTAAATTTAACCAAGCTCAAATGGCAACAGGCTATGGTTATCAGTTTTGGTTGCGTGAAAAACCGGGCCGGTACTTTATGCAAGGTACATATGGTCAATATATTGGAATTGACAGGGACTCCAAAACTGCCTTGATTATCAACTCTGCAGATAACAATGAAACCAACTCTATTCGATCACTGCGAACGTATCGATTATTAAATGCTGTGATTAACAATTTAAATTCACCTACCAAGTAGTCTTGTAGCATTTTTTTGTATTGGCGCCGATATGGTTTTACCTCAAACAGGGCTCATTATTACGCTAAAAATTCAGGTGCCACAGTCTGTAAACTCTTATAAACGAAAAAGACCACCTGATTAAAAGTAGTCTAAATTGTTTACCTGAACGGTAGGGCGTCACAGAATTAAACCGCCGGCCAAATTATTATGATTTTTTTTAAATTTAATATATTTATTAAAATAAAAAGATTATAATGACTTTTATAAAATCCGCAACGAAGTGTGTAGCTAATTGAAAATTTTCAGTTAATAATTTCATCAAGGAAATTTGCCAGCAGACACTAAAAATGCAAAAAGATAGGGTTAGGCCTCATTCGAGCATCACTCTTTCAGTTTGAAAATTCGCACTGCATTTTTGTATGCTAATTTTTCCATGATCTCAGGTGAAAAATAGGGAAGCAAATTTGCTCTCAATTCGGAGATCAACTCAGAGTAGCCCCTATCTGCACCGCAGCAAGGATCAGTGCCAAGCATAACTTGATCAGGATAGCTCTCTATGAGCTTCTTCCAATCTTTAAATGGTCCAGACGAATTAAAGGCAATTGGTGACTTATTGAGCCCCAAAATTCTATTGATCGCTTCTCCTGTTGCTGACATTTCACAAGTGATATTTGTGCGCTTACTGAATAATAATGCAAGTGAATTTGCATCATTGGCACTAAGACAATGAGACAACACAGTTGTGACATTAGGAAAATCAGCAGATAAAGACAAGATGTCTTTTCCGAAGTCTTTATCAAATTCAGCATGGATTTGAACAAATCCACTGTATCTCTCTGCAATTGCATAAAACTTGCGCATTGCAGGGTTGTCCGTGCGAATAACACGACGTATTCTTGGATGTCCACTTGTATGGTTGTCAGTATGAAACTCACCAAAACCCTTGACTAGTCCAGATTCAAACAATTTATCTGCTCGACCATACAAGTCCTGAAAAACTGGATTCTCTGGATCTATCAAACCACGTGTGTTGTCTTTGAAAAATACTTTAAAGAAAGCGATCTGACCAATCGCAGGAATGAATCTATCTTTCAACTCTGCTTGCACGTCTTCTCGATAGTCACCAACAGCACCGCCCCACTTCACGCCATTGACATCCATTTGTTCTTTCCACCATGCGGCAGAACGTGGGTTCTGCTGATACGTGTGCATGTGAACGTCAGCAATTGGGATTTTTTTAGCGAATTCAACAGTCTCAGGGCTACTTTGTGCGAAAGAATTAAAAGTCAACAGAGTTAACGAAAAACACGACCCCAAAAAGACTGACTTGAACATTAGGAACCCTTAGTTAGAACGTTGTTGGTGAATCGCCCCGGGTTTCGTGGAGGCAGGTTGATTTAAGTTGAGACCTCGGTCTCGTTCCTCTCGGCCAGTTGTATCAGTGCGTCAATCGTGTGTTCACGGCTTGTGCTGGCGGTGGCGGCGTCTGAATCCTACGGTGGGACAACGTGGCGTAGCATCATTGAACACAGCCCTACAGTTGTGACAGGACTGTGTGAGCTGCGAGCGTCAACTTGGCACACACACGGAAAAAAGTCACTCTGTAGCGTTCTACGAAGTAACTCAAAGGATTGGAATGGTAGGGCGTCACGGACTTGAACCGTGGACCAAAGGATTCTGGTTTGTGTGACTTTCATCACTCCCTGGACTATGCCTTCATCGTATGCATCACTGCACTTAGACGGGCGCCGTCTAGTCTCTACACCTTCAAAGTGATTTCTCACTGAGCTTGGCTCGGCATTGGCCTATGCATTGCTGCACTTAGCTTTCACCGAATTTGACGCCATTCACACGAAGAGTTTCCTACCTCGGTGCACAATTTTCATGAGTCCTCTGCTCTAACCAACTGAGCTAACGCCCCAACCGAAGGAGTGATTGTAGTCGCCAGCGAAGGCCGCTTATTTCGACTGGCTCAGCGCGTTACTGACCAAGCGAGAAGTGATGTTGACGATCTGGATCATCCGGTCGTAGGGCATGCGGGTGGGGCCGATCACGCCCAAAGTGCCCACAATTTGGCCGTCGACCTCGTAGGGTGAACTGACCACCGACAGCTCCTGCATGGGCACGATCTGGCTTTCACCGCCTATATAAATGCGCACACCTTCGGCTTGGCTGGACACGTCCAGCAAGCGCATGAGTTGCGTTTTTTGTTCAAACAGGTCAAACGCCCGACGCAGGTGGCCCATATCACTGGAAAAATCACTGACCGACAGCAAATTGCGCTCGCCCGCGATCACCACTTCGTTCTGGTCTTCGGCCAACGCCTCGGTGCTGACCTGCACGGCCGCTTGCATGAGGGTGGCGATTTCGCTTTGCAAACTGACCAGCTCTTGCTGCACCCGGCTGCGCACCTGCTCGATGGCCATGCCTGCATAGTGGGTGTTGAGGAAATTCGAGGTCTCGATCAACTGGCTTTGGGAGTAGTCGGTCTCGGTGAACAGGATGCGGTTTTGCACGTCGCCTTCGGGCGAAACGATGATGACCAGCAAACGCCGCTCGGACAAACGCAAAAACTCGATGTGCCGGAACACTGAGGCCCTGCGCGGCGTCATGACTACGCCCACAAAATGCGACAGGTTGGACAACAGGTTGGCTGCGCTGGCAATCACCTTTTGCGGCTGATCGGGCGTGAGCGCAGGCGTTTCAAAACCATCCCGCTGCACCGTGAGCATGGTGTCCACAAAGAGCCGATAGCCCCGGCTGGTCGGGATGCGCCCGGCTGAGGTGTGCGGGCTGGCAATCAGGCCCAGCTCTTCCAGATCAGCCATCACGTTGCGGATGGTGGCGGGCGACAGGTCCAGGCCCGAGGCTTTGGAGAGCGTGCGCGAGCCCACGGGTTGGCCGTCCGCGATATAGCGTTCAACCAGCGCTTTGAGCAATAACTTGGCACGATCATCTAGCATTTGGCCATTTTAATGATGTAATTTGCGCATGAGATCCAAGTTCCGTCACGTTGCACTTTTTGGCAAATACCACACGACCACCCAAGGGGGTGCGCTGGAGAACTCTCGACGTGCTCTGGACGACGTCGCCCAGTTTTTGACCCGCCAAGGTTGCGATGTGGTGTTGGACCAGGAAACCGCCGCGCACACGGGCTTGAACCAGTACTCCATCTTGCCCATGACCGACATTGGCGCGCAGTGCGACTTGGGTCTGGTGATTGGCGGCGATGGCACCATGCTCGGCATTGGTCGCCAAATGGCGCGCTACGGCTTGCCGCTGATGGGCATCAACCAGGGCCGACTGGGCTTCATCACAGATATCCCTTTGCAAAGTTATCAGGATGTGCTGCAGCCCATGCTGCAGGGCAATTACCAAACAGAAGACCGCAGCTTGCTGCAAGCCCAAGTGATGCGCGACCAGCGCTGTGTGTTCAGCGCTTTGGCGATGAACGACGTGGTCGTCAACCGAGGGGGCACCTCGGGCATGGTGGAGCTGCGGGTCGAGGTCGACGGTCATTTTGTGTCGAACCAACGCGCCGACGGCCTGATCATTGCGACGCCTACGGGCTCAACGGCTTACTCTCTGTCGGTCGGCGGCCCACTGATGCACCCGGCCATTGGGGGCTGGGTCATGGCCCCTATCGCACCGCATACTTTGTCCAACCGCCCCATCGTTCTGCCTGAGTCATCCGAGATCAGCATCGAGATCGTGGCGGGGCGCTATGTCAGCGCCAATTTCGACATGCAATCGCTGGCCGATCTGATCCTGGGTGACCAGATCAAGGTGCAGCGCTCCGAGCACAAAGTGCGGTTTTTGCACCCCTCGGGCTGGAACTACTTCGACACCTTGCGCAAAAAAATGCACTGGAATGGAGGCGCATAAGCCGTGGCACTGACGCACATCACCCTGCGCGATTTTGTGATCGTGCACGAGCTGGAGCTCGATCTGAGCCAAGGCTTCAGCGTACTCACAGGAGAAACAGGCGCAGGCAAATCCATTTTGATCGATGCCCTGCAGCTGGCCTTGGGTGCCCGCGCCGAATCGAGCGTGGTGCGCGAAGGTGCCAACCGCTGCGAGGTCTGCGCCGAATTCGAGCCCACCCCGCCCATTCAGGCCTGGCTTGAAGAAGCAGGCTTTGACGCAGTGGCTCAATTGCTGCTGCGCCGCACCGTGGACACGGCTGGCAAAAGTCGCGCCTGGATCAATGGCAGCCCCGCCACGGCCACACAACTGCGCGAACTGGGCGAACGCTTGCTGGACATCCATGGCCAACACGCCTGGCAAAGCCTGACCCGCCCTGACGCCGTGCGCGGCCTGCTGGACGCCTACGCCGGCACCGACATCCGCCCGCTCAAAGCCGCCTGGCAAGTTTGGCGACAAGCACAGCAAACCCTCGCCGACGCGAGCCAAGCGCAAAGTACATTGGTCAACGAACGCGAGCGCCTGGCCTGGCAAATTGGCGAACTGGAAAAGCTCAACCCCCAAGTGGGTGAGTGGCAAGACCTGAGCTCCCAGCACAGCCGCCTGGCCAACGCGCAGGCCCTGATCGACGGGGCCAACCAAGGCACGCTGCTGCTCGAAGGCGGAGACAACGACAGCGAGGGCGGCGCGTTGCGCCAGCTGTCCCGCGCCATCCAGGCCCTGCAGTCGCTCGGGCAGTTTGAGCCCGAGTTCAATGCGCTGGCCGATGTGCTGACATCAGCCCAAGCCCAAGCCGAAGACGTGGCGCACAGCCTGCACAGTTATTTGCGCAAAACCGATCTGGACCCAGGGCATCTGGCACAGCTCGACGAACGCATGGGCCTGTGGCTGTCGCTGGCACGCCGCTACAAAAAAACGCCCGATGAATTGCCTGTGGCACTGCAATCGTGGCGTCAGGAATTGGCCCAACTCGATGCGGCCGCCGACTTGGACAGCCTGCGAAAAGCCGAACAAGCCGCACAAACCGCGTGCATGCAAGAAGCCAAAGCGATCTCTCGCCAACGCCAAAAAGCCGCCAAACCACTGGCACAAGCCGTGAGCAACGCCATGCAGCAACTGGGGATGCAAGGCGGTCGTTTTGAAGTTCAGCTGCAAACGCTCGATGTGCCTGCACAGCATGGCCTCGAAGAAGTCAGCTTTCTGGTCGCCGGACACGAAGGCAGCACACCGCGCCCGGTGGGCAAAGTGGCCTCCGGTGGTGAGCTCTCTCGCATCGCATTGGCCATTGCGGTCACCACCAGCGAACTGGGCGAAGCAGGCACCCTGATTTTTGACGAAGTCGACTCGGGCGTCGGCGGCGCAGTAGCCGAAACCGTGGGCCGCCTGATGAAGCAATTGGGTGTGCACCGCCAAGTGCTGGCGGTCACGCACCTGCCCCAAGTGGCGGCTTGTGCTGACCACCATTTGCTGGTCAGCAAAGCCGCTGCCAAAGGCCAGGTCAGCAGCCAGGTGCGCGCCGTCAACGGCGAAGAGCGCGTGAGCGAAATCGCGCGCATGCTGGGCGGTGAAAAGCTGTCGCCCACCACCTTGGCCCACGCCCGAGAAATGCTGGGCGATGCCCCTTTGAAACCTGCGGGCCGCAAAGCCACACAAAATTGAGCATGGACATCATTCTGATCACCGGCATGTCCGGCTCCGGCAAATCGGTCGCGCTGCACGCGCTCGAAGACGCTGGCTACTACTGCGTCGACAACTTGCCGCCTGAGTTGCTGATCTCCTTCGTCAAGCTTGAAGAACAACAAAAAGAACAGCGCTTGGCCATCGCCATCGACGTGCGCAGCGCCAACTCGCTGCACCTGATGCCCGAGCAAATGACCTTGCTGCGCGACATGGGCATGACGGTGAAATCGGTGTTTCTGGACGCCACCTCTGACACCTTGCAGCGCCGCTATTCCGAATCCCGTCGCAAGCACCCGTTGTCGGGCGGCAGCAAACCCCAGAGTGACAAAGCGCTTTTTGAAACCATCGAGTTCGAACGCGAATTGCTGGCCGATTTGCGCGAACGCGCCCACGTCATCGACACCAGCTTGCTGCGCTCGGCGCAATTGCAAACCTACATCAAAACCCTGGTCAGCGCCCCGGTGGCACAGCTGACCCTGGTGTTCGAATCATTCGGGTTCAAGCGCGGCATTCCCACCGACGCCGACTACGTTTTTGACATCCGGATGTTGCCCAATCCGCACTATGAAAGCGCCCTGAAACCTTTAACTGGGCGCGATGCCCCGGTGCAAGACTATTTGCGGCAATCCGAAGAGTTCGTGCAAATGCAATTGCAGATCGAAGGTTTTCTCAAGCAGTGGATTCCCGCCATCGAACGCGATCACCGCAGCTACGTCACCGTGGCCATCGGCTGTACCGGGGGGCAACACCGCTCGGTCTTTATGGTGGAGCAGCTGGCACACAGCTTTGGCACGCGCTGGCTCACCCTCAAACGGCACCGCGAGCTTGACGCGCTGGCTTGAACGGCCCCTTAGGCTGCACAAGCCCAGGCTCAACCTTCCAGCAAAGTCCTGATCGGTGCAGGCAAGCCCATGGCGGGCCACACCGCAGCATCCACCCACTGCCCCTCGCAAGCGGGTGCGTTTTTGGCGGTGCCCGTCATCCGCACGGGGTGCAAATAAAGATCACGGTGGGTCAGTACATGCTTCCACGGCTCGATGTAATGCGCACCGTGCCCCTGCGCCCAGGCTGCCAGCAATTCATCCTCTGAATCAAACACTGGCAAACTGAACAAACCCGCCCAAATGCCCTTGTCAGGCCGCTTTTGCAGCCACACCTGGCCTTGTGCATTCACGGCCCACAACAACCACAGCGTGGCACTGGTCCGTTTGAGTTTGCGGGTCTTGACGGGATAAGCCAGCGGTTCGCCCTGCCCTTGGGCCTGACACAAGCTGCTCACGGGGCACGTGTCGCACTGCACCTTGCGTGGCAAGCACACCGTGGCGCCCAAGTCCATCAAGGCCTGGGTGTAACGGGGCATGTCGGCTGGTTTTTCAGGCAGCAGGTCTTGCGCCAAGGCCCACAGGGCGCGTTCGTTTTTGGCCACCGCCAAATCATCGCCATAGCCCAGCACGCGGGTCAACACGCGCTTGACGTTGCCATCCAGAATCGCAGCGCGCTCTTGAAAGCAAAACGCAGCAATCGCGGCAGCGGTCGAACGCCCAATGCCCGGCAAGGTTTGCAGGTCTTCGGCTTGCCTTGGAAATGCGCCCCCAAATCGGCTCATGACCTCTTGGGCGCATTTGTGCAAATTGCGCGCACGGCTGTAGTAGCCCAAGCCGCTCCAGAGCGCCAGCACATCGTCTTGCTGCGCGGCGGCCAAAGCCGCCACATCAGGAAAGCGCACCAGAAATCTGGGAAAGTAATCGAGCACCGTGCTCACTTGCGTTTGCTGCAACATGATCTCGGACAGCCACACGCGATAAGGGTCCTGGGTGTTTTGCCACGGCAGACTTTGACGCCCGTGTTGGCGCTGCCAAGCCACCATTCGGTGGGCAAAACCTTCGGGCAAATCACGAGAGGGGCGTATCAGGGTTTCTGGCATACGGGGCAATAAAAAGTGGTGCGCTGGCCTTGCAGCATGGACTTGATCGGCGTGGCACACACACGGCAAGGCTCGCCAGCACGGCCATAGACAGCCGCCTCCAACTGAAAGTAACCGGTGCGGCCTTCGGCGCTCACAAAATCCTTGAGCGAGCTGCCGCCTTGCTGCACAGCGCGGGTCAATACCTGAACGATGGCGGCATGCAACTTGGCCACACGGGGCCGGGACAAACGCGATGCCTTGGTGGTCGGGCGGATGCCGGCCATGAACAACGCCTCGGACGCATAAATATTGCCCACGCCCACCACCACATCACCCGCCAGCAACACCTGCTTGATGGCCGATTGGCGCTTTTTGAGGGCCTCACCAAAGCGGTCAACGTCAAATTGACCATCCAACGGCTCGACACCCAGCCGCCCCAGCAACTTTTGGGCTTGGGGCGAATCTTCGGAAGGTGCCCAAACCACGGCACCAAAGCGGCGCGGATCGTGCAAACGCAAAACGCCACGATCGGTCACCAGATCCATGTGGTCATGGGGGCCGGATTCCGGCTGAGTGGGGGCGAAATTCAGGCTGCCCGACATGCCCAGGTGCACCAGCAGCAAGCCTTGGTCCAGATCGAGCAACAGGTATTTGCCCCGACGGCGCACACCCGCAATCTGCCGCCCCACCAGGCTTGGGGCTGGCACCCCCAAGGGCCAACGCAAGGGCTTGCCCATGCGCAGATCCAAAATTTTGGCCAAGGCTATGCGGTCTGCAAAACTGCGACGGGTCACTTCAACTTCTGGGAGTTCGGGCATGCAGGGGTCCTGCGTCAAAGTGGGCAATCCACCCCTGACGCACTGGTTGAAAAGGTGGCTGGATTATGATCGTCCACATGAAATTCTGGTTTCGACTTGCCGTCTTGTCCTCGTGCGTCATCGGTGCTTGGGCTCAGCCTGCAGCCCCTAAAGCCGAGGTGCCCCCCGAACAATCTGCACTGGATGCGGTTTTGTTCTACCAAATTCTGCTGGGTGAACTGAACACGCGCCAAGGCTCGCCAGGCAGCGGCTTTTCGATCATGCTCGACGCCGCCCGCAAAACGCGCGACCCGGCCTTGTTCCAGCGCGCCGTCGACATGGCGCTGCAAGCCCGCTCAGGCGAAGCCGCATTGCAAGCGGCGCAAACCTGGAAAAAAGAGATCCCTTCCGCCATTGAAGCCAGCCGTTATGTGCTGCAAATTTTGCTGGCACTCAACCGGGTCGAAGAAGCGGGCAAAGCCCTCGCGGTCTCCATCCATGAACTGCCTTTGGAGCAGCAATCGGGGGCCATCGCTTCTGTGCCCCGACTGTTTGGCGTGGTGCAAGACAAAGCCCTGGCGGCTGGCGTGGTCGAAAAAGCCCTGGCGCAAGCACTGTCCAAGCCGCAAACGTCGGCCTCCGCCTGGACCACCATAGGTCGCATGCGCCGCGATGCAGGTCAAATCACCCCGGCGGTAGAAGCATCCGTCAAAGGGTATGCAGCCGATCCCAAGGCACAAGGGCCACTGATTCTGGCCCTCAGTTTGATGGTCTCCGACAACAGCACCCTCAAACCCATGCTCGACGCGGCCATGAAAACCGATGTCGTGCCCGAATTGCGTTTGGGCTATGCCCGCACCCTGGTTTCACTGCAGCTCTACCCTGACGCCATCAGGCAGCTGGTGGTGCTCAACACCAAGCACCCAGAGTTTGTCGAAGGTTGGCTGATCCACGGCCTGGTGCTGCAAGAAAATAGCCAACTGCCTGAAGCCGAAAAACGGCTGGAACAGTACGTGCGTCTGGTGGCCCAGAGCAAGACACCCGAGCACCAAGCCGGGTTGGCCGAAGCTTTGTTGTCACTGGCACAAATCGCTCAAAAGAACGGACAACTGGAACGTGCCAACCAATGGCTGGCCAAAATGCCAGCAGGCGCCGACCCCATCAAGCTCGCCAGTCGGCAAGCCGATCTGCTGGCCCAACAAGGGCGCATGGACGAGGCACGCAATGTGCTGGCCCAAGTCAAGCCAGCCAATGCCGAGCAAGCCCAGCGCAAGATCCTGGCTCAGTCCTATTGGCTGCGCGAACACCGCGAAGCCCAAGCCGCCTACACGCTGGTGAAGGCCGCCATGGAACGCCAAGCCGACAACAACGAACTGCTGTCAGAGCTGGCACTCATTTGCGAAAAACTCAAACGCTTTGACGAAATGGAGCTTCTGCTGCGCCAACTCATGGCCAAAGCACCAGAAGATGCGCATGCCTTCAATGCGCTGGGCTATTCACTGGCAGACCGGAACATCCGGCTGGATGAGGCCCGTCAACTGATCGAAAAGGCGGTGCAACTGTCCCCGCAAGACGCCTACATCCAGGACAGCTTGGCCTGGGTGATTTTTCGCCAAGGCCAACATCAGGAAGCTTTGCGCATTTTGCAAGCGGCCTACAAAGCCAAACCCGATGCGGAGATAGCCGCCCATTTGGGCGAAGTGCTCTGGACTATCGGCCAAACCCGTGAAGCCGGCACCATCTGGCGCGAAGGTCTGCTGCTCAAAGCGGACAATGAAACGCTGGTCGAGACCCTCAAACGCTTCAACTTCAAGCCATGACGCCACACGGGGCACAGCGCCGGGCATGGCTGAGCGTTTGCGGCCTGGCTCTGCTGACTTTGGCAGGCTGTGCCACCCCCCGCCCCCAGCCGGCCGACACCTCGGCCTTTTGGTCTGGTCGCTTGGCGCTGCAACTGCAAAGCACGCCGCCCCAAAACTGGAGCGCCAGCTTTGAGCTGCAAGGCTCCGCCGAGCAAGGCCAAATGGTCTTGCTCAGCCCCATCGGCACCACCTTGGCACGCCTGAGCTGGACGCCCCAAGCGGCATGGCTGGAGCAAGGCCAGGACAAAACCGAAAGCCACAACCTGCAAAGCCTGAGCCAGCGCCTGACGGGCACTGAGCTGCCCATTGCGGCCCTGTTTGAATGGCTGGCAGGCAAAACAGCACAAGCCTCTGGCTGGCAAGCCGACTTGTCGGCACACGCCCAAGGCCGACTGACGGCCAAAAGAGACACGCCCGCGCCCGAAGCTGTGTTGCGCATCGTGCTCGACCGCTGACGCAACGCCTTTCAGCGCTGACGATAATCTCCCTCATGAAACAGCTGCACGACGTCCCCGCACCGGCCAAACTCAACCTGTTTTTGCACATCACAGGCCAGCGCCCTGACGGCTACCACTTGCTGCAATCGGTGTTCATGCTCATCGATTGGTGCGACACGCTTCACTTTGAAAAGCGCCCGAATGCGGCCATCAGCCGAGAAGACTTGACGGTGCAACTGCCCGCCGACGACCTGATCACCCGAGCCGCCAGACTGCTGCAACAACACACAGGCTGCACACAAGGCGTGCACATTGCCGTCGAAAAACAAATCCCAGCCCAAGCTGGCATGGGCGGCGGCTCATCGGATGCAGCCACCTGCCTGCTGGCGCTCAACCAGCTCTGGAACTTGAAGCTGAGCCTTGAAACACTCGAAAAACTGGGCCTGCAATTGGGTGCAGACGTGCCATTTTTCTTGCGCGGCCACAATGCCTGGGTGGAAGGCGTGGGCGAAAAAATCACCCCTTTGACACTGCCTTCGGCCCAGTTTTGGGTCATCAAACCCCCCAGCGGAATCGAAACTGCTCAAATTTTTACGCATCCGGGGCTTCAAAGGGCCACAAACCCTGCTACAATTTCGGTCTTCGCTGCAGAGCCATATGACTTCGGTCACAATGATCTGCAACCCATCGCTGAAGTGATATGCCCTGAGGTTTCACAAGCACTGCAAGTGCTTTCCAACGCAGGCATGAACGGCAGAATGACGGGTTCTGGCAGTGCAGTGTTCGCACATTGCACAACAGGCACAACGCTCAGTCCGGTCCCAGACCACTGGCAAGTGCGCAAATGCAGCAACATGGAAGTTCACCCATTAAATGGTTGGGCATCCAGCGAAAGTTGATCGGTAGATCGCTGTTTCAGCGGTCAACCCGTGTAGGGGAGTCGCCAAGTTGGTTAAGGCACCGGATTTTGATTCCGGCATTCGAAGGTTCGAGTCCTTCTTCCCCTGCCAAATACGTTCACTCGTACAGGCCCTTTTTTCTGATCGCTGGAATGCACATGCAGCCTGCTTCACTCCCCCCCGAATTCATGCTGTTCACCGGCAACGCCAATCCCGTTTTGGCTGCCGAAATCGCCCGTTGCCTGGGCACACAGCTCGGTGCCGTCGATGTGGGCCGCTTCTCTGACGGTGAAGTCACCGTCGAACTCAAGCAAAACGTGCGTGCACGCGAAGTCTTCGTGGTCCAGTCCACCTGCGCACCGACCAACGAAAACCTGATGGAACTGCTGATCATGGTCGACGCGTTCAAGCGCGCATCGGCTGGTCGCATCAGCGCCGTCATTCCTTATTTCGGTTACGCACGCCAAGACCGTCGCCCACGTTCAACCCGTGTGCCGATCTCGGCCAAAGTGGTGGCCAACATGCTGCAGGCCGTGGGCGTTGACCGCGTCCTGACCATGGACTTGCACGCTGACCAGATTCAAGGCTTCTTTGACATCCCGGTCGACAACATTTATGCATCGCCAGTTTTGCTGGGCGACCTGCGCCAGAAAAACTACGACGACCTGATCGTCGTGTCGCCCGATGTGGGCGGTGTGGTGCGCGCTCGTGCATTGGCCAAGCAGCTCGGTTGCGATCTGGCCATCATCGACAAGCGCCGCCCCAAGGCCAACGTGAGCGAAGTCATGCACGTGATCGGTGAAATCGAAGGCCGCAACTGCGTGATCATGGACGACATGATCGACACCGCAGGCACCTTGGTCAAAGCCGCCGAAGTGCTCAAAGAGCGCGGCGCCAAAAAAGTCTACGCCTATTGCACGCACCCGATTTTCTCGGGTCCGGCCATCGACCGCATCGCCAAGGGCGAAGCCCTCGACGAAGTCGTGGTCACCAACACCATCCCGCTGTCGGCCGAAGCCGCAGCGTGTTCCAAGATTCGCCAACTTTCCGTGGCTCCGCTGATCGCCGAAACGATCAACCGGATTGCCCATGGCGAGTCGGTGATGAGCCTGTTCTCCGATCAAGCCTGATCGGAAAAAGGCCAACAGCGGCCAGCCGTCCTTGTGGACTGGCTGGCTTTTTTGAGTCAGGGCCGCACTGGTCGCGGTGGGCCCTAGAAGGAGAAATGTATGAAATTTGTCGCTTTTGAGCGCGCTAAGCAGGGTACGGGTGCGAGCCGCCGTCTCCGCAATTCCGGTCGCACACCTGGCATCGTTTACGGTTCCACATCGGCCCCTCAACTGATCGAGTTGGACCACAACGCTTTGTGGCACGCCCTGAAAAAAGAAGCTTTCCACGCCTCGATCCTTGAGATGGAATTCAACGGTCAAACCAGCCAAGTGCTGTTGCGTGACTACCAAATGCACCCCTACAAGCAATTGGTGCAACACATCGACTTCCAGCGCGTCGATGCGAACACCACTTTGCACATGAAAGTGCCATTGCACTTCAGCGGCGAAGAAGAGTCCGAAGCCGTCAAGACCGACAAGTGCTTGGTCAACCACGTCGTGACTGAAATCGAAGTGGCTTGCTTGCCTGCCAACCTGCCCGAATTCATCGCGGTGGACCTGAAAGGCCTGACCAAGGGCAACTCTTTGCACCTGAACGACATCACTTTGCCCACTGGCTGCAAGCCCGTGACCCACGGCAAGAAAAACCCGGTCCTCGTGTCCGTGGTGGCTCCCGTGGAAGAAGTGGTTGCAGCGCCTGTGGCCGCTGCACCAGCAGACGCCAAAGGCAAGGGCAAAGGCAAGAAGTAATCTTCTTGCTCAGGCTGAAAAGCCTGGCTCCAAAAGGCCCGCCATGCGGGCCTTTTTCTTTGGCGCACCGCATTGCAGGCGGCATGGCCACGCACCCAAGGATAATCACGCACCATGATCAAACTCCTAGTCGGCCTGGGCAACCCGGGCAACGAATACGAAGACACCCGCCACAACGCCGGATTTTGGTGGATCGATGCGGTCGCCCGTGAACTCAAGGTCTCCCTGGTGCCCGAGCGCAGCTACCACGGCCTGATGGCCCGTACCACCGTCAACGGGCAAACCGTTTGGTTGCTGGAGCCGCAGACCTACATGAACCTGTCCGGCAAATCGGTTAGCGCTTTGGCGCGATTTTTCAAAATCCAGCCCAACGAAATCCTGGTGGCACACGACGAACTGGACATCGTGCCCGGAGAAGCCAAGCTCAAACTGGGCGGCAGCCATGCTGGGCACAACGGTCTGCGCGACATCCATGCACAACTGGGCACCGCCGACTATTGGCGGCTGCGCATCGGCGTGGGCCACCCGGGTGACAAAGCCGAAGTGGTCAGTTGGGTCTTGAAAAAGCCGATGCTGGAGCACCGAAAAGCCATCGAAGAAAGCATTCACCGTTCCGTGAAAGCTTTGCCGCTGTTACTGGCAGGTGAGATGGAAAAAGCCATGGCGCAAATTCACACCAGCAAACCGCCCAGACCCAAACCCCCAAGGCCGGCCCCAGCTGTGGCACAGACGCCGCCCACTGAAAGCAGCGAAAACCGCCCCTGAAGCGTTAAGCCGTCACTGCCCCTGCAAGCGCCGGTACTTGGCCCACAAGGATTCCTGGTTTTCGACGTGCTGCGGGTTGACGGGAATGCACGCCACAGGGCACACCTGCACGCATTGCGGCTCGTCAAAATGGCCTACGCACTCGGTGCACTTGGACGGGTCGATTTCATAAATCTCTTCGCCCAGATAAATCGCCTGGTTCGGGCACTCGGGCTCGCACACATCGCAGTTGATGCATTCATCGGTGATCATCAGTGCCATGGGGTGGGCTCCGCAAAATTCTGCATCGTGGTCATGCTTGGATTATCGGCCAGCCCGATCAGCCTGAAAAAACGCAGGGCTGTTCGTGCTGTCAGGGCTTTGCCACGCCAAAGGCCGTGCTGTTCGGCATGGGCCTAAAATGCCTTTGAGGAAATCACCATGAACGCTGACCTGCATTGCCACTCCGTTGTCTCCGACGGCACCCTCACCCCGGAAGCCCTGGCCGCACGCGCCAAAGCCAACGGCGTAGAACTCTGGGCCCTGACCGACCATGACGAAGTAGGTGGCCAAGACCGTGCTTTGGCGGCAGCCCGTGCGCAAAACCTGCCCTACCTCACGGGCACCGAAATTTCGATCACCTTTGCCAACCAGACCGTCCACATCGTGGGCTTGGGCTTTGATGCCCACAACACCTCGCTGGTGGAGGGCTTGCGCCGCACACGCGGCGGGCGCAGCGAACGCGCCCAGGAAATGTCGGATGGCCTGGCTAAAGTCGGCATCCTGAATGCCTACGAGGGCGCCTTGCAATATGTGGGCAACCCCGAGCTGATTTCACGCACCCACTTTGCGCGACACCTGGTGGAAACCGGTGTTTGCAGCGACACCTCCGAGGTGTTTCGCAAATACCTGACCGAAGGCAAGCCCGGTTATGTGCCGCACCGCTGGGCACGACTGCAAGAAGCCGTGCAGTGGATCACCGATGCTGGCGGTATCGCCGTCATTGCCCACCCGGCACGTTACGGCTTCAGCCCCAACGAAGAATATGCCCTGTTCAGCGAGTTCAAGGCCCATGGCGGCCGTGGCGTCGAAGTCATCACAGGCAGCCACTCCTCACCCGAAGCCGTGCGCTATGCGGAAACCGCCCTCGAATTCGACCTCGCGGCCTCGCGCGGCAGTGATTTCCACAGCCCCGACGAAAGCCGCATCGACCTGGGCACACTGCCCTTCTTGCCTGGCCAATTGACCCCGGTTTGGGAACTGCTGGCCGACCGCATTCAGTGAGCAAACCCGCCGCGAACACCCTGCACGGCATTGGCTTTGCCGTTTTGGCGACCGCCTGCTTTGCCACGCTGGACACCACCACCCGGCACATCAGTGCAGGCTTGTCTGTTTTGGTGGCGCTCTGGTTTCGCTATGCCATTCAGGCGCTCATCACCACCGCCGTGGTCTGGCCAGGCCGTGGTCGCCGGGTATTGCTGACACACCACCCGCGCTTTCAACTGGCGCGCGGTCTGCTGTTGTTTGCCTGCAGCATCCTGGCCTTTTACAGCCTCAAATACATGCCTGTGGGCGAATTCACGTCCATCGCGCTTTTGGCCCCCTTGGTCATCACCTTGCTGGCGGCCTGGATGCTGAAGGAAAAAATACGCCCCCTGCGCTGGATGTTGGTTGCCGGTGGCTTTGCAGGCACGCTGGTCATCATCCGCCCCGGCAGCCACCACTTTGACTGGACGGTGATTCTGCCCCTGATGCTGGTGGCCACCAATGCGGGCTTTCAGATCCTGACCAGCAAGATGGCCAAAACCGAAGACCCGATCACCATGCACTTCTACACGGGCTGGATCGGCACCGCCTTGTCTTCGCTGATCCTGCCTTTTGTCTGGGAAATGCCGCAAGACTGGACGGTTTGGCTGCAACTGTTGTTGATGGGTGTACTGGCCTCGATCGGGCATTTCTTGCTGATCCTGGCCTATGCCCGCACACCGGCCGCCACGCTCACGCCCTATATGTACACACAGATCGGCTTTGCCGTGCTGGGCGGCTGGCTCGTCTTCAAGCACCTGCCGGACCAATGGACCTTTGTGGGCATGGGCCTGGTGGCCTTGTGCGGCGCTTTGGGGGCCTGGCTCACAGTTCGCGAAAACCGCATCGCCATTCAACCGCCAGAATCCTGAATTCCGCATTCCCTCGATCGTCAAGACGCCATGGCCCAGTTTTTCACCGTTCACCCCGACAACCCGCAAGCGCGCCTGCTCAAGCAAGCCGTGCAACTGCTGAACCAAGGCAGCGTGCTGGCGGTGCCCACCGACTCCAGCTATGCCCTGGTCTGCCACCTGGACGACAAAAACGCAGCCGACCAACTGCGCCGCATTCGTGGCGTGGACGACAAGCACCACCTGACAGTGCTGTGCCGCGATCTGAGTGAACTGGCCAACTACGCCAGAGTCGACAACCAGCAGTTCCGCGCCATCAAGCAGGCCACGCCCGGCCCCTTCACTTTCATTCTGGAAGCCACCAAAGAAGTGCCCCGCCGGGTCAGCCACCCCCAGCGCAAAACCATCGGCCTGCGTGTGCCCAATCACAAAGTGCTGCAAGAACTGCTGAGCTTGCACGGCGCGCCACTGCTGGCGGCCACACTCATCATGCCGGGCGAAGAACAGCCGCTGAACGACCCCGAAGACATCCGCGAACGCCTGGAACACCAGGTCGGCGCGGTGATTGACGCTGGCGCCTGCTCGTTGGAACCCACCACCGTGATCGACATGAGCGGCGACGAGCCCGAAGTGCTGCGGCGCGGCCAGGGCGACCCGGCCCTTTTGGGGCTCTGAACTCGCTTTTGTCGTGTGGGAGGCAGCAAACGGTGTCTCTGTAGGAGCGAGCCCCAGCTCGCGAATTCGTGCATTGGCAAAGCAAGCATTCGGCCGCAGGGGCAGCCTCCCACAAAGACGGCCGCGCACCAAGTCAAAGTGAGGCCAGGTCTGAGACAATCAACAGCTTATGACCGACCTCATCCAAACCGTCCTGATCTATGCCCTGCCGGTGATCTTTGCGATCACGCTGCACGAGGCGGCACACGGTTATGCCGCGCAACGCCTGGGCGACAACACAGCAGCCATGCTGGGGCGCGTCACCCTGAACCCCCTTCCGCACATCGACCCAATGGGCACCATCTTGTTGCCGCTGCTGCTTTATTTCAGCACCGGGGGGGCTTTCTTGTTTGGTTATGCCAAACCCGTGCCCGTGCGCTTTGACCAATTGCGACACCCCAAACGCGACATGGTCTGGGTGGCGTTGGCAGGCCCGGCCTCCAATTTGGTGCAAGCACTGCTGTGGGGCGTCTTGCTTTATGTGCTGGCAGCTGGCGGCATCACCGAGCGGTTCTTTCTTGAAATGTGCAAAGCCGGCATGCTGACCAACGTGGTCATGTTCGCTTTCAACCTGTTTCCGCTGCCCCCGCTCGACGGTGGGCGCATTCTGGTCGGCTTGCTGCCCTGGCGTCAGGCCGTGATGGTTTCGCGCATTGAGCCCTTCGGTTTTTACATCGTCATGGCACTGGTCATCACAGGCGTCATCAGCAGCCTGTGGATGCAGCCGCTCATGGGCGTGACCTTTGATCTGCTCAAGCTGGCGCTCAGCCCCTTGTCTTTTTTACTTCGTTGATTTTTGCTTCGTTGATTTTGCTCACATGACCTCCAAGCCCCGCACCCGCGTCCTCACCGGCATCACCACCACCGGCACGCCCCACCTGGGCAACTATGTGGGGGCCATTCGCCCCACGGTGCAAGCCAGCCGTGACCTCAACACCGACGGTTTTTACTTTCTGGCCGACTACCACGCGCTCATCAAATGCGATGAACCTGCCCGCATCCAGCGCTCGACGCTTGAGATCGCCGCCAGCTGGATCGCCTCGGGCCTCGACCCTGAAAAGGTCACGTTTTACCGCCAATCCGACATCCCCGAGATCCCCGAACTCACCTGGCTGTTGACCTGCGTGACCGGCAAAGGCCTGCTCAACCGCGCCCATGCCTACAAAGCCGCTGTCGACAAAAACAACGCCGCAGGCCACGACCCCGACAGCGACGTGACGGCAGGCCTGTTCATGTACCCGGTGCTCATGGGTGCCGACATCTTGATGTTCAAAGCGCACAAAGTGCCCGTGGGCCGTGACCAAATCCAGCACATCGAGATGGCGCGCGACATGGCGTCCAGCTTCAACCATTTGTATGGTGAACACTTTGTGCTGCCCGAAGCCGTGATCGAAGAATCCGTGGCCCTGCTGCCCGGCCTCGACGGCCGCAAGATGAGCAAGAGCTACGACAACACCATCCCGCTGTTTGCCCCTGCGGCGCAAATGCGCAAGCAAATCGCGGGCATCGTCACCGACTCCAAAGCGCCCGGCGAGCCCAAAAGCACCGAAGGCTCGGCCCTGTTCCAGATTTACCAGGCCTTTGCCAGCGCCGAAGAAACCGCGGCCATGGCCCAAGCCTATGCCGACGGCATTGGCTGGGGCGATGCCAAACAAATGCTGTTTGAGCGCATCGACCGTGAAATCGCGCCCATGCGCGAGCAATACCAAGCCCTCATCGACAACCCCGCACAGATGGACAAAATCTTGCTGGCCGGTGCCGACAAAGCCCGCCAACTGGCCACCCCGTTCATGCGCGAAGTGCGCCACGCCGTGGGGCTTCGCGCCTTGTCATCGGGTGCTAAGGCGCCAGTGGCCAAAGAAGCCAAAGCCGCAACCCCCAGCTTCAAGCAATACCGCGAAAAAGACGGGCAGTTCTACTTCAAGCTGGTCGATGCACAGGGCCAGCTGATCTTGCAAAGCCTGGGCTTTGCATCGCCCAAAGAAGCCGCCCAAACCATGGCCCGTCTGCAAACCGAAGGCATTGCCTGCCTGAGCGAATTGCGTGCGCAACTGGAACCTCTGACACCGGATACCGAGCCACTTCTCACACAAGCGTTGGAATATTTGATAAATTTGAAAAAATCATTTAAATAATTTTTTCTCAAGTTTGGCAATTTATATTGCTAAAAATTCCAATCCGGTGTATCCTTAAACTTTAAGCCTACTGCAGAGAACTAAAACATGACTGTATATGTCATCGACGACCACCCTTTGATGCGCGATGCGCTGACGATGCTCGTGCACCGCGTCAAGCCCGGTCTCAAAATCATTCCGATCCACAAACTGAATGTGGTCGAGTCCACTGTTGAAAAAAATGGTGCACCCGAGCTCTTCTGCCTCGACTTGCAGCTGCCCGACACGCTCGGCATGTCGGGCGTACAGGTTCTGAAAGCCAAGTTTCCGGATGTGCCACTGGCCGTGGTCACCAGCGCCAGCGCCAGCGAATTTGAAGCACGTTGCCTTGAAGCGGGTGCCAACGCCTTCATCGAAAAGTCCAACAGCCCGACGCAAATCATCGCGGCTTTGCGTTCTTTGCTGGTCTCTGAAGAAGAGGAAGCCGCAGCAGAAGAAGCTGCCACGCCGGCTGGCCCCACCAAACTGTCCAAACGTCAAAAGCAATTGATTCTGATGCTGGACCAGGGCTTGTCCAACCGCGAAATTGCCGAAAAACTCGACATCAGCGAGCACACCGTCAAGGTGCACTTCTGGCGTCTGTTCCGCCGTCTGGGCGTCAATAGCCGCACCCAAGCGCTGCACTTTGCACGCACCAACGGCTGGTTGGGCATTTAAAAAACAACAGGCACTTCAAGTGCCTGTTGCGTTCATGAAAACCGGCACAGATGTGCCGGTTTTGCTTTGTGTGGCCTGCTGGCGTGCTGGGATCAGCCAGCCACGGCTGCGCTGCTCAATCCTTCTTCTTGTTCACAATGTCGGGCGTCACCGCGTCCAGCACATTCACCGTGGTCTTGACACCATAAACCACCGCTGAGCCTGCAGCATCGGCAATGGCCAAAAGCGTGCAGCCCGACAAGCATGTGGACACCACCATGGCAGACAGAACTAAGAACAAGGATTTCATGACCACAGTCTGAAGTTTTGAGGAAAGCGTCACAGAACTTGGACGCCGCGAAAGTCATAAAAAAACCCCACATTGGCAAACCAATGTGGGGTTTTCAACTGGCGGAGGAGGAGGGATTCGAACCCTCGGTAGTGTTGCCACTACGCCTGATTTCGAGTCAGGTACATTCGACCACTCTGCCACCCCTCCTGAGTATTTGTCGAAGCTGTGATTCTAGCAGAGCCCTTCAGGGCTTTTTGGGCACCATCACCGCCGCATTGCGCGGGGCCATCGTCAACGACACGTTGCTGCCCATCATGCCGCCATCAACCATCTCCAACGTGGCCGTGCGTTCCTGCCGGGTCATCACCATGAAGCTGTTTTTGCCACGCACCGCAGACACCACGGTCCAGCCCTGTGCCGGATAAGTTTCAAGGAAGAACCGGTAAGCGGCATCAAAATCACGGCCCACATCCAGCACCACCCGGCCCACCCAGTTGTCGCCCGCGCCAATGATCAGGGACTGATCGGCCCGAATGATGCTGCCCGGAGGCAAAGGCAGCTGCCCAAGCAACTGCACCGGGTTCTGCACCTTGCCATCCGGCCCCACGCCCACAGAGGGCGAACTGCCCGGGCTGGCACATCCGGCCAAACCCAAAGCACAAAAGGCAGACAAGGCCAGCAAGCCCCCCCGAAGCGCACCAGAAATCCGTTGCATGGTGTTCATCAAAGCACTCCTGGTGAAATTCAAAAGCATCAAGCGCTCAGCAGCGCCACGCCGCCCATGTAGGGGCGCAACACTTCGGGCACGGTGACCGAGCCGTCGGCGTTCTGGTAGTTCTCCAGCACCGCCACCAGCGCACGGCCCACGGCCAGACCTGAACCGTTCAAGGTGTGCACCAACTCGTTTTTGCCTTGCGCATTCTTGAAGCGCGCTTGCAGGCGGCGTGCCTGAAAGGCCTCGCAGTTGGACACCGAGCTGATCTCGCGGTAGGTGTTTTGCGCAGGCACCCAGACCTCCAGGTCATAGGTCTTGCTGGCACCAAAGCCCATGTCGCCTGTGCACAGGCTCATCACGCGGTAAGGCAGGCCCAGCTTTTGCAAAATGGCCTCGGCGTGGCCCGTCATGGCTTCCAGCGCTTCGTAGCTGTGCTCGGGGTGCACAATCTGCACCATCTCGACTTTGTCAAACTGGTGCTGACGGATCAGGCCACGCACATCGCGCCCGCCGCTGCCGGCTTCTGACCGGAAGCACGGGGTGTGCGCTGTGAGTTTGATGGGCAAATCGGCCTCGGCCAACACCTCGTCGCGCACCACGTTGGTGAGCGTCACTTCAGAGGTGGGAATCAGGTACAACGCCTGGCTTTCTTCACCCTCTTGGCCGCCCTTGTTGGCGGCAAACAAATCGGCTTCAAATTTGGGCAACTGGCCCGTGCCGCGCAGCGTGTCCGCGTTCACGATGTAAGGCGTGTAGCACTCGGTGTAGCCGTGTTCGTTGGTCTGCACATCCAGCATGAACTGCGCCAAAGCACGGTGCAGGCGGGCCATCGGGCCGCGCATGAAGGTAAAGCGCGAACCGGTCAGCTTGGTGCCGGTGGCAAAGTCCAGGCCCAGCTTTTCGCCAATGTCCACATGGTCTTTGACTTCAAAGTCAAAAGCCCGAACCTGGCCCCAGCGACGCACCTCGACGTTGCCATGCTCATCGGCACCCACGGGCACCGACTCGTGCGGCAAATTGGGCACGGCCAGCAGCAGGTTTTGCAACTCGGACTGAATGACCTCCAGCCGCTGGGCCGAAGCGTCCAGCTCGTCCTTGATGGCGCCCACTTGCGCCATCACGGCATCGGCCTCGGCATGCTGGCCTTTGCCTTTGAGCATGCCAATTTGCTTGGACAAGCTGTTGCGCTGGCTTTGCAGCTCTTCGGTGCGGGTTTGCAGCGTTTTGCGCTCACCTTCCAAAGCACGGAAAGCCTCGACGTTCAGAAAAGGCTGAGGGGTTTTACGGGTCTGCAAACGCGCAACAACGGCGTCCAGATCTTTGCGGAGAAGAACAATATCAAGCATGTCGCCATTGTAGTGACGTGAACGACCCCGCTGATTCCCACCAACAGGCCGCCCCCTCTGGATGGCTTGCTCTGTGGATGGCTCTGTGGGAGGCCGCCCCTGCGGCCGAATGCACGCTTTGGCGCATCAGGCATTCGCGAGCGGGGGCTCGCTCCCACATGAACTCAATCAGCACCCAAGTCTCTGGCGGGCTTGTCCCTGTGGGAGGTCGCCCCTGCGGCCGAATGTGTGCTGTGGCACATCAGGCATTCGCGAGCGGGGGATCGCTCCCACAAAGACCGGGGATTCACGAGCGGGGGCTCGCTCCCATATGGGCAGTGGTTCAGTGGGTTACAGCTTCAAACCCTTGGGCAGCGGGAATTTGATGGTTTCCTGAATGCCATCGAGCGTGCGCACCGACACGGCGCCCAGCACGCGCAGGCGCGCAATCACCTCTTGCACCAGCACATCCGGTGCCGAAGCACCAGCCGTCAGGCCCACTTTTTGGGTTCCTTCAAACCAGGCTGGATCCAGGTCTGCAGCGCTGTCCACCATGTAGGCCGGCGTGCCCAGCCGGTCAGCCAGCTCGCGCAGGCGGTTGCTGTTGGAGCTGGTGGGGCTGCCCACCACGATCACCACGTCCACCATCGGGCTCATGAGCTTCACGGCGTCTTGACGGTTCTGGGTGGCGTAGCAAATGTCTTGCTGCTTGGGCTCGCGCACTTGCGGAAAGCGGGCTTTCACGGCCGCCACGATCTCGGCCGCATCGTCCACGCTCAGGGTGGTCTGCGTGACCACGGCCAGCAAAGTCGTCTGTGCGGGCTGCACCCTGGCCACGTCTTCCACGTCTTCCACCAGGTGGATGCCGCTGTCGAGCTGGCCCATGGTGCCTTCCACCTCCGGGTGCCCCTTGTGGCCGATCATGATGAACTCGTAGCCCTCTTTGTGCAGCTTGGCCAGCTCCACATGCACCTTGGTCACCAGCGGGCAGGTGGCATCAAAAATACGGAAGCCGCGTTGTTCGGCTTCGTCCTGGATGGCCCGGCTCACGCCATGGGCGCTGAAAATCAGCGTCGCACCCGGCGGCACATCGGACAGCTCTTCAATAAAGATCGCGCCCTTTTCTTTCAGGTCATTGACCACATAGGTGTTGTGCACGATTTCATGGCGCACATAAATGGGTCGGCCGAATTTGGTCAGCGCGTGCTCCACGATGTCGATGGCCCGGTCCACCCCGGCACAAAAGCCACGGGGTTCGGCCAACAGCACTTCAGATGTCATCACAGCACCCCGATCAGTTCAACCTCAAAGGTCACAGGCTGCCCGGCCAGCGGGTGGTTGAAGTCAAACAACACCGCGCCCGCCTCGCCCACTTCAAGCACCGTGCCGGCATAAGAGCCCAAGCCATCGGGCGTGGGGAACTGCACCACATCGCCTGCGGCGTATTTTTCCATCGGGTCGCCCAGCTCATTCAGCAGCTTGCGCGCCACCCATTGCTGCATGTCCGCAATGTGCTCGCCAAAAGCTTCGCCTGCCGGAATTTCCATCACCACCCGCGTGCCCTCGGCCAGGCCCAGCAAACGCTGCTCCACGGCGGGCGACAAGGTGCCCGAGCCCAGCGACAAAGTGGCAGGCTTTTCGTTGAAGGTGTTGATGATGTCACCCTGCGGCCCAGCCAGGCGGTAGTGAAGCGTCAAGAAAGAACCGGGTTCGACAATGGACATAAGGGTTTTCTGGAATGCCGCAAACGCGGCCAAACAGGCATAAAGAAGGCACTATTGTAAAAAGCCCGGCCAACCCGTCCCCCCAAAGGGGCAAAAAGGACCGATGGCTGCTCCGGGGAGGGGCTTCAGATGAGCATCAAGGACTTGCCGCCCGACGCGCGGCCACGAGAAAAGTTGCTCGCCCGAGGCCCCCAGGCCTTGAGCGATGTCGAGCTGCTGGCCATCTTGTTGCGCACCGGCATGGCGGGCAAAAACGTCTTCCAGCTGTCCGAAGAACTGCTCGGGCCCGACGGCATTGCGGGCTTGCTGCAGGCCTCGGCGCAGTCACTCAAATTGGTCAAGGGCCTCGGGCCTGCCAAGCAGGCAGAACTGCTGGCCGTTTTCGAGCTGGCCCGCCGGGCCCTGAGCCAACGGCTCAAAGAGCGCGAGGCCTTTCACACGCCCGACGCCGTCAAGCAGTATTTGCAGCTGCAACTGGCCCACAAAAACCACGAAGTCTTTGCCGTGCTGTTTCTGGACAGCCAAAACCGCTTGCTGGCTCTGGAGGAACTTTTTCGGGGGACCCTCAGCCAGACTTCTGTGTACCCAAGAGAGGTTGTCCTGCGCGCCCTGCACCACCAAGCGGCTGCCGTGGTGCTGAGCCACAACCACCCCAGCGGCTCGGTGCAGCCCAGCCGGGCCGACGAGCACCTGACCCAGACCCTCAAAGCATCGCTGGCACTGGTGGATGTGCGCGTGCTCGACCACATCATCGTCGGGCAAGGCCAAGCCCTGTCGATGGCGGAGCAAGGGCTGATGTGATGGCAACCATTCGGCCGCAGGGGCGACCTCCCACAGGGAAATGGCCTGCGCTCTTTGTGGGGGCAGCCTCCCACAGCGGAATGGCCTGCGGTCTTTGTGGGAGCAGCCTCCCACAGCGGAATGGCCTGCGGTCTTTGTGGGAGCAGCCTCCCACAGCGGAATGGCCTGCGGTCTTTGTGGGAGCGAGCCCCTGCTCGCGAATGGCTAACGAAGCCACTGCACACATTCGGCCGCAGGGGCGGCCTCCTACAGGGATGCAAGGGCCGCAGGGGCAGCCGCTAAACTCTTGGCTTTTGCTCATTCCACTACGGCCATGTCCCACTACCACCTCTACGCCATCGGCAACGCCTTGGTCGACACCGAATACGAAGTCTCCGATGAACTGCTGAGCGCCATGGGCGTGAGCAAGCGCCACATGACCCTGATCGACACCGAGCAACGCACCGAATTGCTCACCCACGTGCAAGGCCTGCACGCCCGCCGCACAGGCGGCGGCTCGGCGGGCAACACGGTGGTGGCGCTGGCGCAACTCGGCGGCAAGGCCTTTTATTCGTGCCGCGTGGCCGACGATGAACTGGGTGCTTTTTACAGCCAGGACCTGCAAACCAACGGCGTGGCCACCAACCTCACGCACACCCGCGCCACCGAAGGCCAAACCGGCAGCTGCATGGTGCTGGTCACGCCCGATGCCGAGCGCAGCATGTGCACATTTTTGGGTGCCACCTCGCAGCTCGACAGCAACGCCCTGCACCCGCAAGACATCGCCAAGTCCAAAATTTATTACATGGAAGGCTACCTGGCCGCCTCGCCCACGGGCCTGGAAGCCGCCGTGCAAGGCCGCCAAATCGCCATCGAGCACAAAGTGGCCACGGCCCTCACGCTCAGCGATGTCAGCATGATCAACTTCTGCCGCACAGGCCTCGAAGCCATGATCGGCGACGGCCTGGACTACTTGTTTGCCAACGAAGAAGAAGCGCAAACCTGGTGCGGCAGCACCGACCTGGACGCCATCATCGGCCAACTGTCACCGCTGGCCCAAACCGTGTGCCTGACCCGGGGCCCCAAAGGATGCATCGTTGTGCAAGGCCAGCAGCGCATCGAAGTGCCCGCCGTGCCCACGAAAGCGGTAGACACCAACGGCGCGGGCGACATGTTTGCAGGTGCCTTTTTGTTCGGCATCACCCACGGCCAAAGCCCGGCGCAAGCGGCCACATTGGCCAATCGCGCTGCCGCTGCGGTGGTCAGCCAGCACGGCAACCGCCTGACAGCCGCGCAACTGCAAGGCATTGCCGCACAAGCTGAAAAAGCCTAAGTCTGGATCAGACCATCCACCACCTGGATGGTCTTGTCACAACGCCTGCCCAGCTCTGGGTTGTGCGTGACCAGCAGCACGGTGGTGCCCTGCTCTTGGTTGATGCGCCGCAGCAACGCAAACACCGCATCGGCGCTTTTGGTGTCCAAGTTGCCCGTGGGTTCATCGGCCAATAGCAAAGCCGGGTTCATGGCCAAGGCGCGCGCCAAAGACACGCGCTGCTGCTGTCCGCCACTCATGTTGTTGGCCATGTTGTTTTTCCAGGGCGTCAGGCCCACGCTCTCCAGCAGGGCCTCAGCCCGCTCGCGCATCTCGGGGTTCGGAAAACCGGCCGCACCCAGCATGGGCATCATCACGTTCTCAAGTGCAGTAAAGGCCGAGATCAGGTGGTGGTACTGGAACACAAAACCAATGTGGTGCCCCCGCAAGCGCGTCAGGGCCTGATCGGCCAACAGCGTGGTTTCTTCGCCCGCCATCTGCAACAAGCCCGAGGTCGGCCTGTCCAGCAAACCGATGATGTTGAGCAAGGTGCTTTTGCCCGAGCCCGAGGGCCCCATCACCGCGCAAAAGTCGCCCCGGTGCAGCGTCAGGTCGATGCCGTGCAACACCTCGGTCTCGATGCCGGTGCCCACGTTGAAGGCCTTGCGCACGCCCTGCAAGCCCACCACCACATCCGACCTAGCCATGGATCGCCTCCACCGGGTCCAAACGGGCCGCCCGCAAGGCCGGTGCGTAAGCCGCCGCCAGACCCGTGAGAGTGGCCAAGCCCAGCGCCACAGCAAACAGCACCGGGTCCAGCACCAGCGGAAACAGGGCCGTGCCATCGGCATTCAAGGCCAGGTGCTGCCACAGCACCAAGCCCAGAGCGCCCACCATGCAACCCAACACAGCGCCACCCCAACCCAGCAAGCCGCCCTGCAACAAAAACACGCGCAGCACCTGCCCACGCGAAATGCCCATCGCCCGCATGATCCCGATCTCGCGCGACTTCTGCACCACCGACACCACCAACACACTGGCAATGCCAAAGGCCACCGACAAGCCCACAAAAAACCGGATCGCCGTATTGGCCGTGGTCTGCGCACTCACGGCGGCAAAAAACTGCGCGCCGGTTTTGATCCAGCTGTCGGCCTGCACCCCGGTCGCCGCCTGAATGCGCTGGGCGACGACTTCGGCCGCATACACATCGCGCACCGTGACTTCGATGCTGGTCACCCCGCCCAACAAACCCAGCAGACTTTGCGCGGTGCGCAGCGCCACAAAGGTGCTTCGCTGATTGGCCCCCTTGTTGCCCAGGTCAAACACGCCGCTGATGGTCAAGCTGGTGGCCTCGCCTGCGGCATTGGCCACGCGCAGCTTGTCCCCCACATCCACGCCCAGGTCGCTGGCCAAATCGGTCCCGATCAGCATGTCCTGCCCCGTCAAGCGCGCCGTGCCCCGCACGATTTTTTCAGGCAACTTGACGATCTGAAAATACCCCTCGGGCTCCACCCCCGTGAGGCTGATGGCGCGGCTGGCACTGCCGCGCACCGCCAGTGCCGAACCGCCAACCACGGGCGAGACCACGCTCACATCGGCCATGTCGCGCACCTTGGTGAGCAAGGATTGCCATTGGTCAATCGACTTGAGCCTTTGCAAAGGCGGCTGCACGATGGATGCATCCACTTCGCCAGGCTCGACCCCGTGCAAAGTGCGCGTGACCTCTTTGGGGGGCAAAAGCTGAATGTGCGCCTGCCCCGACAAGACCCGCGCAATGAAGTTGCCCTGCAAACCTGCCAGCAGCGCCGACATGAACACGATCACGCCCACCCCAATGGCCACACCCACCAAAATGAACACCGTCTGCATCCGGCCTTCGCGCAAAAAGCGGATCGCCACAATCCATTCAAACGGCACCCAGGGCTTGAACATGCTGCGGCCCGATCAAGGTTGAACACGCACGCGCTGGCCTTCGCGCAAAGCAGTGGGCGATGTGACCACGGCATCGCCCTCGCTCAGACCCTCCAGCACCTCCACCCACGCACCACCGCGCAAGCCCAGCCGCACCGGGCGACGCACCGCATGGCCCGCCTGCAGCAGCCACACCCAAGGCGATGCCCCGCTGATCTCGTTGACACGGCCCACCTGCAGCGCCAACACCTGTGGTTTGCGTGCCACCACCAAGTCCACCGACACGGTCATGTCCTGCTTAAGGTTGTGTTGGGGCTCCAGCACATCCAGCTTGATTTCTACAGCGCCGGTCTGGGCATTGATGCCGGGGTTGATGTAAGCCACTTGGGCCTTGAATGGCTGCTGCGGATAGGCATCGGCCGAGGCCAGCGCCTGCTGCCCAAGCGCCATCAGGCGCAGGTTCTTTTCATCGATCTGCACCACCAACTGCATGGCCCCTTCCGGCGACAAAGTCATCAAGACCTTGCCCGCCTGGACCACATCGCCCACCTCCACGTTGCGGCCTATGAGCTGCCCACTCACAGGTGCTTGGATCACCGCATAACGGGCCTTGGCGTTGACCATTTCTGCATTGGCCTGTGCCTCAGCCACAGCCCCTAGCGCCAGGCTGTGCTCAGCGCCACCGGCCCGGGTTGACGTCACTTGTTTTTGAGCGGCCAGCACTTGGGCATCGGCCAGTGCCCAAGCCTTGCGCGACTCGTCCAGCGCCGCCTGCCCAATGAAGCCTTGGCCAAACAAAGCCTGATTGCGTTGCCAGTTGGCCTGCGCCGTGTCCAAACTGGCCTGAGCCTGGCGCAGCGCCTGCTGCACCACTGGCCCCTGCAACTCATTCATCTGCCGCAGCCGGTTTTGTGCCTGCACCACGGCCTGTTGGGCCTGAAGCCGGGCAGACTGCAGTTCGGTGCTGACCAATTCAATCAACACATCGCCCGCCTTCACGGTTTTCCCTTCGGTCACAGGCACACGCGCCACGGTGCCGGTGATCTGCGCGCCAATGTTCACCCGGTGCGGTGTCTCGACGCGGCCACTGGCCACCACGGTTTGCAGCAAATCACGGCGCTGCACCGCCTCGGTCTGCACCTGAGGCCCCATCCACCAGCGCAGCAAGCCAGCGCCCAGAAACAGGACCAGCAAGCCCCACAACAATTTGCCGCCATGTTGGCGAATCCGGGTCCAAACAGCATTCATGCGGCCCATTGTGGGGATCGACGCGGTTCACACCCATGATCCAGGTCAAGATCGGCCCATGTGCAGGCTGTGTGTCAGGCAACTGAGCAACAATGAGGACTGTGTGCTCTCTTTACCCTTCTTATTCCCATGAAAAAAATACTGCTTTTGGGTTCCGGTGAACTCGGCAAAGAATTCGTCATCAGCGCCAAGCGCCTGGGCTGCCACGTCATCGCCTGCGACAGCTACGCTGGGGCGCCCGCCATGCAGGTGGCTGACGAGTTTTGCGTCTTCAGCATGCTCGACGAAGCCGCGCTACGCGCAGCCATCGCCAAATACCAACCCGATTTGATCGTGCCCGAGATCGAAGCCATCCGCACCGAAGTGTTGCTGGACGTGGAAAAACAAGGCTTTGAGGTCATCCCCAGCGCCCGCGCCGCCAACCTGACCATGAACCGCGACCGCATCCGCGATGTGGCGGTGGGCCTGGGCGTGCGCACCGCCAAGTTCAGCTACGCCGATTCGGCCGCCGAGCTGCTGGCCAAAGCCACAGAAATCGGCTTCCCGGTCGTCATCAAGCCGGTGATGAGCTCGTCAGGCAAAGGCCAGAGCGTGGCCAAAACAGCCGCCGACGTGCAGGCCAGCTGGGACTACGCCTGCGCGGGCATGCGCGGTGACCGCCAAAAAGTCATCGTCGAAGAGTTCATCCACTTCGAGTTTGAAATCACGCTGCTCACCGTGCGCCAGCGCAAAGGCCCCACGCTGTTTTGCCCGCCGATTGGCCACGTGCAAGAGCGCGGCGACTACCAATACAGCTGGCAGCCCCAGGGCATGAAGCCCGAGCAAATCAAAGCCGCACAAGACATGGCCGAAAAAGTGACGACCAACCTGGGCGGCGCGGGCTTGTTTGGCGTGGAATTTTTCGTGACCAAAGACGAGGTGATCTTCAGCGAGCTGAGCCCCCGACCACACGACACCGGCATGGTCACGCTCATCAGCCAAAACCTGAGCGAATTTGACCTGCACGCACGCGCCGTGTTGGGCCTGCCGATCCCGAACATTGAGTGTGTGGAAGGGGCCAGCGCCGTGGTGCTGGCCGACAAGGAAGGCAGCAACCCGAGCTTCACCGGCGTGGAAGCCGCGTTGGCAGAACCTGGCGTGGATGTGCGCATTTTCGGCAAGCCCACCACACGGCCCTACCGCCGCATGGCGGTGGCACTGGCCAAAGGCCCGGGGGCGCTGCAACGTGCACGGGATGCTGCGGGCAAGATCAAAGTGGTGGTCTAAGGTAAGCGTCCGGCCATCCCATCTAGATTTCCGATAAACACGCTCGCTTAGCAGATACGTGTCCACCTAAAGATCGTGGACACGTAGACACTAAACCGGACTCCAGCGGTGCGGCAGCAGCTCTTCAATCCGGCTGTTCATGTGCGTCGGCAACCTCGTCAGCACATCTTTCAAGTACTCATGCGGGTCGTGACCATTCAGTTTGGCCGACTGAATCAGACTCATGGCCGCCGCCGCTCTTTGTCCGCCGCGCAGCGAGCCCGCAAACAACCAGTTGTTCCTGCCAATCGCAATTGGCCTGATTTGGTTCTCGATCCAGTTGTTGTCCACTGGCACTTGGCCGTCTTCTAAGAACCGTGTCAAAGCCCTCCAGCGCCGAAGGCTGTAGTCAATGGCTTTGGCCGTGGCCGAGCCTTCGGGTACCTTTTGCCGATTGAGCACCAGCCACTCGTACAAGGTCTGCACCAGCGGCTGGCTTTTGTCTTGCCGTATCGCCAAGCGTTCTTCGGCGCTGAGTTCTTTGACCTCGCGCTCGACCGCATAGATCTGCGCCATTTGCCTGACCGCTTGTTCGGCAATCTGGCTTTGGTTGGCCAACTGCAAATCGTGGAACTTGCGCCGAGCGTGCGCCCAACAGCCGACCTCGGTGATCTGATCCGACGAATCGCCCATGAGTTGTTTGTAGCCACTGAAGTCATCGACCACCAGCGAGCCTCGCCATTCATCCAAGAACGCTTTGGCGTTTGCCCCCGCTCGGCTTTCGCAGAAGTCGTACACCACAGCCTTGATGTCTTCATGCGCTCCTGCCGCATAGGCCCACAAATACGCTCTGTGTGTTTTGCCGTGCCCCGGCTTGAGCATCTGTACCGGGGTTTCGTCGGCGTGGATCACGCTGCGGCTCAGAATGTCTCGCTTCAAAGCGTCCACCAGCGGTTGCAGCTCAACCCCGCAGCTGCCCACCCATTGGGCTAACGTTGATCTGGGGATCGCCACACCAGCGCGGCCAAAGATGGCTTCCTGGCGGTACAGCGGCAAGTGGTCGGCAAACTTGTTCACCAGCACCTGGGCGAGCAGTCCCGGTGTGGGGATGCCTTTGTCGATGACGTGAGGCTCCACCGGCGCCTGCACCAAGGTTTGGCAGCAGGCACAAGCCCATTTGCCACGCACATGGCGGTGCACGCTGAAGACGCCTGGCACGTAGTCCAGCTTCTCAGACACGTCCTCACCCATGCGCTTCATCTGGGCGCCACAGCCGGGAGCCGTGCACACGGTGGACTCGGGCTCGTGGGCAAAGGTCTGGCGGGGCAGCTCGGCGGGCAAGGGCTGGCGCTTGGGCGTTTGTTTGTCTTTGGCCGCGGCTGATTCGGGCACAGCCAGTGCGATCTCGTCGGACACAGCAGCCAAGTCTGCGTCCAGGGTTTCGTCGAGCAAGCTGCGCTGCTCGGCGTTCATCTTCTCGCTCTTGAGGCCAAACTTAAGGCGTTTGAGAACCGCGTTCTCGTGCGTGAGTTTGTCGATCAGGGCTTGCTTGAAACGGATGGTGGCGTCTCGGGCGCTGATCTGCGTGAGCATGCTGGCCAACATCTGGCGCACTTGCCCTTCGTCCATGGCTTGCAGATCAACGACTTCACTCATGGCCGTAATCATCACCGAAGCAACGCCGTCAGCCTATTGGCAGATGCCCCAATTGAATTGCAGCTAGCGCATCACCCACACTCACAGCACCGTGATCACGCCCGCATCGCCCATGCGCTGCCAAGGCAAGCCCAGCACCAAAGCGCTCAGCTGGGCGGCGTTCATCGGCAGTCGGGGCGACAGCCGGGCATCGCCCCAGACAAACTTGCCCGTGTTCAACCTGCGGGCGGCCAGCCACACGCCAACGCCGTCATGCACCAGCACCTTCATCCGGTTGGCGCGGGCATTGGCAAACAAATAGGCGTGATGCGGGTGGGCTGACCCAAAGACTTGCACCACGCGGGCCAAGGCGGTGTCGGCACCGGCACGCATGTCCAGCGGCTCGGTGGACATCCAGACTGCGTCGATGCGAATCAACGCAAAAGCTCACGAAGCCACGCTGCGCATTCGGCGGCACTGGATGCAGGCCAAGACAGCTTGAGAGACAGTTCACCACGTTGTAGTTCGAGGTGAACGCATCCTTCTGTGATGAGGGGTGTGATGGATGGTGAGGGAACAGGCAAGGACGCTGGCATGGGTAACTCGATGAAGCCAGGTGGCGCCAATTCAACGGCCGAATGCATACGAGGCTGGCCACAGTCAGACAGCTCACGCAACCAGCGGTGCAGGATGTTGTGATTGATGCCGTGGTTTCGGGCCACGGAGGCGACCGACATGCCGGGGATGCGGCAGGCGGCCACCAGTTGGGCCTTGAATTCGGGGCTATAAGTGCGACGGCTGCGGCCAGTCTGGGTGAGTTGGTTGTTGGTGTACATGTGTCCACGATCTTTTACGTGGACACAATGCTCTTAGATTGGAGACGTCATTGCCAGATGGGATGGCCGGACGCTTACGGTCTAAGCACCCTGGCCTTTTTGACTTTGTGGCAGGCCCATCCCCTGTGGGAGGCATATCTCCTGTGAGAGGCCTATCTCTTGTGGGAGGCCGCCCCTGCGGCCGAATGCATGCAGTGACTCGTGCAACCATTCGCGAGCAGGGGCTCGCTCCTACAAGACACCCACTCAAGCCCTTTTGCCACCCCACAAACAACAAAGGAGCCACAGGCTCCTTTGTTGCAAAATAATTGGGATCTGACCCCAATTAAAACGGGTCACGCGGTTTTGGCGTTCTCCATCCACACCCAATCCACCACCTCGCCATCGGGTTGGTAGCCTGGCACCAGATCCTTGAGCAGGGTGCGGATCAGGGGCACGTTGTTGGCGTCCAGTGCCAAGCCTAAATCAGACAACTTGGCTTGCAATTCATCCCAAACCAAAAAGTCTTCGTGGGCTTTCATGATGCGGGGGTGGCTGGTGGGCAAGGGGTTGTCGCCAATCAGCAGCTCTTCGTACAGCTTTTCACCGGGGCGCAAGCCCGTCACCTGAATTTCGATGTCGCCGGTCGGGTTGTTCGCGTCCTTGAGGCCCAAACCAGACAGCTCCACCATGCGTCGGGCCAAATCGGCAATGCGCACTGGCTCGCCCATGTCCAGCACAAACACATCGCCACCACTGGCCATGGCCCCGGCCTGAATCACCAGCTGCGCCGCCTCGGGGATGGTCATGAAATAGCGGGTAATCCGTTCATCCGTCAGGGTGATCGGGCCACCCTCCTTGATCTGCTTGCGAAACAGCGGCACCACAGAGCCCGAAGAGCCCAGCACATTGCCAAAGCGCACCATGCTGAAACGCGTCTTGCCAACCGGCTCTTGCCTCTGCCCTTCCATCACCGCCGCCTGGGCCTGCAACGCCATCTCGGCCAAGCGCTTGCTGGCCCCCATCACATTGGTGGGGCGCACCGCCTTGTCGGTGCTGATCAACACGAAGTCGCTCACGCCATGCGCGACTGCTTGCATGGCCGTGGTCAAAGTCCCCAGCACATTGTTCTTCACACCCTCTGCCGGGTTGTGTTCAACCAGCGGCACGTGCTTATAAGCCGCTGCATGGTAGACCGTGTGCGGCTTCCAGGTGCGGAATATCTCGGCCATGCGCGATGCATCGCGCACGTTGGCCAGCAAAGGCACCAATTTCACATCGACTGCAGACTCTTCAAGAATGCGGCTTTGCAACTCATGCTCAATCGCATACAACGCAAACTCCGTCAGCTCCACCAAGAGCAAGGTCGAAGGCCCCAACTTGACAATCTGCCGGCAAAGCTCCGAACCAATCGAACCACCCGCGCCAGTCACCATCACCACCTTGCCCGTGATGTTCATGGACAGCATCAATGGATTGGGAGGTACCGGGTCACGGCCGAGCAAGTCTTCGATATCCAGCTCCTTCAGATCCGATACCTGCACTTTGCCTTGAGCCAACTCCAACACCCCAGGCAAAGTACGCACCTGCACATGGGCGGCGCGGACCAGCTCCAGAATCTCATTGCGCCTTGCACGTGACGCCGACGGCATCGCCAAAAACACCTGCGTCACATGCAGCTTTGTCACCCATGCCACGATCTTTGCCGGGTCATAAATCTTCAGACCATTGAGCACCTGCCCATGCAAACGGTCATCGTCATCCAGAAAGCCCACGACCACCAGCTCCGGGCTGGTTTTGAGAGCAGCAGCCAACTGCCGCCCTGCAGAGCCCGCGCCATAAATCAATACTTGCGGCAGACTGCTGCGCCCCAAAATGCCTTGGTAGATACCACCCAACCAATAGCGCACAAATGCCCGTGACAAGGTAACGCCCAATAAAAGCAACAACGGTTGAAGGATGCCCACAGAGCGAGGCACACCAGGCACGCCAACAAAAGTAAATGCAAAACAATAAATGAGTGCGTAAAACGCAACGGCTCTTAGCACCGTCATCAAAGCAGGCAATCCGGCATACCGAAAAATGGCCCGGTACAAACCAAAAATAATGAACAGTGGCAAAGCAAACGCTGCTGCCCCAGCAAATGCCGTGAAATGCGCATGCGACCAAGCGGTCCAAGACTCCAAACGCAGATTGAACGCCATCCAGACCGTGATGGCACACATCAGCGCATCAGCGCCCAAGGCCACAGCACGTTTGACAGGTCGCGGCAAGAACAACAAAAAATCAGTCAAAGAACCAGTGTTCATTTCAAACCATGAATAAGCGCTACGCGGATATGACAAGAGGACGCCATCGGTCAAATTCGAGCAGGGTCAAGGTCGGCTTGCCAAACCCATCACCCGGCGTACCACATCACACGTCTTGGCCACTTCAGCCTCGGTCAGTGTTGGGTGCACCAAAAACATGATGGATGTCTCGCCCAACATCTTGGCCACGGGCAGGCGTTCTTGAGGACGCCAGCCGGTGCCGTCAAACGCCTTTTCAAGATACACCTCTGAGCATGACCCTTGGTAGCAAGGCACGCCCTCAGCGGTGATGGACTCCACAACCCGGTCTTGTGACCACCCCGGGGCCAAACGCTCTGGCTGCAGATACACATAACACTTGTAATGCGCATGCTCACAACTTGCGCCAGCTGCGTGACAAGCGCCAGGGCAGCTCGCGCACTTAACTTGCGGCACCCGCAACGCCGAAAACTCGCGGCACGTCGCCCAAATAGCCTCAGCATTGCGCTTGCGTGCTGCGGCCCACTCAGGCATGCGGCGAAGTTGAATGCGCCCAATCACCGCCTGCATCTCCAGCATGCGCCAATTGGTGCCAAAGCTCTCATGCAACCACCTGAAGCCTGGTGGGTGCTGGCGCTCATAAACGGCTTCAAAACTTTTACCATGGTCTTTGTAAGCCCACATGGCTCGCCACAGCGCCTCGTCATTGGTGGTCACCATGCCACCCTCGCCGCCGGTGGTCATGATTTTGTCTTGGCAAAAACTCCACGCCCCCACATGGCCAATGCTGCCCACGGGGCGGCCTTTGTAGCGTGCCCCATGCGCCTGCGCACAATCCTCAATCACCTTCAAGTCATGCTGCGCGGCCAGCGCCATGATCGGGTCCATATCACAAGGCCAACCTGCCAAATGCACACAAATAACGGCTTTGGTTCGGGGCGTCAGCACTGCGTCTATCGTGCGTGCAGACACATTGCCCGAATCAGCCTCTACGTCGGCAAACACCGGCACCGCCCCCGCATTGACCACGCACGAAATCGACGCAATGAACGTGCGGGGCGTCACCACCACCTCGTCCCCCGGGCCAATACCCAAAGCCTTCAGCGCCACATCCAGCGCCAGCGTACCGTTGGCCAGTGCCACAGCGTGCGCAGTGCCGCACCAAGCGGCAAACTCATTTTCAAACTCACGGGTCTCAGTGCCCGTCCAATAATTGACCTTGCTGGACATCACCACACGATGCACCGCATCGGCCTCTTCGGCGGTAAAACTGGGCCAAGCAGAAAAAGGGGTATTCAACATCTTGAGTTTTTCAGTTCTTGATCAAAGGTCGGGCCGGACTACCCACCACCGTCACCCCCGGCGGCACACTCTTGGTGACCACCGCACCCATGCCCACCACCGCACCACGGCCAATGACCAATGGCGCACCAGGCAAACCCTGTTTGATGACCGCGCCCGTACCAATGTAGGCGTGATCCTCAACATGCACATTGCCGTTGCACATCACACCCGGCGCAAAGGTCACGAAGTCGCCAATCACACAATCATGGGCCACATAGCTGTAAATATTGCCGTGGAAATGTTGGCCAATCCGCACATTGCTCGTCAGCGTGACAAAGGGACACAACACAGCCCCCTCACCCAGCTGCACATCGTCCAGCTGCACCACGTTGGCCGCACGCGCTTCAAAAAACAGCACGCCATCGGCCGCGCAACGTGCCACCAGCTTTTGTCGCACCTGGCTGTTGGCAATGGCCACATTCATGTGGCGACTGCTGGCAGGCTCGGCCAACCACTGGGCATAAGTCAGCACCCGTTGCCCGTTGAGCACAGGCGCGCTCGGCTGATCGTCCACAAACACCAGATCGGCCAAGCCCGCCGCCAAATCGGCCTGCAACTGCTGGCGCACCAGAGGCATCACCTCACGGCCATAGCCGCTGGCCCCAAAAATGGCAAAACGTTTCAAGACTCTGACCCCGTGAATTTAGACATGGTCGCCTCGCCTGCCGCGCTGATCCCATCGCGCACCAACACCTTGCGCACCGTCATCCACAGTATCTTGATGTCCAGCCACAGGCTCTGGTTGTCGACATACCAAACATCCAATGCAAACTTGTCTGGCCAACTGATGGCATTGCGGCCATTCACCTGAGCCCAACCCGTGATTCCGGGGCGCACCTCATGGCGGCGAGCTTGTTCAGGCGTATAGAGCGGCAAATATTCCATCAACAAAGGCCGTGGCCCCACCAGGCTCATCTCACCGCGCAACACATTCCACAGCTCAGGCAGTTCGTCCAAGCTGGTGGCACGCAAAAAGCGGCCAAAGGGTGTCATGCGCTGCGCATCGGGCAGCAACGCCCCATCTGTACCACGCTCATCGGTCATGGTGCGAAACTTGACCATGGTGAACGGTTGCCCATGCAAACCCGGACGCACCTGACGAAAAAGCACAGGGCTGCCCAGCTTGCGGCGAATGAGCCAAACCAAAACCAACAAAGGCAAGGCCAGCAACAGCAAAGCCAGCAACGCGGCCACACAATCAAACAGTCGTTTCATTCAAGCGCTTCTTATAAAACTGCACCATCGCCTCGGTAATGGCCTCTTCTGCAAACACCGTTTGGGCGTATTGCCGAGCCGCTTGCCCTTTGACGGCCAAATCAGCAGGGTTGGCCAACAAGGTGTGGAGCTGCTGGGCCAAATCCTGCACATGGCCCGCCTCGTGCATCCAGCCGGTTTGCCCCTCCTTCACGGCATCGGTTAACCCATAAATGCGTGATGCCAAAGCAGGCACGCCACAGGCCGCCGCCTCAATCACCGAAGACCCAAAACCCTCGCGGTAGCTGGACAGACAAAACAAATCGGCCGCTTGCATAAAGCGCTCAGGCTCAGGCGTAAAGCCCACCCGTTTGACTTGTCTATTCGCATCGCCCATCAGGGCTTGCATCTGCTCAAACCAATTCGCTTCATCAGGCCCCACCACCCAAAGCTCTGCATGCGGATGCGCCTTGGCCACTTGGCCAAAGGCACTGGCCAAATCCAGCACACCCTTGTCGCGGTTCAGTCTGCCCAAATACAGGCACACCAAGACATCTGCAGGGGTGCCCAACTCAGCGCGCACTGCCTGCCGCACCTCAGCGCTTGGGCAAAAGCGCTGCGTGTTCACCCCACAAATTGACCCAGCGCCCAACACCGTGCTGCGCTCAGGCCTCACCACACCTTGCGCGATCAAAAAAGCGCGTTGCGACGGGCTGTCCACCAGCACATCGGTCGCCAAGGCTGCAATGCATTTGTCAGCCGCCTTCAGCAGCCAACGCATCGGCCCACGGCGCGTGACCCAAACCTGCCCCGTAAAACTGTGCACCCGCACCGGCACCCGTGCAAGCCATGCCGCGACCATGCCCAGCAAGCCCGCCTTGGGCGTGATGGTGTGCACCGCATCTGGTTTGTTCACAACGAACGACTTGTACAAAGCCACCAAAGCCAACACATCCTGCCAAATCCGAATGTGCCGTTCAATGGCCACACATTCCACCGGCACGTCCAAACCACGCCGTGACAACAAATCGGCCTCTTGTGTATTGGCCAGCACTCGCAGTCTGGCGTGTGGTGTCAGTCCTTTCAAATGGGGCAGCAAAAAAGCCACCACACTCATCGGTTGAGACGCCACAAAATACAGCAATGGTTTTTTAGCCTCAGTCATCCACTGGCGCTTTCGATGTCGTCAGCAAACTCGGCATCAAAGCCAAGAAACCCAACGCGATCCAAAAATAAGGTGTTCGCAATCCGTAAGTGAACAAGCCATAAACGAACAACGGCGTCAAGAAAAACAGGTTTTGCTTCACCGGGAAAAGCTTCCAAACAAAAGCCAGAAACAGCAACAAGCCTAGAACGCCATAGTAAAAAACAACGGCCATCAAAGATGAGTGAATTTCGTAGACAAACCCATCGACATCACCAAATCGCTCATCACGACCTTGCCCTGCGCCGTACAAAAGATACTGCGGGCTCTCAATGAAACGCAAGTAGCCGCGCGCCAGCAGCTGTTTGTGCACTGACTTGTGGTCAGTCACCTCTTTTTCTGTGCTCAAGTCGGTCATTCGAATCGCCGTATCGGCTGCAATGAAACGAGACTCGGCTGTACCAGGCTCCGGCTTCACATGACAGTCCACATACTGGTTGCCATTGGCTCCAGGCTTGAACGCAGGCAAGCACAAAGGCTCAAAAATAAAACTGGTCAACCCCGAAATCAGCAAGACCAGAATCAACTTCAAAAGACTTTTCCGACTCATCCACAACACAAGCGCCACCAAGGGGGCAACAGCCAAATACGCGCTTCTGCCACCCGTCGTGATCACCACAAAAATCATCAACGCATAAGCTGCATAAAAGTCCCAGCTCAGCTTGCCACGGTTAACCGCCACATAAACCAAAAACAAGCACATGGCGTAATAGGCCAACTGATTGGGGCCATTGAAGAAATACTGGTATCTGGGCCACCAGGTGTACCCACCCCAGCCCACCACATAGGCAAAAATAACCAGGCTCAATGCAACAAGGATGAATCGCGCCGTCCACGTCGCCACCCATTCATCACGGGCCATGCACAACACTGCTAGCAACAACAAATAACCATAGACCCAATAAACCGTGCCGACAATGAAGCCTTTGTCCTGGTAATACACGGCATAAGCGGCATTGATGACCGCCACCAGAGCCAAAAACAAAACGCCAGGGACATTCCCCTTCAGCAGATTTTTGCACCGCTCCAAGTTCAAAAATATGAGCGCCACAGCCGCCACCAACATCACCACGTGCGCGGGTTGCGGCAAGCCACTGGCGTACACGTAAATGGGTGAAAACACCAGCGCAGCCAGCATCAACACCCAAGCCCACAGCCTGCTTGCACGACTCAGCGGCGCAAAATTTGTCTCAAACATCATTCACCCTGTTAACTCAAAATTGTTCACTCAGTATTTGCCAAATCTTAGGTCTGCGCGTCCGCACAGTGTCCCTGAGTCGACAAGGCCTGCATCCCGCGAACCACCGGCACCGAAACACGCCAACCCAAATCTTCTTCGATCCGCTGCGTCGAATACCGAGCACGCCCGCTCAAGGCTCGCACACGCGCCACCGTCAAGGGCCAACGCGGCAACCATTGCAGAGACCTTGCCAACAACATCATGAAGCCCAAAGGCCATCTGCGCGTGGGTGCAGATACACCCATGCCCTTGGCCATCGCCTCGACCAAGTCCTCCATGGTCGACCAATCCGATACGTTGTAGGTCTTGCCCGAAGCCTGCGGCAGCGCTGCGCACAGCAGCAAAGCACTGACCACATCATTCACATGCACATAGTTGGCCGATGCACCCGCGGGCCCCATGTAGGCGAACCATCCACGGCGAATCATGTTCATCATCTGAAACAGCGACTGGTTCACCATGCCGGGGCCATACACATTGCTCGGTCTGACAATGCAAACCTCCAATTGTCCCAGCCTCGACGCATCGCGCAGCAGCTGATCAAACAGGGTTTTGGTCTTCTCGTAGGGCCCTGCGGGTTTCTCGGGGCTGTGCTCATCCACACAACCCTCAAAAACAGGCCCATAGGCCCCCACACTCGATAGCTGCACCCAACGCCGCACACCCGCGGCCACTGCCGCATGCAGCAGCCTTTCGGGGCCTTGCACATTCACCGCCATCATCACCTCGGGCTGGCGGATTTCTGCAGCGGCATGGATCACCACATCCGCCCCCTTCAAAAAGCCAGACCAATCACGCGTATCCACCAGATCGCCGACAAAAACATCGCCCCCCGCTGATTCGGTCCACTTTTGCGGCTCACGCGTCAACACCCGCACCCGCCAGCCAGCAGACAGCAACTGCGGCAGCAAAACCTTGCCAATGAAGCCCGAAGCCCCTGTCACGGCCACAAGGCCACGCGGCTCCTTGGCCAAGCTTGTCATGTTCATCGGGTCAGACATCTCAATTTCTTCTTGTTGGATGAATTACCGCAGCGTTGTGGAGCGAATCACCCACGCAAACACCCGCTTGGACAGCAACAAGAAGGAAAACAACCTCAAAGGTGCCATCAAAAGCACCAAGGCCGAATGAGCCCAACCCCTTTGATTGCCCAAGAATTTATAGCCTATGGAATTTTGGTAAAAATAAGCCAGGTCATCCAGCTTTTTCAGCAAAGACCAGCCATGCAGATGGGGCCACAGTTTTTTTACCCGAAACAAATGAAGCGACCGGACATACCAAATGTTGCAGATCTTCTCGGCCCCATTCGACACGCCAAACCCCACCCTGTAAAAAATGGTCGAGGCATCAATTGCAGAAATTTTCTTCTTCGATTCGAGCAGCTTGAACCACAAAGGATAATCTTCCAGCATCATAAAATCCACATCTGCAAAGCCCACATCCTGGAGTGCGGATTTCTTGATGAAACAAGTCGGAGCAGGCAGTGGATTTTTGTACAACGCAAATTTCAACCTGCCTTCGTCTGACAAGCCGAAGAAAAAATCATCCAAGCGCACTTCATTGACAGCACCATTTTTGTCAAATGTCGTCATGTGCGAAAAATAAGCATCACACGTTCCCTCGTCTTTGGCAGCTTGCGCCACAAACAAACTCAGGCATTGGGGCTTTAGCTTGTCATCGCCTGCAATGGTCTTGATCCATTCACCAGAGCAAGCACGCCAAGCGTTGTTGCAATTGACAGAGATGCCCGAGTTTTTAGCCGCCAAAACGGGTTTTATGAGGGTCGGATATTGGGCGGCATAGCGCAATATCACTTCTTTTGTGCCATCTGTTGAGCCATCGTCTGCGATGACGATTTCAAAATTTTCATAATCTTGGGCCAAACAAGACTCAATGCACTCGCCCAAAAAATCTTTCTGGTTGTAGGTGATGATCGCAATGCTAACTTTAGGAAATGTCATATTTTTATTTTAATTTTCGGCTCACCAAAAACGCCACCACCACCCAATACAAAGCGTAATTGATCGCATGGGCCACAGACACCCCCACCAAACCCATATGCTCCACCAAAATAATGGTTAACCCTAAAAATGCAGCAGAAAAAATAATTTCAGTCGAGATAAACAGCACCGTCATCGACTTGCCGAGCATCACGAATGCAAAAATCCAGCTTGCAATTTTCAATACATCACCCATCAGCTGCCAAAAAAACAGCACATCCATGGGCAGAAAATCTTCAGTGAACAAGATTTTGACAATGGGCTCGCGCAGCAAATACACCAACAACGAACACACCACCGCCACAGGCAATATCACGCGATACCCGGCAACAATCTCTTTTTTTATTTCGGCCCGGGTTTTTAGCTCTGACAAGCGTGGCAAATAATACACACTGAGCGTTGTGGTCACGAGCATCAAATAGGCACCGCTCAATCGCCACATGGCCTCCCAGTAGCCTGCGGCCGCCCACCCCAATGTTTCGCCCAGGTGGTTGCGAATCAAGATATGGCTCAAGGGCACCACGGCCGCAGAGGTCAAGGCCATGGCCGTGTACTTGGCCAAATTCTGGGCCACCTCTTTGTCCAAACGGCCAAAAAGGTGCCGCCAATGAAACCAAGGGGTTTTGATGCACAGGGCCAGGGTCACAAAAAACGCCAAGGACTGGTAGACCGCCAAAGCCACCAGGGCGCCATACAGCCCCCAATGCACCACCATCCAAGCCGTGACCGCCAGCGCAAACAGGCTACCGGCAATGTTGGCCACCACATAGCGTGGAATGTCTTTTTTGCCATTCAATATCGCCAGCAGCAAGGTATTGAAAACAAACAACACCAAGGTGGCGGCAAACCAAACGAACACCGAGGCCAAGCGCTCGTCACCCAAAAACCACAAGGCCAAATCGGCCCTGAAGATCAAGACCAACACGCTCAAGATGAACGAGCCTGCCAAGGCAATCGTTCCAGCGGTTTGCCAGACCCGCTTTTGCTGGCGCTCGTCCTCGTGGTATTCGGCGGTGTATTTGGTCACCCCTGTGTTGATGCCACCACTGGCCAAAGTGATGACCATCTGCACCGCATTTTGAAACTGCCCCAGCGCCGCATAACCCGCAGGGCCCACATACACGGCCAATATTTTGTTGATGCCCAGCAAGGTGAGCATCTTCACGCCCACCGCAACGGCGTTGAGCAGGCTCGTCCTGATGAGCGTCAAAACATCAACCGCGGTAGGCGTTGCAAGCGGCAATCACTTGCTGCACTTGCGCCGCCGTCATGGTCGGCCCAATGGGCAAGCTCACCACCTCGCTGTGGATCGCTTCGGTCAAAGGCAGCTGCAAGCTGCTGTAGGCCTTGTACGCCTGTTGCTGGTGCGGTGGAATCGGGTAATGGATCAAGGTTTCAATGTCCGCCGCCTTCAGGTGCGCCTGAAAGGCGGCACGCTGCTGCACCCGCACCACAAACAGGTGAAACACATGACTGGCCAATGCGTCCAGCGTGCTATCAGGGCCAATGGGCAGGCGCACCAAAGGGTTGGTGATGCCCTGGGCATAGGCCACAGCAATCTCTTGGCGCACGCGTGTTTCCGCGTCCAGGTGTTGCAGCTTCACGCGCAAAAGCGCAGCTTGCATTTCGTCCAATCGGCTGTTGAGCCCTTGGTACAGGTTTTCGTATTTTTTGTGGCTGCCGTAGTTGCCCAGGGCCCGCACCGTTTGGGCCAGTTCGGGATCGTTGGTGGTCATTGCCCCCGCGTCGCCCAATGCGCCCAAATTCTTGCCGGGGTAAAAACTGAAGCCCGACGCATGCCCCCAGTTGCCTGCCCGTTTGCCGTCTACCGAAGCGCCATGCGCTTGCGCAGAATCTTCTAACACCAACAGCTGATGTTCTTGGGCAATCGCCATGAGTGCTTTCATGGGCGCGAGTTGGCCATACAGGTGAACCGCCACCATGGCCTTGGTCTTGGGCGTGATGGCGGCCCGCACCTTGTCGGGGCAAAGGTTAAAGCTGCGCTCATCGGGTTCCACCAACACTGGCTTGAGCCCGTTTTCGGTGATGGCCAACACGCTCGCGATGTAGGTGTTGGCGGGCACGATGACCTCGTCACCCTCTTGGAGCTTGCCCATTTCTTTCCAGGCACGCAGGGTCAACACCAGCGCGTCCAAGCCATTGGCCATGCCAACGCAGTGCGTGGCGCCGCAATAGACGGCAAAGTCTTGCTCAAAGGCTTTGACTTCTTGGCCCAGCACATACCAGCCGGAGTCGATGACCCGCGTGGCCGCATCGACCAGGGCCTGGCGGTATTGCTGGTTGATGGCTTTTAAATCAAGAAAGGGAATCATCTGCTAAATATCTCACAACTTTGGCCGGGTTGCCCACCACCACCGCACGGGCCGGCACATCTTTGGTCACCACAGCACCAGCCCCCACCATGGCGTATTCGCCAATGATCACGCCAGGCAACAAGGTGGCATTGGCCCCAATGCTTGCGCCCTTGTGGATGGTGACGCCGCAAAATTTATCCGGGTAATGTTTGGACCTGGGGTACAAGTCGTTTGAAAACGTGGCGTTGGGGCCAATGAACACGTCATCGCCCACGACCGTGCCATCCCAAATCTGGACACCCGACTTGACCGTCACACGGTCGCCAATCACCACATCACCTTCTATCAAGGTTTGGGCGCAAATGTTGCAGTCAGCGCCAATGCGAGCGCCCTTGAGCACCACCACAAATTGCCAAACCCGTGTGCCTGAGCCAATTTGGCACTCGGCCACATCTGCCAGTGGGTGAACAAAGCTCATGACGCCACAACCCGTTTGAATTCGTCGTAAGAACGGATGTAGTCGGTCTCGTCGTAAAACTCGCTGGCCAACACCAACAACACACAATCCGGGCTGAAATCGTGCATTTCGCGCCAAACCAAATCGCCAATCAGCAGGCCTTTGGTGGGCGAGTCTAGCCACACCTCTTCACGCTTGTGACCATCGTCCAACACCATGCGGCACTTGCCGGTGACGCAAACGGACACCTGCTGCAAGGCGCGGTGCGCATGAAAACCGCGGGACACGCCCGGTTTGGTGCCAAAAATGTAATAAACCCGCTTGACATCGAAAGGCACGGTTTTGTGCGCTTCAAGGGCAACGAGCGAACCCCGCTCATCACCCAAAGGTGGGAAATCAATCGTTTTAATCAAACTCATCTGTTCGTTCCAATGTGAACAACATTGACGCCCCAGCCTTTCAGCTCTTTCACCAAATCAGCCACTTTGCTGTTGCGAATATCCGGACAATTTTCTTTGAACGTGATGCCCATCACACCCACCGTGCTGCGGGCCACGTCAATGCCGTTTTGCAGCATGCGCTTGATGATGCCCTGCGCCGCATAGCGTGCCATGTCGTCGTTAATACGGCGACCCGCCAAAATGACCTGCGGGTGATAGCCCAACTCTTCGGCCTTGTGGGTCAGGTAATAAGGGTCCACGCCAATGCAATGCCCACCGACCATACCGGGGCGAAACGGCAAAAAATTCCATTTACTGCCTGCCGCTTCCAGCACTTCCAGCGTGTCGATGCCGATGCGGTCAAAAATGACCGACAGCTCATTGACGAACGCGATGTTCAGGTCGCGCTGGCTGTTTTCAATCACCTTGGCGGCCTCGGCCACCTTGATGCTGCTGGCCTTCCAAGTGCCCGCCTTGATGATGCCTTGGTACAAGGCATCGACCTCATCGGCCACTGCGGGTGTGCTGCCACTGGTGATTTTGCGGATCGTGGTGAGTGTGTTGACTTTGTCACCGGGGTTGATGCGCTCGGGGCTGTAGCCGCAGAAAAAATCTGTGTTGAACTTGAGCCCGCTGAACTTTTCGAGCACGGGCACACAAACCTCTTCGGTCGCACCGGGGTACACGGTGGACTCGTAAATGACCACATCCCCAACTTTAAGGGCCCTGCCCACGGTCTCGCTGGCTCGGACCAATGGCGTCATGTCGGGGCGGTTGGCCTGGTCTACCGGGGTGGGCACCGTAACGATGAACACATGCGCTGCTTGCAAGTCTGAGGGGTTGGCGCTGTAGCGCAAATGCACTGCGCTGCGCAGCTCTTCGGGGCTGCACTCCAGCGTGTGGTCTTGGCCAGACTGCAGCTCGAGGATGCGTGACTGGTTGATGTCAAAACCAAGCGTTTCGCGTTGTTTGCCAAATTCGACGGCCAGGGGAAGGCCGACGTAGCCCAAGCCTATGATGGCTATTTTTTTATTAATCATCATGCTTATTTATTTTCATATATAATCGCCCTCAAAAAATAGAAGGCCATTGCATTAAGTTTTTTTATTATCTGAACACTACCCTTAATTATTAAAATTTATTCACATCACGCTCTGGCTTTGCAAAACCGATCCAATGCTTAAAATAAATTAAATAAATAAAAAATTTAAATAACCGTCGAAGACTACACATGATAACATTAATCACCACATCTTCATCAATACTTGAGGGGAAGATTCATGAAAAATCAAGACATTGCCAGTGGTTAATATTTTATATTCTTCTTAGTTTTGGCGCATGTCTTTCTTAATAAATTCATTTAATTCAGCTGGCGTCCCCAGTACATGTACATCCTGCACGTGAAAATCAGCAATTGAAATATTCTTGCCATTTCCAAGAAGGTGTTTATATAGCGGCGCCACATAACGCTCCCCTTTCACAAGATTAGCAGGATTAGAAAAGAACTCTTCATAGGCTTCTACAAAATCGCTGGCATGAGCGAACCAGTATAGACCGATGGAAGCATAGTCAGAGATGCGTTTCTTTTCAGTAATATCTGTGGCCCATCCGTCGGCGCCTAGGCTTACAAAACTCCAATGATCGCCGGATGCACGAAAACAAGGCACCCAACCATCCGAATCTGGATGAATATGTGCAGGATGCAATACAAGCGGATTCACATAGGTGTCAATATTGTAAATTAGCAGAGGCGCATCAGACAGCCACAGCTCGCGTGACACATAAGCACTGGTAGCTTGTCCATCCGATATTTCGGCTAACTCGACAATATGAACATTCTGTAACCCCATTTTTTTGCAATGCTCACGCACAAAATCAGCCGAGTGATTTTCTTCCAGACATACAAATATCAGATGACTCTCATGGCTTAGGAAGTTTTTTAAGGACAATAAAGACCAATAAAATAGATTATGACCATGAGCCATAATCTCATACTTGGGCACAGTGTAACCAGCCTCGTAAAAACGCGAACCACGACCGGCCATAGTTATAACGACATTCTGCTTCATCATTCTTGCCCCAACAGCTTTTGAATTTCCTCTTCAGATAAATTGAGAAATTCTTCCGGTCGTATTGCACGATCATCAATATAGAACCCCTTGCTACGCGGCCAAGGTTTACCAAATAAAATCTCATCATAAGGTATGTCCCACTTTGCGAGCCACTCAAGCATTACCGGGGCAGTATGCTTATTAATGAGTCCCAGATTATTGTTGTGAGTTTTCATATTGCGCGAAGTAAATAGTAAAATGCGATAACCACAATTTTGGTATTCACGTAGCTTTTCAATAATATTATGCCTTGGTTTCAACTCAGCATAGGACTGATTGGCCGTTTTGATGTCACAAAGTGTACCATCGATATCTACGACCAGCACGCCCTCGGATTCTTCAAATGCTTTATTCACTATCAACCTCATCAAGAATTTGTTTAGCCTTCAACATGAAGGCAATTACTTTATTCGGATAATCAATGTGCAGTGGTAACATAGAAAGAAATAATGATGCCTCCCCCAACCGCATAACGCGCTCGTCATAACCAATTTTATGCACACGACTCCTAAATATCGACTTAAGAGCAAGATTATTATCAGAATTTATATATAATACAAGGTCATTGTTATCGGAAAAACCTACGCTATAAAGCCCATTATTTATGAAATCATAATCACCAAGGGCACTGTGAGATATTTTACATAGATCGTAAAGCGGATGAGTCCATAAATCCTCCTCATTTATAGCTCCTTTGGGATCAATTAGCTTAAGTAAATAACGTTGCTGATCATAGAGGATATTCGAAAAACAAGGATCGCCATGACCGACCACTCCATATTCAAAGGCAAAACCATTTTTATAACGATTGTAAAGATGTAGGTAACGCTTAAGCAGCTGATTCAGATCAAGTTCAGAAGTAGCGCTGGTTGCCAGCACATTGATACGTTGCCCATCATCCAAGGCGAGGAACTGTTTCACACGCGCCTCTACTTTGATTACAAAAAGTTCATATGCTACGCGAGAAGATTTCTCCTTGCTACAAATTCTACGCGGGCGCTCGGCGACAAAAAACAACAATCGATCCACAAAAGACTCGAAAGTCTCAGCATTGAAAGCGCCATGCACCCATTGCAACGCAGCGTCAGCAAAATAATAGCGCAGCATTCTATAGGAGGCATGATCATTGTGATCCTGATAATCGAAGGGCTGAATTAGCCAAGGCCGCATTGATTCAGGTACAAGACCATAAAATGAATATTCTGCTAGCATCTTGCGACGATCAGACGAACTATTTGTATAGTAATAAGTGTCAATACTAACCTGATTAAAATGCCTAGTAGCAGTCGAGCCGGAAGTGAAACTTAAGAAATCGCTAATCTTTCCCAGATCCAGCGGCTGTACCGACTGCACACGCTGACTGCCCTGCCAGCCTTGCTCCCATGCGTGTAAAGGTGCAGATTCAAACGCAGCCCATTGCTCAATTAAACTGTGTGCATTACGTAGAAAAACCAATAAAGGCTTGTAAAGCCTATCTGTAAAATCTTCTTCTGAGTAAGGTAGTCGCTCTATAAGCTGGTTTATTCGTTCAGGTTCTATGAAGCCTGCTCGTCCTGCGATAACACAAACAGCGCAATCTTCGCTACTGGCCTCTAGTGTGGCGCGTAGGGTAACTACATCTTCAGCAGTGCGTAAATGGATGAAACGTTTGCCTGCCCATTCAGGTAAACAGGCGCGAAAATGTTCAATAAGTGCGCGACGCTTAAAAATAATGTCGCCAAAGCGACGGATACCGACAAGACTACTCACATCGCCGCTGGTGAATTCTCGATCATCAAGGACCATGAGAAATTTTTGATGCAAATCAGACATATCAATACCTCACTAGTTTGAGGTTATTTGCTAACCACAAGGCGGCAAGAAAAAGCACCGTTAAAAGTGCAAGCGCTAATGATTGATAGAGTCCAAAGGCTCTAGCTTCACCAACAACTCCACCAGGCAGGCTTGCTAACAAGCCAGAGGTAAACATGGATGCAAAGTCAAGTTCCCCTATAGAATAATGGTTTATGAACGCTGATAGAGCAGCTATCTCCAACGCCCATATTAACATTGACAGTAACAGAAATCCTATAAGCCTTCCTTCGACTGATTTGTAAATCTCCAACTCAAGACGACGCAGCACATAGCTAGCACGTAGCAACATAAGACCGCGAGCACTATGACTGGTGAGCACCAAATGTCGATTGAGATAGACTAAAACATTGGCCACTGCGAATAATCCGAGTAAACCAAACACGCTAACCAGAGTAAATATGATGAATATGGCACGCATCGAATTTGGCATGCTTACATTAAATAAGTAAAGACTGAGAATTAGCGCAGTAATTACTAGTACATCACCGAAACGCTCAGCTAGCCAAATAGCAAAAGCTTTACGACGGTGACCAAAGACATGGAAGAAAGCCGAAAGACGTAATAACTCACCTATTTTAAAGGGTAGGAAACTACTTGGAAAAGCAGTTAGTGCGTGCGCAGTAATGAGCTCAAAAGCCTTGTCGCGCTCATCCAGCGTCAGCAATGCAAGGCGCAACATACGAAAGCCATGGGAAGCAATGTAGAGTAGAGTAATACCGAGTAATATCAGTATATCTGTGTAGCGTACCAACAGCTCAATAGAATGGGCGCATATAAGCAGCCAGCCAAGCACCATGGAAGTCAGCAGGACGAGATAGATGCGCACATTTAGAGCCATAGTATCCGATCACTTTCTTCGATCAATGCTGTGAACGATTTTTCCGCTGTAAGATTCGAAGGGCTGGGTTCGCATTTCATACGTCAGAAAGGTACCGCGTTTAAAGAAAAAGACGCCGAGCATACCCAAAACCTTGAAAGCCTGCCGGAACAGCTTAACATTAGAAAGTTGATCTTCTTCACGCCAGCTGATCGGAAAAAAGCGTACACGCTGCCCTGCATGGTAACTTGCCAGCAACATTACATAGTTGAAAGTCAGGTCGTCCGGGAAGGATTTGTAATAGAACTCGCGAAAAGTATCCAAACGATACAAATTGAGACCTGAACCAAGGTCGTGAATATTACGGAAAACTGACAGAGAAAATAGTTTATTGTAGACATGGTTGCCCAAAGTGCGAATCCGAGAATACCCTTTGAGCCGACTACTGCTCATGAAACGGGCACCAAGTAGGCAATCCACATCCAAATGCGCACCTCGTTCGAGTTCGGGAATCACGTCACGAATGTCTGCCTGATCGTCACCGTGTAACACGATAAGATAATCGAAACCTTGTTCGATAGCGTAGCGAAAAGCCGCCTTGTGCGAACCGCCCAAACCGTAGTTTTTATCATTTAGCCAGGCAATAAAGCGGCATTGCGTAAATCGCGACTTACTACGCTCTATAGTCGCTGATAGCGTATTGTCTGGCGACCGATTATCTATAACAATAACAGTATCAACCCATTGCTGAACGTTCTCATCGAATTGGTCAATGACGCGCGGAATCTGCGCTTCACAGCGATATGCGGGAATAAAAACAAGTATTCGAGGGATAGACTCAGTCATGGACGTAATGCTTTTTGCGCAAATAGGTGCGTAAGAAACTTCATAAATATGAAGTTAGTAACAAGATTAAACGGAGTAATAATAATTTTAGCGGCAATTTCAGGGTTTTGACTAATTTTTACTAGCTGAAATATACTTGGTATTTCATGAACAGTCATGTGCATCAACTGCGAGTAGATCAATATAGAAACGAACTGGAAACACCAGTAAACAACTAAAAAAATACTTGACCCCTTACCACCAAGCTTAAACACCGTCTTGAGTGAAGTGAACCAAACGAACGTTACGCCCACATAAGAGGATACAAAATTGGCCTTGAAGATTTCTAAATTGGACAAATTCACCAATAAGGTGAAGGTCACGAAGTCGCAGACCCAACCGAGACCCGACAACAAAGTAAAACTGAAGAACACTCTCGCAATAGTTAGAATTTTATCCACGATAATGCCATATTTTCATTTAAAAAAAGAGTGCTAATAAACATAATCCAAACAAGACATCAAGAAAACGTAAAATATTTAAATTACTGATCTTATTATATATATTAATTTTTAATTAGAAAATTTTACGAAATTTATAGATTTTTTTAGTTATTCATCTTATAATTAAATTTTTAATTATATAGTTTTTGCGTTTCTTTGCGTGTCATTTGGATCAACCAAATTTGATCGACCCCATTGCGTCCCAAACAATAGGTAATGTTTATAATCTCCAATCCGCTAGACTCTACAAATTTTTCTAACTTCTTACGTGTCTCTTCAGTTCCGTTCTTCAGAAGCTCTTCTCCTATAATCATCGCAAAGGATTGTTGCTTAATGAGTTTTGTATCATTATTAAGTTTAACCTGCATTTCGTTGAGAGAAAGGGCTTCATAGCTTGAAAATCTAGGACCAGTAATAGTTACAACCCCCATCCAATAACCCCATTGCGGAAATAATAAAATAGTTTCTGAGTTTAAATTCTGTATATGGGATGCCGCTACATTAATAACATCAGAATACATTCGCGAACCACCAGTCTGCTTTAATCGATCAATAAGATCCCATGATAATGAATAATTTGTTGCTATCATACCAACAAAAAGAGAGGCCATTACACCGCGCGAGACTCCCAAATAATACTGTAAATTAATGACTGTTTGCCACAGATAAACAATAGCAGCAGCTGTCATAGAATACATGATTGGAAGTAACATTACATAATGCTGAAGACCGAGCGGACGCCCCACAATTAATCCGAAAATAACATGAATAATGAGTATAGTGGTCATTATTTTAGCAAATAACCATAACGGTTTTTCGCACCAATCTACCATAGACTCCAATTGCCAAACCAATCTAACAATATAATAAATAACCAAAATCACCGGGCCAGAAATAAAAATCAACCAGTGCAACAAAATAAGGAAACCAGATCCCACCCAATTTCCGAATACATTTATCTGCAATGCACGACCAGCAACTAAAGAAGAAAATCTCTCAGCAACAATATGAAGGCGATCAATAATCCCACCCTGATTCTGATCTATAACACCATAGCTAGTCTGGAGTCCTCGCAACATTTCCTGATAGGCATGAAAATCTGTAATCAGAATGAGGGAGGCATGAGCATAGATATAAGGCAACCAACCCAACCCCGCGCCCATAACTAAAGGAATAACAATGCTGCGTAGTGATAAGTGATGTCGACAGTGATTAATATACATAGTAACAATCACTGCTGAATAAAAGGCAAAAATAAAATATGAGTATGCCGACAAACCAAGAAAAATACCAGCAAAGAATAAATTATGATGCCCTCTAACATCCAACTTTATTCTTTTATAATGCTCACCCAGCAGTCCCAATCCTACAAACATAAAAATTAAAGGAAACAATTGTAAATAATACTGCAAACGCCATGCAAAAAGGAAAGTTGGATCAATCGCAAGCAAGCAAAGGGCAAAACTACTTACAAAACGTGGAAATTGCCATTTATGAAGACACCACGACAAGGACACCAACACCAACATTCCAAGCAGCGCGTGAAAAATACGTACTTCGACAAGACCAAAGCCCGTAATTTTAAAAAAAATTAATCCAATATAGGCTGTAATATTTCCGCCATACAAAGAGTTGAGCAAAGGATAACGTTCCGTACCCGCAAAATAGTTATCGGGAAAAATCCAAACTGGAATATGATGATTTCCGCGCAAAAGCCAAGCTGCCATATAGTCTGGATTTACAGAATCCATGTAAAGACCTGGCAGTCCAATTTCTCTGAATGCAATAAAAGCGTATAACATCAGCGGAATTACCAATAGCCACCAATGTTTACCGAAATACGTCCCTGCTATATTTTTCATTTTTTTAATATATATTATTATATTCGGAAAATATAGTCATAGTTGAGTCACACAATCCCACAGGCTCGTGGCAGTGTACGTGGCAGCAGTTGATACGTCCCCCGACGCCCCTTTGTCCGCAAAATGGATTCGTGTCGCAACTCCAGCATTTAGAGCCGACAGCATGTCTGTGTCCTTGTCTCCAACCATAGCGGAAAGGGAGAGATCGATTCCATGTTTCCGGGCCGCACTAATTAGCATACCTGGATTAGGTTTGCGATCTTCCGACTCACGCCGATATTGGCCAATTCCGTGCTCCGGATGAAAAGGACAATGAAAGACATCCGTGATCGGTGCACCCTGCTCTCGAAACTGCTCACACATCCAGTCGGTAAGTGCCCTGAAATCCTGCTCGGTGTAGTAGCCGCGGCCGATGCCGGCCTGGTTTGTCACGACAATAAGCAGGTAATCGCGCCTGACAGCCTCCCGAGCCAGCTCAAAAATGCCGTCGATGAAGGAGAACTGTGCAATGGTCGAGGTATAGCCCGAATCATGGTTGATGACACCATCCCTGTCTAGGAACAAGGCTCGTCGAAGGGGCGTGTTCATAGCCCAGCCAACATCGCCTGAGCAGAGGTGTAATCGTCCGGCACACCAATATCGATGAAAAGCCCTCTCGTGACAAAGCCGTCAAACCGGACAGAATCGATGCTAGCAGCGAAGAAATCAGACTCGAGGGAGAAGGCTTGGCCGCGCGTAAAGCCCTCCAACAGGTGACGTGGCAGCACGTAACAACCTGCGTTGATCAGGCCGGGGCCGACATCACCTTTTTCTCGGAACGCGGTAATGCGCCCATCGGCCAGCTCCACCCGGCCATAACGCGCGGTATCAGGCACTTCGCGCACCACGATCAGGGGCTGCCGGTATTGTTCCCACATTGCTTCTAGCGAATCCACCTCAAGATCTAGGTAAGTATCGCCATTGAAGATATAGGCATGGTCCGAGCGACAATTCTCTAGGGCTGCTCGTATTGCGCCCCCGGTTCCCAATGGACTGTCTTCGATTTCATAGACCAATTCCATGTCTTGGTAACGGTCTCCGAAGTGCGTGACGATCGTCTGTGCCATATAGCCAAGTGACAGTACGATCCGAGTAAAACCCTTCTTCGCCAGCGTGGAAAGCAGGATCTCTAAGAATGGCCGTCCGGCAACGGGTGCCATCGGCTTGGGCAAATCAGGAACTACATGGCGTAGCCTCGTGCCGAAACCTCCCGCTAGAACAATCGCCTCCATCAGGCAGGCGCACGAAAAATCGCACTCTCCACCAAGCCACAAATGATGTGACCCATCACCAGATGGCCTTCCTGAATCTTAGGCGTCTGACTAGAAGGCACCTCCAGCAGGTGATCACACAGTTCGAGCATGGGGCCGCCACGATTCCCGGTAAGGCCAACGGTGATCAGACCTCGTTCCCGAGCCTCCTTCATGGCCATCAAAATGTTGGGGGATTTGCCAGAGGTCGAATAGCCGATAAATACGTCGCCTTTTTGCCCGTGCGCTTGCACCTGGCGTGCAAATAATTTTTCGTAACCATAATCGTTGCCAATTGCGGTCAGGATCGATGTATCTGTTGTCAGAGCGATGGCTGGCAGGCCGGGACGGTCAAATGCAAAGCGGCTGACAAACTCCCCGGCGATGTGCTGTGCGTCCGCAGCGCTGCCGCCGTTGCCCGCCAGCAGGATCTTGCCTCCAGCCCGGTAACAGACAATACAGGCCTGAGAAACGGCCTCCAGCAGAGCCACTAACTTCTCATCTGCTGCCATTTGGGTGCTGATGTACGCCGCTTCTTCGATCTGCTGCTTGATAAATGTCTTTATAGGATTTTCCATGCTTGTGTTCCGTGGTTTGTGAAATGGCAATTGCTGACTTGCCCGTTGAACTCGCTCAAAGCTCGGATTACTTCCATGCGTCTCTCTGTCGGAACAAAGAACATCATGAAGCCACCACCACCGGCCCCGGATACCTTTCCGGCCAGCGCTCCGGCCTGCAGGGCAGCGTCATATATTGAATCGATCAGCGGGTTGGAGACTGTCTTGGCGGACCGCTTCTTGCTTTCCCAACCGGCCAGTATGCTGTCGACGATGCCGGCGAAGTCTCCCTTCAACAGACACTCCTTCATGGCCAGCGCTTCACGCTTGATACCATGCATTGCATCCAGCGCATCCCGCGTGCCTGATGTCACGTTTTTGCTCTGGTCAGCAATGATCTTGGCGGATTCGCGGGATACGCCTGTGTAAAAAAGCACCAGCGATGCCTCTAGTTCGCTGATGATCCAGTCCTTAATGCGCAACGGGTTGATGACCGCCCGCTCCTCTGCGTAGAACTCCATGAAATTGAAGCCTCCAAAGGTAGCTGAATATTGATCCTGCCGGCCCCCCTGCAGGCCACAATCCACGCGCTCAATCTTGTAGGCCATGTGCGCGATCGTGTAGTCGTCGAGCGGCAGGTTAAGCATCTCAGCAAAAGCTTTAACCATTGCAACGACCAGGGTCGAGGACGAACCTAAACCAGAACCTGCGGGCGCATCGCAAAAAGTGCTGAGCTCAAGAGAAATCGGATTGCCATCGTTGTAGTTCAGCATCATATGGTTGTAGACCGCTTTGTGAAGGTCCAGCACACCATCAAATGCTAGGGGTACAGCTGCAGCAGTGGCCATTTCCTTCTGCTGATCCGTCGCCACGAAACGCACCTCGGACTGGTTATCGAGGACCTTGATCACGGCATACGCGTAACGACTTATGGTGGCGTTGAGGACGTAGCCACCATGGGTATCACAATAGGGTGCAACATCGGTTCCACCACCTGCCAGACCAAGGCGCAGTGGAGCTCGGGCTCGAATAATCATAGTTTCAACTCAGCAAAACACGGAAAAGAGAGGATGGGACCACTCGGGACTTCACCGATTCAGTGGAATCTTGCCTTTGGCGATTTCACTTCGCCAATGATCGAGCAGGTCCTGGAACATCTTCCGGGCCGGGATTTCGGGCTTCCAGTCAATTGCTGCTCGAATCTTAGTGTTATCGAACATTTGGTAGTCAGCATCGATCGGGCGCAGGCGGTCCGTGTCAGTCTCAACTTTGATGTCCTTGCGACTACTCATTCCGATCAGCAACTCGATGACTTCGGGTAGTTTGAAGACTTCCTCGCCGGCAATGTTGAAGAATTCACCGCAACGGACGGTGCCGCGCTCACTGGCTTGGAGCAACATAAAGTAGGCCCTGACCGCATCCCTTGCATCCTGGAAGGTTCTAGTGCTCGACAGATTCCCCACTTTGATGATCGGCGCCTGGTGGCCCGCCTCGATCATTGCGATCTGCTTGGCCACAGTACTTTCAAAAAAGACATCGCTTCGGCGCGGGCCAGAATGCGTGCCCATCCGGGTGACAAAGGTGCGGACTCCATAAGCTTCGCCGTAAAACTGCCCAAGGTAGTCGGTACCAATCTTGCTGATGCTGTAGGGACTGGCACCGTGGAAAGCGGTTTCCTCCGACAACGGAATACCTGGCTTTGCCTTGCCATACACCTCGCTAGATGAGCAGACGTGCACAACCGGATCGTATCCGTCCGTTTCTTTGAGTTGGCGGATGTTCTCCAGCAAATTCGCGGTACCAATGATGTTGGTCTGCAAGGTTTCGATTGGAATATTGAACGACGTTTTCGGATATGACTGTGCCCCAAGATGCGAGATAAACTCAGGCTTCAAATCACGCAACATGCGTGCCATGGCCGAATAGTCGTTCAGGTCGGCGTACACCAAACTCATGCGGTCTTTTCGGTTGATACGGTCTGTCAGGTGGTACAGATTGTCCATCGGCTCCTGCCAACGCAACATGCCGACAACGTCAAAATCCGTGTTTTCCAGAACGTAATCAGCAAGCTGCGAGCCGACCTGGCCGGTTATTCCTGTAATCAATACTTTTTTCATGGTGCAAATATGTAATGTTTTGCCTTGGGCTATTTCCGTGCCAGACCTGCGTTTTCTTCGTACCACTGATAAGTCTGGCGGATCCCGTCAGCAAGTGCGGTCTTTGCTTCGAAGCCTGTCGAGGCCAGCCGGTCTAGGTTGTAGTAGCGCACCAATTGGCCGTCAGGTTTGTGGGAATCCCAGACAACTGGCACACCCGTCAGTGTATGCAGCGTGTCCACAATGTCGCGTATAGGATGCCGTTGGCCGCTGCCCATATTCACCGGCCCTTCGATGTGCTTGAGGATGGCGATCAGTGCCTGTGCAGTGTCATCAGCGAAGGTGAAGTCACGGATAGCCACACCACTGCCCCACACATGAACGGATGTACCTTGGGCTCGTGCAGCATGGAATTTCGCGACCAAGGAGGGAATAACGTGCCCCTCCTCCACGTTAAAGCTGTCATGCGGCCCGTACAAGTTGCCGCTGATGACAAATGCCGAGGCCAAACCATATTGCTCCCGGGCTGCATCCAACTGAGCTAGCATTAGCCGCTTGGAATGCGCGTAAGAGTCTTCAGATGGGTGGGGTGGACCGATCCAAACTTGGTCTTCGAACAGCTCCGGCTGTCCCTTCAGTTCGGGGTAAACGCAGCCGGATCCCATAGCCACGATTTTCTTGACTCCGCTACGCCGCGCATACTCGACCACATTGGTATTGATCAGGACGTTGTCAACCAGGATGTCAGACTTGTAACGCGTGTTGCCACCCAAACCATGCACGCGCGCCGCCATATGGAAGACATAGTCGGGACGTAGTCTTTCCATCAAGGCCTGCACTGCCACACCATCACGCAAATCACAGTCCCGACTACCAATTGACACTACCTTAACAAAACCGTCGGCGGCCAAGGCAGTCCCAAGGGCCCGCCCCACTAAGCCTGTCCCGCCCGTGATAAGGACTGTGGCATTTTTATCAACTACAAATGTATTACTCATTCTCGGATCTCCATATTTTGGCAACTTTGTAACGGGCGAAAAACTTGCTGATATAGGACGGATTCCAGAATAGGGAAACCATCAACAATGCTGCGCAACGAAGCGTGTCCATCGCGGAAACGGCCACCAGTGCACGGATAACCTGTAGCAAACCTGCAGACTCGTAAAGGAAGCGGACCATGTCTGTGCCCATCAAATTGGCAAATGCGGACACTGGGAGCCGGGTGGACTTGAACAAGTGATATTTGGTCAGGATAAATTCCGCTTGCGAACGGGCCGACTTGACACGCACGCGCGATGTCACTTCATGCTTGCGGAATCGACTCAGTTTGCTGGCTGAGAATTCGGCCCCCCCTTGGCGCAGAACGTCACCTACGAACAACCAGTCACCGGTCAACCTGAGATTCTTAAGGAACGGCGTAAACCCCTTGCGAAAGGCCTCGGCTTCAAATAATGCGGAACTCATGTTCGGAACCATCTGCCCGCGCAGCTGATAGCGAATGAGTTCATCCTTACCCGCTGCAGAGAAATCCTGATCCCAGCGACTTTCCCGCCAAATGTCATGGAAGTAGCTTTCGGTACTTCCAATCACCTCGCTCTGATCGTCGATCACTAACGAGTTGCAGTAAAACAGTACCGATCCGGGTGCCCCGAGCAGGCGTGTGACTGCCGTCTGTAGGAATTCGGGCTCGGCCACATCATCGCTTTCGCATACCCATATGTAGCGGCCCTTGGCGAGCTTGCAAATGCGCTCCCACGCTGCAAAGGGTGTCCCGGAATTCTTCTGGTTTCGAATGTACTGAAATCCATGTTGCTGCTGCAGCGCCCGGATGAGCGCATCCGAATCGTCTTGGGATGCATCGTCGATAACGATCAATTCCACGGCCGGATAGGTCTGTCCCAAAATCGACTCGATGCGCTCGCGAATGTAACGCCCGTGGTTGTAAGACGGAACCAGTGCAGTGACCAGTGGAAGAGCTCCCGTCATACTGCACCTTTAACGACATAGACGATGCTAATCTGTGGCCACTTAGATTGCCAAGAATAGTGCTCTATGGCGAGTTTCCGTGCTGCTGTCGCCATGCGCTGGTTGAATTCCAAATCGGTCAACAGACGGATGCAATCTCTCGCGAAGTCAGCGGGCGACTCTGCTACACAAACATTTTCACCATTACGGTACGCCAGCCCTTGTAGGGTGACAGGCGAAACGACGCAAGGAACTCCTAACACCGCGTACTGATTGACCTTGCCGCGAAAACCTGAACCACCCAGGCCTGGCGCAATGCCAACACGGGCATCGGCAATATGGGGGCCTATCTCCGGCACCTCGCCGACCAGCTCCAAGCTGGCATCCTCGTACTTTTTAAACTGCGCCATGTCACCCCTGCCGACGACAGAAAGCTTGTAGCCTGGAACGCTTTTCTTAACGAGGGGATGAACGTGCTCGAGGAACCAGTTCAGCGCGTCGATATTTGTCTGGGACCCAAAGTAAGCAACATAGATAAGTTTTGCATTCTTGCTTGCGGCCTGAGCCGGTACAAAGCCGGGGCTCAACGCGTCGCCAAATTCGATCTGCGAAATGCCGGTTTCGATGCTGCGTACCTTCCCGCCACCACCCACTCGGCGGAGAAAGGAAGCATCGGTTTCGGAGACGCACACTGTTTCGTCCGCCTTCCGGCAGAAGCTGATTTCTTCAAGCGCCGCTTGTAGCCCACCCGCCAGTCGCCTAATTCCGTGCAAATTACCTCGACGGAACATTGCCACCAACTCAAGGTAGAACGCCTTGGCCAAAGACTCCATAGGAGTAAAGATGACCTTGGATCCGATCGCACGAAAAGCATCCATCCGGCGTGCCGTTTGATGAAATTGCAGATCAACAAGGTCATAACGCACCGATAAACCACCCTGCAGCAAGCGCAACTCTTCCGGGTTGAGGTCGTCAGAATTGGTCAAGTAAATATTGTCGAAGATCGCGTTAGCGTCATCAAGCGACCAGTCAATGCCAGGTCGGCTGCAGGTGAAGAGATCAATCCGGGCGTCGGGACACTTCGCACGCAACAGAGCGTACATGTCCAATATCCGCAGTCCGCCCGCATGGGCACGGGTCGGGCAATAAAAGCTCGTCAGCAGGACGCGGTACTTTTCCGACAAACGGGCTGGTGCATTCGGCTCCTCTTCAGGTGTTCTCTTACCACCCAAATTCTGGACGGACACAACCGTTGCCTGGGGAGCAAATTGGTTTTCTGGGGCCTTAGGGGTTGTCTTCATTGAGCTACCCAGGAACCGTCTCGTCAGATTGACCATCGTACGCATCGGCGAGGTGACCCGCCAAGACGTTGATTGACGCAGAGCCCGCAACTCAAGCTTTAATGCAGCAATCTCGTCCGTCTTTGGCTGCTCTCTCTCCAAAGACTGGATCGCTACGGATAGGTTAAAAATTCGGGCGTCCCGCTCAGCGATTTCTTTTTCATGCAGGGACTTTTGGTCCGCGCGATCAAGACAATATGTAGCCCTTAGATTTTTAAGCTCTTCCTGCAATTGCTCATATCCAGCCTTCTGCGAATCACGATCCAGAATCAAGGACTGGATAGTTTCATTCAACGTGGCAATCCACACATCGCGTTCGGAGATTTCGCTGATTGACTTCAGTTCCTGATCTAGCAAGCCCACCTGCACTGCGGGGAGTTGCACGTCGGAAGCAATTGCGATCAGATAAAGGGCATTGGCCAGCCCCTTGACCGGGGGCGCAAACTTATCATCAATTCGGGCGGTAATGTTTTCATAAAGGCCCTCTTCCTGGAGGATCAGAGAGCCATAAGCTGCACGCTGGCCAAACATGACGTGCTTCTTGAAATGGTCTGCCAAGAGCTGAACAAATTCCTCTCGATACAGTTCCTTGACATGGTATTCATTCTTGTAGCCGGGCTTATCTGAATACTCCAATTTATCCGGGCAAGAGATGAGCAGGACACCATCGGGCTTCAGCACACGCTTGATCTCCCTCATCATCTCTTCATGCTGATCGTGGTGCTCGATAGTCTCGAAGCTCACTATGACATCGACGCTATGGTCCTCCAGCGGGATGGCAGCGCAAGAGCCTACGCGATACTCCAAATTGTCCGCACGGTATTTCTCTCGTGCGTGTATCACTGCGTCTTCCGAGATATCTACGCCCACCACGCTGGATGCCGATCTAGCCATCAGGGCACTTCCATAGCCTTCGCCGCTGGCAATATCGAGAATGCACTTCCCCTTCACCAGCTGCTCAGCAAACAGGTAGCGGTGAAAATGCTCTAACTCGACTCCGCCTTGAATACTGGGAAGGTATCTCTCACCGGTCCAGGGCAGTTCTGTCACTTGCTTGTCGGTATTATTCATATTTAAGACTCTTGCCCTACTGTTCCATACAACACAGCAGTCTGGGCTGCGTTTAGTGCTCTCATCTGTCCGTATCCCATCACGCGTTCTCCATACGGATATCAAGCATCGGTATACCAATCAGGCCGGAAGATACGCTGCTGGATTCCGACTTGAACATGACTGCATCATGAATCCAGTGATGTTGCTCGTGCTCGTCCTGTGTGCCATCTGCTACAGCGGCGCCGATGCTGTATTCCCCCGCAGGCAGCAGAGGCATCTGAAAGGTAAAGAATGCCTGCAATTCACTTTCGTGCGGGCTATGGAAAGCCTTGTCTTGATAAGACAAAAAGGTATTTTCACCAAACAGGACTTGACCCTTACGGTCTTTAACAGAAAACCCTACTATGGGTGAGAGCAGATACTGATTCACCTGCACGGCTATCCGGATCGTTACCCTCTCGCCACCGACAATCCACACCATAGACCGCCCCTCTTCATTGAGCATGCTGACATCAACAATGCGGGCGCCCCCCATGCCAAAAGATGGGGCAGATGGATCGAACTGAAACACCTGTAAGTCGTTGCGCAAATTGCTGTTATTGATGAACTCAAGGCGTTGGTCAGTCGCTGGCAAGGTTCTGTCAACAACCTTAGCTGGCTTCAATTTCGTTGTGCTGCCCACCCCTTGCTGGGCCTCATAGAAGGACTGCAAATACGAGGCGCATAGATCCTTGGGTAGCCCCTCCTGCAAAATCTCACCTTTTTCGATCCAAATTGCATAGTTACACAGGTCGAGGATGGCGTGCGTGTCATGACTTACAAATAGTACAGTCCCTTTTTCCATGAATTTGCGCAGGTAGCGCATGCACTTCTGGGTAAAAAAAGCATCGCCCACGGCCAAGGCTTCATCCACCACCAAAATATCCGCATCCACGTGAGCGATCACAGCAAAGGCCAGCCGCACATACATGCCACTCGAGTAGGTCTTGACTGCTTGGTGGAGGTGGTCGCCAATGTCGGCAAACGTGGCAATGTCGTCAAAACGTTGATCGACATCTTCTTTGCTCAGCCCATACAGCGATGCCGCCATGTAGACGTTTTCCACACCCGAGAATTCGGGGTTAAAGCCTGCACCCAGCTCCAGCAGCGCCGCCACGCGGCCATTGACCTTGACTTCGCCCCCTGTGGGGTTTAGCGTGCCGCAGATCATTTGCAGCAAGGTGGATTTGCCCGAGCCGTTGCGTCCGATGATGCCGACGGTCTCGCCTTTTTTGATCTTGAAACTGACGTCTTTGAGTGCCCAGAATTCTTTGTAGTACTGCTTGCGCCCGCGCATCAGCATTTGCATTAGGCGGTCGCTGGGCTTGTCATAAATCTGGTAGCACTTGCCCAAGCCATTGACTTCGATGGCGTATTCTGTGGTGTCAGATGTGGTGTTCTCAGAGGACATCGGCAAATCCTTTGCGGGTCTTCTGGAACCAGGCAAAGCCCAGCAGGGCAAACGCCAGAGAGCCAGCCGCATACAGCGCCAGCAGCGTCATATTGGGCATTTGGCCCCAATAAAGCAGGTCTCGCGCCATTTCAATGGGGGGCGTCAGCGGGTTTAAAAACATCAGCGGCTGATAGGCGGGCGGCAATGACGATGCGGGGTAAAAGATGGGCGTCAAGAACATCAACACCGTGATGACCAAACCGATGATCTGACCCACATCGCGCAGGTACACGCCCAAAGAAGCCAAGGCCCAGCTCAGGCCCATGACAAACAGCACCAGCGGCCCCAGCACCAGAGGCAACAGCAGCACATGCCAGTGCGGCACACCAAACAGCATCAGATACGCCACCAGCCACACCCCCAAGCTGACGGCAAAGTGGAACAGTGCGCTACCCATGCTGACCCAGGGCAGTACTTCAAGGGGGAAGACCACTTTTTTGACGTAGTTGACGTTGGACAGGATGAGACCAGGAGCGCGGCCCACACATTCAGAAAACAGGTTGAAAATCATCAAGCCTGCAAACAGGACCAAGGCGAATTCGGTTTTGGAGTCGCTGCCGCCAGCACCCCAGCGGGCCTTGAAGACGACACTGAAAACGAAGGTGTAAACCGCCAGCATAAAGATGGGCGTGGCCAGCGACCAGAAGATGCCCAGCATGGAGCCTTTGTAACGGCCCACCACTTCGCGGTGGACCAAGTTTCGGATCAGGCCTTTGTTGCGCCAAAGGCTGGCGACCATCTCGCGCGGAGATGCAGAAAAATCTTGCATCAGGCAAACACCTCAGCCTGCGCCAGCGTCAAGCCCGCTTGGTCTTTGGCCGACAGTTGAGGCGTGAGCCCTTGGGGCCAGGTGATGCCGATGGCAGGGTCGTTCCAAGCAATGCAGCGCTCGTGGGCGGGAGCGTAGTACTCGGTGGTTTTGTACAAAAAGTCTGCAGCGTCTGACAGCACGACAAAGCCGTGGGCAAAGCCTGGGGGCACCCAAAATTGTTTGTGGTTGTCTTCAGTCAGCTCGACCCCAGCCCATTGGCCAAAGGTGGGGGAGCTTTTGCGGATGTCCACGGCCACGTCAAACACAGCGCCCCGCACCACGCGCACCAGCTTGCCTTGTGGCTGCTGCAGCTGGTAGTGCAAGCCGCGCAGCACGCCATGTGCGCTGCGGCTGTGGTTGTCTTGCACAAAGTTCACATCCAGGCCAGTGACTTGGTTGAAGTCTTGCTGGTTGAAGCTTTCAAAAAAGAAGCCCCGGCTGTCGTCGAACACTTTGGGCTCGAGGATCAGGACGTCGGGGATGTTTGTTTTTGTGACGGTGTAAGGCATTACTTGAGCAGGTTCAATAGGTATTGGCCGTAGCCGTTTTTGGCCAGGGGCTGGGCCAGCTTTTGCAGTGCCTCGGCGTTGATCCACTTTTGGTGGAAGGCAATCTCTTCAGGGCAGGCGACCATGAGGCCTTGGCGTTTTTGCAGGGTATGAATGAAGCCTGCAGCTTCAAGCAGGCTATCGTGGGTGCCGGTGTCCAGCCAGGCGTAGCCACGGCCCATGATTTCGACGTTGAGTTGGTTCAGCTCTAAGTAGCGTTTGTTGACGTCGGTGATTTCCAACTCGCCACGATGTGATGGTTTGATGTCTGCGGCAATGTCGCAGACCTGCTGATCATAAAAATACAAGCCCGTAACGGCGTAGTTGCTCTTGGGCGCTTTGGGCTTTTCTTCGATGCTCAAGGCTCGTTGCTGGTCGTCAAAGTCAACCACACCATATCGCTCGGGGTCATGCACATGGTAAGCAAACACGCTGGCACCGCTGTTGCGCTGGTTCGCGCTGTCCAGCAACCTAACCAGGTCGTGGCCATAAAAGATGTTGTCGCCCAAGACCAATGCGCTCGGGTCATTGCCAACAAAGTCTTTGCCGATGATGAAGGCTTGCGCCAGGCCGTCGGGGCTGGGTTGCACGGCGTATTGGATGTTCATGCCCCACTGGCTGCCGTCGCCCAGCAGCTCTGTAAAGCGGGGTGTGTCTTGTGGGGTGCTTATGAGCAGCACGTCTTTGATGCCCGCCAGCATGAGGGTGGTCAGCGGGTAATAGACCATGGGCTTGTCGTACACGGGCATGAGCTGTTTGCTCACGGCTTGCGTGACGGGGTAGAGGCGAGTGCCGGAGCCGCCTGCAAGGATGATGCCTTTGCGTTGGGTCATTTGGCGGCTCCTGCATATTGCTTACTCACCCACTCACGGTAGGCCCCGCTTTGTACATGGGCGACCCACTCGGGGTTGGCCAAGTACCACTCGACGGTTTTGCGGATGCCGGTGTCAAAGGTTTCGGCGGGCTTCCAGCCCAGTTCGGCTTCGAGCTTGCGGGCATCGATGGCGTAACGGCGGTCGTGGCCGGGGCGGTCGGTCACGTAGGTGATCTGGCTGGCATAGCTGCCCCCGTCGGCTTTGGGGCGCATCTCATCGAGCAGCTTACAAATGGTTTGCACAATCTCGATGTTGGGCTTTTCGTTCCAACCGCCCACGTTGTAGACCTCGCCCAGTCGCCCGGCTTCGAGCACGCGTCGGATGGCGCTGCAATGGTCTTTGACGTACAACCAGTCTCGAATTTGCATGCCGTCGCCGTAAACGGGCAGGGGTTTGCCCGCCAGCGCGTTGACGATCATCAGCGGGATGAGCTTTTCGGGGAAGTGATAGGGGCCGTAGTTGTTGCTGCAATTGGTGGTGAGCACCGGCAGGCCGTAGGTGTGGTGCCAGGCGCGCACCAAGTGGTCGCTGGCGGCCTTGCTCGCGCTGTAGGGGCTGTTGGGCTCGTAACGGTTTGTCTCGGCAAAGGCCGGATCAGATTGGCTCAACGAGCCATAGACCTCGTCGGTGGAGACATGCAAAAACCGGAAGCCGCTTTTTGTGGGGGCCTGAGCAAGGGCTTGAGCCTGCCCCCCTGTGGGAGCGAGCCCCTGCTCGCGAATGTCTGAATCAGCCAACCCGCCCCAATACCCCCGTACCGACTCCAACAGACGGAAGGTGCCCACGATGTTGGTCTCAATGAACTCCCCCGGGCCATGGATAGAGCGGTCCACATGGCTTTCGGCAGCAAAGTTGACCACGACGCGGGGCTGGTGCTCGGCCAGCAATCGACTGACCAAAGCGCTGTCGCCGATGTCGCCTTGCACCAATTGGTGGCGCTCGTCGCCTTGCAGGCTGGCCAAGGTCTCGGGGTTGCCCGCATAGGTGAGTTTATCGAGGTTGATGACGGCCTCGTTGCTGGCGGCCAGCCAGTCGAGGACAAAGTTGGCACCTATGAAGCCGGCACCGCCAGTCACGAGAATCGTCATTTTGAATACAGGTAGTTAGATTTTTTTGAACACTGCGGCAATGATGAGGCTGATGGTGCCCCGCCATGTTTGGCGGTATAGGCCGCAGACTTCGAGCATGCGAAAACGGTGCCTCAAAGTGGAATGCCTGAGCCGGACAAAGAGATCAAAGATTTCTCTCGATTCTGGGGTTAGCAAGTCTCGCGCTTGGTTAAGCGCAAGGATGTTGCGGTCCGTCCATGCTTCAAACCGCCCTTGAAAAACCAGAAAAATCCGCTTGAATCGCGCCGCGATGGTCGTGTTGCCACCCACCAAGGCTTGTGCGTGCTGACGGTAAAGGATGTAAGACTTTTCGTCATAGAACACCCGACCACCAGCACCGGTGATCAACTGGTAAAGCCACCAGTCATGCGAGACGGTGGGCACCATGCCGGCCTGCTCAATCAGTTTTTTGGCCGCTTGGTTGAACACCATGGTGTTGCCGCCTGCAATGCTTTGTATCAAGGCATTGCGGAAGCTTCGGGGGTACACAAACAGCGTGGATTGCTCATAGGGTTTGAGGTTGTCGCGCACATAGGTGGTGCGCCCACAATAAACATAGGGTTGCTCTGGGCGTGCGTGTTGCTGGATGTGCTCTACAGCCACTTGCAGTTTGTTGGGGAGCCACACATCGTCTTGGTCGCTGAAGGCGTACATGTCAGCCTGGAGCGTGGTATCGCACGCCATGGACAAGAAGTTGTGGCAAAAGCCCTGCCGTGGCCCTTGGCGCACCGTCAGCTGCCCTGGTGCCCAGGCTTGGGTGTGCTTCTCTATTTGGGCCAGCGTGTCGTCGGTCGACCCATCATCACTGACCACCAAACGCCAGTTGGCATGGGTTTGGTTGGCAAAAGATTCGAGCTGCTGACCGATGTATTTGCTGCCGTTGTAGCTGCCCATGAGGATGGCAACCGAGGGCTGAATGGAACTTTGCGGTGTCAAAATGCTCAATGGATTGGCGAGAGGGGGGCGGGGGCGAGGCGCATGGTTTTTGCTTGAAGCTTTAGCTTGGCTGGCATTCGCTTGCGGGGGCAAGCTCCTACAGGTGTGTTGTCAAGTAAGCGGTGTTGGTGATTTCTGTGGGAGCGAACCCCTGCTCGCGAATGGGGGTTGGGCCACTGCGAACATGAGGCGACAGGCAAGCTACCGCAGTCCGGCAAGGTGTTTTGCAGACTTGGGACCGGGGCCATAGGCTTTCAGCTTATGCGCGCAGACTGACGCGAAGCTTGGCAAATGGGCCGTTTTGGGTAACCCACGATTGTATTCTTGAGAACGATGCCGACTCTTAAAAAATTAACCCAAAATGGTGCATGTCTAAAAGATTTAAGGGAATTTGTAGAATTTCGGCGCGGGTTAACCCGATGGGTTAACCCGCAACAGGCCGGTGCGCTGCAGGTATCAAAGTGGTGCAGAGGAACCGAAGCGGCGGTCACGGCTGGCGAACCAGGTGATGGCTTCTTTCAGGCGCGCAGGCGAAAACTCGGGCCAGAGGTCGTCGGTGAAGAACATTTCGGCGTAGGCGGCTTGCCAGAGCATGAAGTTGCTGATGCGGGATTCGCCCCCCGTGCGAATGAGCAAATCGACCTCGGGCGCATAGGAGGTGCTGAGGTAGGGGGCCAGCGTGTCTTCGGTCATGTCTTGCAGGGTTTGACCGGGGTGGGCTCGCTGCCAGGCTTGGGCCGCCTGGATCATGTCCCAGCGGCCGCCGTAGTTGGCACACACCGTGAGGGTGATGCGGGTATTGGCGGCGGTTTGCTGCTCGGCTCGGGCAATGAGGTCTTGCAGCGCGGGGGCAAAGCGGGTTTTGTCGCCCACCACTTTCAGGCGCACGCCGTTGGTGTTCATGCTGTCCACTTCTTTTTGCAGGTAAGACATGAACAGGCCCATGAGGCTGGAGACTTCTTCTTCGGGGCGTTTCCAGTTTTCGGTGCTGAAGGCGAACAGGCTCAGGTGCGGTACACCCAGCTCAGCACAGGTTTTGACGATCTCGCGCACTTGCTTGGCCCCCGCCGCATGCCCCAGCGCAGCAGGCATGAAGCGCTTTTTGGCCCAGCGGCGATTGCCATCCATGATGATGGCAATGTGCTGCGGCAAGGGGTTGGAAGGCGTAGATGAAGACAAGGTGGCGTGCGGGGCTGAATGGTTGCAGATTTTAGAGGCATAGCGAAGTGCAGCGAGTGCATCCGGGGTCACAGGTGCCTGTATTTCAACGTCTGACTTGTCGTGCAATAGAGCCGCACGCCAAATCAAGCCAAATATTGGAATGATCGTGCTAAAATTTAGCCATGTCTTTGATGGATGCTATTTTTACGCCAAGCCAAGCCAGTGTCTGGCGTTGGATTTTTGGTTCGCCTGAACGAAGTTTCCATTTGAGCGAGTTGCGGCGGCTGACGGGGCTGAGCAGCGCGTCTTTGCAACGTGAGGTGAACCGCTTGGCGGACGCACATTTGGTGAGCACGCAAAAAATAGGGAATTTGCGTTGCTTCAAGGCCAACCCTGACAGCCCCGTTTTTAACGAGCTGGTGTCGCTGACCCGAAAGACATTGGGTGTGTCGAGTCAATTGCAAAAGGCTTTGTTGCCACATGCCGAACAACTGCAGTGGGCTGGTTTGTTTGGATCGGTGGCCAAAAATTCAGACTCAGCGAGCAGCGACATCGATGTGATGCTGGTGGGTGATGACTTGCGGTTGAGTGATGTATTTGAGTGGCTTGCCCCTGTCGAAGCTGCCTTGGGCAGAAAAATCAACCCTACTTGCTATTCACGGTCAGAATTCAACGACCGACGAAACGAAGAAGGCTCATTTGTTCACCAAGTGCTGGCACAACCTTTGTTGACTTTGACAGGAGACTTGAATGGGCCTGGATGAACTGAGGAATTTAGCCAAGATTGGGCAACTGAAAACCGAGCCATGCAACATGCAGGAGGTCAAGCGCTTGTTGTCGATGGCCCGAACGAGGCTCGAAGATGCTTCTTTGAAGCAGATGTCTTTGGAGGGGCGCTTTACCAGCGCCTACAACGCATCGCATGCCGCAGCTTTAGCGGCTTTGCGCTGGCATGGTTACCGCAGCGAAAACAGATTTACGGTGTTCCAGTGTCTTGTGCACACTTTGGGCTGGTCTGCTTCGCAATGGCGCGTTTTGGATGCCGCGCATCAAAAACGCAATTTGGCCGAATATGAAGGCTTCATGGATCTGCAAGAAGCACTGGTGACGGAGCTGATGGAATTGGCTCAAAAATTGATCGATGACACCGTTTTGATGACTCAAAACTGAAGCGGATTTTCGAAAATCCACGAGCCGCGTGAGGCTACTACTGACCGCGTCAGTCTGCTCTATCCAGACTAGGTGTTGACTTCAACCTGGTGGTGTTCAAGCTGCACCACTGTAGGGCGGCCCAAAATTTCGAGCAGCACAGCGACGCGTTTGCTGGAGACGCTTTGAATGAGGCCTTCGATGCCGCCCAAGGCGGTGTGTTTGAGGCGCACGGTTTGGCCGGGTTTGAGGTTGCTGAGCTCTTGCAGTGTGGCGTGGTTGCGGTCTTCTTCAAGCTGCCGGATGCGTTGCACGAGATCGCCCTGCAATTGGGCGGGCTCGAAGCCAAAGCGGACGATGGTGGCAATGCCTTTGGTGCTGCGCACCACCGAGATGCTTTGCTCGGGTTTGCTGGGCCTGAACAATATGTAGCGCGGGAACATGGGTTCAAACAGCGCCACCGGGCCTTGCTCGGTTTTCTTGAATTTTTTGTAGAGCGGCAAATAGGCTTCGAAGGCTTGCTGCTCGAGGTTGACCTGGGCGATTTGTTCTTGCCGTGGTTTGGTGTAGGCCAGGTACCACCGGTCTGACGGCGCGGGGATGCCAAAGAGGGCGTCAGCAGTTTCGGGGTTCTGGGTCATTCGGTATTTTTTTGCAGGCTGTCTCGGGGGTGTATTTTAACGGGCGGTGGCATGCCTATCTGGCTTGGATGAAGCCACAAAAAAACCCCGCAACAGCGGGGTTTTTTCATTCAAGTGCAAGCCAATGGCATTCAGGCAATCACGAATGGGGTGCGGTCTTTGCCTTCAATCCATTTAGGGGCTTTGCCACGACCTGTCCAGGTCTGGCCAGTGGCGGGGTCGCGGTATTTGGCAGCAACTTTGCTGGTGGCTTTAGGTGCGCCGGATTTGGCACCACGGGCAGGGAAGATGTCTTGGGCGGTCAGGCCATATTCGGCCACGAGTTCGCGTGCTTTGGCAACGGCACTGGAGATTTCGTTCTTGCGGGCTTGGGCAATGGCTTGCTCCAGGGCTTCGCGCTGGGCCAATAATTCTTTGTAGCTTGCGGTCATGTGAGATCCTGATTAGAAATAAGAGTGTTGAATATACACCAAGCAATATCTACAGATATCCATGATTTGGATATACAAGGTATTTTTTATTGAAAATCATCCGAATCCAAAGCTGTGATTAAAAAAATAACAGGTACGGGACTTTGGGAATGGCCTCACGGCGAATGAGGATACCTTGGGTAAATCCATTATCCATAATGGTCAAAGATTTACTTTAGCGGTGCAGCTTGGCGCTTTTCAGAGAATCAGCGACTCATGGCCGCATGCCTTGCCAATGCCTGCGCAAACAGCAATCCAATCAGGGCGTTTCAGAATTGTATTGCGCTTGTGTGGCCAAAACCCTGTCAATGCGGCGGCCTTCGAGCTCGATGACTTCAAAGCGCCAGTCGGCCAATTCGATCACCTGCCCTTGGGTGGGCAATTGGCCCAGCGCATACATGAGCAGCCCGGCCAGGGTGTTGTAACGGTTTTTGTCTTCGGCAGGCAGCTCCTTGATGTCCAAACGGGCCTTGAGTTCGTTGACGGGCATGATGCCGTCGAGCAGCCAACTGCCGTCGTCGTTTTGGGTGGCCCAGGCGTCGGTTTGGGTGTCGGGCTTGAGCTCTCCAGTGATGGCTTCGAGCAGGTCGAGCGGGGTGAGCAGGCCTTGCACTTCACCGTATTCGTCCACCACAAAGAGCATGCGGCTGGATTGGTCACGCATTTGCTCCAGCAGCTCCATGCCGGTCAGGGTTTCGGGCACGAAGTGAGCGGTTTGGGCGTGGTGTTCGAGGGGGCGCTCGTCGCTGTGCGGCAGCGCCAGCAGGTGCGACAGGCTGATCACGCCAATGATGTGACCCAAGCCATCGCGGCAAACGGGGTACCAGGAGTGATTGCCTTCGCCGCGCATTTGGTTGATGCGGTCCATGGCTTGTTGGGGCGTGAGGCTGGCTTCGAGCCATTGGATGTCGCTGCGTGGCGTCATCATGGAGGTGAGCGCGCGGTCGTCGAGGTGGAACACGTTGCGCACCATTTGGTGTTCGTGTTCTTCGATCAAGCCGGCATCCACGCCTTCGACCAGGCTGGCGGTGATTTCTTCTTCGGTCACGGCGCGGCTGCCTGTGCTGTCGATGCGCATGAGCTTGAGCATGCCTTGTGTGGACAGTGACAGCAGTTTGACAAACGGCCCTGCGGCTTTGGCCAACCAGGCCATGGGCCGCGCCACCAGACGGGCCACGGCCTCGGGGTAGAGCTGGCCAATGCGCTTGGGCACCAGTTCGCCAAAGATGATGGTGGTGAAGGTGATGATGGTGACGACGATGGCGGTGGCGGTGATGCCCGCCACCGATTCGGTCAGGCCCCACGCCACCAGCTTCAGCGCCAAAACCGCACTGAAAGCGGCCTCGCCCACGATGCCATTGAGCACGCCGATGGAGGTGATGCCCACTTGCACGGTGGACAAAAACTGGGTGGGTTCTTCAAGTAGCTGCAGCGCCGCATGCGCGCCTTTGTCGCCCGCCTCTTCCATGGCGGCCAAGCGGGCCTTGCGGCTGGAGGCCAGCGCCAGCTCTGACATGGCAAACACCCCGTTGAGCAGGGTGAGGAAGACGATCAATAAAAAATCCATAGCCGCCATTGTGCCAAGAGTGGGGGGTGGCCTGAAACAAGATGGGTCGGGGCGAAAGAGAAAGTGACAGCGCAGGCCAGCGATGAAGCGATTTGGGACAATCTCACCAACGAGGTACTTATGGCTGTTTATTGGGTGGGTGATGTTCAGGGTTGCGATGCGCCTTTGGGGCGATTGCTGGACGAGGTTGATTTCTCTGCGAGCCGCGACAGCTTGTATGAGTTGGGCGACTTGGTGAACCGGGGGCCGGCATCAGAGCAGGTGCTGCGCCGTTTGATGGCGATGGGCAACGCCGTGCAGTGTGTGCTGGGCAACCATGATTTGCATTTGCTGGCGGTGGCGGCCGGGGCGGGCCGACTCAAGCCGATGGACACGCTGGACGGCATCTTGCACGCGGCCGACCGCCCTGCCCTGCTGGACTGGCTGCGCCACCAGCGCATGGCCATTTGGGATCACGGGGTGCTGATGGTGCACGCGGGGGTGCTGCCGTCGTGGTCGGTGGCGCAAACCTTGGCTTTGGCGGGCGAGGTGGAGGCGGTGTTGCGTGGGCCGAACCTGAACGATTTTTTGCACCAGATGTATGGCAACGAGCCTGCCGCCTGGCGCGATGATTTGACGGGTGTGGCTCGTTTGCGAATGGTGGTGAATGCGCTAACCCGCTTGCGCTTTTGCTCAGCGGCCGGCGAGATGGAATTCGAGGCCAAAGAAGGGGCCGATGCGGCACCTGCGGGCTTCATGCCGTGGTTTGATGTGCCAAGCAGGCAAACAGCCAATGTGACGGTGGCTTTTGGCCACTGGTCGACCTTGGGCTTGCTCAAGCGCCATGACGTGTGGGCACTGGATACGGGTTGCGTGTGGGGCGGCTGCCTGAGCGCGATGCGCTTGGGTCACGACGGTCGGCATGAATTGATCCAAGTGAAGTGCGAGCAGGCACAAAAACCGGGTTGACCAGCAAATGGGGTCTGACCCCGATTAACTCTGACCCCGATTAACGCCCGTCTGCCTGCAGCTGGGTGCAACGCCTCCCTGTAGGAGGTCGCCCCTGCGGCCGAATGCGTGCAGTGGCTCCAACGACCATTCGCGAGCAGGGGCTCGCTCCCACGAATACAAGGCACCGTCTGCCTGCGGCCGAGTGCACAACCTTCTTGTAGGAGGCCGCCCCTGCGGCCGAATGCGTGCAGTGGCTCAGCCTGCCGGTTTGAGCAACACCACCAATGCCCCCGCGCCGCCTTCTGCGGGTTTGGCCTGAACGAAGGCCATGACCTGGTTCTTTTGAATCAACCAGCTGTGCACCTTGGGCTTGAGCACCGACGTTTTGCCGGGTGAACCCAGCCCTTTGCCATGCACCACGCGCAGACAGCGCAGGCCTTGGCGGTGGGCATTGCGGATGAATTCGGCCAGCGCCACGCGCGCCTCGTCACTGCGCAGGCCGTGCAGATCGATCTCGCGCTGGATGGACCAGCCGCCTTTGCGCAATTTTTGGGTCACGTCGATGCCGATGCCTGGCCGCCGAAAACTGAGAGCGTCGTCGGTGTCGAGCAAGGTGCTGACATCAAAGCCATCGCTCAGCGCATCGCGCAACACCGCTTCTTCGTCCTTTTGGCGTTGCACCGCGACCGGTGCAGGGGCGGGTGAGCTGATGCTGGCCTGGTCGTTCTGGGGCATGCGCTGCACAACCCCGACCGCACGTGCAAACAAGTTGGCCTCGGCCTCGCGCTGGCGTGCGGCGGCCAGGCGAGCAGCTTCTGCCGCTTGTGCTTTTTCGTGGGCCTCGGCCAGTTTTTTCTGGACTTTCTTGAGGTCTTGCAGGGAATTGATTTTCACGGGCTGATCGTGCCACAAAAGGCGCTTACTTGACGAACACCCAGCCCATTCATACCTTCGGCCGCGGGGGCGGCCTCCCACAGGGGAACGGTCTGCTGTCTTTCGTGGGAGCGAGCCCCTGCTCGCGAATGGCAGGCGTAGCCTCTGCACGCATTCGGCCGCAATCTCGCAAAAAGCATCAGTCGCCGCGATTGCGCATCCAGTCGGCGGTTTTGAAGAAGCTGGCGTTCAGGCGCTCGCGCAGCACCGGATCGACCTGGGTTTCTTGCATGGCTTGGTCCATGCAGGCCAACCATTGATCGCGTTCAAGGATGCCGATCGAGAACGGCATGTGGCGCATGCGCAGTCGCGGATGGCCAAAGCGCTCGGTGTAATGCTCTGGGCCGCCGAGCCAGCCGCACAAAAACCAAAACAGTTTGTCGCGCGCATCCTGCAAGGTGCTGCCATGGGCTGCGCGCAATTCTTTGTAGGCAGCCTCGATGTCCATCAGATCGTAAAACCGCTCGGCCAAGGCCTTGACGCGGGCCTCGCCACCGATCCACTCGAACGGGGTGTCAAACGGGGGTTTGTCTTCGATTTGCATGGCTTGTATTTTGCAGGAAGCGGTGCCGATGGTTTCGTGTGGGGGCTAGCCACTTCTCGCGAATGACGGCCGGAGCCGCTGCAAGCATTCGGCCGCGGGGGCGGCCTCCCACAGGGGAACTGCCCTGCGGTCTTTCGTGGGAGCGAGCCCCTGCTCGCGAATGGCGGCCGGAGCCACTGCACGCATTCGGCCGCGGGGGCGACCTCCCACTGGGGAAACAATTGGGATCTGACCCCAATTCATTTACTCTGCGGCTTGTCGCAGGGTTTGCATGACAGGTTGGCGCAGCACACCAGACAGGCTGAGGCTGCCTGCGACCCAGGCCAGCAGGGCACCCAAAGTGCCTCCAGCCAAGGGGGCCCAGAGTGGGGGTTGCCACGAAAATTCGAACGCATAGCGGGCCAGCGCCCAGCCCACGACCAAGGCCATGCTGCTGGCCATGAACCCGGCCAGCCAGCCCAAGCCCAACAGTTCGGTGCGCTGCACCTGAGCGAGCAAAGCGCGCCCAGCCCCGAGCGCCCGCATGATGGCGTATTCGCGTTCGCGCGCCTGGCGGCTGGCGCCCACAGCGGCCAACAGCACCATCAGGCCTGCGGCGAGCGTGAAGGCAAACAGGTATTCGACCGCGCGGATGACTTGGTCCATGACGCGCTGCACTTGCGCCAAGGTGCTGCGCATGTCGACACTGGTGATGTTGGGGAACTGGTTGACCAGCGCATTGTCAAAGCCCGCCAAGCCTTGCGGCGAGCGGAATGCGGCCATGTAGGTCATGGGCAGGTCGGGCATTTGCGAGACGGGGAACATCATGAAGAAGTTGGCACGCATAGAGGTCCAGTCGACCTTGCGCAAGCTGGTGATGCGGGCCTCGCGGGTCTGGCCTGCGATGTCAAAACGCAATTGGTCGCCCAGCTTGAGGCCCAGCGTGTCGGCAATGCCTTGCTCCACGCTCAGGCCATCGGTTTCTTCGGGCACCCAACGGCCTGCGGAAAGGGGGTTGTGCGCGGGCAAAGTGGCCGAGTGCGAGAGGTTGATTTCGCGGTCGATCAGGCGTTTGGCGCGGTCGGCTTCAAAGTCTGCAGGACCGACCTCGCGACCGTTGATGGCGACCAAACGGCCCCGGATCATGGGGAACCAGTCGGGTGACTGCACGCCCGCTTTGTTCAAGCTCGCCAAAAAGTCGCTGGCTTGCTCGGGCTGCACGTTGATGACAAACCGATCAGGCGCCTTGGCGGGTGTGGCTTGCCGCCAGCTGGCGATCAAGTCGGTGCGCAGCAGCACCAGCAGGGCTAGAGCCAGCAAGCCCACCGACAAGGCGCTGACCTGCACCACCGCAAACACGGGGCGTGCCGCCACTTGGCGCGTGGCCAGTCGCAACCAGCGCGGCGCTTGTTCGCCAGGCACGGTGCGGCGCAGCAACCACAAAGCGGCGGCGGCCAGCCCGGCAAAGACCAGCAGGGCCAAGGCAAAACCACCCACAGTGATCAGGCCCAGCGTGAGGTTGCGGCTGACCATGAGCAGCGTGAGCGCAAAGCCCACCAGACCCATGACCAACACCAAACCCGAGCGCACTTGCAGGCTGCCCAGGTCACGCCGGATGACGCGCAAGGGCGGCACTTTGGCCAACTGCAACACAGGCGGCAAGCCAAAAGCCACCAGCAGCGTGAGGCCCATGCCCAGACCCATCAAGGCGGGCTGCACGGTGGCAGCGGGCAGTTGTGCATCGATCAAACCTGCCAACAACAGCACAAAGCCCAGGTGCACGCCATAACCCACCAACACGCCCACAGCGCTGGCCAACAGGCCCGCGCCCAGAAATTCCAGGCCATAGCTCAAAGTGAGTGTGCGCTGGCTTTGCCCCAAAACCCGCAGCAAGGCACAGGCATCGAGTTGCCGCTCGGCAAAACTGCGGGCCGCCAAAGCCACGGCCACGGCGCACAGCAAGGCGGCCAGCAAGGCCACCAGATTCAAAAACTGGGCAGCGCGGTCCAGCGTTTGGCGCATTTCGGGGCGGCCGCTGTCGAGCGATTCGATCTGCACACCCCGCACATGCGACCGCTCCACTTCGGGCTTGGCCCATTGAACAAATCGCTCGGCCGCAGCGGCATCGCCTGCCACGGCCATGCGCCAAGTCACGCGACTGGCGGGTTGCACCAGGCCAGTCGATGGCAGGTCGGCCGCGTTCAGCATGACGCGGGGAGCAAAGGTCATGAAGCCTGCACCACGGTCGGGTTCGCGCTCGATGATGGCCGTGATGCGGAAACTGCGGTCGCCCAAGGCCAGCAGTTGCCCGGTTTTCAGATTCAGGTTGTCGAGCAAAGCAGGGTCGACCCAGACCTCGCCAGCGGGCGGGATGCGCAATGGCTTGGCACCTGGCAACTCGGCGCTTAAAGCACCGGCCACCGATGTGGGAACGGCTGCAGCGGGACCGCTGGAAGGGTCAGGCAAGACCTGCAGCTGACCGCGCAGCGGATAACCCGGCTCGACCGCTTTGAGGGCGACCAGCCGACTGGCTCCGCCTTGCTCGGCCATGGCGCGGGCCATGGTCGGAAAAGTCACGTTGGTGTTGGTCTGCAGGCCCAGTTTTTGGGCCTGCTGCACAAAGGCTTGCGGTGTGCTTTGGTCACTGACCACCACCGCATCGCCGCCAAGCAGCTGACGCGCATCGCGCCACAAGCCCGACTGCATGCGGTCAGCCAAAAATCCCACGGCTGTGAGCGCCGCCACAGCCAAGGCGACCGAGAGCATGAGCAGTCGCAATTCGCCCGCACGCAAATCGCGCCACAAATTGCGCCGTCCCAGCCGCAGGCCGTGCATCCATCCTTGTTGATTCATGCCGCAACCTTACCGCACAACACATTCACGGCGGGGCGAAAGGCATTTCTTTGTGCCCGTTCAAACATTCGGCTGCAGGGGCAGCCTCCTACAGAGACAGCACCTCTGGGTTGTCGTGGGAGCGAGCCCCTGCTCGCGAATCTTGGCTGGAGCCAATTCACACATTCGGCTGCGGGGCAGCCTCCCACAGGGACAGCACCTTTGGGGTTTCGTGGGAGCGAGCCCCTGCTCGCGAATGGTGGTCAAACAGACTTGCCAGCCCAAGGCCGGGTGACTAGCATCCTCACAGGGAGCACACAACATGGCACAAAAAGCCGAGTCACACCGCTTGCGCACTGGACGCCATTCACAAGCAGGACAGGTGTATCTGCTGACGATGGTCACGCTCAACCGCCAAGCTGTTTTTGAGGCGTTTGAAGCAGCTCGTTGCCTCATCCGCACTTTGAGCGCAGAGGACCGTCTGGGCAGAGCCAGCACTTGGGGGCGGATTCAACCGGTCGATGCAACGCATTCGCTGAACATCTCAGCGGGCGTATGGAAGCCGAGCGTTTTGCGCGGCCTCTCGTTTAATTGTCGCGCAATCGCGTTGAGCTGAACCTGCGAATAGCCCGAGATGTTCACGCCCTTAGGTAGGTACTGTCTGAGTAGTCCATTCGTGTTCTCGTTGCTGCCGCGTTGCCAAGGGCTTTGCGGATCGCAGAAGTAAACCTGGATGTCTGTGTGTTGACGCCGATCCAATATTGACCACCTGTGCCGATTGAGTTTTGACCAGGGGCTTGAGCCAGCTTTTATGTCGGCTGGCTGTGGATAACTATAAGTTCAATTGTCGTCCTGCAGCTCCTTTCTCT
>NZ_NERW01000001.1:302500-1293545 GCF_003063505.1 Limnohabitans sp. T6-20 | reverse complement strand
CGAAAGAGCCGCCTGCATGACCGCCTGCGTTACACGCAAGACGGTGGCCAGTGGTTGCGCGAGCGCCTGGCCCCCTGAACCAGCGACACGGTCAGACGGGCAACAAAGGCACCGCCGCCACCACCGCCGTAGCCGCCACCGCCGGAGCGATCGCCACCACCGCCGTAGCCGCCGCCACCGGAACGGCCGCCGCCGTAGCCGCCGCCACCGCCGGAGCGGTCACCGCCACCGCCGTAACCGCCACCACCACCGAAACCACCGGTACGTGGAGGACGTGCCTCCATCGGACGGGCTTCGTTCACAGTGATGCTACGACCACCCAAAGATTGGCCATTCATGCCAGCAATCGCAGCTTGTGCTTCGGCATCGCTGCCCATTTCCACAAAGCCAAAGCCTTTGGAGCGACCAGTGTCGCGTTCCATCATGACTTTTGCGCTGGTGATGGCGCCGAATTCGCCGAAAGCCTGTTGCAGGTCTTCGTCGCGAACGGTGTACGGCAAGTTGCCGACGTAAAGTTTATTGCCCATGGAGGACTCCTCAGAAATACAAAAAACAAAGCGATGGGGTCCCGAAAGCACAACAAACTGATAACTGCCGCCGTAGCGCGCGAAACTGACCGATCACCTGACTTGTGCCGTTTTTTATGACGTACACGCACGCATTATGGGGCATAGAACATAAATGGGGTTTTGTGTGTGTCCCGGCTGCGGTTTTTGAGGCCGCTCAATCACCGCAAAGCACCCACGCGCATCAGCTCTTGGCGAACCAGTCCTTGGTAGCGAGCGTTGTGCTCTGGCGTCACGGAATGGTAGGCCGCCACACCAAACCAAGTGTTGCCATGCCGCACCAACCCTCGCTTGAGATGCCACGCGGCCACATGGGTGGCGACACAGGGGTCCAGCAGTTTTTGCGGGGTGATGCCCCATTGGGACAACTCGGGAAAGTGGATGGAATTGATTTGGGCCATGCCCACGTCGACCGAGCCATTGGCATTGCGTTGCACCACATCGGGCCTCATTGACGATTCCACTTGCAAAATGGCGCGCAATATCTGCGGGTTCAATCCATGCTTCTGTGCGGCAGGCACGATGCAACGCTCGGCAGGTGATGTAAAAGGCCTGGGGCTGTGGCTGGGCTCTTTGGCCCAGGCCATACAAGGTGTCCATGCCGCGAGCAACGCGCATGTCCAAAGCTTTGGCCATTTCTTCAAGACGGGCATTTTTTTCCGAAGTTCAATTGCGCTCGCAAGGTGCGAAAGCCAAGCCCGAAACATGGACCCTGTGTTGAGTATCGGCAAAAGAGGCGATTTCTTGAGCCCTGACGGGCCGCGCGCCTCAAAGCTGCATGACCGTGGTCATGGGCAAATCGTCTGGCGCTTCGTAGTCGGCCACGATCCAGGCGCGGCCGGGTTGTTCGGCCGCTTCGCGCAAAAAGTCCTTGATCGCCCGTATCGAGGCTTGGTCGAGTGAGACAAAAGGCTGGTCCAGCAAGGTCACTGCCGCGCCCGAGGCCAAAGCGGCGATCAGCATGACCTTGCGGCGGCTGCCGGTGGAGAGCATGTACAGGGGTTTTTGGCGGTGCCGTTCCATGTCCAGTGCTTCGGACAGATCGTCCAGCAGTTTGCTGTCCCATCGGGGGTAAAGCGTTTGCAGTTGGGCCCAACAGGCTTGCACGGTGATGGGGTCGTGTTCGGCACCTTTCAGGTCTGCCCAGAACACCCCGCCAGCCGGTGCCTGAACCGTGCCGCTGAGGGGCTGCAAATCACCGGCCAACAGGCGCAGCAGGCTGGTTTTGCCGCAGCTCTCATCGCCGCAGACCCAGTTCAGGCCAGCAGGCCACGAGAAACTCAGGCTTTGAATGACCGGGTGACCTGCCGGTCCTCCACTCAAGTGGTGGGTTTGCAGCAAAAAGGGGGCGAAATTGGCGGGTGATGACGACATGGCTCAATCCTAGCAAGGCTGGGGCTGCCTAGAATGCCATCGTGACCGCAACGCTCTACAAAATTCCCGAATCCGTGCTGGTGGTGATCTACACCCCCAGCGGCCAGGTCTTGCTGATTCGCCGTGCCGATGCGGGCACTTGGCAGTCGGTCACGGGCAGCAAGGATTTCCCTCATGAAGACTGGGCCGACACGGCCACGCGTGAGGTGTTCGAAGAAACCGGCATCGATGCGCGGCACCCTCACTGCCGCTTGCAAGACTGGCAGTTGGAAAACGTGTACGACATTTACCCCGCCTGGCGCTGGCGCTACCACCCCGACGTGAGCCGCAACACCGAGCGCGTGTTCGGGCTGAGCGTGCCCGAACAGACCCCCATCACTTTGAGCCCCGCCGAACACACCGACTGGCAATGGCTGCATTGGCAGGCTGCGGCGGACCATTGTTTTTCGCCGTCCAACGCCGAAGCCATTTTGATGCTGCCGCGTTTTGAAAACCGGATCGGCCTTTGATGCCCCAGCGACACGAACACCCCATCTTGCGTGTGGCCACCTACAACATCCACAAGGGTGTGCAGGGACTTGGACCTGCGCGCCGGCTGGAGATTCACAACTTGGGTCACGCCGTGGAGCAGCTTGATGCCGACATCGTGTGCCTGCAAGAGGTGCGCCGCATGCACCGCCGCGAAGAGCGTTACTTTTCTCACTGGCCCAGCCAGCCGCAAGCCGATTATTTGGCCCCTGAAGGTTACGAGTCGGTGTACCGCACCAACGCCACCACCCGCCACGGCGAGCATGGCAATGCCTTGTTGTCGCGCTGGCCCGTGTTGTCGCACCAGCACCAGGACATATCGGACCACCGTTTTGAGCAGCGGGGCCTGCTGCACACCACCGTTCAGGTGGTCGACCGTGTGGTGCATGTGATCGTGGTGCATCTGGGGCTGGTGCCAGCCAGCCGCGTGCGTCAGGTGGTGCAGTTGCTGGCGTTCATTGACCAGACCATTCCGGCCCATGCGCCGGTTTTGGTGGCGGGCGACTTCAATGATTGGGGCACGGGCCTGGGGCGACGCATGGCCGGGGCAGGCTTTCGCGAATGGCGCGAGCAGCCCACGCCCACCTACCCATCGCGCTTGCCCTTGAACCAGCTCGACCATGTGTATGCGCGGGGGCTGACCCCCGTTCATGCCATGGCCCCGTCGGGTCGCATATGGCAACGCATGTCGGACCATCTGCCTTTGGTTGCCGAGTTCGCTTGGACGGACTGAGCATGCGCCACAGCCCACCCTTGCGCGACGGTCACCAGATCCGTTTGATCGAAGGCGGGCAAGCCTATTTCGAGGCGCTGGTCTCTGCGCTGGAGCAGGCCCGGTCGCAGGTGCACATCGAAACCTATATTTTTGATTTTCATGGCGCTGCAGCCATGGTGGCCGAAGCCCTGGAGCGGGCCGCCTTGCGGGGTTTGCGTGTCTGGGTGGTGGTCGATGGGGTTGGCACCCCCGGCCTGCCGCCCGAGTGGCGTGACCGTTTTGCCCGTGCGGGGGTGGACTGGCGCGTGTACTCTCCTTTGGGCACTTTGGGCCTGTTGATCCCCAGCCGTTGGCGGCGCTTGCACCGCAAGCTGTGCGTGATCGATGGCCATCTGGCCTTTTGCGGCGGCATCAACATCCTGGACGACTGGTACGACCCGCACCACGGCACGTTGGTCCAGCCCCGGCTGGACTTTGCCGTGTGCGCACGAGGTGCTTTGGTGCAGCAAATGCAGGAAACCATGGCGCAGCTGTGGTGGCGCATCCAGGGTGTGCGCCATGTCCGGCAGCAGCAGTTTCCGGAGGCGTTCAGCTCCTTTCGGGCAGCGGGCCTGCATTTGCCCTGGACGCACGAAGACGCACACGCGCTGGACGGCCGTTTGGTGGCCAAGGCGGGGCTGCTGCTGCGTGACAACGTTTTGCACCGCAGCCAGATTGAACGTGCTTATTTGAAAGCGATTGGCGCTGCACGGCACGAAATTGTGATCGCCAATGCTTATTTCTTGCCCGGGCGCCGTTTGCGCAAAGCCCTGATCCACGCGGCGCAGCGGGGTGTGCGGGTGCGTTTGCTGCTGCAGGGGCGCTACGAATACTTCATGCAATACCACGCAGCCCGCCCGGTTTATGGGGTGTTGTTGGCCGCAGGCATCGAGATCCACGAGTACACCGCCAGTTTTTTGCATGCCAAAGTGGCCGTGGTGGACCCGGACAACGACCGGCCCTGGGCCACGGTGGGTTCGTCCAATCTGGACCCTTTGAGCTTGCTGTTGGCGCGGGAGGCCAATGTGGTCGTGGCCGACAAGGCGTTTGCCAAGCAGTTGCACCAGCGTTTGCACCTGGCCATCGAGCAGCAAAGCACCCCGGTGCTGGCCGCCATTTACACCCAGCGGCCCTGGCACCAAAGGCTGCGCGACCGGGTGGCGTTTGGTTTGATGCGATTGGCGCTGTTTTTGAGCGGCAACCGCTACTGAGCGCCAGATCCCCCGGACCGGGCATGGGCGTTCTGTCTCGGTCAAGGTGGGCAGGTCAATCGCTGTTACGATCCTTGCCATGTTAATGAAAGCCCCAGACGCCATGACTGCTTCTGCCGCCACGCCCGAAGACGAAGGCGTACCCGTTTCCGTCAAGATCCGTGAGCGGGTTTTGGCCGCCCGCAAACGCTTCCACGCCAATGACAACATCGCTGAATTCATTGAACCCGGCGAGCTGGAAAAGCTGCTGGACGAAGTCACGACCAAGATGGAAGGCGTGCTCGACTCGCTGGTGATCGACACCGTCAACGACCATAACACGGGCGACACCGCCCGCCGCGTGGCCAAGATGTACCTCAAGGAAGTGTTCAAAGGCCGCTATGTCGAAGGCCCCGAGATCACCGAATTCCCCAACGCCGAACACCTCAATGAGCTGATGATCGTCGGCCCCATCACCGTGCGCAGCGCTTGCAGCCACCACTTTTGCCCGGTGATTGGCAAGATCTGGATCGGCGTGCTGCCCAACGAACACACCAACGTCATTGGCTTGTCCAAATACGCACGCCTGGCCGAATGGATCATGGGCCGTCCCCAGATTCAGGAAGAAGCCGTGGTCCAGCTGGCCGACCTGATCCAGCGCAAAACCCAGCCCGACGGCCTGGCCATCGTCATGGAAGCCAGCCACTACTGCATGGGCTGGCGCGGCGTCAAAGACATGGACAGCAAGATGATCAATTCGGTCATGCGCGGTGCCTTCTTGAAGGACCCGAACCTGCGCCGTGAATTCCTCTCCCTGATTCCTGGAAAGAACTGACCATGTTGGTACGCCTGCTTTACGCCAGCCGCGCTGTGGATACCCGTGCTGAGACCATCGAATCCATATTGGCTCAGTCCCGCCAGTTCAACCCGTCCAGTGGCATCACCGGCATCCTGTGCTACGGCGGTGGCATCTTCTTGCAAGCCATCGAAGGCGGGCGCAATGCCGTGAGTGACCTGTATGGTCACATTCAGAAAGACGTGCGTCACAAAGATGTGGTCTTGCTGCATTACGAAGAGATTTCTGAGCGCCGCTTTGGTGGCTGGACGATGGGCCAGGTCGACGCCTCGCGTGTGAACACCAACATCCTGCTCAAATACTCTGAGCGGGCCGAGCTGGACCCTTACAGCGTCTCGGGCAAAGTTTCACTGGCCCTGCTCGAAGAGTTGATGGCCACCGCCTCCATCATCGGCCGGGCTTAAAACGCCCACTCACCCCCAAGCCCCGCAAGGGGCTTTTTCACGCCCATGCCCCTGAGTGCGCTTGCCCTGGTCATTCTGGCCGGCTTCATCCATGCCAGCTGGAACATCGCCGCCAAAAAGGCCGGTGGCGATGTGCGCTTTGTCGCCTTCACTTCGGTGGTGTTGATGGTGTTCTGGGCCCCCGTGGGTCTGTGGGTGGGCTGGCAGCAGGTGCCCGCCTGGGGCCTGCTGGAGTGGGGCCTGGTGCTGGCCAGTGCCTTGCTGCACATCGCCTATTTCATCGTGTTGCTGCGCGGCTACCGCAAGGCCGACCTCACGGTGGTCTATCCGCTGGCGCGAGGCTCGGGGCCGCTGCTGTCGTCCATGGTGGCCATTGCCTTGCTGGGTGAACAAATTTCGGCGTTGGGCCTGGTGGGCATTCTGGGCGTGGTCGGGGGCGTGTTCCTGATTGCGGGTGGCCCCGAGCTGTGGAAGGCGGCGCACGACCCGAACAAGCAAGCGCGTGTGCGCACCGGCATTTTTTATGGCGGCATCACCGGCCTGTTCATTGCCAGTTACACCGTGGTCGATGGCTATGCCGTCAAGGTGGCGCTGATGTCGCCCATTTTGGTGGACTACTTTGGCAACCTGATGCGTTTGGTTTTTTTGACGCCCACCTTGTTGCGCGACCGCCCAGCGGTGTGGGCGCTGTGGCTGCAGCAGCGGCGTTACGCGCTGGTGGTCGGCATCTTCAGCCCTGTGTCGTATGTGCTGGTGCTGTATGCCTTGCAGGTGGCGCCGCTGTCGCATGTGGCGCCTGCGCGTGAGGTGTCGATGTTGTTCGCGGCCTTGCTGGGCGGGCATCTCCTGGGTGAAAAAGACCGGGGACTGCGCATTGCCGGGGCGGTGCTGATCGCCGCAGGTGTGATGGCCTTGGGATGGTGAGATGAACACAGTGTCCTTGATAGGTTGCGATTTTTCCAGCAGCCCCAGCAGGCGCAAACCCATCGTGCTGGCGCAGGGCCAAGCCCGGCAGGGGAGGGTGCAGCTGCAAGCCCTGCAGACTTTTGAAACGCTGAACGCGTTTGGCCATTGGCTGGCGCAGCCTGCCGACTGGGTGGGTGGTTTTGACTTGCCCTTTGGCTTGCCGCGTGAGCTGGTCGAGACGCTGGGCTGGCCAACCGACTGGGCCGCTTGCATGGACCACTACTGCGCCTTGGAGCGCGCCCAAATTCGCGAGCAGTTTGCCGCGTTCTGCAACGCTCGCCCGGTGGGTGGCAAGTTTGCGCACCGCGCTGCCGACAAGCCTGCCGGTTCCAGTCCGTCCATGAAATGGGTCAACCCGCCCGTGGCCTACATGCTGCACGCGGGTGTGCCTCTGCTGCGTCAGGCGGGCGTGCACCTGCCCGGTTTGCACATGGGCGATGCCCGCCGAGTGGCGCTGGAAGCCTACCCTGGCTTGCTCGCACGCGAGGTGCTGGGCAACGCCAGCTACAAAAGCGACGACAAAGCCAAACAAACCCCCGAGCGGCTGCTGGCCCGGCGCGAACTGCTGGGCGCGCTGGAGCGTGGGCAAACCCGCCTGGGCCTGCGCCTGGTGGCCAGCAACGCGCTGCTGGGCCGCTTGGCCGATGACGCCAGCGGCGATGCTTTGGATGCCACCTTGTGCCTGATGCAAGCGGCCTGGGCGCAGCAGCAGCACGATGCTGGCCATCCGCAATACGGCTTGCCCCCGTGTGACCCGCTCGAAGGTTGGATCGTCACGGCCTGAGCGACACGGCGCTGACGTTCAGCGCTCCGTCTCCAGATCCGGAATCCGGTTGAACGCAATGCGCATCGGCGCGGCGTCCAGCGCATGGTGGGCGCTGGCAAAGTACACCGCATTCTTGCCATAAGTGCGGTTGAGCACGTCCATGGCCGACATCAACCGGGCACGGTCGCGGTGAACTTCGTGGTTTTGTTTCGTTTGCGCAGAAGGCGCCTGTGCGTCTTCGAGCGTGTCAAACAAATCGGGCGTGTGCTGACTCGCCAGTACCAGCCCACACAGTTGCACGCCCACGGCCTGTGGGCGCTGCAGCACGTGCAGGCCGCTGAACCAAAGCTGGTCCAGCGTGTGCAGCAAAAAGCCCGTGTCTTGTGTCTCCCCCACATGGGCATAGCGCTCGCCACCCGACTCGCGTTGCCAGCGGTGGTCGCAGCGTACAAACACCTGCATGGCCGTGGCATAAAAACCCTGCTTGCGCAGCCGCATGGCCGCTTTTTGCGTCAAGCGGTGCAGCACCTCGCGGGCACCTGTGGGGTGGCGCAAGTCGGGCGGCAGCACATGCGAGTGCCCGAGCGACCGGGCCACCGTGGCGCGTGGCCCGTACCACCGCCCGCGCAGCCTGTCGTACATGTCGTCACCCGCCAGCCCGCCCCAGGCCGTGTGCAGCAAATCACGCGGCGCGGCATAGAGCTGCGCCATCGTCTCGATGCCGCAACGCGACAGGCGCTCGCGCATGCGCGGGCCAATGCCTTGCAGGGCCGAGAGCTTGAGGTGAAACAACCGCTCGGGCAACTCATGCAGCTCGATCACCGTCAGACCATCGGGCTTGTGCATGTCAGAGGCCAGCTTGCCCAAAAGCGTGTTGGGCGCAATGCCAATGGAGGTGCGCATGCACTCGCCCACCTCGGCCAGCAGCGCCGCCTTGATCTGCTGGGCCAGCGCCACGGCGCGGTCACGCTCGCGCCAGCGGCCCGTCAGCTCGCACTCCATCTCGTCAATGCTCACCACCTGCCGCACCTGTGCCAGCCGGTCCACCACGGCCACGGCCTGCTGGTGCACCTCCACATACTTGGCGTGATCGGCCAGCACCAACGCAATGCCTGGGCACAGCCGCTTGGCGTCAGACACCCGCGTCCCCGTCTTCACGCCAAAAGCCTTGGCCTCGTAACTGGCTGCAATGCAGCACGACGAATCGGCCATGACCGGCACGACTCCAACGGGCCGTCCACGCAAGGTCGGGTTGAGCTGTTGCTCGACCGAGGCGAAGTAGCTGTTGAAGTCGATGAAGAGGGAGCGGAGCATGGGATTCAATATACTGTAAATAAATACAGTAATTGGCGGTGATTGGCTTAAAAACATGTGTTTTTCAGTTGTGCGCAACGAAAATTTGCGTACCCTGCGACGGGACAAAAATTCTTAGTGAATTTTTGTGTTGTCTTTAGAAGTCATAATTTCGGCTTTTGCGGCTTCGCTTTCTGAAGGAACTGTCTTGCGTTCATTTTTTATCGTCATCGCTATTTCTGCACTTGCAGGTTGTGCTGGTAAGGTTGATTACATCCGCCCAAATACCACTGCTATTCAAGGTCAGAACGTCAAAATCATCGAAAAACCGAGAGATGTAGTTTGGTCGGCTGGTGTTCCTGCGTTGAGTAAGCAATTCTTCGTCATCAATAATTTGGATAAATCGTCGGGCCTTATCAACTTAAGCTATTCCGGTGATCCTGAAAAATACATTGATTGCGGAAGAATCACGTCCTTTGTAAAAAATGCGCAGGGTGAGCGGACATATGATTTTGCTGGTGCAAAGGCACAGCAAAACTACGAAATCATGAACCCGTCAGTGGGGCTGTTTTTTATTGATAGACGAATGAGCCTAGAAGGCCGAGTGAATCTGATTTTTGAAGAGGTAGGGCCCACGACGACCCGAGTTACGGCCAATACACGATATGTTGTATCGCGCACCCAAACAATTCGATCTGCAGCCGGAGGATTCCCACACAACTCTTCAGACTCCATTTCGTTCAATTCAGGTTCGAGTGCCCCATTCCCCTCCAACAGAGAAGGGCAGTACGCCGAATGTGCTGCAAAGGGTGTTCTGGAGCAAGAGGTTCTGGCGGCTGTGCAGTGACGCTATCTAGATTGCGAGAGTGACGCAGTGTCAGACCTTATTGAACTTTCAAAAGTTGTAGCTGCCATGGCAACAATTCTTGCCAGCATCATTGGACTTGTGAAATGGCTTCGGCCGGTGAGAATATCCCCCAGCTGTAACCTCGTTCTTGATGGCACGGGACTAGACGAGATTCGAGCCACTGTTATAAATAAAACTGGAAAACCGATTTACATTACCAGCTGTGTCTCAAGAGGTGCCTACCGGAGGCGGTACACGCTTCTTCGCCTTCTAAATCAGCCTTTCATGTCACCTCGCTTTTACCCAGCTATCCGCTTTGGTGGTCCGACTCATGAATTGTTATCAAACGGCCCTCTAAAGATCGAGCCGCAGCAGCCAGTTGAATTGCGTCATAAGTTGAGTAATCACCCTTTCTCAAAATTTCATACCAACCTGTTTTTAATTGAGGTGGAGCTGTCTAATGGGCGCCGGTTTAGAAGCGGGCGATTGAATGTTCCTGCTAGATGGCGACTTATAGGTATCGGATGACTCAGGTTTTATCTGGCACGCAACTTTCAATGCAGACAGCTGTTCTTATCATCGATGTCCAACAAGGCCTGTGCGAAGGCCCCGATGCCGCGCATGACTGCCCAGGCACGATAGAGCGCATCAACGTGGTCACGCATCGGGCACGCGCTGCGGGCGTGCCGGTGTTCTTCATTCAGCACGAATCGAGCGCTGGCTACCTGGAGCATGGCAGCCCTGAGTGGCAATTGGCGACAGGCTTGCAGGTGCAGGGCGGTGATCGGCGCATTCGCAAGACAACGCCAGATTCTTTCTTGCGCACAGACTTGCATGAGGCTTTGCAAGCCCTGAGCGTCAAGAACTTGGTGGTTTGCGGCATGCATTCCGAGTTTTGCGTGGACACCACCACGCGCAAGGCCTTGGCGCTGGGGTATCCGGTGATACTGGTTTCCGATGCGCACACCCCGGCAGGCAATGCGGCCATCAGCGCGCAGCAGGTCATTGCGCACCACAACGCCACGCTGACCAACATCTCCAGTTTCGGCCCCAGGGTCATGGCGATTGCGCACGACGCGGTTCGCTTTGCAGGCTGACGGAGGCCTAACTCGTTTGACATGCAAGCCTCCATGCACATAGCCCAACTCACCCCAGGCCACGCCATGGCCTACAAGGTTTTGATGCTGCATGCTTATGAGCACGCGGCCGATTCATTCACCTCCACCCCTCAGGCGTTGCCATGTTCTTGACTGTTTGTAAGTGAGTCCGGCGTTTTCAAACTAAAGCTCAGTGCATTGAGGTCATTGAAATAAGGGGCAATATGAAAAAAACTGGGTGGGTCCTGCTTGCTCTTTCTCTTGGGATTTATGGCTGTTCCACATGCCAGCAGCAGCCTGCCATGAAGTCAGAGGCGGCATTGAAAATTGCAAAGCAGAATAATTGTCTTGCTTGTCACGGTGTTGATCGACCGATTGTTGGTCCTGCGTTCAAAGATGTTGCGTTGAGGTATCGGGGGCAAGATGTTCAGCAGCAACTGGTGAGAAAAGTGAAATATGGTGGTTCCACTGTGTGGGGTGTCATTCCACAACCACCCATGATGCAAATTCCTGATGAGGATTTGAAACAGTTGATTCGGTGGATTACAGCGTTGGACTCAGATCAGAATCAGAGCCGACAAGAGCTCAGATAAGTTGAACGGGTAAGTGGTATGGCATTCCAAGGAGATCGAGTATGAATAGACAGCCCCAGTCCAAACCCCAGGCCCTTGTGGCCGACCAAGCTCCGCTGCGTGCCAAACCGTCGAATTACCCACCTGAGGTGGTCGCGATGTTGCAGTCTGTATTGGCCGGACGCGAAAAGCGTCCTTTGGGCGATCTGTTTGGCCTGACTAATTTCGGCGTCAACCTGACCACGCTGGCGCCCGGTGCGGCATCGTCGATCCGGCACGCCCATAGCATGCAAGACGAATTCATTTATATCGTGTCGGGCACGCCGACCTTGGTGACCGATGAAGGGCGCAGCGTGCTGTCGCCAGGCATGTGTGCAGGTTTCAAAGCCGGATCAGGCAATGCCCATCAGTTGGTCAACGAATCACCTGACCCTGTCATGGTATTGGAGGTGGGTGACCGCACCGATGGCGACACGGCAACCTACCCCGAGGCTGATTTGCTGGGGCGTCAGCAAGGCGGACAGTGGTTGTTCTTTCGCAAGAATGGTGAGGCTTTTTGATGTTTGGCAGTTTCTTTCTCTCGCGCCGCTGGGCCTTGTGGGCTTGGGGTGGTTTGTTGGTGTTGGTGGCGTTGGTGTTCATCACGGTGCAGCAGACGGTCAAGCTCAACACCTGGTACGGCCAGTTTTATGACCTGTTGCAAAAGCCCGAGCAAGCAGGCGGGCTGGCCATGTTTTGGGGTTTCATGCAGCAGTTTGCGTGGATCGCGTTCCCCTACATGCTGCTACGCAGTCTGGAAACCTATCTGGCCTCGCACTACGCCTTTCGCTGGCGTCAGGCCATGACCGAGGTGTATTTGCCGCGTTGGCAAAAGACCAGCGAGACGGTCGAAGGTGCTTCGCAGCGCATTCAGGAAGACTGCATGCGCTTTGCCCGCCAGACCGAAAACCTGGGGCTAGGGCTGGTGCGTGCGCTGCTCACACTGGCTTCGTTTATTCCCATTCTGTGGGCGCTGTCCAAAGGCATGGCCATTGCCTGGTTGCAGTTTGAGGGTTCGCTTTTTTGGGTGGCTTTGACCACCGCCTTGGGCGGCACCGTGTTGTCGTGGTTTGTGGGCATCCGTCTGCCTGGGCTGGAATACAACAACCAAAAGACCGAAGCTGCATTGCGCAAGGATTTGGTCTATGCCGAAGACGACCGTAGCCGCATGGATTTGCCCACGGTGCTGAATTTGTTCACAGGGGTTCGGCTGAACAACTTCCGCTTGTTCAACCACTATGCTTATTTCAATCTCTGGAGCAATTTCTACAGCCAGACGATGGTGATCTTTCCTTACCTGCTGATGGGACCTTCGTTGTTCACCGGGCTGATCACTCTGGGGGTGATTCAGCAGGTGAGCAATGCGTTTGGCAAGGTGAACGAGGCGTTTTCTTACCTGATCGAGCGCTGGACTGACATCACCGAGCTGCGCTCGATTCACAAGCGCTTGACCGAATTTGAAAAAGGTTTGGCCTGAACCGGTCCGTGCGCCTCAGATGGCGGCAGCGCCCATGTCTGCTGGCAGCGGGTCCAGTGCGGTGAGCGCTTGCAGGGCTTCGCCATCGGTGCGGTACATCTTGAGGAATGGCCCTTCGTGCAGTTCGCCTGCGCGGTGCAAGGCATGTTCTACCGGGAGCTTGATGCCGCTGATGTGCAGGGTGATGCCTCGGCTGGAGAGCTGGCGGTGCAGCTGCCCAAAGGTTTCCACGCCCGTGGCATCAATGCGGTTGATTGGGTGTGCAAACAGGCAAACATGCTTCGTGTTGGGGTGGCGCGCCAGGTGATCGGCGATGGCGCGCTCAAAGTCGCTTGCGGCAGCAAAGTCCAGTTCGGCGTCCATGCGCAGCGCATAGAGGTGTTGCGCCAGGGGAGGCAGTTTCCACAAATGCCGGTCGCGCAGGCTGCCGTCAGCGTGCAGGCCCACTTCGATGATGCGAGGGTGCAAGCGGGTGTGCAAAAAGTGGCTCAGGCCCACCAACACACCGGTCATCACGCCCCAATAAATGCGCGGTGCGGTGGCCAAGGTGATCGCAAAGGTCACGCCTGCGGTCAGGGTTTCGATGCGGTCAATGCGCCAGAGCTTCAGGAACTGCCGGGGCTGAAACAGGTTGAGCACGGCCACGATGACGGCTGCAGCCATGACCGAGCGCGGCACGAATTGCAAGGCGGGCATGAGGATCAGCAAAGCCAGCAGCACGAACCCGACCGAGGCCACAACAGCCCAGCCAGACCGTGCGCCGGAATACAGCATGAGTGCCGAGCGAGAAAACGAGGTGCTGGTCGGGAAGCTGCCCGAAAACGCAGAGGCCAGCTTGGCCAGCCCTTGGCTGAAAAGCTCGGTGCTGTCGTCCCAGCGTTTGCCGTCGCGCTGGCATTCAATGCGCGCGCTGGATGCGGTTTCCAGAAAGCTCACCAGCGCAATCACCATGGCGGGCACCCACAGTTGGTTGAGCACATCCAGACCCGGCCAGTGAGGCCAGTAAAAACTGGGCAAACCCGAAGGCAGCAGGCCCACGATGGCACCGTGTTCTGCGTAACCAGTGGCGAAGCCTAAGGCCGAGGCGGCACCCATCACCAGCATGATGCCGGGCCAGCGGGGTTTGAATTTGCGCAACACCAACAAGGCGGCCAGACTGGCCAAGCCAAACAGCGCAGGCCAACCGGTCAGCCAGGTGGGCCATGTGGTCACGTCCCAGCTCCAGGCCTTGATGCCCAGCAAGGCGGGCACCTGCGAGGCCATGATCAGCAAGGAGGCCGCTTGGGTGAAGCCCATCATGACGGGTGCACTGACCAAGTTGATGAGCCAACCGTAATGGCCCAGGCCCAAGAGCAACTGGATGGCGCCTGACAGCAGCGACAGCCACACTGCCAGCGCGACCCACTCGGGCGAGCCGGGTTCGGCCATGCCTGTCAACGAGGCACCAATCAGCACACAGGTCAAGGCCGCCGGGCCCACCGACAAGCGGCTGGCGCTGCCAAACAGCACGGCCAAAAGGGCGGGAATCAGGCAGGTGTAAAGCCCGGTTACCAGGGGCATGCCTGCCAGGCCCGCATAGGCCACGGCTTGCGGCACCATGACCAGCGCCACGGTCAGTCCCGCCAACACTTCGGCGCGTGCCAGTGGTCCGGTCAGTCGGGGCCATTGCTTGAAGGTGAGGAATCGTTCTATATAAGCCATGCCCGATCTTAGCTGCCCTTGACTCAGCGCTGCGGCATGTCCTTGACCGAGTAGCCCAGGCTGATGGTGGCGTCTTCGGGGATGGCGGGCACGGTGCTGTCCCAGGCTTCCCATGCGGCGCGCATGCTCTCCAGACGCGCTGGTTCGCGTTTGCCCAGGTTGGCGCGCTCGCGCTCGTCGGCCGGGATGTTGAACAAGTAGTCGTTGCCGTCCACCCGCAGGTATTTGTAGTCGCCCATGCGCAGGGCGCGTTGGCCCCGGTGGTTCATGCGCCAGTACAGGGGCCGCTCGAACTGGTGCCCTGCATCGCGCAGCACGGGGGCCATCGACACACCGTCAAACGGGTGCTCGGCATCGGCCTGTGCACCGGCCAGCTCCACCATCGTGGCCGACCAGTCCATGGTCATGCAGTGCTGGGCCGAGGTGCCGCCGGGCGCGATGACGGCAGGCCAGTGCGCGATCCACGGCACGCGGATGCCGCCTTCGGTCAGGTCCATCTTGCCGCCAACCAGGGGCCAGTTGTCGCTGAAACGCTCGCCGCCGTTGTCGCTGGTGAAGACGATCAGGGTGTTGTCGAGCTGGCCTGTCTTTTTGAGCGCGTCCACCACCCAGCCAATGCCTTCGTCCATGTGGTGGATCATGCGGTGGTAGGTGTGGATGTTGCCGCCGTGCAGGTGGAACAGGTTGTCTTTGACCTCTTGGGCCAGCGCATGGTCTTCGCGGGTTTCCCAGGGCCAGTGCGGTGCGGTGTAGTGCAGGCTCAAAAAGAAGGGGGTGCCTTGTTCAGCACCGGGTGCCATGCGTTCGACGTAATCAACTGCACGCTTAGACAGCATGTCGGTCAGGTAGCCGTCTTCGGGCGTTTCATCTTCCCCGCTGTACAGGTCATGTGCGCCGCTGGAGGCGCAGTGGGTGAAGTAGTCCACCCCGCCCGACATGGGGCCAAAAAATTCTTCGTAGCCCGACTTGAGGGGGCTGAAATGCGGCGGGTAGCCCAAGTGCCATTTGCCGATCAGCGCCGTGCGGTAGCCGCTGGCCTTGAGCAGCGAGGGCAGCGTGGGGTGTTCGGGCGGCAGGCCCAGCACGGCGCTGCCTTTGCTCTTGCTGTTGATGGGCTCGTCGGCACCGCCGCGCAGGCGGTACTGGTAGCGCGCCGTCATGAGCGCAAAGCGTGTGGGCGAGCACACGGGCGAATTGGAATAGCCCTGCGTGAACTTGAGGCCCGCTGCGGCGAGCTGGTCGAGCACGGGCGAGACCTTGCCGAACTTCGCGTTGCGACCGCCGTAGCAGCCGAGGTCTGCAAAACCGAGGTCGTCGGCCACGATGAAGATGATGTTGGGGCGTTGAGTCATGGGGGTTTTTATGCGGAGAATCAATCGACTTTCATGCCGGTGGACTTGACCACGCGTCCGTAACGCAGGGACTGGTCGCTCAGGCGTTTGACTGCATTCGCGCCAATCAAACCTTCGTAAAACAAATCCATGCCCGCCAGCTGGGTCTGTGTGTCGGGACGCTTCAAGGCTTCGGTGAAGGCTTTTTGCAGCATCTGCACCACGGGCTCGGGTGTGGCTGCAGGCACCATGGCGATGTAGAGCACTTCCAGCTCCAAATCTTTCAAACCCACTTCGGCCACGGTGGGAATGTCGGGGGCCGAGCGTGAACGCTGGCGGCTGGTCACGGCCAGGGCGGTGATTTTGCCGGTCTTCACATGGGGCAACATGCCCGGTGTGGCCAGCACGCCCGCATCCACCTCGCCCGCCAGCACGGCCGTCACGGCCGGGGTGTTGCCTTTGTAGGGCACATGCTGGATCTTGATGTTCGAAGCGTCCATGAAGATTTCAGAAGCCAGATGGCCGGGGCTGCCGCTGCCCGCGCTGCTGAAGTTCAGGCCCTTGCCCTTGCCTTGGGCGATCAGGTCTTTGAGTGTTTTGAAGCCGGTGCTGGGGTGCGCCCCCACCAGCAAGCCCGAAGAGACCATGACCATGATGGGCCGCAGGTCTGTGGGCTTGAAGGCCATGTTTTTGTAGATGTAGGGGTTGACCGTGAAGGTGGTGTCGATTCCAAACAGCACGGTGTAACCATCGGCCGGGCTTTTGGCCACAAAGTCTGCGCCGATGTTGCCGCCTGCACCCGGCTTGTTGTCGACCACTACGGGCTGCTTGGTCTGGCTGGTGATGTATTCCCCCACGCTGCGGGCCAGAAAATCGGCGGGACCACCTGCCGGAAAGTTGGAGACGAACTTGATGGGTTTGCTGGGGTAGTTTTGGGCCGATGCGGGCGCGGCCCAGGTGCAAGCAGCCAAACCTAAATACAGTGCGGTACGCCAAATGGGAGTCGAGATGTTCATGGGAGTAGCAGGAAGTGGGTGCCCAGTTGCCAATGGCAACTGGGGCAGGTGGTAAAAAAACAGCAGGCGAATCAGTCCAGTTGCACGCCCGTGGCCTTGATGGGCTTTTCCCAGCGGTTGAGGTCGGCCTTTTGGGCCGCAGCCAGTTCGGCCGAGGTGGAGCCAATCGGCTCGTAACCGAGCTTGAGCATCTTGTCTTTCATGGCCGGGTCGCGTGCGATTTTCATCATGGCTTTTTCAAGTCGGGTGAGTGCATCGCCTTTCAGACCTGCCGGGCCATACATGGCGAACCAAGCGGTGGCTTCCATGTTGATGCCCGATTCCTTGAGGGTGGGCACTTCGGGCACTTGTGGGTCGCGCTGGTTGCCCGTCACGGCGATGATGCGGACTTTGCCGGCCCGGTGCATTTCGGCGGTTTCGGACACCACGTCAAACTTGTAGCCGATGTGGCCGCCCAGCAGGGCGTTGTTGGCCGGTGCACCGCCTTGGAAGGGCACATGGTTGAGGCTGATGCCGGCCGACTGCTCCATCAATACGCCCATGAAGTGCGGCAAGGTGCCAGCGCCGGGCGTGCCATAGCTGGCATTGCCCGGGTCGCTCTTGGCCTTGGCCACCATGTCAGCCACGGTTTTCGCGTTGCTGGCCGGGCCGGACACCACGCCAAACTGGAAGCGGGCGATTTGCGAGACGGGGGTGAAGTCTTTCACCGCGTCGTAGTCGAGCTTTTTATAGACGTGGGGAAACAGCACCATGGGGCCGCTGGGCAGCACGATCACGGTCTGGCCATCGGGCTTGGCAGCCTTGACCGCATTCAGGGCAATGCGGCCACCTGCGCCGGGCTTGTTGTCCACCACGATGGTGCCAAAGTCCTCGCGCAGGGCGTCGGCCACCATGCGGGCCAGGATGTCGGCAGACCCGCCAGGCGGAAAGCCCACCACGATCTTGAGCGGTAGTTTGTCTTGTGCGTGCAGGTTGGGCGAGAACGCTGCCAGAGAAAGCGCCAGCAGGCCCAGAGTGCGGCGGGTGAAGATGTGAATGGCATTCATGAAAGTCTCCGGTGTTACGGGATTTGGTGGTCCCTTGTTGAAAGCGCAAGTCCAGTCAGAATGTAGCGCCTTGACGGACAATTGATCTAATCAACCATCCCCCTGGAAAACCCTGATGCCTTTGTCTCCATCCCAACGTCTGGCTTCGATTGAAGACCTGCTTTTGTACAGGCTGGGCCGTTTGTCAAGCGTGGCGGGGGCCATGGTGGTGCGCTTGTGTGAGGGCGGCTATGGCATCACCCGGCGCGAGTGGGGTGTGGTGGCCCAACTTTATGAAAACGGCAGCTTGCCGCCATCGGCCCTGGCCGAGCGCATGCACCGTGACCGTGCCCGCACTTCGCGGACCTTGACGGCCTTGGGCCACAAGCAGCTGGTGCTGCGCACCATCCCCGCCAATGATCGGCGCAGCGCATTGGTGAGCCTAACGCCAGCAGGGCGGCAGCTTTATGACGTGTTGATGCCCCAAATCCAGGCCATCAACAGCCAAATTTTGAAGGCTTTGCAGCCCGACGAAGCCGCCCGCTTTGACGAAGCGTTGGAGCGCTTGCAAGCCCGTGCCGAAACCTTGGTGACCGAACTGAGCCCAGACTTGCCCAAGGCCAACCGCCGCCAGGGTCAGCGCGGCAAGGAGTCGGTATGACGGTTTGGCGCGCGTGGTGTTGTGCGCTGGTCTTGGTGCTGCCTTGCGTGGTTCAGGCTTCAGAGGTCTGGACGGGGTGGGTGAGCTGGGTCATGGACGGCGACACGGTGCTCTTGGTGCGCGAAGGCCAGCATGAGCCCGTCAAATTGCGCATCGACGGCATTGACGCCCCCGAGACCTGCCAGCCCGGCGGACCTGAAGCGCGCGACGCGATGATTCGGCTGGCGCTGCGCAAGTCGGTGCAGGTGGTGGATCACGGCCAGGATGTCTATGGCCGACAGATTGGGCGTTTATCGGCAGATGGCGTGGACTTGGGGGCCGAGATGGTGCGCTCGGGCATGGCCTGGGCCTACAGGTTTCGCACCGGCAAAGGCCCCTACGCGGGCTTGCAGCGCCAGGCTCAGAAACAAAAAATCGGTGTGTTTGCGGCACCGGAGACCGCCATGTCGCCGCCCGTGTTCAGGAAATTCCACGGCACTTGCCATGGCGCTTGACGATCGGCAGGTATTCGCGAGCAAGGGCAAGCGCCCACGAGAGACTTGGGCTGTGAGTCAAGCCCTTGGCTGCCATCCCTGTAGGAGGCCGCCCCTGCGGCCGAAGGGTCGTGCGCGATAAGCCGAAATTCTCGAACATGAGATTTTCTTATGGCAAATCGAAACCGGATAACTGTTCGTGGTGTTCTGCGCCATCTTTAAAACGCTTAAACGCCCTCATTCATGGGGGTGTTCAAGACCAGGATAGCCCCATAGAGTTAAGCATTTTTGATCTTGACGCTCTATGGTTCCTTTTGAACTCACACTGATTGAAGCTGTCACAGCTCTTCGCAACCGGCAACTTGGGCACCAAGAATACGTTCAAGCATTGCTGCAGCAAATCGACCGACTGGACCATCTGAACGCCTGGATCAGTCGCGATCCTGAGCGATTGATCCAGCAAGCCATAGCCCTCGATCAGGCCTCGACAGAGCAGCCAGACAATCGCCTTTTGGCGGGTATACCCTTGGCTCTTAAGGACAACATCGACACCTCTGATCTGCCCACCAGCGGTGGCACGCGGGCATTGCTGGGTTCTAGGCCACGGCGAAATGCCACTGTGGTCGAACAATTGCTTCAGTCGGGTGGCTTGATCGCGGGTAAAACTAATCTTCACGAACTGGCTTTGGGCGGTACCAACCACAATGCGGTCACGGGTGCTTGTCGCAATCCTTGGAACCCCTTGCGCATTCCTGGAGGCAGCAGTGGCGGATCGGCCGTGGCCGTGGCCTCGCGCATGGTGCCCGCCGCTCTGGGCACAGACACCGGTGCTTCGGTGCGCCTGCCAGCGGCCTTGTGTGGCATCGTCGGGTTCAGGCCCAGCACGGGCCGTTACGCATCGCAAGGCATCCTCCACCTGTCACCCACCAAAGACACCGTGGGGCCGATGGCGCGTAGCGTTGCAGACGTGGTCTGGCTCGATGGCGTGCTGGCACAAGACCTACCAGACGTGCCTTGTGTGTCGCTCAAAGGTCTGCGTCTGGGTATTCCGCGAGGTGACTTTTTTCAAGGTGCCGACCCGCAAGTTCTGGCTGTCATTGAGCAAGTGCTAGAAACGCTGGCCTCTGAGGGCGTTGAATGCGTAGAGCTGGATGTGCCCGATCTGACACAGCACAACGACGCCACGGGCTCAAGCTTGGTGATGTTCGAAATGATGCAAAGCCTGCCCGCTTATGTCGGTGCGCAAGGGCTCTCCATGGATGCCCTGTTGGCAGGTGTTGGCAGCCCGGACGTGGGCCAGCTCTTGTCTCGCCAACTCGGCCATGACCGCGTCACGGCCACCGTCTATGCTGCGGCACAGGTCAGGCGGCAAAAACTGCAGATCGCTTACGCCCGGCACTTTGCCGACCACCGCCTGGATGCCCTGGCGTTTCCCACTTGCCTCATGACGGCTCCGCCCGTGGGGCATGACGACATGGTGGATTTACATGGGCAACAAGTGCCTGCGTTCAAAACCTTGATCCGCAACACCGATCCCGGCAGCAATGCGGGACTGCCCGGCATCAGCCTCCCGGCCGGTTTGACGGCCGAAGGCTTGCCCGTGGGGCTGGAGCTGGACGGCCCCTTGGGCTCGGATCGCCACCTTTTGAGTGTGGCTGCAGCCATTGAACGCGCTTTGCCACGCCTTCCACGCCCACCCATGGTTTATGCCTGATGCAAAAGTTGCCCGATGTGGGCGGTCAGTTTGTTGCGCCCCTGAACGCCAAGCTTTTCAAACGCGTTGCCCAGGTGATAACGCACGGTGGTAAAGCCAATGTGGAGTTGGCGTGCAATGTCCTTGTCTGAGCACCCGTTCAGGCAAAGCAGCACCACATCGGCCTCGCGCTGGCTGAGCAGACAAGGCCCGCTCAACAACCGGCGCAGCTCGGTTTCGTCATGCCCCAGCCATGCGGTCTTGGTGGACTCCACGGTTTCAAGTCGACTCAGTGCGGCCGTGAACACCGGCGCAATGATGTTCAGGCAGGCCATGTCTTGTTGACTGAAGTCTTCTCGTCCCCTCGCTCGGTAAATGACCAGATCACCCAAGCAAGCATCACCACGGTAGGCATACAGGTTCACGCCCCAGTGAATGCCGTCCTGACGCAGGTGATCGTTGTAAAACTCGGAGCCCTCCAGCTCTTGCGCGGAACACACATCGCTGACCCGCGCGGGTGTGCGCATGGCCCGCAACCGCGGCGTAATGGGGTCACAAAACTGGAAGTGCTCTTCATACGCCCGAATTCTGGAAGGCTTAACGTTGTATGACGCGCAGATGGCGTAACGATGGGTGGTGGCATTCCATTGGCGTGACACCAGATGATCGGCGCGCATGAACTGTGCCAAGGGTTGCGCCAGGGTCTGGAGCAGTTGCGCTTTCGAGACATCCGAGGCCATCACCGCGCACAGCTCTGCCAGCATTTTGGATTGTTGTGTATTCAGGTACATGGTCTATGTCAGGCTTCTCAGGAGTTCCCAAAGCTAACAAATCACTCTTTGAGGTCAAGAGAGATTACCCTTTGTCGTCGTTTCTATTGGCGGATCGACCATCAATCTTGAGGGTGTTCCAAATGCATTGAAAAACCTAAAGTCTTGTGGTGTTCTATTCTTTTTGACTTTTAAGGAGCCCTGATGAAAACGAAAATCTGGTTGAGCAGCGTGTTGTTGCTGTTGTCTGGGCTGGCACAAGCCAGCGACCCGGTGCCACTCAAAGTGTTGGTGGGTTTTGGGGCCGGCGGTTCTGCCGACCTGGCCGCACGTTTGTTGGCCGAACGCCTCAAGGATGAATTAGGGCGTCCTGTGGTCGTTGAAAACCGCGTGGGTGCAGGTGGTCGCATCGCCGCTGAAGCTTTAAAGAATGCTGCACCCAACGGTGCGACGGTGATGTTGGCTCCGATTGTGGTGCCCGTGCTGGCACCGCTGGTTTACAAAAAGCTCAATTACGAGGTGCAAAAAGACTTGGCACCTGTAGCGCACATTGCCGACTTCCAGTTTGGGGTGTCGGTTAAGGCCGACAGCCCGATTCGCAGCATTGCGGACTTGGTATCCGTTGTCAAAAAGACGCCTGCCATGGGCTCATACGGCTCACCTGCACCAGGCAGTTTGCCGCATTTTTTTGGCGTCATGATCGGTCAGAAAACTGGTTTGGATATGACCCATGTTCCCTACAACGGGGGCGCACAATTGATGACCGCGCTCATCGGGGATCAAGTGACTTTGGGAATTGATACGCTGGTGGACCAGGGGGAGATGCACCGCGCAGGCAAAAGCCGCATCCTGGCGACATCAGGCGCCCAGCGTAATGCCTTGTTTCCGGATGTACCTACGCTGCGCGAGTCAGGCTTCAGGGATTTAGTCGGCGTGGGCTGGTTTGCCTTGTTCGCGCCGGGTGGCACGGATTCATCGCAGATCACCACTTTGAATGCCGCAGTCAATCGCGCTTTGAAAAATCCGGCACTCAAGGATCGCTTCATCAAAATGGGTCTGGAAATTGGTGGCGGCAGCCCACAAGACCTGCAAGCACTGATCAGCACAGAAACCACTCGTTGGGCACCCGTGGTGAAAGCTTCAGGCTTTACAGCCGACTGAACGGCCACTCAAGCGCCAATTAAAAAGGCCAAGTGGTTTGACTCCACTTGGCCTTTTTCATCAGGCCGTAGGCGCTTTGATCGAACCCCACACCGCCTCGATGCCCATGCCGATGGACAGCAAATTGGTGTCAGAGCCCAAAGGGCCGTCGATCTGCATCCCCACCGGCAAACCGCCTGCTGTCATTCCCGCAGGGATCGACAGGCTGGGAATACCGGCGTTGGTGCATGGGTCGGTGTTGCGGATGCAAGTGCCAAAGGTGTCTTTGTCTTTTTGTTCAACACCGCCGACGGTGTAGCTGAGGTTTTTGGAGCCATTGGCAGCATCGATCTTGGGTGCGGCCAAGAGGGTTGTTGGGAACATCACGCACTCCACGCCTTGCGCTGCGAAATAGTCTTTGTAGAGTTTTTGCAAAGCGGGGCGCTTGGTGGCCATGATGCCCAAATAGGCATCGTGGAAAGCAGCTTCACTGAAAGGCCCCTGAATGGCACCAAAGGCTCCCGCCACATCCGGGCTGGCGAGTTGGTCAGCGACTTCCTTGACAGTTTTAACGGGCGCGTTGTTGGCCGTCAGGTAAGCGGGAATGGCATGCACTGGTTCGTGCAGGGCAATCGGAAACGACATCTCGCCATTCAGCGCCATGATGCCCGCTAGATCGGCATCGACAAACACCACACCTGCAGCTGCCAGCTTTTTCTTGGCGGCATCGGCCACCGTTTTCACACTGTCATCCAGGCCCGACCAGAAGGTGGCAGGAATGCCGACTTTGAGGCCTTTGAGTGATTTGGCAACAGGTACATCGCCGCCAGCAATCACCGCATCCAGCAATGCCAGGTCGGCTACCGTGCGAGCCATGGGGCCAACGGTGTCTCGTGTGGTGCTGATCGGCAAGGCGTCGTTGACGGTGTCGGGGTAGCGGCGGCCTTTGCCTTCGCCATCGCCCACCGAAGGGCGGAAACCGGCCACACCACAGAAGGAGGCGGGCACGCGTGTGGATCCCCCCGTGTCTGTGCCCAGACCGGCCGGTGCAAATCTTGCGGCAATGGCCACAGCCGTTCCGCCCGATGAGCCACCAGGGATTCGGGTGCTGTCATAGGGGTTTTTGCAGGGGCGTGCTGAACCGCCTGACTGGTCTGTGCTCAGAGTGAAGTTGGTGCTGGTGATGCCAAAAGCCCACTCGTGCAAGTTCGATTTGCCCAAAATAATCGCGCCTGCATCCACGAGTTTTTGCAAAGAGGGCGCATTCTGTTTGGGCTGAAAATTGCGCAGCGAGGGGGTGCCTCCCGTGGTCTTCATGTCTTTGGTGTTGATGTTGTCTTTGACCACGATTGGCAATCCAGCCAATGCGCCCAGGCGTTTGCCCGCCGCACGGTCCATGTCAACTTGCCGGGCTGCTGCCATGGCTTTGTCTTCATTCAGATAAATCAGGGCATTGAGATGGCTGGCTGCCTTGGCTCGGGCGATCATGGTGGCCATGTAGGTCTCTGCCTTGAGGTGGCCGTTCTTGATGTCACGGACCACTTGTGTGGCAGTCAGCTCTAGCAGCGGATCGTTCGTTTTCGCCGTTGCCGCGTGGCCACCTACAGCCGTCAGGGCCAGATCGCCCATGACGGCTGCCACAGAGACTGCGCCGGTATTTTTAAAAAATTGTCGTCTTGAAGCGTTTGGGGTCATATGGTTCTCCTGTCTGGGTTTAAGCGCCTGAATGGGCGTCTGCACCATGCTAGAGATACCGTTCGCGAGCGACCATCCTTGCTATTGAGGAGGTGTTGCTGGCACTCAGGGCCTGAGTTTGTGCACCAATGCCGCCCGGTTGCTCACACCAACTTTGCGAAAAGCGTTTTCCAGGTGGGTGCGCACCGTGGTGGTGGAAATTTCCAGCGCACGGGCTATTTCCTTGTCGGTCATGCCCAGCATGACGAGCCGTGCGGTGTCCTGTTCGCGCGTGGTCAGGCGTTGGGACAGCGTGTTGAGCGTCAAGCCTTCATGTTGCTTGGGCCTTTGGGCGCGGGCAAGCGCCGTGACAAAAGCAGGCTGGAGCATGTCGAGCAAGCGCAACTCGTCGGGTGTGAAGTTGTCCCTGCGCTTGTCGCGCCAGATGCGCATGTCACCCAGGTTCTGCCCCTGGTGCCATGCGTATAAGTTCACACCCCAATACAAGCCATCTTTGTTCAGGAAATCGTTGAAGAATTCGGTTTTCTTCAGCTCGTCAATTGCCAGTACATCGGTGGCACGAACTGCCACCCGGTAACGCTGCATGAGCGGTGTGATGGGGTCATGGAACTGGTAATAACTTTCATAGGCCCGCAAGTTCAGGGGGTCCATGTTGATCTGGATAGGCTGGGCAAAGCTCTGGCTGCCGGGTTGCCAGACAAAGCTGGCGTAGTACTGGGCACCGAGCAACTGCATGACCAAGTCACCCATGATCTCGCGGATTTCGGTTTCTTCATGGGGCTCGGCCAAGGTCTGCATGATCTGGCCAAGTAGCGTGGCCTGTTTTGAACTCAGATACATGGTGTGCGTGTCTTTACTGAATGACCTCTCTGGATTACATACCGGATTGGTCTACTTGGCGAACCGGGTTTGCCCCATCCTCTTTATCAAGGAGAGTCTGGTGTTCAGGAAATTCCACGGCACTTGCCACGACATCTGAAGGCGGCATGCATTCGCGAGCAGGGGCAAGCGCCCACGAGAGACTTGGGCTGTGAGTCAAACCCTTGGCTGCCATTCCTGTGGGCGGCCGCCCCTGCGGCCGAAGGGTCGATTGAGCGGAGCCGCTCAATTCTGGCGGTGCGCTGCGCAAACCGGGCACGCCGGGTTGCGCTGCATGCGGATGTCGGTCCACGACAGCTCGCGCCCATCGAGCATCAGCAAACGCCCGGCCATGTGGCTGCCCATGCCGCTCAGAATCTTGAGGCCTTCGGCGGCTTGCACGGAGCCGATGATGCCCACCAAAGGTGCGAACACACCCATCGTGGCGCAGCGTGTTTCTTCGGGCAGGTTTTCGGGTGGGAAGATGCAGGCGTAGCAGGGGGCTTCGGCTTGCGTGCTGTCAAACACCGAGACTTGCCCGTCCATGCGGATGGCCGCGCCCGAGACCAGCGGTTTGCGGTGGGTCACGCAGGCACGGTTCACGGCCTGACGGGTTTCAAAGTTGTCGCAGCAGTCCAGCACCACATCGGCTTGCGCCACCAGCGTGTCGAGCAAAGCCGCATCGGCCCGCTGGGTGATGGGCGTCACAACAACATCGGGGTTGATTTGTGCAATCGCCGTACGCACCGAGTCGGCTTTGGATTGGCCGACCCGGTCGAGCGTGTGGGCAATCTGGCGCTGCAAATTGGTGGCGTCGACCTGGTCATGATCCACCACGGTGATGTGGCCCACCCCGGCGCTGCCCAGGTAGAGGCTGACCGGAGAGCCCAGACCACCTGCACCAATGATCAGCGCATGCGAGGCCAGCAGTTTTTCCTGGCCGTCGATGCCCAGCTCGTTGAGCAAGATGTGCCGCGAATAGCGCAGTAACTGTGCGTCATCCACGGTGCTCAGTCGTCTTTCTTTTCGACCTTGCGCTCGGCCAGCGTGGTGCTGGCCTTGACGGGCAGACCCTTGAGCTTGTTCAAGGCCTGGATCAACTGAAAGTCCTTGTCCGAGCCGAACTCGGGCAAGCGGCGTTCAGCCACGGGCTTTTTGGATTCTTCTTCCAGTTTCTTGATCGCTTCTTCGCGGGCTTTTTCGCGAGCCGGGTCTTTTTTCTCTTCGGCTTCCTTGCCGTTGCTCAGGTGTTTTTCCAGATCGGCTTCGCGGGTGCGCAAGGCAGAGAACACATTGCCGTTCTCGGTTTCGTCGAGCATGATCTCAGGCACGATGCCTTTGGCCTGAATGGCGCGGCCATTGGGCGTGTAGTAGCGTGCGGTGGTGATCTTGAGCGCCGTGTCAGGCCCCAGCTGGCGCACGGTTTGGACCGAGCCTTTGCCAAAGGTCTGGCTGCCCATCAGGGTGCCGCGTTTGTAGTCCTGCAAGGCTCCCGCCACGATTTCGCTGGCCGAAGCGGAGCCTTCGTTCACCAGCACCACCAAGGGCACTTTTTTCAGTGCGCCGCCTGTGGCTTGCGTCAGGCGATGGATCGGGTCATTCGACGCATTGCGACGCCAAAATTGGGGCGACGCCTTGTAGGTGAATTTGCTTTCTTCCAGCTGGCCGTTGGTCGTGACCACCGTGACGTTTTCAGGCAAGAAGGCGGCAGACAGCGCCACCGCAGCATCGAGCAGGCCGCCCGGATCGTTGCGCAGGTCGAGCACCAGGCCTTTGAGCTGGGGCTCGTCCTTGTACATGTCTTCGATCTTGCGGGCGAAGTCCTCGACCGTGCGTTCCTGGAACTGCGAAACGCGAATCCAGCCGTAGCCGGGTTCGATGATTTTGGATTTGACCGATTGCGTCTTGATTTCTTCGCGGACGATGGTCACCGGGAAGGTGCGGTTTTCGGACTTGCGGAAGATGGTCAAAAGCACCTTGGTTTTGGGCTCGCCGCGCATGCGCTTGACGGCTTCGTTCAGGCTCAGGCCCTTGACGGCGGTGTCATCGATCTTGGTGATCAGGTCGTTGGGCTTGAGGCCAGCCCGATCGGCTGGGGAGCCTTCGATGGGCGAGACGACCTTGACCAGACCATCTTCCTGGCTGATCTCGATGCCCACACCGACAAATTTGCCGGTGGTGCCTTCAGAGAACTCCTTGAAGCTCTTTTTGTCGAAATACTGGGAGTGGGGGTCCAGGCTGGACACCATGCCGGAGATGGCTTCGGTGATCAGTTTTTTCTCGTCCACTGGCTCGACATAGTCGCTCTTGACCATGCCAAAAACGGCTGCCAGCTGCTGCAGTTCTTCGAGCGGCAAGGGGGCCATGTTGCCGCGCGCCACGGTTTGCAGTGACACGGTGGTCAATGCGCCAGCCAGTGCGCCCACGCTGATCCAGCCCGCGATCTTGAGTTTCTGTCTCATGTGCTTGTGTGTTCCCAGTCAGAAGCGGGTCAATATACACCCGCGAGCGGGGTGTTTGGGGCGGCAGGTCCGTAAATGCCCTGCCGCCCGGGCAGATTGGCCGGTCAGGCTTTGCCTTGGCCTGCCACGGCAGCCGCAGCTTTGGCTGCCGCCTCGGCATCGCCAAGGTAATAGTGGCGGATCGGCTTGAGGTTTTCGTCCAGCTCGTACACCAGCGGAATGCCGTTGGGGATGTTCAGGCCCACGATGTCACTGTCCGAGATGCCGTCCAGGTACTTGATCAGGGCGCGGATCGAGTTGCCGTGCGCTGCGATCAGCACGCGTTTGCCGGACTGGATGCTGGGCGCGATGCTGTCGTTCCAGGCGGGCAAGACACGGGCCACGGTGTCTTTCAGGCATTCGGTCAGGGGAACCACTTCGGGCTTGGCGTAGCGGCGGTCGCTGCGCTCGCAGCGGGGGTCGGTCGCTTCCAGGGCCGGTGGGGGGGTGTCGTAGCTGCGACGCCAGATCAGCACCTGCTCGTCGCCGTATTGCTTGGCCATGTCGGCTTTGTTCAGGCCTTGCAGGGCACCGTAGTGGCGCTCGTTCAGGCGGTAGTCCTTGACCACGGGCAGCCAGGTGCGGTCCATCTCGTCCAGGGTGTACCAAAGGGTGTGGATGGCGCGCTTGAGCACCGAGGTGTAGCACAGATCAAAGTCCCAGCCTTCGGCCTTGAGCAGTTTGCCGGCCGACATGGCCTGGCTCACGCCGGTGGGGGTCAGGTCGACATCGGTCCAGCCAGTGAAGCGGTTTTCGAGGTTCCAGGTGGATTCGCCGTGGCGGATCAGGACGAGTTTGTACATGGGTATAAGCAGCAGAGGCTGAATAAAACAGGGGGAACAAAACAGAGGTTAAGGCCGTCATTTTAGAATCGAGACTTGGCGGCCCGCTGACGGGCCGGTATTTTGTGGCTTACAAAGGTCTGATTCGTGAAATTTCTCCTCGATAACTGGATGCTCATCACCGTGGCTTTGGCTTCGGGTGTGGCTTTGCTTTTTCCTGTCTTGAACAAAGGCAGCGGGCTCAGTCCTCAGGACATGGTGCAACTGATGAACCGCGAAAAAGCCATCGTCATTGACGTGTGTGAGCCTGACGAATTTGCCCGGGGCCATGTCATTGGTGCCAAAAACCTGCCTTTGGGCCAACTTGAAGACAAACTGGCCCAGGTGGTCAAAAGCAAATCTTCGCCCGTGGTGATGGTTTGCCAGGTGGGCGCGCGCTCTGCCCGTGCAGCGGCCACAGCCCGCAAACTCGGATTTGAAAACGTGCAGTCTCTGGCCGGTGGCCTGAAGGCTTGGCAAGTGGCCAGCATGCCGGTCGAAAAAGCCTGATACCCAAGGAGCGCTCATGCAAACCGTCAAGATGTACACCACCGCTGTTTGCCCGTATTGCATTCGGGCCAAACAAATTCTCAAAGCCAAAGGCGTTGAGCAAATTGAAGAAATCCGCATTGACCTGGACCCGGCTCAGCGCGACCACATGATGCAAACCACGGGCCGCCGCACCGTGCCGCAAATTTATGTGGGCGATACGCATGTGGGCGGCTGCGACGACCTGATGGCACTGGACGCCAAAGGCGGTCTGGTGCCTTTGCTGCAAGCTGCCTGAGCTTTTGGGGCCTCACAACCCCCTGGGGTTTTCACAATCAGGGCTTGCTCAAACCCTGTTTCTGATCGCTGATAATCCATTTGTTTCATCCTTGGGCAGTCCCTTGTGGACTGCCTGTATTTTTCTCAAGAGAATTCCATGACCGATACCGCTGTCAACACCGAAGCCCAATCCCCTGTTTTCCAGATCCAACGCGTGTACCTGAAGGAGGCTTCGCTGGAGCAGCCCAATTCGCCCGCTATCCTGTTGGAACAGCAACAACCCAGCGTGGACATCCAGCTGGGCGTGGAAGCCACCCCTGTGGCTGAAGGCGTGTTTGAAGTGTGCGTGACCGCCACCGTGCACACCAAGATTGCCGACAAGACCGTGTTCCTGGTCGAATGCAAGCAAGGCGGCATTTTTGAAATCCGCAATGTGCCCGAAGACCAGATGGGCGCGATCATGGGCATCGCTTGCCCGCAAATCGTTTACCCCTACCTGCGCGGCAACGTGGCCGACGTGATCACCCGCGCGGGCTTCCCGCCTGTGCATTTGGCCGAAATCAACTTCCAGGCCATGTACGAGCAGCAGCAAGCCCAAGCTGCCGCCACGCAGCAGTAAAGCGCGAACGCACCCGGCATGCAGATCACCATCATCGGTGCTGGGGCTTGGGGCACGGCCTTGGCGATCGCCGCCAGCCGCCAGTCGCCAGCTCACAGGGTGAGCCTGCATGCACGCGACGCGGCCCAGGCCGAAGCCCTGCAGCGGGAGCGCTGCAACGCGCGCTATTTGCCGGGCATCGCCTTCCCGCAATCACTGGCCATCACTTCGGGTCCGCTGGACGCCATGCTGCAGACGGCGCAACCAGAAGACCTCTTCATCATCGCCACGCCCATGGCTGGTTTGCGCAGCACCTTGCAAGCGCTGCAGGGCGTGAGCGCGTCGGTGGCCTGGCTGTGCAAGGGTTTTGAAGCCGACACCGGCCTCATGCCCCACGAAGTGCAAGCCCAAGTCGCCCCGCAGTTGCTGGCCGGAGCGCTGAACGGCCCCAGCTTTGCCCAAGAAGTGGCCCGCACCCAACCCACCGCGCTGGTGGCCGCCAGCCCCCATGCGTCGGTGCGTGATGCGCTGGTCAAGGCCTTCCATGGCGGCGCTTTGCGCGTGTATGCCAACGACGACATCGTCGGGGTCGAGGTGGGCGGGGCCGTCAAAAACGTGCTGGCCATCGCCACCGGCCTGTGCGACGGGCTGGACTTGGGCCTGAACGCCCGCGCCGCCCTGATTACCCGGGGCCTGGCCGAAATGACCCGCTTGGGTGTGGCGCTGGGCGCCAAGCCCGAAACCTTCATGGGCCTATCCGGTCTGGGCGACCTGGTGCTGACCGCCACGGGTGACCTCAGCCGCAACCGCAAGGTGGGCCTTTTGCTGGCGCAGGGCCTGAGCCTGGAGCAGGCCGTCACATCGCTCGGCCATGTGGCCGAAGGCGTGTACAGCGCCCGCACCGTTTGGCAACGCGCTCAGAGCCTGGGCGTGGACATGCCGATCACCGAAGCGGTGGTGTCTTTGCTCGATGGCCGCTTGCAAGCCCGTGAGGCCGTTCAGGTCTTGATGGGGCGTGGGCCTCGGGGCGAGGCGGTCTGAGGCTGTCAGTCACCTGCTCTGCAGTGCTGCCCCCTGGCCTGACCGCCAGATCTCAGTTGGGCGTGTAGGCCAGCCGCACGTAGATAGGCGCAAAAGCCTCGGCCTGGGTGATCTCGATCAGCGTTTCCTTGGCCAGCTCGAGCAGGGCGATGAAGGTCACCACCAGCACGGGCGTGCCCAAGGTGGGGTCGAACAGGTTCTCGAACTCGACGAATTTACGGCCTTGCAGGTGTTTGAGCACGATGGTCATGTGCTCACGCACGCTGAGTTCTTCGCGGCTGATCTTGTGGTGTTGAACCAAATTGGCGCGTTTCAGAATGTCGCGCCAAGCCGACTGCAGCTCGTCCATGCTCACATCCGGAAAGCGCGGCTGCATGCTCTGCTCGATGTAGACCTGTGCTTTCAGGAAGTCGCGGCCGTAATGCGGAATCTCGTTGAGCTGCATCGAAGCCAGCTTCATCTGTTCGTATTCGAGCAAACGGCGCACCAGCTCGGCCCGTGGGTCTTCGGCTTCTTCGCCTTCGGCCACTTTTTTGGGCGGCAGCAGCATGCGCGACTTGATCTCGATCAGCATCGCGGCCATCAGCAGGTATTCGGCGGCCAGCTCCAGGTTGTGCTGGCGGATTTCATCGACATAGCTCAGGTACTGGCGCGTCACGCCCGCCATGGGAATGTCGAGGATGTTGAAGTTCTGCTTGCGGATCAAATAAAGCAACAAGTCCAGTGGGCCTTCGAACGCCTCCAGAAACACTTCCAGCGCATCGGGCGGGATGTACAGGTCTGTCGGCATCGAAAACAGCGGCTCGCCGTACAGGCGCGCCAAAGCCACCTGGTCCACCACCACGGGCATGGTCGCAGGCGCGCTGTCCGCTTGCTGCGGCAGGGACGTGTGATCGGTGTGCTCGGTGGTCATGGTGGCGTTGCGGACAGACGCTCAGCTGGGCGTTGCAGTTCGCTTTAAAAACAGCGCTTGTTCAGGCCTTGGTCTGGTAAACGTAGGGCTTCTGGGCCACGCGACCTTCGCTGAATTCGGCCTGCACGGCACGGTCAACCTGCTTGTCCCACAGCAAGGCGCGGCCTTGGCGTTGCTCGGCTTCGAGCTGGGGGTGCTGTGCTTTGAGCTGGTCGATGAATTGGGTCGTGTCTGATGCGTAATCAGGGCGGCGGAAAAAAGACATGAGCGGCATCCGGACAAAGGGTAAACAAAGGGTTTTGACAGCCACTGAAGGCCATCAAAACCCGACAAACGGCATTTTACCGGGCCTGACCGGGTGACCAGCTGACGGCGCGTGCCAGGCCTGCAGCCAAGTCGGGCTGCAGGTGGCCATCCAGGTGCTCCAGCAGGCCGCTGCGACGCGCGATGTCGAGTGGCTGGTGGGACAAGCCGCACACAATCAGGTGGGTGGTTTTTTTTCGGCAGGTCTCGATCAGGTTCATCAAGGCGTCGGCACCGGACGAGTCGATGTAAATCACATTTTTCAGATCCAGGACCAGAACAGGCGTCTTGATGTTGTCCTCAATTTCCTCGATCAGTTTGACCGCGCCAAAAAACAAAGCCCCATACAAACGCCAGGCCTGCACCTGGTGCGCGAATTCGGCCAGGCCAGGGTGGTCAAGTTGGCTGACGGGTTCGCTTCGGCTGAGGCTGGAGATGCGGTAAATGAAGGTCAGGCAGGCCGCGATCAGGCCGACCTCCACCGCTACGGTCAGGTCAAACACCACCGTGAGAAAGAAGACCGCCAGCAAAGTCACCCGGTAAGGCATGCGGTATTGGCGCAGCTGCCAGAACTCAAGCCACTCGCCCATGTTCCAGGCCACAAACATCAAGATGGCCGCCAGGCAAGCCAAAGGGATGTGTCCGGCCCAGGGCGCGGCGACCAACACCACTGCCAGCAAAGTCAGCGCATGCACCATGCCCGAAATGGGACTGGAGCCGCCACTTTTGATGTTGGTGACAGTGCGGGCGATGGTGCCTGTGGCAGGCATGCCACCAAAAAATGGCGTCACAAAATTGGCCACACCTTGCGCCATCAACTCCTGGTTGGGGTTGTGGCGGTCGCCGATCATGCCGTCGGCAATGCGTGCGCAGAGCAAGGATTCAATGGCCCCCAAAAGCGCCAGTGTCAGGGTGGGCATCAGCAAAAAGCGGGCGCTGTTCCAGCTGAAGTCAGGCCACTGAAATGAAGGCATGGCGGCCGGGATGCCTCCAAATTTGCTGCCAATGGTCTCCACCGGCAAGGACAGCATCCAGGTGGCCAAAGTGGCAAACACCAGGGCGATGATGGAGCCCGGGATCATGCTGACCCAGTTGTATCGGGTCTCGGCCAGGCGGCGACTCATGCGCAGCCAACCGATCAGCAGCGACAAGGATGCCAGAGCCAGAAGCAGTGCCGCCAGGTTGGTGCTTTGCAGGTTGTGCCAGAGGGTGTTGACGATGCCAAAGAAATCGGCGGGCATGGTGGTCACCTTGAGGCCCAGCAAATCCTTGATTTGCGAGAGCATGATCAACACCGCAATGCCATTGGTAAAGCCAATGACCACGGCCACTGGAATGAATCGGATCAGGTTGCCCAGCCGGAAAAGCCCCATCAGGAACAGCAACACCCCGGACATGGCCGTGGCCAGAATCAGGTTGGCCAGGCCATACCGATCGACGATGCCGTAAACGATGACGATGAAGGCCCCCGCTGGCCCACCAATCTGGACCCGGCTGCCGCCCAGGGCTGAAATGAGGAAGCCCGCGATGATGGCCGTGAAAAGCCCGGCTTCGGGTTTGAGGCCCGAGGCAATGGCAAAAGCCATGGCCAGCGGCAAGGCCACCACGCCGACGGTGAATCCGGCACCGATGTCCTGCACGAGTCGTTGGCTGTTGTAGCCTTCCAGGCTGTCCAGCAATCGGGGTCTGAAAAAATGGGTTGCTTGCAGCCAGTTCATGGGTCTTGGGGTGAGGTGCGTTCAGCGCAGGGCAGATCAATTATGTGGCACGCTGGCGCAGGTCATCGAGCAAGGGGCGCAGACTGAGCAGCCACAGCAGGCCAGCCAAGGGCACGGTGGTCACGTAGCCCCAATATTTGAAGCCCATGGCCCCCAGCAGCCCACCCAGAAGGAAGCCCAGGACCAGTCCAGTTTGAATTCGCAGGCGTTCGCGGTTGGCGCGCACGGGGGATGGCTCTTGCAAGCGGTTGAGGTAAACCCATTTGCCCAGTTCAATGCCGATGTCGGTCACCAAGCCGGTGATGTGGGTGGTGCGGATCTCGGCTTTGGAGATTTTGGTGATCACCGCGTTTTGCAAACCCATGATGAAGCACAGCAGGACCACCGTCACAGGCAAAAACACCTGCGACCAAGCTGCAATGGCGGCACCAAACAGGCCAAACACCAGCAGGGCAAAGGATTCGAGCATGAGCGGCAAGCTGTAGCTGCTGCGCAAGTGCTGGCGCAGCCCCCAGTTGACCATGATGGCGGTGCACATCGCACCTAACAAAAAAGCCACAAGACAAGCCAGTCCGGCCAACGCCAGGTCCAGATGGCCCAGCACCACATCGTCGGCCACCGACGAAACAATGCCCGTCATGTGCGAGGTGTAGCGGCCTACCGCCAGAAAGCCGCCTGCATTGGTGGCCCCGGCCACAAAGCTGAGCACCAGCCCCAGTCGCAGATTGGCCCCCGGGCTTCGCTGCACATCGGTCCATCCGTGGATCAGGGGAAACATGTGCAGCGTTTTCTGGGTGTGAGGGGATCAGTGAATCCGCATGCCGGGCTTGGCCCCGGGCCAGGGGTGCAGCACGTGGATGCCGGGCTCGGCTTTCTCGTCGGCGTGGCTGGCAGCCAGCACCATGCCTTCACTGACGCCAAACTTCATCTTGCGCGGGGCCAGGTTGGCCACCATCACGGTGAGCTTGCCAATCAGGTCTTCGGGCTTGTACATGCTGGCGATGCCGCTGAACACATTGCGCGTGCGGCCTTCGCCCACGTCCAGCGTCAGGCGCAGCAGCTTGACCGAGCCTTCGACCGGTTCGCAGTTGACGATTTCGGCGATGCGCAAATCGATTTTGGTGAAGTCATCGATGCTGATGGTGGGGGCGATTTCTTCGCCGCCGGGGATCAGCGCTGGCACTACCGGCTCGGGCGATTCAAACAGCGATTCGAGTTGCTTGATGTCCACGCGCTGCATCAGGTGTTGGTAGGCGTTGATGCCGTGGCCCGCGCCCAGCAGGCTTTGGGCGCCGGCAAAGGTGAACGGTGCGACGTTCAGGAAGGCCTCGACCTGCGCGGCCAGTGCAGGCAGCACCGGTTTGAGTTGCAGCGTCAGCAGGCGGAAGGCTTCGATGCAGGCGGTGCACACATCGTGCAAGCGCTCTTCCTGGCCTTCTTGTTTGGCCAGCTCCCAAGGCTTGTTCTGGTCGACATAGGCGTTGACCTTGTCGGCCAGCAGCATGATTTCTCGCAAGGCCTTGCCGTATTCGCGCTCTTCATAAAAAGCGGCGATGCTGGGCGTGGCGCTTTGCAGTGCGGTAAGCAGGGCTTGACCATCCGCGCTCACGGTGCCCAGTTGGCCGTCAAAACGCTTGGCAATGAAACCCGCCGAGCGCGAGGCGATGTTGATGAACTTGCCCACCAAATCGCTGTTGACCCGCGCCATGAAGTCTTCGGCGTTGAAGTCGATGTCTTCGTTGCGGCCCGACAGCTTGGCTGCCAGGTAGTAGCGCAGCCACTCGGGGTTCATGCCCAGGCTCAGGTACTTGAGCGGGTCCAGACCTGTGCCCCGGCTTTTGCTCATCTTCTCGCCGTTGTTCACCGTCAAAAAGCCATGCACATTGACCTTGTTGGGCGTCTTGCGGCCGCTGAAGTGCAGCATGGCGGGCCAGAACAGCGTGTGGAAGGTGACGATGTCCTTGCCGATGAAGTGGATCTGTTCCAGATCGGGGTTGGCCATGTAGGCGGCGTAATCTTCGCCGCGCTTGTCCAGCAGGTTTTTCAGGGACGCCAGGTAGCCCACGGGCGCATCGAGCCAGACATAAAAGTATTTGCCCGGTGCATCAGGGATCTCGATGCCAAAGTAAGGCGCATCGCGCGAGATGTCCCAGTCGCCCAGGCCTTCGCTGGTCGTGCCGTCGGGGTTGGTGCGCACCGAAAACCACTCTTTGACCTTGTTGGCCACCTCGGGTTGCAGCTTGCCGTCTTGTGTCCACTGAGTCAAAAACTCAACGCAGCGCGGGTCGGACAGCTTGAAAAAGAAATGCTCCGAGGTCTTGAGTTCAGGCTTGGCACCCGACAGGGCCGAAAACGGGTTGATCAGGTCGGTGGGGGCATAGACCGCGCCGCAGACCTCGCAGTTGTCGCCGTACTGGTCTTTGGCGTGGCACTTGGGGCACTCGCCTTTGATGAAACGGTCGGGCAAGAACATGTTCTTTTCAGGGTCAAAGAACTGTTCCACGGCGCGCACTTCGATCAGCGAGCCACCGTCGGCCTCGGAAATGTCGCGCAGGTCGCGGTAAATCTGGCGCGCCAGCTCGTGGTTCTCAGGCGCGTCGGTGCTGTGCCAGTTGTCAAAAGCGATGTGAAAGCCGTCCAGATAGGGCTTGCGGCCCGCCGCGATGTCGGCCACGAACTGCTGGGGCGTCTTGCCCGCTTTTTCTGCCGCGATCATGATCGGCGCGCCATGTGTGTCGTCAGCGCCCACAAAGTTCACCTGGCTGCCCTGCATGCGCTGGAACCGCACCCAGATGTCGGCCTGGATGTATTCCATGATGTGGCCGATGTGGAAATTGCCGTTGGCATACGGCAGGGCGGTGGTGACGAAAAGCTGGCGGGGCGCGGTGGGGGCAGACATGGTGGGGCAACTTGTAGGGGAATCGGTGATTTTAGGGTGTACCGGGCCGCATGTCGGTAAACTGCCCCCCATTCTTGGATAGCTCAGAAAGCATTAGACCCCCATGGCGACCACCGAACAACTCCTGCAAGCGCTGCAAACCGTCATCGACCCGAACACGGGCAAAGATTTCGTTTCCACCAAAACACTCAAGAACCTCCAAGTCGAAGGCAGCGATGTGTCTTTTGATGTGGAGCTGGGCTATCCCGCCAAAAGCCAGATTCCGGCGCTGCGTCAGGCCTTGATTGCGGCTGCCAAAGGCGTTGCAGGCGTGGCCAACGTGTCGGCCAACGTCACCAGCAAGATCACCGCCCATGCCGCTCAGCGCGGCGTGGCGCTGCTGCCGCAGGTCAAAAACATCGTGGCCGTGGCCTCGGGCAAGGGCGGCGTGGGCAAAAGCACCACCGCCGTCAACCTGGCGCTGGCGCTGGCCGCCGAGGGGGCCAAAGTGGGCCTGCTGGACGCCGACATCTACGGCCCCAGCCAGCCCATGATGATGGGCATCGAAGGCCGCCCCGAAAGCGAAGACGGCCAGACCATGGAGCCCATGGAGAACTACGGCGTGCAGGTCATGTCGATCGGTTTCTTGGTCAGCCAGGACGAAGCCATGATCTGGCGCGGCCCCATGGCCACCCAGGCGCTGGAGCAGTTGCTGCGCCAGACCAACTGGAAAGAACTGGATTATTTGATCGTCGACATGCCGCCCGGCACTGGCGACATCCAGCTCACACTGAGCCAGCGCGTGCCCATGACGGGCGCTGTGATCGTGACCACCCCGCAAGACATCGCCTTGCTGGACGCCAAAAAAGGCGTGAAGATGTTCGAAAAAGTCGGCGTGCCGATTTTGGGTCTGGTCGAGAACATGGCGGTGCACGTGTGCACCAACTGCGGCCATGTCGAGCACATTTTTGGTGCCGATGGCGGCAAGAAGATGGCGGCCGAATACGGCATGGATTACCTGGGTGCACTGCCGCTGGACATGCAAATTCGCCTGCAAGCCGACAACGGCAAACCCACCGTGGTGTCTGACCCCGACGGCGAAGTCGCCCAGATCTACAAGGCGGTGGCCCGTCAGGTGGCGGTCAAGATCGCGGCCAAGGCCAAGGACTTTTCGAGCAAGTTCCCGACCATCAAGGTCAGCAAGGACACCTGAGCGGCAAGGTCGCCAGCGATCTTGAAGCACCAGAGTTGGCGACACTTGCATGCGACTGCCATGGATGCGAATTCACCGCAGACGATGTTGTTTCTAAAAATGAAAACCTAGGTGTTCATTGATATCATTCACTTTGCATACCGGGAAACAAAGTGAATGTTTTAAACCGTCTGATTTCGTCGATTCGTCCGTTGCTGCTGCGCTGGCCCATGGAGTGGCTCGGAGGGGTGTTGATCGTCACGGGGCTGTGGGTTGTTTTTTACACCTACCAGTCGAGTGAAGTTGTGGTGCAGCAATACGCCGCAGAAAGCGCTCAAACCCATGCCGCTTCGGTCACGCAATTCCGAAATTTCTACGCCCAGGAACTGGTGCCTCGGGCCGTCAAAAGTGGGATGACGGTCACGCACGATTACAAATCGCAAGACAACGCCTTGCCCTTGCCTGCGACCTTGACAATCGATTTGGGCCATTACTTGTCCAAGGTGGATGGGGGTACACAGGTCCGCTTGTACAGTGACCTGCCGTTTCCGTGGCGTGAGTCCGAGCGTTCGCTCGATGATTTCCAGAAGCTGGCATTGCAGCACCTCAAAGAGCAGCCAAACAAGCCTTACGTGCGTGAAGAGGTGATGAACGGCAGCCGAGTTTTGCGCTTTGCGCAGGCCGACCGCATGCTGCCCAATTGTGTGGCCTGCCACAACAGCTATCCGGGTTCACCGCGCACGGACTGGAAGGTGGGTGATGTGCGTGGTGCACTCGAGGTGGTGCTGCCGGTTTCGCAGTGGCAGCTTGCCAGCACGGGGGTGCTCAACCGCACTTTTGCGGTGTTGCTGGCGCTGCTGTTTTTTGGCTTGCTGTTGATCTGGTTTTCCGTCAAACGGATTCGCGTGGCCTTGATGACTTCACGCCAGTTATCAACCGAGCGTCAGCTGGCCATTCGCCAACTCAGTGATGAAATTGCCGAACGCAAATTGGTCGAAGGGCATTTGCGCCTGAGTGAGGGCAAGCTTCACAGCATTTTCAAATCGGTCCCCGAGGCGATTGTGGTGGCCGACTCCAAAGGCCACATTGTTCAATGCAACGATGCGACAGCCGCGATTTTCGGCTACAGCATGGAGGCGCTGATGGGCCAGCGCATCAATTTGTTGATGCCTGCAGCAGAAAACGAACAGCATGACCAGTACATGCAAGCCTATCTGACCACGGGGCGTAAAAAACTGATGAATCAGCCACGGGTCATGCGTGGGCGAAGACACGATGGCAGCATGTTTCCGGTGCGTTTGACCATCAGCGAAACCCATCTTGAAAATGAACATTTTTTTGTGGGTGTGATGCAGGACTTCACGGCCATCCAGAGTGCGCAGGACCTGCTGATCGAGGCCAAAGACAAAGCCGAGCAGGCCAACCGCATGCGAGGTGAATTTTTGGCCAACATGAGCCATGAAATCCGCACCCCGATGAATGGCATTGTGGGCATGACCGAGTTGGCGCTTGAGACGACATCGCCCGAGCTTCAAAAAGAATATCTGACGCTGGCGCGCGATTCGGCCAACCACCTTCTTCAAATCATCAATGAAATCCTGGATTTTTCCAAGATCGAGGCCAAGGCCTTGGAGCTGGAGTTGCTCGAGGTCAGTCCGGCTCAGTTGATCCGCCACACAGTCCGGTCTCTGGAGCAATTGGCCCGTGTCAAAGGGGTCTCGTTGTTGCTGGAAACTGCGGACGATGTCCCGGAGCTGGTCTGGATGGACCCGGTGCGCATGCGTCAGGTTTTGACCAATCTGATCGGCAATGCGATCAAGTTCACCGATCAGGGTTCAGTGACCGTTAAAACCGAAGTGTTGTCAGCGGTGGATGATCAGACGGTGCTGCTGCGCATCAGCATCATCGACACCGGCATCGGGTTCGATCCAGAACGCACAGAGGCCTTGTTCAGCCCCTTCACGCAAGCCGATGGCTCGGTCACGCGGTCCTTCGGTGGTACAGGCCTGGGGTTGGCGATCACGCGCAGTTTGTTGCAGTTGATGGGCGGGTACATCACGGCCGAGGGCCATCCTGGCAAAGGTGCCAGTTTTGTAGCGACCTTGCCAGTGAAAAAAATCAGCCCATCGAGCGTTCGGGTGCTGGCCTCGATGCCCTCCGAGAAATCCGCGGCGCTTGTTCCTGCCATTGCGGGTGCACCGACTTGGTCTGTTTTGCTGGTCGAAGACCATGAAATCAACCGCAAGTTGGCCGAGATCATGCTGCAGCGCATGGGCTATCGCTATGCCATTGCCGCAGACGGGCAACAAGCTTTGGACCGCTTGGCGGTAGAGCGCTTCGACGTGGTTTTGATGGATGTGATGATGCCTGTGATGGACGGCGTCACGGCCTTGCGGCAATTGCGCATCCAGGAGGCCAGCACGGGTCACCGAACACCTGTCCTGATGGTCACGGCACACGCCATGACGGGAGACAAGGAGCGTTTCATTGCAGCGGGTGCGGATGGCTATGTGTCCAAGCCCATGTCTCAGGCAGCCTTGCAAAAGGAAATCACGCGAGTGCTCACACCTGTCAACGCGGCCTGAACTGGGGCTTGATTCCCGCTGCTGAGCCGCACGCACCGCCACAACAGCCGACCCATTGCGCCACCGGTAGGCGCAATGGGTTGGTTATTTTTTCAGTGCGCCGATTTTTCCAGGTCGCGCAAACGGAAACGCTGAATCTTCCCGGTAGCCGTCTTGGGCAACTCGGCCACAAAGTCGATGAAGCGGGGGTACTTGTAGGGGGCCAGGCGCTCTTTCACAAAGGCTTTGACTTCTTCTTGCGTCAGGCTCTGGCCTTGCTTGAGCACGATGAAGGCCTTGGTCTTGGTCAGGCCGTCGGTGTCTTCCTTGCCGATCACGGCCGCTTCGAGAATGGCGGGGTGCTGCACCAGCGTGGCTTCGACTTCAAACGGTGAGACATAAATGCCACTGACTTTCAGCATGTCGTCGTTGCGGCCTGCGTAGGTGTAGTAGCCATCGGGGTCGCGGGTGTACTTGTCGCCGCTTTTGGTCCACACGCCCTGGAAGGTGTCGCGGGTTTTCTCGCGGTTGTTCCAGTACATCAAGGCGCTGCTGGGCCCCTGGATGTACAAGTCACCGATCTCGTTGTGGCCGGTGACCACGCTGCCGTCTTCGTTGCGCAGCTGCACTTCGTAGCCGGGCACTGCCTTGCCGGTCGTGCCGTAGCGCACATCGCCGGGGCGGTTGGACAAGAAGACGTGCAGCATCTCGGTGGAGCCGATGCCGTCGATGATTTCGCAGCCGAAGTGGGCTGTCCAGCGCTCGCCAATGTCCCGGGGCAGGGCTTCACCAGCCGACGAGCACAGGCGCAGCGCGACCTGGCTTTTGGCGGGCAGGTCGGGGCTGGCCAGCATGCCGCCGTAGCCGGTGGGTGCGCCGTAAAACACGGTGGGCTGGTGATCGACCATACGCTTGAAGGTGGCCTGCGGGGTGGGGCGCTCGGCCATCAGCACCACACTGGCACCCACGCTCAAGGGGAAGGTGAGGGCATTGCCCAGGCCGTAGGCAAAGAACAGCTTGGCGGCCGAGAACACCGTGTCGCTTTCTTTGAGCTCCAGCACGCCCTTGCCATACAACTCGGCCGTCCAGTACAGATTACCCTGGCTGTGCACGGTGCCTTTGGGCTTGCCGGTGGAGCCTGAGGAGTACAGCCAGAAGGCTGGTTCATCGGCCAGTGTTTGCGCGGGCAGGACGGGCTGGTTTTGTGCCACAAAGTCGGCCATGTTGAACTGACCCTGGGTCAGGGCTGTTGTGGGGCGCGACACCACCACATGCTGCACTTCGGTCTTGACCAGGTCCATGGCCGCTTGCAGTGTGGGCAGCAAGGCCCCTGACACCAACGCGGCTTGGGCGCGGCTGTTGCTCAGCATGAAGGCATAGTCTTCGGCCGTCAGCAGGGTGTTCACCGCGACGGGCACCACGCCTGCGTAGAGTGAGCCCAGAAAAGCCACGACCCAGTCACTGCTGTCTTGCATGAGCAAGAGCACACGCTCTTCGCGCTTGAGGCCCATGGCCTTGAGGCCGCCTGCAAAGCGGCGGATCTGCTCGGTCAGCTCGCCGTAGGTGAGCGTGCCCACATCGTCGATCAGGGCGGTTTTGGCCGGGCGTGCTGAATTGGCGGCGATCAAGTGCTGGGCGAAGTTGAAATCGGTGCTCGGGGCAATCACGTTGCGTGTCATGTTTTGTCTCCTCGGGGTGTCCAGTGTGGTGCAGATGTGGTTTGGCGTGTCAGGTTTTTGTGGGCGTTTTTGTGGGAGGTCGCCCCTGCGACCGAATGTGGTTTCATCCAGCATTCGGCTGCGGGGGCAGCCTCCCACAAAATCACAAGGCCAGATGGCTGCCTTGCGCCGCCAGCGCATCCAGCGCGAGCGAGCTGCCCTGCACCGCTGTGCGGCGGTGGTAGAAATTGAGTGCCCTGAGACCCCCCAACTCTTCGCCACCCCCGGCGCGGCCAGGGCCGCCGTGCAGGCTCATGGGCATCACGTTGCCGTGGCCGCTGTGCAGGGCCGCCACGTCGGGCGAAATCGCGTGCACTCGGCCATGGCTGCTGGCCAGCTCGACCGAGGCTTGCGCCGTGAAGGCCGGGTCTTCGCTGTAGACCGAGCACACCAGCGAGCCTTCGCCGCGGCGGATCATGGCGTAAGCCTCTTCGATGCTGTCGTAAGGCATCAGGGTGGACACGGGGCCGAACACCTCCACCGCATGGAGCACTTGGGCCGTCATGGGCGATTCGGTGCCCAGCAACACCGGGGCCACGCAGGCGCTGGCCGCGTCGGCATCGACCAGACCCGGTGCGCTGCCGTCAAACAGCACGGTGGCTTCGGTCTTGAGCTGGGCCAGCCCTGCCAGCACACTGGCCTTTTGCTCCTGGCTCACCAGCGCGCCCATGCGCACGGTCTCGTTGCGCGGGTTACCCACGGTGGTTTTCGCCAGGCGTGCGCCAATCGCTTTGGCGGCGGCGGCATACAAGGCGCGTGGCACAAACACGCGGCGAATCGCCGTGCACTTCTGGCCTGACTTGACGGTCATCTCGCGGGCCACTTCGGCCACCAGCAGTTTGAAGGCTTCGCTGTCCGCTGTGGCGGTGGGCGAGAGCAGGGCAGAGTTCAGGCTGTCGGCCTCGATGTTGCAGCGCACCGACAGCTCGGTCACGGCGCGGTGGCTGCGGATGATCTTGCCGGTCTCGGCCGAGCCGGTGAAGCTCACCACGTCGAAGGCTTGCAGCTGGTCCATCAGGCCAGCGGACGAGCCGCAAATCACCGACAAAGCGCCCACGGGCAGCACGCCCGCATCGACCACGTCTTTGATCATGCGCTGGGTCAGCCAGGCGGTGGCGGTGGCGGGCTTGATGATGACCGGCACGCCCGCGAGCAGGGCCGGGGCGGCTTTTTCCCACAAGCCCCAGCTGGGGAAGTTGAAGGCGTTGATGAGCAGCGCCACGCCCCGTGTAGGCACCTGGATGTGCTGGGTCTGGAAAGCCGGGTCTTTGGCCATGCGGATGCGCTGGCCGTCGAGCAGCAGCGTGGCATCGCCTAGGGTCGCACCCTGCTTGGCGTAGTAGCCCAGGGTAAAGATCGCGCCGTCGATGTCCACGCCCGAGTCCTTGGCCACGGTGCCGCTGTTGGCGGTGGCGATCTCGTAATACGCGTCGCGGTTGGCTTGCAGCACTTCGGTGATTTGGGTGAGCAGGGCGGCACGCTGGCCGTAGCTCAGGGCGCGGAGGGCAGCGCCGCCTTGTTCGCGGGCAAAAGCAAAGCCTTCGGCCAGGTCGATGCCGGCGCTCGACACGCGGGCCAGCTCGGTGCCCAGCACGGGGTCAAACATCGGCGTGCCTGCGCCGGTGCCCGTTTGCCAGCGGCCTGCGATGAAGTTGGGGAGCATTGCGGTGGTCATGTGGAGCTTTCCAAGGGTTTTGGGGGTGTGCATGCATGGGCATGCAACAAAAAACTGTTCTTGCTGTTCAGTTGGCGGTATAAACAGCGGTTGATGCACTATTGTGCGTGCCTCCAAGTATGCAATAAAGTGCATGTTTTGGGCTTGTTGAAATTTAAGGGTTTTCCCTTGCCTTTGATCAAAAGTTGAACATGACCAGTCAAGAGTCCACGTTGACGGAGCCATTCGAGCCGGAAACCAAGCGCAATCCATTTTTGGAGGCGCTGGGCGAGCGCGTGCGCACTTTGCGTTCGCGCCAGGGCATGACGCGCCGCGCCGTGGCGCTGGCCGCAGATGTGTCCGAACGGCACCTGGCCAACCTCGAATACGGCACGGGCAACGTCTCGGTGCTGGTGCTGCTGCAAGTGGCGCAGGCGCTGCAGTGTTCGCTGGCCGAGTTGCTGGGCGATGTGACCACCACCTCGCCCGAGTGGCTGCTGATCCGCGAGTTGTTGTCCAAGCGCAGCGAGGCCGATTTGCGCCGTGCGCGTGTGCAGCTGAGCGAAATGTTTGGTGAAGGCGGCAACGCCCAAGAGCGCAAAAACCGCATCGCTTTGATCGGTTTGCGCGGCGCAGGCAAGACCTCTCTGGGGCAGCGCCTGGCCGATGACATGGGCTTTCCGTTCATTGAGCTGAGCCGTGAGATCGAGCAGTTTGCCGGTTGCCAGATCAGCGAGATCCACAACCTGTATGGCGCCAACGCGTACCGCCGTTACGAGCGCCGGGCGCTTGAAGAGGCGATCCAGATTTACCCCGAAGTGGTGATCGCCACGCCGGGCGGGCTGGTGTCGGATTCGGCCAACTTCAATCTGCTGCTCTCGCATTGCACCACCGTGTGGCTGCAGGCTGATGCCGCTGACCACATGGGCCGCGTGGCCGCGCAGGGCGACATGCGCCCCATGGCCGCCAGCCGCGAGGCGATGGAAGACCTCAAGCGCATCCTGGAAGGGCGCTCGGCTTTTTATTCCAAAGCCGACTTGGCCATCAACACCAGTGGCCGCAGCGAAGACCAAGCCTTCGCCGCCTTGCGTACTTCGGTTCGCCAACATTTGACGCTGCCGGTCTGAGGGGTGGCAGAAAAATGCATTTCCTAGGGAAAATACCTAGTAAATGCAATAAAGTGCATGTTGTGTGTGTGGGTGACCTGCACTAAAATTCCGTCCAACATGCACTGAAATGCATTTTTTGACCGAAATCAGCATCCACCTTCCTCAACGGAGACACTCAAATGACGCAAGCTTTCCAGGTTGACTACCAAACCAACCCCTCGCAATACAAGCACATCAACCTGGCCTTTGATGGCGAGATCGCGACTTTGTCGATCAACATCAACGAAGACGCCGGCATCCGTCCTGGCTACAAGCTCAAGCTCAACAGCTATGACCTGGGTGTGGACATCGAATTGCACGACGCGCTGCAGCGCATCCGTTTCGAGCACCCCGAAGTGCGCTCGGTGGTGGTGACCAGCCTGAAGGACCGCGTGTTCTGCTCCGGCGCCAACATCTTCATGCTGGGTGTGTCGACCCACGGCTGGAAAGTGAACTTCTGCAAGTTCACCAACGAGACCCGCAACGGCATCGAAGACTCCAGCAAGCACGACGGTTTGAAATTCGTGGCCGCCCTGAACGGCGCTTGCGCTGGCGGCGGTTACGAGCTGGCCCTGGCTTGTGACGAAATCGTGTTGGTCGACGACCGCTCCAGCGCCGTGTCGCTGCCCGAAGTGCCTTTGCTCGGCGTGTTGCCTGGCACCGGTGGTCTGACCCGCGTGACCGACAAGCGCCATGTGCGCCACGACTTGGCCGACATTTTTTGCACCAGTGTTGAAGGTGTGCGCGGTCAAAAAGCCGTGGACTGGCGTCTGGTCGACGCGATCGCCAAGCCTGCCGTGTTCAAGGAGGCCGTGCAAGCCCGCGCCCAAAAACTGGCCGCTGGCAGCATCCGCACCGCAGGCGCCAAAGGCGTGAGCCTGACCCCTTTGAGTCGCACCATCGCGGCCGATGCCCTGACTTACACCAACGTCACCGTTGAAATTGACCGCGCCAAGCGCATCGCCACCTTCACCGTCAAAGCCCCTGCCACGGCACAGCCGACCGACATCGCCGGCATCGAAGCTGCTGGCGTGAACTGGTGGCCGCTGCAGATGGTGCGCGAACTGGACGACGCCATCTTGCACATGCGCACCAACGAACTCGACATCGGCACCTGGGTGCTCAAGACTTCGGGCGATGCCGCAGCCGTGCTGGCCTCGGACGAGACCTTGTTGGCCCACAAAGACCACTGGTTGGTGCGTGAAACCATTGGCCACCTGCGCCGCACGCTGGCCCGCATGGATGTGTCTTCGCGCAGCCTGTTCGCCCTGATCGAAGAGGGGACATGTTTTGTTGGCACACTCGCCGAGCTGGCTTTCTGTGCCGACCGCGCTTACATGCTGGCTTTGCCCGACGATGCCGCCAAGGCCCCCAAGATTCAATTGAGCGAAATGAACTTCGGTTTCTTCCCCATGGTCAACGACCAGACCCGCCTGCAGCGCCGCTTTTATGAAGAAGTGCCTGCCATGGAAGCCGCACGCGGCGCCATTGGCCAAGCGCTCGACGCCGACGCTGCACTGGCCCTGGGCTTGGTCACGGCCGCACCTGACGACATCGACTGGGCTGACGAGATCCGTTTGGCTCTGGAAGAGCGCTCGTCCATGTCGCCTGACGCGCTGACCGGTCTGGAAGCCAACCTGCGTTTTGCCCAGAAAGAAAACATGGCCACCCGCATTTTTGGTCGCCTGACCGCCTGGCAAAACTGGATCTTCCAGCGCCCCAACGCCGTCGGCGAAAAGGGTGCCCTGAAGGTCTACGGCAAAGGCGAAAAAGTCCAGTTCGACATGAACCGCGTTTGATGTTTTTTGCGTTGTGCAGCGTGGTGCCCGGTGGTCCGCGCTGCAACCGAAATTTTCCCCCACCGTTGCTTTAATTTCTGGAGACTCTCATGTCCGGTATCAACTACAGCGAAAAAATTCCCAACAACGTCAACTTGAGCGAAGACCGCACGCTGCAGCGCGCCCTCGAGCAGTGGCAGCCCAACTTCATCAACTGGTGGGACGACATGGGCCCCGAAGGCTCGACCGACATGGACGTGTACCTGCGCACGGCCGTGAGCGTGGACCCGCAAGGCTGGGCCCAGTTTGGCCACGTCAAGATGCGCGACTACCGTTGGGGCGTGTTCATGAACCCCGGCGAGCAAGACCGCAAGATCCATTTCGGTGACCACATCGGTGAAAAAGCCTGGCAAGACGTGCCTGGCGAACACCGCGCCAACCTGCGCCGCATCATCGTGACGCAGGGCGACACCGAGCCCGCATCGGTCGAGCAGCAGCGCCACCTGGGCCTGACCGCGCCCAGCATGTACGACCTGCGCAACCTGTTCCAGATCAACGTCGAAGAAGGCCGCCACCTGTGGGCCATGGTCTACCTGCTGCACAAATACTTCGGCAAAGACGGCCGTGAAGAAGCCGATGCATTGCTCCAGCGCAACAGCGGTAACCAAGACAATCCCCGCATCTTGCAAGCGTTCAACGAGAAGACCCCTGACTGGTTGAGCTTCTTCATGTTCACTTACTTCACCGACCGTGACGGCAAGTTCCAGTTGTGCGCCTTGGCCGAGTCGGCATTCGACCCCTTGGCCCGCACCACCAAGTTCATGCTGACCGAAGAAGCGCACCACATGTTTGTGGGCGAGTCCGGCGTGAGCCGCACCATCCAGCGCACGGTGGATGTGATGAACGAACTCAAGACCGACGACGTGGGCAAACTGCGCGCTGCCGGTGTGATCGATCTGCCCACCATCCAGCGTTACATCAACTTCCACTTCTCGGTGACCATCGACTTGTTTGGTGCCGACGAGTCGTCGAATGCCGCCACCTTCTACAGCTCCGGTCTGAAAGGCCGTTACGAAGAAGGCAAGCGTGGTGATGACCACGTGCTCAAGGGCAACAGCTACAAGATCCTGTCGGTCGAAGACGGCAAGCTGGTTGAGAAAGAAGTGCCGATGCTCAACGCTTTGAACGAAGTGCTGCGTGACGACTACATCACCGATTCCAAAGGCGGTATCGACCGTTGGAACCGTGTGATCGCCAAGGCGGGCATTCCTTTCACCTTGAAGGCACCGCACAAAGCCTTCCACCGCAACATTGGCTCTTTGTCCGGCTCCAAGATCACGCCCGATGGTCAAGTGGTGACCGACGAGCAGTGGATGGCGCAAGTGGGCGAGTGGTTGCCCACCAACGAAGACCGCGCTTATGTGGCCAGCCTGATGGGCCGTGTCGTCGAGCCAGGCAAGTTCGCCAACTGGATCGCGCCACCCGTCATGGGCATCAACCGTCAGCCAGTGGACTTTGATTACGTCCGCTTCAACTGATGCGTTGAACTTTTGATCGACTGCTGCCTCTGCTGTTGCGGGGGCGGCAGTTGACAGAGGAAGGGGCGGGTTCCTTATGCTGGGGTACCAGAAATCGTCACCCGCCCCTTCCTCTGTCAACTGCATGGTGTTTGCGGTCCGTAAACGCCTGTAGACTGCCAAGGCTTGAAACGGTTTTCAGCTGTGGGATGGCTTGGGGCGGGGCGCCGATTTCTGGTACCCCAGTATGAGGCGTCCCGCCCCAAGCCATCGCGCAGCGGTCTATGCAGACCCAGAACACCGCAGCCGCAGTTCACGACAGACACAGAACACAACACCGAAAGCCTGAGGAGGCATTCCATGAGCACAGACATCCTGATCAAACAGCACGTCATTGACCCCGAGATCTGCATCCGCTGCAACACCTGCGAAGCGATCTGCCCGGTGGGCGCGATCACGCACGACTCGCTCAACTACGTGGTCAAGGCCGACATCTGCAACCTCTGCATGGACTGCATCTCGCCTTGCCCCACAGGCTCGATTGACAACTGGCGCATGATGCCCAAGGCCAGGGCCTACAGCATCGAAGAACAACTCAAGTGGGACGAACTGCCTGCTGAGCTGAGCGCCGAAGAACTGGCTGCCGCTGGTGGCGATACCGGTGCTGCAGAACAAGAAGCACAAGCCGCTGTGCAGGCCGCAGCTTCTTCGTCATCGGCTGCCAGCACCGCCGCTGCTTCGGGTTTCAACTCAGCCCATTTCGGGGCGACCATTCCCCCTTGGTCTGCCGCGCACGCCTACACCAACCTTTATGGCCCCAAGGCGCAAGACAAAACCATCACCGCCACCGTCACCGGCAACCTGCGCGTGACCGAAGTCGGGAAAGACTACGACACCCACCACATCGTGCTCGACTTCGGCAACCTGCCTTTCCCGGTGCTGGAAGGCCAGTCAATCGGCATCTTGCCCCCTGGCGAAGACGCCAAAGGCAAGCCGCACCATGCGCGCCAGTACTCCATCGCCAGCCCCCGCAATGGCGAGCGCCCTGGCCACAACAACCTGTCGCTGACCATCAAGCGCGTGCTCGAAGACCACGACGGCAAGCCTGTTCGCGGCGTTGGTTCCAACTACATGTGCGACCTCAATGTGGGCGACAAGGTGCAGGTGATCGGCCCGTTTGGCGCCAGCTTCCTGATGCCCAACCACCCCAAGAGCAACATCGTCATGATCTGCACGGGCACAGGTTCTGCCCCCATGCGCGCCATGACCGAATGGCGTCGCCGCCTGCGTGCCAGCGGCAAGTTCGAGGGCGGCAAGCTGATGCTTTTTTTCGGTGCCCGCACGCCCTCTGAGCTGCCCTACTTTGGCCCGCTGAACAACCTGCCCAAAGACTTCATCGACATCGAATTCGCCTTCTCGCGTGAAGAAGGCAAGACCAAACGCTATGTGCAAGACGCCTTGCGTGACCGCGCCGCCGATGTGGCCTCTTTGCTCAAAGACGGCAACACCTGTTTTTATGTGTGTGGCCTGAAAAGCATGGAAGAGGGCGTGGTCATGGCCTTGCGTGATATCGCGCAAAACGCCGGACTGGACTGGGACAACATCGGCACGGCCCTGAAAAAAGAAGGCCGCCTGCACCTCGAGACTTATTGATTTTTGGAAAAGGGGTGTGCCGGTGAACTGGCTGTCTCCTGATCTGTTGAGGTGGGAGCGAGCCCCCGCTCGCGAAGGGTTGCCTTTGCCGCCAATGCCAGCATTCGGCTGCAGGGGCAGCCTCCCACAGATACTTGGCTGTGATGAGTCAATACACATTTCTGGGCGCGTTTGACCGAGACATAAGCCATGCAGACCAACACAACTTCTGAAACACGCATTGAACTGAAACAGGTGCGTGAAGCGCTGCGAAAGCCCCGCTCGCAACTCAAGGGCCGACAAGCCACGGACGACGCCCGAGCTGAATTGCAGGCCCTGATCGGGCCCGTGCCTGAAGACGGCCACCGCCGCGATCTGCTGATCGAGCACCTGCATGTGCTCAACGACCATTTCCATGGTCTGTTCGAGCGCCACATCGTGGCGCTGGCGGCCGAGATGCGGCTGTCGGTGGTGGAGGTCTTCGAGGTGGCCTCGTTTTACCACCACTTCCAGATACTCAAAGACGATGTTGTTGCCCCACGCATCACCGTGCGGGTGTGCGACAGCCTGAGCTGCAGCCTCGCGGGCAGCGACACGCTGCTGCGTCAGCTGCAGCGCGATCTGACGGGTGATGTGCAGGTTGTTAACGTACCCTGCCTCGGTCGCTGCGAGCAGGCACCCGCCGCACAAGTGGGCCAGCAGGCGGTGGCCTGCGCGACGGCTGAAACGGTTGCGCAGCGCGTGGTCCAGAACCAGACCACGCCCAACGCACTGCCCGACGCCATCGGCATGGCCGCCTACCTGCAAGCCGGGGGCTATCGGCTGGCACGGCAAGTCGCTTCAGGAGAGCGCGAGGCTGAATCGGTCATCCAGGTGCTGGAGTCATCAGGCTTACGTGGCCTGGGTGGCGCAGGCTTCCCGGCAGGCCGCAAATGGCGCATCGTGCGCAGCCAGCCTGGCCCACGCCTGATGGCCGTGAACATCGACGAGGGCGAGCCCGGCACCTTCAAGGACCGCACTTGTCTGGAGGCCGATCCGCACCGTTTTCTGGAGGGCGTGCTGATCGCCGCCAGCGTGGTGGGCTGCGAGGCGGTCTACATTTACTTGCGCGACGAGTACCACGAAGCACGCGTGCTGCTCACGCAAGCGCTGGCCGATTTGCGTGCCAACCCGCCATGTGCCTTGCCGCGCATCGAATTGCGTCGGGGCGCAGGGGCCTACATCTGCGGCGAAGAGTCGGCCATGATCGAGAGCATTGAGGGCAAGCGTGGCGAGCCGCGCCTGCGCCCGCCCTACATCGCCGAGGTGGGCCTGTTCGGTCACCCGACGCTGGAGCACAACTTCGAGACCCTTTACTGGATTCGCGAATTGCTGGAGCAAGGCGCAGACAGCTATGCAGCGCACGGACGCCATGGCCGTAAAGGCCTGCGCCGTTTTAGTGTGAGCGGCCGCGTCAAGCAGCCGGGCGTCAAGCTCGCGCCAGCGGGTATCACCTTGCGCGAACTGGTGGATGAATACTGCGGCGGCATGGCCGAAGGCCACACGCTCTACGCTTACCTGCCTGGTGGTGCCAGCGGCGGCATCTTGCCGGCGCGCTTGGCCGATGTGCCGCTGGACTTTGACACGCTGCAGCCGCACGGCTGCTTCATCGGTTCGGCCGCCGTGATGGTGCTCGGCCAACACGACAGCGCCCGCGATGCGGCGCTGAACGTGATGCGCTTTTTTGCGCACGAGAGCTGCGGCCAATGCACACCCTGTCGCGTGGGCACCGACAAGGCCGCCCAATTGATGACAGCGACTACCTGGGATGCCGACACCCTGCAAGATTTGGCGCAAGTCATGGGAGATGCGTCCATCTGCGGCTTGGGTCAGGCCGCGCCGAATCCGATCCGATGTGTGCTGGACTACTTTCCGCATGAAGTGGGGGCCGCATGATGTGCCGTGATGTGTTGTGGGAGCGAGCCCCCGCTCGCGAATGTCAGCCGGAGCCACATCAGCCATTCGGCTGCAGGGGCAGCCTCCTACAGGGATTTTTAGGTGCGGTGAGGGGCATGGCATGAGCAAGGTTCAATTCACCCTCAATGGCCAATCGGTTGAAGCGCCTGCCGGGAAAAGCATTTTCAACATCGCCAAGGATTTGGGCATCGCCATTCCGCACCTGTGCCACAAGGAGGGCCTGGCGCCCGACGGCAATTGCCGCGCTTGCGTGGTCGAGGTCGCTGGTGAGCGCACCCTGGCTCCGAGCTGCTGCCGCAGCGCCACGCCTGGCATGCAGGTGCGCACCGACAGCGAGCGCGCCGTCAAAAGCCAGAAGATGGTGCTGGAGATGCTGCTGGCCGACCTGCCCGAGCAGGGCCACAAATGGCTGGATGACCGCGCCGAGGCCCCGCATGGCGAACTGAGTCAGTGGGCCGAGCACCATGGCGTGCAGGTGCGCCCTGCATTGGCCGCGCTCAAACGTGAGACGGTGCCCGCCGACCTGTCGCACCCGGCCATGGCCGTGAACCTGGACGCCTGCATCCAGTGCAACCGCTGCGAACGCGCTTGCCGTGATCTGCAAGTCAACGACGTGATCGGTCTGGCCTTCAGGGGTGCACACACCCAGGTGGTGTTTGACCTGGCCGACCCGATGGGCGGCAGCAGCTGCGTGGGTTGCGGCGAATGTGTGCAGGCCTGCCCCACCGGTGCGCTCATGCCCAAGAGCCACATCGGCCCGCAAAAGGTGGACCGTGATGTGGACTCCGTCTGCCCGTTTTGCGGCGTGGGTTGCCTGGTCACCTACCAAGTCAAAGATGAAAAAATCATCAGCGTCCAAGGCCGCGAAGGCCCGGCCAACGAAGGGCGTTTGTGCGTCAAGGGCCGCTTTGGCATGGACTACATCCACAGCCCGGACCGCATCACCCAGCCACTGATCCGCAAAGCAGGTGTGGCCAAAGACGTGTCCTTGCTGGATGGCCAAACCGATTGGCGCGAAGTCTTCCGCGAAGCGTCCTGGGAAGAAGCGCTCGATCTGGCAACACAGCCGCTCAACGCATTGTGGCAAGCGTACGGCCCCAAATCCCTCGCCGGTTTTGGCTCCGCCAAAGGCAGCAACGAAGAGGCCTATTTGTTCCAGAAGCTGGTGCGCACTGGCTTTGGCAGCAACAACGTGGACCACTGCACGCGCCTGTGCCACGCGTCCAGCGTGGCCGCGCTGCTCGAAGGCGTGGGCTCGGGCGCAGTGAGCAACCCGGTGCGCGATGTCGAGCACTCCGACCTCATCATCGTGATCGGCTCCAATCCCACGGCCAACCACCCGGTGGCCGCCAGCTGGATGAAAAACGCCGCCCAGCGCGGCACCCGTATCGTTTTGGCCGACCCCCGCATCACCGACATCGGCCGCCACACCTGGCGCAACTTGCAGTTCAAGGCCGACACCGATGTGGCCTTGCTCAACGCCATGCTGCACGTCATCGTGCATGAGGGGCTGTGCAATGAAGCGTTCTTGAAGGAACGCGCCGACAACGTGGCCGAACTCAAGGCCCATGTGCAGGACTTCACGCCCGAAGCCATGAGCGCCATTTGTGGCATTCCGGCAGACACCATCCGCGAGGTGGCCCGGGCCTATGCCACGGCCAAAGCCGCCATGATTTTGTGGGGCATGGGCGTGAGCCAGCACGTGCACGGCACCGACAACGTGCGCTGCCTGATTGCGCTGGCCAGCATCACCGGCCAGATCGGCCGCCCCGGCACGGGCCTGCACCCGCTGCGTGGTCAGAACAATGTGCAAGGCGCGAGCGATGCGGGCCTGATCCCGATGATGTACCCCAACTACCAGCGGGTGACCGACAAGTCGGCGCATGACTGGTTTGAAAAGTTTTGGGACACGAAGCTCGATGACCAACCCGGCTACACCGTGGTCGAGATCATGCACAAGGCGCTGGCGCCAGACAGCGACCCGCACAAGGTGCGCGGCATGTACATCATGGGCGAGAACCCAGCCATGAGCGACCCGGACTTGAACCATGCGCGTCATGCGCTGGCCAGTTTGCAGCACCTGGTGGTGCAGGACATCTTCTTGACCGAAACCGCTTGGCTGGCCGATGTGGTGCTGCCCGCCAGCGCTTGGCCCGAGAAGACCGGCACCGTCAGCAACACCGACCGCACGGTGCAGATGGGCCGCCAGGCCGTGCTGCCGCCGGGCGAGGCCAAACCCGACCTCTGGATCATCCAGCAGATCGCCCAGCGCATGGGCCTGAACTGGCACTACGCAGGCGAGCACGAGGGTGTGGCCGAGGTTTATGAAGAAATGCGCCAGGCCATGGCCCCGGCCATTGGCGGCATCGACTGGGCGCGCCTGAACGCAGGCTCGGTCACGTACCCGTGCGTGAGCGCCGATGATCCGGGCCAGCCCATCGTCTTCCATGACCACTTCCCGACGGCAGACGGCCGTGTGCGCTTGGTGCCCGCCAGCCTGATCCCGGCCAACGAGCAGCCCGATGCAGAGTACCCGATGGTGCTGATCACCGGGCGGCAACTGGAGCACTGGCATACCGGTAGCATGACGCGCCGCGCCACGGTGCTCGACGCGCTGGAGCCTGCGGCCACAGCCTCGATGTGCGGTGCCGACCTCGCCCGGCTGGGGCTGCAGGCCGGGCAGCATGTGCGCGTTGCCTCACGCCGTGGCGAGGTGGTGCTGCAACTGCGCCGTGACGATGGCACGCCACAAGGCGCGGTGTTCATGCCCTTCGCCTATGTGGAGGCGGCAGCCAACGAGCTGACCAACGCCGCGCTCGATCCGTTTGGCAAGATCCCGGAGTTCAAATACTGCGCGGTTCGGGTCTCGGCGCTGCAGCCCTCATAATCCGGCGCTGTCCATCCCTTGTGCTGCACACCTTGCAGCACAAGGGTTTCACACAGACCGCTGGCCGGGGGATTTCGCTTGAACATCGACGTGCAAACCATCTTCTGGATGGATGCTTTTCTTTACCTGATGCTGCATGCAGCCATCTGGTATGGCTTGGCGCGCTACCGCAGCGGCCTGGTCACGATTTGGAGTGTTTCGGGCCTCTTCAGCGCGCTGGGGGTTTGGGTGTTGGGTTGCCGGGGTATCTTGCCCACCGATGCCGTGGTTTTCTGGGGTGTGTTGTTCATGGCCTTGGGCAATTTCGGGCGTCAGGCAGCGCTGCGATCTTTGGATGGACCCGCCAACCGCCGCTGGCTGTGGGGCATGGCCTCGTTCAATGGGGCGTACCTGTTTGCCACCTATGGCTATTATTTTTCGGGCGGCTCCGAGGCCGGTGTGATCTTGTTCTTTTACGGGTTTTACACCCTCAATTGCCTGGAATACGTGGTCTCAGGCCGGCGCATTGCCGCCACGCATGACCCATTTGGTTCCAAGGCTGTGCAGTCTGCGGGCTGGTTGCTGGCGAGCACGCTGGGCATCAAGACCATCGCCATTTTGGGTGGTTGGGGTGCCACGGATTTGTATGAAATGTCCTGGGACCAGGCGGTGGTGTTCGGGGGCCAGTTTGTCGCCATCACCATGCTCAGTGTGGGCTTCATGCAGATTTTTGTGGACCAGATGCACAAAGCCCAGATTCAGGCAGAGCAGGGCCTGGCGCGTGAGCAAGAACGCTCGGCCTTGTTCCAGCAACACTCCGAAGATTTGTCGGCGCTGCTCAGTGAGCGCGAAGAAATCATCCGCCAGTTGACGCTGTCCAACAAAAGCGCAGGCATGGGGGCCTTGGTGGCCAGCATTGCCCATGAACTGAATCAGCCATTGACCACCATCGTGCTCAAGACCGAGTTGATCGAGGCCCACCTGAGAAAGAAGAATGACCCCGGTTTGGCCGAGGCCGAGGCCAACAAATTGGCCGCCCTGATCCGCGACGACACACGCCATGCGGCAGCCATCATCCGCACCTTGCGCAGCATGTTTGCCACGGGCAAGGGCGAATTCGAACGCATGGACTTGGCGGTCTTGGTGCAGGATGTCATCCACATCGTGCGCGCCCGCGCAGAGCGCTGCGGCATTGCGCTGGACGTTGATTTGAAAACCCCTTTGCCCATGACGGGTGACGTGACCCAGCTGCAGCAAGTCGTGCTCAATTTGTTGAACAATGCGATCGATGCCTTGGTCGAAAAGCCAGCGCTGCCTTCGCGCATTCGCATCACGGGCGAGCTTCGTCCCGGCTTTGTGGATTTGAAAATCTCGGACAACGGCTGCGGCATCGACCCTTCACAGCAAGCGGATGTGTTTGCCTTGTTCAAGACGTCCAAGTCACAAGGCATGGGCGTCGGCCTGTGGCTGAGTCAGTCCATCGTGGCGTCTCACCGTGGGCATTTGGGCTTTGAGAGCGAGGCTGGACAAGGTACGGTATTCTTGTTGAGCCTGCCATCACACGAGTATGCGTTGGCATCGTGATGGTCCATTTTTCCAGGGGTTTTGTTGTTCATGTCTACACGTCCGCAAATTGATGTGGCTGTCCTGATGCGCCGTGAGGCGGTCCAAGGCCCAATGGCACGTTGGCAAGCCTGGCGCTGGGTGCTGGCCGATGTGGTGCCCCATGAAGCCGGTTTTGGCACCGAGCCCCGTTGCCTGCGACAGACGGATGTGGAGTCGCTCTGGATGCATCCCGCCCATGAAGTCGCGCTTTTCACCGACGATGCAGAAGGCTATTGGCTCAACGCCACATCCCCCACACCTTGCTACTTTGTGATGTGGCGGCTCATCGATGCCGAAGATGGCAGTGAGCCGGTGGCGGTGCCACAAGCCGTGAGCTTGAGCTACCACGATGCAGGCCGTTGGCTGGATGCACAGGAAACCGTGGAAACCGTGCCCGCTCCTGCCGAAGTGCTGGCGTGGATGCAAAGTTTTGCCGAGCAGTATTTTGAGCCGGAAGAGAAAAAGCGCCAGCGCCCGCAAAGCTTCCAGCGCCTGACGGATCGTTTTGGGCAACCGGTATCGGTCAGCACCGATGCCAAGCGCAAAGGCGGAAGGTCCGGGGCATGAGCGACAATTTTTTCAGCCGCTGGTCGCGTCGCAAGCAAGGACTGGATCAGGCCGCACAAGCAGAGCTGGCCCAAGACTCGCCCCAGCGGTCTCGCACCAGCACAGACCCCCAAGCGGCATCTCCCACGGCCGTGGCTCAACAGCCTGCGACAACGGCAAACGCCAAGCCCGTGGCTCAAGATGCTTCGGGCCAAGCCGTGGCGCAAGAGCCGTTGCCTGTCCCCACCCTCGAAGATGTGCAGGGCCTGACACCAGCGTCTGACTTTCAGGCCTTCATGCGCGAGGGTGTTCCGGGCGAAGTGCGCAACGCGGCCATGAAGAAACTCTTCACCGACCCGCACTTCAATGTCATGGATGGTTTGGACATTTACATCGGCGACTACAACACGCCAGACCCCTTGCCAGCGGGCATGCTTGAAAAAATGGTGGGGGCCGAGTTGTTGAACTTGTTCCCGAAAAAGGCCAAGGACTTGCCCACCAAAGTGGACGTGCCTCAAGCACTGGAAAACCCTGAGCAAAGTCCTGACGCACCAGAAGGCTCACCACTTGTGGCACAGTCGCCGCAATCCCAAATGACTCAGGCACTGCAGCTCACCCCAAATCTGCAGGCCACCGACCCCTTAGAACATGACCACCCTGATTTGCAACTGCAACCAAACCATGCCCCTGCAAGCCCAGACCCTGGGCAAAGCACTGGGTGAAGACCTGACGCTCCACACCACCTTGTGCCGCCGCGAAGCCGGTAGCTTTCAAAAAGCCGTGAAATCCGGCGAAACCGTGGTGGTGGCCTGCACCCAGGAAAAGCGCCTGTTCAGCGAACTGGCTGAGCAAACCGAAGGCGCCATCTCGCCGATCCGTTTTGTCAACATCCGCGAAACCGGTGGCTGGGGACGCGAAGCCGAACACGCCATGCCCAAAATGGCGGCCTTGCTGGCCGCTGCCCGTCTGCCCGAACCCGAGCCGGTGCCCACGGTCACCTACAAAAGCGAAGGCCGCGTGCTCATCATCGGCGCGATCGACGCCGCCGAACGCGCGGCCAGCTTTTTGGCCGATGCGATGCAGGTCACCGTGTTTGCCCAAGGCCCCGGCAACGCCGGGGGCAGCCAGGAGCGGCGTTTTCCGGTGTTGGCGGGCCGTCTGCAAAGCCTGAGCGGCTGGCTGGGCGCGTTTGACGTGTCGTGGGACGCCAGCAACCCGATTGATCTGGACCTGTGCACCCGCTGCAACGCCTGCGTGGCCGCCTGCCCCGAGCAGGCCATTGGCCTCGATTACCAGGTAGACCTGTCGCGTTGCACCTCGCACCGTGACTGTGTCAAAGTGTGCGAGGCGGCCGGTGCCATCGACTTCACCCGCGATGCCCGCCCCCAAACCGAGCGCTTTGACGTGGTGCTTGACTTGCGCGGCGACAAAGCCTCGCCCACGTTCACGTCGCACGCTTTGCCGCAGGGCTACTTTCGCTGGGACGGGCAAGACCTGCAAACCTTGCTGAAAGTGCGCGAGCTGGTGGGTGAGTTTGAAAAGCCCCGCTTTTTTGCCTACAAACAAAAACTCTGCGCCCACAGCCGCAACGAACAAGTCGGCTGCAGCGCCTGCATTGACATTTGCTCGGCCGAAGCCGTGCGCTCCGACAAGAGTCGCCAGCAAATCGTGGTCAACCCCAACCTGTGTGTGGGCTGCGGGGCCTGCACCACGGCTTGCCCGACCGGCGCACTGACCTACGCCTACCCGCGCCCGGCAGAGCAGGGGACCAAAATCCGCACGCTGCTGTCGGCTTATCAGGCCGCAGGCGGGCGCGATGCCGCGCTGCTGCTGCACAGCCAGGACAAAGGCCAGGCCCTGATCGACGAGTTGGGTCGGGGTGCGCAGCTGGGCGTCATGCAGGGCGTGCCCGCTCGGGTCATGCCCGTGGCCTTGTGGCACACGGCCAGCGTGGGCATGGAGCTGTGGCTCTCGGCCGTGGCTTATGGTGCACGCCAGGTCATGGTGCTGCTCACCACCGAAGAAGCGCCGCAATACCGCGCCGCGCTCATGGAACAAATGGCCGTGGCCCAAAGCCTGCTCAATGGCCTGGGTTACACCGGTGTGCACTTCCAGTTGATCGAGGCGAAAACCCCGTCATCGTTGGACGCCGACTTGCAGCACCTGACCGCCCGCAACCTGAAAGCCTCGACTTTGCCCACAGGGCCTGCCGTGGCCGCCCGCCACGCCGTGCAAGCCGAAAAACGCAGCAACCTAGAGCTGGTCATTGACCACCTGATGGCCCAATCGCCCGTGATGGCGCAGGACGAAAGCACCCGCCCCAAAGCACTCGACTTGCCCGCCGCCGGATCGCCCTTGGGCACCATCGTGGTCGATGGCAGCAAATGCACGCTGTGCATGAGCTGCGTGGGGGCCTGCCCTTCTTCGGCGCTGCAAGACAACCCGCTGCAGCCCGAAATCCGCTTGGTAGAAAAAAATTGTGTGCAGTGCGGCTTGTGCGCCAAGACCTGCCCCGAAAACGCCATCACGCTGCAGCCTCGCCTGTCGCTGCTGGCTGAACGCCAGCAACCGCGCGTGCTGCACGGCAGCCCGCCTTATGCTTGCATCCGTTGCAGCAAACCCTTTGGCACGCTCAAAGCCATTGAGACCATGCTGGGCCGTCTGGCGGGCCACAGCATGTTCCAGGGGGCGGCGCTGGAACGCCTCAAAATGTGCGGCGACTGCCGCGTGGTGGACATGTTCACCGACGAAAACCAGGTGCGCATCGCCGGTGCCAACCCTTCCAAACCGCAATAAGCCATGAGCCAAGACCTGAACCTGTCCTCCAACAGCCACGCGCTGGACGAAGAAACCGCACGCGCCGAGGTGTATGGCCTGCTGTCGCAGCTTTACTACCAAGCCCCTGGCGAAGAATTGCTGGGCCAGCTGCAAGTGGCGGTCACCGAGGCCCCCGACGCGGGGGGATTCCTGGAAGAGCCCTGGCGTGAGCTGGTGGCTTGCGCCCGCAGCCTGAGCCAGGCGCAGATTGCCAGCGAATTCACCAGCCTCTTTGGCGGCGTGGGCAAGCCCGAGGTCTACCTGTTCGGCTCGCATTACCTGAGCGGTTTTTTGAATGAAAAGCCCTTGGTGCGTTTGCGCGACGATCTGGCAGAGCTGGGCCTGGGCCGCAGCGAGGCCATGCCTGAAACAGAAGACCATGTGGCTTACGTCTTTGAAGTCATGCGGTTTTTGATTGCGGGCGACGATGTGGCGGTGTCCAACCTGACCCGTCAGCAAGCGTTTTTCAACCAACATGTGCAATCCTGGCTGCCAGCTTTGTGCCAAGCGCTGCAAGCCCATCCTAGGGCTGTCTTTTATGCACGCGCAGCGGCCTTCACCTCTGCCTTCATCAGTGTGGAGTCACAAGGCTTTGATCTGGTTGCTTGATTGAAAAAATTTGGGCTTGTGCTGCAAAAAATCTCAAGTTGAGCAAGCCTGCTTCGCGGACTCTGGTGTCGGGGCTGTGTTCGCCAGCACACATGGCCATTGAGTCAGTGCTTTGAATCTCATTTGTCGGGCCCATACCCAAGCGATGTAAGGGTTTTTACTTTGAGAAGGCCTCTTGGGGCCGTTAACATCGCCCTATGCAAAAAATTGCCTAAGTCAATAGGTCATTGGTTCAATCAATTCTGGAGTCTCTCATGTCTTCCAAAACTTCTTCTCTTTCGCGCCGCAGCCTGTTCTCGGGTGTTGCGACCGTGGGTGCCGTGGCTGCCGCCACCGCCGTGTTGCCTGGCGTGGTCAAGTCGACCGCACCGGTTGCGGCCGCCTTGCCCAAACCCACGCGTGGCGGTGGATACAGCTTGAGCGAACACGTTCAGCAGTATTACAAGACCACCCGCGTCTGATTCCGATTTCCGCCTTCTTCCCGTTCATCCCCAACTGGAGCCCTCCATGTTGCTGACCAAAAAACAAACCGGTACGACCGGTGCCGTTTCTTCTCCTTTCATCCACAGCTTGCGCCGTGGTTTGTCGCAGGCTTTGCCCACACTTGATCGCCGCAGTTTCCTGCGCCGTTCGGGTCTGGGTGTCGGTGTTGGCTTGGCCGCATCGCAGCTGAGCCTGGTGCAAAAAGCCCAGGCTGCCACCGGTGCCAGTTTGCTTGGCGCAGGCAAGGTCGAAGTCAAGCGCACCGTGTGCACCCACTGCTCAGTGGGCTGTGCGGTCGATGCCGTCGTCGAAAACGGCGTCTGGGTGCGCCAGGAAGCCGTGTTCGATTCGCCCATCAACTTGGGCGCCCACTGCGCAAAAGGTGCAGCCCTGCGCGAGCACGGCCATGGCGAATACCGCCTGCGCTACCCCATGAAGTTGGTCAATGGCAAATACGAGCGCATCAGCTGGGACACCGCCCTGACCGAGATCAGCGCCAAGATGCTGGAGCTGCGCAAGGCCAGCGGCCCCGACAGCGTTTACTTCATTGGCTCGTCCAAGCACAACAACGAGCAGGCCTATTTGCTGCGCAAGTTTGTCAGCTTCTGGGGCTCCAACAACTGCGACCACCAGGCCCGCATTTGCCACTCCACCACGGTGGCCGGTGTGGCCAACACCTGGGGTTATGGTGCCATGACCAACTCGTACAACGACATGCAAAACAGCAAGGTCGCTTTGTACATCGGCTCCAACGCCGCAGAAGCCCACCCCGTGTCGATGTTGCACATGCTGCACGCCAAGGAAAACGGCTGCAAGATGATCGTGGTCGACCCGCGCTTCACCCGCACGGCAGCCAAGGCTGACGAATACGTGCGCATCCGTTCGGGCACCGACATTCCTTTCCTGTTCGGTGTGCTGTACCACATCTTCAAGAACGGCTGGGAAGACAAAAAATACATCAACGACCGTGTCTACGGCATGGATGCCATCAAGACAGAAGTGCTGGCCAAGTGGACACCCGACAAGGTGGAAGAGGCTTGCGGCGTGAAGGAAGACCAAGTCTTCAAGATCGCCAAGATGCTGCACGAGAACAACCCCGGCACCATCGTCTGGTGCATGGGCCAAACGCAGCACACCATTGGCAACGCCATCGTGCGTGCCTCCTGCATCTTGCAACTGGCCCTGGGCAACGTGGGCAAGTCCGGTGGCGGCACCAACATTTTCCGTGGCCACGACAACGTGCAAGGCGCGACCGACGTCGGCCCCAACCCCGATTCTTTGCCCGGTTACTACGGCTTGGCCGAAGGCTCTTGGAAGCACTTTGCCAAAGCTTGGGGCGTCGACTTCGAGTGGATCAAAAAGCAGTTTGCCTCGCCCGCCATGATGGGCAAGAACGGCATCACCGTCTCGCGCTGGATCGACGGCGTGCTCGAGAACAACGAGCTGATCGACCAGGACAGCAACCTGCGCGGCGTGTTTTATTGGGGTCATGCACCCAACTCGCAAACCCGTGGCCTCGACATGAAGCGCGCCATGGACAAGCTGGACTTGCTGGTGGTGGTGGACCCTTACCCATCGGCCACAGCGGCCATGGCCGCCATGCCCGGCAAAGCCGAAGACCTGAACCCCAACCGCGCCGTGTACCTGTTGCCCGCCGCAACGCAGTTCGAGACCAGCGGATCGTGTACCGCCTCCAACCGTTCGCTGCAGTGGCGCGAGAAAGTCATCGATCCATTGTGGGAGAGCCGCTCGGACCACATGATCATGCACCAGCTGGCCGAAAAACTGGGCTTTGCCAAAGAGCTGTCCAAGAACTACAAGATGCAAAAGGTCAAGGGCCTGGACGAGCCCGTGCCCGAAGACATCCTGCGTGAAATCAACAAGTGCGTCTGGACCATTGGCTACACCGGCCAGAGCCCAGAGCGCCTGAAGGCCCACATGAAGAACATGAATGTGTTCGATGTGAAGACCCTCAAGGCCAAAGGTGGCAAGGACAAGGAAACCGGCTACGACTTCACCGGCGATTACTTCGGTCTGCCATGGCCTTGCTACGGCACGCCCGAACTCAAGCACCCTGGTTCAGCCAACCTGTACGACACCTCCAAACACGTCATGGACGGCGGCGGTAACTTCCGCGCCAACTTCGGTGTGGAGCGCGAAGGCAAGAGCCTGCTGGCCGAAGACGGTTCGCACTCGCTGGGTGCCGACATCACCACCGGCTACCCTGAACTCGACCACATCCTTTTGAAAAAGCTGGGCTGGTGGGACGAATTGACCGAAGCCGAAAAAACAGCGGCCGAAGGCAAGAACTGGAAGACCGATTCGTCGGGCGGCATGATCCGTGTGTTCATGAAAGAACACGGCTGCCACCCCTTTGGCAACGCCAAGGCCCGCGCTGTGGTCTGGAACTTCCCTGATCCGATCCCGCAGCACCGCGAGCCTTTGTACGGCACCCGTCCGGACATGATGGCCAAGTACCCCACGCACGAAGACAAAAAAGCCTTCTGGCGTTTGCCCACCCTGTACAAAACCGTGCAGGACAAAAACATCGCCGACAAGATGCACGAGAAGTTCCCGCTCATCCTGACTTCGGGCCGTTTGGTCGAATACGAAGGTGGCGGCGAAGAAACCCGATCCAACCCCTGGTTGGCCGAGTTGCAGCAAGAAGCCTTTGTCGAAATCAATCCCAAGACAGCAGCCGACCGTGGCATCCGCAACGGCGACCGTGTCTGGTTGTTGGGCGCGACAGGTGCACGCCTGAACGTGCAGGCCTTGGTGACCGAGCGTGTGGACACGGGCACCGTCTGGATGCCTTTCCACTTCTCGGGTCGTTGGCAAGGTGCCGACATGTTGGCGCATTACCCCAAAGGTGCAGCGCCCATCGTGCGCGGCGAGGCGGTCAACACCGCCACCACCTACGGTTATGACAGCGTCACCATGATGCAAGAGACCAAGACCACCATCTGCAACATCGAGAAGGCTTGAGGAGAACACGATGGCACGAATGAAATTCATCTGTGATGCAGAGCGCTGCATCGAATGCAATGGTTGCGTTACCGCTTGCAAAAACGAACACGAAGTCCCATGGGGCGTCAACCGCCGCCGTGTGGTCACCCTGAACGATGGCGTTCCCGGTGAAAAGTCGATCTCGGTCGCTTGCATGCACTGCTCGGACGCACCGTGCATGGCGGTTTGCCCCGTCAACTGCTTCTACAAAACCGAAGAAGGCGTGGTCCTGCACGACAAGGACATCTGCATTGGCTGCGGTTACTGCTCTTATGCCTGTCCGTTCGGTGCGCCACAGTTCCCATCCAGCGGCACCTTCGGTGTGCGCGGCAAGATGGACAAATGCACCTTCTGCGCCGGCGGCCCAGAAGAGCACGGCAGCCAAGCCGAGTTCGACAAATACGGTCGCAACCGTTTGGCCGAAGGCAAGCTGCCTGCTTGCGCCGAAATGTGCTCGACCAAGGCCTTGTTGGCAGGTGACGGCGATGTCATCACCGACATCCTGCGCGGCCGGGTGATCAGCCGTGGCAAAGGTGCCGAAGTCTGGGGTTGGGGCACCGCCTACGGCAACCAAGCCAAGCAAGGAGCCTGAGCATGAAAGCAGCCTTCATCATTTGCAGCGTTGTTTTGTTGGCGGCTTGCGGCGAAAAGCCGCAAGAGGTCAAGGGCGTGCGCACCGACAAGCCTGCCGAGAGCGGCACTGGCGTGGCCACGTTCACTGCGCCTGGCTGGAAAGCCGGTGACAAAGACGGGTGGGCCAACCACCTCAAGGCCCGTGCCACTTATGGCATGAACGACCACGTCCGCGCACCCAAGTGAGCGCCAAGGAGAAGTTCATGCGTCGCTTCTTACTGACCATCGGGCTGGCATTGGCCGCGTGGGGCGTTGCCGCCCAGACGCAGGTCCCTGCAGCAGCCCCCGCTCCAGCAGCTGCCCCGGCTGAGACCAGCTTGGGCGTGAAAAGCGCCAACGTCTTCCAGATCGCACCGGGTGCCGATGCCGATCCGAAATACAAAGACCAAACCAACGCCGAGCGCGGCCAGGTCCAACCCGGCAACAACGCGCCCATGTGGCGTGCGGTGGGGCAGGGCGTCACCGGCTACAGCAGCCTGCCCAAAAGCCAGGCCCCCGAAGCGGGCAACCTGATCCAGCCTTTTGTGCAATACCCCGGTTCTCGCTTGGCATCGGCCGGTGAGTCGTGGCGTCAGGTGCGCAACAAAATCATCATTCCTTATGGTGCTGCTTTGTTGCTGATCGCCGTGGGTGCCATGGCCTTGTTTTATTTCAGCAAAGGCACGCTTGAGCTGCATGGCCAGGAAACCGGTCGCAAGATCGAACGCTTCACCCCGTTTGAGCGCTCGGCCCACTGGGCCAACGCCATTGCCTTTGTGACCCTGGCCATCTCCGGCATCGTCATGGCTTATGGCAAGTTTTTCTTGTTGCCCATCATTGGCAGCACGCTGTTTGGCTGGCTGACCTATGCCCTGAAAAACCTGCACAACTTTGCCGGCCCTCTGTTCGCCGTGTCTTTGGTGGTGGTGTTTGTCACCTTCCTCAAAGACAACATGCCCAGCAAGGATGACCTGGTCTGGGTACTCAAAGGCGGTGGTTTGTTTTCGGGCACCGAAGTGCCTTCACACCGCTTCAATGCCGGTGAAAAGGTGGTGTTCTGGGGCGGCGTGCTGTTCCTGGGCGCCATCGTGGTGGGGTCGGGCCTGGTGCTCGACAAGCTGATTCCCGGCCTCATTTATGAGCGCAGCACCATGCAAATCGCCAACATGATTCACGGTGTCGCCACCTTGTTCATGATGGCCATGTTCATCGGTCACATCTACATGGGCACCATTGGCATGCGCGGCGCTTACAAGGCCATGCGCGAAGGCTATGTGGACGAGACTTGGGCCAAAGAGCACCACGAACTCTGGTACGACGACATCAAGGCAGGCAAGATCCCGGCGCAGCGCTCAACCCCTGCTGCTGCCTCCGCACCTGCTGCATCTACGGCTTCGGTTTGAGCCAGGAGAACATCATGAAAAAATACCTGCTTGTCATGTCTGCACTGGCCATCAGCTTTGGTGCAATGGCCAAACTCCCCGCACCGAGCGAAGAAGCCAAGGCCAAAGCGGCCGAAGCGGCTGCCAAAACCTCGCACGGCAACAAAGTTGCCGACTTCCAGCTGTGCAAGTCCCGCGAAAAAGTAGCGGCCCACTACCACAAGACCCACAAATCGGCGGCCAAATCCACCGTGCCTGCCACACCGGCTTGCGTGGACCCTGGTGCCTACAAGCCAGCAGAGCAGACGGCTGCAGCGCCTGCTGCTGGCGCAGCCCCTGCACCTGCGGCCAAACCCGCAGCTGCAGCACCCGCCAAAAAAGGCTGACCTCATTCAACCTGTTTGCTGCAAATCCCCCGTCGGCAACGGCGGGGGATTTTTGCGTTAGGCTCAAGCCATGTCTGTTGTTTTGAACGCTCCTGTTGCTGCCCCGGCACTGCCCAAACCCCGCCTCACCCATGCGCGGGTCGCACTCACCCGCGCGGTGACTGTGTGCAATGAGTTTGGCGAGACATCCGAAACTCAAATCCCTGCAGAGCGGGCGCTCACCATTTACCTCGACAAAAAAGAGCTGGTGACTTTGATGACTTTGGGCGGGCAGGCTGAACTACTGGTGCTCGGTTTCTTGCGCAACCAGCGCCTGATCGACTCGGTGGATCAAATCGAATCCATCACCGTGGACTGGAGTCTGGGCGAAGGCGAGATGGGTGAGCCCGGTGTGGCTGCCGTCAAAACCCGCCCGGGTGCCCAAGTCGTGGTCGAGCGCAGCGCCGACCGCGTGGTGACCACCGGCTGTGGCCAAGGCAGCGTGTTTGGCGACCTGATGGCCCACATCGACGAGATCGAATTGCCGTCAGCCCAAATCACACAGGGCCAGTTGTACGGCTTGGTCAACGCCATCCGCGTGCAAGAAACCACCTACAAGTCTTCTGGCTCTGTGCACGGCTGTGCGTTGTTTCAGGGCGAGCAGATGCTCATGTTCGTCGAAGACGTGGGCCGTCACAACGCGGTGGACACCATCGCTGGCTGGATGTGGATGAACGACATCGATGGCCAAGACAAGGTTTTTTATACGACAGGCCGCCTGACCAGCGAGATGGTGATCAAGTCTGCCCAAATGGGCGTGCCCGTGGTCGTGTCCCGCAGCGGCATCACACAAATGGGCCTCGACGTGGCCAACCGCCTGGGGCTGTGCGCCATCGGACGCGCCACCAACAAACGCTTTCTGTGTTTCAGCGGCGCAGAGCGCTTCGTCTGGCAACCTGAGCTGGCCCGATAAACCATTCGCGAGCAGGGGCTCGCTCCCACGAAAACCCAGAAGCGCTGTCCCTGTGGGAGGCTGCCCCTGCAGCCGAATGTTTGAACGGGCTCAATCTCACCTGTGGGAGGCTGCCCCTGCAGCCGAATGTGTGAATTGGCTCCAGCAAAGATTCGCGAGCAGGGGCTCGCTCCCACAAAGCGCCAGATGCCCTGACTCTGTGGGAGGTCGCTCCTGCGGCCGAAGGTTTTTCAAAGCCACATCGCATCCCAATGCGGGTAATCGCCCACCCGTTTCACCAAACCAGCTCTAAGTGGATTGGTCACGATGTATCGGGCCAAGGCTTGAAGATCTTCATCTTTGCGCATCGCACGGTCATGAAAGCCTGGCTGCCAGATGGGCTGACCTAATTCACGAGACACGAGCGACTTCACGCCTTGCACACAGCGACCCAAATCCACCTCTTCGCCCAGTTGCATCAGCCAGTGCAAATGATCGGGCATGACCACATACGCCGGCGGATTCAACCGGTCGATGCAACATACTAACCACCGCGAAAACGGAAGGAGTGTTGCAGATGAAGCGACGACCAAGGATTTACTATTCCGATAGCCAGAAAGCGCTGATGTGGGAGCGCTGGAAACAAGGCTGTTGACGCCGACCGAAAACTGACCATCTAAACCTAGTAGTGCCGACTCAAAATTGACCAGGGTGTTCAACTGGCCTGCTGAAATATTCAGCAGGAGAGCAAGAAGGTGATCACCATGGAAATGATAGGTAAGGTCAGGCGCATGAAGTTGCGCGAGCAACTCTCCAATAGCGAGATCGCCAAGCGCACAGGGCTGTCGCGCAACACGGTCAAAAAATGGCTCAAGGCCCCGGGCGACCAGGCTCCCAAATACAAAAGGCAAAGCGGATTCACCAAACTCAGCGCGTTTGAGGCGACGTTGGTGCAGGCGCTCAAAGCCGATTCCCATCGACCCAAACATGCCCGGCGCAGTGCGCGGGCGTTGTTGGCGCAGTTGCAGGCGCAGGGCTATCGGGGTGGCTACAGCCGATTGACGGATTTCATTCGGGGTTGGCGCGAGCACGAGGGCAAGGCGGCATCCAAGGCGTATGTGCCTTTGAGTTTCGAGCTGGGCGAGGCGTTTCAGTTTGACTGGAGCGAGGAAGGATTGCTCATTGGTGGGGTGTACCACCACATGCAGGTCTCACATCTCAAGCTGTGCGCCAGCCGGGCATTCTGGGTGGTGGCCTACCCCAGCCAGGGACACGAGATGCTGTTTGACGCGCACACCCGCAGTTTTGCAGCGCTGGGCGGTGTGGCGCGCCGGGGCATTTACGACAACATGAAGACGGCGGTGGACAAGGTCAAGAAAGGCAAAGGTCGCATCGTTAATGCCCGCTTCAATGCGCTGTGCAGCCACTACCTGTTTGAGCCGGACTTTTGCAACGTTGCTTCGGGTTGGGAGAAAGGGGTGGTGGAGAAGAACGTGCAGGACAGCCGCAGTCGCATCTGGATAGAGGCTGGCACCAAGCGTTTTGGCTCGTTTGTGGAGCTCAATGCCTGGTTGGCTGAGCGCTGCCGCTCGATCTGGGCCGAAACACCACATCCGGAGCACAAGCAGTTCACGCTGGCCGAGATGCTGGATTTGGAGCGGGAGCACTTGATGAGCATGCCCGAGCCGTTTGATGGGTATGTGGAGAATCCGGCCCGGGTGAGCAGCACCTGTTTGGTCAATGTGGCGCGCAACAAATATTCGGTGCCGTGCGAGTGGGCTGGGCAGCTGGTGAGTACAAGGCTGTATCCGGGCCGAGTCGATGTGGTGGCCCAAGACGCCATCGTGGCCAGCCACACGAGGCTGACCAACCGGGCGCAAATCAGCTACGACTGGCAGCATTACATCGATCTGGTGCAACGCAAGCCGGGGGCGCTCAGAAACGGCACGCCGTTTATGGACTTGCCACCTGCGCTGCTGAGGCTGAGGCAGTCGTTGTTGCGCCATGCGGGCGGTGACCGGGTGATGGCACAGGTGCTGGCCGTGGTGCCGCAATCGGGGCTGGACGCTGTATTGTTGGCGGTGGAGGTTTTGCTGGAAGGTGCCACGCCCAACGGTGGCATCAGCGTGGAGCATGTGCGCAACGTGTTGGCGCGCTTGAGCAGTCCACCGATGCCGCAGCAAGCCGAAACATCGCTGCAGCTCAGTGAGGTGCCACTGGCCAACACGGCGCGCTACGACGACCTGCGGTCCAGCGTGGAGGTGACGCATGACTGAGCACAAGCCAACACAGCGGGACATCCAGGCCGAACTCAAAAGTCTCAGGCTCAGCGGCATGGCCATGGCATGGGCGGATCTGGTGGAGCAAGGTGGCAATGCCGAGCTGCACGCATCTCGCTGGCTGATCGAGCACTTGCTGCAGGCCGAAGCAGTCAATCGCCACATGCGATCGATTGCGCATCAAACCAAGGCGGCCCGCTTCCCGGTGCACCGGGATTTGGCGGGCTTCAACTTTGAGGCCTCGCAAGTGGACCGGGCATTGGTGCACAAACTGGCCGATCTGTCGTTCACGCAGGATGCGCAAAACGTGGTGCTCATTGGGGGGCCGGGGACGGGCAAAACGCACCTGGCCACGGCACTGGGTATCTCGGGGCTGACGCAACACGGCAAAAAGGTCAGGTTCTACTCGACGGTGGACCTGGTCAATGCGCTGGAGCAAGAGAAGGCGCAAGGCAAGGCGGGTCGGCTTGCGCTGAGTTTGTCGCGCATGGACTTGGTGGTGCTTGATGAGTTGGGGTATTTGCCGTTCAGCCAAGCCGGAGGGGCCTTGCTGTTTCACTTGCTGTCCAAGCTCTATGAACGAGTGAGTGTGCTGATCACGACAAACCTGACGTTTGCCGAATGGTCGAGCGTGTTTGGGGATGCCAAGATGACGACGGCGCTGTTAGACCGGTTGACGCACCACTGCCACATTGTGGAAACGGGCAATGAGTCCTACCGGTTCAGGCACAGCTCCAATGAGGCCAGAGGCAGAATTAAAGCCAGGGAGCAGGCAAGCAAAGCGAAGAGAAAGGAGCTGCAGGACGACAATTGAACTTATAGTTATCCACAGCCAGCCGACATAAAAGCTGGCTCAAGCCCCTGGTCAAAACTCAATCGGCACAGGTGGTCAATATTGGATCGGCGTCAACAATCAAAGAGTTCCTTTTGGTACGGGGAATATGCTCCGAGCATCAGAGCCCCCGTAGTCAGCACCATCTGAAAGCGGACGAGAAAACCACCCTCTGAAATACCCCCGAACGGAATTACTCCACCGTCACGCTCTTCGCCAAATTCCTCGGCTTGTCCACATCCGTCCCCCGCGCACACGCCGTGTGATAACTCAGCAACTGCAGCGGCACCACATGCAAGATCGGTGACAGCACACCGTAGTGCTCGGGCATGCGGATGACGTTGACGCCTTCGCTGCTTTCGATCTTGGTGTCACCATCGGCCAGCACATAGAGCACGCCGCCGCGGGCTCGCACTTCTTGCATATTGCTCTTGAGCTTTTCGAGCAGCTGGTCATTGGGCGCGACGGTCACCACGGGCATGGCGCTGGTCACCAAGGCCAGTGGGCCGTGTTTGAGTTCACCTGCCGCATAGGCTTCGGCGTGGATGTAGGTGATTTCTTTGAGCTTGAGTGCACCTTCGAGGGCGATGGGGTAGTGCGTGCCCCGGCCCAGGAACAGCGCGTTTTCCTTGCTGGCGAATTCTTGTGCCCAGGCGATGACCTGCGGCTCCAGCGCCAGCACGGCTTGCAGCGCGGCGGGCAGGTGGCGCATGGCTTTGATGTGCCCGGCTTCCTCTTCGTCGCTCAAGCGGCCTTTGGTCTGCGCCAGCGCCAGCGTGAGCAAGAACAAGCCTGCCAGTTGGGTGGTGAAGGCCTTGGTGGAGGCCACACCGATCTCGGCCCCGGCGCGGGTCACATAAGCGTGTTTGCATTCGCGCACCATGGCGCTGGTGGACACGTTGCAAATGGTGAGCGTGTGCGTCATGCCCAGGCTCTGCGCGTGGCGCAACGCGGCCAGTGTGTCGGCGGTCTCGCCGCTTTGGGTGATGGTGACGATCAGCGTGTTGGGGTTGGGCACCGATTCGCGGTAGCGGTATTCGCTGGCGATCTCGACCTGGCAGGGCACTTTGGAGATCGCCTCGATCCAGTACTTGGCCACGCAGCCGCTGTAGTAGCTGGTGCCACAGGCCAAGATCAACACGTTGTCGATGGCCTTGAAGGTGCTGTAAGCGCCGTCGCCAAACAACTCGGGCGTGATGCCTTCCACGCCTTCGAGCGTGTCGGCAATCGCACGCGGCTGCTCGAAGATTTCTTTTTGCATGTAGTGGCGGTAAGGACCCAGCTCGGCCGCGCCGCTGTGTGCGTGCACGGTCTTCACGGCGCGGGTCACGGCCTTGTGCTCACGGTCCACCACCCAGTATTTGCCCAGCTGAATGTCGACCACGTCGCCCTCTTCCAGATAGACGATCTGGTCGGTCACGCCGGCCAGCGCCATCGCGTCGCTGGCCAAGAAGGTTTCGCCTTGGCCCACACCCAGGATCAGCGGAGAACCTGCGCGAGCGCCGATCACGCGCTGGGGCTCGTCTTTGTGGAACACGGCAATCGCGTACGCGCCGTGCAGTTGGCGGATGGCGGTTTTGACGGCTTCAAAAATATCGCCGTCGTACACGCTGTCCACCAGGTGGGCGATGACCTCGGTATCGGTTTGGCTCAAAAACACATAGCCCTTGGCTTGCAGGGCGGCGCGCAGTTCTTCGTGGTTTTCGATGATGCCGTTGTGCACCAAGGCCACTTTGCCCGGCTTGGCATCTGCCGCGCCCGTGCCGTGGCTGAAGTGCGGGTGCGCGTTGTGCACAGCGGGTGCACCGTGCGTGGCCCAGCGGGTGTGGGCGATGCCGGTGCCGCCTTCGATGTGGTCAGCGGTGACCTGGTCCATCAACTCAGCCACGCGCGAGGTGCTGCGGGCGCGCTGCAAGCCGCCAGTTTTGCCGTTCAGGCTGGCCGCGTGCACAGCCACGCCGCACGAGTCATAACCCCGGTATTCAAGCCGTTGCAGGCCCTGCACCAGCACGGGAACGATGTTGCGGGAAGAAACGGCGCCGACGATGCCACACATGTTGAAGCTCCTGAATGGGGTGTTTTCACAAAACTGGTGGGATGTTAGGCTTGCTCACTTGAAATTTCAGATCAATATCAAGACTTCTTTAGATTTAAAATTTCACAAAAATCTCATATTGAAATTAAATTTCAATAAAATACGATTCATGGAACACAACGAGCTCGACTCTATTGACCTGCAACTGCTGAACGCCCTGCAACGCGATGCCAGCATCAGCAATGTGGCGTTGGCCGAGCGGGTCAACGTCTCGCCCCCCACCTGCCTGCGGCGCGTCAAACGGCTGACCGAGGGCGGCTGGATTGAGCGGCAAGTGGCGGTGCTGAGCGCCGACCGTCTCAGCCAAAGCCTTGGCCACGGCCTCACGGCGTTGGTGGAGGTGTCGCTGGACCGGCAAGGCAGCGAACACCTGGATGCCTTTGAGGCCCGCGCCGTGGCGCACGATGCAGTGCAGCAGTGCTGGCGCGTGTCGCCCGGCCCCGACTTCATGCTGGTGGTGCAGGCCCACGACATGCCGCATTACCTGGCCATCAGTCAGACGCTGTTCACGCAAGACGCCAATGTGCGCAATGTGAAAGCGTTCTTCGCCACCAAGCGGGCCAAGTTCACCACCACTTGGCCATTGCTGAAACCGCCTGCTGCTTAAAAAACCCGATCGCAGCCGCCGCGATTAGGGCTTCGTGGGAGCGCGCCACTGCGCGCGAATGCAGGTTCAGCGAAAGCACCCGAAAAAAAGAAGTGGTCGATTCACCGTTCGGCTGCAGGGGCAGCCTCCCACCAAAACCCGGTCAGGCCGCATCCCCCACTGAGCAGCTTCAGGCCTTGGGCTTTTTGGCAGGCCGCACCCAGTTGGCGATGCTGATTTGTTTGCCGCGTGCCACGCTCAAAGCGCCGGGCTCGGTGCTCTTGGTGATGGTCGATCCGCCGCCCACGGTGCCGCCTGCGCCAATGGTCACCGGGGCCACCAGCACGCAGTTGCTGCCGATGTGCACGTCGGCTTCGATCACGGTGCGGTGCTTGTTGGCCCCGTCGTAGTTGGCGGTGATGCTGCCCGCGCCGTAATTCACCCGCTCGCCCACGGTGGCGTCGCCCAGATAGGCCAGGTGGTTGGCTTTGGCGCCTTTGGCCAGGGTGGAATTTTTGACCTCAACAAAGTTGCCGATGTGCACCTCGGCCCCCAGCTGCGCGCCGGGGCGCAAGCGGGCAAACGGGCCGATCAACGCGCCCTCGCCCACCGACACGCCGAGTTTTTCACCGTCGATGTGGGTGAAGGGGTGGATGACCGCGCCGGTGGCGATGATGCAGTTGGCCAGCACGCAGTTCGCGCCCACCTTCACGCCCTCGCCCAAAGACACCTGGCCTTCAAAAATGCAGTTCACGTCGATCTCGACGTCTTGTGCGCAGTCGAGCTGGCCGCGCAGATCAAAACGGGCCGGGTCTTTCAGGCGCACGCCCTGCTCCATGAACCGGTGGGCCTGGCGCAGCTGGTGGGCACGCTCCAGCTCGGCCAGTTGCACCGGGCTGTTGATGCCCGCCACTTGCAGCGCATCGGCAATCTTGTGGGCCACCACAGGCACGCCGTCGGCCACAGCGAACTTGACCACGTCGGTCAGGTAGTACTCGCCCTGGGCATTCTGGTTGTCCAGACGGGCCAGCCAGGCTTTGAGCAGACGCGCAGGCACGGCCATGATGCCGCTGTAGACCTCTTTGATTTGGCGTTGCGCCTCGGTAGCGTCTTTGTGCTCGACGATGGCCTTGACGGCATCACCATCACGAACAATGCGGCCATAGCCCGTAGGGTCGGCAAAGTCGATGGTGAGCAGCGCCAGCTTGTCGCCGCCGCACTGGGCGATCAGCGCTAGCAAAGTATCAGCCTGGGTCAGCGGCACATCGCCCGACAGGATGACCACCACGCCATCGTCAGCCAACGCGGGTACAGCCTGCTGCACGGCGTGGCCGGTGCCCAGCTGCGGCTCCTGGCGCACGCACTGCACCGCCAGCGCCTGCCCGGAGGCCAGCAGCAGTGGCTCGACCTGGTCAGCCCCATGGCCGGTGATGACCACCGCCGAGCGGGCGTTCAGCTGCGCCGCCGTGTTCAGCACATGCTGCACCAGCGGCACCCCGGCCAGACGCTGCAAGACCTTGGGCAGGCGACTTTTCATGCGGGTGCCTTTGCCTGCGGCCATCACGACCACATCAACAGGAAACGGGGTGTTCAAACTCATGGATTTCTTTCAAAAGCGGGGCCGGGCTCAGGGCGCGGCGCACCCCGCAATTATCGCCAGACTGGCGGCCCGTCCCTGCCACTTGAGCACGGTCAAGTCGCGGAGATCTGCATGGGTGGACAATGGCGAAAATAGTTCTTGAATATTGGCCACTCAAGCCGATACAAGCCCAATACCTTTCGGAGCTTTGCATGCGATCACCTTTTTGGCTGGCGACCCTGTTCGCGGCGACCTGTTTTCTGGCCGCTTGCGGGGGCGGAGGGGGTGGGACGCCTGTCAGTGACGCACCAAATCCTGCCAGCTCGGTCAGCACCACCTGCGACTCCCGCATCTTATGGGCCGCCAATCCTGCGACATCGGGTACGGCCATACCGGACAACAACACAAGCGGTATCTCCGTCACTTGGGACAATCAAAATTGCAGCCTGACATCCGTCTCTTCTGCCACACTCGAAATCTGCCTGAACCACCAGCGCCCTGCGGACCTCGTGTGGAAAATCACACCACCTTCCGGCAGCCCACTGACCGTGACAGCCCCTACCGACTGGAACGCGACAGGAACAGCCTGTGATTCCGGCCAAGGCAAACTCCAGCGCATCGACCTGCTGCCGACGGTTCAGTCCAGTGTCAAAACCCTCGGCCTTTGGACACTCAACGTCAGCGACCAAAATGCAGGCGATGTGGGGACATTGATTCAGTGGCGGGTCGTTGTTCAAGGCCTGAACTGATGCGAGCATGGCTGATCTGCCTCTCGCTGCTGCTGTTGCAAGGCTGCAGCGCCATCAAGCTGGGCTACCAACAGCTGCCCGCGCTGTCTTACTGGTGGCTGGACAGCGCCATCTCTTTCAATGACGCCCAGACCGACCGAACCAAAGACGCGCTGGCCAGCATCTACCAATGGCACCGCAGCCAGGAACTCGCCACTTACCAAGACCTGTTGCAGCGCAGCGTCGAACTCAGCCAAGGCCCGGTGCAGGCCAGCCAGGTGTGCAGTGCATGGGCTGACATACAAACCAAAATGGACCGAAGCATGCGGGTGGCCATCACCCAAGCCGCCCCCGTGGTGCAGATGCTGGGACCTCGCCAACTGAGCCACCTGGCACGGCATCAGGAAAGCAAAAACGAAGACTGGGACAAGCAATGGCTGCAAGGCAGCGCGAGCGAACGCCTTGAAAGACGCCTGGAGAAAACACTGGAGCGCTACCGTTCTTTTTATGGCGATCTGAGCGCTGCGCAAATTGCACTGATCAAAACGCAGGTCAGCCAGTCGGTGTGGAGCCCCGAATGGGGTCGGCACGACCGCTTGCGCCGTGAACAAGACCTGCTGTTCACTTTGCGCCGCCTCTCAAAAAGCGAGCTGCCCGCAGACCAGGCTGAAGCCGAGTTGTGGGGTGTCTGGCAACGCTGGTTCATGCCCCCCGACGAAGCGGGCCGCGCACTGGTGCAAAAAATGACACAACAAGCCTGCGACAACCTGGCGCAGCTGCACAACACCACCAGCCCCGAGCAGCGGCTGCGTGCGGCACGCACCCTGCGCGCTTATGTGCGTGACATCAAAGACCTGATCAAACCCTGACCCCCAAAAAACAAAACCCCGCCGGATCAGGGCGGGGTTGTGGTTCGGGCTCGGGCGGATGCAGCGCTTCAGCTTTGCAGCGCTTTCCACATTTCCATGTCGCGCTCGGCTGTCCAGATGCGGGGGTTCTTGATCCCGCTGGCTTCGTCATACGCTCGCGTCACGTCAAACGGCAGGCAGTGCTCGTAAATGAACACATGGCCAAAGATCGGATCCATGCTTTGGCGGGTGTGGGCCATGGCGGCTTTCAGGTCCATCTTGGCGGCCACGGCTTCTTTGCCTGCCTTGTACAAGGTCTCGACCCAGCGCTTGGTGTAGTCCAGCGCCTTGTTGACGTTGGCATTGCCCTTCATGGCTTCGCCGCGACCGGGCACGATGAACTCGGCCTTCAGGGCGCGCAGGGCTTCGAGCGTGGCAGGCCACTCTTCGAGTTGCGCGTCACCGGTGTACACCCCGGCTTCGTACTCGACCAGGTCACCCGAGAACAGCACTTTTTCTTCTTCCACCCAGGCAATCGTGTCGCCACGGGTGTGGCCCGGGCCCGGATGCCAGATCTGCACCACCACACCGCCCAGGTTGATGCTGAGCTTGCCGGGCACTTCGCCTTTGGTGGGGTTGCCGCCATCGACCACCATGGTGGGCCAGGTCAGGCCAGGCACGCTGTCAGCGCCACGGAACAGGCGCGGGAAGCGCTCCATCTCGCTCTTCATGTCTTGCGCGCCACGCTCTTTGATCAGGCCCAAAGTGCCTTCGCTGGCGATGATCTCGGTCGCGCCTTCGGCGGCGTAGGCGTAAGCGCCCAGCACGCGCACCGCATGGTAGTGGGTCAGCAGCACGTACTTGATGGGCAGGTCACTGACGGTGCGGATTTTCTTGATCAGGTCTTGCGCCATGGCCGGGGTGGCTGTGGCGTCGCTCACCATGATGAAGCGGTCACCAATGATCACGCCCGAGTTGGGGTCGCCTTCGGCGGTGTAGGCCCAGCAATGCTGGCTGAGTTGCTCGAAAGTGATCTTCTTTTCGTCCAAGTCGGCTTGACTGGCGAAGGCTTTGGTGGGGGCTTTGGTCGGGGCGGTGGACATGGCAGTTTCTCCGGTCAATGAATGGTGTGGATTTTACCTAAACGAAATGAATTACGGATTGGTAAATGACAGATCTTCAAAATGTCTTTGTGGGAGGCAGCCCCACGAAGAGCTGCAACGCTTCTTTTTGCCGTGAAAGGTTGCCCTTGCAACCGAATGACACAGACTCTCTCCCTGTGGGAGGCCGCCCCTGCGGCCGAATGCCTGCATGCCTTTGGCAGACATTCGCGAGCAGGGGCTAGCTCCCACATGGAAGCCCCAAAGAGATGGCAAGAAACTCAGCCCAAACCCTTTTCCAGCATCGAAATGACCTCTTCGGCAAAGGCCGCATAGCTGATCGGGCCGCCCGGGCGCAGCCAGGTGAAGGTCCAGTTGATCATGCCCAGCAGCATCATGGTCAGCGCGGTCTGGTTGGTCGGGGTCAGGCGCTCGGGGTAAGCGCGCTTCATGAAGCGGGTCATGGCGGCCACGATGTCGCGCTGGCGGTTGAGGATCAGGTCCCTGGGCGAGACCAAAGCCGCGCCCAGCGCAGGGTCGGGCGCATCGCTCAAAAACTGCGTGTCGTTGAGCAAGGCTGCGTGCCGGGTGGCCGAGGTTTCGTATTCCTGCAAAAACGCCCGCACCAGCTCGTGCAGCGTCGCCCGCTCGTCCAAGTTCTTGCGCTGCGCAGTCGCCTCCGTCTGCGCAATCAGCGCCAGCAGGCGCTGGGTGTGGCGGTCCAGCAAGTCAAACAGGATCGCCTCTTTGCTGTCGTAATAGTGGTACAGCCGCGCTTTGGACGTGCCACACGCCGTGGCGATCTCGTTCATGCTGGCCGCAGGGTAACTGCGCTGGGCAAAGCATTGCGCCGCGATGTCGAGGATCGCGTCGCGCTTGATGTCGTGGGTTGCTGATTTGGGTCGGGCCATGGCGGCATTCTGCCAGCCACAGCCCAAGGCCCCCACTGAGTCGGACACTGAATCGGGTACTCAGTTGGGCACGCAGTCAAACCATCAGGCGGGCAAGTCACCTGCGGTCAGCCCGCCCAGCCGAGGGCGGCACAGCCCACGCGCCAGCCTGGCACTGGCCCCGCCCACCTGCCCCCAGGCTTGCAGCCATTGCCTGAGCAGTTCAGGCAAAGTGGCCTGGGGCAAGCGCTGCAGCGCAAGGCCCGGCGGCATTTCGCGCCAGTCAAAGTGCAGCGTCTCACCGCTGTGGCGCGCTTCCATGACCAAGCGAGCCCCGGCGGGCACGTCAATGATCTGCCCGGCTTCCAGAAAATGGTCGCCATCGCTTCGGGCCCCACGGTCGATGGGTTTTTCCCAAGTGATCCATGCCGTGCCTTGCACCATCAGCAACTGGCTGTCCTGGCGGGGCAGCAGGCTCATGGCGCGCCGGGGGGCCAAGCGCCAAGTGCCTGTCCAGCGGACAGTTTTCAGTTTTTGACAGTCTTGCAAAGAAGTGCACAGTGCGGATTCAGACATCTCCATCTCCAGGGTGATCGCGACGCCGACAAAAGCGTCGGTGCATTCATGATGCAAGCCAAAGCATTCAGCGTCCAATGAAAATCCTCACCTCCATTGATGCGCCAAATGCATGAATGAAAGCGCGCTGCGCCCGTATCATGGGCACCACCATGCCGCCCTCCCCCGCCCCAGCTGCCCGCACCCGTCCGATCTCGATGAGCTATCTGAGGGCGTTTGACGCCGTGGCCAGACACCTGAACTTCCGGGTGGCGGCAGAGGAGCTGGCCCTGACCCAAAGCGCGGTCAGCCGGCAAATCCAGGCGTTGGAGCACGAGGTCGGCACACCGCTGTTTTTGCGGCACACCCGCTCGGTGGAGCTGACCAGCTCAGGCAGCTTGCTGCACCGAACAGCCAGCGCTTCGCTGGAACGCATCGATTCGGCGGTGCGACGCATCCGCCAGAGCACCGGACGCCAAAGCGTGTCCATCACCACCTGGGCTTCGTTTGCCAGCATGTGGTTGATCCCCCGGCTTGAAATATTCCAACGCGAGCACCCGGACATCGACATCCGGATCGATGCCACCGACGCCGCCGTGGACATGAACAACACCGATGTGGACCTGGCTTTGCGCTACGCCAACCCCAGCCAAATCAGCGGCTCCGCAGAGCGCCTGTTTGGCGAACAACTGACCGTGGTCGCCAGCCCGTGGCTGTTGAAATCACAGCCCATCCGCAACGTGGCCGATTTGATGCGCTGCACGCTGATCGAAGCCGGCGATGCCTACCGCACCCAACACATGGAATGGCTAAGCTGGCAGCGCTGGCTGGACACCTTCAGCCCCCATGCCCCCGGCAAAACAGCCGCCCCATCTCCTGCGCGCTGGCTGTATTTCAACTACGCCCACCAGATCGTGCAGGCGGCGCTCACCGGCCAAGGCGTGGCCTTGGCACGTCAGCCCTTGGTGGCCGAGAGCCTGGCCAACGGTGACTTGGTGGAAGTGTTGCCCGAGATGCGGCTGAGCTCGCCGCTGGCTTATTGGCTGCTGGTGGCACCCCGCAGCAAGTTGCGCCCCGAAGTGCGCGCCTTTTGCGATTGGCTGCGCCAGCAAGCGGACAACACCCGCCTGGCCACGGGCGACGTGCCTGACCCGGAAACGCTGGCCTCCCCCGATTGAGGTCCATCGACAGAGGTCACCCAAGCCCGCGTCAAACCGGCCACACCACCCCGTTGTCGTTCAGGATCGCGTCCAGCGGCTCGTCGTGGTCTTCGGGCTCCAGGTCGTCCACAAAGCCATGGGTATAGCCCAAGCCCACCGTGAACGGCTTGGGCTGCAAGGTGGCCAGGGTGCGGTCGTAAAAACCGCCGCCATAACCCAGGCGGTAGCCACCAATGCCGTAGCCCACACAGGGCACAAACAACAAGGTGGGCACGATGACTTCGGTGTCTTTGGGTTTGGGGATGCCGTAGGCGTCCTCTTCCATGGCACAACCGGGATACCAGGTGTGGAACGTCAGGGTTTTGTGCTGCTTGTTGACCACCGGCAGGCCGATGCGGCGGCGTTGGGGTTCGCCGTTGAGTTCGCCGTCTTCTTTCCAGCGGTGCAGCACGGGCAAGGGGTCAAATTCACCCTTGATGGGCCAATAGGCGCCGATCACGGTTTCGGGTCGGTCAAACAGCCAAATGCGCATGACACGCTGCAAGGCTTCAGCCCGCGCCTGGCGGTCGGGCAGGTTCAACCTTTCTTCAATCAAGGCTTTCCGTAAGGCTTTTTTAGCGTCAGCTTTGTCCATAATCGACCCATGAAATTCACTCAGATTCTGACACTGGTTTGTGCATTGACCGCGACAAGCCTCTGGAGCGCCGCCGCCCAAGCCCAAAACAAGGGCGACGACGTCATCCTGGAGATGCAGCAGGCCTTCAAAAAAGGCGACAAAAACCGCTTGTCTGCCTTGCTGCCGCAAACCCGTGGCCATGTGATGGAGCCTTTGGCGGCCTATTGGGAAATGCGCGCCCGGCTGGACATCGCCCCTGAATCCGAGATTCGCGGCTTTTTGAACGCCTACTCAGGCAGCTACTACGAAGACCGCTTGCGCACCGACTGGCTGCTGCAACTGGGCAAGCGCCGCGACTGGGCCACCTTCACCGCCGAGTACCCGCGCTACCGCATGCGCGACGACCGCGAGGTGCGCTGCTACGCGCTGGCCACCGAAGCCATGAACAGCAAGGCGAACGTGGCCGAAGAAGCCAAGCGCCTGTGGTACGCCCTGCGCGAGGCCGACGACGGCTGCACCTATGTGGCCGAGCATTTGCACTCGGGCAAACAAATCAACGGACTGGACCTGTGGCGCAAGGCGCGGCTGGCCATGGAAGCCAACCGCCCCCGCCCGGCACAAGCTGCCGTCGACATCGAAGCACCACGCTTGTCTGAACAAGTGGCCCTGATCTACGCCGACCCTGAGCGGTATCTGGACAAACGCATCATCGCCATCACCAAAAGCCGCAAGGAGCTGGCGGTGCTGGCCCTGATCCGCCTGGCTGCCAACCAGCCCGACAAAGCGGCCGAACTGCTGGACCGGCACTGGTCGATTCAGCTGAGCCAGGAAGAGCGCAACTGGACTTGGGGCGTGATTGGCAAGCAAGCTGCGCAAAAACTGCAAGACAACGCCAGCAGCCACTTTGCCAAGGTACAAAAAGACAGCGACCTGAACGACGACCTGTTGAGTTGGAAAGTGCGCGCCGCCTTGCGGCAAGGCCAATGGCGTCAGGTGCTCACCGCCACCCAGGCCATGAGCCCCGAATCGCAAAAAGACCCGGCATGGGTGTATTGGCGAGCACGCGCCCTGATGGCCACAGCGCAAGACACGGCCCAGCGGCAAGAAGCCCAAGGCCTGCTGCGCAGCATCGCCAGCGTGCGGGGTTTTTATGAGCAACTGGCCCTCGAAGAATTGGGGCAAGCCATCACCCTGCCCGAACGCCCTGCCGCCCTGACCCCGCAAGAAAAAGCCGCCGCCCTCATCAACCCCGGCCTGCAGCGCGCCTTGTACGCCATCCAGATGGGGCTGCGCCCCGAAGGCAACCGCGAGTGGAACTACAGCACCAACCTGCACACGCCCGGCGGCATGAACGACCGCGAGCTGCTGGCCGCTGCCGATCTGGCTTGCCAACGCCAAGTGTGGGACCGCTGCATCAACACCAGCGACCGCACCAAAGACGCCATCGACTTTGACCAGCGCTTTCCGATGCCGCTGCGCGAGATCGTGGTGCGCCGCTCGGGCGACATCAAGCTCGACCCGGCTTATGTGTATGGCCTGATCCGCCAGGAAAGCCGTTTCGTCATGGACGCCCGCTCGCATGTGGGGGCCTCGGGCCTGATGCAGGTGATGCCCGCCACCGCCAAATGGACCGCCAAAAAGATCGGCATGACCGGCTTCACGCCCGACCAGATCACCGACCGCGAAGTGAACGTGGCCATCGGCACGGGTTACCTGAAACTGGTGCTGGACGACTTCGAGGGCTCGATGCCTTTGGCCACAGCGGCCTACAACGCCGGGCCGGGTCGATCGCGCACGTGGCGCAACGGCCCGGTGCTCGAAGCGGCCATCTGGGCCGAAAACATCCCGTTCCAGGAAACCCGCGATTACGTGAAAAAAGTGCTGTCCAACACCACCAACTACGCCGCCATCCTGACGCGCCAACCCCAGTCACTCAAAGCCCGCCTGGGCTCGGTGGGACCGCGCACTTCGACCGTGGCCGAGGTGAACAAGGATTTGCCTTGAGTCTTGCAGGCCAGGGATAACAGGCATTCGCGAGCAGGGGCTCGCTCCCACATGAATACCCCATCAGGCCGCCCCAGTTTGGTGGGCAGGCTCTGCGTGATGGACAAGCTCTGCGTGGGAAGCTGGCTCTGCGTGGAAGACAAGCTCTGTGTGAGGGACAAAAGCTCTGTGTAGGAGACGGGCTCTGCGTGGGAGGCCGCCCCTGCGGCCGAAGGCGGAATCAGGCCTGCGGCGCTGGACCCAACAAAGCATCCAGATTGGCCTGGATTTTTTCTTCAATCTTGCCGCTGTAAGCCCCCAGCAAAAACCCCAACTTGATCTGCAAGTCAAAGCGGGTGGCGCTGACGGAGAGCTCTCCACTCACACCGCTGCGTTCAAAGCGCATGCGGTCCAAGGCCTCTCCAGGCTCTGAAGCGCAGGTCATGCCCCAATCTTGTTCGGCCTGCTCGCGCCAGCGTTCGGCCACCAAGCGTGCGCCGTCCAGGCCCAGGGTGTGTGCTCGTTCAATTTTCAGTTCAGGCATGGTGTGCAAAGGGGGTTACGTGGATGTTCAGGCCTTGGCTGAGGCCTTGGCCGCTGCATTGGCGACCGGCTTGAAAGCCGGGTCGGCAGCCACCTCCACCAGGCAGTCGTAAAACACGGGCGCACGGCCCAGGTCGGTCAGGTGCTGGCTGGTCAGCTCATTCACATTGGTGCCGTTCAGGCCCAGCTTGCGCCACCAGATGCCCAGTCCGTTGACCACACCGGGCCGCGCCCGCTGGTTCAATCTGGCTTTGCAGTGGTAAGTACCCCGGTCGTTGAACACCTTGACCACCGCGCCGTCGGCAATGCCACGCGCTGCCGCGTCTTGGGGGTGCATCTCCAGCACCGGCTCGGCTTCGATGTCGCGCAGGCTTTGCACGTTGACGAAGGTGGAGTTGAGAAAGTTGCGCGCAGGCGGCGAGATCATGGCCAGCGGGTAGCGCGCATCGCTGCCAAGCACTTCGTAATTGGGCACATGGTCGGGCAGGCCATCCAGCCCCTGGTCGGCTAGGCGCTGGCTGAAAAACTCACAGCGACCCGAGGGCGATGGAAAGCCACCCTCGGCAAACGGCGCATCGGGCACGGGCAATGAAGCAAAGCCATTGGCCAACAGCGCCTCAAAATCTTTGTTATCGCCAATGGCGCTGCGGCACAAGCTCTCGTCGGTTTCGGCAAAGCATGGGTCGTCAAACCCCATGCGCTGAGCCAGCGCCCGAAAGATGTCGGTGTTGGTGCGTGCACCGCCCACAGGCGCAATCGCTGGGCGGTTCAGCAACACATCGGTGTGGCCGTAGCTGGTGTGGATGTCCCAATGCTCCAGCTGCGTGGTGGCGGGCAAGATGAAGTCGGCATAGTCGGCCGTATCGGTCTGAAAATGCTCCAGCACCACCGTGAACAGGTCTTCGCGGGCAAAGCCCTGCACCACCTTGCCCGACTCGGGCGCAATCGCCACCGGGTTGCTGTTGTAAACGATCAGGGCTTCGATTTGCGGGCCAAAATCGGGCGAAGCCGGGCGCAGCAAATCGTCACCAATGGTGGTCATGTTGATCGTGCGCGGGCGGCGCTCGCCCAGCAAGTCGGGCCGCTGCAGGGCCGCTCGCCGCACCGGAAAATGCCCCGAGCTGCTGAGCAGCAAGCCCCCCGCCCGGTGCCGCCAGGCACCTGTCAACGCAGGCAAGCAGGCAATCGCCCGCACCGCGTTGCCGCCACCGCGCACGCGCTGCATGCCGTAGTTCAGGCGAATGGCGGCGGGCTGGGTCGTGCCCCAGTCGCGGGCCAATTGGCGAATTTGCAGGGCCGGCACGCCGCACACGTCGGCCGCACGTTCGGGCGTCCATTGCAAGGCGCGCGCTTTCAGGGCGTCCCAGCCCAAGGTGTAGCGGTCGATGTAGTCCTGGTCCAACCAGCCATTGACGATCAGCTCGTGCATGAGGGCCAACGCCAGCGCGGCGTCGGTGCCGGGGCGCAGGGCGATGTGTTCGTGGCATTTTTCGGCCGTTTCGCTGCGCCGGGGGTCGATGCACACCAGCTTGGCCCCCTGGCGCTTGGCCGCTTGGGCAACGCGCCAAAAGTGCAGGTTGCTGCCAATCGAGTTGCTACCCCAGATGACGATGAGCTTGGATTCGGCAAAAAACTCGACCTTCATGCCCACCTTGTTGCCCAAGGTCTGCGTCAGGGCTTCGGCCCCGGCAGAGGCGCAAATCGTGCGATCCAGGAGCGATGCGCCCAACTGGTGAAAAAACCGCGCCGCAATCGACTCGCTTTGCACCAAGCCCATGGTGCCCGCGTAGCTGTAGGGCAGGATGGCCTGCGGGTGGCGTGCGGCGATGGTTTTCAGGCGTGTGGCAATGCTGTCCAGCGCTTCGTCCCAGCTCACAGGCTCGAACTGGCCCGAGCCCTTGGGGCCGACACGTTTTAAGGGTTGCAGCAAGCGGTCCGGGTGGTAGATGCGCTCGGTGTAGCGCGAGACCTTGGTGCACAGCACGCCGTCGGTCTGCGCGTGCGCCGGGTTGCCTTGCACTTTGGTGGCACGACCGTTCTCCACCGTGGTCAGCAAGGCGCAGGTGTCGGGGCAATCGTGCGGGCAAGCGCCGCGCACCAGGGTGGTGGCAGGGGTGTGGTTCATGGGGCGATGGCGGTCAACATGTCAGAAGCCGATTGTCGCGCAGCCCAGCATGCGCCGTAGGCCTCGCCAACATTCGCGAGCAGGGGCTCGCTCCCACAGGGAGGGCAAGTCAGCGGCACATGAATGGGCATGAGCTTTGAGCTTTGGGGTTTTGTGGGAGGCTGCCCCTGCAGCCGAATGCTTGCACCGCCACAGCAGCAACCTAAGGCACCGCGACTCGCTGTCAGCGAGACTTCACGCGCCGCCCCGCCACGCACTGGCCCACCGCCGCATCGCCGCGTTGCCAGCAAGGGCTGGCCGCACGGTCGTCGCGCTCGGGCACGCCGTCCATGCGGATTTGGGCCACCCGGGTGTCAAGCAGGCGCACGCCGTGCTTATCCAGCTCCAAGCGTAAAACCCAGCCACGGCGCTGGTTGGCGTTGTCGGTTTCCTTCATCACGAAGTTGCCCACGCTGTAAATGACGGGCTTGCCCTGGATGTGTTCGATGTCTTGCGTCACATGGGGGTGCCCACCGATCACGGCATCGGCCCCGGCGGCCACCATCAGGCGGGCCAGTTGGCGTTGGCGGGCGTTGGCCACCAACTCGTTCTCCCAGCCCCAATGCATGATGGGAATCACCAGATCGGCGCGGTGCACCTGACGGGCACGGCGGATGTCGTCCACCACCTGTTCATCCTCGCTCCAGGCCACCCCGGGGGCATCGTGGTCGGCTTCAAAACTGCGGGGCATGAATTCGTTGTAGCTCAAGAACGCGATCCGCAGCCCGTTGCGCTCCACCACCCAAGGTTCATGGGCGTCCGACAAATTGCGGCCGCCGCCCAGCTTGCCCAAACCCGCGTTCTGGAGCAAACCGAGCATTTCGGCAAAGGCCTCGCGACCAAAGTCACCCGAATGGTTGTTGGCCAAGGCCACCGCATCAAAATGCCTCTTGACCACGGGCAACACGCGCGGATGCGCCCGGAAGGTGAAGTTTTTGTCGCCAGCGCTTCCCGTGGTGGCCACCACACATTCCAGATTGGCGATGCGAATGTCGGCACCCGCCAACACTGCGGCAAAGTCTGCAAAAGGGTCACCGCCACGCGCAATCAAGGCACCTGGGGCGTCATCGAGCACCGTGTCACCGGCAAACACCAAGGTGACGGACTTGTCAGCGGCGCTTGCCTCTTGGGCCCACGCCAGCGCCCCCCAGCCCACCACAGCCCAAACCAGCAAGAACTTTTTCATGGTGCCAGCCCCTCCAGCGTGCAGCTGTAAATCAACTCCCGCTCCAAAGGCCCTGCGTACAAATACTGCTGACCCGTGATGGGCCAGGGCTGCGAAACGCGGGGGTAAGGTGGCAAATATTTGGCCTGATGGATCAACACCGGATGGGGTGTGGCGTCCTGGTAGGCGTACAGCAAGACGCGGCTCACGCTGGCCGCATCGCCCACCATGACGGCTTTGAACAAAAAACGCCCACCAATGTCCACAGACGGCACTGAATAGGGGTCGGCCACCGGGCGGGCCAGCACGGTGTGGGTGCTTCCGGCATAGGTCACTTGGCATGTGAGTTGGGGCTCGGCGGCCACCACGCCAGCCCAAAGGAAGGCCCCAAGGGCGCTGACCACAGTGCGCCAAGGCCGTTGAATGGATGAAGGATGCATACAAGTCATGATGGGATGTGTGCACGATTTTGCACTCTGCCCCGGGCACCCAGGTGACAGTCGGGTCATTTGGGGTGTTGGCTTGGCAAACATCACCAAGTCCCGCTAGACTGTATTCATGAAAATCATCGACTCCATCCTCACCGACGCGGCCAGCATTGCGGCCATTCGCAAAGATATTCATGCACACCCTGAGCTGTGCTTTCAGGAAGTGCGCACCGCAGATGTGGTGGCCAAGCTGCTGACCGACTGGGGCATCCCCATCCACCGCGGCATGGGCACCACAGGCGTGGTCGGCATCGTGCACGGGCGCGATGGCGGCGCTTGCGGGCGAGGTATTGGCTTGCGCGCCGACATCGACGCGCTGCCCATGCAGGAGTTCAACACCTTCGCCCACGCCAGCAAACACCAAGGCAAGATGCACGCCTGCGGCCACGACGGTCACACGGCCATGCTGCTGGCGGCTGCCAAACACTTTGCCAAGCACCGCGACTTTGACGGCACGGTGTATTTGATCTTCCAACCTGCCGAAGAAGGCGGTGGCGGTGCCCGAGAGATGATCAAGGACGGCCTGTTCGACAAGTTTCCCATGCAAGCCGTGTTCGGCATGCACAACTGGCCCGGCGCACCCGTGGGCACTTTTGCCGTGAGCGCAGGCCCGGTGATGGCGTCCAGCAACGAGTTCAAGATCACCATCCGCGGCAAAGGCAGCCATGCCGCGCTGCCACACAACGGCATCGACCCGGTGCCAATCGCCTGCCAAATGGTGCAAGGCTTTCAGACCATCATCACCCGCAACAAGAAGCCGGTGGACGCGGGCGTGATCTCGGTCACCATGATCCACGCGGGCGAAGCCACCAACGTGGTGCCCGACTTCTGTGAACTGCAGGGCACAGTGCGCACCTTCAGCATCGAAGTGCTCGACCTGATCGAGACCCGCATGAAGCAGGTGGCCGAATCGATCTGCGCCGCCTTTGAGGCGAAGTGCGAATTCGAGTTCGACCGCAACTACCCGCCCACGATCAACAGCCCAGCCGAAGCCGACTTTGCACGCCAGGTCATGTCGGGCATCGTGGGCGCAGAGCATGTCGTTGAACAGGAGCCCACCATGGGCGCCGAAGACTTTTCGTACATGCTGCAAGCCAAGCCTGGTGCCTATGTGTTCATCAGCAATGGCGACGGCGCGCACCGCGAAATGGGCCACGGCGGCGGGCCCTGCACCTTGCACAACCCGAGCTACGACTTCAACGACGACCTGATCCCGCTGGGCGGCACTTATTGGGTGGAACTCGCCACACAGTGGCTGGCCAACCCCACGCAAGCCAAATAATCCTTTTCAGGAATGCCCATGTCCGACATCCAAAACGGCTTTTCAAAAAGCTACGCGCAAGCCCGTCAAAAATTCCTGAGTGCTGCACAGGCAGCAGGTCTGACGGTTGACTCGAACATTCACCCGCTCAAAGGCCGAGACGGTGAAGAACTCGCCATGGACGTGGTCTTCGATGGTGCCCCCGATGCCCAGCGCCTGCTGGTCATCAGCAGCGCCTGCCACGGGGTGGAAGGCTACTGCGGCTCGGGCGTGCAGGTCCATGCGCTGCAAAACGCCGCCTGGCGCGCAGCGGCCAAGGCCCAAGGCGTGGCGGTGCTTTACATCCATGCGCTCAACCCGCATGGGTTCTCGCATGTGCGGCGCGTGACCCACGAAAACGTGGACATCAACCGCAACTTTCAGGACTTCTCCAAGCCCCTGCCCGAGAACGCCGCCTACAAAGAGATCCAACCCATCTTGTTGCCCGAGGTCTGGCCCCCGGATGCCGCCAACGCGGCCGCGACCACCCAGTACATCGCCGAGCGTGGCATGAAAGCCTTTCAGGCCGCCATCTCCAAAGGCCAGCACGAATTCCCCGACGGCCTTTTCTTTGGTGGTCAAGCGCCGACCTGGAGCAACCTGACGCTGCGCAAGGTGCTGCAAAAGTACGGCCAACGGTGCCAAAAACTGGCCTGGATCGACCTGCACACAGGCTTGGGCCCCAGTGGTCTCGGTGAGCGCATTTTTGCCTGTGCTGACGACGCGGCCGCCTACACCCGGGCCAAGGCCTGGTGGGGCCAAGGCGTCACCTCGATTTACGACGGCTCATCCACCTCCCCCATGCTCACGGGCCTCATGTGGATGTCGGCCTATCAGGAATGCCCACAAGCCGAATACACCGGCATTGCCATGGAATACGGCACGCAAACCCAAGACAAGGTCATGTACGCACTGCGCGGTGACCATTGGCTGCACCTGCATCCCGAGGCACCAGAGGCCCTGCGCCAGCAAATCAAGCAGAACCTAATGGACGCCTTTTATGTCGACACCAACGAATGGCGCACCCAAATCGTGGACCAGGCCATGGAGTCGATGCACCAAGCGGTCACCGGCCTGAACAGCTGAATGAGCACCACACCTCGCGTTTTGGTGCTGGGCGGCACTGGCTTTGTCGGCCGCCATGTGTGCGAGCAGCTGGCCCGTCTGGGCTGGCAGACCACGGTGCCCACGCGCCGGGCCGTCAACGCGGCCAGCGTGCAAAGCCTGCCAGGCCTGACGGTGCTTGAAGCCTCGGTGCACAGCGAAGCCGATCTGGCCCGCCTGATGCCCGGCCACGATGCGGTGGTGAATCTGGTGGCGGTGCTGCACGGCGACGAAGACCGCTTTGAGAACGTGCATGTGGACTTGCCCGGCAAAATCGCCAGCGCCATGAAAAAAGCGGGTGTGCAGCGGCTGGTGCATGTGAGTGCGCTGGGTGCCGATGCGCAAGGCTCCTCGATGTACCAACGCAGCAAGGCACGCGGCGAAACGGTGCTGCAAGGCGCTGGCCTGCAACTCACGATGCTGCGCCCCAGCGTGATCTTTGGTGCTGAAGACAAATTCCTCAACCTGTTTGCCGACCTGCAGGCCATCGCGCCCTTCATGCCCTTGGCGGGCAGCGGCACACGCTTTGCGCCGGTGTGGGTGGCCGACGTGGCCCACGCCGTGGTGGCTTGCCTGCAAAAGCCGGACACCATCGGTCAGACGTATGAGCTGTGCGGGCCAGACGTCATGACCCTGGGCGAGCTGGTGCAGCGCGCTGGCCAGTGGGCAGGCGTGAACCACGGCCGGGGCCGCCCGATCATCCCCCTGCCCCACTGGGTGGGTTGGTTGCAGGCGCTCGCGATGGAAATGGCTCCCGGCGAGCCGCTGATGAGCCGGGACAACCTGGCGTCCATGAAGGTGGACAACATCGCCACGGGTCAACACCCCGGCCTGGCCGCATTGGGCATCAGTGCCGCATCGGCCGCTGGCGTGGCACCCACCTATCTGGGCCACCGCGGCCCGCGCAGTCGCCTGAACGGCTGGCGCGCTCGCGCCGGACGCTGACTTGACCTGCACCTGAGCAGGGTAGTCGTCTCTTGTTTTGCATGCGGCCTGAAAGGGGCCGTCCCCTCTTGTGGGAGGCCGCCCCTGCGGCCGAATGCAGGCCATGGCGCTTGCACACATTCACGAGCAGGGGCTCGCCCCCACAAGACTGCGGGCAGCCCTGCACCGATCCCCGTTAACATCTCTTTTCTCAACGGGAGAAAACAATGATCCAGCTCTACATCGCCAACAAAAATTACTCGTCCTGGTCCATGCGCCCCTGGGTGCTGCTGCGCCAAGCCGGCATCGCCTTTGAAGAGATCTATGTCCGCTTTGACAGCTTCGCGCCCAACTCGCAATTCAAGGCCAGCCTCAAGGCCGTGAACCCCGTGGGCAAAGTGCCTGTGCTGTTGCATGACGGCCTGGCGGTGTGGGACACGCTGGCCATCGCTGAATATGTGGCCGAGCAATTCCCCGACAAGCAGCTCTGGCCGCAAGACCGCGCCGCCCGAGCCCGCGCACGCAGCATCTGCGCCGAAATGCACAGCGGCTTCACAGGCCTGCGCAGCGCTTGCCCGATGAACATCGAAGCGCATCTGCCCGAGATCGGTGCTTTGGCCCTGCGCGACAAGCCTGCCGTGCGCGCCGACCTGGAGCGCATCTGCAGCCTGTGGAGCGGCCTGCTCAAGGAACACGGCGGCCCCCTGCTGTTTGGCGACTTCAGCGTGGCCGACGCCTACTTTGCACCGGTGGTGATGCGCCTGAAAACCTACGCCCTGCCCGTGCCTGCCGATGTGGCCGCCTACATGGAACGCGTGTGCGCCCTGCCCGGCGTGAAAGCTTGGATCGATGACGCGCTGGCCGAGCAGGACTTCATCGACTTTGAAGAGCCCTTCCGGGTGGCTCGCTGAGCCAAGCGACTGCGATGAAAGTCTTTGTCGTCGGCGGTGCGGTGCGCGATGCCCTGATGGGCCAAAGCGTCAACGACCGCGACTGGGTGGTGGTGGGCAGCACGCCCGAGGCCATGACCGCGCAGGGCTATGTGCCCGTGGGCAAGGACTTTCCGGTGTTTTTGCACCCGCAGACCCGCGAGGAATATGCGCTGGCCCGCACCGAGCGCAAAACCGCCCGGGGCTACAAAGGTTTTGCGGTGCAGGCCGACCCCAGCGTCACGCTTGAAGAAGACCTGGCCCGGCGTGACCTCACGGTGAACGCCATGGCCGTGCCCGAGGCGCTGGCCCATGCCGCGCCCGGCGCATGGGCAGGCCAGATCGTGGACCCTTATGGCGGCCAGGCTGATCTGAAGAACAAGGTGCTGCGTCATGTGACCGAGGCCTTTGCCGAAGACCCGGTGCGCATCCTGCGCGTGGCGCGTTTTGCGGCACGCTTTGCCGACTTCAGCGTGGCCCATGAAACCATGGCGCTGATGCGCCAGATGGTGGAAGACGGCGAAGTGGACCACCTGGTGCCCGAGCGCGTCTGGCAGGAACTGGCCAAAGGCCTCATGAGCGAGCGGCCCTCGCGCATGTTCGGGGTGCTGCGCGAATGCGGTGCCCTGCGCGTGCTGCTGCCCGAGCTGGACCGCCTGTGGGGCGTGCCCCAACGCGCCGAATACCACCCCGAGGTGGACACGGGCGTGCACATGATGCTGGTGACGGACATGGCCGCCCGGCTGAACACGCCGCTTTCGGTGCGCGTGGCTTGTTTGTTCCACGACCTGGGCAAAGGCAACACACCGGCCGATGTGCTACCTCGTCACATCGGGCACGAAGGCCGCAGCGTCAAGCTCTTGCAAAAGGTGTGCGAACGCTTGCGCGTGCCGACCGACTGCAAGGAACTGGCCGAAGTGGTGGCGCGTGAGCACGGCAACATCCACCGCAGTGCCGAGCTGAACGCCGAAGCCCTGATGCGCTTGCTGGAACGCTGCGATGCGATCCGCCAGCCCGAGCGCTTTGCGCGGGTGCTGCAAGCGTGCGAGTGCGATGCGCGGGGACGATTGGGGTTTGATGAGGCGGCTTACCCGCAGGCCGGGCGTTTGCTCCAAGCGCAACAAGCCGCCTTGTCGGTCGAGACCGCGCCCATCGCGCAGGCAGCGGCGGCTCAGGGCCTCCAAGGCCCACAAATTGGCGCACAGATCACCCAAGCCCGCATCCAGGCCATTGCGGAGGCCGCGCTGTAATTCGGCCTTTGTGGGAGCGAGCCCCTGCTCGCGAATGTGTGTTGTGGCTGTGCAGGCCTTCGGCTGCAGGGGCAGCCTCCCACAAAACCAAAGCCTCCATTGCCGCAGACTCCGACCGGCTTGACAGCCTCAAAGGTGCGAACGGGTCCAGTCGGCGATGTCTTGCGCCGTGCGAAAAGCACCGGCCTGACGGGCGACTTCCTTGCCGCCAACAAACAAGGCGAGTGTGGGGATGCTGCGGATGTTGAAGCGGGCGGCGATGGCCTGCGCGTCTTCGGTGTTGAGTTTGGCCACGCGCACTTGGGGCTCCAGCAAGCTGGCAGCTTGCTCATAGGCCGGAGCCATCATGCGGCAGGGGCCGCACCAGGGCGCCCAAAAATCCACCAACACAGGCACATGGCTGCGGCCAATGTGCTTGTCAAAGCTGGCTGCATCCAGCGCCAGCGGGTGTCCGTCAAACAAGGCTTGGTGGCATTGTCCGCAATCGGCGGCATTGCGCATGTCGGCCACACGCACCCGGTTGGTGGTGTGGCAGTGCGGACAAACAATGTGCAAGGCTTCGGCTGAAACGGTCATGAATTCCCCTGTGTTGAAAACCACTTGGGGACAATGCTCTGCGATTCAAGAGCCTTGCGCGTTGACTCAGGTCAACGTGAGGATCAACGAGCGGGCGGACGGCGGGGTGCCATGGGGGCACGGCCAGCCAGGTGACGGAAGCTGATGCGGCCTTTGCTCAGGTCATAAGGCGACAGTTCCAGCGTCACGCGGTCACCCGCCAGAATGCGGATGTGGTTCTTGCGCATCTTGCCCGCGGAATAGGCGATCAATTGGTGGCCGTTGTCCAGCGTCACGCGAAAACGCGTATCGGGCAAGACTTCGTTCACCACGCCCATCAGTTCAATCAGTTCTTCTTTAGCCATTTAAAACGTCTTTCTCAAAGCAGGATCGGTTTGGTGGTCTGGCGCTCTACCCACAACATGCCTTCATCGAGGGCGTATTGGCTGGCGGCGGCAGGGGTTGCAAATTCAGGCACAAAGCGCATCACGCGGTCGGTGCTGGCGCTGCCGCGGCCACTGGCCACGGACACTTGAGCGCCAAATGCGCCATTGGGCAAAGCCCTGGAGCACGGTTGAATTCGGAATTTTCCCATGGAGATGGGTTGGTGTGAACAGTAATGAATGGTCATGTATTTTAACTAACGGGGTCTTGCCGCTTTGTTGGCCTCTTGGGGCATTACAGCGGCTAGGGTATTGGCATGTCCTGGTGCCAAAAAACGCCCCCGATGTGCAGACCCTGGGGTCTGCCACAGAACATCACCGTGCAGAGGTGCGTCAAAAGGAAGCAAAAAATCGTCTGTGCCAGCTCAGTCTAAGAGCATGGCGGGCGATGTGCACAGTGGAGGACAAGACTGGCATCCCTCTGCCGGGATGCGCTATCGGCTCTGGGAGAGCGAGATGGGCATAAGTCGCCATTGGCGTGCTGCACTGTAACACGTTCGCAGTTTTGATGCTTTTTGTTGCCTACGGACGGCTCACAGCCACCGGGCGATGGCTGCAGCCAGCATGCTCAGCAGCAAGGTGCTGGTGATGGGAATGAACCACTCGCGCCCGAACAGCCGAAACCGGAAATCCCCCGGCAATCGGCCAAAGCCCAGCTTTTGCAACCAGGGCTGCAGGCCGCTGAAGATGATCAGGGCCAGCAAAACAACGATCAGCCAACGCAGCATGGTTTGCCTTTGGTTGGTGCACCGCTCACAGGCGGTGTGATCGGTCGCCCCGGGCAAAGCCCTGCGCCGCCCAATCAGGCGATGTGGCGAACCCGACCACTTTGAACAATTCGCCCATTTCATGCTCATTGACCAGGCGCTGCGCTTGGCTGCGTTCGGCCAGACTGGCCTGGGCCATGCGCTCGGCCAGACCCAAGTTGAGCAAGAACCAGGCTTGGCTGGTGTAACCCAGCACCTCGAGTCCGGCGTTTTGCGCGGCCAGCGCCACCCCCGTGAAATTGACGTGGGCCGTGATGTCTTTTTGGCCCACGGCCACCAGCGGGTTGTCGTCGGCCTGGTGCAGCTGGTGGCACATGACGGTGCCCATGTGGCGCTGGGGGTGAAAGTATTCGCCCTCGGGAAAGCCATAGTCCAGAAAAAACGCCGCTCCGCCCTGGCCTGCCAGCAAGCGTTCAGCCAGGCTGGCCACAAAAGCCTCGGCTTGGGGGTGGATTTCGGTCAAATAGTCCTGCTCGCCTTCGATGTCCACCGGTGGTCGCAGCTCGGTCAGGCGGTCTTGCCAGGCAAAGCCATCCGCATCACTGACCACCCCGCGCTCGTGCCAGACGCCTTGCGTGCGCTGTAAGAGTTGCACCGGCATGGCGTCCAGCACCTCGTTGCCCACCACAACGCCCTCGATGGCGTCGGGCCAGGCGTCGAGCCAGCGCACTTTGCCCGCGTATTTCAGCAAGGTGTCGGCCTGCCGGGCGCGCAAGGTGCCCGACAAATCGATGATCGTGTAACGGTTCACCGCATCGCCCAGGCTGTCCAGCAGCTGCAAGGCCAGGGCCCCGGTTCCGGCACCGAACTCCCACACCTCTTGGGTGCCGGTGGCCTGCAGCGCCTCTTGCACCTGCACGGCCAGGGTTTGGCCAAACAGCGGGGACATGCCCGGCGCGGTCACAAAATCGCTGCCCGAAGAAGGCATGGCCCCGAACTTTTGCAGAGCGTTGGTGTAGTAACCCAAGCCCAGCTCGTACAGAGCCATGGCCATGAAACGGTCAAACGGTAGCCAGCCACCGGCCTGCGCAATGGCCTGATGGATGCGTTGGGTCAATTCGGAAGGGGGGATGAGATTCGGCGTGGTCACGCGGCGATTGTCGCCGAAGGTGTTCAGGGGTTTGCCGGGGCACCGGGCTCCAAATCCATGGCTTGCCCGATAATTCAGCCCTTTGTCACCCTTTGATGTGCCTGCGCAGTCCATCTGCGCCCCTCTTTCATGAAACAAGTTCTGGTCACCGGAGGCGCTCACCGCCTGGGCGCAGAGATCGTTCGCCAATTCGCGGCGGCGGGCTGGCGCGTGTGGTGCCATTACCAACGCTCTGAATCAGCGGCGCAAGCCCTGCAAACCGAGCTGCGCAACACAGGCGCTGAGGTCGAGCTGGTCCATGCCGACTTGGGCCAAAGCTCAGACGTTGAACGCATGCTGGCTGCGATCACCCAAAGCCATGGCCCGCTCGATTGTCTGGTCAACAACGCCTCGCTGTTCGAGCCCGACACCGGCACCGAGATGGACTTGCCCGGCGCCCGCCAGCAACTGGAGGTGAACCTGATCGCCCCGCTGACCTTGGCCTCGCACATGGCCCGGCAAAACGCACCCCAGGCCAAGCCCGGCCAGCGCAGCGTGATCCACATCCTGGACCAGAAGGTGTTCAACCTGAACCCGGACTATTTTTCGTACACAGTGTCCAAACTGGCGCTGGAGCGCTCGGTGGCCCTGCAGGCGCAAGCCCTGGCCCCTTTGCGGGTGTGCGGCGTGGCGCCGGGCCTGATGTTTTTGAGCGGCCCGCAGACGCAGGACAACTTTGACCGCGCCAGCCGCGTGAACCTGATGCGCGAGCCGATCGACCCGGCGCAGGTGGCGGCTACCTGCCTGTTTCTGGCGCAAAACCCCTGCATCACCGGCACCACCGTGTGTGTGGACAACGGCCAGCATCTGGTGCCGCTGGAGCGGGATGTGATGTTTTTGGCAGACACGAAAGCAAACTCATGAGCGATGTTCTCAGCCAACTGGCCCTGACCTGCCGCCGCCTGTTTTTGCGCAACCACACGGTGGACGTGCGCATCGGCGCGCACGACTTTGAAAAACTCGGCCCCCAACGCATCGTCTTCAACGTCGAGTTGTTCGTGCCTTACAGCGCGTCCACCCCCACGCAAGACGATCTGGCCGAAGTGGTGGACTACGACTTCATCCGCGAGGTGATCGCCAGGCGCGTGGCCCAGGGCCACATCGTGCTGCAAGAGACCTTGTGCGACGACCTGATGCGCGAGCTGATCGCGCACCCGCAGGTGCAGGCGGTGCGCCTGTCGAGCTGCAAACCCGATGTGTACCCGGACTGCGAAGCCGTCGGGGTTGAAATTTTCCAAATCAAACCCGCGCCATGAAAACACCCGCAGGACACCAAACCCTGGAGCTGACCGGTTTGCGCTTTGACGCCAACCTGGGCATCCTCGAACACGAAAAAACCGACCCGCAACCGATCCAGGTCGATGCCGAACTGAACCTGGGCACACAGCCCCTGCTGCCCAGCGACGACGACATCAACCATGTGCTGGACTACCGCAAGGTGCGCAAAATCATCATCGACGAATGCACGGCCGAGCACATCAACCTGTTGGAAACGCTGATCGGCAAACTCTCGAACCGCCTGATGCAGTTGCCCGGCGTGCTGGGCGTGCGCGTCAAGATTGCCAAACTTGAAATTTTTGAAGACTGCGAAGTGGCCATTCGCATGGAAACCGGACAGTGGTGAACATGAACACAACAACTGAAAACACTTGGGTGGATGCCGAAGCCGAAGCCAGCGCAGCGGCGGCCAAGGCCGTCAAGATCGAGCGCGAAACCCACAAGCTCGAAAAACGTCTGTGCCGCCAAATGGGCCAGGCCATCAGCGACTTCAACCTGATCGAAGCGGGCGACCGCATCATGGTCTGCATGTCCGGCGGCAAAGACAGCTACGGCATGCTCGACATCCTGCTCAAGATGAAGGCCCGCGCCCCGGTCGACTTCGAGCTGGTCGCGGTCAACCTGGACCAAAAGCAGCCGGGCTTTCCGGACCACATCCTGCCCGCTTACCTGAAAGAGCTGGGGGTGGAGTACCACATCGAAACCCAAGACACGTATTCGATCGTGAAAGACAAGATCCCCGAAGGCAAGACCATGTGCAGCCTGTGCTCGCGCCTGCGCCGGGGCATTTTGTACCGCGTGGCGCGTGAGCTCAAATGCAACAAGTTGGCGCTCGGTCACCACCGCGACGACATGTTGCAAACCTTCTTTTTGAACATGTTCTTTGGCGGCAAGCTCAAGGGCATGCCCCCCAAGCTGGTCAGCGACAACGGCGAGTTCATGGTGATCCGCCCGCTGGCCTATGTGGCCGAGTCCGATCTGATCCGTTGGGCAGAGCACCGACAGTTCCCCATCATCCCGTGCACACTGTGTGGCAGCCAGGAAAACCTGCAACGCCTGCAAGTGGGCAACATGCTGCGCGAGTGGCAAAAGAAGCACCCCGGCCGCATTGAAAACATGTTTGCGGCCTTGCAAAATGTGGTGCCCTCGCATTTGATGGACGCCAAGTTGCACGGTTTCAAAGACCTCAAGATCACCGGCATCGAGTCGGACGATGGCGACAAGGCTTTTGACGAAGAGACGTTTTCCGAACCCGGCTTGCCCGGCATTCAAGTGATCTCGATGTAACCCCTCTAGGGAGGTGTGTGATGACGACAAAATCGATGCGGCGTTGGGCATGTTTGCTGGGTGCGTTGGCACTGAGTGGGCTGACCGGTTGCGCCTCGATGCGCATCATTGACAGCGACGTGGTGTCGGTGGCAGCCGTGCCGCCCGGCATGAGCCTGCAGGGTGCGAAATACCGCTTTGAGCGCCTGCCGTCCCAAGTCAACAACCCCGAAGCCGGGCTGGCCAAACAACAAGCCCAAGCCGCCATGAGCGCCGTGGGCTTGGTGCGCGACGACGCTGGCGCGCAACTGAGCGTGTTGGTCGGTTTTGCTGGCACCCAGTATCTGGCAGACCCATGGGGTCGCCCACTGCCACCGGGCTGGACGCCCTACGGCAACGTCTACATGGGCAATGGCTTGGGACCGCATATCGGCTTGGGCATGGGCATGCGCTTCCCCCCGCCCACGCATTACCACCGGGAGGTGAGCCTGATCATGCGGGACCTGAAAACAGGCCAAGTGGTCTACGAAACCCGCGCTGTGCACGATGGCCCTTGGCGAGACAACACTACCATTTTTGCCACGCTGTTTCAGGCCGCACTGGCCAACTTTCCCAACCCACCCACAGGCCTGCGCCGGGTGAACATTGAGCTGCCGCGCTGAACCAAGGATTTCATGGACGCCACTCGCATTCTGGCCATTCGCCACGGAGAAACCGCCTGGAATGTGGCCACCCGCATTCAGGGGCATCTGGACATTCCACTCAACGACGCCGGATTGCGTCAGGCAGACCATCTGGCACAGGCCTTGGCCCAGCGTGACGCAGTGAATGCGATTTATGCCAGCGACCTGTCTCGGGCACACACCACGGCCGGCGCCATTGCAAAGGCCATGGGGCAACAAGTGACGGCGCACAGCGGTCTGCGCGAGCGGCACTTTGGCGAGTTTCAAGGCCGGACCTTTGCCGAGATCGAGGCCGAGCTGCCGGACCATGCCTTTCAATGGCGCAAACGGGTCCCGGATTGGACACCTCCTGGCGGTGGTGAATCTTTGGTGGCGCTGCGCGAACGCATCCTGAAGACCGTCGATGAACTGGCTGCGCAACACACCGGGCAGCAAATCGTGCTGGTCGCTCACGGTGGTGTTTTGGACATCCTGTACCGCGCCGCCACCCGGCTCGACCTGCAAGCCCCACGCACTTGGCAACTGACCAACACAGCCGTCAACCGCCTGCTGTGGACGCCACAAGGGCTGTCCTTGGTGGGCTGGGGCGATACCTCGCACTTGGACGCACTGGGCAAGGATGAAACGACTACCTGAATTTGTAAGCGCTCATGCCTTCAAATCGAATCAGTCATTTCGGGGAACTTCGCATTCGCGAGCGGAGGCTTGATCTCTCAACTATCAAAAAGAGACTGTCTTAGTCGCCCCTGCAAAACTCTTGCAACCATAGATTATGGGCAAGTCCGTATTGCGCAGGCAGTAATGCTCCCCATTTTGGATTTGCTTGTCGAGATTGTTGGAGTAAATCGTTTCAATCGATTTCAGATTGTTTTTGATTTTCTTGCGCATGCTTTCAATTTAGCTGGCTCTGACCAACCATCCTCGAAAAACATTCGTTTTGCCCGACATAGTAATGGCTAGCCGTCGAAATCATTAGAATTCAAGGTTGACGTTTGAATACAAAATCCCCAATCAGACTGGAGTTCTCCCAAGGAATTTGTTCGCCTTTAGTTTCTGCCATCACCTTGCGACGTACATCTTTCAGCACCTGCTCCACAGGTAAATTGGGTGTTTGTATTGATCGCAAAAGACTTTTGGTGAACGGGCTGTTTCGCTGACCTTTGGGGCCATCTGATGCCACCTTGCCAGGCGAAGTGGAATACACCAGCAATGTACCACTGGGTGCGTCCATTCGCCCCAAGCCACTGATGGAACTTCGCCATTGGCGCGATACTGGATTGTCACGGCAAGCGTCCAAAATAACGATATTGACACGCTGCGTATTTCTTCCCTTGGTGTCTCCAAGCATAGCCAACCACTGTTGCGCGTCGTATGCTTGGTCTTCGAGTTCATATTCACGCGCTACATCAGCGTCAACCGGAATCACAAAGTTTTTGCCTTTAGCTTCTACAGCATGACCCGCGTAAAAAATTAGCGCAACATCAGCAGAAGCAACGGAACTTTCAAAACCCCGAGTGGCCTCGCGCATTTTTCGGAGGTTCGCATTTTGCACGGTGGTCACCTGAAAACCCAGACCCTTTAAGGTCGCCGAGATGTCGACAGCATCATTAATGGGGTTAGCAAGTGGGGCGTTTTTGTAATCAGCATTGCCTAAAACCAGTGCAACTCTGCGCTCGGCTTGCACAAAGTTTCCGTTTTCCCAATGACCCTGCAATTCCACCGCGCCGCTTGAGTCGTACTTAATCCCCTGGCCGTTCTGCTTGTCGTCCTTGAACTCCCCAACGAACTTGCTGCCATTGGCATAGATCTTTGCACCTCGCCCGTTAAGCTTGCCGCTTTTGAACTCTCCCTCATCCTTGTCGCCATTAGTGAAGAAGTAAGTTCCTTGGCCGTTAAGCTCGTCGTCCTTGAACTCCCCCACATACTTGTCGCCGTTTTTCCAAGTATGTGTACCTCGACCGTTCTGCTTGCCGTCCTTGAACGCTCCCACGTACTTGCTGCCATTGGCATAGATCTTTGTGCCTGGCCCGTGAGGCTGGTTATCCTTGAACTCTCCTACGTACTCGCTGCCGTTGCTTAACGTCAATATTCCTTGAGTAGGGTTACCATCCTTGAACTCTCCTACGTACTTGTTGCCATTGGCATAGGTGTAAGTTCCTTGGCCGTGAAAACGATCATCTCTGAACTCGCCTACATACTTGTTGCCGTTGAATAAGGTGAATGTTCCTTGGCCGTGAAAATTACCGTCCTTGAACTCTCCTACGTACTTGTTGCCATTGGCATAGGTGTAAGTTCCTTGGCCGTGAAAATTGCCATCCTTGAACTCCCCTACGTACTTGGTGCCGTCGGCATAGGTGTAAATTCCTTGGCCGTGAAAATTGCCATCCTTGAACTCCCCTACGTACTTGGTATCCTTATTGCTCAAGATAACACCAAAACAATTATGAAATACTGAACCTGTCTGGCAAGCAGGCATTTGCAACTGCGCCACCGCGCTAATCGGCAGTAAACTAATTACCAAATAAATAAAAAGAATTCGCATTATTTAAATCCGCTCACCAAACGACTTGGGCGGCGTGACGCCCAAATGCTTGAACGCTGCCAGCGTGGCCATGCGACCGCGTGGGGTGCGCTGCAAATAACCCTGCTGAATCAGATACGGCTCAATCACGTCCTCGATGGTGTCGCGCTCTTCGCCAATGCTGGCCGCGATGTTGTCCAGGCCCACCGGGCCGCCGTCAAAGCGGTGGATCACGGCTTCGAGCAGTTTGCGGTCCATCAGGTCAAAGCCTTCGGGGTCCACATCCAGCATGGTCAGGGCTTTTTGCGCAATGCCTTTGTGGATGGTGCCGTCGCCTTTGACGTCGGCATAGTCGCGCACCCGGCGCAGCAGGCGGTTGGCAATGCGCGGCGTGCCGCGTGAGCGGCGGGCGATCTCGAACGAACCTTCCGGGTCAATCGGGGCCTTGAGCAGGCCGCTGCTGCGCGTCACGATGCGCGAGAGTTCCTCGGGCGTGTAGAACTCTAGGCGCGAGACGATGCCAAAACGGTCACGCAGCGGGTTGGTCAGCATGCCGGCGCGGGTGGTCGCACCCACCAATGTGAAGGGCTGCAAATCGAGCTTGATGCTGCGCGCAGCAGGCCCTTCGCCGATCATGATGTCGATCTGGTAGTCCTCCAACGCGGGGTAGAGAATTTCTTCGACCACAGGCGAGAGGCGGTGGATCTCGTCGATGAAGAGCACATCGTTGCGCTCGAGATTGGTGAGCAGCGCCGCCAGGTCTTTGGGTTTTTCCAGCACTGGGCCGCTGGTCTGGCGCAGGTTCACGCCCAGCTCGGCCGCGATGATGTGGCTCAACGTGGTCTTGCCCAAACCCGGTGGGCCAAACAGCAGCACATGGTCCAGCGGCTCTTCGCGCATCTTGGCGGCGCTGATGAAAATCTCCAGCTGCTCGCGCACCTTGACCTGGCCCACGTATTCGTCGAGCAGCTTGGGGCGCAAGGCGCGTTCAATGGCTTCTTCTTGATGGGACACAGGGGCCGCAGAAATGACCCGGGGTTCGGGCTGGGGGGCAAAGTCGTCGGTGCGGATGCTCATGGCTCAGTTCGTCTTCATTTGTTCAAGGCTTTGAGCGCCAGCTTGATGCCCTCGCTCACGCCCACATCAGCAGGCAAGCTCTTGAGCGCGGCGGCAGCTTCCTTGTCGCTGTAACCCAGCGCAAGCAAGGCTTGCTGGATGTCGCTTTGCGCGTCGCTGTTGTTCACGGCAAACAAGCCGCCCAGGTCACCGCCCAGCTTGCCCTTGAGTTCGAGCAGCAAACGCTCGGCGGTCTTTTTGCCGATGCCCGGCACCTTGACCAGACGGCCCACCTCTTGCGTGGTGATGGCCTGCGCCAGATCGGACACGCTCATGCCCGACAGCACGCTTAAAGCAGTGCGGGGGCCAACGCCGGAAATTTTGATGAGCTGGCGAAAGGCTTCACGCTCGGCCAGGGTGGCAAAGCCGTAGAGGATTTGCGCGTCCTCGCGCACCACAAAGTGCGTGACCAGACTGACTTTTTCGCCGGTGGCGGGGAGATTGTAAAAAGTGCTCATCGGCACATTGACCTCGTAGCCCACGCCATGGCAGTCCACGATCACCTCGGGTGGGTTTTTGTCGCTCAGGATGCCGGTGAGTTTGCCAATCATGGAGGGCCTTTGGTTTGCATGGATATGGAGGAGAATCGGGGCTCCTTGGCTTGCAAATCACCCAGCGAAACCACCCACGGACAGGATTATCCCCTTGATCGTCAGACACACCTTCATCCCGCACAACAATACCCGCTTGTCCCACCTGTGCGGGCCCATGGACGCGCACCTGCGCACCATCGAGGCGGGCTTGCAAGTGAGCATTGCACACCGCCACGAACAGTTCAAGGTGGACGGCCCCAAGGCCGTGGCCATGCGGGCCATGGAAATTTTGCAAGCGATTTACGAGCGGGCCGACCGCCCGATCGCGACCGACATGGTGCAGCTCATGCTGGTGGGCGACAGCGGAGGCGAAGAGGCAGACTTGCCCGCCCTGCAAACCCGCCGCACCGACCTGAAGGCCCGCACCCCCGTGCAAGCGGCCTATCTGGAGAGCATTGCCAGCCACGACATCACCTTTGGCATTGGCCCGGCGGGCACAGGCAAGACCTATCTGGCTGTGGCCTGCGCGGTGGACGCGCTGGAGCGCGCCAGCGTGCAGCGCATTGTGCTGACGCGACCGGCCGTGGAAGCCGGTGAGCGGCTGGGCTTTTTGCCCGGCGACCTGTCACAAAAAGTCGACCCGTATCTGCGCCCACTCTACGACGCACTTTACGACCTGATGGGCTACGACAAGGTGCAAAAAGCCTTTGAGCGCAACGCCATCGAGATCGCGCCGCTGGCTTTCATGCGCGGACGCACCCTGAACAACGCCTTTGTGATTCTGGACGAAGCACAAAACACCAGCACCGAACAAATGAAGATGTTCCTGACCCGCATTGGCTTTGGCGCCAAAGCAGTGGTCACAGGCGATGTGAGCCAGATTGACTTGCCCAAGGGGCAACTGAGCGGTCTGATCGACGCCGAGCGGGTGTTGAAGCGCGTCAAGGGCATTGCCTTCACGCGCTTTTCGAGTGCCGACGTGGTGCGCCACCCGCTGGTGGCTCGCATTGTGGACGCCTACGACGCACAAGGCAGTGCCGCGCTGCGCGCGGGCATCACCACCCGCCGCAAGCCCTTGCCGACCGACGATTGAACCCTGATTGAAGAACGCCCCATGGCCTTGAAACAACTCCAACTGTCCCTGCAATTTGGCGACATCCCTTACGCCGCACGACACCGCGCCGCCCTGCCCCGCCATGCGGTGACGCGCGCGATTCGCCACGCTTTGGTGGACGATGCAGAAATCACCGTCCGCATCGTCGGTGAGGACGAGGGGCGTGAGCTCAACAAAAGTTACCGCAAGAAGGATTACGCCACCAACGTGCTGACCTTTGACTATGCGCAAGAGCCGGTGGTGATGGCCGATCTGGTGCTGTGTGCTCCGGTGGTGGCCCGCGAAGCCAAAGAACAAGGCAAGACTTTGGCCGCGCATTACGCGCATTTGTTGGTGCACGGCACCCTTCACGCGCAGGGCTGGGACCACGAGACCAGCACGGCCGATGCTGAGGAGATGGAGGCCTACGAAGTTGCGATCTTGGCGGGGTTGGGGTTGAAGAACCCTTACCTGTGACTGTGTGAGGTTCCGGTTTGGGTAGGGCCGGATTCCTCATGACGGGGTACCGAAAATCGTCACCCGGCCCTACCCAAACCGAAACCGTTGTGCTCTGAAGCACGCTGATTTTTTTCAAGACCACCTAGGTGAATGGGGCGATGCGGCGGGCGCCGATTTTCGGTACCCCGTCATGAGGCGCCCGCCGCATCGCCCCATTCACCGCTCTCAGAAAAAAATCAGAGCAACCGAACCTTCACACTCTTGCCCTTGATCTTGCCGTGTGACAACTGCACCTCGACTTTTTTGGCCAATGCAGCCTGTACCGCGACATAGGTCGAAAATTCGTTCACATTGATCTTGCCGACCTGCTCACGGGTCAGACCGCATTCGCCCGCCAGCGCACCCATCACATCGCCAGCGCGGATTTTTTCCTTCCGTCCGCCCACAATTTGCAGGGTGCGCATGGGGGGCTGCAATGGTCCGCCTGCGGCTGGGGTCAGACCAGACAAGGGCTCCCACTTCGATTCACGGCCCTGCATCACCTCGATCTTGCCGACCGAGCCCATCTCGTCCATGCTGGCCAGCGTCAAGGCCAGACCTTCGGCATCGCCACGGCCGGTGCGGCCAATGCGGTGGATGTGGATTTCTGCATCGGGCGTCACGTCCACGTTGATCACCGCTTCGAGCCCTTCCACATCCAGCCCGCGCGAGGCCACATCGGTGGCCACCAGCACCGAGCAGCTGCGGTTGGCAAACTGAACCAGCACTTGGTCGCGCTCGCGCTGCTCCAGCTCGCCAAACAGCGCCAGCGCGCTGTAGCCCTGGGCCTGCAAAACCGCCACCAGGTCGCGGCACTGCTGCTTGGTGTTGCAAAACGCCAGCGTCCGCTCAGGGCGGAAGTGCGCCAACAGTTTGGACACAGCGTCCAGCCGCTGGCTTTCGCTCACTTCGTAATAAATTTGGCGAATTTTGTGCGCGCTGTGCTGGGCCTCGACCTTGACGGTCTGGGGCGCACGCATGAACTGCGACGCCAGCTTGGCAATGCCTTCAGGGTAAGTGGCCGAAAACAACAGGGTCTGGCGATCTTTGGCGCACTGGCGCACCACTTTGGCGATGTCGTCAAAAAAGCCCATGTCCAGCATGCGGTCGGCTTCGTCCAGCACCAGGGTGTTCACGCCCGCCAAACTCAGCGAGCCGCGTTCCAGGTGATCCAGGATGCGGCCGGGCGTGCCCACCACCACATCGGCACCGTGCTCCAGGCTCACCGTCTGGCCTCTCAAAGCCACGCCGCCGCACAGGGTGACAACTTTCACGTTTTGCCGGGCACGGGCCAGACGGCGAATTTCCTGCGTCACCTGGTCGGCCAGTTCGCGCGTGGGGCACAGGATCACGGCTTGAATGGCGGCGCTGGGTGAACCGGCGCTTTGCAAGCGCTCGATCAGGGGCAAGCCAAAGGCGGCTGTTTTGCCGCTGCCGGTGCTGGCCTGGGCAATCAGGTCCTGCCCTGCCAACGTGAGTGGCAAGCTGGCCGCCTGGATAGGCGTCATCTGGGTGTAGCCCAGTTGTTCGAGGTTTTGGAGCGTGGCGGGGGCCAGCGCGAGCTGATCAAAGCGAGTCGATGTCGCGGCGGGAGAAGTTGCAGTCATCCGGGGATTATCGTTCTCCGGACAACGGCGCTTCACCGCCCGGAATCGCGATAAAAGCCAACCGAGTAGCCGCCCACCATCTCGCGCCCCTGGCTGGTGGTCACGATGGTCTTGCCATCCGGGCTGACGGCCAAGCCGACAGTGAACGGGTCCACCTCGCTGCGCGCGACCACAGACCACGAAGCCAGATCGACTTTGACCAGTCGCGCATCGTTGTTGATGGCGGCATACAGACTGCGCTGATCCGGGCTCAACTCGATGGTTCGAACCCCCATGCCCACGCTCAGACTGCGGCCACCGGGCCCTGCGACGCGCTGCGCGTCAGCCTTTTTGAGGGCCTGCACCACGGCTGCGAGGTCGTAACGCCCCACCAGCCCACTTTGGTTGCCGCTGACATACAGCGTCCGACCATCGTGGCTGATCACCACATGCCGGGGATTGGGCACGATGTCGGTCACGGTACCCAGGTAACGCCCTGTGGCGGCCTCGAAACCAGCCACACCTCCGCCGCCCATGCGGGCCACCAGCACGGTCTGCCCGTCTGGCGTGTAGACCGTGCCGCGCAAACAAAAGCCGCAATTGCTGTCTCGGTTGCCTTTGATGCCTTCGGTTGGCAGTTTGCGCTCCACCACCCAGTGCCCGCTGTAGCGGAAGTCACGCGGATGGTCTGCACTGATGTCCAGAACCCCCAAGGTGTTGTCGCCCCAATGTGTCACCACCGCCTGACGGGAATCGGGGGAAATGGCCACATATTTGGGCAAAGGGCCCGTAGGCATGACACGCACCACTTTGTCGGTTTGCATGTCAATGATGGCCAATGCCGAGGGCGACGAGGCATTGAGGTCAAAGCTGCGGCGGTAATAGGGCACCCAAAGGTATTTGCCGTTGTGCGACATCGCCATTTCGACGGGCTTGCCCAGGAAATGGTTGTACTGTCCCGACTTGCCATGGAAATAGGGGTAGCCGAAAACCGTGGTTTCGTTCTGGAAGAGCGCGGCGTCGGCCGGGCCAAAGGTGTGGTCAATCGACTTCAGCGGCTGCAGCTCTGGAAAGCTGTAAACCAGCGTTTGCCCACCTTCCAGTGCATTGATGTAAAGCTTCTTGCCGTCTTGCGAGAACATCGCGGACTTGGGGGATTGAATCCGCACGTCATAGATGTCCTGGGGGGCATTGGTCTTGCCCAGCGCCTGGATACGCCCCACGCGAACCAATGACTCTTGCGCCTGCGCGCCAAACACCCACAACATGCCGGCAATACACCCGGTCCAAAAAAGTTTTTTCATTTTGAAGAACTCACAAAAATCAGCCATCCATTGTTTGCTCAAGCCCCGGAGGCGCGCAACGTCATGGGGATTGTCACCGGGCCATCATTGACCAAAGCGACCTTCATGTCGGCTGCGAAACGCCCGGTCTGAACCACCGCATGCAACTGCTGTGCGCGGGCCACGAAGTGGTCATAAAGTCGCCGACCTTCTTCGGGTGCAGCAGCCGCCGAAAAACCCGGACGGGTCCCCGAAGCCACATCTGCAGCCAAAGTGAACTGGCTGACCACCAGCAACCCACCCTGCACGTCCTGCACGCTCAAATTCATCTTGCCAGCGTCGTCACCGAAGATGCGCAGCTTGAGGATCTTGGCGAGCATTTTGTCGGCCACATCATCGGTATCGCCCTTTTCTGCGCACAACAGCACCAGCAAGCCCGCGCCAATCTGGCCGATCACGGTGCCATCCACCCGCACGCTGGCTTCGCTCACGCGCTGCAAAACCGCAATCATTTCAAATCCCGGGCATCGTGAAAATGCGCTTCCACATCGCTGGGCAAAAGTTGGATGGTGGCGCGCAATCCGGGCACCTCGCTCATCAAGGCTTGCTCGACGCTGCCGCGCAATGCCGCCGCGCGCCCCAATGTCCAGCTCGCAGGCATGTGCATGTGCACATCGACAAAACGCCGCTGCCCGGCTTTGCGGGTGTGCAGGTGGTCAAAGCGGATGATTTCCACTTCGCCTCGTTGGTGTGCGAAACCATCCAGCACTTTTTGCACTTCGGCCAAAACCTCAGGCTCCAGTGCTTCGTCCATCAACCCTTGTGAAGACACCCAAATCAGGTGCCAGCCTTCCTTCAGGATGTTCAGGGCCACGGCAATGGCCACCAGCGCGTCCAGCCACAACCAGCCGGTCACGCTGACCAAAGCGATGCCCATCACCACGCCGGCTGACGTCCAGACATCGGTCACCAGATGCAGGGCGTCCGCCTCCAGCGCCAGCGAGCGGTGCTGTTTGGCAGCGCGAAACATCAGCCAGGCCAACAAGCCGTTCAGGGCCGAACTGCCCACCGACAAAGCCAAGCCCAAACCCACTTGTTCTATGGGTTGCGGGTCAAAAATGCGATGGGCGGCGGCCCAAATGATGCCCAAAGCGGCCACCAAAATGAGAATGCCCTCAAAACCCGAAGAAAAATATTCCGCTTTGTGGTGCCCGTAAGGGTGGTCGTCATCGGCAGGCATAGCCGCCACGGTGACCATCATCAAACCAAAAATCGCGCTGGCCAGGTTCACCAGTGACTCCATGGCGTCCGACAGCAGGCCGACCGAGTCGGTCAACCACCAAGCCAGCGTTTTCAGGCCAATCGTGATCAACGCCACCACCACAGAGGCCCACAACATGCGGGTGGGTGTCATCCAGGAATCAAATCTTTTCATGGTTTCAGCATACCCCGTCGCGATGAACTGGGGATGAACATGGAGCCCTCATGCCTGCCGCTCAGGCCAGCGTGACTTTGGCAAACTTGCGCTTGCCAACTTGCACAATGTAAGTGCCCGCTTCGAGCTTGAGCCCCTTATCGCTGACCACACTGGAGTCCACGCGCACGCCGCCGCCATCAACCAGACGACCGGCTTCGGTGGTGGAGGGGGCCAGCCCGGCCGCTTTGAGCAAAGCGCCAATGCCCATGGGTGCGCCCGACAGGGTCACTTCAGGGATGTCATCGGGCACGCCGCCCTTGCTGCGGTTGATGAAATCCTGCTCGGCCGCATCGGCCGCAGCTGCGCTGTGAAACCGCGCCGTGATCTCTTTGGCCAACATGACTTTGACGTCTTTGGGATTGCGGCCGCCTTCGACTTCTTTCTTGAGCGCCTCGATCTCGGCCATGGACTTGAAGGACAACAAGGTGAACCAGCGCCACATCAACACATCGGAAATGCTCAGCACCTTGGCAAACATGGTGTTGGGCTCTTCGGCAATGCCGATGTAGTTGTTCTTGGACTTGGACATCTTGTCCACGCCGTCCAGACCTTCGAGCAGCGGCATGGTCAAGATGCATTGCTGTTCCTGACCGTATTCGGCTTGCAGGTGACGGCCCATAAGCAGGTTGAACTTCTGGTCTGTGCCGCCCAACTCGAGGTCAGACTTGAGCGCCACCGAGTCATAGCCCTGCATCAAGGGGTACAAAAACTCGTGCACGCTGATGGGCGTACCCGCATGGAAGCGGTCATGGAAGTCGTTGCGCTCCATCATGCGGGCCACGGTGTACTTGGAGGCCAGCTGAATCATGCCCATGGAGCCCAGAGGCAGGCTCCATTCGCTGTTGTAGCGGATCTCGGTTTTGGCCGGGTCCAGCACCATGCTGGCCTGTTTGTAATAAGTTTCGGCGTTGAGCTTGATTTGCTCGGGCGTGAGTGGCGGGCGGGTGCTGTTGCGGCCCGAAGGATCGCCAATCAGGCTGGTGAAGTCGCCAATCAAAAAGATGACCTGGTGCCCCAGATCCTGCAGCTGGCGCATCTTGTTGAGCACCACGGTGTGCCCGATGTGGATGTCGGGTGCCGTCGGATCCAAGCCCAGTTTGATGCGCAAGGGCACACCGGTGGCTTCGGATTTGGCCAGCTTTTGCAGCCAATCTTCCTTGGGAATCAGCTCCTCGCAGCCCCGCAAGGTGACTTCCAAAGCGTTACGGGTCTTGTCCGTGACCGGGAATTTTGTAACAAGCGCTTGATTCATAAGGGTTTTTTCTAAAGTCAGATGGGTACAGACCGGTACAATGGCCCATTTTGTCCAAGTCGTCCATTTTAGGGGCGGCCTGACTGTGCCCATCGCAACACCTCATCGCAAGATGCATGAGGCAAGTGAAACACCCCGAATTGATGCAATTTCTCTCTTCCATCCAGTCCCGACTGGTCTCCCTGTTCATTGGCTTTCTGTTCCTGTGCACCGCTGTGCTGGGTGCAGTGCTGATCGCCACCCAACGCGTGCTCGCGTGGCTGGATGGGCAACATCCTCAATTGACCCGCGTGCTTCAAACGGTGGTCCGCTGGTTGAGCCGACACCCCAAAACCATCAGCACAACACTCGCTTCCGTTTTGTTGGCCGGCGGTGGGGGGGCATTTGCCATTGCCAATTTGGGGCCGGACATTTCCAAGCAGCCGATTGTCACGGTGACGGTGCCCGTCGAAATTGACAAACTGCAAGAACAGGCGAAATCGCTCGACCTGGTCGACATCAGCCTCACGCGCACCGACAGCACACGGGCATCGGACACGCCCGAAAGTTTGTTGCGTCGCCTGGGCCTGGTCGACCCGCAAGCTGCGGCTTTTTTGCGCAACAACCCGTTGGTCAAGCAAGCCTTGAAACAAGCTGGCAGATCGGTCTTGGCAGACGCAGACAGCCAACAACACTTGCGCCAACTGAGTGTTCGCTGGCTGAACAACGAAACAGACACCTTTTTCCAGCGCCTGGTCGTCAAGCGCACGCCACAAGGCCTGCAAGCGGCCCTGGAAACATCGCCCATGAACACCAGCATCCGCATGACGGGTGGTACGGTGGCCAGCTCCCTGTATGACGCCGCCGACGAAGCCCGACTGCCAGATGCCGTCATTGGTCAGCTGACCCAGATTTTTTCAAACCAGATCGACTTTCACCGCACCCTGCGCAAGGGCGCACGGTTCTCTGTGGTCTATGAAGTTCTGGAAGCCGATGGCGAGCCCGTTCGGACCGGCCGTGTGTTGACCGCCGAGTTCAACAACGACAACAAGACTTACCAAGCCGTCTGGCATCAAGAACCCGGTCAAAAAGGCAACTATTACAGCCTGGACGGTAAAAGCCTGAGCCGCGCCTACCTGGCATCGCCCGTGGCTTTCTCACGCAAGACCAGCGGCTTCAGCATGCGTTTGCATCCCATCTTCCAGACCATGAAAGCCCACTTGGGTGTGGACTATGCAGCCCCGACCGGCACACCCGCGCAAACCGTGGGCGATGGCGTGGTCGAATTTGCGGGCGTTCAAGGCGGGTTCGGCAATGTGGTGATCGTTCGCCATGGCGGCAACCACTCCACGGTTTATGCCCACCTCAGTCGCATTCTGGTTCGCAATGGCCAAAGCGTGCAAAAAGGTCAAACGATTGGTGCCGTAGGCACCACAGGTTGGTCCACCGGCCCACACCTGCACTTTGAGTTCCGTGTCAACGGGGTGCACATGGACCCTGACAAGGTCATTCAGCAAGCCCAAAGCACGCCCCTCAGCCCCTCGGCCATGGCGCGTTTCAGATCCACGGCTGCAGAAGCCCGAGCACAGCTCGAAGCCGCAGCGCAAATGCGCGAAGGCGCAGCGCAGTGATTTCCAAGGGCCGCAAGGCCCTTTTTTGATGCTTTGCCGCTGGGCATCGACCGCCAAGCAAACCACGCCATCTCTTTGACCGCCACTTCACATGACTGAGCACTTCATTGGCCTGATGTCGGGCACCTCACTCGATGGCGCCGATGGCGTCTTGGCCAGCATCGATGCACGCGGGCACATTCAGGTCAAAGCTCATGCTTTTGTGGCTTTTGATGCGTCTTTCAAAGCCACGTTGATGGCACTCAACCAAAGTGGCCCCGACGAACTGCACCTCAGCGCCTTGGCTGGTAACCAGATTGCACGCCACTATGCCGAAGTGGTTCATGACCTGCTGCAACAAAGCCGCATGTCAGCGCAAGGCATCACCGCCATCGGTGCACACGGGCAAACGGTGCGCCACCGCCCTCTGGCTTTTGATGGTGACGCAGCCAAACAGCAAGCCGCTGTGGGCTACACGCTCCAGTTGAACAACCCCTCCTTGCTCGCCGAACTCACAGGCATGGATGTGGTGGCCGATTTTCGCAACCGTGATTTGGCCGCTGGCGGTCAAGGTGCGCCTTTGGTGCCCGCCTTCCACCAGGGTGTGTTTGCACAGCCAGACGCTTGCGTGGCTGTGCTCAACATCGGCGGCATCTCCAACATCAGTGTGCTGCGGCCTGGCACTGTGGTGACCGGCTGGGACTGCGGTCCCGGCAACGCCTTGATGGACTTCTGGTGCGCCACCCACACAGGCCAGCCCTTTGACCGAAACGGCGACTGGGCCGCAACAGGCCAAGTCAACGCCACCCTGTTGGCAGCATTGCTGACCGAGCCCTTCCTTCAAGACGCGCCCCCCAAAAGCACGGGCCGCGACTTGTTCAACCCGGCTTGGCTGGCGCGACATGTCCAAAGTCGAGCCGACTTGTCAGCCGTGGACGTGCAGGCCACGCTGACCGAATACACCGCCTTGGCGTGCGCCCACGATGTACAGCGCCACGCCAGTGATGCGTCATCCTTGCTTGTTTGTGGGGGGGGCGCATTGAACGGCCACCTGATGGCGCGCCTGGCCCATCATTTGCCCCCATTGCAGGTGATCAGCAGCGAGGCGCGGGGCTTGCCGCCCTTGCAAGTCGAAGCGGCGGCTTTTGCCTGGCTGGCCTTCAAAACCATGCGGCGAGAAACCGCGAGCCTGCCAAGCGTCACGGGCGCCAGAGGCGCCCGTGTGTTGGGGGCCATTTACCCCCGCTGATGGCAAGCGAGCGCTGCTCGCCTACGCTTCAAATCAGGTCGAAAACGACGATCCGCAGCCGCAGGTGGAGGTGGCATTCGGGTTCTTGATCACAAACTGCGCACCTTGCAGGTCTTCCTTGTAATCAATTTCGGCCCCAATCAGGTACTGGTAGCTCATCGCATCGATCAACAGCGACACGCCGTTTTTGCTCATGGTCGTGTCGTCTTCGTTGGTGATTTCATCAAAAGTGAAACCGTACTGGAAGCCCGAACAGCCGCCACCTTGCACAAACACGCGCAGCTTCAGATCGGGGTTGCCTTCTTCGGCAATCAGGTCAGCCACTTTGGCGGCCGCGCTGTCGGTGAAGACAATCGGGGCAGGCATTTCGGTCTGGATATTTTCAGCAACAGCGCTCATGGTGTTTCTCCGGTTCAATGCCAAATAGTATAGCGCGCTGGTCGGGAATTACGGCCGCCGTCCGGCAGTAACGCTACTGGGCTTGTGGGCTTTTGACAGCCCAAGCCCCCATGAAAAAAGCCGCCACGGCGAACCGGTGCGGCTTTTTGACGAAGCAGGAAAGCGGATTAACGCTTGGAGAACTGCTTGCGGCGGCGGGCTGAGTGGAAGCCGACCTTTTTACGTTCGACTTCACGAGCGTCACGAGTGACAAAACCAGCTTGGCTCAGCACGGGCTTGAGCGTTGCGTCGTAGTCAATCAGGGCGCGGGTGATGCCGTGGCGCGATGCACCGGCTTGACCGGATTCACCACCACCGTGCACGTTGATCATGATGTCGAAAGTTTCGGCATGGTTGGTCAACATGAGGGGTTGCTTGGCGATCATGATCGAAGTCTCGCGGCCGAAGTAGGCTTGGATGTCCTTGCCATTGACCGTGATCTTGCCAGTGCCTTTTTTCAGAAACACGCGGGCGACGCTGGATTTGCGACGGCCTGTGCCATTGTTCCATTCACCAATCATCTCAAGGCTCCTTAGATGTCCAGCACTTTAGGCTGTTGGGCGGTGTGTGGGTGCTCAGCGCCACCATACACCTTGAGTTTCTTGATCATGGCGTAACCGAGTGGGCCCTTGGGCAACATGCCCTTGACAGCCTTCTCGAGTGCGCGGCCAGGGTGCTTGGCTTGCATGTCGCGGAAGTTGGTTGCAGTGATACCGCCGGGATAGCCCGAGTGACGGTAATACACTTTGTCGATGGTCTTGGTGCCAGTCACTTTGAGCTGGGCAGCATTGATGATGACGATGAAGTCACCGGTGTCGACGTGAGGCGTGTAAATGGCCTTGTGTTTGCCGCGCAAACGGAGAGCAACTTCGCTGGCTACTCGTCCGAGGACCTTGTCGGTCGCGTCAATCACAAACCACTCGTGCACGACCTCAGCGGGTTTGGCGCTGAAAGTTGTTGTCATGAGTTTTCTCTTTGAAGAAAGGTTTGTCGGGCCCTTTTCCACGGTCGGTGTTCCTCTGTTGGGAACCTCTTAGGTGGGAGATTGCTTTGACCTTGACAGGTCTGGGCGTCTTCGCCGCGGGGCCACAAAATCGCTGCGAAGCCTGCCATTATACGAAAAATCAAGGACTTGCGGGGCTTATTGGTTACCATCGGAGCATGTTCAGTTATCGACACGCTTTCCACGCCGGCAACCATGCGGATGTGCTCAAACACATCACCTTGCTGGCCACCATGCGCCACCTCATGCAAAAAGAGGCAGGCATCACCCTCATTGACACCCATGCCGGGGCCGGTTTGTACCGCCTGGACGGCGACTATTCCCAAAAAGGCGCCGAAGCAGAAGACGGGCTGTTCAAGCTGCTGGCTGCGGCAGAAAAGCTCGATGCCTTGCCTGACCCCGTGCAGGATTATCTGGAGCAGATCGCCAGCTTCAACCCCAATGGGCAAGCCAAAATTTACCCCGGCTCGCCCTTTTTGATGCACAAACTGATGCGCCACGCCTCACGCGACCGCCTGCGCCTGTTTGAGCTGCACCCCACCGACAGCAAATCGTTGACCTCCAACATAGCGCAGCTGGGTGCCGGTCGCACCATCACCGTCAGCCGCGAAGATGGCTTTGAAGCCCTCAAAAAGCTCCTGCCCCCACCCGCCTCGGCCACCGGCTCCAAACGGGCCATGGTGCTGATCGACCCCAGCTACGAAATCAAATCCGATTACGGCAAGGTTGCAAGCGTTATTCAGGAATACCTGAAACGCTTTTCTACCGGCACCTACCTGGTCTGGTACCCGATCATTCCGCGCCCGGAAGCCCACGATCTGCCACGCCGCCTGCGCACCCTGGCCAACCAGGCCCAAAAGCCCTGGCTCAACGCGACCTTGGCCATCGGTCGAGGCCCTGGCGACGAAGGTGGCCTGGTGGCCAGCGGTATGTTTGTCATCAACCCGCCCTTCACCCTGAAGGACCAGATCCGCAAAGCCCTGGATGTGGTCGGGCCCGCCTTGGCTCGCGGCACCGGCAAAAGCTGGCAGGTTGAGTCGTCCTGAACCCACGCCCCACAGATCAGGGAAAGTCCTGACTCTGACGCGTTTAAATTAACCGACCGATCGGTCGGTTAATTGATATACTGGCACCCGCGCCGCGATCATCCCATCCTGTTTGGCGCAGGAGAAGCCCATGTACACGCAATCTTTCAGCGTCCCGGACGGATCCGACGACGCCAAGTCGGCCGGTCTGAAAGCCGTTCCCAAAGCCCTGAGTGCGCAAGATGCCGCCCTGCAGGCCCAATTTGACGCCCGCATCGATGCCGATGGCCGCATCGAACCGCGCGAGTGGATGCCAGAGGCCTACCGCAAGACCCTGGTGCGCCAGATCAGCCAACATGCCCACAGCGAAATCGTCGGCATGCTGCCCGAAGGCAACTGGATCAGCCGCGCCCCCAGCCTCAAACGCAAAGCGATTTTGATCGCCAAAGTGCAAGACGAAGGCGGCCATGGCCTGTACCTGTACAGCGCCGCAGAAACCCTGGGCACCAGCCGTGACCAGATGCTGGACGCGCTGCACACCGGCAAGGCCAAATACAGCTCCATCTTCAATTACCCCACGCTCAACTGGGCCGATGTGGGCGTGGTCGGCTGGCTGGTCGATGGCGCAGCCATCATGAACCAGGTGCCGCTGTGCCGCTGCTCTTACGGCCCTTATGCCCGCGCCATGGTGCGCGTGTGCAAGGAAGAAAGCTTCCACCAGCGCCAGGGCTACGAAGCACTGCTGGTCATGATGCAAGGCACGGCCGAACAAAAAGCCATGGTGCAAGACGCCGTCAACCGCTGGTGGTGGAAGTGCCTGGCCATGTTTGGCCCGCCAGACGCCGACAGCCCCAACAGCGCGCAAGGCATGCGCTGGGGCATCAAGCGCATCAGCAACGACGACCTGCGCCAGAAGTTTGTAGACGCCACCGTGCCGCAAGCCAAGGTGCTGGGCGTGACCCTGCCCGACCCCGACCTCAAGTGGAACGAAGCACGCCAGGCCCACGACTACGGCCAGATCGACTGGGACGAGTTCTGGGCCACCGTGAACGGCAACGGCCCCTGCAACAAGGAGCGCCTGGGTGCCCGTGTCAAGGCCTGGAACGACGGAGCCTGGGTGCGCGAAGCGGCCCTGGCCCACGCCCAAAAACAACAAGCGCGTCAAATGAAGGAAGCAGCATGAGCACCCCCGCCAATACCGCCGCATTGAAAGAATGGCCTCTGTGGGAGGTTTTTGTCCGCAGCAAGCAAGGCCTGGAACACAAGCATTGCGGCAGCCTGCACGCATCAGACTCCGAGCACGCCCTGCAAATGGCGCGTGATGTATACACCCGCCGCCAGGAAGGCGTGAGCATCTGGGTCGTGCCCTCGGCCAGCATCTCGGCCAGTGAGCCGAATGACAAGCCAGAGTTCTTCGATCCGGCCAGCGACAAGGTGTACCGCCACCCGACGTTTTACGTGATCCCCGACGAAGTCGGACACATGTGAGCGCCACCATGAACGCCCCTGTTGATTACCTGCTGCACCTCGCAGACAACGCGCTGATCCTCGGTCAGCGCAACGCCGAATGGTGTGGCCACGGCCCCATCCTCGAAGAAGACATCGCACTGTCCAACAACAGCCTGGACCTGATCGGTCAGGCCCGCATGCTGTACCAACGTGCGGCCGAACTGCAAGGCGGCACAGCCACCGAAGACACGCTCGCGTACTTTCGCGATGTGCCCGACTTCAAAAACTACACCCTGTGCGAACTGCCCCACATGCCGCTCATGTCGGCCACCGCCCAAGGTGACCGCGACTTTGCCATCACCATCGTTCGCAACTTTTTGTACAGCAGCCTGATGGTGCTGGTCTGGGACCAATTGCAAACCTCCAAAGACACGCAATTGGCCGCCATTGCCGCCAAGTCGCTCAAGGAAGTGCGCTACCACCTGCGCCATTCGCGTGACTGGCTGGTGCGCATGGGCGACGGCACCGAAGCGTCGCACGCCAAGGCGCAAGCGGCGCTGGACCAACTGCTGCCCTATTGCCAAGAGTTCTGGAGCACCAGCCCGCAAGAGCAGGCCGCACAGGCCAATGGCACCGGCATCGACATGGCTGCACTGCAATCCGACTGGAATCAGATCGTGGACGAAGCGTTGAAGGAAGCCACACTCCAGCGCCCAGCCGACGGCGGCTTTGTGCCCACCGGCAAACAAGGCATCCACTCCGAGCACTTGGGCTTTGTGCTGGCAGAAATGCAAAGCTTGGCCCGTGCGCACCCCGAAGCGACCTGGTAATTCACACCCATGGCCTTGACTGCTGCGCCCACCTCTTCGCTGAGCCACACCACCGATGTGGCCCGTGCGTGGAGCCTGCTCGACGCACTGACCGACCCGGAAATCCCGGTCGTCACGCTGCGCGAGCTGGGCATCCTGCGCGATGTGCGTGCAAGCGCCACGGGGCTCGAAGTGGTCATCACGCCCACCTACAGCGGCTGCCCCGCCATGGGCCAGATCGAAGACGACGTGAAAGCCCTGCTGCAAGCCCACGGGCTGCAAGGCCGCGTGGTCACGCAGCTGGCCCCGGCCTGGACCACCGACTGGATGAGCGAAGCCGCCAAGGACAAACTGCGCGCTTATGGCATCGCCCCGCCGCACGCCTGCGCCAGCGAAAAATCGGGCTCGGCCAACGTGGTGCAGTTTGCAGCGCGCAGCGCCAAACCCGAGGTGGTGCACTGCCCGCAATGCGGCTCGGCCAACACCACCGAAACCTCCCACTTCGGCTCCACCGCATGCAAAGCCCTTTACCGGTGCCTGGCCTGCATGGAACCCTTCGATTACTTCAAACCTTACTGAGCTGCCTTGCCGCAGTGAAGCACCATGTCCGCACTCCGCTTTCATGACCTCCAAGTTGCACGCATCACACCCGAAGCGGCAGGCGCCGTCGCCATTGCGCTGACAGTTCCCTCCGACCTGCGCAGCAGCTTTGACTTTCAGCCCGGCCAATTCCTGACCTTGCGCGCCAGCATCCATGGCAACGATGTGCGCCGCAGCTACTCCATCAGCTCGGCCCGCAGCCAACTGCAAAAACAAGGCGTGCTCGAAGTGGGCATCCGGCCTGTCGAAGGTGGTGTGTTTTCCAACTGGGCTGCGACACAACTCCAAGCAGGTGACACCCTGCGCGTGATGCCGCCTGACGGTCGCTTTGTGGTGCAACGGCCACGTGCCATTCACCGGGTGGGCTTTGCGGCAGGCTCGGGCATCACGCCCATCCTGTCCATCTTGTCGAGCACGCTCGAAGAGCAGCCTGAATCCAAATTCACCCTGGTCTACGGAAACCGCCGCATGGACAGCGTCATGTTCAACGAGGCGCTGCAAGACCTGAAAGACCGCTACCCCGATCGCCTGACGCTGATACACGTCCTGTCGCGCCAAGCGCAAGAAGTGCCTTTGCTGGAAGGCCGCATTGACGCCGCCAAAGTGCAAGCCATCATCGACGCATTTTTGCCCGTGGGTAGCATGGACGAAGTCTTCATCTGCGGCCCCGAGGCCATGATCGAAGAAACCGAGAAGACATTGCTCGGTGCAGGCGTCAAGGCCGAGCGCATCCGCACCGAGCGCTTCAGCTCACCCACGCTCGACGCACTCAGCCCCGAGCAACGCAGCCAAGCCGTGCTGGGTCACCCGGCCACACGCGGTGCCGGCGAGGTGCAACTGACGGTGGTGCTGGACGGCAAGCCCTACGACATGCCGATGAACAAAAACGAGAAGATCCTCGACATCGCCCTGTCGCTGGGCCTGGACCTGCCCTATTCGTGCAAAGCAGGCGTTTGCTGCACCTGCCGCTGCAAAGTGGTGGAAGGCACGACCGAGATGGAGAAAAACTTCACCCTTGAAAAGCCCGAAGTCGAGCAGGGCTTCATCCTGTCCTGCCAGGCCCGCCCCACCAGCAACCGCGTGGTGGTGAGCTTCGACGAACGCTGACCAGCCTCCGGACTGCCCCAGTAAAAACGCCCTGCAGTGCAGGGCGTTTTGCTTTGAACCACGGCAGGTCAGAAGCGATAACCGAGACCCACCCCCACCAAAACGGGGTCGAGCTTCAAAGTGCCCTGATTGGCCGTGCCGACGAACACATCGGAACGGATGTAAACCTTCTTGAGGTCAAAGTTCAGGGACCAGTTTTTGTCCAAAGGGATGTCCATGCCCACTTGCAAAGCGCCGCCCCAACTGTGGTCGTCCAAGGTCGCACCGCCATTGAGCAAATTGACGCTGGTGATCTTGGTGTAATTCACACCCGCACCGACATACGGCTTGTAACCATTCAGACCGGTGAAATGGTATTGCAACAGCAAACTGGGCGGCAGATGCTTGAACGTGCCAATCGATGCGCCGCCCAAGGACACGGTTTGCTTTTGTGGCACGGTCAACACCAGTTCAGCCGCCAAGTTCGGGGTGAAGAAATAACTGACATCCACTTCAGGAATGGTCTTGTTGTTGACCGACAAACCCAAGCCCGTGCCGTCTTTGTTGGCCATGTCCAGATGCACAGCGCGTGCGCGCACCACCCAAGGGCCTTCGCCTGAAGCCTGCGCCATGGCGGCAGTGACAGAACAAGCAGCCAACACGGCTGCAACGATGGTTTGTTTTTTCATTTTGATTTTCCTTATGAACGAAGAGCTTTGTGCTCAAGTTCATTGGATGCTCAAAATACCACCGCTCATTTGAGGTTCATCAAACGCAACGGTGCCAGACCCGCGCATCTTGTCAAAGCTTGCGTCACATCAAGCCAACCCGTCGGGCCAATCCGCTGTGTGCGCTTCACAACCGACGCAAAATATCCGTCGTGGCAGCACTCTGGTTCATCGTGTAGAAGTGCAAAGCAGGCACCCCGCCGTTGATGAGCTGCTCACACAAGTCGGCCACCACATCGAGACCAAAGGCCTTGATGGACGCGATGTCATCGCCATAGCCTTGCAAACGCAAACGGATCCAACGCGGAATCTCTGCACCGCAAGCGTCCGAAAAGCGCAACAACTGCGAAGAGCTGGTGATGGGCATGATGCCGGGCACCACCGGCACATCGACACCCAATTTGTAGGCATCGTCCACAAAGCGGAAATACGCGTCGCTGTTGTAGAAGTATTGCGTGATGGCCGAATTGGCTCCGGCCTTCACTTTGGTGGCAAAGGCCTGCAAATCGGATTCGGGCGATTTGGCTTGTGGGTGAATTTCGGGGTAAGCCGCCACTTCGATGTGGAAATCGTCACCGGTTTCGGAGCGAATGAACGCCACCAGATCGCTGGCGTAATGGAACTCGCCACCCGCGCCATAGCCGCTGGGCAGGTCACCCCGCAAAGCCACCAAACGCTTGACGCCCATCGCTTTGAGCGTGGCCAGCTCTTCGCGCACAGAGGCTTTGGTCGCGCCAATGCACGAGAAGTGCGATGCTGCGCTCACGCCCTCGGCCAGGATCTCACCCACTGTGGCAAAAGTGCCCTCTTGCGTCGAACCGCCGGCACCGTAGGTCACTGAGCAGAACTCGGGCTTCAAGCCATACAGCGCTTGACGCACACCGCGCAGCTTCTCTGCGCCTTCGGGCGTTTTGGGCGGAAAAAATTCCAGGCTGATCGGCAGCTTCAAACCAGACATCACTTCACCTTCAAAAATTCAATAGTCGTTGGCCTTGGCATACGCCTTGGCGGCCAGATCGGCCTCTTGTGCCACGCGTGTGGCCTCGCGCGCGGGCAACACGGCAGCGGGGTCAGGCCAGCAGGCCTGCACAAAAAATTCACGGTTGCCGTCACCGCCCTCGATCGGACTGTCCAGCCACGCCGTCACCTGCATGCCCAACTCGGTCAGAGCCGTGCGCACACGGTTCTCGATGAAGGGGTAATGGGTATCGTCTTTCACGATACCGCCCTTGCCCACCTGACCGGGTTGCAATTCAAACTGGGGTTTCACCAGCATCAGCAACTGCCCCGTGGGTTTGAGCAAATGCACCACGCCCGGCAGCACAAGGGTGAGCGAGATGAAGGACACATCGCCCACCATCAAGTCAAACCCTTCCAAGGCTTCGGGAATGCGCTCATCCCCCGGCTCCAGCTCGCGGGCGTTCACGCCTTCGATGCACACCACGCGCTCGTCCTCGCGGATGCGCGGGTGCACCTGGGCATGCCCCACGTCCACACCCACCACCTGCGCAGCACCTTGCTGCAGCAAGCAGTCTGTGAAACCACCGGTGCTTTGGCCCACATCGAGGCACCGCAATCCATCCACCTTCACGCCCGTGGCCTTCAAGGCCCCTTCGAGCTTGAGGCCACCACGCGAGACATAGCGCGACTCGGCGTCGTCGAGCAACTGCAAAGCAGCGCTCTCGGGCACCTCGTCGCGGTTTTTCACCACCGCACGCCAACTTCCGTCGGGCAGCTGCCACTGCACGCCCCCGGCGATCAGGCGCTGAGCCTGTGAGCGGGAAGCGGCCAGGCCGCGTTCGACGAGAAGTTGATCAATGCGCATGCGGTGAATTTCAGTAACGGTAGGAGTTGGCTTTGTAAGGGCCGTTTTTGGACACGCCGATGTAAGCGGCTTGCTCGTCGGTGAGTTCGGACAGCATCGCGCCTACCTTTTTCAGGTGCAAACGCGCGACTTTTTCGTCCAGGTGCTTGGGCAACACATAGACCTTGCCGGACTCGTATTGGTCTTGCTTGGTGAACAGCTCAATCTGGGCGATGGTCTGGTTGGCGAACGAAGACGACATCACAAAGCTGGGGTGGCCGGTGGCGCAACCCAGGTTCACCAGACGGCCTTTGGCCAACAGGGTGATCTTCTTGCCATCGGGGAAGATGACATGGTCGACTTGCGGCTTGATCTCGTCCCACTGCAGTTTTTCGAGCGAAGCGACATCGATCTCATTGTCGAAGTGACCGATGTTGCAAACAATGGCTTCGTCTTTCATGGCGGCCATGTGCTCGTAGCGGATCACGTTCTTGTTGCCGGTGGCCGACACGAAGATGTCGCACTTGTCGGCAGCGTATTCCATGGTCACGACTTTGTAACCTTCCATCGCAGCTTGCAGTGCGTTGATCGGGTCGATCTCGGTCACCCACACCTGGGCACTCAAAGCGCGCAAGGCTTGGGCCGAGCCCTTGCCCACGTCGCCGTAACCGGCCACGCAAGCCACTTTGCCCGCGATCATCACATCGGTGGCGCGCTTGATCGAATCGACCAAGGATTCGCGGCAGCCGTACAGGTTGTCAAACTTGCTCTTGGTCACCGAGTCGTTCACGTTGATGGCGCGGAACATCAGGCTGCCCTTGGCGGCCATCTCGTTCAGGCGCAGCACGCCGGTGGTGGTTTCTTCGGTCACGCCGATGATGTGCGCGCCCTTGCGGCTGTACCAGGTCGGGTCCACGGCCAGCTTGGCCTTGATGGCGTTGAACAGGCAGGTCTCTTCTTCGCTGGTGGGGTTGGCGATCAGGCTGGCGTCTTTTTCGGCGCGCTTGCCCAGGTGCATCAGCAGCGTGGCATCGCCGCCGTCGTCCAGGATCATGTTGGGGCCTTCGCCTTCGGTGCCTGCTGCGCCAAAGTCAAAGATGCGGTGGGTGTAGTCCCAGTAATCGGCCAAAGTTTCGCCCTTGATGGCGAACACGGGGGTACCGGCTGCGGCAATCGCGGCGGCGGCGTGGTCCTGGGTTGAGAAGATGTTGCAAGAAGCCCAGCGCACGTTGGCACCCAGGGCTTGCAGTGTCTCGATCAGCACGGCCGTCTGAATGGTCATGTGCAGCGAACCGGTGATGCGTGCGCCCTTCAGAGGCTGGGCCTTGGAAAATTCTTCGCGGATGGCCATCAGGCCGGGCATTTCGGTTTCGGCGATCTTGATCTCTTTGCGGCCCCAATCGGCCAGGCCGATGTCGGCGATCACGCAATCGGCGTTGATGGCAGTGTTCAAACGTGCATTCATTTTTCAGCTCCAAAGCAAATGTGAATAAGCCACACGCGTGGATGAAGGCACTGAATGGGAAAAACAGGCTCACCGCACGTCGAGTGGATGAGCGTCGTTGCTGTATGAAGGTTCCGAGCCTCACGCCCCGCTGCCGACTTTTGAACAAGTCAGGGGGCGCTGCAACGCTCCTCGGAAGGCCGCATTCTACCGCAGCTGACGCCAAGCCATGCACGTCACAGCGAATGGCAGCCCTGTTTGCCGTCGATTCCGCTAGACTGAGCCGGTTTGCAGCTTCCCAGCCCCTCACCCATGTCAGACCTGATGCTTCACCTCCCCGATTACTGGCATTTGTGGGCCGTTGCGGCCGTGATTGGACTCATTGCCCTGAATTACGGCACCCAATTTGTCAGCCCCGCGCTTCGGCTCAAAACCAGTCTGTCTCAGGTCAATGCCCATTTGGCAGCGCTGTCGCAGCAAGCACCCGGCACCCACATCGATCTGGCCCAGTTGAAAGACGAGGTGATGACATCGCCCGCCTTGCAACACGCCTGGCAGCAATATGCCAGCACGCTGCAGGCGCAATGGCAAGCGGCCGATGCCGGTCCACTCGGGGCGGCCCGGCAGCGGGTGGGACACTTGTCCCGGGCATTTTTCGCCCACATGGACGTGGCCTCCAACGGCCACCGTCTCGACCTCTCCAACCTGGAACAACTGGCGCAAAACGACCCCAGCCTGGGCAAGCTCTGGACCGAATACAACCAGGCGCTGGAGGCGCTGCAGCAACTGGAGGTGTCGACGCAAAACACCACCGGCCAATGGCAAGCCAACAGCCATGCCGAAAACTACTTCACCGAGCAAGCCCTGGTGGACTCGCCACTGCAATCGAACTTCTACAAACACATCCCCGGCATCCTGACGGGCGTGGGCATCATTGGCACCTTCACAGGCCTGATTGCCGGGCTCATCAGCTTTGACGTCTCCGACCCGGAGCGGGTGCAGGCCGAACTGAGCCAACTGGTACAAACCGTGGGCCACGCCTTTTTGGTCTCGGCCCTGGCCATCACCTTGGCGATGGTGTTCACCTGGATCGAGAAATCGGTGCTGACAGGGCGTTACCGGCAGGTCGAGGAACTCCAGCAATGGCTCGACACCCTGTTCAACCCGCAAGGGGGTGTGCAGTACATGGCGCGCCTGACCTTGGCGGCCGAGATGCAAGCCGCGCTGTCCTTCAAAATCCTGAGTCAACTGCGCGAATCGCCCACGCACACCCCAACACGTTCGGCCCCATGATCGGCTCCAGAAAAGCGCCCACCCGCAAGCGCAGTGACGAGGCAGAAAAACCCTTCTGGATTTCGTTTTCAGATTTGATGACCGCCCTCATGGTGCTGTTTTTGGTGGCCATGGCGGTCGCCTTGATGAACGTCACGCAGGGCTTGCGCAAGATGGACGAGAACCGCATGACGCGTGACCAAGCCATCTCCAGCTGCCTGAGTCATGTGCAGCAACTCACCCAGCAAGCCGAATACGCGGGCGTGAAACTGCGGGGTCAGACCCTGGAATGGGGTGCCTTGGCAGAATTCAAAAAAGACAGCAACGAGCTGGAACCCCAACGCATGGCTTTTTTGCGCAGCTTCGTGCCGCAAATGCTCCGAGTGGCCCACACGCCTGGCTGCCAGGATTGGCTCAAGCGCTTCGTGCTCGAAGGCTATGCCAGCCCTGAAGGCTCTTATTTGTACAACCTCAACCTGAGCTTGGAACGCTCCCAACGCGTGCTGTGCGTGCTACTTGATGCCAAGGCACCCGGAGCCCCCAGCCTCGAAGACCGCAAAGCGATCCGGGAAATGTTCTTCGTGGGCGGCTCCTCGTTCAACTCGGCCATCCTGAACCAGCCCGAAAAAAGCCGCCGCGTCGAACTGCGGCTGGAATTCAAGGACCTGCGCCCCCAATGCGCCGCCCACACGCCCGGCTGCGAAGCCGAAGAGGCGCGCCCCATCCCCTGGGACGACGACTTCAAATGCCCGGTGGCCTCACGCTGAGCGCCCGGTCGATCGGCTGACCGTTCTGCCACCGATGGCCCGACAGGGACTTGCCGCCCTGCTGGCCCGGTAAAATCACGCTTTTGCCAGCCTGCACAGGGCTTGGCCACCACGGGGGCTGTTTGGCCACCCGCACGATCTTCAGGACCCCTTGTGACCTACGCCCACGAAACCCGGCGCCGCCGGACTTTTGCCATCATTTCCCACCCCGACGCGGGTAAAACCACGCTGACCGAAAAGCTGCTGCTGTTCTCGGGTGCGATCCAGATCGCTGGCTCGGTCAAGGCCCGTAAAGCCTCGCGCCACGCCACCTCAGACTGGATGGAAATTGAAAAGCAGCGCGGCATCTCGGTGGCCTCGTCGGTCATGCAAATGCTGTACCGCGACCACGTCATCAACCTGCTCGACACCCCCGGCCACAAAGACTTCTCTGAAGACACTTACCGCGTGCTCACCGCCGTGGACTCGGCGCTCATGGTGATTGACGCGGCCAACGGTGTGGAAGCGCAAACCCGCCGCCTGATCGAGGTTTGCCGTCAGCGCGACACGCCCATCATCACGTTTGTGAACAAGATGGACCGTGAAGTGCGCGACCCGCTCGACATCCTCGACGAAGTCGAGCGCGAGCTGGGCATGCCCTGCGTGCCCATGACCTGGCCCGTGGGCCAAGGCAAGAGCTTCGGCGGCATCATCAACCTGCGCACGCAGGCCATGACCGTGTTCGACTCTGGCTCTGAACGCCTGCCGCAAGACTTTGAAACCATTCCCCTGACCGAGCAAGCCCAACTGGCCGAGCGCTTTGGCCTGGAATGGCAAACCGCGATGGACAGCATGGAGTTGGCCACTGGCGCATCGCCCGCCTTTGACGAAGCGGCCTTCTTGGCGGGCAAACAAACGCCCGTGTTCTTCGGCTCCGGCGTGAACAACTTCGGTGTGATGGAAGTGCTCGACGCCCTGGTCGACCTGGCCCCCGCGCCCAAGCCCCGCACCAGCAACTTGCTGGTCAACAAACAGCCTGTGGTCAAAGAGATCCAGCCCGAAGACAGCGCGTTTTCAGGCGTGGTGTTCAAGGTGCAAGCCAATATGGACGCCAACCACCGCGACCGCATCGCCTTTGTGCGCATGGCGTCTGGCAAATACACCCCGGGCATGAAGCTCAAGGTGCAACGCACCGCCAAAGAACTGCGCCCCACCAGCGTGGTCACTTTCCTCAGCCAGCGCCGCGAAGCGGTCGACGAAGCCTATGCGGGCGACATCATTGGCTTCACCACCCACGGCGGCGTGCAGCTGGGTGACACCATCACCGACGGCGCGAATCTGCAATTCACCGGCCTGCCCTTCTTCGCGCCCGAACTCTTCATGACCGTGATCCTGAAGAACCCGCTGCGCACCAAGCAGCTGCAAACCGGCCTCGACCAACTCGGTGAAGAAGGCGCGATTCAGGTCTTCAAACCCGAAATCGGCGGCCCCATGCTGCTGGGTGCGGTGGGTCAGCTGCAGTTCGAAGTGGTGCAGCACCGCCTGAAGGCCGAATACGACTGCGACGTGCGCCTGGAAGGCTGCCAGTACACCGGCGCCCGCTGGATCACCGCCGATACCCCGGCCGAGCTGCGCGAGTTCACCAACGCCTACCCCCAGCGCATGTCGCTGGATGCGGCAGGCACGCTGGCCTACTTGTGCACCAGTCCTTATGACGTGCGCCTGGCGCAAGAGCGCTTTCCCAAGATCCACTTCCACCCGCTGCGCGAGCACGCGGGCTTGGCGCTGGGCTCGGCGGGTTGATGACTTAGTTGGGGTCAGATTCCAATTAAACCGAGCCAACGTTCACCGATGCGCCCCCTCTCCAGCTGGCTGGTCCCACGCCCCATCGTCGGCGTCTTCACCGACATCGACGACACGCTGACGACCGAAGGGGCCATCACGCCCGATGCCTTGCAAGCCTTGGCCGATCTGAAGGCGTCAGGCCTACAGGTGGTGCCGATCACCGGCAGGCCGGTGGGCTGGAGCGAGCCGTTTGCAGCCAGCTGGCCGGTCGACGCCATCGTGGCCGAAAACGGCGCGGTGGGCCTGCAACACTCGGTAACACAAGGCCTGCGCAAGCGCTACCAGCAAGACACCGCCACACGCACCGCCAACTTCGCCCGCATGCAGCAGGTGCTGGCGCACATCGAGCAAGTTGTACCTGGTGCGTACCGCTCACAAGACAGCGCAGGCCGCGAAACCGACATCGCCATCGACCACAGCGAATTCACCCATTTACCCCCAACGGCCATCGACGAGGTCGTGCGCCTCATGCAGGCCGAAGGCATGACCGCCACCGTCAGCAGCATCCACATCAATGGCTGGTTTGGCGAGCACAGCAAACTCACCGGTGCCCGCTGGATCGTGCGCGAGTTGTATGGGCGCGATCTCGATGCAGAAATGAACCGCTGGGTTTATGTGGGAGACTCCACCAACGACCAAGTGATGTTTGAGCACTTCCCACACAGTGTGGGCGTGGCCAACATCCGACGCTTCGAAGCGCAACTCACGCACCCGCCTCGCTACATCACCCCCAGTGAACGCGGCGCAGGTTTCGCCGAACTGACCCGGCATCTGCTGGCGGGCATCCCCTGCCGCTGATGACAAAATCCTTCGCGGCAAGCTGCGAGGCACACACAAACTCTGACTGGACACGCGCATGAACGCCCCCACCTTTTTGACCTGGTCTGAAAAAGACACCCCGCGCTCGGCCCTGTGGCGCTCAGACCAAGTGTTGCCCAAAAGCGTGGTGCTGGCCGACGACACCATGACGGCCGACACGGCCTACCGGCTGGCCTGCGCGGGCACCGGTTTGCTGTGGCGCAGCGACTTTCAGAATGCCCGGCAAATGCTGCAAGCGCTAACACGGCGCATCGACAAGCCCAAAAAAGTCCGCGTCAAAAAACAAGACCCGGATGCACCTGTGATCGCCGGTGCGGCCTTCCACACCCACCGCCAGGCGCAAGCCCAGCGCACGCGCATTCTGAGCCAGGTCTTGATTGAACTGAATGGCGACTACGGCATTGACCTGCGCCGCGCACCCGACGCCAAGCAAGCCTGCATGCAAGCCTTTGGCCCAGCCAACGGACAGCCCTCGGTCATATCGCTCCGCAGTTTGCAAGGGGTCATTGGCTCCTTTGAGTGGCGCAAAAACGGCGTCGAGGTTCCCGACATGGGCGAGGCCTTGCGCATTTATCCACACTACGGCGTGTTCTCGCCCGTGCGCGGCGAATATGTCGAGTTGGTGGCCAATGCGCCCTTGCCCGAAGCATTTCGTGCCAACCCCATGGCTTTTGACATCGGCGTGGGCACAGGCGTGTTGACCGCCGTGATGGCGCGACGCGGTGCCACCCACGTGGTCGGCACCGACATGTCAGAGCGCGCTTTGGCTTGCGCTTTGGACAACCTGCAACGCCTGGGCCTGCAAAACCAGGTGACCTTGCAACACACCCACTTGTTCCCGGAAGGCCAAGCGGCCGTGGTGGTCTGCAACCCACCTTGGCTGCCCGCACGCCCGACCACACTGCTGGAACAAGCCGTTTACGACGAAGGCAGCCAAATGCTCAAGGGCTTTTTGGCCGGTTTGCCCGCGCACCTGTGCGCAGGCGGCGAAGGCTGGCTGATCTTGTCTGACTTGGCCGAACACCTGGGTCTGCGCACACGCGAAGCGCTGCTGGGCTGGATCGCGGATGCGGGCTTGGAAGTCGCAGGCCGCATGGATGTGAAACCCGTGCACGCCAAAGCCCAAGACACCACCGACCCGCTGCATGCAGCGCGGTCGGCAGAAGTCACCTCGCTGTGGCGCTTGTGCGTGGCCAACTGACGGCCCCCTGATAAGGACGGCCCCTGTGGGAGCGAGCCCCTGCTCGCGAAAGGTTGAACCACCACTGGCACTCAACGCCAGCTTCAGCGCAAAACCACTGTTCGGCCGCAGGGGCTGCCTCCCACAAAATCTGCCATCAAACCCTGGCCAAGACAGGCCCCAGCGCCACACCGGTGTGCGTGCCCAAGCGCACCAGCGCTTCAGGCGTCATAGCGGCGACGATGCGGCCACCCGCGTTACCGCCTTCCGGCCCCAGGTCAATCACCCAGTCGGCTTCGGCGATCACGTCCAGGTCGTGTTCGATCACGATCACGCTGTGCCCAGCGTTGACCAATCGGTGCAGCACGTTGATGAGCTTGTCCACATCGGCCATGTGCAGACCCACCGTGGGCTCGTCCAGCACATACAAAGTGTGCGGTGCCTTGTTGCCGCGCTTACCCACTTCGTCGCGCACCTTGGTCAGCTCAGTCACCAATTTGATCCGCTGAGCCTCCCCACCGCTGAGCGTGGGTGAGGGCTGCCCCAGCGTGAGGTAGCCCAAGCCCACGTCCTTGAGCAATTGCAAAGGGTGCGCAATGCTCGGCATGCTTCGAGCAGGTGTGCCGCCGACGTGCACGCCACTTGCCGATTTGCCTTGCGATAAGGCGGTTTCGGCCACGGCCATCAGGCAGCTTCTGGATTCGTTGAAAACAATGCGATAGCTTTGCTTGTTCATGCGGTCAGACGCTCAGGGCTTGGGTGATTCATGACCAGGTTGAGCGCTGAATCGGAATTTTTAGCCCATCTAAAAGTCAGTGATTTTGCCTTGCTTCATTTGCAATTATTTTGCGCCGTTCTGTGCTTTGTGGTGTTGCTTGTCTTGGGCCTGATGCCAAGGCCAACACCGCCCACCTTCGTGCGTCGCCCCAAAGCCTGCATCCCCAGCGTTACTCCCTTGCACCGCCGCAAACCAGACTGGCTGCGCCGTGAGGTCTTGCGTCTCAAAGCCCATATGCCCTGTGCTGGTTGCCGTGCAGTAGCCCGCACCTTCAACCGCCTGCATCCGGGTCTGAGCGTAGGCAAAACCTTTGTCGCCGAGTTGATCGCCAGCCACCAGCACGAGGTTGCCGGACTGCGCCGCCAAATTCGAGCAACCAAGCCCCGCACCGTGAATGTGAACCACACCTGGGCCATGGACATGACATTCTTCACCGACACCCAGCACACCACCCATGCCGCCATCGGCATCATCGACCACGGCAGCCGCCTGGCCCTGCGCTTGCACACCCTCACGCACCGCTGCAGCTGGTCCATGTTGGGGCACCTGTGTCTGGCCATTGCCCAACACGGTAAACCCCGGCGCTTGCGCACCGACAACGAGGCAGTCTTCAACAGCTGGGTGTTCAACACCCTCCTCAAGCTGGCGGGCATCAAGCACCAGACCACGCAAAAGCATGCCCCTTGGCAAAACGGCAGGATCGAGCGTTTGTTTGGCACGCTCAAGCCTTTGCTCAGGCAGCTCGCCATCCCCAGCGGCGCAGCGCTGCAAGCGGCACTGGATGAGTTTCGGGTTTTCTACAACCACGCGAGGCCCCACCAAAACCTGCACGGGCTCACACCGGCTGAGCACTTTGCGGGGCTCAGGCCTGCTGACATTCGACAGATGCCGATCAAGCAAACCACCGAAGTGCACGCCTTGGCCGGGCTGATGCGTGGTTACTGGATCAGGAGGTAGTGCAGTCAAAGCAGACACGTTAAAACACCTCAAGCGCCACTGTCCGCACAGGGCAGGGGGGCAGCCTGCGCAGGTGCCAGCATTTGCGTAAAAAGCAGGCACAGCGCAACACCAACAAGCCCAACCACGCCATCAAAAACCAGCCCAAAGAGGCTGAGGTTTGAAAAAATGGGGCTTGAATTCCAACAGGGAAAGTGTTGCGGACACTCGGACATGACACTGGATTTGCCCGCCAATGTTGTTGATGTCTTGCTCGGCCAGCAGCGCCACGGCTGCGCCGCTGACGTTGCCGCCCAAGTTTTTGATGTTGTTGGCGTTGATTTGCACCAGGTTGCGTCCGGCGATGGTGCCGCTGTTGGTGGCGTCTGCGCTCAAGTTGAGCTGCACGTCACGTCCTGCAAGCAAGGCGCCTGTGCCTATAGTCTGGTCGTAGCGATGCGAACTGTTTTGGTGCTGCATCTGCTACTCATATCTTGCGCAGTGTCTCCGCACTGGGCACGTATTCGGGGGGCTTGCGTAGTTGGCGGGGAAGGCGACGTTCTTTGTAATATTCCGACGCCCAGAATTCTTCATGCGTCATTCCACCCTGAAGTAAATGAGCAAGTTCATAGAACGGTTTTGTAAATTCTGGAAATGCCAACTCATCATTAAATACTTTCGCCCCACTCAAATAAAATGGTTCTTCCAGATGTTTATTGATGCACAGGTCTAGAAGAGGATTAAGCCCCTCCAATTGATCATCGATAAATTTTCTAAAATATGCGATTTCACGATTCGTGGATGTTTGCATCGCGTTACGGAGCTCTAATGCACAGCAGGCCAACGCATCGTGATCGAGTTTGAACGGCGTTGACATTACTTACCTCCAATCTTGATATTGGTAAGTTTAGGTTCAGTCCACAAGCTACGATCAGGCACCAAGGTTTGCGTAGCATTGCCAACTGCAGCAGGACCCACTTTGTTAGTGGCCGTAGCGACATCCGATTGGTAAACCGTAGGGGTAGTACTGGGTTGAGGTTGGATCTCGTACACCTTGAAACCCGAACTCTGGCTGCTGGAAGGTAGACCTAATAAGTCATTGGCAAGAGATGGGTTTTTTTGGATGCGCTGTAACTGCGTGCCGTCGACAAAGTATGGTGATGCGCCACTTGGAGAGTTGGGGTTTTCATTTGCGACCAACTTATACAACTTCGTCTCCTGGGTGGCTTGCATCGGAACAGGGACCGAACGACCTGAGTTGATGAGCTCAGCAGCTTGACCTGCCGCCCCCGCCCCAAACGTAGCCTCCAAATCCTTGGTCATCTGGTTTTTGATGCTGGCAGGCACTTGGTCTGTGCTCAGTCCATGCGTTTGGAAGTTCTCGTTGCTGGTGTGCTTTGGCGGTACATACGTTAAGTCTGCTGCTGCACCGCTTGCCTTGTTTAAAGAGGCGTTCGCAGTTTGCGCTTCATCAGCCAAGGCGTTGATTTTTGCAGACTGTGCCAGCTGCGCCCCTGACTTAGTCTCTTGCACCGCCTTGTTGATGTTACCTCCGCTGCCTCCGGGCATGACCAATGCCCCGGCGATTTCGTTGCCGCTGGTTGCGGCGGTGAGTGCTTGATACGCATTTTGATATTGCGGATTGCCCGTTTGCTGGTACATCAACGCCAACGTGTCTTTGCCTAGGTTGGCAACCTGGCGCATGCTGTTGTCGGCTTCGTTGATTTGCAGTTGCAGGTTCGCCCTTTGCGTCGGGTCTGTGGTGCTGCGCAGTTGCGTTTCTAGACCACGCTTGTACTGTGCCAGTCCGCTCATGTCTGCAGACAGTTGCTCCATGGTCTTGAGGTTGGTGCTTTCGCTGCTTTGCAGCACCTTTTCTTCGACGCGGCTGTTAGCGGCTTGACTCACTTTGTCCCAGGTACTGGTGGTTTCTTTTTTGCAGACGTCTGTTTTGCATGCGGCCAGTTGCTGTTGTTTGCTTTGCAATTGAGCGTGTGTGAGGTAGTTATTTGCCGTCGCATTGAATGCAGTGGCCGCACCTGCCGAACCGCCTGTGGCGGAGCCCACGACGGTGCCTGCTGCTAAGACCAAGGCTTGTTTGAGTTCCGTGGGCAGGTTGGTGTCTTTGAGGGCTTGACCAACTTGGTCAATGACCGCTTGACTGGTAGCCGCCCCGACTGCGCCACTGGCTCCGCCGGTGAGCCCACCGACGATTGCGTGCAAAGCTACACGGTTCGTGCCGCCTTCTTTCCACGCGTCTATGCCTGCTTGGTCTTTTGCCGCAACTGCTTTGTCGTATTGCGTCTTGGCGTAGTCCCCCACCACTTTTGAGGCCTGCTTGCCAAACTCGCTGGTGATCGCCACTTGCGCATTCACTTCGGCTTTGACTTTGTCTTTGTTGAAGACTTGCCCGATGCCGGTTTCTTTGTCTCCGGTTCGGGCTGCCGTGTTGCCTGCTATGCCGCTGATGCCTGCTGTGCTGGTGCTGGCCGCATTGCCGCTGTCGCTGCCAAACCCAACTCCGCTCATGCCTGCGCTGGCGTTCTTGCCGGGTAAGGCCCCTGCGCCCAGACCGACACTCACACTCTTGGCTTCGTAGCTGGCTTTGTTTTGCAGGTCGGTGGTGGTGAGCGTGCCGCCGGTTTGGAAGCTGTTCTTGTTGTTGTCCTTGTTGTTGTCGATGGCCGCTTGCGTGCTGGTGATCTGCCCGCCCGTCAAGGTGGTGTTGCCTTTGACTTCGACTTGGAAGCCGCCGTCTCCCGCCCTGATCGCGCTTTGCTCATTGACGCTGGTGTAAGTGCTGTTGATGCTGCTCTTGGCCAGGTTGATGCTGCCACTGACACCTGCGCCCACCATGATGGAGCCGCCTGCGCTTTTGCTGCTCTCTTTGTATTGGTTGGTGTCTTGCAGGCTTTGGATGGTGAGGTTGCCGCCCACTTGGGCTGTCACTTGGTTGGCTTTGACCACTGCGCCTTTGAGCGTGGTGTCACCGCCCGATTCGATGTTCACCGTATTGCCCGCCATTTGCGTGTTGGTGTAAGTGACACCGTTGCCCGCGCCTTGGCCCGTGGCTTTGCTGGCACTGGCCGTAAAGCCCATACCGCCGCCGCCTGCCCCCAGTTGGATGGCTACGCCCACGCTGGCGCTCTTGCTTTGGTTGCTGCTGCTCTCGGTGGTGGTGTTTTGTGCGGCCAGCAGGTTCACTTGGTTGTCTGCTTGCAGGCGGGTGGTTTGCCCGGCTTGAATGCTGGAGCCTTGCACCGTGAGGTTGCTGGCCTGTCCATCGCCTGTGGCTTGGATGGTGACGTTGCCCCCTGCGTTGATGCTGGAGCCCCGGGCGTTGTCTGCGCTGGAACTTTGTTTAGATTGGCTGCTGCTCGATCCCACGCTGAGGCTGATGCCAATGCCTCCGGCTTTGTCTGCGGCGTTGGCGTTTTTCATCTCCGGGGTGCCGTCTGGGTTCTTGTTGCCCGTGGGCACTTGGCCGTTGGCATCGCCTTGTCCGGCCTTGAGCGCGTCTGCGCCTTGCTTGAGGTTCATGGCTGCGTTGGCCCCAGCCAGTGCTTGCATGCGGCCACTGCTGGTGTTGCCTGCGGCTTGCAACTGGCTGCTGGCCGTTTGCAGGGCTGAGACCACAGGGCTGGTGATGGCGACCGTCAGGCCGCTTTGCTTGAACTTTTGTTCTGTGCTTTGGCTGCACCTACGCTTGCTGCGCCTTGCACCAGAACACCCACCGCCACTGCTGCGGGCATGTTCACCCACCGCCATCAGGCAACCTCGAGATCGATTGAAGATTAGTCGATGAGTTTGGGGGTTCATGTCTGCTCGTCCTTCTTCACCGACTTGTCAGCATCCTCTTGTGATTTGTAGCTCTCCTTGGCTTTGCGCCAGCCTATGGGGTCTTTGGTGAAAGGAGGAGGCAAGTCCAATGCATGCGCTCTTCCGCTAAAACCACCAACCGCCGCAATTGCTAGGCCAAGACACAAGCCGAGAAATTTTCCCAACTTCCAAGGAACAAATTCAACAGATAAATACACTACAAAAAAACCACTGACAACAAAAAAGGCAACACCAAACAAGGTGAATTTGCCTCCAGATATAAAAATATTTTTCATTGTGTTTTCCCGCCGAATCGTTCGTTAATCCAATCTTGAATAGAACGAGCGCTACCGGAGTTTTTCCACATTTCAATCAATTCGTTCGTAATCGGAGTGACCGCCTTGCTGCCAGGAATTCGCTCAACCGCTGTTTGAACAATTGTTCCTGCAGTATTCGTTGTTGTTACACCCAAATCCGGCCTAGCCACTTGCTCTATTACATCAGCCGCCACACCGATGACTGTTGCCCCTACGGCTACTGAGCCTGTCAACGGTTTAATTTGTGGCGAGGCTGCGCCTGTTGCAGCTGTAGCAGCTGCGCCAATCACTCCCGCCTGTCGGCTCACATCGCTTGCCGCGTCAGCAATCGTCTCTCTCGCTTGCTGTGTCAATGGTGCGTTTTGCTGAACGCCAACCCCCGATTTACCTGCCACATCATTGTTTGCCACAGCCGCAGTGGGTGCGTTCACTTTCACATCCGTGGTCAGTTTGGGTCCGTTCAACGCCGCATTGCTGTTGATGTATGGGCTTTGTCCGGGGATATAGTCCGCGCCTTGTGTGGTGTTGCTGATGATCCAATTTTGCAATTCTGGGTTGGCTTTACCTGGCACTTCCACCACCACGTTGCCCTGTGCAATCTTGGGCATGCTCGGATCGTTGTTGAGGCTGTTGACAATGGCATCTGTGTTGGTCAGCACCGTGGTGGTGTTTGATAGTTCAGCAGTGGCGGTGTTGCCCATCAGGCGCATTTGCTCTTCAATCTCTGACTGCTTGTACTTGCCCCCGCTCTTAGCTGCCAGTTCTTTGGCCTTTTGCACTTCTGTCGAATGCAACTGCCGGTTGTTCATGTCCGCATTGAATGCCGTCGCCCCACCTGCGGTTGATCCGCCACTGGCCGCTGCGCCCACCGCTGCTGCCGCGCCGCCACCGGCCAGGCCAGCGATCACGTTCGCTGCGCTGTCGTTCATGCCCGCGTCTTTGAGGGCCGCTTTGAGTTGGCCTTGCAGTGGGTCTATGCCCGGCGCTGCTGCGCTGGCTGCTCCTGCACCCACTGCGCCCTGCACTCCGCCCGTGAGCCCGCCCACCACCGCGTGCAAGGCTATTCGGTTTGTGCCACCTTCTTCCCACTTGGCCGCTTCGGCCTGCAAAGCAGCTTTCTTGGTGGGGTCGGTTTCTGTGTCGGCTTGTTTTTTCAGGTCTTTGAGCTGACTGCCCGCGTAGTCCCCCACCACTTTTGAGGCCTGCTTGCCAAACTCGCTGGTGATCGCCACTTGCGCGTTCACTTCGGCTTTGACCTTGTCTTTATTGAAGACTTGCCCGATGCCGGTTTCTTTGTCGCCCGTTCGGGCTTGCGTGTTGCCTGCTATGCCGCTGATGCCTGCTGTCGTTGTGCTGCTTGCGTTGCCGCTGTCGCTGCCAAAGCCCACCCCGCTCATGCCTGCGCTGGCGCTCTTGCCGGGCAAGGCCCCTGCGCCCAGACCCACACTCACGCTCTTGGCCTCGTAGCTGGCTTTGTTTTGCAGGTCGGTGGTGGTGAGCGTGCCGCCGGTTTGGAAGCTGTTCTTGTTGTTGTCCTTGTTGTTATCGATAGCCGCTTGCGTGCTGGTGATCTGTGCGCCCGTCAAGGTGGTGTTGCCTTTGACTTCGACTTGGAAGCCGCCGTCTCCCGCCCTGATCGCGCTTTGCTCATTGACGCTGGTGTACGTGCTGTTGATGCTGCTCTTGGCCACGTTGATGCTGCCACTGACACCAGCGCCCACCATGATGGAGCCGCCTGCGCTTTTGCTGCTTTCTTTGTATTGGTTTTGATCCTGCAGGCTTTGGATGCTTAGGTTGCCACCGACGTCTGCGGTGACTTGGTTTGCCTTGACCACAGCGCCCTTGAGCGTGGTGTCACCGCCCGATTCGATGTTCACCGTGTTGCCCGCCACTTGCGTGTTGGTATAAGTGACGCCGTTGCCCGCGCCTTGGCCTGTGGCTTTGCTGGCACTGGCCGTGAAGCCGATACCACCTCCACCGTTGCCCAACTGCGCTGCCACGCCCACGCTGCCGCTCTTGCTTTGGTTGCTGCTGCTCTCGCTGGTGGTGTTTTGCGCGGCCAGCAAGTTCACTTGGTTGTCGGCTTGCAGGCGGGTTGTGCCTGCGGCTTGGACGCTGCTGCCTTGCACCGTGAGGTTGCTGTTTTGTCCAGCGCCAGGGGCTTGGATGGTGATGTTGCCCCCTGCGTTGATGCTGGAGCCCCGGGCGTTGTCTGCGCTGCTGCTTTGTTTGGACTGGCTGCTGCTAGAGCCCACGCTGAGGCTGATGCCAATGCCTCCAGCCTTGTCTGCGGCGTTGCCTTGTTTGGTTTCTGGTGTGCCGTCTGGGTTCTTGTTGCCCGTGGGCACTTGGCCTTTGGCATCACCTTGTCCTGCCTTGACCGCGTCGACCGCTTGTTTGAGGATCATCGCCGCGTTGGCCCCGGCCAGGGCTTGCATGCGGCCACTGCTGGTGTTGCCTGCGGCTTGCAGCTGGCTTTGCACGGTCCAATGAATCGAGTTCTTGGCGGTGATTCTGAAAAATCAGGGGTAGAGACAGATTTGGGGACTGCATTCATCAGGCAAGCCAGGACGGGAAAAATATTGGAATACATAACCCTTAGCCTGAATACAACTCGACAATTTTCTGCTGTGATTCTCCATTTCATCCAAATACTGACGCATAAGTTCACCGTGACTGTTGGTGCGAAAGCCATTACTCAAATTCACCCCCCCCCCACAAGCCACCCAGTCAGCAAGGCGACTTTCTCTCGTCATCCCTTCCTTGACCCAACGGGCTCCGTAGGGGTAGGAAGGACTGAGAGGTCGATTACTTGGCTCTAGCCAAACCCCACCAATACCGCAGCCAGATAACAACATCATCGAGGCACATACCCCCACAAAAAGGCTTCTCATGATCATTGCCCCGCTTTCAGCAAAATACCAATGGCTTTCCAAATTTCAGGCGACAAAACCTGTGAGGCTGCAAACGGGGCAGCAGGCAGCAAGGCTGCACCGCTCCATATTTCTTGGGCGTTTTTTGTTGTCTGTGTGCGTCCCTGAGTCGCATTCCCCTGTACGTCATACAACCCACTGAGCTTGCCCCCAATCAAATCATGCGGACCGGCAAACGCCTCGATCAGCTTATCTTGCCAACTGCCTTTCTCATAGGTTTGACCAAACAAAGTTCTTTCGCCGCCTTGCAACCCACCGAAGGGCGCTGAGAGCATTTTTTGGCCTTCCTCTGTCTTCAAGAATTCAGCGTACGACTGGCGCGATTTGTCTGCGTTTTCTTGTCCTAGGAACGTCACCGGTTTGCTTTTGTCAATTGAGCCGTCGGGATTCTTTTCAAACGAACATCTGTTTCCATCAGTCCCACACAACAAGTCTAGATCAGCCCTCGTGCCTCCCAGTTTGAATCCAGTCCCGTTGACCCCCGCACTTTCACCACTTTGGTTGCTGAACAAAGGCTTGCCCGTGCTGTCCACCACCCCGGCAAACTTCTTGGAGTCCTCCACCATCAAGTCCCGCATCTTCTCTGCCGCCGTGGACAGGGCTTCTTTGGTGATCACACTGCCCACCATGCCCGTCAGGGCTCCAGTCAGGATGTTCAAGGCCCGCTCTTGCATGTTCACATCTTTGATGGCCTGTTCTGCTTTGGCCTTGTCCTCCGGTGTGCTGGCGTTCTTGGCCTGCTCTTGCAAGATCTTGCGCTGGCCGTTGGTGTAGTCGGTGATGGCTTTACCAGCCTGCTTGCCAAACTCTTGCGTGATGGTCACTTGCGCTTCTATCTCTTTTTTGACTTTGTCTGCATCAAAGATGGTCTTGAGGCTGGTGCTGGCATCTCCGGTTCTGACTGTCGTGTTGCCCGCCACGCCAGATATGCCTGCTGTGGTCGTGCTGCTGGCCGATTCTTTGTCGCTGCCAAAGCCAACTCCGCTCATACCTGCGCTGGCGCTTTTGCCGGGCAAGGCCCCTGCGCCCAGACCCACACTCACGCTCTTGGCCTCGTAGCTGGCTTTGTTTTGCAGGTCGGTGGTGGTGAGCGTGCCGCCGGTTTGGAAGCTGTTCTTGTTGTTGTCCTTGTTGTTATCGATAGCCGCTTGCGTGCTGGTGATCTGTGCGCCCGTCAAGGTGGTGTTGCCTTTGACTTCGACTTGGAAGCCGCCGTCTCCCGCCCTGATCGCGCTTTGCTCATTGACGCTGGTGTACGTGCTGTTGATGCTGCTCTTGGCCAGGTTGATGCTGCCACTGACACCAGCGCCCACCATGATGGAGCCGCCTGCGCTTTTGCTGCTTTCTTTGTATTGGTGGGTGTCTTGCAGGCTTTCTATCTTGAGGTTGCCGCCCACGTTGGCTGTCACTTGGTCTGCCTTGACTGTGGCTCCCTTCAAGGTGGTGTCACCGCCCGATTCGATGTTCACTGCGCTGCCCGCCACTTGCGTGTTGGTGTAGGTCGTGCCATTGCCTGCACCTTGGCCCGAGGCTTTGCTGGCACTGGCCGTAAAACCCATGCCGCCCCCGCCTGCACCCAACTGGATGGCCACGCCCACGCTGCCGCTCTTGCTTTGGTTGCTGCTGCTCTCGCTGGTGGTGTTTTGCGCGGCCAGCAAGTTCACTTGGTTGTCGGCTTTGAGTGTGGTGGTTTGCCCGGCTTGGATGCTGCTGCCTTGCACCGTGAGGTTGCTGCCCTGTCCATCGCCTGTGGCTTTGATCGAGACGTTGCCGCCTGCCGTCAGTGTGCTGCCACGGGCGTTGTCTGCGCTGGAGCTTTGCTTGGACTGGCTGCTGCTCGATCCCACGCTGATGCTGATGCCAATGCCTCCAGCCTTGTCTGCGGCGTTGCCTTGTGCAGTTTCTGGTGTCCCGTCTGCGTTGGTCTTGGGGCTGCCGTCTGGGTTTGTCGCACCCGTTTTGACCATGCCGTTGGCGTCTCCTTGTCCAGCCTTGAGCGCGTCTGCCGCTTGTTTGAGGTTGAACGCCGCGTTGGCCCCGGCCAGGGCTTGCATGCGGCCACTGCTGGTGTTGCCTGCCGCCTTGATCTGGCTTTGCACGGTTTGCAGGGCCGAGACCACCGGGCTGGTGATGGCCACCGTCAGCCCGCTTTGCTTGAACTTTTGTTCTGTGCTTTGGCTGCCGGTTTCCCGGGCTTCGGTGATGTCTACTTTCTTGGCAGTGATGTCGATGTCTCCTTTGGGGGTCATCACGTCACTGCCGGTCTGGGTGTAGGCCCCGCCTGCCTTGATGGTCACGTTGCCGTTGATCGCTCCGATGGTGCTGGCCGCTGCGGTGGTGCTTTGGCCTTGTTGGTCCAGGCTTTGCTGTCGCTTGCCCACCGTGAAGCCAATGCCACCACCGCTCATGAGGCCGCTCTTGGTCTCTTGCCGGTAATCGGTTTGGCTTTGGGTGTTTTGCGCCGCTTCAATGGTCACGTTGCGCACGGCGCTGAGGTTCACGGCTTGGTCGGCGAGGATGTTGCTTCCTTTGACCGTGAGGTCTTGCCCTGTCTGGATGCTCACGCTGGCTCCTTCGAGGTTGCTGGCCACGGCGGTGGTGCTTTGGCTGGTTTGTCGGGTGTTGAGCGTGCGACTGGACAGCGTGCCTTTGCTGGTGACGGTGTTGGCCGTGTCCAGGCTTTGGCTGGCTTGGCCGGTGGTGATGTTGACGTTGTTGCCCGCGTTCACGTTCAGGGCTTGGCCTGCGTTGATGGTGGCCGCTTTGGCGCTCAGGTCTTGCCCGGCGTTTAAGGTCAGGTTGCCTGCGGTGTTGATTTGGCTGCCCACGTCTTGGCTTGCGCTTTGGCGCAGGTAGTTCACGCCGCTCCAGCGGATATCTTGGCTGGAACTGGTGGTGACGGTGCCCAAGTTGATGTTTTGTGCTGCGCTCAGGGTGGTTGCTGAGCCAGGGCCTGTGCCTTGGTTGCTGATTTGCGCGGCAGTCAGGTTGAGGTCTCGCCCGGCGCTGGCAATCAACACGCCTGCGGGGCCAGAGACGTACAGGCCGGCCACGCGGTCGATGCCGGGTTGGGCAAAGCTGTTGTTGCCTGCGCGGTTGGTGCTGCTTTGGGTGGTCGTGGTGATGTTGATGTCCCGCCCCGCACTGAGCAGCGCTGCGCTTTGGGCCTGGATTTGCCCGCCAATGTTGTTGATGTCTTGCTCGGCCAGCAGCGCCACGGCTGCGCCGCTGACGTTGCCGCCCAAGTTTTTGATGTTGTTGGCGTTGATTTGCACAAGGTTGCGTCCGGCGATGGTGCCGCTGTTGGTGGCGTCTGCGCTCAAGTTGAGCTGCACGTCACGTCCTGCAAGCAAGGCGCCAGTGCCGTCCACATCGCCGGGCTGCACGCGCACATAGACCTGCGGCACCAGCACGCTTTGTTTGGAGCCGTCGGCCAGCGTGACTTCTTGGGTGACCAGCCAGACCATGTCGCTGGTCAGCTGCGCTACTTGTGCTGCGCTCAGAGCAATGCCGGGGCGCAGGTTCAAGGCTTTGGCATAGGTCAGGCCGTTGTTCATCAGGGCCATGTACTGCGTTTGGTCGTTGCTGTAGTCGCCCAGAAAGCGCTGACCGGTCAGGGCTTGCACCTGTTCACGCACGAGCTTTTGTTCATAAAACCCATCGCCCATGCGCTTTTGTGAGGTGGCGGGGTCAAACTGCAGCTGCGCGGTCATATAGTCGCTGCCCAGCCAGGTTTTGTATTGCGTGAATTGGGGGTCGGACTCAACCAGGTATTTGGCCCCAGCTTCGGGGTGTTGGCGGTACAGGCTGGTGTTTGGCACCGTGGCACGCCAAGTTTGGGTGCGCACCTGCGTTTGCGTGCTGGGGCTTTGTGCGTTGGTTTGTGCGGTAATGTTGCTGCCTTGTGCAGTGCTGGCTTGGGTGCCCGCAATGGCGGCCAGCCCTACGCCCAGCGTCTGACGGGTCACACCACCCGCCGTGTCCGCTTGTGTTTGCACAGCAGACAAGGTGCTGTCTGCAGGTGCGGTGCTTGAGGAGGCGCTGGCCGCATATTGCTCATAGCGTGCAGCGTTCAGGCCGATGGTTTGTGTTGCGGCCGCAGGGGCATAGGCGCCAGTACTGCTGCTGTAAGTGTCGCGCCCGCTTCTTCTTCTGCGCCAATACGATGTGGCTGTGCCTTCGTCGGTGGTGATTTGAGTGCCTTCGCCCTGCAGGTTGTCCACGCGTGTGGCCTGCACACTCAAAGTGCCGCCAGCCACGATCTGGCTTTTGTCGTTGAGCAGCGAGTCTGCCGTCATGGTGATGCCTTGACCTGCCAGGATTTGGCCAGGCGCGGTTTGCGTGACCACGCTGGCGTCGACGGTGCGGGTGTAGTTGTACTGCACAAATGCATCACTGGTGCCTGCGACGGTGGTCATGCACAAAGACTCACAGTCCGTGATGCTTGTCTGGGCTGAAGAAAATCGGGTGCTGTTGTCACTGGCGGACACCACGTCACCTGGGGCATGTTGGTATTCGCGGACAGCGGTCTGGCTGATTTGCTGCACTTGGCTGGCAAAGTGTTCGTTGGTGTTGCGGATGTTGACCGCTTGAATCGTCAGCCCTTGGGCTGCCTCGATGGTGGCGCTGTTGTTGTGGATGCTTTGTGCTGCGCCATTTGCGCGCCAGGTGGCGTTCAGCGAGCCGCCCAGAGCCATGTCGCCACCGCTGTAAATCAGAGCGTTTTCTCGGTTGGTCAGGGATTGCACGCCCATGTCTACACGTTCACGCCCGGCGATGGTGGCAGCTCGTGTGACGATGCCCACGGTTTCTTCTTGGTTGTGCAAGGTATTGGCCGCAATGGCCACACGGTCGCCATAGATGCGACCTGTCCCCAAGTTGTTCAAGGCGGTGGCCTGTATGCGGGTGTCCGCCCCGTCGATCAAGCCCCGATTGGTCAGGGTGTTGCCGATGTGCAGTGTGGTGGTTTGGGCGCTGAGCAGTTGACCGCTGGCTTGGTTGTCCAGGTTGCCCGCCGTGATGCTGAGGTTTTTGCCGGCTTGCACGGTGACCGGGTTGGTCAGCGTGCCTGTGGTTTGCAATTGCAATTCGCCCCCGGCTTGCAAGGTGCCTGCCAAGGTGTGGTCACCTTGCAAGCTCAGGCTGACGTCGCCTTGCGAGACGATTTGCCCAGCCCCGCTCAAGCGGCCTGCACGCACCACAACGCTTTGGTCGGCCACCACAAGGCCTGCATCGTTGCTCAACAGTCCGTTGCTTTGGATGTTCAGGTTGTACACAGCCCGAATGGCACCTTGGCTGTTGTCCATGTTGCTCGCACTCAGGGCCACGTTTTGTCCTTCAAGGCCAGTCGGCGCGGGTGTGCCGTCGCTGGCTGTGCCCAAGGTGCTGGCATTGGTGATGGTGCCCGCCTGCAGGGTCAGGGATTGGCCTGTGCGCATCAAGGCCAGATTGTTGTCGATGGTGCCGCTGGCGACATCTGCAGTCATGCTTTGCACGGCCAACATTTGGCTGCCGGTGTTGTTCAGGCCTGTGGCCTGCAGCGTCATTTGGCCACCGCTGTAGATTTGGCTGCTGGTGCCAGCAAGCGCCGAGTTGTTCACAGCACCGGTGCTGGTCAAGGCCAAATCACCAAGGGCATGGATGAGGCCAGACCTGTTGTCGACGCCGCCGCTTTGAATGCCCAGTTGACCACCGGCAATCAAGCCCTTGATTGCCGCATGGGGGTCAGCACTGCGGGTTCCTTGGTTGTTCAGGGTCTGGCCGTGGGTGTCAACTTGCAGGTCTGACCCGGCTGTAACCAAGCCCTGGGCATTGTTGAAGACGCCTGTGCTCAGATTAATTTCGTGTCCGGCAATGATTTGACCGAGGGTGTTTTGCAAGCTGTTGTCTGTACCGCCGAGGGTGATGTCCAGGTTTTGCTTGGCTTGAACGAGCCCTTGACGGTTGTCTAAGCCGTTGATTTGGGATTGCAAAGAGACCTGCCCATTCATGGAGGCCACAGTGCCTTGGGTGTTGTTGATGCCCCCTGCGCTCAGTGTCATGTTCTGCTGTGCGGAAATCAAACCATTGGCGTTGGTGGTGTTGCCACTTGTTGTGAGCAGGACGGCACCGTTACCTATGGTCTTGCCTTGGGTGTTGTCCAGGCTGATCGCATCCATTTGCAGCTGGCCTGTGCCTGCATGGCCGATCAGGCCTCTGGTGTTGGTCAGCGCACCGGCATTCAAGGTGAAGTTTTGTGCGTTGGCCACGATTCGGCCGCTGGTGTTGTTCAAGCTGCCCAATGTGTTGATGCTGGCCGTTTGCACGCCTGTACCTGTCTGCTCTATAGCCCCATGGTCGTTGACGAGTTGGCCAATACGAATGTCCAGTTGCTGAGCGCTGATTTGGCCCTGGGTGTTGTCCAGCTTTTGTGTGGCTTGGCTGTTGGCGGTGATGGTGAGCTTGCCCGGCGTGCTCAGTTGGGTTTGTCGGGTGTTGATGTCGCCACTGTTAGCGATCAGGCTCACGTCTGCTGCGGTGGTGCCGGTTTCGCTGCCTGCCAGATTGAGGGCAGATCCCGTAAGGCTCAGGCCGTTCGTCGCCAGCACTTGGCCTGCGCTTTGCAAAACCCCGCTGGTGTTCACCGTGAGTGCGCCTGTGCCGCTGAGTTGCCCGTCTGCGGCCATGCCTGCTGCCAGCACGTTGGTGCTGGTGCCTGCCATGCTGGCAGCATGGATGCTCAGGTCTTTGGCGGCAGCAATGGTGCCGCTGGTTTGGAGGCCTTCGTTGACGGTGAGTGTTTGTGCGCCACCGGCATAAAGATTGCCGCTGTTGTCCAGGCTCTTGGCTGTACTGCTGAGATCTTGGGCCGCATAGATGCTGCCACTGTTGGTGAGTGTTTGAGCGCTGACTTGCACCGCCCCGGAGCCAATGATGCGCCCCCCATCGGACACGGCGGGCTGGGTATTGCTTTGCACGGTGTTGGTCAAGTCACCTTGACTGTCAATGGCCAAGGTGCCTTGACCGGCGTGCAAGATTTGTCCGGCGGTGTTGTCGATGCCTTGCGCACGGATGTTCAGGTGCCGGGCGGCACTGTAGATGGTGCCTGCGGTGTTGTTGAGTTGTCCTTGCAGGGTCAAACTTTGGTCGGTTTGTCCCGTCTGTGTAATTTGGCCCGCAACGTTGCTCAAGGCCTGGGCTTGCAAGGTGAGAGTGTCCGCTTGCAATTGAGCACGGTCGGTGGTCAGTGTTTGGGCTGTCTGCATGTGCAGGGTTTGCGCAGCCAGAATGCGGCTGCCTGTGGCTTGCAGGTCGCCTGTGGTGGCTTGCATGTGGATGCTGGGCGCTTGTTGGCGCGATTTCGAGACATCCAGGCTGGCTGCTTGCAAGCTAAGCGCTTCGGTGGCCAAGGCTTGGCCTGTGGTTTGCAAGAGCCCATCGGCGGATACTCGCAGGGTTTGACCACCCGTGGTGTCACCCGCAGGCCGCGTTTCGAGGCTGCCGTCTGCACGCATGCCAGCGGCCCAGACCGTGGTGGTGCTGGCCAGGATTTGGGGGGCAGCGCTGCCTGTATTTGTGCTTGTGCCTGCGTCTTTGGCCTGAATTTTCACGCTGCCCAATGCGGCCACAACGCCGCTGTGGGTTTGGCTGGCTTGAGAGTTCAACTGGACGTTGCGGTCGCTGTAGATCGTGCCGCTTTGCGCCATGGTGCCTTGGGTCTGGACGATCACATCGCCCCCTGAGGCCTGGAGGGTGCCACTGTTGGAAAGCCAGCCTTGGTGGCTCAGGATCAAGGGGCCACTGCTCGCTTGCAACAAGCCTGCATTGCGGACACCAACACCCACCTCTGTGCCGATCAGGTGAATTTTTCCGGCATACATGCCCCCCAGAGCCGCCACGTCAAGCGCATAACTGGGTGCACTTGCTGTGTTTGACAGCGCAGTGCTTTGCACAGCGGTGTCGGCGCTCACGCTGGCTGTGGCAATGTCGTTGGCACCCGTGACCACTTGCAGTTGCTGCGCCCAAATGCCTGCATTGACTTGCAAGGCACGGCTCAAGATGGCGGTGTAGTCTGTGCTGCGAGCATCCAGGCCTTGCCCTTCAATGGTCATTTGTCCCCCTTGAACCCGGAAGCTTTCCAGAGCCCCGGCGTTCATGATCGGGGTGCCGGTGGTCAAGGTGGCCGTGCTGGCATTGATGAAACCGCCGCCATTGATGGCAATGCCTGATGGGTTGGCAATGATGACTTGGGCGCGTTGTCCGGCCACCTCTACATAGCCTTGCAAATAACTAGGGTTGTTGGAGTTAACTTCGTTCAGGATGACCCGCGCACTGCCCGTGGCCAACCAGGGGTTGCCTTGCACCCAGCCGCCTTGCTGGGTTTGCACAGGGGTGCGGCTGTTGTTCAGCACCGCTCCTGCGGCGCCCACGTCAAACTGGCTGTAGGTGTTGCGGCTGACACCCGCAGCACTGGGGGTGCGGATGTCCACTTGCACCACACCGTTGGAGCTGGTAAGTAAGGTGGGGCGCTGAGCCGAGGGCGCTGTGGGGTCGGCCACGATGCGTGTAGCCACGGTCTGGGCCTGCAAGGGTGCAAGCCATGCCCAAGGCAAACAAACCAAGACCGTCCCGGTCAACCATTTGCATACCAGACCGAGGACAGACAGTCTGAGCTGACCCGGGTGAGTCGCGCCACACGTTGTAGCACCGGATGCGCCTTTGCCCTGCGCAATGGCGGTTTCTGCCACCGCCATCAAGCAGCCTCGGGCTTTGTTGAAAACGATGCGGTAACGGGTTTTGTTCATGGTGTGCTCCCTTGTGTGCGTTCACTTGAGTGACGTCTTCGAATTTCAAAAACTGATGCTCAGGCTGAAGCCTGCGGTTTCGGTGGCGGTTTTGAAGCGCTCGGGTTTGCGCAGTGGGCGTCCGGCAAACAGGTCAAATTGCATGCGCTTGTATTGCCCGCGCCAACCCAGCACCAAACCGGTCAGGTTTTGCCCAACCAGGTTTTGGGCACTGGCACCGGCGACATGGCCGTGGTCAATGCCTGCATAGACTTGAGTGCCTTGTGCGGCGGCCAAGCTCAGTTCGTTGCGCCAGAGCCAGCCGCGTTCTGCGGTCAAGACGCTCAAGCCATCAAAACCGCGCACCGTGAAACGGCCACCGATGCTGAAACGGTCTTGTGGGGTAAGCGGTGTCTTGTTGTATTGGGCTTTCCAGGCGCTGTTCCATGTCCAGGATTGCTGCGCTGCTTCAAACGGCCATTGCACATTGGCATCGAGCAACCACAGCCGCATGCGCGAGGTGCCTTCGCCAAAACCTTCTTCGGGCGCAGGCAGTGAGCCCCAGGCACCGGTGCCGGCGCGATAAGTCAGATTGGCCTCGAGCGTGGCACGGTCGATGGCGCGGCGGTGTCCAAGCCCCCACTCAAGGCCACCGGCCACGCGGCGCTGGACTTCGACCTCCTGGTCGTCGATGTAGTTGTTGGAGCGCCGTTGAAAGCCTTTGAGGCTGACGGTGGTTTTGCCTGCGGCATCGCGCTGGACGATGCGCGAGAGTTTGACCTCACTGTTGGCACTGGTGCCGCTATAGAGTACATCGGCATTGGCACCCGCCACGGTCTGGTGATAACGGTTTTGACTGAGCGTGACCGAGAGCAGGTTGTACCCCCAGGGCACCGAGTAATGCACGGTGCGTCCATAAGTGCCTCGGGGCCCTGGGTCTTTGGCTCCCAACTCGCCTTGCACGGTGATGTAGAACAAGTCGCTCAGCGTCCACCAGTTGTCATAACTGAGGGTGAGGCTGCCTTGCAGTTGACCGGTACTGCGGGTGCCGCTGTCATCCATGCTGGCACTGAGGCGAAATGGCAGGGCTTGCTCATGTCGGATGAGCAGGTTGGAATACCCTGGCTCTTGAGCGGGTTCAATGTTGATGTCTACCTCTGCGGTCTGCACGCGCTTGTAGTTTTCAAGGGCTTGCTCAATGTCTCTGAGGTTCAGGACATCACCCGGCTGCAAAGGTACGGTGTTCCAGCGACTGCCGCGCTGGCCGGAGCCTTGTGCCCAGCGGACTTCTTGGATGCGACCGGGCAAGACCTGGAGGGTCAGCCGACCTGTTTGTAAATTTTGTGGAGCAGCCAGAATGCGACTGGTCACAAAGCCCCGGGCGATCAGGGCGTTTTGCAGACGGTCTATGACGGTTTGAACGCCTTGTGCACCAATACAGCGGCCCTCTACAGGGTCTGGCTTGTTCAGCGTGGCATGGCCATCTGCATGACTCAGCAGCCACGACCACTGTGGCAGGGACTCGGGGGATAGACCCAATTCCTGAATCGGAAAACAGGGGGTTTCTGTTGCCAGCCACCGTTCTTCTGGTTCGAACCCTTCCTTTTGCAATCGCACATCAGACGCTGCAATGGTTTTTTGCCTTTCCTGCAAGGCTTCTTGGGCGCGTCGCTCTTGTTCTAGAGAACGTTGTTGGAGGTCGTTTGCAGTTTGTGCGCAAACGCAGGTGCAGCCCAAACCGAGTGCAGACAGGTAGGCAACAAAGGATTTCAAAACGATTCCTGAATTTCAAAAATCAGGAATCTTAACCGTTGAATGTTTACTTAATATTTACAAAAATTATTAAAAGAACCTCTTTGAACCAAAAAGTTCATATCAATCAAAACCTACAGCGGCCACGCCCCAAGAGTGGCCGCTGCGATTCAGACCCTCGCCAGCACAGGCCCCAGCGCCACGCCTGTGTGGGTGCCCAGCTGCACCAGCGCTTCAGGCGTCATGGCGGCGACGATGCGGCCACCCGCGTTACCGCCTTCCGGCCCCAGGTCAATCACCCAGTCGGCTTCGGCGATCACGTCCAGGTCGTGTTCGATCACGATCACGCTGTGCCCAGCGTTGACCAATCGGTGCAGCACGCTGATGAGCTTGTCCACATCGGCCATGTGCAGACCCACCGTGGGCTCGTCCAACACATACAAAGTGTGCGGGGCCTTGTTGCCGCGCTTACCCACTTCGTCGCGCACCTTGGTCAGCTCAGTCACCAGTTTGATCCGCTGAGCCTCGCCACCGCTCAAGGTCGGTGAGGGCTGCCCCAGCGTGAGGTAACCCAGGCCCACGTCCTTGAGCAACTGCAGCGGGTGCGCGATGCTCGGCATGCTGGCAAAGAAGTCCACCGCCTCGTCCACCTCCATTTGCAGCACATCGCCAATGCTCTTGCCGCGCCAGGTCACGGCCAGTGTCTCGGGGCTGAAGCGGGCACCCCGGCAGGTTTCGCAAGGCACTTTAACATCGGGCAAGAAGCTCATCTCGATGGTGCGCATGCCCTGCCCTTCGCAGCTGGGGCAACGGCCTTCGCCGGTGTTGAAGCTGAAGCGACCGGCGGCATAGCCCCGGGCCTTGGCCTCCAGCGTTTCGGCAAACAGTTTGCGGATCGTGTCCCAAAAACCAATGTAGGTGGCGGGGCAAGAGCGCGGTGTTTTGCCAATCGGGGTCTGGTCGACTTCGAGCACGCGGTCAATCGTCTCAAAGCCCTGCACATCGGCACAAGCCGACAAAGCCACGCGTTGACCGGCGTCTTGCGCGGTGCGGCCTGCAAAGGTAGAGCGCTGACCGACCAGCGCCTGCACATTGGCCAGCAAGACATCGCGTGCCAGGGTGGATTTGCCAGAGCCACTGACACCGGTCACGGCCACCAGACGTTTGAGCGGCACTTGCACATCGACCTGGCGCAGGTTGTGCAGGTTGGCGCCTGTGAGGGTGAGCCAATTCAGGTCTGTGCCCGCTGTTTCTGCGCGGGGCGATGGCGTGGGCGACGATTTGGGCGTACCCCCGCCGTATGAGGAGCCTGCGGCATTGCCCCGCGCAGAAGCATCCACCACGCGACGCATTTGCATCGGATGTTTCATCGCATGCAGCAGATAGCGCCCGGTTTGTGAATCGGCAGACGCCGTGATGTCGGCCACAGAGCCTTCGGCCACCAGTCGGCCACCGCGCTTGCCTGCACTCGGCCCGATGTCGATGATGTGGTCGGCACGGCGGATCGTGTCTTCGTCGTGCTCCACCACCACCAGGGTGTTGCCCTTGTCACCCAGCTTGTGCAGGGCGTTGAGCAAAATCTGGTTGTCGCGGGCGTGCAGGCCGATGGTGGGCTCGTCCAGCACATAGCAAACGCCTTGCAGGTTGCTGCCCAGTTGTGCGGCCAAACGGATGCGCTGCGCCTCGCCACCTGACAGCGTGGGCGCGCCCCGGTCGAGCGTGAGGTAGCCCAAACCGACTTCTTCGAGGAACTCCAAACGACTCTTGATCTCGGGCACCAGGTCGCGGGCGATGTCGGCATCACGGCCCGTGAGGTGCAGTTTCTCCACCCACTGCCGCACATCGCTCACCGACAAGCTGGCGATGTCGGTGATGCGCCAGCCTTGGCCCGGGGCCGCGCCCAAGCGCACGGCACGCGCCGTGGCGTTCAGGCGGGTGCCTTCGCAGCTGGGGCAAGCCACGTTGGCCAGGTCTTCGATCTCCGGCTCGGCAAAGGTCTGCTCGCGGCCTTTGTCTTTGTCGTCACGTACCGAGTCGTCAAACACCTTGCGCTCATCCTTGCTGAGCTTGACGCCCGTGCCCACGCAGTCGGGGCACCAGCCGTGCTTGCTGTTGTAAGAGAACAAACGCGGGTCGAGTTCGGCATACGAGGTGGCGCATGCAGGGCAGGCACGCAGGGTCGAAAAAACGCGGTGCTGGCCAATGCGGGCGGTGGACTCGCCGTTGAACATGGCTTCGCGCAAATTGCCCAAATCGCTCAGCACATGCACGACGCCTTTGCCGTGTTCCAGTGTTTTACTCAGCGCCTCGCGCAGCGCGGTTTCATTCGTCGGCAGCACATCCAGGCTGGCCACGGGCAGCTCGATGTTGTGTTCTTTGAAACGGTCGATGCGCGGAAAACCTTGTGTGGGCAAAAACTCACCGTCCACACGCAAGTGCGTGTAGCCACGCGGACGCGCCCAATCGGCCAGCTCGGTGTAGACACCCTTGCGGTTCGTCACCAGCGGGGCCAGCAGGCCGATGTGCTGGTCGCGGAACTGTGTCATCAGCTGCGCGATGATGCTGTCGGGCGTTTGCGGCTGCACCGGCGTGTTGTCGTGCACGCAATGCTGGATGCCCAGCTTGACGTACAGCAGGCGCAAGAAATGCCAGACCTCGGTGGTGGTGCCCACGGTGGATTTGCGGCCACCGCGCGACAAGCGCTGCTCGATCGCCACAGTGGGCGGAATGCCATAGACCGCATCGACCTCGGGGCGGCCTGCGGGCTGCACGATGGAACGGGCGTAAGCGTTCAGGCTTTCCAGATAGCGGCGCTGGCCTTCGTTGAACAAGATGTCAAAGGCCAGCGTGGACTTGCCGGAACCACTCACGCCCGTGACCACGTTGAACTTGCCGCGTGGAATGTCCACGCTCAGGTTTTTGAGGTTGTGCTCTTTGGCGTTGACGATCTGGATGTTGTTGTTGAGCATAGGCGCGCGACGAGCGTCTGGGGCAAGTGAGCTTGCACCAGCCCTGCCTCGAACTTTTGCCAGCGTGGCTGCGGTGTCAGAGGGTGACGATTTGGGCGTACCCCCGCCGTATGAGGAACCCGCTGACACCGCAGCCTCGCCCCCATCTACATTCGATCGCCCACCCTCACCCCCATAAACATTCAAACGCTCTGCCACACCAAACACCTCCCCCATGGACTCGGCGTATTCACGCAACGCCAGCCCCGTGTGCGATGTCGCGTGTTGGCGCACATCTTCGGGCGTGCCCTCGGCCACGATCAGGCCACCGGCATAGCCGCCTTCGGGGCCCAGATCGATCAACCAGTCGCTGGCACGGATCACGTCCAGGTTGTGCTCGATCACGATCAGCGAATGCCCGGCTTCGAGCAGCTTGCGCAAAGCGCGCATGAGCTTGGCGATGTCGTCAAAGTGCAGGCCGGTGGTCGGCTCGTCAAACAAGAACAGCGTGCCCTTGCGCGCCAGGCTCTGGCGGCTCTTGGACGCGCTTTTGGCGGCCTCGGCCAAAAAGCCCGCGAGCTTGAGGCGCTGCGCCTCACCGCCCGACAGCGTGGGCACTGGCTGGCCCAGGCGCACGTATTCCAGGCCCACATCGACGATGGGCTGCAAAGCACGGATCACTTCGCGGTCTTGCGCGAACAAGGCCGCTGCTTCGCTGACGGTCAGCTGAAGAATGTCGGCCACATTGAGGTGGCGCACCGCCCCACCAATGGCCTGGCGCTCGATGGTGATTTCCAGAATTTCGGGGCGGTAGCGTTGGCCATCGCAATCGGGGCAGCGCAAATACACGTCGCTCAAAAACTGCATTTCGACGTGCTCAAAGCCTGAGCCGCCGCAGGTGGGGCAGCGGCCATCGCCACCGTTGAAGCTGAACTTGCTTGCGGTGTAGCCACGCTGGCGCGACAGCGGCGCGGTGGCAAAAATCTCGCGGATCGCGTCCCACGCGCCCACGTAGCTCACGGGGTTGGAGCGGGCGGTTTTGCCAATGGGTGACTGGTCCACAAACACCACATCGCTCAGGTGGTCTGCGCCCAGCAGGCGGTCGTGCGCGCCGGGCGTTTCGGTGGCTTTGCCAAAGTGGCGCATCAGTGCGGGGGCAAGCACGTCCTGGATCAAACTCGACTTGCCCGAACCACTGACACCGGTGATGGTGACCAGGCGTTGCAGCGGAAAGTCCACGCTGATGTTTTGCAGGTTGTGCTCGCGGGCGCCTTCCAAAATCAAACGCGGCGTGCTGTCGGTGACCATGCGCTTGAAACCCAGGCCCACTTGCTTGCGCCCACCCAAATAAGCGCCCGTCAACGTGTCGGCCTTGCGCAGGTCGGCTGTGCTGCCATCGAACACGATCTGACCGCCGCGCTCACCAGGGCCGGGGCCCATGTCGATCATGCGGTCAGCGGCCATCATCACGGCCGGGTCGTGCTCGACCACCACCAGGGTGTTGCCTGCATCGCGCAGGCGGTGCATGGCCTGGGTGATGCGGTTCATGTCACGCGGGTGCAGGCCAATGCTGGGCTCATCCAGCACAAACAGGGTGTTGACCAAGCTGGTGCCCAAAGCCGTGGTCAGGTTGATGCGCTGCACCTCACCGCCGCTGAGGGTGCGGCTTTGACGGTCGAGGGTGAGGTAGCCGATGCCCACGTCGCACAGGTATTTGAGGCGGGTGGTGATTTCTTCGAGCAGCAGCTGCAAGGCTTTTTGTTCGGCGCTTTTGCCTTGAGTTGGACCCTGAGTGGTTTCTTCGTAGGGGCGGTCAGCATCAGAGCGGGGGGCGGGCTCCTCATACGGCGGGGGTACGCCAAAATCGTCGCCCGCCCCCCGCTCTGACGCAGACCTTGTGGTCGATCGAGTGTCTTGTGCCCTCTCTGTCGATGTAGCAGTTGCTATCTGCTCTTGTGCTTTTGCGCTGGCTCCCACGGCTTCGGCCGGGGATGGGCTGGGCGACGATTTTGGCGTACCCCCGCCGTATGAGGAGCCCAGCCCATCCCCGGCCGGAGCCTGCCCGACAACGCCCACAGTACCCTGCCCCAAATGACCCGACGAAGACAAGCGGTCAAAGAACAATCGCAACCGGTCCAGCGGCATGATCATCATGTCGTGCAAACTCAAACCCGGCAACGCCTCCAACTGTGCCCGCGTCCACTTCACACCCGCTGGCATGAAACGCTTTTCAACCGGCAACACCCCATCGGCGTCAGAGTGGCTGCCAATGCGCCACAACAAACTCTCGGTCTTGAGGCGCGCGCCCTGGCAGCTCGGGCATTCGGTGTAGCTGCGGTACTTGGACAAAAGCACACGGATGTGCATCTTGTAGGCCTTGCTCTCCAGGTACTCGAAAAACCGCTTCACGCCGTACCACTGGTGGTTCCAGCGGCCCTTCCACTCGGGCGAGCCCTGGATCACCCAGTCTTGCTGCGCCTGCGTCAGCTTGTCCCACGGCGTGTCACGCGGAATGCCTGCGGCCTCGGCGTGGCGCATCAGGTCGTCCTGGTTTTCTTGCCAGGCCGGGGTTTGCAGCGTTTTGATGGCGCCGCCGCGCAGCGTCAGCTTGGGGTTGGGGATGACCAGCCCGTAGTCGACCCCGATCACACGGCCAAAGCCCCGGCAGGTCTCGCACGCGCCCACCGCCGAGTTGAAGGAAAACATCGACGGAATCGGGTCGGTGTAGCGCTGATCGCTGTCGGGGCAATGCAGGCCCGTCGAAAAGCGCCAGATGTCAAAACCGGTCTCGGACGACTCAGGGTCGGAACCCGATTTCTCAACGTACACATTCAGGCGACCACCGCGTTTGAGGGCCACTTCGATGGCTTCGACCACACGGGCTTTTTCGGCCTTGCCGATGCGAAAGCGGTCGGCAATCACATCCAGCACTTTGCGCGGACCGGTGGGCGTGGCCACTTCGCGCTCGGCTTGCACCTTGGTGAAACCGCTGGCGGAGAGCCATTGCTCGACTTGCTCAGCGCTGGTGTTGGCGGGCAACTCCACCGGGAAGGTCAGGTACAGGCGCGGGTCTTGCGCCTGGGCTGCGCGCGCTGCCAGCTCGGCATAAATGGTTTCGGGTGTGTCATGCCGCACGCTTTGGGCGGTGTCTTTGTCAAACAGCTGGCCCAGACGGGCAAACAACAACTTGAGGTGGTCGTTTAGCTCGGTCATGGTGCCCACGGTGGAGCGGGAGCTGCGCACCGGGTTGGTTTGGTCAATCGCAATCGCCGGGGGCACGCCTTCAACCTTGTCCACGGCTGGTTTGTCCATGCGGTCGAGGAACTGGCGGGCGTAGGCGCTGAAGGTTTCCACATAGCGGCGCTGGCCTTCGGCATACAGCGTGTCGAAAACCAAGCTCGATTTACCCGAGCCGCTGGGGCCGGTGACCACCGTCAACTCGCCGGTGCGAATGTCCAGATCGATGTTTTTGAGGTTGTGCTGACGGGCACCACGGATGCGAATGAGACCTTGGGACATGCTTGGCTTTTTGGGGTGAAGGCCAAACATTCTAGGGCGCAGGCCGTGACATTTCTGCGGCCCAAAAGAAAAGCCACGCGGCTGCGTGGCTTTGGGTGGATCGCCAGGGCCAAAAGCCCGGCGATACGCGCGTGCTTATTTGGCAGCGCTGGCGTCAGCAGCGGGAGCTGCTGCAGGTGCATCGGCCTTGGCGGGCTCAACATGCACAGCGTCAGCGCCATGCTTTTCACCACCCATGTCCAACTTGTCACCGCCCTTGCTGATCACATAAATACCCAAGGCAGCAAAGATCGCGAATCCAACAGCAATTTTCCACATAGTTCATCTCCAATAATGAAAAAGGCCCTCCACAGAGGGAAGGCCCAGAATGTAGCACCCGAGTCACCCCGGGATGCTTACAAGAAAGATCAGTCGTCAGCGTAGATGTCGACGTCTTTGGTTTCCTTGATGAACAAGCCACCGATCACGACGGTTGCACCGGCGATGATGATGGGGTACCACAAGCCGTTGTACATGTTGCCGGTCTGGGCCACGATGGCGAAGGCGGTGGTGGGCAGCAAGCCACCGAACCAGCCGTTACCGATGTGGTAAGGCAAAGACATGGAGGTGTAACGGATGCGGGTTGGGAACATCTCGACCAGCATGGCGGCGATAGGACCGTAAACCATGGTCACCAGAATCACCAAGTAGGTGAGGATGATGATGACGGTCACTTTGTCGAACTTGGCCATGTCAGCTTTGGCTGGGTAGTTCGCGGCCTTCAGAGCAGCGCCCAGGTTGGAGCCCAACAGGGTCGCACCAGCGGTCTTCTCGTTGCTCAGGTCTTTGACAGACTTGGTCGCAGCTTCGATGGCCTTGGCGTCTTTGGCTTCAGCAGCGTTCAGTGCAGCCAGCTTTTCCTCGGCCTTGGCCTTGGCAGCAGCAATGTCTTCAGCCGAGTACTTGATGTTCACGACGGTGTCGCCCACCTTGATGACGGCAGGTGTACCGGCAGGAGCGACTTCGTTGGCGTAGCTCACCGAAGCGCCAGCCAAACGTTGCTTGGCGATGTCGCAAGAAGAAGTGAACTTCTTGGTGCCTGTGGGGTTGAACTGGAACGAGCACTCGGCTGGATCAGCGATGACCACCACTTGCGAAGCCGCTTGAGCAGCAAACAAATCGGGGTTAGCCGCTTTGGTCAAGGCCTTGAACACAGGGAAGTAAGTCAAAGCAGCCAACAAGCAACCGGCCAAGATGATCGGCTTGCGGCCAATCTTGTCAGACAAGGCGCCAAAGATGACGAAGAACGGTGTGCCGATGATCAAAGAGATCGCGACCATGATGTTGGCGGTCGCACCGTCCACCTTCAGGGCTTGCGTCAAGAAGAACAAAGCGTAGAACTGACCGGAGTACCAGACCACAGCTTGACCAGCGGTCAAACCGATCAGGGCCAAGATCACGATCTTCAGGTTTTTCCACTGACCGAAGGACTCGGACAAAGGTGCCTTGGACGTCTTGCCTTCGGCTTTCATTTTCACGAAAGCAGGCGATTCGTTCATGCTCAAGCGAATGAAGACCGAGATGATCAACATGATGATCGAGACGATGAACGGAACGCGCCAGCCCCATTCAGCGAAGGCGTCTTCACCGACGATGGTCCGGGTACCCAGAATCACCATCAGCGACAGGAACAAGCCCAAAGTCGCTGTGGTCTGGATCCAGGCGGTGTAGGCACCGCGCTTGCCGTGAGGGGCATGCTCGGCCACATAAGTGGCAGCACCGCCGTACTCACCACCCAAAGCCAGGCCTTGCAACAGGCGCAAGCAGATCAGGATGACGGGAGCGGCCACGCCAATGCTGGCGTAGTTGGGCAAAACACCCACGATGAAGGTCGAAGCACCCATGATCAGGATCGTGACCAGGAAGGTGTACTTGCGGCCGATCATGTCGCCCAAGCGGCCGAAGAAGATCGCGCCGAAAGGACGCACGATGAAACCGGCGGCAAACGCCAACAGCGCGAAGATGAAGGCAGAACCTTCGTCCAGACCGCTGAAGAATTGCTTGGCGATGATGGCGGCCAAAGAGCCGTACAGGTAGAAGTCGTACCATTCAAAAACGGTGCCCAGAGAAGAGGCAAAAATCACCTTCTTCTCTTCCGCCGACATCGGGCGGGGTGCTGTTGTAGCCATATAGCTGTCTCCAAAAAAGAGTCTCCAACATGGAAACTTGGGGCGATTCTTGGCCGTGGCACTTGCCCCCATCTGACAGCGAACCAACAGATACTTACATACCAAGTAGTAACCCTTGGTATTTTTCCCGCAATGTAAAAATCAAGCGCATTTCACGGGTAATCCCTAGCCGCCTTGAACACGATAATGAACAACTCGCTCTCTATTTCAGACGTTTGTCGTTCGTGAACCCACCTCCATTCTTGTCCATTCGCCAGAAGATTCGCCTTTTGACAGGCGTTCTGCTGTGGGTCTGGGCGCTGGTTTCTTTTGGTTGGGTCTGGTTTGCCAGAGCGCTGGACTTCAAGATCGGCGACTGGACATTCAACTTCTGGATGGCGGCGCAAGGCAGCCTGCTGGTTTTTTTGCTGCTGACCGTGGTGAACGCCTGGTGCGTCAACCGCTGGGAAAAAGCGCAGCAAGACGCAGAGGCCCAAGCGCCCACTTCATTGCATTGATGCAGTTCAGGCAGCGACCTCTGCCAACCGCTCAAACGGCAGGGTTTGCTTGACCAGAATCACCGTGCAAGGTGCCTGCATCGCCACCTTGATGGGCACGGTGGCCACGACACGCTGCATTTGCAAGCCATGGGTTGCAGCCCCCATGATGACCATGTTGACCTGATTGCCCTCGGCGTAGCGCAACAAGGCGTCGGCCACGTCGCCTGACTCCAGCACATGAAAAGAGCTTTGGTGTCCCGCCAAATCCAAGGGCTGAGCCCATTGCTGCAAGCGGCTCAGATGCCAGCGGTGCACCTGGGTTTCGCCTTTTTCCGACTCGGTGCTGCTGGTCAAGCCGGGCGAGATCACCGTCACGCAAGCCAGCCTGGCCCCTGGACGTATGCCCAGCGACCGCGCCACCGCTTCACGCAATGAGTACAAAGTGGCATCGCTCACATCGTGGTGGGGCACAGCGACCATGATGATGGGCACCTGCTCGATCTGCTGCACCGGCACAGGACTTGGGCGGTAGGCCATGCCGCTGGCCCGGACCCAGCGCTTGAAGTGCGTCCAGAAACCCGTGCCCTCGGTTTTGCGACCCCGCTCGGTCACCTTGACCTGGTCGGGGTGGGTCAGATCGAACGCCAGATGCGAGGCCGAAGGGTAACGATTGGCGGCCACCGGCTCCAGGCAACGCAAGACGACCTCTTGCAGCCACTCGGGCAATTCGGGGCGGTGTTTGCGCGGCGGGGGTGGGTCCATCCACAAACGCTGGCGCATGCCTGCCGCCGTGGCAGGCTCGCCAAACGGCAGCTCGCCCGTGGCCAGCTCATACAGCATCACCCCAATCGCAAAAATATCGCTGCGCGGATCACCCCGAACGCCGACCACTTGCTCAGGAGAAATCCAGACGGGTGAACCCACGGCTTTGCGCAATTCTTCGGCCAGCAAATCCGGGTATTGCGCATGGCACGACAAACCAAAGTCCAGCATGACCGCAGAGCCATCGGGGCGGATCAGCACATTGGCCGGTTTCAGATCGAGGTGACAGACGTTTTGTTGGTGCAAGCTGTGGGCCGCTCGCGCCATGGCGGTGCCCAGTGCCGCCGTCTCCGACACGGTCAAAGTTTCACGGTTGTCCAGCCAATGCTGCAGGGTGCGGCCTTCGACATATTCCATCACCAGATAAGGCAGCCGCGACAAATCGCCTGCGGCCACAAAACGCGGCACATGCGTGCCCTTGAGTTCGGACAGGATTTGCAGCTCGATCTCGAAGCTGACAATGTTTTCTGCGCCATCGGCCGCCGTCATGCGCGGGATCTTCATGGCCATGGGGAACTCGGCTGCTCGACGGCTTCCGTCATCCGATGGGGCGTAGACCACCTTGTAAATGTGGGCCATGCCGCCGGCATGCAAACAGGCTTCCACCTCAAAGCCGTCGATCAAGTGTCCGGGGTTCAGCAGTTTCAACGTCCACGCTCCAGTCGCTCTGCAAAAGATTCAGGCAAGCCGGCGCGGCGAATAGCAGCGGCGGCCTCGGTGTGGTTGTAGGGCACCCGATGAAAGGTCATCTTTTGCAGCTTGCGGTCGCAAATCGCATACATGGCGCGGGGATCGCCATCACGGGGCTGACCGCAAGACCCCACACAGGCCACCATGGGCCTGTGCGCCGGGGTGGGCACGGGCGAACCCGGCATGGGCTCGAATTTCATCAGGCTTCGGCCTGCCCCCTGGTAATACAAGGCTTGGTGGTGCACATGCCCCACCAGGACGTGCGGCCCCAGCTGTTGCGCCAGGGCCTGCTCCAGGCAGCGCCCAGCGGCACCCTCGCCATCCACATAGCGCCACGACTCCGGGCGGTCGGCGCTGGCATGCACAAGCAGCAAGCCATCGTGCGACAAGGTGAGCGGCAAATGGGTTAAAAATTCGCGGTGGGCAGCACCCAACTGCGCGTGTGTCCATTGCGCGCCTTGCGCGCCCAAGGTGGCCTCGCCGCCCTGCGCATGGGGCGGGTTCAACGCCATGTCGTCGTGGTTGCCGCGCAAAACCAGCGCGCCCTGCGCTGCCAAGGCCATGATGTCGTCCAGCACAGCCGCAGGGTCTGCGCCGTAGCCGACCAGATCACCCAGAAAAGCAAATTGATCGGCTCCCTGCTGGCGCGCATGGGCCAGGCAAGCCTGCAAGGCTTGCCGGTTGGCATGAATGTCGGAAATCAGGGCCAGTTTCATCGAAGTCTCCAGCACCATGATGACAGCCCAAGCTGATGCAGAACTTGCCGCAGATCAAATTCGAGGGTTAGACCGATGGGCAACGCCCCGGAAAAACTCAGACTTTGCGCTGAACGCCCACCGGCAAACGGCCCACGGCTGTCCAGTCATCGCTCTCAAACCAGGGGTCGCCCAGCAAATAGGCGCGCAACATGGGCAAGGCATCGTTGCCCCAAAACACCTGGCCATCGACCACCAGACTGGGCACCCCAAACAAGTTCAGCGCCAGGGCTTCGTCCGTGTTGTCCTTCAGGCGCTGCTTGACTTCGGCGCTGCCCACATCGGCCGTTGGGGCCAGATCGGCACTCAAGGCGGCCAGACGCTGTGCATCTGCTGCATCCTGCCCGCTGCACCAGACGTGCCGGAAAATCTTTTCGCACACAAAGCGGTTGGGCTCGCCTGCGGGGTCACACGCCGTGGCCAAGCGCAGCAAAGCCAAAGAATTGAAAGGGTGGCTGGCGGGTAGCTGCAAGGGCGTGCCTTGCGCGCGCGCTTGCCACTGCACCTGCCGGTAAGTCCAGTCACGCTTGGCGGGAATCTCTGCGGGCCCCAACTGGCCATGGTGATGGAGCATGGCACCAAACACCACCGGCTTGTGCACCACCCGGACACTGATGCCTTGCAAGGCTTGCGGCAAGGCATCGAACGCCAGCCAGGCGTAAGGCGAGATGAAGTCGAGGTAAAAGTGGATGGTTTTCATGGTGCAGGCCTCGGTGATCGACGTTTCAAAAGCTCAGGATTCCAGCGCCTGGCGTTGGCGCAAACGCTCCGGAATCTGCGCCCAGACCTGGCGTTTTTCTTCGTCGGTGGCCCGGCTCCAGCCGCCAATTTCGGGCAGTGTGCGCAGACAGCCATCGCACCAGCCTGCGCTGGGGTGCATCAGGCACAGCGACACACAAGGCGATGGCACCGAATTCGGCGCTGGCGGCGTGGGCTCGGCCAGAACTTGCTCTGCGCGTTCGCTCAGTTTTTTCCAATAGTGCTGGCTCATGCAAGTTCCTCTGGCGCAGCTTGCACCACGTCGGCCACCGGTGCGCCGGTTAGGCGCTTGAGGTCATCGGGCTGCAATTGAAACACCCCGTGCGGGTGGCCTGCTGCCGCCCAAACCACCTCAAAGCGCCAAAGATCCTGGTCAAGCAAAGTGACCGAAGGGTTCTGGTGTGCGACGGGCGACACACCGCCAATCGTGAAGCCCGTTTGGGCTTTCACGAAATCGGCATCGGCGCGGCCGACCTTGCCCACCAAGGCCGAAACTTTCTTTTCATCCACACGCCGGTCCCCGGACGTGACCACCAACACCGCCACGCCGTCTTCCTTGCGCTTGAAGATGACGCTCTTGGCAATTTGGCCCAGTTGCACACCCAAACCATCGGCAGCCTCTTGGGCGGTGCGCGCTGCGCCATCGAGCATCACCGGCGCATGCGGATGGGCGGCCTCTTGCAAAACGCGCGAGACACGCTGCACGCCTTCAGGCAGGGCATGAAGTTCTGATCCGCACATGCTTCAGCCCGCCCGCTTGTTGAGGATGGCGGTGGCCACACGCGACTGGGTTTTACGGCCCAAAAACTCGCTGATGTAGGCCCCGGCATCGATCAGCTTGTCCAGATCAACACCGGTCTCGATGCCCATGCCATGCAGCATGTAGACCACGTCTTCTGTGGCCACGTTACCCGTCGCCCCCTTGGCATAAGGGCAACCACCCAGACCGGCCACCGACGACTGGAAATTCCACACACCCATCTGCAGCGCCGCCAGCGTGTTGGACAGCGCCTGTCCATAGGTGTCATGGAAGTGGCCGCAGATGTGGTCCACATCGAAAGATTGCAGCGTGGCCTCGATGGCCTTTTGCACCTTGAACGGCGTGCCCACGCCAATCGTGTCGGCCACGTCCACGCGCTGCACACCAATCTGCTTCATCAAACCAGCCAGATACGCCACGCGCTCGGGTGCGATGTCGCCCTCGTAAGGGCAGCCCACAGTGCAACTCATCGCACCACGCACCGCGATGCCTGCGGCCAGCCCCGCCTGCACCACCGGCGCAAAACGCTCGATGCTTTCGGCAATGGAGCAGTTGATGTTTTTCTGGCTGAAGGCTTCGCTGGCCGCACCAAAAACAACGATCTCGTCGGGCTGCGTTTTGAGAGCCGCCTCAAAGCCCTGCAGGTTGGGCGTGAGCACCGAATAGCGCACACCGCTCTGGCGCTGGATGCCCACCATCACTTCGGCGTTGTCGGCCATTTGCGGCACCCACTTGGGGCTGACGAAACTGGTGACTTCGATTTCGGTCAGGCCTGCGGCTTGCAAGCGGTGCACCAGCTCAATCTTGACCGAGGCTGGCACAGGCTGCTTTTCGTTTTGCAGGCCGTCGCGGGGGCCGACGTCGATGAGTTGTACGCGTTTGGGAATGGGCATGGTTCTTTTCTTTCTGCTCAGTAGCCGCGCTGGTGATCGACGATGCCGTTGATCGCCTCGCCGCGCTGCAAAGCCTGAATTTTGCCCACGATTTGCGCGACGCTTTCTTCGCGCAAAGTGCGGGCCGAGGTGTGGGGCGTGACGGTGATTTTTGGGTGTTGCCAAAAAGGGTGTTCGGCTGGCAAGGGCTCGGTGCGGAACACGTCGAGCGTAGCCCCGGCCAAATGACCGCTGTCGATCAATGCGATCAAGTCTTCTTCCACCAGATGCTTGCCGCGCGCCACGTTGATCACATAGCCGCCCTTTTGCAACTGCGACAAGTTGGCGTGGTTCAGGATGTTTTCGGTTTCGGGCGTGAGCGGCATCAGGTTGACCAGCACCCGCGTGGCGGCCAAAAACTCAGACAAGCCTTGTGCGCCGCTGAAGCAGCGGATGCCTGGCAGGTCTTTGGCACTGCGGCTGAAGCCGTTCACCGGGAATTCGAAGACCTGCAAGGCCTTGGCCACGCGCTCACCCAGCACGCCCAAGCCCATCACGCCCACTGCAAAATCGGCACGGCTGCGGGGTTTGCGGTAGGACCATTTGCCCGCTTGCGTGTCGGCGTCGTAGCCATCCAGCTCCCGAAAATGTCGGATCACCGCGTGGCACACGAACTCGGCCATTTGCACCGACATGCCCGCATCGTCCAGGCGCACAACCTTCAGGCTTGGCGACAGTTTCAACTGGAGCAAGGCATCCACACCCGCGCCAATGTTGAACAGGGTTTGCAACCCCGGCTGTTCGTCGATGAACTGCTGGGGCGGTGCCCAGACGATGGCGTGGTCGGCTTGGGGGGCTCCGGGAGCCCATGCAAAAACCTCAGCCTGTGGAAACGCTTGCTGCAGGCCCTGCACCCAAGGCTCTGGCGGCAGACCTGCAAAACAGATGGTGATTTTCATGGCGTGATTTTGTCAGCAAGCGTCTGACCGGGCTGTCACCAAGGGCAAGGCCCTCCTGTACAGGCCCGTCAGTTTCCTTTTGTGGGAGTGAGCCCGTGCTCGCGAATGCGCGCCAAGGCTGAGCAGGCATTCGGCCGCAGGGGCGGCCTCCCACAACAGTCTGAGCCCACTTCAATAGCCAGCGTACGCCGCAGCCGCAAACGTTTCACACCGACAGCTTGAGCAGCTCAGCCCCATCGGCCACCTGATCGCCGGGTGCGTACAGCAGCTCGGCCACCGTGCCATCTTTGGGCGCACTGATGGTGTGCTCCATCTTCATGGCTTCCATCACCGCGAGCGCCTGACCGGCCTTGACCTTGTCGCCCGCCTTGACGGCAAAAGACACCACCTTGCCCGGCATGGGGGCGGTGAGGCGGCCACCTTCTTGGGCGGCTTCGCCGGCGTGGGCCAAGGGGTCGAGCACGGTGATGCGGGTCGCGCCCTGGGGCGTGAAGATGTGCGCGGTCTCGCCTTGCCAGTCGATCTGGCTGAAGCACCGTGCATCGTCCCACTGCACCCACAGGCCTGCACCATGGGGCGCAAAACTCAACATGCCCGACACCGGGGCATCGCCTTCGAGCGACAGGCTCACAGCGCCGTCGTGCAGATAGCTCAGGCGAGCCGAGCGTGGCTGGTCTTGCCAGACGAATTCAAAACGGCGCTGCGCCAGCCCGTGTGACTGCCAGCCATCGCGGCGGCTGAACGGGTCTTGCCCCTGCAAGGCCTTGTCGGCCTGCAAAGTGTGCGCCACCACGGCGGCCACGGCCGCAGGCAAGCCCACGGCTTCCTGTTTGAACAGCACCGCTGCTTCACGCTGAATGAGCGCGGTGTCGAGTTGTGCCTTGGCAAAGGCGGGCGAACGCACCACATGGCGCAAGAACTGCACATTGGTGTTCAGGCCCACGATGTGGGTTTGCGCGAGCGCGGTGTCCAGACGCGCCAGCGCTTGTTCACGGGTGTCGCCGTGCACGATCAGCTTGGCCACCATGGAATCGTAGAACGGGCTGATGGTGTCGCCCTCGCGCACACCGTCGTCGATGCGCACCGCGACGCCTGTGTCGCTCATGTTCGTTCGCTCAAAGCTGCTGGCTTGCGGCTTGCGGTAGACCTGCAAGGTGCCGGTGGCAGGCAAGAAGTTGTTGTCGGGGTTTTCGGCGCAGATGCGCGCTTCGATGGCATGGCCCTGAATGCGCAGTTGGTCCTGACGCAAAGGCAAAGGCTCGCCGCTGGCCACACGCAACTGCCACTCCACCAGGTCCAGACCAGTGATGGCCTCGGTCACCGGGTGCTCCACCTGCAAGCGGGTGTTCATCTCCATGAAGAAAAACTTCATGGACTCAGGCTGGTCATACGCCGTTTGCTCGACGATGAATTCCACCGTGCCCGCGCCCACATAGTTCACCGCTTTGGCCGCCGCCACCGCAGCTGCGCCCATTTGCGCACGCAGGGCTTCGGTCATGCCGGGGGCCGGGGCCTCTTCGAGCACTTTTTGGTGGCGGCGCTGCACCGAACAGTCGCGCTCAAACAGATAGACGCAGTTGCCTTGCGTGTCGCCAAACACCTGAATCTCGATGTGACGAGGGCGCTGCACGTATTTTTCAATCAGCACCGCGTCGCTGCCAAAGCTGTTGATGGCTTCGCGTTGGCACGCTGCCAGCGCAGCGGCAAAGTCTTCGGACTTTTCGACCACGCGCATGCCTTTGCCACCACCGCCTGCGCTGGCTTTGATCAAGGCCGGATAACCGATGCGGTCGGCTTCGCGTTGCAGCAGTGCCGGGTCTTGGTCTGCGCCGTGGTAGCCAGGCACCAAGGGCACACCGGCAGATTCCATCAAACGCTTGGACTCGGCCTTGAGGCCCATCGCCAAAATGGCCGAAGCAGGCGGGCCGATGAACACCAGACCGGCTGCGGCACAGGCCTTGGCAAAGTCTTCGTTCTCGCTCAAAAAACCATAGCCGGGGTGCACCGCTTCAGCGCCCGTGGCCTTGGCGGCTTCCAGAATTCGCTCCCAGCGCAGGTAGCTGTCTTTGGGGGCGCTGCCGCCCACATGCACCGCTTCGTCGCAAGCCTGCACATGCTTGGCACCGGCGTCAGCGTCTGAGTAAACGGCCACGGTCTGGATGCCCATACGGCGGGCGGTGGCTGCGACTCGGCAGGCGATTTCGCCACGGTTGGCGATCAGTATTTTTTTGAACATGTCTATTTCCTCACACCAACCAGTTGGGTTTACGTTTTTGCAAAAAGGACTGCACGCCCTCTTTGCCTTCGCTGCTGGCACGTATGTCGGCAATGCCTTCCACCGTCTGACGCACCAGCGCGTCGTTGATCTCGCGTTCGGCCACGTCCTGCACCAGCTTCTTGCAGGCGCACACGGCGTGGGGGCTGGCACTCACCAGCGCTTGGGTCAGCTCGGCCACTTTGGCATCCAGCGCATCGGCCGCCACCACCTCGTGCACAAAACCGATACGGTGTGCTTCAGCCGCGCCAAAGCGTTCGGCCGTCAAAAAGTAACGGTGCGCCGCACGCGCGCCCATGGCGCGGATCACGTAAGGGCTGATGGTCGCGGGGATCAGTCCGAGCTTGACTTCACTCAGGCAATAGTTCGCCGTGTCCACACTCACCGCCATGTCGCACGCTGCCACCAGGCCCATGCCCCCGGCATACACGTCGCCCTGCACGCGGGCGATGGTGGGTTGCGGACATTCGTAAATCGCCCGAAGCATCGCCGCCAGCTCGCCCGCATCGGTCAGGTTTTCGTCGCGGGTGTAGTCGGCCATGCGGCGCATCCAGTTCAGGTCGGCACCGGCGCAAAAGGCTGGGCCAACCGCCGCCAGCACCACACAGCGCACGCTGGCGTCTTGGGCCACCGCCAGAAAAGCCTGTTTCAGCTCGGCAATGACTTCGTCGTTGAACGCATTGCGCACATCGGGGCGCGACAGCGTGATGGTTTGCACGCCGCCTTGGATGGAAATATAGAGGGCACTCATTTGCACACCTTCACATCCGGAACAAACCAAACTTCGTCTCGGGGATCGGCGCATTCAGCGATGCACTCAAACCCAGCGCCAGCACGCGGCGCGTGTCGGCCGGGTCGATCACGCCGTCGTCCCAGATGCGGGCGGTGGCGTAGTAGGGGTGGCCTTGGTCTTCGTATTGCTGCTTGATCGGGGCTTTGAAGGCTTCTTCTTCCTCCATGCTCCACTGGCCGCCCTTGCCTTCGATGCCGTCGCGCTTGACGGTGGCCAGCACGCTCGCGGCCTGCTCGCCCCCCATGACCGAGATTCGGGCGTTGGGCCACATCCACAAAAAGCGAGGACTGTAGGCGCGGCCGCACATGCCGTAGTTGCCTGCGCCAAAGCTGCCGCCAATGATGATGGTGAACTTGGGTACAGCGGCTGTGGCCACGGCCGTGACCATCTTGGCACCATTGCGGGCGATGCCTTCGTTTTCGTATTTGCGGCCGACCATGAAGCCGGTGATGTTCTGCAAAAACACCAGCGGGATCTTGCGCTGGCAGCACAGTTCGATGAAGTGCGCGCCTTTGAGGGCCGACTCGCTGAACAAAATGCCGTTGTTGGCAATGATGCCCACGGGCATGCCTTCGATGCGGGCAAAGCCACAGATCAAGGTGGTGCCGAAGCGCGATTTGAATTCGTCGAACTCCGAGCCATCGACGATGCGGGCAATGATCTCTCGCACATCAAAGGGCTTGCGCGTGTCGGTCGGGATCACGCCGTACAACTCTTCGGCATCGAACTTGGGCGGCACCGGCGCGTGCGTGGCGATGTTGGGGGCCTTTTGCGCATTGAGGTTTTTGACCGCCTGACGCGCCAAAGACAAGGCATGCACATCGTTTTGCGCCAGGTGATCGGCAACACCAGACAACCGGGTGTGCACATCGCCACCGCCCAGGTCTTCGGCGGTGACCACTTCGCCCGTCGCCGCTTTGACCAAAGGCGGGCCGCCCAAAAAGATGGTGCCCTGGTTTTTGACGATGATGGTTTCGTCGCTCATGGCGGGCACATAAGCCCCGCCTGCCGTGCACGAGCCCATGACCACCGCGATTTGCGCGATGCCTTGCGCGCTCATGTTGGCTTGGTTGAAGAAGATGCGGCCAAAGTGGTCACGGTCAGGAAAGACCTCGTCCTGGTTGGGCAAGTTGGCACCGCCCGAGTCGACCAAATAAATGCAGGGCAAGCGGTTTTGCTGGGCGATCTCTTGCGCACGCAAATGCTTTTTGACGGTCATGGGGTAGTAGGTGCCGCCCTTCACCGTGGCGTCGTTGCACACGATCATGCAGTCCACCCCGCTCACGCGGCCAATGCCCACGATCACGCCCGAGCTGGGCGCGTCGTTGTTGTACATGTTGAGGGCCGCCAGCGGCGCAACTTCGAGGAAGGGCGTGCCGGGGTCGAGCAGCATTTGCACGCGGTCACGCGGCAGCAGCTTGCCCCGGGCGGTGTGTTTGGCGCGAGGAGCGTCACCGCCGCCCAAAGCGATACGCTCCAGGTGTGCGCGCAAGTCATCGACCAAGCCGCGCATGGCAGCGGCGTTGTGCTGAAAATCGGCCGAACGCGGGTTCAATTGGGAGTGCAAAACAGTCATGTGTCTTCCTTGGCTGTGCCCATCGGGTCGGGGCAAACGGGGCATCAAACGTGCAATGTTCGCCAGCTTAGGCCGGTTTCCCTCTCCCGTGGCGTCAAATGGGTTGCAAATCGTGCCACAATTTCAAGCCACATGGATCACCCATTGCCTGCCCCACTTCGCCCACCCGTCACGGGTCGCGCCGAGACGCCCGTGGCTTTTGTTCGCGCCATTGTTCAAGCCTACATCCAGCGCGGCATGGACCCGTTGCCCGCCTTGAACGAGGCACAAATTGCGCCAAACTTACTGAGTCAGGACGACGCCCGCATCACCGCACTGCAAATGGAATGGCTATCGGCCACTGCCATGAAAGCACTGGACGACGAGGCCCTGGGCTGGTTCAGCCGCCGCTTGCCCTGGGGCAGCTACGGCATGCTGGTGCGCGCCTCGCTGACCGCGCCCAATTTGGGCGTGGCGCTGCAGCGCTGGTGCCGCCACCATGGCCTGCTGACCGACGATATCCACCTGCAAGTCACGATGGAAGGTGGCGTAGCGCAGCTGCAATTGCATGAAAACCGGGACCTGGGCGCATTGCAGGAATTTGCGGTGGTGTCGGTGCTGCGCAACGCTTTGGGCGTGGCCTGCTGGCTGACCGACTCCCGCATTCCGCTGCTGCAAACTACTTTGCGTTTTGCCCCTCCCCCCCATGCCGACAGTTACCGCGTGCTGTTTGACGGCCCCACGCACTTCAACGCTCCGGCGCACAGCCTGCAATTCGATGCGGGGTACCTGAGTCTGCCGGTGCGTCGCGACGAAGCCGCGCTGCAACGCATGCTGCAACGCGCCCTCTTGCTCACGGTGCGCCCCTACCGACGCGACCGCCTGCTGATCGAGAAAGTGCGCCAGACCCTGGCCGAGCACCCCGAACACAGCCGCAATGCAGCCGATCTGGCCGGGTGGTTGAACCTGTCGGCACGCACCCTTCACCGACAACTCAAAGAAGAAGGTGCCAGCCTGCAGCAACTCAAGGATGCGGTTCGCCGCGACACTGCCACCGACTTGCTCTTGCGCACCACACGCCCGATCAAACAGATCGCAGCCGAAGTGGGGTTTCAGAACGAGAAGAGTTTCATGCGGGCGTTCAAAAGCTGGACAGGGCACACGCCAGATGAGTTCCGATCTGAACGTTGACGTTCAAGCTTCGCTGTCGGCAAATCGCCCAGGGGGCGGTTGAAACATCAGCCCCAGCAACGCGATCACGCAAAAAATGCCCCCGGCATAAAACGTGAAAGATGCGCCCCAGCGATCCCACAGAAAACCAGCCGAGACACTGGCCACCAACATCGACAGCCCACTGATGAGGTTGAAAAATCCGAACGCAGTGCCACGCAAATCGGCTGACGCGGTGTTGGCCACCATGGTGGCTAACAGACCCTGGGTCATGCCCATGTGCACGCCCCACAGCGCGACACCCGACAGCACACGTGTCCAATGCGGGTCGCTGGCCAGCACCAGATCGGCGGCGATCAGCACCACCAAGCCCCAGGCCAGCAAGGCACGGTGACTCACGCGGTCTGACAGCAGTCCAAAGGGGTAGGCACAAGCGGCATAGACCAGGTTCATCGCCACCATGACCAGGGGCACCCACGCCAAGGCAATCCCGGCCTGTTGCGCACGCAGCACCAGAAAAGCCTCGCTGAAACGCGCCAGCGTGAACACGGCCCCCACGCCAACCACCCAAGCGTATGCCCCACCCAAACGCCGGATGTTGTCACGGCGAATCGGATTGACTTTGCGCTCGCCCACATGTGCAACAGGCTCACGCACACCCCATATGAGCAACAACACCGCCAACACACCCGGCACCACAGCGACCCAGAACACCGCCCGAAAATCATTGGCCCACAACAGCATCAAAGCCACACCCAGCAAGGGCCCCAAAAAAGCACCCACCGTGTCCAATGATTGCCGCAGGCCAAAGGCCGCGCCACGCATCTCGGGTGGTGCAATGTCGGCGACCAACGCATCACGCGGTGCGCCACGAATGCCCTTGCCAATGCGGTCCACAAAGCGGGCTGTGAGCACCCACCCCATGGTGGGGGCCAACGCGAACAAGGGTTTGCTGAAAGCGCCCATGGCGTAGCCCAGCACAGCCAGGGCTTTGCGCTTGCCCAGGTAATCACTGATCACGCCTGAAAACACTTTGACGATCAGGGCGGTGGACTCGGCGATGCCTTCGATCAGGCCCACCGTCAAGGCGCTGGCACCCAGCACGCCCACCATGAACAAGGGCAATAGGCTGTGGACCATTTCCGAAGAGATGTCCATCAAGAGGCTGACGAAGCCCAAAACCCAAACGCCCGCAGGCAGTTGGCGCAAGGGGGCGTGAGATGTTGAAGTCATGGCCCTGATCCTACTGCGCAGCCTTAAGTAAGCAAAAGGTCAGTCCCTTGTGCGACATTCGCCGTCAGGCAGACAAACAACTCATTCAGATCTAAAGATCGGGTGAATTGGGGGTCTGCCTTTTTTGTTTTTAAAGCAGGACATAACAATGATTGACCCCGTGATCGCCAAGATCCAAAGCCACCCTAAGTACGCACAGCTGCGCAAGCAGCGCAATGCATTCGGCTGGCTCCTGACCGTGTTGACCCTGGTCGTTTACTACGGCTTCATCTCACTGATCGCCTTCAACAAGCCATTTCTCGCACAGCCTCTGGGCGCTGGTGTGACCACCGTGGGCATCCCACTCGGCATGGGTGTGATTGTTTTCACCATCGTGATCACCGGCATCTACGTCAACCGCGCCAACAAGCGCTATGACGCGCTGACCAAAGACATCCTGAAGGACGCCACGAAATGAACAAGGCGATGCAAATTTTCCTGGGCGCTTTGACCCTGATCGCGGGCAACGCCGCCCTGGCTGCCGGTGCAGACATTGGCGACGCCGCCAAGCAATCCACCAACTGGACTGCCATCTTGATGTTCGGCACCTTCGTGGTCGGCACGCTGTGGATCACCAAATGGGCTGCGGCCAAAACCAAATCGGCCGCAGACTTTTACACCGCCGGTGGCGGCATCACGGGTTTCCAAAACGGCCTGGCGATTGCTGGCGACTACATGTCGGCCGCGTCCTTTCTGGGCATTTCGGCGGCTGTCATGGCTTCAGGCTATGACGGTTTGATCTACTCGATTGGCTTTTTGGTCGGCTGGCCCGTGATCACTTTCTTGCTGGCCGAGCGCCTGCGCAACCTGGGCAAGTTCACCTTTGCCGACGTGGCGGGCTATCGCTTCAAGCAAGCGCCCATCCGCGCCTTTGCCGCTTCAGGCACGCTGGTGGTGGTGGCCTTCTACCTGATCGCCCAGATGGTCGGTGCTGGTCAGTTGATCAAGCTCTTGTTTGGTCTGGAGTACTGGATGGCTGTGGTCATCGTGGGCGCACTGATGATGGTGTACGTGCTGTTTGGCGGCATGACCGCCACCACCTGGGTGCAGATCATCAAGGCTTGCTTGCTGCTGTGCGGTGGCACCTTCATGGCCATCATGGTCTTGGCGCAGTTCGGTTTCAGCCCCGAAGCGCTGTTTGCCAAAGGCGTGGCCGTGAAAACCGCGATTGCCGAAGCCGGCGGCAAGACGCCCGAAGAAGCCGCTAAAGCCGGTCTGTCCATCATGGGCCCCGGCGGCTTCATCAAGGACCCGATTTCGGCCATTTCGTTTGGCATGGCGCTGATGTTCGGCACGGCCGGTTTGCCCCATGTGCTGATGCGCTTTTTCACCGTGCCCGATGCGAAAGAAGCGCGCAAGTCGGTGTTCTGGGCCACAACCTGGGTAGGCTACTTCTTCATCCTGATCTTCATCATCGGTTTCGGTGCGATCACTTTGGTGCTGACCAACCCCGAATTGGCCGACATCAGCAAAGGCGTGATCAAGGGCGGCGCAGGTACAGCCAACATGGCGGCCGTGCTGGTGGCAAAAACCGTGGGCGGCGATGTGTTCTATGGCTTCATTTCGGCGGTGGCGTTTGCCACCATCCTGGCCGTGGTGGCGGGCCTGACGCTGTCGGGTGCTTCGGCCGTGTCGCACGATTTGTACTCAACCGTCTTCAAAAAAGGCCAAGCCGACAGCACGTCCGAGCTGCGTGTCTCGCGCATCACCACCGTGGCTTTGGGTGTGATCGCCGTGGGTCTGGGCATCGCGTTTGAAAAGCAGAACATCGCCTTCATGGTGTCGCTGGCTTTCGCGATCGCGGCTTCGGCCAACTTCCCGGTGCTGTTCTTGTCGGTGCTGTGGAAAGACTGCACCACACGCGGCGCGGTGATCGGCGGCTTCCTCGGCCTGATCTCTTCCGTGGGCCTGACCATCGTGTCACCTGCGGTGTGGGAGGTGACCTTGGGCAACCCCAAGGGCTCGGCCTGGTTCCAGTACAGCTCGCCTGCCTTGTTCTCGATGACCATTGGCTTTGTGGGCATCTGGCTCTTCTCGATTCTGGACAAGAGCGAGCAAGCCAAGAAAGAGCGCGCGGCCTTCCCTGCCCAGCAAGTGCGCTCTGAAACCGGCTACGGCGCTGCCGCCGCTTCAGACCACAGATCTTTCAGCACACACTGAAAAACCAAAGGGCGCTTCGGCGCCCTTTTTTTGTGCATCACATGCTGCGCTTCACAAGCCCCAGCCTGTGGCCAGCCCTTTCAGCCAAGCCGCAAAGCCTGCATGTCGGTGAACACCCGTTGCGCACCCGCTTGCAACAGCGGTGTGTGCTCAGCTGGCGGTGCCGCATAGGCCCAGACCGTAGCCCCCGCAGCCACACCCGCCGTGATGCCCACGGTGGTGTCTTCGATCACCAGGCAACGCGCCGGATCGATTTGCAAATGCGCGGCTGCAGCCAAATACACATCAGGGTGGGGTTTGCTGCGCGGCATTTCGTGACCACTGAAAATGCGGCCTTCAAAAAAGTCCATCAAGCCCACTTGCTTGAGCATCATCTCGACCTTGAAACGGTCTGCCCCAGAGGCCACGGCGATGCGGCCTTGACAGTGGTCATGCAGGTGAGCCACCGCGTCGTGCACGCCGTCGATGGCGGTGATGCTTTGCGTCAACCGCTCGTTTCGTCGGGCAAAAAACTGTTCCAACCACGCGTCGGTGAGGGGCTGGTTCGTATGGGCCTCGATGGTGTCGCGCTGACTTTTGACCGTGTGCCCCACAAAGCGCTGCATGCACTCGGCCAGCGTCATGCGCCAACCCTGCTCCTCGAACATGTCACGCAGCACGCCGCAGGTGATGGCCTCACTGTCCACCAGCACGCCGTCGCAATCAAACAAAATGGCTTCAAAGTTCATGCCGTGAATCATACGGTCTGTCTCTGCACGGCCTCAGAGCACATCGCCGTCCACATAAAACCAACGCCCGTCCTCACGTACAAAGCGGCTGCGCTCGTGTTGGCGCACGGCTTTGCCGCCCACGCGAAAGCGGGCCACAAACTCAACCTCGGCGGTGTGTTCGCCGGTGACGCGGTGCTGTTTGATCTGAAGGCCCAGCCATTGGGCGGCGGCTTCCAGCTCCAGGCTGGCCGGGCGTTTGGCCGCATGCCAGGTGGCCAGCAGATACGGCACATCGCCGCGCACAAAGGCGCTGTAGCGCGAGCGCATCAGGCTTTCGGCATCGGGTGCGGCCTGACCAGCATGGCAAGGGCCGCAGCAAGCATCGAACGCCAGCGGCTGGCCTTTGGCGGTGGTGCGGCCGCAGGGGCAAGAAGTCTTATTCATGAGTGTGGGTCAAATGTATTGGGGCTCGGGCAGGCATTCGCGAGCAGGGGCTCGCTCCCACACGCATCACACGAATGCGTACATCTCTGTCTTTGTGGGAGGCTGCCCCTGCGGCCGAATGTGTTGAGGCCCTGGCAGGCATTCGCGAGCAGGTGCTTCCGCCCAGACGCCATCACGCTCAATGGCTTTTGCGCGAAGCGCTTTCGGCTTTGTGCTGCTCCAGCGTGACCATGGGCGCGTGGGCTTTTTTCCAGGCCGCATAGCCGCCGTCGATGTGGGCCACGTTGGTCATGCCCATGTCTTGCAGGGTCTTGGTAGCCAGCGCGCTGCGCCAGCCTGCGCCGCAAAACAGGATGAACTCCTTGCTTTCGTCGGCGAACACGGGCTTGAAATACGGTGATGCCGGGTCGACCCAAAATTCGAGCATGCCGCGTGGGGCCAGCAAAGCGCCAGGCACCGTGCCTTCGCGCTCCAGCTCGCGCGGGTCGCGGATGTCGACGATCTGGACATTCGGCTGGTTCAGGCGGGCACGCACTTCGTCAACGCTGTAAGTCGTGACCTCGGCCATGGCCTCGTCCACCAACGCTTGAAATCCTTTGGTAATGGGCATGAAACTCTCCTGTTACAGCGCGCGCTGGATGATGATCTTTTGCACATCGGAGGTGCCTTCGTAGATCTGGCACACCCGCACATCGCGGTAGATGCGCTCGACCGGGAAGTCACTCACATAGCCGTAGCCACCCAGGGTCTGAATGGCGGCGGAGCAGACCTTCTCGGCCATTTCGCTGGCGAACAGCTTGGCCATGGCGGCTTCTTTGAGGCAAGGCTTGCCTGCGTCGCGCAGGCTGGCCGCGTGCCAGATCAGCTGGCGCGCCGCTTCGAGCTGTGTGGCGCAGTCGGCCAGACGGAAGCCCACCGCCTGGTGGTTGAAGATGGCCGTGCCAAAGCTCTCACGCTGCTTGGCGTAGTCAATGGCCACGTCGAGGGCGCTGCGGGCCATGCCCAGGCTTTGCGCGGCGATGCCGATGCGCCCGCCTTCGAGCGCCGACAGGGCGATCTTGTAGCCCTCGCCTTCCTGGCCGATCAGGTTTTCGGCGGGTATGCGGCAGTTGTCAAAGTTGATTTGCGCGGTGTCACTGCTGTGCTGGCCCAGCTTGTCTTCCAGGCGTGCCACCACATAGCCGGGTGCGCTGGTGGGCACCAAAAAGGCGCTCAGGCCTTTTTTGCCCGCGCCCTTGTCGGTCACCGCGATCACGATGGCCACATCGCCGTTTTGACCGCTGGTGATGAACTGCTTGACGCCGTTGATGACGTAGCCGTCGCCGTCTTTCACGGCGGTGGTGCGCAGCGCAGAAGCGTCGGAGCCCACATGCGGCTCGGTCAGGCAAAACGCGCCGAGCATCTGGCCCTGGGCCAGGGGCGTGAGCCACTGGGCTTTTTGTGCGGCGTTGCCGTACATCATCAAGATGGCGTTCACCGGGCAGTTGGTCACGCTGATCACGGTGCTGGTGCCGCCGTCACCGGCCGCGATTTCTTCGAGCACCAGCGCCAGCGTCACATAGTCCAGACCCGCGCCACCCAACTCTTCGGGCACACAAATGCCATACGCGCCCAGCTCGGCCAGGCCTTTGTGCACGTCTTTCGGGAAGTGGTGTTTTTTGTCCCACTCGGCCGCATGGGGCCAGAGTTCGCGTTGTGCAAAGTCGCGCACAGCGTCGCGGATCATTTCCTGGTCGGGGGTCAGCAGCATGGGTCTCTTTCTTTATCGGGTCACCACGGCAGGCTCTGGCCGTCGTGGTTCAAAAATGCGCCCCGGTGTATCGGGTCGCGTTGTTCAAGGATGCGGTTCAGCGTTTGGCGCAGGCTGCTTGCGCTTTGCCCGGGCGTGAGGGGTGCGGCTGCACCGCCCATCTCGGTCTGCACCCAGCCGGGGTGAATGGCCAGCACGGTGATGTCGGGCTGCTCGGCCTGTGTGCAGCGCACCACCATATTGAGCGCCGCCTTGCTCACGCGGTAAAGCGCGGCATTGCCGTTGGTGGTCTCTTGCAGACTGCCCATGACCGAGCTGATGCAGGCGATCACGCCTTGCGCCTCTTGCACCATGGGCGCGATTTGCGGAATGACCTGCATCGCGCCCATCACGTTGGTGTGCATGACGGCATCAAAACTGTCGCGGGTGGGCGGGGTGCTGGCGCTGGCACGGTCCATCGCGCCTGCCACATAAATGGCCAGGTCAATCTTCTCGCCATCCAGCTGCCAGGACAGGCCCGAGTTGCTGGCCGGGTTGGCCACATCCAGGCGCAGGGTTTGTGCGCCCAAGGCCTTCAGGCTCGCCAGCCCATCGTCCGAGCGGGCGGTGGCGATCACGCGCCAGCCGTCTGCGATGTACTGGCGGGCCAGTTCGTGGCCTATGCCGCGTGATGCGCCTATCAGAAGGACGGTGCTCATGAAGACTGCGTTTTTTGTAGGAGCGAGCCCCTGCTCGCGAATGTGCGCCGCGCCACTGCAGGCATTCGGCCGCAGGGGCGGCCTCCCACAGTAAGCGCCTCGATCACACCAATTCCAGCGCGACCGCTGTGCCTTCACCCCCGCCGATGCACAGCGTGGCCAGGCCTTTTTTGAGGCCGCGGGCTTTCAGGGCGTGGATCAGGGTGACCATGATGCGTGCACCAGATGCGCCAATGGGGTGACCCAAAGCGCACGCACCGCCGTTCACGTTGACCTTGTCGTGCGGCACGTTCAGCTCTTTCATGAGCGCCATGGGCACCACGGCAAAGGCTTCGTTGACTTCCCACAGGTCGACGTCTTCCACTTTCCAGCCGGCTTTGGCCAGGGCTTTTTGCGTCGCGCCCACGGGGGCGGTGGCAAACCACTCGGGCTCTTGCGCGTGGGTGGCGTGGCTCACGATGCGGGCCAAGGGCTTGCAGCCGAGTTTGGCGGCCGTGCTTTCGCGCATCAGCACCATGGCGGCCGCGCCGTCGTTGATGGACGAACTGCTGGCCGCGGTAATGGTGCCGTCTTTCTTGAAGGCGGGCTTGAGTGAAGTGATCTTGTCAAGCTTGACTTTGCCGGGGCCTTCGTCGATGGACACCACGCGTTCGCCGCTGCGGTCTTTGACTGTGACGGGTGTGATCTCGGCGGCAAACGCGCCCGACTCGGTAGCGGCCTTGGCGCGCTGCACACTGGTGGTGGCAAAGTGGTCTTGTTCGGCGCGGGTGAAGCTGTATTTGGCAGCGCAATCTTCGCCAAAGGTGCCCATGCTGCGACCGGCTTCGTAAGCGTCTTCCAGACCGTCGAGCATCATGTGGTCGTAAATTTTGTCGTGGCCCATGCGGTAGCCACCACGGCCTTTGAGCATCAGGTAGGGCGCGTTGGTCATGCTTTCCATGCCACCGGCCACCAGCACATCGTGCGAGCCCGCCACCAGCATGTCGTGGGCGAACATGGCTGCGCGCATGCCCGAGCCGCACATTTTGGACAAGGTCACTGCACCCGCGCCTTTGGGCAGGCCACCTTTGAAACCGGCTTGACGCGCCGGGGCCTGGCCCTGGCCTGCCATCAGGCAGTTGCCAAACAGCACCTCGGTCACCAGTTCTGGCGTGAATTGCGAGTTCAGGCCTGCGCGCTCGACAGCGGCCTTGATGGCTGCGCCACCCAGGTCGTGGGCGGCCAGCGCGGAAAAGTCACCCTGAAAGCTGCCCATGGGGGTGCGTGCAGCGCTGACGATGACGATGGGATCGGACATGGTTTTCTCCAGAAAATTCAAAAGGAAATCAACTTTGGGCCTTGGACTCAGCGAAAGAAATAAGCCAAAGGATGTATGGCGTGCATGTCTGTGCCCAATTTCACACACCACCGCGCGGGTAGCGCTTGAAGGCGTTGCGGAACACGTCCACCACCTCGTGGGCACCGCTCATGCTGACGCCCATGTCTTTGGCCAGGCCGTCCTTGATGCCGTAGCACCAGCCGTGCACGCTGAGCTTTTGGCCGCGTGACCAGGCGTCTTGCACCACATTGGTCAGGGCCACGTTGCCCACCTGCTCGATAACGTTCATTTCGCACAGGGCGTCTTCTTGCTCGGGCACCGTCAGGTGATCGAGGCGACGGCGGTGGCGTACTTGGACATCATGCACATGGCGCAACCAGTTGTCGGCCAGGCCCACGCGCATGCCCCGCAGCGTGGCCAGCACGCCGCCACAGCCGTAGTGGCCCACCACCATGATGTGTTCGACCTTGAGCGCATCCACCGCGTACTGGATGACCGACAAGGCATTCAGGTCGGAGTGCACCACCACGTTGGCCACATTGCGGTGCACGAACACCTCGCCCGGGTCCAGCCCGGTGATCTGGTTGGCAGGCACCCGGCTGTCGGAGCAACCGATCCACAAGTACTTGGGATTTTGCTGGTTGGCCAAGCGTGAGAAAAAAGCCGGGTCATCGCGCACCATGCGCGCGGACCATTGGCGGTTGTTGTCCAGAAGGTTTTGCAGTGAAGAAGTCATGGTGGGATTGTCGCCGGACTGGACTACCGCGGAATGACCAATGGGCTTCAGCAGGTTTCAGCGAACAGCTCGCGGCCAATCAGCATGCGGCGAATCTCTGACGTGCCTGCACCGATTTCATACAGCTTGGCATCGCGCCACAAGCGACCCAGCGGGTATTCGTTGATGTAGCCGTTGCCGCCAAAGATTTGCACGCCCTCGCCCGCCATCCAGGTGGCTTTTTCAGCCGTCCACAAGATGACGCTGGCGCAGTCCTTGCGGACTTGGCGAACGTGCTCGGCACCGAGCAAGTCGAGGTTTTTGGCCACGGTGTAGGCAAAGCTGCGACCGGCTTGCAGCACGGTGTACATGTCGGCCACTTTGCCCTGGATCAGCTGGAACTCGCCAATGCTTTGGCCAAACTGCTTGCGGTCGTGGATGTAAGGAATCACGTTGTCCATGACCGACTGCATGATGCCCAGCGGGCCACCGGTGAGCACGGCGCGTTCGTAGTCCAAGCCGCTCATCAGCACCTTGGCCCCGTTGTTCAGGCCACCCAAAATATTGGCTTCGGGCACTTCGACGTTGTTGAACACCAGCTCGCCCGTGTGGCTGCCGCGCATGCCCAGCTTGTCGAGCTTTTGCGCAATGCTGAAGCCCTTCATGCCCTTTTCGATCAGGAAGGCCGTCACGCCGCGCGCGCCCAGCTCGGGCTCGCTCTTGGCGTACACCACCAAGGTGTCAGCATCAGGCCCGTTGGTGATCCACATCTTGGAGCCGTTGAGCAGGTAATAACCGCCTTTGTCTTCGGCCTTGAGTTTCATGCTCAGCACATCCGAGCCCGCGCCAGGTTCGGACATGGCCAGGGCGCCGACGTGCTCGCCGCTGATCAATTTGGGCAGGTACTTGGCGCGCTGCTCGGGCGTGCCGTTGCGCTTGATCTGGTTGACGCACAGGTTGGAGTGCGCGCCGTACGACAAGCCCACGCTGGCCGAGGCGCGTGAGATTTCTTCCATCGCGATCATGTGGGCCAAATAGCCCATGTTCGCGCCACCGTATTCCTCACCCACGGTGATGCCCAGCACGCCCAGGTCACCCATCTTGCGCCACAGGTCCATCGGGAATTGGTCGTTGCGGTCGATCTCGGCGGCACGGGGGGCGATTTCGGCTTGGGCAAAGTCGCGCACGGCGTCGCGCAGGGCATCGATGTCTTCACCGAGTTGGAAATTCAGGCCGGGCAAGTTGTTCATGGGTTTTCCTTGTGGGGGTCTTTGGGGTGTCAGCGCGTCAGCGTTGCGTCTGAAATGGGGTTAATACGTTTGGGGAACGGGTGCCACGGTTTGCTGCATCACCGCGCAAGGCGATGTTTTGCCATCGGCATCGATGTGCACGACTTCGGCAGATGTGACGATGACACGGCGACCCGCTTTGAGCACTTTGCCGATGGCGCGGATTTCGCCCCCCTGCAAACTGTTCAGAAAATTGATTTTGTATTCGACGGTGACCACTTCCATGCCTTCAGGCGCCACCGTGAGGGCGGCATAGCCACCAGCGATGTCCGCCAGTGCGCCAATGGCCCCGCCATGGAAGCCACCTTGTTGCTGGGTGAGCTTGTCACCATAGGGCAAAGCCAACTCCACCTGCCCTGGCGTGGCCGACACCAAGCGCACACCCAAGTGGGTCATCATGCCCTGACGGGCCAGACTGAGTGCGACGCGCTCATGAGGAGATGGGGCTGTGGTCACATGAAATCCTGTAAGCAGTTCAGGCCAAGACTTTAATTGACGTTTACGTAAACGTCAATTAGAAAAACACCTGCATGCACGCCTCGTTCGCACACGATTTAGCCGGGGCTCACGGCTTTGGAAGCCTTGTTCAGCAAACTGCGTGTTTCTTTTTCGTGGGTTTTGACCTCGTCCAGCGTCGCTTCCAGATCGGCCAGTTGCGACTCGAGCTGGCGGCGGTGCTCGGCCAACACCACCAGAAACTTCTTGAGCTGAGGCCCCGTGTCACGCGGGCTGTCGTACATGTCAATCAGATCCTTGGCCTCGGTGAGCGACAAACCCAGACGTTTGGCCCGCAAGGTCAACTTCAGGCGGGTGCGGTCTCGGGCCGAATAAACCCGATTGCGCCCACCCGGGCCAGAGCGCTCGGGCTCCAGCAGCCCCATGTCTTCGTAAAAACGGATGGCGCGGGTGGTCAGGTCAAATTCCTGGGCCAAATCGCTGATCGTGTACGTGTTCGCCATGACGGAAGGAGTCCTTAGCTTGCTTGCGCAACGGAGACAGCTTTGTCAAAAACCGCCCCCTAGAATGCAAATTCATGTTTGACGTTAACGTTAACGTCAATGATCCGAATGCTAACCCAAACCACCCGACGCATGTCCACATTGCCCACACCCGCCGTGATGCATCGACCAGAGGCCAGCGTCCAAGCCCCCCCTCTGCATTACCCCCTGGGTGAACAGTTGCCCGCCGCGGGTTCGGTCATCGAGGTGGCACCCGGCATTTTCTGGTTGCGCATGGGTCTGCCATTTGCGCTGAACCACATCAACCTGTGGCTGTTGCGCGACCGCTTGCCCCACCCCACCCAAGCGGGTGTGATGCAAGAGGGCTGGACGGCGGTGGACTGCGGCATCGACAACCCGGCCACGCGGGAGGCCTGGTTGCAAGTCGAACAAGCGGTGCTGCAAGGTTTGCCCATCCTGCGCGTGTTGGCGACCCACATGCACCCGGACCACATGGGTCTGGCGCATTGGCTGTGCGAGCGATGGCAAGCGCCTTTATGGATCAGCACCAGCGAATACCAGTCGGCCATGTTGGCTTGCAGCGGTCAATCGAACTTTGGCGGCGATGCCACCGTGCAATTTTTTGCCGCCCATGGCTGGAACAAAGCCGACGAGTTGGCCGTGGTCAAGTCACGCGTGGGCTACTACCCCAGCATGGTGCCCAAGATACCGCCAACTTACGTGCGCTTGATGGCGGGCGCACCGGTCAAAATCGGTGAGCGAACCTGGCAGTGCATCAGTGGTTTTGGCCATTCACCTGAGCACATGGCCTTGCACGATGCCCAAAACCAAGTGCTGATCAGCGGCGACATGTTGCTGCCCTCGATTTCCACCAACGTCAGCGTGTACGCCATGGAGCCCGACAGCAACCCACTGCAGCTGTTTCTGGACTCGCTGGACAAAATGGCCCACCTGCCGGATGAGACGCTGATCCTGCCCTCGCATGGGCGCCCGTTCAAAGGGGCGGCCAGTCGCATTGCGCAATTGCGCGCCCACCACGACGAGCGCTTGAACGAATTGCTGGAAGCCTGCAGCCAACAAGCACACAGTGCACACGATGCACTGCCCCTGATTTTCAGGCGCGCTCTGGATGTCCACCAGACCACCTTTGCCATGGGCGAAGCCGTGGCCCATTTGAATTTGCTGTGGCTGGCAGGGCGACTGGTGCGCCATCGCAGCGCCGACGGCATTTACCGATTCAGCACCGCTCAGTCCTGAGCCAAGTCCACCGGCGCTTGCCTCAGGGCTTTGCGCCGCTGCGCATAGTCCGGCATGACCTCGCCCACGGTCTCCCAAAACCGGGGGCTGTGGTTCATCTCACGCAAGTGCGCCAGCTCATGCACCACCACATAGTCGATCTGGCTGATGGGCAAATGGACGAGCCGCCAGTTCAGGCGAATGTGACCATCGTTGCGTGCACTGCCCCATCGGGTGCTGGCGCTCGACAGGCTGAGCTTTTCCCAGCGCACCCCCAGCAAGGGCGCAAAGTGGTGCAGCCGCTGCTCAAACAAGGTCTTGGCCTGCTTCTTGAGCCACACCTGCGCCGCATCGCGCACCTGGGTAACCGACGCCCCCGGCGGCACCGTGACAGGCAACACCCGATCCGGCGGAATGTCTTGCCCCAACACCCGGCCCACGCCGCGCTCGAGCACGCACAGCTGAACCGTGCGCCCCAAAAAAGGCACCTCGGCACCATGTCGCCACTCGATGGCTTTTTGAAACTGCTCGGTCTGCCGCTCCTTGAACTGCTGCAGCTTGGCGACGATCCAGGCCCCTTTTTCCTGCACGGCGGCATCCACCTCGCGCAGCGGCACCCAATTGGGGGCGCGCACCACCAAGCCATCGGCACCGACCATGAAGCCGATGCTCTTGCGGCGCGAACGTTCAAAACGGTAAGACACCAACACCTCTTGCAGCTGCGCATGGCGGTTGGCTGCAGGATGCGTGAAGCCGGAGGGGGAAGGGACCAACGCGGTACCGGGCAAGCCGGGATCGACAACAGGAGGGCGCTGGCCCGAGGGTGCATCGGCATCGCGTGACGACTGGGCTGGTGTGGCTTCTGCAGACCCGGCTGCACGACCGGACACCGGCATCACGGGGTCGCCCCCTGTGAAAAAATCCAGCACAAACTGCAAAGGCGCACGCATGGTTTGCCTGCCCGGAGCCTCAGTGGGCCAAGGATTGCGGATAGGCCTCAGGGTCAAGGCGGTGCATTTCGGATTCGATCCAGGCTTCGACTTCGAGCATCAGCTCATCGGCACTGCGCCCTTCGCTGGAGATGGCTTTGCCGATCGAGATGTCTACCACCCCGGGCGTCTTCACGAATGCACGTGTTGGCCAGCAGCGGGCCGACGTGACCGCGATCGGAATGACGGGAACACCCGCCGCAATGGCCAGACGCGCGCCACCGCTTTTGTACTCGCCTTTTTGACCACGGGGAATGCGTGTGCCTTCCGGAAACATGATGACCCACACGCCCTCTTCCATCAGGCGGCGGCCTTGCTGCACCACTTTGGCAAAAGCGCGCGAGCGCTGTTTGCGGTCGATGTGAATCATGTCCAGGCGGCCCATGGCCCAACCAAAAAACGGCACGCTGAGCAGTTCTTTCTTGAACACATAAGCCAGTGGGTGCGGCATGATCGCGGGCATCACAAAGGTCTCCCAGGTGGACTGGTGCTTGACCAGCAAGACCGCCGGGTCTTTGCTGCCCTGGGGCAGGTTTTCCATGCCCTGAATGCGGTTTTCGATGCCCAAAATCCAGGTACCGCTGTTCACCGCCAGACGCAGCCATGCGGCACAAATCCAGTACAGGCGCGTGCTGCTGACAAAGTAAGAAATCACGACCACGAACAGCGCCCAAGGAATGACCGTGACGGCCATCCAGACAAGGTGAGCGATTGAGCGTAGAAAATTCATGGGTTGTGGCGATTCAGAGCTGCGTCGTTGAAGAAGCATCACCCAAGAGGTGATCCACAAAGGCCGCCAAGTCGGTGTGCACTTGGGTGTTGGCCGGGAAATTTGGTGGCAAAACCTGGTTCTGCATGTCGGGGTGACGCCCTGTCAGCACGAGGTGCGGCGCGCACCCCGCTGCCTGTGCCGCCTCCATGTCACGCAAGCTGTCGCCCACATAAGGCACGCCCGCCAAATCAATGCCGTAACGCTCCTGGATTTGCATCAACAAACCGGGTGCTGGTTTGCGGCAGGCACAGCCTTCGTCCGGCGCATGGGGGCAATAAAAAATGGCATCAATGCGCCCGCCGGCTGCAGCCAGATTTTTCAGCATGTACCCATGCACCGCATTCAAAGCCGCCATGTCAAACAAACCGCGCCCTAGACCCGACTGGTTGGTGGCCAACACCACATGGAACCCGGCGTGATTCAGGCGACTGATCGCCTCCAGCGCGCCAGGCAAAGGGTGCCATTCATCGGGCGACTTGACGAACTCGTCGCTGGCCCGGTTGATCGTGCCGTCGCGGTCCAGGATGACGAGTTTGATTTGCATGGCCGTTGCGGAATCAGGCGGCCAGGCGCGACAAATCGGCCACGCGGTTCATCGCCACATGCAGGCTTTTCAGCAGGCCCTGGCGGTTCAGGCGCAGGTCCATCTCTTCGGCGTTGACCATGACGTCGTCAAAGAAGGCGTCGACCGGCGCGCGCAGCGCGGCCAGGGTTTGCAGGCTGGCGGTGTAGTCGCCCGCCTTGAATTGCGCCTCGGACTCTGGCAGCAGCTTTTGCATCGCGGCGTGCAGGTTTTTCTCGGCGTCTTCTTTGAGCAGCGCCGTATTGACGTGGGCGTCCACCTCACCGGCTTTTTTCAAGATGTTGCTAATGCGCTTGTTGGCGGCGGCCAGCGCCGGGCTCTCGGGCAGCGCCGCAAAGGCGCGCACGGCCGACAGGAACTGGCTGACCTGCCCCAGACGGGCGGGGCGCAGGGCCATGACGGCGTCGACTTCTTGCGCGCTGAAGCCTTGCTCACGCAGGCTGCCCGACAGGCGGTCGTAGATGAAGTTGGCGACCAACTCAGGCGTATCCAGATTGAATGCCGTCACCGAACCTGCGACGACTGCACGATCGGCAAGTTCTGTCGAGTACGCAGCGTGCTCAAAGCTGCCAAAGGCTGTTTGCAGCAAAGCATCGATATCTTGCTCAGGCAAACGCTCAAGTAGCATGCGGATCACGCCCAGCGCATGACGGCGCAGCGCAAACGGGTCTTTGTCGCCCGTGGGCACATTGCCGATGCCGAACATGCCGACCAGGGTTTCGAGCTTGTCGGCGAGCGCCACCACCAGGCCGACGTTGTTGCGGGGCAACTCGTCACCCGCGAAGCGGGGCTTGTAGTGGTCTTCAATCGCTTCGGCCACATCGCTGCTCAGGCCGTCGTGACGGGCGTAATACCCGCCCATGATGCCTTGCAGCTCGGGGAACTCGCCCACCATGTCGGTCAGCAAATCGGTCTTGGCCAAACGAGCAGCCTGCTCGGCTTGTGCGGCCAGGGCGTCGCCACCGACTTGCAGGCCAATCGCCTTGGCAATCGCGCAGACACGCGCCATGCGCTCGCCTTGCGTGCCCAGCTTGTTGTGATAAACCACTTTGGACAGGCCTTCGACGCGCGATTCGAGCGACTTCTTGCGGTCCTGGTCGAAGAAGAACTTGGCATCGGCCAGGCGCGGGCGCACCACTCGCTCGTTGCCGCCGATCACAAACGAGGCGTCGTCGGGCGTGATGTTGCTCACCACCAAGAACCGGTTCGTCAGCTTGCCCGAGGCATCGATCAGCGGGAAGTATTTCTGGTTGGCCTTCATCGTGAGGATCAGGCACTCCTGCGGGACACCCAAGAACTCGGTCTCGAACTGGCAGGTCAGCACGTTGGGGCGCTCGACCAGGGCGGTCACTTCGTCCAGTAGGGCCTCGTCTTCGATGGGGCGGGCACCGTGGCCAACGTTGGCCGCTGCGGCTTGCAGCTGGCGCACGATCTCGGCGCGGCGTTCAGCAAAGCTGGCGATGACCGAGCCGTCATTTTTCAGCGTCTCGGCATAGTGGTCGGCATGCTGCACCACCACTGTGGGTACCTTGGCTTCAAAGCGGTGGCCTTGGGTGCTGTTGCCAGCAGTCAGGCCCAGGGCCTTGACAGGCACCACGGCACTGCCGTGCAAAGCGATCAGGCTGTGCGCGGGGCGCACAAAGTTCACGCTGCTCCAGCCCGGCAGTTCGCAATCGGTCTCCAGCTGGTACTGCATGACTTTGGGAATCGGTAATTTGGCCAGCGCTTCATCGAGCGCTTTTTGCAAACCGGCTTGCAAGGACGCGCCCTTGACCACGCTGTCATAAAACAGAGCTTCGGCCTTGCCGTCCGGCGCACGCTTGAGCGCAGCCACAGCGGCTGCCGGATCGCTCACATCGGCGCCCAGGGCTTGCAGTTTTTTGAGCAAGGCGGGCGTGGCGTTGCCCGCCGCGTCCAGGCCCACCGCCACGGGCATCAGCTTTTGTTGCACTGCCTTGTCGGCGGCCTGCGCCAGCACGCCCGTCACATGGGCGGCCAAGCGGCGGGGCGAGGCGAACGCCGTCACCACCGCGTCGGCCGCAGCCAAGCCTTGGACCTTGAGTTGTTCAGCCAGCACACCCGAAAAGGCGGCACCGAGTTTGTTCAGCGCCTTGGGCGGCAACTCTTCCACAAACAGTTCAACGAGAAGATTTTGTGTTGTCATTGTTCTTGTTCCTCTCAGGCGGCCTTCTTGGGCATTTGCGCAACCCACTCGCGCGGGGCCATCGGGAAGTCCAGACGTTCGCGACTCTCGTAATAGCTTTGGGCCACACTGCGCGCTAGGTTGCGGATGCGGCCAATGTAGGCGGCGCGCTCGGTCACGCTGATCGCGCCACGCGCGTCCAGCAGGTTGAAGGTGTGTGCGGCCTTGAGCACTTGCTCGTAGGCGGGCAAAGCCAGCTGTGCGCCCATGAGGTGCTGGGCTTGCTTTTCGTGCGCGCCAAAGGCGGTGAACAAAAACTCGGCATCGCTGTGCTCGAAGTTGTACGTCGATTGCTCGACTTCGTTTTGCTTGTACACATCACCATAAGTCAGTCCATCGGTCCATTGCAGGTTGTAGACGTTGTCCACGCCCTGCAGGTACATGGCCAGACGCTCCAAGCCGTAGGTGATCTCGCCCGTGATCGGCTTGCAGTCGATGCCGCCCACCTGCTGGAAGTAGGTGAACTGCGTGACTTCCATGCCGTTCAACCACACCTCCCAACCCAAACCCCAGGCCCCCAGCGTGGGGTTTTCCCAATCGTCTTCGACGAAGCGGATGTCGTTTTTTTTCAGGTCAAAGCCCAGCGCTTCCAGGCTGCCCAGGTACAGCTCCAGGATGTTGCTGGGTGCGGGCTTCAAAACCACCTGGAACTGGTAGTAGTGCTGCAGGCGGTTGGGGTTTTCGCCATAGCGGCCGTCCTTGGGGCGGCGGCTGGGCTGCACGTAAGCAGCTTTCCAAGGCTCGGGGCCGATGGCGCGCAAAAACGTGGCGGTGTGGCTGGTGCCCGCGCCGACCTCCATGTCGTAGGGCTGGAGCAAGGCGCAACCCTGGGCGTCCCAGTACTGCTGCAATTTGAGAATGATCTGCTGGAAGGTCAACATGGCCGAAGCGGAGCCAGCAGCGAGCTGGCCGGGGTTGATTGGGCGCAAAGCGTTTGCGCAAACCCTTGATTTTACGGTCTTTGCCGAGTGAAAACGGGCTGATCGCGCGTGCACCGCTGTGCGAACCAAGCCAAGCCCGTCCAGCGTCCCGAAAATCAGGCCGTCAGGCCGCTCGGCGGCGCCACAAGGCGACCCCCACCACCGCACAGCACAGCCCCCAAAGCGGCCACAAGCCGAAAGCGGCCGCCCAACGCGCGTAGGGCGTCAAGCCATCACGCCCTTCGTATTGGCCAACCAAGGTGCCACGGGTAAAACGCGGCAATTGGTCGGTCACGCGACCTTGGTGGTCAATGATGGCGGTGGCACCTGTGTTGGTGGCGCGCAGCATGGGCCGCCCCAGCTCCATGGCGCGCATGCGCGAGATGCTCAGGTGCTGATCGACCGCCAAGGTGTCGCCAAACCAGGCGATGTTGCTCACATTCACCAAGGCCGTGGGGGCCTGAGTGGGGTCTTTGAAACGCGCCGCCAACTCTTCGCCAAACAGGTCTTCGTAGCAAACGTTGGGCGCTAGGCGCTGACCTTGCCAAGCCACCGAGGACTGATCCCATCCGCCGGAGCGGAAATCGCCCAAGGGGATGTTCATCATGCGCACAAACCAGACAAAGCCAGGGGGCATGAACTCGCCAAATGGCACCAAGTGCGACTTGTCGTAGCGGTAATCCGGGAAACCGGTGGGGCCGAGGGACACCACCGAGTTGGTGTACCCCTGCGCCATGTCACCAAGAGGCACGCCAACAAGCGCCAGCGGCTGACCGGGGCGTGAAAAATGCTGCTGCAAGCCGGCCCAATAACCCTCGGGCAAATACCGGGGCAACAAGGGCACAGCCGTCTCGGGTGCCACCACCAACGCTTGATGGCTGCTGCGCAGCCGGGCGTCGTACCACTGCAGCGCATCGCGAATGCCGCTGCCCACGTCAAACTTCACGTTTTGGGAAATATTGGCCTGCAGCAGCTCGACTTGACCGAAGCCGGCCGACGTGGTCAAAGAGGGCCCCCAAGCCTGCAGCCCCCAGGAGACCACCAGCACGCCGACCAAGGGTTTGAGCGCACGCAGCCGCCAACCCGACAAGGCCAGACGCATGGCCAACCAAGCCGCCAACGCGCCGATGCCATACACCCCGAGCCAAGGTGCCCAGACGGCCAACACCCCATCGACATGGGCGTAACCGCCCGCGCCCCACGGAAAGCCGGTCAGCCAGCGCCCGCGCATGAGCTCGGCCAATGTCCACAAAGAAGCAAACAAGGCACTGGCCAAACCGGGCCGATGCCGCAAGGCACCCCGTGCCAAGGCCACCCACGCCGCGCAAGCTGCGGCGTAATAAAGCGCCAAGGCCGATGCCAGAAGCAGCACCGCCAGCGCCGCCAAAGGCGCAGGCAAACCGCCCACATCGTGCATGGACACATACAGCCACCAAAAGCACCCCGTGAGCCAAGCGGCGGCAAAAATGCCGCCCGACCAGGCGGCAGACTTCAGGGCGAAACGGGGTGAATGCGCGAAATGCGCAAAATGGACGATGTGGGTCAGGCCTGCGGCCAATACAGTCAGGCTCAAGACCTGAAGCCAGCCATGCGCTTGGCCACTGCCAGGCATGGCGATGGCCGCTGCCTGCAAGGTACCGGCCAAAGCGGGCCACACGGCTGACAGGCCGCGAGCTCGCTGTGCGCCCCAATTCATGCCTTGGGCTCTGAGGTCGAGGTCAGGGAATCAGGCGACACCTTGAACCAGCGCACGGCACCGGCACGGGTGTGCAAGACCACAAACTGCAAGCCCGCCAAAACATGCTTTTCGCCACGGCGTGGCACATGGCCCATTTCGTGGGCAATCAAGCCACCAATGGTGTCAAAGTCCGGGCCTTCCGCGTCCTCACGGGCTTCTTGCAAGTTCACGCCAAAAGCCTCGCTGACGCGCTCCAGCGACGTGTCGCCGCTGACGCGAAAGCTGCGGTCGGGCAACCCAAAAATATCACCCTCATCGTCTGCAATATCGAATTCGTCTTCGATCTCGCCCACGATTTGCTCCAGCACGTCTTCAATGGTGATCAGACCTGCCGTGCGGCCAAACTCGTCGATGACGATGGCCAGGTGGTTGCGGTTGTCGCGGAACTGGCGCAGCAGATCGTTCAGGCCTTTGCTCTCGGGCACAAACACAGCCGGGCGCAGCAGCGCCCGGATGTTCAATTCGGGCGCACGCTGCAGCTTGAGCAGGTCTTTGGCCAGCAAGATGCCAATGATGTTTTCTTTTTCGCCCTCAAAGACCGGAAAGCGCGAGTGCGCGGTTTCAATGACCTGGTGCAACAACTGGTCAAAAGGGTCTTCAATGTCCAGCAGGTCCATTCGGGGGGCCGCGACCATCACATCGCCCGCGGTCATGTCGGCCATGCGGATCACGCCTTCGAGCATCAGACGGCTCTCGGCATTGATGATGTGGTTGTCCTCGGCCTCGGCCAAGGTTTCGATCAACTCGTCGGTAGAGTCAGGACCGGGGTGGATGAATTCGGCGAGTTTTTGCAAAAAACTGCGCTTGTCTTCGCGCTCGGGGTGGCGCGCAGGATAGGGGTCGGACACAGTCAGAGAGTGCAGGACATGCTGTTATGGCTAAGGCTCTAGGATAGCGGATTCACATGACACTTCGCCAGATCATGGCTTGTGCACTGTGTGGCGGGCATCACGCACCCCTTGGCGAATCTCTTGCACTGTGGCCAGCCATTCGCGAAATTGGTGGGCCTGATTTTTCAGCTGGTAATCGAATTCAGCCATCTGCTCTTGCATCAAGCCGCTCAACTGGCTGTCCAGCGTTGCCTCGGGCAAGGTCAAATAGGCCTCGCTTTCGCTGCCATCCCGCTGAACTTTGGCACCTGCATGGCGCGCAATTTTGAGCATGGCCACGTTTTCACTCAGCGCGTGGATGAACAACATGCTCACGCCTTGGTTGCGCGCGTGCATGACGGCATGGTTAAAAAGTCGCCCGCCCAAACCTTTGCCACGCTGGTGCGAAGCCACCGACACACCAAACTCGGCGCAAGTGGCCCACTGCGGATCGACCGAAAAGGCCAAATGCGCCATGGCCACCAAAGCCAAGCGGCGATTGAACACCCCGAAAATCTCATCCCGGTCGAAGTTCAAGCCCAAGACATAGCGCTCGATTTGTTCATCGGTGGCGGGGTAGCCAAAACGCAAATACCGGTCTTGTGGCTCCAAAGACAGCAAATGTTTCAGGATGCGCGGCTTGTGCCGGGGCGACAAAGACCGAATGGGAATCCATCCTCCGCTCCGCTGCTGCCCGGACGCTGGCGTATCGACACCCGCAACCCATCGTCGCCAAAATTGGCACCAGAATCCGGGGCGAGAGTTTGGGGGTTTGGTCATCGGGTGGCTCGGGTTTTCCCTTATTTTGCACCCAATCCCCCGCCTTTGTCTGTACTGCTTATTTGTCGCCTGAGAGACCTTATCAAGCCTCCATGGGGAATTGCCCGATCACACTTTGCGAAACAGACGGTGACAATGAACGGATTGAGGAGAACAAGCGATGGAACGTATTTGGCTGAAGAATTACCCCCCTGGCGTACCGCACGACATTGATCCGGACCAATACAGCAGCCTGACAGACTTGCTGGAGACCGCTTTCCGTGAGCATGGCAACAGCCCGTTTTCGGTCTGCATGGACCGCTGGATGAGCTACAAGGAGCTGGACGAATTGTCCAAAGCCCTGGGGGCCTGGCTTCAGGACAAAGGGTTGGCACCCGGCAGCCGCGTGGCCATCATGCTGCCCAATTTGCCCCAATTTGCCGTCACCATGGCTGCGATCTTGCGCGCCGGCTACACCTGCGTGAACGTCAACCCGCTTTACACCGCACGGGAGCTGCAGCACCAACTCAAAGATTCGGGGGCCAGCACCATTGTGATTCTCGAAAATTTTGCGTCGACTTTGCAAGAGGTGATCGAACACACGGCCATTCAACATGTGGTGGTGGCCTCGATTGGCGACCTGCTCGGCCCCTGGTATGGCCGCTGGATGACATTTGCCGTGCGCCATCTGGCCAAAATGGTGCCCGAATTCGAGCTGCCTTTGGCGGGTGGGCGCACAGTGACCCCATTCAAGAAAGCCATCGCCCAAGGCCGCCATCTGAGCCTGAAGCCCGTGCCGCAGACTTTGGACGACATCGCCTTCTTGCAGTACACCGGCGGCACCACCGGACTGTCCAAAGGTGCGGTGTTGACGCATCGCAACATCGTGGCGGCCATCCTGCAAGCCGAAGGCTGGTTCACGCCGGCCCTGACCAGCATTGGCGATCTGCGCAAAGTCAACAGCATCGCCGCTTTGCCGCTGTACCACATCTTCGCTTTGACGCTGTGCTTGCTGGCCATCCGCCAAGGCTCGCACCTCACGCTGGTGCCTAACCCGCGCGATTTTGGCAAGTTCATTGACGTGCTCAAGCAGCGCCCTTTCCACATGCTGCCCGGCGTCAACACCTTGTTCAACGCCTTGATGCAACACCCCATGTTCAAGACGATCGATTTTTCCTCGCTGCGTTTGACGCAAGCTGGCGGAATGGCCGCATCCGAGGGGACTGCCAAACATTGGCAAGCCGCCACCGGCAGCGCCATGATCGAAGGCTGGGGCATGAGCGAGACCTGCGCCATTGGCACCAACAACCCCGTCACGCAAACCCACTTCAGCGGCAACATCGGCTTGCCGCTGCCCAGCATCGACATCGCCATCAAGGACGATGCTGGTCAAAGCTTGCCTGTGGGCAGTTCGGGTGAAATTTGCATCCGGGGCCCGAACGTGATGACGGGTTATTACAACCAGCCTGAAGAAAACGCCAAGACCTTCACAACCGACGGCTTCATGCGCACCGGCGACGTGGGCATCATGGACCACGAGGGCTTCACACGCATCGTGGACCGCAAGAAAGACATGATCATCGTGAGCGGCTTCAATGTCTTCCCGAGCGAGCTCGAAAACGTCATCTCGACTTGCCCGGGCGTGGTGGAGTGTGCGGTCGTCGGCATTGCCGACACCATGCAAGGCGAAACCATCAAGGTGTTTGTGGTGCGCAACGACCCCTTGCTGACCGAAGAAGCGGTATCACGCTTCTGCCAGGAAAACCTGACCGGCTACAAGCGCCCCAAATACATCGAATTCCGCGATGAATTGCCCAAATCCAACGTCGGCAAAATCCTGCGTCGGGAATTGCGCAGCAACAAATAACCACCCACGACCGCATGACATCCCTCGTTTCCTTGCCTGCAGGCGTGACCGTCTTGGAACGCGGGTGGCTATCGGCCAACAACGTTTTGCTGTGCGACGCAGACAACGCCACACTGGTGGACAGCGGCTATGTCACGCACCAAGCACAAACCCTGGCCTTGGTTGACCAAGCATTGCAGGGCCGCGCACTGGACCAATTGGCGAACACGCACCTGCACAGTGACCACTGTGGTGGCAATCAGGCCTTGCAAGCGCGCTACCCGGTGCTGAAAACCTGGATCCCCCCTGGCTTGGCACCTGCTGTTCACACCTGGTGCGAAGACGAATTGAGCTACAAGCCCACGGGGCAAAACTGCCCAGCTTTCACATTCACCGGCTTGCTCAAGCCAGGCACCAGCCACCGCTGGGCGAATATGGACTGGGAAGTGCATGCGGCCCCGGGACATGACCCGCATTCCGTCATCTTGTTCGCCCCGGAGCACCGCTTGCTGATGTCCGCCGATGCACTTTGGCAAAACGGTTTTGGCGTGGTGTTCCCCGAGTTGGTCGGGGTGGATGCATTTGACGAAGTGGGTCAAACCCTCGACCTGATCGAAAGACTCCAACCCGCAACCATCATTCCCGGGCATGGGGCGGTGTTCACCGAAGTAGCGCCAGCCTTGGCGCTGGCCCGCAGCAAACTCGAAGGCTTTGCCAAAAATCCCGAGCGCCATGCGCGTTACGGCACCAAGGTGTTGCTCAAATTCAAACTGCTCGAATGGGGGCAGATATCCAAAGCCGAATTCAGCGACTGGGCCTTGAACGTGCCCTACATGAATGACTTGCACCGCCGATTTGGCCAAGGCCACGACGTGAACACCTGGCTCGACATGATGCTGGCAGAACTGGAGCGCAGCGGCGCCCTGGAAGTTCATGGCGACACATTGCACGACGCCTGATTTGCTGGGGGCATAAAAAAACCGCCCGCAGGCGGTTTGGATCAAACAGATGCCTTGCCAGGCACCATGAATGATCAGGCCTTCTTGGCCCAGGCAGAGCACCAGGCTTTGGCCGACACTTGCTTGCCTGCAAACAGCGGGCATGCACCGGCTGCAGCGCCTGCTTTGCCTTGAAACAATGCGCAATTGGCGCAATTCGAACCGGCAACAAATTTGGGGTTCTTGGCTTTGTCCACTTTGGTGCCATCGGCTTTGTAAGCCAAGCCTGCAGCCTGAGGATCTTTTTCGTCCACCATGGCTTGGGCAGAAGCCTCGCTGGCCACCACCAAAGCGCTGGCCGCTGTCGCCACTTGCATCATGAAGACACGGCGGCTGGAATTGGAAGACATGAAACGTGAAGACATAGGGCACTCCTTAGCGCAATTTGCCAGAACATACTGGATGCCGAATTGTGAGCCATGCCAGCGGCACTGTCAGCAAAAGTCAGATAGTTGAGCTTTTTGCATGGCGAATAGAAAGCCGACTCAAGCAGCCACGCTTAAAACCAATGGAAATAAGAAAATTGACCGATATTTAATTCGAGAATATAATCACCATTCGTTTGTGGCACCGCTTGTCGGAATCAACGATTTGCCACAAGCAGACGCCCGGCGCAGCGACAAGCCCAACGCCTTTGTGCTGCCAAGCAAAGCCCCTCCAAACAAGCAGCAAGTAAGCCCGTCATCGGCAGACGCCGCAGCTTGCCAGTGCGCCCCCCCCCCAATAAAGGTGCCCTTGCCTGCAAGGCAAGGCACTTTTCCCGGCGGAATCCCTCAGGAAACCGCCATTTCCTGCGTGCATGTTGATTTCAAAACCTGCACGCCACCTCTCTGAAAGGCTCAACCATGAGCAGCAAAATTTACGTGGGCAACTTGCCTTACACCATCGACGACGCCAGCTTGCGTCAAAACTTTTCTGAATTTGGCGGCGTCCTGTCTGCCAAAGTCATGATGGACCGCGACACAGGTCGCTCCAAAGGCTTCGCATTTGTCGAAATGTCCAGCGCCGAAGAAGCCCAAGCAGCCATCACCGGCCTGAATGGCATGTCGGTCAGCGGCCGCTCAATCGTGGTGAACATCTCCAAGCCCAAAGAGCCAACCACTGGCTACGGCAGCGGCTACCGCGACAACCGCAACTGATCCTTTTCAGCTTGCCCATGAAAAAGCCGCTTCACAGCGGCTTTTTCTTTGCCTGCATGACCCATAGGGCATGCCCAGCGCATCTCATGTCGCGTTGAACTGCAGCGCAGCCAAACTGGCGTACAGCCCGCCCTTGGCCTGCAACTCGGCGTGGGTGCCCTGCTCCATCAGCCGTCCGCGCTCCAGCACCCAGATCACATCGGCGCGCTGCACCGTGGCCAGGCGGTGCGCGATCACCAGCGTGGTGCGGCCGACCATGGCTTTGTCCAAAGCGGCTTGCACCATCTTCTCGCTTTGCGCATCGAGCGCGCTGGTGGCTTCGTCCAGCAGCAAGAGCGGTGGGTTCTTCAATATGGCCCTTGCAATCGCGATGCGCTGGCGCTGACCGCCCGACAGGCGCACGCCCCGGTCGCCCAAATAGGTGTCAAAGCCCTCAGGCAGCTCGCGGATGAACTCTTGCGCGTAAGCCGCTTCGGCGGCAGCGTGCACTTCTTCCACGCTGGCCTCGGGGCGGCCGTAGCGGATGTTCTCGATCACCGTGCCCGAAAAAATCACGGGTTCTTGCGGCACGATGGCCATGCGGCCCCGCAGGTCGTGCAGGTCCATTTGGTCGATCGGCACGCCGTCCAGCACGATGCGGCCGAACTGCGGGTCGTGAAAGCGCATCAGCAAATCGAACAGCGTGGTTTTGCCCGCGCCGCTTGGGCCCACCACAGCCACTGTCTGGCCCGGGTGGATTTGCCCACTGAGCTGGTCCAGCGCCCAGGTGTCTGGGCGCGAGGGGTAGTGAAACCGAACCGATTCCAGCTGCAAGGACGAGCCGCCTTGCGGCCAGCTAGCCTTTTGCAGTTTGGCAGCGATCTTCAGATTCGACTCTGTGTGCAGCAACTCCATCAGGCGCTCGGTGGCCCCGGCTGCGCGCAGCATGTCGCCATACACCTCGCCCAGCACCGCAAAGGCGCTGGCCAGCAAGATCACGTAAAACACCGTCTCGCCCAGTTGGCCTGCCGTGCTGGTGCCTGCGCGCACCGCCAGCGTGCCCATGTACAGGCCCCAGAGCAGCACCGCGCTGGACGCCATGATGATGAAACCCACCAGCACGGCGCGCGCACGGATGCGGCCCTGGGCTGTGCCCAAAGCGCGGGCAGTCGAGTCGATGAAACGGCGCGTCTCACGGCCTTCGGCGGTGTAGCTTTGCACCACGCTGATGGCGTTGAGCACCTCTGAGGCGATGGCGCTTGAGTCGGCCACGCGGTCTTGGTTGGCGCGAGAGAGACGGCGCACCCTGCGGCCCAGATAGACGCTCGGGAAAATCACCGCCGCCAGCACCGCCACCACTTGCAGCATCAGCACAGGGTTGGTCCACACCAGCATCAACAAGGCGCCCGCGCCCATGACCAGATTGCGCAGCCCCATCGAAAACGAGGAGCCCACCACGGTTTGCACCAGCGTCGTGTCATTGGTCAGACGTGAGAGCACTTCGCCCGACTGCGTGGTTTCAAAAAAGGCAGGGCTTTGTTTGAGCACATGGCCATACACCGCGTTGCGCAGGTCACCCGTGATGCGCTCGCCCAGCCAGCTCACGGTGTAATAACGCCCGGAAGAAAACATGGCCAAAGCCGCTGCCACGCCAAACAACTGCAAAAAATTGCCCGACAGCTGCTCGGCCGTGGCCCCGGTCGACAGGCCTTGGTCAATCAACTGGCGCAAGACCCACGGAAAAGCCAGCGTGGTGCCTGCGGCCAGCAGCAAGAACAACGCTGCCAAGACCAAAGCCCACCGATACGGCTTCAAAAAAGGAACAAGCCCAGTCAGAGATTGAGGAGATGCTGTCATGTATGGATAAATGCTCCGCGCAAAGTAAAACACCGCAAGCACTTGCGTACTTACGGTGTAAAACTGGTGGCCTGGGACGGAATCGAACCATCGACACGCGGATTTTCAATCCGCTGCTCTACCAACTGAGCTACCGGGCCGGAAGCAAGATTATAGCAGAGGAAAAGGCGTGTTCCGGTGAATCACGGACAAATCAGCCATTGCGTTTGCTGCGAGACAAGTCCACACCCAACTGTTTGAGTTTTCGGTACAAGTGGGTTCTCTCAAGGCCCGTCTTCTCCGCCACTTTCGTCATGGAGCCGGCTTCATGGGCCAGGTGAAATTCAAAGTAAGCCTTTTCAAAGGCATCGCGAGCCTCTCGCAAAGGTCGGTCTAAATCGAAACTTTGCTGAACCTCCAGCACAACGCTGGCGATATCGCTGCCCATCAACGACGAAGGCATCACGCTGGCTGCTTGCGTGGCCAACAGCGAACTCACCGCCTGTTTGACTTGGTCTCTGGCCAAACCCTGTTCAACAGCCTTGAGCAATTTCTGCAAGGTGATGGGTTTTTCCAGGAAGGCTTGGGCACCAATCTTGACGGCCTCCACCGCTGTATCAATGGTGGCGTGTCCGCTCATCATGATCACGGGCATGTTGAGCAAGCCGGCGGTCGCCCATTCTTTCAAGAGACTCACGCCATCGGTATCGGGCATCCAGATATCGAGCAGCACCAAGTCGGGTCGCATGCGCAAACGTGCTTCGCGTGCCCTGGCAGCGTTTTCGGCCAGCTCGACTTGATGCCCTTCATCGAACAGGATTTCAGAGAGCAGATCACGTATTCCCAGCTCATCGTCAACGACCAAAATATTTGCCATATTGTCTGCGTGTCTCTGTTCAATAAGCGGGCTGATTCAATTTGCCCTTGGTTGTTTCCAGTGCGAATGATAGCGAGACTTGCGCGCCTTTGATGTCGCCATCCTGCATCACATTGCTCAGCTCAATTTTGGCCCCGTGTTCATCGGCAATTTTTTTCACCACGGCCAAGCCCAATCCCGTGCCTTTGGCCTTGGTTGTGACGTAAGGTTCAAACGCACGCTTGAGGATATTGGGCTCAAAACCAGGCCCCGTATCGGACACGACCAACCGAACCCTGTTGCGTGCGGCATTCCATTCGGTGCGCACGCCCACGCGTGCGTCTTGGGCCGGTTCACCTTTTGACTCGCAGGCATCCTGTGCGTTTTGAAGCAGGTTGTGGATCACTTGCCGAAGTTGCTGTTCATCACCCAGGATCGGCGGGCACGTTGCGTCAAGTTCCGTAACCACCATGGCGCGGTGGATCTGATCGGCAGGCTCATTCGCATACAGCACCATCAGATCAGAGATCAGGGCATTGAGCTGAACCGGCTTCAAATCGGCAGAAGGCAGTCGGGCATAGTCGCGAAACTCATTGACCAATCGCTTCATGGCATCGACCTGGTCCACGATGGTCTTGACCGACTTGGCCAGCACCGCGTCGTCTTGGGCATCCAACTTGCCGATCAATTTTCTCTGCAATCTTTCAGCGGACAGTTGAATGGGGGTCAGCGGGTTTTTGATTTCATGCGCCAGACGTCTGGCCACTTCACCCCACGCCTGCGCTCGCTCAGCCGAGACGATTTCCGAAATGTCATCGAACACCAAAAGGCGCATCCCATCTGGCAGTACCGCACCACGGGCCAACAAGGTCACCGCTGTTTCAGACAGGCCTTGGCCCGTTGCATGAATTTCAAAAGATTTTTGCCAATGGTCCAGCTCATGGGCGCCGCTGTCAGCGCGCAACATCGCGAATTGGCCAAGAACGCCTTGCGCAAACCCTTCGAGCGCAGGTAAGCTGAGCAAGGACATGCCCTTGTACGCCGCCACCGGCACACGCAAGATGCGCGTGGCACCCGGATTGGCCGACTGAATCACGCCTTGTGCATCGAACACCATGACACCGGCGGTCAAGTTGTCCAAAATCGTTTGCAAATTGCCACGGGCCGTATCCAGCTGAACCAGGCTGCGCTGTACATTGGATCGAGCATCCGACAACTGTTGCGTCATGTCGGCGAACGAACGCGTCAGCCCCCCAAGTTCATCGTTGCCTTGCAATGCCAACTTGGGGGTCAAATCGCCCGAAGCAACCTGGCGCATACCATGCGCCAGCAACAGCAAAGGCCGAGCCAACTGGTTGCCCAGCACCACGGCCAACAAGATCGCCCCAAGTACCGCCAAAAACAAGCTGAGGGTCAGCGTGCCGATGTACATGCGCCGAAGGCCTTCACGCGCTAAGGCGCGCTCTTGGTATTCGCTGTAAGCGGACTGAACCTCCAGCGCGTTGTTGACCAGCGTTGGTGGCAAGTCTTGCGTCACTTGCAACAAGCGTCGGTCTTCATCAAACGCAAGGCCCGATTGGGGCAACAAGACCAGCGCCTTGATGCGCCCTTTGTCGCCCCCCGGAATGGCTTCATCAAACCCCTCGACCCATTCGATGTGGCCTTTTTGACGCGCCTCTTTGATTTGCTGACTCGGCGGTAACTCCGGTCTGATCTGGAAACGCGATTGGCCTGCGCTGGCCACCATGCGGCCACTGGTCGTCCACAGCACCGCATCACTGACGCCCAGCTGCTCGCGTATTTTTTCCAGGGCGACGCCCGCGCTCACATCGGCAACATCGCTCAGTTGAGCCGCGGCAACACGCGATTGCTTGGCCAGATCCGTGCTCAGCGTGTCCAATGTGGCTCGCCCCAGATTCAGCCCCGCCACCAGCGCCGCTTCCACCTTGACGTCAAACCAGCTTTCAATCGAGCGTGATACGAACTGGTAGGACACCACATAAATCAACACACCGGGAATCACCCCCACCAGCGCAAAAATGCCGGCCAGTTTGACCAGCAAACGGGAGCCGAATTGACCACGGCGAAGTCGAAGCAGCAGCCGGACAGCGCCCCACAAGATGGTGATCAAGAGCCCACTGGCCACCACGGCATTGATCAGCGTCAGCCACTGGTAATTCTGGTTGTAGCGTTCACGGTTGCCCGTGGCTTGTGTCATCAACACCAGCAAGCCCAAACCAATCACCACCATCGCCAAAGCACCCAAACCCAACAGCCATCGGCTGGTACGCGATGCCTGCATCACTTGCTTCTCGGAACGACGGATGGAGAGCCCCACGTCAGCGCACCATGTCTGTTGTCAGGCGCAATTGCCTGCTCGCCACCAAGGTCCACTCAGCCTGGTTGCCCGCTGCGATCTGAAAAGGGCGTGGCAGCTGGGAAATATCCAGCCGGAAACGGTAGGCGATGTATTGCCGGGCATCCAGATCCAGGTCGGCCATTTCGGCCACTTTCCAGCCGGATTGACGTCGAATGACGTCCAGCGCTTCGGACAGCGTTTCAAAATTTTGCGAGATGCTGCCCGCCAGGCCCGAACCCGAAATGGGCTCGTTCGAGACATTCAAGCGCCAACGGCGCGTCAGCGGTTGAAAGGCCAAGCGGTAATAGCGCGTGGACATGCCAATTTTTCGGTCATACCAATACCATCGGTCGCGCATGACCTCAGCCTCGGCAACAAAGTGAACCGCCAGGCCTTTGAGCAACGCGTCCTCAACGGCGGGCCCCAGCTCCAGTTTCAGCTGAGCGGTCACGAACAACGCAGCGTCCCGACGCTCGGCGCGCAGCTCTGTCAGCTCAGCCACCGAGGTCTGGGCCCAAGCGCAAGACGCGACAAGCAGCCAGGCCCCCAGGACCCAGCGAGTCATGCGCCCGAGCTCAGCTGCGGCGCTTTTCCAGCAGTGCGTAATAAAACCCATCATGTTCACCCAATGGATTGTGCTCGACTGGCAGACCACTTGGTGTCTGCCCGGGTATCAAATGCCCTGGAGAGGGCTGCAATAAGGCATCTGTGTTGCGTTGAAGAAACGCTTGCACGGTCTCATCTCCCTCGGCCTTGAAAACCGAACAGGTGCAATAAAGCAAGTGCCCACCGGGCTTCAACAAGGGCCAAAGGGCTTTGAGCAAGCTCTCCTGAGTTTTGGCCAATTGCCCGCTGTCTGTGGGTCTGCGCAGCCAGCGCACATCCGGGTGCCTTCTCACAATGCCCGATGCTGTGCAGGGCGCGTCCAGCAAAATAGCGTCAAACGGCTCACCGTCCCACCATTGATCGGGCTGGCCGGCGTCTGCGGCGCGCACTTGGGCACGTTGACCCAAGCGCTGCAAATTTTGATGAATCCGCTCGCAACGGGATTCGTCCACATCCAGTGCCAGCACATTCGCGTGGGGGTGAAGCTCCAGCAAATGTCCGGTTTTTCCCCCGGGCGCTGCGCACGCGTCCAGAATTTTCCAGGGTTGCGTCGGGTCCAAGCCTTGCATGAGCAGGGGGGCCGCCACTTGTGCTGCCGCATCTTGCACAGACACATGGCCCGCAGAAAAGCCAGGCAACAAGTGCACGGGCATGGCCTTGCTCAATTGCAGGCCCTGCGAGCCCACGACCCGGGATGACACACCCATCGCGTCAAGCTGCTGCTGATAGGCGGCCACAGTGTGATGTTGACGGTTGACACGCAACGTCATCGGCGCAGGCTTTTGGGCCATGTCCAGCAGTTCCTGCCATTGCTGCGGGTGATCCGCCTGCAGGCGCTCTATCCACCAGCGCGGATGATTCCATTGCGCCTGGAGGTTGCCATCGGTCTGATGCACCAAGTCATCACGTTCGCGCATGAAACGGCGCAGGCAGGCATTGATGAACCCGCTTTGGGCTTGGGTTTGCCGTTGTTTGCGCGCGGCCTCTACCGTTTGGTTGACCAGCGTATGAACAGGGTATGGGGCATCTACTTCGCTCCAGCACAGGGCCAGGGCCGTGCAGAGCAAAGCATCCACCGCAGGTGGTGGTGTTTTAGCGGCCAACTGCTCACGCAAAGCGGTCGCACGGCCCAGTTGTCTCAAGGCCAAAAAACTCAGGGCTTGAACGCCTGGACGCAAATCCTGAGAAACGCCCTCCAGCTGTGCTGTCAGTGAGCGCCCCTGGCGTGTGGCCTGTACGGCTGCAGCCGTTGCTTGCAGCAAGCGCCACAAAGGTGGCGACTGGCCCGTTGCGGGTTGTCCGGTCAATGGGGGCATGGGTGTCATGGTCAGATTCAAGCAGCACCCATGGACAAATCCATGCGCATCGCTGGTTTGAGATTCAAGCGTCTGGCCAACCAAGATGCCGGCCGCATGGCCAGCGCATCGTTGTAGGCGGCCACCGCCACATGGTAGGGGATGAGTGCGGCAGGCAGTGTTTGACGCATCCGGTTCAAGGCAATGTCGAGGTCGGGCTTGACCGCATCGTTGGCCGTTTGCAGCATCAGTCGAATTTCAGCGAGCACCTTCAGGTGCTGCGCGATCACCTGTTTCTGGCTTTCACCATCCAGGGGTTGCAACCGAGCTTGAGACAAGGCCTCCAACAACTCGTCACAAGCCTGCTGCAAGCTTTGCAATTCATCTGCGTCTGCTTCAGCCGTCAGCGACTGGCGCGCAGCGATGCCGCCTTGCATGCGCACCAGCAAACGGAGCCATACCGCGTCGACACTGCTCCACTGGCGAACAACCTCTGCGCGCAAACGCACCAAGCGGTTGTGCGCCCCGACCGCCCAAAACAGGGTGACGGCCAACAGCAGGCCAAAGATCAATGCCCCCATGGTTTTACCTCCGCTGAATCCTCGCCATAAAAACAGCCCCTGACCGCAAAACGGTGCAGGGGCTGATCCGTGGTCACCCGATGAAAGGTGAACCCATCACTTAGGCGGCTTCGCCTGCGTCTGTGACTGTATCTTCAGTCGCCTCGCCAGCCAAGTCGGCCGCTTCGGCATCGGCAATCGCACGGCGCTCTGCGTCGTCCATGGCGTCCTTGACTGCACGGGCTTTGTGATAAGCCAAGCCTGTACCTGCGGGGATCAGACGACCCACGATCACGTTTTCCTTCAAGCCGCGCAACTCATCGCGCTTGCCCATGATGGCCGCTTCGGTCAACACACGGGTCGTTTCCTGGAAGGAAGCGGCCGAGATGAACGAATCGGTCGACAAGGAGGCCTTGGTGATACCCAGCAACAAGTTGCTGAATGTCGCAGGGATCTTGCCTTCACGTTGCAATGCATCGTTGGTGTTGAGCATTTCGGAACGCTCAACCTGCTCGCCGGAGATGTAGGTGGAGTCACCAATGTTCTCCACCACCACGCGACGCAACATCTGACGAACAATCACTTCAATGTGCTTGTCGTTGATCTTCACGCCTTGCAAGCGGTAAACGTCCTGCACTTCGTCGACGATGTAGCGGGCCAGCTCTTCGATACCCAAGAGGCGCAAGATGTCTTGTGGGTCGGCGGGGCCGTCCACAATGCTCTCGCCCTTGTTGACCACTTGGCCTTCGTGCACCAGGATGTTCTTCTCTTTGGGGATCAGTTCATCCCAGACCTTGCCTTCAGGATCTGTGATCTGCAAGCGAACCTTGCCTTTGGTCTCTTTACCAAACGACACGGTACCGGTGATCTCTGCCAACATGCCTTTGTCTTTGGGCGTACGGGCTTCGAACAGTTCGGCCACACGTGGCAAACCACCGGTAATGTCTCGGGTCTTCTGACCTTCGACAGGGATACGGGCCAGCACTTCGCCCGGGCCCACATCCATGCCGTCGCGCACCTGGATCAGCGAGCCGATCTGGAAACCAATCGTCACCGAGTGGTCTGTGCCAGGAATCTTGACTTCTTTGCCTTGCGCGTCGATCAGTTTGACCTGTGGACGGATGACCTTGGCTGCACCGCGACGCTTGGGGTCGATGACCACCAAGGTGGACAAACCGGTCACTTCGTCGAGCTGCTTCGCAACGGTCATGCCCTCTTCGACGTTCTCGAACTTCACCTGACCGGCGAATTCCGTGATGATCGGGCGGGTCAATGGATCCCAGTTGGCCAAGATGGTGCCAGCCTTGATGGTCTGGTCCGCCTTGATGGCCAAGATCGCGCCGTAAGGCACTTTGTGACGCTCGCGCTCACGGCCGTGCTCACTGATCACGATTTCGCCAGAGCGGGAAATCACCACCAACTCACCTTTGGTGTTGGTCACGTAACGCATCGTGGCATTGAAGCCGATGGTGCCGTTGGACTTGGCTTCCACGCTGGAGGCGACGGCTGCACGCGAAGCTGCACCACCAATGTGGAACGTACGCATGGTCAGCTGGGTACCCGGTTCACCAATGGACTGGGCAGCGATCACACCCACGGCTTCGCCGTTGTTGACCAAGCCGCCACGACCCAAGTCGCGGCCATAGCACTTGGCGCACAAGCCAAAACGTGTGGCACAGGTCAATGCTGTACGCACCTTGACTTCGTCGACGCCAACGGCTTCGAGCTCATCGATCAGGTCTTCATCGAGCATGACGCCCGCAGGAGCCAAGACAGAACGGTTCTCTGGGTGCAAGACATCATCGGCCACAGTTCGGCCGAGGATACGGTCACGCAAAGATTCGATGACTTCACCACCTTCGACGATGGCGCGCATCAGCGAACCATCAGACGTACCGCAATCGAGCTCGGTCACAACCAAGTCTTGTGTCACGTCCACCAGACGACGGGTCAGGTAACCCGAGTTGGCGGTCTTCAAAGCCGTGTCGGCCAGACCTTTACGCGCACCGTGGGTCGAGATGAAGTACTGCAACACGTTCAGACCTTCACGGAAGTTCGCCGTGATGGGGGTCTCAATGATCGAGCCGTCAGGCTTGGCCATCAGGCCACGCATACCGGCCAGCTGGCGAATCTGCGCTGCAGAACCACGGGCACCGGAGTCGGCCATCATGTAAATCGAGTTGAACGATTCCTGATCGACTTCATTGCCATGGCGGTCGATGGTCTTCTCTTTGCGGAGCTGGTCCATCATCACCTTGGAGACGACGTCACCGGCTTTGCCCCAGATGTCGACCACCTTGTTGTAGCGCTCGCCAGCGGTCACCAGACCAGAGACGTATTGCTGCTCAATGTCGCGAACTTCTTTTTCAGCCGCTTCAATGATGGCTGGCTTCTCTGGCGGTACCAACATGTCGTCGATACCAATCGAGATACCGGCGCGTGTGGCCAGACGGAACCCGTTTTGCAACAGCTTGTCGGCGAACACCACGGTCTCTTTCAAGCCGCACTTGCGGAAAGACGTGTTGATCAGCTTGGAAATTTCTTTCTTCTTCAAAGCCTTGTTCAGGTTCGAGAAAGGCAGGCCTTTGGGCAAAATTTCCGACAGCAATGCACGGCCCACGGTGGTCTCGACCATCGACACCGATGAAGTGAATTCACCTGTGACTTTGTCTTTGGTCCACTCGGTCATGCGCACGTTGATCTTGGCGGTCAACTCGACGGCATCCGCATCCAATGCGCGCTGCACTTCACCGATGTCGGAGAAGATGAGGCCCTCGCCCTTGGCATTGATGCGGTCACGGGTCGCGTAATACAGACCCAACACCACGTCTTGGGACGGCACGATGGAAGGTTCGCCAGACGCAGGGAACAAGATGTTGTTCGAAGCCAGCATCAGGGTGCGGGCTTCCATCTGGGCTTCCACCGACAGCGGCACGTGAACAGCCATCTGGTCACCGTCGAAGTCGGCGTTGAAGGCCGCGCAAACGAGGGGGTGCAACTGGATGGCTTTGCCTTCGATCAGCAGAGGCTCAAACGCCTGGATACCCAAACGGTGCAGCGTAGGCGCACGGTTGAGCATCACGGGGTGCTCTTTGATGACTTCTTCCAGGATATCCCACACCACCGGTGTACCGGCTTCGACTTCCTTCTTGGCCGCCTTGATGGTCGTCGCGATGCCCATGGCTTCGAGACGGGCAAAGATGAAAGGCTTGAACAGCTCGATGGCCATCAACTTGGGCAAACCGCACTGGTGCAGCTTGAGGGTTGGGCCCACGGTGATGACGGAACGACCGGAGTAGTCGACGCGCTTGCCCAGCAAGTTCTGACGGAAACGACCGCTCTTGCCTTTGATCATGTCGGCCAAAGACTTCAAGGCGCGCTTGTTGGCGCCGGTCATGGCCTTGCCGCGGCGGCCGTTGTCCAGCAAGCTGTCCACGGCTTCTTGCAGCATCCGCTTTTCGTTGCGAGCGATGATCTCGGGGGCCTTCAGTTCCAACAAACGGCGCAGACGGCTGTTGCGGTTGATGACGCGGCGGTACAGGTCGTTCAGGTCGGAAGTCGCAAAGCGACCGCCGTCCAGTGGCACCAGCGGACGCAGGTCCGGTGGCAACACGGGCAACACTTCGAGCACCATCCAGCCTGGCTTGATGCCAGACTTCTTGAACGCTTCGAGCACTTTGAGGCGTTTGGAGTTCTTCTTGACTTTGAGTTCGGAGCCGGTCAGATCACCACGCAGGCGCTCAATTTCGCTTTCGATGTCAATGCCTTCCAGCAGCTCACGAATGCCTTCGGCACCCATTTTGGCCGTGAATTCGTCACCGTATTCCTTGACCTTGGCGTCGTAGTCGTCTTCGGTCATGATGCCGAATTTCTTCAGCGGAGTCATGCCGGGATCGGTCACCACATAAGCTTCAAAGTAAAGCACGCGTTCGATGTCGCGCAGTGTCATGTCGAGCACCAGGCCCAGACGCGATGGCAAAGACTTCAGGAACCAGATGTGGGCGCAAGGCGCTGCGAGGTCGATGTGACCCATGCGCTCACGACGCACTTTGGTTTGTGTGACTTCAACGCCGCACTTCTCGCAAATGACGCCGCGGTGCTTGAGACGTTTGTACTTGCCGCACAAGCATTCGTAGTCTTTGATGGGGCCAAAAATCTTGGCGCAAAACAGACCATCACGCTCGGGCTTGAAAGTACGGTAGTTGATGGTTTCCGGCTTTTTCACTTCACCGAAAGACCACGAACGGATCTTCTCGGGCGATGCCAGGCCGATGCGGATCGCATCGAAGTGGTCATCGGGCGTGAACTGCTTGAACAGGTCGAGTAGTGATTTCATGGTTTAAATCCTTTGCCTGTGAATTAAGAACGCTCGAGCTCGATGTCAAGGCCCAGCGAACGGATTTCCTTGACCAGCACGTTGAACGACTCGGGCATGCCCGCTTCGATGGAGTGTTCGCCTTTGACGATGCTCTCGTACACCTTGGTACGGCCTTGCACGTCGTCAGACTTCACGGTGAGCATCTCTTGCAGAACGTAAGAGGCGCCATACGCTTCCAAAGCCCACACTTCCATCTCACCGAAACGCTGACCACCGAACTGCGCCTTACCACCCAGCGGCTGCTGTGTGACCAAGCTGTAAGGACCGGTCGAACGGGCGTGCATCTTGTCGTCCACCAAGTGGTGCAGTTTCAAGAAGTGCATGTAGCCAATGGTGGTTGGACGGTCAAAGGCATCGCCTGTGCGGCCGTCAAACAGATTGGCTTGTGTGCGTGTGGCTGTGAGGCCTTTGGCCTTGGCCAAGTCATCTGGGTAAGCCAAGTGCAGCATGGCGCGGATTTCTTCTTCGGCCGCACCGTCGAACACAGGCGTTGCGAATGGGAAACCTTCTTTGAGGTTGCCAGCCATGGCCAAGACTTCGTCGTCGGTCAGTTGCGACAGGTTCTCTTTGCGGCCCATGCTGTTGTACAACTGTTCAAACAGCTTGCGCAATTCAGCAATTTTTTCAACACGCTGGGTTTCAGCCTGCAGCATGTTGCCGATGCGCTGGCCAATGCCTTTGCCGGCCCAACCCAAGTGGACTTCCAGCACCTGACCCACGTTCATACGCGAAGGAACGCCCAAGGGGTTCAACACGATGTCCGCAGGGGTACCGTCGGCCATGTAAGGCATGTCTTCGACAGGCACGATCTTGGAGACCACACCTTTGTTACCGTGACGGCCGGCCATCTTGTCACCAGGCTGCAAGCGACGCTTGACGGCCAGATAGACCTTGACCATTTTGAGCACGCCTGCTGGCAACTCGTCGCCTTGTGTGAGCTTTTTGCGTTTTTCTTCAAAAGACAAGTCAAAGCTGTGACGGGTCTGCTCCAGCGAGTTCTTGATGGACTCGAGTTGCATGGCCACGTCGTCTTCCGCAGGGCGGATGTCGAACCAATGGAACTTCTCGACCGACTCCATGTAGGCTTTGTCGAGCTTGGTGCCTTTGGCCAGTTTTTGAGGGCCGCCATTGGCCACACGGCCCACCAGCAACTTCTCGATACGGTCAAACGCGTCGGCTTCCACAATGCGCAGCTGGTCGTTCAGGTCCAGACGGAAACGCTTGAGTTCGTCGTCGATGATCTGCTGGGCGCGCTTGTCGCGCACGATGCCTTCACGTGTGAAGACCTGCACATCGATCACGACGCCGGAGCTGCCTTGGTCCACGCGCAACGAAGTGTCTTTCACATCGCTGGCTTTTTCGCCGAAGATGGCGCGCAACAGCTTCTCTTCAGGCGTGAGGGTGGTCTCGCCCTTGGGCGTGACCTTGCCGACCAACACATCGCCAGGTTGCACTTCTGCTCCCACGTAGATGATGCCGGAGTCGTCCAGACGGCCCAGCTGCTGCTCGGACAAGTTGGGGATATCGCGCGAAATTTCTTCGGCACCCAGCTTGGTGTCGCGGGCCATGACCACGAGTTCTTCGATGTGGATCGAGGTGTAACGGTCTTCCGACACGACACGCTCGGAGATCAGGATCGAATCTTCGAAGTTGTAGCCGTTCCAGGGCATGAAGGCGATCAGCATGTTCTGACCAATGGCGATTTCGCCCAGGTCGGTCGATGCACCGTCGGCAATCACATCACCCTTGGCCAGCTTGTCGCCACGCTTGACGATCGGACGCTGGTGGATGTTGGTGTTCTGGTTGGAACGCTGGTACTTGATCAGGTTGTAGATGTCCACACCCACTTCGCCAGCCAAAGCCTCTGCGTCATTCACGCGGATCACGATGCGGGTCGCGTCGACATAGTCCACGATACCGCCGCGTGTGGCTGTGACCACCGTACCCGAGTCGACCGCTGCAACGCGCTCGATACCGGTACCGACCATGGGCTTTTCAGGGCGCAGCACAGGCACCGCCTGACGGGACATGTTCGCACCCATCAAAGCGCGGTTGGCATCGTCGTGCTCAAGGAACGGCACCAAAGAGGCCGCAACCGACACGATCTGGGCAGGTGAGACGTCCATGTACTGGATGCGCTCGGCGCCGCACAAAATGGATTCGCCTTTTTCACGGGCAGAAACCAGATCACCAGTCAGCTTGCCGTCTTTGTCCAATGTGGCGTTGGCCTGGGCAATGACGTACTTGCCTTCTTCAATGGCAGACAAGTAATCGATGTTCATCGTGACTTTGCCGTCGATCACTTGGCGGTACGGGGTTTCAATGAAACCGTACTCGTTCAAGCGGGCGTACAAGGCCAGCGAGTTGATCAAACCAATGTTTGGACCTTCAGGTGTCTCGATAGGGCAAACGCGACCGTAGTGGGTCACGTGCACGTCACGCACTTCAAAGCCAGCACGTTCGCGGGTCAAACCACCTGGGCCAAGAGCCGAAACACGGCGCTTGTGAGTGATCTCGGCCAACGGGTTGGTCTGGTCCATGAACTGGGACAACTGGGAAGCACCGAAGAACTCTTTCAACGCAGCCGAGATCGGCTTGGAGTTGATCAGGTCATGCGGCATGAGTGGCTCTTGCTCGGCCTGACCCAAACGCTCTTTCACGGCTTTTTCGATACGTGCCAAACCGGTGCGGTATTGGTTTTCTGCCAACTCGCCCACGCAACGCACGCGGCGGTTGCCCAAGTGGTCGATGTCATCGACTTCGCCATTGCCGTTGCGCAAGTCCACCAGGATCTTGACCACGGCCAAGATGTCTTCGTTGGTCAACACCATGGGGCCCGTGGAGTCAGGACGACCCACACGTGCGTTGAACTTCATGCGACCGACGCGCGACAAGTCGTACGTGTCGGGGTTGTAGAACAAGCGCTGGAACAGGGCTTGCACAGCATCTTCTGTGGGTGGCTCACCAGGACGCATCATGCGGTAGATGGCCACACGTGCAGCAAACTCGTCCACGGTTTCGTCGATGCGCAGGGTTTGCGAAATGTACGCACCCTGATCAAGTTCGTTCGTGTAGATGCAAGGCAAATCCTGAATACCCGAGGTGCGCAGCTTCTTCAGCAAGGCTTCGGTCAGTTCTTCGTTGGCCTTGGCGATGATCTCGCCAGTATCCGCTTCGACAATGCTGCGTGCGACAACGCGACCCAACAGATAGTCTTCTGGCACGCTGATGTGCGTGGTGCCCGATTGCTCGAGTTCACGGGTGTGGCGAACGGTGATCCGCTTGTCTTTGGCCACCACCACTTTGCCGGACTTGTCGGTGATGTCAAAACGAGCCACTTCACCGCGCAGACGTTCAGCCACAAATTCCATTTGTGCGCCGCTGTCCATCAGACGGAAATTGTCGTTGACGAAGAAGTTCGCCAGGATCGACTCGGGGTTGAGGCCAATGGCCTTGAGCAGGATCGACACAGGCATCTTGCGGCGACGGTCGACACGGAAATACAAAATGTCTTTGGGGTCGAATTCGAAGTCGAGCCACGAACCACGGTAAGGGATGATGCGGGCGGAAAACAGCAATTTGCCCGAGCTGTGGGTCTTGCCCTTGTCGTGTTCAAAGAACACGCCGGGCGAACGGTGCAACTGGGACACGATCACGCGCTCGGTGCCGTTGATGATGAAAGAGCCTTTGTCGGTCATCAAGGGCACTTCGCCCATGTAGACCTCTTGCTCTTTCACTTCCTTGACTACTTTGTTCTGCGAAGTCGAAGAGTCGCGGTCGTAAATGATGAGTTGTACACGGGCACGCACAGCGGAGGAGAAAGTCAGACCACGGGTCTGGCATTCACGCACGTCAAACGCTGGTTTGGCCAAGTTGTACTCGACGAATTTCATCTCCACAAAACCGTTGTGGGACACGATGGGGAAAGCCGATTCAAAAGCAGCTTGCAGACCTTCGTGTGTGCGTTTGGATGAAACAACACCTGCTTGCAAGAAGGACGTGTAAGCGTCTTTTTGCATTTGCAGCAGGTAAGGAACTTCGAGCACGCTTTCGCGGCTGCCGAAACTTTTGCGGATTCGCTTGCGTTCGGTGTATGAATAGGCCATGAGATCTCCGGGCTTGATCTTTCAGAACTGTGTGCTGCGCGAGCTTTTAGACTCGCACAACGGGCTTGGCGGCTGGCCTCTACCAGCGTTGGCGGACGATTGCGCATTGCACGCAACCCGAACCAAGGGTTTTCTGCAGTCGGGTCAGAAAACACTGGAAAGCAGACTTTTGTAAATCCACTTTCCGGTGTTTCGCTAAAACACTGGAAAGCAGACTTGTTGAAATCTGCTTTTCAGTGCTTTCAGAACAATCAAAACGCAGGCCTTATCGACCTAATTTTCTGTGCGTCCTTCAAGCACCAAAGGCTGGAGGCCCTTTCGGACACTCCAGCCTTGGATCGCAACCGAATTACTTGAGTTCGGCCTTGGCGCCGGCTTCTTCCAGCTTCTTCTTAGCGGCTTCAGCGTCAGCTTTTGGCAGGCCTTCTTTGACCGCCTTAGGAGCGCCGTCCACCAAGTCTTTGGCTTCTTTCAAGCCCAGACCTGTGATTTCGCGCACAGCTTTAATCACGGACACTTTGTTCGCGCCGGCTTCCAACAACATCACGTTGAAGTCAGTCTTCTCTTCAGCAGCAGCAGCGGCACCGCCACCAGCAGCAGCAGGAGCCGCCATAGCGGCAGCGCTCACGCCAAACTTCTCTTCGATGGCTTTCACCAGTTCGTTGAGTTCCATGACCGTCATGCTGTCCAGCGCGGTCAAAAATGCGTCTTTATCGAATGCCATTTTTATTTCCTAACAATTGGTTAAAACACGAACGCTGGCCTTAAGCGGCAACAGCTTCGCCTTCGCCTTTTTTGGCCGCCAGGGCACCCAACACCACAGCGGTGCGGGACATTGGCGACATCAGCAAGCCACACAACTGAGCCAACAACACTTCTTTCGAAGGGATGTTTGCCAATTGCTTAACGCCATTGACGTCCAGGGCTTTACCTGCAAATGCACCTGCGCGAATCACCAACTTGTCGTTGGTTTTCGCGAAGTCAGCCACCACCTTAGCGGCGGCAACGGCATCAACAGAGAAGCCATAGATCAGCGGGCCGGTCATCTGGTCGGCGACAACTTCAAACTGCGTACCTGTCACAGCACGGCGCGCCAAGGTGTTTTTCAACACCGTCAGCGAAACGCCGAGGCTGCGAGCTTTGACGCGCAAGTTTGTCATGTCAGCGACCGTGATACCACGGTATTCCGCCATCACAAGCGTTTGAGCTTTAGCGGCGAGGTCGGTCACTTCGGTAATGACCGCTTCTTTCTCACTGCGATTCAGACTCAAGGTCTACTCCTTTTTATGTGTTTTTCGGGTCCCCCCTGAAACACGCCTATTTGCAGCGACCAACTGTTCAGGATCTTCATCCATCTGCAGCGGGATCGCCATCTGCGTTGGCCCAAACCTTCAAGTGAACTTGTCAGTTTGTTGATTAAGCACAGCAATGTGTGCACCAACGGTCTTGGATGGCCTGCAGTCCTTTTGCAAGGTTTGCAGCCCACCACATTGAGCAGGCTTTACAGCCCGCTCAAATTTTTATCGCAATCAAGCTGCGATGGATTGTGTGTCAACGCGAACGCCCACACCCATGGTCGAAGACACAGCCACTTTGCGCAGGTAAACACCTTTGCTGGTTGCTGGTTTGGCTTTCACCAAGGCTTCGATCAATGCAGCCAAGTTGCCCTGCAACTTGTCAGCGTCGAACGAACGGCGACCAATAGTGCCGTGCACGATACCGGCTTTGTCAACGCGGAACTGGACCTGACCAGCTTTGGCGTTGCGCACAGCAGTAGCGACGTCAGGGGTCACGGTGCCAACTTTGGGGTTAGGCATCAGACCACGTGGGCCCAGAATTTGACCCAAAGTACCCACAACGCGCATGGCGTCAGGGGCTGCGATGACCACATCGAAAGGCATGTCGCCAGCTTTCACGCGGGCAGCCAAGTCGTCCATGCCGACCACGTCAGCACCAGCGGCACGGGCTTCGTCAGCCTTGGCACCTTGGGCGAACACAGCGACGCGTGCAGTTTTACCGGTGCCGTTAGGCAACACGACAGCACCACGAACCACTTGATCAGATTTCTTGGCATCGATACCGAGTTGCACGGCCACGTCGATGGACTCATCGAACTTGGCATTGGCGCAATCTTTCACGATCACCAAGGCATCGGCCAAGGCGTACAGCTTGTTGCTGTCCACTTTGCCGATAAAGGCTTTTTGCTTTTTAGTGAGTTTGGACATTTACACGCCCTCCACATTCACGCCCATCGAGCGGGCAGTACCAGCGATGGTGCGAACGGCTGCATCCATATCGGCGGCAGTCAGATCTTTCATCTTGGTCTTGGCGATTTCTTCCAGCTGAGCGCGAGTGATCTTGCCCACCTTTTCCAGACCTGGCTTGGTCGAAGCCTTGTCGATCTTGATGGACTTCTTGATCAGCGTCGCTGCAGGCGGCGTCTTGATGATGAAGGTGAAGGACTTGTCTGCAAACGCAGTGATGACCACTGGCAATGGCAGGCCCGGCTCAACGCCTTGGGTCTGGGCGTTGAACGCCTTGCAGAATTCCATGATGTTCAAACCACGTTGACCCAATGCTGGACCAATAGGTGGTGATGGATTGGCTTTACCAGCTGGCACTTGCAGCTTGATGAAGCCGACGATTTTTTTCGCCATGCTTTTCTCCTTTCGGGTGCAAACGCTCAAGATGCTTTGATCCTGAGCTCCCCGGGGTTAACGACTCTGAGATATTGCTTGGCGCCGAGTCGGTAAGCGCCAAACAGAAAATGGAAACAGGTCAGGTTTTTTCGACTTGCCCGAACTCCAACTCAACCGGTGTCGCGCGACCAAAAATGGTGACCGAGACACGCATCTTGTTGCGCTCGTAATTGACTTCTTCAACGGTGCCGTTGAAGTCTGTGAATGGACCTTCTTTGACGCGAATGTATTCACCCACTTCAAACTCGACTTTGTGGCGAGGTTTGTCGGTGCCCTCTTGCATCTGGCTCACGATTTTCTGAACATCGGCTTCAGAAATAGGCGCCGGACGGTTTTTGGCACCACCCACAAAACCCGTCACTTTGTTGGTGTGCTTCACCAAGTGCCAAGTTTCGTCGTCCATCACCATTTCCACCAGCACATAGCCAGGGAAAAATTTGCGTTCGGTGGTGCGCTTTTGACCGTTCTTGACTTCCACGACCTCTTCGGTCGGGACCAAAATGCGGCCGAACTTGGACTCCATGCCCGAGCGCGCGATGCGTTCAATGATGTTGCGCTCAACCGCTTTTTCCATGCCCGAGTAGGCATGGACCACATACCATTTCAGGTCTGGGTTGGTAGAGGAGCCCGCCATCGGCGCGTTGACTACTGCATCGTTCATTATTTTTTCCACCCAAGAATCAGATCGTAGAAAACCCATTCCAGAGTTTTGTCGGTGAGCCACAAGAACAGCGCCATCACCACCACAAAGGCGAACACATACGCGGTGATCTGCATGGCTTCTTTGCGCTCCGGCCAGACCACTTTCTTGACTTCACGCACCGCATCACGGCCAAAAGCAATCAACTGGCGACCCGACTCAGAAGTCAGGAAAACCACAACCGCCACCACCAGGCAGACCAACAAGCCAGCCCATTGGGCCAAGCTGCCTTGGCCGGCCAACATGTAATAGGCCACCAATGCAGCGATGACCAATGCACCGGCCAATGCCAGACGCATCTTGTCGCCAGTAGCACCCACGGTTTGAACTTCGGACGTTGCCATACGGCTTGAAACCTTTGTTGAGCCCCCTTTCAAGAGGACTCTTATCAGACAAGGAAGCCCGCTAGAGTCTAGCGGGCTTGAAAATCCACCTTTTCAGGTGGCAGGGGCAGTAGGAATCGAACCTACAACCTTCGGTTTTGGAGACCGACGCTCTGCCAATTGAGCTATACCCCTACATGAACCTCTTTAGGCGATGATCTTGGCAACGACGCCAGCGCCAACAGTGCGGCCGCCTTCGCGGATGGCGAAGCGCAAGCCTTCTTCCATCGCGATGGGGTTGATCAACTTCACAGTGATCGACACGTTGTCACCAGGCATCACCATCTCTTTGCCTTCTGGCAATTCGATCGCGCCTGTCACGTCAGTCGTACGGAAGTAAAACTGTGGACGGTAGTTGTTGAAGAAAGGCGTGTGACGGCCACCTTCGTCTTTGGACAAGACATAGATCTCGCCCGTGAAGTGGGTGTGGGGCTTGATCGAGCCGGGCTTGCACAGCACTTGGCCGCGCTCGACGTCTTCGCGCTTGGTGCCGCGCAGCAAGATACCGACGTTGTCACCAGCTTGACCTTGGTCCAGCAGCTTGCGGAACATCTCAACGCCTGTGCAAGTGGTCTTGACGGTGTCTTTGATACCCACGATTTCGATTTCTTCGCCGACTTTAACGATACCGCGCTCGATACGGCCAGTCACCACAGTGCCGCGACCCGAGATGGAGAACACGTCTTCCACTGGCATCAAGAAAGCACCGTCCACTGCGCGGTCAGGCGTAGGGATGTAAGTGTCCAAAGCTGCAGCCAGCTTCATGATGGCTTCTTCGCCCAATGGGCCTTTGTCGCCTTCGAGGGCCAGCTTGGCAGAACCCTGGATGATCGGTGTGTCGTCGCCTGGGAAGTCGTACTTGGACAACAACTCGCGCACTTCCATCTCGACCAGTTCCAACAACTCAGCGTCGTCAACCATGTCGCACTTGTTCAGGAACACGATGATGTAAGGCACGCCAACTTGACGGGCCAACAAGATGTGCTCGCGGGTCTGAGGCATAGGGCCGTCAGCAGCGGAGCAAACCAGGATCGCGCCGTCCATCTGGGCAGCACCGGTGATCATGTTTTTCACATAGTCAGCGTGGCCTGGGCAGTCAACGTGAGCGTAGTGGCGGTTTTCTGTTTCGTACTCCACGTGGGCGGTGTTGATCGTGATGCCACGGGCTTTTTCTTCGGGCGCTGCGTCGATCTGGTCGTACGCTTTGGCTGCACCGCCGAACTTGGCTGCCAACACGGTGGTGATGGCGGCTGTCAGTGTGGTTTTGCCGTGGTCAACGTGACCGATGGTGCCCACGTTCACGTGGGGTTTGGTCCGTTCGAATTTCTCTTTTGCCATATCTTCGACTCCGAAAAGTAGTGGTCAACAACCAAGACAGAGGGCGCACAACTCTCATTGCGCGCCCCAAAACTGGTGCCCTTGGCGGGAATCGGACCCGCGACCTCTCCCTTACCAAGGGAGTGCTCTACCACTGAGCCACAAGGGCAAAATCTTCTTACAAACTCATCCTGGTGACTGGAGCGGGAAACGGGAATCGAACCCGTGTCATTAGCTTGGAAGGCTAAGGTTCTACCATTAAACTACTCCCGCACTGATTGCGCCGCACGAGTGGATGCGACGCCAATGCTTGGAAACCATTTCCAATTGCTCAAATCAACCGGCATAAGCCAGTTTGCTGGTGGAGGAGACTGGATTCGAACCAGTGTAGGCGTAAGCCAACAGATTTACAGTCTGCCCCCTTTAGCCACTCGGGCACCCCTCCAGAAGCGAGTCTCAGATTATGCCATCTTTTTATGACGCCCCGCAAATTTACGCACAACTTTTTCACCATTCAATGGGTTTTTCTCCGATTCGCATCCAGAACTCATTCGCTTGCGTGAAGTGACCACACCCCAAAAAAGGCACCGGAGGCCGCATCGCAGACAAGGGCGAAGGGTGATTGGCTTGCAAAATCAAATGGTGCTGCGAACCACCGATGGCATCAATCCACTGTTTTTTGGCCTGCGCATGGGCACCCCACAGCATGAACACCACAGGGCTCGGGCTTTTCGCTACAGCAGCCACCAATTGATCGGTCAAAACCTCCCAACCCCAACGCGCGTGACTGGCGGGCTGCCCCGCCTCCACCGTCAAACAAGTGTTGAGCAGCAACACGCCCTGTTGAGCCCAACGCACCAATGAGCCTTGCGCCGGAACAGGAACTTGCAAACTCTGCTGCAACTCCTTGAAGATGTTGCGCAAACTGGGCGGCAGACGCACCCCGGGGGCGACCGAAAAGGCCAGGCCTTCGGCCTGACCCGGTCCGTGATAAGGGTCTTGGCCCAGAATCACCACACGAACTTGACTCAGAGGCGTCAAGGTGAGCGCCCTGAACGGCGCTGGGGGATAGATGGTTTTCCCTGCGCTCAACGCCTCTGACAAACGCACAGACAAGGACTGTCCTGCAGAAGAAGCGAGGAACTCCCGCACCAACGGTGCCCAGCCCTCGTCCAGACCGTGCAAATCGGGTGGCCATTGCTTCAAACAGTCGGCCTGAGTGGCCGGATCGTCAAAGGCCAAGGTCTGCTGAGCTGCGGCCTTGGGCATCAAGCAAAGAGTTTGGCCAGCGCTTCACCAGGCTCTGCTGCGCGCATGAAAGCCTCGCCGACCAGGAAAGCGTTGACATGGGCTTCACGCATGCGCTTGACATCGTCGGCAGACAAAATACCGCTCTCGGTGATCAACAAGCGGTCTGCAGGAACCGAAGGCAACATGTCCAGCGTGGTCTGCAAAGAGACCTCAAATGTCTTCAGGTTGCGGTTGTTGATGCCCACCAAGCGGGTTTTCAACTTCAGCGCACGGTCCAATTCTGCCCGGTCATGCACTTCGACCAGCACCGCCATGTCCAGGCTGCGCGCCACCGCCTCCATCTCGCCCATTTGCGCATCGTCCAGACAAGCAGCAATCAACAAAATGGCATCAGCGCCCATCGCACGTGCTTCATAGACCTGGTAGACGTCGATCAGGAAGTCTTTGCGCAGCACAGGCAAGTCGCAGCTGGCACGGGCTTGCTTCAGAAAATCCACGCTGCCCTGGAAGAACTGCTTGTCCGTCAAGACCGAAAGGCAGGCCGCCCCATGCTCGGCATAGCTTTGGGCGATGTCGGCCGGGATGAATTCCTGACGCAGCACGCCTTTGGATGGACTGGCTTTCTTGATTTCAGCAATCACTGCAGCCTGCCCTGCGGCAATTTTGGCGCGCAAGGCACCTTCAAAGTCGCGTGTCAGCACGCGGCTTTCGGCATCCGCCCGAACCATGGCCAAAGATTTCTTGGCCAAGGCTGCAGCGACTTCTTCGCGTTTGACGGCGACGATTTTGTCGAGGATGTCACTCATGGTTTTCTTTCCTGTCCGGGCTCAATGGCACCGGTTTTCAAAATTCGAACAAAAATGCGGTGCATCACCAACCCGACCACCACCAACAAAGCCGATACGCCCACAGCGATCCAGGCCCCTTCGTCATGCCACATGGCTCAAACCGCCGACTGGCCAAAGGCCACAAACTGCGCCAGCTTGGCTTTGGCCGCACCAGATTCGATGGCCACACGGGCACGCTCCAGGCCATCTGCGATGCTGCTGGCCACATTGGCCGCGTACAAAGCGGCTCCAGCATTGATCATCACGATGTCCCGCGCCGCGCCGGGCTGATTGTCCAGCACGCCCCGCAACATGGCCATGGACTGCTCGGGGGTTTCCACCTTCAAAGCACGGTTGCTGGCCATGGTCAGGCCAAAGTCTTCGGGGTGGATTTCGTATTCGGTGATCTGCCCTTTTTTGAGCTCGCCCACCAGCGTGGCGGCACCCAGGCTGATTTCGTCCATGCCATCGCGGCCATAAACCACCACAGCGTGCTCCGCGCCCAAGCGCTGCAAGGCGCGCACCTGAATGCCCACCAGGTCCGAATGAAAAACGCCCATCAGGATGTTGGGGGCGCTGGCCGGGTTGGTCAACGGACCCAGGATGTTGAAAATGGTGCGGACACCCAACTCTTTGCGCACCGGGGCCACGTTTTTCATGGCCGGGTGGTGGTTGGGTGCAAACATGAAGCCAATGCCCACCTCTTCAATCGAACGCGCAATCTGCTCAGGCGTGAGGTGGATGTTGCCCCCCAATGCCTCGACCACGTCGGCGCTGCCCGATTTGCTGCTGACGCTGCGCCCGCCGTGCTTGGCGGTTTTGGCCCCCGCAGCCGCGGCCACAAACATCGCACAAGTGGAGATGTTGAAGGTGTGCGCGCCATCCCCGCCTGTGCCCACGATGTCCACCAAGTGGGTGGGGTCGGCCACATGCACCTTGGTCGAAAACTCGCGCATGACCTGTGCGGCAGCGGTGATCTCACCGATGGTCTCTTTTTTCACGCGCAGGCCAGTGATGAGCGCCGCCGTCATGACGGGCGACAGCTCGCCGTTCATGATCATGCGCATGATTTTGAGCATCTCGTCATGAAAGATTTCGCGGTGCTCAATGGTGCGTTGCAACGCTTCCTGGGGGGTGATGGGCATGGGGGTTTCCTTGCAATGAATCGAAGGGGGTAAAGGCGTCAATGCGCGGGCGCATCCGTCAGGGCCAGTTTGAGACCAAAGCCGACAAACATGCACCCTGCCAAACGGTCCTGGTGCTGCAGTCCGCGCTGCAAAAAGCGGGCACGTTGCGACAACCAGGAGGCCGCCAGCGCCCAGGCCATGCAGATCAACAGGCCATTGAAATTGAACAAGCATCCGAGCCACACAAAGGTCCAGGCAGGATCGAGCGTGTTGGCCGGAATGAATTGCGGCACGAATGCCAGAAAAAACAGCGCCACTTTGGGGTTCAAGACATTCGTGGCAAACGCCTTGAGGAAAACCCAGCGCAAGCCAGGCGTCTTCTCGCCCTCCACTTGGGGCAACATGGCATTGTTGGCATCCCAAGCCACACTAGGCGACTTGGCCGTGGCCATCAGCAAGCGCACCCCGATCCACACCAGGTAAGCCGCCCCCAACCATTTGACCGCATTGAACGCAGTGGCAGAAGTGGCCAGCAACGCGCCCACACCCAAGGCCGCCGCCCCCACATGCACAAAACACCCGGCTGTGATGCCCCATGCGGCCACCAAGCCTGAACGCACACCTCCGCGCAAAGACTGGTTGATGATGAAAAGCACGTCAGGTCCGGGCGTGAGGTTGAGCAACACGCCTGCCGCCATGAACATCCAAAGTTGCTGAGCGTCTGGCATGGTTTGAAAATCAGTAAACGGCCGAACGTGCGAGGCCTTGCGCCACGTCTCCCGCCGGGGTTTGCATGAAGCGGCGAGTGCAGGCCAACGCATGGTCAATGCCTGCGGCGTCCACACCCAGATGGGTGACAAAACGCAGCCCAATCAAACCAGTCGCCAGAACACCCTGGGCCTTCAAGGCCTCCAGCAGAGCCGGACCTCGGCCATCTGCCACGTCCACAAACACGATGTTGGTCTGCGCCGAGCGCACACTCAAGCCGGGCATGCCCTGCAAGCCTTGCGCCAGACGTTGGGCCAAAGCATGGTCATCGGCCAAGCGATCTACATGGTGGTCCAGCGCGTGTAAAGCCGCAGCAGCCAACACACCCGATTGGCGCAAGCCACCGCCCAGCACTTTGCGCCAGCGCAAGGCTTTGGCGATCAGTTCGTGCGAGCCGCACAGGGCTGAACCCACAGGAGCCCCCAAGCCCTTGCTGAAGCACACAGACACGCTGTCAAAGTGGTCCACGATGCGGCGAACACGGTCGACCACCGTGCCGCCTTGGGCGTCGGCGACTGCCGCATTGAACAGCCGGGCACCATCCAGATGCACGGCCAGGCCATGCCGCCTGGCCAGGCCCGTGGCTTGCGACAGGTAGTCTTGCGACATGACGTGGCCGTTCCAGGTGTTCTCAAGTGCCAGCAATCGTGTGCGGGCGAAGTGGCAATCGATGGGCTTGATGGCGGCCGCGATGTCGGCCAACGCCATTTCGCCCACACTGTTTTGCGCGAGCGGCTGCGGCTGGATACTGCCCAGCACGGCCGCACCACCGCCTTCGTAGCGGTAGGTGTGGGCGTTTTGGCCCACGATGTATTCATCACCCCGCTCGCAATGCGCCATCAGGGCGCACAGGTTGCTTTGCGTGCCCGAAGGCATGAACAAGGCCGCCTCTTTGCCTGTGATCTGCGCGATGCGTGTTTGCAAGGCATTGACCGTGGGGTCATCGCCAAACACATCGTCACCCAAAGGAGCACTCAGCATGGCCTGGCGCATCGCCGCCGTGGGTTGCGTGACGGTGTCGCTGCGCAAATCAATCATGGCCGCTCCAAAAAGTTTTTGAGCATGGCATGGCCATGCTCGGTGAGGATGGATTCCGGGTGAAACTGCACACCTTCGATGTCGAGCTCGGTGTGGCGCACACCCATGATCTCGCCATCGTCAGTCCAGGCCGTGACTTTCAGGCAAGGCGGGCAAGTGGCCCGCTCAATCGCCAGCGAGTGGTAGCGGTTGACGGTGAATTTTTCGGGCAAGCCCGCAAACACACCTTCTTGCGTGGTGGTGATGACGCTGGTCTTGCCATGCATCAGCTCTTGCGCACGCACGATTTTGCCGCCAAAGGCCGCGCCAATGCTTTGGTGTCCCAGGCACACACCCAAGATGGGCAGCTTGCCTGCAAAGTGCTGCATGGCCGCCACCGATATGCCCGCCTCTGCGGGTGAGCAAGGGCCCGGCGAGATCACCAGGCGATCGGGTTGGCGCGCGGCAATGCCTTCCAGGGTGATTTCGTCGTTGCGAAACACCTCGACCTCTGCGCCCAATTCACCAAAATACTGCACGATGTTGAAGGTGAAGGAGTCGTAGTTGTCGACCATCAGGAGTTTGATTTTTTTCGACATATTCACTCCAAGCCTTCTTCAACCAACTCGCTCGCCCGCAACAAGGCACGCGCCTTGTGCTCGGTTTCGCGCCACTCCATTTCGGGCACCGAATCGGCCACCACGCCGGCAGCGGCCTGCACATAGAGCGTCTGGTCCTTGATGACGGCGGTGCGAATCGCAATCGCCACATCCATGTCACCCGCATAGCTGATGTAACCGCAAGCCCCACCGTAAATGCCACGTTTGACGGGCTCAAACTGGTCGATCAGCTCCATCGCATGGACCTTGGGTGCGCCCGTCAAAGTACCGGCCGGGAACGTGGCTTTGAGCACGTCCATGTTGGTCATGCCGTCGTTCAGCACGCCTTCAACGTTGCTCACGATGTGCATCACATGGCTGTAGCGCTCGACCACAAAGGCCTCGGTCACCTTGACCGAACCGATTTGGGCAATGCGGCCAATGTCGTTGCGCGCCAGGTCGATCAGCATCACATGCTCGGCCCGCTCTTTCGGGTCGTTGATCAGCTCCTGCTCGGCGGCCTTGTCTTTTTCGGGCGTCGCGCCGCGTGGGCGTGTGCCCGCCAGCGGGCGGATGATGACTTTGGCGCCCTCTTCGGTGAGTTCTTGGCGCACCAAAATTTCAGGGCTGGCGCCGACCACATGGAAATCGCCAAAGTTGTAGAAGTACATGTAGGGGCTGGGGTTGAGCGAGCGCAACGCCCGGTACAACGACAGCGGGCTCTCGGTGTAGCGCTTCTTGATGCGCTGCCCCACTTGCACTTGCATGAAGTCGCCGCCCGCGATCAGATCTTTGGCTTTTTCCACCGCAGCGATGTAATCGGCCTTGGCAAAGTCGCGCTCGGCCGGGTAAGACTGGGTGGGCTTGACCACCGGGGCGCTGACCGAGTACTTGAGCTGCTCTTTCAGATCACGCAAGCGTTTTTTGGCCCCCACATAGGCCTCGGGCATGGCGGGGTCGGCGTACACGATCAGGTACAGCTTGCCCGACAGGTTGTCGATCACGGCCAGTTCTTCGCACTGCAGCAGCAAGATGTCGGGCGTACCCAGGGTATCGGGCGGGCAGGTTTTTTCGAGCTTCTTCTCGATGTAGCGCACGGCATCGTACCCAAAGTAGCCCGCCAAACCGCCGCAAAAGCGCGGCAGACCGGGCCGCAAGGCCACCTTGAAACGCTTTTGGTACTGCTCAATAAAGTCCAGCGGGTTGCCCGTGGCCGTTTCGATGACCGCGCCATCGCGCACCACTTCGGTCTTGGCCTCTTCACCAAAACCACTGGCGCGCAACAGGGTGCGGGCGGGCAAACCGATGAAGCTGTAGCGCCCAAAACGCTCGCCGCCCACCACCGATTCGAGCAAAAAGCTGTATTTGCCGTTGTCCTTGGTGTGGGCCAGTTTCAGGTAAAGCGACAGGGGGGTTTCCAAGTCCGCAAAGGCTTCCAGCATGAGTGGAATGCGGTTGTAGCCTTGACTGGCCAGGCTTTTGAATTCAAGTTCGGTGATCACAGGCTAAAGCCTCCAAAGCGCTCAGCGACCTCGGGCGAGGTGCTTTTCATTCATCTAGGTGCCCAGCCGATGCCGGGCGCGGGTGGCGGGCAGGGCCGCACGGTCGATGGTGTCAGGCTGGCTGACGCCAGGGCCAGGCTCCCCGGCCTTCCGCTGGGGAATGGCTCGGCAGGCAGGCTGCGCAGGAGTGACTGAGGACGATGAACATGATGGGACAAGTGTAGCAAAGCTGGCGGGCAGTTCTCAAACCAGCGGTATCGCGCTCATGGCAAGGTGGTGCGCAGGCAATCTGGGAGCTGGGCCAAAGAATCCAGCCAAGCTGCGGCGGGCGTATCTTGTACACGTTGCCCATGGTTGTAGCCGTAAGTGACCAACACCACCGGGCACCCTGCGGCATGGGCAGCTTGCGCATCGTTGCTCGAATCGCCCACCATCAAGGTTTTGCCAGCGGCCGTACCCAAGGCTTCGCAGGTTTTAAGGATGGGCAAGGGATCGGGCTTTTTGCGCTCAAAACTGTCACCACCAAAGACGTGTGCAAAGAAATGGTCCAGCGACTTCTCTTTCAACAAGGCCTCGGCAAACGACAAGGGCTTGTTGGTCAGGCATGCCATGGGCAAGCCCTGCGCTTCAAAGGCCTGCAAAGCCGACAGCACGCCCGGGTACACATCGGCGAACTGGCCGTTGATCTGAAGGTAATGGTGTTGGTAGCGCAGCCAGGCCCGCTCAAACAAGGCATCCACAGTGAGCGCCGGACAAGCCTGCCCCACGCCTTTGACCTCGGGCCGCGCGACCTGGTGGGCCAGCAAGGTTCGAATCAGGTGCTCGGAGCCTTTGCCAATGGTCTGCTCGATCAGGTCGTTGGACACCGGAGGCAGATCCAGATCGGCCATGGTCCGGTGCAAGGCCACTTGAAAATCGCCCAAGGTGTGCACCATGGTGCCATCCAAGTCAAAAATGACCGCTTCGATCTGCGTCAGATCCTGTGCAAAGCCTGCCATGCTCAACCCAGCGCCACGCGCATCTGGTCGATCACGCCTTTGTAATCGGGTTTGCCAAAAATGGCGCTGCCCGCGACAAAGGTGTCGGCACCGGCATCGGCCACGCGGCGGATGTTGTCGACTTTGATGCCGCCATCCACTTCAAGGCGAATGTCGCGGCCGCTGGCATCGATCAGCTTGCGCACTTGCTCGATTTTGCGCAAGGCCGAATCGATGAAACTCTGCCCGCCAAAGCCCGGGTTGACACTCATGATCAGGATCAGGTCGATCTCGTCAATCGTCCACTCCAGCACATCCAAGGGCTCGGCCGGGTTGAACACCAAGCCCGCCTTCACGCCTTTGCTTTTGATGGCCTGGATGCTGCGGTGCACATGGCCACTGGCATCGGGGTGAAAACTGATCAGGTCAGCGCCCGCCTCGGCAAAAGAGGCCGCCAGCGCATCGACGGGGGAAATCATCAAATGCACATCGATCGGGACCGCCACCCCGGCCGACGTTTTGGCGTGCGGCTTGAGGGCTTGGCAAATCATGGGGCCAAATGTGAGGTTGGGCACGTAATGGTTGTCCATCACGTCAAAGTGGATCCAGTCGGCTCCCGCGTCAATGACGCTTTTGACTTCAGCGCCCAAACGCGCGAAGTCAGCAGAGAGGATAGAAGGGGCAATTCTGTAGGTCGTCGTCATGCCTGAATTGTCGCAGTTAACATGCGCGAATGTCTTCTTACACCGTTCAAATTGATGTCCAGCCCCAATACGTGGCAGACCAAAGCAACCCCCTTCAAAAGGTTTTCGCTTTTGCTTACACCGTGACCGTGACCAACACCGGCAACGTCGCCGCGCAACTGATCTCAAGGCACTGGGTCATTCAGGACGAAAGCGGCCACACCGACGAGGTCAAAGGTCTGGGCGTTGTGGGGCAACAACCCTTTCTCCGTCCGGGCGAGTCTTTTCAGTACACCAGCGGCTGTCGCCTGCACGCGGCGAGCGGCACCATGCACGGCAGTTACTTTTTTGTCGCCGAAGATGGCCACCGCTTTGATGTCCCCATCGCCACCTTTCTGCTCGAATCCTCGGGCTCCGGCATGACGGGACGCACGCTTCATTGAAGCCTGCAGCTGCAGCGCCTGCATTGCGGTTAAGCTCTTGCCATGGGTGAATTTGAGCTGATTGAACGCTTTTTCAAACGCCCGCCAAGAAGGGCGGATGTGGGCATAGGGGACGACTGCGCGGTCTGGTCGCCTCGCGCGGGCCATCAGTTGGCTTTTTCTGCCGACATGCTCGTGGAAGGACGGCACTTTTTATCGACCGTTGACCCAGTCCGCCTGGGCCACAAAGCACTGGCGGTGAATTTGAGCGACCTGGCCGCTTGTGGCGCAACGCCTCAGGCATTCTTGCTGTCCTTGTCTTTGCCCCGTGCAGATGAACGCTGGTTGGCCGGTTTTTCTCAAGGCCTGTTTGAACTGGCCGATGCCCATGGCTGCGAACTGATGGGCGGCGACACCACACAAGGCCCCTTGAACATTGCCATCACCGTGATGGGCGAAGTCCCTGCAGGGCAGGCCATTTTGCGCAGTGGGGCGCAAGCGGGCGATGACTTGTATGTGAGCGGCAATTTGGGTGATGCTCGCTTGGCACTGGAAGCTTTTCGTGGCGCGGTCAGCCTGCCACAAGCCGTCTTCGAAGCCGCACGCCTGCGCATGGAAACGCCTACACCCCGCATCGCCTTGGGCCAAGCCCTTCGCGGTATCGCCCATGCCATGGCTGACATCAGCGATGGTTTGCTCGGCGACCTGGGTCACATTCTCAAAGCCAGCCACGTGGGCGCCGAAATCGAGCTGTCCGCCACGTCTGACCTCATGCAAACGGCACACCTCTGGTCATGCCCGTCAGACCTGGCATTGACCTGCATCCTTTCAGGAGGCGATGACTATGAACTCGTCTTCTGTGCTCCACCCTCTGCGTCCGCCAGCGTACAAGCTGCTGCTCAAGCTTCGGGGACGCGCGTCACCCGAATTGGTCGCATCACCTCTACACCCACACTGGTTCTGCTGGATGCCCAGGGGCAGACTGTGCATTCACGGTTCAGCTCTTTTGATCACTTTGCATGACGATGCCCCATCCTTCTGATTCCGGAACGACCCATCGCCCGAGCAAACCAACGGTCGCTTTCATGCTGGCGCATCCAGCCCATGCCATCGCCTTGGGCCTTGGATCAGGATTGAGCCCCAAGGCCCCTGGAACGGTCGGCAGCCTTTGGGGCTGGCTATCTTGGCTGGTCCTCCAAAATTACCTCTCCTTGCCTGAGCAAGCCCTTCTCATTGCCGCATCTTTCCTGATCGGGTGGTGGGCCTGTACGCTCACCGCGCGCCACATGTGCATCTGCGATCCCGGTGCCATCGTGTGGGATGAGATCGTGGCCATGTGGTTAATTTTCTTTTTCGTCTTGCCGACAAACTTTGGGGGGCAGTTGGCTGCTTTTGCCCTGTTCCGTTTTTTTGACGCCGCCAAACCCGGGCCTGTGGCTTGGGCAGATCAATTGTTCAAAGGCTTTGGCTGGCGCGGCGGATTCGGGATTATTTTTGATGACCTTGTGGCGGCCTTTTGCACCATGTTCGCCATCGCTTTGTTGAGGTGGTTCTGATGTCGGATTTAACCCTCAAGCTGGCATCGCGTTTGAGCGCTCTCAAGTGGCAAATGGTCAGCGCCGAAAGTTGCACTGGCGGCATGATCTCTGCCCGCTGCACCGACTTGGCAGGTTCGAGTGCATGGTTTGACCGTGGATTTGTCACCTACTCGAATGAAGCCAAAACGCAAATGCTGGGCGTCCCCGCAGAGCTGATTGCCGCTCAGGGTGCTGTCAGCGCGTCTGTTGCGCATGCCATGGCCATCGGGGCGTTTTACAGGTCCAAATCGCAGGTGTCTGTGGCCGTAACAGGTGTTGCGGGCCCGAGCGGTGGTAGCCCAGAAAAGCCGGTCGGCACCGTTTGGTTCGGCTGGTGCGTTAACGGTGTTGTCACGACAGAGGTTAAGCTTTTTCAAGGGGACCGCAGCAGCATCAGGCATGCGACCGTTGAACACGCCCTCGAAGGTCTGCTCAACCGCCTACCGGGTTGACCCAGACTGAAGCAGCGGACATCAGCGCAGAAACGAAAAAACCCTCCGGAGAGGGTTTTTTGAGATTCAACCTAAGTTGAAATTTGGTTGCGGGGGCCGGATTTGAACCAACGACCTTTGGGTTATGAGCCCAACGAGCTACCAGACTGCTCCACCCCGCGGTATCTTTGAATTATACCTTACTCTGCTGCTTGTTCTGCAGAAGATTCAGCACGATCAACCAATTCAACCAAGGCCATAGGTGCGTTGTCACCCACGCGGTAACCCATTTTCAGGATACGTGTGTAACCACCAGGACGCTTGGCAAAACGGGGGCCCAGATCGGCAAACAATTTGACGACGCTGTCACGGTCGCGCAGGCGGTTAAATGCCAAGCGCTTGTTGGACAAGCTGTCTTCTTTGGCCAAAGTGATCATCGGCTCAATGACGCGACGCAGCTCTTTGGCTTTAGGGAGAGTTGTTTTGATGACTTCGTGCTCGATGAGCGAATTCATCATGTTGCGCAACATCGCGAGGCGGTGCTCGCTGGTGCGGTTCAATTTGCGGAGGCCGTGTCCGTGACGCATGGTGCTTACCTTTCTTTATTAAACAGGCAGCCGTATCAGGTACTGCCCGTGCACACCCCGGAAATCATCCGGGAACTTCGTATTATCGCTTTTCCAGACCCGCTGGTGGCCAAGCTTCGAGCTTCATGCCCAAAGTCAGACCGCGGGAAGCCAGAACTTCCTTGATTTCGTTGAGTGACTTGCGACCCAAGTTAGGGGTCTTGAGCAACTCGTTCTCGGTGCGCTGGATCAGGTCACCGATGTAGTAGATGTTTTCTGCTTTGAGGCAGTTGGCCGAACGAACAGTGAGTTCCAACTCGTCCACAGGGCGCAGCAAGATCGGATCGAAGCTGCCAGCACCGCCGCGTTGAGCAGGCTCATTGAACGCAGACAATTCGCTGCCTTCAAGCTGTGCGAACACCGCCAACTGCTCCACCAGGATCTTGGCCGAAGAACGCACAGCGTCTTCAGCGGTGATGGCACCGTTGGTTTCGATTTCAATGACCAGCTTGTCAAGGTCGGTACGCTGCTCGACACGGGCGCTTTCAACGGTGTAGCTCACGCGCTTGACCGGAGAGAACGATGCGTCGAGAACAATGCGACCCAGGGCCTTCGTTGGCTCGTCAGCAAAACGGCGCATGCTGCCGGGCACATAGCCGCGACCTTTTTCAACCTTGATCTGCATGTCCAGCTTGCCACCGTGTGACAAATTGGCAATGACGTGCTCAGGGTTGATGATTTCAACATCGTGAGGTGTCTGGATGTCCGCAGCAGTGACGGCGCCTTCGCCGTCTTTGCGCAAACTCAGGGTCACTTCGTCGCGGTTGTGCAGTTTGAAAACCACACCTTTGAGGTTCAACAAGATGTTGACCACGTCTTCTTGAACACCGTCAATGGAAGAGTACTCGTGCACAACACCAGCAATGGTGACTTCAGTGGCGGAGTAACCGACCATGGAAGACAACAAAACGCGACGCAGCGCGTTGCCGAGTGTGTGGCCATAACCACGCTCGAATGGCTCCAGCGTGACTTTGGCACGGTTGGCAGCCAATTGCTCGACTTGGATGGCTTTGGGTTTCAACAGATTGGTTTGCATTCAGACTTCCTCTCAATACCCCCGGTTCGTTACACCGGTAAGGCTGATGAAGCACCCGGCCCACAATGCCTTGTGCGCCGGGAACGATTGAAACAACGAATTAACGTGAATACAGTTCGACGATCAACGATTCGTTGATGTCTGCAGCGAATTCATCGCGATCAGGAACCTTCTTGAAGGTACCTTCTGCCTTGTCGGCGTTGACTTCGACCCAAGCAGGCATGCCCACTTGCAATGCCAATTGCAAAGCTTCCACCACGCGGTTTTGCTTTTTGGACTTTTCGCGAACAGCAATCACGTCACCGGCCTTGACCAGGTACGAAGGAATGTTCACGGATTGACCGTTCACGGTGATGGCTTTGTGAGAAACCATCTGACGTGCTTCAGCGCGAGTGGAGCCGAAGCCCATACGGTAAACCACGTTGTCCAAACGGCACTCCAGCAAACCCAGCAAGTTGGAACCGGTGTTGCCCTTACGACGATCAGCTTCAGCAAAGTAGCGACGGAATTGCTTCTCCAACACGCCGTACATGCGTTTGACTTTTTGCTTTTCACGCAATTGCAGACCGTAGTCCGAAGTACGCTGACCCGAAGTACGACCGTGTTGGCCTGGCTTGGTGTCAAATTTGGACTTGTCCGCGATCGAGCGACGTGCGCTCTTCAGGAACAAGTCAGTGCCTTCACGGCGTGAGAGTTTGGCCTTAGGGCCGAGGTAACGTGCCACGTGAAATCCTTTTATACATCTGCCGCATCAGAAATGCGGGAGCCAGGCGATGCAAGCATGGCCTGGCGGTGGGCTTGGTTTGAAATTAGATACGACGGCGCTTTTGAGGGCGGCAGCCGTTGTGCGGAACCGGTGTCACATCCGCGATGGAGGTGATGCGGATTCCCAATGCACCCAGGGCACGAACCGAAGATTCGCGACCAGGACCTGGGCCCTTGATCTCGACGTCCAGGTTTTTGATGCCTTGTTCTTGCGCTGCACGACCAGCGACTTCAGAAGCAACCTGAGCTGCAAAAGGTGTCGACTTGCGCGAACCTTTGAAGCCTTGGCCACCCGAAGAAGCCCACGACAAGGCATTGCCCTGGCGATCGGTGATCGTGATGATGGTGTTATTGAACGACGCGTGAACGTGTGCAATGCCGTCTGCAATGTTCTTGCGGACTTTTTTACGAACGCGTTGCGATGCGCTGCTTGATTGTGCTTTAGCCATGGTGGTCTCTCAATCCTGCTTATTTCTTCAGAGCCGCTGCACCTTTGCGCGGACCCTTGCGAGTACGTGCATTGGTACGTGTACGCTGACCGCGCATGGGCAAGCCGCGACGATGACGGAAACCACGGTAGCAACCAATATCCATCAAACGCTTGATGTTCATGGTGGTCTCGCGGCGCAGATCACCTTCAATGGTGAAAACTGCGATTTGATCGCGGATTTTTTCGAGATCAGCGTCCGTGAGATCTTTGATCTTTTTGGAATAAGCGATGCCAGAAGCCTCGCAAATTTGTCGAGCGCGGGTGCGACCAATACCGAAAATGGCTGTCAAGCCAATTTCAGCATGTTTGTGCGGCGGAATGTTGATGCCAGCGATACGTGCCATTTTCGTCCTCTAAAACTAATTCAATCAGCCTTGACGCTGCTTGTGACGTGGATCTGTACAGATCACACGAACAACGCCTTTACGGCGAATGATTTTGCAGTTGCGGCAAATTTTTTTCACCGAAGCCGAAACTCTCATGGTTTTCTCCTAAAACTCATCGTTACCCAGACCTTGTCAGACCAGGTGAAATTTGTGGCCCCGTACCAAAGTACAGGGATTCTTTACCGAAACCAACTCGTCCAACGCAAGACCAATGAGGGACTTGCGGGACGATCTATCAAAACTTGCGATCACTTCAAGCTGCAAGTTGGCAAGATGTGAACACCTTGCGAACCGCTCAGGATTTGAAACTTGCTTTCTTCAAAAGCGAATCGTATTGTTGAGACATCAAATAATTCTGTACCTGAGCCATGAAATCCATGGTCACGACCACAATGATCAGCAACGATGTGCCACCAAAGTAAAACGGAACATTATATTTCAGAATCAAGAACTCGGGCAGCAAACAGACAAATGTGATGTAAGCAGCACCAGCCAGTGTCAAACGAAGCAAAATCTTGTCGATGTAGCGCGCCGTTTGATCACCAGGACGAATGCCCGGGATGAACGCACCACTCTTCTTGAGGTTGTCTGCTGTTTCACGGCTGTTGAAGACCAAGGCTGTGTAAAAGAAGCAGAAAAACACAATGGCTGCTGCATACAACATGACATAGATCGGTTGACCTGGTGTCAAGCTGCTGGAAACATCTTTGAAGAAACGGACAACCACGCTGTCTGTTTCACCAGAACTGAACCAGTTGATGATGGTCGCTGGCAACAAAATGATCGACGAAGCAAAAATCGGAGGGATCACACCCGCCATGTTCAGCTTGAGCGGCAAGTGCGAAGACTGACCGCCGTAAACCTTGTTGCCCACCTGACGGCGTGCGTAGTTCACCAATATCTTGCGCTGACCGCGCTCCACGAAGACCACGAAATAGGTCACAAGAACCACAACCGCAATGATCAACAAGGACACCAAAGGATTCATCGCACCGGTACGAACCAGCTCAAACAAACCGCCCATGGCATTTGGCAAACCAGCAGCAATACCAGCAAAGATCAGGATGGAAATACCATTGCCCAGCCCACGCTCAGTGATTTGCTCACCCAGCCACATCAAAAACATCGTGCCTGCCGTCAAGCTGATGACCGCAGTCATGCGGAAACCAAAGCCAGGGTTAATCACCAAGCCGGCAGAAGCTTCTAAAGCAACCGCAATACCCAAAGACTGGAACAACGCCAAACCCAATGCACCAAAGCGCGTGTATTGGGTGATTTTGCGTCGCCCTGCTTCGCCCTCTTTCTTCATCTGCTCAAAAGCAGGAAGAACGTAGGTCAGCAACTGCATCACGATGGATGCAGAGATGTAAGGCATGATGCCCAAGGCAAACACGGTAAACCGCGACAACGCACCACCCGAGAACATGTTGAACAAGCTCAGGATGCCGCCTTGTTGACCATTGAACAGCTGTTTGAGCTGTACAGGGTCGATGCCAGGAACAGGAATGTGCGCGCCAGCACGGTAAACCACCAGCGCGAGCAGCAAGAAGACCAGTCGGCGACGAAGGTCGCCGAACTTGCCTGCTTTTGCTGTCTGATTAGCGCTGGTTGCCACGATGTGTCTCGCCTATCAACATTCAGGCTACAGAGCCACCAGCAGCTTCAATCGCTACTTTGGCACCAGCAGTCGCCACAATACCTGTCAACTTGACAGCTTTTGCGAGCTCACCAGACTTGATCACTTTGACCACCTTGGCCATTTGCGACACCAGACCGGCTTGCTTCAATGTCAACACATCCACTTCAGCCAGGTCCAGACGGGACAAGGTTGTCAAAGTGATTTCTGCGTTGTACTTGAGCAGGTGCGACTTGAAACCACGCTTGGGCAGACGACGCTGCAAAGGCATTTGACCGCCTTCGAAGCCCACCTTGTGATAGCCACCCGAACGGGATTTTTGACCTTTGTGACCACGGCCGGCGGTTTTACCCAGACCCGAACCGATACCACGGCCAACACGACGTGCTGCGTGCTTGGAGCCTTCTGCTGGCTTGATGCTATTGAGTTCCATCATCGGCCTCTTAGAGAACTTTGACCAGATAGCTGATCTTGTTGATCATGCCGCGCACTGCGGGTGTGTCCTGCAGCTCACTCACGGAGTTGAGCTTGCGCAGACCCAAGCCACGAACAGTGGCGCGGTGCGAAACTTTGGTGCCAATCGGGCTGCGAACCAGTTGGACTTTCACGGTTGATTGTGTCGTCATGTTCGATCTCCGGTTCAGCCGAACAGCTCTTCAACCGACTTGCCACGCTTGGCGGCCACGTTGGAAGCTGTTGTGCAATTGGACAAAGCGTCCAGAGTGGCACGAACCATGTTGTAAGGGTTGGACGAACCATGGCTCTTGGCCACGATGTCGGTGATACCCACCACTTCGAACACAGCGCGCATAGGACCACCAGCAATGATGCCGGTACCCTTTGGAGCTGGAGCCATCATGACGCGGGCTGCGCCGTGGTGACCGTGCACTGCATGGTGAATGGTGCCATTTTTGAGGTGGACTTTGGCCAAGTTGCGACGGGCTTCTTCCATCGCTTTTTGCACGGCTGCTGGCACTTCTTTCGACTTGCCCTTGCCCATGCCCACTTTGCCATCGCCGTCACCGACCACAGTCAATGCCGCGAAACCCAAGATACGGCCACCCTTGACCACCTTGGTCACGCGGTTGACCGCGATCATCTTTTCGCGGAGACCGTCTTCAGGACCGTCGCTCTGCGGTTTTGCTGTAAATTTAGCCATTTGTAACTCCGATCCGTTTAGAACTGCAGACCTGCTTCACGGGCTGCTTCGGCCAAAGCCTTGACACGACCGTGGTAAGCGAAACCTGCGCGGTCGAAGGCGACCTTCTCAACGCCAGCAGCTTTTGCTTTTTCAGCAATGCGCTTGCCAATGACTGCGGCAGCAGCGGCATTGCCACCCTTGCCTGTGGCGCCCAGGACCGTACGCACTTCGGCTTCGGCTGTGGATGCACTGGCCAACACTTTGGTACCGCAACCAGAGATAACGCTGGCGTAGATATGCAGGTTGGTGCGGTTCACGGTCAAACGGGCCACGCCTTGCTGTGCAATGCGGATGCGTGTTTGACGTGCACGACGGAGACGCTGCTCTTTCTTGGTCAACATGATGCAGCTCCTTATTTCTTCTTGGTCTCTTTGATCGTGATCTTCTCATCCGAATAACGGATGCCTTTGCCTTTGTAAGGCTCAGGTGGACGAACAGCACGAATCTCAGCAGCAATTTGGCCAACACGTTGACGGTCGGCACCCTTGATCACGATTTCGGTCGCGGTTGGGGTGGCCACCGTGATGCCAGCAGGCATATCGATGTTGACAGGGTGTGAATAACCAACAGCCAGGTTCAATTTGGCGCCAGAGGCGGCCGCCTTGTAACCCACGCCGACCAGGTTCAGCTTCTTTTCGAAGCCTTTGGTCACGCCAGTCACCATGTTGTTCACCAGCTGACGCAAGGTGCCGCTCATGGCGTTGGCTTCACGTGAATCATTGGCAGGGGCAAAACTGAGTTTGCCGCCTTCGTTGCTCACATTCACCAGCATGTTGGAGGCGATGGCCAATTGACCACCAGCGCCCTTCACACTGATTTGATCTTGTTTGATCGACACATCCACACCAGCGGGGATGGTCACAGGCATTTTTCCTACGCGGGACATTCTTTTTCTCCCTTTAAGCGACGTAGCACAGCACTTCGCCGCCGACACCGGCTGCACGTGCTTTGCGATCGGTCATCACGCCCTGAGGGGTGGTGACGATGGCCACGCCCAAGCCGTTTTGGACTTGAGGAATAGCATCACGGCCTTTGTACACGCGCAGGCCAGGACGGCTCACGCGCTCAATACGCTCGATGACCGGACGGCCAGCGTAGTACTTCAGGGCGATTTCGAGGGTGGCTTTGCCATCTTCGGTTTTGACTTGGAAGCCGTCAATGTAGCCTTCATCTTTCAGCACTTGGGCGATGGCCACCTTCACTTTGGAAGATGGAACCAACACGTTGGCTTTTGACACCATTTGTGCGTTACGGATGCGGGTCAACAGATCGGCAATAGGATCACTCATGCTCATGTTGTTATCTCCTGCCGATTACCAGCTGGCCTTGGTCACGCCCGGAATGTTGCCTGCAAAGGCTAATTCACGGATCTTGGCGCGGCCCAGACCAAATTGACGGAACGTACCGCGTGGGCGACCGGTGATTTCACAGCGGTTGCGTTGACGGGTCGGGTTGGCGTTGCGCGGGAGCTTTTGCAGACCCAGACGGGCAACTGCACGCTCTTCATCGGTGCGCTTGGCATCGTTGGCGATGGCTTTAAATTCCGCGTATTTTTTCGCGTACTTTGCTGCCAATTTTTCACGCTTGAGCTCGCGCTCGATCAAAGCTACTTTAGCCACGTGACACCTCAGTTCTTGAAGGGGAAGCGGAAAGCTGTCAAGAGCGCTTTGCACTCTTCGTCAGACTTGGCCGTTGTGGTGATGCTGATGTTGAGACCGCGCAAGGCATCGACCTTGTCGTACTCAATCTCAGGGAAAATGATCTGCTCTTTAACGCCGATGTTGTAGTTGCCACGGCCATCAAATGCGCGGCCAGAGATACCACGGAAGTCACGAACGCGAGGCAAAGCCACGGTCACGAAACGGTCCAGGAATTCATACATCTGAACGCCACGCAGAGTCACCATGCAACCAATAGGTTGTTGCTCACGGATCTTGAAGCCGGCAATCGCTTTCTTGGCCTTGGTCACCACAGGCTTCTGGCCTGCGATTTTCGTCAAGTCGCTCACAGCGTGGTCCATGACTTTCTTGTCAGCCACGGCTTCAGACACACCCATGTTCAGAGTGATCTTGGTGATGCGAGGCACCTGCATGGGCGACGTATAACCAAATTTGGCCGTCAGTTCAGCAGCGATTTTCTCGCGGAAGAGTTGTTGCAAACGTGCCATGCTCATGCCACCTTGATTTCTTCGCCGCTCGACTTATAAACGCGAACGCGTTTACCGTCAGCTTGCAGCTTGATGCCCACGCGATCAGCCTTACCTGTTGCGACATTGAAAATCGCCACATTGGATTGGTGAATCGGCATGGCCTTTTCGATGATGCCGCCAGTTGTGCCCTTCATGGGGTTTGGCTTGGCGTGCTTTTTGACGATGTTGATACCGTCGATCACCAGGTGAGAGTCAGTAGCGCGCAACGACACGACGCCGCGCTTGCCTTTGTCCCGACCTGTGATGACGATGACTTCGTCGCCTTTGCGAATCTTGTTCATGGCGCGTCCTTACAGTACTTCAGGAGCCAAGGACACGATCTTCATGAACTTCTCGGTACGCAGTTCACGCGTGACCGGGCCGAAGATGCGGGTGCCAATAGGCTCCAACTTGGCGTTCAGCAACACAGCAGCGTTGCCATCGAATTTGATGAGGGAGCCATCGCCACGGCGGATGCCCTTGGCAGTACGAACCACCACAGCACTGTAGATCTCGCCTTTTTTGACGCGACCACGTGGAGCGGCTTCTTTGATGCTCACTTTGATGATGTCGCCAACACTTGCATAGCGACGCTTGGACCCGCCGAGCACCTTAATGCACAGCACGGACTTGGCGCCGGTGTTGTCGGCCACATCCAACCGAGATTCTGTCTGGATCATTTCTTTATTCCCAACTTGTATTTCTTGCCAACCAGCCTTGCAGCCAGCCCACAGAAATCAGTCTTGGACCCGTCATTCACACTGCAAACCACTCGCAGCACTTCAGATTGGGCAGATACTTACGCTTTTTGCAAAGCGAAGCCCTCGATTATGTCTGAAAAAATCCGGGGGCGCAACATCTTTTGCAATTAATTTCCATTTGAGCCCATACAAGAGGCCTCTTCTACGGCTTTACAGGGGCTATTCAGCACCCTGCTGAAGGCGGATGACTCCTGGCAGCACTCAAGGGCAACGCGCGTAGTCATCCGCCAAGGCTTCAAAGTTGGCCAAGCCAGGATCAATGCCCAATTCTTCAGCCAAAATTTCCGCCACTCTGGGTGCCAAGGCTTTGGCAAGTGCTGCATCCAAAAACAGGCACCTTGAACGCCGGGCCAACACATCTTCAACAGTCCGCGCATATTCATGGCGTGCTGCAAATCGGACCATTCCTTCCGTCAGTCCCGGCGTCAACTCGGTGTCGCCACCTGGCAAGGCCTTGACCCAGTCTTGCTCTGAACCATAAAGATGAGCACCTGCTGGCAGGGTCAGCCCCGCAGCCGGAGAGCCTGGCGACGGCGCACCGACCAATCTGTAGGCCTCGGCCATGGCGCGCATGGGCATTTTCAGGCCGGCTTGCTTTCGGGCTTGACGCAAAACATCCTCGGCCATGGCGTGGTAAGTGGTCCATTTGCCACCGGTCACCGTCACCAAACCCGATGCGGAGACCTCCACATGGTGCTCCCGGCTGATGTTTTGGGTTGCCCCGCTTGGGGGCGAGAGCGTGGCCTCGGCCTTGACCAAGGGGCGCAATCCGGCCCATGCGCTCAAAACATCTTGACGCACGGGGGCTTTGCGCAAATAGCGGCTCGCCTCTTTCAGGATCAAATCGACCTCTTCGTGGGCCGGACGGGGTTCACGGGGCGCGTCCGCACGCGCCGTGTCCGTGGTGCCCAGCAAAACTTTGCCCAACCAGGGCACGGCAAACAACACCCGTCCATCGGCCGTTTTGGGCACAAGCAAGGCCTTGTCGCCCGGCCAAAACGAGGCGTCGACCACCAAATGCACCCCCTGACTGGGAGACACCAAATCGGGCAAAGCCTGCCCACGCTGACGACCATCGGCCAAGCGCAAGCCATCGACCCACACCCCTGTGGCATTGACCACGCATGAGGCCCTCAGCTCGAACTCGGCGCCTTGTTCTGCGTCTTGCGCTCGCACACCAACCACGCGCCCCTCTTCATAGATGAGGCTTTTCACGGTCACATGGTTGATCACGCACGCGCCTTCACGGGCTGCGGTGCGCGCCAAGGCCACGGCCAAACGGGCATCGTCGAATTGGCCATCCCAATATTGCACACCGCCACGCAAGCCCTGGGTGCGAACACCAGCAATCGAGGCCTGCGTCGCTTGTCTGCCCAAAAACCGGGTTTTGCCCAAACTGGCCGAAGCTGCCAACCACTCATACAGCTTGAGTCCCGCCCCATAAAAGGCCTGTTCACCCCATCGGTACGTGGGCATCACAAACGCCAAGGGCTGGGCCAGATGCGGCGCGCGATCCAACAAGCCCCGACGCTCATGCAGCGCCTCACGCACCAATGGCCAATGGCCTTGGGCCAAATAACGCACCCCTCCGTGCACCAGCTTGGTAGAACGGGATGACGTGCCCTGGGCCAGATCATTGGCCTCCAGGAGCGCGACCGTCAATCCTTCACGGGCAGCCTGTAACGCTACCCCCAAGCCGGTCGCACCACCGCCGACCACCACCAAATCCCATTGGCCAGGGGCTTGTAAACGGGCCAGCAAGTCTTCGCGGCGCGTGAGCAGCGGGGCGGCCAAAGCCTCTTGATCCCTGTTCAACACATCAATCCTTGGCCCAAGCGCGAGAGCGATCCACCGCCTCACGCCAACGCTGCGTCATTTGCTGCCGCCGCTCGACACCCCATTCGGGCTCAAAACGCCGATCCTCTTGCCATTGCGCTGATATTTCGCCGGCATCCGCCCAATAACCCGTCGCCAAACCTGCCAAATAGGCCGCGCCCAAGGCTGTGGTTTCGGTCACCCGGCTGCGAACCACCGGCACGCCCAGCACATTGGCCTGAATTTGCATGAGCAAGTCATTGCGGGATGCGCCCCCGTCCACCCTCAACTCGGTCAAAGCCAAGCCACTGTCAGCGGCCATGGCAGAAAACACATCGGCAGTTTGCAAGGCAATGGCCTCCAAGGCAGCCCTGGCGATGTGCGCACGCCCCGTGCCACGGGTCATGCCCACCAAAGTGCCTCGGGCCTGTCCGTCCCAATCGGGTGCACCCAGCCCTGCAAAAGCGGGCACCAAAAACACATCGCCCGCATCGGGAACGCTGGCCGCCAACGCCTCCACCTCTGATGCACTCTGAATGATCTGCAATCCATCGCGCAACCATTGGACCGTGGCACCAGCCATGAACACCGAGCCTTCGAGCGCATATGCCATGGGGCGAGAAGTATTCACGGGACCTTGCCAAGCCACCGTGCTGAGCAATTGATGGCGGCTCACCACAGGTCGATCTCCTGTGTTCATGAGCATGAAGCAACCGGTGCCATAGGTGTTTTTGGCCATGCCGGGCTCAAAGCAGGCCTGCCCGAACAAGGCGGCCTGTTGATCGCCAGCCCAGCCCGCGATCGGAACACCCCGCCCCAGAAAATGCGGCTCGGTCTCGGCCACGATGCCGCACGAAGGCAACACCTGGGGCAAAACGGCGGAGGGAATGTTCAACAGCGCCAATATTTCGGGGTCCCATGCGCCTGTTTTCAAATTGAACAAAAGCGTGCGCGAGGCGTTGCTCGCATCGGTGGCGTGCACACGGCCGCCTGTCAGCTGCCAGACCAGCCAGCTGTCCACCGTGCCGAAGGCCAGCTCGCCGCGTTCGGCGCGAGCGCGAACGCCCGGCACATGGTCCAACAGCCAAGCCAACTTGGTGCCTGAAAAATAGGCATCCAGCACCAAGCCGGTCTTGCGTGCGAATTTGTTCGCATGCCCTGCGGCACGCAATGCTGCGCAATGCGCCACTGTACGACGGTCTTGCCAAACGATGGCGGGTGCCACGGGTTCCCCGGTGCGGCGATCCCACAACACCGTCGTTTCTCGCTGATTGGTGATGCCCATCGCACGCAACTGACCTGCCCCAATGCCCGCCTGCGCCATCGCGTCCTGCATGACCGTACGTTGTGTTTGCCAAATTTCGCGGGCGTCATGCTCCACCCAGCCTGGTCGGGGGAAATACTGGCCAAACTCGCGTTGAGCCGTTGCAACGGCTTGGCCTGTGCGGTCAAACACCACCGCGCGCGAGCTGGTCGTGCCTTGATCCAATGAAAGGATGTAGTCCATGCTCAGAGACTAACGCAAACTGTGGTCCACAAACAGCGACAATTCCCCGATTGAACCCAACCCACAGACACCCCTGAGACACCCGTCATGACACCTTCCCAGCAACACATCGCCTTCATCGGCGGCGGCAACATGGCCAGCGCCATCATTGGCGGCCTGATCCGCCAAGGCATGAAACCTGAGCAAATCACCGTGGTCGAGCCCTTTGCCGAAACCGCGGCCAAGTTATTCAAGGATTTCGGCATCACCGCCTTGCCCGCCGCCAGTGCGGCGCTGGGTCAGGCCGACCTCGTGGTTTGGGCGGTCAAACCTCAAATCTTCAGCGAAGCTGCTGCCCCCGTCATGCCGCACACCCGAGGCGCACTGCACCTGTCGGTGGCCGCAGGCATCCGCACCGACAGCATTTGCCGCTGGGTGGGCACCGAGCGTGTGGTGCGTTGCATGCCCAACACGCCCGCGCTGGTAGGCCAAGGCATCACCGGCCTTTTCCCCTGCCCATTGGTCACCCACGCCGACAAAGCGCTGGTGGAACAAGTCATTGGCACCACCGGGCAATATGTGTGGGTCGATCAAGAATCCAAACTGGATGCCGTGACCGCCTTGTCAGGCTCTGGCCCGGCTTATGTGTTTTATTTCCTCGAAGCCATGACCCAAGCTGGCGTGGGCATGGGCCTGAGTGCCGAACAGGCCTACCAACTCGCGGTGGCCACTTTTTCGGGTGCCGCTTCCTTGGCTGCCGCCTCGACGGAATCTCCAGAAGTGCTGCGTCAGCGCGTCACATCCAAAGGCGGCACCACCTTTGCCGCCATCACGTCGCTGGAGGAGTCGGGCGTGAAAGCCTCTTTCGTGAAAGCCATGCAGGCGGCAGAAGTCCGCGCTCGCGAATTGGGTGACGAATTTGGCAAAGCCTGAAAAGCACTGGCCTGAAAGCCCAAAGCTTCAGGCCGCGCTGTAACTCAGTGCCACCCCCAAAAACACGCTGAACCCGAGCCAGTGGTTCAAGCGAAAGGCCTTGAAGCAGCCTTCGCGGCTGCGCTGGCGAATCAAAAAATAATGCCAGACCACCTGGCCCGCCGAAACAGCCCAAGCCAGCCAGAACCACAGGCCTTGCTGGGCGGCATTGAGCAAGCACGCCCAGATCAACAAATACGCCGCGTAAAAGCCCATGATGGCGGGCACATCCTTGTCGCCCAGCGTGATGGCCGAGGTTTTCATGCCAATTTTGAGGTCGTCATCGCGGTCCACCATGGCGTATTCGGTGTCATAGGCCAGCACCCAAAACAGGTTGCCCAGCAACAAGCCCCAAGCCAACAAGGGCACATCGCCCTGCACCGCCGCAAACGCCATCGGAATGCCAAAACTGAACGCCACCCCCAGCACCGCCTGCGGCATGGACACATAACGCTTGGCATACGGGTACACCAGCGTCACCACCAGTGCAGCAAACGACCAGCGGATGGTGGCCGCATTCGTCGTGAGCACCAAACCAAACGCACACAACGCCAGCACGGCCCCCACCCAGAGGGCCTCTTTTGTGCCGATGCGCCCACTGGTCACAGGGCGATGGGCCGTGCGTTTGACATGTTTGTCAAAGTCGCGGTCGGCCACGTCGTTCACACAGCAACCCGCGCTGCGCATGAGGACAGTGCCCAAGGTGAACACCACGATCAAATGCCAACCTGGAAAACCGCCCGCAGCCACCCACAAAGCCGCCAACGAAGGCCACAGCAACAACAGCCAACCGGCAGGCCGGTTCCATCGGATCAGGTCAAGGTAAAGCTTGAGTTTGTCGGTCATGGATGAATTATCGGTGCGGGGATGTCATGTGGGAGGCCCCCCTGCCGCAGAAGGCATGGAATGGCCCAAGCCTACATTCGAGAGCAAAGGCTCACACCCACAGGGAACACTCAAGACAGCCGCGTCACGCCCGGCAACGGACAGGCATAAATGGCATTGCGCATGGCAGCAATGGCTTCGTAGCGGGTGTAGCTGCGGCGCCAGGCCAACACGACGCGACGCGTGGGCGGCTTGCCACCTGCAGGGTCCACAATGGGCAAATAGCGCACAGGTGAGTCATGCCGCCCGCCCGAACGCTTGTGCACCGGCTTGAGCTCGGGCACCGACAAACGGGGCACCAAAGTCACGCCCATGCCTGCGGCCACCATGTGCTTGATGGTCTCCAGCGACGAGCCCTCAAAAGTCTTGCGGATGCCATCGGTCTGGCTCGCATAACGGGCAAATTCGGGGCACACCTCCAGCACATGGTCACGAAAGCAATGCCCTGCGCCCAGCAACAGCATGGTCTCGTTTTTCAACTGCTCAGGCGTGATGGATGCTTCCTGGGCCAAGGGGTGGTTCAAGGGCAAAGCCGCCATGAAGGTCTCGTCGTACAAAGGTGCCACGGCCAGGCCAGACTCGGGAAACGGCTCCGCCAAAATGGCGCAGTCCAGCTCGCCTGTGCGCAACATCTCCAGCAGTCGCACGGTGAAGTTTTCTTGCAGCATCAAAGGCATTTGCGGCATGTCGGTGATGATCTGGCGCACCAAATCGGGCAACAGGTAAGGCCCGATCGTGTAAATCACCCCCAATCGCATGGTGCCTGCCAAGGGGTCTTTGCCGCGCTTGGCAATTTCCTTGATTTCGGCGGCCTGCTCCAGCACGCTTTGCGCTTGGCGCACGATCTCTTCGCCCAATAAAGTGACAGACACCTCGCTGGCGCTGCGCTCGAACAGCTTGACCTCCAGCTCTTCTTCCAGCTTCTTGATCGCCAGCGACAACGTGGGCTGCGACACAAAGCAGGCCTCGGCCGCCTTGCCAAAGTGCTTTTCGCGGGCCACGGCCACGATGTATTTGAGTTCGGTCAGGGTCATGGCTTGAATTTAACAGTCAGGCTTTCAGAAACTCGGATTTCCCGCCCAGCCAGCGGTGGATATGCCGCTCGGCCAATTGCGGGTGCTGGTCAAGCATCTGCGGGGCCAGCGCACGCGCCCAGTCGAGCAAATGTCCATCGGTTTCCAGGTCGGCAAAGCGCAGCAAGGGCGCGCCCGACTGGCGGGCCCCCAGAAATTCGCCCGGCCCGCGGATCTCCAGATCGCGCCGAGCGATCTCGAAACCGTCATTGGTCTCGACCATGGCGCGCAGGCGTTCGCGGGCGGTCTCGCTCAAGCGGCCACCTTCGGGCGTGCCATAGAGCAACACGCAGGCCGACGCCGCAGCGCCCCGCCCCACCCGGCCCCGCAGCTGGTGCAACTGAGACAAGCCAAACCGCTCGGCATGCTCGATCACCATCAGCGAGGCATTGGGCACGTCCACCCCCACCTCGATCACGGTGGTGCTGACCAGCACGCCCATCGCGCCTGCGGTGAAAAGCTCCATCACCGCCTTCTTTTCTGCCACCGGCATGCGCGAATGCAGCAGGCCGACCATCACGCCGGGCAGCGCTTCGCTCAGGTCGGCATGGGTTTGCGTGGCGTTGGTCAGGTCCAGCGCCTCGCTTTCTTCGATCAGCGGGCACACCCAATAGACCTGCCGCCCCTGCTGAATCTGGGCACCGATGCGCTCGACCACTTCATGGCGGCGGTGGTCGGACACCACGCGGGTCACGATGGGGGTGCGCCCCGGTGGCAACTCGTCGATCACCGACACGTCCAGATCGGCGTAATAGCTCATGGCCAGCGTGCGCGGGATCGGCGTGGCCGTCATCATCAGCATGTGCGGCTCCATGCCGGGGGCCTGCATCTTGCCGCGCAGGGCCAGGCGCTGGGCCACGCCAAAGCGGTGCTGCTCGTCGATCACGGCCAGCGCCAGATTCTTGAACTTGACGTGTTCCTGAATCACCGCGTGCGTGCCCACCACCAACGCCGCCTCGCCCGACTCGATCAGCGCCAACATGGCGGCGCGCTCTTTCTTCTTTTGGCTGCCAATCAGCCAAGCGACTTTCACGCCCAAAGGCTCCAGCCAGCCCACCAGTTTGGCAAAGTGCTGGGTGGCCAAGATTTCGGTCGGCGCCATCAGGGCGCATTGCCAGCCCGCATCGATGGCCACCATGGCCGCCAGCGCCGCCACCACCGTCTTGCCCGCCCCCACATCGCCTTGCAGCAAGCGGTGCATGGGCACGTGGCGGGCCAGGTCTTTGGCAATCTCCTGCCCCACACGCTGCTGGGCATTCGTCAGGCCAAAGGGCAAAGCGGCCAGCAACTGGCCGTGCAAACCTTTGGGTTTCATCTTCAAGGCCGGGGCACGCAACAAATCGCGTTCGCGCTTGGCGGTCAGTTGCGACAACTGCTGCGCCAGCAACTCCTCGCACTTGAGGCGAACCCAGGCCGGGTGGCTGCGGTCTTCGAGCGCCGCCAGCGACACATCGGGTGTGGGGTGGTGCAAAAACTGCAAAGCATTGCGCAATGGCCAAGCGCCGCGCTGGTCGGGCCAGGCGATGCCTTGAGGCATCGTCTCGCTCAGGTCGGCATGGTTCAGGCCCGTGATCACGGCCCGCCGCAAGTAGGCCTGCGCCAACCCCGCCACCGTCGGGTAAACCGGCGTCAACGCTTCGGCCAAGTGACCGCCCGCCGCCTTGAAGCTGGGGTGCATCATGGTCAAGCCCATGAAACCGCCCTTGACCTCGCCCCGCGCCCGAATGCGGTTGCCCACCGCCAGCGCCTTCTGGTGCGAGGGGTAGAAGCTGAAAAACCGCATCACGCAAGTGTCCGAACCATCGTCTACCGTCACCAGCAACTGGCGGCGCGGCCGCATCGTGATCTCACACGCCGTCACCGTCGCCTCAATCTGCGCGGTATCGCCCTCGCGCACATCACGCAATTTGACGATGCGGGTTTCATCCTCGTAACGCAACGGCAGGTGCAGCGCCAGATCGATGTCGCGCTTCAGGCCGAGCTTGATCAACGCCTTTTGAGGGGCGCTGAGCGTTTTGGCGGGGGAAGATGTTGGCGCGGAGGGCATCAGCCGATTGTGCCGCGTCTGAATACCCATCAGGGTGTCAACTCAAGCTTTGGGCTTGTGACTCGCTGCCAATGACAGGGCCGTCACCACCTCCCGCACTGTCTTGCGGTCGTTCACATCCAACCCCAGGTAACGGCTCACCATCTCTCGGTCTGCCATGCTCAAACTGGCCGGATCTGTCGTCGCCTCTGCGGCCTTGATTGCACCACCAGACCGCCCAAACCGCAGCTCGTCTGGGCTGACCTGCAACCAATCGGCCAACACACGTAATTTGTCCTGCGTCGGAATGGATTTACCCAATAACCAGTTGCGCGCCGTGTGCGGCGTGATGCTGCGACCCCAGTAGCGAAGGTTGAACTCGTTGGCCACCGCGGTTGGCGAAGCACGTACGCCTGAACCCTCAAGCGCCTGCTTGAGCCGCTGCGCAAATGCTTCTGTTTCGGATGTGGTTGCCATGCTGTGAAAGTAGCTGGCGACTTGATCTCGAAAGTGATTTTTAATTACAAATTATGTTAAAGTAAATTACATTTTTACGGTAATTGGATACCGTGTAAACGATAAACACATCAAACAGGAGCCACTGCATGAAATTCCTTAACTCACTTTTCGCCATTGGTGCGCTGCTGGCTGTGGCGGGCTGTGGAGGCGGAGGCGGGGGCTCTAGTGCAAGCAGTAACGAAACGGCTACATCGACAACTGCATCGACCGCAACCTTCCCATTGCGAAGTGCTTATCAAGCCCTGGTCAGCCAAAGTGAAATAAACAGTTTTTCTATCAGTGGAACCTGTACAGGCAGCGCCACTGAGACGCGTAGCGCTGCTACCGCCGCTACGTTTGAAGGCGTTCCTGGTGTTTCGACCACAACTACACTGACAGGCACTTACAGCAACTGCACTCCAGCATCTTTTGCAGGTACAAGCATCAGTTATTACGATACCAACTACAAACCTGTGGGCAGCGAGAACCTTGGAACTGACTATGCTGTTTACGGCACAAGCAACGACTTGCCCACAAGCGTCAAAGTGGGCGACACCACTCAGTTCGCGGCTGTTGACGTGTATTCCTCTAGCACAAAACAAGTCAGAAGCGGAACCCGGGTACTGAGTTATACCGTTGAAGCGGACAGCAGCAGCACGGCAATCGTCAACCTGATCGCTAAAGGCTATAACGCATACAACCAGCTGCTCTACACGCAGCAGAGCCGTTACCGCATTAACACCAGCGGTCAATTGAGTATCGTCTCGCGGGACATTCAATACAGTACGACCAACTCATCGCACATGGTGTGGACTAAGAACTGAACCGATTCCCCCAAGTCTTATTTGGTCGCCGCTATTGCATTGACAAAAGTAAGCATTGAATCTTTAGTTCAGGCGCGTTAATGCGTGATTGACTGTGAAACGGCGTGAGAAAATCACGCCGTTTATCAATTGATAAGGGCCTGTCCAGCCCTGCGCCATGTCTCCTTCTGCATCCCCCAGCGCCCCCCGCGCTTTCACGCTCAGCGATTTCGACTTTGAGCTGCCCCCCGAACTGATTGCCCAGCACCCTGCCGCCGAGCGCAGCGGCTCGCGTTTGCTCGACGGCTCGTCGCCTGCGGTGGTCGACCGCATCTTTCACGAACTGCCCAGCCTGCTGACCGCGGGCGACCTGCTGGTGTTCAACGACACCAAGGTGGTCAAGGCCCGCATCTTTGGCGAGAAGGCCTCTGGCGGCAAGCTGGAGTTGCTGATCGAGCGTGTGCTGCCCGGCCACGAGGTGGTGGCACACATGAAGGTCAGCAAAAAGCCGCTGGTGGGCGGCAAGATGTACATGATGGGCGGTGCCCGCAACGGCGGTTTTGACGCGGTGCTGCTGGGCCGCTGGCCCGATGCCAACGGCCAGTTGTTTCACCTCAAGCTGAGCGACGAGCCGCATGCGCTGATGGAAAAGCACGGCCATGTGCCGCTGCCGCCCTACATCACCCACACCGATTCAGAAGAAGATGCCCAGCGCTATCAGACCGTGTTTGCACGTGCACCCGGCGCGGTGGCAGCCCCCACGGCGGCGCTGCATTTTGACGAAGGCCTGCTGGCCCAACTGGAGGCCCGTGGCGTGCAACGCGCCAGCGTGACGCTGCATGTGGGCGCGGGTACCTTTCAGCCCGTCAAAACCGAGAACATCGCCGACCACACCATGCACCGCGAATGGTACGAAGTGCCCGAAACCACGCAGCAGGCGATTGCGGCTTGCAAGGCCCGGGGCGGCAAGGTGGTGGCCGTGGGCACGACGACGGTGCGCACCCTGGAGTCGTGGGCCAAGTTCGGGCAGGCCAGCGGCGACACGCAGATCTTCATCACGCCGGGGTTTGATTTCAAATTGGTGGACCGCCTGGTCACCAACTTCCACCTGCCCAAAAGCACGCTGATGATGCTGGTCAGCGCCTTTGCGGGCTACGAGCACATCATGGGTCTGTACCGGCACGCGATCGCGAACCAGTACCGCTTTTTCAGTTATGGGGATGCGATGCTGCTGACACGCACACCGCCTGAATCTCAGGTCAGCTGAAGAAAAACCCGCCCACCTTCGATCTTCACCGGCCACGTTTTGGCCGGCTCGGTCGCCGGACCACAGGCCACCGAACCATCGCGCAAGCTGAACTGCGCCTGGTGGAAGGGGCATTCCACATGGTGGCCTTCGACAAATCCGTCGCACAGCTTGGCGTTGCCGTGGGTGCACAGGTTGTTGATGGCAAACACTTCGCCGTCCACGCTGAACAGGGCAATGTCCTGGCCATCGGGGGCCACGGCGATGCCTGCGCCTTCAAACAAATCGGCCTCGGCGGCCACGTCAATCCAGTTGCTCATAGGGTGGCTCTTGATCAGATCGGGTAAATGATGGAGTTGGGGATCATTTCGCTGTCGTACACGCACAGGCGCTCGGCGAACTTGAAGCCTTCGGGGGTTTGCACGATGGTGTCAATGTAGCGGCCCACATTGAACACGGTGCTTTCCTTGTCGAGCTTGGTGCGAAAGACCGCATAGTTGGCTTCTGCGTGAATGCGGCCGTCTGCCACGCGGCGCACGATGGGCGCGCCCACCACATGCCGCTGGTAGTAAGGGTCGTGGTACAGCGTTTCTTGGATGCCGTACACGCGGTCTTTGAGCATGCCTTTGCTGGTGAAGGACAGCGTGCACAGCGGAAAGCCGCGTTCAAAGTTTTCTCGCGGCTGCAGTTTGTAGACGCACTGCTCGGTGAAAAACTCGGGCCACAGGTCCCACTGGCCGCTGTCCACGGCGCTGGCGTAATCGGCATAGAGCTGCTGGATGCCGAACCAGGTATTCATATCGACCATCATCAAGCCTCCATCACTTTGCGCCAGTATTCGTACATGCCCCTGATCAGCGTTTCGGTCACCATGTGGTCGGTCTCGCCCACATCGCGACCGCCCAGCTCCACCAGCATGCGGTGCTCGGGTTTGGTCTCAAACGCTTGCTGCGAAAACTCGATCACCTCGCCGTCGTCCGCGCTCACAAAACCGGCCGGGCCAAACAGGTTGGACTGGCGCAGGCGGCGCTCGTGCATCTCGGGCGTGTCGTCTTCAAAGCCGAAGTGCGTCCAGACAAAATCAAACGCACCATGCCCATCGGGCTGGATGTGCCGGGTGGACACGCTGTTGACCTGCTGCTGAAAAATCACACTCGGGAACAGCGTCATCATCACCGCCGAGGGCATCTGGTCCTCCATCTTCCACCAGTCTTCGGGCACGATGTCCAAGAAGCTCGGGTCGTTGAGCTGCATGCTTTCTTTGAAGCTGCTCACCTGTGTGACCTGCGACGCCTGCCCCGTGGCTTGGCCAGCACTGCCTCGGGTCGACACCATGGCCGCATGGCGGTGGTGCGCGTCCATGCGCAACTCGCTCTTGTTGTCGGCACGCCAGAGGCCAAAGGTCACAAACCAGGTGTGCAGCAAGCCGGGGTGGTAGGGGTCTTTGATGTTCTCTTGCATCAGCTTCCAGTTGCCCGGAATGCGCTGGCGGTTGTAACCCAGCACCACCAGCTTGCGGCCATTGAACAGGCGGTCAAAGTATTTCAGGATGGTGGGACCCATGAAGTCTTCGAGCGACTCCACGTTGTGGTCGAACGATGCAAACACCACGCCACCGCGTGTGGCCACTTTCAGGGCTGTGAGGCCGTGGTCCTTGGGGTCAAAGTCGGCGGGCATGCCGCCGTTGACCTTGCCGTCTTGGCGCACGCCACGCCGAAAAGGCACGCCCTGCAAGTCGCCCTTGAGCGTGTAGCTCCACTGGTGGTAGGGGCAGACAAACTCTTTTTTGTTGCCGTGGCGCTCGCGGCAAAACTGCATGCCCCGGTGGGCGCAGACGTTCTCGACCACATGGATCTGCCCGTCGGTGGCACGCGTCATGATGACCGAGCGCTCGCCCACCACGGTGCGCTTGAAGTCGCCGGGGTTCGGGATCTCGGCCTCCAGGCCCACGTAGTTCCAGTGACTTTTGTAAAAGAAGCGCTCCAGCTCCTTCTTGTGCCGGTCTTCGTCGGTGTACACGGCAAACGGCACGCGGCTGGTGCCGTCCGTTTCCCAGTGGATGGGTTGTTCGGTCATGGGTGGGTCTCCTGCAATGTGTAGGTTTGCACTGAGCATGTGGGAGCGAGCCCCCGCTCGCGAATGGCCGCCTTGGCACGGCAAGCATTCGGCCGCAGGGGCGACCTCCCACAGATCTTGGCCTGCATCATGTCGCACCCATCAAATTCGGTAAATCGAAATTCAAAGATAATCATTATCCAAATTTCAAATATAACTCTCACCCGCCATGGAACTCGCCCGCCTCGACCTGAACCTGCTGCTGGTGTTTCACCACCTACTGCGCGAAAAGCGCGTGTCTGCCGTGGCCACCGTGCTGGGCATGAGCCAGCCCGCCGTCAGCAGCGCGCTGGGCCGCCTGCGCAGCAGTCTGGGCGACGAGCTGTTTTTACGCACCCAGCGCGGCATGGCGCCCACGCCCTACGCCCTACAGCTGGCCGAACCCGTGGCCACCGCGCTCGACGGCTTGCAGCAAGCGCTCAATGTGCGCGCCTCGTTTGACCCGGCCACCAGCGAACGCAGCTTCACTTTGGCCATGACCGATGTGGGCGAAATGTATTTCCTGCCCGTGCTGATGGACGCGCTGGCTCATGCAGCTCCGGGCGTCACGCTCAACGTGGTGGCCGTGACCAGCGACAGCCTGAAAGACGACATGGCCTCTGGCCGCACCGACTTGGCGCTGGGCTTGTTGCCGCAGCTGCAGGCGGGCTTTTTTCAGCAAGCGCTGTTTCGCCAGCCCTATGTGTGCCTGATGCGCGAAGGCCACCCACTGGCGACAGCCACCACCCTGTCGCTCATCGACTTTGCCGCCGCCAGCCATGTGCGCGTGATTGCCGCAGGCACAGGGCACGGCAGGGTGGACGAAGCGCTGGAGCGCCAAGGCCTGCAGCGCCGCATTCGCCTCACGGTGCCGCACTACGTAGCTTTGGGCGATGTGCTGGGCCACTCGGACCTGATTGCCACCGTGCCCGAGCGCTTTGCGCAGCGCGTGACCGCCCCTTTTGCCCTGACCACCCGCGCCCTGCCACTGGCAGTGGACGGCAGCGCCATCCACCAGTTCTGGCACGCCCGACTGCACAAAGACCCGGGGCACCAGTGGCTGCGCGGGCAAGTCGCCCAACTGTTTGGTGACGGCAGCAAACCCGCCGCGGAACAAACGGTGTAAAGCCACTCAAACGTTTTCTTCTGGGAGCGGCGCCCCCGCCGCGATCCAGCGTCCGCAAACCACCAGCATTCGCCGCGAGGGCGCGGCTCCCACACATCCAACCATTGGCCCGTGGGCGGGCCTCCTACAATCGCTGCCATGCTCCAATTCGACCTGCTCAAAACCGACCCCTCCAGCCACGCCCGACGCGGGGTGCTGACCCTGAACCATGGCGTGGTGCAAACGCCCATCTTCATGCCCGTGGGGACCTACGGCACCGTCAAAGGCGTGATGCCGCGCAGCCTGCACGAGATGGGCGCACAGATCATTTTGGGCAACACCTTCCACCTGTGGATGCGCCCGGGGCTGGACATCATGAAAGGCTTTGGTGGCCTGCACCAGTTTGAAAAATGGGACAAGCCCATCCTGACCGACTCGGGCGGTTTTCAGGTCTGGTCGCTGGGCGACATGCGCAAGATCACCGAAGAAGGCGTGACCTTTGCCAGCCCCGTGAACGGCGACAAGCTGTTCATGTCGCCCGAAGTGAGCATGCAGATCCAGACCATCCTGAACTCCGACATCGTGATGCAGCTCGACGAGTGCACGCCCTACGAGACCAAGGGGCACCTCACCACCGAGGCCGAGGCGCGCAAGTCGATGGAGATGAGCCGCCGTTGGGCCGTTCGCAGCAAAGACGAATTTGCTCGCCTGGAAAACCCCAATGCGCTGTTTGGCATCGTGCAAGGCGGCATGTTTGAAAACCTGCGCCAGGAATCGCTGGACGCGCTGGTGGAGATGGACTTCCCCGGCTATGCGATCGGTGGCGTCAGCGTGGGCGAGCCCAAAGAGCAAATGCTGCAAATCATGGCGCACACCCCGCACCGCCTGCCCGCCCACAAGCCGCGCTACCTGATGGGCGTGGGCACGCCCGAAGACCTGGTGCAAGGCGTGGCCGATGGCGTGGACATGTTCGACTGCGTCATGCCCACCCGCAACGCCCGCAACGGCACGGTGTTCACCCGCTTTGGCGACCTGAAGCTGCGCAACGCCCGCCACAAAAACGACCCGCAGCCACTCGACACCAGTTGCACCTGCCATGCCTGCGCGGGAACGTCTGGCGTGTCGTGGGACAACGGTGGCCGAGACGGTTTCAGCCGCGCTTACATGCACCACCTGGACCGCTGCGGCGAAATGCTCGGCCCCATGCTGACCACCATCCACAACCTGCACTACTACCTGGACCTGATGCGCGAAGTGCGCGAATCGCTGGACGCGGGGCAGTTCGCGCAGTTCCGGGCGCAATTCAAGAGCGAGCGGGCTCGGGGCGTTTGATTTCGTAGGAGGCCGCCCCTGCGGCCGAATGCACGCTTTGCCATCGTAAGATTTTCGCGAGCAGGGGTTCGCTCCCACAAAGCCCAGCGCCCACACCCTCTTTCAGTCGGTGGTGAACACCGTCAACACCCCGGTGTAACCGTACAGTTGATCCCGCGCGATTTCGCCTGCGGCAAAGAAGCCGACCAAGGGCACATCGCCCAAAGCGTGGCGGATGATCTGCAGCTCGGCGCTGGGGCCACCAAAGTGCGGGCCACCCCGGCCAGTGCAGCTCACATAGACAGCGCCTGCGATGCGCTTGCCCACTTGAGGCAAGCTCGGCATAGGGTCATCGCTCAGGGCATGGATCGCTTCAACGGACAGCATCTCGGGTTCAAGCTCTTCGCGGATTTCAGCGCACACGCGCACCAAGTCGGCACGGGCTGCGTGCACATCGCGCTTGCAAAACGTCAAGCGCATGCCGGGCTCCAGGTGTTCAGCCACCGCCAAGCCATGACGCAAAGGGTCAAGACCCACAATGTGGCGCACCAGCACGTAGCTGCCCAAGTTGCCCGTGCGGCCTACGCCCACTTGCCCGACCGGGCTCAGACCCACCAAAGTTGAACGCACCACCGGAATGGCCTTTTGCGGCTCGCTCAAGCTGATCTTCAAGTCAGCCAGCATCACGTCCAGTGCCGGTTCTCCATTGAGTTTGAGCACCACATGCCTGTCGGCCTCGGTGATCTCGCGCTCAGGCGAGACGGGTTGACAACCCTGGGTCACGCGTGACAGCAAGGCCACATCGGCACTCAAGGCCACACCACTCAAGCCGCCTTCGAGCACACCGCCATCGTCCAGGTTCTGTCCGTTGTGAACGGCAAACTGCACGCTACGGGTGCGGCTGGAAGTCAGGCCACCGAACAAATAGCCTTGTTCGGTCCGCGCCGCCATTTCGCCCAGTAACTCGGCCAAGTCGGGCGTGGCCGGGTCGGCGTGCACCAGCGCTACAGAGGCAAACCCGTTGTCGGCCAAAGGGGCACGACCCGAAAACACGCGGTAATGCTCGGGTGGCAGATCGCACAACATGACCGCCATGGCCGGTTCGTCAAAGTACTCGGCGTTGTTGACGGCAATGCCCACCCCCACGGTCCCAACCCAATCGCTGACGGCGGGCAACTCTTGACGCAAATGGTCAAGAATCGCCTGCGCATGGCCCGCGTAGTGGTCAGTGATGTAGAGCAGCGCCAACTTGGGGTCTGCGGCGCATTTGGGCAAGCTCATCTGCGCTCGCAACTGGGCCAAGACCAAACCTGCAGCCATCAGCCAATGCGGATGGGTGGCGTGCCCATAGGGAAACAGCTTCATGGCTTTGTGCGCTTGGAGAGCGGCTTGCGAGGCGCAGATTTGGCGCTCAGTTTGGCTTTGCCGTTGGTGGCTTTTTTGGCGGGCGCCTTTGGGGCTGCAGGTGATTTTTTGCTGGCCGCTGAGGTGCTGGCACCCTTGGCCGTCATGCCGGCCTTCATGGCCTCGGCAGCCACGTCTTTCACTGCAGCGGCTGCAATGCTCTGAAACTGCTGTGTCAAAGCACCCCACCACTGCATTGGATCCACCGCCGGCTTGGCCGAGGGGTTTTCCGCAGACTTGGACGTCGACTTGGCTTTGGCCGCTTCGGCTTCGACGGCTGGCTTTGGCGCAACAGGTTCAGGCGGGCGCGTGGCTTGCTGTACAGGTTCGGTGGCAGGCGCCTTGGCTGTGAAGGCCTTGGCCAGATCGGCCATGTTCACGTTCATGCTTTGCAACGTGGACAAGGTCATCTTCTGCACCTCCATCGCCTGGACAGTGGCCTTGAGTGCGGTGGTGTTTTGCTCCAGCCAAAACAGCACCGACTTGAGTTCCTGAATGCGCTTGTCGATTTCCTCAACACTCAGTGTGGGCGCCACCCAACTGGCCATGCCCGGGATGGCCCCTGTCGCGGGTGCAGCCTGAGCCGCCGTTTTGGACAGGTTTTGCAAAAAATCAAACCCCGGAACAAATTGGCCAAAGCCGAAAGCCGATGTATCGCTCATGGTGTCTCCTCACGCAGATGGTGGATGCAACAGCTTAATCGAAATGTCTGGCACACGGCTTTCAGTGTTTGTGGTCTGCATGGCCATGCGCTTGTGGCATGCCCGTGGTCACCGGCACGCTCACCTGCTGCTTGCTCTCGGTGCCTTTGGCGTCCTTGAAGATCAGGGTCAGGGCCACACTGCCGTCTTTCACAAGCGGGGCCTTGAGGTCCATCAGCATCAAGTGGTAGCTGCCAGGCTTGAGCTCCACCGTTTGGTTGGCAGGCAAGTCCAATGCAGGCACTGCGCGCATTTTCATGACCGAGCCTTCCATCTTCATTTCATGGATTTCGGCAACGCCCGCGGCGGGGGTAGACACCGCCACCAAACGGGTGGTCTGGGGGGCTGTGATTTTCATGAAAGCACCCGTGGCATTTTGGCCTTGAACGGTAGCGCGGGCCCATCCACCCTCCACCTTGACCTGGGCCCAGGTCGTGTTGGTGGCCATCAAGCCCAGGCACAGCCACAAGGCTTGTTTGAATGTCTTGTTCATGTTTTCTCCTCAGATTGAAATAGTGGGTCTTCAGTGTGCGTGTCCGGCTGCTGCAGCACTGGGCATGAGTTCCAGCGCTGCAGCGGGCGACTTCAGGTCCGACAGTTTTTGGCCTGGCTTGGGAACTTCCGTCCAGTCGTTGCGACCCTGCTCACACACCTGCTGCACAGGCCAATACATCATGCCCGACTGGCCAGGCAAAGTCCCCACCAGCACGAACTCGTCGTAATGGCCACTGGGCAACATGTCTTCGACGGTTTTGGCCGTCCAACTGATCCGGGTCACGTCTTCGGTGATGTTACGGCCGTGGCTGGTGTAGGGCTGAGCCAGCTTGTCGCGGGTCACCTCCAGTCGCCAGCCCGCCTTGGGCATGGGCTTGGCGCCCTGCACGCCCGCCGGGATGTCGACCACGATCTGGCGCGTGGGCGACGCGCCGCAACCGTGGCCCACCTTGAAGGTGGCCTTGTAGCTCTGGCCAGCGGTGGCCACCTGGTACTCGAGCACGGTGTGGGCCGAAGCCCCCAAACCCAAACCTAAGCCCAAGAGAGCCAACATGGCGCACAACAGGGGATTGAAAAGTTTCATGATCGGTGTCCTTTAAAAATTGGCCTTCAGCTCAGCTGTGTAGCTGCGCTGTGGGTAGGGGTGGAAGTTCCAGTACTTGTCGTTGTTCAGGTTATCGATGCCAAAGGCGGCGACCAGCTGGGGCGTGATCTGCCAACGGGCACGCACGTCCACCGTAGTGAAAGTGCTCACGCCCATGTAGGCATAGCCGTTCACGTCCGAGTTGTTGAGTGTGCGGAACTGCTGGCCGCTGTAGCGCACGGCCACCGAACTGGTCCAAGCCGCGTTCCAACGGTAGCCTGCCAACAATGTGGCGCGCCATTTGGGGATGTTGGGTTGCATCTTGCCGAGGGTGTCTCCAGCCACTGCCACAAAGCCCTGGTTGACCTTGATCACCGAATCGGCATAGGTCACGCTGCCCGTCACATCCAGACCCACAAGGCCAAAGCCTTGAACCGTGAAGGCACCCTCAAGTCCGCGCGTGCGGATGCGGTCCACGTTTTGCACGCGGCTGATGGTGCGGTTGCCCGCAGCGGGGTCGACCACCGACTGCGAGTAAATGCCGTCTTGCGTATCTTCGGCAAATGCCGTCACACGCCACTGGCTTTTGTCCAGGTTTTTTTCGTAGCTCAGCTCCTGAGTCCACGATTTTTCAGGACGCAGGTTCGGGTCGTTGATGTACTGCGAGTTGGTGGTCGAGGTGGCGCCGTACAGCTCGTTCACGGTGGGCATGCGCACGGCGCGGCCCACGGCGTATTTGAGGAAGGCGTCCTCGGCGATCTGTTTGGACAAGGCCGCTTTGGGCGACAGGTGGTGCTCGCTGCGGTCTGCAAAAGCTTGGCTGCTGCTGGCCGAGAAGCGCGTCAAGCCTTGCGTGGCGCTCCAGTGTTCCGCCCGCAAGCCCAGTACGACGCGCCAGTCAGGGGCAAAGCGCCAAGTGTCTTGCGCGTACAGGCTTTGCAGCTGGGTGCGGCCCCCCACTTCGCTGGCCACGCTGCCTGCAGCGTCGGTGGTCCAGTTACCTGCGATGTTGGAGGTCAGGTAGCGCAGCTTGTAGCTGTCTTGCTGCGCGCCAAAATCCACAACGTGTTCGCCTTTGGGTCCTTGCGGGCGCCAAGTGCCACGCAAAGCCAGGTTGTTCCAACCCGTGCCCGAGCCGTCGGCAATGGTGCCAGCGCCACCTGCTGCGGCGTTGGGCAAGGTGTTGCTGCCAGCATTCTGGCGCTTGGTGTCCGAGCCGTAGTCGTACAGGCTGGCGGCCACTTCCCAGTCGAAGGTGCCTTGCGTGCGGCTCTTGACCGACAGGCCGTGCAGGGTGTGGCTGAGTTTTTCATTGGTGAGGGCGAAGTCACCGCCGTTGAGCGCCGAGTAGCTGCGGCCACCGATGTTGATCGCACCGCTGGTGACGGTTTGGCCCGAGGCATTGGTGAGGTAAGACTGTGGACGGCCCTCGGACGTGTTTTGCCAGATGCCCAACGAATACGTGGCACGCACGGTGGGGCTGAAGTCATAGGCCACTTTGGCTTTCACATGGTCTTGCACCGTGTGGTACTGGGTGAGCGCTCCCAAAATCACCCAAGGCACATTCGCACTGTTCAAGCCTGCAACTGCACCCGTCACCGCCGTGCCTGCCGAGCCCACGGTACCTGTGCTCACAGTGCGCGTGGCAAAGGTCAGGGGCTGGCCCTGGCTGTCGGTGTGGTTCAAGTTGACAAACCACGACCAGTCGCCCGAGCGGCTGCCCAAGGACGCGCTGGACTGCCAGCCGCCATAAGTGGCATGGGTGTTGTACAGGTCAAAGGGTTGGTGGGCGTAGCCCACTTTGACCGAGCCTTCGAGTTTTTCGGGCATTTTGGTCGTGTACTCGACCACCGCGCCCACCGAGTTGCCCGGGTAAGCCGCAGAAAACGGGCCGTACATCACGTCCACACGCTCGATTTCTTCGGGCGTGACCATGCCCCAGCGCGGCGGAAAGCTCAGGCCGCTGACACCGTTGCCCAGGTAGTTGCTCAGCAAAATGCCATCTGCATACACCGCCGAGCGGGTGCTGTTGCCCGTGCCCGAGACGCGGCTGGACAAGATGGCGTGGTTGTAGTCGCCGTTGTAGCGCTTGCGCACCAAGAGGCTGGGGAAGTACTTGAGGGCATCTTCGCTGTCGGTGGCGTTGATGTTCTGCTCGATCTGCGCGGCCGTAATGCCTTCCATGGTGGCCGGAATCTGGGTGGGCAGGGAGGTGGGTTGTTGGCTGACGATGGTGACCACGCCCACTTCTTTGCTGGGGGCGTTATCGACTGGTTGGGCAGAGATGACGAAAGGGTAAGCCAGGGCCAGGCCCAAGGCGATGCGGGTTTTGCGCATGAAAATTCCTGAAAACGAAACACGAGCGACGCGGCCAGGCGGCGTTCACCGCTGCGGCGTCAAGGCGAAAGTTCAGGAAAGTGCAGGCGGGCCGCGCGGCGGCAGCGGGGTGCCGGTCAGCCAGGCGATGTGGGCCGACGGTATGGGGCGCAGGGCATGGGCCAAGGCGCTCACGGTTGCGAAGCCCACCACCACCGAGGGTGGCGGTGCGCTGACGTGGGCGCACAAAGGGCAGTCCATGCCGCCCGAAGACGTTTGGCTGTCGCCAGCGTCGTCCCCCATCACCATTTTCATGCCACCCATGGCAGAACAAACCATTTGGGTGGCCTGGGGCTTGACCAATGGGGAAGCCACCGAAACCCCAATGAACAACGCAAACCACACCAGCACGAGGCGGGTGAGAAGGTGGGCATTGCGCAGGGTTTGCAGGGAGGACATGGGCTGAAATTATCCCATGGGCCAGCCCAGCTTCTTGGAACGTCATCTTTGCGACGCAGGCGCTGGCCGCCAGGCGCTAACCTGCTCACACTTTTCAACACACTGGAGACCCCATGCTCAAACTCTGCGGCTTCGCAGCCAGCAACTACCACAACAAGGTCAAATTCGCCCTGCTCGAAAAAGGCGTGCCCTTTGAAGAAGAACTTGCCTGGGTGGGCGCCACCGACGCCTCGGCGAGCCCTTTGGGCAAGGTGCCTTACCTGAAAACGGAGCAGGGCGCGATGTGCGAGTCGGCCGTGATGCTCGAATACATCGAGCAAAAGTACCCGCAAAACCCGCTGCTGCCGGCCGACCCGTTTGCAGCCTCCAAGGTGCGAGAGTTGGCACTGTTTCTGGACCTGCACCTGGAACTCGTGGCCCGCAACCTCTATCCCGAAGCCTTTTTTGGCGGCAAGGTGAGTGACTCGGTCAAGGAAAAGACTGCGGCGCAGCTTGAAAAGAACGTCGCCGCCTTCGCCAAGCTTGCCAAATTCACGCCTTTTGTGGCGGGCGACAGCCTGACGCTGGCCGATTGCGCCGCCGTCACCCATTTGCCCTTGGTCTCGGGTGCCACCAAGCTGGTTTACGGCAAAGATTTCCTGGCCGATCTGCCGGTACGCGACTACCTCAAGATGATGGGCGAGCGTCCCCACATGCAAAAAATCAACGCCGACCGCAAAGCCAACATGGATTTGATGATGGCGCGCATGAAAGCCAAATAAGCCAACGGCATGCACTGACAAGGGGCCGGTTGACCTGCATCAATACCGGCCGCCTTGCTCAGGTTCAGGATGAGCACATGAACTCATCCCAATCCCCCCACCGCGAGCGACTCTTGCAAGAGCGCGCTCAATTGCTGGCCCACATCGCTCAAGAGCGTGGCGGTTTGGTTTCGCGCGTCGACATGGCAGCGGAGCATGACGTGCGTGATTTTGAAAATCGGGCGCAAGCCCTCTCAGAACGCGACGACGAGTTCGCCATGAACGAGCATGAAACAGCCGAGCTGGGCGCACTGGATGCGGCGCTGGAACGTCTGGATGCCGGTCACTACGGCCAATGCAAGGATTGCGGCGTGACGATTCCAGAGGAACGTCTGGCCGCCTACCCTTCCGCCCTGCGATGCATCTCCTGCCAAACCTTGGCAGAAAAATCATCCTGATTTTTGAAAGCGAACCCGCCAATGAGCACTTTTCACGCCGTGGTCTGGATGGACCACCAAGAAGCCCATGTCGTCATGTTCGACCGTGCACACATACAGGCACAGCGCATCCGGTCGCGCAGCCACCACAAACACCAAGGTCAGGCCAACGACACCGCAGCCTTCTTTGCCGATGTGGCCACTGCCCTGAATGGGACACATGAAGTGCTGCTCACCGGTTCGGGGGGTGCACGCAACGAGTTCCGGGCATGGTGCATTCAAAACAGGCCCACTGTGGCCCAGGTGATTGTGGACAACGTGCCCAGCGACCACCCGACCGACCCTCAACTCGTGGCATTGGCCAAGCAGTATTTCAAGGCTTTCGACGCCATGGCGGCTGACCCCAGTCGGTTATAAACGGCTCTTGAGGGGCGGGCAGGGGCATGGCTTGGCACGCCCCTGCAGGCTGATATGCTTTGAGGCATGCACAGCTTATTTCACTTGGCGTTTCACGTCACCGACCTCAACGAGGCCCGCCGCTTTTATGGCGGCTTGCTTGGCTGCAAAGAAGGCCGCTCCACCGACACTTGGGTGGACTTTGACTTTTTTTCGCACCAGATTTCGCTTCATTTGGGTGAGCCCTTCAAAACCACCCTCACGGGCCGTGTCGGTGATCAGCTGGTGCCCATGCCTCACTTTGGCTTGATCTTGCAAAAAGACGATTGGCAAACCTTGGCTGACCGCTTGCAAGCGGCGCACATGGCATTTGTGGTCGAACCCCATCTGCGCTTTGCAGGCCAACCTGGCGAGCAATGGACGATGTTCTTCATGGACCCGTTTGACAACCCAATCGAAGTCAAGGGCTTCACCAGTCTGAGCACGGTGTACGCGAGCTGATGGCCATGGAACACAGCTTCGCTTCGGCCACCATCTTGCTGCTGCTGATCACCGATCCGCTGGGCAACATCCCGATTTTTGTGAACACCCTGCGGGCCGTGCCCCCCGAGCGGCGTGCCCGCGTCATCGTGCGCGAAGTGCTGATCGCTTTTGGCCTGCTGCTGGCCTTCATGTTTGTGGGGCAATCGTTTCTGAAGGCCATGAGCCTGTCCGATGTGTCCTTGCAAATTGGCGGTGCGGTGGTGCTGTTTTTGATCGCCTTGCGCATGATCTTTCCGCCACCGCCACAAGACTCAACTGTGCCTTTGACTGAGCCCTTGATCGTTCCCTTGGCCATCCCCGCCTTGGCCGGACCTTCGGCCATGGCGACCGTTTTACTGCTGGTCAGCCAAGCGCCCGAACGCCGATTAGAGTGGGTGGCCGCTCTGACGGTGACCATGGCTGTGTGCGCTGTGGTGCTGCTGCTCGCCGAGCGTTTGCAGCGTTTGGTGGGCTTGCGCGTGGTCTCGGCTTTTGAGCGCTTGATGGGTCTGATTTTGGTGTCCATCTCGGTAGAGATGCTGATCCGGGGCTTGAAGTCTTTGGCACAAAGCTGGCCTCACTGAGCCGCTGGCAGTGACTTTAGGCTGATCAGTTCAGCCGACTGCTTTCCAGCGGCACATCCTTTTTAGACCGGGGTGTGCCAATCGGTCTGCCCGATTGGCCTTTTTGGGTGGCCGCAATGTCTTCTTCGCTGGGGTATTGGCCCAACAACCAATAGTCAAAAACACGCCGGGCAATGGGGGCCGCTGCGGCTGCGCCGAAGCCAGCATTCTCAACCACCACGGCCAGCGCAATCTTGGGCGCATCAGCGGGTGCATAGGCCATGTACAAGGCATGGTCGCGCTGGTACTCCGCCAGTTTGGCGGCGTTGTATTTGTCTTTTTGACCAATGGTGACGGCCTGCGCCGTGCCGGTTTTCCCTGCGCTCTGGTAGCCCGCTCCGGCAAACACCTGAGCCGAAGTGCCCGATGTGACCACCCCGACCAAGCCGTTGCGCACCACCGCAATGTGTTCGGGCGCGTAACCCAAATCCACAGGCTCAGACGTGGTGGTTGCCACTTGGGCGTGGGTCAGGGCGTCTTGCGTGGCACGCACCACGCGAGGGGCAAATTTTCGCCCACCGCTGGCGATGGTGGCAGTGGCCGATGCCAGCTGCACCATGGTGAAAGCGTTGTAGCCCTGACCAATGCCCAGCGAGATGGTTTCGCCACCGAACCATTTTTTCTGCTCAGGCTTTTTGTAATAGTTGCGCTTCCACTCGGTGCTGGGCAGCACGCCACGCACCTCGCCTGGCAAATCAATGCCGGTGATCTGGCCAAAGCCCAAAGGCTTCATGAAGTCGTGGATGGCATCGACCCCCATCTCGTTGGCCAATGAGTAGTAATAGACGTTGCTGGACAAGGTGATCGAACGGACCATGTCGACCGGGCCCAGCCCGGAGTCGCCATGGCTACGGAAGGTGTGCCCGCCATAAGACCACGAACCCGCATCGTTGATGATGGTGCTGGCACTGCGTTTGCCCGTGGTCAATGCGCCCAGGGCCATGAAAGGTTTGTAGGTCGAGCCTGGTGGATAGGTGCCACGCAACGCACGGTTGAGCAAGGGCTTGTCAGGAGACTCGTTGAGCGACTGCCAGCTCTCGACATCAATGCCCTCGACAAACAAATTAGGATCAAACGTGGGCTTGCTGACAAAGGCCAAGACCTCACCGGTTTGCGGGTCCATCGCCACCAATGCGCCACGGCGGTTGCCAAACAAATCCTCGATCATTTTTTGAAGATGGATATCGATCGACAACACCACGTTCTGCCCCGGCGTGGCCAAGTGGCTGGACAGGCTTCGGGTGGCCCGGCCACCGGCCGAAGTTTCAACCCGGTTCACGCCGGTGATGCCATGCAACTCGCGCTCGTAACGCTGCTCAACCCCCAGCTTGCCGATGTATTCCGTGCCCCGGTAATTGCCCACATCGTCGTCGTCTTCAATGCGTTCTTTTTCACGCGCATTGATGCGACCGATGTAACCCACCACATGGCTGGCCAACTCGCCATAGGGGTACTGCCTGAACAAGCGCGCCTTGATTTCAACGCCCGGAAACCGGTAGCGCTGCGCACTGAAACGCGCCACCTCTTCGTCGGTCAAGCGGGTGCGTATGGGCAAAGAGTCAAAGCTGCGCGACTCTTCACGCAGGCGTTTAAAACGGCGGCGGTCTTTGCCCTGAATTTCCACCAGCTCGCCCAGCGCATCGATCGTGGCCTCCAGATCGGTCACTTTGGACGGCGTGATTTCGAGCGTGTAGGCCGAGTAATTGCTGGCCAGCTCAACGCCATTTCGGTCCAGAATGCTGCCGCGTGGCGGAACGGTGGGGATCACGGCCGTGCGGTTGTTTTCGGCCTGCTCCAACAAGTCTTCATGGCGCACGATTTGCAGATACGACAAACGGGCCGCCACCAGCAAAAAGCAAACCAGCACGACCACCTGAACCACGAACACACGGTTGCGAAACCGGGAAAGATCGGCCTGGTTATCCCGCAGCTCGGCAAGTGAAGGCAGCCACATTGGCATGGTCAAAGCGGCCGGATGTTGTCTGGGTCAACCGCTCGCCGCTGCGGTGCGAGCAACAAAGCGCCCATCAGAGGCCACAGGGCCGCTTGCATCAAGGGTGCAAACAGCTGACTCCAATGGGGCCAGGCGTCCTGCACGATCAGGCGGGTCACCCACTCCAGCAAAGATGCGATCACAAACAGCGGCGCAATTTGCAGCGCTTGCTCGCGCAAAGGAAACCACAGCAAGCGCCGCTGCACGGCAATCGCCATGCTGCTCAGCACCACATACGACAAAGCGTTTTGTCCCAACAAAGCCGACTCATGCACATCCAGCGCCAAGCCCAGCACAAAGGCCAACACCAGGCCAACACGTCGGGGTTGGTAAACATTCCAGAACACCACCACGATGGCCAGGACATCGGGCAGCCAGCGCCAACCCGTCAAACCCAACAACATGTTCGTCAGCAGCCCCACCACCAAGGTCAAGGCAATGAAGCGAGGGTTGGCGGGCAGCAGCAGCGGTCGGCCTGCGGGCATGATCATGGCTTGGCTCCTGAAGATGCGGGTGCGGCAGAAGGCGCAGAAGACGCAGTTGGCCGACCTTTGCCACTGCGCTTGGGTTCAGGATGGGCGGCAGGCGCTAGTGGCCAGTCCTTGACCGGCATCAGCACCAGCAAATGCCGACCACGGGCTTTGGCAGCCGGAGTGGCATGCACCCGCGCAAATGACGAATCGACACGGCGGTCGATCTGGCTCACGGTGCCCACATGCAGGCCCGGCGGATACACGCCGTCAATGCCACTGGTCGTGAGCAAGTCACCTTGTTTGACATCGGTGCTGGCGGGTACAAACTTCAGCTCCAGTGCTCCGCCTGGCATGAACGGGTCGCCCATCGCCACATGCCGACTGCCCGTGCGGGCATTCATCACGGGAATGCTTTGGTCCCGGTCCGTGAGCAAGGTCACCTCACTGACCAGGGGGTAGACCCGCGTCACTTGCCCCACCACGCCACCGGCATCAATGACGGCAGCGCCTTGCACGATGCCCCCGATTTGGCCACGGTCCACCACCACGCGATCGGTATAAGGGTCGGCGGTGTCGTAAAGCACCTCCACCGCCTGGGATGGTCCCGCCATTTGCTTGCGCAGATCCAGCAACTGCCGCAGCTGGGCGTTTTCTTGCGTCAACTGCTCAACTTGCTGCAAACGCTGGGCTTGCGCGATGGTGCGGGTATGGAAGTTTTGCGCCGCATCTTGCGCTTCTTCGAGATTGCCAAAATATTGGCCCAAACCGTTGACCGCCCGCCCGGGCTGCAACGACAACCACTGCAAGGGGGCCAACACGATGGCAATGCCCGAACGCAGCGGCTGAGAAATTTTGAACCGGTGGTCCGAGGCCATCAACAAAATCGACAGCAGCGCCAAGAGCACCAGTTTGGTGGTCGCAGACAGGCCCTGCCGAAAAATCGGCGGGGCACTGCGTTCGAGGGTATCCAGAGCCATGGGGGAGGTGCGCCGGATTCAGGTTAGGTCAAGCTTGAACCCTGGCCGTGGGCAAGCAGCCAGGTGCATCGCTTATTCGCTGGTGAAGATGCTGCCCAACTGGTCCATGCGCTCCAGCGCCATGCCGCAACCACGGGCCACGCAGGTCAGCGGGTCTTCGGCCACCAGCACGGGCAAGCCGGTTTCTTCGGCCAGCAGGCGGTCCAGGTCGCGCAGCAGTGCGCCACCACCGGTCAACATCATGCCGCGTTCGGCGATGTCGGCGCCCAGTTCAGGCGGGGTGTGTTCCAGCGCGGTTTTGACGGCCGAGACGATCTGGTTGAGCGGATCGGTCAGGGCTTCCAGAATTTCGTTGGAGCTGATGGTGAAGCTGCGTGGCACGCCTTCCGACAGGTTGCGGCCCTTGACTTCCATTTCCTTGACTTCGCTGCCGGGGAAGGCCGAGCCGATGTTTTTCTTGATGGCTTCTGCGGTGGGCTCACCGATGAGCATGCCGTAGTTGCGACGGATGTAGCTGATGATGGCTTCGTCGAACTTGTCGCCACCCACGCGCACACTGCCTTTGTAGACCATGCCACCCAGCGAGATCACGCCGACTTCGGTGGTGCCGCCGCCGATGTCCACCACCATGGAGCCCGAAGCTGCCGACACCGGCAAGCCGGCACCAATCGCAGCGGCCATGGGCTCTTCGATCAAATACACCTCAGAAGCACCTGCGCCCAAAGCGGACTCGCGGATCGCCCGGCGCTCGACTTGGGTGGAGCCGCAAGGCACGCAAATGATGATGCGGGGGCTGGGGCGGAAGGTGCTGCGGGGGTGCACCATGCGGATGAACTGCTTGAGCATCTGCTCGGTCACGGTGAAGTCGGCAATCACGCCGTCTTTCATCGGGCGAATGGCTTCGATGTTGCCGGGCACCTTGCCCAGCATGGCCTTGGCTTCGTGGCCCACAGCTTGCAAAGTCTTTTTGCCCTGGGGACCGCCTTCGTGGCGAATGGCGACCACCGAAGGCTCGTCGAGCACGATGCCCTTGTCGCGCACAAAAATCAGGGTGTTGGCGGTGCCCAGGTCAATGGCCAGGTCGCTGGAAAAATAACGGCGAAATGAAGAAAACATTCGGGAGTCCTTTGACGCTCAAACCCAAGGCCCGATGGAGGCAAATTGGGGACGGCGCGGCTGTCAAATCGGGTGTGTCGTGAGGGCTGGCTCAGAGGCTATGCTGTGAGCTGCGCCAAACACAGGATAATACCCGATCCCCCGGCAAAACAGGTGCTTTGAAGCCCCGTTTGGCTTGGAAAACCCCGTCATTTACAACTCTTTTCAAACCATGTCCCTGACCCCGCAGGATATTGCCCGCATCGCGAACCTCGCCCGACTGGAACTGCAGCCCGACGAGAGTGAGCGCATGCTGACCCAGATCAACGGCTTTTTTGGCATCGTCGAAGCCATGCAGGCCGTGGACACCACCGGCATCGAGCCGATGGCCCACCCCGTGGCTGCCATCCAGGACATCACGCTGCGCCTGCGCCCCGACGTGGCCAGCGAACCCAACCAACGCGACCTGAACCAGCGCAGCGCCCCCGCCGTCGAGCGCGGGCTGTTCTTGGTGCCCAAGGTGATCGAGTGAGCCGCACGATGAATTCTCTGCATGACATGACCGTGGCCGAACTGGCCCAGGCCCTCAAGGCCAAACAGGTGAGCGCCGTCGAAGTGGCCACCGGCTTTCTGGCCCGTTTGGGTGGCAACCCGCACAACGCGTTCCTCGACATCGACAGCGAAGTGACGCTGGCGCAAGCGCAAGCCAGCGACGCCCGTCTGGCCGCTGGCACGGGCGGTCTGCTCGAAGGTGTGCCCGTGGCCCACAAAGACGTGTTTGTGACCCGCGACTTCGCCACCACTGCGGGCTCCAAGATCCTGACCGGCTACCGCTCGCCCTTTGACGCCACGCTGGTGCAAAAACTCGGCGCATCCGCACAAGGCGGCGCAGGCATGGTGACCTTGGGCAAGCTCAACTGCGACGAGTTCGCCATGGGTTCGGCCAACGAAAACTCGGCCTTTGGCAAAGTCACCAACCCCTGGGACACGGCCCGCGTGCCCGGCGGCTCGTCGGGCGGCAGCGCCGCCGCAGTGGCGGCCCGTCTGACACCAGCAGCGACTGGCACCGACACCGGCGGCTCGATCCGCCAACCTGCCAGCTTTTGCGGCATCACTGGCATCAAGCCCACCTATGGCCGCGCCAGCCGTTACGGCATGATCGCCTACGCCTCCAGCCTCGACCAGGGCGGCCCCATGGCCCGCACGGCCGAAGACTGCGCACTGCTGCTCAGCGCCATGTGCGGCCCCGACATTGACCGCGACTCCACCTCGCTGGACATGCCTGCCGAAGACTTCACCGCATCACTGAACCAATCGCTGGAAGGCCTGCGCATTGGCATTCCCAAAGAGTTCTTTGGTGAAGGCCTGCACGCCGATGTGCGCGCTGCCGTCGATGGCGCTTTGCGCGAGTATGAAAAGCTGGGCGCCAGGCTGGTGCCCATCAGCCTGCCGCGCACCGAGCTGTCCATTCCGGTGTACTACATCATCGCCCCGGCCGAAGCCAGCTCCAACCTGAGCCGCTTTGACGGCGTGAAGTTCGGCCACCGCGCCAAGGACTACACCGACCTGGTGGACATGTACAAAAAGACCCGCGCCGAAGGCTTTGGCAACGAGGTCAAACGCCGCATCATGACGGGCGCTTATGTGCTCTCGCATGGGTATTACGATGCCTACTACCTGCAGGCCCAAAAAATCCGCCGCATGATCGCGGATGACTTCCAGAACGCGTTCAAAGAATGCGACGTCATCGCCGGTCCCGTGGCCCCATCCGTGGCCTGGAAGTTTGGCGAAAACGCCAACGACCCGGTGGCCGATTATTTGGCCGACATCTTCACGCTGCCAGCCTCTTTGGCCGGTCTGCCGGGCATGAGCGTGCCCGCAGGCTTTGGCGCACAGGGCATGCCTGTAGGTTTGCAGCTGATCGGCAACTACTTCAAGGAAGCCCAGTTGCTGAACGCCGCACACCGCCTGCAACAAGCGACCGATTTCCACCTTCGCAAGCCGGAGGGCCTTCAGTGAACCCAGGTCTTTGTGGGAGCGAGCCCCTGCTCGCGAATGCTTTCAATACAGCAGCGGCCTCCCACAAGTTCTGATTCATCAGGTGAACCACATATGAGCAAACTCGTCCAAGGCTACGAAGTCGTCATCGGCTTCGAAACACACGCCCAACTCTCAACCAAGAGCAAGATTTTCAGCCGCGCCTCAGTGGCGTTTGGTGCCGAGCCCAACACGCAAGCCTGCGCGGTGGACATGGCCCTGCCCGGCACGCTGCCGGTGATGAACATTGGTGCTGTTGAGCGCGCCATCGAGTTCGGCTTGGCCATCAACGCCCACATCGCTGAGCGCAGCATTTTTGCGCGCAAAAACTACTTCTACCCCGACCTGCCCAAGGGCTACCAGATCAGCCAGTTCGAGATCCCGGTGGTGCAAGGCGGTGAGGTGTCGTTCTTTTTGGAAGTGGGCAAAGAGACCGTGCGCAAAACCGTGCGCCTGGAGCGCGCCCACCTCGAAGAAGACGCGGGCAAATCGCTGCACGAAGACTTCATTGGTCAGTCGGGCATCGACCTGAACCGCGCCGGCACACCCCTGCTGGAGATCGTGACCCAGCCCGACATGCGCAGCAGCGAAGAAGCGGTGGCCTACGCCAAAGAGCTGCACAAGATCGTGACCTGGATCGGCATCTGCGATGGCAACATGCAGGAGGGCAGTTTCCGTTGCGACGCCAACGTGTCGGTGCGCAAGCCCGGTGGCGAGCTCGGCACCCGCCGCGAAATCAAGAACCTGAACAGCTTCAAGTTCATGCAGCAGGCCATCGACTACGAAGTGCGCTGGCAGATCGACCAAATCGAAGACGGCCACGCCATCCAGCAAGCCACGGTGCTGTTCGACCCCGACACGGGCGAGACCCGCGCCATGCGCACCAAGGAAGACGCTGCAGACTACCGCTACTTCCCCGACCCGGACCTGCCACCGCTGGTGATCGGCCGCGACTGGGTGGAGCGCGTCAAAGGCGAAATGGCAGAACTGCCCCGCGTAATGGCCGAGCGCTTCGTCAAGGACTACGCCCTGCCCGAATACGACGCCACGCAACTGACCCAAAGCAAGGCGGTTGCCGCTTACTTTGAAGCCACCGCCAAAGCCTGCGGCCAGCCCAAACTGGCCAGCAACTGGATCATGGGCGAAGTCTCACGCCGCCTGAACGCCAGCGAAATGGCCATCGAACAAGCACCTGTTAGCGCCGCCCAATTGGCCGCCCTGATTGGCCGCATCAGCGACAACACCATCAGCAATAACGCAGCGCGTCAGGTGTTTGAAGGTCTGTGGAACGGCGAAGGCCCCTCCGGTAGCGAAGGCGATGTTGACGCACTCATCGAAGCCAAAGGCCTCAAGCAGATGAACGACACCGGCGAGCTGGAAAAGATCATCGACGACGTGTTGGCCGCCAATCCCAAGAACGTGGAGGAGTTCAAGGCCGGTAACGCTAAGGCTCTCAACGGCCTGGTCGGCCCGATCATGAAAGCCAGCAAAGGCAAGGCCAATCCGGGGCAGGTGAATGCGCTGTTGATGAAGAAGCTGAGATAAAAATTTCAGTGCTTGTAGGAGATCTGTTATGAGTTTGACATTTTTGCAGCTGGCAGAAAAAGTTCTCGCTGAACAAAACAGGGCACTCAGCGTGGATGAGATATGGCAGCTTGCTTTGTCAGCCGATTATGTGGCTCAACTGAACTCAACAGGGAAAACACCGATTCATACTCTGGGCTCAAAATTGTATGGAGCTTGCAAGCCAGGGGTGGAATCCAATTTTGTGAGCATTGGAAATCGTCCAAAGCGGTTTTATCTTCGCTCAATGGAGACGACGGTCGACACTGAATCGATTGAGGAGCCGCCCGATGAACCAGTGAGCTTAGAGCTGAAGCCATTGCTAGAAAAGGAGCTTCATCCTTTGATGGCTTACTTTGCTCAGTCTGAGTTCCAAGCTTATTGCAAGACCATCAATCACCAAAAAAGCAGCAAGTCCACCTACGCACAATGGACTCACCCCGACATGGTGGGTTGCTTCTTCCCAGATATGGAACCTGCGGCTCGTGAACTCAGCAAAGCATTAGGTTCACCCAAGCTGCGGCTGTACTCGTTCGAGCTGAAACGTCATCTCACGTTTCAGAACCTACGGGAGTCTTTTTTTCAGGCAGTGTCCAATTCTTCATGGGCGAATGAAGGCTATCTATGTGCCTCCAAAATTTCTGCCGACCTTGACTTTCGCTCAGAATTGCAACGCCTTTCGAACTCGTTTGGCATCGGCGTCATCGAATTTGATCTGAATGATCCTGATTCCACAGCAATTTTGTATCAAGCCAAAGAGCATGAACTGGATTGGAATGCTATTAACAAGCTTTGCGAGATCAACACGGACTTTGAAGTTTTTTTGCACAGAGTACGGGCTGACCTTAATAATAATGAGCCTCGGGTTGAAAAATACGATCGAGTTGAGACAGCGGAAAAAATCAAAGAAATGCTTGCAACTGCAGGTAAACAAAGCTGATAGTTTTCACCATGCCGTGACATGCGCACCAGCGTGGAAGCCGTTGGCTGATTGCAGCATGCTTGTTTGCTCTCTTGATTGTTGCGATCAGAACTTAGGTTTACGCATGCGGCCAACCAATTTCACAATTCCCCGGGTCAAATAGGCAACACCAAGTCCGATAAACGACATCACTACAGTGAACAGTACCCACACATAAAGCCCGACGCCTTGAGCAATCATGTCTCGGTCGTTGGTTGGCTCCGGATGCGTTTGAAGTTTTTCAGCAAGCACGCCACCCAAAGTGACGACGATGTGAAAGATCACGAATGAGATCAGTGCTTTTTTGTGGAAACTCATGACAGAAGTGTTTCAGTTTTATTTTGTAGATGCGTCCACAAGGCCCTGACTATCACGCTTGAAGCATCGTCACGGTGCCTACAGCCTGTAGCTTTGTAGAGAGCAGGATTTTGATGCAGCATGTCATTGCGAATGCCTGCTGCCAGTCCGTAATGGGTTTGATGCAGTTGATCTTCCGGCAAAGCTGTAAGGTCCTTGAGTGCCGATTTCGACATTTCTTTCATCAGGCATTCGACGGCGGCTTCAACCGTTCTCGGGCGCTGATCTGCTGGCTCACTCAATTTCATTGCCGCATCAAAATCCAGTTCAAAGTGACTTAGAGGTAAACAAGCATGTATCAACTCCAAATCAGGTGCCAGTTCTAGTGCGTCCTGCGTTAACACTTCAACAAGAATATTTACAGCCGTTTCTCTGGGAAATTCAAATAAACCAACCCCAATCACGGGTACGGCAAGACTTTGAATTTGGGTCTCAGCACACAACCGCAAGATTGATTGCCATGTCCTGCGCAACACTACTTCAGACTCAGCCTCATGCGTGTAATGCGGCGAACGAACCAAGATTACCCATTTATTTTGCAGATTAAATCCAGGAGCAATAACAGCATGGCCAAAAGAGATTGACGACCGCCCATGACTGAAGACTTCCAGTTCTTTACCGCCCACCTTGAAAGACTCCCGTGAATCCGGAGTGTCGGGATTACCATTTAAATCAACACTGCAGACAATCGCCTCGACCATGGACTGCGTCGATGCATAGGCAAGACATTTTTTCTCTATTTTCATCATTTGTTTTGCTCAGCAATCAATTGACGAACAGCGTTGGATTCCGCATACAACTGCTGCAGCACATGCCGCATTTCCGGCGTCAAAAATTTCCAACCTTCTAGGGCAATCTCTTGCGGCAGGCCATGCAGTGCTTCTGCAATACCGCCGGTAATTGCTGCAATGGTGTCGCTGTCGCCACCGATGGATACGGCGTTGCGAATGGCATCTTCGTAGCTCGTACTTTGCAGGGCGCAGACGATGGCCTGTGGCACCGAGCCTGCTGCACTTTCAGTACGTACATAGGTGGGGCGGATGTCGTCGGGCGTGATGCTCAGGTCATAGCCAAAACGTTCGGTCAGGCGGGAGGCGATGCTTTGCGGGTCTACCTTGCCTCTTGCCCAATAAATGCTCAGCGCTACGGCACGGGCCGAGGCGATGCCATCTGGGTGATTGTGGGTAATTGCCGTGGCGGCATCAGACCAGGCGATGGCATCTTCCTCGCTACTGGCTAACAAGCCTACTGGGCTGATGCGCATGGCTGCGCCATTGCCCCAGCTGCCATAAGGCTGCGGGTTGTCATCCATGAACCATTCAGCAAAGCTTTTGCCCCAGCCGCCATTTTCTGCATGGCTGCGGCACCAGTCGATCAACGTGCCCTGCGGCTCTGCACCGCGTACCAGAGCATCGGCGATAGCCACAGTGCAAACCGTGTCGTCGGTGAAGTGCGCCTGCTTGTGAAACAGGGGGGCAAAGCCCTTGCTACGGTAGTTTTTAAATTCGTAAACCGAGCCAATGATGTCGCCAATTACGGTGCCGAGCATGCCTGTTACCTTCCTCTGTATGGGACATTGTCGGATATCTCATGCCAAGTGCATCTGAATGGTGAGCACTTGGATGCATATGTCGTTTTCTTCGTCCTTTACCCCGCCTTTGAAAAGTAACCCTGAAATAAACTGATTAGTGAAAATTTCTTCAGCAAGCGTCACTGACAGAGTACCCATCATCCACAATCCGCCCATGCCCTCGAACCCCAATCGCACCATTTACTACCTCCCCGGTCACGGTGGCCAGTTAGCCACCGGTCTTGGTCAAGGCCTGATGGATCGGGGTTTCGATGTCACAGGGCGCGAAACGCGTGGCGACTTCCGAGCACTGCCTTTTGATGAACAAGTGCAGGCCATCGTCGATGATCTGCAAAGCCATTTCTGGCATGAACAGGCACGGGTGATCTGCAATTCCTTTGGCTCATACCTGTTCCTTCATGCGCAAACCCAAATGCCATCTTTCGTGGGCCGGGTGCTTTTGCTGTCGCCCATCGTTGGCGAGTTCACGAACGAACAAGCCAGAACCAGTTTTTCGCCACCAAGACCAGAACGGCTGAAAACGCTGGCGGAGGCAGGGCAATTCAATGCACCTGCCCGCTGTGAAATTCATGTCGGGGAAGAAGACTGGCAAAGCATCCCAGCCAACGTGCAGGCCTTTGGCCGGTTAACAGGCATTCCAGTCACGGTAGTGCCCAACGGCGGGCATGACTTGGGCAAAGCCTATGTGAGACCGCTGCTGGATCGGTGGTTGTCAGTGCACGCTACCTGACGGTTACGGTTTACCTGCGCATGTTTTCTCGGCCCATCTGGTTTGTTTCTCTGGTTTTGGCCGCAGGCCTGTTCATTGCACTCGGCCTGTTCTGGCGCAGCGGTTCTGACCTTGAAATCACGCATCACGACTTGCGCGGACCATCTCAAGCAATCAGCTTCCGTGTGATGCAACTGTCCGACCTTCACTTGCAGCGCTTTGGCGAGGAAGAGAAAGTCATCGTGACTCAGGTCCAGGCGCTGCAGCCTGATTTGGTGGTGCTCACAGGTGATGCCATAGACCGTGCCGATGCACTGCCGGTGCTGAAGGATTTTTTGGCGGCCCTGGGCTCCATACCCGTCGTTGCCGTGCCCGGCAACTGGGAGCACTGGAGCGGGGTGGATTTCCCGGCATTGATTGCGCTTTTTGCAGATCAACCCAATGGTCGGTTCCTGCTCAATGAGCGTGTGTCATTCACATCAGGGGAACGAAAAATCCATTTGATCGGACTGGACGACTTCACTGCCGGACAACCTGATGCACGGCTGCTGTCTCTTGCCATGTCAGACGATGTGACTGTTCTTGTTCAGCACTCACCTGGTTTCTTTGATGCACCCGAAGTCAACCGCCGGATGCGCCAACAACGCTTCTCCTTGTGCCTGTCGGGGCACACCCATGGCGGTCAGATCACCGTGGGTGGTTGGGCACCTTTCAGACCCGTGGGCAGCGGACGCTTCGTGGAAGGGTTCTACGATGTACCGGGTTGTCGCTTGTATGTGTCGAAGGGTTTGGGCACATCTATCGTGCCGCTGCGCTGGGGTGCTGCGCCAGAAATTGCGCTGTTTGATCTGTGAGGCGAGCGTTAAGACCAAGACACTTGAAGCGAATGCCCCAGCGCACCTCAACGACTGTGCAACTTCTCTTGCAACCACACCTTAATGAGTGACTGATAGGGCACATCCCGAGCATTGGCCGCCACCTTGATGCTGTCGAGCAAGTGCTGGGGCAGCCGCAACGAAATGGTTTTGGTCGTTGGTCGCAAGTTGGGCAGTTTCACCTTTTGCGCTTTTTTCCAGTCCACATGCGTGGTGGAGTCATGTGATTCCCAATAGGCGCGTTCTTGCGCCTCGGTCTGGAACTTGGGGATGGCTTGTTTAGCTGTCTGCTTGTTCATAAACACTGCGCTCCTTTCTGTGCATGTCTCTAGCCGAAATCACGCGGATCAATTCTGCGGAGCTGCGCAAGGTGAAAGTGATGTGCAATTGCCGACCATCATCTACAAAATATGAAGCACCCTAGCACTGATCGCGCTCACAGGCCTGTCAGTGCTGGATGAGTTGATACCGAGTCCCACGCCCCGTCCCCGTCTGCACCAACACCCCCATCTCGCACAGCGCCGTGAGTTCACGGTAGGCCGTAGCGCGTGACACGCGGCAGAGGTTCACGTATTTCTCGGTGCTGATGCCGTTAACAAAACCTTCCGGTCCCACGTCATAAAGCTTGTTGATCGCCTTGGTTTGTGTGGGCGTGAGCTGCGGGTGTTGCTCGCGCAGTTCGGTCCAAAAGCGGGTTTTGCGCATGGCCGCTTGCATGTGGTCCCAGGTGGCATCGGCTGCTTTGTGCACACATCCCACAAACCATTGCACCCAAGGCGTCACATCCATGTTGCCCTGGCCGGTGGCCGCTTGCAGTTGGGCGTAATAGCCCGCCCTGTCGAGCCACATTTGCTGCGACAAGCTCCACAGGCGTTTGTCGGTTTTGAGGTCTTGCGCCAGCGTCATTTCGACCAAGGCCCGACCCACGCGGCCATTGCCGTCTTCAAAGGGGTGAATGGCTTCCAGCCACAGGTGCGCCAGCGCTGCGCGCACCAAGCCATCGGTTTGGCCCTGGCTGCTGTTGAACCAGTCGATCAGCCGCGCCATCTGCGCGTGCACCTCGTCCGAGTCGGGGGCCTGGTAATGCACGATGTCGGGCTTGCCCATGCGGGGCGTAACGATCTGCATGGGTTCGGCGTGGTCGCGGTAAGCGCCTGTGCGGATTTTCTGGATGCCGCTGCGCCCGGTCGGGAACAAGGCTGCTTGCCAGCCGTACAAGGTGTCGTGGCTCAACGGCTGCTGGCTTTGTTCGATGGCCGCTTGCAGCACGTCGAGTGTGGCTTCGGTGCGTGCGTCACGCTCCAGCGCTTTGGCGTCGGCCAGACCCAAACGCCGGGCGGCAGAGGCCCTCACCGAATTGACTTGCAGCAATTCGCCCTCGATCTGCGCCGTGGCCACGGCTTCGTCGGCCCAGCCTTGCAGTTCCAATGCGCCCAGGTCCATCAGTTGCAGATGACTGGCCAGTCCCATGGCACGCCCTTGCGCATAGCGTGCAGCGGCCAATAACGGTTGCAGCGCGACTAAATCGAACTGGAATTCAGGCCATTGGGGGGATTGCCAGAGGTACATGAAGCGTATTCTAAGGATTTACGCTTCATATGTGAAGCGTAAATGGCTTTTTTACGCTTCACGCCTTCGAACGGTATCCAGCACAGCACGCCCTCATCATTGACAAATCAACCAATTGTCGTAACATACAAACATTAAATCCAAGAGGTGGCGCCCATGAGCATTCACACGTTTTCAAGCCGCGACTTCACACGCGATGTGTCCGCCGCCAAACGCGCTGCCGTGGATGGGCCCGTGTTCATCACCGACCGGGGGCGCCCCGCGTTCGCATTGCTCAAAATCGACGACTACTACCGAATGGCCGGAAAGGCAGCACCTTCTTTGCTGGAGATGATGGACAGCATTCCGGGCGGTGAAGGCATAGATTTCGATCCGCCCAAGCTGGGCCTTCAGATTCAAGCCGCAAGCTTGGACTGAAGGCGATCCATGTTCGTTCTGGACACCAACGTTATTTCCGAGCTGCGCCAAGGCAAGCCCAACCCCTCCATGGCGGTGCGCCAATGGGCCGCAGGCCAGCCCAGCAACCAACTGTTTTTGTCGGCCATCACACTGCTGGAGTTGGAATTGGGCATTCAGGCGCTGGAGCGCAAAACACCGCCGCAGGGCAGCGCTTTGCGCCATTGGCTAGGCGGCGTTCGCGCCGCTTTTGCGGGCCGTATCTTGCCTTTTGCGGAAAACACCGCACCCGTGTGTGCGGGGCTGCACATTCCCAACCCACGTTCAGACCGGGACGCCATGATTGCGGCCACAGCGATTGAGCACAGATTCACTGTGGTGACACGCAACATGTCGGACTTTGAGCCGACAGGCGTGGCAGTTTTGAACCCTTGGCTCAGCTAGCCAACGGCACGACTTCCTGTTCAATCGCCCCAAACAAGCTCTCACCGTTCAAGCCCTTCATTTCAATGCGGATGGTGTCGCCGAACTTCATGAATTCGGTCGAGGGCTTGCCGTCAAGGATGGTTTCGATGGCGCGTTTTTCGGCGATGCAGCTGTAGCCCTTGGGCCACTCGGGTTTGCCTTTCACTTCCACGCTTTTGTTGCTCACGGTGCCGCTGCCCACGATGGAGCCGGCACGCACGTTGCGGGTTTTGCAGATGTGGGCGATCAGCTGGCCGAAATGGAAGGTCATCTCGGGGCCGGCTTCGCACATGCCGACCTTGCGGCCGTTCCAGATGGACTGCAGCGTCAGGTGCACCCTGCCGCCTTGCCAGGCTTCGCCCAACTCATCGGGGGTCACGGCCACGGGGCTGAAGGCGGTGGCGGGTTTGCTCTGGAAAAAGCCAAAGCCTTTGGCCAACTCGTTCGGGATCAGGTTGCGCAGGCTCACGTCGTTGGCCAGCATGATCAGGCGCACGCCTTCGATGGCGTCGTCGGCACTGGTCTGCATGGGCACGTCACCCGTGATGACGGCGATCTCGGCTTCAAAGTCGATGCCAAAGGCTTCGCTGGCACACACCACCGGATCGCAGGGACCCAGAAGATCGTCGCTGCCGCCCTGGTACATCAGCGGGTCGGTGTAGAAGCTGCTGGGCACTTCCGAGCTGCGTGCCGCACGGACCAGCTCCACGTGGTTGAGGTAGGCCGAGCCGTCGGCCCATTGGTAGGCGCGGGGCAAGGGGGCCATGCATTGCGCCGGGTCAAACGGAAATGCGTGGCGCGATTTGCCCTGGTTGAGCGTGGTGTAAAGGTCTTCCAGCTGGGGGGCCAGAAAGTTCCAGTCGTCCAGCACTTGCTGCATTTTGCTGGCGATGCCGGTCGCATAATGAGCGGTGCTCAGGTCGCGCGAGACCACCACTAGTTGTCCGTCGCGTGAGCCGTCTTTGTAGGTCGCCAATTTCATGTTGAATGTGTCCGTTCGTGACTTGATGCGCTACAGTGTGCACCACCGAGAAGTTACGCATTATTAAACTCGTTTAACTAAACGAAACCGGATTTTAGGCGATATGGACTCAGACAGCACAGCCTCCCACCCCAAAGAAAGCGACAAGGAACGCGCCGGCATTCAGTCGGTCGAAGTCGGCTTTGCGCTGCTGGATGTGTTGGCGCAAGCGCCTGGCCCCTTGATGCTGCGCGACCTGGCGGCGGCGGCTCAGATGAGCGCCGCCAAAGCCCACCGTTATCTGGTCAGCTTCCAGCGCTTGGGGCTGGTGGTGCAAGACAGCGCCAACACCCGTTACGAACTGGGGCCCGCCACGCTGCGCTTGGGGCTGGCCACCTTGTCGCGAATGGATGCCGTGAAGATGGCCCGCGACCGTTTGCCTGCATTGATCGAAGCCTCTGGCCACACCATGGCGCTGGCCGTGTGGGGCAACCGGGGGCCGACCCTGGTGCACTGGCAAGAAACACCGCTGGCCATGCCCGTCAGTCTGCGTCTGGGCGATGTGATGCCGCTGCTGTCGTCGGCCACGGGGCGCTGCTTTGCGGCCTTCATCAGCCACGGCCGCTCGGCCGACAAAGCCGCGCCCATGATCGAAGAAGAATTGGCACTGGCCCGCAAACTCGGGCGCAGCGACTTGCCCAGCACCCCCGCGCAAGTGCAGGCCATGCTGAAAGAAACGCGCCAACAAGGCCTGGGCCGCGTGGTCAATGTGTTGTTGCCCGGCATTTCGGGGTTTTGCGCCCCGGTGTTTGATGCCGATGGGCACCTGGTTTTGGGTGTGGTGTCGCTGGGCTCGTCGGCCACGCTCGACACCGCATGGGACGGGCCGATTGCGCAAAGCCTGCGCCAATTTGCCGAGCAACTGTCGGCCGATTTGGGCTGGCGTGCCCGCTGAACCACGGTGTCTGCGGTGCCCACACGTCCAACGCCAACCGAAACGCAGCCAGGCTCAGGTCGGCCTTCGCGCCGCACACTCGGCTGGCTGGTGGGCAGGGTGTTGGTGCTGCATGTGGCCTTGCTCTTGAGCCTGACGGGCACACTGGACTGGCGGCTTCCCACCACCGAATCGATGCGTGTCGCGCCCATGCGAACCCGATGGGTGCCACCTGCGCCCGCCCCCCGCACCACAACCCAAGCGCCCACACCCGCCAAACCCCGCACACGCGTGGCGACCGAACCCCAACAAGCCATTGCGCCCCCTGCGGCAAAAGCAACACCGGCAAGCGCCGATGTGGCTGCAGCTTCAACTTCGCTACCCGCCGACGAGGGTGTCTTGGTGCCAGGCACCCACCCGGCCCCTGCGGCCAGCGAAGCTTCGCCCAGCCAGGCAAGCGCATCAAACTCAGCGCCAACGCGCGCACCTGACGCACGCGACCCGGCAGTTGCCGCTGCACCACCACCCGCCACCGCCAATGAATCGCTGCCCCCGATCCCGCTGGGGGCCTTGCCGCCGCCGGTCTTGCTCAGCTACCGATTGACAGGCCAAGAGAAGGGTTTGACCTACTACGCCAATGGCGAACTGCGCTGGCAACACAACGCGGCGGCCTATGCACTGAGCTTGTCGGTGAAGGCTTTTTTGGTCGGCTCCCGGCATTGGCGAAGCCAGGGCGAAATCACGGGCGCAGGGCTGGCGCCGACACGCTTTTCAGACAGCTGGCGCAACGAACGCGCCGCGCACTTTGACCGGGCCAACAACCGCGTGGTCTTCAGCAACAATGCCCCCGTTGCAGCACTGGAGCCTGGCGCGCAAGACCAGATCAGCTTGTATGTGCAACTGGCCGCCGCGATGGCGGGGGACCCGCAACGCTTTCAGCCCGGCACGCGCTTGCAAGTCCAGACGGCCACCCTCAAGGATGCCCTGCCCTGGTTGTTGACGCTGGAGCCGCCCGAGACTTTGACGCTGGACGGTCAGGCCTTGCCCACCGTCAAATGGGTGTGCCAGCCGCGCAACCGTTTTGACGCCAAGGTAGAGTTTTGGGTGTCACCCCGGCATGCCTGGATGCCGGTGCGCATCCGAATCACCCAGGTCAGCGGCAGTTTCATCGACTTGTTGCTGCGCGGCCAAGAGGCCCTGCCACCGCTGCCCACAGTGGCTGCTGCCGGTTAAAAACCACACGATCTTGAAGTTGATGCACCAGGCCCCACTTATGAGTCATAAGTTGAGGGAGAATGAACGCATGAACCTGTTGTACGAATCTGAAACCTTTGCCGTGATGCATGTGCTGGCCAACGCGCCCGCCGAGGCCGCACCCCAAACGAGCATTCCACTGCTGGAGCGCCACGGTTTTGAAATCGTGGACAAACGCTCGGGCAAAGAGGTGTACCTGGACGGTTCTTGGGCAGAAATGTTCCAGCAGCAAATCCAGGCCTGGCAACAGCACACCCCGACGCAAGAAGAGGTGGAAGACACGCTCGAAGGCTACACCGGCCTGGCCCAGCAGCCGGTGGTGGTGCACTGAGCAGCCACCCGCCCCCAAATCAAACCGCCTGCCAAGTCAGGCGGTTTTTTTTCGCCGGTTAATCCACTGAAAAATCGGCCCCACCAAAATCAACACGGCCACCAGGCGGCACACCTGAAACGCGGTGACCACCGGCACCCCCAACTGCAAGACCTTGGCCGTGATCGCCATCTCGGCAATGCCGCCAGGCGAGGTGCCCAAAATCAGCGTGGCCGGGTGCAGCCCAGTAGCCCAGGCCATCCACATGCCAAAGCCCACCGACAGCGCCATCATGACCAGGGTGCCGATGGCGGCCGACGCCAGCCAGCGCGGCGCGGTGTGCACAAACTCGCGCTGAAACCGCACCCCCAGGCTCACGCCAATGACCAGTTGCGCCGCATTCGACAAAGCCGTGGGCACCGCCGACCAAGACACGCCCGACAAGGTCAGCGCCATCGATGCCAACAAAGCGCCCATGAACCACGGGTTGGTGCGCCTGAGCCAGGTCATGAGCAGGGCACCCGCTGCGGTGGCCAGCGCCAGCCACAGCAAGCCGGGCCAATGCGCCACTTGTGGCCCCGGCAATAAACGCGCATCGACCTGCAGGCCCCAATGGCTTTGCGCCCATTGCATCGCAAAGGGCACCGACACCACCACGATCACCAGCCGCACGCTGTGCGCGGCTGCCACCAGATCAGTGCGTGCGCCGTGGCGCTCGGCCAGCAAAGTCATCTCGGACGCGCCGCCGATGGCGCTGGCAAAGTAGCTGGTGGCCCGCCAGGCCCCGGACGGCAGGTGCGAAAAATCGGCCGCATGCTGGCGCTGCAGCCACAGGCCAAACAAGCCGCCCAGCGCCAGCGCCCAAAGCACGGCCAGCACAATCGCCCACCACAGGCTGACCACCAGCGCGCTGACTTGCGGCGTGAAATACAGGCCCAAAGCCGCGCCAATGACCCATTGCCCGCCATTGCGCAACAAGGCGGCACTGCGTGTGGGTGAGCCCAGCACCGAAGCCACCGCCGTCGCCAGCAAAGGCCCCAGCATCCACGGAATGGGCGTGCGCAGCCAGACGCACAGTTCAGCAGCAGCCAGCGCCCACAGCAAGGTCAGCGCCACACGGGTCAGTTCACGAAAATTCATCGGGTCAAAAAAAGACCGCCCAAACGGGCGGTCGGGTTCCGGTTAACAAATAACCGATCAGGCGTGACGGCGGATGCTGTCGGCCACGGTCTGCACGATCTGGTCGATGTGCGCGTCTTCCACGATGTAGGGCGGGCAAATGACGATGTTTTCGCCCGCCGGGCGCACCCACACGCCTTTGTGGAAGCAGTCCATGAAGATGTCATACGCCCGCTTGCCGGGTGAGCCCGCGATGCTGGCCAGCTCCACCGCGCCGGCCAGGCCCAGCGTGCGGATGCCGATCACGTTGGGCAAGCCCTTGAGCGCGCTGTGCATGGCATTGCCCAACTTGATGCCTTGCTCACCCGCACGGGCAAACAGGTTTTCTTCTTTCATCAAATCGAGCGTGGCAATGGCCGCTGCGCAAGCCACGGGGTGGCCCGAATAGGTGTAGCCGTGGAAAAACTCGATCGCATGCGCAGGCGAGTTGGCGTTCATCATCGCGTCGTAGATGAAGTCGCGGCAAATCACGCCGCCCAGCGGGATCACGCCATTGGTCACCGCCTTGGCGAAGTTCAGCATGTCCGGCACCACGCCGTAGTAGTCAGCGCCAAAGTTCACGCCCAGACGGCCAAAGCCGGTGATGACCTCGTCAAAAATCAGCAAGATGCCGTGCTTGTCGCAAATCTCGCGCAGGCGCTTCACATAACCCTTGGGCGGGATGTACCAGCCCGCGCTGCCCGCAATCGGCTCGACGATCACCGCCGCCACGTTGCTCGGGTCGTGCAGAACCAAAATGCGGTTTTCCAGCTCCAGCAGCGGGTCTTCGGCCCACACGGGCTCTTCGTGGTGGATGTAGGCGTGGTTCACCGGGTCGTGGATGAAGCGCATGTGGTCCACGCGGGGCAGCAGCTGCGCGCCAAACGCTTTGCGGTTGGCCGGCAAGCCCCCCACGCTCATGCCGCCAAAGTTGACGCCGTGGTAACCCTTTTCGCGGCCGATGAACACGGTGCGGTGGCCTTCGCCCCGGGCACGGTGGTAGGCCAGCGCCACTTTCAGCGCGGTGTCGGCGGCTTCAGAGCCCGAGTTGCAAAACAGCACCTTGTTCAGGTCACCGGGGGCCATGTCGGCAATCATCTGCGCCGCTTTGAAAGCCTTGTCGTTGCTGGCCTGAAAAGCCGTGGCGTAGTCCAGTGTGTCCAGCTGCTTTTTGATGGCTTCGTTGATGGGCTTGCGGTTGTGGCCCGCACCCACGCACCACAGGCTGGAGATGCCGTCGATGACCTTTTTGCCGTCGTGCGTGGTGAAGTGCATGCCTTCTGCGCCCACAAAGACGCGGGGGTCCTGGCGGAAAGTGCGGTTGGGCGTGAAGGGCAACCACTGGTTGTCCATGTGCAAGTCGGTGTGGGCCATGGCGGGGCTTTCTGTGTGCAATCAAAACGCAAAGTTTACGACCAGAAGCGTGTTACGCACGCTCAGACGTGACAGCCTCACCTACAACAGGCACAGGGGCAGCGGTCTTTTGTCTTTCTGACGCGGCGTGCAAGGCGAGTGCCTTGACTCTCTACAATCGACACATTTGTCCAACACCTTGTTTTTGGACGGACTTCCTGCATTTCAGCCATGACCACCACTTACATCCTGACCCTCTCCTGCCCTGACCGCACCGGCATCGTGCATGCCGTGTCGGGTTTTTTGCTGGAGCGTGGCGGCAACATCGAAGAAGCGGCGCAGTACAACGACCACGACACCGGCCTGTTTTTCATGCGGGTGCAATTCGCCTGTGCCCAGGCAGACGGCGCGGCGCTGAATGCGCAGTGGGGCGAATTTGCCAAGACCTTTGACATGAAGTGGGACCTGCACGCCACGACCCAGCCCATGCGCACCGTGCTCATGGTCAGCAAGGAAGGCCACTGCCTGAACGACCTGCTGTTCCGCTGGAAGAGTGGCCTGCTGCCGCTCGACATCCGAGCCATCGTCAGCAACCACCGCGAGTTCTACCAACTGGCCGCCAGCTACAACGTGCCGTTTCACCACATCCCGGTGACCAAGGACAACAAGGCACAGGCCGAAGCCAAACAATACGAAATCATCCAGGCCGAAGGCGCCGAGCTGGTCGTGTTGGCCCGTTACATGCAAATCCTGAGCGATGACCTGTGCCGTAAACTGGCGGGGCGCGCCATCAACATCCACCACAGCTTCTTGCCCAGCTTCAAAGGGGCCAAGCCTTATTACCAGGCACACGACCGGGGTGTGAAGCTGATTGGGGCGACCGCCCACTACGTGACGGCCGACCTGGACGAAGGCCCGATCATCGAGCAAGACGTGGCCCGTGTGGACCACAGCAAGACGGTGGAAGACCTGACCACCCTGGGCCGCGACACCGAAAGCCAGGTCCTGGCCCGCGCCGTGAAATGGCACAGCGAACACCGCGTGCTGATCAACGGCCACAAAACCGTGATTTTCAAATAAATGGCTTTGCGGGGCGGCGCTCCAGTGCTGCCCCCAACTGACTCACCCATGACCAACGCATCGCGCATCCCGCCCATTCAGTGCCTCTTGACCTTTGAGGCGCTGGCGCGTTTGCGCAGCGTGACCCAGGCGGCCGAGGAATTGTGCGTCACACCCAGCGCCGTGAGCCACCGGGTCAAGCAGCTGGAGCAAATCATTGGCACCAAGCTGTTTGGCCGGGCCGATTTTTCGCTGACCACCGAAGGCATTGAGTATTTGGCGCATGTGCGCGAAGGTCTGGTGTCGCTGCAGCGATTTCCCAGCGCCAGCAACACGCCAGGCCGCCGCAAGTTGCGCCTGGCGGTCACGCCCACTTTTGCGCGCTCGGTACTGATGCCTCGGCTCAAGCATTTTCTGGACGCCTACCCCGAAATCGACATCACCTTGCAAGTGAGCATTCCCCTGCTGGACGTGGTGGCCGAAGACGCCGACCTGACGGTGCGCTTTGGCACCGGCCGCTATTCGGACGTGGAGCATGTGTGTCTGGCCAAGGACGAAGTGACGCCCTTGGCATCGCCCGCCTGGTTGCGCGAGAACGGCCCCTTTGCCAGCGCCGAAGACCTGCAAGGCGTGTCCCTGTTGCGCAGCCCCCTGGAGCCCTGGCGCACCTGGTTCGCAGCGCACGATCTCGACTGGCCCGAGCCGACGGATGGCTCGTCGTTCAACGACATTGGCCTGATGTGTGACGCCGCCGCCCAAGGCCTGGGCGTGGGCCTGATCCGCACCAAGCTGGGCGCCCCCTGGCTGGAAAACGGCCAACTGGTGCGCCTGTTCGAGCGCAGCGTGCCCAGCCCACACGCCCATTACCTGTGCTGGCGTACCGGCACCATGGAGCGCTGGGAATGCGCCACCTTTGCCGACTGGCTGAAAAAAGCACTGGCCTGAAATCAGCCTCTCCAGCCTCCCTGTGGGAGCGAGCCCCTGCTCGCGAATACGGGCGCTGCGCCACTGCACGCATTCGGCCGCAGGGGCAGCCTCCCACTCAGACCGTCGGGTTTTGTCGGTCAGCGCTTCAGCGCCGACGTGACAGCGCCTGAAATTCACAAGCCCTTCAAAGATTCTTCAGCCTCACGCGGCGGGCTTGGGCTTACAGTTGGGCATTCTTTCAAGGTATGGATTGCCATGAGCGCCCACACACCCGCCGAAACCCGTGAACTGACCGTCACCGAACGTGCCGAGCGCCAACGCGCTGTGGTGCAGGCCCTGGGCCGGGTGCTGCCGCCTGATGCCATCCTCTACACCCCCGAAGACACCACGCCCTACGAGTGCGACGGCCTGACCGCTTACCGCGAGCGGCCTTTGGTGGTGGCCTTGCCCGAGACCGAGACGCAGGTGCAAGCCGTGCTCAAAGCCTGCCACGCCCTGCAGGTGCCTGTGGTGGCACGCGGCGCGGGCACAGGCCTGTCGGGCGGGGCCATGCCGCACCGCATGGGCGTGACGCTGTCGATGGCGCGCTTCAATCAGATCAAAACCGTCGACCCCGTGAGCCGCACCGCGGTGGTGCAATGCGGCGTGCGCAACCTGGCCATCAGCGAAGCGGCTGCGCCCTACGGCCTGTATTACGCGCCCGACCCATCCAGCCAGATCGCCTGCACGATTGGCGGCAACGTGGCAGAAAACTCGGGCGGCGTGCACTGCCTCAAATACGGCCTCACTGTGCACAACGTGCTCAAAGTCAAGGGATTCACCATCGAAGGTGACCCGATCGAATTTGGCAGCGACGCGCTAGACACCCCCGGCTACGACCTGCTGGCCGTGCTGGTGGGCAGCGAAGGCATGCTGGCGGTGACCACCGAAGTCACCGTCAAACTGGTGCCCAAGCCCCAACTGGCGCGCTGCATCATGGCCAGCTTTGACGACGTGCGCAAAGCCGGTGAGGCCGTGGCCGCCGTGATCGCGGCGGGCATCATCCCGGCGGGTCTGGAGATGATGGACGGGCCGATGACGATTGCGGTGGAAGACTTTGTGCATGCCGGCTACGACCTGACTGCCGCCGCTATTCTTTTGTGTGAGAGCGACGGCACGCCCGAAGAAGTCGAAGAAGAAATCGGCCGAATGAGCGAGGTGCTGCGCAACTGCGGCGCAACCGCCATCACAGTTAGCCGCGACGAGGCCCAGCGCATGAAATTCTGGAGTGGCCGCAAAAACGCCTTCCCGGCATCGGGCCGCATCAGCCCCGACTACATGTGCATGGACTCAACCATCCCGCGCAAGCGCCTGGCAGACATCCTGCAAGCCATCTCCGAGATGGAAATCAAATACAGCCTCAAGTGCCTGAACGTGTTTCACGCGGGCGACGGCAACCTGCATCCGTTGATTTTGTTTGATGCGAACGATCCAGACCAGCTGCGCCGCTGTGAACTGTTTGGCGCCGACATTCTGGAAACCAGCGTGGCCATGGGCGGCACCGTGACGGGCGAGCACGGCGTGGGCATCGAAAAAGTGAACAGCATGTGTGTGCAGTTCAGTGCCGAAGAAAACGAACAGATGTTCGCCGTCAAACGCGCCTTCGACCCGCAGGGCCTGCTGAACCCCGGCAAGGTGATTCCGACGCTCAACCGCTGCGCCGAATACGGCAAGATGCTGGTGCGGGCGGGGGCGATCAAACACCCGGATTTGCCACGGTTCTGAGCCCAACGCAGCCCAAAAAGCCTGAGCAAGTCTCAGGCTTTTTTACATCCATTTGGTTGCGCACACAACCATTAGTGCTTCTACTTAGTTGCGAACGCAACCAAATCAACCTAAGATTGAGCCTTCTTTCACCCCCTTCAGACTGAAGAGCCGAATGCCCAAGCCACTCGACCGAACGCTGACTTACCGTCTGCACCAACTGCACAAGCTGACCGACATGGACAGCCAGTCGGTCTATCCGGAGCGCACGGGGCTGTCGATGAGCGACGGGCGCTGCCTGACGACCATTGGCACTTTTGAGCCCTTGTCGGTGAAGGAACTGGCCGACAAAGCCAACCTGAACAAAGGCCAGGCCAGCCGCGCCGCGCAGGCACTGGTCGATCAGGGCCTGGTGCTCAAAGCCGACCACCCGGGTGATGGCCGGGGCGTGGTGCTGACGCTGACGCCCGACGGGCGCGAAGTGTTCGAGCGCGCCATGGCCATGGTGCACCAACGCAATCAGGACATTTTTGGCTGCCTGACGGACAAAGAACAAGCCACATTGAGCGGCCTGTTCGACCGCTTGATCCAGCATGCCCGTCCCGGCGTCGTCACGACCTCCACCCCGGACCTTGGCAAGGCTTCCCGTTCCCGCTGAAACCCATTCCCCCACTCCACACCATGCACACCCCCACCACCGAAGCCCGCCCTTCGATCTATTACCAGTACGAGGTTTTCAAGCCTTGGCTGGCATCAGCTCACCCCAAACAAGACCGCAAGAAGGTCGTGATCGTTGGCTCCGGCCCTGCGGGCATGGTCACGGCGCTGGAGCTGGCCCGCCACGGCGTGCCCAGCGTGGTGCTGTCGGCCGAGCTGCAGTTTTCGCAAGGCAGCCGCGCGATCTGCTTCACACGCCGCTCGATGGAAATCCTGCAACAAGTGGGCGTGGCCGACCGCATGACGGCGGGCGGTTTGCCCTGGCGCTTTGGCAACTCGTTTTACCGGGGCCAGCGCGTGTTCCGCATGGAAGCGCCGCACGACGCCGATGACCGTTTTTTCCCGATCATCAACGTGCAACAGCAGTTCATGGAGGAATACCTGCACGACGCCTGCAAAGCCAACCCGCTGATCGATTTCCGCTGGGGCAACAAGCTGGAAAACATCGACCAGAAGGACGGCTACGCGGTGCTGGACATCGACACCCCCGAAGGCCCCTACACGCTGGAAAGCGACTGGGTGGTGGCCGCCGATGGGGGCCGGTCGGGCATCCGCAGCGCCATGAACCTGCAAATGGAAGGCGCGTCTTACGAAGGCTTTTTCGTCATTGCCGACATCAAAATCGATTTGCCCTTTCCCACCGAGCGACTGGCCTTTTTTGACCCCGAGTGGAACCCCGGCAACACCATTTTGATGCACCGCGAGCCCAACGGCATCTGGCGTGTGGACTACCAGCTGCCGCCGGGTGAAACACCCGAAGAAGCGCTGCGCCCCGAGTCACTCAAGGCCCGCATCGACGCGCAGCTGGCCATGATCGGCCACGCGGGTCTGAAGTGGGAGATGGACTGGTCTTCGGTCTACTCGGCACGCACCCTCACACTGCCCGACTTTGTGCACGGCAGCGTCATCTTCACGGGCGACGCTGCGCACCTGTTGCCCATCTTTGGTGTGCGCGGGGCCAACACCGCGTTCCAAGACGCGCAGTCGCTGGGCTGGCACCTGGCCTTTGTGGTCAAAGGTCTGGCAAGCGAAAAGCTGCTGGCCAACCACAGCGCCGAGCGCGTGGGCACGGCACGCGAGATCATCACCGAGGCAGGTAAAAGCACCCGCTTCATGGCACCGCCCAGCCCCGGCTTCCGGTTGCTGCGCGACGCGGTCTTGTCGCTCTCGCTCACCCAAGAATTTGTGCGCCCGCTCTACCACTGGCGCACCTCGCGGCCGCACGAGTACACCCACTCCATGCTCAACAGCACGGGCGACGACAACGGCTTGTTCAAGAGCGGCCCGGCGCACGGCGCACCGCCACAGAACGTGCGCCTGGGTGCCAATGATTATTTGCTCGACCACCTGGGTGGCGGCTTTGACTTGTTGTACTTCACCGATACCGACCTGCCCGAAGCTCTGCAACAAGTCATCAACGCAGCGCGTGCGAAAGGCATGCCTTTGAACGTGATCGCGGTCGGTGCAGCCCAGCCTGTGGCGGGGGCCTACCAGCACCTGCCCGACGCCGACGGCCACCTGCGCCAGCGCTACGGCATACCGGCCCATGGCGGCGCGTATTTGCTGCGCCCGGACCAACACATCTGCGCACGGTGGATCACCCTGGACGCCACGCGCCTGCAAGCGGCCCTCGACAACGCCTTGCCGCAATAAGGAAACACCATGACCGACAAAGCACTTTCTATTGGCGGGCTCGAAACCGTCTACGACGCACTGGCCACGGCCATCGACCAAGCGGGCGCGGACAAAGCCCAGCTGTTCCTCGTCAAACTCGCCCTGCTCAACGCCAACGCACTGGCCGACGAAAACCTGTTTCAGCAGCAGATCACCGCTGCCCTGCAAGACCTCTGACCCCCTCACTTCCAAGGAGACTCCCATGCTCGTTCAATCCGTTCACCACGTCGCTTACCGCTGCAAAGACGCCAAAGAAACCGTCGAGTGGTACCAAAAGCACCTCGACATGAAATTCGTTTTGGCCATTGCCGAAAACGAAGTGCCGTCCACCAAAGCGCCCGACCCGTACATGCACATCTTTCTGGATGCGGGCCACGGCAACATCCTGGCTTTCTTTGAGCTGCCCAGCCAAGCGCCCATGGACCGTGACCAAAACACCCCCGCCTGGGTGCAGCACCTGGCGCTGAAAGTCGACTCGATGGAAACGCTGCTGGCGGCCAAAGACAAGCTGGTGGCTGGCGGTGTCGACGTGCTCGGCCCGGTGGACCACACCATCTTCAAGAGCATCTATTTCTTTGACCCGAGCGGCCACCGCCTGGAGCTGGCCGCCGACTGCGGCACGCCCGAGATGATGAAAAAACTCGACGACGTGAAGTGGGACATGCTCAACGAATGGAGCCAAACCAAGCGCGCCCCCAAACACGCAGCCTGGATGCACGACGGCAGCATGGCCTCCTGAAAGACGCCCCATGACGATGCTCAATGAAACCCACAACCCGGCGCTCACAAGCTGGGTCGCCTCGGCCAACACAGCGGGCACTGACTTCCCCATCCAGAACCTGCCGTTTGCGGTGTTCCGCCGCAAGGGCGCTGTCGAAGCCTTCCGCTGCGGCGTCGCCATTGGTGACCAGATTCTGGATTTGGCAGCGGTCGCCCAATCAGGCGTGCTGACGGGGCAAGCTGCTGCCGCCGCGCAAGCCGGTGCACACGACAAGCTCAACGCGCTGATGGCATTGGGCACTGCAGCCTGGAGCGCGTTGCGCTTGGCCCTGTCACGCACCCTGCGCGAAGGCTCTGCCGAGCAAGCCACGCTGCAAGCTTGCCTGGTGCCGCAAGCCGAGGCCGAATACGACGTGCCCGCCCGCATCGGCGACTACACCGACTTCTACACCTCGGTCTACCACGCCACCAACATCGGCAAGCAGTTCCGCCCCGACAACCCGCTGCTGCCCAACTACAAATGGGTGCCCATCGGCTACCACGGCCGCGCGTCCAGCATCGGCGTGTCGGGCCAGCAATTCCGCCGTCCCGTCGGCCAGACCATGCCACCCGGCGCGGCAGAACCCTCATTCGGCCCCTGCAAGCGGCTGGACATCGAGCTGGAGCTGGGCATCTTTGTCGGCAGCGGCAACGCGCTGGGCGAGGCCGTCGACATCACCGAAGCCGAAGACCATGTGTTTGGCATCTGCCTGCTCAACGACTGGTCGGCCCGCGACATTCAGGGCTGGGAATACCAGCCGCTCGGGCCTTTCCTGGCCAAGAACTTCGCATCCACCATCTCGCCCTGGGTCGTCACGCTCGAAGCGCTGGCCCCTTACCGGGTGGCTTTCACGCGCCCCGAGGGTGACCCGCAACCCATGGCCTATTTGGACAGTGACGCCAACCGCAGCGGCGGCGCATTCGACATCCAACTGCAAGTGGGCCTGCAAACGCCCAAGATGCGCGCAGCCGGTCAGGCCGATGCCAGCATCTGCCGCACCAGCTACCGCCACGCTTACTGGACCGTCGCGCAAATGGTCACGCACCACACAGTGAACGGCTGCAACCTGCAACCAGGCGACCTGCTGGGCAGCGGCACCCTGTCGGGCCCCACGCTGGACCAAGCGGCGGCCCTGATCGAGCTGACCACCGGCGGCAAGAACCCGATTGCCCTGCCCAATGGCGAGCAGCGCACCTGGCTGGAAGACGGCGACAGCGTGGTGCTGCGCGGCTGGTGCGAAAAAGCAGGCGCTGCGCGGATTGGCTTTGGCGAATGTGTGGGCACGGTGCTGCCTGCGCGGGTGCTCAAGGGCTGAACTCAGGCGGCTCAAGCCGCCCACAACTCACCAGGTGTCGATGGCCAGCGTGCCATCGGCGGGCCTCACCCGCCCAGCCTGCAAGCCCGCCACCAGCCAGTCGCGGGTGGTGGCCGGGTCGATCACCGCGTCGATCTCCAGCGTGGCTGCCATGTTGATGGCGCTGCCGTTGTCGTATTGCTGCGCCAGCAGCTGCTCAAACAGCGCTTCACGCTCGGGGCCTTCGGGCAGGGCCTCCAGTTCCTTGCGGTAACCCAGCCGCACCGCGCCCTCCAAGCCCATGCCGCCAAACTCGCCGGTGGGCCAGGCCACCGTGCTCAGGGTTTCGTGAAAGCCCCCGCCGGTCATGGCCATCGCGCCCAGGCCATAGCCCTTGCGCAGCACCACGCTGAGCAGCGGCACCCGCAGGTGCGCGGCCGCCACAAACATGCGCGAGACGTGGCGCACCTGCGCCAGCGCTTCGATGTCGGGCCCGACCATGAAGCCGGGCGTGTCCACCAAACTCACGATGGGCAGCCCGTGCGCGTTGCACAGCTGCATGAAGCGGGCGGCTTTGTCGGCGGCATCGGCGTCAATCGCACCGCCCAAGTGCAGTGGGTTGTTGGCCATCAGACCCACCGGACGGCCCGCGATGCGCGCCAGCGCGGTGTGGATGCCCGTGCCAAAACCCGTGCGCAAAGGCAGCAAGCTGCCCTCGTCGGCGATGCCCTGCATGGCGGCGCGGGTGTCGTACACGCGCACACGGTTCTCGGGCACCACATGGCGCAGGGCTTGGGCGGGCGGGGCTTGCCATTCAAGTTGCGCGCCTTGAAAGCACGACAGGTAATGCCGCGCCGCGGCCACCGCTTGCGCTTCCTTGTCCACCAGGATGTCGATCACGCCGTTGGCCTGCTGCACGTCACTCGGGCCAATCTGCTCGGGCTTGAAGACACCCAGGCCGCCACCTTCGACCATGACCGGGCCGCCCATGCCGATGTTGCTGTCTCGGGTGGCGATGATGACGTCACAGCAGCCCAGCAATGCCGCATTGCCCGCAAAACAGCGCCCCGCCACCACGCCCACCACCGGCACCAGGCCATTGAGGCGGGCAAAGGATGCAAAGGTGGCCAGGTTCAGGCCCGCGACGATGGCGACATCCACATCACCGGGTCGGCCCCCGCCGCCTTCGGCAAACAGCACCACGGGCAGCTTGTTTTGCAAAGCCACACCCAGCATGCGGTCGGTCTTTTGGTGGTTGCGCATGCCTTGCGTGCCCGCCAGCACGGTGAAGTCGTAGGCCATGACCACCACGCGCTGGCCATTCACGCAGCCGATGCCGGTGACCATGCCGTCGGCGGGCGTGTTGCGCATGAGGTCATCGGCGCTGCGGCGGCGGCTTTGGGCGGCCACGGCCAGTGCGCCGTATTCGACAAAGGAATCGGGATCGCACAGATCGGCGATGTTCTCGCGGGCGGTGCGCAGGCCGGTGGCGTGGCGTTTGGCCACGGCTTCGGGGCGCTGCGCGTCAAGCGTGAAGGCCAGGCGGTCTTGCAGTTTTTGGAGGTCGGCACGAGGGCTGGTCTGGCCTGCTGTGCTTGCTGGGGCATGGCTTGCGGTTTGTGCTGTGCCGACCCAGGCCGGGGCCGCCGCTGCGCTGGTCAATGCACTGGACAATGCGCCGATCAATGCGTTGGTGCCTGCGTCACCCCGCTCAGGCGCTGAGTCCAGCGGCGTCCAGCTCGCCAAGGCCTCGCCTTCCCCCACTGTCTCGCCCGCCTGAAAGTACAGCTCGGCCAAGCGCCCGGCATAGGGCGCACGGATTTCGTGCTCCATCTTCATGGCTTCCAGAATCACCAGCACATCGCCTGCAGCCGCTGACTCACCGGGCTGAACGAGCCACTGCACCACTTGCGCTTGAAGGGGGGATCGAATGTTTTGCATCCGGCCATTGTGCGGCGCTGCCCTGGCGACAGCAGGTCAAGTTCGGGACAATTTAAACTGGGATTTTTCAAAAATACAGAGACAAGCCCATGAACTTCGAACCCCTGATCGAACTCACCCGCAACGGCGTGCAGGAATGCGTGCACATGGGTGCACTGGCCGTGACCGACACCGAGGGCCGGGTGCTGGCGCAAGTGGGCAACCCGCATTGGTTGTGCTTCACCCGCTCCACCCTCAAGGCCATGCAGGCGCTGCCGCTGATCCAGTCGGGCGGCGTGGCGCATTTCGGCTTCACGCCATCCGAGCTGGCGATGATGTGTGCCAGCCACAACGGCGAAGAGATGCACGTCGAGCAGGTGACGTCCATCTTGCGCAAAAGCGGCACCAGCACGCGCCAGATGCGCTGCGGCTGCCATGTGCCTTACCGCTTCACGTTTTTCGACAAGCCCATGCCCGAAGGCTTTGCTTTTGATGAGCGGCACCACAACTGCAGCGGCAAGCACAGCGGCTTTTTGGCGTATTGCGTGCAGCACGGCTTGCCCACCGACAGCTACACCGAGGTGGACCACCCCTTGCAGCAACGCATTCGCCAAGCGGTGGCGCACCTGGCCGGGCTGAGCGAAGAAGAACTGGCACTGGGCATCGACGGCTGCTCGGCCCCCAACTACGCCATGCCTTTGTCACGCTTGGCGCGCAGCTATGCGCGTCTGGCGCAACCCGAATCGGACGGCCTGTATGGCGAGAGCCTGGCGCAGCTAGGCCAGGCCATGAGCGCGCACCCCGAGCTGGTCTCGGGCACCGGGCGCAACGACGCGGACTTCATGCGCGCAGGGCGCGGCGACTGGGTCACCAAAGTGGGGGCCGACGGCGTGCAAGTGGTGGCCAGCCGTTCGCGGGGCCAGGCTCTGGCGATCAAGGTCATGGACGGCAACAAGGCCGCGCTGTTTGCCGCCACCGTAGAGGCGCTGGACCAACTGGGCTGGCTGGACGATGCGCAGCGAGAAAGCCTCAAGCCCTGGCGCGCCCAGGTGCTGCTGAACGTGGCGGGGATGCCGGTGGGCGAGCGGCGCAGCATGTTCAAGCTGCAGCCCGGCGAGCACGCCTGAGGCGGGGTATGCGCAGCACTGCGCAGCCGCCTCAGCGCTTGCCAAAAATCGCCGTGCCCACCCGCACCATCGTGCTGCCCTCGGCAATGGCGGCGGCCAGGTCAGCGCTCATGCCCATCGATAGCGTGTCCAGTGGCAGGCCCTGCGCACGCAATTGCTCAAACAGGTCTTTGGCCTGCCGGTGCACGGCGCGCATCAGCGCATCGGTCTCAGCGGGCTCGGGAATGGTCATCAGGCCGCGCAGCTGCAGGCGCGGCAAAGCCGCCACGGCCCGCGCCAACGCTGGCAATTCTGACGGCGACACGCCCGACTTGGTCTTACCCCCATCCACGTTGACCTGGATGCACACCTGCAAGGGTGGCAGGTGCTCGGGGCGTTGCTCGGACAGGCGCTGGGCGATTTTGAGGCGGTCGATGCTGTGCACCCAGTCAAAGTGCTCGGCCACCAGCCGCGTTTTGTTGCTCTGAATCGGGCCGATGCAGTGCCACTCCAGCGGCAAATCGCGCAAAGCCGTGATCTTGTCCACCGCTTCCTGGATGTAGTTTTCGCCAAAAGCGGTTTGCCCTGCGGCATGGGCCGCACGCACGGCATCCGGCCCCCAGGTTTTGGAGACCGCCAGCAATTGCACGCAGCCCAATGGGCGCCCTGCCGCTTGGCAAGCGGCCTGGATCTGTGCGTGGACCTGCGCCAGGTTCTGGGCAATCAAAGAATTCATGGCCTGAGGGTACCAAAACCGGGCAGCGCCCATGTTGATCAAAACACCTGTGACCGCAAAATGACCCGCATGCTGCTAAATTCGCAGCTTCTTCAATGCCAACCGAGACACCCATGAGCCAAATCGCCGCCAAAACCTACGAACCCGCACCCGCCCGCAAAGTGGCCTTTTTGGGCCTGGGCATCATGGGCTACCCCATGGCCGGACACCTGGCCCGTGCTGGCCACCATGTCACCGTGTACAACCGCAGCGCCGCCAAAGCCGTCGCTTGGGTTGCCGAGTGCCCCGGCAACGCCAGCGCCCCCACCCCGCGCGAAGCGGCTGCGGGGGCCGACATCGTGTTCGCCTGCGTGGGCAACGACGACGACCTGCGCAGCGTGGTGCTCGGAGCCGATGGCGCTTTTGCTGGCATGAAGCCCGGCGCGATTTTTGTGGACCACACCACCGCGTCGGCCTCGGTGGCGCGCGAGCTGTCGGCCCAAGCGCAAAAACTGGGCTTGCAGTTCATCGATGCGCCCGTCTCTGGCGGTCAGGCCGGCGCGCAAAACGGCATGCTCACCGTGATGTGCGGTGGCGACGCCGCCGCCTTCGACAACGTCAAGCCTGCGGCCATGGCATTCTCGCGTGCCTTCACTTTGCTGGGCGAGTCGGGCGCCGGTCAGCTGGCCAAGATGGTCAACCAGATCTGCATCGCCGGGCTGGTGCAAGGCTTGTCCGAGGCCGTGGCCTTTGGCCAACAGGCGGGTCTGGACATGCACCAGGTGCTGGACGTGATCGGCAAGGGCGCGGCGCAAAGCTGGCAGCTCGACAACCGGGGCAAAACCATGGCCGACGACAAGTTCGAGTTTGGCTTTGCGGTGGACTGGATGCGCAAGGACCTGGGCCTGGTGCTGGACGAAGCCAAGCGCAACGGTGCCCGCCTGCCCGTCACCGCGCTGGTGGACCAGTTTTATGCCGATGTGCAAAAAATGGGCGGCGGCCGCTGGGATACCTCCAGCCTGATCCGCCGTTTGCGCTGATCACACGCGCGCCGTTACAGCGCCAGAAAGCAAAGAGCGACCCGCGGGTCGCTCTTTTTAATGATGGCGTCAGCTCACTTTGAAAGCGGTGGCTGGCTCAAGCGTTTGAGTTCTTCTTCCGAGATCTCATCGAACACCCGCACCACCTTGACCACGCCGCCAATGCCGCGCACGATGTCGCTGGCACGTTTGGCTTCACGGGCGGTCACGCGGCCCATCAGATACACAATCCCGCGCTCGGTCACGACCTTGATCGAATTGACCTGCAGGTCTTTCGCGTCAATGAATGCGGCCTTGACCTGGCTGGTGGTCACGGTGTCTTTGGAGCGCTGGGTCAAGCTGCTGGCAGGCGCGACAGCCAAATCGTTCACGACAGACTGAACGTTTTCCTGGTTTTGGGCCAATTTTTCTGCCCGGTCTTTGTCGGCTTGGCTGCGCGCCTCACCGCTGAGCAGCACTTTGCGGTTGAAGCTGGTCACATTCAGGTGCACACGGTCGCCCAGGTCCTGGCTCACGGCGCTGGCAACTTTCAGCTCAATGCCTTCGTCTTCGACTTGCGCACCCGTGGTGCGGCGGTCGGTAGCCACAATGCCGGTCATGACCGCGCCGCCCACGATCAAGGGTGCGCATCCGGGCAAGGCCGACAAAGCGGTGGCCAACACAGCACCTGACAAAACCAGAGATTGAAGATTGCGTTTCATTTAAAGAGGCTCCTGTTCACCCAAAAGCTGGGTGTCAATTCCATCACACAGACAGTGCAGCACCAAGTGCTGGACTTCACGAATTCGAGCGGCGCGCTCATGCGGCACACACACATGCACATCGGTCTCGCGCAACTGGCGTGCCAAACCACCCCCATGGTGACCGGTCAAAGCCAGGACGGTCATCTCCCGATCGTGAGCGGCTTGCACCGCCTCCACCAAAGCGACTTCACCACCGTCGACGCTGATGAGGACCAACACATCGCCGGTTTGCCCCAAGGCCAGCACCTGCCGAGCCAACGCCTGGCCATCGGCCCAGCGGGTGGCCATCAAGGCATCTGACGACAAGGCGATGGCGGCCAAACCCGGGCGCTCCCTCTCAAAACCACCCACCAACAGATTGACCAGGTATTGGGCCAATGCAGCCGAAGGGCCCATGCCCCCGGCCAGCACCTTGCCGCCCCCGGTGACGCAAGCCAGGACGGCCTGCACAGCCGCGTCCACAGGCTTGGCCAAAGTCTCGGCCACCTGATAGTGCAAATCGGCACTGTCGATGAAATGTTGTTGGATTCGAAGGTCTAGCATGCGCTGGGGATGATAACCCCGACCAAGGCGCACTTCTGTGAAAAAACAGCCAAGCCCCGGAGAATTCAAGCCTGTTCACACATTCTGATTTGCGGCCTCAGCTTGCGTCAAAAGCCGCCTGCAACCATTGCGGTCCTGCCGCCTCGATGGTCACCACATCAAAGCGCATGGGCGGCAAACGGGACCACCGCAAAAAGTAATGCTGCGCAGCAAACAGGATCCGCCTTTGCTTTTGAAACCCGATGCTGGCAGCCGCCCCGCCATGGTCGCTGCGGCTGCGTTGTCGGACCTCGACAAACACCACCGTCCCGTCGGCGGTCTGCATGATGAGGTCGATTTCGCCACCCCCACGGCCGGGGGTCCGATAATTGCGCTGCAGCAAGCGCAAGCCGCGCGCTTGCAAATAGGCCAGCGCCTCGTCTTCGCCCGCATCACCCCGGGCTTTGGTGGTCTGGCCCACCGTGTCTTTTTTGAGGAATTGCATTGACTCCGTCTCCCTTGTCTGCCTCGTTTGCCAAAGCCCTGGAGGCTGCGCACGACGCTGCCGGATCGCAAAACAACCCGGCCAGCACACTGTATGTCGTGGCCACCCCGATTGGCAACCTCGCCGACATCAGCTTGCGCGCCTTGCATGTGCTGGCCCTTGTCGATGCGGTGGCCTGCGAAGACACCCGCCACACCCAGCAACTGCTGCGCGCCTATGGCCTGGACCGCCCCGGCGCACAGCTGCTGGCCGTGCACCAGCACAACGAAGCGCAAGCGGCGCAAACCGTGATCGACCGCCTGGCCCAAGGTGAACGCGTGGCCTACGTGAGCGATGCCGGCACCCCGGCCATCAGCGACCCGGGGGCGCGGCTGGTGGCCGCCGTCAGGCAAGCGGGTTACCGGGTGCTGCCCTTGCCAGGGGCCAGCAGCGTGACCACAGCGCTCAGCGCCTCGGGCATGACGGGCGACCACGGTTTCGTGTTTGCAGGCTTTTTGTCCAGCAAATCGGGCGAGCGCCAACAAGCCGTGCAAGCCCTGGCACAGGAAAGCCGCGCCGTGGTGCTGCTGGAGGCACCGCACCGCATTGAAGCGCTGGCGCAAGCGCTGTCGGTTTTGGGCGAGCGCCGCATCACCCTGGGCCGCGAGTTGACCAAGCAGTTTGAACAAATTGAAACCGTGAGCGCGCAAGACTTGCCCGACTGGCTGGCCGAAAAGCCCGACCGCCAGCGCGGCGAATTTGTGCTGGTGGTGCACGACGCCCCGGTGGCCGAATCCACCGGCGAAGGCCTGCGCGTGCTGCAAGTGCTCTTGCCCGAGTTGCCCCTGAAAACCGCGGTCAAACTGGCCGCCGAGATCACGGGCGAATCAAAGAACGTGCTGTACGACAAAGCGCTGGCGTTGAAGAACGCTTGAGGACGCTTCGGGTGGGGGCGGCCCCCTGCTCACAAATGTCTACTTTGGTCACTCAGGCATTCGGCCGCGGGGGCGGCCTCCCACAGACTCACTTCACACACTCAGCCTTGTACAGCTTCTATTGCCGTCACCCGCCACTGGCACCAGCACCAGCACCAGCACTAGCGTTTGCGCAAGCCCAGCCACATGACGGTGGCCACCACCACCAAGGCACCGACCAGCTGCATGAGCGCAATCGACTGCCCCAACACCGCCCAGGCCAGCACCAAGGCAAACACCGGCTCCACGTTCATGATGGCCGAGTTGCCCACCACACCCAACTTGGGCAGCACGGTGAACATGATGGTGAAGGCCGTTCCATACAAAAAGGTGAGTGCCCCCAAGCCCCACCAGCCCGCCGTCGCCGTGGGCAAATGGAAACCACTTTGGGTGGAGGCCACCACAGCGGCCAGCACAGCCACGGTGCCCATGGTGGTGAAGGTGCGCAGGCGGCCATCCACATCGGCCGCTTCATGCTGGGTGATGACCAGCGCCAAGCCAAACGTGGCGGATGCGGCCAGTGCAAAAGCCACGCCCGCGCCAATTTGCCCCCATTGCTGAGCGGCACCCAGCCCTGAAGCAGCCCCCAGCACGTCAAGGGCCAAAGCCAGCCCCAACAGCATCACGGGCATGGCCAACAACACGGCACGCTCTGGACGGTGGCCGTACAAGACCCGCGCCCAGAAAGCGGTCAGCAAAGGATAGGTGTTGAACGCCAACAGCGCCAAAGCCACGGGCAGACGGGCAACCGATGAGTAAAGACAAACGCTTTGCACGGCGATCAAGGCGCCAATGAGCAGAAGGTTTTTTTTGTGCAGCCCCGACAGCTGAAGCGACACCTTTTGCTGCCAAAGAATCAAGGCCACCACAAAGGCCGTGACGCTGCTGCGAAAGGTGACTGCGGTCACCACGTCAACGCCGTGGTTGAACGCGGTACGGGCTGCGACATGGTTGGAGCCCATCATGAGGGCAATCAACAACAGCGTCAGAAAACCCGTGAGGGTGAGCCGAGAAAAGGAAGCGGGGGGAGTTGAACTGGACGACATGGGGGCAATTTAACGCCCCATTCGCCTTGGACATGACAAGAAAGCGACTGGTGAGCTGAAAGCTCAGGCACCCGCCCACTGATTGGAAGCACGTTTGTTTTTGAACCGCTGAGCGCGGGCCATGGCCTCATTGATGTCGTCCTGCTCGATGTCCTGAACCGTTTTGAAATACAAAACACCCAGACCCAACATCAAGATAATCGCAAAAACTGTCAGCATCAACATGTTAAATCCTTTTAATACCGAAGTACTTAAATCTGTTCGTTGACGCGATTATCAAAGAAAAACCCAGGTGTATTTGTTAAGAATTGTTAGATGTCTCGGCATTGGCGATTCAAACGGTCACCCCATACAGCCCACGGCCTTGCGCGTGCAGACGGCTGAGCCCCAGCAAAGCATCGGTGAAGGGTGTGACGACATGGGTAAGCTGCCCCAACTCCCGAACAGCACTGACCAAAGCATCCAGCTCAACGGGTTTGCCCGCGTCCACGTCCTGCAGCATGGAGGTCCGGAATGCACCCAGTTTGCGCGTCACCGCATGGCGGTCTTCGGGTTGCTGATCGATGGGAATTCCGATTTTTTCGCCAACCGCTTTGGCTTCCAGCATGACGCTGGAGATGAATTGGCGCACCAAAGGGTCGTCCATGATGCGGTCCGTGGTCGCACCGGTGATGGCGCTGATGGGGTTCACGGTCATGTTGCCCCAAAGTTTGTACCAGATGTCTTTCTGGATTTGCGGTGAAACACTGGCGTTGAAACCAGCCTTTTGCAGCAGTGCATGCAAGGCTTGCACGCGCGGCGTGGCTTGCCCCGAAGGCTCGCCCACAATGAGCCCATCGCCAAAGTGGTGGCGGATCACGCCTGGCGCATCGACCGAACAACTGGCATGCACCACGCAACCCACGATGTGAGGCGAAGGCAAGGCGCGGGCAATCGCACCGTCCGGGTCCACTGTGCCGAGTGAGCGGCCCGCCACCGGGCCGCCAAAGCCTTGCAAAAACCACCAGGGCACGCCGTTCATGGCCGTGAGCACCACGGTGTTCGGGCCGATCAAGGGGCCGACTTGCGCAGCCACCGCCGCCAGCGCCGGGGCCTTGACTGAGATCACCACCAGGTCTTGAACACCCAGGGCCGTCGCGTCGTTGGATGCAGTCACAGCCACGGTATGCAGCTCGCCCCCCTGATGAAGTTGCAAGCCTTGGGTCTGCAAAGCAGCCAGCGTGTCACCCCGAGCGAGCACGCTGACCTGTGCCCCGGCCTGCGCCAAATGCACACCCAGCCAACCCCCAATGGCACCTGCGCCAACGATGGTAATTTTGTTGAATTTCATGGTGTTGTCCGTCAAGCTCATGCGCGCCACCCTGTGTCCATGCGGTCCATCTGGCGCACCAGCGCCTCGAAAACGTCTTGCCCCGCCCCATGGTTCGGGTTGAACTGCAAGGCGTCGCGGGTGCATTTGGCAGCGATGTCTTCAGGCACCGGGATCGGTTGACCCATGCTCTGCGTGGCCAGCTGGATTTCGCAAGCGCGTTGCAGCGTCCACAAAATCGCAAAAGTCTGCGGCAGGCTCGCGCCCCAGGCCAGCAGGCCGTGGTTGCGCAAGATCACGGCGGGCTTGCGGCCAATGTTTTGCAGCACACGTGGCCCCTCTTCAGCATGGATGGTGATGCCTTCGAAGTCGTGGTAGGCCACCATGTCGTGCAGTTGCGCCGAATAAAAGTTGCTTTGCGACAGACCGTCTTGGAGGCACGCCACCGCCACACCTGCTGTGGTGTGGGTGTGCATCACGCAATGCGCGCCGTCGATGCCGCCGTGCAAAGTCGCGTGCACCACAAACCCGGCCGGGTTGACCTTGTAGGGCGAGCCATCGAGCACCTCGCCTTGCAGGTTGATCTTGACCAGGTTGCTGGCCGTGACCTCGCTGTAGTGCAAGCCAAAAGGGTTGATCAAAAAGTGCTTCTCGCCCCCGGTCACGCTGTCGGGCAGGCGCAGCGTGATGTGGTTGTAGATCATCTCGGTCCAGCCGAGCATGGCAAACACGCGGTAGCACGCGGCCAGCTGCAAACGCGCCTGCCACTCGTCGGGATGCACCCGCGCTTGCAGCGAAGGCACAACAGGTTGGGGGGATGGAAACATCGTGATCTCCTAATTGGGGTCAGAACCCATTTGTTTTGTAGGAGCGCGCCCCTGCGCGCGAATTTTTGCTGGTCCCGCTGACATTCGCGAGCAGGGGCTCGCTCCTACAGGGATATAGCGTGAGATGCATCGACGGGCTCAATACGTTGCGCCTTTGGCGGGCGCGGCGGCGGGTAAGGTCGATTTGAAATGCGCGACCAAATCCGTGGTCTGGCGCATCAGGATTTGGGTGTCGAGGCCCACAGCCACAAACACCGCGCCCAGCGACAGGTAATGCCCGGCCAGCTGGCGGTCGGGCGTGAGGATGCCGGGGGCCTTGCCCGCTTTCAAAATGCGGGCGATGGCGTCGGCGATCGCGGCTTGCACTTCGGGGTGCGCGGCATTGCCCACATGGCCCATCGAGGCCGAGAGGTCGGCCGGACCGATGAACACGCCATCGACCCCGGGCGTGGCAGCAATCGCGTCGAGGTTCTTCAGTGCCTCACGCGATTCAACCTGCACCAGCAAGCAAACTTCTTCGTTGGCGCGCTTGAAGTAATCCGGAAAGTGCCCCCAGCGCGAGGCGCGCGTCCCAGCCATGCCGCGCACGCCGCCCAGCCCGTCGTCCTGTGGGTAGCGCATGGCCTGCACCAGTTGCGCGGCTTGCTGCGCGGTGTCGACCATGGGCACCAAGATGTTTTGCGCGCCCAAATCGAGGTATTGCTTGATGAGCGCCGTCTCGCCCACAGGCACGCGGCACACCGGGTGGCTGGTGGGGTAAGCGGCCAGGGTTTGCAGCTGGGCCTGAATGCTGCGCAGGTCATTCGGTGCGTGTTCACCGTCGATGACCAGCCAGTCGAAGCCAGCCAGCGCGCAAATCTCTGCGCTGTAGGCATTGGCCAAGCCCATCCACAGGCCGATTTGAGGCTGTTTGTTTTGAAGGGCTTTTTTGAATGAATTCACAGGGGTGTTCATGAGGCGATTCCTTTGTGGTGATCAAGGTTTGCGGGGTGTTGGGTCCGGGGTGGCGGCTCGGGCGATGTGGCAAAGCGAAGCGCCTCTGAGCCCGGGCCGCCGCCCCGGACCCAACAGCCTCCCGCTATCGCAAAACGGAGCCACTGAAGACGTATTCAACGGCTCAAACAAAGCGGAACTCCAACTTGCCCAGCGGACCGTAGTCGGCGTCGAACACATCGCCCACTTTGGCGGGTGCGGGTTTGGTGAACGAACCGGCGAGCACAATTTCGCCCGCTTGCAAGTGCTCGCCCCAAGGCGCAAGCTTGTTGGCCAACCAGGCGATGCCCACGGCCGGGTGGCCTTGCACGCCCGCTGCCAGCCCGGTTTCTTCGACCGCGCCGTTCTGGCGCAGCACCGCACCGCACCAGGGCAAGTCGGTGGTCAAAGGATCGACCCGTTTGGCCCCCAGCACGATGCCCGCGTTGGCGGCGTTGTCGCTGATGGTGTCAAACACCTTGCGCATGACCTTGGTGTGGCGGTCGAACTGTTCGATGCGCGAATCGATGATCTCGATCGCAGGCGTCACGTACTCGGTGGCATCCAGCACCTGCTCTACCGTCACGTTGGGGCCGCGCAGTTCTTTTTTGAGGATGAAAGCCAGCTCCACCTCGACACGCGGCGCGATGAAATTCGTGAAAGGAATGTCCAGCACCTGACCGGGCGTGCAGTCGTAACGCATGTTGTCGAGCAGCGTGCCGTAATCGGGCTCGTCGATCTGGCTGGAGACCTGCATGGCGCGACTCGTCAGCCCGATCTTGTGGCCGATCATCTTTCGCCCTTCGGCGAACTTGATCTGCATCCACGCTCGGTTGATGCGGTAGCCGTCTTCGATCGTCATGCCCGGGTAGCGCTTGGAAAAGTGCTCGATCTGCACCCGGGACTTTTCGGACTGGTGCAGCTCGTGTGCGAGCTGTTGGATCAATGGATCATCAAACATGGTGCAGAAACCCTGTGGGAGCGCGCCCCTGCGCGCGAAAGGTGGTTGGATCGTCCGGCATTCGCGAGCAGGGGCTCGCCCCTACACAAGTCAGGATCGCTTGCATGTCAGGCCTTGTTGAACAGCGGATGGATGTTGCTGTGCTTCGCATCAAACACTTCAGGCCCAACGTCGATCTGCAGCGTGATGCCGATGTGGCGCTGCGCCATCACGGGCGCAAAGAAGGCCTTGGCCACTTCAAGCAATGTTTGCCCAGCGTGCTGCTGTGTGGCCTCGCTGCGGCCCCGGCCCATGCGCACGTTCAGGTACACAAAGGCGTAGTCGCCCGTGCCCGCAGCCTCACGCCCGGCTGCGCCGCCATCGGCCACCGCGTAATGCGGCGCGGGGTAGGCCAGCACACGCGTGCCGCCGGTCGGAAAGACCTGTTTGCCTTCCTCGTCCTGGACGGTGAGCATGGCATCCGCCAACTGGCGGCACAGGGCGGTCATGCTGACTTCGTAGTCGAGCTGGCCGGTGTAAAGGATCACAAGGTGGGGCATTGATCTGTCTTTGTAGGTCGGACCTTCAGGTCCGACATTGGGGGTTTGGTAAAGGTCCATGTCGGGGCTGAAGCCGCCGACCTACGGGGGAAGTTCATAACCTTGTGCTCACAGCGGTGTAACCCTCGGCGCTGCTGGCCACGGCAGCAGGCACCTGCACGCCGTCCTGCGGGGTCACGTCAAAGATCGCGTTGAGCTGGCCTGTGCCGCTGGCACCGAAGTACGGCGTGACCATGTCCACGCCGCCGTCGTAAGCGGTCCAGCCCAAAGCGCCCATCAGCATGGCCGTGTCGTGCATGAAGCCTTCACCGTGGCCCTTGCTGGCGTACTCGGGCAGCATCTGGCAAAAGACGCTCCACTCTCGGTTGGCCCACATCTGCAAGACCTGTTTGTCGAGCTGCTCCAGGAACGGGCTCCAGATCTTGTGGGCAAACTCCGGTGCCAGACCGTTTTGCGCAAAGCGGTGACTGAGCGAGCCGCTGGCCAAAAAGGCCACCTTGCCGTCGTAATGCTTTTCCACGGCTTCGCGCATGGCCCAGCCCAGGCGGGCGCTGTCGTTCAGGTAATGCACCATGCACAGCGCCGAGACCGACACCACCTTGAAGTGCTGGTCCTCGTTCATGTAGCGCAGCGGCACCAGCGTGCCGTACTCGGGGTCGAGCGTGGTGTTGTCGTGCGCCAGGGTTTCAACGCCGTGCTCGTTCGCCACTTTGGCGAGCAAATGCCCGAGCTCGGGGTTGCCCGGCGACTCGAAGGCCATGTGGTTGATGAAGTGCGGCAGCTCGTTGCTGGTGTAGCTGCCCTTGAAGTGCGGCGCGCAGTTGATGTGGTAGTTCGCGTTGACCAGCCAGTGCGTGTCGAACACCACCAGCGTGTCCACGCCCAAGGCGCGGCAACGGCGGCTGATTTCCTTGTGGCCGTCGATGGCGCTCTGGCGCGTGCCAAAACGCGGCCCCGGGATTTCGCTCAGGTACATGCTGGGCACGTGGGTGATTTTGGCAGCAAGTGCGAGTTGGCCCATGGTCAAACTCCCCAATGCGGAATGTGGTGACCGCCCAGCGACACCGCCACGTTTTTGGGTTCGCAGAACACTTCGTAACTCCAGGTGCCGCCTTCGCGGCCGGTGCCGCTGGCCTTGGTGCCACCGAAGGGTTGGCGCAGGTCGCGCACGTTCTGGCTGTTCACAAAGCACATGCCCGCCTCCACCGCTGCAGCCACGCGGTGCGCCTTGCCCAGGTTCTCGGTCCAGACGTAGCTGCTCAAGCCGTATTCGATGTCGTTGGCTTTTTCAATCGCGTCGGCCTCGTCCTTGAATGGGATCAGGCAGGCCACCGGGCCAAAGATTTCTTCTTGTGCAATGCGCATGCGGTTGTCGACATCGGCAAACACCGTGGGCCAGACGAAGTTGCCGTTTTGCAAGGCCCCCGGCAGTTCGGGAGCATAGGTCGGGCGATCGACGCCGCCGCACAGCAAGGTTGCGCCTTCTTTGGGGCCCAGTTCGATGTAGTTACGCACCTTGGCCAGATGGGCTTTGCTGATCATCGGGCCGACGATGGTTTTTTCATCGAGTGGGTCGCCCACGGTGATGCGTTTGGCGCGCTCGGCAAACTTGGCGGCAAAGTCGGCATAGATGCTTTGCTGCACCAGGATGCGGCTGCCTGCGGTGCAGCGCTCGCCGTTGTTGCTGAAGATCATGAAGATGGCGGCGTCCAGGGCGCGGTCCAGGTCGGCGTCTTCAAAGATTACAAACGGGCTCTTGCCGCCCAGCTCCATGCTGAACTTTTTGAGACCCGCGCTCTGCACGATGCGGTTGCCGGTGACGGTGGAGCCGGTGAAGCTGATGGCGCGCACATCGCGATGCGAGACCAGCGGCTCGCCCGCTTCTTTGCCGTAGCCGTGCACCAGGTTGAGCACGCCTGGGGGCACGCCCGCCTCCAGCGCCAGCTCGCCCAAACGCGCAGCGGTCATGGGCGAGAGTTCGCTCATCTTGAGCACGGCGGTGTTGCCAAAAGCCAGACACGGCGCGACCTTCCAGGTGGCGGTCATGAAGGGCACGTTCCACGGGCTGATCAGCGCGCACACGCCCACCGGGTGGAACAGCGTGTAGTTCAGGTGCGTGGGCGTGGGGTAGGTGTGGCCGTCCACGCGGGTGCACATCTCGGCAAAGTAGTGGAAGTTGTCGGCCGCGCGCGGCACCAGCTGCTTGCCGGTCTGGCTGATGGTCTGGCCGCAATCCCGGGTTTCGGTTTCCGCGATCTCGGGCACATGCTTCGTGATCAGATCACCCAGCTTGCGCATGATCTTGGCGCGCTCGGTGGCGGGTGTGGCTGCCCACTTGGGGAAGGCGGCTTTGGCGGCCGCCACGGCGGCATTCACTTCCGCTTCACCGCCCGAGGCGACTTCGGCCAGCACTTCTTGTGTGGCGGGGTTGATGGTTTCAAAGTAGTCGCTGCCCGCGACGCTTTTGCCGTTGATCAGGTGGTTGATTTTCATGTTGCTGCGGACCTCTGCGAGAGGCCGCCCCTGCGGCCAAATGGTTTGAAATGGCGGTGGGCTTGGCATTCGGCCGCAGGGGCGGCCTCCCACAAAATCAAATGGAAACGAGGGTGTTGGTAAGTTGGCCGATGCCTTCAATCTCGGTGACAACCACATCACCCGGGTTCACGTTCACGATGCCGTCGGGCGTGCCCGTCAGGATCAGATCGCCGGGGTTGAGCGTCATGAAGCTGCTGAAATATTCAATCAGCGTGGGCACGTCGAAAATCATGTCGGCGGTGCTGCCGCTTTGGGTCACTTGGCCGTTGACGGTGGTCTGCAGCTTGAGCGCCATCGGGTTCGGAACATCGGCCGCATCCACCAGCCACGGGCCAATCGGCGTGCAGGTATCGCGGTTCTTCACGCGCAGGTTGGGGCGGTACCAGTTTTCCAGGTAGTCGCGGATGGCGTAGTCGTTGGCCACGGTGTAGCCCGCGATGTAGTCATACGCATCGGCTTTCTTCACATGGCGGGCGGTGCGACCGATCACCACGGCCAATTCGCACTCGTAATGCATGTAGGCCACCTCAGCCGGGCGCTTGGTCAAAGCCTTGTGCCCGATCAGTGAGGCATCGCCCTTCATGAAAGCCAACGGTTCTTCAGGCGCCTTGAAGGCGAGTTCTTTGGCGTGGTCGGCGTAGTTGAGGCCCAGCGCGATCACGGTGCGCGCTTGCGGCACGGGTGCGAGTGGCGGCAACCAGACGACATCGTCAAAGCCCACGCGCTGACCCTTGTGCGGGCCTTGGGTGATGAGCAACTGGCCGTCGGACTCGACCGCTTGCTGGATGGCGCCCGACCAGGCGATGCGTGCGTGTTTCATGCGGCACCTCCCACCTGCACAGACACAGAAGAGAAACCAAGCGCGGAAATCTCCACCCGATCCCCCGCTTTCGCACGCGGGCGCGTGCCATCGGCCAGGCAATCGGTCCCGACCATCAACACGTCACCGGGCTGCAAAGTCATGAATTCGCCCACATCGGCCAACAAGGTGGGCAAATCGCGCACCAGCTCGCGCAAATCCACCGTTTGGACAAATTCACCGTTGCGGCGCACCTCGATCTGCAGCGCGGCCCAATCGGCCACTTTGCCTTTTGTGGCCTGCTGCGGCAAAGCCAGAAAGCCATCGCGGCAACGGAATTTGACCGGCGGGCGGTAGTAGCTCGCGTGCGGCACCGACCAGTCGCACAGCAGCGCAGCGCCAGCCACCTGGCCGTCGTCCCCGATGACCAAGCCCAGCGTGGCGCCGATGTCGACTTCGCTCACGCCGTCTTGCAGCAACAGGTCTTGTCCAGCGGGGCTGAATGTGTTGGCCGTCTTGACGTAAAGCACAGGCGCTTGGGGCGCAGCCTTGTGCGGGTCTTGCGTCATGCGCGGGGCCCAAAGGTCCCATTCGCGGCGGAAGTTGAGCAGGGTGCCGTACACCGTGCCCCGGGGTGTCCACGGATTCATCGTTCTTCTTCCTCGGCCAGCTCTTCTGGCGTTTCGATTTCAGGGGTTTCGAGCGCGATCACTTCGTCGAGCAGCGCGTACAGCTGGCCCAGCTTGTCTTTGCCCAGCTGCTGCTCCATCCACTGGTAGTGCGCCTCAATGGTTTGCGACAGCGCCTGCACCTTGTCCAGCCCCAAAGCGGTGGCGCGCACCACAGTGCGGCGGGCGTCTTGCGGGCAGCGCTCGCGGGCGATCAGGCCATCACGCTCCATGCGTGAGAGCACGCCCGTCAGGCTGGGGCCTAGCAAATAGGCCTCGCGGGCCACACGGCCAGTCTCGATGCCACCGCGCTCATGGGCGTGCTCGCCGAGCACGCGCAGCACGCGCCACTGCTGGTCAGACAAGGCATGCTCGCGCAGGCTGGGGCGCGTGTGGGCCATGACGGCCTCGCGTGCCTGCAGCAGCAGTCGCGGCAGGTTGCGGTGAACGAAGGGGGTGGGCTTGCTCATTTATTTAACATGTTAAATGAATGAGCAAGCCCATGCGTCAAGGGTTTTCCCTTAAAGCACCTGTGCGAGATGACCAAGAGACTTGTTTTTGTGAGTATTTAAGTTAAAAAATATTAACTGGAACATTAAAATTGCAACCCTCACAAGCCCATAAGCCTCTGGTTACCCACAAAGGCCCTTTTCTGATCACGCATGAACAAGCTCAGCATCAAACTGCAACTGTCCTTGAGCGTCATGGCCATGGGATTGCTGCTTTTATTGGTGCAGCTGAGCATGCAGTTTTACGTCTTGCGCAGCGACATCGTTGAGCGCATTGAAACCCACGAATTTCGCCAGCTCACCAGCGTTGCCGGCAACCTGGATGAACGCTTGCAAGACAGCATGGACATGCTGTCCGAGGTCGCCATGCATGTGCCCGCAGGGCCCATGAACGACTTGGGCCAACTGGAACAACTCCTACAACGAGAGCATGCTTTGCTCACCGTCTATGACGACCTCTACATCTTCGATGCCAAAGGGGTTTTGCTGGTGGACTGGCCCGTCAAACCCGGACGACGCACGTTGGACATGTCTTCCCGGGATTACATCCAGGGCGTGATCAAGACCCACGCCCCGGTGATCTCGAAACCCATTTTGGGTCGGGCAACACAGCAGCCCATTGTGGTCGTGGCAGCCCCCATCTTTGACAAGCATCAGCAACTGGTCGGCATACTGGGCGGGGTGCTCAACCTCTACAAACCCAACTTGCTGGGCTCGATCGCCGACCGCAAAAACGGCAAAGCAGGCTATTACTATTTGGTCACCCAGGACCGGGTGCGCATTGCCCACCCGGACACCAGCCTGATCCTGAAAAAGGTTCCCGAAAACAGCAGCAACATCCCGTTCGAAAATGCCATTCAAGGCTTTGAAGGCACCCAGGAAGGCACCACCACACGCGGGCTTCAAGGGCTTTTCACTTTCAAACGGCTCAAGACCACCGACTGGATCATCGCCTCGGTGATTCCCTCGACAGAAGCGTTCGCACCGATCGACGATCTCTACACCAAGATGATCGCCATCACCTTGCTGCTGATGCTGACGCTCGTGCCCCTGATGTGGGGATTTGTTTCAAAACTCATTCGCCCCTTGGAACAGCTGGCTCAAGCCATGCACGACACGGCTGGGCGAATGCGTGAAGGCGGCAAAACCGCCCCGATCACCGAGTTGGGCGGCCCAGAAATTCAGACCGTGGCCCACGCCTTCAATGAATTTGTGGAAGCCCGCATACGTGCCGAAAGCGACTTGGCCCTGGCGCGCGATGCGGCGCAAGCGGCCAATGCGTCCAAGAGCCATTTTCTGGCCAACATGAGCCACGAAATTCGCACACCCATGAACGGCATTCTGGGCATGACCGAGTTGTGTCTGCAAACACGCATGACCCCCGAGCAGCGCAGCTACCTGGACATGGTCTCGGCATCCGCCAAATCGCTGGTGGCGGTCATCAATGACATTCTGGATTTTTCCAAAATAGAAGCCCAAAAACTGCACCTGGACCCGCACGAATTTGCCTTGCACGGTCTGATCAGACAATCCACCCGCGCCATGTCATTGCGCGCTTCAGAAAAAAGCCTGGAATTGGTCTGCGACATCGCAACCGATGTCCCCGATCTGGTGGTCGGTGACCCTGTCCGCCTGCAGCAAGTCATCACCAATTTGCTGGCGAACGCCATCAAATTCACAGCCCAAGGCGAAGTCATGCTCACAGTGACCTGCATGGCATCTCCGCCCAACGAACAGGACATCTGGCTGAACTTCGAGATCAGGGACACCGGCATTGGCATTCCTGCGGACAAGCAAAGCCTGATCTTTGATGTTTTCACGCAAGCCGACTCCAGCACAGCACGCCGTTTTGGAGGTTCGGGCCTGGGCCTGCCCATCAGCCGCAGTCTGGTTCGCATGATGGGTGGTGACATCCATGTCAAAAGCCAACTGGGACAGGGCAGCACGTTCAGCTTCACCACCCGATTGCAGCGGGCACACACACTGGCAACACGCGATGAAAGCCTCCACCCGGAACTGGCAGGCCAAAGTGTGCTCGTGGTCGATGACAACGCCAGCAGCCGTGTCATCCTGACGCAACGTTTGTCGGCTGCCGGCTTGCGCACACTGGCTTGCGAGAACGCAGCACAGGCACTGCACCATCCTCAACTCAAACATGCACGCTACGCGCTGATCGACGTCAACATGCCCGACATCGATGGCTATGCCCTGGCGACGCAATTGCGCCAAATGCGCCATTGCAGTGAATTGACCCTTGTCATGATGGGGGCCTTGAGTGAACAGATCAGCCCTGAAGAGGTTCAGGCCATGGGCATCCAGGACTTTCTGATCAAGCCGGTCGATCCACAAGAGCTGATCGCGGCGTTCAACCGTCAACTCACGCCCTGCGCACCCGCACAGCCGGCAACCAGTGCGGCTGAGACCACTCAGCCACCACCGCAGCGCAAAGCCTTGCTGGCCGAAGACACCTTCATCAACCAGACCTTGCAAACCATTTTGCTCAACCGCATGGGCTACACCGTCACGCTGGCCAACAATGGCGTGGAGGCCGTCGAAGCCTTCACCCAAAATGCCTTTGATGTGGTCCTGATGGACATTCAGATGCCCGAGATGGGCGGCATTGAAGCGACCCGGCTGATCCGCGAACACGAAGCGGCCCGCCAAATGCCGCTAACCCCCATCATTGCCGTGACAGCCAATGCCCTGAAGGGGGATCGGGAAAGTTACATCGCGTGCGGCATGGACGGTTACGTTTCTAAACCCATTTCACTGGAAACACTGAAAAACGAAATGGCGCGGCTGGTGCCGGTCAACGAGCGCATCGCTGATACCGCTTAAGCCCACCAAGCGGGGCCATGGGCACCATCCGCGTAATATGTTGGGCATCGAAACGGCCTGACACAACGCCCTATGAAAATCCAATACCTTGCTTGGCTCGCCAAGGCTACTGGTCTTTTGCTTTGTATGGCAACGCATTGGGCTGCCGCACAAACACCCAACAACTGCCAACCAGCACCCGCCGATGTGGCTCAAATCGTGGTTATTCGACCGCGCTTTCATACGGTCTCCGGTCCACTGGCCAACTTTGACCCCTGCCACAAATCCGTACAGCTCAAAGTACCGAGCCGCTGGAACGGCACCCCATTGCCCGTGAAACCACCCTTGGTCATCATCGCGCACGGCGGCGGGGGACTCGGTGCGCTGGAAATGAACTTGGCCGCTGCACTGCAAAAAAATGACATCGCCACACTGGTGTTTGACGCCTACCAACTGAACGGCTTTTACCAAGGCTACCCATTCTGGGGCTCTCAGGCGACCAACGAATCGCGTCAGCGCATGATCTACAAAGCGGCCAAAGGGGCCTACGAGTGGGCGCTGACTCAATCGGACAAAATCGATACAAGTTCGATCTTTTTACAAGGCGTCTCCAATGGCGCTGCGGTGGTGGCCAATCTGGCCAGTGTGGTCAGCCCCGACCACGTCAAGGCCGTCATCCCCGAAGGTTTACCCGGCATGGGCATCGGTTTGCCTGACAACGTGGCGGTGCCCATCAGATTGGTGTTTGGCAAACTCGACAACTACGGTGGCAAACACCAAGAAGACTGGATGTGGCAACGACAAGACAGTTGCCGCGTCAACCGCTCGCCCGGCCCCGAAGTTCCTGCGGGCAATGCAGGCCGGTGCAACGGCCGACAAAACCCCACAGACGTCACCGAAAAACCGATCGATTGGATGAATCGACTCAAAGCACAAAAAGCAGACATCGATGTCTGGTTTTACGACAACGCTGCGCATGGCATTTTTCAGGGGCCCATCGATCGAAAAATGCTGACCTATGGCACCGACAACCTGACTTTTTCATGGACAGGATCAGACCCCTCGGCCAAAGAAAAGATGTTGGCCGACCTGGTCAAGCTGATCAAAAATCCACCCACTCAACCCTGACCCATGATGTCCAAGGCACTGCCCCCCGATCTGCTGCCCCCCATCGTGCAAGCCCCCATGGCCGGGGCGCACAACCACCGCTTGGCTGCCGCAGTGTGCGAAGCCGGCGGTTTGGGCTCGCTGCCAGCGGCCATATTGAGTCTTGCCGACCTGCAAAGTGAACTGCAAGCGCTGCAGCAAGCCACGCAACGCCCTTACAACGTCAACTTCTTTTGCCACAGTCCGCCCACACCCGACGCACAAGCTCTGGCTGCGTGGCAAGCGATATTGGCCTCTTATTACCAGGCCATGGGGCTTGCGCCCAACACGGCCAGCAGCGGCCCAGCGCGCCTGCCCTTCAGCCACGCGGCGGCCGACGTGCTGGAAGCCTTTCGCCCAGGGGTGGTGAGCTTTCACTTTGGCTTGCCTGCGGCGGACTTGCTGGCCCGCGTCAAGGGCTGGGGCAGCCTGGTGCTGTCGTCGGCCACCACGGTGCCCGAAGCGCTGTGGCTGCAGGCCCATGGCGCAGACGCCATCATTGCGCAGGGCCTGGAAGCCGGTGGGCACCGGGGCATGTTCCTGTCGGACGACCTGAGCACCCAAATCGGCACCTTCGCCTTGCTGCCGCAAATCGTGCAAGCCGTGCAAGTGCCGGTGATTGCGGCAGGCGGCATCGCCACCCCAGCCGGCGTGGCGGCCGCCAAAGCGCTGGGTGCTGCAGCCGTGCAAATCGGCACCGCTTACCTGTGCAGCCACGAAGCCACCACCAGCGCCCTGCACCGCGCCGCCCTGCAATCCAGCGCAGCGCAACACACGGCGCTGACCAACCTGTTCACGGGCCGTCCGGCGCGGGGCATCGTGAACCGCGTGATGCGCGAGCTGGGGGCCATGCACCCACAAGCACCGGCCTTTCCGTTGGCCACTGCCGACATGGCTCCGCTGCGCGCGGCGGCCGAAACCCAAGGCAACAGCGACTTCACCCCGCTGTGGGCAGGCCAGAACACCAGCGGCTGCCGCACCGCCGCGGCCGCCGACATCACCCGCGATTTTCTGAACGCCTGGTGCGCAGTCTGAGCCCCAGCGTCAGGCACACTTGCGTCCTATGGCCAAAGACAAATCGATATTCACCTGCACCGAATGCGGCGGCACCAGCGCCCGCTGGATGGGCAAATGCCCCAGTTGCAACGCCTGGAACACCCTGATTGAAGCCTCTGCCGAGCCTGCGGGCGGCAAAAACCGCTTTGGTTCGGTGCACGCCTCACTGGCCCCCACCTCCGAAGTGCTGCCGCTGTCACAAATTGAAGCCGCCGACTTTGAGCGCCACCCCACCGGCATCGACGAACTCGACCGGGTGCTGGGCGGCGGCATGGTCGAAGGCGGCGTGGTGCTGATCGGCGGCGACCCGGGCATTGGCAAATCGACCTTGCTGCTGCAAGCGGTGGACGCCTTGCAGCGCAGCGGCATGAACACGCTGTATGTGACGGGCGAAGAAAGCGGCGCGCAAGTGGCCATGCGCTCGCGCAGGCTGGGCCTGCCCGACTCGCAGGTGCCGGTGCTGCCCGAGATCCAGCTGGAAAAAATTCTGCATACGCTGCAAGCGCGCCAACCCGGCATTGCCATCATCGACTCGATCCAGACGGTGTATTCGGACCAATTGACCAGCGCACCCGGCTCGGTGGCGCAAGTGCGGGAATGCGCGGCCCACCTGACCCGCACTGCCAAATCGACCGGCACCACCATCGTGCTGGTCGGCCACGTCACCAAAGAAGGCGCACTGGCAGGACCCCGCGTGCTGGAGCACATGGTGGACACAGTGCTGTACTTTGAAGGCGATACGCATTCCAACTTTCGCCTGATCCGCGCCATCAAAAACCGCTTTGGCGCGGTGAACGAGATTGGCGTGTTCGCCATGACCGAAAAAGGCCTAAAGGGCGTGAGCAACCCCAGCGCCATCTTCTTGAGCCAGCACAGCGAACCCGTGCCCGGCAGCTGCGTGATGGTCACGCTGGAGGGCACGCGCCCGCTGCTGGTCGAGATTCAGGCCCTGGTGGACAGCGGCGGCCCTTCGCCACGACGCCTGAGTGTGGGCCTGGACCGCGACCGCCTGGCCATGCTGCTGGCGGTGCTGCACCGCCATGCGGGCGTAGCCTGCATGGACCAGGACGTGTTTGTGAACGCGGTGGGCGGCGTGCGCATCAGCGAGCCCGCCGCCGACCTGGCCGTGATGCTGGCCATCACCAGCAGCCTGCGCGGAAAACCCCTGCCCAAGGGCTTCATCGCCTTTGGCGAAGTGGGTCTGGCCGGAGAAGTGCGGCCCGCACCGCGAGGGCAAGATCGTCTGAAAGAAGCGGCCAAACTGGGCTTCAAAGTGGCGGTGGTGCCCAAGGCCAATGCCCCCAAGAAAAACGACAAGGCTTTTGAAGGCCTGACCATCTACCCGGTCGAGCGCATCGAAGAAGCCATGCAGGTGGTGCGGGGGCTGGACTGAGGCTCTCCACAAAGCACCCGGTCAATCAGGGCACAATCTGCCCCCATGAATTTCAACAAAATACTGGCGCCAGCGGCCATCGTCGTTCTCACCGTGGGTGCCTGGCACGCTTTTCAATGGGCAGGCATTGCCCTGGCGGCGGGCGGTGTGGTCATGTGGATCTTGCTGCATTTCACCCGCATAGTGACCATCCTGAAAAAAGCGGCCAACCGCCCTATTGGCCATGTGTCCAGCGCCGTGATGCTCAACGCCAAACTCCAAAAAGGTGCGACCTTGATGCATGTGATCGCCATGACCAAGTCATTGGGCGAACTGCTGACCGAAAAAGACACCCAGCCCGAGGTTTACCGCTGGACCGATGCAGGCCAATCGCACGTCACATGCACTTTTGTGGGCGGCAAGCTGAGCGATTGGGCGATGGAGCGCCCAGCCGCTGAAGAGACTGCCGAGAATTCACCCGCCGAAACCTCTAACCCCGCCCACTGAAATGGGGTCGCGGATGCGCACCGGCGCGGCGGCGATGCCCTGCGCCAGCCCTTAAAATACTTTTTTGCATTTTTCAATGCCCCTTCTTTAAAGGACACTTTCATGAGCGTTGTCATTCCTTCGATGTCAGACCGTGACGGCAAAATCTGGATGGACGGCCAGATGGTCGATTGGCGCGATGCCAAGATCCACGTGCTCAGCCACACCCTGCACTACGGTTGCGGCGCTTTTGAAGGCGTGCGCGCCTACAAAACCGAGCAAGGCACTGCCATCTTCCGCCTGCAAGAGCACACCGACCGCCTGTTCAACAGCGCCAAGATCCTGCGCATGGCGATCCCGTTCACCAAAGAGCAGGTCAACGAAGCCCAGCGCGCCGTGGTGCGTGAGAACAACCTGGAAAGCGGCTACATCCGCCCCCTGACCTGGATCGGCGACAAGAAGCTGGGCGTGAGCCCCAAGGGCAACACCATCCACCTGATGGTCGCCGCATGGACCTGGGGTGCGTACCTGGGTGAAGAAGGCATGAAGCGCGGCATCCGCGTCAAAACCAGCAGCTACACCCGCCACCACGTCAACATCACCATGACGCAAGCCAAGGCGGTGAGCAACTACACCAACTCGATCCTGGCCAACATGGAAGTGACCGACGAAGGTTACGACGAAGCCCTGTTGCTCGACACCTCGGGCTTTGTATCTGAAGGCGCTGGCGAAAACATCTTCGTGGTCAAAGATGGCGTGATCTACACCCCCGACTTGTCGGCTGGCGCGCTGAATGGCATCACCCGCAACACCGTGTTCCACATCGCCAAAGATTTGGGCCTGGAGATCGTGCAAAAGCGCATCACGCGTGACGAAATCTACATCGCCGACGAAGCTTTCTTCACCGGCACCGCCGCCGAAGTGACCCCGATCCGCGAACTCGACCGCATCCAGCTGGGCGAGGGCAGTCGTGGCCCGATCACAGAGAAAATCCAAACCGCGTTCTTTGACATCGTCAATGGCCGCAACCCCAAGTACGCCCATTGGCTGACACTGGTTTAAGGAAACACAACATGAGCAATACCGTTGAACTGCTGGCCACCGACCTGAACCCTCAGGGCGGTGTGTTTTGCCCCAGCCCCAAAGCCGACATGAAACTCTGGAACAGCCACCCGAAGGTGTATCTGGACGTGGCCAAGTCTGGCGAAGCCAAGTGCCCTTATTGCGGCACGGTTTACAAACTGAAAGCCGGCGAAGTGGTGGGCCACCACCACTGAGGCTCAAGCGTTGCCATCCCTTCGATGGCACGACCAACCCACGGCGAACACTCAGGTGTTCGCCGTTTTGCTTTGGGGCAAATCCACCTCAAAACAGGCCCCACCGCCAAGACGGTCTGCGCACCGCACCTGTCCCCCATGGCGCTCGGCAATCGACTTGACGAGAGAGAGACCCAAGCCCACCCCTCCGACACGCTCGCTCGCACCCGGCAGGCGGAAAAAGGGCTCAAAAATCCGTTCCCGCCAAGCCACTGGAACCCCTGGCCCTTGGTCGCACACCTGAATGTGGACCTGCTGGCCTTGCTGCGACAAAGACAACACCACGTCACCGCCGTCTGAACCCGTGGCACCGTAGCGCCTGGCGTTCTCCAGCAGGTTACGGACCATGCGCCGCAGCAACTTGGCCACGCCCCGAACTTCGAGTTGCGCCAGGCCTTGCGGCACGTCGAGCATGGCCCCCACGCGGGCACACTCTTCCGCACACAGGCCCACCAGGTCCACCGCCTCGACCTTGCCAATGTCAACCTCCTTGGCATCCAGACGGCTGGCCAGCAAGATTTCATCGATCAGTTGATCCAGCTCGGTCATGTTGCGCAAAATTTCTGTACGGGCGCGCTGCTGCACGGTTGCGTCAGCGGTGGGTGCCGCCATCAACTCCAGGCCCATGCGTATGCGGGCCAAAGGCGAGCGCAACTCATGCGAGGCATTGGCCAGCAAGGATTTTTGCGAAGCCATCAAGCCTTCGATGCGTTCAGCCGCGGCGTTGAATCGCTGCGACAAGTCAGCCACCTCATCGTCGCCTTGCACCGGCACACGCACCGACAAATCGCCATCGCCCCAGCGCTGCACGCCACGCTGCAAACCTTCCAGCCGCTGAGTCAGCCGCCGCACCACCGGGTACAAACCCAGCGCCACGGCCAGGCCTATCAGGCCCAACATCCAGAAAAATCCATAAGGCGGTTTGGCCCACCAAGGTGGTTCATTGCGTGCATGGGGCGGGCCATGAGGCGACATATGGGGCGGCATGCGTTCACCACGTCGCGGGTCCATGCCAGGCCCATCCTGGGGCTCTCCGTGGCGCTGCACCCGCAACCCAATCCGCTGCCCGTCGGGCAAAGTCAGGTCAAAGGCCAAAGGGGCACCCGGCCCGGCCCGGGAAGTGGTTGCCAGCACCTCCCCCTCGGCGTTGAGCACCACCCATTCGCGCGGCACCGACGGGGTGTTGTGCTCCACACTGGCGCGCCACGCCCAGCCCACCACCAACATGAGCACCGCCACGCCCGCCACCACCGCCAGCCATATGCGCAAATACAAATGGCGTGACCAGTGCCGGAACAAAGCTTGAAGGGTCATGCTTCAGTCCTGCTGCCGCGCAAACACATAGCCCACGCCACGCACAGTCAGGATGCGTTGCGGCGCTTTGGGGTCGGACTCGATGGCGGCACGGATGCGCCCCATGTGCACGTCGATGGAGCGGTCAAATGCCTCCAGTTCACGTCCGCGCACGGCTTCCATGATCTGGTCGCGTGTGAGCACACGGCCAGCACGCTCGGCCAGTGCCACCAGCACATCGTATTGGTAAGAGGTCAAATCGCAGGGCTGCCCAGCCACCGAGACACGGCGGGCGTCCCGGTCGATTTCGAGGGAGCCGAATTGCATCACCTGCGCGGTGGCTTCGGGCGGGCTGCCTTTGCGGCGCAAGATGGCCTTGATGCGGGCCAGCAACTCTCGGGGCTCAAAAGGTTTGGGCAGGTAATCATCGGCCCCCATTTCCAGCCCGATGATGCGGTCCATCGGGTCGCCTTTGGCCGTCAACATGAGCACCGGCACCTGCCCAAGCGCACCCGGCAATGCGCGGATGCGCTGACAGACTTGCAAACCGTCCATGTCGGGCAGCATCAAATCCAGAATGACCAAATCAACGCCTGCGGTTTGCAGCCGAGCCAAGCCGCTTTGGGCATCGGGCGCAGGGGCCACGTCAAAGCCGTTTTGACCCAGATAGTCAGACACCATGGCCGCCAGGCGGGCATCGTCTTCGATCATCAAAATGTGTTGCATCAGATCATCATCGCCTGCGTTTGAAGGTCCATCGTGTCGCTCGGGTAAAGATCGGTAAATCTGGCCTCAGGCCCTGGCATGCACCCGTGATGCAAGCGCCACCAGCAGCAGCACCGGCCCCCCCAACCAGGCCGTGGCGGTGAAGAAACTGGCATAGCCGTAGGCATCGACATAGTCACCTGAAAAACCGGCAATGAACTTGGGCAACAACAGCATCATGGAGCTGAGCAGCGCGTATTGCGTGGCCGAATAACTGATGTTGGTGAGCGATGACAAATAGGCAATGAAAGCCGCCGAGGCGATGCCGCTGGCCAGGTTGTCGGCAGAAATCACCCAAATCAAGGCGGTCACGTCGTGCCCCACCCCGCTCAGCCAAACAAACAGCATGTTGCTGGCGGCACTCAGCACCGCACCCAGCATCAGGATGCGCATGACCCCCCAGCGCGCCGACAGCACGCCGCCCACAAAAGCCCCCACCAGCGTCATGACCACGCCATACACCTTGGTCACGCTGGCCACCTCGGTTTTGGTGAAGCCCATGTCCACATAAAACGGATTGGCCATGATGCCCATCACCACATCACTGATGCGGTACACCGCGATCAGCGCCAGCACCAGCAAGGCTTGCCACCGGTAGCGACGCCAAAAATCGGCAAATGGGTCGATCAATGCACCTTGCAGCCACTCGGCCAGATTGCGTGCTGGCTTCATGGGCACAGGCACCGGCTCGGGCGAGCCCAGCACCATCAGCATGCCCGGCAGCATGCTGGCCGCCATGACCAGATAAGCCACTTGCCATGCCGCTTGGGCATAGCCCGTGGCTTGTTCACCTTGAGCCCATGCGGCGATCCACAGCACACCGGCCCCCGCCCAGATCATGGCCAGGCGATAACCCGTCTGGTAGCTGGCCGCGAGGGCCGCTTGGGCGTCCACCTCGGCCGATTCAATCCGGTAGGCATCGAGCGCGATGTCTTGTGTGGCCGAGGCCACCGCCACCGCCAAAGCACAGGCCACCAAAGGCCCCAACAACTGCGAAGGGTCGTTGAACGCCATGCCCACCAAACCGCCCGCAACGACCGTTTGCGACAACAACAACCAGCTGCGGCGGCGGCCCAAGCGGCGCGTGAGCCAAGGAATGGGCATGCGGTCGACCAGCGGTGCCCACATCCACTTGACCCCATAAGCCAGGCCCACCCAACTGAGGTAGCCAATCGTGCTGCGGTCAATGCCCGCCTCGCGCAGCCTGAAGCTCAGCGTCCCCAGCACCAACAGCAGCGGCAAACCCGCCGCAAAGCCCAGCGCCAGCATGCGCAAACTGGCAGGCTGCAGATACAGGCGCAAGGCCTCACGCCAGGTGCGGGCAGGGGCCTGCGCGGGGGCTGCGGTGTGGGATGGAGCTTCTGACATGACAGGATTATCGGGTCGTCCACAGGAAACCGCGCCTTCGCATCCCCCCTCTTACCCTGGCAAAGGCTTTACAGGGTCGCCCGTCAATGGCTTTCGTTCGCTATCATTTGCAAACCATGTGCTTTATTTGCAACCTCAAAACACCTTCTGCCGATGCCGCTCCGAGCGTGCAGCGCCCTCAATCGCCCCGCTGGCAAGCACGCAGGGCTTTCTTGTTGGCCTCCGGAGCCACGGCAGCGGGGTCGGTTTTGGCGCAAGTCGATGTCGGTTCCTCGTCAAGCTTGCGCAAACTGGTGCCCGCCGAAACCCTGGAAACCTCGGCTCGGCAACAGTACTCGCAGGTTTTGGCCGAGGCCCGATCCAAAGGTGCTTTGGCCCAAGATGGCCACCCCCAATTGCAACGCCTGCACGCCATTGCCCAAAAACTCATTCCCCACACCGCGCAGTGGAACAGCCGCTCACGCGAATGGAAATGGCAAGTCAACCTGATCGGCAGCAAGCAGATCAACGCCTGGTGCATGCCCGGCGGCAAGATCGCTTTTTACACGGGCATCCTGGACCAGTTGAAGCTGACGGACGACGAAGCCGCCATGATCATGGGGCACGAAATGGCCCATGCCCTGCGCGAACATGCGCGCGAACGGCTGGCCAAAAGCCAAGCCACCAGCTTCGGCCTGTCCATTGCCTCCCAACTTTTGGGGCTGGGCTCTTTGGGCGATGTGGCGGCCAACCTGGGCACCCAACTGTTGACCCTGAAGTACAGCCGTGACGACGAAACCGAATCGGACTTGGTGGGTCTGGAAATCGCCGCACGCGGCGGCTACAAGCCCGAAGCCAGCGTGAGCTTGTGGCAAAAAATGCAGGCAGCCAGTGGCAATGGGGGCCCCTCCTTCCTGTCCACCCACCCCAGTGGGGCCAACCGCATCCAGGAACTCGAAGCCAACTTGCCCAAGGTGCAGCACCTGTATGAGCAAGCCCTCAAAGGCTGAGTTTGACCCGCATCAGGTCCCGCCCACGTAAGGGTTGCTCTGGCGCTCACGGCCAAACGTGCTTTCGGGGCCGTGACCGGGAATGAACACCGTGTCGTTGCCCATGGGCCACAGGCGTCCGGTGATGCTGGCAATCAGGTCCTCGTGGTTGCCTTGTGGGAAATCGGTGCGGCCAATGCTGCCCGCAAACAGCACATCGCCCACAAAGGCCCGCTGGATCTCGGGCGAATAAAACACCACATGGCCCGGCGTGTGCCCCGGACAGTGGCGCACTTGCAAAGTGTGCGCCCCCAGCGTGACGGTGTCGCCATCGGCCAACCAGCGCGTGGGCTTGAAAACACGTGCAGGGGGGAAACCATAGGCCGCTGCGGCGGCAGGCAAACCATCGATCCAGAACTGGTCGGCCGGGTGTGGGCCGATGATTGGCACGCCGCCCAATTGTTCAGCCAGGTCGGCCGTGCCAGAGGCATGGTCCACATGGCCATGGGTGATCCAGATCTGCTCCAGCTGAAGGCCCAGCGCCTTGACAGCACCCAAAATCAAATCGAGGTCTCCACCCGGGTCGACCACCGCCGCTTGGCGGGTCTGATCGTCCCAGATCAGGGAACAATTTTGCTGAAAGGGCGTGACGGGGATGGTTTGGTATTGCAGCATCCGCAAATTATATGGAGCGTGATAACAATGTTTAGAACTTGCGGTCATAGTTTGAAACTCGCGCAAATCTCTTGTTGGCGCGCCAAAGTCAAAGTGTTAAACAGGATTGATTTGCAGGCGATTTTTCAGAACCACACTTAGGTGATCGGTCACCACCCAAACTCTGATAACAAAGTTTAGAACTCGGATTTGAGGCATTTCGGCTTGAGATTTTTAGTATGAACTTCCCTCAAACTGGGCAAAGGCTTGAAATTTAGTTCAGTTCCTCGCACTTACTATTTGGTAGCGAGATAAGGCGAGGCAGCGAATGCGGTCGATTGCGCTTCGTCTGTCTACACCAAGGGGCCAACTTACACATCGCGCTCATCGTCTTCGCCGATTCGAAAAAAGTAATACAACAGGTGTGCGCCTTCATACGCTACTTCATCAGGCTAACCTCACACACCTAGATTTTGCGTTGTAATAACAGTATTCTCTTAAAACTATAAGCACAGAAAGTGAAAATGGGTAGTATTGTCTTTGGACCGAAAGTTTTGCCAGACAACCTAACCGAGATCGCCGGCTATAAGGGTGGCCTCGCTATGTCGATTGAGGAGATCTGCGACCATTTGGCGGGCACTTCGTTCCCAGACGTCGTCCGTGATGGTGAGACATCGGGCGTTCGGTTGAGGTCAGAAGAGTACGAAGATCTTTACTACAACCTACTACACCGGATCGGGTACACGAGAGAGCTGTATCTAGGGCCCAGCTTTGAGCAGGCGAGATTATTTCATCGCTTCGAAGCTAACGCGGCTGAACTCGACTTCTTCATGCAGGTCAGTACGACGATGAATCACTTTATGAGGATCGGAACTCCAAGCGGCGAGTCAAAGACGACAGACCCCAGCGCGATCTTGGCTGAGGTGAATAGGGTATTCGGGGTCGCTGGCGTCAAGATCGCAATTGAGATGTACGAGATCATCAATCGTGGAATTCGAATGAATCCTCATTGCGGCATCGGCAACGAATGGATCAATCCTCTCAAGCTGAAGGGGCTGTTCAAAGGAACAGACCAACAACCTGAGAAGGGGCGGTTCATTGACCAGCGATACATCGATTACTTGTCGAACAACCATGATCGCATTGGCGAAATGCACTGGCGGCAATTTGAAAAACTGACTGCCGAGTTTTACGAGCGTGATGGTTATAAAGTCGATCTTGGCCCTGGCAGCAACGATGACGGCGTCGATGCCCGTGTGTGGAAGCAAGATGCGAATCCGGAGGATAGCCCACTGTGTATTGTTCAATGCAAGAGGCAGAAGAACAAGATAGAAAAAGTCGTCGTAAAGGGCCTTCACGCAGACGTTCAATTCGAGCGGGCTGAGTACGGCGTCATCGTCACAACGTCAGAGCTAAGCCCTGGAGCGAAGACGACGATATCGGCACGTGGCTATGACATCCTAACCGTTGAGCGAGACGGCATCAAAGGCTGGTTGACGAAACTTCGAACGCCTGGAACCGGTATCGTCCGATAGCATTAAACGGTCGGATCATATAGTGAGATGACCGTAAGCGCCAATTTCTCCCCCTTGTTGCGCCGTGTGGGGACGACTGGTCACTTAGCGACGATTACCGCCTGTCGCTTGGGGATCCTTACCGTCTGATTGTTGTCGCATAGCGGTCGCTCAGCGATCAGAAGAGCAGTCCTTCAACGTTCGGCGTAACCGGCACCCAAGGACATCTGCGCTGACGGACTGTTAAATATGTGCTGGTACATAGACTTGGACATACTTGACCCACTTCTGTCGCTGTAGATTGGCGAGAAACTCTGGTGTACAGGCAACCAGCAACGTATTGCTCAAGTGGAGTTCTGCTACAGCATTAGGACTATTCAGAACCAGACGTACGGCCGTCGTTCCTGGTGTCGCCGAATTAAGTATCTCAGCGAGTCCGTTTCCAAGTGGTACTCCGGGCTCAGTCCAAATGGCTAGACGGCTTCGCTCGCGCAAAAATGGTTCATTCACTTCCAAGCATGCTTCGAACACCGCACGAACCGCATCCTTCAGGGGAACATCAAAGAACTCGCGTGACTCGTTCACGCGCCATTTAGAAAGGCGGCCGTGGACAATCTGCTCGGCACGTTCACAGTCGGCAACTGCTTCTTCATACAGCACCTCGAATGGGGTTGCAATACCAGTCGGTCGCGATAGCTCAGATGCCCGTAGCGCGGACGCCCGCGTTGTCCTACCGACTTTCACGATTGTCTCTCGATACGAGTTATTTCTCAGGATGTAGACAACTCCTGGATTGACAGCGACTTGATCAAGAGCCATGAACGAACAAATTTAACGTTTGAGTTGGGATACACGAATACAGATTGCTAGTGTAGAGGCCCTATCCACTGACGGGGCCGGTGGCCATAAGCGAGAACATCGACTTGATCTCGGCGTCTGAGATTCCGGCAGACGCAGCCTGCGGTTCGGCCTGCTGATAAGGATCGGGGTCTTCTTCGCCCTCCCGCGCTTCAAGAACCTCACGGCGACTTTGAATGTCGTGCCTCAGTACCCTGTCAATCAGGACGTCATAGGTCTCTGCTATAGATACAAGGTCGTCATGAAATGTGTCAAGTTCTTGACTAGAGGCGACATCGGAAAGCTTGCCCTCGATTTCCAAAATGAAACCCCGCAGCGCGTCGCTTGCAGCACTGTGGACCAAGCCGCGTTCTGTCAGCGGCTCAAGTGCGTTGGCTATGCTTTTAATGTCGTCGAGCGCCAAGTCCGCGCCAGCCTTTGCAAGCATGTTTGCTGCAGCATTGGTCAGGGTTTCGTGGACCGGAACAAGAAGGGTGTCCGTCCGAAACGGAAGTCGCTTCAACTGCCACAGGGAGAAAAGACATTCGTAATGATCTTTGGGGTCAATCCCTTGCGACATTAAATCGCTGACTACCTTGTCGAGGAGAGCCTTGATAGGCAGACCTGGTAAGTGCTCGATCATTTCAAGGATGAATCGCAGCGATTCAATCGCGGTCGTACTCCAGTGGCTTTGAACGCGATCCATGGCCGCTATCCATAGATCAGGGCCATCGAATTGCATGCGACAAAACGTGATGTTTATTTTGAAGAAGTTCCAAACGCTTCGGAACTCGTAGAACGTCGAAACGGATCGCACAACAACCGGCAGCAAGTGGTCATTAATAAAAACCTTGCTCAGAAAATCGCGAATTCCAGGGTTTGCGAACGATAATTCTTTGTCTCCTACCTCCACAAAAGACCCGCTCAGTTCCTTTAACCCTGTGCGGAACCGCGAAACTGCATCGACCAACGCCACCTGTTGACCCGCATTGGCGGCAATCCGCTTGAACAGTTGCAAGCAGAGATCCTTTCCTATGTAGAGACCAGTAAAGAAGACTGCCCACAACAGACATCTTGCATCAGCGCTCAAGTGGTACCGATACGGTCGATCCCAGAGTTCCGAAGGGTTGTCTAAAACACGCAGGACAGTCGCCTGAATTGATTCGTCCTCCACCGAGTAGTAGTCCGCGGAAGTCAGCAACTCGATCAAGCGAGGACTGAAGTTGCGGTGGTCGATCATCTTGAGAAAGAAGTCACCGTCAAGGAGCTTGGCCTTTTCCTCATCGACCAGATCCGAGAAGTAAATGTGGTTGAAAACGACCTTGGCTTTGATGATCCGCGTATAGACCCCTACGTTCAGGATCATTTCACTCGCCGCCATTTGTGGCGACGAGAGCTTGTCCGATTGGATCTGCGCCTGGTTGAGAAGGTACAGCCTCGTCGTCAGGATGAATCGAAGATCCTTGTTGTTTCGGAGTCGATCCAGAAAAACAGGCAGACGCTGATCCACCTTGCCTAGCAGTTCGTTGGTCAGGCTGATCTGACCCAGGAAATCATCGAGGAAGATAAGCCGCTTCTCGCTGGCTGTGCTTACGGCCATCGCATCCTGCAGGTCGTCCACGACAAAGACCTTCCAGTTCTGCTCCATATGGAGCCAAAGCAGCATTCGGCCAAGGGTGGTCTTTCCGACACCCGGCTCGCCCGCAATGATCAGCGCGCCACGGTCCTTCAGGATTGTCTCCGCCTCGGCCACACTGGCGTTGTGTACAAATTTGGGAACAAGTTGCCTTATACGGTCCAACTCGGCATCGGTCCGGTTGTAGACCGCGCTGTGCAAGATTCGTTCAAGGACTACCGTGCTAGTCAACCAAAGCTTGAAGTGCTGGCGTAGTACGTGTGGATGGCGGCCCAAATAATTGTTCAGATCCTCGCGGCCAATGACGTCTCCAGCACTGACTGGCGTGGACGGCATCGCTTGAATAATTTTGCGCTTTAGTTCCGGGGTAAGGGACAAGGACGTGACAAAGATGTACCGACTCGGAACCAGTTTCAGAACTTTACTGTCCTCCTTCACTGCTGCTCGAAGAATGCTTCTTGATCCACCTTCCACGTAGTGCTTGGCCTGCACTACGACATCTTGGTCCGCCGTAGCAAAGCGGAAGTCGATCCCACCATCCTTGCCAGGGCCAAAGCTCTCCATCGTGATGCCCAACTCTGCTTGCAGCAGGTCACGAACGAGCAGTTCGAAATCGATCGGCGACAGGGTGCGAAAATCGTACATGCCGTCACCCCTGAGTGGCCGCGATTAAGGCGTCCATATGGGGCTTGTCAGTCTCGGTGATGGCATCAATCAGGTCTTTGACCGCATGCTCGAGATCGAAAATCAGCTCGGCATTTCCAGCGAGCCGGTCCAGCGTGTTGCCATGACTGAAGTAGTGGAATATCTTGAGAATCCGCTTCGCTCGCTCGACCCCGAACAGAATTTCGGCTCGCTCGTCGACTTGTTCCGAGTCTTTCGGCCCAGGAAGCCTAGAGTAAGTGTAGAGCTCGATGAAGCGCCTCATGGCGTTTGGCAGCAGCATCAGCACTTCGTGGACCGTCTTGTCCGGAGCCCCATGGTAACGATGAATGACCTCAAACAGGAAGTGATATTCAGACTGATAGCGTGCGAGCGAGGGCGGCATGTCCTCCAGCGTTGAGGACTTCTCAGCGATCCTTCTGATCAGGTATAGCCGCGCTCCCTTGTTGCTAGCCACCGGCTTGATTTCTCTGAGCAGGTTGAAGAACTCGAAGTTGTGCGTGGAGATAAACAGTTGCTTGCAGGTAGTCTGCCAAGGCGAGTTCTTATCCTGCTGCTTGAAGAACAGTGCCCGGATGGCGGCAGTTACTTGAAAGATGTGATTGGCGTCGAGGCTCGAAATGGGATCGTCGATGTAGACGATGGTCTCCTTGAATTCCGCGAGCTTGATCTCCTGCAGCTTGGTCAGGAAGTACGAGAAGGCAACGGCGGTTCGCTCGCCGTCGCTCATGTTCTTGGCAACTGCCCCTGTCTTCCGGATCAATTGAAAGCGGTCCTGGCCAACCGCATCCTTGACGACCTGGATCTGGACAGCCTCGCTGCCAAGCATGGAAGCCAGGCGTTCGTTGATTTTTTCCCGGCCTTGTTGTGCTTGACTGATCTGCGCCTGGAGATTGCTGATCTCCGGCCGCAGCCTTTCGGCATAGGCCTTCAAACGGTCTGACCGATTGGCGAGACGCACTTTTTGTTGCTCCATGCCAGTGGCAGCTTGGTCGTCCACGAATTGCTGGGCGTAGTGGTATCGAGCCTGCTTCAAGGCATCGGCTTTGGCCTTCGTGAAGTTCGAGGCTAACCCATTATTTTTCTTGATGACGATGTTGACTGCGGCAGCCGCGTCCTTTATCCCTTTTTCCAGACCAGCGGCCAAGGGAGTAGGCGCCATGGCCTTGCGCGAGTCGTCAGCCTTGCGTTGCACTTCGTCTGCGAGTTTTCTAACCGCTTGGTTAAATGCGTCTATGGCTGTGGGTAGCGTTTCGGCGGCGGCGGTATAGCTTTCGTGAAACTGAGCATTGAGTTCAGAGGCTTTGGGCCATCTCAGGCTGTAGACGGCCGCCTTCACTCGCGCAAGAAGTCCATCGACCTGCTTCTTGTGATCCGCTAAATCCTTCGAAAAATGCGCGCGAAAGGCTTCGAGGCGATCCTGAGGAAATTCGTTCCCGCAAAACTCGCACGTTCCCGCGCTAGGGTGCAGGGCCAGGCCGCCTTGGACCCAGCGTTCAACAGCAGGGTTGTCATCAAGATGCTTGATCGTATTGGAGAAGCTCGGCGTCGCGGCGAGAATTGCTATGGCCTCCTTGTGGAGATCCTCGATCGAGGGAGTGACGTGCAGTTCATCGACCGTGCTCGGCTTTTTAGAGTCAGGCGTTAGCGCAAGTTCGATGGCATCAGCGAGTTCCTTCTCCGCCAGGAGCTGGGAATCAAGAACGCCGACTGCGACGAGATCCTGGGCGAGATGCGTGGCCGTATAGGGGTCAATTTTTAGGTGTTGGCGGATGAACTTCGCGGTGTCGGTTTTTGCCTGCGCGATGCGCGCCTTCAGCTCTTCAAACTTACCGTCCAGTTTGTGTTGAATCTCCTCCGAACGCTTGATCCGCTGGCTTAGCCCATCGATCCTTCGTTGCGCCTCCTCGGATTCCTTGCCGAGCAGCAGGATGGGGTTGAAGCTCCCGCCATCGAAGTGCAGATTGGTGCGGACGAAATCCGAATTGAAGACCCGAACCGACAGACTGCACCGACTGAAGTTCTTTTCGGTGATCGAATCACCGTCAGCTCCAAATGTGAATTCGCAGCCGGACAAATCAGGATTGGTCGATTTGGTCTCAAGCTGAGCGAACAGGCGGGAGAGGGTAGTCTTACCAGAATAGTTCCAGCCGTAGATGAGATTCTTGATCCCAAAGTCTTGAGTGCCTGTAGGCTTGCTGTAGCTTTGATAGACGCCCAGTCCCTTAATCTTCTCGATGCTCTTCAGCATGTCGCCTCCCTGTTTTTTGACGCAAGCTTACCGTATGCGCCTGGAGGCCCGCACGTTCAGGTTTGGCACGTATGTGTCAGACCCGTCGAGCAACATTAAGCGGCCAACTTGACTGCGGCAGCTTCTTCTTCAAATTTTTGATTCAGAACCCACCGCAGAAGCGCTTCCAAGTCGGTTTGCGACTTGGCATACAGCATGCGCTCAATCACTGCTTTGAAGTACCTATATGGAAAGCCGTTCTACACGACAGGAATATCTGGTGGTCCGGTCCATCGCCCTTCAGAAGCCGTTCATGGAATTCGGCAACGTGCCTAAAGCGATCTCTTGCTGGTACGAGTTGTATGCAGCGAGCACGCGTTTCGCGTACACAAAACAAGCTCCCACGCGGCCAGCATGTCCGAATTTACACAATTTGTATGGCGCGAATCGGCATTAACTCAAGTTAAACGGCTCGATAGTACCCATGTCTATTTGCGCACATACACCCGCTCCAATGCGTAGCAAGGACTTACGTAGCGGCCATGATAAGTTCAGTGGCGTTCCGCAGTTTGATAAAACACAAACTGGCGGCGTATACGACTTCTGGCGGGGCTGGCGCTCTGCCTTGCGATGTCGAGATCCATGCAATCCTGACCCCATTAAGGGAGGTAGTTCTGCGTGGAAATCAACAGGCTCAGGGCCTGGTGGCGCTGAGTCTAGTGTGGATGGACTGACCAGCGGGGCGGCGGGCCGGAAGGATCAATCCTCCTGCTCGGAAGCGATCCAGTCGGAAGGACCGAGCACATCGATGAACAGCGTGACAGCCGGGCCGCCAGGCCGGTCGTCAGGGCTCGCCGGATCGCTTCCACCATCGCGCCCGCCACCGTTAAGCTCCCCTACTTCGCCGCCACTGAAGCGCCTCGCCGCAGCTTTCTCCAGATTGTCGAATTCGGACATTCTCTGGCCATTCCGTTCGGTATAGGGTTCCGATAATGCGGCGGAAATGAAATGTCTGCCGTCGAAACGCCAAGTGCGATGGGAATTACCAACTGACCAGGGTGCATCAAAATACTCGAAAGATTGCTTCTGATTCAAAATCGAAAAAGTCGACAGAACATCTTGAGAGAAAGCATGTACGGTGCCCGCGACATTATTGGGACTTGCTGCGTGGCCATTCTGGGGAGGCAGGCCCATCAACTCGACATATAGCCGTGTCCATTCCTTGTAACCTGGGTCGCCCACCGGGCCACCCGGTAATATCCCATGGCCCGATGCACCAGATTTTTCTTTCCAGCCCACCGTCTGACCTGCATTGACCAGGTCCAGCAGGCAACCGGCGTACGAGCCCAGCGCCGGATTCACCTGGGGGTGGGTCCCGGCCCATGATGCAGGATCGGCGACGACCGCCGGCCAGCGGGCCGCGACCGGACTTCCCATCTGCGACGCCGCAGAAGATCGCTTGGCAGGAAACCGGTCGAAGTCCAGGAAAGTCCAGGGGATCTGGGGCTTCAGCCAGGGAGAACCGGCCTGCAGTTGGACGCGGCTCGTGAATTCCGGCTTCAAATCGAAGGTGCCGGACAGGCATTTATCTAGATCAAATGGCGGCATCTGCTGCAGTAATTCGATTTCATGAGCCGAGCTGGTTCCAGAGTATTTCGCAAAGGCAGTGGACGCACGCTTGGCCTGCAAAACCCAGAGCCAGTGGTAAACAACGCCATTCAGATTCTTGCGAATGACCACAGCCAGATCGGCCAGTTCGCATGGGCCAACCCGCTGCGTGGTATTGACGGGGTCGTCCCACTGTACCCAGGCATGTTTATCGAGCCAGATGGAATGCATCCGGATCGTCTGGCCGCTTTGCTGGCCGAGCCAGGTGGATAGCTGCTGCAAGCCGGGCGGTTCGTGCAGCGCACGCACATAGTCCAGTTCCCAGGCACCGGCGAAATGATTGTTCCAGTTGGCGATCGGCTCTGCTAGCCCCCAGAGCAGGTGGTCCATTGCTTGTGCTTGATTCATGGCTTAGTGATTCCCTAGGGTTGACCCTGCTTCGGTTGGATAAAGGACTTGAGTTGGCCGACTCGCCAGCGCCGGTCAGGCCTTCATTGGCGCGCAACTGCTGTAGAAACATGATCATTTTCACCGACATCTTCAGCTGCTCGAACAACATGGCCTGCAGCAGCTGGCGTTACTGCGGATCTGGCGTGGCTTGCGCGATGTCGGCCAGCAGAAGCCGGTTGTGCTGCTCGCCCCCCCCCCCGCGCCAAGAATGGGCGCGTCGGCTCGGCTACGATATTCAGCGACTACTATAGGTCTTTGGCATCCGCATAAACGTATTCGCTCACACCGTGGAGTAAGTGGGCAGGGGACTTGCCGGAACAAAACAGCTTTTCAATCAAGTAAGTATCTCAGTGTTGAGAAATCAGATTGAACGTCCGCTTTTGGTCATGACAGGACTGATCGTTGCTGTGACAACTTTCGCAGGTTCATCAAAAAAAGCCTTAAATACTAAATAAATGCCATGCCCTCATTTGGCCGGTAGCAGCCCCCTCGCTGTGAGCCGATTTCTGCTCCCGCTGCATAACCGTCAACTGGCAACAACGTTTATTCGCCCGTCTGTGTGTAATTACTCATCTCAAGTTCAAGCTGCCGTTCTCGCACCTCAGGTTTCTGAGCCAACAGAGAGGCCAAAAGCTCAGGCTCCCACTTTGACAACCAGCTCACAGCGACTTTGCACTTCTGATGGATATCTGTTCTCGAGACGCCCGGGTTAACTTGAATCAATGATTCAATTTCAGCCAGCGCTTCTTCTTTCCTGCTCTGCCGCCGATCCTCCGCTCGTACAAGCTTCGGTGAGCATTGCGCCCCGCGCATGTAACGCCTGACCGTGATGATTGAGACATTCAGCTGCCGAGCAGCATCACGAATCGTCTCTGCACTGCGAACAATGGCTTGAACCCGGTCATCGCCTTGAAAATTCCCCTCTACCCAGAGCATTCCTTGTCCATCCTCTTGCCAGATGAGCGTTGCATCAGGCTCATGAAATCCTCGAACCACTTCTTGCTGGGAAGTTCCTTCAAACGCGGCCACCCAAAGCATCATCCACAGCAGGGGGTGGTTTGAGCGGCGCTTGAGAAGTGTTTCGTAGATCCAGGGGCGCGCAAGAATGGTTTGAATGCTCGGCTGCACCTGTTCAACCGCTGCAGCCAAATCCGTTTTGACAAACCAATCTTGCAAGTCGACAGGAGAAACCGGTTTCATGGAGGTTACGACACCCATGTCTCTCAACCGCGCAAGAAGCGCGCGCTTGATTGAGACCAGATTGATTTGCTCTTGCCCAACCAAACTGCCCGCCAATGCCGACAAGATGAGCAATGTTTGTTGCTGTCCAACAGTCAGCATCAACTGTGCACTTGATTCTGAAACACCAGGCAAGATCCACTCCGCTCGACCTGGTGTCAGCCTGTTGAGAGGCATGCCGTGCTCCACACACCACCATGCCCCTGGCATCTGGTGAGGCAGACGCCACCTAGCCGCACCCCAATCTCCTACATCTTTCTCGGCGCAGCACGGACACCAACGCATTTCAGACCCATCTAGGGTGCTGGCACGCATGCCAAACCGAGTCAGCCATGGGGTTCTCTGGGCAATTGCGGCACGTTCATCAAAGTCTTGGCGTTGCTCTGCCCTCAGAAAGGGGTAGTAAGCCGCAAGAACAGTTCTCTGCAGCAAGATGCTTCTGATGTTCCCCAGCGATCCACCCGTGACAAGTTCCAAATAATCTAAGCGGGTGCTGACAGCCCACTCTTTGTAGGCATGAGAAGCACCAAAGAGCCTTTTCCCAGTCTCCTTGGTCGCACCGCCCAAAAGTCGATGCATCCGCGCAGACCAAGAGTAAAGCGTCTCATCCCCGCGCCAGTCAGGGATGAGATGCAGTGGCTTACTCGACATCTTTCTTGCCGCGCTTACCGGACTGCCTGGCGCGGCGCTCTCTGCCAGCCTCATCGGTCAAGAATTTCAGTCCAGCCATCAATCGCTTTTGCTCTGCGGCGGCGTTAGATTCCTCCTCCTTGTCGGTGCTCGCAACGGTAAGCTGTGAATCAAATGTCTCACCAGACTTTGGCTTTTTTCGGGCCGGGCCTGGCAAATCCTTCAACCAGTAGTCACGCAACTGATTGTGCGGCAGATCCCGATAATCCATCAACGTGTTGATGTCATGGTTAGCCAATGCACGGTTTCTCGCCCTCACGATAGAAAACTTCGGCGACTGAACGAACACCTGAAAGACCAAATCAGTCGTCACTTGCGACACGTTGTTGATCAGTGCCCAATCCATGACTTCGGCCCTCAATCTGGCCAACTGTCTTGGCAAGCCTCCTGTCATTTGCCACAGGAGTGACGGCCAGTCCGTTGCCTCACCCATGGCATCCAGTGTTTTGAAGGGCGAATCCGCCAAATCGAGCAAACAGGGTTGCCACAGCCCAGGTAGCCACGACTTGGTCCATGTATCGCTTTGTGGTCCCCATTCAGGAAACATGGTGAACCACCCCCCTTCCGAAAACCGATCCACGTCCTGAGCATGCGTTCGCAGCTCTATGAAAGAGAGAGGATTTCCCACGATCATCGTTGGGATTCCCCAGTTCAAAATCCTCAGAAAGAAGTTCAGGAAATCTCGTGAGAACACCTTGGAGCCCAAATTGGCTTCTTGAGCCTCTTCAATGATCAGCATGCCGCAACGGTGCTGTACCAGCAGCTGCATCACCCCGACGATCAAGGTCTCGATCTTGTTGGAAGATCGAATCAAGGACTTGTAATATTCGGTCTCCAACACCCGATCCATCTCAGCCAAGATGGACGCCAACAGTCCACGCCGCGAATGGTCGGCAGGCATAGGTACCTTGAGCCAAACCAGCTGCCTGAGCTTGAGCATGCCCCAGTCACCTTTGGGCTCATGGTCGACCACCTGAGGCAACAGGCCCAACACTCGCTCAACGATGTGTGACTTACCGATACCGGTCATCCCTTCAAGAATCATGCCCTTGGCCTGCACAGGATTCCACGGAATTTCATCAACACTGCGCCGGTACCACTGCTGGGTGGAGTTGATCCATCGCTGCACCTCAGGCCAGGTTGGATTGCGACGCTCCAGCCCTTGAAGCAATGCGCTCAAAATGCGGTCTGCAATGCGCATGGCCTGGTGGGTGGGTACAAAGATCTTTTGGTACTGATCCGTCAATCTTCGTCGCTGCGCAAGGGGTAAGTCACACTCTCCTGCAAACGGAACGGGCGAATGGATCAGCGCTTGAACCAGCAATTTTGGATCAGCAAGCCATCCGGAGATGGATGAAAGTCCCGGTGCCTGCAGCAATGGGTTCTGAATGGGGTTATCCATTTGCGCCTCCACGGCGGTTTTCGTAGATCTGACCTGCGATATCGAGCCACAAATCATTCGATGTACTTGGCTGTGATTGCGGAACCATCTGAAGCTCAGGTGTAAGTTCTACCGCTCTGTCCGCCTTTTCTGACTCCCATGGCAGCAGCTGCTTTGAGGGCATGCCCGTCTGGATCGCTTTTTCCATTTCGGTCATTGCCCGAACGTCACGCTTCATTTCTGTTTTTGTAGGTTTTCCGTGTGTCTTGATGGCTTCGTGCTGAACTTTTTTCCCCGCCTTGTAACGGTTTTTCGTATTGGCCAGCTTGTCAGCCAGATGCTGCGTTTCGAACTTCTTTGACAGGAATTTAGCAAGCTTGTCGTCTTCACTGATGGCGAGCCAGTCCATCAACGTCACCCCTTCAAAATCCTGATCACCTGTCGCCAGATCAAAGCGCTTGAGCCCGTCAATGTTTGCCCAAATGTGAGTCAGGTCTATTGGATTCATGTGAACCACCAGCCGCCTCACCTTGCGTTGGCTTTGGTTCAATAGTCCTTGTGTCAACAGGTACTCACTGCGATAGACCAACTTGCGAATCAACCTTTCTCCACCAGCGCCGGGCACAAATAGATGGATGCCATCGGCATGCATGGAGGCGTCAAAACGAGGCAGACAGGTAACCCTGAGCACATCAATATCCATTGGCGATGACGACAAATAGTGGTGCTCGATCATCCATTCGACAACACCTCTTCGCGTCCGCTCTTTTATGCCCGGATACATCTCCAGCCGAGGAGGATCGATGTATTCGATATTGTTGTGGTGCAGGACCTCTCCAATCAACAGATGCATGTAGTCATCAAATCGCAATCCTGCTGCATCAATCCGGTCGGCTTCTCCCCGCTTCTTTGTACGCCCCATCGTGCTTCCCGGCAACAAATGATCATTTGTTTTTTGTCGTTGGTTATGGCCAGACTCATTGGGTGCCTTGTTGATGGCGTCGTACACCTTGCCATAGCTGACTGATGTGCTCAGCTCCTGCAAGGTGTACATGGTTAGCTTGTTCTTGGCTTCCCCGTTGTCTGCCTCAAACATGTTGAAGGTGGTGCCATACCAATCTCGAGGCTCAATGGTGTGGCCGAATCGTGCGCACATAGCCACTTTGTCAGAGGCAGCATTCAGTATCGCCAGCAATGCCGTGGTGGCGCTGGCCGCCTCAAATCCGACATAAATTCCAAAGATGTAATCAATCGATGCCCCCAACACTTCCGTTCGCCAAGGCGATTTCAGTCGCTTGAGTGGATGGATCGAAGAAATCAGCGTCTGGTCGGTAGATGTGCTGTCGATGTATGCGACACCATTGAGCGTGTCATACCGATCACGAGCCTTGTTCATGCGCCGCAAAGTTTCATCGCGTGAAGGTGACATCCCTCGGTTCAGCTCAATCGATCGCAGTGTTTTGTGGCTTCGCAACCCCCAATATCTGAACATTTCTGGACTGATGTCGAACGCCTCAGGCTTGAGCTCAACTTTGACACTTTGTGCAGAAGCCGTGACTGACTTCACGAAGTAGTCGTTGCACGTCCTGACTAATGCCACGCGATCAGAAACTCCTTTTGCTTTGTGTCGCTTCCATCCTAATGCCAACTTGGTCCTGGTATCTGTCGAAAGACTCGGCCTATGTTTCTTATCCCCAAGCCTTCGGGCTGCAATGTTCGGACGCCCGGTGTCTTTGATGCTGAACTTCTGCTGCCCCGGCGCACCGCAGTTGCCATATCCTGGCATGAGTGCTCTTTTGTCACCCAATCCCAGAAGATAGGCGTGAAGTGCTCGACGAATCTTGACGGCAGATTTCAAGCCCAGCTCTTGGGCTCGATACGCAGGCCAGGTCTTCAAATCGGGATGTTCGAGGATTTCTCTGACCGTGCACTCCTCCACAAACGGTCTGATCAATTCATAGGATTGATCGCGGACCTCTTTCCACTTGGCAAGTTTTCGCCTGTACCGCCGCAAAGGGTTGTTTTTAAGTTCCGATTCAATCTGCGACTCGGTCCACAACCAATGTTCGGGTGTCTTGAAATCCACAAGATTGCATTTTTCCGGATCTTCCAAAGCCTTTGCTAACGCAATCGCCGAAAGAGCTCGAGGAGCTGGCACATAGTTGGCCAGTCTTTTTTCCTTTGATTTTGGGAATGGCACATGGATCACCAACTCGTGTGCCAGATTCACGTAAATGATCCTAGAGGTCTGAATCATCTTGCCCGTCGGAGACTTCTGAACGATGCATTTCCCTACCCAGCTCTGGCTCATACTGCATCTCCTAAAAAATGCGAGGCCAACTGTCCAAGGCAGCGGTCTTTGCCACGCCTGCTCGGTTTGAGCATAGAAATACGCTGGCCCATATCTATGTCGATGAGATGAAGCCAGACTCCTACACGCCACAAGGTAGAGGCTTGTTGCTCCTCCACCTGAGCTGCTTTGGCCGCTTGAGAAATGGACAAGTGCAGGGGTACTTCTTGAAAGGAGTGATTGAGGTGATCACAGAACTGCTGAAGCTGCCCCGTACCTACCCACTTCAAAATCTCATGCCGAGCGGGCTGGTAAGCCTGCAGGTTCTTGAGCAAAACCGGATTGAACTGTGATCCCCCTTCCTTGAGATGCTTTGCCCCGACCGTGCGGCAATAGATCTCGTCTAACGTAGTCCGCTCCTGCGCTCGTGTACTACTCAACAGGATCTCTTCAGGCTTGCAGCTCACCCCGAGGTGGTGCGTCTTCCCTTGCCATTGGACCGTGGCCATCATGTCCAGGGATGCGATGTACGGGACATCACTGCCCACAAAATTCCCGTGCCCGATTCCAACATCGCGTGCGATATCCAGCAGCCCAACAGTTCTAGCCCGATGATCTGTTTCGATGGGGTGCTGATGCTCTGTCGGCCACAACGGCAGGCACTCCCGCAACTCCACAGCCCCCAAATACGCCAGCTGCAGGGCCGTGTGATGCTCCAGCTTGCTCAGGAAATGGTGATTGCGCTTGTGGATGCTCAAGGAGGAGAACATCTGATGGCTCACAGGGCTTGAGAATCCACTCGTGATCGGAATCCATGGGCTATAGAACTCTCCCCTGCCTTGCCCTCGGCCTGCCTTGATCCAACCGAGAACCTGCTTCAGTTTTCTCTCTGTGTAGGATTTTTTGAGCTTGCTGCGATCCATCCGCGTGATGCGATCCAACAAACGGTACTCATAGAGGTAATGGCTTGATGAATCCATCAGCCCCAAATACCTCTGCTCTCCAATATCTGACATGCGTTACCCCTCCGAGCGCCAATGCGTTCGGTCATTCGTTGTCCTAATGCAACGGCTGTTGCCGTGCATGGCGAAGGAGCACGGGTCAGGGATTTGATGGATTCCTCAGAAATGCGCGAAAGAGTTCCCCCCTCGCATGCCAAATTTCTTGGCAGTCGAATGCAAATTTCCGGAGGAGCATCGAAAGACGCAGCCCGTGCCCCATTGACAGGGGATTGAACTGGCCAGAGAATGAAAGTGCTTAGGTTTGGTTCTCTGACCAAATCAACCCCGGCGGGCCTTGTGCCCGCCGTTTTTTTTTAAGTCATAGCAACCTCCAACAGAGGGTTGGACTTAGCCAGCGAGGCGACCAAGCTGGCACTTTTATTGATTTGCTGCAGGCTTGCCATCAGCCCGCTGATCTGTTGAGGTTGCAGATGACGAAGCGCATGCAGCCCTGTGGAGATAAAGGCTACTTCGGTCTCGCTGGCCCCCTTATTCCCTAAGTGGACAATCAATCGGTCATGGTGCGCCGCCCAATGAAGATGCGCCACCTCCTCCTCTGATAGCCGAAATACTTCACTCGCCCGCTTGATCTGTTCATCATCAAATGGGACACGAGTCCCTTTTTCGACAGCGCAAAGCACGGTCGGATCCACCCCGAAATCCAATGCAGCCGTTTTCTGCAACACGCCGCGACTCTTGCGCAGCCGTGTGAACAGCAATGGGAACAACAGAAGGGAACGATCCTGATTCATTGTCTTGGCATTTTTTCGTCAACCGGTGAAGCAATCCTACAAATTTCCAGCCTGGTTAACCACACGTAGCCTTGTGCCAGAAAACCCTTTCTCGAGCGTGTTAATGATGGGCTCAAAAAAACCGCTTTTAAGAGTGGAAACGATCTGCTAAAACCCGTACTGTTTTGTCAGAAAGTTACGGTTTAGGATGCACACCAAAGTCATTGACCAAATCCGAACACGGGTTTGGCTCGCTGAAATACGTTCACTGAGTGGCTTGCAAGCCATCCATGCACTTGCGGCTCAATTTGATCCCGAGTCAACATGGAAAGATGGCGAAGGGATCCCTCATCAATCCAAGTGGTACCGCTATGACGCCGGTCAAGCAATTCCTTCGAAACCACTCACAAGCAAGGTCACCGCAGCCCTTCCTGCCCTGTCATTTGACATTCATCACCCCACATGGACATTGCTTCGCAAGCCTGCACCCTCTCAGAAGACGATTGAGCGTCTCGTCGAAAAGATGCCCCTCCTTTGGCGTCAAGCATTGAAAACGCTCAACAGCGACACCTTCGATTTCCGCCGTATCAATTTAGATCTGGTCACCAAATACAGCCTTACTGAAATGGGCTACCTAGATGCCTTCCTGCTGCTTGAGTTAGCACGCAGAAATGCGTTCAATGAGCGTGGCGGAAAAGCAGAGAATTTGACGTTCATCATCTTGGCGCTTCCACTTGTTTACATCGACGACCCTCTTTGGACTTTGCAAGATGCTTCACAGAAAAAAGCAACCCTTCATGCCATCGTTCGGTCGCTCTGGTTAAGTGGTGAACATTTCGGTTTTATTTGCTTTCCTAAAGACCGTCTGGTGCAGGCCATGGCAATGCAACGTGTTCTCCTGTTGCGCCACACACTCAATCGACCCAGAGCCTTGAATTCGCAGATGAAAAAAATCAGATTTCTTGCCAATTGTTTAGGCGACAGCCCCGACGAACGCTATGCCATCTCAACCTCAGCCTTTGTCAAAGAAGGCCCAGTTTCCAGTCACTTTAGCTCGATTTTTTTCGGACATGACCCTTATGCCCAGTTCGTCTGGCAATGGGCATGGAACTGGCTCAAGCAGGATCCTGAGTTCAGTCATTTTGCGAGCTGCCTGAAAAGGCACACGGCCGGATAAATTTTTCAATACAGACTTATTTCTATGTTCACCAACGTTCCTGCGCCGCTACCTGACGAATGCCTCAGAAGTTATGGATATCGGGTTTTTGAAGAGAACAAGCGCCCAATCAAGATGACCCGAAACTTGCTTCAAGATTTGCATCGGGCGTCCAGACTGAGTATCGATCACCTTGTGAGGCACCATACCCATCTTGGCTACTTCAGATTTGTTAGTGAAAAATATTTCGATCAAGAAATTTCACGCCATCCTGATTTGCATACAAACAGAATGATCAACGCAGGGTTAACGCCTTCTAGAACAGCAAACTATTGCCCAAAATGCATTGAAGAAGATTGTGATTTCCATGGTCTCAGCTATTGGCGAAGATCACATCAACTCCCTGGTGTCAATCATTGCTCAAAACACTCTGTATCACTTTACATGGTCGATCCTGAATGCCTCATTAGGTGCCAACCGTCACAGACAAAAAAATTTAGCGGTCGCAGGCATGCGATACCTCTTTCGGAAAGGGATATCTATTTCAATTCAAAACTAATTCAACGATTCACCACCCTCAGTGAGACCGCATTAGATCAAACCACATCAATCAAGCAAGATAATATTACCGCTGTTTTTCACGCACGATACAAGCAAATATCTACGGGCGATTTCAACATCTTTACCAGTGATAGTCTTGAAAATTTACCGACAAGCTGGCGTCTTCATCTTTCAAAAAGAACGACAAGTTATGACGCGATGCTTGGCTCACTTGTAAGGCTAATCAATTCCGCTCAAGCGCCGTACCGAACACAGCAATATCTGCTGATCATGGCCATGCTTTGGGAGAACCCCGATGAAGCACTCAACGAATGCATTTCGAAACTAAATTGCAATGAAGACAGCTACTGCAGTTCGGCCGCCAAAGATGCCCTAGAAGATGTTCTTCGTGGTGCATCCATTACGTCTGCATGCAGGAAACATGGCGTTCTAATTAAGGATTTCGACAGAGCACTTCAAAATTTTCTTCGCCATCGAAACGATTTAACGAACATGATGGCTTCCTAGCGATTTTCAGAGAACACATCTAAGCGTCACACCACAGGAACTTCTGCCCAACATGTCGTGTAATTCGGCGACTTTCTCTCCTGCCGCATCTGCCAGTCCTTGAACGCCCACTGCGTTGACACCTTCACGGTGCCGCGCCCATAGCGCTGGTTCAGCTTGTCGAGGGCTTGCATCAGGTTGGCGTTACTGGTGGTCTCAGGCTCCAACAAATCCCCCTGCCTGTGAGTAACAGGGCTGATTTCGCTGAGCATGATTCCGGCTTTCTTGTATTGGTACTCCGTTTTGAACATGCGTTCGCAAAGGTAGCTAGCCCATCGGTTGACCTCCAAGCTGTCGTTGGTCGGATTCGGCAACGGTACTGCCAAGCTGGGCATGTACTGTGGCAAGTCTTTCCTGAAGCGGTTGGTCTGCAGGAAAACCTGGATCACCGACGCATGGCTGTTTTGTGCCCGCAACTTGGCACTGGCGTTGGCCACAAAGGTGGACAGTGCATCCTGCAGCACAGGCAACTCCGTAACCATCTTGCCGAATGATCTGCTGGAGATGATTTGTTGTCGGTCGGGCTGGATTTCCTGTAACTCAATGCACGGAATTTCTTGCAGCTCACGTTGGGTCTTCTCCATCACCACACCAAACTCTGCCCGCAGTGTGGGCACATGGGCCCGCCGTAGGTCGTCAACGTTGTATACGCCATGCCTTGCCAGTTTCTCAGTCAGCTTACGCCCCACGCCCCAGACTTCTTCGGCAGGTATGTGCTGCAGCAGTCGTGTTTTCTGTTCATCGGTCAGTGCGTTGTAGTTAAAGACTCCGCGAGAGCGCGGATGCTTCTTGGCCACATGGTTCGCCAGCTTGGCCAGTGTCTTGGTCGGGCCAATGCCAACGCACACGGGAATGCCCGTCCACATCGTCACCCTTTGGCGCATGGCATAACTCAGTTCACGTAGATTGGGGATACCAGTCAAGTCCACAAAGCTTTCGTCGATCGAATAAACCTCATGCTGGGGGCCATAGTCGCTAAGGATGTTCATGACCCGGTTTGACAGGTCGGCATACAGCGCGTAGTTGCTGCTCATCGCCAGAATCCCGTGCTCTTCAGCCAACTCTTTGCACTCGAACCACGGCTGGCCCATCCTGATCCCAATTGCCTTGGCTTCGTTCGATCGGGAGACCACGCAGCCATCGTTGTTGGAGAGCACCACAATAGGAACCTTTGCCAGGTCCGGCCGGAAGACCCGTTCGCAGCTCACATAGAAGTTGTTGCAGTCGACCAAGGCCAACTGCTGCACAGGCCTGTTCACCGGGTAACCTTAGTACAACTTGTGCAGGTTGCGCGTCACCACGCCCCAGATGACCAGTTCCTCGCCATCCTTGACCACGATGGGTGGGTACAGCGGGTTTTCTGCGATCAGCTTGACCACGCCGCCCCGGCGGTACAGGCGTTTGACCGTGTAGTCGTTATTCAGCACTGCCAAGACAATGTTGCCGTGCTTGGCCTCGATGGAGCGGTCCACCAGCAACTCATCGCCCTCATAGATGCCGATGCCGTTCATCGAGTCGCCCTTGACCCGAAAGATGAAGGTGGCTTCCTTGTTCCGAATCAGGTGTTCGTTCAGGTCAATGCGCTTGCGCGTGTGGTCTGCAGCAGGCGATGGAAAACCAGCTGCTACCTTCCAAGCGCAAACATCCAGCCATACTTTGGTGTCGGGTACGCACACGGGAGAAAGCGACGATTCATTGAGAGTGGGCATGTCTTGAATATACTGTACAAATATCCAGCATTTCAAGTGCCCATTTCTACCTCAGCAAGAGAACTTTGGGATCAGGTCCTTGGTGCCGGAAATGCCACCAACTTAGGCATGTGCTGCCAGTTCATCAGTGCCGTGGCCTGCGTAACATCGGCACTGAGCCACGTATCGTGCAGCTCGGGAGCGATGATGACGGGGGTTCTTTTTTCATCGCCAGGTTTGTGAAACTGCTTCATCACGGGGTGCTCATCGGCATTCACCGTCAGCATTGAAAAGCTCACCACCCTCTCGCCCGAGGCGGGGTCGGTCCAGCGGTCCCAAAGGCAGGCAATGCCAAACGGATCACCGCTGGCCAGCTCAATTTTCCAGCGCACGGCCTTACCTGACTCGTAGCTGGGCTCGTAGAAGTTATCGACCAGCACCAAGCCGTATTGGCGCTGACGCCATGCAGTGCGGTAACTGGGCTTTTCTGCTACGGTCTCACTGCGGGCGTTGTAGGTGTGGCGACTGATCTTGTCGTCCTTGGCCCATGCCGGGATTAGGCCAAACCGAGCTAAGCCGCACGCGACCCGACCGGTCAGGTGGCTTTTGACAACGACAGGTGCAGCAAACCCTGGGTAGGACTCGTCTGGGTAGCCAGCTGGCAGATCAACGCCCAGCTTTTCCTTGACACATTGGGCGCGTTGAGTTGGCGTGAAATTGGTGCACACAAAGCGAGTTTACATACGGGCTGCCAGCGCACTCAGTGGGAGCCGGTACATAATTCAGTTGAGGCTTCGGCTGCCCCGCTTTTTCCTTCCTGAGCGGGTGCTGTTCGTGCAAACGCGATTGGCTTGTCGCCCCAGCTCATACTGGGGCTTTTTTGGGCTGAAGTGATATCCTAGGGCTTCATCAAAGTTTCCTTTATGTCCCGCAAAGAGCGGCGCTTACTAGTTAGCGTTTCTGCTCTCGGAATCGCACTGATCAAAGTGCCACTCATTCCTACTAAATTTGCGGGAATGCCACCCAAGTAATATGGCCGGCAAACGACAACACTACATTCCCCGATTTCTTCAGTGCGGCTTTCTTGCGGACCATACTGATAATGCGGATCGGACTTGGCTGCATCGACGAGACACATCCCCGCGACTAGTCGTTACAAAAGACGTTGGAGTAGGCGAATATTTCTACTCAAAACTCGCTATCGCTGGTGAAAAAACGCTCGACGACCTGATCACAGCATTTGAATGTGAAATTCAAGCCGATCTCAGAGCAATTCAGAAGACGCCACCGGGAAATGTCATTGAACCAATCGTGGCAGCTCGCATCACTACACACCTCACATTGAGAACTGCGCATCTGCGATCGGTATTACAACAGGGTATGGCGGAATTCCTAGATCAGATCTCAGCACTGTCCGCTGACTCGGACCAACTGCGCGAATTGATCGGTGTTGACAATGTCGGAATGAGTAGAGTACTTGCTGCCATTGAAGAAGAGTTGACCTCGTCTCCCCTTGGGGACCTGCTGCCGCGTCCTTTCGCAAAGAGGTTCGTAGCCTTCTGGCTTCGCGAGTCGTTCAATGATGTCTACGCATCTAATGCGGCTATGTTTGAAGAAGCGTTGTCCAAGCTCATCAAAGAACTGCCCTCCATGATGCGTGATAGCCACAACAAAGCCTTGAGGACTACGAACCCGAAACAGTGGGAGGCCGACCTCGCACAGCTATCTTGGCGAACGCACAGCGTAATCGGTGCAATTCTTCCAGACTGCATTGCATTGGCACAGATCGGCGCTGACCCACTTACCCCTTTTATTCTGAAAGAGCAACAGATACCCGACTTGCTCATCTTGCCCATTGCTCACAACCTTTTGCTAGTGGGATCAAGAGACGAGCCGATTCAGCTAGACATCGACACAGTCAATGCCGCAAGCGCTGCCTGCAGCGATAGCTTTTTCATTGCCCACAGTTCCACCGACCTCTCGAGCTTGATTGGGCAGCGATGTTCGCTTGCGATTAAAAGAGTTGTGAGTGAGGCTATGGCAGAGATGCACCCTAGCCGCAAATTGCGCTCAATCGACATGGCCGGCATGACGCGGGTGGTATCAGACAGCAGAGTGGAGAACTTCAGTTTTTCTCTAACGTGCCAAGGTTTTTTCGATGTGGAAGCGGTGGAAAAACTCGGCGAAATTATGCAGGTTGTTGTTCGTGAAATAAACCGCGAGCTGCCACTTTCAGAGCTAGATGGCATGACGTTCGCGGCTGACTATGCGGCCGCACTTGAGGGGCTGGACAGAGGCGATCCGACGCTAAGTTCGGAGAAAACGAATCCGCGAGCCTATGGTCAAGCCGTCGCAAAATGCGTTCATGTCATCCGCAATGGAGAGCGCAAGGAGCATCTGATTTTTGACGCATGCATTGCTGTGAACCTGTTCGATGCTGCCGATGAAAACAGATCCTGGGCCCTACACCTCATCGTCAGCATGCTTGCCAACGTGGCACATAGTCGGCTATTTAATCAACGTCTGCCTGCGATTCAGGATCCCCCCCTCGACAGCATCACAAGTCGATTTCACACTGCGTCTTCCACGTCACCAGGTAGGTACTTCTCAGCGCGGACCAGTGCGTTTGCCGACACCAAGGCAGGTGAGCGATTCGCCACCTTGTTTTCGGATAGCCTGCTCTCCGCACAGCGAGAGATCAGAGTCGCGAGGCAGGCCTACCTCGCCGACCACGATATGGATCGCCTGCTTGATGTAGCTCTTTTGCACGTCTCTTTCGTTCTTGCTCATGCAGCCGAATGGCTCGGGCATCGGGATGGAGTTCCAGCACAGGAGCCATTCCCAGGGTCATCGCTTCCTGAGCAAATAAAGACTCAAGGTCTCAGCAATTGGTTCGAACTTTTCGGACGGGACTTACAGCGGCTTTACGATGCAGAAGAGCAATTCAACACCGAAAACATCTTCGCGCTGTCACGACACGTTGAGCGACTGCTATGGACGATGGGCATGTTTCCGTGGCCAACTGAGGATGGAAACCTATACGTGTCGCTGGCCCCTCTCAGCTGACCGACTACCTAACTTGACTTCGTTACAGTGGAAGTGGTCGTTGCCCAAGTCACTTCTTGGCTGGATGTAACGAAGCATAGGCATGTGATAAGACAAAACTGAGTGGCTCCGGCTGCAATCAGCCTGAAACTGTCATAAATTCTGAATGACACAGGCCAGCTTTTTTTGCAAGCAACACGCTTTGTAAATCAACACTGTTCTAAACAATGCCCTCAAAGAGATTTTTAGTCGGCCAATTTTCGGCACTTAAATTGACACTTTGACAAAGAATTTTCGGTCTAATTTTGCCTCTTCTCAGAGGAAACAGAGTTCTAAACTTTGTTATCAGGTCCCTTTATATGGAGCGTGATAACAATGTTTAGAACTTGCGGCCATAGTTTGAAACTCGCGCAAATCTCTTGCTGGAGCGTCAATGTCAAAGTGTTAAACAGGATTGATTTGCAAGCGATTTTTCAATACAGCACTTAGGTGATCGGTTACCCCCAAACTCCGATAACAAAGTTTAGAACTCGAATTTGGGGCATCCCAGCTTGCGATTTTGAGTATGAACTTCCCCCAAACTGGGAAAAGGCTTGAAATTGGCCGCAGCTCTTCGCTATTACTATTAGCTAGCGAGGGACGGCCATGCAGCGATAGCGGTCGGTCGTATCCGACAGTAACTTCTTGGCTTCAACTCAGAAGCAGGCACTCGAACTCAGTAGTCACTGCTTCGTCCGCTGACCGGTTTAATCTGATCAGCTGACAGTTGCAAAGCTCTGGATCGCTTCGAGGTGATGACGATCCTTTTATATTGGCGAGATGGCTAATACTGACTCAAAGCGAGTCGTGCCACCATCCTAAATGCCTCGTGAGTTGTAGTGTCGGGGATTTTCTTGTGGCACCATATTGATTATGACCAGTCGACCTCGCGTACTCTCGAAATCGCCTACTCCTAGCCAGGTGCCGCCCTCACTCAACGAGGAAGCTTATCGCCTCATTGAAGAGATGATCGTGACTCTTGAACTCGCGCCGGGCAGCGTGGTGTCTGAGGCCATGCTCAGCGAACGCATCGGCATTGGGCATACGCCGATCCGTGAAGCCTTGCAGCGTCTGGCGCGCGAACATCTTGTTCAGATCTTGCCCCGTCGCGGTGTGGTGGTCACCGCCATCGACGTGGGTCATCAACTCCAAATCCTAGAGACACGGCGCGAACTCGACCGCCTTATTGCTCGATCTGCAGCTACGCGTGCCACTCTGGCAGAGCGCGAGACCATGGCTGCCATTGCTCAGAACATGGAGACTGCTGTGAAGTCTGACGACCTTGTAGCATTCCTGAAATGGGACAACGAAATGAACAGGCAGTCAGCACACAGCGCTCGGAACATTGTGGCTGCTGCGGCCGTGTCCGCTCTGCACTCGGCCTCACGGCGTTTCTGGTTCTACCATCACCATGATCAAGTCAACGCGACACTGCGTCTGCACGTGGCCCTTGCATGTGCGATGGCCTCCGGCAAATCTGACAAAGCTGCCGAGGCAAGTGATCGGTTGATTGATGATCTTTTCGGTTTCGCCTACAGGACCCTGATTACCCGCACTTGACAACTGGCATACCAGTCACATACCATGAACTCCTGTTTAAGGAGTTTGCCAGTGCGCCTCACCCATCTGCAGATCGAAACCTACCGCCGTGATGGATTTCTCACCCTTGATGGCCTTTTTTCTGCCCCTGAAGTAGCGGCCATGAGGGCCGAGCTTGAGCGAATTCAAGTGATCGACACCGATCACTTGGTGCGGGAAAAGGGAAGCAATATTGCCAAAACTATCTATCAGGTCCACGAGCAAGACGGCCCTACAGGTTCACCGGTGTTTCATGCCGTCTCGCGTACTTCACGTATGCTCGAGCCCGCACAGGATCTGCTTTCCGAGCAGGAGCTCTACATCCATCACACCAAATGCAATTTGAAGACCGCCATTGACGGTTCGGTGTGGGCGTGGCACCAGGACTACGGAACTTGGAAGCGAGATGGCATGCCTGAGGCACGTCCAACTACAGCGTTGGTCATGCTGGACGAGCCAACAGAAATGAACGGGTGCTTGTACTTCATTCCGGGCAGCCACAAAGAGGGCAATCTAGAGCCAGAATTCAACGACGCTACGGGCTACAAGTTTTATGTGACGCCGAAGGACAAGCTGCTAGAAATCATGGCTCGCAGCCCCGCACCGGTGGCGATCACTGGCAAGCCCGGCACCGTGGTGTTCTTTGACTGCAATATTCTGCACGCCTCGGGGCATAACTTGTCCCAGCACAATCGTTGGGCGATTTATGTGGTCTACAACCCGGTATCAAACCGGTGCAACGACGTTCCCAACCCACGTCCTGACTACGTACGGTCAACCAATACAAAACCACTCATCAAGGGAAGCGACCATATTTTCCCGCTTACAAGCTCGACGCAGGAAGCCAGATGAATACCCGCCATCAACGCATCCTTTCCCTTGAGCAGATCGGGGACTACCGCGATACGGGTTATCTCAATCTCCGTCAGGTACTTGATCCCAAATTGCTTGCGAGGCTGATCGCGACCACTGAGCGACTGTACGATGAGGGCCGATCACTCCAGCAAAAGTCAAAACATTACGACCTAGAGCCTGCGCATACCGCCCTTGCGCCACGTATCAGGCGTATCTCCAGCCCAACCGAACTAGATTCGGTGTATGTTGAAGCCGCTTTCGATTCGATCCTGGGTGACATCGCCGCAGACCTGCTTGGTGGAGCGGTCAAGTTTTACCACTCGAAGATCAATTTCAAACTGCCTCATGGAGGTGCAGAGATTGGCTGGCATCAGGACTGGCCGGTGTTTCCTCACACCAACACCAATCTTGTCGCTCTGAGCGTACCTTTGAATCCGTCCCGCGCCATCAATGGCTGCCTTCAGACGATCCCCGGCAGCCACAAGTTGGGGCCGCGCAGTCATTGGGAAAACGGCATCTATAAACTCAATTGCAACCACACGATGACGCGGGAAGACTTTGAGAACGTAGTCGACAATGAGCTGGATGTGGGAGATGTGGTGGCACATCACGGCCTCGCAGTGCACGGCTCCAGTCAAAATCGCTCGGACACCTTGCGCACGACCTACATCATTCAGTACGCCGCTGCTGACTCATTCGCCTATACCGCACCCGTTGTAGACAGCATCCATCGCAACCAGATGGTCAGGGGCGAGCCGGCTACTCATGCACGCGTGGAAACTGGAATCATTGAATTACCGCCGGATTTCTCGGCGGGATATTCAGGCATATACGCTTTGCAGACGGCCGGGAAGAACTAGGGCTTTTCGATAAGTACATCGGTGGAGCCACTTCCAGCAATGATTGAAGCACCCGATGTTGATTAGCCAGACAAACTGAGCCAGTGTTTGCATCGAATATTGAGCCACTGGTTTTTAAAGAATTGGCTTATTCGGTTGTGGATAAGTTTAGCTGTTCGGTGCTTTTGACTCCTTTCATTTTGGATTGTTTGCCCCTCTGGCTGGCCGCCTGAGAGTGCTTGAAGCGCCAACTCTCGTTGCCCGTCTCCACGATGTGGCAATGGTGCGTGAGCCGGTCCAGCAATGCCGTGGTCATCTTGGCATCGCCAAACACGTTGGCCCATTCTGAGAAGTTCAGATTGGTCGTGATCACTATGCTGGTGCGCTCATACAGTTTGGAGAGCAAATGAAACAGCAACGCGCCGCCTGACTGGGTGAATGGCAAATAGCCCATCTCATCCAAGATCACCAGGTCAACATACATCAATCGGTTGGCCAGCTGCCCGTGCTTGTTCTGGGACTTCTCTAGCTCCAAGGCATTGACCAACTCCACCGTAGAGAAGAAACGCACCCGTTTGCCTTTGACCCGAATGGCTTGCACCCCAAGGCTGGTGGCCAAGTGCGTCTTGCCCGTGCCCGGCCCACCCACAAACACCACGTTGTGTGCCGAGTCCACGAACTGCAATTCATGCAACTGTTTGACCAGATTCGCGTCCACATGCGCCTGCGTAAAGTCAAACCCCGTCAAATCCCGGTGCGCGGGGAACCGGGCAATTCTCATTTGATAGGCCATCGAACGTACCTCGCGCTGCGCAGCCTCTGACTTGATCAGTTGGTGCAGCACTACCTCATGGTCCAGCGCTTTAATCCTGGCGGTTCCCAGAACCTCAGGCCAAGCGCTGGCCATCCCATGCAGACTCAATGATTTGAGCCCATTGACTACATCACTCATGGCTGGCCTCCTGCTCATCTCTCAAAGCATCGTAGCGCTCCAAGTTGGCAAGCGCGGGCGTGCTCAGTTGCAGGGGCGTACTGATCTCCACGCGCGCTGATATAGGCTCTTTAAGCCGGGCAATCACATTGAGCACATGGTCTGCACTCACACGACCTGTTTGCAGCGCCAACTCGGTGGCCACCAACACAGATTCCAGCCCATGCAAATTCACTGCCGACAGCACCTGCGCCATCACCCGATCGCCCCCTGGGTGTTTGAGCAACTGACGCTGCAACTCCACCAAGGACTCGGGCATGTCTCTGAAGGGGGCACCATTGCGCAACGCCCCAGGCTTGCGCTCGACCAAAGCGATGTAGTGCTGCCAGTCGTAAATGGTTTGGTCCCGCCCAAAGTGGCGCTCCAGCCGGGCGGCCTGCCCATCGGGCCCCACCACCAGCAGGTACTCGGGGTAAACGCGCAAACTCACCACCGCATGCACCCATTCGCAGGGCACGCTGTAGCGGTTGCGTTGGTATTGAATCAGCGATGTGGATGAGACCCGAACCGGATGCTCCACATACCCATCAAAGGGCTTGGGGCACGGCATCAAGCGGCTCGCCTCATCTTGCCAAACATCGGCAATGCTCAGCTCCGACCATTCGGGGTGGCTCAGTTGTTCCCAAGCCTCCTGGCAGGCACGCTGAAGCCATTCATTGAGTTCGGCCAGACTGCTCCAGCGCCGTTCCGTGGCTTCGCGCATCACACCTCGCCTGCGGTCTTGCACGTTCTTCTCGACAATGCCTTTCTCCCACCCGGCCGCACGGTTGCAAAACTCGTGATCAAACAAGTAATGCCCTGTCATCGCCTCAAACCGCGCGTTGACGCTGCGTTGCTTGCCCTTGCCAATCTTGTCCACCGCCGTCTTCATGTTGTCGTAAATGCCCCGCGCAGGCACACCGCCAAACACGGCAAAGCCTCTGGCATGGGCATCAAACAGCATTTCATGGGTTTGCGTGAAGTACGCCACCAGCAAGAACGCTCGGCTGGCCGCCAGTTTGATGTGTGCTACCTCCAATCGGCGGCGTAACCCGCCAATGAATGCGTATTCGCAGCTCCAGTCAAACTGGAAGGCTTCTCCCAGCTCAAAGTGCAGCGGCACAAACCCCACGTTCTTTGGCGCATTGCTTTGCTCAAGCTTCCAGCGCTTGGCAAACCGGTACACGACAGTGGAACTGCCGCCGTAGCCCATGGCGCGCAATGCCTCAAACAAGGCCTTGATTCCACGTCGCTCGCGCTTGTTGCGGTGGCTGTCCGCCCTGAGCCAAGTGACAAGCTGATCCTTGAACGGGTCCAGCACGCTGGGTGGTGACTGCCTCACAGGATATTGGGGCTCAACCATCTCAGGCTCGCTGAGCCATTTGGTGGCCGTGTTTCTGGAAATCCCAAGCCTGCGACTGGCTTGGCGCACTGACATGCCGTCTCGGATGACGAGGCGGCGTAATTTACTCAAAGTTCCCACGTTGATCACCCCAGGCCACCCTTGCTCAAAAAATAAGCAGGATAGGCCAATGAAGTGGCTCAAATTTGGATGCAAATTCCCGTCATAGTGGCTCAGTTTTTAAAGCGAATCAACATCCACCTGCAATCGGTGTCGATTGAGCCGTGGCCCCTTGTGTCACCATCATGAACAAACAAGGTAGCCAGATTTTTTTCGTCATGTGTGCTTTCAGTTGAAACCATTGATCGGCAAGTCCGAGTGCATGTTCCATCGAAGCACCTGTCATGTCGGTGCGCTGTTGCACACTCTTGGCAAGAAAGCCGGGCACGCCCACACAAGGAGCGGTGTACAGTGGTATCACCCAGCGCCTTTTCCGACTTGAGCACTTGCGCTGCAACGATTGTCCTTTTGCACTCTTCATCTCCCGGCTACCTGACCAAACAGGAAAGCATCGCGGTTTTGGGCGTGGATGACTTGCTCATCCGTTCCCTGCTCGACAAAAACCAGTTTCACGACCCTTTGGACGAGGCCCTGAATTTGGGCATCTCTTCGGCCACCTGGCCTTTGTTTGGTTTGTTGTGGCCATCGGGCCAACGCATGGCCGAGCGCATGGCGCAACGGCCCGTGACCAGCGAACGCATTCTCGAAATCGGCTGTGGGCTGGGGCTGTCCAGCCTGGTGGCGCATCGACGCGGTGCCAACGTCACGGCCAGCGACTGCCATCCGCTGACCCACGCCTTTCTGGATGCAAACACCCGTTTGAACGGTTTGCCCCCGATGGCTTACCGACATGGCTTGTGGGGCACGGCAGCCTTGCGCGAAGACGGCATGCCTGTGCTGACTTCGGCTCAGGACGATGGCGTGAGCGGGTTGTTTGATCTGATTGTGGGCAGCGACATCCTGTACGAGCGCGATGACGAAGGCACACTGGCCAGCTTCATCAACACCCATGCAGCGCTGGTGTCAGAGATCTGGGTGGTGGACCCGAACCGAGGCAACCGGGCCGCATTTCACAAACACATGGCACGCGTGGGCTTTGTCATGCACGAGCTGGTTTTGGACCAAGCAGCCCACGATGACGAAGCGGCCTACAAAGGGCGCATGCTCACGTACACACGCGGCTGACAACGCCGCAGACAGCAGCGAATCATCGCGGCAGCCAGCCCAAGCCCTTAGCGTGCAGACTCTGGATGTAAAGCCGGTCTGCCGTCTCAGTCACCCCCGTGCTCTCGGGGTACTGGCCGCTGGGGTCCTGCAAGTCGTTGACCACCTTGCCGTCTTCGGTGAAGGCCATCACATGGCCGTAGGCCTTGGGGATGGGCCACAGCGCGCGGGGCAGGCGCAGCGTGACTTTGCGCATGAACGGTTTTTGCGCCAGATCGTCGATGGTCGGGTTGCGCGGCTTGGCAAAGCCCAGCCAGATCTTGCCGTCGCGCCCGCGCATCAGGTTGTCGGGGTAGCCGGGCAGGTTGTCGAACAGCACGCGGGCCTGGTCACCCCCTTTTGTAACGTCTACACCTTGCGCGTTGACGTCGATCTTCCAGACGCGGTATTTGCCGGTCTCGTTCACAAAGAGGTACTTTTCGTCCTGGCTCAGCGTCACGCCGTTGGCAAAGCTCAGGCCCTGTGCCACGACGCGGGTTTGGCCGTTGGCGGGGTCGTACTCCAGCACACGGCCCGTGGCCGCCTGCTCCAGGATGTCGAGCACGCTGGCTTCGAAAGTGCCACCCCAGTCCTTGGGAGCAAATCGGGTGGACGCGTCGCTCAGGTACATCTTGCCGTTTTTGGCAACCACGACCGCGTCGGCGTATCGGATCGGATCGGCCTTGCCGTTCACGCTCACTTGGTCGGTGAGCAGCTTGATCGATTTGTCAGGCGCGATGGACAGCAGGCCTTTGACCGCGTCAGCAGCAATCAAGTGGCCTTTGGCGTCAAAGTCAAAACCCAGAACACGGCCACCCGTCTGGGCAAAGACCTCTTGCTGCGAGCCATCGGGCTGCATGCGCAAGATGCGACCGCTCTCCACCGTGGTGTAGAGCTTGCCGTCTGGCCCAATGGCGATGTGCTCTGGCCCCGCCTCGGCGCCCAGGTCAATCATGTTGAGTTTGGCCAGCTTGTCGTTGACCGCATGGGGCCCCGCATAGCCGGGTGCTTTGGGCGCGTCCCAGCTGACCGGCTCGATCGGGATGGGCCACAGACAGAAATACGCCAGCCCAGACAGCACCAGCACCCCCAAAACACCGAACAGCTTTTTCATCGTGTCTCCGCCTAACCCTACAAGGGGCCGAACAAGCCATTGAAACAGCTTCAGGCCCTTATGGCCTCAGAGCAAACCCTTGTGCGCGTCTGGCACCTAGCGCATCAGCGGGCGTTTCGCCCCTGCATCCATTGCCTGTAAACACGCGCGCCCCACATGGCACTGACTTGCGACACCAGCAAGGCCCAGACCGGAGACACCCCGGGCCGGGGTGGGCGTTGTTGGCTCAGGCGGGTCAACTGGTACTTGACCGCCCCCATGTGCGCAGCCGCAGCTAAGCCTTTGTTTTTCCAGGTGATCGGTTTGAGCAACATGGGCGCCGTGGTTTGACCCGCACGCCAGTGACTGGGCAAGGCGGGCTCCAGTGCCAAGGCCGTGGCGATGCCGACCATCGCCACACCGCTGTCCAGCACTTGCTGCGCCACCTCGGCCCTGCGGATACCGCCTGTGACCATCAAGGGCATGGCCGCCACGGCCACGATGTCGCGTGCGAACTCGAGGAAATAGGCTTCACGCGCCAGTGTGCGCTCGTCCCTGGACGTGCCCATCATGGCCGGGGCTTCGTAGCTGCCGCCTGACAACTCGACCAGATCCACACCCAGCGGTGCCAGCATCTGAACGACCGCACGCGCATCTTCGGGCGAAAAACCGCCACGCTGAAAATCAGCCGAATTCAGCTTCACGGAAACCGCAAAGCCTGGCGCCACGGCGGCACGCACCGCCTGCACAATGTCGAGCAGCAAGCGGGCCCGGTTGTGCAGGCTGCCGCCCCACGCATCCTCGCGGTGGTTGGACAGTGGCGACAGAAACTGACTCAGCAAATAGCCGTGCGCAGCATGGATCTGCACCCCTGTGAATCCGGCCCGTTCAGCAAGCAGGGCGGTGGCCACAAACCGGTTTTTGACGTCTTCAATGTCGTCTGCGCTCATGGCCTTGGGCATGGCAAATCGATTCGATTGCGCACCCAGGTTCAACGCCACGGCCGATGGAGCCACCGTTTGTTGCCCCAAGGCGGCGGGCATTTGCCGCCCCGGGTGGTTGATTTGCATCCACACCTGTGCGCCCCGCGAGCGGCCAACCTGGGCCCAGGCCTTGAAACGGTCCAGATGAGTCTCTTCTTCGAGCACCACACCACCGGGTCCGGTCATGGCGCGGGCGTCCACCATCACGTTGCCCGTCAAGATCAGGCCCGCTTCCCCGTCGGCCCAAGCTTGGTACAGGCGCAGCAAGGCGGCGGAAGGCGCATGGTCGCTGTCGGCCATGTTTTCTTCCATCGCGGCCTTGGCGATGCGGTTGGGAATGGTGGCGCCGTTGGGCAGCAACAGGGGCGTGAACAGCGGCATGAAGGTAGGCTCCAGAAAATTCAGATCGAGAAGTCGTAGCCAATCGTGATCGGCGCGTGGTCCGAAAACTTTTCGCCCTTATAGATGTGCTCGGAGCGCGCCTTCTCGGCCACGGCGGGCGTGGCCAGGTGGTAGTCCAGACGCCAACCCACGTTCTTGGCGTAGGCCTGGCCGCGGTTGCTCCACCAGGTGTAGCACTCGTCGGTGGTCTCGGGTTTCAAGCGGCGGTACACGTCGACCACACCGCCCTCGGTGGTGAGCTGGGTCATCCACTGGCGCTCTTCGGGCAAGAAACCGCTGTTTTTCAGGTTGCCCTTCCAGTTCTTGAGGTCGGCTTGTTGGTGGGCGATGTTGACGTCGCTGCAGACAATGAAGTCGCGCTCGGCCTTGAGGGCCATCAGGTGCGGGTACATCTTGTTCAAAAAGCGGAACTTGGCTTCTTGCCGCTCAGGGCCGGACGAACCACTCGGGAAGTACACGCTGATGATCGACAGCTTGCGGCTGGGCGTGTCAAAGCGCGTTTCGACATAACGGCCTTCGGCGTCGAACTCCCCGCCGTCAAAGCCGACCACCACATCGCTGGGCTCGTGGCGGGTGTAGACGCCCACGCCCGAATAGCCCTTTTTTTCGGCAAAGTGAAAGTGGCCCTTCAAGCCCGCAAGTTCTTCGAACTTGCCCGCCACATCGGGGGCCTGGGCTTTGACCTCTTGCACGCAAATACAATCGGGTTTCTCTTGCGCCAGCCAGGCTTCGACCCCTTTGGTCGTGGCCGAGCGGATGCCGTTGAGGTTGAGGCTGGTGAGTTTGAACAAGGATTTCCCCATGGTGACAGGACAAGCAAGCGGCGCCGACACACAGGCGCTCGCTCAGGAATTTGTGCAATTTGCGGTCGACTCGGGCGTGTTGCGCTTTGGTGAATTCAAAACCAAAGCCGGGCGCATGAGCCCTTACTTCTTCAACGCCGGTCTGTTTGACGATGGCGCCAAGCTCGGCCGACTGGCGCAATTCTATGCAAAAGCCCTGATCGCCAGCGGCATCGAATTCGACATGATTTTTGGCCCCGCCTACAAGGGCATCCCGCTGGGCGCGGCCGTGGCCATCGAACTGGCCCGCCTGGGCAAGAACGTGCCCTTTGCCTACAACCGCAAAGAAGCCAAGGACCACGGCGAAGGCGGCAGCCTGGTCGGCGCGCCTCTCCAGGGCCGCGTGCTGATCGTGGACGACGTGATGAGCGCAGGCACCGCCGCCCGCGAGTCCATTGCGCTGATCAAGGCCGCAGGGGCTACACCCCACGCCATTGCCATTGCGCTGGACCGCCAGGAAATGGCCACCGAAAAACAAGCCGACGGCTCGGTGCAGGATGTGGCCCACAGCGCTGTGCAATATGTGCGCGGCTCACTGGGTATGAGCGTGTGCTGCATTGCTGAACTGTCGGATTTGCTGGCTTACCTGTCCACCCAAAGCGGCAGCGAACTGGGCCAGCATCTGCCCAAAGTGCAGGCTTACCGCGTCCGCTACGGCGTTTGACACGGTCCCAAAATCTGATTGACTGGCCCTCAAGACTTGCGAACCGACCTAACACGAAGGTGTAACAAGACCTAAAAGGTTATTGGCTTGATGCGGTGGAGCAGGTATTATGGTGAGTTAAGTCATCATTTTTATATTGTGAAATTTAAGTTTCTTTCCATCGCAATCTGTTTGCTGATGGCCGCCGCCTTGGTTCATGCAGCGCCTGAAGACGATCAGGCGGGCGGGATCAAGCGCGGCTCGGAATTGGTCAACCTGATGCAATTGGGCGACCAGATGAAGAACAGCGTAGGTGAAAAAACCAACCAAATGCTGGGTCAAGCCATGACCTTGCTGGGTGTTCCCTACAAGCGGGGCGGTAATACGGTTGAAACAGGCTTTGATTGCAGCGGCTTCGTGCGCCACATGTACGAAACATCGATTGGTCGTTTGCTGCCAAGGCGTGCAGAAGAACAAGCTGCGGTGACAGACAAAATTGACCGCAATGATCTCCACCCTGGTGATCTGGTTTTTTTCAACACCATGCGCCGTACATTCAGCCATGTAGGCATCTACATCGGCGATGGCAAGTTCATCCATTCGCCCAGTTCCGGCAAATCGGTGCGTGTAGACGACTTGCGCGCCGCCTACTGGACCAAGCGTTTCACAGGCGCACGCCGGGTTCAAGAAACTCCACCTGCTGACAACACCAACCGCTGAACAAAGCGCCCACAAAAACGCCACCGCGAAGGGTGGCGAACTTGAGTTTGGTGCGGCTGGCGGGGATCGAACCCACGACCCTTGGCTTCGGAGGCCAATACTCTATCCACTGAGCTACAGCCGCACTGCATGCTGAACGGATTATCTCACGGCTTGTCTTTCTTCCTGACCATTGCAAGCTCGGTGAAGGGTGGGCCGCTATAATATTGGGTTGATTCCGGTCAATCCCAGGCCCTAAGGCCGAGCCCAACAAGAGGATCTCATGAGCGACAACAGCCACGATCAACACGAAGCACACACCGGCCCGGTGAAAACTCCCAAGCAAATGCTTTTGCTGAGTCTGGCTTCTTTCATCATTCCGGTGTTCATCATCATCGGTCTGGTTTCTTATGTCACATCGGCCAACAAAACGGCTCCTGGCGCAAGCGATTCAGAACGCTCGGTGGCCCAGCGCATCCAGAAAATTGGCGCGGTGGAAGTCCGCGATGCCAACCGCCCTTTGAAGGCGGGTGAAGAAGTTTACAAAGCCCAGTGCGCTGCTTGCCATGCCATTGGTGCTGCAGGCTCACCCAAGTTTGGTGATGCTGGCGCATGGGGCCCCCGCATCAAGCAAGGCCTTGAGACCTTGGTCACTTCAGCGCTCAAAGGCAAAAATGCCATGGGCGCACAGGGTGGTGGCGATTTCAACGACACTGAGATTGCCCGCGCTGTGGTCTACATGGCCAACAATGCTGGTGGCAAGTTTGACGAACCCAAAGCACCCGCTGCCGAAGGTGAAAAGAAGTAAAGCCATCCCTGCTTCTCAAAAAACCGATCCTTGTGGTCGGTTTTTTTATGCCCGATCCAGACCTTTACCGTCATCGCCTTGTTGTGGGCTGATGACAAAACCAAAACGCTTGGGCAACTCCTGCGACAAACAGTCTTCAGGGACCCAAAGACCTTTTTCTATGGCTTCAGCAACCCACCCCACATCGAGGGTGTGAACCAAGCCAAAACCGCCTGTGGTGTGCAGGTAAACGCGCCCATCCTCATCCACCAGGCATGCGAGTACCTGTGTGGTTTGGCCTGTGTGCGCAGTCGCCTCGAAGCTTTCGCTCAGCCGCCAGATGTAGGGCGTAACTTCCAGCTCGATGTAGACCCGTTGCGGGCCATTCTGAAAAAACCAGCGACCTTGGGCATCGGCATCGTAGTTGCGGTGAATGAAATCAATCAGTTTTTCATGCCGCAACACCGAGCCTTTGGCTCCCGCATGGCCACTTTGAAAGGCCCCCAAAAGTTGCACCCGGTCGTCGCGCATGTGCCACTGTCCGCGACTGTCCAAACCCAACCAACCAAAACAATCGGGCACATGGGGCCACTTGACCATGGCTTGCCGAACAATGTCATCCATGCTGTTCATCCGATTCAAACAAGGGGTGTCCCGCAGCCGCCAAAAGCCAACCGCCGACGCTGTCGGGTAGACCACGCACATGGCTGGGCCATCGGCCTTCGGCGAACCCAACGTGGCCGCCTTGTTCGGGCTGCCACAGCGTGACCGACGCTGAAACGTCGGCCTGCTGCGGCAAACTGCTCGCGGGCACAAAAGGATCGTTGCGTGCGTTCAATGCCAAGGCAGGAATGCGGATGTCCGCCATCAAGGGCTTGGCAGATGCCTTGGACCAATAATCGTCCGTGCTTTTAAACCCATGCAAGGGTGCGGTAAAGACATTGTCAAACTCGTACAGATCACGCGCAGCCATGAGTTTCTGCCGATCAAAAAGCCCTGGATATTGCGCCAATTTGGCAAGGGCCTTGGGTCTCATGCTTCGCAAAAACATGCGGGTGTAGATCTGCCGGTTCAGGCCTTGCCCGATGGCTTGACCACTTTGCACCAAATCCAGCGGCGAGCAAATCGAGGCCACGGCATCGGCACATTGGGCAGCTGCAGCCCCATGCTCAGCAGCCCAGCGCATCAAGGCATTTCCGCCCAGTGACACGCCGGCGGCCACCAAGGTTTGTCCTCCGCCCTGCTGATGTTGCAAGCGCAAACGTCGCAACACCCAGTCAATCTCCTGGTGGTCACCTGAATGGTAGGCGCGTGGTGCGTGGTTGATCTCACCGCTGCACCCTCGAAAATGAGGCAACGCAAAATGAAGGTCATGGGCAACGGCCCAATCGGCGAAGGCCTGTGCGTAATGGCTGTCCGATGAGCCTTCGAGGCCATGAAACAGCACCACCATGGGTCGGTCTTGGCGGCTGGCAGCTTGTCGGTCGACATCGATGAAGTCGCCATCCGGCGTCAGCCACCGTTCGCGCTGCTTGGGCAATGCAGGCCCCCAACGCCTGCGCGCATAGAGCGCCGGCCAGATGGTTTGGGCATGGCCGCCTGGCAACCATGCTGGCGCGCGGTACTGCATCGACTCAGTGCAGCACCGTGGGTTTGACACCCACATCGGCCGAATCTTTGGGTGTGCCTGGACTGGCATGGTGCGCCACCATCCGCCAGCCTTGTGGCATCTTCTGGTACACATTGGTCGCAATCACAAAGGCTTGTTTGGCCCCTTGCGGCGTGATCACTTCCACGCGCTCGACCAAGTGATGCACAGCACAGGCCAGCGACACCACTTTGTGCGTTCTTTCTGGATGGGCTTGCACGCTGCCATTGGCAAACATGCCTTCAAACGCAGCGCGAATAGCGCCAGGCCCGATGATTCGCGGACCGCCCGGGTGCACGCAAACAATGTCGTCTTCTTCTGCCCAACACGCCATGAGCTGCTCAATGTCGGCGTTGTGAAGTGCCTCGTAAAAGCTTTGTTCAATATCGTCTGGTGTGCCACCCACGATGGCGGCTTGCAGTTTGGCGCGTTTCATAGCGCGAAGTCTACACGGCCATTCAGTGTGTTGGACAACAAAAAACCCGGTCACATCGCTGCGCCGGGTTTTGAATGTGGCTGCTGTGGTGCAGTCACCGCTTTTGAAAAGCGAGTTATTTTTTGCGGTACTTGCGCAAGGCAGACAACTGGGCCGCCAAGACCGCCAATTCGGACTGGGCACGGGCCAAGTCGATTTCGCTTTTGGCATTGCGCAGTGCTTCTTCAGCTGCTGCTTTGGCCGCATGGGCTTTCTCTTCGTCGAGGTCTTTGCCGCGAATCGCGGTGTCAGACAGCACGGTCACGCAGTCAGGTTGCACTTCCAGAATGCCGCCAGCAACGAAAACAAATTCCTCGCCGCCGTCTGCCGTCTCGATGCGAACGGAACCGGCCTTGATGCGGGTGATCAGCGGGGTGTGGCGGGGGTAAATGCCCAGCTCGCCAGACTCACCGGGCAAGGCCACAAACCGGGCTTCACCCGAGTAGATGGACTCTTCGGCACTGACCACATCAACGTGGATGGTGTTCATGATTACTCCTTAAAAAGGTGCGTTCAAGCGGGCTACGGGGCAACTGGATCAGCCACCCCGGAGCGCTGCTTTAAGCTGCCTTTTTGGCCTTTTCGAAAGCTTCGTCGATGGTACCGACCATGTAGAAAGCTTGCTCTGGCAGGTGATCGCACTCGCCAGCCACAATCATCTTGAAACCACGGATGGTTTCGGCCAATGTGACGTACTTGCCGGGGGAGCCGGTAAACACTTCAGCGACGTGGAAAGGCTGCGACAGGAAACGCTGGATCTTGCGGGCACGGGCCACGGCCAACTTGTCTTCAGGCGCCAAGTCGTCCATACCCATGATGGCGATGATGTCGCGCAGCTCACGGTAACGCTGCAAAGTGCCTTGCACAGCGCGCGCTGTTTCGTAGTGGTCTTGGCCCACAACCAAGGGGTCCAGCTGACGGCTGGTGGAGTCCAGTGGATCGACCGCTGGGTAGATACCCAAGGATGCGATGTCACGGCTCAACACCACGGTGGAGTCCAAGTGAGCGAAGGTGGTCGCTGGCGATGGGTCGGTCAAGTCATCGGCTGGCACGTAAACGGCCTGGATGGAGGTGATCGAGCCGACTTTGGTCGACGTGATACGTTCTTGCAAACGGCCCATTTCTTCGGCCAGCGTAGGCTGGTAACCCACAGCGGAAGGCATACGGCCCAACAAGGCGGACACTTCGGTACCGGCCAAGGTGTAGCGGTAGATGTTGTCCACGAAGAACAGCACGTCTTTGCCTTCGTCACGGAAGGATTCGGCGATGGTCAGACCGGTCAGGGCGACGCGCAGACGGTTGCCTGGTGGCTCGTTCATCTGACCGTACACCATGGCCACTTTGGACTCAGGCAGGTTCTCGAGGTTCACGACGCCGGAATCGGCCATCTCGTGATAGAAGTCGTTACCTTCACGGGTACGCTCACCCACACCAGCGAACACGGACAAGCCGCTGTGCGCCTTGGCGATGTTGTTGATGAGTTCCATCATGTTCACGGTCTTGCCCACACCGGCACCACCGAACAGGCCAACCTTACCGCCTTTGGCGAACGGGCAAACCAAGTCAATCACCTTGATGCCGGTTTCCAGCAGTTCTTGCGAAGGGCTCAGTTCGTCGTAAGCAGGGGCTTTACGGTGAATGGAAGCTGTGAGTTCCTGGCTGACAGGACCACGTTCGTCGATGGGGGCACCCAACACGTCCATGATGCGGCCCAGTGTGGCTTTGCCCACTGGAACGGTGATGGCTTTACCGGTGTTGGACACGATCAGGCCACGACGCAAACCGTCGGAAGAACCGAGCGCAATGGTGCGCACGATGCCGTCGCCGAGTTGCTGCTGCACTTCCAGGGTCAGCGCGGAGCCTTCCATTTTGAGTGCGTCATAAACCTTGGGCATCTGGTTGCGTGGAAATTCCACGTCGACCACAGCGCCAATACACTGAACAATTTTTCCTTGGGCTTGCATTTTTCGCTCCAAATAATTTGAATTTGCTGAACTGGGGATCAGCCGCTGATCGCAGCTGCGCCAGAGACGATTTCCGACAGTTCTTTGGTGATGGCTGCTTGACGGGTCTTGTTGTAAACGAGCTTGAGCTCGCCAATCACATTGCCAGCGTTGTCCGTGGCGGCCTTCATGGCCACCATGCGCGCAGCGTGCTCTGAGGCCATGTTTTCGGCCACGGCTTGGTAAGCCAGGGCTTCTGCATAACGGATCAACAAATCGTCAATGACCGACTGGGCATCGGGCTCATAGATGTAATCCCATCCATGGGCCACAGCACCTGCTGCCTTGGTGTCTGCTTCCATCTTGGAAGAGGACAGAGGCAGCAACTGGTCGATGGTGGGCACTTGTGCCATGGTGCTGACAAACTTGTTGTAGCACAGGTACACAGCGCTCACCTCACCTGCGGCATAAGCATCGAGCAGCACCTTGACGGGGCCAATCAGCTTTTCCAGATGCGGCTTGTCGCCCAAATGGGTCACGTGCGCCACCACTTTGGCATTGACGCGGTTCAGGAAACCCAAACCTTTGCCGCCAATGGCCACGGCCAGAGGCGTCTTGCCTTCAGCCTGCGTTTCACGCAATTTACCTGTCACAGCGCGCAGCAGGTTGGTGTTCAAGCCACCGCACAAACCTTTGTCTGTGGTCACCACAATGAAGCCGACGGACTTGCCGTCGTTTTGCTTCATGAAGGCGTGCACGTACTCAGGGTTGGCCTGCCCGAGATGAGTCGCAATGGTGCGAATCTTCTCGCTGTAAGGCCGGGCCGTGCGCATACGCTCCTGCGCTTTGCGCATTTTGGAGACGGAAATCATCTCCATGGCCTTGGTGATCTTCTTGGTGTTTTCCACCGATTTGATCTTGGTGCGTAGTTCCTTGCCCGATGCCATCAGCGGCTCCTTTTGATCAGGTAGAAATTAAGCAAAGCTTTTCTTGAAAGCGGCCACGGCAGCGGTCAATTCAGCCTCGGCTTCTTTGTCCAAAGCTTGTGAGCTTTCCATCTTGGCCAACAGGGCTGCGCTCTTGTCTTTGAGGTAAGCGTGCAAACCGTGTTCGAAAGCCAGGACTTTCTTGACCTCGATGTCGTCCATGAAGCCTTTGTTCACAGCGAACAGGCTGGCGCCCATCAAGCTGATCGACAGAGGGCTGTACTGGGCTTGCTTGAGCAATTCAGTCACGCGAGCGCCACGGTCCAACTGCTTGCGAGTGGACTCGTCCAGATCGGAAGCGAACTGGGCGAAAGCTGCCAATTCACGGTACTGAGCCAAGTCGGTACGGATACCGCCGGACTGGCCTTTGATGATCTTGGTCTGGGCCGAGCTACCGACGCGCGACACCGAGATACCGGCGTTGATCGCAGGACGGATACCGGCGTTGAACAACGAAGTTTCCAAGAAGATCTGACCGTCGGTGATCGAAATCACGTTGGTTGGCACGAAGGCAGACACGTCACCGGCTTGGGTTTCGATGATTGGCAATGCAGTCAAGGAACCTGTTTTGCCTTTGACGGCACCCTTGGTGAAGGCTTCGACGTAGTCGGCGTTCACGCGGGCTGCACGCTCGAGCAGACGACTGTGGAGATAGAACACGTCGCCAGGGTAAGCTTCGCGGCCTGGTGGGCGACGCAACAGCAAAGACACCTGACGGTAAGCCACGGCTTGCTTGGACAGATCGTCATAAACGATCAAAGCATCTTCACCACGGTCACGGAAGTATTCGCCCATGGTGCAGCCAGAGTAGGCCGACACGTACTGCATCGCAGCAGATTCAGAGGCGGAAGCGGCCACGACGATGGTGTATTCCATCGCACCAGCTTGTTCCAGAGCGCGCACCACGTTCTTGATCGACGAGGCTTTTTGGCCAATCGCGACGTAAACGCAGGTCATGTTCTGACCTTTTTGGTTGATGATGGCGTCGATCGCGACAGCTGTCTTACCAGTCTGACGGTCGCCAATGATCAATTCGCGCTGACCACGGCCCACGGGAACCATGGAGTCGATCGACTTCAGGCCGGTTTGCATAGGCTGGTCAACCGATTTACGTGCGATCACGCCAGGGGCGACTTTTTCGATCACGTCGGTCATCTTGGCGTTGATGGGGCCTTTGCCGTCAATCGGCTGACCCAGAGCGTTCACCACGCGGCCAATCAGTTCAGGGCCCACGGGCACTTCCAGAATGCGGCCTGTGCACTTGACAGTGTCGCCTTCGGAGATGTGCTCGTACTCGCCCAAGATCACGGCACCGACCGAGTCACGCTCGAGGTTCAGTGCCAGACCGAATGTGGCAGTGCCATCGGCTGTGGATGGGAATTCGAGCATTTCGCCCTGCATCACATCAGACAAACCGTGGACGCGAACGATACCGTCGGTCACAGACACCACGGTGCCTTGGTTGCGGATATCGGCGCTGGCGGACAGCCCTTCAATGCGGCTCTTGATCAGTTCAGAAATTTCTGCGGGATTGAGTTGCATGACTCTTTCCTTCTTTCTTTAAATATGTCCGGTCTCAATCCGCATCAAGCGGTGAGGGCCGATTTCATTTGTTCCAGTCGGGCCTTGACAGAGGTGTCGAGCACCTCGTCGCCCACCACCACACGAATGCCACCGATCAGGGCAGCATCCAGCTCGACGCTCACATTGAGCTTGCGCGCAAAGCGTTTTTCGAGCGTGGACGACAAGTCGGCCAAAGCCGAAGCGTCGATGGGAAATGCGCTGTAGACCACCGCGTCAGCGGTGCCACCTTGCGCATTCATGAGGGCCCGGTACTGCTGTGCAACAACAGGCAGCGCACTGAGACGGCGGTTTTCGATCACCAGGCGCAGGAAGTTCTTGCCAGCCTCGGGGAGTGCTGTGCGCACCACACCGGAGATCAGGTCAAACGCCTGCTCGTCGGACACTTTGGGGCTGTCGACGAACTGTTGCAATTGCGCGTTCTCGGCAATTGCAGCCAGTTCATCCAGCCAAGCGGCCGTGCCAGCAAGATCGGATGCCTGCGCTTTGAAAAGCGCATCGGCATAAGGGCGGGCGATGGTAGCAAGTTCTGCCATGGTCTTCTCTGGCTGGAGCTTCTTACAGCTCGGTCTTGAGGCGGCTCAGCAGATCAGCGTGGACGCCAGCGTTGACTTCCTTGCGGAGAATCTGCTCGGCGCCTTTGACGGCCAAAGCTGCGACCTGCTCACGCAGAACCTCGCGGGCTTTGACAGCCTGCTGCTCAGCTTCAGCTTTTGCAGCGGCGATGATCTTGTTGCCTTCTTCGGTGGCACGTGCTTTGGCTTCGTCAACGATGCCATTTGCACGGCGCTCGGCATCAGCCAGGCGCGAAGCCGTCTCGTTGCGCGACTGAGCCAACTCGGACTCAACACGCGCATTGGCGTTGGAGAGTTCGGCTTTGGCTTTGTCTGCGGCAGCGAGGCCGTCAGCGATTTTCTGTGCCCGTTCGTCGAGCGCTTTTGTGATCGGGGGCCACACGAATTTCATCGTGAACCACACCAGAATCGCAAAAACGATCATCTGAATGAACAGAGTAGCGTTAATGTTCACGGTTCAGTCCTTCTTCTGTTGGAAGAGGTACGTGGATTACTTCAGAACGAAGGGGTTGGCGAAGGCGAACAGCAAAGCGATAGCCACACCAATCAGGAACGCAGCGTCGATCAGACCAGCCAAGATGAACATCTTGGTTTGGAGTTCGTTCATCAACTCAGGTTGACGAGCAGAAGACTCGAGGAATTTGCCGCCCATCAAAGCGATACCGATGGAAGCGCCGATAGCACCCAGACCAACGATCAAACCACATGCCAATGCCACCAGGCCGAGAATGTTTTCCATGAGAAGCTCCTAAAAGTTAGTGGAAAAAAGAAACAAGAAACGAGAGGAAAAGTGTCATCAATGTGCGTCGTGCGCTTGACCTGTGTAGATCAGCGTCAACATCATAAAGATGAAGGCTTGCAAGGTGATGACCAGGATGTGGAACAGAGTCCACACGGTACCGGCAAGGATGTGACCGATGGCCAAACCCACGCCAGTTGCCGACAATGCCCAGCCGCCACCCATGAGGGCAATCAACATGAACACCAACTCACCCGCAAACATGTTGCCAAACAGTCGCATGCCATGCGAAACCGTCTTGGCCAAATATTCAATCATCTGCATCAGGAAGTTAATCGGATACAGAGCCCAATGGTCACCAAAAGGTGCCGCAATCAATTCATGCGCCCAGCCGCCCAAACCTTTGATCTTGATGTTGTAGACCAAGCAGATGAACAATACCGAGCACGACAAGCCCAAGGTGGAAGACAAGTCGGCTGTTGGCACGACGCGCAAATAATCCTTGAAACCCAAAGCCGGACCAGCAGCGTGCCAAGCACCAGGAATCAGATCCACGGGCAGCATGTCCATGGCGTTCATCAGGAAAATCCAGACGAAAACCGTGAGAGCCAGAGGGGAGATGAGTTTGCGGCTCTTGGCGTTGTGGATCACGCCTTTGGCCTGGTTTTCGACCATTTCGGACAGGATTTCAACGGCAGCCTGGAAGCGGCCGGGAACGCCCGAAGTGGCTTTGCGGGCTGCTGCCCACAAGACGATGCAGCCAATCACACCCAAAACGAGCGAGAAGACAACCGAATCGAGGTTGAACAAACTGAAGTCAACAATGCTTGTTTGCTTGACGCCTTCAAATGAAAAATTCATTTGCAGGTGTTGCAAGTGGTGCTGGATGTACTCTCCAGCCGTTGGGGCATGCGCGCCAGCGTTTTCAGCAGACATAAATCACCAATCAGTTCAAAAAATAGTCGGCTTCGATTTGCGTTGCATCCAGCCCAGCGCCATGGCCAGCCAGTACACCTTCATCGTCACCACAAAGCCAGCCACCAAGGCAAACCAGCTCAGCTCAGAAATCACTTTGGGCGCCACCAGAAGCAACGCCACGGTCAAGATGATCTTGACCAACTCCCACACAAACAAACCCACCAAGGCAGAGCCGGGCTGGGTTCGCCGCATTTGTCGGCTCAAAGCCCTGACAAACACCACGGCAGGAATCACCACCGCCACAGCACCCCAAGCCACCGATGCAGCCAGTCGCGCTTGACCACTGACGAGGCCCGTCAATATGGCGAGCAAAGCACCCACTGCGACCTGCAAAAACAGCACACGCCAAGGGGATGCCATGGTGTTGTGCTGCCGCCAAGCCTGCGCTTGTTCGGCTGTGAGGGGCTTGAATTCGGGCTCCAGACCTTCATCTGCAGCATCTGACGCAATCACGGCGTTACCCGTTTCCGGGGATGAGGCGATTTTGACCATCTCAAATTACACCGAAGTTACGTACACAGCAAATCCTGCAAAGCCTTCGATTATACGTAGAAACCCGTGCGTGCGAAGCTTGTTATCCACAACAAAGCCCTACAACCCCAACAAGTCGGGGGCTAACAGCGACAATTGCACACCCAGTCCGGCCTTCGGACTCACCTCAAATCGACTTGATTGGCCCGTTGTATGTACGAATGGATTAAATTTTTTCACCTCGGCGCAGGCGTTGTCTGGCTCGGTGGCATGGCCTTGCTCCTTCTGGCTTTGCGCCCGGTGGTCATTGCCCACATGGCGCCACCCGAGCGCTTGGCCTTGATGTGCGCCGTGCTGTCCCGCTTTTTTGTCATGGTCTGGGTATCCATTGCCCTGCTGCTGCTGTCGGGCTTCTGGATGCTGTCCGTGGCGGACATGAAGCTCGCCCCCAAAGGCTGGCATGCCATGTCGGGGCTGGGCATGTTGATGTGCCTCATTTTTGCGCACATCTGGTTTGCGCCATTTCGCCGCCTGAAGGCCGCCGTGCTTGCAGCCGATTGGCCTATGGCCGCCAAAGCCCTCGGGCAAATCCACCCCATGGTCATCGCCAATTTCGTGCTGGGCTGGTTGGCAGTTTTGGCCGTCGTGACCTGGCGTTAAGCTTGCGATCCCACCGGAATATTTCATGAGCGCTTCCATCACACCTCCTGCCGGCATTGACCCGCGCAAAGACACCCTGATCGAATACCCTTCGATCTTTCCGATCAAGGTCATGGGTGCCATGGCCGACGGTTTTGCCGAAGCTTTGTGTCAAGTGGCCTTGCAATTTGACCCCGCGTTTGACGCCAGCACCCTGGAGCTGCGGCCCAGCAAGGGCGGCAACTACCTCGGTGTGACCCTGCACATCACCGCCACCAGCCGCGAACAACTCGACGACCTGTACCGCGCCCTGACCTCGCACCCGATGGTCAAAATCGTCCTTTGAACATGGACATCCGGCTGCTCGGGCGGGTGGACTACCTGCCGACCTACGAGGCCATGCAGGCCTTCACCGCCGAGCGCACCCCCGACACGGCCGATGAACTCTGGATTTGTGAACACCCCCCCGTGTTCACGCAGGGTCTGGCGGGGCAAGCCGCACACCTGTTGATGCCCGGCGACATTCCGGTGGTGCAGACCAACCGGGGCGGACAGGTGACTTTTCATGGCCCCGGCCAAGTCATGGCCTACCCTCTGGTCAACCTGCAGCGCGCCGGTTACTACGTCAAGGAATACGTCTACAAGCTCGAAGAATCGGTCATCCGCACCCTGGCGCATTTTGGCGTCACGGGGCACCGCGTGGCCGGCGCGCCCGGCATTTATGTGCGGCTGGACGACCCGTTCAGCCACGCCGCGCTGGTGGGGCCCACCCCGGCCCATGACCCGTTCAAAGGTCTGGGCAAGATCAGCGCTTTGGGCATCAAGGTCAGCCGGCATTGCACCTACCACGGCGCGGCGCTCAACGTGGCGATGGACCTGGAGCCCTTTGAGCGCATCAACCCGTGTGGTTATGCCGGCCTGAAAACCGTGGACCTTTCTACAATCGGTGTAGAAACCACTTGGGACGAAGCCGCCCAGGTGCTGGCCCACCAATTGGCCACCCGTTTATGAACCCCTGCCTGCGCACCCTCGCAGCAGCAGAGACCGAAAGACCCGAATGAGCAACACCCCCACCGAACGCAACGTGGTCCGCGAAGCGCAAAGCGTTGAAAACTACGACCCCATGGCCAAGCAAAAAGCGGCGGCCAAGCTCTCTCGCATTCCGGTCAAAGTCGAAGCAGGTGAAGTGCTCAAAAAGCCCGAATGGATCCGTGTGAAAGCGGGCTCACCCACCACCCGCTTTTACGAAATCAAGGACGTGCTGCGCGCCAACAAGCTGGTGACCGTGTGCGAAGAAGCCAGCTGCCCCAACATCGGCGAATGCTTTGGCAAGGGCACCGCCACCTTCATGATCATGGGCGACAAATGCACGCGCCGTTGCCCGTTTTGCGACGTGGGCCATGGCCGCCCCGACCCGCTGGATGTGAACGAACCCGACAACTTGGCCAAAACCATTGCGCAGCTGAAGCTCCAATACGTCGTCATCACCAGCGTGGACCGTGATGACCTTCGCGACGGCGGCGCGGGCCACTTTGTGGAGTGCATCCGCAAAACGCGTGAGCTGTCACCCACCACCCAGATCGAGGTGCTGGTGCCCGACTTCCGCGGCCGCGATGACCGTGCCCTCGAGATCCTGAAGGCTGCCCCGCCTGACGTGATGAACCACAACATGGAAACCGTGCCGCGCCTCTACAAAGAAGCGCGCCCTGGCTCGGACTACCAGTTCTCGCTGAACCTGCTGAAGAAATTCAAGGCACTGTTCCCGAACGTGCCCACCAAGAGCGGCCTGATGGTCGGCCTGGGCGAAACCGACGAAGAAATCCTGGACGTCATGCGCGACATGCGCGCGCACAACATCGAAATGCTGACCATTGGTCAGTACCTGGCCCCAAGCAACAGCCACCTGCCGGTGCGCCGCTACGTGCACCCCGACACCTTCAAAATGTTCGAAGCCAAGGCCTACGAAATGGGCTTTTCGCACGCAGCGGTGGGCGCGATGGTGCGCAGCAGCTACCACGCTGACCAGCAAGCGCATTCGGCCCACCAGAATCTGGCCGACAGCCGCGCTTAAAGCCTTTCACCGCCATCAACATCGAACCCACCATGACCGACTCCAGCCCTTACACACCGCCCAAAATCTGGACCTGGAACAAGGCCAACGGCGGGCGCTTCGCCAACATCAACCGCCCCGTCGCGGGGGCCACGCACGAGCAGGAACTGCCACGCGGCAAACACCCGCTGCAGCTGTATTCGCTGGGCACACCCAATGGCGTCAAAGTCACCGTGATGCTCGAAGAGCTGCTGGCCCTGGGCCACACGGGTGCCGAGTACGATGCATGGCTGATCCGCATCCAGGAGGGGCAGCAGTTCAGCAGCGGTTTTGTCGGCGTCAACCCGAACTCCAAAATCCCGGCGCTGCTGGACTGCAGTGGCCCCGAACCGGTGCGGGTGTTCGAGTCGGGGGCCATCTTGTTGTATCTGGCCGAAAAGTTTGGGGCTTTGGTGCCCACCGATCCGGCCCAACGTGCCGAATGCCTGTCGTGGCTGTTCTGGCAAATGGGCAGCGCCCCCTATTTGGGTGGCGGTTTTGGGCATTTTTATGCCTACGCGCCCGTCAAGATCGAGTACGCGATTGACCGCTTTGCGATGGAAGTCAAACGCGAGATGGATGTGCTGAACCGCCGCCTGGCCGAAAGCCGCTTCATCGCGGGCGACGACTACACCATCGCCGACATCGCCATCTGGCCCTGGTACGGCGGCATGGCCAAGGGCACGATGTACGAGGCTGGTGAATTCCTGCAGGTGCATGAATACGAGCATGTCAACCGCTGGGCCGATGAGCTGGCCAAGCGCCCTGCCGTGCAACGGGGCCGCATGGTCAACCGGGTCATTGGGCCTTTGGAAACCCAGTTGCACGAACGGCACGACGCCAGCGATTTCGACACCCGCACGCAAGACAAAATCGCCCCAACCTCAGCCTGAATGCACCGGGCATCGCAGCCCGGTCGCTCATCCGGTCATTTTTTCGCGCCAAAGGCCCTGCAGGGCCGCCCACCAGTCGCGGGCAAATCGTGCGCTGTCAAACAACGGCGATTGCGCTGCCTGTGAGCGCAGCGTGCCGCGCAGGCCCTGCAGCTTCTCGCACACCTCTTTCCCGCCCTGCCCCCAGGCCACGGCTTGCTGCACATAGTCGGCTTCGTTGTGCGTCACCCAATCGCGCAAGCCCACGTTTTCCAGCATGGACTGACCTTGCCGCCCCAGCATGCCGGGCAGCGCCAGCGTGAGGGTGGGCACGCCCATCCACAGGGCTTCGGCGGTGGTGGTGCCACCGGGATAGGGGAAGGTGTCGAGCAGAATGTCCACGGCGTTATGAGCTGCGAAATACAGCTCGCGGCTGACGGGCCCCAGCAGGTCCACGCGGTCAGCGTCGATGCCCGCCGCCTGCAAGCGCCCTGTGAAGCTTGCGCGTTGCCCTTCGTCATTCAACTGCGGCGCTTGCAAGCGCAGGCGGGCCTGCCGGCAAGCGTTCAAAATTTGCGCCCACGCGGCCAGCACGCCCGCATTGATCTTGGGCAGCGTCTGAAAACAGCCAAAGGTGATGAAGCCGTTGGTCAACACGGGCGGCGCTGCGGGCGGCTCGGTCACCCCGGGCGGGCTCATGCACAAACGGGTGTGCGACAGGCGCACCACGTTCTCCACATAAAGCGACTCTTCGCCTGTGGGCACGCACACCGGATCGGCCAGGATGGCGTCCATTTGCGGCAGGCCCGTGGTGGCAAAGTAACCCAGCCAGCTGACCTGCAGCGGCGCGGGTTTGGCCGCAAACACCGGCAGGCGGTTGCCCGCCGTGCGGCCCGACAAATCCACCAGGATGTCGATCTCATCGCTGCGGATCTGGGCCTCCAGCCGGGCATCACTCCACAGGTCCACCGTGTGCCAAGCGGCAAAGGTGGGCCGGATGTCCTGCGTGAGTTCGTCGGCCAGCGCGTGGTTGGCATAGGCCAGCAGCGTCAGCTCGCCCGAGGCCACGGCGGTGGACGCCAGCGCCAGCAGCACATCGCGCAAAAAGTAACCCACCGGGTGCTTGCGCAGGTCGGCTGACACGAAGCCCACGCGCAAAGGTTTTTTGCCCGCCGCACGGCGCGGCCACTCGGGGCGCGCCGGGTTCAGTTCACCCACACGCCGAATCAGGGCTTGCTGGGCCGCTTCGTCGGGCGGGTAACGGTAATGCTGCACAAAAATCAGATTGGCCAGCGAGTCGGCATGGCGCGGGTCCACATCGAGTGCGGCCTGATACGCCTTGCTGGCGGCTTCGAAATCAAACGCGTCTTGCAGCATCTTGGCGATGTTGAACCGGGCCTGCACATTGCCGGGTTCGATGGCCAGCGTGCGCTGGTAGGCAGCGCGTGCTTCTGCCCATTGGCCCAGCGACTGGAGCGTCAGGCCCAGATTGAGCTGTGAATTGGCATGGCCGGGGCGGTGTTGAACCGCTTGTTTCAAAAAGCCCAGCGCTTCTTCGTGGCGCTTGAGTTTTTGCAGCGCCAGCCCCAGGTTGGACAAAGCCTCCACATGCGCGGGCTGTCGCTTCAGGATGGCCTGGTACAGCGTCACCGCGAGCTCCAACCGGTGCGTGCGGGCGGCCAGCGTGGCCTTGAGGTTGAGCGCCGCCACTTCATGCGTGGCATGCAGGCCCGGCAGGGCCAGCAAAGCATCGGCTTGCTGCTCGGCCTGATCCCATTCGGCCCGGTGGTACAAGGCCACGGCGGCTTCATACAAAGCCTGCGCTTGCTCTACGGTCGAGGTTGAACGGACTGGCTGGGGCACGGCTTGCCCCAGCATTTTGGCCAGCATGCCCGAAGGCTGTGCAGTTCGGCCTTTGGCCGGTGGTTTTTTCATGGGATCACAAGGCCAGATGCCGCAAGGAATGTCTTTGGGGAGCAGATTTTAGTTCTCAAAGATGCCACTGCCGGACCGAGGCAGCGGACCAGACCGGTGGCGCTGACGCGCGCCCTCAGCGCGGCATCAGGCTGGCAGGATCGTCCGAAGCCAAGACTTGCTCGGCCCACAGCGCCAACTTGGCCGTGTCCGAGCGCAGCACCTGGTGCTTGACCGACAGGATTTGCGAAGGGTGCATGGAAAAGCTGCGCAAGCCCAATCCCAGCAACAAGCGGGTCATGGTCACATCGCCGGCCATCTCGCCGCACACCGAGACACCTTTGCCCTGGGCTCGGCATTCGGCAATGGTGTCGGCCACCAGCTTGAGCACGGCGGGGTGCAACGGGTCGTACAGGTGCGCCACCGATTCGTCGGCCCGGTCGATGGCCAGGGTGTACTGGATCAAATCGTTGGTGCCGATCGACAAAAAGTCGAAGTATTTGAGGAACATGCGCACCGACAAGGCGGCCGCCGGGATCTCGATCATGGCACCCAAGCGGACGGGGCCATGCGCCATGCCCCGGCGGTCCAGCTCGTGCCTGGCCTGATCGATCAGGGCCAGGGTCTGCCGGATTTCGCTGCCGTGCGCGAGCATGGGAATCAGCAAGTTGACCTTGCCGTGCGCTGCGGCACGCAAGATGGCGCGCAGCTGGGTCAGGAACATCGACGGGTCGGCCAAGCTCCAGCGGATGGCCCGCAGGCCCAGCGCCGGGTTCAGGTGGGCCGCGTCATGGCGCGTTTCATCCAGCGGTTTGTCGGCCCCCACGTCCACCGTGCGGATGGTCACGGGCAGGCCATTCATGCCGTCCACGGCACGGCGATAAGCCTCGTATTGCTCGTCTTCACCCGGCAAGTTGCCTTGACGGCCCATGAACAAAAATTCACTGCGAAACAGGCCCACACCCACAGCCCCTGCGGTGATGGCCGCAACGGTGTCTTCGGGCATTTCAATGTTGGCAATCAGCTCGATCTTTTGCCCATCGAGGGTCACCGCTGGTGTGTGCCGCAAGCGGGCCAAGCGCTCCCGCTCCAGATCGCCCTGGCGCTGCTTGAAGCCGTAGTCGGCCAGGATGATGGGCGAAGGGTCCACGATCACCACACCGGCATCGCCGTCGATGATCACCCAGTCGTCTTGCTTGACCAGCTGGCTGGCACTGCGCGCGCCCACCACCGCCGGAATATCCAGGCTGCGCGCCACGATGGCGGTGTGCGATGTCTTGCCCCCCACATCGGTGACAAAACCTGCAAAAACACTCTGCTTGAACTGCAGCATGTCCGCAGGCGACAGGTCGTGCGCCACCAGCACCAGCGGCACATCCATGGTGTCGCCCAGTTGCAGCTCTTGCTGTGGCCGAGCGGGACGGCGCGCCTGCGCCACCAAAGCGCCTGTGCCTTTGAGGCTGTGCAATACGCGCTCAGCCACCTGCTCCACGTCGGCTTTGCGCTCTCGCAGGTAGGGATCGTCCATTTCATCGAACTGGCGACCGATGATTTCGAGCTGACTGGTCAGGGCCCATTCGGCGTTGTAGAGGCGGTCCTTGATCCATTGCATGACCCCGGCCGTGAGCTCTTCGTCCAGCAACAGCATCAGGTGCACGTCGAGCAAAGCGACCAGCTCATGCGGTGCATCTTTGGGCATGTCTTTTTGCAGTCGCTGCAACTCGTCCACCACGGCATCACGGGCCACGCGCAAACGCTCAATTTCTGAGGCGATTTCGTCTGGCCCAATGAAATAGTGCGCGACATCCACCCGACTGGAAGCCACCAGCACAGCACGCCCGATGGCGATGCCCCGGGCCACCGCCAAGCCATGGATGCTGAAAGCCATGGCTTACTCGCCTTCGCCGAACTTGTCGCTGATCAGGGCCAGCAAGGCGGACATGGCTTCGTCTTCGCGCTCACCGATGGTTTCGAGCACGACTTCACTGCCCAAGCCTGCGGCCAGCATCATCACGCCCATGATGCTTTTGGCGTTGATGCGACGCTCGCCCTTGCTGAGCCAGACTTCGCACGGGAAGCTGCCTGCCAACTTGGTGAGCTTGGCAGAGGCGCGAGCGTGCAGCCCCAGCTTATTGCTGATGGTCGTGGTGGTTTGGGGCATGTCTCTTTCCTGTTTGATTTTGTGGTGCGGTGCTGCCCACGGGCATCACGCCCTGGGTGCCGCCTGCCTGCGCGCGCGCTGCCAGCGCCTCCAGGCTTTCATGTCGGTAGCACACGCTGCGCAGCAACATGGGCAAATTGGTCCCGGCCACCAGGCGGGTGTGCAGTCCATCATTGAGCTGCTGAGCCACGTTGCAAGGTGTGGCACCAAACACATCGCTGAGCAACAAGACTTCTTCAGTGCCCAAGGCCTGCATGGCTGCGCGTGCTTTGGCCAGGCTGTCCTCGGGGGACTCGTTGGGCAGCACATCCAGCGCCAACACGCCCGAGGCACAGTCCGGGAACACGTGCAAGGCGCATTCACGCAGGGCGTTGGCCAGAGGCGCGTGGGCGATGATGAGGATGCCGATCATGATGACCTCATTATCAGGTCTGATCCGGCTTGCTCAGCAGGAAATACACCCACGACAAGCACGAACAAACGGCAAAGCCCGCCAGAGCCACCTGATAGGCCATGACAGAGGTCAAGCCCAAGGTGCGTCCGGCGTCGACGGCCAAACCAATGCCCCACTGCACCACGAAGATGCCAGCAAAGATGACCAGGTTGTAGGCCGACAGGGCGCGTCCAGCCAAATGGGCTGGAAAGGCCATGCCCACAGCCGGTTGGGCCAGCGCCACGAAAGTGCTGCACACGCAAAACAGAGCCAGGCCCGTTGCCGCAGCCCCCTGAATGGCGTTGCCCAGCCCGATCAGCACCGCCAAAGCCACAAACGTCAAAGGCAAACCCCAGGCGATCAAACGCTCCACCGGAATGCCTCTGCGCGCCAAGCGCGGGGTGACCAAGCCCCAAACCCAAAAGGCCACCAACATGCTGAGGTTGATGAAAAACAAGCCCGTGGCCGCTTCGCCAGCCGTCCACCCCGCCACCTGCGTCATCCAGGGGCCCGCCCACAGCGTTTGGATGGCGACCATGCCGCCGTAGCTGAAGAAGCCAATTGGCGTCATCCGCCAAAAATACCGACTGCGCCAGATTTCACGGTAACTGCCATCGTCATCGCTTGGCGGCATCTGCGTGGCCCCGGCCACAGTCATGGCTTTTTGCCAGCGCGGCACCACCAGCGCAATCAGCAGCATGGCCAAGGCGATCATCGCGCCCAACACAACAAACAGCGCACGCCAGCCCCAAATGGGCATGAGCCATTGCACCGGCAACGTGGCCGCCAACATGCCCAAAGAGCCCGTCATCAGCATCCACGAGTTGGTGCGCAATTGGGTGCTGGCGTCAAACCAGCGCCGATAACCGGTCAAGGGGGCCATCAGGCAAGCGCTGACCCCCATGCCGCACAGCACGCGGGCAGCCAGCAAGCCATGAAAACTGTCAGCCCAAGCAAACGCCAGACACCCCAACACGGCAAAAGTCAAAAAAGCGAGGATCACTCTTTTGGGGCCATGCTTGTCCAGCAAACGCCCCAAGGGCAATTGGGTGAGTGAAAACCCCAAAAAATACCCGCCGGCCAACAAACCCAGGTCTTGCGCGCTCAGCGCAAACTCACGGGTGAGGGTGGGCGACAAAGTCGCGGTGATGGCCCGCACCAGGGCCGAGAAAAAATAAGCCAGCGCAAACGCCAAAAAGACCACCACGGCCAAGCGGCGCGGCAGATGCTCAGGATGCTCTCGGGGAGAAACGGTCATGGCTTGAGCCCCTCAAACAAGGTGTTGGCCATCTCTGGCGGTATTTGACGGTCATACACCACTGCGTGCACGAGCCTCACATGGTCACCCTCTGCGACAGCGCCCCAGACGGCGTCCATCATCACGGCCTCGCCATCGGGGCGCAGGCCCTTGGCCTGAATCCGCTGGGAAGCGGCCAAGGGCAGGTGCCCCGGGCGATGCCAGTTTTGCTGCTGTTCTGCCGCCAAGGGCCGGGGCACGCGTGCGTTGTCCAAGGTGGCTTTTTGCCAACCCGCCAGCAAGGCATTGGCATCGGCACCGGCTTGTAAAGACGCCGTCATCACGGCCACGATGGCGCTGCCGCTTTCGCAACCCACCACCTGCAGGTCCACAGGCACCCCGCCCAGCGGGACGGCGCGCGTGGTGCGGTCGGGCTTGCACGGCAATTGGGCTTTGAGGGAGGTGCCCTCCAATGTGACTTCACGCCAGTTCTGGCTGGGGCTGCACGCGCTCAAGGTCAGGGCAAAGGTCAGGCTGGCCATGATGGCCGTGTAATGGGTTCGCATGGGGGGTGATTATCCTGATCAGCGATGGCTTCCGGTTTTGACGACAATGAAGGCATGAATTCACTCGACGGCATCCGCGTTCTCGACCTCTCCCGCGTTCTGGCGGGCCCCTGGTGCACCCAGACTTTGGCCGACTTGGGGGCCGACGTCATCAAGATCGAGCGCCCCGGCACGGGCGACGACACACGCACCTGGGGGCCACCCTTTTTGAAAGATGCCCAAGGCCAGGACACGGCCGAAGCGGCGTATTACCTGGGGGCCAACCGCAACAAACGGTCCGTCACCTGCGACATCGCCCAGCCTGAGGGTCAGGCGTTGATTCGCGAATTGGTCAAGCATTGCCAGGTGTTCGTTGAAAACTTCAAGGTGGGTGACATGGCCCGCTATGGCCTGGATTACGCCAGCCTGAGCGCCATCAACCCCCAACTGGTCTATTGCAGCGTGACTGGTTTTGGCCAGACCGGCCCTTACCGCGAACGTGCGGGTTACGACTACGCCGTACAAGGCATCGGTGGGCTGATGAGTGTGACCGGCGAACGGGACGACCTAGGCGGTGGGCCCCAAAAAGTGGGCGTGGCCGTGGCCGATTTGTTCACCGGCATGTACGCCACCGTGGCCATTTTGGCGGCACTGCGCCATGCCGAACGCACGGGCGAAGGCCAGCAAGTGGACATGGCTTTGCTGGACACGCAAGTGGCCATGTTGGCCAATCTGGGCTCCAACTACCTGGTCAGCGGCAAAGTGCCGGGCCGGGCGGGCAATGCCCACCAGAACATCGTCCCCTACCAGGTGTTTGAGGTCATGGCACCCCTTGGCTCGGCCCCGGGCAGCCGGGACCACCTGATTTTGGCGGTTGGCAACGATGGGCAATTTGCCAAATTTTGCGCCGTGGCGGGTCACCCTGAGCTGGCCAAAGACCCACGCTATGCCTTGAACGCTGACCGCGTGCGCCACCGCGCCGAACTGGTGCCCTTGCTCGAAAAAATCCTCAAAACCCGCACCAAGGCCGACTGGCTGGGGGCATTGGAAGCGGCCAAAGTGCCCTGTGGGGCCATCAACACCTTGGGTGAGGTCTTCGTCGATCCGCAAGTGCAAGAGCGCGGCATGGTGAGCACCTGGGCACACCCCATCCAACCAGGTCTCAAGTTGGTGGCCAGCCCGATCAAGATGAGCCGCACACCGGTTCGCCAGGATTTGCCGCCGCCCATGCTGGGACAGCACACCGCCGAGGTCTTGGCCGAGGTGCTGGGTTGGACCGCTGAGCAGCAAGGCCCCTTGCGCGGCAAAGGGGTGATCTGATGGCGAACTATTTATTGGTGCATGGTGCTTGGCACGGCGCCTGGTGCTGGCAGCGTGTTTTACCGGGCCTGATCCAGGCGGGTCACCGGGCCCATGCGGTCACGCTCACCGGCGTGGGTGAACGCGCCCATTTGCTGAACCCTGGCATCGACCTGGAAACCCACATTCAGGATGTCATGGCCGCGATGGACGCCGAAGAAATGGACGATGTGATTCTGGTGGTGCACTCTTATGCCGGCATGCTGGGCACCGCCGTGGCCAACCGCAGACCCACGCGCTTGCGCCATCTGGTTTATCTGGATGCCGTGTTGCCCAAGCCCGGCGAAAGCTGGAGCAGCACCCACGCCAGCGCCACCCGCAATGCCCGCATCGCGGCCGCGCAAGCCGACCCTCTGCACAGCTTTCCCGCACCCGACCCGTCGGTGTTTGGCTTGAGCGATGCCGACCACGCCTGGGTCAAGCGGCGTCAGACACCCCACCCCGGTGGCCCCTACACCCACGTGCTCGACTTTGACCCACAACGGGTGGCCAGCGTGCCGCGCACTTTCATCAACTGCACCGCGCCACCGCTGGGCACCATCGACATCAGCCGCTTGCGCATGGTGGACCCCAAATTCTGGGATGGGGCCTGGTTGCCCGGCTCACAGGTGGTGGAGATGAAAACCGGCCATGACCCCATGGTCAGTGACCCGCAAGGGCTTTTGGCCTTGTTGCTGAATCTGGCTTGACGCGAATCAGCGCAGGGCCCCGAACACCTTGCTCAACAAGGCGCTGCCAGCTTGCGCCGGGTTTTGGCGAATCTTCTTTTCCTCTTCGCCGATCATGAAATACAGGCCGTCAAGGGTTTTGCCCGTCACATACGACTCCAGTTTGGCTTTGTCCTTGTCCAGCAAACCCATGCCCGACAATTTGACCGCCACTGCGTTGAACTGATCCACCACGCCAAGCTTCTCAAGCGATTGTCTGACCGATGGCATGAACTCGACCGCCAAAGGCGTGCGTGTCTTGCTGGCAAAAAATTGCGTGACCGAATTCTCCCCGCCTTGCAAGATGCCCTTGGCGTCCTGCACAGAGATGTTTTGGATCGATTGCGTCAACAATTTTTTGGACAAAGGCACTGCCGCTTCTGCCGCGCGGTTCATCTGCAAGTTCAAGTCGTCCAGTTGCTTGCCCAGCCCCAAAGTCTTGAGCAGCTTGGCACTTTTGCTGACCACGTCGGGCAGGCCAATGCGCACCTTGTCATTGCCCCAAAAACCGTCTTGCGCCCCGAGCAACTGCACCGCGATCTCACTGCCTTTTTCCAGGGCCAGTTTGAGCCCCTTGGACGCATCTCCTGCGGTCAGATCGGCCAAGTCGATGGCGTGCGCTGGTGCAATCACCAAGCAACCCGCGGACATCACGAACGTATTAAACTTTCGACGATGAAGATGCATTTGAAAACTCCCTGGAATCTGCTGCCTGTTGGCCGCTTTGTATTGAATGGGGTCTGCGCACTTGCGCTGTTTTTGACCCTTGCGGGCTGTTCTGCCGAGCGCGCACCTGAATCTTCCTTTGTTTTGCTGGACGGCTCCACCATGACCTCCACGCAATTGCAAGGAAAAGTATCTTTGGTGAATTTTTGGGCCACCAGCTGCACCACCTGTGTGGCCGAAATGCCCGAAATTGTCACCACGTACAACAAATACAAAGACCGGGGCTACGAGACCATGGCGGTGGCCATGAGCTACGACCCCCCCAGTTACGTGGTCAACTTCGCGCAAACACGTCAACTGCCCTTCAAGGTGGCGATCGACAACACCGGTTCTGTTGCCCGTGCATGGGGCGAGGTGCAGCTCACACCCACCACCTTTTTACTGAACAAGCGCGGCGAGATTGTGAAACGCTATGTGGGTGCGCCCAATTTTGCCGAGCTGCACCAACTGATCGAAAAACTGCTGGCCGAGTCTTGAGCAGCACCGTCGCTGCTCAAGACCTTGTCTGATCAGTCTTTGCGGAAGCTGTCGTGACATGCTTTGCACGAAGCTGCTGCTGGCGCAAATGCGGTTTTCAATGCATCCAAATTGCCTGCCTTGGCCGCGGTATTCAACTTGGTGATTTCGGCTTGCATCTTGTCTGAAGCTTCTTTGAATTTGGCCGACTCCTTCCAGATTTCAGGCTTGGCGCGCGTCTCACCTTTGTCTGTTCCCTCACCAAATGCGGCCCATGGCAACTTGGCGAGGGTGGCCACTACTTCCGCATTTTCGGCAGCCAATTTCGCGTCATAAGGTGCACGGCCACTGGCCATGGCACCGAGGCGCCCAAAATGTGTCGCCATCACGGTATAACTGGCCTTGCGGTATTTGACGGCGTCTTCAGGTTTGGCAAACTGGGCCTGGGCTGGCAAAGCGAGGGTGATGGCCATGGCTGCGCTGAGCAGGCTCAAAATCATTTTCATGTGAACTCCAATCGTTTGAAACACCGGTAAAAGTCATCTGCTTTTACACTGGATCAGTCTCGCATATTTTTCTTACGCACGCATCCATGAAAGCGCCTATGTTCACCGTTCGCATTTGGGATTTGCCCACTCGCCTGTTTCACTGGATTTTGGCTGGCAGCGTGCTTGGCCTGGTCACCACGGGGAATGTGGGCGGTGAGGCCATGGTTTGGCATTTCCGTTTCGGATACACCGTCCTGACACTTTTGTTGTTTCGACTCGTTTGGGGCTTTTGGGGGGGCCATTGGTCCCGCTGGGCTCAACTGCCGCTCAGCCCATCCAGCGTCTGGGCTTACCTCAAAGGCCGCGCCGCACCTTCACATCTTGTCGGACACAACCCATTGGGCTCATGGTCCGTGGTGGCCTTGCTCTTTGTTCTGGGGTTTCAAGTGGCCACTGGCTTGGTCAGTGACGATGAAATTGCCACCATGGGACCCTTGTCTTCCTGGGTATCGGGTGCGGTGGTCAGCTGGGCGACCAGCTGGCACAAGGGTTGGGGCAAACTCATTCTGATCATGCTGGTGACGATCCATCTGCTGGCGCTGGCTTGGTACCGTTGGCAAAAACAGACCTCGCTGGTGCCTGCCATGTGGCACGGCAACAAGGTGTTGCCAGAGTCCACTCGCGCGTCCCGCGACAACCTCGTCAGCCGTGCTTTGGCTTTGCTTTTGTTGACTCTGGCGGCCCTGGCTGTCGCGACACTGGTGTCCTTGGGCAACTGAAAACGCGTAGCCACCAGAGCCAGTCTGAACTGCCGCTACACTGTTGTTCTGATTTTGCTTTCTGATTTTCACCTTGCACAAGCCATTTGTTCAACTGCTGCATCCGGTCAGTGATGAAGACTGGACGGAGACTCGTTCCATCTTCCAGGAATACGCATCCAGCCTCAAAGTCGATTTGTGCTTTCAAGGCTTTCAAGACGAACTGGCGGGTTTGCCGGGCGATTACGCCGAACCACGCGGTACGCTGTTGCTTGCAAGGGTGGATGGCGTTGTGGCTGGCTGCTGTGCCTTGAGACCTCTGGACGCCTCTGATTACACCAACGCCGCCGAGATGAAGCGCCTGTATGTGCGCCAAGCGTTTCGCGGTTTGGGTTTGGGCAGACAGCTGACCGAAGGCATTCTCGATGCTGCACGCAAAGCGGGCTACAGCTGCGTCTTGCTGGACACCCTGGATGACATGGAGTCTGCCCGTGCATTGTATGAAGACTTGGGTTTTGAAGAGATACCACCTTACTATCACAACCCACACGCAGGCGCTCACTACCTGAAAGTGAACATTGATTGATTGTTAACATTGGACATAAAAAAAGGGACCTTCGGTCCCTTTTTGTTATCCAACTAAACTTCAGCTTTTGGCTTGTGCCAACAATGTCGCAGCGTCGCTGACTTCAAATTTGCCAGGGCCTTCCACGTTCAGGGTGGCCACTTTGCCGTCTTTGACGAGCATCGAGTAACGGTTGCTGCGCACACCCATGCCACGGCTGGTCAAGTCCAGAGTCAAGCCGGTGGCTTTGCTGAAATCGGCACTGCCATCGCCCAGCATGCGCACCTTGGCATCGGTTTTCTGGTCACGGGCCCATGCGCCCATCACAAAGGCGTCGTTCACGCTCACGCACCAAATTTCGTCAACGCCTGCAGCTTTGAATGCATCGAAATGCTCCACATAACCGGGCACATGTTTGGCCGAGCAAGTGGGTGTGTAGGCGCCAGGCAAAGCAAACAGGGCAATGGTTTTGCCTGCTGTGGCTTTGGCGACGTCGACAGGGTTGGGGCCAATGCTGCAGCCATTGCCTTCGACTTCAACGTATTCCATCAGGGTGGCTGCGGGCAAGGTGTCACCGACTTTGATCATGTTGTGCTCCATTTGTATGTAGGGCGAAAACGCCGAGGTAAAAAAAAACGACCCACCATTGTGGGTCGTTTTTTGAAAGTGTGCAGAAGTCAGGCTTTTGGGCTTAGACGGCTGCAGCTTTCTGAACCAGGCGAGTAGCCACCCAGTTTTTGGTCTTCGAAATCGGACGGCTTTCCGTGATTTCGATGGTATCGCCCAGGTGGTATTGACCTGTTTCGTCGTGCGCGTGGTACTTGCTCGACTTGGCCACGATCTTGCCGTAGAGCGCGTGTTTCACACGACGCTCGACCAGCACGGTCACGGTTTTGGCGCGCTTGTCGCTGACCACCTTGCCAATCAAGGTGCGCTTGAGGGATGTTTTAGCTTCCGTCATGGTCACTCCTTACTTGGCGGCTTGCTTTTGGGCAAGGATGGTTTTGGCACGAGCGATGGAACGACGGGTTTCGCTCAACGTTCCGGTGTTGCCGAGTTGTTGCGTGGCTTTTTGCATACGCAGACCAAAGTGGGCTTTTTGCAGCGCTTTGATCTCGTCTTTCACACCAGCAACGTCTTTTTGGCGCAGTTCAGCAGCTTTCATTTCTTGTTTCTCCTGAATTACTGGCCGATCATGCGTGCCACAAAAGTGGTACGCAGAGGCAACTTGGCAGCGGCCAATTTGAAGGCTTCGCGGGCCAACTCTTCTGGCACGCCTACGATTTCGTAGAGCACCTTACCGGGTTGGATCTCGGCCACGTAGTACTCGGGGTTACCTTTACCGTTACCCATACGCACTTCAGCAGGCTTGGTGGAAATCGGCTTGTCAGGGAACACGCGAATCCAGATACGACCACCACGTTTGACGTGACGGGAAATCGCACGACGTGCGGCTTCGATCTGACGGGCCGTCAAACGGCCACGGTCTGTGGACTTCAGGCCGAAGTCACCAAACGCCACCGTGTTACCACGGGTAGCGACGCCGGTGTTGCGGCCTTTCTGTTCCTTGCGGAACTTTCTGCGAGCAGGTTGCAGCATGTTGTTACTCCTTATTGACCGTCAGCTGCTGCAGCTGGCGCGGCGACTGTGCGTACGCGCTTAACGGCGGGTTTGGCATCACCACCTGCACCGGCGGGCTTGTCGCTACCGTCGGTGGGGGCTGTGTTGGTGCCAGCGGGACGACGTGGGCCACCGCGACGATCGCCTGTTGGGCGGTCGCCAGGACGGGCGTCACGGCGTGGACCACGTGGGCGGCGCTCTTCTTCGGCACGTGGCTCAGCCAGTGCAGGAGCATCGTTGCGACCCAAGGTGTCACCTTTGTAGACCCAGACCTTGACACCAATGATGCCGTAGGTGGTCTTGGCTTCGGAAGTGGCGTAGTCGATGTCAGCGCGCAGGGTGTGCAATGGCACACGACCTTCGCGATACCACTCGGTACGCGCAATTTCGATACCGTTCAAGCGGCCAGCCGACATGATCTTGATGCCTTGGGCACCCAGACGCATGGCGTTTTGCATGGCACGCTTCATGGCGCGGCGGAACATGATCCGCTTTTCGAGCTGTTGGGTGATGCTGTCAGCGATCAGTTGGGCATCGATTTCGGGCTTGCGCACTTCTTCGATGTTGACGGCGACGGGCACGCCCAGACGAGCAGCGAGTTCTTTCTTGAGCAACTCGATGTCTTCGCCTTTTTTACCGATCACCACACCTGGACGAGCCGAGAAGATGGTGATGCGGGCGCTCTTGGCTGGACGCTCGATCAGCACGCGGGAAACCGCGGCGTTCTTGAGCTTGGCCTTGAGGTACTCACGCACCTTGATGTCTTCGGCCAGCATGCCGGCGAAGTCACGGTTGTTGGCGTACCAGCGGCTTGCCCAGTTACGGCTAACAGCCAGGCGGAAACCGGTAGGATGGATTTTCTGTCCCATAGTTCTTCCTGATTAATTGCCGACCGTCACATACACATGGCATGTGGGCTTGCTGATACGGTTGCCACGGCCTTTGGCGCGGGCTGTGAAACGCTTGAGCGTGGTGCCTTGTTCGACGTAGATGGTTTTCACCTTCAACTCGTCGATGTCGGCGCCGTCGTTGTGCTCAGCGTTGGCGATGGCGGACTCGAGAACTTTCTTGACGATGCCAGCAGCTTTTTTCTGCGTGAAAGTCAAAATGTTCAGAGCTTGATCCACTTTTTTACCGCGAATCAAATCGGCGACCAAGCGGCCTTTATCGACCGACAAACGGACGCCCCGGAGGACTGCACGTGTTTCCATGGTCTTTCCTTATTTCTTCTGGACTTTTTTGTCCGCAGGGTGACCCTTGAATGTCCGGGTCAGTGCGAATTCGCCCAATTTGTGGCCAACCATTTGGTCGGTCACATAAACAGGAACGTGTTGCTTGCCGTTGTGAACGGCGATGGTCAGACCGATGAAATCGGGCAGAACCATGGAGCGACGCGACCATGTCTTGACGGGCTTTTTATCTTTGGTGGCAACGGCTTTTTCAACCTTGGCCAGCAAATGGTGGTCAACGAATGGACCCTTTTTGAGAGAGCGTGTCATTGTCTAACCCTTACTTCTTGCGACGCGACACGATCATGACCTGTGTGCGCTTGTTGTTACGGGTACGGTAGCCCTTGGTGAGGTTGCCCCACGGGTCTACTGCATGACGGCCTTCGCCGGTACGGCCTTCGCCACCACCGTGCGGGTGATCCACAGGGTTCATGGCAACGCCACGAACGGTTGGGCGGATACCCATCCAGCGCTTGACACCGGCCTTGCCCAATTGGCGCAGGCTGTGTTCTTCGTTGGCGACTTCACCAATGGTTGCGCGGCACTCGATGTGGATCTTGCGAACTTCACCGGAGCGCATACGCACTTGAGCGTAGATGCCTTCACGAGCCAGCAAGGTTGCCGAAGCACCAGCCGAGCGGGCGATCTGAGCACCAGCACCGGGCTTGAGCTCGATGCAATGGATGGTCGAACCCACTGGGATGTTGCGGATAGGCAAAGTGTTGCCAGCGCGGATTGGCGCCTCTGGGCCCGACAACAGGGTTGCACCGGTTTCAATGCCACGTGGGGCAATGATGTAACGGCGCTCGCCATCGGCGTAGCACAGCAAAGCAATGTGCGCAGTACGGTTTGGGTCGTACTCAATGCGCTCGACTTTCGCCGGGATAGCATCTTTGTTGCGCTTGAAATCGACCACGCGGTAGTGGTGCTTGTGACCACCGCCTTTGTGGCGAGTTGTAATGTGACCGTTGTTGTTACGGCCAGACTTCTGGTGCTGGGGTTCCAGCAACGGAGCGTAGCCTTCACCTTTGTGCAGGTGGTCACGTGTGACCTTCACCACGCCACGACGGCCTGGGGAGGTTGGTTTGATCTTGATGACAGCCATGATTACGCAGCCTCCCCGGACAGGTTCAGCTCTTGACCTGGTTGCAGCGTGACATAAGCCTTGCGAACGTTGTCGCGACGGCCAATGGTTTTGCCAAAACGCTTGGTCTTGCCCTTGGTATTCACCACAGACACGCCTTTGACCTCGACCTTGAACATCAATTCCACAGCGGCTTTGATTTCAGGCTTGGTAGCGTCCTGCAGCACTTTGAATGTCACAGCGTTGGATTTTTCTGCAACCATGGTGGCCTTTTCGGACACGATGGGGGCAACCAGCACGGACATCAGACGACCTTCGTCAAACTTCACGGCGCTCATGCAAACATCTCCTTGAGTTTGTCCATGGCACCTTTGGTCACGAGGACTTTCTTGAAGTTCACCAAAGACACGGGATCAGCGTAACGTGGCTCAACAATCAGGATGTTGATCAGGTTGCGCGATGCCAGGTACAGGTTTTCGTCGACTTCGTCAGCGATCACCAGCACGTTGTCGAGACTCATGGCCTTGAACTTGGCAGCGAGCTGCTTTGTTTTTGGCGTTTCGACTTTGAAGGAATCCACCACAGCCAGACGGCCTTCGCGGGCCAACTGCGAGAAGATCGAAGCCATACCAGCGCGGTACATCTTCTTGTTGATCTTCTGTGTGAAGTTTTCGTCGGGCATGTTCGGGAAAATCCGACCACCGCCACGCCACAAAGGCGAGGAAGTCATACCAGCACGAGCGCGACCAGTGCCTTTTTGTTTAAAAGGCTTCTTGGTGGAGTGGTGAACTTGTTCACGGTCCTTTTGGGCGCGGGTGCCTTGACGGGCATTGGCCTGATAAGCCACCACGATTTGGTGGATCAGGGCTTCGTTGTATTCACGACCGAACACAGTTTCAGGCGCATCCACTTTGGAAGCGGCTTGACCTTGGTCGTTCAGGAGTTCGAGCTGCATCAGATCGCTCCTTTAGCTTTGATGGCGGGACGCACGGTCACAAAACCACCTTTGGAACCAGGAATGGCACCCTTGACCATCAACAGGCCACGGGCTTCGTCAACGCGGATGACGGCCAGGTTCTGCGTGGTGCAAGTCACATCACCGCGGTGGCCAGACATTTTTTTGCCTGGGAACACGCGACCTGGATCTTGGGCCATCGAAATCGAACCGGGCACGTTGTGCGAACGGCTGTTACCGTGCGATGCGCGCTGCGATTTGAAGTTATGACGCTTGATCGTGCCGGTGAAGCCTTTACCAATGGAAGTGCCTTGCACGTCCACTTTCTGGCCCACAGCAAACACAGCAGCCACGGGCACAGTTGCGCCAGCGGCGTACTGGGCGGCCGTGTCGGCGGTCACGCGGAATTCTTGAATGATTTCACCGGCTTCAACACCGGCTTTGGCCAAGTGACCAGCGATAGGCTTGGTCACGCGCGATGCCTTGCGGGCACCAAATGTCACTTGCAAAGCGACATAGCCATCGTTCTCTTGGGTTTTGACCTGGGATACACGGTTGTTGGACACATCCAGCACTGTGACAGGAACGGAATCCCCATCATCAGTGAACAGACGCATCATGCCCACCTTGCGACCCAGCAACCCGAGGGAGTTGCTCAGACTCATTGTTTTCTCCAAAACTTCCACCGAGGCCACTTCAATTGGCAGCCTCGTTTGGTATGTGAAAGACTGTTAATAAATCTCACCCCAAAAGAGGTGAGCCTGAAATTATAGCCCGACAGGCCATTCCTGGCAAATCGGGCCATTTTTCAAGTTTTTGGATGGCCTTTCAGCCACCCCAAACCGCATTACTGCAGCTTGATTTCGACGTCCACGCCAGCGGGCAGATCGAGTTTCATCAAGGCGTCCACAGTTTTGTCTGTAGGGTCCACGATGTCCATCAAACGCTGGTGCGTACGGATTTCCAACTGGTCACGGCTGGTCTTGTTGACGTGCGGCGAACGCAGGATGTCAAAACGCTTCATGCGTGTTGGCAAAGGCACTGGGCCCTTGACAATCGCGCCGGTGCGCTTGGCTGTGTCAACGATCTCGGCAGCGGACTGGTCGATCAGTTTGTAGTCAAACGCCTTCAGGCGAATTCGGATTTTTTGCTTGGATGACATGTCAATTCCTTGTGGTGAGTGTTCTGCTTGCTACAGCGCAAAGGACGAGCCTTTGCGCTGCTGCGCCACAAAAGAATTAAGCGATGATCTTGGCAACGACGCCAGCGCCAACGGTGCGGCCACCTTCGCGGATGGCGAAGCGCAAGCCTTCTTCCATCGCGATGGGGTTGATCAACTTCACAGTGATCGACACGTTGTCACCAGGCATCACCATCTCTTTGCCTTCTGGCAATTCGATCGCGCCTGTCACGTCAGTCGTACGGAAGTAAAACTGTGGACGGTAGTTGTTGAAGAAAGGCGTGTGACGGCCACCTTCGTCTTTGGACAAGACATAGATCTCGCCCGTGAAGTGGGTGTGGGGCTTGATCGAGCCGGGCTTGCACAGCACTTGGCCGCGCTCGACGTCTTCGCGCTTGGTGCCGCGCAGCAAGATACCGACGTTGTCACCAGCTTGACCTTGGTCCAGCAGCTTGCGGAACATCTCAACGCCTGTGCAAGTGGTCTTGACGGTGTCTTTGATACCCACGATTTCGATTTCTTCGCCGACTTTAACGATACCGCGCTCGATACGGCCAGTCACCACAGTGCCGCGACCCGAGATGGAGAACACGTCTTCCACTGGCATCAAGAAAGCACCGTCCACTGCGCGGTCAGGCGTAGGGATGTAAGTGTCCAAAGCTGCAGCCAGCTTCATGATGGCTTCTTCGCCCAATGGGCCTTTGTCGCCTTCGAGGGCCAGCTTGGCAGAACCCTGGATGATCGGTGTGTCGTCGCCTGGGAAGTCGTACTTGGACAACAACTCGCGCACTTCCATCTCGACCAGTTCCAACAACTCAGCGTCGTCAACCATGTCGCACTTGTTCAGGAACACGATGATGTAAGGCACGCCAACTTGACGGGCCAACAAGATGTGCTCGCGGGTCTGAGGCATAGGGCCGTCAGCAGCGGAGCAAACCAGGATCGCGCCGTCCATCTGGGCAGCACCGGTGATCATGTTTTTCACATAGTCAGCGTGGCCTGGGCAGTCAACGTGAGCGTAGTGACGGTTTTCAGTCTCGTACTCCACGTGGGCGGTGTTGATCGTGATACCACGGGCTTTTTCTTCGGGCGCTGCGTCGATCTGGTCGTACGCTTTGGCTGCACCGCCGAACTTGGCCGCCAGCACGGTGGTGATGGCGGCAGTCAGGGTGGTTTTGCCATGGTCAACGTGACCGATGGTGCCCACGTTCACGTGGGGTTTGGTCCGTTCGAATTTTTCTTTAGCCATTTTTCAATCCTTAAAAAGAGCAATGCCCGTGTGTTGGTTTAATGTTTGCATCAGGTTGCTTGATCACTCCGCACGGGCACAGAGTGGCACTTGATCGCAGACAGTTTCTGAACTTTCAGTTCTGACTGTTTCTAGTCAGAGGTGCCCGAGCAAATTCGCAGGCGAATTTGGTCAGGCACGCTTGTCGTTATTTTGCGCGCGAAGCCACAATGGCTTCAGCAACGTTGCGAGGGGCTTCAGCGTAGTGCTTGAATTCCATTGTGTAGGTTGCGCGACCTTGCGACATCGAGCGCAGGGTAGTCGAGTAACCGAACATTTCGGACAAAGGCACTTCGGCCTTGATGGCCTTGCCGCCACCGACCATGTCGTCCATGCCTTGGACCATGCCACGGCGTGAGGACAAGTCGCCCATCACGTTACCGGCGTAGTCTTCAGGGGTCTCGACTTCCACAGCCATCATGGGCTCCAGAATGACCGGCTGGGCTTTGCGGCAACCTTCTTTGAAACCAAAGATGGCGGCCATCTTGAAGGCCATTTCGTTCGAGTCCACATCGTGGTACGAACCGAAGTGCAGCGTGACCTTGACGTCCACAACGGGGTAGCCCGCCAACACGCCTTGGCCCAAAGCTTCGATCACGCCCTTTTCGACCGCAGGGATGTATTCGCGAGGAACCACACCGCCCTTGATGGCGTCAACGAATTCAAAGCCCTTGCCAGGTTCTTGGGGCTCAACCTTCAGAACCACGTGGCCGTATTGACCCTTACCACCGGACTGACGCACGAACTTGCCTTCGGCTTCTTCGACGGTCTTGCGGATGGTTTCGCGGTAAGCCACTTGAGGCTTGCCGACGTTGGCTTCCACACCGAATTCACGCTTCATGCGGTCCACGATGATTTCCAGGTGCAATTCGCCCTGACCACCAATGATGGTCTGGCCCGATTCTTCGTCGGTTTGCACGCGGAAAGATGGATCTTCAGCGGCCAAACGGGACAAAGCGATGCCCATTTTTTCCTGGTCAGCCTTGGTCTTGGGTTCCACAGCTTGGCGAATCACGGAGTCAGGGAACACCATGCGTTCCAGCGTGATCACGGCGTTTGGATCGCACAAGGTTTCACCGGTGGTGACGTCTTTCAAGCCCACGCAAGCGGCGATGTCGCCGGCACGGATTTCGTCAACTTCTTCACGGTTGTTGGCGTGCATCTGCACGATACGACCGATACGCTCTTTCTTGCCGCGCACCGCGTTGTAAACGGTGTCGCCCTTTTTCAGAACGCCAGAATACACGCGCACGAAAGTCAACTGACCCACAAACGGATCGGTCATCAGCTTGAAAGCCAATGCGGAGAATTTCTCTTCGTCGTCGGCCTTGCGGGTGATTTCCTGCTCTTCTTCGTCGTAGCCCTTGATGGCTTTCACGTCCAAAGGCGAAGGCATCAACTCAAGAACCGCATCCAGCATGCGCTGAACGCCTTTGTTCTTGAACGCTGTACCGCACAACATGGGCTGGATTTCGCTGTTGATGGTGCGAACGCGCAGGCCGTGTGTGATTTCTTCTTCGGTCAAGTCGCCTTCTTCAAGGTACTTGTTCATCAGCTCTTCAGAGGCTTCTGCAGCCGCTTCCACCATTTTCTCGCGCCACTCTTTGGCGGTCTCGAGCAATTCGGCCGGAATTTCTTCGAAAGTGAACTTCATGCCCTGGGAAGCTTCGTCCCAGATGATGGCTTTCATCTTGCGCAGATCGACCACGCCGGTGAAGTTTTCTTCAGCGCCGATTGGGATCACGATTGGCACAGGGTTGGCCTTCAGGCGCAACTTCATCTGCTCCACAACTTTGAAGAAGTTGGCACCGGTGCGGTCCATCTTGTTCACAAAGGCCAAACGTGGCACTTTGTACTTGTTGGCCTGACGCCACACGGTTTCAGACTGGGGCTGCACGCCGCCCACAGCGCAGTAAACCATGCAAGCACCGTCCAGAACACGCATCGAACGCTCAACTTCAATGGTGAAGTCCACGTGGCCGGGGGTGTCGATGATGTTGATGCGGTGGTCTTCGAAAGAACCGTCCATGCCCTTCCAGAAGCAGGTGGTAGCAGCCGAGGTGATCGTGATGCCACGCTCTTGCTCTTGCTCCATCCAGTCCATGGTGGCAGCGCCGTCGTGCACTTCACCAATCTTGTGGTTCACGCCGGTATAAAAAAGAATACGCTCAGTCGTTGTGGTTTTGCCGGCGTCGATGTGAGCCGAGATACCAATGTTGCGATAGCGCTCGATGGGGGTAGTGCGAGCCATAAATTTCTCCGATGATGATGTACTAAAGCCCGCCACCCCTGATGGGGCCAGCGGGCTGGCTTCTGGCAGTGTCGGGCTTCCTTGGGAAGCCCTTGTGCATCAGAAGCGGAAGTGCGAGAACGCCTTGTTGGCTTCGGCCATGCGGTGAACTTCGTCACGCTTTTTCATGGCACCGCCGCGGCCTTCGTTGGCCTCGAGCAGTTCGTTGGCCAAGCGCAGGGCCATGGACTTCTCACCGCGCTTGCGAGCGGCTTCCTTGATCCAGCGCATCGACAGGGCCAGGCGACGAACAGGGCGCACTTCAACAGGCACCTGGTAGTTCGCACCACCCACGCGGCGGGATTTCACTTCCACCATGGGCTTGACGTTGTTGATGGCGATGGAGAAGAGTTCCACAGGGTCTTTGCCTGTTTTCTTTTCCATGTTTTCGAGGGCACCGTAAATGATGCGCTCGGCAACAGCTTTTTTGCCGCCTTCCATGATCACGTTCATGAACTTGGACAATTCGACATTACCGAACTTGGGATCCGGCAGGATTTCACGTTTAGGGACTTCGCGACGACGTGGCATATTTCACCTCATATTGCTTCAGTTGGCGTCTTTTCAGACACCGCGAGCGTTATTCAAAACACTCACTTACTCGACCCACCTGGACAATTCCGGGCTTCGGGTCACTTCGCTGGATCACCGCGCCACGCGGGAAACAGCACCGAAAATTTCAACCCGTAAGGGCTTACTTGGCCTTTGGCTTCTTCGCGCCGTACTTGGAGCGAGACTGCTTGCGGTCTTTCACGCCTTGCAGGTCCAAAGAACCGCGGACGATGTGGTAACGCACACCTGGCAAGTCTTTGACACGACCACCGCGCACCAGAACAACAGAGTGTTCCTGCAGGTTGTGGCCTTCACCGCCGATGTAAGAGATGACCTCAAAACCGTTGGTCAAGCGCACTTTGGCAACTTTACGCAGAGCGGAGTTAGGCTTTTTAGGCGTTGTGGTGTACACACGGGTGCAGACACCACGACGCTGTGGAGAGTTTTGCATCGCAGGGCTTTTGGACTTGGTCGTTTCGACCTCGCGCCCCTGACGCACCAATTGATTGATGGTTGGCATTGTTTAAAACGTCCCTAAACGTTTGGAATTGACAAAAGAAACTTCTCCGCCCCAAAAGCGGAAAAGCCCGCCAGTATAACCGCCTGGCGGGCTGGTGGCAAATTATCTGCCGGTCAGCGCGGGGAGTCGACCGGATTTCACTTGATCCACAGGCGCACGGCATCCCATGCCCGGCCCAGCACACCCGCTTGCTCCACCGCCTCCAAAGCCACCAAAGGCACGTCAAACAAGGCCTGGTCGCCGCGCATCACCTTCAAGGTGCCCACGGCCTGCCCTTTGGTGTAAGGCGCGACCAGCGGGTCCGGGCGGGCCGCCTGGGTTTTGATTTGGGCGGCGGTCCCGGCAGGTACGGCCACGATCAGTGGCTGAAAAGAGCCCAGCTTCAAGACAGGCGTCTTGCCCTTCCAGACCGCAGGGCTCAGCACGGGCTGTCCAGCGTCGAAGAGTTTGACGGCATCAAAGGCGGTGTAACCCCAGTTCAGCAGCTTTTGGCTTTCATTGGCACGGGCATTTTCGCTGTCCGCCCCCAAGACGATGGACAAAAGGCGGCGCGAGCCCACGTTGGGGAAATCCCGTTTGGCCGTGGCCACCTGGCAATAACCGGCTGCGTTGGTGTGCCCCGTTTTCAAGCCATCGACCGAAGGATCACGAAACAACAGCAAATTGCGGTTGCTGTCATTGGCTGCAGGCGTTCCCGCATAACGGTATTTTTTGATCGCGTAATAAGGGACGTAGTCCGGGAAGTCACGCATCAAGCGGCTGGCCAAAGTGGCCAGATCGCGGGCCGTGGTGGTGTGACCCACCTCGGTCAAGCCCTCCGGATTGCGGTAACTGGTGTTCTTCATGCCCAAGACCTTGGCCTGATCGTTCATCAGTTGCACAAAGTGCTCGACGCTGCCACCCACACCCTCGGCCAGTGCCACCGTGGCGTCGTTGCCCGACTGAACAATCATGCCTTTGATCAAGTCCTCGACAGGCACCCGCATTTTGGGGTCAATGAACATGCGCGAACCGGGCATCTTCCAGGCCCGTTCGGAGACCGGCAGGGTCTGTTTGAGATCGATCTTGCGTGACTTCAGGGCATCAAACACCAGATAAGCCGTCATCAACTTGGTCAAGGAGGCGGGCTCGACCGCCATGTCAGGGTCTTTGGTCGCCAACACCTGGTTGGCTGTGACATCGATCAGCAAATACGCTTTGGCCGCCACTTCGGGGGGCTGGGGCATTTGCGCCTGCGCACCCAAGGTGAAAGCCAAAATGAAAGCGGCCAGGGTAGTCGCTGCCAGGTTTTTAAAAAATGTGGGCATGAATTTCAGTCTTTCCGTCATGGCGCACCGCTGTGAAGCGGTGCGTCCGACATCAGGCACGAAGGTGGCGCGCCACCAGACTTCTGAGAAGGGGCAATTGTCCGTGGAAGAAATGCTCAACCCCGGGAATGACCATGACGGGCAAGGATTGGGGACGCGCCCAATCCATCACGCTGGCCAGCGGCACCGTGTCGTCTTGCTCGCCATGCAGCACCAGGGTTTTGTCATGCAACTCGGGGGCCACGGGCGCCACGACAAAGCGTGAGGCCGCCGTGCCCACCAGCACCAGTTTTTCCAGAGGGCGCACAGACGCCACAGACTGGGCCACGTGGCTGGTGACGAAGGCCCCAAACGAAAACCCGGCCAAAGCCAAAGGGCCTTCCGGTGCCACTTGTTCAATCAGGGCCAGCATGTCTGCCGCTTCGCCTCGGCCTTCGTCGTAAGTGCCAGCGCTGGCACCCACCCCTCGAAAATTAAAGCGCACAGCCTGCCAGCCGCACTGCACAAATGCCCTGGCCAGGGTCTGCACCACTTTGTTTTGCATGGTGCCGCCAAACAAGGGGTGCGGGTGCGCAATGACCGCCGTCCCTCGGACAACGCCGTCTGCAGGGACGTCGCGCAAGGCCTCAATGACCCCGGACTGCCCTTGCAATGTCAGGGATTGGGTGGCGGAATTCATCAGCGGCCCAGATGCGCTGGTGTGACCAAACGCTCAACGATCTGGCCATTTTTCAGATGCGATTCAACGATCTCGTCGATGTCGGCCTGGTCGACATAGGAATACCAGACGCCTTCCGGGTAAACCACCGCCACCGGACCACCGGAACAACGGTCAAGGCAACCCGCCTTATTGACGCGCACCTGGCCTGGCCCAGCCAAGCCCAGGGCTTTGATGCGGTTTTTGCAGTGGTCAAAAGCGGCTTGCGCACCTTGTTGGGCGCAGCAGGCCTCGTTGTTTTTGCGCTCGTTCAGGCAAAAAAAGATGTGGCGCTTGAAATAAGGCGTGGCGTTTTCTGAGGTCATATCCGAATTTTAGGCGGATGCCCAATCACTGATCGCTCGTGCGGGCAGACGAAGACAGGCGACTCACCAAATACAGCAGCAAGGCATAAGGCCACAACCATCCCAACCACTGGATGAGGCCATGAAAGCGGATGAACTGCCCCTGCTCCCAAGTTTGCAAGGTCAAGGCAAAGTATGCGTCTGCCGAAGCATTGTTGAGCAAGCTGAGCTGCCACACCAAGGCAGCCAGCGCCAGCACCCAGCACACCCGCGCCGCACTGAACGACAGCACCGCCATGCCCACCATGGCGACCGCCAGGCCCGCCAGCACCTCGGTGCTGACCCAATCCCAAGCGTGGGCAGGCCCATACGTGAGCGCTGCCGACAAGGCGCTGGTCATGAACCCCACCCACACCAACAACACCGCCACAACGATGCGTTGACGCCATTCACGCAACACCCCAAAAGCCAACAGGCATGGCAACAACAAACCAATGGCCACGCACAGGATTTCACTGATGGGCAACAAGGGCTGCAACTCCACTTCACGCAAAGGCAACCATTCGAGCAAAAGCGAGTCTTCCAGCACATGGGCGAATGCGGCTTCCACCCTCTCCAGCACCTGCCCCAGACCAAAGGTCACGGGGGCCGGGAACAACAGCGCAAGAGGCCAAACGGCCAGCAATGCCATCGCACCGCTGGCATCGGGCACAAACCAGCGGTCACGAAACCGGCTCCAGCGGTCCAGCAAACCCACCCACTCCAAGGCGCGTGCAAGCACGGCACCGGCAAAAGCACCCGAAATATTCAGCGCAGCGTCCACATTGGAGGGCACCCGCACCGGTAAAAACATTTGCAAGGACTCCATCGTCAGGGACAGCGCAGCAGCCACCAAAGTGGTCAAAACGATGGCAGGCCAATGGCGCCGCGTCCTGTGCAGCGCCAATGCCAGCAAGAAACCAAAAGGCGCATAACCCACCACGTTGGACAGCACATCAAAGCCCGTCCAGTAGCGCGGCAAAGGGGCTGTCAAAAAAGCCCAGGGGGCAATGCCCTGGATGCGCCAGTTGTCAAAGGGATACAGGCTCGCGTAAACGATCAGGATGGCGTAAATCCACACCAGAGGCCAAGCGGCCGTTTTGCGCAGGTGGGGGGTGCGCATGCCTGGCCCTTAAAACGGTTTGACAACCACCAAGATCACCGCCGCCAGCATCATGAGGACCGGTGCCTCGTTGAACCAGCGAAACCAGATGTGGCTGCGTTGCATCTGCCCTTGGGCGAATTTGCGAAGGATGACGCCACAAGCGTGGTGGTAGCCGATCAAGGCCACCACGATGGCCAGCTTGGCATGCATCCACCCCTGCCCCGGGCCGCGACCAATGCCAACCACCAGCCACAGCCACAAGCCCAAGGCCAGCGCGGGAATCGCCAAAATCGTCATGAAACGGTACAACTTGCGCGCCATCAGCAGCAAGCGCTCCCGCTCGGCCACAGACCCCGGCTCCACCATGGCCAGATTGACGAAAATGCGCGGCAAATAAAACAGGCCGGCAAACCAGCTGGCGATGAAAACGATGTGAAGGGCTTTGATCCAGAGCATGGTGCAAGTGTAGTCAGAGATGGCTGGACCGGCACACAGGGTGTGCATGGGCAAAAAAAACCCCCGGCCAAGGCCGAGGGTGGGAAGCCCTTTAGCGTTACCGCATCAAGGCCCCGCTCAGGGAGGAAAAGCGGGAGGCAGCAAGCTGCCCGGAGTGAATTTATCAAATAACAAAACCATTAACAAGTTCAATTTAAGTTTTTATGATGTTTTTGTTGGTTGCGGGATTCAGGCCTGGGCAAGTTGACCGGAAGTCCCGGACTTTGGCGACCAGGCATGACTTCAGGCACAATTTTCAACATGAACCCCGTCGCACCCTTCCCCTCCAGCCGCCCACGCCGCTTGCGCCGTGACGAATTCACCCGCAATCTGGTGCGCGAGCACCAGGTCACGCCACACGACCTGATCTACCCGGTGTTCGTGCTGGACGGCCAGAACCAGCGCCAAGCCGTGGGCTCCATGCCCGGTGTCGAGCGCCTGTCGCTCGACCTGCTGCTGCCGGTGGCCGAAGACTGCGTCAAGCTGGGCATCCCGGTCATGGCCTTGTTCCCCGTGATCGACGCCAGCCTCAAGGACCCCACAGGCAGCGAAGCCATGAACCCCAACGGCTTGGTGCCCCGCGTGGTGCGCGAGCTGAAAAAGCGCTTTCCTGAACTGGGCGTGATGACCGACGTGGCGCTCGACCCCTTCACCAGCCACGGCCAGGACGGTTTGCTCGACGACACAGGCTACATCCTCAACGACGAAACCACCGCCGTGCTGGTGCAGCAAGCCCTCACGCAAGCCGAAGCCGGCGTGGACATGGTGGCCCCCAGCGACATGATGGACGGCCGCATCGGCGCGATCCGCCAGGCGCTCGAAGCGCGTGGCCTGATCCACACCCGCATCATGGCCTACAGCGCCAAGTACGCCAGCGCCTTTTATGGCCCCTTCCGCGATGCAGTCGGCTCGGCGGGCAATCTGGGCAAGAGCAACAAAAAGGTCTACCAGATGGACCCCGGCAACAGCGACGAAGCGCTGCGCGAAGTCGCCATGGACCTGGCCGAAGGCGCCGACATGGTCATGGTCAAACCCGGCATGCCGTACCTGGACATCGTGCGCCGCGTCAAAGACGAATTCAAAGTGCCCACTTTCGCCTACCAGGTGTCGGGCGAGTACGCCATGCTCAAGGCCGCTGCGCAAAACGGCTGGCTGGACCATGACTTGGTCATGATGGAAAGCCTGCTGGCCTTCAAACGCGCTGGCGCCGACGGGGTGCTGACTTACTTTGCACGCGATGCCGCACGCTTGATTCGTCAAGCCTGAGCCAAGTCATGCGGGTCTTCACCGTCGCAGGCACACAAGTCCACGCCGGGCTGGCCTTGCCCCAGCATCTCCCCGAGCACGGTTATGTCTGGATTGCCTGTTCGCGTGAACAGTTTCAGGCAGAGCTGACGTCCATCCAAAACAGCCTTGAACGGCTGACAGGTCAGACCTTGGTGGATTTGCACGTCTCGGACCTGCTGAATGCGCAACTGCCGTCGCGTTTTGACTACAGCTCGCATTACGACCTGATGGTGTTCCGACGATTGGCCCAGCGCCCGGGCGGCACTGAGGCACGACCAGAGAACAGCCTGGACCTGCAGAGCGGCAAACGCCCCGGCCCGCCCGTGCTGCACCGCATCGACACCAGCCCGGTGGGGTTTGCCGTGTTTGACCGGGTACTGGTCAGCGTGCACCCGGCCGACTGCGCGGTACGCGAAGCCTATGCCAGCCGTCTGCTGGCCAGCACGCAGGCCCACGACGCCACCGACCCGCGCTCAACCGGCGCACGTGGCGTGCCGCACAGCCCAGCCGACATGATGCTGCGCATCGTCAGCCACATGGTCGACGGCTACTTGGACTTGCGCCGCGAACTGAGCCGCCAACTCGACCACTGGCAAGCCGAACTGCTGCACCCGCGCACGCGCTTTAACCGTTGGGACGCCCTGCTACACGCCCGCATGGCGCTGCACCAGCTCGAAGCCCTGTGCGATGACCAGCACACCGCCATGCAAAGTTGGACCGAATCACTGGACAGCTGGCGCGTTGGCGCAGACAGCGCCGCCCAGCGGGAACACGAGCTGCTCAAAATTCGCAGCCGCGACGTGCTCGAACACATCGACCGAGTGGTGCAACACGTGCGCCGCCTGGAGCACAACACCGAAACGGCGGTGCAAATGCACTTCAATGTGCAGGGCAACCGCACCAACGACATCATGCGCACCCTGACCGCGTTGACGGCCATCTTTTTGCCACTGAACCTGATCGCAGGCATTTTTGGCATGAACTTCGAGTTCATGCCTTGGCTGCATCAGGCCTCGGCCTTTTGGTGGACGCTGGGCAGCATGGGCAGCATCGCCTTGGTCATGGGGCTGGTGTTTTGGCGCAAACGCTACCTGGCACGCACGGGCGATTGAGCCCTCTGAAAAGACCCCGTTTCAGCCCAAGTGCTGGGCAAAAAATGCCAACGTGCGCTCGCGGGCCAACTGGGCCGAAGGCGCATGCCACGCGCCGCGCTGATCACAATTGAAGCCGTGGTGCGCCGCATAGGTGAACACCTGCACTGCGGGATGCGCTTTCTTGAAAGCCTCAACGGAATCGAGCGGAATCCACTTATCTTCCTCAGCAAAATGCGCCAACACGGGCACCCGTGGCTGACGGGAAATTTCAGCATCGGTCGTCATGCCGCCGCCGTAATAAGGCACCGCAGCGCTCAGGCCCTTCAAGGTGCAAGCGGCGCGCCAGGTCAGCAAGCCACCCCAGCAATAACCCACGATGCCGACCTTGCCGCCCGAGGTTTGGGCCGCGTGGTCAATGGCCGCCTGGATGTCCTGCATCACGCCGGGCGCAGGCAAAGCCTCGACCGCCGTTTTGTAGCCAAAGCCTTCGCCCATGTCGGCATCCGTGTAGCCCAGCTCAACACCTGGCTTGACGCGGTGAAAGGCCGCCGGGGCCACGGCGACATAACCCTCGGCCGCGTAGCCATCCGCCACGTTGCGGATGTGGCTGTTCACGCCAAAAATTTCCTGGATCACCACCACGGCACCTTTGGGTGTCCCCGCAGGACGCGCCTCATACGCGGGTACCACGGTGCCGTCTGCGGCTTTGAGTTCAATCATCTTTCCCATGTTCATTCCTTGGTTCGGTTCAACACATCAACGGCTCAAGGCCCGCTCGACAAAATCAAGTCGGTCCTGACCCCAGAAAATCTCGCCATCGACCACATAACTGGGCGCCCCAAAGACGCCTGCGTCAATAGCGGCTTGGGTATAGGTTTCATAGCGCACCTGGACGGCCTGGCTGTGCGACTGCTCCAGCAAAGTGGCAGGCAAATCTTGTTCTTGCAACAATTCGGCCAACACTTTGTCATCGGCCATGTTGCGCTCTTGCGCCCAGCAAGCCGCCAGGATCGCGCCTGCGATCTGCATGGCGGAGGCACTGCCCAAAGCCAGATCGGCGGCAATGATCAAACGCGCAGCATCGTCACCACCGACGGGAAAGTATTTGGGCTTGAGGTTCAGTGGCGCATTCAGCAGCTGGCTAAAGCGCTGCAGCTCCACCAATCGGTAAGCCTGGCGCTGGGGCGCACGCTGCCCCAAGGGCAAGCCGCCCGAGATCGGGAACACCTTCCCCCCCAAATCGATCGGCATCACACGCACCGTGGCACCGGTCCGGGCCGCGATCTCGGTCAGCCGCCGGTGACCCAGATAAGCCCAGGGGCTTTGCGGTGCGAAGTAATAGTCCACTGTGCGACCCATGGTGTCTCCTTGTCTGTTGTGTAATCTTTGAACGGAACAGCGGTTGTAACCGCCCTCACGAATTTTTGCAGGAGACATGCGATGAACAAGGTCTTGTTGGTGACCGGCGGCAGTCGGGGCATCGGGGCGGCCACAGCCCTGTTGGCAGCACAGCAGGGTTGGGCCGTGGCAGTGAACTACACCGCCAACTCATTGGCTGCCGATGAAGTCGTGCGCCAGATTCGGGCCGCGGGCGGGCAAGCCATGTCGGTCCAGGCCGATGTGGCTCAGGAGGCCCAAGTGCTGCGCATGTTCGAACACATCGACGCCAAGCTGGGCCGCCTGTCGGGCTTGGTCAACAACGCAGGGGTGGTCGATGTCGCAGCCCGCGTGGACCAGATGAGCGTGGCCCGCTGGAGGCGCATGTTCGACATCAACGTGATCGGCAGCCTGATTTGCGCCCGTGAAGCCGTGCGCCGCATGAGCACACGCTACGGCGGCGAAGGGGGCAGCATCGTGAACGTGTCGAGTGCCGCCGCACGTTTGGGCGCGCCTGGTCAGTATGTGGACTACGCCGCCGCCAAAGGCGCGATCGACGCTTTCACCATCGGCTTGTCCAAAGAAGTAGCGGCCGAGGGCATCCGCGTCAACGCCGTGCGCCCGGGCCTGATCGACACCGAAATCCACGCCTCGGGCGGCCTGCCCAACCGCGTGAAAGACCTGCAACACCTGGTGCCCGCGCAGCGCGGCGGAACCGCTGAAGAGGTGGCCGAGGCCATCGTCTGGCTGCTGAGTGACCGCGCCAGCTACACAACCATGAGTTTTCTGGACGTTTCAGGAGGACGCTGATGTCAAAAATCAAGTATTACTGGGAAGACTTTGCGCCAGGCCAGGTGCGCGACCTGGGCACCATCACACCCACCCGCGAAGAAATCATCGCTTTTGCCACCCAGTTCGACCCACAACCCTTTCACCTGAACGACGAAGCGGCCAAAGCCTCGGTGTTTGGCGCTCTGTCAGCCAGCGGCTGGCACACCTGTGCCATGGCGATGCGCCTGATGGTGACCAATTTTCTGCACGAAACTTCCAGCCTCGGCTCCCCAGGGCTGGAAGGCATCAAATGGCTCAAGCCGGTGTACCCCGGTGACACCTTGCGCCTGCAAAGCACCATGCTGGAAAGCAAACCCATGGGCAAACGCCCCGATGTGGGCATGACGCGCAACATGTGGGAAATGTTCAACCAGCACGGCGACAAGGTGCTGCACATGGAAGGCTGGGGCATGTTCCGCCGCCGCACACCCGCCACAACGACATAAGTCCTACCAGCGCACCTGTGTGGGAGCGAGCCCCTGCGCGCGAATACCTGATGTGCCACTGCCTGCATTCGGCCGCAGGGGCTGCATCCCTCAAGCGTGGCGGGCACATTTTGTGGCCCCCAAAACAACCGGCCAAGGCACAATGCGGCGATGGACTTCAAACCGCTCATCACCCTGCTGGCCATCGTCAACCCTTTGGCCATCGTTCCGTTTTTCATCCACTACACCCAGGGCTTCAGCCGCGCCCAGCGCAAACGCACAATTTTGGTCTCGTCACTGACCGCCTTCATTGTGATTGCGGCCAGCGCTTTGCTGGGCCTGCAAATTTTGGAATTTTTTGGCATCTCGCTGGCCAGCTTTCAGGTGGGTGGCGGCATGTTGCTGCTCACCTCGGCCTTGTCGATGCTGAATGCACAACCTGCCGAAGCACGGGCCAATGCCGAAGAAGTGCACGATGCCGAAGCCAAAGCGGCAGTGGGTGCCAGCATCGCTGTGGTGCCCCTGACCATTCCCCTGCTCACAGGTCCCGCCACCATGTCCACGGTGGTGATTTACGCCGAAAAAGCCAAGAACTTCGCCCAACTGGGCACCTTGGTGGGCTACGGCGTGGTCATTGCGCTGGCCACCGCGCTGTGCTTTTCGCTTGCCACACCGATTGCCCGCATCCTTGGGAAAACCGGCATCAACGTCATGACACGGCTGATGGGCTTGATCCTGGCAGCGCTCGCAGTCGAAGTCATGACCGACGGGCTGCACAAACTGTTTCCGGTGCTGGCGCGGGGCATCTGAGGCCCCACGCGTCAAAGCCGCAAATGTCAGCTCACGGCCTGCAGGTTGGCACCACGCTCGATCACAAACTCGCAGTCCACCAGCTTGCGTGAGTGGTTCAAATCGCTTTGTGCGATCAACACCGACACCTCGGTGCCTTTGAGTCCCGCGATGACCTCGCCCAGCCGCTTGGACAAAGCGGGTGCTACCCCCTCGAAGGGTTCGTCAAGCAACAACAAGCGAGTTCCCACCGCCAGGGCACGCGCCAGCGCCACCAGCTTTTGTTGACCACCCGACAACAGCAAGGCGCGGCGGTCTTTCATGTCCAGCAATTCGGGCAACACTTTGTAGACCAGCGCCAACCGCTCCTGAGGGTCCAGCGTCGGGCTCACCCAAACGGGAATCAAAATGTTTTCTTCCACCGTCAACTCAGGCACCAGTCCGCGGTCCTCAGGCATGTACCCGATGCCCAGACCCGCCCGTGCGTGTGGGGGCAAGGCGGACAGATCCTGCCCATTGAAAGTGATGGTGCCTTGCGTGGGCGTCAGATGGCCCATCACCGAGCGCAGCAAGGTGGTTTTGCCTGCGCCGTTTCGGCCGATTAAGCCCACCATGGTGCCGTCTTCGACGGCAAGCGACAAACCGCGCAGAGCGACGACCGACTGGATGGCCACATGGAGGCCTTCTACCTTGAGCATGCGTGTTCCTTTGGGGGCGGTGTCTTATTCACTCAGCAGTTCGCCAGTGACATAGCGCCGCACATCGTCGGTGGCCAAAGCCACTTCGGGTGTGTCGTCGGCAATGATGCGACCGCTGTAGAAAGCCACCACCCGGCTGGCATAGCGGTTGACGATGTCCATGTCGTGCTCCACAAACAAGACCGTGGTGGACTGGTCCTGTCCCAGCCCGGCCATGATGGTTTCCATCATCGGGAATTTTTCTTCGGCTGACACGCCACTGGTCGGCTCATCCAGCAAAAGCAGCTTGGGTGAACTCGTCAGCGCCATCGCAATGTCCAGCAATTTGCGCACACCACCGGGCAACTCGGCCACACGGCGCGAGCGGTGCTCGGTCAAAGCAAAGCGCTCAAGCAAGGCATCGGCGCGTTCGATGGCATCGCGTCGCCGCGCAGGCTGCCAAAAACTCAGCTTTTGGTCATGACACGCGTTGGCCACGAGCATGTTGTCCAGAACGGTCAACTCGCCATAGAGCTGCGGAATCTGAAACGACCGCGCCACACCCAAGTGCGTGATGGCGCGCGGAAACAAAGGCGTGATGTCCTGACCATCGAGCAGTATCTGCCCATGGTCGGGCTTGAGGTAGCCGGTGATCATGTTCACGAACGTGGTCTTGCCTGCGCCGTTGGAGCCGATCAGGCTCACACGCTCACCAGCAAAGATGTCGATGTTCAGGTTCGATGCCGCCACCACGGCACCGAATTTTTTACCCACATCGCGGGCCTGCAGCATGGCCTTCATCGCGTGCCCCCTTTGACCCAAAGGGACCCAATGCCACGAGGCAAGAACCGGATCACGATCAACAAGAAAATACCCAAGGCCATTTGCCAGGTGTTGGGGAAATAGGCACTTGAGAACGAGCGCACCACTTCCAGCACCGTGCTGGCCAGGAACAGGGCAATCACGCTTTGCCAGCCGCCCAGAATGGCGACAAACACGAACTCACCCGACGTCGTCCAGAAACTGAAGTTCGGTTCGATGTGCCCCAAAGCCATCACGGCCAAAGCGCCGCCTAAGCCGCCGCAAAAGGCCGCCAAGATGAAGTTGATGGCCATGGCTTGGTGCACAGAGCCGCCCAAATATTCCACGCGCAATTCGTTTTCTTTGGCCGCCACGGTGATCAGGCCCCGCGTGCTGTCAAAGTAAATCCGGGCCAGCAAGGCCATGACCGTCGACACCACCAAGGTGAGCACGTACATGATGTACCCCACCTGCTCGTCGGGCAGTTTCTGCCCGAGCAACGTGGGCCGCCCCAGGTTGAAACCGTCTGAGCCACCCAGCACTTCCAGCTTCATCAGGAGGCCGTAGGTCACCATCGACAAAGCCAGGGTCAACATGGCAAAGAAGATGCCACGGTAGCGCGACAACAGCGGCGCGAAGGGTGCAGCCACCAACGCAGCCGCCACACCACCGCACAGGGTCAGCAGCAGCGCATCGGTGATGCCCAGCTTGTTGAACAGCAAGGCGGCTGCGTAACCGCCAACGGCAAACACCATGCCTTGGCCAAAAGGCACCACGCCGCCGCGCATCAGCACCACGATGCCGAGCGAAACCAGGCCATTGGCCGCCGCCATGGTGATCAGGAAGGTGAGCCACTTGGGCATGACGGTGCCCGCCAATGTCAGCGCCAGGCAAATGCCTGCAGCCCACAGCACCGTTTGCCCCACGGGCGTCTCTTGAGAAGGCAGCACTGTGCCTGGATTTTTCGCCATGGTTCAGATCTTTCGGGCCTGAATGCGCTGGAACAACCCTTCCGGACGGAACATCAGCACCACAGCCATCACCACATAAATTGAGAACAGTTCGGCCACGGGCGCCAAGTGCACGGCCATGGCCCTGGCCAGACCCACAATCAAAGCGCCGATGGCTGCGCCTTCGATGCTGCCCAACCCACCGATGATCACCACCGCGAACGACACGATGATCACGCCAACAGACACCCCCGGCTGCACCGAAATCATGGGCGCGGTGAAGGCCCCGCCCAAAGCGGCCAGAAAGATGCCCACCGAAAACGCCAGCATGTACACACGCGAGACGTTCACGCCCATGCTCGAAGCAATCTCCGAGCTGTGGATCACAGCGATCATGATCTTGCCCTGCTGGGTGCGGTTGAGCCACCACCAAACAGCCAGCCCCACCACCACCGCCAAAGCCACCAACGCAAAGTCATAGCCCACATAGGTTTGTGTGCCAATGTCGATGTTGCCAAACAACCCATAAGGCTCCGACACGTAGTAAGGATTGGCACCCCACAACAACTTGGTGCCGTCCTCCATGATCAGGAACATGGCATACGTGACCAGCACCAGCAGCACCTCGTCGCGCCCATAAAAGAAACGCAGCAAGCCGCGCTCTGTCAGGGGCGCCACGAGCGCCGCCACCGCCACCGCCGCCAAAAGCATGGCCACCAGCGTGTAGCCGGGTGCCCACTTCATGGCGCTGGCCCAGCCCACGAAACTGGCGGCCGCATAGGCCCCCAGTGCGTAGAAACTGCCGTGCGCGATGTTGAGGATCTTGAGCACGCCGAACACCAGCGTCAGCCCCAGCGCCACGATGAACAGCCACGAGGCGTAGGTCAGTCCGTCAATCAATATGGTCAGCATGCCTTGAGAACCTTATTTACAGCAGCTTATGGGCAACCCTTGGCGCCAGCGAAGCCAGACTTGATCCAGTCTTCGGACTTCATGTTGGCGGGAGGGTTCACACACTCCGCAGGGAAACGCATGATGTCGTCCAGCACCACCATCTTTTTGGCTGCGTCGTAGCGTGTGCGGCCAATGGCGGTTTCTTGTGTGGCCTGATGACCGCCACCCAAGTTCATGCGGATCTTGCCTGCAGGCGAGTCCCACTCGGAATTGCGCAAGGCCGCAGCCAATTGCTCGGAGTTGGGCTTCTTGCCGCCGTTGGCAGCCATGGCTTTTTCAACCGCCAACTTCAAGCCCAGCAGCGACTGCACCATTCGGTAGGGGGCCTGCACCGGGTACACGTTGTTTGCCTTGCTGTAAATGTCCCACCACCAGTCGTTCAAGGCCGACTTGGGCGCCATCAGGCCGTAAGCACCCCGCGCACCCAAAATCACGCCGTCGGGCATCTTCTCACCCAGGCCAGGCAACACATGGTCACCCGCGGAGAGGATCACTTGCGAGCGCTTGAACAAACCGCGGGGTCCGGCCTGCAAAATGAAAGCCTGCAAATCGCCGCCCCACAAGCTGCTGTGGGTGATGTCTGCTTGCTTGGACATCAGGGCTGAAATTTCTGTGCCGTACTGGCCTGCGCCAAATTTGGGCAACTGGTCCTCACCCGCCTTGGCATTGGGGTAGAGCTTTTCCATGGACCAGACAAAGTCTTTCTTGGAGTCTTGGCCCCAAGCGTAGTCTTGGTTGATCATGTTGAAGGTGCCGACCTTGATGTCCTTGCCCTTCAGGTAACGGGCCAGGGCCACGTTGTCCATGGCAGCGTGAGACGCGGTGCGGAACACGTAGTTGTACTTGCCGTCTTCAAAAATACGGGGCGTGCCGCAATCGTAAAGAATGAGGAACTTCTTCATTTCCTCGGCCACCGGGGCCACGGCCAGACAGTCGCCTGAGCCCACATAGCCCACCACCGCATCGACTTTTTCGCGGTCATACAGGTTGCGCAACTCTTGCACTTGCTTGGTGGCACCACCGTTTTCATCGACATAGACCGCTTCGAGCTTCATGCCCCCAAAGCCGGTCTTGTTGTAAGGCGCAGGTGCTGCGCCTTTGTTGAAAGCGTCCACCAACACCTTGGCGCCATTGACCGCAGGAATGCCGAAGCTCTCCGCCGCCTGGCCAGACAAAAAGCTCACAATGCCGACCTTGAAGGTCTCTTGGGAATGAGCTGCCCCAGACGCGCACAGCGCAGCGGCCAAAGTCACCGCCGTGCCAACCGCCTTGCGCGACCAAGTCGCTTTGCGAATACCTTGAATAGCCATGAGTCTCTCCACTTGTTAGTCCGAAACAGGACGACATCGAAAACAACGCCAATGCCATCTTGTGCGGAGAAACTGGAACGACTCATCAGTGCAAACCCCTGCCCACTCCAGGAAAGGGCTCGAAAATGTCACGCTCGTGACCTTGCAGTCGACTCACGCATGTTCGCAAGTCAATGTCCTCTTACTGAATAGCCTGCACCAACCGGTCCCAACGTGGCAACCAGTTGCCTTTGATGTCGGCCGAGACCAGCACCCGATGGGCGCGGCCAATCAGCAGGTGGCGCGGCACCATGCCGATGTAACGGGAGTCGGCGCTGTTGTCGCGGTTGTCCCCCAAGAAGAAATACTGCCCCTCTGGCACTTGCACCGGACCAAAGTTGCGCATCGCATTCACCTGCGGCAGGACCTGCACGGTGTGCGCGTGCCCTGACAAGATTTCCTGCGCCTGAATGGCGGGCATGGTCAGTCCACCGCCCACGGGCTCTTTCACCTGCACGGGTGACTGGTACTGCGAAGCCACACCATTGAGGTAGAGCACTTCATCGCGCAGTTCCACCACATCGCCAGGCACAGCGATCAGGCGTTTGATCAATTGCACGCCGTCTTTGGGGGACTTGAACGTGACCACATCACCGCGCTCAGGTGAGCCCAACTCGGCCAACACTTGGTGGGTCAGTGGCAGCTTGAAGTCATAAGCCACCCGATTGACCAGCACAACGTCCCCTTCCAGCAAGGTGGGTCGCATCGAACCCGACGGGATCGGATTCCAGTCGGCAATGGCCAAACGGAAAAAGCCAAAGCAAAAGACAAACAAGATGAAGCCACGGTTGTTTTTGAGCCAATTTTTCATGATTTCTCCCTTTAAAAAACAGAACGCCTACCGCATCACCGCACCCGTACGTAGACACATGCTTGGATTTCGCCCCCTTGCGGCGACAGCCGTGTCTGGATCGACTCCAGCACGAAACCAGCGCTTTCGGCCACTCTGCGGCTGGCCACATTGCGCACATCGGTGAAACACTCGACACGCTGGGCTGCCAGCGTGTTTTCGGCAAAGGCCGCAATCGCCTGTACCGCTTCGGTGATGTAGCCTTGACCCTGCATCGAGCGTCGGCACCAATAGCCCACCTCGAACCTGCGCTGCGCCCAGTCCATTCGGTGCAAGCCGCTCGCCCCCACCAGAGCACCCGAGTCCTTGTGAAACAGCAGCAACGGCAAGTCACGCCGTGCGGCAAAGGCTTCGTGGCCTTGCTGGCAATAGTTTTCAGAAGCTTCTACCGAGGGCTCGAACACCGCCCAAGGCAGAGAGGCGGGCCAAGCGCGCAGCTCGGTCAATGTTTCACAGACTGCCTCATGAACCGCACGGCCATCGCCCGGGCGAGGGCAACGGATCAACAAGCGGTGCGACTCGAAATGGTCCGGAAACTGAAGGTCAAGAGGGTTCACTGGGGCACCTCACCAGGGCAGGTGCATGTGCACCTTGGATTTGTATTCGTGGCCATTGAAGATGGCGCGGGGCTCGACGCCAAACACCTCAAAACCGGCTGAGGCATACAAGTGCTGTGCGCGCTCGTTGCCCTGGGTGCAGGTGAGGGTCAGCACCGAGATGGACGGGCGCGCACGCGCATCAGCCACCACGGCGGCCAGCAAGGCCTGCGCAAGACCCTGGCCACGATGGGCACTGCGCACATACATGCCCACCACATGCCCTTTGTGCCGGGTCTTGAGCCTGTCCGAATACTCAATGGCCACCGTGCCCACCATTTGCCCAGCCTGAAAGGCGCCAAATGCACGGCCCAAATCGTGCGGATGGTCCATACGCGCCAGCCACCAGGCCGAGGCCTTCTGCTCCCGCTCTTGACGCGTGGAAGTGAAAGCATCCGCATCGACCTCGAAGGCCTCCAGCATCAATGCACGGTATTCATCCAAATCGGCAGGTTCAAGTGCTCTGATCAGCATGCTGAATGAAGACCCTTCAAAAAAAGATTCTTAAGTGTTACATAGTTTCTGCGAATGGGTCACGCTGGCAGGCGTCAATGCGGGCTTCAAAGCCCAAACCCACCCGCCAAACCTTGACGCAAGTGCGCCACCAGCGCCGTCACCGCCCGAGGCACATGGGGTGCGTACGGCCGAATGGCGTAAATGGCTTCTGCAAATGCGCCAACAGGTCGCCAATTGGGCAGCACGCGCACCAGCTTGCCTTGCCGCAATACGGCTTGGGCGCTGAAGTCGGGCATGAGGGCGATGCCCGCGCCCGTGAGCGCAGCTTCGCGCAGGGCCTCGCTGTTGTTGGCGGCCAAATGGCCGGACACGGGCACGGTGATGCGCTCGCCGCCTTGCGGATCGCGGGGCTCGAAGGTCCAGGCTGGGGTGTCTTGCGAACGGGGGTAGTGCAGACAGTTGTGGCTTTGCAGGTCGGCGGGGGTTTGCGGCTCACCTTGTTTGCGCAAATAAGCGCGGGTGGCCACCAACACCGACTCGGTGGGGCACAGCGCCCAGGCCACATGGGTGTCGGGCGGTCGGGCGGTGTGTCGGATGGCCAGGTCAAACCCCTCGGTGGTCAGGGCACTCAAGCGATCCGACAGGTCGAGCTCAATGCGCACATCCGGGTAATTTTTGAGGAACTCGGCCAGCAAGGGCACCAGCTGCTGACGCGCAAAAGCCACCGGGGCCGTCACCCGGACCAAGCCACCCGGTTGCTCGGCCAAATCCCGCACTTGGGCAAAGCTCTGCTCAATCTGCTCAAAAGAGGCGCGGGTGTCGTCCACCAGCCGCTGCCCGGCTTCGGTCAGGCGCACACTGCGGGTGGTGCGCTGCACCAGGGTGACTTTGGCGGCCCGCTCGAGCTCGGCAATGCGCTGGCTCATGGCAGCCTTGCTCACGCCCAAGCGTGCGGCAGCGGCCGTGTAGCTGCCCTGCTGCGCCAGCACACTCAGCCAGTGCAAATGCGTCCAGAGGGCGCTGATTTTTTCGGTTTCCATACCTACATTGTTCACTATTTTGAACAATCAATTCAGATTTTTGGTCTTGTGAGGGGGTGAAGCGCTGCCTACACTGGCCAGCATCACACGGCTTGCCCTGCGGCAGGACGTCCATCCCAATTCAGGAGATCCCCATGAGCATCGCCCCCATCGGCCATTACATCAACGGCCAAGTCGCCGCAGGCACATCAGACCGCAGTCAAAGCGTGACCAACCCCGCCACGGGTGCTGTGACAGGCAACGTAGCACTGGCCAACAGCGCCGAGGTCGCCAAGGCCGTGGCCGCTGCGCAAGCCGCTTTCCCCGCTTGGGCCGACACGCCACCGCTGCGCCGCGCCCGCGTGATGTTCAAGTTCCTCGAACTGCTGAACACTCACAAAGACGAACTGGCCCACATGATCACCGCCGAGCACGGCAAGGTCTTCACCGACGCGCAAGGCGAAGTCTCGCGCGGCATCGACATCGTGGAATTTGCCACCGGCATCCCGCAGCTGCTCAAGGGCGACTTCACCGACCAGGTGTCAACTGGCATCGACAACTGGACCCTTCGCCAGCCGCTGGGCGTGGTCGCGGGCATCACGCCTTTCAACTTCCCGGTCATGGTGCCCATGTGGATGTTCCCGGTGGCCATTGCCGCAGGCAACACCTTCATCCTGAAACCCAGCCCGACCGACCCAACACCGTCGCTGTTCATGGCCGAGCTGCTGAAAAAGGCAGGTTTGCCCGATGGCGTGTTCAACGTGGTGCAAGGCGACAAAGAAGCCGTGGACGCGCTGCTGGAACACCCCGATGTGAAAGCCATCAGCTTTGTGGGCTCCACACCGATCGCCAACTACATCTACGAAACCGGCGCGCACCATGGCAAGCGCGTGCAGGCCTTGGGTGGCGCGAAGAACCACCTGGTGGTCATGCCCGACGCCGACATCGACCAGACCGTGGACGCGCTGATTGGCGCAGGCTACGGCTCGGCCGGTGAGCGCTGCATGGCGATCTCGGTCGCCGTATTGGTGGGCGATGTGGCCGACAAGATCTTGCCCAAGCTGATCGAGCGCACCAAAGCCCTGCAAGTGCTCAACGGTGAAAACTTGGCCGCCGAGATGGGCCCCATCGTGACCGACGCGGCGCGTCAACGCATCAAGGGTTACATCGACGCCGGTGTGGCCGAAGGCGCCAAGCTCTTGGTCGACGGCCGCGAGTTTGACGGTGCGAAAGCCGGTGCTGGTTGCGAGCAAGGCTTCTGGTTGGGCGGCACGCTGTTTGACAACGTGACCACCGACATGAAGATCTACAAAGAAGAAATCTTTGGCCCGGTGCTGTCGTGCGTGCGCGTGCCCGACTTTGGCACGGCGGTGCAAATCATCAACGACCACGAATTCGGCAACGGCGTGAGCTGCTTTACCCGCGACGGCAACGTGGCTCGAGAATTCTCGCGCCGCATTCAGGTGGGCATGGTCGGCATCAACGTGCCGATCCCGGTGCCCATGGCCTGGCACGGCTTTGGCGGCTGGAAGCGTTCGCTGTTTGGCGACATGCACGCCTATGGCGAAGAGGGTGTGCGTTTCTATACGAAGCAAAAGTCCATCATGCAGCGCTGGCCCGAGAGCATCGGCAAGGGCGCTGAGTTTGTGATGCCTACGGCCAAGTAAGGACTTCTGGTCTGAGGGACAGCTTCGGTGCCGCATCCGCGCTCCGGGCTGGCCCGCCGGGCCTCATCAGTCGCTTCGCGCCAGCAAATCGGCCCAACGGGCCAGCCCGGATCACGGACGCTACATCTCTTGTCCGGTTGACTTGCAATCCACAGGCACAATCGCCCGCTATGGAGACCCGGTAGAACATGAACGACAACACCTTCGACTACATCATTATTGGCGGCGGCACTGCAGGCTGCTTGCTCGCCAACCGCCTTTCGGCCGACGCCAGCAAGCGCGTGCTGCTGATCGAGGCGGGCAAAAAAGACGATTACCACTGGATTCACATCCCGGTCGGCTATTTGTATTGCATTGGCAACCCGCGCACCGACTGGCTCTACCAGACAGAACCTGCGGCAGGTCTGAATGGCCGCAGTCTGCGCTACCCACGGGGCAAGGTGTTGGGCGGTTGCTCCAGCATCAACGGCATGATTTACATGCGCGGCCAGTCGCGTGACTATGACCAATGGGCGCAGATCACGGGCAACGACGAATGGCGTTGGGACCAGGCGCTGCCTTACTTCAAGCTGCACGAAGACCACTACAACGGGGCCAACGCATTTCACGGGGCCAAGGGTGCCAAATCCGAACTGCTGGCCCCCACCGATTTGCCCAAGGGCAGCTACCTGCACACGCTGCGTGGGCGCAACACGGGCGGCGAATGGCGCATCGAAAAGCAGCGCCTGCGCTGGGATGTGCTGGATGCTTTTTCGCAGGCCGCACAGCAAGCCGGCATCCCGGCCACCGATGACTTCAACCGAGGCAACAACGAAGGCGTGGCTTACTTTGATGTGAACCAGCGCAAGGGCTGGCGCTGGAACACGGCCAAGGCTTTTTTGCGCCCCACCTGCTATTCGCGTCCCAACTTTGAGCTGTGGAACAAGGCGCAGGTGGCCAAGCTGACGATTGAAACCCAGGCCAATGGCGAAAAGCGTTGCACCGGTGCCCAGGTATGGACGGGCGTGGAGATGGTCGAAGTCAAGGCCACAGGCGAAGTGATCTTGAGCGCAGGCAGCATTGGCTCGGCGCAAATTCTGCAACTCTCGGGCATTGGCCCGACGGCATTGCTCCAAGACAAGGGCATCGAAGTACAGCACGATCTGGCGGGCGTTGGAGCCAACTTGCAAGACCATTTGCAGATCCGTTCGGTCTACAAGGTCACGGGAGCCAAAACGCTCAACACCCTGGCGAACAACTGGTGGGGCAAGGCCATGATCGGCATGGAATACGCCTTCAAGCGGTCCGGGCCCATGAGCATGGCTCCCAGCCAATTGGGCGCTTTCACCAAGAGTGACCCATCTCAGCCGCATGCCAATCTGGAATACCACGTGCAGCCGCTGAGCCTGGACGCGTTTGGTGAACCGCTGCACAGCTTCCCCGCCATCACGGCCAGCGTGTGCAACCTGAACCCGACCAGCCGCGGCACTGTGAACATCACCAGCCCCCGCTTTGAAGACGCCCCCGCCATTGCCCCCAACTACCTGGCCACCGACGAGGACCGCAAAGTGGCGGCTGACAGCCTGCGCGTGACACGCCGCATCATGGCGCAAGACGCGATGAAACCTTTTGCGCCCGAAGAGTTCAAGCCCGGCGTGCAATACCAAACCGACGAAGAACTGGCCAAACTGGCGGGGGACATCGCCAGCACCATCTTCCACCCGGTAGGCACCACCCGCATGGGGCGCGACGACGACCCGATGGCGGTGGTCAATGGGCGCTTGCAGGTGCGCGGCATCTCGGGCTTGCGCGTGGTCGATGCGGGTGTCATGCCCACCATCACCAGTGGCAACACCAACAGCCCGACCTTGATGATTGCAGAGAAAGCGGCGCAGTGGATCGCCGAGGATGCCGCCGCCTACAAGGCGTCTTGAGCATTCCAAGCACCCGAAATCATTCTTTTTCGTCAGTTCAAGGTCAGTTCGAGGCAGGGATTTCCCCAGAATCGGGAAATCCCTGAGGAAAAGGCAGTGCTTGTTCACTTACATTTCAATCACTCGATGCAAAGCAGTATCTGCATCCCGAGGGCCGAGGAGACAACTCAAGCCTAAGACCAAGAACCGAACCAACATCCGAACGAGGTGTGATTTTCCTAAGCGTCGCGCAAGCGGCGCTTTTTTTTGCCTGTTGCCCACCACACGGTGAGAAGACGTTCATAGGCCTGATGCCACAATCCCCCGTATGGAATTACTGATTGTTTCGCTGGCCTCGCTGCTGGCTGGCTTGGTGGACGCGATCGTGGGCGGCGGCGGCTTGATCTTGCTGCCCGCCCTGTTTGCCACTTTCCCCGGGGCAGCACCCGCCACCTTGTTTGGCACCAACAAAAGTGCATCGATCTGGGGCACCGCCTTTGCCACGGTGGAGTACAGCCGCAAGGTGGTCATGCCCTGGCGCTCCCTGCTCCCGGCAGCAGGCGCTGGCTTGCTGGGTTCGCTGGGGGGGGCTTGGGTGGTCACGCAAGTAGACCCCAGCCTGTTTCGCAAATTGCTGCCCGTGCTGCTGGCCGCGCTGCTGCTCTACACCTTGGTCAAAAAAGACCTGGGCCGCAGCCACGCACCCCGCTTTGCCGGCGCTCAAGAGGCCTGGATCGCTGCAGGCATTGGTTTGGTGATTGGCTTTTATGACGGCTTTTTTGGACCGGGCACCGGCAGTTTTCTGGTGTTTGCCTATGTGCGGGTGCTGGGCTACGACTTTTTGAACGCCTCGGCCGCGGCCAAGATGATCAATGTGGCCACCAACCTGGCGGCATTGACCCTGTTCACTTTCAAGGGCCATGTCTGGTGGCATCTGGCACTGGCCATGGGCGCGGCCAATATTGTGGGCAGCCTCATTGGCACCCGGCTGGCGCTCAAGCACGGCGCAGGTTTTGTGCGCCACGTCTTCATTCTGGTGGTGCTGGCGCTGATCTGCAAAACCGCCTACGACACCTGGCTCAAAGCCTGATCGCAACAGATCAGCGCAAACGCCATTTCATTTGTCCGGCGTACTGCGCCAGCGCAACCCCCAACAAGGTCACGCCTGCGCCAGCAATCTTGATCCAGGTGTAGTGCTCTCCCGAAAAAGCCCAAGCAAACAAGCCAGCCATCGGGGGCATCAGGTACATGAGCGGTGCCGTGCGGGCCACACCTCGAACCGTGTTGATCCAGCCCCAAGCCAACCAGCCGATAAAGGCCGACACCAGAATCGACCAGAACAAACCCACCCACGCCCACACATCCAGTGAAGCCCAAGGTGACGCCAGGCCTGCAGGCGCAGACCACAGCATCAAAGGCAAGCCCCCGAGCAAAGTGACATAGCCCATGGTCAACACAGGGCCATGCTTCTCCATCACAGGTTTGACCGCGACCGTGTAATACGAGAAAAACCCGGCCGCGATCAACAAAACCAGATCACCCCCGCCCGCACGCCAGTTTCCGCCCAGCAATTTGTCGGACAGGAACAGCAAAACACCGCCAAACGCCAACGACACTCCGCCTATTTGTGGCGCGGTCAAGCGCTCCAGCCCATGAAACCGCAAAATCAGCAGCGTGAAGATCGGGCCGCAAGCCAAAATCACCGAACTCGAAAACGCTGTGGACCAGTGGATGCCGTAAGTGACCAAGCCCACGTGCAGCGAGTGGCCAATGAGGCCGAGCCAAGCCATGTGCAGCCAGTCTTTGCGCGGCAGCGGGGGGAACCAACGTCCAAAGCGCCAGCGCATCAGCAAAAGTGCGCACACTGGCATGATCAGGTAGCGTGCCCACAAAAAGCCCCCAGGGGAAAGCAAAACAAGGAGGTGTTTTTGGAGGGTGAAGTTGCCACCCCAAATCACGATCAGGATCAAGGCGATGATCAGGGCACGCTGGTCGTGGCGGTGCAGAGGGGCGCTATGGAACATGGCGTCCATTGTGGGTCCACAAAGCTCAACGCCATGTCGCCCTCGCAGCAAGAAACCCACAGCCTTGGTTGAATGCGCACTGCATCACCCACACCAAACGGACTGGATGAAGCCCCTCTAGGCCTTACCCGTCAATCGGTGGCATAGACCCCGAACAGGAGACGCGTGGCCAGCAAGGCGCTGGCCACGTCAGACATCACTTCTTGCGGGCAGCAACGGCGGCTTCGGCGTCTTTCACCAGGGCAGGGCCCACGGTGTTTTTCCACTTGTCGTACACCGGGCGGGTGGCTTTGACGAAGGCTTCGCGCTCTTCGGCGCTGAGCGATGTCACCGTCACGCCCATGGCAGCGATGTCCTTGAGCACGGGCTTGTCGGCCTCGACCAGGCCTTTGCGGGCGATGGCGATTTCGGCTTTACCTGCATCCACAGCGGCCTGGCGCACGATGGCCTGGTCAGCCGGTGTCCACGATGACCAGATGTCCTTGTTGACCACAAAGATCAGCGGATCGGCCACATAGCCCCAAGTGGTCACGAACTTCTGGCCCACGGTGTGCATTTTCAGCACGGTGAACAGGAACAATGGATTTTCCTGGCCATCCACAGCGCCGCTGGACAACGCAGGTTGTGCATCCGCCCAGCTCATTTGGGTGGGGTTGGCACCCATGGCCGAGAACATGTCCGAGTAAATGGGCGAGCCGACCACGCGGATTTTCATGCCCTTCAGGTCGGCAGGCGACTTGATGGGCCGCTTGGAGTTGGTCAGTTCGCGGAAGCCGTTTTCGCCCCAAGCCAGAGGCACCACGCCCGATTTGTCCAAGGTTTGGAAAATCTTCTGACCCACGCCGCCTTGCGTCAGCGCGTCAATGGCGGCGTAGTCGGGCATCAAAAAGGGCAGCGAGAACAGGTTCAGTTCCTTGACTTGAGGTGACCAGTTGATGGTCGATCCCACGGCCATGTCGATCACGCCTTGACGCAGTGCGCTGAATTCGCGGGTCTGGTCGCCCTGAATCAAGGACACGCCGGGGTACAACTTGATGTTGATGCGGCCCTGGGTGCGTTCCTTGACCATGTCGGCCCACATCTTGCCCGCTTGGCCCCAGGGTGTGGGAGGGCCCAACACCAGCGACATGCGGTACTCGGCTTTGTAATCAGCGGCCACGGCCGGTGCGGTGAAGGCACCGAGGCCAGCAGCAACGGCCAGCAAGCTGAGCAAATGACGACGAAGTTTCATGGTTGTCTCCTTGTTGAAAAATGAAAATCAGTAACCCAGGTAACGTGGCAGCCACAAAGCCAGCTCGGGCCAGGCAATCACGGCCAGCATGACCAGGAACATCGAAAACAGCATCCAGCCGACCCAGCGCACAGTCTCTTCCATGCGTACACCGGCAATGCGGCAAGACACCATCAGGTTCACGGCCAAAGGCGGGGTGAACTGGCCCAGTGCCACTTTGAGCGTTAGGATGACCCCAAACCAGACCGGGTCCCATTTGTAGAACTGCACAATGGGCCACAAGAGCGGCACAAAAATCAGGAAAATCGACACGCCGTCGAGGAACATGCCCACGGTGATGAGCATGAGGATAAGCAGTGCCAGCACGCCATACTCGCCAAGGCCTGAATTGACGATGGCGTTCGTGATCGGGTCAATGACCCCCAGCGTGGACAGCGAGAAGGCAAAAATACCCGCCAGCGACACCACCAGCAAGATCACAGCCGACAGCTCGCCCGACTCCCTCAGGATGACAAACAGGTCACGCATCTTGATGGTGCGGTAAATGACCATGCCCACGAACAAGCCGTAAAACACCGCCACCACCGCCGCCTCTGTGGGCGTGAACCAACCAGCACGCATCCCGCCCAAAATCAAGATCGGCGCAGCCAGGCCCCAGGTGGCTTCGACAAAGCTTTTCCACAATTCAGGGCGTGGCAAGCTCGCCTCATGAGCGCCCATCTTGTGTTTGCGTGCCATCCAGACGGTGGGCACGATCAGGGCAATGCCCGCCAAAACGCCAGGGATCATGCCCGCTGCAAACAGCGCAGGCACCGAGGCGCCGGGCACCAGCACCGAATACACGATGAAGGCCACCGAAGGCGGAATCAAAATGTCGGTGGCTGCCGCTGCCCCGACCACGCTGGCCGAAAACGCTGCCGGGTAACCGGCACGTGACATGGCGGCGATCATGACCGCGCCCACCGCTGCCGCGTTGGCCGGGCCAGAACCCGAAATGCCGCCCAAGAACATGGCCACCACAATCGCCACCAAAGGCAGCATGCCGGGGCCACGCCCGACGATGGCGACAGCAAAGTTGACCAAGCGCAGGGCCACGCCCGAGCGGTCAAAAATGGAGCCCACCAGCACAAACATGGGAATGGCCAGCAGCGGGTATTTGCCCAGACCAGCATAAAAATTTTGCGGCACAGCCAGCAGGCCAAACCACTGCGCGTCCGAGTTGGCCAGGGCAATGCAAGCGGCACCGGCCAAACCCAAAGCGGCACCAATGGGCACGCCCATCAGCATCATGACCACGAAGGCAACAAACAGGAGGGTCGGGATCATGGCTGACGCCCCCGGCGGATGAACAGCCCCAAGGCGCGACCGGAAATGGCCACCGACAAGACCGGCAACCAGATGGTGTACCACCACTGCGGTACGCCAATGCCTGGCGAAGTTTCACCAAAGCGGAAGTCGTCCCAGACCACACGCACACTGAGCACCGCGATCAGGGCAAACAGCAAAAATACCATCAACGCACCAAAGCGGGCCAGCGCACGCTGGCGTTTTTCCGAGCCACTGTCGGCAAAGTATTCGATGCGGATTTGCCGGTTGCGGGCCACCGAGGCCGAGCCCGCCACCAGCGCCAGCACGATCATCAGGAAGACCGAGAACTCCTCCGTCCAAGCAAAGGATTGGTCCGTGAAATAGCGCACCAGCACATTGGCAAAAGTGATGAGCGAGAGCAGCCCCATCACAATCACCGTGAGCCAGTCTTCGATTTTCAGAGGCACACGAGTGGCCTCATCAGGTTCTTCAGAAGCCGCCTCGGCGGGCGGTTGCTCGTGCAAATGGGTCATATCAATCAACCAAAATTTGGAAATTCACTTTACCATGGCCCTTCCATTCACAAGCCTCTCGAACAAGCCCTAAAGCGCGCCGGGGACACAGGGATTACCCCATGGAAAAGCGGGCAGAGTGCAGGCGAAAGCTGATCGCAAACAAGTGGGCAACACCCTCAGCGTGTGACGGGCTTCAGGCATTCCTGCGCCGCTGCCACGATCTGCCCGGCTGACACGCGGGCCACCGTTTCCAGCACGGGGGCGTAACCCACCGGGATGCGCGGTGCGCCCAAGCGCTTGACGCGCACGCCCAAAGTTTCGGCCACGGTGGCGGCGATTTCGGCGCCAAAGCCTGCGGCCTGAATCGCCTCGTGCACCACCAGCAGATGGCCAGTTTTGGCAGCAGACTTGAGCACCGTGTCCCGGTCCCAGGGCCAGAGGGTTCGCAAATCGATCAGCTCGACCTGAACGCCCAAAGCCGCCAGTTGATCGCAAGCCGCATGGCATACCTGCACCTGACGGCTCCAGCTGACCATCGTCAGGTGATCGCCCTGGCGCAGCACAGCTGCTTGGCCCAAAGGCACCTGCACGCTTTCGTCTACCGCGCCTTCAAGGCCCCACAGGGTCTTGTGCTCCATGTAGACCACCGGGTCGCCGCACTGCATGGCCGCGCGCAGCAAGGAATAGTTGTCTTGCACCGAACCCGGGCACACCACCACCAGGCCGGGCATGTGGGCAAACCAGGCTTCGAGTGACTGAGAATGCTGCGCTGCCGAGGCATCCCAGATGCCAATGGGCATGCGGGCCACCAGGGGCACACGGCCCTGGCCGCCAAACATGTAGCGGTTTTTGGCGGCCTGGTTGATGATTTCGTCCATGCCGCACAGGGCAAAGTCGACCACGCGCATCTCCACCACCGGGCGCATGCCCGCCAGCGCCATGCCCACCCCGCCGCCCATGATGGCCGCTTCGCTGATCGGGGTGTCGATGATGCGGTGCGTACCAAAGGTCTGTTGCAGGCCTTTGTATTGGCCAAAGATGCCGCCGCGGCCCACGTCTTCGCCCATGACCACCACGCGCTCGTCGGCTTCCATTTCGCGCTGCACGGCGAGCACGGCGGCCTGGCTGTAACTCATCGTGTTCAAAACCATTGCCCTTCTCCTGTGGTCTGGATGTCGGTGTAAGCGGCAGTCACATCGGGCCAGGGCGCTTGGGCTGCGGTCTGCATGGCCGCTTGCACTTCTGCCTGGGCTTGCTGGTCCATTTGGTCGCAAGCGGCATCGGTGCTGCCCAGCGCCAGCAGCGCGCGGCGGGCGTTCTGAATCGGGTCGTTTTTCAGCGCTTTTTCGACTTCCCGGGGGTCGCGGTAAGCCGCCAGGTCCACAGACACATGGCCTTTGACCCGGTAGGTCAGCGCATGCAAAAGGCGTGGCCCCTGGCCTGCACGGACTTCTTGCACCAGTTCGGCCGCTTTGCCGTAAACGGCCCACACATCGTTGCCATCGACCTGGTGTGCAGCGATGCCCAGGCTCTCGCTGCGCGCCGAGGCGCCGGGGCCCGCGATCATCGGGCCGCTGGCGGTGGTGGCGCTCCAGCGGTTGTCTTCGCACACAAAGAGCACCGGCAACTGGTGCACCTGCGCCCAATTGAGGGCTTCGAGAAACGGCCCCCGGTTGGTGGCGCCGTCGCCAAAGAAGCACACAGTGATGTCGCTGCGCTTTTGCAATTTCTGGGCGTGCGCGGCGCCCACGGCAATGGGCAGGCCCGCCGCCACCACACCGTTGGCCCCCAGCATGCCAACCGAAAAATCAGCAATGTGCATGGAGCCGCCCTTGCCACCGTTAAACCCTGTGGCCTTGCCGTACAGCTCGCACATCATGCGGCTCAGGTCTGCCCCCTTGGCCAGGGTGTGGCCATGGCCTCGGTGGGTGGAGGTCAGGTAGTCACGCGGGGTGAGGTGGGCGCACACGCCAGCGGCCACGCCTTCTTGCCCGGTGGACAGGTGCAAGGGGCCGCGCACTTTGGCGCTGCCGTCGGCGGTTTTGTTGTAGGCGCTGACGCCGCCCTGGCTCAGGATTTCTGCGGCATTTTCAAACGCCCGGATGCGGGCCATGCACAGATACAAACTGGCCAATGCGTCTTTTTTGGCGATGTGGGGCAATCGATGTCTCCTGTGATGCGAATGCCCCGGAAACAGGATCTCTCAAGGCAATGTCCACTCTAATGGCATTCAGCATGGATGCTTGCACGCAGGTGACAGGTCAGCTGAACAGACCACGTCTGCCCGGGCGTCTGAACCACTGGCCATCGAAGCATGGGCCATTGACACCGCGCAAGCACGGATCCATGTCCAAACCATGGATGGCGACATGACACGCCCATCTGGCATTTTGATTTCGTCTCAGTCCACGACCACCGGCACACGTTGCGCCAGCGCGCACATCAGCTCATAACCCACCGTGCTCGCAGCCTTGGCCACTTTGTCAATACCCAGCACGGTACCGTTGATTGCCTTGCCCCAGAGGGTGACCGTGCTGCCCACACCCGCATCAGGGAAGTCCGTCAGGTCCACCGTCAGCATGTCCATGCTGACCCGGCCGACGGTGCGGCCCCGCAGGCCATCGACCAGCACAGGCGTGCCGGTTGGGCAAATGCGCGGGTAGCCGTCGGCATAGCCACAGGCCACCACGCCGATGCGCATGGGCTGATCTGCAACAAAACTGGAGCCATAGCCCACGCTGTCACCCACTTGCAAATGCTGCACGGCGATGACCCGGGCGTTCAGGCTCATGGCAGGCTGCAGCCCCCAATGCGCGGCGCTGTGCTCGGGAAAGTCGGGCGCGCTGCCATACACGGCGATGCCGGGGCGAATCCAGTCGGCTTTCACTGCCGGCTCTTGGGCATGCCGCAAGGTGGCTGCGCTGTTGCTCACACTGCGCTCGCCGGGCAGGTCGCGGGTGGCTTCTTCAAAGCGGGCCATCTGCGCGGCGATGCCCTTGGGGCCATCGGCATCGCTGAAGTGCGTCATGAGCGAAATTTCGTCCACCTGCGGCAAGGCGTTCAGCCGCGTCCAGGCCGAGCGGTAACGCTGCGGCGTAAAACCCAGCCGGTTCATGCCCGAATTCATTTTGAGGAAAACACGGTGCGGCTCGTGCGTCTTGTGCAGCGCCAGCATGTCGATCTGCTCGTCGCAATGCACGGTGTGCCACAGGTGCAAACGCGAGCACAACTCCAGGTCGCGAGCCTCAAAAGCGCCTTCGAGCAACAAAATAGGGCCGCGCCAGCCCAGCGCACGCACCCGCTCGGCCTCGTTCAAGTCGAGCAAGGCAAAGCCATCCGCGCCGCGCAAGCCTTCAAATACCCGCTCGATGCCGTGACCATAGGCATTGGCCTTGACCACCGCCCACGCTTGGGCGTCGGGCGCGGCTTGGCGCGCGACACCAAGGTTGTGGCGCAGCGCAGCGGTGTGGATGGTGGCTTGTATCGGACGGGGCATGGGAGCAAACGTGAAAAGAGCCGGTGAAGTATGCCAGCTTCACCGGTCCTGAAAGTGTGGTGTCCTCAGCGGACCCACCTTGCACCGCCCCGGATCAGCGGGCTTTCAAAAAGTCACCCACTTCCAGCAACACCAGCTCGTTGTCGTCGGCCTTGTTGGGGTCGCGGCTGCTGGAAAACGGCAGGTTGTTGTCATTGCCCACCACGATGTGGGTGGCGTCCACCACGTCCACGTTCTCAATGGTGAAGAAGGGGAAGCTCAAAGCCCCATTCACCAGCGGCTTACGAGCGAGCTTATTCGGGTCCTGCATGTTCATCAGGTCGATGTAGCCGATCTTGCGCAGTGGGCCGCCCACGTTGGCCTCGGTCAGCTCGACTTTGTAGACCCGCTTGAACTGGGGCAAATCGTGGAAGCAATCGGTGCGTTTGACTCCTGCAGGGCACGCCTTGTCGGGCGTGCCTTCACCGTTGTCACGCTCGATGATCAGGCCCGTGGTCTCGTCGATCATGTTGAAGTCACCAATCGCGTGGTGGTTGGCTTCCATCACATATTTCCAATGGCGGCCAGTCCATTTCTCGGCTTTCACATCAAATTCGAGCACGCGCAGGTACTGCTTGCCGTCTTGGGTTTCGGGGGCTTTGGCGGCTTCATCCCACAAAGCACCTTCAAGCAGTGCATACAACTTGCTGCCGTCTTTGGAAGCGGCCATGCCTTCAAAGCCCTTGGAGCGGCGAACTTGGAATTTCACTGCCTGGTCCGGCGCTGACGGCGTGTTGACGGCCGGGTGGTCTGGCGAGCGCACCACTTTGCCGTCCACTTGCGTCTCAAACACCGCCAGCACTTTGCCGTTCAGATCGGCCTTGACCAGAAAAGGACCAAACTCGTCACCGATCCACAGCGCGCCACTGGCAAACTGGAAGCTCTCGGTGTCCAAGTCTGATCCGGTCAAGTAACGCTCTCTTGTGCCTTCGTGGACGATGCGAAACGGCACTTTTTTGTCCGGATCGTGCAAAAACACCGTGCGCAGACGCTTGAATTGGCCCGACTTGAAATCCACCGTGTACTGGTTCAGGTACAGCATGAAATCCGGCGAGTTGGGTTTGGCACCCGCGCCGTTGTCGGTCAGCAGCCAGTAGCTGCCGTCGGCCATGCGTTTGATGCCTGAATGGCCTTGTGCGGGCTGGCCCTTGAAGGGCAAAAACACGCCAGTTGGGCGACCAGCGGACAAGCCTTCAACGCTGCCGATTTTCTCAACCCGCTGGCCCGTGGTGAATTTGCCGCTGACCTGCAAATCGGCCGGGGCATCCTTGGGCGCGGGGATCAGGCTCATGGCAGGCAGCACGGCATGCCCGGCCAGAGTGGCGGGGAAAGACGTTTGAGCCGCCGCTTGCACAGACCAGGCCACTGCGGTCACGAGCATGATGGCCGCGATGGTGGTGTTGAAACGTTGAGGCAAGAGGGTGGTCAAGGTCATCTCCATGGAAAAGTGATACCGCCAAGCTTAAAAACAGGCCGTGTCAGCACCATGACGCAGCCATGACAAAACCAAGTCACACCCTGCACAGCAACAGAGATGGCCACACGGCATAAAAACCCAAAAACCATCGGGTAAACACACCCTTTCCCCACGCAGGAAGGGGCTTGCAAATGCTTTACACTGGCCCGCTGCCTGTTAACCCCGAGCATTCCGCCTGAACCGTTCAGGCGCTGGCTGAACCTTGTAATCCATGGAAGTTTTTCAGTTTTTGATGCCCATCTTCACCGAGTACGGCTACTGGGCTGTCTTCGTGATGCTCTTGATTTGTGGCTTTGGTATTCCTGTGCCCGAAGACGTGACTTTGGTCACCGGCGGCGTCATCGCCGGGCTGGGCCACGCCGACGTGCACACCATGTTTGCCGTGGGCATGGCGGGTGTGATGATTGGTGACGGCATGATGTTCACCCTGGGCCGCCTGTACGGCCAGCGCATCTCGCGCTTGCCTGGTTTTCGCAAAATTCTGACCCCCGAGCGCTTTGCCAGCGCGCAAGACGCCTTCCACAAATACGGCAAATGGGTCATGTTCGTGGCCCGCTTCCTGCCCGGCCTGCGCACCCCGGTTTTCTTTTCCGCCGGCATGAGCCACCGAGTGACTTTCCCGACCTGGTTTCTGATGGACGGCTTTGCCGCCCTGATCAGCGTGCCGATCTGGGTGTACCTGGGTTACTTTGGCGCACAAAACTGGGACTGGATGTTCGCCGTTCTGCGCCAGTTCCAACACGGCATTTTTGCCTTGCTGGGCTTGGGTGTAGCTTGGCTGGGCTGGCGCTGGTGGCGCAAGCGCCAAAGCGCTGCAGCCACAGACACGCCCAACGATCTGTCCTGACACGCCCTTCCCGCATGGGCCAAACCTCCCCCAAAAGTCTGGCTGTAGCCGGACTGCTGTTCAACGCTTTTGCCTGGGGCGTGTGCTGGTGGCCCTTCAAACAGCTCGAAGCCCAAGGTCTGCACCCGCTGTGGGCCACGGCTTTGGTTTACGCCTTTGTGTTTGTGTCCATCGCCTTGTGGCTCTGGAAAACAGGCCAACGGATCAGCTGGCGGCAGCATCCTGGCTTGTGGGTTCTCTTGTTGGCTTCCGGGCTGACCAACGTCGGCTTCAACTGGGCGGTCACGGTGGGCGACGTGGTGCGCGTGGTCTTGCTTTTTTACCTGATGCCCGCTTGGTCGGTGCTCATCGCCTGGTGGCTCCTGGATGAAAAACCCAGCCGCATGGCGCTTGTGCGCTTGGCGCTGGCGCTGACAGGTTTGTTCATCGTGCTCAAAACGCCCGAAACACCCTGGCCTGTGCCAGAAAGCCTGGCCGATGTGCTGGCACTGGTGAGCGGCTTCACTTTTGCCGTGACCAATGCCTTGCTGCTCAAGCTCAAAGACACCCCCAGCGCATCGCGCACACTGGCCATGTTTGGCGGTGGGGCGGTCATGGCCACGCTGGCGGCCCTGATCGGTCTGGCCACTGGGGTCGTTCATCCCGGCCAAGCCCCCGTTTGGGCTTGGCTGCCCTATGTCGCCTTGCTGGGCCTGTCGTTCTTGCTGGGCAACCTGGCACTGCAATACGGTGCGGCCCGCCTGGCAGCACACACCACGGCGCTGGTCATGCTGTCCGAGGTGCTGTTTGCCAGCGTGTCATCGGTCATGCTCGGCGCGTCGGACTGGGAAAGCCGGACGTTGTGGGGTGGGTCACTGATCTTGCTGGCAGCCCTGCTTTCCGTGGGCATACCGGGTCATCGGTCTGACTGAGGACCCGCAGTCAAATGGTTGTTGTCAGCCCCATCGCTTGATTGGAAATCTATGCTGAAAATTTTGGCTTTTTGGATCGTGTTCATGGCGCACACATCGGCTCAATCAGAGGTGGTGAGCGTCGAGTTCAAAGAAAAGAGCATTCAGTTCAGTGATGCGCCAACGCTCAATTTTTTATGGCCAGCCAAACAAGCCAAAGCCACATTGATTTTTATTCCCGGTGGTGAAGGGCGACTGGGAATCACCCCCGACCGTACCAATTTGGGAGGCTTTTACGGCAACACACTCAAGCCGTTAAGTGACCCCAAGTTAACCCGCGGCGCGTTCAATGTGGTGGTATTTGATTCCCCGGTCAACCTGCCCGGAATAGACTACCCCACTGCACGTCAAAGCAGCGAGCACTTGCTCCGCATCGAGAGCGTTGTGCGCCACTTCAAGGAGCAATACGCCTTGCCCGTTTGGATCATGGGGCACAGCAACGGCGCCGTCAGCATCACGGAGTTTTACAAGATGCTGCAAAAAAATCAGAGGGAAGATCTGATTGCCGGTGCGATTTTTAGCTCGGGTCGCAGTGGCGCAGACTTTAACGAAAAAACCAAATTACCCATACTCTTTTTGGCTCACGAAAAAGAACAATGCCCCAAGTCCATGCCAGCCAGAGCAAAAGCCGTCTTCGACCAACAGCAAAAATCCAACCCATTGAAGACCGCCTACGTCTTGATCAAGGGTGGTGAATCACAGCCACTCAACCCTTGCGGTTCAGGCTTTCACATGTTTTACGGCGCAGCTGAAGAGGCCTATACGGCCATTGACCAGTTTGTTTTTGGATCACAGAACTGATCCGTTCGGTCGTTCATGGCCCCAAGTTTCGCACCAGCTCTTTTGCCACCCACTCAGACGGAGAATTTCATGAGCCTCTACGATTTTGAAGCCCAGAGCATCGAGAACCAGCCCGTCCCCCTGAGCCAATACAAAGGCCAGGTGATGTTGATCGTCAACACCGCCAGCGCCTGCGGTTTCACGCCCCAGTTCACCGGACTGGAAAAACTGCACAAAACTTATGGCGACAAAGGCCTGGTGGTGCTGGGCTTCCCGTGCAACCAGTTCGCCAGCCAGGACCCTGGCGACGATGCGCAGATCGCCAACTTCTGCCAAAAGAACTACGGCGTGAGCTTCCAGATGATGAGCAAAATCAAGGTCAATGGCGACGGTGCCCACCCGCTTTACCAATGGCTCACGGCGGAAGCGCCCGGCATTCTGGGCAGCAAGGCCATCAAATGGAACTTCACCAAGTTCCTGGTGAGCAAAGACGGGCGCGTGATCAAGCGCTACGCACCGCAGGACGCACCCGAAAAGATCGCCAAGGACATTGAGGCGGCGCTGGCGGGCTAAGGCGGCTTAAAACAGCTTTGCCTGCACTGGTAGACTCCGTTCAATCTCCCATGTCGACGACGCAGAAACGGCTGCTGGCACCTCGCCACAACCCATGGCCTCAGCAATTCGCCTGAAATCAGCCTCACTGGTCTTGACCTGTCCGAAGCGAAATGCGGCACACCAGTGTGTCTTATCGGTGATGAAGTCCAGTTGCGTAATCAGCGGCTTGATGGGGGCAGTTTGCACCGTCTGGTAGTCCACATCGATGCGCCAAGGCACAAACCCCGGCACGCCATCGGGCGTCATGTCGTGCGCATACACATCGCCCGTGCGGATGAAACCCAAGGCGGTGAACGCCTGCAAAGGCGCACCATCGGGATACGCCTCACGCGGTGAGTAATAAACCAGGCCATCGCCCGCATTCATGCGCTTGAGCGGGGCCTGCTTGCCGTGGTTCATCTGCGCAAAACCGCCGGCCACCCCGCACAGGACATGCGAACGGCTGACCACACCGATCCAGTAGTTCATGACGGCAGCACAGCGATGCAAATGTCGATCTGCCCATCGGCCTGGTAACGCTCAAAATCCGTGGTGTACGCCCGTTGATACAAACAGTGGGGATCAGCAAAGTAGCGCCAGATACACCCCCAGGCCTCGATCACCGCCTGGGGCATGGCACCGTGCGATTCAAACACCAGATACGGGCCATTCGCGATGTCCACACGAGTCAGCTCAGGCGCATCCCCCAAGGGGGGCGACTGTGCATCGACTCCTGCCAGCACATCAAAAAAGCCATCGGCGTTCGATTCGTAGTGGTGATAAACGCCATACGCCAGCGCCCCAGGTGCCAGGCGAGGGGTAATCTGCTGACCGAATTCGGCCCAGAGAGAGCCGATGCGTGCGGTAGAAGGCTGCGCTTCGTCTGCGTTGCGCGTACGCACGACCAGACCTTGCACTGTCAACCCATTGATCTCAATCACTTTCATGAAAACTCCTTGTCATCGTCCATCCGCCAAGGCTTGTGGGTCCACGCCTTGCTGGCGCAGATAGTCCATCAACCGTTGCCCAGCAGACAACTTGAACGTGTCCGCCAATGCCGTCACCGACTGGATGCGGTCCAGGCGAAAACTGCGAAAAGCCTGACGCTTTTCGCACCAGGCCACCAAAGTCCAGACTGCGCCCCAGAAAAAACTGCCCAAGGGCCACACCGTGCGCTCGCTCGTGCGCGCTTGCGCATCGTTGTATACCAGCGCCAGCTTGTGCAGGCCCTGTGTGGCTTCGCGCCAAAGTTGCAAGTGCGGCTGCTGCTCGGCCGTGAGGCCCCACGGGGGTGAATACACCGGCGTGTGTTGCGCGGCATGACGCTGGTCTGGGGGCAACACACTCAGCACGCGTGACAAAGCCGACTCGCTGGCGCGGGCCAGTGCCGGGTCCAGCCACTGCTGCGCCACCCGCGTCATCACCACCAGGGCCTGTGCCTCTTGCGGGGTGAAGATCAGCGGTGGCAAGTCAAACCCTTCACCCAGGCGGTAACCCACACCGGCCTCACCCTCAATGGGCACGCCTTGGTATTGCAGGTCGGCCACATCGCGGTAAACCGTGCGCTCGGACACCTCCAGCCGCCGGGCCAACCATTGGGCCGTGGTCAGGCGGCGTCCACGGATGAGTTGAACGATCTGGAAAAGGCGGTCAGCGCGGCGCATGGTCAATCCATCCAAGGGCAGGCAAAGGTCGGCAGTTTAGGCTGATCACGCATAGGCATGCAGCCCCACGCGGTTGCCATCCACATCGCGCATGTGCGCCATGAAACCCAGCCCCTCGGGCAAGGCCACGCGGCCCATGAGCACCCGCCCACCCGCCGCCTCAACGCGCTGCAAGGTCGCATCGAGCGATGGCCCCGCATGCAAGTACACCAAGCTGCCACACCCCCCCACCTGCAAAGCCGGATGCCCCGACATCAGCGCGCCTTTGACGGCATCGCCTTCACCCGGAAACACCGCCATCTGCATGCCCGGCCCGGCATAGCGCTCACGGTGCAAGGTGGTTTGCAACACCGCTTCGTAAAACGCCTGCGCACGCGGCACATCGCTCACCGGAATTTCAAACCAGTCGATCACTTTTTTCATTTTTTCTTTTTCCCTGAATGTGCGCAGACCGTCTGTGCACTGGGAAGGACTTTGCCTGAGGGGTACTGACAACGGGGTGTCAGGAGGCTTGTCCTTTTTTGTCCCATCTTGGTCTGGCCTAGCCCTGTCCAATGTCTGGCCCTGTTCGCACAATGGCTGCATGTCCATCCACTGCACATGCCTGCCATGACCCACACCTCAACACCCCAATCCGCCCTGCTTGTCATCGACGTGCAGCAATCGTTCATGCACATGCCCTACTGGTCTTTGGGCCATGTGACGCCGTTTCAGCAGTCGTTGCTCCGGCTGGAAGCCGGGTGCCGCAAGGCCCAGGTGCCTGTGGTTCACATTCTGCATGTAGACGACGATGCACCGTTCCAAGTGGCGTCTGGTCTTGTCCGGCCCTTTGACTGGCTGCCCGGCGATCCCGCCGTCACCCTGACCAAACACACGCACAACGCCTTCACCGACACCGGGCTCGATTTGTGGTTGCGCAGGCACGGCGTGCAGCGCCTCATCATCAGCGGCATCCGTACCGAGCAGTGCTGCGAAACAACAGCACGGGTCGGCTCGGACGTGGGCTATGCGGTGGACTTTGTGTCCGAGGCGACCCTGACTTTTCCCATGACGCACGCGGGCACAGACCAGACTTTCAGCGCCCAAGACATCACCACGCGCACCGAGCTGGTCTTGGCCGATCGCTTTGCGCGCATCGTCACAGTGGATACTTGTCTGTCCAGCCTCTGAAACTCTGCACGACACCACCATGCTCCAACTGCGCCCCAACTGTGAATGCTGCAACCGCGACCTGCCGCCTGCGGCGCTCGATGCACGCATCTGCTCCTTTGAATGCACGTTTTGTGCTGATTGCACTGACACGCGCTTGCAAGGCCACTGCCCCAACTGCGGAGGTGAGCTGGTGCGCCGTCCGGTGCGGCCTGCGTCCAAGCTGACCAAGAACCCAGCCTCTACCGAACGGGTGTTCAAGCCCCAAGGCTGCCCAGCAGTCAGCACCGAGCACAAAGCATGAGCGCTCTGCCCATGCGCCCCAAAGACTTGGCACTGGCCTTGCTAGTGATCGTGGTTTGGGGCGTGAATTTTGCGGTCATCAAAGTCGGCGTGGTCGGTGTACCGCCCATGCTGCTGGGGGCGCTGCGCTTCATGTTGGCGGCGTTTCCGGCTGTGTTGTTTTTCAAGGCCCCACGTGTGCCATTGCGCTGGTACCTGGCTTATGGCCTGACGATTTCGCTGGGGCAGTTTGCGTTTTTGTTCAGCGCCATCCATGTGGGCATGCCCTCGGGGCTGGCGTCACTGGTGTTGCAGTCGCAATCGTTTTTCACCTTGCTGCTGGCCAGCTGGTGGCTGCGCGAGCAATGGCAAGCACACCAGATGGCGGGCCTCTTGCTGGCCTTGGCCGGTTTGGTGCTGATTGGCGTGGCGCATGGGACGCTGGCCTCAGGGGCCAGCTTGCCGCTACTGGGCTTTGGGCTCACGCTGTTGGCGGCACTGTCTTGGGCCTGCGGCAACATCGTCACGCGGCTGGTTAGCCAATACGGCCCCATGAACCAATTGGCGTTTGTGGTGTGGGCTAGCCTGGTGCCGCCACTGCCGTTTCTGGGTTTGTCGCTGTGGCTGGAGGGGCCCGAGGCCATCGTGCAATCGCTCACCCATTTGACGGCGGGCACGCTGGCCGCTGTCGCTTATCTGGCCGGCATGGCCACCTTGCTGGGCTACGGCCTCTGGACCTATTTGATGAGCCGCTACCCCACGCACCGCGTGGCCCCCTTCACCCTTCTGGTGCCCCTGGTGGGCCTAAGCACCGGTTGGCTGGTGTTTGGCGAGGCGCTGGGCCCACTGCATTGGGCCGGTGGCGCTTTGCTCATGCTGGGCCTGCTGATGAACGTGTTTGGACAGCCCCTGCTCCAAGCTTTGCTGAAGCGCTGGGCATGCAAAACCTGAATCTGTCGGTTTATCTGGTCATCACGCCCGGCGTGTTGATGCTCGACTACGCCGGCCCGGCCGAGGCACTGCGCATGGCACGTGACATGGGCGCGCCGCTCACGCTGCACACCTGCGGGCCGCTGGCCGATGTGCCCACATCGCTGGGCACACAGCTGGGTGGGCTGGCACCCCTGCCCGCACAGCTGCCGCCAAACAGCCTGGTGCTGATCACCGGCAACAGCCACGAGCGCGAAGACTACGCCACCCCAGCAGCCCGGCAAGTGGTGCGCTGGTTGCAAACGGCACCACAGTCCGACACGCGTCTGGCCAGCATTTGTTCAGGTGCTTTGCTGCTGGCCATGGCGGGCCGACTGGATGGCCTGCGCTGCACCACCCACCACAGCCTGATCGCCGACCTGCAAACCCTGGCCCCCACTGCGCAAGTGCAAGCCGACCGGATTTTTGTGGATGACGGGCAGGTGCTGACCAGCGCGGGCATCACCACCGGCATTGATTTGGCGCTCTACATCGTCGAACAGGTGGCCGGCGCTGCACTGGCCGCCCAAGTGGCGCGCAGGCTGGTGATGTACACCCGACGTGGTCCGAATGATCCACAGCTGTCACCTTGGCTGGCGCACCGCAACCACATGCACCCGGCCGTCCACCAGGCGCAAGACGCCATCGCTCACCGCCTGAGTCAGGACCCGGCCCGCCGCTGGTCATTGGCCGAGCTGGCCGACACGGCCTGCGTGAGTCCCCGCCATTTGTCGCGCCTGTTCATGCAACACACCGGCATCAGCGTGGTGGACTACCAGCAACAACTGCGCATGGCACGGGCGCAAGAGCTGTTGGCACACCATCCGGCCCTGACACAAGAACAACTGGCCGAAGCCTGCGGTTTTTCTTCGGCTCGGGATTTCAGGCGGGTTTGGCAGAGGTGGACATCGCGCATTTCATAAAGTCGCGCGCCGCTGTTCACTCAAATGCGGCCCGTCCAGATACTGCGCCAACACATCCATGTCCGCAGGGCACACATTCAAGCTTTTGAACAGCGCCTTCCATGTCGTCACATGCCCAGCCATTTCAGCCACCATGTGCCGGGCCTGAGCGTCCGTCAGGCCAAATGCCCGCGCCTCTGACAGCGCATTGACCACGCTGGATTCGTGGCCCCGCACGCCCACACGCATTTGCTGATAACCCAAGCCTTGCACGGCAGGCAATACATCGAAGGCTGGTGACAAGCCATAGAAGCCATCCGCACCCCGCAACAGTACGTGGTTCTTTTCGTGGTCGTCGGTGTTGTCGATCAGGATGTTGAAGACCATGCGCCTGAACAACTCTTGCTGCTGCGCACGCACCTGATCGGGGTGCGCGAGGCGGCGAATGAGCTGAGCCAACTCGGGATAGCCCATGGCCTCGCCAGCGGCCCGCAGGGCAACATGGGCAGACATCACATGCAAGCGCATGGTGCCCTCACGGTCAAAACGTTTGACCGCCACTGCGTGGCCTTTCGGCAAAGGCAAGGCCAGCGTATCGACTGTCTGGATGCCACAACGGCGGGCCAGCTGCATGCTGGCGTGTTCGATCAAAGGCGAATCCAGTTCACCGCCCTCAGAAAACTTGACCACCCAGGACGCGCCATCGATTTGCATCAAGGACTTGGGCCGTGCCCCGCCCATGCTCACGCCGGGTTGCAGCAACCGGCGCTGCTGCTCGTTGACCGCATCACCGGCCATCACCCGCTGAACGGCCTGATGCATCTCACCCAGCCCCGCAAATGTGGGTAAGGCAGCGGTGATCGCAGGCACATAGACATCGGCTTTCAAGGAAATACCCAAAGCCCCAAAGCGGTCATCGCCAGCAAAGTACAAATATTCCAGCAAGGACAAGCGTGCAGGCCGCTCGATCAAACGGATGACGCGTTCACCCCACTGGTCGGGGCGGGCATCGTCCACAGCTCCGGCAGCCGTGTCGCGCTCTGCTGGGATGTACAAGCCCCTCTGCAAAGGCAAGTCTTCGCTCAAAGCAAAGCCTTGCGGGGATGCCATCCATTCGGGCTCATAACTCAGGGCCACTTTGCGGCGCTGGTCTTGCAAACTCAATGTGCCAATCCGCTGGGGCGATGCCGCATCACCCAACCACCACAAGCTCATGCTGTCCTGGGGCTCATAGCTCATGTGAGTTCCTCCGGCTTGCGCGACATGCGCCGACCGCGCTGGCGTACCGCCTCGATGTCTTGCTCCAACGCGTTCAGGTCTTGCGCCGGAGCGGCTACTTCAGGCAGGGCCGCGTGGCGGCCCATGAGCCACAGCGCCGTGGCGTACACCCCCATGCCCACCGACGGGTCGCCCTTTTCCATGCGGATGAGTGTGGGCACCGACACCGCCATGCGACTGGCCCAAGCGCGCAGACTTTCCTTGCGGCGCTGACGTGCCAGCGCGAGGTTTTCACCCAAATCCCGCAGCGCTTTGGCTGCGGATGCGGGCAGTTGGTCGGCAGCTAGAGATGGCTTTGGCATAACACAAACTTTAACAGAAGTTAATTTTTGTGTTGTTTTGATTTTTCAAGAAGTCTTATTCAGCGCCTCATCCACCAACTCCACCCAATGCCTGACCGGCAGGCCGCTGCCGCTGCCGCTTTGCAGGTGGGTGATGCAGCCGATGTTGGCGCTCAGCACGCCTTGGGGTTCCAGCGCATTCAGATGGCCCAGCTTGCGGTCGCGCAACTGCTTGGACAGATCCGGGTTGAGCACGCTGTAGGTGCCGGCTGAGCCGCAGCACAGGTGCGATTCATTGGCGGTGACCTTGATCTGGAAACCCAAATCGCCCAAGTGCTTTTCCACGCCGCCTTTGAGTTGCTGGCCGTGTTGCAGCGTGCAGGGCGGGTGGTAGGCCTGCAGGCCTGCGGCTTGCAGCGCTTCGGGTTTGAGCTTGTATTTGAGCAGTGGCACCAGCTCGGGCAGCAGTTCGCTCAGGTCGCGCGTCAGCGCGCCGATGCGGGCGGCTTTGTCGGCGTACTGCGGGTCGTCTTTGAGCACATGGCCGTAGTCCTTGACCATCACGCCGCAGCCCGAAGCGTTCATGACGATGGCTTCGACGTCGCCGCTCTCCACCAGAGGCCACCAGGCGTCGATGTTGGCGCGCATGTGGTCTTTGCCGCCGTCGTGGTCGTTGAGGTGGAACTTCACAGCGCCGCAGCAACCCGCTTTGTCAGCCGTCACGGTCTGGATACCAGCGGCATCGAGCACGCGGGCGGTGGCGGTGTTGATGTTGGGGCTCATGCTCGGCTGCACGCAACCGGCCAGCATCAGCACCTTGCGCGCATGCGTGCGGGTGGGCCAGGCACCGGCGTTTTGCGGCGCGGGCACTTTGGCCTTGAGGCTCTCGGGCAACAGGCCGCGCACCATTTGGCCCATCTTCATGGCGGGCGCAAACAGGGGCGAAGGCAGGCCTTCTTTGAGCGCCCAGCGGAGCAGTTTTTCGCCAACGGGGCGTTCGACTTTGGCGTCCACCAGCTTGCGGCCGATGTCCACCAAGTGGCCGTATTGCACGCCGCTGGGGCATGTGCTTTCGCAGTTGCGGCAGGTCAGGCACCGGTCCAGGTGCATCTGGGTTTTGCGGGTGGGCGTTTCACCTTCCAGCACCTGCTTCATCAAATAGATGCGGCCACGCGGGCCGTCCAGCTCGTCGCCCAGCAGTTGGTAGGTGGGGCAAGTGGCGGTGCAAAAGCCGCAGTGCACGCACTTGCGCAGAATGGCTTCGGCCTCAAGGCCGTCGGGGGTGTTTTGGTATTCGGGGGCGAGGTTGGTTTGCATGACGATTCGCCTCAGAGGGGGTGCAAGCGACCGGTGGCGAACACGCCTTTCGGGTCGAGCTGTTTTTGCAGTTGCTGCTGAACGCGTTGCTGCACGGCGTCGAGCGGGGTGTTCACCCCCGCAATTTTGTCGACCTCTGCATGGGCGGAGCTGGCTCGGAACAAGGTGGCATGACCACCCACCGATTGCGCCAGTTCACGCAAAGCCACGGCCGCAGAGGCCGGGGCCCACAACCAGCGCTGCGCGCCTTGCCACTCGATGTATTGGGAAGGATGGTCCAAGCCAGGCACATCCAGCACAGGTGCGGTTTGCGGCACCGACAGGCGCCACAAGCAAGCGTCGGGCGCAGGAGCCTCAAAAAACTGCAGGGTTTGCTCACCGCTGGCACGCCAGTCTTGCGTGGCTTCGGCCTTGTCCATCAAGGTCACTTGCGCACCCAAAGCCTGGGCGTCGGCACCCATTCGGGCCGTGGCCGACTGCACCGCCGCCACCGCGCCACGCAAACGCACAAACAAATAATCGGCCACCGGCTGGGCCGTGGTGTCGCGCACCCAGGCGCTGGAGTTCAAGGGCAAGGGTTGCCCACCCCAACGGTGCAGCAAATCGAGCGCTGCTTTTTGCGGCAAGCCCGCGCACATGAGCGTGGCCTCGGCCGGGGCCACGGGCAAAACCTTCAGGCTGACCTCGGTGATCAGGCCCAGCGTGCCCCAACTGCCGGCCATGAGGCGGCTCACGTCGTAGCCGGCCACGTTTTTCATGACCTGACCGCCAAAAGTCAGGTGCTCGCCCAAACCGTTGATAAAGCGGGCACCTAACACGTAGTCGCGGACAGCGCCCGCCGTGGCGCGGGCCGGGCCGCTCAGTCCGGCAGCGACCATGCCGCCGACGGTTGCGCCGGGGCCAAAATGAGGCGGCTCGAACGCCAAACACTGGCCTTTTTCGGCCAAAGCAGCTTCCAGCTCGGCCAGCGGCGTGCCGCAACGCACCGTGACCACCAACTCGCTGGGCTCGTAACTGACGATGCCCCGGTAAGCGCGGGTGCCCAGCACCTCGCCCGTGAGGCTTTGGCCCCAAAAATCCTTGCTGCCACCACCACGCAAACGCAGCACGTGGCCATCCGCACCCGCCTGGCGCACGGCGTCGATGAGGGAATTGAGTTGAGCTTCCATGGGCAAGGATGGTAACCCCCGGCCTCTGGCGGGTGCGTGAAGATTTTTAACGGGTGGGTTGTGGGAAATTCGTGAACAGTCATCGCCAAGCGATGCACCCCAGCCTCTGTGGTGCGCGCGATCAGCGGTAAAAGTTCACCGGCAAACCCGCCACATCCACCCGTACGGCAAAGATGCAGCCGGACCCCGGGTACAGCGCCAGTTCAGCCGCACTGCGGCCTTGGCGCGAACTGGTGATGAACAAAGTTTTGAGATCTGGGCCACCAAAACAGGGCATGGTCGGGCATTGCACGGGCGTTTCGAACACCGCTAACACTTGGCCAGCTGGCGACAGGCGCACCAGGCGTTTGCCTTCGTATTGGGCAGACCAGTAGGCACCCTCACTGTCCACCGTGGCCCCGTCGGGCCGCCCGCCATAGACGGGGGTGGATCCAGGGGCGTTCGCATCACCCCACACCCAGCCGGTGGGTTTGATCGGAAACTGGTGAAACACGCGCTCATTGGACAAGCTGGCCGTGACCGGGTCGAAGTCCCAGGCGCGTACGCGGTGCGATGCGGTATCCGACCAATACAGCGTTTGGCCATCGGGCGACCAAGCCAGGCCATTGGCTGTGGTCGCGCCGCAGGCTTTGTCGTGCAAAGCCTTGCCATTCAGTGCATACAGCACGCCCAGTGCCTGGTCTTTGGGTTCGTACATGCTGCCCGCCCAGAAGCGTCCTTGCGCGTCGCATTTGCCGTCGTTGAAGCGCAAGCGCGTGGCGTCATAAGGCGCTGGGGCCAGCAGTTGCAAAGGGCCGCCCCATTCCCGCGCCAGGTAAATGCCACTGCGCAACGCCAGCACCAAGCCGCCACTTTGCACGGGGGCAATGCAACCGGGTTCTTCTTGAAGCGGCCAATAATCCACCGCACCTTGGGCCTGCAAACCATCGACCGTCACACGCGCCACACGACGCCCGGGAATGTCCACCCAATACAGGCGCTGCTCTTGCGGGTGCCAAAACGGCGATTCGCTCAGCCCGTCGGGTTCGGTCGTGATGGCGGTCCAATGCGGCGCAGAGCTGAGGGTCATAAGGGCAGGATGTCTGTATAAATCTTGGAAGTGCAACGATTTTGCATGCGCCAACCGGCAAATGGCCACGCGCGCCAGCGGTGTACCCCAAAAGAACCCGCGGCCTCATGGAAGCAGGCGTCGCCCACTATGCAAATGCCTGCATAGGACAAAAAAGACACAGAAGGTGTCTCATTTTGCAAATAAGAGAAGAAAAACGACGGTGCTCAGGGTTTGTGTGGGGGACATATCGGACGCATTTGGTGGAAGGTGTAGCCTGCCGATGGTTCATAACAACCCGATTTTTGAGGAGACCTTGATGAGCGTGAATTTCCAAGTCAATGGCAAGCCTGCACAGGCCAACGCCGAAACCGACACCCCGCTGCTGTGGGTGCTGCGCGATGAGCTGGGCATGACCGGCACCAAATTTGGCTGCGGTGCTGCTTTGTGTGGTGCTTGCACGGTCCATGTGGACGGTCAAGCCGTGCGCTCTTGCCAAACCCCTCTGAGCACGGTCGCTGGCAAAAAGGTCGCCACCGTTGAAGGCCTGTCCAAGAACAACACCCACCCACTGCAAGTGGCCTGGATCAAGCACGATGTGCCCCAGTGCGGTTATTGCCAGTCGGGCCAGCTGATGAGTGCCTCTGCCTTGCTGGCCAAGAACAAGAATCCGAGCGATGCCGACATCGACAACGCGATGAGCGGCAACATCTGCCGCTGCGGCACCTACCCCCGTATCCGCGCTGCCATCAAGGATGCAGCCGCCACGATGCGCAAAGCCTGAAGAGCCGGAGACCCCACATGATCGATACAAAAACTTCCCGCCGTTCGTTCCTGAAAGCCGGTGCCGCTGCTTCCGGCGGCTTGCTGATGGCCTTGCATCTGCCTGGCACTTTGGGCCAAGCCATGGCCGCTGGCACCGTCAGCACGCCCAATGCTTGGGTGCACATTGCAGACGACAACACCATCTCCATCCTGGTTGCCCACTCCGAAATGGGCCAAGGTGTGCACACCTCCATGCCCATGCTGGTAGCTGAAGAGCTCAACGTGGAGCTGAGCCAGATCAAGGTGGTCGATGCGCCGCCCGGTGCCGCTTATGTGAACGCTTTGCTGGGCGCCCAGATCACGGGTGGCTCGACCTCTGTGCGTGGCAGCTGGGAAAAGCTGCGCGTGGCAGGTGCCCAAGTGCGCGAAATGCTGATCTCGGCCGCCGCCGCCGAGTGGAATGTGGACCGCAGCCAAATCAAAGCCGACAAAGGCTTGGTGCATGGACCCAATGGCAAAACAGCCACATACGGTTCTTTGGCGGCTGCCGCAGCCAAACTCCCGGTACCGGAAAAACCACCCATCAAAGACCCGAAAGATTTCCGCTTGGTCGGCAAGCGCACCCCGCGTGTGGATACACCCGCCAAAACCAATGGCACAGCCGAATTCGGCATTGACGTGAAATTGCCCGGCATGGTGTACGCCACCGTGCAGCAGTGCCCCGTGATCGGTGGCAAGGTCAAGAGCTTTGATGCCACGCAAGCCAAAGGCATGCCCGGCGTGCAGGCCGTGGTGCAGATCAGCGACGGCGTGGCCGTGGTGGCCGACTCCTGGTGGCGCGCCAAGAAAGCCTCTGAAACCGTCAAGGTGCAGTGGGACGAAGGTGCTGGTGCAGCCTTGAGCGATGCATCGATCATTGAGGGCACACGCCAGGCCGCCAAGTCCGGCAAAGTGATCGAGATCACCAAACCGCAAGGCGACGTGGCCGCTGCCCTCAAAGGTGCAGCCAAAGTGCTCGAAGCCGAATATGTCTCGCCCATGCAGTCGCATTCGCCGCTGGAGCCGATGAACTTCACGGCCCATGTGCAAGGCGACAAGGTGCTGTTGATTGGCCCCACCCAGTTCCAGCAAGGTGCGCAAGGTGCTGTGGCTGCCGCCCTGAAGGTCAAGCCCGAAGACATCACACTGAAAACCACCTACTTGGGTGGTGGCTTCGGTCGCCGACTGGAGTTGGACTTCATCGTGCAAGCGGCTGAGATTTCCAAAGCGGTGGGCAAGCCCGTCAAGCTCTTGTGGACCCGCGAAGAAGACATGATGCATGACTACTACCGTCCTGTTGGTGTGAACCAGCTCAAGGCCGGTCTGGATGCCAACGGCATGCCGGTCGCCATGCACTTCAAGGTGGCCTCACAGTCGGTCACGCAACGTGCATTCGGCCTGCCCAAGGACACGCTGGACCCGTTCATGGCCGAAGCCGCCGTGACGGGCTACAACATCCCCAACAGCCAGCACGATCTGGTGATCCACGACACCGGTGTGCGTGTGGGTTACTGGCGCGCCGTGAGCCACAGCATGAACGCTTTCGCCAACGAAAGTTTCGTGGACGAGATGGCCAAGGCGGCAGGACAAGACCCCTATGCCTACCGCATGAAAATGCTGGCTGGCAAACCGCGTTTCGCCAATGTGCTGAAACTCGCCGCCGAAAAAGCCGGTTGGGGCAAGGCATTGCCCAAGGGCCGCGCACGCGGTATCGCCTTGATGGAAGGCTATGACAGCTACTTGGCCGAAGTCGCGGAAGTCAGTCTGAACAAGGACGGCAGCGTGCGCGTGCACAAGGTCACCGTGGCCGCCGACGTAGGCCACATGGTCAACCCCGACACGGTGGAAGCACAGTTGCAGTCGAGCATCGTGTTCGGTGTGGGTGCGGTGCTCAAGCACCAGATCACCATGACGAATGGCCGCGTGCAAGAGACCAACTACAACAGCTACGAGCCTGTGCGCATGTACGAGTCGCCCCAGATCGACATCGTGCTGGTCAAGAGCACCGAAAAGCCAGGCGGCATTGGCGAGCCGGGTACTGCGGTGGCCGCACCCGCGATTGCGAACGCAGTCGCTGCGTTGACGGGCAAGCGTGTTCGCCGTCTGCCCATCACGGCAGACGCGTTGCGCACAGCCTGAAGACCACTGGAGATCGCATGGAAAGCCTGGATCTTCGTGTCCTGTCCGACGTGCTGGCCTGGAAACAGGCCGGTCACGGCGTGACCCTGGTCACTGTGGTGGAAACCTGGGGCAGCGCCCCCAGGCCACCCGGTGCCTTGTTGGCCGTGCGGGACGATGGTGGTGTCAGTGGCTCGGTCTCGGGGGGGTGCGTGGAAGACGATCTGATTGCACGCATCCGGGCTGGCGAATACGCCAATTTGAAACACCCGTCGATGGTGGCTTATGGCGTGACCAAAGAAGAAGCCACGCGCTTTGGCTTGCCTTGCGGCGGTACATTGCGACTGGTGCAGGAGCCTGTTTTTGACACCCACTGGATCGAGCAGGTTTTGCAACGCACCAGCGCGCACCAGCTGGTGGCTCGTACGCTGACGCTTCGCGACGGCAGCGTTCAATTGCGCGATGCCCAACGCAGCGAAGCCTTGGCATTTGATGGCAGCACCTTGACCACCTTGTTTGGCCCACGCTGGCGGCTGCTGTTGATCGGTGCTGGACAGTTGAGCCAATCGGTCGCGCAAATGGCGCAGATGCTCGACTTTGACGTGCTGGTGTGCGAGCCCCGCAAGGAATACACCGCGGGCTGGAGTCTGCCCGGCGTGACCCATTTGGCGGGCATGCCGGACGACGAAGTGTTGGCCATTCAACCGGATGCGCATACCGCCATCGTGGCGCTGACCCACGACCCCAAACTGGACGATATGGCGCTCTTGACCGCGCTCAACTCCAGTGCGTTTTATGTCGGTGCACTCGGTTCCCGACGCAACCAGCAAGCGCGCAAGCAACGCTTGGCAGAACACTTTGACCTGAGGGAACCAGCATTGGCTCGTTTGCATGGGCCGGTGGGTTTGCGCCTGGACGCCAAAACGCCTGCAGAAATTGCGGTGTCGATCATTGCAGAGATCGTGCAAGTCAAAAACAAAGGTGCCTCTGACGCCATGCTCACCTTGTCAGCAGAGGCCCATGCGCGCACCGATTGGCGCAGCCCTGTTTGCGCCGTTTGAGTTTGCCAAGCCTGCCCGTTGTCATCGTTCTGGCCGCAGGCCTGGGCGCGCGTTTTCGCGCTGCCGGGGGCCTGCAGCACAAGCTTGATGCCCCGATGGGACCGAAGACCGTGAAGCAACATGTCATGTCTGCCGTGCAAGCGTGCGACCTGCCTTGGCATGTTGTGGAGCCCGAGCACACCGCGCACTTGCATGAACAGGGCATGGGCACCAGCATTGCCATCGGCGTGGCGGCCACGGCCAACGCGCATGGCTGGCTCATCCTGCCAGCGGACTTGCCCTTGATCCAGGCCGACACACTGCGGTGCGTTGCACAGGCCTTGCAGACCCACACCGTGGTCGTGCCATTGGTCAATGGGCAGCGCGGCCACCCAGTGGGTTTTGGCAAGGTCTGCCGTGATGAATTGCTGGCTTTGTCTGGCGATCAAGGCGCCAAAAGTGTCATGCAGCGCCACGCTGCACAAACGCTGGAATTGGAAGACATGGGCTGCATTCTGGATGTGGACACACCGCAGACCCTGGCCCACGCGGCACACATCTGGCACAGCCGCCACCCTGATTGAATGTGGCGCGGCACGGCGTGGTCTTGCCCTGCAGGCCACCGCTGGCGACGCCAAAGACAAAGCCCTTGAAAAGGGGCTTTGTGTTGACGAGATAAGAAAGCCCACAACACCGAAGTGTTGTGGGCTTGGCAAGAGGTCGGCCAGCGGCCTCTTGATGGGCACCAGAGATCAGCCGTGGTAAGCCGACTCGCCGTGTGAAGAAATGTCCAGACCTTCGCGCTCTTCTTCTTCAGTGACACGCAGACCAATGGTCAGGTCAACGATCTTGAAGGCGACCACCGAGACCACGCCCGACCAGACGATGGTCAACATCACGGCTTTGGCCTGGATCCAGACTTGTGCAGCGATGGAATAAGCGTCAGGTGTGACCATGGCCACAGTGACCCAGTCGCCCACAGCGCTGGGGCCGCCCAGGCTGGGGGAGTTGAACACACCGGTCAACAAGGCGCCGACGATACCGCCCACACCATGCACACCGAACACATCCAGCGAGTCGTCCGCACCCAACAACTTCTTCAGACCGTTCACACCCCACAGGCAAGCGAAGCCGCCGATGAAGCCGATGATCAAAGCGCCACCCAGACCGACGTTGCCCGCTGCTGGCGTGATGGCCACCAAACCGGCCACGGCACCCGAAGCGGCACCCAACATGGAGGCTTTGCCGCGCATCAGCGCTTCACCCACACACCAGGCCAAAACGGCACCCGCTGTCGCGATCAAGGTGTTGATGAAGGCCAGGGCTGCGAAGCCATTGGCTTCCAGAGCGGAGCCAGCGTTGAAGCCGAACCAACCCACCCACAGCAAAGAGGCACCGACCATGGTCAACGTCAGGCTGTGAGGGGCCATCGATTCGCGGCCATAACCCACGCGCTTGCCGACCATGAAAGCACCGACCAAGCCTGCGACAGCGGCGTTGATGTGCACCACAGTACCGCCAGCGAAGTCCAGCGCGCCCCACTGCCACAGCAAACCGGCTTTGCTGGTCATTTCGTCGACCACTTCAGCCGAAGCGTAAGCGTCAGGACCCATCCAGAACCAGACCATGTGGGCCACAGGCAGGTAGCTGAAGGTGAACCACAGCACCATGAAGGCCAGCACGGCGGAGAACTTGATGCGCTCGGCAAAGGCACCGACGATCAGGGCGCAAGTGATGCCTGCGAACGTGGCCTGGAAGGCTGCGAACGAGATCTCGGGGATGTAAACACCCTTGCTGAAGGTGGCGGCGTTGGCAAAAGTGCCTGCAACGTTGTCCCAAATGCCCTTCATGAACAGGCGGTCAAAACCACCAATGAACGCATTGCCTTCGGTGAACGCCAAGCTGTAGCCATACACAAACCACAAAACGGTGATCAGCGAGAAGGTGACCACGACTTGCATCAGCACGGACAGCATGTTTTTGCTGCGCACCAAGCCGCCGTAAAACAGCGCCAAGCCAGGAATGACCATCAAGATCACCAAAATGGTGGACAGCATCATCCAGCCGGTGTCGGCCTTGTTGGGCACAGGGGCTGGCGCGGCTTCGGCTGCAGCGGGAGCTGCGGCTGCTGGCGCTGTAGGTGCGGGGGCTGCATCGGCCGGTTTGGCCTCAGCCGCAGGGGCCGTCACGGCAGCAGGGGCGGTTTGCGCGGTGGCGACCGAAGCCGCGCCGAACACACCGAAACCCAAACTCAGGCCCAAGGCCAGGGTAGCGAGTAGTTTTTTCATTTCATGACTCTCTTTCTGGTCGATCAGAGGGCTTCGCCGCCGGTTTCGCCGGTGCGAATGCGAACCACTTGTTCAAGGTCGTACACGAAAATCTTGCCGTCGCCGATCTTGCCGGTGCGTGCACCGGACTCGATGGCTTCGATCACGCGCTCGACCAGTTCGTCGGACACGGCAGCTTCGATCTTTACTTTGGGCAAGAAGTCGACCACGTATTCCGCGCCACGGTACAGCTCGGTGTGGCCTTTTTGACGACCAAAGCCTTTGACTTCGGTCACGGTGATGCCCTGAACGCCGATGCCCGAAAGTGCTTCACGCACTTCGTCCAGCTTGAAGGGTTTGATGATGGCGGTCACCAGTTTCATGATGGCTCCTTAAGTGTTTATGTGGGAGATCAGAAGGCGTATTTCAGGCCGAGGACCAGACCGGTTTTGCCTGTGAACTTGCCTGCAGGTGTGTAGTACAAAGCCTTGTCAGCATCTGTGCCTACGACGGCAGCTGTCGCAGAGAGACCGTTGCCCAAGTCTTTACCCAGGGTCAGTGAGTAGTCTGTGTATGAATATGGGGCGTTATTTTTGACCGACTGGTATCCCACATGTGGGACCAAGCTGAAGCCGCTGCCCAGATCGAACGTTCCGCTCAAATCCACGTAGTAGCTGTTCTTGCTGTCTGCAAAACCAAACAGGTTGGACACGGCATGCGAGTACTTCAGTGTTGCAGGGCCAAATGTGGCTGCGCCATAAATCTCATTGGTATTGGCGCTCACAGACAGCTTGTTGCTGGGGTATTCATAGCGCAAGAAACCCACGTCATAGGCCACATCTCCCACAGCACCTTTGTAGCCACCATACAAGTCGACTTCGACATTGGCATCACCGCCAGCATCTTTGATCCACTTGATCGATGAGCCCCAAGCACCTACATAAAAGCCACTCTTGTCAGCGTAGTCCACACCGCCTTGCAAGGCTGGCTTCAGGCGCGACTGGGAAATGCCACGGTAACGGTAGTCGGTGGTAGCGCCCACGTTGAAGGACAGGCTGCTCTCAGGAGCAGTTTGGGCCTGGGCCACAGAAGTCAAAGAACCGATTGCAAGGGCGATCAGGGAAGGAACGAGGATTTTTTTCATGAGGAACTCCAATAAAGTGAAGAAAGGACAAACACCTTATGCAGGGAGCGTGCCAACCCTCTCCAATGACCCCTTCCAAGGGCATTTACCAGTGCGCTCTCACTCTGTGCGTGATTGAATAGCATTCAAACAAGTTCGGTGCGTGAAGTCTGCGTGCACGAACACACATCATGCACCAGCATGGGGCAGGGAGAAAATATGAGTCTCAGTTTGGTGCGCAGCCGAGCGTTGGTTGGCTTGCAAGCGCCCGCCGTCACCGTTGAGGTGCATCTGGCCAATGGCTTGCCCAGTTTCACCTTGGTGGGCTTGGCCGATGTCGAAGTCAAGGAAGCCCGTGAGCGCGTTCGCTCTGCCCTGCAAAACAGTGGTCTGGACTTTCCGCACAACAAACGCATCACCGTCAACCTGGCCCCGGCCGACCTACCCAAAGACTCGGGGCGGCTGGACTTGCCCATCGCACTGGGCATTTTGGCGGCGAGCGGCCAAATTGACGCCAGCCAACTGGCTCATTACGAGTTTGCAGGCGAGTTGTCTTTGTCGGGTGAATTGCGGCCAGTCCGCGGCGCACTGGCCATGAGCCTGGTGCTGCGCCAGCAACAGGTGCGCACCCGCTTGGTGTTGCCGCCGGGCAGCGCCGAAGAAGCGGCGTTGGTGCCCGATGCCGAAGTTTTCAGGGCCAGGCACTTGCTGGATGTGGTGCAGCAGTTTTTACCGCCATCGAACGAGCCCCCACCCGAGCCCAGCGACGGCTGGGCACGGATGGCACCCACCACCCCCTCGGCACCTGCGCTGTATGCCGATCTGGCCGATGTCAAAGGCCAGGCGGGCGTGAAGCGCGTGCTGGAGATCGCCGCCGCCGGGGGGCATTCGCTCTTGATGGTTGGCCCACCCGGCTCGGGCAAGTCCATGTTGGCTCAACGCTTTGCGGGTTTGTTGCCGCCCATGTCAGTAGAAGATGCGCTGGAGTCGGCGGCGATTGCCAGCCTGGCCGGGCGCTTTGACTTGGCGCGCTGGGCGCAGCGCCCCACAGGTCAGCCGCACCACTCGGCCAGTGCGGTGGCGCTGGTGGGTGGTGGATCGCCACCGCGCCCTGGAGAAATTTCACTCGCGCACCACGGCGTGCTCTTCCTTGACGAGCTGCCCGAATTCCCAAGGGCCGCCCTGGAGGCCCTGCGCGAGCCCCTGGAGACTGGCACCATCACCATCGCCCGGGCCGCACGGCGGGCCGAGTTTCCGGCGCGCTTTCAGTTGATTGCGGCCATGAACCCCTGCCCTTGCGGTTATCTGGGCAGCGCGACCCGAGCCTGCCGCTGCTCGCCCGACCAGGTCAGCCGCTACCAAGGCAAACTCAGCGGCCCACTGCTCGACCGGATCGATTTGCACATCGAAGTGCCCAGTCTGCCAGCACAAGACCTGCTGAACTCAGCCCCTGGCGAAAACACCCAGGCCATTGCCGCACGCAGTTTGGCGGCACGCAACCGCGCACTGGAACGCCAAGGCTGCGCCAACGCAGCGCTGCAAGGTCAGGCCATCGACACTCAAGCTCGGCTGGATGACAAGGCCACAGCGCTCTTGCAAAAAGCCGCTGCCAAATTGGGCTGGAGTGGCCGCAGCATCCACCGCAGCCTGAAAGTGGCCCGCACCATCGCCGACCTGGCAGGCAGCGACACCATTGAAGCCGCACATGTGGCCGAAGCGCTGCAGTACCGACGCGTCCTCAAAGAGCACTGACTACGGCCGTCACAGCTGCTTACAACTGACCGAAACCGGTGTCGACAGGCTGTCAACGACTTGTTCGGGATCACGTTATGGTTGAACACGGTCCACCCTGAGGCTTCCCATGAAGAAAATTCTCGCCACTTTGGTCATCGCGCTGTCTGCTGGCGCTGTCAGCACCCACGCTTTGGCAGACGGTCCACATGGCTACCAACAGCGGCAGTTCACAGGCCACCAACACCGCTCTTCTGACTGGTTGGGCCCGCTGATTGTGTTGGGCATTGCAGGCGCAGCCATCAGCGCTGCGGCCAACCAACCCAGCTACACACCGCCACCCCAAGTGACCTACGTATCGCCTGCGGTGACCTATGTGCCACCGCCGCCGGCTGCCAGCGCCAGCTATTACTGCAGCTCTGTTGGGCAGTTTTATCCGAACACATCCTATTGCCCTGAAGGCTGGCAATTGGTCACGGTGCGCTGAACAACGCGCGACTTCCTGCCTGTGGCATGGCCCCGATAATGGGCTCATGCAACAGGCTTCTCCCCGGGTTCTGCCTTCCCTGACCTCTTTCAGCTTCTGGCTTTCCCTGCCCCAGCTCATCACCTGGGGCAGTGTTTTTTACACCTTCTCTTTGCTCATGACCCCGCTCGAAGCCGAGCTGGGCATGACGCGCGCTGAATCCTCACTCGCATTCAGCCTGGCCTTGCTGGCCGAAGGCTTGATGGCTTACCTGGTGGGCCGCTGGATCGACGCCGGGCGCGAGCGTGTGGTGATGACGCTGGGCTCGGTCTGGGTTGGCCTGGGGTTGCTGGCCCACAGCTTTGTCAGCTCGAAGGTGGGCTTTTACGGCACCTGGATTTGGCTGGGCTTGGGCTTGGCCGCCACGCTGTACACCCCGGCCTTTGCGGTCGTCACCCGGCGCTTCCCGCAAGACTTTCGGCGCGCCATCATCACGTTGACCTTTTTAGGTGGACTGGCCAGCACGGTGTTCATTCCGCTGTTTGCCTGGTGGATGGACCTGTGGGGTTGGCGGCATGCCCTTTGGGCCTTGGCAGCTTTGCAACTGCTGGTTTGCGCCCCCTTGCACGGCTGGTTGCTGCACGGTGCTGCGCACAGCGAAAGCCATGCCAACCCAGCGTCAAGCGAATCAAAACGCCAACCCCTGTCGGTGCGTGAACACCTGCGCCAGTCGCCATTTTGGTTGCTGGCCTTGTTCATGGTGCTCATGATGTCGGTCACTTCGGCGCTGCCCGCGCACATGATTGCGCTGTTGCAAGAGTCCGGCTTGTCGCCTGTTTGGGTCATCGCCATCCCCGCTGCAATCGGTGTGATCCAGGTCGTGGGTCGGCTGTTGTTGTTTGTGTTTGAGCGCTATTGGGATGTGCACGCCGCCAACCGCTGGATTCCAACCCTGATCCCGGCGGGCATCTTGGTGTTGTTGGTCGGTGGCCTGAACCCCCTCGCCTCGCTGGTGTTTGTGGTGCTTTACGGTTTGGGCAATGGCTTGAACACCATCGTCAAAGGTACCGCCATGGCGCAATACGTCAGCCGCACCCATGTCGGGCAGCTCAATGGCCTGCTGGGTCTGCCGATTGCGCTGGCTCGGGCAGCAGCGCCTCTCACGCTGGGCCTGCTCTGGTCACCCCAGCATGGTTACACCTTGGCACTGTGGTGGTTGCTGGTGGCCAGCGTGCTCGGCACCGCAGCGCTATGGACTGCCCAAAACAAGGCCCAAAAACTTCGCCGCTGACAACACTTGGGCCGACCGCCCCATCTGTTGGGTCCTTTTATACGCATCTGGTTATATACAACCAACTAAATAATCGTTCACTGATCTGATCGCTTTGCTCACAATCCGCACATCTTGAACCAGCATATTTGAATCCTCTTATGAAAAAAATCTCCACCCTTTTGTTGAGCTTGGCCTTCGGTGCTGCCGCTTCTGCCGCCCAACCCCTGCTGAGCCCTGCCGAACTGCAGACCAAACTGAGCAACCCGCAAGTGCGCGTGATCGACATCCGCGACGCCAAAGCCTATGCCACCGGTCACATTGCCGGTGCCGTCAACGCGCCTTATGGCAGCTGGCGCGGCCCCGCGCACAACCCGGGCGAACTGCCTGAGTTGCCCAAATTGACCGCGCTGGTGCAAAGCCTGGGCCTGACACCCGCCACCCATGCGGTGGTGGTCTCCAGCGGCGCTGACGCCACCGACTTTGGTGCCACGGCCCGTGTCTACTGGACGCTCAAAGTGCTGGGCCTCAAAGAGCTGTCGGTGCTCAACGGGGGCCTCAAGGCCTGGAGCGAAGCCGGTCTGACACAAAACGCCGACGCGGTCAAAATCGCCGCCAGCAACTTCCAGCCCAAGCTGGACAACAGCCAGGTTGCGACCAAGGAAGAACTGATCCAACGCGTCAAGACAGGTGACGCCACCCTGATCGACGCCCGCCCTGCCGCCTTCTTCAACGGCGAAACCAAAGCGCCTGCCGCCAAAGTGGCCGGTACCCTGGACGGCGCAGTGAACCTGCAACACGACAAGTGGTTTGCCCCCGGCAGCTCGGCCTTTGTGCCCGCTGACCAGGCCAAAAAGATCGCCGCCGCCAGCCCGATCGATCCCGCCAAGGAAACCGTGTCCTTTTGCAACACCGGCCACTGGGCGGCCACCAACTGGTTTGCCATGTCCGAGGTGCTGGGCCAGAAAAACGTGAAACTCTACGCGGGCTCCATGGTCGAATGGTCACAAGACCCCAACGGCCTGCCCATGGCCAACGTGCCGGGCCGCACCACCCAGCTCTTGCAAGACGCTAAGGCTTGGGGTGCCAAAACCTTCAGCAAATAATGGTTCAATACGGTCTATGAAACGACTCCCTTTAGCGGCCATCCTGGCCGCTTTTTTCATCTTCCTGATCCTCGAAGTCTCGGTGCGCCAATCGGTGCTGCTGCTGGTCGGGGTGGGCATGGGCGCGGCTTTGGCCGGGGCCCGTTTTGGCTTCACCACCGGCTGGCGTCAGCTGATTGAGCAGCGCAACCCGCAAGGCGTTGCCGGGCAAGTGCTGCTGCTGGCCCTGGCCAGCCTGGCCGCGCTGCCGTTGCTAGGTCAGTTTTCTGAACTGCATGCCGCTTTGGGGCCACCCAGCGTGAGCTTGCTGGTAGGCGCCTTCGTGTTTGGGCTGACCATGCAAATTGCCGACGGTTGCGGCTCGGGCACTTTGTACAAAGCAGGCTTGGGCGTGCCGCTCAACATGGGCATCTTGCCGCTGTTTGCGCTGGGCAGTTTTCTGGGCTCGGTGCACTTGGACAGCTGGCTGTCGCTGGGCCAAATGGCCCCCATCAGCCTGACCGACCAACTGGGCACCAACGGCGCATTGGGCCTGACGCTGGCCCTCTTGGCCGCCGTGCTGGCGGCCACCCGCCTGTGGGTGGGCGCAGGCCAGACCTGGTTCAACCAACGCTGGATCGTGGGCGCGGTGGTGCTGGCCGTGCTGGCCACCCTCAACTTGCTGCTGGCGGGGCAACCCTGGGGCGTGGTCTATGGCTTTGGCCTGTGGGCGGCCAAAGGGGCCGTCGCACTCGGCCTGTTTGACCCCACCGCCAACGGCTTCTGGGGTCAAGCGGGCAACGCGCAGCGCCTGACCCAAACCGTGCTGATGGACGTGACCACCATCACCAACATCGGCATCCTGGGCGGGGCACTGTGGGTGTCGGCCAAGGCACCTGCCGACAGCCAACCCCTGAGCACGCAGCAATGGGTGATTGGCTTGGTGGCTGGCTTCGTCATGGGTTACAGCTCACGCCTGGCCTTTGGCTGCAACATCGGCGCCATGCTCAGCGGCATCTCCACCGGCAGCCTGCACGGCTGGATTTGGGTGCCCATGGCTTTTGCCGGCACGCTGATCGGCGTGCGTGTACGACGTCACTACCAGTTCTGAAGGAGACCGCATGAGCAACACTCACAAACTGCAAGCGGTTTTCTGGCTCAGCCTGGCCGCCTTTCTGACCTGGGACTACAAGACCTCTGCCCCAGTCGACCTGCGCAACGAGCCGCCGTTGATCGCAGCAGGTTCGGGCCAGGCCACGAGCGGTGGGCATTGCTCGATGGCCAAATGAGGGCGTGACCTGCGGGCGTTCGCGCATGCACCAAGGTGCCCAGCCTGCCAGCCCAGAGTGCTGCCCTGCACACCACTCGGGTTGGACCGTTCAGGTATAACCCGAGCATGCAAAAACGCCGTGTGGTCATCGTCAGCCCCGCCTTGGCCGATGCCAACAACGGCAACTGGCAAACGGCACGCCGCTGGCAGCACTTGCTGGCCTCGCATGCCGTGCGCATTGTGCGGCAATGGCCCGATGCCGATGCCCGAGACACACAAGACGAGGTGATGCTGGCGCTGCACGCCCGGCGCTCGGCAGACTCGGTGCAAGCATGGCACGCACAACACGGCCAGCACGGACTGGGGTTGGCCCTGACCGGCACGGATCTGTACCGCGACATTGCACGCGACCCACAAGCCCAACGGTCTCTGGACCTGGCCAAGTCGCTGGTGGTGCTGCAAGGGCTGGGGGCAAACGCCTTGCCTCCCCAACACCAAAGCAAAACCCGGGTGATCTACCAATCCACCGGCACGCGCCAGACCTTGGCCAAAACCACCCGTCACTTGCGCGTGGTGATGGTGGGGCATCTGCGCGAAGAAAAAGACCCGCTCACCCTGATGGCGGCAGCACGTTTGTTGCCACCGGACAGCGACATCCTGATCGACCACATTGGCGCGCCACTCGATGCAAGGCTGGGCGATGCCGCACAAGCCACACAAGTGCAATGCCCGCATTACCGCTGGTTGGGTGCCTTGTCGCATCGGCAAACCTTGCAACGCATCCAGCGCGCGCACCTGCTGGTGCACACCAGCCGCCTCGAAGGCGGCGCGCATGTGCTGATGGAAGCGATTTGCAGCGGCACTCCAGTGCTGGCCTCGCGCATCGATGGCAACCTGGGTCTGTTGGGCGCGGATTACGCAGGTCTTTTTGAAGCAGGTGACGCACAAGGCCTGGTCGATTTGCTGCTGCGCTGCCGTGCACCCCAAAATCAGAACGCCCTGGTGGCACACTTGGGCCATCAGTGCGCTTTGCGCGCACCCTTGTTTGAACCGCAGGCCGAACGCGCTGCCTTGCACCGTTGGGTGCAAGACCTCTGGACACCTTGATGCAATCTTCCAATCAACCCGTGCTGCGCGACCTGGTGCTGGTCGGCGGCGGCCACAGCCATGTGGGCGTGCTGCGCATGTTCGCCATGAAGCCCGAACCCGGCGTGCGCATCACCGTCATTTGCACCGACATCGACACGCCCTATTCGGGCATGCTGCCCGGCTACATCTCGGGTCACTACAGCTTTGACGAAGTGCACATCGACCTGGGCCGCCTGTGCGCCTTTGCCGGTGCCCGGCTGTACCACGATGCGGTGGTCGGCATCGACCGACAAAACAAACAGGTCATTTGTCGCAACCGCCCGGCGGTCGCTTATGACGTGCTGTCGATCAACATCGGCTCCACCCCACAGATGCAGCAAGTCGAGGGCGCGCAAAGCCTGGCCGTGCCCGTCAAGCCGATTGCGCAGTTCAACCAGCGCTGGCTGGCCCTGCTCGACAAAGCGCGGCAATGGCCATCGCACCGGGGCCGCATGACGATTGCCGTGGTGGGCGGCGGTGCCGGAGGTGTGGAGTTGCTGCTGTCCATGCAATACCGCTTGCGCAACGAACTCAAAGCCCTCGGGCGCAACCCGGAAGACCTGAAGTTTGTGCTGCTCACGGCCGCTGACACGATCTTGCCGACACACAACCCGGGCGTGCGTGCGCGCTTTGCCAAGGTGCTGAGTGATCGCAACATCGAGGTGCACACCCAAGCCGAAGTGGTGCAAGTCTCGCCCGGTTGTCTGCACACCAAAAACGGCCGAACGCACGACGCCGACGAAACCATGTGGGTCACGCAAGCGGGCGGCCCCGCGTGGCTGCAAAGCACCGGCCTGGCGCTGGACGCGCAAGGCTTCATCCAGGTCAATGCACAGCTGCAAACGGTCAACGACCCGCTGGTGTTTGCGGCCGGAGACATCGCATCTTTTGTGGACCGCCCGCTCGAAAAAGCCGGTGTGTTTGCCGTGCGCATGGGCAAACCCCTGGCCGACAATTTGCGCCGCAGCTTGCGTGGCCAGTCCTTGGTGGCTTACAAGCCGCAACGCGATTGGCTGGCTTTGATTTCGACGGGCAACCGCTACGCCGTGGCATCGCGCGGTGCCCTGGGCTTTGCAGGCGATTGGGTCTGGCACTGGAAAGACCGCATTGACCGCAACTTCATGCGCCGCTTCACCGCCTTGCCAGCGATGGACCCCAGCCACCCGGGTGCCCATGTCAGAACCGCGATCCAGTCGATGGGCCAGTTGCTGAAAGACATCCGGGCCCAAGGCAAGGCACCCACGACGCACTTGTCCTTGAGCGCCGAAGAGTCGCTGCAAGCCATCTCGGCCATCGCCATGCGCTGCGGTGGCTGCGGTGCCAAGGTGGGGGCGAACATCTTGTCGCGCGCCCTGGGCCAGCTGCAACCGGTCCAGCGCCCCGATGTGCTGATCGGCCTGCACTCGCCCGACGATGCCGCCGTGGTGCGCGTGCCACCGGGCATGGCCGTGGTTCAGACCGTGGACTTTTTCCGGGCCTTCATCGACGACCCTTATCTGTTTGGCAAAGTGGCTGCCAACCATGCGCTGGGCGATATTTTTGCCATGGGCGCCGAGCCACAAACGGCCACCGCCGTGGTCACCGTGCCGCCGGGGCTGGAAAGCAAAGTCGAAGACCTGCTGACCCAAATGATGGGTGGGGCGATTGAAGTGCTGAACGCCGCTGGCTGCGCCCTGGTGGGCGGCCACACCGGCGAAGGCGCAGAGCTGGCCTTGGGCTTTGCCATCAATGGCCTGATCGATGAAAAGATGAACAGCGTCATGCGCAAGGGCGGCATGCAAGCAGGCGACGTGCTGCTGCTGACCAAACCCATCGGCACGGGCACCCTGTTTGCTGCGCACGCGCGGCATGCGGCCAAGGGCCGCTGGATCGATGCCGCGCTGCAATCGATGCTGCAGTCCAACCAAACCGGCGCCCACATTTTGCAAACGCACGGCGCCACCGCCTGCACCGACCTGACCGGTTTTGGTTTGCTCGGCCACCTGATCGAAATGACACGCCCCTCGGGCGTGGACGCCGAACTGCAGCTGAGCACCCTGCCCCTGCTCGATGGCGCGGTTGACTGCATCAAGGCAGGCATCGTCAGTTCATTGCAACCGGCCAATGTGCGCCTGCGCCGCGCCCTGCGCAACGCCGATGAATTTGTGAACGACCCGCGCTACCCGCTGTTGTTTGACCCGCAAACCGCAGGTGGCCTGCTGGCCAGCGTGCCCGCCGCACAAGCTGCGGCGTGCGTTCAGGCCCTGCAAGCGGCAGGCTATGCACACACGGCCATCATTGGCCGCATCACAGCGCAAGGCGAGGCTCTGGAGCCGGTCGTGCTCAAAACCTGAGTCAATGCACTGGGCATATCGATGCCCGTCGCAAAAAAAACGGGGTGGCTCAAAAGCCACCCCGCCAGAGCACACAAGGATCAGCTCAGGTCAAACCGGTCAGCGTTCATGACCTTGGTCCATGCGGCCACAAAGTCGCGGACAAACTTTTCGCGGTTGTCGTCCTGGGCATACACCTCGGCGTAAGCACGCAAAACCGAGTTGGAGCCAAACACCAAGTCCACGCGTGAAGCCGTCCACTTGGCCTGCCCTGTTTGGCGATCACAGATGTCGTAAGAGTTGCGGCCCGTGGGCTTCCACTGGTAAGCCATGTCGGTCAGGGCCACAAAGAAGTCGTTGCTCAACACGCCCACGCGGTCGGTGAACACGCCCTGCCTGGAGCCGCCGTGGTTGGTGCCCAGCACACGCATGCCGCCCACCAACACGGTCATCTCGCTCGCCGTGAGGCCCATGAGTTGGGCGCGGTCGAGCAGCAATTCTTCAGGGCTGACCGCATAACTCTTTTGCACCCAGTTGCGAAACCCATCGTGAATGGGCTCCAGCACGGCAAACGACTCCACATCGGTCATCTCTTGCGTGGCATCGCCCCGGCCTGGCATGAACGGTACATCCACCTTCAAGCCTGCGGCTTGAATGGCTTTCTCCAAGCCCACATTGCCAGCCAACACAATCACATCGGCCACGCTGGCACCGCTGTCTTTGGCAATACCTTCGAGCACAGCCAGCACCTTGGCCAAACGTGCAGACTCGTTGCCTGCCCAATCTTTTTGAGGGGCCAGGCGAATGCGCGCTCCGTTGGCACCGCCGCGCATGTCTGAGCCACGGTAGGTGCGGGCACTGTCCCAAGCGGTGGCGACCATGTCGCTCACGCTCAGGCCACTGGCTGCAATTTGCGCTTTGACGGCGGCCACGTCGTAAGCGGCGTTGCCTGCCGGCACAGGGTCTTGCCAGATCAGGTCTTCGGTGGGCACTTCGGGGCCGATGTAGCGCACCTTCGGGCCCATGTCGCGGTGGGTGAGCTTGAACCACGCACGCGCAAACACCTTGGAGAAATACGCCGGGTCTTTGTAAAAGCGCTCAGAAATCACGCGGTACGCCGGGTCCATCTTCATGGCCATGTCGGCATCGGTCATCATGGGTTGCAAACGGATCGACGGGTCCTCCACATCGACCGGCATGTCTTCGGGCTTGATGTTGACCGGCTTCCACTGGTGGGCACCTGCCGGGCTCTTGGTCAACTCCCAGTCGTAGTTCAGCAACATATGGAAGTAGCCGTTGTCCCATTGCGTGGGGTGGGTGGTCCAGGCACCTTCAATGCCGCTGGTCACGGTGTCGCGGCCCACACCCCGGCTGCTGTGGTTCATCCAGCCCAAGCCCTGCTCTTGCAAGTCAGCACCCTCGGGCGCTGGGCCCAGCTTTTGCGCGCTGCCGTTGCCGTGGGCCTTGCCCACCGTGTGGCCGCCCGCCGTCAGCGCCACGGTCTCTTCGTCGTTCATGGCCATGCGCGCAAAAGTCAATCGCACATCTTGTGCGGTGCGCAAGGGGTCGGGTTGGCCATTGACCCCTTCGGGGTTCACATAGATCAAGCCCATTTGCACCGCAGCCAGCGGGTTTTCCAGCGACTCGCGCTTGTCGCTTTCGTAGCGGCTGGCACCCATCCATTCTTTTTCTGATCCCCAGTAAATGTCCTTTTCAGGGTGCCAGATGTCTTCGCGGCCAAAGGCAAAGCCGTAGGTCTTGAGGCCCATCGATTCATAAGCCACGTTGCCCGCCAGGATCATCAAATCGGCCCAGCTGATGCGGTTGCCATATTTCTTCTTGATGGGCCAGAGCAAGCGGCGTGCTTTGTCCAGGTTGCCGTTGTCAGGCCAGGAGTTGAGCGGTGCAAATCGCTGGTTGCCAGTGCCCGCACCACCCCGGCCGTCGGCAATGCGGTACGTGCCCGCCGAGTGCCAGGCCATGCGGATCATCAAGCCACCGTAGTGGCCCCAGTCGGCAGGCCACCAGTCCTGGCTGTCGGTCATCAGGGCGGTGAGGTCTTTTTTGAGCGCTGGCACATCCAGTTTTTTGACTTCTTCGCGGTAGTTGAAGTCAGGCCCGAGCGGGTTGGTTTGGGTGTCGTGCTGGTGCAGGATGTCCAGGTTCAGGGCTTTGGGCCACCAGGCCATGGGGGTGTTGCCTGTGGTGGTGTTGCCACCGTGCATCACGGGGCATTTGCTGTCGTTGGACATGACGTACTCCTTTTGGGATGAATAGATGAACAGGTTGATAGGTTATGTTGATTGGCTGGTTTAATCCAATTGCTTTTGGCTAACTCCATCATTTGAATTGGCCGCACCCTCAAGCCACCCCAGCCATTGGGGCACAGTGGGCAGCGACACACTATGACTACGCTCAAACATGAACGACAAGATGGCCCTCAACTCTGACCTCAGTCAACGCTGCGTGGTCAACAGCCACACGCTGGACTGGGTCGCTTCACCTGCGGCAGGCGTGTCACGCCGCCTGCTGGAGCGCGATGGCGGTGAGGTGGCGCGTGCGACCTCGGTGGTTAGCTACGCGCAGGGATCGGCTTTTGACGCGCACGCACACGTTTCAGCGCCACTGAAGCTGCGCGACCCAGCCGCTGCTGCGCGCTTGTGTGTTGTCGCTGTCCGCGCCGATCACCACCGCGCTGACTGAAGGCACCGCGGTTTTGGTACTGCCCACAGGCAGTTCATCGCCAAACAGCGTGAGGAAGTCTTGCGCCACGTCGCGTGATTCGCCGAGCCACTGCTGCAGCGTTGCGCCAGTGCCCTGCACCACCACGTAGCGCACGCGGCGGCTGTAGGTGTTGGCGGCGGTGGTGCCACTGGCTTGCAGTGGGTCCCAGAGATAACACACGGTGGCGGCGGGCAGGTTTTCGCCGCTCACCGAGCGCGCCACGCGCAGCAGCGTGCGTTCGCCAAAGGGCACGCGATCGAGCGCATGGTCAAACATCACACACACTTTGAGCGCCGCATCATCGCCGTCTTTGCGCCGCAAATCGGCAGGCCGCAGGCCACCGCTCAAGGCTTGGTCCAGACGCCAGCGCCATTGCAGCGTGCCTGCGGTGCCGCGCCAGTCATGCGCCCAGGTGCCATACGACTTGTCGGTGCGCACCTGCACACCGGCCACGCCATCGACTTGCCCCAACTCAAAACGCGTGGCGGCGATCTCGGGTTTGTTGGGCAAGCCCACAAAGCGCCAGCCTGGCGCTGCTGCTGAGGCACTGGTGCTGTGCTGGCTGGTAAAAGGCAACAAAGGTCCAGACACAGTCCCTGACAAGGGCAGTGGCGATGTGGCGTGGGCACTCAAGGCCAGGAGCCCTGCGGCAGCAAATGCACTCCGGTGTCGTGCCATGCTCAGGCTCCGCGTTTGAAGTCGTGGTACTTCTTGACCCAAGCCAGCAAGCGCTGCGGCGCATGCGCCCGCTTCCATTCGCCCGCCGCGTATTTGTTGGCCTCGGACCATGTGGGGTAGGTGTGGATGGTGCCCAGAATTTTATTCAGACCCAGGCCATGCTTCATAGCCAGCACGTACTCGGCCAACAAGTCTGCCGCGTGTGTGCCCACGATGGTCACGCCCAAAATGCGGTCTTTGCCCGGCACGGTGAGCACCTTCACCCAGCCCCGCGCCTCGCTGTCGGCCAGGGCACGGTCCAGATCGTCGATGCCGTAGCGCGTCACTTCGTAGGCGATGCCTTGCGCCTTGGCCTCTTGCTCGTTCAGGCCCACGCGCGCCACTTCGGGGTCCACGAAGGTGGCGCTCGGAATCACGCGCTGATCCACCTTGAACAGTTTGAAATCGCCAAACAAAGCGTTCACGGCCGCATACCAGGCCTGGTGCGCAGCGGTGTGGGTGAACTGCCAGGGCCCGGCCACATCGCCTGCGGCATAGATGTTGGGGTACAGCGTTTGCAGATACTCGTTGGTGTCTACCGTGCGGTGCGTGGGCACGCCAATGTCTTCCAGGCCATAGCCTTGCAAGCGCGCCTGGCGGCCCACGGCGCAAATCAAAGCATCGAAGGGCACAGAGAGGGTTTGGCCTTGATGTTCCAGCAGCAGTGTCTTTTCGATGCCCTGCTGTTCACAACGCAGTGCCGTGTGGCCCGTGAGCACCTGCACGCCGTCGGCCGCCAAGGCCTCGCGCACGCATTGCGAAACGTCTTCGTCTTCACGCACCATGAGGCGCTCGCCCATTTCAACCTGCGTTACTTGTGCGCCCAAACGCGCCAAACTTTGCGACAACTCGCACCCAATCGGCCCGCCACCCAACACCACGATGCGCCGGGGAATTTCATCGAGTTGCGCAAAAGCGTCCCACAGCGTGTCGCTGGTCAGATAGCCCACATCGACCAGGCCCGGCAGGTCTGGCACAACGGGCCGCGCGCCTGCGGCAATCACGATGCTGCGGGCGGTCAGGCGCTGCACCTTGCCATCGTTCAGCGCCACCTCCACCGTCCACGGGTTGACCAGCTTGCCGTAGCCCTGCAACACCTCCACACCGAGTCCGGTGTAGCGCTCGATGCTGTCGTGCGGCTCGATCGCTTGAATGACATCACGCACGCGCTGCATGACCGCTTTGAAGCTGAACGTGGGCACGACATCGCTCAGGCCGTATCGGGAAGCGTGTCGCATCTGGTGGGCCACTTTGGCGCTCTTGATCAATGCCTTGCTGGGCACACAGCCGTAGTTCAGGCAGTCGCCGCCCATCTTGTGCGCCTCGATCAGCGTGACCTTGGCTTTGACCGCCGCCGCGATGTAGGCCGACACCAGCCCCGCCGCGCCGCCGCCGATGACGATCAGGTTGCGGTCAAAGATCTTGGGGCGCACGCTGGCCCAGCGGGCGTAAACCTTGCGTTTTTGCACAGCCGCCACGATGCGGCGCGCGATCAGCGGGAAGATGCCCAGCAGCACAAAACTGCCCAAAATCGCCGGACTCAAAATGCCCCGCACCGAGTCGAGTTGACCCAATTGCGTGCCCGCGTTCACATACACCGCCGTGCCCGCCAACATGCCGAGCTGGCTGACCCAGTAATACGTCCACACCTTCATGCGCGTGAGGCCCATGAGCAGGTTGATCAAAAAAAACGGCACGACCGGAATCAGGCGCAAAGTGAAGAGGTAAAAACCGCCCTCGCGGTTCACCCCCGCGTTGATGTCGGCCAGGCGCTGACCAAAACGCGCCTCCACCCAGTCGCGCAACAAAAAGCGCGACACCAAAAACGCCAGTGTTGCGCCCAGGGTGGATGCAAACGACACGATCAACAAACCCTGCCACAGCCCAAACACCGCGCCCCCCGCCAGCGTGATGATGGTCGCGCCCGGAAACGACAACGCCGTGGCCAGCACATAAACCAAGAAATACACCACCGCCACCGTGAACGGCTGCTCGGCATGCAGCTGCGCAAAACTGGCCTGACTGGCTTTAAGTTGCTCAAAGCTCAAGAAGCGCCCCAGGTCCAGCGCCACAAACGCACCGATGGCCAGCGCCAGCAAGAGCAACAACAGAATCTGACGAAAACGCATCACACAACTCCCCATAGATTGGCGCCTTCATCTCCAGCGCAGCGTGCTTTTCTACTTGACCAAACCATAAGCCGTATTGCGCCCGCCACCTTCGAGCCGCTGCAACACGCCACGCGCCAACAAGTCATTGATGTCTCGCAGCGCCGTGTCGGCCGAGCACTTTCCGATGGTGGCCCACTTGGCGTTGGTCAGCTTTCCGTCCATGCCATCGAGCACGCGGTTGAGCACCAGCGTCTGCCGAGCATTCATCGGCGTGTCTGCCCACCTTTGCCAAAACTGCGCCTTGTCCAGCACGCCCACCAACAAACCATCAGCACCCTGCACCGCACGCAGCAAGCAGCCCAAAAACCAGTCCAGCCACGGGGTCACATCCAACGTGCCGCGTTGGGTCATTTCGAGTTGCTCGTAATACTGTTTGCGCTCGCGCTGAATTTGCGCACTCAGGCTGTAAAACCGTTGCGCAGAGCCTTCTGCTCGGGCCAAGGCCATGTCGCCCACCGCACGGCTGACGCGGCCGTTGCCATCGTCAAACGGGTGCAAGGTCACCAGCCACAAATGCGCCAGCCCCGCGTGCACCAGCGCATCACCCACCGGCCCGGCGTTGAACCATTCCAAAAACGCAGCGGTTTGTGCTGGCAAGGTGTGGGCGGGTGGTGCCTCAAAGTGCACCTTTTCTCGACCCACCGGTCCCGAGACCACTTGCATCGGACCCGCTGCATCGTTGCGCCAATTGCCCACCTGAATCCGCAGACGGCCGCTGAAGCCGGTGGGAAACAACGCTGCATGCCAACCAAACAAGCGCTCGGCCGTGAGCGGCTGAGCGTGTTGCTGGGTGGCGTCCAGCACCATGTCCACCACGCCATCCACATGGCGGTCAGCGGGCGCGAGCGCGCCAATGTCCACTCCCAACTTGCGGGCAATGGACGAGCGCACAGCCTCCAGGTTGAGCGTTTCGCCCTCAATGGCGCTGGTGGTGATGACCTCTTGCGTCAAAACCTGCAAAGTCGCCAGATCGCGCTGCGCCAACCCCAAGTGCGCCATCCGCCCCACCAATTCGCCTTGCGCACGGTGCAACTGTGCCAACGGCCCGGCCAGTGCAGCCGCGTCATAACGCCACTGCGGCCAGTCGGGGCGCTGCCAGAGGTAAGTGCGTTTGCGGGGAGTCTTGTCGGCGAACATGCGGTGATTATGCGCCTTATTCACCGCATATATTGCGGTGAATTATGAAGTGATTCACCGCACCAGAATGCATGCTGTGGCGGGGCAGTTCTACAACCCGCTTTCAGCCAAAGTCAGTCGATGTACACAGTGCGATACTTGGATGAACATGGGGAAATAACCCATGCCATCTCATAAAAATCAGAAATTTTCAGGAGGCTTTCCCATGGCAACAGACTTTGCCTTTCGCAAAAAAGCGATGAAGGAACTGCCAACCAGCACCGGCGTCTATGTACTGTGCGATTTGGATGAAGTGCCGATTTATGTCGGCCAATCCAAAGATGGCATCCGATCACGCGTATCGCGGCACTTGACTTCAGCCAGGTCGGACATCATTGCAAACCGCCAAATTGATGTGTGGGAAATTGCCTATGTTTGGGCCTATCCCATTGCCGATGTTCAGGACATCACACCCACTGAAAACCGCCTTTATCACCACTTCAATAAAAAGTCGAAATTGATGAACGGCACGGTGCCGCGCGCACCAGAGAAAGCCCCCATTCCCAAGGCTGCCGTCAAGGTTCAAGTGATGTCAGACAAAGAAATTTCTGAACGAAAAACACCAGAGCAACGCCTGCCACGGCAAGCCAACCACTACGCCCAAATCGTGGGTCACTTTTTGGCTGTGAAAAACTCGACGCAAATTGCCGGGGCTATGGACGCACACTTTCAGCGCCTGAACAAGTACCACTCTTTGCTGGTTAAATCGGCAGTGTCTTATTCGGACGACGGTGCTGAGAGCTGAAAGTCACGCAACACAAGCAGCTCGGTAGCAATTAAAATAACTGTACAAATAGACAGCATCAGGTGATCAACATGCACAGTTTTTACGAATTTTTTGCTGGCGGCGGTATGGCACGGGCTGGCCTGGGTTCGGATTGGCAGTGCTTGTTTGCCAACGACATCAGTGCCACCAAAGGGAATTCATACCGAGCAAATTGGGGTGGCGAACATCTTTCAGTCAAAGACATTTACGACGTGCAGGCCAAAGATCTTCCGTCCAATGCCGCCATGGCATGGGGCTCATTTCCCTGCCAAGACCTTTCACTGGCGGGTGATGGGGCCGGACTTGAAGGTGAACGCTCAGGTGCATTTTGGGGGTTTTGGAAGCTGATCTGCGACCTTCAGACCGAAGGCCGGAAACCCAAGATGGTTGTATTGGAAAACGTATTCGGCGCACTCACTTCGCGGGATGGGAAAGACTTTGAACTGATTGCCAAAGCCATCGCATCACAAGGCTACCTGGTGGGTGCCATGCTGATCGATGCCATTCACTTTTTGCCCCAATCCAGGCCACGCTTGTTCATCGTGGGGGTCGATGCCGATCTGAAATTGCCCGAGTTCTCGCACACCAACACACCCAACCCCGCATGGCACCCTGCCGCCATGATCCGAGCACACAACCGTTTGACGGGTGAGGCCAAAGCTGCATGGCGTTGGTGGTCGGTCCCGCAAAACGAGAAACCCCTGCTCACACTTGAGAGTTTGATTGAAACCCATCCGCAAAGCGTGCAATGGCATTCAGAGCAAGAAACGCGGCAACTGCTTGACATGATGGCTCCTCTGCACCGCAGAAAAGTTCTTGCAGCTCAAGCATCGCCTTCGCCTCGCGTGGGCACCATTTACAAACGCACACGCGACGGCGTTCAAAGAGCAGAGGTTCGCTTTGACGGCATTGCCGGATGTTTGCGCACACCAGGTGGTGGCTCCAGCAGGCAGACCATCATGGTGGTTCACGGCAACAGCATCAAAAGTCGCTTGATTTCATCTCGCGAAGCAGCTCGTTTGATGGGCCTGCCCGACGACTACAAACTGCCCGAAAAGTACAACGAGGCTTATCACCTCTTGGGCGATGGGGTGGTGGTGCCCGTCGTCACACATTTGAGCCGGCATCTTTTATTGCCCATTGCCGAACTGAACCACTCGTCAAGCCAACAAAACACGCGGCAGGCACGCAGGGCTTGATGCCTTGCTGCGCCTTGGATGGCGCAAGATTCCTCAAAACTACAACGCCCCCATCCCCGGGGGGTCAAGCACAGCGTCATAGTGTGCGGCCTCGGGCAGCATCAATGCGCGGCGCTTGATGAAGTCGCTCTTGACCTGCGGGCGCTTGGGCATGATGCCCGCCGCCTGCGCGGCCTCAATGGCTTGCAGCGCGGTCTGATAACGGTTGGTGGCGTGCCGCAAAAAAATCACGCCCAACACCGGCATGGAATATTCGGTGGCCGTGAGGTTGGAGTTGGCACGGAGCTGATCGGCGGCTTCCCACAGGCTGGTTTCAATTTGCGCGATGTTGTGGAAGGCGTTGGCGGTCATCTGTGCGGGGGCTGATTGTTGTTTTTGGCGGTTCGCCGGAGGGGCGTTTGGGCGGAGTGGTCAGCGGGGGCGTTAATGATTAAGCCCAGCTTTAGTTTGAGCTTGAGAGGTGGGTTTGCGGTGCTTATGGGGTTTACGCGTAAAGGCGTTTTGTAGCTAATTTTTTGTATTTATTTGGGTATAGTTGGGCGCTTCATGCCTGCTGCGCTGGATGGTGCGAGAGGGAAGTTGCAATGAATTGGTGCCGGTTTTGGTCTTGAAATTTATACCTGCATGCACGTACAGCTCTTGGCCTGAAACCCATGGCACAAGTCGCTTGTAACGATTTCAACAAAAAGATGTATCGATACGGACCGGGTGTATCAACCGGGTTTTGCGGTCTACAGCACGTTAGGCCGCAAAGGTCAGCAGCATTTGCAATCGACGAATAAAACTCAAATAGACCAGTTCAATGGATAGCTATCTTTCAATCGCAGGCTTGGCGCTTGCAATCGCCGCACTTGTACCGATTCTATTTCCGGCAACTCGGGTTAGATTTTGGACGGTAACTGCCGGCGCACTATCTCTCATGGTCCTTATCGGCTCGTATCAGGCCTACAAGGAAGTTTCGGAGATCCGGGCAATAAAGAAGTCCAAGGAAGAGATTTGGACATTGCTTACCAAGAACGAAAAGGGAATGACCTTCGATCAAATCTACGACAACATGTACTACCCGAACTTTGAAGTCACCAATTTGGCAGTCGATGAGCTAATCGCAGAACGCCAGATCCAGAGCGAGAAAGTCGAGGCCTTAGGCCCTAACGGCGCGAAGTTCAGTGTGCGCAGGTTCTATCGTCATTTTGAATGAGGCCTAACCATTCGCTCAACCGGACCGTTGCGGCATGTGGCTAAAGGCCCGCTATTTCATTCTGGGCCTTTAGCCACATGCCGCAACGGTCCGGTTAGATCAAACGTTAGACCACATGAGGAGGAGCCAAAGTGCGCAAGTATGAAAACCAAATCATCGGAGGGACGCGTGTTGATATTCAGGGGGAGAAGCTGACGAGAGAGTTCCTCCAGCGCTACTGCGACTATGTGGGAGACAAGCGCACTCCACTGCATCAGCAGCACGACATGTCAAGGAAGACTGCTGGTTTCATTGAGAACGTTCGCCTTATCCCCGATACGGAAATACATGGCGAGTGGCGCCTAATAGGTGACGTATCCGTTGAAGAAGGGGATGTCGAAGATGTGCTGGGAGGTTTCAGCATTTCGGGAATGGAAGAGCTTCGAAAATCTTCCACAGCAACGGCGCTCATCTACCTTCCGTTCCCTCACTACAACGACGAGCAACTTGTGGCCGAACTCTGCTCCGACGCTGATTTAACCGTCGGGAAGTGGATCAAAAAGGGGGCTGAGCCAATCGCGTGGGCTGTGCTCGGGAGCGTCATTGCTTTTGCCGTCACTCCCATTTGGGATGACATATACAAGCGGAAGATCGCTCCCAGACTCGACGCACTCATCAAAAATTATCGCGAGCCACTGAACGCAAAAGGCGTAAAGATTGAGTTGGTACAGATTGTTCTTTTCAAAGATGCAGAGGTAGAGGTTCGAATCGTCCCGACGAAGGGCGATCAAGTCACATGCCTTAAAACCGAAATCGTTCATTCGGGATTGCAGAAGGTCGTTGAGTTCCTGCAAGCGGACGTCAAAGCAAACAGCGTAGGGGTCAAGCGAATAGTCATCTTCTACGACGAAGGGAAAGCCGCATATGGACTACACAGAGTCGAATACGGAGATGGTCATGTTGAGCATGTGGTCTAACCCTTCCATCGAGAGGACGCTGCCCTACAAGCTGCGCAAAACCTCAAATGTAAAACGTTAAATGTCCTTGCCTATTTGTCTCATCCAAGATGATCACATGGAGGCCTAACTTCACACCAACCTCCAATACCCCCAACCAATCCGCATCCCCGTCGTCACCATGCACAGCGCAGCAAACCCATAAGCCAACACCCCAAAGTGTTCAGGCCACACGCACATGGCAGCAAACACCGCGATGGTCTCGCTGGCTTCGGTCAGGCCGCCTAAGAAGTAAAAGCTTTTGCCGGGCAAGGCGGTGTCCGTAAGCCCGCGTTTTTCGGCCAGTGCGGCGAACGCCAAAAAGCTGCTGCCGGTGCCGATGAAGCTGGCCAGCAGGGCTGCGGCGGGCAGGGCGTTGGTGGCGGGGTTGGCTACCGCAAAGGCCAGGGGGATGGCGGCGTAAAACACGAAGTCGAGCGCAATGTCCAGGAAGCCGCCTGCGTCGGTGGGTTGGGTCAGGCGGGCCACGCTGCCGTCCAGGCCGTCGAGCAGGCGCGATGCCAGCAGCAGCGCCAAGCCCCACCACCACGCTTGCAGCGCAATGGCCACGGCGGCGGCCATGCCGATGGCAAAGCCCAGCCAGGTCAACGCGTCGGCGCTGAAGCCTGCGCGAACCAAGCCGCGTGCGGCGGCGTTCAGCGCGGGGCGCAAGAGGGTTTGGGCGTGGCGGTCAAACATGGTGGATACTTTCTTCGGTGGCGGCACGCAAGTGCACCACACGCTGCGGGTCGGCCACGTCTTGTTCGTCGTGCGTGACCAGCACCACCGGGATGCGCCGCTCGCGCACATGCGCAAACACCCACGGGCGCAGCTGGGCGCGCAAGGCGGCGTCGAGTTTGGAAAACGGCTCGTCGAGCAGCAGCGCTTGCGGCTCGGCCAACAAAGCGCGCATGAGCGCCACACGCGCACGCTGCCCGCCCGAGAGCGTGGACGGGTCGCGATTGCCCATGCCAATCAGCTCGGCTTCTTGCAGCGCTTGTTGCACGCGGGCTTGGCGCTGCGCGTTGGTGCTGCGGGTGCCGTTTGTCGAAATGGCGGGCACGGCAAACAGCAGATTCTCGGCCACCGTCATGTGCGGGAAAAGCAAGGCGTCTTGAAACACCAGGCCCACGCCGCGTTGATGGGTAGGCAGGTGCGAGAGTTCGCGCCCATTGAGTTGCACCGAGCCTTGCAATTGCAGGGGCTGCAGCCCTTCGGACACGCTGGCCAGCGTGCCTGCTATGGCCGCGAGCACCGAACTTTTGCCACAGCCGCTGGGGCCCATGAGCGTGAGGATTTCGCCGGACGGCACGTCTAGGCGCAGGCCGCTCACCAGCGCATGAAGCGCGCTGCCCAAGCGTTCGATGTGAACGTGCAGGCCGTCGTTCATGCCGTCGTTCATTCCGTGATAGAGGCCATCTTGTGGGGTGTCGGTCATGGTGTGGCTTTCATGGGGGCGATCTTCTCAAATCGGCGGGGCCTGCCCAGCCACGCGGCCAGCGCAAAGGCGGCGATGGGCAAGAGCATTTGCAGCGCGGCGTAGGCGCTCATGAGCGAGCGCTGCGCGCCCGCAGCCAAGGTGACGGCTTCGGTGGTGACGGTGGCAAAGCGGCCCGCGCCCACATAAAGCGTGGGCAGGTATTGCGCCACGCTGACCGCAAAGCCCACGGCCCAAGCCGAGGCGATGGCGCGTTTCAGCAAGGGCCACTTCACACGCCACAGATACACCCATCGGCCGTGGCCCAAGCTGGCCACCAGCGCGGCTTGGCGCGGGTCAACAGCTTGGTAGGCGGGCACCAGCGCCAGCAGCACATAGGGCAAGACCATGACCGCGTGCGCCAGGCTCAGGCCCAGCCATTGGCCCTCCAAGCGGGTGTGCAGCGCCAGGCTGTACAAGCCCACCACCCACAGCACCGAAGGCAAGACCAGCGGCAACAAGAACCAGGGTTGCAAGGCCTGCTGCCAACGGCGCGGGGCCAGCTCCAGCCAAGCCACCGACCACAACAAAGACACACTGGCCGACGCCACGCCCAGGCCCAAGGTGGTCCACACCGTGTGCGCGCTGCTGGCCACTTGTTGCCAGGCGCCCAGCGTCCACAGATCGGGCCACACTTGGGGGAAAGGCCATACACCTGAGACACTGCCCACGGTCAGGGCGAACCAGATGGCGGCGTAAGTGGTGAGGAGGGTGGTCCACATGACATTCGGCTGCAGGGGCAGCCTCCTACAAAAATGCAAAGCCCATGTCGGGCTTTTCTGTGGGAACGAGCCCTCCCGATCAGTCGGCTGACTCAGTGGGAGCGAGCCCCTGCTCGCGAATGGGCGCATGGCCGCGAGCGTATGCAAAGCCACCACCGTGACCACGCCCGCCACCAACACCGTGCCCGTCAACCACCCCGCCGCCGCCACGCCTTGTGATTGCGTGAGCAGGTCGGCATCGCTCAGCCATTGCCAGGCCAGCACCGCCAAAGTGGGCGGCGTGGCGGGGCCGATGATGAGCGCCATATCGACCACCGTGAGGCCATAGGCCAGCACCGCCAGCAGCGGCCAGCGCAAGCGCGGGGCCAGTTGCGGCCAGATGATTTGCGCAAAGGCTTGCGCGGGGGTGCGGCCCAGGGTTTGGGCCAGGGCGTATTCGGCTTGCCAGCGGCGGCGCAGGTCTTCGCGCTGCATTTGGGTGGCGGCCACCCACAGCAAAAACGGCACCTCTTTGAGCCACAGCGCCAGGATGAGCCCCAGGCCCCAAGGGTCTTGCGTGGTGAACCAGGGCGGCGGTGCGTCAAAGCCAGTGATACCCGGCGACACCAGCCGCAGCGCCCAGCCGCTGGGCGAGAGCCACAGCACCAGCCCGATGGCCATGGCCGCGTGCGGCGTGGCCAACAAGGCGGGCACATGCAACAGCCAGCGGCCCAGTTGTTGGCGGATGAAGCCACTGGCCAACAAGCGTGCCACCGTTAACCAGACCAAAACGGTTGAAGCAAGACCCGTCCACAAGGTGAGGCCCCAAGCCCGCAGAGTTTGCGGATCGGCCCACAAGGCTTGCCAAGCTTGCGCGTCCAGCAATTGCACCAGCGCGACCGACAGCGCCCACAACATGGGCAGGCCAACCAACGTGGCCAGCAGCAAAGGCCCAAGCACCTTCACGGTCGGCATGTCACACGCCGTAGCGGCGGGTCCATTCTTTTTCGAGCGCGTCGACCCACGAGGCATGCGGCTCGGGCAGGGCCGGAGCGCTTTGGCGCACTTGCCCGGCGTGGGGCGCAGACTGAAAGCGTGCGCGCTCTGCGGCGGGCAAACGCGCCACATCCAGCACGGTGGGGTCGCCCCACACGTCGATGTCGGCCTTGCGCGCTTGCGCGGCGGGCGATAGCAAAAAGTTGGCCACCACTTGGGCTGCGGCTTTGCTGGGCGCGTTGTAGGGGATGGCCACAAAGTGCGTGTTGCCAATGGTGCCCTTGGCGAACTGCCAGCTTTGCACGGTGGCGGGCAAGCGCTTAGCGGCGATCTCGTTGGCTGCTTCGTTGGGGTTGAACGTGAGGGCCAGCAGCAGCTCACCGTCGGCCATCATCTGGCGCTGCGCGGCCGAGTTTTGCGGGAACTGTTTGCCACCGCGCCACAGGTGCGGGTGCAGCGCATCCAGAAAGCGCCACAGCGGTGCGGCTTGCGCTTCCAATGCGGCGGGCGTCACGGGCTGGGCCAGCGCTTTCACACCCGGCGCATGCTCGATCAGCGCCTGCTTGACGAAGGTGGTGCCATGAAACTCGGGCGGGCGCGGGTAGGTGATGCGCCCGGGCTGACTGCGGGCCAGGGCCAGCAGCTCGGCCATGTTTTGCGGCAGTTGGGGCAGGCGTTTGGTATCTGCAAAAAACGTGAGCTGCGCCATGCCCCAGGGCGACTCCAGGCCATCGGTGGGCACCGAAAAATCCACCAGCGTGGTGGGCTTGCCTGCTGTGTCCACCCACTGGAAGTTGGGGAGGTTGGCAGCGAAAGGTGCCGACAGCAAACCGCCCTGCTTCATGGCGGCGAAGTTTTCACCGTTGATCCAGATCAGGTCGACCGTGCCTTCGGTGTCTTGGCGGCCCGCTTGCTTTTCGGCGCGCACGCGCTTGACCACATCGGCCGCGTCGCTGATCTTGACGTGCTGCAACTTGACGCCAAAGTCGCGCTGCACCTCACTCGCCACCCATTGCAGGTAAGTGTTGATGCGCTCGCTGCCCGCCCAGGCGTTGAAGTAGACAGTTTGGCCGCGTGCGGCGCGCAGCGTGTCGGTCCACGGTGTCGCGGCCTGGATGGGGCAAACCGCCGCTGTGGCCAAGAAGCCCAAAGCGTGGCGGCGCGTGATGGATAGCGAAAGTGTCATGTGAAATTCATGTGAGATACCACCCGATCCAACAAGGCTCAGATGGCACCAGCCAAAGGCAAATTGAGCAGCAGGTTTTGCGGCTTGAGCTTGAGCAAGCCCTGCTCGTTCATGGCCAAGCCCAAATAGACCGGCTTGCCCTGCACGTCGGCGCGCATGTCTTGCGGGTTGTCAAAACGCAGCTTGAACAAGCTGATGAGTTGCTGCTGACGCTTGGCGTCCAGCTCGGTGCCTTGGTACAAATCATTGAGCAAAGCCGTGGCCGTGACGTCCAGCCCCACATGCCAGCGCCAGGCCGGGTCGTCCACCTTTTGCACGGGCTCGATCTGCACCGACACGCCCAAAAAGTGTTGAACCCAGCGGGTCAGCACGACCGCCAGCGCTTTGAGGCCCGAGCGGGCATTGACCATTTTCAAGATCAAGCCGTGCGGCAATTCGTTCTGGATTTCGTGCGTCATGTCGAGCAAGAAGGCGTAGCGGCCCAGGCCTTCGCGCTGCGACAGGTAACGGTCTTCATTGTCCTTGTGGAGCACTTTCACATCGACCGCCTTGAGCGGCGCGCCGCCCTCCATCAACAAGCGGCCCATCTCACCCAAGCCGCCTGTGGCTTGCAAGGTGTCGAGCGTGTCGCTGTCACCCGACAGCACACGGCCATCGCGCACGGTGATGCGTTGGCGTCTGAACAGCAGCTCAGCGGCACGCCAGACCCAAGCGTCATCCTCACCGGTCAGCACATTGCACACGATGGCCTGCACCACCAGATCAATGAACAGGGGTGGTAGCTGGATGTTGCCGCTCTGAATCCAGCCCATGTAGGCCGCTTCGAGTGAGCCCGCGCTTTCCACTTCATCGCGAAAACGCAAAAACAGTTTGTAATTTTCACGGACATCGTCGTCCTTGAAATGTTTGTAGTCGGCAGGGGTGACCTGCATGTTGGGCGCATCGGTCAGGGCGGCATGCAAACGCTTTTCGGCCTTGCACGACTCGGGCACCAGCGCGATTTCGGGGCGCTGCAGCCACAGCCGCCAGTAGTCTGGACTGGGCACCAGCCAACCGCGCTCATTGCGCGTCAGGTGTTGATGGCCACAAGCCGTCCAGAAGGTGTGCATGGTGTTTAGAGGTTGGGGGCCAACAAGCGCTGCAAGTCTTTGACTTCCACGCCGCTGCGCTGCGCGAGGTCTTGCACTTGGTCGTCGCCCACTTTGCCGACGTTGAAATACTGCGCTTCGGGGTGCGCGATGTAAAAACCGCTCACGCTGGCTGCAGGCGTCATGGCCAGGCTCTCGGTCAGGCCCATGCCGATGTCTTGGCATTGCAGCAAGTCGAACATGGCTTGTTTGGCACTGTGGTCGGGGCAGGCGGGGTAGCCGGGTGCGGGGCGGATGCCTTGGTATTTTTCGGCAATCAGGTCTGCGTTGCTCAGGGCCTCGCCAGCGGCATAGCCCCACAGGTCGGTGCGCACTTTTTTGTGCAGGCACTCGGCCAAGGCTTCGGCCAGGCGGTCGGCCAGTGACTTGAGCATGATGGCGCTGTAGTCGTCGTGCGCGGCTTCAAAAGCGGCGGCGCGCTTGTCAGCGCCAATGCCTGCGGTGACGGCGAACAGGCCCACATGGTCTGACGCCGTGCCTTGCGGCGCGACGAAGTCGGCCAGGCAACGGCTGGGGCGCATGACACCATCGATCAGGTGTTTCTCGGTTTGCTGACGCATGCCGCGCCAGGTCATGGCGACTTGGCTGCGCGAGGCGTCGGCGTACAGCGCGATGTCGTCGTCATTCACGCTGTTGGCAGGGTACAGGCCCAGCACCGCGTTGGCCGTGACCCAGCGGCCGTCGATGATTTTTTGCAGCATGGCCTGGCCGTCGGCATAGACCTTGCGGGCCTGCTCGCCGACCACTTCGTCATCGAGGATCGCTGGGAATGGCCCGGCCAAGTCCCAAGTCTGGAAGAACGGGCCCCAGTCGATGTATTGCGCGATCTCGGCCAGGTCGTAGTTCTTGAACACACGGCGGCCAATGAACTTGGGCGCGGCGGGCACACCTTGTGACCAGTCGATCGGCGTCTTGTTGGCGCGGGCTTGCGCCAGCGTCCACATGGGCGTTTGTTTTTTGTTGGCGTGCTGCTCGCGCACCTTGACGTAATCGGTGTTCAAGTCGGCGATGAATTTGGCCGCTTGCTCGGACAGCAAGCCCTGCGCCACACCCACGCTGCGCGAGGCATCGGGCACATAGACCACGGGGCCACTGTAGTTGGGCGCGATCTTGACGGCGGTGTGCACGCGGCTGCAGGTGGCACCGCCAATCAGCAGCGGCATTTGACGCTCACGGAAGTAAGGGTCTTTTTCCATCTCGGCCGCCACGTACTGCATCTCTTCGAGGCTGGGCGTGATCAGCCCCGACAGACCGATGATGTCGGCGTTTTCTTCCTTGGCCTTGGCCAAAATTTCGTGGCAGGGCACCATCACGCCCATGTTGACCACTTCAAAGTTGTTGCACTGCAAGACCACTGTGACGATGTTTTTGCCGATGTCATGCACATCGCCCTTGACGGTAGCGATCACGATCTTGCCCTTGGCTTTCACGTCTTCGCCTGCCGCCTCTTGTGCGAGTTTTTCGGCCTCAATGTAGGGCAACAAATGCGCCACGGCCTGCTTCATCACGCGGGCGCTTTTGACCACCTGCGGCAAAAACATCTTGCCCTGGCCGAACAGGTCACCGACCACGTTCATGCCGTCCATCAGCGGGCCTTCGATCACATGCAAAGGGCGACCGTCTTTGGCCAGAATCTCGCGATACGCCTCTTCGGTATCGTCGCTGATGAAGTCGGTGATACCGTGCACCAGCGAGTGGCTCAAGCGCTGCGCCACGCTCACGGGCGCATCGGGTGTGCCGCGCCAGGCCAACTTGGTGCTCTCGTCTTTGGCCGCGCCCTTGGCGCTGTCAGCCACTTCAACCAAACGCTCGCCCGCATCGGGGCGGCGGTTCAGCACCACGTCTTCGACCCGTTCGCGCAGCGTGGGCTCCAAGTCGTCGTACACGCCGACCATGCCCGCGTTCACGATGCCCATGTCCATGCCGGCTTTGATCGCGTGGTACAAGAACACGGTGTGGATGGCCTCGCGCACCGGGTCGTTGCCTCGGAAGCTGAAGGACACGTTGGACACACCGCCCGACACCTTGGCGCCCGGCAGGTTCTGCTTGATCCAGCGCGTGGCTTCGATGAAGTCCACCGCGTAGTTGTTGTGCTCTTCAATGCCGGTGGCGATCGCAAAAATGTTCGGATCAAAAATGATGTCTTCGGGCGGGAAGCCCACCTCGTCCACCAACACGCGGTAAGCGCGTTCGCAAATCTCGATCTTGCGCTCGTAGGTGTCGGCCTGGCCTTTTTCATCAAACGCCATGACCACGGCGGCAGCGCCGTAGCGCTTGACCAGCTTGGCTTGGCGCTTGAACTCGTCAAGACCTTCTTTCATGCTGATCGAATTGACGATGCCCTTGCCCTGGATGCAGCGCAGACCGGCCTCGATCACCGTCCATTTGCTCGAATCCACCATCACCGGCACGCGGGCGATGTCGGGCTCGCCCGCCATCAGGTTCAAAAACCGCACCATGGCCGCCTGGCTGTCGAGCATGGCTTCGTCCATGTTCACGTCGATCACCTGCGCGCCGTTCTCGACCTGCTGACGCGCCACCGCCAAAGCCTGCTCGTACTCGCCGTTCAAAATCATGCGGGCAAAGGCTTTGGAGCCGGTCACGTTGGTGCGCTCACCCACGTTGACAAACAGCGACCCCGTGCCGATGGAGACAGGCTCCAGACCGGACAACTTCATAGGGGGAACAGACACGATTTCGGGCGCGACAACAGACACAGGCTCACCTTGGGCTTACAGGTGAGCGTCGTTGTGCAATGGACAAGCCCCAAGCCTGACCTGCTGCGCCTGTAAGGCGGCGGGCTGCAACGCTCCTTGGGGAAGGGTGGATTTTAACCGGACGCCTGAAAGGGAGCCCCGAAACCCTATTTGCACCAAGATGACAGGTTTGAAGGTTTGAAAACCGCACAATGAGGCATCGACATTGAAGACACCATGACCCTCGCATCCAACCCATTCGCCCTCCAAGGCGCTTCCAACTTCCGCGATCTGGGCGGTTACCTGACCGCAGACGGTCGGCGCGTGCGGCGTGGGCAGGTGTTTCGCTCGGACCATCTGGCGGGGCTGAGCGATGCCGATGTGGCGCGTTTGCAGGCCTTGGGGGTGAGCCACAGTCTGGACTTTCGGGGGGTGGCGGAATACACGGTCACGCCTTATGACATTCCGGGCGTTGAGCGCGTGGCCCTGACGATCGAGCCCACGGTGATCGCCCGCATGCAAGCGCTGGTGGCGCAAGGTATTGTGCCCACCACCGAAGAAACGGTGGAGCTGATGCGCGAAACCTACCGGGATTTTGTGAACCACAACGCGGGCACGTATGGGCGGTTCATGAAGCACTTGCTGGAGCAGCCCACACCGCAGGTGTTTCACTGCACAGCGGGCAAAGACCGCACGGGTTTTGCGGCGGCGCTGGTGCTGTCAGCGCTGGGTGTGGACCGTGCCACCATTGAGCATGACTATCTGTTGACCAACCAACTCTACCGCCGCGACCCGAGCCTGGAAGGCAAGGGCCATCCGCATGTGATGAAGGTGCTCTGGCAGGTGCAGCCCGAGTTTTTGCAGGCGGCGTTTGAAGCGGTGGACGCGCAGCACGGGGGCATGACGGACTATTTGCACGGGGCGATTGGGCTGTCACCACAGGAAGTGGACGAATTGCAGCGCATGCTGCTGGAAGATTGATTCTTTGGTGGGAGCGAGCGTCTGCTCGCGAATGACCACCCCGCCACAGCACACATTCGGCCGCAGGGGCGGCCTCCTGTAAAAAGACAGGGCTTTGTGCCCTCTTGCTTGTCAAGCCCCGTCTTTATCGCCAGTTCTAAAAAAAATCAAGCCGTAGGCAAGCGGTGATCCCGGTACTGTTCGCGCAGCTTGGTCTTGAGCAGTTTGCCAGTGGCCGTGTGCGGCAAGGCGTCCACAAAGACGATGTCATCGGGCAGCCACCATTTGGCAATGCGAGAAGACAAATAGTCCAGCAACTCTTTGGCCTCGACCTGCGCGCCCGCACGGCGCACCACCAGCAAGAGCGGGCGCTCTTGCCACTTGGGATGCGCCACACCGATCACGGCCGATTCGGCCACGCCCGGGTGCGAGTTGGTGGTGTTTTCGACATCGATCGATGAAATCCATTCGCCGCCTGACTTGATCACATCCTTGGCCCGGTCCACGAGTTGCAGATAACCGTCGGGGTCGATGGTGGCAACGTCACCCGTGGGGAAGTAGCCCTCCTCGTCAAGCACCTCACCGCCTTCGCGTCGGTAATACCCACTGGCAATCCACGGGCCGCGCACATGCAGGTGCCCAAACGCCACGCCGTCCCAGGGCAGGGCCTGGCCGTTTTCATCGACGATTTTCAGGTCCACACCCCAGACGCCTCGGCCTTGTTTGAGCTTGGTCTTGATCAATTCTTCGGCAGGCACATTCGCGTGCTTGAGCAGCAGCTTGCTGACCACGCCAATCGGGCTGGTCTCGGTCATTCCCCAGCCTTGCACCACCTCAGCACCGAACTGGTTTTCAAAGCGTTCGAGCATGCCACGCGCCACCGCTGCGCCACCAATGCCCACGCGCTTGACGCCGAGCGATTTAGGGTCCAAGTGCGGGTTCGCGTCCAGGTACTGGAACAGCATCATCCACACCGTGGGCACGCCTTGCGAGAACGTCACCCGCTCCTGCTTCATCAAGTTGTAAACGCTCTCACCGTCCAAGTGCGGGCCAGGCAGCACCAACTTGGCTCCTACCATGGCCGCGGCATACGGCATGCCCCAGGCATTGGCATGGAACATCGGCACGATCAAGAGCAAGGTTTCCGTCGAGCTAACGCCAAAAGTGTCGGGGGCCAGTTCCATCAGCGTGTGCAGCAGTGTGGAGCGGTGCGAATACAAAACGCCCTTGGGGTTACCCGTGGTGCCCGAGGTATAGCACAGCGAAGACGCACTGCGCTCGTCGAACTCGGGCCAGGTGTACTCGCTGCTTTGCGCGGCCAGCAAGTCGTCAAAGCACAGCACATTGGGCACGCCGATGTCGGGCATGTGCGCCTTGTCGGTCATGGCCACAAAAGTCTTGACGGTCTTGAGCGAGGGTGCCAGCTGCGCTACCAGTGGCGCAAAGGTCAGGTCAAAAAACAGCACCTGGTCTTCGGCATGGTTGACGATGTAGTCCACCTGCTCAGGAAACAAGCGCGGGTTGACCGTGTGCAACACCGCGCCGCAGCCCGACACGCCGTAGTACAGCGCCAGGTGGCGGTAAGAGTTCCAGGCCAAGGTCCCGACACGGTCCCCCTGCTTGACCCCCAGCACCTGCATGGCCTGGGCGACTTGCCGGGACATCTGGCCGACACCCTTCCAGGTGGTGCGGTGCACATGCCCTTCGGGCAAGCGCGACACGATTTCAGTGTCAGGGTGGAATCGGGCCGCGTGCTCAATCAATGAAGAAATGAGCAAAGGGCGGTCTTGCATCAGGCCTTGCAACATAAAGGTCTCCTGGAAGGGTGAACAAGGGGAAGCCCATTCGGGCTTCCCGCTTTTGACAGATCAACCGGCGGTGGCCTGCAAGATGGTTTCGTAGGTTTTACCGTTGAAGCGTTGCAGTGCCTTCTTCTGGATCGGGAAGAAATCGTCGGGTGCGGTTTTGATGTCGATGCCTGGGTAAAGCATGGGTGGTATGAAGCTCATGTTGGCCGCCTGCTTCATGATGTTTTCACGGGTGAGGTTGTCGCCGGCCATGCGCAGCACTTGCACCATGGTCGCGGCCGTCGAATAGCCGTTGGCATTCAGGGTGTCTTCCGGGTCGCCGGAGGGGTAATACTGCTTCATGGTGGCGGCGTATTCGGCCGCGTCCTTGTTGCCCGCAGCCGCAGGGTCCATGGGCGTCAGCAAGTAGGTGGAAGAGATGATGCCCACGGCGTTCTCAAGCCCGGCGGGCTTAAGCACGGAACTGGCCGACTGCGACACGCTCACAAGGTACTGGGTGGGCTTGAAGCCAATCTCTGCGGCCTTGCGGATCGCCTGAGCCGCGAACTTGGGCGTCGTGATGCTCACGAACACATCGCAGCCTGCGGACTTGAGGGTGACCATCTGGCTGTCAATGGTGGGGTCGCTGACCTCGTAGGTCAGGTGGTGGGTGATCATGGTCTTGGCCTTGTCGCCCAGACCATCCACCAAGCCCTTGTAGTAGTCCTTGCCGAAGTCGTCGTTTTGCATCAGCACACCGATTTTGGCATTGGGCTTGGTCTGCAAAATGTGCTTGGCATACAAGCGGCCTTCGGCCTGGTAAGTAGGCTGCCAGCCCATGGTCCAGGGGTTGGCCTTGGGGTCGCCAAAACGGGTGGCACCGGTGTTGATGAACAACTGGGGGATTTTTTTGGCATTGAGGTAACGCTGCACTGCGATGTTTTGTGCTGTGCCCAGCGAACCAAACATGAGCAACACTTCGTCTTGCTCGACCAGCTTGCGAGTCTGCTCCACCGACTTGGCCGGGTTGTAGGCATCGTCGAGTGTCATGAAGTTGATCTTGCGGCCATTGATGCCGCCTGTGGCATTAACCTTGTCAAAGTAGGCCTGCATGGCTTTGCCCACCGTGCCGTAAGCAGAAGCGGGGCCGGAATACGGGTTCAGGTTGCCCAGCTTGATTTCGGTGTCGCTGGCACCGGGGTCGTATTTTTTCTGGGCATGCGACACCAAGGGGAAAGCGCTGGCCAGCAACATGCCGGCACCGAGTTTGAGGGACCGGCGCAGACCGGCATCAAAAGATTTGGACATGTTGTCTCCTGGTCGTTATGAAAGAACTTAATCAGGCGCTGAAACACCGCCGCCGAAGGCCTCGTGCTTTGTGCGTCACTTGCATCGTAGAAACCTGACCACTCGGGGGCATCGTCGGAACTGACGATATTGCAAAGGCTTCAGCGCGGAGGGAACTTGGGCTCGCGTTTCTCGAGGAAGGCGCGCACGCCTTCGGCAAATTCAGGCCGGTCGATCAGCTCGCGCTGGCGCGAGGCCTCATAGTGCAGCTGCGCTTGCAAGCTGGCACTCTCGGCGTGGTCGTAGGTGCGCCGGATTTCATGCGCTGCATGGGCGGGCAGTTGTGCCAGACGCTGCGCCAACGACTGGGCTTGATCAGCCAACTCTGCGTCTTCCACGCAAGCCCAGATCAAGCCCCAGTCGAGGGCCTGCTTCGCAGACAGTCGCTCTCCCAGCAAGCTCAGGCCCACGGCGCGGGCACGCCCTGCTGAGCGCTGCAAAAACCAGGTGCTGCCCAGGTCCGGCACGATGCCCAAGCGCGGCATGAAGGGGAAATAAAAGTAAGCCGACTGAGCCGCCACCACAATGTCTGCCGCCAGCGCCACGCCCACACCTGCACCTGCACAGGGGCCATTGACCGCGCTCACCACCGGAAACGGCAGACTGCGGATGTCTTCGATCAGGCGGTTGGACAGCGCCTCCATGGCGTCGGCCGTTTGCTCGCCCAGGCTTTGGTCAGAAGGTGGGCGCATGCTGCCCAAATCGGCCCCCACGCAAAAGGCCTTGCCCACGCCGGTGATGACCAGTGCCCGCACCGAGCGGTCTTCACGCAGGGCTGCCAATTGCTCGCGCATCGCCACTTGCAGCTGCTGCGCCAAGGGGTTCAGCCGCTGCGGAATATTCAGGCGCAGCCAAGCCACATCTCCTTGGCGCTCCAGCAGGATAGGGTTGTCATAGGTCATGGTGTCTCCAACAAATCAGTGGCTTCGGGCAGATCGGCAGGCCTGCAACTTGCGCAGCAGACCCACCACGCCGCCGGGCATAACAAACATCAGCAAGATCAGCACCACGCCATACACCGCCCAAGGCGCGGCCTTGGACACTTTTTCGGCCAGGTTGGGCACGAACATGATGAAGATCGCCCCATACAAAGCGCCCCAGAGCGTGCCCACACCGCCCACCACAATGCCCACCAGCAAAGAGATCGACAGGAACAGGGTGAACGAGTCGGGCGAGACAAACTGCACCGCAATCGCCGACAAGGCACCGCCAACGCCGGTGTAGGCTGCCGACACGCCAAAGGTCATGGACTTGTAATGCCGGTTGTCCACGCCCATGGCTTCGGCCGCCATGGCGTGGTCGCGGATGGCCCGCATGGCCCGGCCCGTGCCGCTTTGCAGCAGGTTGTGCGCGATCCAGAACATCACCACCGCCACCGCCAAGGCAAACAAGTACAACCATTGGTCTTGCGTGAGCGGTAGGCCCCAAGGCGCATCGGGCTTCATCAGCACAATGCCTTGCACACCGCCGGTCCAGGCCTCAAGGTGTTTGTATTTAAGCAATTGCGGCATGGCCACACCGAGCGCAAAAGTGGCCAGTGCCAGGTACAGGCCTTCGAGCTTGAGCGCAGGTCGGCCAAACAGATAACCGATCAACAGGCACACCACCGCTGCGGCAGGCACCGTGGCCCAGTAGGGCACATCGGCATGTTCCATCAGGATGCCGGTGACATAGGCCCCCAGCGCAAAGAAGGCCCCGTGACCCAGCGAAATCTGACCGTTGTAGCCGGTCAGCATGTTCAGGCCCACCAGCGCGATCGCATAGGCCACCACCATGGTGGCCTGAAACAGCTGGTAGCCCTTGGCCACAAAGGCCAGGCCCACGGCCAGAATCAGCAGCACCAGCAAACCGGCTTTGACGGTGCGCTCCGACAAACCGGCAACGGCCGTCGGCAAAGAGGCGTTCAGGGTCGCACTCGGTTTCATGGTTCAGACCCTCGTCACAATTTTTTTGCCCAGCAGGCCCGAGGGCCGCACGATCAGCACCCCAACGATCAGCACCAGCGCCACCGTCAGTTTGAGCTCGGTGCCCACCACATAGCTGCCCATCAGGTTTTCCAGCACGCCCACAATGAAGCCGCCCAGCACCGCGCCCACCGGGTTGTCGATGCCGCCGATCAAGGCGCCCGCAAACGCGTAGAGCAAGACGCCGGTCATCATGTTGGGGTCCAGAAACACCACCGGGGCCACCATCATCCCGGCCACGGCACCAATGGCGCCGGCCAGGCCCCAGCCCAGCATCAGCATGCGCCCGACCGAGATGCCCACCAGGCGCGACGAGTTGGCGTTTTGCGCTGCCGCCCGCATGGCCAAGCCCAGGGGCGTGAAGCGGAAAAATGAGAACAACAGAGCCACCATGACCAGCGCCACAAAAATGGCCCCCACCTCGTGTGCCGACATGAGCTGCGAGCCATACCAAGCCCCCGCCGGAAAAGGACTGGGGAAGGTCTTGATGGTGTAGCCAAACAGCCAGCCCGCCAGGCTGTGGAAGATCACCAGCAAACCGATGAAGACCACCACCACCGACAACTCGGGCGCGCTGTGCATGGGCCGGATCACGGCAAACTCGATGGCCGCGGCCAGCACAAAAGACAGCACCACCGTCAGCGCAAAAGCCCCCCAATACGGCAGCCCCGCGTCCAGCAGCATCCAGGCCAGAAAGGTGGAGAACATGGCCATCTCGCCTTGCGCGAAGTTGATGTGGTGCGTCGCCTGGTAAATCATCACCAGGGCCAGCGCCACACTGGCATAAATACCGCCCGTGGCCAGACCGGAGAGTGTTTGGTGCAGCAATTCATTCATCGGTCAATCCCTTATTCGCCCAGATAGGCGCGGCGCACCGCATCGTTGCTGCGCATGTCACTCGACGGGCCGTGCAGCACCACGCGGCCGGTCTCCAACAGGTAGGCGGTGTCTGCAATGTCCAGCGCCAGCTTGGCGTTTTGTTCCACCAACAAGATGGACACCTTTTGCTCTTGGTTGATGCGCCGCATGATGGCAAAGATGTCCTTGACCACGAGCGGTGCCAAACCAAACGAGGGTTCGTCGAGCAACAGCAAGCGAGGCCGACCCATCAGAGCGCGGCCAATCGCCAGCATCTGTTGCTCGCCGCCCGACAAGGTGCCCGCCTGCTGGCTGGCCCGTTCACGCAGGCGAGGAAAGTAGCCGTAGACCTTGTCCATGTCTTCGGCTTGCCCCTCTCGGCTGGCGCGGCTGAACGCGCCCAGGCGCAGGTTTTCTTCGGTGGTCAGCGCCATGAAGGTGCCGCGCCCATCGGGCACATGGCCCACACCCAGGCGGGCAATCTGTTCGGTGTTGCGGCTGTTCAAGGCCACGCCGTCGAGGGTGATGCTGCCGGTGGTCTGCACCATCAACTGGCACAGCGCCCGCAAGGTGGTGGTCTTGCCCGCGCCGTTGGCACCCAGCAAGGCCGTGACCTGGCCCTCGGCCACGTCCAGGTTCAGCCCGTGCAGCACTTGGGTGTTGCCATAACGCGCATGCAGGTCGCGCACTTCCAGCAGCGTGCTCATGGCTGTCCTCCGCCGGGCCGTCCCAAGGTGGACAGGGCCCCCTCGGGGGGCAGTGCGTACACGCAGTGACGAACGTGGGGGTTCATTGTTCTTCCTCTGATTCGCCCAAGTAGGCACGGATCACCTCGGGGTGCTGGCGCACCTGCGCAGGCGTGCCCTCGGCGATCTTCTTGCCAAAGTTGAGCGCCACCACCCGGTCCGAAATGCCCATGACCAGGCCCATGTGGTGCTCCACCAGCAGCACCGTGACCTTCAGGCGGTCACGGATGTCGCGGATCATCTCGCCCAGGCTGTGCAGTTCTTCGTGGTTCAAGCCGCAAGCGGGCTCGTCGAGCAGCAACAACTGCGGCTGCGAGGCCAGGGCACGTGCCAACTCCACCCGCTTTTGCGTGCCAAAAGGCAAGTCGCCCACCACACGGTGGGCCTCGGCCTGCAGGCCCAAAAATTCGATCAGCTCATCGGCCTTGGCCGCCGCTTGCGCTTCCACTTGCGCCACACCGGGCAGGCGAAACGCATTGCGCAAAAAGCCCGCATGGTGCTGGCTGTGGCTGCCAACGAGCACGTTTTCACGCACCGTCATGGTTTTGAACAGCGCCAAGTTCTGGAAGGTGCGTCCGATGCCCAGACCGGCCATGCGGTGACGCGGCAACTGGTTGAGCGCTTGACCGTTCCAGGCGATGGTGCCGCTGTCGCACACATACAGGCGCGAAAGGCAATTGAACAAGGTGCTTTTGCCCGCGCCGTTGGGGCCGATCAGGGCACAAATCTCACCCCGATTCACGTCGAACGACACCCCGTCCAGGGCCACGATGCCGCCAAAGCGGACTGTGACACCTGAGATGCTGAGCAGGGGCTGGCCGGATTCAGGCGCGCTGCTGTGCATCACAGACGCTCGATGATGGTCACATTGGCCATGCCGCCGCCTTCGCACATGGTTTGCAGGCCGTAGCGCTTGCCCCGCTGAGCCAGCGCGTGCACGAGGGTGGTCATGAGCTTGGTGCCCGAAGCACCCAGCGGGTGGCCCAGCGCGATCGCGCCGCCGTTGACGTTCAGGCGCGCCGGGTCGGCCCCCAGCGCCTTGAGCCAAGCCAGCGGCACCGAGGCAAAGGCTTCGTTGACTTCGTAGAGGTCGATGTCGTCGATCTTCATGCCCGCTTTTTTCAGGGCCCGTTCGGTGGCGGGGATGGGGGCTTCGAGCATGATGACCGGGTCGTGGCCGATCATGGTCATGTGGTGGATGCGGGCCAGGGGCTGCACGCCCAGGGCTTTCAGGCCGCGCTCGTTGACGATCATCACGCCTGTAGCGCCGTCGCAAATCTGGCTGGCATTGGCGGCAGTAATGACACCGCCTTCTTGCAGCAGCTTGACACTCTGGATGCTCTCCAGCGACGCTTCGGCGCGGATGCCCTCGTCAGCGCTGTGCATCTCACCCGTTGCGCCGCCGTCTGCGGTGCGCACCGCCACGGGCAAAATTTCGTTCTTGAATGCGCCCGCCTGGGTCGCGGCCAAGGCGCGCTGGTGGCTCAGTAAGGCGTAACGGTCCAGCTCGTCTTTGCTCAGACCGTATTTGCGGGCCATCATCTCGGCGCCCACAAACTGGCTGAAGGCCACGTTGTTGTAACGCTGGTTGACCAAATCACTTTGGTAAGAACCCATGCCCGCCTTGGAGGCCAGCGACGAGGGACTGAACATGGGCACCCGCGTCATGGACTCGACGCCCGCTGCGATCACGATGTCCATCGCACCCGACATGACGGCCTGCGCCGCAAAGTGCACCGCCTGTTGCGACGAGCCGCACTGCCGGTCAATCGAGGTGCCGGGCACCGACTCGGGCAGGCGCGAGGCCAGCACCGCATTGCGCGCCACGTTGGTGGATTGCTCGCCCACCTGGCTCACGCAACCCATGAACACGTCCTCGATCAGCGCCGGATCGGCCCCGGTGCGGTCCACCAAGTCGTTCAGAACCTGCGCCGCCAGATCCACCGGGTGCCAGCCGGACAGGCGCCCGCCCCGACGCCCGCCTGCGGTGCGGGTGGCGGCGACGATGAATGCTTCAGACATGTTGTGTTCCCCGAAAGTTAGCCAATGAAGGTCATTCTGGTGTCCACCCCCGCCCACCCACATCGTCAGAACAGACGATTTTGGGCGAAGCGGGGTAACAGAAAGCGCGGTGCTCGGCTCAGCGCGGTGCCATGCGGATGGCCCCGTCGATGCGGATGCATTCGCCGTTGAGGTAGCGGTTGGTGATCAGGGTTTCTGCAAGGTGGGCGTATTCGTGGGGCTCGCCCAAGCGTTTGGGGAAAGGCACCGTCGCGGCGAGCGCGGCCTTGACGTTGTCGGGCGCGGCTTGCAGCAACGGGGTGTTGAAGATGCCGGGCAAGATGGTGTTGACGCGGATGCCGTCGCCCATCAGGTCGCGGGCAATGGGCAGCGTCATGCCCACGATACCCGCCTTGCTGGCCGAGTAGCTGGCTTGGCCCATCTGCCCGTCTTGCGCCGCGACCGAGGCGGTGTTGATGATCACGCCGCGCTCGCCGTCTTCTTGCGGCGTGAGGGTCAGCATGCCTGCGGCCGACTTGGCGATGCAGCGGAATGTGCCCACCAGGTTGATCTGGATAATGCGGTCAAAGTTGGCGGTGGGGAAGGACCGGATTTCGCCCGTGGCCTTGTCGCGGCTGGCGGTCTTGATGGCGTTGCCCGTGCCTGCGCAGTTGACCAGGATGCGCTCCTGGCCCAGCGCCGCACGCGCTTTGGCAAACCCGGCATCGACCTGCTCTTCGGAGGTCACATCGACTTTGCAGAAGACACCCCCCAACTCTTGTGCCAGGGCTTCGCCCTGCACCTCGTTCAGGTCAAACAAGGCCACCTTGACGCCATGGCTGGCCAGTTGCCGGGCTGTGGCGGCGCCCAGGCCCGAGGCTCCGCCGGTGATGACGGCTGTCACTTGTGAATCGAGTTTCATGGATGTGTCTCCTGATGTTCAAACGGGGTAATAACGCTGGCCTGTGGCGGCCATCTCGCGCATGCGGGCGGTGGGGGCGTAAGCCGCGCCCAGGTGTTGCCAGCGTTCGCAGCGGGCCACCACTTCTGGCAGGCCCAGCCAGTCGGCGTATTTGAGTGGGCCGCCCGCGTAGGCCGGAAAGCCGATGCCCAGCAGCATGGCCATGTCCAGCTCGGCGGCGCTGCCGACCACGCCGTCTTCGAGCGCGTGCGCGGCTTCGACGAGCAGCGGCAGCATCATGCGGTCCTGGATGTCTTGCGCGCTGAAGTCTTTGACGCCCTGCGGCTGGATGGACGCCAGCAGCGCGTGGCTGTCGGGTGCGGGGCTGCGGCGGGGTTTGCCGGTGGGGTCGACTTCGTAGCGGTAAAAGCCGATGCCGTTTTTCTGGCCAAAGCGACCCTGGCTGGCCATCAGGCGCAAGGCGTCGTGTTCCAGGCGCGGCATGCGCTCGGGGTAACCGGCCGAGATCACATCGCTCACATGGCTGCCCGTGTCCATGCCCACCACGTCTTCGAGGTAGGCCGGACCCATGGGCCAGCCAAAGGCTTCCATCACCTGATCGACCTTCACAAAGTCCGCGCCGTCACGCACCAGTTCCAAAAAGCCGCGCATGTAGGCCGTCAGGATGCGGTTGACCAAAAAGCCCGGGCAGTCCTTGACCACGATGGGCACCTTGCCCATGGCGGCCGCGTAGCCCACGGCGGTAGACAAGGCCTCGGGCTGCGTGTGGCTGCCCTGCACCACTTCGACCAGCGGCATCACATGCACCGGGTTGAAAAAGTGCATGCCCACAAATCGCCCGGGGTGCTTCAGGGCCGCGGCCATGTCGTCGATGCGCAGGCTGGAGGTGTTGGACGCGATCACGGTGTCTACGGCCAGGTGCCCTTCCAGATCGGCCAGCACGGTTTTCTTGACGGCCAGGTTCTCGACAATGGCTTCGACGACGCAGTCAACTTGGTCAAACCCTTCCAAGCCCAGCTGCGGGGTGATCGAGGCCAGCACCTTGTCGGCCTTGGCCGCGTCCATGCGGCCCGCCTTGACCTGGCGTTGCAGCAGCTTGCCCGCTTCATTCATGCCTTGATCGAGCCCGCTTTGCTGGATGTCTTTCATGCGCACGGGCACGCCTTTGAGTGCGCTGGTGTAGGCGATGCCACCGCCCATGATGCCCGCGCCCAGCACGGCCGCATGCTTCACGGGGCGGCCTGCTTTGGCATGGCGCTTGGCGATTTTCTTGATGGCCTGGTCGTTCAAAAAGGTCTGCACCATGGCCACCGCCGCCTGAGTGCGTGCCACCTCGCCAAAGGCTTTAGCCTCCAGCGCCAGCGCCCCTGCGCGGTCACGCAAAGCAGCCTCGGCCATCATCTCCACCGCCATGCGGGCCGCAGGTTGGTGCGGCGCGTCGGTGCGTGCCAAGCTGTCCAACTGGGCGGCGCTCACCGCCTGCACCTCGCTCGCAGCCATGGCCACGGGCTCTCGCTTGCGCTGCTGGCGCGCTGACCAGTCCACCTCGCCTTGCATGGCGCGGCGCAGCCAGTCCAGGGCGCGTTCGCGCAGTTGTTCGGGTGGGGCCGTGTCGTCCACCACCCCGGCGGCCAGCGCAGCGGGGGCCTTTTGGGGTTTGCCGCTGGCCACCCAGTCCATGGCCGAAGCCACGCCCGCCAGGCGCGACAAACGCACCGTGCCGCCAAAGCCCGGGAACAAGCCCAGCTTGACCTCGGGCACACCCACCTGCGCCGTGGTGGACATGACGCGCAGGCTCCCCGACACCGCCATCTCCAACCCGCCGCCCAGCGCAAAGCCATTGATCGCCACCACGGTGGGCACGGGCAGGTCTTCAAACGCGACAAACACCTCGTTGCTGTGGGCCACACCGGCGGTGATCTGCGCCGCTGACTGGCTGAACTTGGCACCGAACTCGGTGATGTCAGCGCCCACGATGAACACGTCTTTGGTGCTGGTGACCAGCACGCCCTTGAGGCCCGGCTGGGCCGCCAGCGCCTGGGTCGCCTGGCGCAACTCGTTCACGGTGCGGTCGTCGAGCTTGTTGATCGACTCGCCTTGGCGGTCAAACAGCAGCTCAAACACCCCGGCCTCGGCCAGCGGAACAACTCGGATACTTTGGCCTTGAAACACTGAAACTCTCCTGATGGCGGCACGGTACCGCCTTCGATTCAGTCTAAAAAGCTGCCCCTTGCGTCGCATCGTCTGAAGCGACGAAATCAGGGCTGGTCTTGGTTATGACCTTGCAGCCTCCGGCGCAGGCACTTGCCACATGACAAACCGGTGACCTGTCAGCCACAAGCCCAAGGTGATAATGAAAACCATCTACTTCACCGCCACATGCCGTCCCCCAGCGAACCCGCCGCCCTGACCAGCCTGACAGCATCCAGCGCCATCACGTTGGGTCTTGAAAGCAAGTTCAACCCCCCCGCCCATGACGCCTCGCAGGTGGCGCGCGCTGGCCTGTGCGAGACGATCTGCCGGGGCGCCGGGCAACTGGTGCTGGTGCGGGCCCCGGCCGGTTTTGGCAAGACCACCGCCATGATGCAGGCGCGCGTGCGTCTGGAAGATGCTGGCGTGGCCACCGCCTGGCTGACCCTGGACCGGGCCGACAACGACGTTTCGCGTTTTCTGAACTGCCTGGACACCGCCGTGCGGCAGCTGGGCCTGCCGGGCAACGACACGGTGCAGGCCTTGTCGCGCATCGACACGCCGTTTGCGTTGTTTCTGGACGAGTTCGAGGCCATCCACGAAGCGTCGCTGCTGAGCATCGTGCGTGAGATTGCGCACCACCTGCCGCGCCAGGGCTTGCTGGTGATCGGCTCGCGCAGTCTGCCGCAAATTGGCCTGGCGCGCCTGCGGGTGCGCGGCCAGCTGATCGAGATCGACGCCGAGCGTCTGCGCTTCAGCCTGCAAGACACCGCCCGTTTTTTTGAGCAGCGCCCACACCCCCACAAGCTCAGCAGTGACCAGCTGTTTCGCTTGCACGAAAAAACCGAAGGCTGGGTGGCCGCCTTGTGGCTGGCCGCGATGGCGCTGGATGGCGCGGTGAACCCGGAAGATTTTGTGACCCGGTTTTCGGGCTCGAACCGGGCCGTGGCCGACTACCTGGCCGAAGACGTGCTGGCCAGGCAACCGGCCACCACGCGGCGATTTTTGCTGCGCACCAGCATCTTGAGGCAGCTCGACGCCTCGGTGTGCGCCGCCCTCAACCCGCATGTCGACTGCGCGGCCCTCTTGCAGCAGCTGGACGCCGACCACCTGTTTTTGACCCCGGTGGCCAGCGAACTGCCCACCTGGCGCTACCACAGCCTGTTTGCCGACCACCTGCGCCAGCAACTGCAGCATGAACATCCGGATGATGTGGCCCGGCTGCACTTGGCGGCCTCCGGCTGGTACGAGTCACAAGGCCGACCGGTGCCCGCGATCGAGCACGCCATCGAGGGCGGTGACTTTCCGCTGGCCATGCAATTGCTGGAGCAGCACGCCGAAGACTTTCTGGAACAAGGCCGCATGCGCATGCTGTACCGCTGGTGCAGCAGCCTGCCTGCCGCCGAGCTGCGGCAGCGCCCGCGACTGGTGATGGCCGCGGTGTGGGCGACCGGTTTCACGCGTGGCCCCTGGAGCGCCATGGACATGCTTGAACAGCAAGAAGCCACTGGCCTGCTGGACACGCGCTTTCAAAGCGACGCGATGTGCGTGCGCCCGCTGCTGCTGGCCATGCAGGACCGCAACGAAGAAGCCCTGGCCGCTGGACGCCAGGCGCTGGAGCGGCTGCCCACCGGCAACCACTTTGCAGACACCACCTTGCTCAACGCCATGGCGCACACCACGGCCATGGCAGGGCAACCCCGGCAAGCGCAACAGCTGCTGGACGCCGCCAAAAAGCAGCACAGCGACAACAGCACCTTCAACCGCATGTACAGCGAATCGACCGAAGGCTTGCTCGATTTGCAACAAGGCCGCCTGCGCCAGGCCAGTGCGCGTTTTCGACTGGCAGTGGACGCCACGCATGCGGTGAACCTGCTGCACACCCACGGCAACGCCTGGGCGGGCGTGCTGTACGCCAGCATCGTCTACGAAGCCAACGCGCTCGACGAAGCCGACCACCTGCTCAACGTGTACTTGCCTGTGGCCCGCGATGTGGGTCTGCCCGACCACATGATTTTGAGCCACGCCATGCGCTCGCGCATCGCCTTCATTCAGGGAGATGTGGATGCCGCCTGGCAAGCCATCACCGAACTCGAATACCTGGGGCACCAGCGCAAGCTGCCCCGCGTGGTGGTGAGCGCCAAGCTCGAACGTGCCCATTTGCTGCTTTTGCAAGGCCACGGCCTCGCCGCCCATGACGAGCTGGAAAGGGCCAATGACCCCGCCGTGTGGCAGCGTGAACAAGGCCAGCGCCTCTTGGCCAACGACATCGAATACATGGCCTTGGCCCGCATCCGCTGGGAAACCGCTTTTGGCGATGCCACTCGAGCGCTGCGACTGGCCGATGCCGAACTGGACACCGCCGTTGCCGCCGCGCGCCATCGGCGCATACTGAGCCTGCGCTTGCTGCGTGCCATGGCGTTGTACCGCGTGGGCGACACACCTGCCGCCTTTTCGACCCTGGGCACAGCACTGCAATGGGCCTGCCAGGAAGGCTTCATGCGGCAAATCCTCGACGAAGGCCCGGCCCTGGGTGCGTTGGTGCAGCGTTACCAAGCGCAGCACAACCACAGCGCGGTGCGTGACCCGCTCATGGGCGACTACCTGCAGCGGCTGTTGCAAGCCTTTGGCCCGCTGCCCGTGGATGTGGAAAAACTGCCCACGCCCACCCAAGGCCCGCTGGAGCCCCTAACCCGCAAGGAAATCCGGGTGCTGCAGTTGCTGGTGGAGGGCTACTCCAACAGCGCCATGGCCGAAAAACTATACGTCTCGGACAGCACGGTGCGCACGCACCTGCGCAACATCAACATGAAGCTCGACGCCCACAGCCGCACCCAGGCCGTGGCGATTGCGCGGCGTTTGGGCTTGATCGGTTAAGTGCCTGCGGCTGATCAGCCTTGGCGCTGCTGACGGTCCGTCGCGTTCTTTTTCGCGATGCTGTCGCGGGCGTTTTGCCAGTCGGCGTCGGTCCAGCTGGCCAGGTGCGCAAAGTTGCCGCCCGTGGCCTGGTACTGCGCGCCGTCGATGGCAATCGTCTGGCCGTTCAGGTAATCCGAGCCTGGCCCCATCAAAAACACCGCCAAATTGGCCAGCTCGGACATGCGGCCCGTGCGGCCCATGGGGTTGCCCACGGCTTTGTGCTCCCCGCCGCCCGGGTTCAGGCGGGCGCTCATGCCCTCGGTCGGGAACAGGCCCGGCGCGATGGCGTTCAGGCGGATGCCGCGCCCGCCCCACTCCACCGCCAGCGACTGGGTCATGGCGTTGAGCCCCGCCTTGGCCATGGCCGAGGGCACGGTGAAGGCCGAGCCGTTCCACACCCAGGTGGTGAGGATGGAGATCACCGATGCCTTGCGGCCCTCGGCCAGCCAACGCTTGCCGCATTCGAGCGTCATGTAGAAGCTGCCGCGAAACACGATGTTCGCAATCGCATCGAAAGCGCGCGAAGAAAGGTCTTCGGTGCGGCTCACAAAGTTGCCCGCAGCATTGTTGATGAGCCCGTCCAGCGGCCCGTGGGTTTGCCAGATGCTGTCGAGCATGGCCTGGATGGCTTCGTCGCTGCGAACGTCACACACCCAGGGCACCACGCGCCCGCCGTGCTGGGCCATCAGCTCGCTCGCGGTTTGCTCGACCACTGCACCGCGGCGCCCGCAGATGTGGATCTCGGCCCCCAGCAACAACAAGGCTTCGCTCATCACGCGACCCAGGCCCGTGCCGCCGCCGGTGACCAACACGCGCTGACCTGTGAGCAAGCCGGGTTTATAAATCAAGTCTTCAAGCGTCATGGCATGTCCTCTTGTGTTCAATGGCCGGTGTAGTGCGGTGGACGTTTTTGCAAAAAAGCCTGCAAGCCTTCCTGAAAATCTTCGGTCTGGGTGCACAGGATTTGTTGTCGGTCTTCCATGGCCATGACAGCTTCCAGGCTGCCCATGTCCAGACTCAGGCCCAGCGCCTCTTTGCTCAAACGCAAACCCAGCGGTGTGGTCCGCAGCATGTCTTCGGCCAAGGCTTGCGCCTCTTGACGCAAATCGGGCAAGGGCGCCACCATGCTCACCAGGCCCAGCGCATGGGCACGCGCTGCGTCCATGAAACGCCCGGTCAGCAGGAACTGCGCCGCCACCGAACTGCCCACCATGCGTGGCAAGAAATAACTCACACCCATGTCGCAGCCGGTGAGGCCAATGCGCAAGAACGACGCATTCATGCGCGATTCGGGTGTGGCCAACCGAATGTCCGAGGCCAGCGCGAGCGCAAAACCACCTCCACTGGCTGCACCTTGCACGATGCTGATGATGGGCTGCGGGCAGCGCCGCATGGCCAGCATGATGTCGCGGATGCTGTACTGCACCGCCAACATGTCGCTGGCGCCGACATCCTTACCGGGCTGCTGCTCCTTGAGGTCCAAGCCCGCGCAAAAGCTGGCCCCAGCGCCCTGCAGGATGATCACACGGATATCGGTGCGCCGGTACAGGCTCTGAAAGCACTCACGCAGGGCCGTGGCCAAGGCTGGGTTCAAAGCGTTGAGCCGCTCGGGACGGTTCATGGTCAGGCGCAGAACGCCGCCACTTTCCTGGATGTCAAGGACGTCTTGCATGGTGAGGACTTTCAAATGGCTGTTTGCCAACGCGCGCGCACTGCGTCAGGGGTGGACACCGCACTGGCGTGCGGCGCATCGGCAGGCGTGCGGTCAAAGCGGGGCGCAGGCGCAGGCTGCAGGACACCTTGCAGATGCGTGAAGGTTTGTCGGGCGCGGTTGTGGGGGTGTTCTGGCGCTTCGTCCCAATCGAGCACAGGGGCAAAGCAGGCGTCGGTGCCTTCCAGCAAAGCGCACCACTCGTCGCGGGTGCGGGTGCGAAACACCTCGGCCAACCGCAGCTTCAGCACGGGCCAGGCCTGGCGGTCCATCTGCGCGTCGAACACCGGGTCGTTGGCGATGCCGCACTTCTCGCGCAGCAGGGCATAAAACTGCGGCTCGATGGCGCCCACGGCCACATGGCGGCCATCGGCGCAGGCATAGGTGTCGTAGAAGAAAGCGCCACCGTCGAGCATGTTGTCGCCCCGGTGGTTGCTCCACTGACCTGCCGCTTTGAAGCCGTACATCATGGACGACAGCAGGGCCGCGCCATCGGTCATGGCGGCATCGACCACCTGCCCCCGGCCCGATTGCCGGGTTTCATGCAGCGCAGCCAAAATGCCAACGGCCAGCAACATGGCCCCGCCACCAAAGTCGCCCACATAGTTGAGTGGGGGCACCGGGGCCTCGCCCTCGCGGCCAATCGCGTGCAGTGCCCCGCTGATGGCGATGTAGTTGATGTCGTGCCCGGCCGCATGCGCCAGCGGCCCGTGCTGACCCCAGCCAGTCATGCGCCCGTACACCAGCCGGGGCTGGCGGGCCAGGCAGACGTCTGGCCCCAAGCCCAGACGCTCCATCACGCCCGGGCGAAAACCTTCGATGAGCACATCGGCTTGGGCCACCAGGCTCAGCACCTCTTGCACGGCTTGTGGCTCGCGCAGGTCCAGGTTGAGCACCATGCGGCTGCGGGCCAGCACGTCCAGGGGGTCGGGTGCCACGCCCGGCCTGGCCACGCGCACCACATCGGCCCCCAGGTCGGCCAGCACCATGGCGCAAAACGGCCCTGGGCCGATTCCGGCCATCTCGATCACCTTCATGCCTGTCAGCGGTCCCGCCATGCATCCACCTCATGTGCGCCAGAGGGCGCGTTTTGAGGGTCATGGTGCCGCAGCGCCAGCGGCTGCACATCGTCTGTTCAGACGATGTCGTGCGCAGGCAGGTCGGTCAATGGTGTGCTGTGTGAGCCCGCCCCCGGGCGATGGCTTGGGTCCAGCAGTGGTCTTTCGCGGCGAGGGTGCCGCTCCCACAGGGTCAGTTCAGGCCGCTTCTTTGTAGAAGAACCCGCCATGCACGTTGCGCGGGGCCAGCGGGCCTACGGCCTTGCTGATCGCGCCGATGTGGTCGGGCGTGGTGCCGCAGCAGCCGCCCACGATGTTGACCAAGCCTTCGGCGGCAAATTCGTGGATGAGGCGACTGGTGACTTCGGGCGTTTCGTCAAAGCCGGTGTCGCTCATGGGGTTGGGCAGACCGGCGTTGGGGTAGCAGCTGATGAAGGTGTCAGCCGCAACTTTGTTGAGCTCTTGAATGTAAGGACGCATCAGCGTGGCCCCCAAGGCGCAGTTCAGGCCAATGGCCAAGGGCTGTGCGTGGCGCACGCTGTGCCAAAACGCGGTCACGGTCTGGCCGCTCAAGATGCGGCCCGAAGCGTCTGTCACCGTGCCGCTGATGATCAGGGGCAGGCGCTCGCCACTGGCTTCAAAGAATTCTTCGATGGCGAACAGCGCGGCCTTGGCATTGAGCGTGTCAAAAATCGTTTCGACCAACAGCACATCCGAGCCGCCTTCGACCAGGGCTTCGACCTGCGCGTAATAGGCGACGCGCAGCTCTTCAAAGGTCACATTACGGGCACCCGCGTCGTTCACATCGGGGCTGATGCTGGCGGTCTTGGGTGTGGGGCCCAAAGCGCCGACCACAAAGCGGGGCTTGTCGGGGGTGGAGAACTTGTCGCAGGCGGCGCGGGCCAATTTGGCGGACTGCAAGTTCATCTCGCGGGCCAGGTGCTGCATGTCGTAGTCGGCCTGGGCCACGGTGGTGGCGCCAAAGGTGTTGGTCTCGATCAGGTCGGCCCCGGCGGCCAGATAGCCTTCGTGGATGTCGCGGATCACATCGGGGCGGGTCAGGCTCAGCAGCTCGTTGTTGCCTTTGACGTCTTTGGGGAAGTCCTTGAAACGCTCACCCCGGTAATCGGCTTCGGTCAGCTTGAAGCGCTGGATCATGGTGCCCATGGCCCCGTCGAGGATGGCGATGCGGGTTTTCAGGATCTCGGGCAGCGCCTGGGCGCGGGTGTAGGTCAGGGATTTCATTCGGTGTCGGCAGAAAAAACAAGGGCTTGCGCGGTCTGGCGTTTGGCTTGCCAGGCTTGCAGCGCCTGGGCGCGGGTGGCCCCCCGGGTGCTGCGCAAAATAGTCGCGGATGTGCTGGTTGAACTGGAATTGTCGCTGAATCGGGGCTGGACCTTGCTCAAGGCTGCTTCGGTAAACGGCCAAAGCGTGTCCCAGCGTGCAGCCATCGGGGTTTTTGAACAGGTCGCGTAGGGCCTGATTGAACCGGAAAGCGGGGGAGGTGTGGGCCACAAAAAAGGCCCGCAAGTCTTCATTGAGCCGCCAGCCCGGGCCGATGACCGTGTCTGGCGTCAGGGTCTGCGGCATGGCGCTGCGCCGGGCTGAATAGCTGGCCGTGGAAGTGGTCGTGAGGCGCGTCGAAGATGGCTCGCCCGACAAATGCGCCAGCACCCGCCCACTCAGGTCTTCTTTGCTGCCCGCTGTGGGCAGGGCCTGAGCACCGCAAAAGGCCTGCAATTCTTTTTTGAGCCAGTACCAGGCCCTGAAATCTTCAGGCGACAGCGCGGAGGTCAGCAAGGGGCGGTTCATGCGCTGATTTTAAAGACGCCCAAAGCACAGCCCGACTGCCGCCAGAGCGCCTGCGGGCTTCGGGTCAGACCGCGCTGCCAACACGGGAAAAATGCTTGGCATAAATCATCCAGCGGCCTTCGTGGTGCATCAGATTCAGGTGGTCTTCCATGATGTTGTCAAACAGGCGCAGCCGCACTTTGACCAGCGCCATGGTGGGCGACAGCACATCCAGCAGCAGGACTTGTTCATCGCGCGGGTAGCCCCCCGATGCGGGCGACTGGCGGCCCTGCACCATCTCGCGGTAGACCGCATAAGGGCGCACGACCAACTGGCCGTCTTGCTGCGAATACAGCACGCAGTCTTTGTGAAACACCCGGTCAAACAGGGCCATGTCCTGGGTTTGCAGGACGTCAAAATAGTCGGCCAAAAAGGCGCGCAGATCGTCGATGAGCATGAAAGGTTCCTTGATAAACTTTGAAAGCGCTGTGCCCGAGAAGGCCCAACGCTGTTCAGTCTAGGCAGTGCCATGCGCTGCTTGGCTTCATTTTTTTCGAGCACTCAGCGAATTCCATTGACATGACCGGCCGCGCCCCGCCCCTGCCCGCTTTGCGCGCCTTTGCCGCCTGGGTGCGGCTGGGCTCGGTGAATGCTGCGGCCGAAGAACTCAAACTCACGCCCGGCGCGGTCAGTCACCAGATCCGGGCGCTGGAAGAATTTTTGAAGGCCCCGCTGATCGAGCGCAACGGCCGCCGCTGGACGCTGACCGATACCGGCCGCATTTACGGCTACCAGGTGCGCCAAGCGCTGCAAGACATCGTGGACGTGACCGAGCGCGTGCGCAGCCACCGACCGATTCAGCAAACTCAGGACCTGCGTGTGGCGGTGTTGCCCTCCTTTGCCAACGGCTGGTTGTTGCCCCGACTGGCAGACTTCACCCGCTGGCACCCGCATGTGCGGCTGCAATTGCATGGCTCCATGGACTATGTCGATTTGAACGAGGGCCAGGTGGACTGCGCCATCCGCTTTGGCCATGGCCGCTGGCCAGAGGTCGAGGTGCGGCCCCTGATGGGCGACAGCCTGGTGCTGCTGGGCGCGCCATCGCTGCTGGGGCCCGAGCCCCCGCAAACCCTGCAACAGCTGCTGCAACTGCCTTTGCTGCACGCCAGCGAAAACTGGGCCAGCTGGCTGGCCGACCTGTCTGAGGCCCACAGCGGGGTGCAGCGGCCACCCGCGCAGATGACCTTCACCGATTCGACGCACCTGCTCGAAGCTGCGCGTCAGGGCCTGGGGGTGGCGCTCAGCCGCCGATCAATCGCTGACAACCTGTTGCAGCGCCACGAACTGGTGCCCGCCCATGCGCACGAATGTGCGCATGCCTCGGCCTATTACCTGCTGCTGCCCCCGGGCAGCGCCAAACACCCCGCACGCGAGGCCTTTGCCGACTGGTTGCAAGGCGCATGCGCACGTTTTGCGCAACGGCATGCACTGGGCACGGGGAACACAAACACAGGCCGATGAGGCCTGTGTGCCCAGCCTTCAGGCCTGAACGTAACGCGCAAACCCCGCCGCCCTGAGCTGGCACGCCGGGCACTGTCCGCAACCATAACCCCAGTCGTGCCGCTGGGTGCGCTCGCCCAAGTAGCAGGTGTGGGTGTGCTCCACGATCAAATCCACCAAGGCCTGCCCGCCTTGTGCCGGATCGGCCTTTTGGCCCAGATCGTGCGCCAGTTGCCAGGTCTGCGCCTTGTCGATCCACATGAGCGGGGTTTCGATCAACAGCTTGCGGTCCATGCCCAGCGACAAGGCGACCTGCATGGCCTTCATGGTGTCGTCGCGGCAGTCGGGGTAGCCCGAAAAATCGGTCTCGCACACGCCGGTGACGATGACTTGCAAGCCCCGGCGGTAGGCCAAAGCAGCGGCGAGCGTCAGGAACAGCAGGTTGCGCCCGGGCACAAAGGTGTTGGGCAGGCCCGAACTTTCCATCTCGATGGCGGTGTCGCGGGTCAGGGACGTTTCGCTGATTTGGCCCAGGATGCCAGCGTCCAGGAAATGGTCCTCGCCCATCTTGGGGGCCCATTGCGGAAAGCGCGCCTTGATCGCAGCCAGCACGTTCAACCGGGCGTCCAGCTCGACTTTGTGGCGCTGGCCATAGTCAAAAGCCAGGGTTTCGACGCGCTGGTACTTGGACAAAGCTTGGGCCAGGCAGGTGGTGGAGTCTTGGCCACCAGAAAACAGGACGAGGGCAGAGGTGTGCATGGGATGAATTGTCGTGCATGCGCGTGAGGCTTTCCATGTGGGAGGCCGCCCCTGCGGCCGAATGCATGCTGCGCCAAAGCAAGCATTCGCGAGCAGGGGCTCGCTCCCACATAGAGGAGGCACAATATCGGCTGTTTTGCCCTCACCCACCCCACTTTTGTCCCCCCACCTCCCCATCCTGCGCGAAGTTTTTGGCTACGACGCCTTTCGCGGCCCGCAGCAAGCCATCATTGACCATGTGGCGGCCGGGGGCGATGCGCTGGTGCTCATGCCCACGGGCGGGGGCAAGTCGCTGTGTTACCAGATCCCGGCCATTGCGCGCCAGCGTGCGGGCCACGGCATCACGGTGGTGGTCTCGCCGCTGATTGCGCTGATGCACGACCAGGTGGGCGCGCTGCATGAAGCGGGTGTGAGCGCCGCGTTTCTCAACTCAACCCTGACCAGCGAAGAAGCCAGCGACATCGAGCGCCGCTTGCTGCGCGGCGAGATCACCCTGCTGTACGCCGCCCCTGAGCGCGTGACCAATGGGCGATTTTTGGCCCAGATGGATTCGCTGCTCGAACGCGGGCTGCTGAGCCTGTTTGCCATCGACGAAGCACATTGCGTGAGCCAGTGGGGGCACGACTTCAGACCCGAATACCGGGGCCTCACGGTCCTGCATGAGCGCTACCCCAGCGTGCCGCGTGTGGCGCTCACCGCCACGGCCGATGCGCTGACGCGCGCCGACATCGTCGAGCGGCTGCAACTGGAAAGCGCCGAGCTGTTCATCAGCAGCTTTGACCGGCCCAACATCCGCTACACCATCGTCGAGAAAAAAGACGCCAGCACCCAACTGCTGCGCTTCATCGAGCGCGAGCACCCCGAAGAAGCGGGCGTGGTCTATTGCCAGTCACGCAAACGGGTGGAAGAGATCGCAGCCATGTTAGTCGAATCGGGCATCCATGCTTTGCCTTACCACGCGGGTCTGGACGCGGGCATGCGCCAACGCCACCAGAACGAATTCCTGCGCGAAGACGGCGTGGTGATGGTGGCCACCGTGGCTTTTGGCATGGGCATCGACAAACCCGATGTGCGCTTTGTGGCGCACCTGGACATGCCCAAAAACATCGAAGGCTATTACCAGGAGACCGGCCGCGCCGGGCGCGATGGCCTGGCGTCGGACGCGTGGATGGCCTATGGCCTGCAAGACGTGGTGAACCAGCGCCGCATGATCGACGAAAGCCCAGCGGGCGAAGAGTTCAAGCAAGTCATGCGCGGCAAACTCGATGCGCTGCTGGGTTTGGCCGAAGCGACCGACTGCCGACGCGTGCGGCTGCTCAGCTATTTTGGCGAGAGCTACAAAGGGCAATCCGAAAGCACGAAAGGCGAAAGCACGCAAGGCGTGTACATGCCGTTTTGCGGCAACTGCGACAACTGCCTGAACCCGCCCGAGGTGTGGGACGGCACCGACGCGGCGCGCAAGCTGCTGTCCACCGTGTACCGCACACAGCAAAGCAGTGGTCACAACTTTGGTGCGGGCCACACCATGGACATTGTGCGCGGCAAAAAGACCGAGAAAGTGGTGCAACGCGGCCACGAGAGCATCAGCACTTTTGGGCTGGGCGCGGACTACAGCGAACAACAACTGCGCGCCGTGATGCGCCAGCTGATCGCCATTGGCGCGCTGCATGTGCACACCGAAGACGGCTTCAGCACCTTGCACCTGACCGAAGCCTCACGCGCCGTGCTCAAGGGCGATGTGCCGGTGCAGCTGCGCGAGAGCACCAGCCAACGCAGCGACAAGAAAAGTCGCTCACGCAGCGCGCCCAGCCCGGCAGCGGCCAATCTGGACCAGGACGCGATGGTGCGCTACATCAACCTCAAGGCGTGGCGCGCCGAAGTGGCCAAAGAACACAACCTGCCCGCTTACGTCATCTTCCACGACGCGACCCTGGCCGCGATTGCCGAAAGCGCCCCACAAAGCCTGAGCGACCTGCAAGGCATCAGCGGGCTGGGTGTGAAAAAGCTCGAGGCTTATGGTGAGCAGGTGCTGAAAGTTTGCAACGGCAGCTGACCGCTTGCCTTCTGGGAGCGAGCCCCTGCTCAGGAATGGCGGTCAAGCCACTGCACGCATTCGGCCGCAGGGGCGGCCTCCCACAAATTCACAGCAGAAATACTGATCAGGCTGCGTCTACCTGAATCGCCCCACGCCGAATCTGGTCGCGCTCGAGCGATTCAAACAGTGCCTTGAAGTTGCCCTCGCCAAAGCCTTCGTCGGCCTTGCGCTGGATGAACTCGAAGAACACCGGGCCCAGCAACGTCTGGCTGAAGATTTGCAACAGCAGACGTTTCTCGCCGTTGGCGGTGGAGCCGTCCATCAAGATGCCGCGCGCCTGCAATTCAGGCACGGGCTCGCCGTGGCCTTTCAGGCGTTCTTCGAGCATCTCGTAATAAATGTCGTTGGGTGCGGTCATGAGCGAGATGCCCGCCATCTGCAGCGCGTCCACGCTTTTCAAAATGTCGTCGGTCAGCAGCGCAATGTGCTGGATGCCTTCACCGTTGAACTGCATCAAAAATTCTTCGATCTGGCCGCCGGTTTTGCCCGACTCTTCGTTGAGCGGGATGCGGATCATGCCATCGGGTGCAGTCATGGCGCGGCTGGTGAGGCCCGTGTGCGTGCCCTTGATGTCGAAGTAACGGATCTCGCGGAAGTTGAAAATCTTCTCGTAGAAACCACTCCAGAAGGCCATGCGGCCTTTGTAAACGTTGTGCGTGAGGTGGTCGATGATCTTGAAGCCGTGGCCGGGCGGGTGGCGGTCCACACCGTCGATGAATTCAAAGTCGATGTCGTAGATGCTTTTGCCGTCTTCAAAACGGTCAATCAAATACAACGGTGCACCACCGATGCCCTTGATGGCGGGCAAGCGCAGCTCCATCGGACCGGTCGGAATCTCCACCGGTTGCGCGCCCATCTCCAATGCACGTTCATAGGCCTTGTGCGAGTCCTTCACCCGAAATGCCAACGCGCAAGCGCAAGGGCCGTGCTCGGCGGCAAAGTAACCGGCCAGGCTTTTGGGCTCGCGGTTGACGATGAAGTTGATGTCGCCCTGGCGGTAAAGCACCACGTCTTTGGAACGGTGCTTGGCCACCAGCGTAAAACCCATTTTTTCAAACAGAGGCTCCAGGGTGTTGGCGATAGGGGAAGCAAACTCGACGAACTCGAAGCCGCACAGGCCCATGGGGTTGTCAAACAAATCGGTCATGAAAATCTCCAGCAGTGAACGGGGCCACGCTGCAAAGTGAGCGAAGCCCGAATCGAAATCGGTCAAACGAAAAGGGATCTTTGTAGGTCGGGGCTGAAGCCTCCGACCTACAAGAGAGTCACAAAGCCTGCGGCGGTGCGCAGGGCTTGCCCCGCGTGCTGCGCGCGAGGTGGATACCGAAAATCAAAACCTGGATGGACATGGGGGCTGATGGTCGTCGCTTGCGCTGCGTGTGTCAAGCGACAACCGCAAGCCTCATTGCGGCTCGATGCCGGCTTTTTTGACCAGCGCGGCGTAGCGCGCCAACTCGCTGCGGAAGGCTTTTTGGGCCTGCTCGGTGCTGCTGACGCTGATGGTGTTGCCTTGCTTGGCCATGGTTTCCTTCACGGTCGCATCGTTGAATGCGGCGGCCACGGCGTCGTGCACCTTCTTGACTTGCGCAGCAGACATGCCTTTGGGGCCGATCACCGCGAACCAGGCTTCCATGTTGTAGCCCGTCAAGCCTTGCTCAATGAAGGTGGGAATGTCGGGGGCTGCTTGCGTGCGCTTGTCGGCACACATGCCAATGGCGCGCAGTGCGCCGGACTTGATGTGCTGCGCCACGCTGGGCAAGGCCACCACGCCGAAGTCAATTTGGCCACCCAGCAAATCCGTCACCATGGGGCCCACGCCTTTGTAGGGGATGTGGCGCGCTTTGGCGTTGGCTTCATCGAGGAACATCTCACCTGCCAGATGCAAGATCGTGCCGTTGCCGCCGGAGCCGAAGTTGTAGCCATCGGGCTTGGCTTTGAGTGCCGCAATGAATTCACGGCTGTTGGTGGCGGTCACTTTTTGCGGGTTGACGACCAGCACCATGGGGGTGCTGCCCACCACGGCGACCGGCGTGAAGTCGCCGGGCATGTCGAAAGGCAAATTTTTGATGACACTGGGGAAGATCACCACGTTGTTGGACACCACCGACAGGGTGAAGCCATCGGGCGGGTTCTTGGCCAGGGCCTGCAAACCGATCACACCACTGGCACCGGACTGGTTTTCGACCACCACGTTGGTGCCCAAGGCTTTGCCCAGGGCCGGGGCGGCAGCGCGCGTGATCGCGTCCACACCCGAGCCTGTGGCGTTGGGCAGGATGAACTTGACAGGGCGGTCCGCTTGCGCGAACGACAGGCCGGGCAAAGCGACTGCGGCAGCCGAGGTCAAAGCGGCCAAGGCGGCGCGGCGTGTGATGTGGTTTTTCATGGTTTGTCTCTTTCTTTTCAGATGGATGCGTAATTTACAGCACGGGGTTGCGCTGACTCAGGCCACCGCCTTGAGTGAGCGCAGGCGTGCTATCTCTGCTTCGCTCAGCCCCAGGCCTTGCAACAATTCGTCGGTATTTTCACCTTGTTTGGGTGGCTGGTGCCGCACGCCCAGGCGCTGCCCATCCATGGTGAAGGGGAACAGCGCCGCGCGGGCGGTCTGACCGGCTTTGGGGCCATCGGTCAGGCGCACATCGGCCAAGGCCCCGGTCGCGTTCAGGTGTGGATCGTCAAACAGCTCTTCGGGTTTGACGATGGGCGCAAAGGGCAGCCCGGCTTTCTCAAAAATGGCGGTCAGCTCGGCGGCGGTGAAGGCCTCCAAGCGGCGGCGCAATTCGGGCAACAGTTCGTCACGCAAAGACACGCGGGCGTTGTTGTCCACATAGCGCGGATCGGCCTTGAGGTCGGCAAAGCCCAGCACATCGCAGAAGGTGGCCCATTGCGCGTCGCTCACCGCTGCCAAGAAAATCTGCTCGCCGTTCTTGACGGTGAACACGTCGTACACCGCCCAAGCCGAGATGCGGTTGGGCATGGGCTCGGCCGCCTTGCCCGTGATGGCGTACTGCAGCATGTGCTGGCCCACCAGGAAGACGTTATTTTCGAACAGCGCCGACTGGATCTCTTGCCCGCGCCCAGTGATGCCGCGCTGGATGAGTGCGCCCAGCACGCCAATCGCGCCAAACATGCCGCCCATGATGTCGTTCACGCTGGTGCCTGCGCGCAGCGGGTCACCAGGACGCCCGGTCATGTAGGCCAAGCCCCCCATCATCTGCACCACTTCGTCGAGCGCGGTGCGGTGGTCGTACGGGCCGGGCAAAAAGCCTTTGAGGCTGGCGTAAATCAGCCTGGGGTTGGTGGCCGACAAGCTGGCGTAGTCCAAGCCGTACTTGACCATGGAGCCGGGCTTGAAGTTCTCGGCCACCACATCGGCCGTAGCGCACAGGCGGCGCGCCATCTCAGCACCCTCGGGGCTTTGCAGGTTGATCTTGATGCTCTTCTTGTTGCGGTTGAACATCGGGAAAAAGCCCGCACCCGAGCCCAGCAGGTGACGCGTGCGATCGCCCTCGATGGGTTCAACCTTGATGACTTCGGCCCCCATGTCGGCCAGCACCATGCCGCAGGTGGGGCCCATGACCATGTGGGTGAACTCGACGACGCGCAGGCCTTCGAGCGGGAGTTTCTTGTCGGAATTGTTCATGCGATCACTTCTGCGGTGCGCAGGATTTTGGGCAAACCCGCCTGCGCGATCGAACCATGCAGGCATTCGCCTGCGAGCCACTGCGCCACCTGGGCGCGCAAAGCCATGAGCTTACCGAAATCGATGCCGGTCTCCATGCCCATGCTGGCCATCAGATAGGCCACATCTTCGGTGGCCACATTGCCACTGGCCCCGGGCGCATGCGGGCAGCCGCCAATGCCCGCCAGGCAAGCGTCAAAACGGGTCTCGCCCGCTTGCAGCGCGGCCATGACGTTGGCCATGCCCAAACCGCGTGTGTCGTGAAAGTGGCCGCAGCCCAGCTGCTCACCCGCCACCTCACGCGCTTTGGCAAACAGCTCGCCCACCTGACGCGGATCGGCGTAGCCCACCGTGTCGGCCAAACCGACGCGGTCCACGCCCAGCGCCAAAACAGCGTTCAAAAGGCGCAACACTTCACCCTCCTCGACCCGGCCTTGAATCGTGCAACCGAACGCGGTGCTCATACCGACTTCGATGCGGATGGCGGAACCCCGTGACCGACGGGCCTCCACGATGGCCGCGATCTCGGCCACCACGTCGTCGGGCGCTTTGCGCAGGTTGGCCAGGCTGTGCGCATGGCTGGCCGACAGGGGCAGCAGCATCCAGTCGGCGCCGCTGTCCATGGCGCGCTCAGCCCCCTTGAGGTTGGGCACCAGCACCGACACGACGAGCCCCGGCAGGGTTTTGGCAAAGGCCACCAGCTCGGCCGTATCGGCCAACTGCGGCAGGAGTTTGGGCGGCACAAAGGAGCCGACTTCGATCTCGCGGATGCCTGCGTCGTAAGCGCCCTGAATCCACTGCAGCTTTTGCGCCGTGGGCAAGGTGCGGGCGATGCTTTGCAGCCCGTCGCGCAGGCCCACTTCGCGGATGGTCACGCGCTCGGGCCAATGAAATGTGCTCATGTCCAATGTCCTTGGTGGAAAGTGCAGCGAGTTTAATGTTTCCAATCGATCATAAAATTCAATTTTGGAAGCCTATTTGTTCCACATGGGAATAACTTAATGCGTGACCTCGACCTGACTTCGCTGCGCCTGTTTGTGACCGTCTGCGACACGGGCAACATGAGCCGCGCCGCCGAAAAGGCCAATATGGTGGCCTCTGCCGTGAGCAAACGGCTGGCCCAGCTGGAGGCCACGGTGGGCGCGAGCCTGCTGACCCGGCGCAAGCACGGCGTGGTGCCCACCCCTGCGGGCGAAACCTTGCTGGAGCACGCCCGCAGCATGCTGCTGAGCGCCAGCCGCATCGAGCGCGACATGGCCAGCCACGCGGCCGGTATCCAGGGCCGGGTGAATCTGCTGGCCACCGCCTCGGTCATGGCTGAATCGCTGGCCGACGAGATCGCGGGTTTTCTCAAAATGCCCGAGCACCAGAACATCCAGATCGATCTGGAAGAGCGAATCAGCCCCGAGGTGGTGCGCGGCATACGCGAAGGTGTGGCGTCCATCGGCATCTGCTGGGATGCGGCCGAAACCGGCTTGCTGCACACCCGCACCTACCGCCACGACCACCTGAGCGTGGCCGTGCCCAAAGGCCACCCCTTGTGCGGCCTCGCCGCCGTGCGTTATGCCGACACGCTGGATTTTGAGCATGTGATCATGCCGGTCAACTCGGCGGTGGAGGTGATGCTGCAACGCGAAGCGGGCTTGCTGGGCAAGCGCTTGCAGCACCGCGTGATCGTCACCAACTTTGAGGCCGCGCTGCGCGTGGTGCGGGCGGGCCTGGCGATTGCGCTGGTGCCGCGTGAAGTGACCGGCCTGTATGCCGAGGCTTATGGCCTGGAGGTGCTGCCGCTGCAAGAACCTTGGTCCAAGCGCCGTTTTGTCCTTTGCCACCGAGGAGAAGAAGTCCTCACGCCCGCGGCCTTGAAGCTGCTTGAATTCCTCTCGGCCGCGCACGCGCCAACCCCGCCATGAACCCCACCCACTGGAACGTCCTGTACCTCAGCCAGGACCCGAACCTGATCCGCCGCCAGCTGGCGGGCGAGACCCTGACCCGCGAACAAGCCGGACCGCTGCGCGACGATGTCTCAACCGACGAGATCACGCCGGTGCACATCCTGAGCCATTACGACGACCGCCTGGGCGACTTTGCCCACACCGGGCTGCGCTGCGGCAGCGACAACCCCATCGGGCACAAGACGCTGAGGCAAGCAGGGTTTCAGGTCCTGGTGGCCGGGCGCCGCTATGGCAAAGGGTCGTCGCGTGAGCACAGCCCCACCGCCGAAAAGCTGGCGGGCGTGCAGCTGGTCATTGCCGAGAGTTTTGAGCGCATTTACCGCCAGAACGCCGACAACATTGGCTTGTTCACCTCGACCGACTTGGACTTGCTGGACCGCATCGCACGCGGAGAAGCCCTCACGCTGGCCGATCTGGTGCAGGGGCGCGAAGCACTGGCGGCCTCGGTGCTGAGCGCAGGAGGGTTGTTGCGCTGGGGACAACGGTTTTTGGCGGGCGTGGATTCGGCCGCAGGGGCGACCTCCTACAAGGAACCGCTACAGCCTTGTGGGAGCGAGCCCCTGCTCGCGAATGCCAGCCACAGCCACAACACAGATTCGGCCGCAGGGGCGGCCTCCTACAAGGAACCGCTGCAACCTTGTGGGAGCGAGCCCCTGCTCGCGAATGCTGGCCCCCAAACCCTGTTTGAAAAAATCCTCTCGCGCCATCGCCTGACTGCGCCCCACACCCCCGTGCAGCCGCAACCCGGCGACGGGCTGTTCGTGCGGGCCGACTGGCGCTTCATCCACGAGTACTACACCGGCATGGCCGACACGCTGCTGCGCGGGGCACTGGACGAGCACTTCACACTGCAACGCCCTGAGCAGATTGTGGTGTTTGAAGACCACACGTCTTACGTCGATGAAAGCCCCGCCCATGTGCGCGGTGGCCTGATCGCCAACATGCACGCCATGAGCCGGGCGCAGCGCGACTTTGCCGTGCACCATGGCCTGCGCATGCACCGCACCCTGACCGATGCCGAAGTGCTGCAAGATGACGGCCGCAACGTGGCCGGCATCTCGCACGCCATGATGGCCGAGCACTACGCACTGCCCGGCCAGGTGGTGGTAGGCACCGATTCACACACGCCACACAGCGGTGCTTTGGGTTGCGTGGCCTTTGGCGTGGGCACCACCGACATGGCCAACGCCTTTGTGACCGGCGCGGTGCGCGTGACGCTGCCCGAATGCGTACGCGTTGAGCTGCAAGGCCAAATGCCTGCGGGGGTGACCGCCAAAGACCTGATGCTGCACCTGCTGGCCACACCTTTCATCCGCAGCGGCAACGGGGTGGGCAAAGTGTTCGAGTTCGCGGGCGAGGGCATCGCCCACCTGAGCACCGACGAACGCGCCACGCTCACCAACATGTGCGCCGAGCTGGGCGGGCTCACCGGCATCGTGGCACCTGACGCCGAGACGGTGCGCTTTTTGAAAGAGCGCCGGGGCGTGGACTTCTTGCTGGAAGACTGGATGCACAGCGATGAGGGTGCGCACTGCGCCCATCACATGGCCGTCGATCTGAACACCCTTTGCCCCATGGTGGCGCGGCCCGGTGACCCAGGTCAGGGCCTGGCGCTGTCCGACTTGCACGAGCGCGTGCGCATCGACATCGCCTACGGCGGTTCGTGCACGGCGGGCAAGCGCGAAGACTTTGATCACTACCACGCGGTGCTGGCCTGGGGCCTCGCGCAGGGCATCAAGGTGCCCGAAGGTGTGCAGGTGTTTTTGCAATACGGCACCACCGCCGTGCGCGATTACTGCACAGCCAAGGGCTACGACAAGACCTTCGCAGCCATGGGCGTCCGGATTTTGCAACCCTCGTGCGGGGCTTGCGCCAACTGCGGGCCGGGTTCATCCACCGATGCAGCGCAGGTCACGGTGAGCGCCATCAACCGCAATTTTCCGGGGCGCTCCGGCCCGGGCCAGGTCTGGCTGGCCAGCCCGCCCACGGTGATGGCCAGCGCGCTGGCGGGGGAGTTGATCTCGTTTGAGGATTTGCAGCGGCGCGTCAGCGGTTGAGCACAACCGCCAGTCTCAGCGGTAAAACGCTTCGACTTTGCCTTTGAGCTTGATCAGCAAGGGCTGGCCTTTGCGGTCCAGCGTCTTGCCAGCGGGGACTTTGACCCAGCCTTCGCTGATGCAGTATTCCTCCACATCATTGCGCTCTTTGCCATTGAAGCGGACGCCGATGTCATGCTCAAACACAGCGCGCACATGGTGCGGGCTGCGCGCATCGATGGACAAATGATCGGGCAGTTCGGGACGGGGAGTGGCAACAGCGTTGGTATCGGTCATGGGCGTAGATTTTAAAACCTACTGAATCTATACCAAAACAAGGTCATATTCCCAATTTCTGGCTTCTGCAGTCCATGCACCATCTTCAATGCACAAAGTTGATCCGGACGCACAGCTGGTAACCGACACCCCAAACCGATTTGATGGCGGGCTCATCGCCTTCGGTCTGAACGCTTTTGAATTTCTTGCGCAGCCGGGCAATCATTTCTTCCAGCGCATGTTTGCTCATCAAGGCCTCTTCGTCCTCGTCAGCGAACAAATCACACAACACGCCTGATTCAAGGGTGTTGTCTTTGGCCTGCACCAGCGCCAGCAAAATGGTTTTTTCCTTGCTGGTCAAGCGCAGTTTTTGCGTCTGGTCTGGTCCCAGCAAAGTGCGGTCACGCAAACTGAGCGACCACTCCTTGCTCGTTTGAGCCTGCTTCAAACGACGCCCCAGACTCAACAAAACGAGCACCAGTTCATCGGGCGACACGGGCTTGGTCAGATAGATGTCTGCACCGCCTTGTTTGTACCCAGCGATCCGGTCGTTCAACGCGACCCGAGCGGTCATGATCACGATACCCGCATCAGGCCGCGATGCCCGCACCCGGCGACAAAGACTGAGACCGTTTTCTCCGGGCAAGTTGAGGTCAATCAGGTAAAGATCAAAGGCAATGCGCGCGCTCAAGTCATCCAAGCCCGTCGCGCTGTTGGCGGCGTGCACCTGAAAACCATGGGCCGTCAAGTGCACCTCAATTTCTTCGCGCAACAGGCGATCGTCCTCCACCAGTGCCAACACCAATGGCCAATGTGCATCTCTGGTCGGCAAAGGCAACGTCGAATTCAACAGGGTATCCTCACTTCAAAAATCACTTCCTGGTCTGCTTTTTGGTAGCTGACAGTCGCACCCATTTTGGCGGCAGCCGAATGCACCAGACTCAAGCCAATGCCCATGCCCGGATGGTTCTGAAAATTCGGGTGCCGATAGTACCGTTCAAATAAACGATTTTCATCAGGCAAGCTCTCATCAGCCACACGGTTACTGATACGGAAACAGGTCATGGCTGGCGTTTGGTTTTCAATGGTGATTTTGATTTTTCCATCGGATGCGTATTTGACGGCGTTGCTGACGAGGTTTTCCACGATCAGGGCCAAGAAATGCGGATCGGCATGGAAAAAGGTCCCCTCCTGGATGCTCAGCTCAAAGCGTTGCACATCCCGATACTCCTGCATCACGACGTTCATCAATTCCTGAGCGGAGATCGTTTCTGCAGAGTCGTGGGCATCGTGACGTTCAATTTTGTTGGACAACGCCACATGCTCGATCATGGCATCCATCCGGTTCACCGAAGCGTCGATGTGCTGAACCCGCTCCAGAGATTCCCCTTGTGATTTGGCGGCTCTTTTCAGCGACGCCAATGCAAATTTGATGGTGCCCAAGGGTGTCTTCAGCTCATGGGTCAACATGTCAATCAGCTCTCTGCGCTCGTGGAGTTTTTCCTGATGGGCCTTGGACTGAGCCGCCTCGATCTGCAAGCCCTGTAATTCTTGCAACTTCTGGATTTTTCGGTTGGATTTCTCAGTGGCTACAACCCAGAACACCACGATGCCAATGGGCACCCCGTTGAGCCGCCAGTCCCCAATGGATTGAAATAATCCCATGTGGTCACGGCCCCCCAAAAATCCCAGGCTGGCAAAAACGCCCAAAGTGGAGAAAAAGAGGAATATCGACCAACCCGTCAATAAGATCATTCGTAATTTGGGTGGGAAATTTCGTCCTGATAAGACACCCATCAATTGCACCAAAGAGTTCAACCACAGCACGCCGAAATTGGTCTTCAAGGCCCAATCTGCATGCCCCGTCAACAACCAAAAAAAGTTGATGCCACAGACCCCCATCATGGTTACCACAGCATATTGATAGGCTGGCGCAGGGCTGCATGACTTCAATGCCGCCCAGCCAAGCAGAACCGTCATTGCCACGCGGATCACTTGCACCAGATTGCTCAGGTCGTTGACTGTTTCGGCGGTAAAAAAGGGCAACCACTGCGCCAACACACCGGTCGTAGCAGCAATTGCAAACACCACAGACAACTGAAACCAACAAAAGACATGCAACAAAAGCGAGCGCTCAAGAAACAGGAACGCCAGCGACAAAACCAGCAACGCTATCGCCAAGGTCAAAGATACCGTCATGCGATTGATTCGGGTCATTGCAGCGGTCATCACCTCTTCTGCGGGCATGACGCTGGTCTGCACCACCCGGACACCGTCCGTCTGAACTCTCAGATACACCGTGACCGTGTTGCCCTCCAACGCCCCCAATGAAAAGCAGTACAAGTCATCCGAACAGTTTTGTCGTTGCTTGACATGGCGATCCCCGCCTTGCTGCACAAACCAATGGCCTTTTTGCGGTGCATAAAACACCACGTCATCCAGGTAGTAAGGCCCCACCCTGAGCACCAACGGCGCAGCCGGCATCGTCGGAAGAGCCCCCTCTGACAATGCATCAGTTTGTATCCGCAACCGGATCCAGGTTTCACCCTTTGCAAAACCCAATCGAAGATCACCTGAATAAGGTTTGAATGCCAGATATTGCGCAGCTTCTATGCTTCGCGTTGGCGCTTCGTCATGGTGGTAGGCGGTATCGATCCGGTAGCGTGTATCACCAGCGTGCACAAACACCTGGAAAAACAGCAAGGACAGCAGAATAAACAGGTGCTTCATGGTTTTGTTAAATCATAGAAGCTTGAGATCAAAAAAACCGGCAATGCCCAAACTGACAGGACATTTCTCCTTCGAAGTGAGAGCAATTGTGAGCATTGAGCGCAACAAAACAACAACCGCCAAACCCGCCGTGAGGATCTGTGTGCTTCCATGAAGTTTGATGTGAAAACCCACACAGTGCACTGTTAGATTCCAGCCCATCGTGTCTTCATCTTCTTTTGGAATTGCGCCATGTCTTCACTCAAACAATTGCAACAACAAAAGGCCGACCTGGATTTGAAAATAGCCCAATCAATGGAATCGGCTAAACGGATTGCGCTGGAGCTGGAGCAAGCTCAAATCCGTCAAGAAGAAATTGACACAGGCACAACACAAATCAAAGCCTTGATGGAAAGGTACAACCTGAGCCAAGAAGATCTTTTTCCGGATAGTCCATCCAAGGTGGTGCCTATTCAATCCAAAGAGTCAAAAACACTGGCCGAGATGCGCCAATATTTCAATCGACGGTAAGCTCGGATTTTTCTGAAGTCTTGGCCCTAAAAAACATCACAGATGCAATTGACCGTCAAAAGCGAACACCGACCATGACGCTGACAAAATCGCGATCAACAAGCAAGTTGTATCGACCACCACTGAAGCGGCTGTACTGGATCTCGGCAAAATAATTTTGGCCTATTTCGGCGCGCAAAGCTGGACGCAGCAGCGTTCGGCCTTCCGAATATGCGCCATCGTATGAGTACCCCTTGACGTCCTTGGTCCACAGAATCGAGGGGATCAGTGTGATGCCCAAGATGGTCTGGGAATAAGTAGCTGTCACCAGCATTTTCAAACCCCAGGCACGCTGAGAAATATAGCCATCGCTGGTACATGTTTTGCCGGGCACCGCATCTAGACAGGCCGCACCGCCCACATAAGCTGCACCGTTGTATGGCAAGGCCCGCCCATAGCGCAGCACAGAAGTGTCTGGCAAGCCATTGACCTGACTGAAGCCCACCTCGGCCAGCCAAACAACACGGTCCGCGCCCATGAACTTCGGATACACCATGTCCACCCCCAAGCTGCCCGTCACCACACCAAAGCGGTCGTACGCATCGAATGTCCCCCCAGCAGGGATGGTTCCAATGCCCTTGTGGAGCGCAAGAACCGAGGTGGGGCTGCGAGTGACAAATCCAGACAGCACGTCATAGGCATTCAAATGAATGGGCTGATCAGGCCGATACGCCACTTCGCCAAAAACGCGACTTGTCTGTGAAAATTTCTTGAGAAAACTCACACCAAACAACGACACATCTTCGGGATACACCATGCTGTAATTGACCAAACGAAGACCAGGGGTCGTTGTATTGATCGTCATGCGCAAACTGGGTAGGGTGCTGTGCGTGTTCATCGCGTAAAGCTTGAAGTCTGCATCCCACGGCTGCGCCTTGTAGCCCAATGACACACCGTATTGGCCAGAACGGCTGGCCTTCACATCCGTATTGCGGTGCAAATAAGAGCCACTGCTTAAAAAGCTGCGCTCTGACGCCCCTGCCAATGCGGCAAAGTCACAACCCTGTGGCGCAAATGAGCTCACATCAAAATAGGTACCGCAGCCCGGCAAAACGGCACTGCGTGACTCATAGGCCACAAACCCTTCCAGGCTCCACAACTTTCCAGTCGCCCATTTGGCATTCAACATGCCCAACGGCAATTTACCTTCTGAAGACAGTGCTCCGGGGCGTTGCTGTGACGGGTAGTCGCTGGCATGGATGCCCGCATTGATACCCCCCGTGTGCAGCACCGAGCCACCCCAGTCAAGCAGCTGACGACCGACGCGAATATCCAGCTCAGTTTGATCTGCACCCTTGAACTGGCCGTAGAAAAAGGCATCGCGCAACTCGGCGTTGCTGAATTGGGCACTGGACGCAAACCCACGGTCACTCAATGGCTGGTTGGCCTGAAAGCCATTGGGGTAGTTGCCATACGCCACATTTTTCTGGCCCAAAGCAAAGTCGTTCCATGCGCTGCCTCGCAAGAACAAGCCGAAATTGTCTTTTTTGAGATCCAGCTCCACCACCGCTTTGAGGACATTGGATACTGGGTCGCCCTTGCCAAAGTTCAAATCGGAACCGCCGGTTTGCCCCTGTAATTGCCCCCTGGTAAGACCGGGTAGAGCCCTGGATGGCCAATCGGCATAAACGTCGGGACTGGCAGACTCCGCACGAAATTGTGCCCCCAGAGTGACCGCACCATTGAGCTGGCCACGAATCCCTTCACCCAAGCTGAAATCAATGGCATGGGTCTGAAAACAGGCTGCACTTGTGGCGCAAAGAAACAATGTTTTCCGTATTTTTTTCACGTTGTGCTTCCTGCTGTATCACCACATCAAGATGGCCAAGTTAGCGCCCTGGGTTTTGAAACGTACGCATACTTACCAGGTGTTTCATTTTTAATATTTTTATCGATTATCACCTTTGATGCTTTAGATTGCCCATGAACATCACTCCTGAATGGTTCTGCACGGACTGACCATGGCACGCTTGGTGGCAAAATGCCCGGTCCTCAAACATGTCCCTGTTTGGCATGTCTACGCCCCCAGCGGGCTTCGATCCTCTCGCGCACAAGTTCCCACCCATGATGTCTTCCGCCGCCGGCACCCTCGGCATTGATTTCGGCACCTCCAACTCCGCCATGGCCTGGGTTGGCGATCAGGGTGCAGCGCGCCTGATCGCCCTGGAAGGTGATGCCATGGCCATGCCCACCGCCGTGTTCTACAACGGCGAAGACAACAGCACCCACTTCGGCCGGGATGCCCTCAAGCACTATTTGGAAGGCACCGAAGGCCGCCTGATGCGCTCGCTCAAGAGCCTGCTGGGCAGTCCGTTGTTGATGGAAACGACCCAAATCGGCCACCAGCAGATCAGTTTTCAGGACATCATTTGCACCTTTTTGGCCACCCTGCGCGAACGCGCCACCCAAAGCCTGGGCACCGCGCCTCGACGCGTGGTGATGGGCAGGCCCGTGCACTTTGTAGACGACGACCCCGAGCGGGATGCGCAAGCCGAAGCCTCGTTGCGCCAAGCGGTGCAATCGGTGGGTTTTGACGAGGTGTCCTTTCAATTGGAGCCCATCGCCGCCGCGCTGGATTACGAACAGCGCCTCACGAAAGAAAGCACCGTGCTGGTGGTGGACCTCGGAGGCGGCACATCGGACTTCACGGTGGTGCGTCTGGGACCCGACCTCATGCACAACGCTGACCGCAACCAAGATGTGCTGGCCACCACCGGCGTGCACATTGGCGGCACCGACTACGACCGCCAACTCAACTTGGCCCAGGTCATGCCACTGCTGGGCTACAAACACCTGGGGCCCGAGCAACGCGAAGTACCCAGCCGGGTGTTTTTTGATCTGGCCACATGGCATTTGATCCATTGGCAATACCAGCCCAAAGCCATTGCCCATGCCAAAACACTGCGCAGCAATTACCGCGATCTGCGTTTGCACGAACGCTTGATGCAAGTGCTGACCGAGCGGCACGGCCACCTCATCGCGCACGAGGTGGAACAAGCCAAGATCGGCTGCTCTGTGAACAATGCCCAAGCCGACATGGACTTGGCCGTGGTTGAGCGCGACTTGCAAGCCACCTTGGGCGTTGCCGACATGCAAGCCCATTTGCACGATTTGCTGGCCCGCACCGTGGCCTGTGCGCGCGAATGTGTGCAGCGCGCGGGCCTGACGGATGCGTCGCTGGACGCGATTTACCTCACCGGCGGTTCATCGGCATTGCGTACTTTCCAACAAGCCTTGCAGGCCGAGTTCACGGGTGTGAAGCTGGTGGAAGGTGATTTGTTTGGCGGCGTGGCACTGGGCTTGGCTTACAGCCGCTGAGCGCCAAAAAAGCCATTCAGCCGAAGCACCAACCACGGTCCCTGTCGAAGGCCGCCCCTGCGGCCAAAGGGCTGCAGGAGCTCAGGTGCACATTCGCGAGCAGGGGCTCGCTCCCACAAAAGACTCGGCACCTGGGCCAAAGCCTGCATCGTCGCAGTTTAAAGCGTCGACCTGCAGGACAAGGCTTCTGGCTCAGCCCTTCACCGCAGCCAGTGCCGCATTGAAGGTCGCGCTGGGACGCATGATGGCGGCCAACTTGGCTTGGTCAGGCATGTAGTAACCGCCGATGTCGACAGGCTTGCCTTGCACCGCGTTGAGCTCGTCCACGATTTTCTTTTCGTTGTCGGTCAATTGCTTAGCCAAAGGCGCGAACTGGGCAGCCAGCGCAGCGTCTTCGGTTTGTGCTGCCAGCTCCTGAGCCCAGTACATGGCCAAGTAGAACTGGCTACCACGGTTGTCGAGCTGACCTGTTTTAGGCGAAGGGTTCTTGTTGTTGTCCAAGAGCTTGCCGGTAGCCGCGTCCAAGGTCTTGGACAACACGGTGGCCTTAGCGTTGTTGGTTTTCAGGCCCAGGTCTTCAAAGCTGACGGCCAGCGCCAAGAACTCGCCCAGCGAATCCCAGCGCAGGTGGTTTTCTTCCACCAGTTGCTGCACGTGCTTGGGGGCCGAGCCACCCGCACCGGTTTCGTACATGCCGCCACCGGCCATCAAAGGCACGATGGACAGCATCTTGGCCGAGGTGCCCAGTTCCATGATCGGGAACAAGTCGGTCAGGTAGTCACGCAAGATGTTGCCTGTGGCGCTGATGGTGTCCAGACCGCGCACCACGCGCTCCAGGGTGTAACGCATGGCACGCACCTGGCTCATGATCTGGATTTCCAGACCGGCCGTGTTGTGCTCGTGCAGGTACATCTTGACTTTGGTGATCAACTGGGCTTCGTGTGGACGGTACTGGTCGAGCCAGAACACCACGGGCATGCCGGAGTTGCGGGCGCGGGTCACGGCCAGCTTGACCCAGTCGCGGATCGCCGCGTCTTTGACCTGGCACATGCGCCAGATGTCACCGGCCTCCACGTTTTCAGACAAGAGCACTTCACCGGTATTGATGTCAGTGATGTTGGCCACGCCGTCTTCGGAGATTTCAAACGTCTTATCGTGCGAGCCGTACTCTTCGGCTTGCTGGGCCATCAGGCCGACGTTGGGCACGGTGCCCATGGTCTTGGGATCGAACGCACCGTGCCATTTGCAGAAGTTGATCATTTCTTGGTAGATGCGGGCAAAAGTCGACTCAGGCATCACGGCCTTGACGTCTTTCAGGCGGCCATCGGCGCCCCACATCTTGCCGCCGTTGCGGATCATGGCGGGCATGGAAGCGTCCACGATCACGTCGTTGGGCGAATGGAAGTTGGTGATGCCTTTGGCCGAGTCCACCATGGCCAACTCTGGGCGGCCTTCGTGGCAGGCGTGCAGGTCACGCTTGATTTCGTCTTGCTTGGACTGGGGCAGTGCTGCGATCTTGCTGTACAGATCGGCCATGCCGTTATTCACGTTCACACCCAGTTCTTCGAACAGCTTGGCGTGCTTGGCAAACGCCTCTTTGTAGAAAATCTTGACGCAGTGACCGAACACGATGGGGTGCGAGACCTTCATCATGGTGGCTTTGACGTGCAGCGAGAACATCACGCCGGTTTTGTGTGCATCTTCGATTTCTTTTTCATAGAACTCGAGCAAGGCTTTCTTGCTCATGAACATGCTGTCAATGACCTCGCGATCAAGCAGCGCGACTTTGGGTTTGAGCACGATCGTTTTGCCACTCTTGGTGATCAGCTCCATCTTCACTTCGCGAGCGCGGTCCAGGGTCATGGACTTTTCGCCGTGGTAGAAGTCGCCAGCGTGCATGTGCGACACGTGCGAGCGCGAGGCTTGGCTCCACTCGGCCATGCTGTGCGGGTTCTTGCGGGCAAACTCTTTCACGGCGCGGGGCGCGCGGCGGTCCGAGTTGCCTTCGCGCAGCACGGGATTCACGGCAGAGCCGGTGCACTTGTTGTAGCGGGCCTTCAAGGCCTTTTCTTCGTCTGTCTTGGCGTTTTCAGGGTAGTCGGGCAATGCGTAGCCCTTGCCCTGCAGTTCCTTGATGGCGGCGACCAATTGGCCCACCGAGGCGCTGATGTTGGGCAGCTTGATGATGTTGGCGGAGGGGTTCAGCGTCAGTTTGCCCAGCTCGGCCAGGTTGTTGGGTGCACGTTGTTCGGGGGGCAGCAAGTCAGAAAATTCACCCAAGATACGGGCAGCCACAGAAATGTCGCTCTCGGCCACTTCAATGCCGGCAGGCGCTGCAAACGTGCGGATGATCGGCAGGAACGAGGCTGTGGCCAGCAAAGGGGCTTCGTCTGTCAGGGTGTAAATGATCTTGGATTTGTCTGCAGCCATGGGTACTCTCGTTATCAGGGATGTGGAAAAAGGAATACATCGCCCGACGGTGCGTCGGACGGATTCGGAAACCGCCCTTTTAAGGTGGTTTAACCCATGACTTTATCTCAAATGCCCCCCAGTTTTGCTTACGTGATGCCAGGGCCAACGCCTGCGCGCAGTCCAACTTGGGAGGCCAACAGCCGGGCGATTAAACTGATACCCCTTCAGACACATGCCAAGTCACCCGACTTGGCACCCCCTTACCCGGCCAGCGCCCCTTGAGCGCGGCCCCCAACCTAGGAACACACCCATGGGCGCGCAATGGAAAGCCAAAGGCAAAGCACAAGCCGCAGACGCCAGAGGCAAATTGTTTGGTCGCCTGGCCAAAGACATCATGATCGCCGCCCGCAACGGCGCCGACCCTGCGGCCAACTCGCGCCTGCGTCTGGTGGTCGAGCAGGCCCGCAAGGTCTCCATGCCCAAGGAAACCCTGGAGCGCGCCATCAAGAAAGGCGCGGGCCTCTTAGGCGATGCCGTCAGCTTTGACCGCGTGATTTACGAAGGCTTTGCCCCGCACCAGGTGCCCGTGATGATCGAGGTGCTGACCGACAACGTGAACCGCACCGCGTCCGAGATGCGCGTGCTGTTTCGCAAGGGCCAACAAGGCACATCGGGTTCGGTGTCCTGGGATTTTGACCATGTGGGCATGATCGAAGCCGAGCCCACCCAGGCCGGAGCCGACCCCGAGCTGGCCGCCATCGAAGCCGGTGCGCAAGACTTTGAGCCCGCCGACGAAGACGGCGTGACCGTGTTCATCACCGAAGCGACCGATCTGGACTTGGTCAGCCGCGCCCTGCCCGAACACGGCTTCACCGTGGTGTCGGCCAAGCTGGGCTACAAACCCAAGAACCCTGTCGATCCGGCCAACCTGAGCCCCGAACAGCTTGAAGAAGTTGAGGCCTTTTTGGGTGCGATCGATAACAACGACGACGTGCAGAACGTGTTTGTGGGTCTGGCGGGTTAAGCAACCTGCTCTCCGGCCAAGGGCCTGACAGGGTGACACCTGTCAGGCCCTTTTTGCTGAGCCACAGTTTGGGGGCGCAACGCAAATTGGTGCAAATGCACGCACCAGGCAAGGGAAATCCATGAGCCACGAGTGATTTGCGCACACCTATGATGCACAAATCTTGCATACAAGATGCCAAAACAAGTGGCACGGTATTCGCTAGAGGTTCAAGCAAAGGAAGCCCTGGTTGTGAACTCCAAAGACATTGCCGACCGGATCGTTGAAGCGATCCTGGCCCAAAAGCTGATGCCCGGCGCACGCTTGGGCGAGCAGGCTTTGTCGATGCTGTTTGACTGCAGCCGTACCCTGGTGCGCGAAGCGCTGATGCAACTGGCCGCACGCGGCATCGTGCAAGTCAGCTCGCGCCGGGGCTGGTTTGTGGTGCAGCCCTCCAAGACCGAAGCCCGCGAGGCCTTTGAAGCCCGCCGGGTGATCGAGACGGGCCTGATCCGCAGCGCCGGGGCCATGGACAAGACCACGCTCAAGCGCCTGAAGCAACACATCCAGCAAGAGAAAACCGCGCTCAAACAAGACGACGTGGGCCGCCGCAGCTTTTTGCTCGGCGACTTTCATGTGTGCCTGGCCGAGTGCCTGGGCAATCAGCTGCTGGCCGACACGCTGCGCGACTTCACCGCACGCACCACCCTGATCGCCATGCTCTACCAGTCGAGCCACGACGCGGTGAAGTCCTGCCAGGAACACATCGAGATCGTGCAGGCGCTCGAGCGCGGCGACAAGGAAACGGCCGAGCGGCTGATGGCCGAGCACATCGGCCAGGTGCAATCGGCCTTGCAGATCAACGCCGCGCCTGCCGACCCGCTGGCCGAGTTGCGTTTGGCACTGGCCCCCATGAACGCACCCGGCGCGGCGACCAAGAAAACCACCTTGCGGCCGGCACGCTGTTCTCCCTCATCCACATCTTCTTCCTCATCCACCTCACCTTCCACCTACCTAGGAGCCTTGCTATGAAAACCTCGAAACGCCTTGTGCTGTCCGCTGCCATCGCCGCCAGCCTGTTGACCCTGGCAGGCACCGGCCATGCCCAGACCGCGCTGGACAACATCCAGAAAACCAAGCTGATCAAGATCGCCATCCCGACCGACTTCCCACCTTATGGCTTTGTCGGCATCGACCTCAAGCCCCAAGGCCTGGACATCGACATGGCCAACTTCATCGCCGCCAAAATGGGCGTGAAGATCGAGCTGATGCCCGTGACCAGCGCCAACCGCATCGCTTACCTGCAAACCAAAAAGGCCGACCTGGTCATCTCCACTTTGGGTAAAAACGCCGAACGCGAAAAAGTCATCGACTTCACATCGGCCTATTCGCCTTTCTTCCAGGGCATTTATGGCCCGAAAAGCATCAGCATCAAAACGATGGCGGACCTGGCAGGCAAAACCGTGGCGGCCACCCGTGGCGCTTTGGAAGACCAAGAATTGACCAAGGTGGCCCCAGCGGGCACAGAAATCAAACGCTTTGAAGACAACAACGCCACCGTGTCCGCTTTCGTCGCGGGCCAAACCCAATTGCTGGCCACGGGCGTGTCGGTCGCAGGCGTGATGATGCAAAAGAACCCCCAACTCAACACCGAATACAAGCTGCTGCTCAAAGACAGCCCCAACTTCATCGGTGTGGGCAAGGGCGAAGACGCGCTGCGCACCAAGGTCAACGCCATCATTGCCGACGCCAAGAAGTCCGGCGACATCGACAAGATGGCGCAAAAGTGGCTGGGCCGCCCTGCTGGCCAGCTGCCCGAATAAGCACTTGAAAGGCTGACGCCATGGCGATTGAGCTGGACTTTGCGGCGGTTTTGACCGAGTGGCCTTTGCTGGTCAAGGGTGTGGCGTGGACGATCGGCCTCACGGCCGTGTCGGCAGTGCTGGGCGTTTTGTTGGGCATTGGCTGCGCCTGGGTGCGCACCCAGGGGCCTGGCTGGAGCCGCCCAGGCGTGGCCGCCTATGTGGAGCTGATCCGCAACACGCCTTTCATCGTCCAGCTCTTTTTCCTGTTCTTTGGCTTGCCGGCCATGGGTGTGCGCTTGAGCCCCGAGTGGTCGTCGGTGATCGCCATGGTGATCAACCTGGGGGCCTATTCGGCCGAGATCGTGCGGGCAGGCATCCAGACCACACCGGCCGGGCAGATCGAAGCGGCCATGAGCCTGGCGCTCTCGCGCATGCAGACCTTCATCCATGTGGTGCTGCCGCCTGCACTGCAGCGCGTGTGGCCTGCGCTGGTGAGCCAGATCATCATCGTGATGCTGGGCTCGGCGGTGTGCGGACAAATCTCGACCGAAGAGTTGAGCTTTGCCGCCAACCTGATCCAGAGCCGCAACTTCCGCGCCTTCGAAGCCTTCATCGTCGCCACCGCCATTTACCTGCTGCTGTCGATCGCCACCCGCGCCACGCTGAACTGGTTCGGCCAACGCTTCTTGTTCGGAGGCCGCCGTGGTTGAATTTTCTCTCTGGGACATCGTCAGCAACCTCTTGCTGGCCGCACGCTGGACCTTGGTGCTGTCGCTGATCGCTTTTGTGGGCGGCGGCCTGGTGGGCCTGGCCCTGCTGGTGGTCCGCACCGCACCCAACCGCAGCTTGCAAAAAGCGGTGGCCCTTTATGTGCAGCTCTTTCAGGGCACGCCTTTGCTGATGCAGCTGTTCTTGGCTTATTTCGGCATGGCCATGTTGGGCGTGGAGACCTCGGCCTGGACGGCAGCGGCCGTGGCCTTGACGCTGTACAGCAGCGCCTTCCTCACCGAGATCTGGCACGGCTGTGTCAAATCCATTGGCAAAGGCCAGTGGGAAGCGGCGCAAAGCCTGGCGCTGAACTTTGGCGAGCAACTGCGCTACGTCATCTTTCCGCAGGCCGCACGCATTGCTGTCGCACCCACCGTGGGCTTTTTGGTGCAGGTGGTCAAGGGCACAGCGCTGGCTTCGGTCATCGGTTTTGTCGAGCTGACCAAGGCCGGCACCATGATCACCAACGCCACCTTCAAACCGTTTGTGGTCTACAGCTGTGTGGCTGTTTTGTATTTCCTGATCTGCTACCCGATCAGCCTGTATGCACGCTCTCTCGAAGGTCGATTCCATGTCCAACGCTAACGCATCTACCGCCGCCGTCGCCATCACGGGGCTGCGCAAGTCCTACGGCAACAACGAAGTCCTCAAAGGCATCGACCTGAACGTGCAACCGGGTGAGGTGATCGCCATCATCGGCAAAAGCGGTTCGGGCAAAAGCACGCTGCTGCGCTGCATCAACGGGTTGGAGACCTTCCAACACGGCAGTCTGACCGTGCAGGGGCAGGCGCTGGTCTACACCGACCCCGCCGCCATGCGCCGCCTGCGCCAACAAGTGGGCATGATCTTCCAATCGTTCAACCTGTTTCCGCACCTCACGGTGGGCAAGAACATCCAGCTCGCGCCCGGTCTGGTCAAGCAGCTGCCCGCCGCCGAGACCGAAGCCACGGCGCGCCGTCTTCTGGCCCGCGTGGGTTTGGCCGAAAAGTTCGACGCCTTTCCCGATCAACTCTCGGGCGGGCAGCAGCAACGCGTGGCGATTGCCCGGGCACTGGCCATGTCACCGGGCATCTTGCTGTGCGACGAAATCACCTCGGCGCTCGACCCCGAGCTGGTGGGCGAAGTGCTGGCCGTGGTGGAGTCGCTGGCGCAAGAGGGCATGACGCTCTTGATGGTCACGCACGAGATGAACTTTGCCCGCAAAGTGAGTGACCGCGTGATCTTCATGCACCAAGGCCTGGTGCACGAACAAGGCGCACCGGCCGAGCTGTTTGCCAACCCGAAGACGCCTGAACTGCAGCAGTTTCTGTCTTCGTTGCACTGAGACAAAATCGCGGACATCCTTTCGGAGTCATTTGATGAAACGTGTGCTGTTGGGTTGGCTGTTGTGCATGTGCGGTTTGGCTGTCTATGCCGAAGAACAAATGGTCAAACTCGACATCGGTCGAGGCGATGCGCATTTGCCGATTTATGTGATGACGCAGCCGCAGGCAACGGCCACCTTGGTGTTGCTGCCCGGTGGCGATGCCGGTACAGGCAAAGTGGTGGATGGTCAGCCCACCAGCAAAAACTTTTTGGTGCGCAGTCGCGCGCTGTTTGCGGCCCAGCGGTTCAACGTGATCGTGGTCTTCAGAGCTTCTGATTTGCAACGCCTGGACTACGACTACCGCGTCAGCGCCACGCATGTGCAAGAGCTGGCCGCGGTGGTGCGCCATGCCAAACAACTGAGCGATGCGCCCGTGTGGCTGGTGGGCACCAGCCGCGGCACCGTGTCCGGCACGGCGGCCACGATTGCCTGGCCCCCAGGCACGGTGCAAGGTCTGGTCCTCACCTCCAGCGTGACATCCAACAAGGTCGGCGCCATTGCCACACAAGCCATTGGCAAATTGGCAGTGCCCACGCTGGTCGTGCATCACAAGCAAGATGCCTGCAAGATCTGCTTGCCCCAAGAGGCGGCCCGCATCACCGACGGCCTGAAGTCGGCACCCATCAAGAAGTTCATCATGGTCGAAGGCGGCTCAGACCCAGTGGGAGACCCCTGCGATGCACTGCACTGGCACGGCTTCATCCACCATGAAAAAGAAACCGTCGAGTTGATCAGCAACTGGATCCAGTCACCCCAAAACTGAAGCGGTGAACTGGCGCACAGAAAAGATCCGGCCCGCCGACTAAGGTAGGAGGGTCTTTTGGGGGGAGCGATCCATGAATTTGGCCAGCCTGTGTCGGCGCGAAATCATCTCTGTCAGCGCACAAGCCTCGGTGCACAAAGCCGCCGAGCTGATGCGCGTCCACCACGTCGGGGCGCTGGCCCTGACCGACCCCGAAGACCCGACACGGGTGGTGGGTGTGGTGACCGACCGGGATCTGGTGGTCAATTTGCTGGCACAAGGACGTTCACCCGCAGAGCACGCTGTCGGGGCTTTCAGCAGCGTGCATTTGATCCGGGTGCCAGGAACTTCCGGCGTTTACGAGGGCGTGCAAGCCATGCACCAACACGGCGTGCGGCGTGTTTTCGTGACCGAACCCGGTGGGCGCCTTATGGGCCTGCTGTCAGTTGACGATTTGCTGATCAGCATCGCCGATGAACTGAGCGGCTTGTCGGAAGCCTTGCGCATCGGCATCGACATGGAAAGCACCCGAACCTCACCCATGTTCACACCGGGCGAGCTGCCAGGCGGCATGTACCTGGCGCAGCATGAGCCTTGATGCCAAGGTGGCGTACGGGGCGTTGGCGTGAATTTGTCAGGTAACGCCCACAGCAGGCTGTAAAGAAACCAGCCATCTAAAAAAACAAGCCCGGCCAGTGAACTGGCCGGGCTGATGGGGCGTCACGAGAGGATCGTCCCAAAGTTTGCCCAAAAGAAGAGTTGTCGTTCTGATGGGCGGGGCACATGAATGCGCCCCAGAGGATGCTTCGGTCAGTCGCCCGACGTCCGCGATGCCACTTTAAGCCTGCCCATAAAGTGCGGTCAAGCCACTGTTACAAATAACTTGCAGCTCAGGCACCAACTCTGCGCTTTTGCACTGCCTGTGCCAGCGCCTGCAGCACCGGCACCGTCTGCGCAAAGCTGATGCAGGCGTCGGTGATGGACACACCGTATTGCAATGGCTGACCAGGCTTTTGGTCTTGTCGACCTTCTTCCAAATGGCTCTCGATCATCAGGCCCATGATGCGGCGGTCACCTGCCGCGATCTGCGCGGCCACATCGTGCGCCACCTCAATTTGTTTGGCGTGCTGCTTGCTGCTGTTGGCGTGCGACACGTCCACCATCACTTGCGGGGCAATGCCCGAAGCCTCCAGCGCCTTGCAAGCGGCATCCACATCGGCAGCCGAATAGTTCGGTGCCTTGCCACCGCGCAGGATGATGTGCACGTCCTGATTGCCACGCGTCTCGAAGATCGCAGCCTGGCCCATCTTGGTCATGCCCATGAAAGCGTGCGGGGCCTTAGAGGCCACCACCGCATCGGCCGCGACCTTGACGCCGCCATCGGTGCCGTTCTTGAAACCCACTGGGCGCGACAGGCCGCTGGCCAGTTGGCGGTGGCTCTGGCTTTCGGTGGTGCGAGCACCGATCGCGCCCCAGGTCACCAGATCGCTGATGTACTGCGGGCTGAGCAAATCCAGAAACTCGGTGGCCACGGGCAGGCCCAGGTCGATGATGTCGAGCAAGAGTTTGCGCGCCATCTCCAGACCCTGGTTCATGGCAAAGCTGCCGTCCAGGTGCGGGTCGTTGATGTAGCCCTTCCAGCCCACCGTGGTGCGCGGCTTTTCAAAATACACGCGCATGACGATTTGCAGGTCTTGGGCGTGCTTGTCGGCTTCGGCCTTAAGCAGATGGGCGTAGGCGATGGCCTGGTCGTGGTCATGGATCGAGCAAGGCCCGACCACCACGACCAAACGGTCGTCCTGGCCTTGCAATACGTTCGAGATGTCTTGGCGCGAGCGCTCGACCAACGCCAGGTGCGCGGGCGATGCGGGCAGCCGCTCTTCGAGCAGCGCGGGCGTCATGAGGGGGCGCACCGAGGCAATGCGGGTGTCGTCGATGCGGGTTTTGTCTTGGGTGGAAAGCATGTTTGAAGTCACCTGATGATTCAGACCAAGTTTAAAGGGAAGCCCCATGACGCTGTCCCCACCCCATTGAGAGCAGGTATGCGATTTGGCTGTGGCCCCGCTGGAAAATTCACAACGCATCATGAGCGGCCAGATAGGCCACCGCGGCCGCCACGCCGTCGGTGCCAAAAGGAATTTTTTGTACCGTCATGGCCGCTTCAATGCCGGCCAGGGCGCCCAAAATCATGGGTTCGTTCATGTCACCCAAATGGCCGATGCGAAACACCCGACCCGCCAAAGGCCCCAGGCCCCCGGCCATGGCCACCTGAAAGCGTTCACGGGCCACGGTGCGCAAAGCTTCGGGGTCGATGCCGGGTGCCACCTCGATGGCCGTGACCGAGGCCGAACGCGTCTCGGGCAAGCGGGCATGAAAACGCAAGGCTCCGGGCACGGCCCAGCGCTTGACCGCCGCGTGCACCGCGCCCGCCAAACGCTGGTGCCGCGCCCACACCTGGGGCAAGCCCTCGGCTTCGAGCAAGGCGATGGCGGTCTCCAACCCGGCGATGTGCGCCAACGGCGGTGTGCCGCAAAACTTGGCCGACTGGTTGCCGGTCTGGCGGCGTTGCCAGTCCCAGTAAAAGCGCGGCTCGGCGTGCCGGGCCGACCAGGCCATGGCTTTGGCGTTGACCGCCACAAAACCGAGCCCGGGCGGCATCATCAAGCCTTTTTGTGAGCTGCCCAAAGCCACGTCCACGCCCAAGGCGTCCATGTCAAAAGGGCTGGCCGCCAAAGAAGCCACCGCATCCACCACGTACAGCGCCGGGTGCCCCGCTGCATCGAGGGCGCGCCGCACCGCCGCCAGATCGCTGGTCACCCCACTGGAGGTTTCGGTGTGCACCACCATCACCGCGCTGATGCGGTGGGCCGTGTCCTCGCGCAGGGCTTGTTCGATCGCGGCCACATCAAAGGGGTGCCCTTCCTGGTGCGGCGTGCGCTGCAAGGCGATGCCCAGGCCCTCGATCTGGATCGCCCAGTGGTCTGAAAAATGGCCCGTGCCGGCCAGCAGCAAAGTGTGCCGGGGCGAAGCCAGGTTGGCCGCCACCGACTCCCACATGCCGTGGCCGTTGCTGGCAAACAGGAAGACCTCAGAACGTGGGCTGTGCAGCAGGCGCTTCATGCCGCTTTCACATTCGGCGATCATGGCCGCCACCCGGGGGTCCGACAAATCGGTCATGGGCCGCTGCATGGCGTGCATGACCTCGTCGGGCACATGGGTCGGGCCTGGCGAATGCACAAAACGGATGCCGGGGATGCGGGGTGTCGACGGTGAAAAACGGTTCATGCCATGCCTGCAAATCGGTGAAACAGGATTTCAGTTTAAGAGGGTCCGTGTCCTAAAGCTGTGTCCTGCGCGATAGCAGGCGATGGTGAACAAGAGGTCACACGGCCAAGGGCCCATGGCCGCTATGGGCCTGTCAGACAAAACGCGCGGGGCGGTACGGCGTGGCATCCACCCAGGTGGGACCACCCTGCACCATCTCCGCCAGCAAGCGGCCGGCCACCGGCCCCAGCGTGAAGCCCTGGTGCGCGTGGCCGAAGTTGAACCACAGGCCTTTATGACGCGGCGCAGGCCCCGTCACGGGCAGCATGTCGGCGGTGCAGGGGCGTGCGCCCAACCATGGGGCCTCGGGCAAAGGCTCGCCCAGATCCACCAGTTCACGCGCCAGCGCTTCGGCCTTGGCCAGTTGCACCGGGGTGGGCGGCGCATCGATGGGCGCAAATTCAGCCCCAGTGGTCAAACGCAAACCGCGCTGCATGGGGGCCAGCACATAGCCGCGTTCGGCGTCCAAAATGGGCTGGCGCAGTTGAGCAGGCGATATGTAATGCTGGTGGTAGCCGCGCTTGATGAACAAGGGAAAGCGGTAACCCAGCGTGCGAATCAGGCCGTCGGCCCAGGGGCCCAGCGCCAGCACCGCTTGTTCGGCATCCACTCGGCCTTCGGTGGTTTGCACCGACCAACCGGCCCCTTGCGATTGCAAGCTGGCCGCATCGCCCGTCAACACACGCCCACCCCTTGCCACAAACAAGTCGGCATAACGCTGCACCAAGGCACCGGGGTTGTTCACCGCCCAAGGGTCCAGCCAATGCACGGCACCCGCCAACGACTTGCGCAAAGCGGGTTCGGCATGCGCCAGCTGGGTGGTGTCTTCGGCTTGGTAACGCACGCCAAAACGGGCGTGCAAAGCCGACGCCCGCTGCGCCGCCTCATCGAAGGCCTGTGCGGTGCGGAACACAAAGCGAAAACCTTCACGCGCCACCAGATCTTGCGCGCCCGCAGCAGCAATCAGCAGGTCGTGCTCATGGGTGGCGTGAGCAATCAGGCGGCTGTAGGCTTGAGTAGCTTGCGCATGGCGCTTGGGGTGTGAATGACGCAGATAACGCAACAGCGACCCGGCCATTTGCCACAAACCCCGCGCATGCCAATGGACCTCGGCGCCCCGCCCCAAAGCCACGTTCAACAAGAAACCAGGCTCGCGCGGAAAAGCATAAGGCTCCACCGCCTCGCGCTGGATCAACCCCGCATTGCCAAAAGACGTTTCTTGGCCTGGCGCACGGCGATCCACAAGAACCACGTCAAAGCCGCGTTGCTGCAAATGCAAGGCGGTGCAAGTGCCGACCATGCCGGCGCCCAGGACAAGGATGGAGGAAGTCATGGCATTTCAAACAGCGTTGTGGCTGTCCACCTTAGCACCCCCGGCCTGGATGGGCGGGTGCGTCACGATGCTTTTGAGTTCGGGTCGGGGCTGCTGCAAAGCCGCCATGTCGGGCCGGGGTCTGTGCAAACCTGTTTGCGTTTTGCCCCATTGCTCCAGCGCCGCCGCCATGCGCAGCAGGTGCGCGTCGCGGTGCAGCGGGCCAATCATCTGCAGGCCAAACGGCATGCCCGCTTCGTCGCAACCCAGCGGCAGCGACAGCGCCGGGTTGGTGGCCAGCGTGACCAGATAGGTCAGGCTCAGCCACTCGTAATAGTTGCGCTGTTTCTGGCCATCCACCACCTCGGCGTACAGCTCGGTCCACGGGAAGGGCGACAGCGGCGTGACCGGCGACAAAATCAGGTCGTAGTGCTCAAACGCCGACTGGAATTGCCGGTTGATGCGGGTCTGCGCCAGATGTGACCAGGCGCGATCGGCCAGTGTGATGCTGGCGGCCATCTCCACATTGGCGCGCACGTTGGGTCCGAGCGTGTCGGGCTGGGTGCGGTAGACCTCTTCAAAGGCGGCATAAAAACTCTCGGCGCGGATCACGTCAAAGCAGCGATGGCCGTCGCTGAGACTCCAGTCCAGCGGCTCGCACACAGCCACTTCGCGCGAGATGGCCTGCACCCGTTCACGAAACGCCCGGCGGACCATCGGGTCCACCGCGCAGGCGCCAAAGTCTTCGGTGTAGGCCACGCGCAGTTGGCGCAAATCAGCCGCTTGCACAGGCCAGAACGCTTCGTGTTGCACGCCCAGGCTGAGCGGGTCCATCGGATGCGAGCCCAGGCTGGCTTGCATCATGAACGCGGTGTCGGCCACGTCACGCCCCATGGGGCCCAGCACCGAAATGGCCGACCAGCCCAAGGGACGCATGTCGTTGGCGATCAGCCCCGGCGATGGCCGCAAACCCACCACACCGCACAGGGCCGACGGGATGCGCAGCGAACCGCCCGTGTCGGAACCCGTGCACAGCGGCAGCATGTCGCAGGCCAGCGCCGCGGCCGAACCGCCCGATGAGCCGCCGGCGTTGAGTGTCGGGTTGAACGGGTTGCCCGTCGCGCCCCAAACCGGGTTGCGGCTGTTGGCACCTGCGCCCATGTCAGGCGTGTTGGTCTTGGCGGTGACGATGGCGCCGGCTGCGCGCAGGCGCGCCACATAAGACACATCGCGCTCGGGCACATGGCCACGCAAGCGCACATTGCCGCTGGTGGTCAGCAGGCCGGCCGTGGCCTGCAGGTCTTTCACGCCGAGCGGCAGGCCGTGCAGTGCGAGCAGCGCATCACCGCGCATGACCTGCGCTTCGGCTTCGCGGGCCGAGGCCAATGCGCGCTCGTAGTCGGTCGCGCAGATCGCGTTCACAGCCGGGTTGTAGGTTTCAATCTGGTCGATGCAGGCCTGCATCAGCTCGACGGGCGAGATGTGTTTGCCTGCGATCTGGCGGCGCAGTTCAACCGCGCTGTGTTCCACCAAGGCCATGGTGCTCACTCCATCGGGATGTTGGCGCGGTGCACATAGGCGCGCAACAAGGGCAGCTCTTGCGCCACCTTGGTGTCGTACACGCTGCCGGGCTGGAACAGCACGTCCAGACCCACTTTTTGCAGCTCGGCCTTGACGGCAGGATCGCTCAGGCTGTCTTTGAGGGCTTGGGTCAATTTGCCGCTGACCTCGGCCGGCATGCCACGACGTCCGACAAAACCGATCCAGGGCACCATCTCGTAGTCTGGAAAACCCGCTTCGGCAACCGTGGGCACTTGCGGCATCTGCGGTGAACGCTGGCGTGTGGTCACGGCAATGGCTTTGACCTTGCCAGTGGCCATCTGCGGCATGGCGGCCACGCTGGTGTCAAAGCTCAAAGGAATTTGTCCACCGATCAAATCCGTCATGGCCGGAGCACTACCTCGATAAGCCACATGCACCATGTTGGCACCGGTCATGACCTTGAACATCTCGCCCGCCAGATGCGCCGAGGTGCCCACGCCAAACGAGCCGAAATTCAAACCCTTGGGGTCGGCTTTGGCCAGCGCCAGCAGCTCCTTGACGTTGTTGGCGGGCAGCTTGGGGTGGGCCAACAGCACCAGCGGTGAACTGCCAATCAGGCCGATGGACTCAAAGTCTTTTTGTGGGTCATAAGGCAAGTTCTTTTTCAACGCGGCATTGACGGTGAAGGTGGTGTTGGACGAAATCAACAAGGTGTAGCCGTCGGGTGCCGACTTGGCCACGGCCGTGGCCCCGATGGCGGTACCGGCACCGGCCCGGTTGTCAACAATGACCGTCTGGCCCAAGCGCTGACCCAAGGGCCCCGCCAGCTTGCGCGCCAGGATGTCGGTCGCACCACCCGGAGGATAGGGCACCACCAGGGTGATGGTTTTGTCAGGATAAGCGGCTTGAGCCAGCAAATTGACGCTGCACAAGAGCGCGACCAAAAGAGTCTTTGTCATGTCATGTCTCCAGGGACGGGAACGATTGAAGGTATTGCGACAAGACCTGCAGTTGCGCAGGCATGGCCGCTGCAGGGGAAAACGGTGCGACCAGGCCCATGCCGCGCAGGGCTGACAACACGAACTGGACACGCGCCTCGGCCTGCGGGCCGTGGCACATTTCAGGAAAACTTTGCGCCATGCGCTGGTGCAGGCTGGCCGTCAGCACGCCACGCCTTTCAACGATGTGGGCGACCATGAGATCGTCCTCACGCGCCGCCAAATACGCCGCCCAAGCCACCGTGAAACGCGGTTGGCCATACAAAGTGGCCCAGGCTTGCTGGACAAAATGCGCTGCTCGCCGCTGCAGGTGCCAATGCGCGGGGGGCCAGAAATCGCTGTGCTCTTCGAGCTGCGCGATCAAGCGCGTGATCACCTCCAGCATCAGCGCGGCCTTGGACGTGAAGTGGTGCTGAACAGCGCCAGCGGTCATGCCTGCGGCACGAGCAACTTCGTGCACCGACACCTGGCCATGGCCCTTGGTGTGCATAAGGCCCAAAGCTGCGTCCAGCAAGCGCTCACGCGTCTGTTCGCTTTTGATTTGGTGCAGGGTGCGCGTCATGGTGTGGGCGTCAGGATGTGAGCAATCAAATTGCATTATGGTTGTAATGCAATTGATCCTTTCACCGTGCAAACCCCTAGGCCAGCACCCTGCCCGTGCCCAAGGCGGCTAGGCGTCTTAGCGTTGGGTTGCGGCCTTGGCCTTGTCGGGTGAGCCTTCCAGCCCTGCCAGCAAGGCGCTGTTGTTGCCGCCAATCACCATCTCGAATTTGTTGTCCACAAAGGTGTAGTCGAAGTAACCCATGCGCGCCAGCGGCTGGATCTTGAGGATGTCGAGCATGCCTTGGCCGTCGATCACTTCGTCGTCGATGTGGATGGCCACCACCCGGCCAAACACCACATCGGCGGTGCCCATGGGGGGCACACCCGGAAAGCGCAGCGTGTTGAGGTAGACGCACTCAAACTGAATGGGTGAGCCCGCCACCCGCATGGGTTTGACCTTGCGCGAGGGCAGCTTGACGAGCCCGGCATGCTCGAATTCATCCACGCCATGCGGCAGCTCTTCGGCCGACCTGTTGACGGCATCACGCAGCGCATAAGTCGCCATGTTCCAGACGAATTCGCCGGTCTCTTCGGCGTTACGCACCGAGTCCTTGCGCTGTCCGCCCGTGTTCTGGTTGGCCGAAAACATGACGATGGGCGGGTTGAACGTGACGTTTTGAAACTGGCTGTAAGGCGCCAGGTTGTGACGGCCCTGGCTGTCCACGGTGGAAATCCAGCCAATGGGGCGCGGCACCACGCAGGATTTGAAAGGGTCGTGTGGCAGACCGTGGGGTGTGACGCCGGGTTCGTAGTACATGGTGAGTTCCTGGAGGCAAGACAAAAGTGCAAGACCGCGTGCAATGCTGCGCGCCCGGCACCTATCCTAAAGGCGTTTGGCCTGCGCGCTCACTTACTACCCACGCAGTTTTTGGACTGCAAAATAGGGGTTTTGCGCTCACCGGTCTTTGACCAGACCGCTACACCATGACCACCCAAACCCTCCAACACGCTTTGTCCGACCTGTTCGCACCCTGGGTACAGGCCCTGAATCTGAAAGTCGAGGGCTTTGACGCAGATAGCGTGACCTTGCGCCTGCCCCAGAGCGATCAGCTCTCGCGGGTGGGTGGCATGTTGTGCGGCCAAGCCATGATGGCGGCCGCCGACACGGCGATGGTGTTGGCCTTGATCAACCACTTCGGCACGTTCCGGCCTTGCAGCACAGTGCAATTGTCGAGCACCTTCATGAAGCCCCTGTCGGGGCAAGACGCCCTCATCACCGCACGCGTGCTGCGGGCAGGCAAGGCGATGGCGTTTGGCGAGATCGACCTGGCCGGGGCCGATGACGGAAAGAGCGTTTTCCGGGCCAGCACGACCTACGCCTTGATGTAAGACAAGCGCTGGCCGGGCGTGGCTACAATACGTCCATTCTTGTTTTGAGGTTCCCCATGTCTGCTCACAACGACACACACACATCTGACGATCCCGTGGAAAACGTGGTCAAGCACATTCCTGTGGTCATTCCGGCCGCTGGTGCCGTGCTGATTTTCTTGCTGGCCTTCATCGCCGTGTTCATGGCCTGAGGCTTTGACGCCCCGAAGTGCTTGCCTTTGCTGGCGGCACTCACCACAACCCGCAACAGCTTTGGCTTTGCGGGTTTTGTTTTGGGGCGGTCCCCGGCTGCGCTCAGGCTGAGGTTTCGCGCACCGGCATGATGTGCAATGCGCCGGGGGCAATCAGCAACTGAACCCATCCCCCGGCATTGACCTGAAGCCGCTCCAGCAATCGGGTGGTCAGGTTCAGGGTAATGGTCTCAGCGGGCAACGCTTCTGGCGTGAGTGTGCACAAACTTATTTCACCCAAAGCCAACACCTCGACCAAACGGCAGCGCAGCCGTGTGGCTCCCGCATCTGCCTGATCAGGGGCGCTGGCATCGGCCAACACATCGACCTGTTCCCCATTGAGCACCCAGGTCACGGGTGTGCCATCGTCGATCTTGTTTTTGTCCACCACCGTCAAATCGATGGCGGCATGCGCATCCCCCGCTTGCGTCCAGCGCAAGCGCGCCCAGCCTGGCTGGTCTTTGTAGAAACAGCCCGCAAAGTGGTTCTGGATACCCACCAGCTCGGCCACGCGGGCATTGCGGGGGCTGGCAAACACCCTGGAAGGTTGGCCCGTTTGCAGGGTCTGCCCCGCGTCCACAATCACCACCCGGTCAGCCAGACGGCGGGCCTCGGCCAGATCGTGCGTGACCAGAACCATGGGCACAGACACTTGTTGCCGCAACGCCGCCAGTTCACGGTAAAGGGTTTGGCGTGTGGGGGCATCCACCGCAGAAAAGGGTTCGTCCAGCAACAGCACCCCCGGTAAGGCGGGTGGCGTGGGCGATGCCGCCGTTGCAGAAGAGGGTGTCGGCATGACACGCACCAAGGCGCGCGCCAAGGCCACACGCTGCTGTTGCCCACCAGAAAGTTGCGCCGGTCTGCGCTGCGTGAGTGCATCCAGCCCCATGCGTTTGAGCAAAGCCTGCACATCGGCAGCCGACCAGCCTGGACCTGCGGCCAGCGCCACATTGGCATGGGCTGTCATGTGTGGAAACAAGGCGTAATGCTGAAACACCAGGCCCGCACGGCGCTGTTGCGGACTCAGGTGCACGCCCGCTGCTGTGTCGAGCCAACTTTGCCCGTCCACCCGAATCTGCCCCTGCACATCGGCAGGCGTCCACAAACCGGCAATGGCGCGCAACATGCTGGTCTTGCCGCTACCCGATGGGCCGACCAAGGCCACCAGTTCGCCTGCGCCACAGTCAAATTCCGCCTGCAAACGAATCGGACTGCTTGAATGGAGTTGAACTTGCAAGCCCGACATCAACGCTCCTGCAGGGCACGCCCGCGCTGGCCCACCCGGTCAAACGCCAAGACCAGGGTCAGCGCCAGCAGGGACACCCCCACCAGCACCAGCGCCATCACATGGGCTGATGACAAGTCCATGCCCTGAACCTTGTCGTAGAGCGACACCGACAAAGTGCGGGTTTCACCCTCGATGTTGCCGCCCACCATGAGCACCACGCCAAACTCGCCCAGCGTGTGGGCCACTGTGAGCGCCATGCCCGCCAGCAAACCGGGCCAGGCCAGCGGCAACTCGATGCGCCAAAAGGTTTGCCAAGTAGACAACCCCGAGACCCAAGCCGCCTCACGCAGGCTGTGGGGCACGGCGGCAAATGCGCGCTGTATGGGTTGCACCATGAAGGGCAGGTTGACCAACACGCTCACCAGCAGCAAGCCCTCCAGCGTGAACACCAAGCGAACACCAGATGCCGCCAGCCAAGCCCCCAAGGGGCTGCCTTGCCCCAAAGCCACCAGAAAGTAAAAACCAATCACGGTGGGCGGCAACAGCAAAGGCAACAACAACAAGGCTTCGACGAAAGGACGGCCAAGCCAAGTCGTGACCGCCAGCCAGCGGGCCAATGCCAAGCCCAGCGGCAACAAGACCAGGGTGGTCAAGGTCGCCAGGGTCAGCGATACGGTCAGTGCGGGCCAATCCATGGGGGTCTGTTTCTAGGGGGTCGTTGATCGTTCAGTGTGGCCTTGATTATTGTGGCAAGGCGTAGCCGTGCCGCAAAAAGACCGCCCGGGCTTGTGGGCTGAGCAAAAATTGATGCCACGCCACTGCGGCTGGGCTGGCCCCTTTGAGCAAAACCATGCGCTGGTGCAATGGCCCATGCAAGGACTCTGGCAAAGGCAACACCTGCAAAGCCGGGGCCAGCTCGGGCGCAGTGGCCAGCGCCAGGGCCGTGATGCCCGCTTGTGCGGCCCCTGTGGCCACAAATTGCGTCGCTTGCCCGATGTTGTCACCCAAGACTTTTTGCCCGGCAGGCAATGCACCCACGCCCGAACGCAGCAAGGCCTCTTGTGCCGCCACACCGTAGGGGGCCAAAGCAGGGTTGGCCATCGCCAATTTGTCGCCAGGTTTCAGGGCTCGCACCACAGCAGCAAGCCCCTGAGCCAAAGGCAGTGCTGAATTTTTAGGCAGAATCAGTGCCAACCGCCCCGTGGCATAACGCTGCCCGGCATCCAGCGTGCGTCCCGCCTTGACCAATTCAGCCACCCATTCTTCGTCCGCTGAGATGAATTGCTCAACGGGCAGGCCTTGCAAAATCTGCCGCGCCAGGTTGCCCGAAGCGCCCAAACTGACTTCGACCTGCACACCTGTTTGATGCCTGTACTGGCTCACCAAGTCAGCAAGCACAAACTTTAGATTGCTGGCGGCGGCAATCTTGATGCGCAGTGGCGTCTGCGCTTTGGCCAGTTGTGGCAGGGCCAAAACCGCGATCAGCCACTGTCGGCGGCCCCACGACAAAACAGGAAGCCTAAAAATCGGCATAACGTCATGCTTTTTTTGCATAGATTTAAAAGGGTTTTGGGCGCAAATGACAGGCACAAAGCAGACAGGCTCCCTAAAATCGAGACCCCAAGTTACCAAGCGGTTACGGCACACAGCTTGATGCCGACAACACCGTCAGTATCTCAGCCAACGAGCCGTTTTTTCAAAGCCCCCAAACAGCGGTTTTGAAAAAACGATTTTTAAACTTGGAGCTAGTCATGAACTCACCCGTGATGCAGGGCCTGAACCTGAACACACCCGCGTACGTCAAGAACGCGAAACTGATCGCCTGGGTCGCCGAAATGGCCGCCCTGTGCAAGCCCGCCAACATTTACTGGTGTGACGGCTCTCAAGAAGAATACGACCGCCTGTGCGCCGAGCTGGTCGCTGCCGGCACCTTTAAAAAGCTCAACCCCGCCAAGCGCCCCAACTCCTTCCTGGCCTGCTCCGACCCTTCGGACGTGGCCCGCGTGGAGGACCGCACCTACATCTGCTCGGCCCAAAAAGAAGATGCCGGCCCGACCAACAACTGGATGGAACCTGCGCAAATGCGCGCCACCCTGAACCCGCTGTTTGACGGTTGCATGGCTGGCCGCACGATGTACGTGGTGCCTTTCTCGATGGGCCCGCTGGGTTCGCACATCAGCCACATCGGCATCGAGCTGACCGACAGCGCCTACGTGGCCGTCAACCAGAAAATCATGACCCGCATGGGCAAGGCCGTGTTTGACGTGCTGGGCACCAACGGCGACTTCGTGCCCTGCATGCACACCGTGGGCGCACCTTTGGCCACCATCGACGGTGTTTGCCAAAAGGACACCACCAGCTGGCCTTGCAACCCCAGCACCAAATACATCGTGCACTTCCCCGAGACCCGCGAAATCTGGTCTTACGGTTCGGGCTACGGCGGCAACGCGCTGCTGGGCAAGAAGTGCTTTGCCCTGCGCATCGCCTCCAATATGGGCCGCGACCAAGGCTGGTTGGCCGAGCACATGCTCATCTTGGGCGTGACCAACCCCGAAGGCAAAAAGTACCACGTTGCAGCCGCTTTCCCCAGCGCTTGCGGCAAAACCAACTTCTCGATGCTGGTGCCGCCGAAAGCCTTTGAAGGCTGGAGCGTCACAACCATTGGCGACGACATCGCCTGGGTCAAACCCCACGCCGACGGCAAGATGTACGCCATCAACCCCGAAGCCGGTTACTTTGGCGTCGCCCCCGGCACCAACATGAAGACCAACCCCAACTGCATGCTGAGCCTGCACAAGGACGTGATCTTCACCAACGTGGCCCTGACAGACGACGGCGACGTGTGGTGGGAAGGCATGGAAAAAGACACCGGCAAGCTGCCCGACCATTTGATCGACTGGCAAGGCAAGGACTGGACCCCCCAGATCGCCAAAGAGACCGGCGCCAAAGCCGCTCACCCCAACGCCCGCTTCACCGTGGCCGCTGCCAACAACCCCGCGCTCGACCCCGCATGGGACGACGCTGCGGGCGTGCCGATCGACGCGTTCATGTTCGGTGGCCGCCGCTCGACCACCGTGCCCCTCGTCACCGAAGCGCGCACTTGGACCGAAGGCGTCTACATGGCCGCGACCATGGGTTCCGAGACCACCGCTGCCGCCTTTGGCGCGCAGGGCGTGGTGCGCCGCGATCCGTTCGCCATGCTGCCGTTTTGCGGCTACAACATGAGCGACTACTTCCAGCACTGGCTGAACACCGGTGCCAAGGCTGAGGCCGCTGGCCACAAGCTGCCCGCCATGTACTGCGTGAACTGGTTCCGCAAAGACGACAGCGGCTCGTTCGTGTGGCCCGGCTACGGCGACAACATGCGCGTGCTCAAGTGGATGATCGACCGCCTGGAAGGCAACGCCAAGGGCGAAGAGACCATGTTCGGCGTGGCCCCCACTTACGGCGAAATCACCTGGACCGGCCTGGACTTCAGCGCCGAACAGTTCAAGTCGGTCACCAGCATCGACAAAGCCGCCTGGCAAGCCGAATTCAAGCTGCACGACGAGCACTTTGCCCAACTGGCGTTCCATCTGCCCAAAGCGCTACTGGACACCAAGGCTGCACTGGAAGCGCGCTTGGCTGCGTAAATATCGGGTTCTGCGCCCAAGCGGCGCCTGAGGTTCAAACCGCCCCGGCCACAATCCGGGGCGGTTTTTTATTGCGCGTCTCCAGCTGGTGAGGCTTACTGTTTGAAGTAGAACTCACCAATCGCTTGGTCATAAAGGGACGGCGTTTGCTCATGCCCCACCGATCGAGCGAGACGAACCACTTCATTGCGCACGTTGCGCAGCACCCGGTCAACAGAGACGCCCGGCTTGGTCATTTCTTTCACAAAAATCCGGGTGAACAAACCATTCTTTTCTTTGTCGTTGTCACCCAACCTGTCCAAGGCTTGCTGACCCGCGCCTGCCGAGAACATGATCATCTGGCCTGTGGCTGCCGTTGTGGGTGCAAGTCCGCGGCCACCGATGGCTCGGCCTTTGCTTTTGAAGGGGTTGTCACGGCAAGCATCGATCACGGCAAGCGCAAACTTGGTCTTTTTGTCTTCCATGTCATCCAGTACTTTTTGCAGCAAGATAGCGTCGTCTTTGACCTGGTCTTCTTGATCGCCTTGCACATCGGTCGGCAACAAGTAATTGGCATTGCCCAATTGCACACCATGGCCAGCATAAAAGAACAACACTTCGTCACCACCGGTCAAGTTTTGCTTGAAATCGCGCACGGCTTGCTTGAATTTTTTCTCGTTCAAATTCAGATGTTTGAAGACCTTGTAACCCACAGCCTCCAGTGACTTGGCCATGGCTTCTGCGTCGGCACCCGCATTGTTGAGCTTGGGCACATGGGTATACAGATCGTTACCGATCACCAAGGCCTTGCGGTTGGCATAGGTGACGGGCTCTTTGAAAGCGACAGGCTCAGGCGCGGGCGCTGCTGCGGCCTGTTCTTTCACCTTGGCGGCCGCAACGGCAGCGGCATTTTCTTTCTGAAGTTTGGCCAGCATCTGGGTCATGGCCTCCAGTTGCTGGGCCATTTTGCGTTTGTCTTCCTCCATGGCCCTGCGCTCTTGCTCAAGACGCAGCTGCGCAGAATTGTCTGCAACGACGGGGGCAGAAGCCGGAGCTGGCATTGCAGATGCAGGCTTCACCGCTGACGCAGGTGCGGGTGCGGGCCTGACCGGATCGACAGCAGCAAGAACTGGCGCAGTCGGCGGCACGGGAGGCTTGGCTGCAGGTCGATTGCTGCCTGACGTCTCCGCTTCACGCAAAAGCTCCTGGGTCCGCTGTTCACGCGCTTTTTCAATAGCGCCGACGTTTGCGTTCTCGGTAGCAGGCGTGGCCGCTGCAATTTGGGTTACCGCAGATACCCCTGGCGTCTGCCCACCTGTATTGACCGGGTAAGCCAGCGCCATGATCGGCTGAGGTTTCTTGTTGAAGTAACTCTGCTGCATGGACTCGATATAAATAGACGTCCAACCCGACAGGATCTGGTGCTCGGTCAACTCCTGACCAGATTTGAAATCACTCCTGAATTTGTTAACTGTCATGCCAACTGGGGGCAACACAAACGCATCAATTCGCAGTTTTTTCCCATTGAATTGCTGGACGGTTAATTCCATTTGAAAAACGCCCTTCCTGTCTGCGCCTTCCGGTTCGCTCATGCCATTCAAAACATCTGACCACCATTGAAAGTCACGCTGATTTAAGGCCCAGCTCAAAGCTTTCCAACTTTCAAAATCGGGAAGCGCAAACACACGAGAGCATTTGTTCAATGTTTCGCTGATGCGTGTGCCGTGCTCATTGACCATGAACTGGTGAAGATTCTTAGACACGCACCCCGTATTGCCCCACCGCCCAACGGTGGAAGTTTGCCGAACCACCAAATAAGGCACCTTTGCACCAGGCAGTCGGTTTTTCAAGGTGTATGCATCCCAACTCTCACCTGGAAAACTCAATGCGGTGATTTGGGTCGCTTCCCACGAGCCCTCAGGCAAGGCCACACTCGCACCTGACCCCATGGGCAAAAAGTCTTTGTACAAAGAACCTTTGACAGGCTGGGCCATGGCAGGCACAACAAGGCATGTGATCAACAAAACAGCCGTAGCAAAAAAGGGCCGCAGCATCGTGCCCGTCCACCTCAAAAATAAGTGAATGGTTTGATGAGCGAATGCAGTCAATGACATGATGGATATTCCTGGAATCTCTCTGAGTGCATCGGCCTGCAACGGTAGGCATGGCCCTGTCAAACTGAGAATTGTTCCAATTGTTACACTGATAATCCGGTATACACCACACCATTGCGGGAAACACCCAACATGCGCTCCTTTTTTTCGACCCCGATCATGGCCTTGGCACTGACACTTTTGCCCTGGGGTGCTATCGCCCAAACCAAATTGATCACCGAAGCCGAGGCGCAGGCTCCCAATCTGCAAGTGCCCGCCACGCGTGCCATCACGCGCGGCCCAGGCATCAGCTTGCTGTCTCCAGCGGAAGTGCCTGCCAAATCTTTCGCGTTCAAAATGCTGTTTGAACCCCGTGGTGGCGCCAAAATAGACCCCTCCAGCATCAAATTTGAATACTTAAAGCAACCCATCGTCGACCTGACGGCTCGATTCAAAACAGGCTTGAACGGGAACCAGCTTGAATTGCCCCAGGCAAGCGTGCCAGCCGGAACTCACCCGATACGCGTTTCCGTGCGCGACAGCGAAGGCCGTGAAGGCAACACCATCATCCATTTGAGCGCCAAGTGAGCCACGCCAGCTTCAACTGCCCCTATTGCTGGAGCGATGTTCCTGTCCAAGCATCGGTGTGCAGCCACTGCACCCGGGATTTGGTGCTGTTCAAGCCCCTGGCCCTCAGGGTGCAAACGCTGGCAGATGAAATCGAACAACTGAAAGTGTTGACGCAGCAGCAAGCACAGGCATTGGCGCAACTGCAGTCGCAGGACATTCAAACCGTGGCGCAAAGTTATGCGCAAACGCACGATACACTGCAAAAACAGTCTTCATTGGCACCCATGGCCACACCGGATCAATCATGGCTGATGCTCTGCAGCACGGTCCTGTTGACCGTCAGCAGCATCGGTCTGTGCCACTGGATGTTGCTTTTTGTCTATGACGCAGCGCCTTTGTTTTTGAGGATGCTAACGATTACCCTGCCTGCATTGACAGGGTATCTTTGTGCACGCCGCAGTGGCTTGGGATGGCTCGTCCACCTGATGACAGCCACAGTGGTTGCGGCTTTGTCTGTGGGCCTGATGCTGGCCATCACGGCGCGAATCGATGCAGTGCCCCTGTGGCCGGACAACCCGAGGGATTGGCGCGAAACCCTGGAATACACCGCAGCCATCGGACTGGCATTTTTCACGGGGTACTTGGTCCATCGCCTGATCATCCGCTGGCAACAGCAACAACGCAACAAAATCAGTCTGCGGATTTTGCTCGCACGCGATGAAAAAGGGCAGTTCAAAATCACCGAAATTTCCAATCAAGTGCAGAGCCTGATCACAGCCACCGCACCTTTGGTCTCTGCCAGCGTAGCGCTTTATTCCGGACTCAAGGCTTTCACGGGCAATTGAGCCACTTTCATTTCTGAATGGTTTTCGCATGAAAAAAAATGCCTCGATCCTCTTGGCCCTTGCACTCGTCATGGCTTGGCCAGCACAGTCGCAAACGCCAGCCTTGCGATCCGCCTTAGTCATCGGACTGAGCCAATATGGTGCCAGCACCGGCGCAGCGACACTGGAGGGCGTGCCCCATGACGTCGAAAGTGCCAAACGGATTGCCATGGCCATGGGGATTCCTGCAAACCAAATTCGCTTGGTCCGTGACCAGGACGCCACCAAAGAAAATATCCTCAAGGAAATCCGGCAGCTGGGCGAACGCACCCGAGAGGGCGGTCGCAGTTTCATCTACTTTTCCGGACATGGCACACGCTATTGGGATCCATCGGTCAATGGATGCGTTGAGGGGCTTCTAACGCACGATGGCCAGGCCATCACCAACGCAGAGCTGGCACAAGCCACTCAAAAAGTCACCGCTGGCGCAGACAAGGTGATCACCATGATCGATGCCTGTCACTCAGGCGGCGTTGCATCGAACAAGGCTGCGACGCGATCTATTGGCGGGATCGAGTTCAAACCCAAATTCACCTTCAAGGCCAGCGGTGCCGCCGATGCTTGCAGCCAACCCTCCAACCTCAAAACACGCAGCCTGTTGGGAGAAACAACGCGTTTGGGTGCCTTGCAGGAAAACGTGGTCCAAATCACCTCATCACGCCCCGATGAAGTGAGTTTTGACGAGCCTGGCAAGGGTGGGCTGGCCACACAAGGTATCCGTGACTGCTTATTGGGGAAGGCAGCTGACACGGATGGCTCTGGCGCTGTATCGCTCGCAGAAATTCAACAATGCGCCCAAGCCGTCATTGACCAACGGCTCAAAGGTGTGAAAGACCTGACGCCACACCATGTTTCGGTTTCAGGCAATCGCAATTTGATCCCTGTTGCACAGCAGCGTCCTGTACAAGTGGTGGCGACGGCCCCAAGCACCCCATCGGTAGCACCACCCGCGATGGCAACGACACCTGCGCCATCCAAACCACCGGCCAGCGTGACGATGACCCAGAACACGGCATCAACCCATGTGGCGCCCACCACACCGACACCATCACGCCCACCGGCTGCGTCCCAACCAGCAGCAGCCGCACCGGTGACCCCGCCGGCCATTGCAACGGCACCTGTTACAGCCCCAACTAGCACTGCATCCGTTGCGGTGCCTGTTGCTGCACCTGCCGAATCGGCAACACAACGACCAAACAAACCACCGTCTGCGGCCCAGCGCCCAGCGCAAGCACCTGCCGAGGCACCTGTACAAGCCATGGCAACGGCATCGCCCGCGCCTGCAGCCCCAGTGCCCGAACCCATGCTGGCATCGGTGGCCACCTTGACCGACATTGAGCAGCAACGCGATCCACGCATGGTGCTGGATGTGAAATTGAGCAAGCCTGTCCTGAAGATTGGCAAAGATGCTTTAGACCTGAGCATCAAATCCAGTCACGATGGGTACATCTATCTTGTCTTGCTGGGCAGTGACCGCAAAAGTTTCTATGTGCTCTACCCCAATGGACTGGACAAGGACAACCGCATCAAAGCAGGCCAAACCCGCAAGCTGCCCCGACCAGACTGGCAACTTGAAGCGGCTGGGCCTCCCGGCACGGACCACCTGTTGGTGATGGTGGCTTCCAGTCCGCGACAAATAGACCGCTTGGCCATGACCGAACCCAGCGCCACCAACCCGTTCACCTTTGCGCTCAATGAAATCGGTGGCCGTGCAGCCTTGATCAATTTTCTCGTTCACAACAAAGACGGTGAAGGTTCCGAGCGCTTTGGCGCCAAACTGCTGACCTTGAAAGAAGTTCTATGAAACAGCTGACACTCGCATTGGCGTTCATCTTGTACGTTGTGTCTGCATCGGCACAATTGGTGCAACAAGCCTCCAAAGAAGACCTGATCGAAAAGCTCACACCGCCTGCACCACCCACAACTCGCAGCCTGCGCAACCTGGTGCCTAAACCCGTCAACGTGGACCTGTCCATCAACTTTGATTTCGACTCGGCCCGCCTGCAAGCCAATAGCAAACCCTTGCTCGACAACCTAGCACAAGCCATGAACAGCGAGCGCCTGTCGAACCTGAAATTCAAGGTCGAAGGGCACACCGATGCCAAAGGCAAGCCCGAGTACAACCAAGAACTGTCCTCACGCAGGGCCTCTGCAGTTCAAGCTTATTTGACCAGTCAAAACGTGAATGCGGACCGCTTGCAATCCGAAGGCAAAGGGGCGAGTGAACTGCTCGTGCCTGAAAAACCAATGGCCAGCGAAAACAGGCGCGTTCGGATCAGCTTGGTCCCATGATGCGCACCATCGCCTGGCTCAGAGTGCCGCTGCTGGCCATGGGCCTGTGTGCTTGGGTGCCCCACATCTGCGCGTTTGAACTGGTCTCAGCCCAAGAAATGCGAGCCTCCCTGACTGCAGCAGAACCTTTGATAACAAAAGCTGTCGCCGTACCGGGTGCACCACAAATCGAGCTCGTGCATCCACGACTCGATTCACCCATCCCATCGCCAACAGCCATCCAGCTGTTGTTCGTGCCATCCACCTCCAGCCCGGTGCGCCCCGAGAGCTTCAAGGTTTTGTATGGCCGTCTGCGCATCGACATCACCCAGCGCCTCATCAGTGCGGCCAAAGTCACTGCCGAAGGTATCAACGTCAAAGAGGCCAGCTTGCCCAAAGGCAACCATCGCTTGCTGCTGAGCGTTGAAGACATTCAGGGGCGTCAAGGCATCAAGTCTCTTGATCTAGAGATCAACTAACGCGCACACATCGGTTTTCTTGAGATGCATCCAGTGCAACTGCCATTTTGAAGACCCCCGAATCCCGCGAACGCTTGGCGCTTTGGCTGCTCTGGATCACCCCGGCACTGTGGTCTGTCAATTACATCGTGGCGCGCACCGCGCCCGGGGTGATTTCGCCGCACATGTTGGCGCTGGGCCGTTGGGCTTTGGCGGGTTTCATCTTGACCTGGATTGCACGCACAGAGCTTTGGCATGCGCGCCATGGCCTCATGAAAGCGGCTTGGCAATACCTGGTGCTGGGCGCATTGGGCATGCTGGTTTGTGGTGCCTGGGTCTACCAGGGCGCGCAGACCACCACCGCCATGAACATTGCACTGATCTACGCCGCTTCACCGGTGCTGATCGCGCTGGGTGCTGTGCTTTGGCTGGGCGAGCGGTTTTCCGCACGCCAAGCTTTGGGGGTGGTCATCGCTTTGTCGGGCGTATTCCATGTGGTGGTCAAGGGGCAATGGGCCTCGCTGAACCAAGTGCAATGGGTGACAGGTGACGGCTGGATTGTGCTGGCCATGATGTCCTGGGCCGGGTATGCCTTGCTGCAAAAGAAATGGGCCAGCCCCTTGAGCGCCACCGCTCGGCTGGCGGCTATTTGCATGGGCGGGGTGCTGGTGCTCTTGCCGTTTGCAACATGGGAATGCTTGCAAACCAACACCCCGCACTGGAGCCTGCACGCCACCTGGCTGGTACTGAGTGCGGCCTTATTGCCCGGCATTGGCGCATACTGGGCTTATGGCTTTTGCCAGAAGGTGTTGGGGGCCAGTCGGGTAGCGGCCAGCCTTTACATGGGGCCGCTTTATGGCGGTTTGACGGCTTGGCTGATTTTGGGTGAGTCTTTGGGCTGGCACCATGTCATGGGCGCCCTGCTGATTTTGCCGGGCATTTACCTGGCTTCACGTTCAACAAAGCCAAGTGCGCTAGCCTGAACTTGGCGCCAAAACGCAAAAGGCCTCCCGAAGGAGGCCTTGTGGTTCAAAGGCACGAGGCCCCAACCAACGCGATGGATCAGATGTAGTACATGCGGCTTTGCAGCATGCGAGCGGTGCGGCGGGTCATCAGTGTGGTGATGTCATTCGCTGGCTGTGCGTCGTTACCGGCGCGGTCCATGGCGGTTTGCAATTCGCCCATCAAGCGGCTGTCGGTTTGGGCCATGGCCCAAAGACGTTCGTCGGCACGGCGGCGCGCCACGTGGGCAGACCAGGCGTCCAGGCCGCCCATCAGGTTTTGAGCCAATGCACGGGTCACGCCGCGCAGCACGCCAATGGCCACAGCGGCCACGGCCCACAAGGCCAGCCAGGCGGCCACCACATGGGACTCCGCCCAGCTGTCGATCATTTGGTCGGTGACAACCACCAGCGCAGCCACACCTGCGGCCAGCATGAGGGAGGCCAACGTTTTGGTGGACGTGGCTGAGGCTGCTGCCGAAGCAGCGTCGGAGGGCATCTGCCCCAGAATGGATTTGGTAGCGGTGTTCATTTTGTGTTCCCTTGAATTGATTTTGTATGCTTTGGCAACCCAAATCATCAAAACCATGTCGCAATCATAGGGTTTTCACTGATGCTATTCAACTTTATATTCATGATGTTTATCATTCACAATGGTGATACATATCGGCTGTTTGAATGAATCCCTCCATCCCTGCCTCTTTTCGCACCCTCGACTTGAACCTGCTTCGGGTTTTTGACGAAGTCATGGCCGAGCGCAGCCTGACCCGGGCCGCCCACAACCTGTCGCTCACCCAACCCGCCGTGAGCAATGCTTTGCGCCGTTTGCGCGATGCCTTGGACGACGAACTGGTCCGACGCCACGGCCACGGCATTGAGCCCACCCCGCGCGCGCTGGCACTGTGGCCCAGCGTGCGCGAAGCGCTGCGCCAGTTGCAAGAGGCCATCGTGCCCAGCCCATTCGTGCCGCACGAAGCGACCAGCACCTTCGTGCTGGCCATGGCCGATGCCACCGCCGCCGAACTGATGGGCGGGCTGGCCCGGCAACTCGAAACCCAAGCCCCCGGCGTGTCGCTGCGGGTGGTGCCGTTGACCACACGCGACCCCCGCCAGCTGCTAAGCGACGGCGCGGCCGACATGGCGCTGGGCTACTTTCCGGCGGTGCTGACCGACCTGACCGGTCGCGCCCAAGCGGGCGAAGCCGTGGCCTTTGAGCACCAGCGCCTGTACGCCGGTGAATATGTCTGCGTGATGCGACAAGGCCACCCGCTGGCCGACCAGCCCCTGACGCTGGACGCTTACTGCGCCGCCCGGCACCTGCTGGTGAGTTTTTCAGGGCGTCCTTATGGCTTTGTGGACGAAGCACTGGCCTCGATCGGCAGGCAACGGCGCATCGTGCTGACCGTGAACCAGTTTTTCACCGCCGGGCAGGTGGTCGTCAGCTCGGACCTGCTCACCGTGCTGCCGCGCCACTTTGTACCCACCACGGGCATGACAGACCAATTGGTACTGCGCGACTTGCCCCTTGCTGTACCGCCGGTCCACGTCGAAGCCCTTTGGCATCGGCGAGTGCAACATGACAGCGCCCACCAGTGGCTGCGCGGCCAGTTGTTGCAAGTGGCCCAAGCCGCCTTTGCCAACGAGGGCACAGCATGAAAATCCAATTGCTCTCAGACCTGCACCTGGAGTCCAACCCCGGCTTTGTACCCAGCCCCGCACCGGGTGCTGACCTGCTGGTGCTGGCAGGCGACATCGGCTCGTACCAGACCAATTCGGCACTCACCGCCGCAGGCGATGCCGACTTTGGCCTGAAGCGTTTTTCGCCGCTGCACGGCTGGCCCACCCCGGTGCTGTTTGTGCCCGGCAACCACGAATACGACGGCATGGACTTTGACGCAGCCCACGCCCGACTGCACGAGACCTGCGCCCGGCTGGGCATCACCTGGCTGGAGCGCGAAGTGCTGCAGCTGGGCAAGGTGCGCTTTGTGGGCACGACGCTGTGGACCGACTTCGATGCGCTGGGGCCGCTGGCAGGGCAGCCCTTGCCAGACCCGTCATCGGCCAAATTCCCCACCCACTTCCATCACCCGAACAGCCAATACACGCGCCAGCTCAAGGCGCGTGACAAGGCGTTTCGGGCGGCCAACTATTACCTGCGCAAAACCCAGACCACACGCCGAGGCGAAGCCTGGTTGGCCGAAGGCCTGCGCGAGCAAGCCCTGCTGTGCCAGGACTGGCTCCAGCAGACCCTGAGTACCCCATTTACCGGAAGTACCGTGGTCGTCACCCACTTTGCCCCCAGCCTGCGCAGCGCCGACCCGCGCTATGGGCAAGTGCCCGGCACCGCTGGGTTTTGCAACGCCCTTGACGCGCTGCTGCCCCAGGCACAACTGTGGCTGCACGGCCACCTGCACTGCCCGGTGGACTACACCCACAACAACTGCCGCGTGGTGGCCAACCCGCTGGGTTACGCCCACAAAAACGAGCAAATCACGTTTCAAGCACAGCGGGTGATCAGCGTGGGTGAAGGTCTTTGTAAGGGTTAAAGCCTCTCACCTGCAGATTTTCCCCAAACCATCGCCAGCAGGGCTGGCTCCTACAGAAGGCAGGGTTATTGGGGGTTGTAGGCGCTTGCCTGCAAGCGATTGGGCATTGCTCTCGCCAGCAGGGCTGGCACTATTGCCGCTCAAAAAAGCGGCGACACCGCCCGGTACAGCGCCTGAAACCGCGCATGGCGCAAAGCCAACGCTGCATGCTGCGCGGCATCGGGCTCAAAGCGGCGGCTCACGGGCGGGGTGGTGCACACCTGGTCCGGCGCACCACCGCACGCCAGCCAGGCCAGCCGCGCCGCGCCCAAAGCCGCGCCGGTTTCTGCGCCTTCATGCAGGGTCAAAGGCAAGCCCAGCACATGGGCCAGCAACTGGGCCCACCAGACATCGCGTGCACCGCCGCCCACCAGCGACAAACTCTGCAAGGCGGGTTCGGGCGTGCCCAGGGTCTGCAAGCCGTCGCGCAGGCCAAAGGCCACGCCTTCGGCCACGGCATAGGCCAGGGCCTCACGCCCGTGCGCAGCCGTGAGGCCAAACCAGCAGGCCGTGGCCAGGGGCTGATTGTGTGGCGTGCGCTCGCCGCTCAGATAGGGCAAAAACAAGGGGGCCGTGGGTCGCTGTGCTTCAGGTACTTGCGATGCCGCCGTCAGCAAACTGGCCTCATCGGCAAACGCCAGATTTTTGGCCGCCCAGGTCACCGCGCTGGCCGCACTCAGCATGACCGACATCTGGTGCCAGCGGCCCGGCAGCGCATGGCAAAACGCATGCAGGCCCTGCGCCGGGTTGGGCGCAAAGCGGGCACCGCTGACAAACACCACACCCGAGGTGCCCAGCGACACAAAGCCCTGACCGGGCCGCACCAGGCCCATGCCCACCGCGCTGGCTGCGTTGTCGCCCGCGCCACCCGCCACCGACACCCGCTCGGGCAGGCCCCAGCGGCGGCACAACTCGGGCTTCAAAAAAGCCGACACGGCGCTGCCCTCGACCAAGCGCGGCATGTGGCTGCGGTCCAGCCCGCAAGCGGCCAGCAAGGTGTCCGACCAATCGCGCAAGCCGGTGTCGAGCCAGAGCGTGCCCGCAGCGTCCGACATCTCGCTCACCGCTTCGCCCGTGAGCTGCCAGCGCAACCAGTCTTTGGGCAGCAACACGCGGCGGGTGCGGGCAAACAAGTCCGGTTCATGCGCGCGCACCCACAAGAGCTTGGGCGCGGTGAACCCCGGCATGGCCAGATTGCCGGTGATGCGGGACAAATCAGGCACCTGCGCCGTGAGCTGTTCGCACTGCGCACCGCTGCGCCCGTCGTTCCACAAAATGGCCGGACGCAGCACATCGCCTTGCGCGTCCATCAAGACCGCGCCGTGCATCTGCCCCGACAGGCCCACACCTTGCAACTGCGCCAGCGCCTCGGGGTGCGTGCGCTGCAAGCTGTCCATGACCTGCTGCAAAGCCTGCCACCAGCTGGCCGGGTCCTGCTCGGACCACAGGGCTTGCGGGCGCTGCACCGTGAGCGGCGCATGGGCGGTGGCCAGCACCTGGTGCTGGTCGTTCAGCAGCAGGGCTTTGAGTTCAGAGGTGCCCAGGTCGAGGCCGAGAAACATGCCGTGCTTTCCGTGAAAAAATCAATGCGCCCCGCTGAAGCGCGTGAGCGACTGCCGCCGAAAATCCGAAGGCTTCATGCCCTTGATCTCCAAAAAGCGCCGGTTGAAATTGGCCACGCTGTTGAAGCCAACGTCATAGCAGATGTGGGTGATCTGCTGGTCGGTGTCCATCAACAACTGGCAGGCGCGGCTGATGCGCACGCGGTTCACAAAGTCGGTGAAGGTGTTGCCCGTGGCCTTGCGGAAAAACCGGCTGAAGCGGCTTTCGCTCATGCCCAGCTCGGCCGCCCAGGCCGCAGCCGAATGGGGCTCGGCCAACTGCTCGGTGATGCGGTTGACCACATCGTTGATGCGGTCCAGCGAGGTGTCGTCGTCGTCGCTTTGCAGCGGTGCGCTGGACAGCAAGCGGTAATCGTTGCAGGCCGCCAGATCGGCCAAAAAATCACAAAACGCCGTGAACCGGCGCAGGCCATGGGCCGCTTTGACTTTGCGCCAATGTGCATGCGCCACTTCTGACATGCCAAAAAATTCGATGCCATGACGTGCCCGCTCCAGCAGCGGCAACAGCTCGGCCAGCTCAGGGATCGTCTGGCTGGCCTGCACCAGCGGGTCGTGCGCGAACTGGATCACCAGATCGCGTTCGGCCACACCGCCCTCGGGCAAATCCATGGTCACCCAGTTGTGCGGCAGGCGCGGGCCCGTCAGCACCAGCTGGCCAGGCTGAAACGGTCCGATCCAGTCGCCCACAAACACCTTGCCCGAGGTGGCGGTGATCAGGTGCAGCTCGTATTCGTCGTGGTAATGCCAGCGCGCCAGCGGGGTGGGAAAGCCGTGCGCCAGGCAGCGCACAAAGCCCACATCGGTGGACGACTCATAACCCATGTTGGGCGAGCGCACCAGTTCATGCTCCAGCTCGGGCTTGATCTGGCGGGGCACGGTGCGGGTTCGGACGGTCATGGCGCGACTCAAGAGAGGATGAATGGCCTGTCAGTTTGGCACAGCAGGCGCGCCCGTGTGGTCGCGGACAAAGCGACCCACCCGCTCGTGGGCACGGCGAACCGCGTCCACCAGACGGGCGTCTGCGGCCAGTTCGCCCCACAAGGTGGTGTCGGCGCAAAAGGCCGCCATGGGGTCGGTGGCGTCGCACATCGCGTGCGCCACCTCGGGCTGCATGGCCTGATCCTGGTAGGTGTAGGGAATCTGCCCGACATGCCAGCGCTGCAAATAGGCCAAAAAGAGCGCGGGCAGCATGGCCACACTGGCGATGCTTTCACCACGCGCCAGCCGCTCGCGGATGGTGGGGGCGATGAAGCCCGGCACCTTGGAAAAGCCGTCCATGGCCACGCGCTGGTTGGTGTCGAAAATGGCAGGGTTGCCAAAGCGGTCGAGCACCACATCGCGGTATTGCGGCAGGTTCAGCGGGCAGGGGTTTTCGGGCGTGTCCAGCACCGGGATCACGTCGTCGGTCACGTAGTCGTAGGCCATGCGACGGATCACCGTATCGTGCGTGCCTTCGTGGATGTAGGTATAGCCCACCAGCGTGCCCGCCCAGGCGATGCAGCTGTGCGTGGCGTTGAGCAAGCGGATCTTGGCTTCTTCATACGCATCCACCGAATCGACCATTTCCACGCCAACTTGTTCCCACGCGGGGCGACCGGCGATGAAACGGTCTTCGATCACCCACTGGATGAAGCTCTCGGCCATGAGGGCTGCCGGGTCGTCTTGCCCGGTCGCGGCCTTGACGCGCTCGGCCACATCGGGCGTGGGCCGGGGCGTGATGCGGTCGACCATGGCGTTGGGGCTGGTGGTGTGCAATTGCACCCATTGCAGCAAGGCGCTGTCGCCCAGCGTTTCGATGAACTGCAGCAAACCGCTGCGCGAACGCTCGCCGTTGTGGCGCAGGTTGTCGCAGTTCATCAGCGTGACCGGGCCACTGCCCGCCTGCATGCGTGCGCGCAAAAGGGTGACCAAAGCGCCGTAAACGGTGTGGCCTGCAAGGCCCGCCCTGACCGCGTCCAGATCGGCACGCAAATCCGCAAAGCTGGCCCAGTCGAGCCGGTTGTTGGCGTCCAGGTAATAACCCGCTTCGGTGACGGTGAAGCTGATGATGCGCGTGGCCGCATCGGACCCTACGGCCACCAGCGGGGCCAGGTCGTCCTGGTAGGGGATGACGCGCTGAATGGACGTGACGCGGGTGTAGGTTTTTTCGTCCTGGGGCGTCACGGTCTCCAGCGTGTAGGCACCGCCCTGCGCTTGCAGCGCCGCGATGGTGTCGGGCATGTCGGGGCGCAGGTTGCCAGCGGTGATGCCCCAGCTCAGGTCACCCAACTGGCGCAGCTGGTGCACATAGACGGCCTGGTGTGCGCGGTGAAAAGAGCCCAAGCCCAGGTGCAAGATGGTGTTCATGGTTAAAAAAGGAAAAAAGGTTTTGGAGTAGGAGCCAGCACTGCTGGCGATAAGGCGCTGGTGGACCACCGGCTTTTCGCTTGCAGGGCAAGCTCCCACACACGGTCCCAAATCGCCAACCCAGCAGCCAAAAAATCAAACGTCATGGGGCCGAACCAACAGGTTCAAAGGTCGAAATTCGTCGGCATCATGACCACGTCGCGGATCGTCATGCCGCGTGGGCGCGTGAGCATGAACAGCACGACCTGCGCCACCTCAGCCGCTTCGAGCAGGCTGCCACTGGCCTTGGCCTCGGCCAGTTTTTCGGCAGGCCAGTCGGCCAGCAGCGCAGTGATGACCGGCCCGGGCGAAATCGCGCCCATGCGGATTCCGTGCTTGAACACCTGGCGGCGCGTGGTCTGCACAAAGCAGTCAATCGCCCATTTGCTGGACGCATACACCGGCTCCCAGGGCGTGGGGAAATGCGCAGCCAGCGAGCTGGTGACGATGATGTCGCCCGCGCCGCGCGCGATCATGTGCGGCAGCACGCCGCGCACGTTCTTCATCACCACGTTGACGTTGAGGTTGAGCATCCGGTCGATGGCCTCGTCTTGCGCGTCCACCAGATCACCGCCCACATACAGGCCCGCGTTGGCATGGAAGATATCAAGCCGCCCGGCCAGCGCCAGGATGCGCTCGGGCATGGCGGCGCATTGCACCGGGTCCAGCAGGTCCAGCACCAGGGGCAGGGCTTTGGCACCCAGTGTGGCGCAGGCTTTGTCGAGCGCTTGGCTGTCTCGGTCCACCAGCACGACGGTCGCGCCCGCCTCCAGCATGGCCTGTGTGCTGGCAAAACCGATGCCCGATGCCGCGCCGGTGACGGCGGCGACCTGGCCGCTCAAAGGAAGTGAGTTGTTCATGGTGTGGGTCTTGAAAAAGTCGAAGGCTCAGGTGGCGCTGCGGGTGTTGTGGGCGCTGTGGGCGCTGTTGGTGGAGCGCACCACGCGGCCGCTGGGGTCAAACCAATGCGCGTGCTCGGTGGCCACGTCAAGCGTGACCGGGCTGCCGGCCACCAGCGCCGTGCGCTCGCTCAGGCGGGCCACCAGCGTGGCACCTTCGGGTGTGCTGACGTAGACCAGGGTTTCAGCGCCCAGCGCCTCAACCAAATCGACTTGGCCCGTGATGGCCCCTTGCCCACCGGAGCGCAGCAACACGTTCTCAGGGCGCAAACCCATGGAGCCGCCCGCCGCACCGGCAGGCGCTTGCTGCTGCACCACGGCCGGCAGCTGCGCCAGCGGCACCACGTTCATTTGCGGTGTGCCGATGAACTGCGCCACAAACTGGTTGGCCGGGCGGTCGTACAGCTCCAGCGGCGTGCCCACCTGCTCAATCTGGCCGTCGCGCAGCACCACCACGCGGTCGGCCAGGGTCATAGCCTCGACCTGGTCGTGCGTCACATAGATGGTGGTGGCGCCCAGGTCGCGGTGCAGCTTGGCGATCTCGACCCGGGTCTGGCCGCGCAAAGCAGCGTCCAGGTTGGACAGCGGCTCGTCAAACAAAAACACCTTGGGTGCCCGCACGATGGCGCGGCCAATCGCCACGCGCTGGCGTTGCCCGCCCGACAGGTCTTTGGGGGTGCGCTGCAGGTAGGCCGTGAGGTTCAGGATTTTGGCGGCGCGCTCGACCTTGTCTTGGATGGCCGCCGGGTCTTCCTTGGCCAGCTTGAGCGCGAAGCTCATGTTCTCGAACACGCTCATGTGCGGGTACAGCGCATAGCTCTGGAACACCATGGCCAGGTCGCGTTTGCTGGACGGCTGGTGCGTGATCTCGCGCCCGTCCAGGTTGAGCTGGCCGCCGTCGATGTGCTCCAGGCCCGCAATCAGGCGCAGCAAGGTCGATTTGCCGCAGCCCGAGGGCCCGACAAACACGACGAACTCGCCTTGCTGGATGTTCAGGTCAATGCCTTTGATGGCGCGGTGGTCACCGAAGAATTTTTCGATGCCTTGAAGTTGCAGGTAAGCCATGGTGTGTGATCGCAATGAAAGGTTTACTTGACGGCGCCAAAGGTCAGGCCTTGCACCAGTTGTTTTTGGCTGAACCAGCCGAAGATGACGATGGGCGCAATGGCCATGAGCGAGGCCGCCGAGAGCTTGGCCCAAAACAGACCTTCAGGGCTGGAGTAGCTGGCGATCAAGGTCGCCAGCGTGCCGCCGTTGGCAGCCGTCAGGTTCAGGCTCCAGAAAGCCTCGTTCCAGCTGAGCACCAGGCACAGCAGGCCGGTGGAGGCCAGCCCCCCCATGGCCAGCGGCAGCAGCACCATGCGCGCTTCTTGCCACAGCGTGGCACCGTCCATGCGGGCGGCTTCGAGGATTTCGTGCGGGATGTCCTTGAAGTGCGAATACAGCATCCAGACCATGATGGGCAGGTTGCTCAAAGTGAACACGATGATCAGCGCCAGCTGGGTGTCGAGCAACTGGCTTTTTTGCGCCAGCACATAGATGGGCACCAAGGCGCCCACGGCGGGCATCATCTTGGTCGACAGCATCCACATCAGGATGTCTTTGGTGTATTGGCCTTTGATGAAGGCCATCGAATAAGCCGCAGGCGCTGCGATCATCAGGCCCAGCAAGGTGGACACCACGCTGGTGATGACCGAGTTTTTGGCATAGAGCAAATAGTCGCTGCGCTCTTGCACCTCGTGGAAGTTGTCCAGCGTGGGCGTGAAGAACAGCTCGGGCGGGATGGCGATGGCCTGCAGCTCGGTCTTGAACGCGGTCAGCAGCAGCCAGCCCAGCGGAAAGAACAGCAGCAGGGCAACGCCCCAAGCGCCGAGCGTGCGCAAGACGTAGGCGAGGGTGAACATGGAGGAGAAAGTGGATTGACGTGCCATGGGGGTTTGCTCACTTGTCCAGGTTTTTGCCGACCATGCGGATCATGAAAACGGCGGCGATGTTGGCAAGCACCACGGCAAACAGCGCACCGGCCGAAGCCACACCGGCATCAAAGTTCAGCAGGGCCTGCTTGAAGATCAAAAAGGCCACGTTGGTGCTCGCGTCACCCGGGCCACCGCCGGTGGTGGTGTAAATCTCGGCAAACACGCTGAGCAAAAAGATGAGTTCGATCATCACCACCACGGCGACCGAGCGGCCCAGGTGGGGGATGTAGAGATAGTGCAATTGCTGGCCGTAGTTGGCGCCGTCCATGCGCGAGGCTTCGAGCTGCTCGCGGTTCATGCTTTGCAGCGCGGTCATGAAAATCAGCGTGGCAAACGGCAGCCATTGCCACGCGACCATGATGATCACGGACAGCAGCGGAAAGTCGGTCAGCCAGTCCACTGGCGTGGCACCAAAGAACAGCCACACCTGCGCCAGCACGCCGTACAGCGGGTTCATCATCATGTTTTTCCACAGCAGCGCATTGACCGTGGGCATGACAAAGAAGGGCGAAATCAGCAGCACCCGCACCAGACCGCGCCCAGCAAACGGCTCGTTGATGAGCAAGGCAATGGCCACGCCCAGCACCACGGTGATGGCGATCACGCTGCCCAAAAGCAGCAAGGTGTTGCCCACCGCCGTGCCAAAAGACGCGTCGGTGATGAAGTATTCGAAGTTTTCCAGTCCGACAAAACCGCTCTGGTCGGGCTGCATCAGGTTGAAGCGGATGACGCTGAAATAAACCGTCATCACCAGCGGCACGATCATCCACAGGAAAAGCGTGGCCACGGCGGGCGTCAGCAGCAAACGGGGCAGCAAGCGCGAAGGCAGGCTGGGGCGCTGATCGGGTAAGGGGTGAGACATAGGGCGGGTCATGGGGAGCATCTCTCAAGAGACCGGAAGCACGGAGCGGAAGCGACAGACGGCAGGCAGATCGGAAACAGCAGAGCGCAAAGCCGGTCAGGCGGCACCTGGGCACAAGCCCTGAGTCGACTCAGCCAGCGCCAGGGCACGGTGCCCGGACGCTGGCTGGCCGTTCACCGGGCTTACTTGTAGTAACCGGCCTTCTTCATTTCACGTTCAGCGGCAGTCTGGCTGGCCTTCAAAGCAGCGTCCACGGTGGACTTGCCCGACAAAGCCGCGCTCATTTGCTGGCCGACCGCAATGCCAATCGCCTGGAACTCGGGGATGGCGGCGAACTGCACGCCAACATACGGGCTCTTTGGCAAGGTGGAATCGTTCGGGTTGGCCGAGTCGATGGCGGTCTTTTCAGCCGATGCAAAGCGTGCGGCCTTCAAGAAGTCGGCGTTGGCGTAAGTGCTCTTGCGGGTGCCGGTGGGCACGGTGCCCCATCCATTGGTTTTGCCAACCAGGTTGATGTAGTCCTTGGACGTGGCCCAGCTGACGAACTTTTGCGCCGCATCCACTTTCTTGGAACCTGCAGGAATGGCCAGCGACCAGGCCCACAGCCAGTTGGCACCTTTGGGGGTGTTCATGGTGGGGGCTTGTGCAAAGGCCATTTTGTCGGCCACTTTGGACTGCTTGGGGTCGCTCACAAACGAGGCGGCGATGGTCGCGTCGATCCACATGCCGCACTTGCCGGAGTTGGTCAGCGCCAGGATTTCGTTGAAGCTGTTGGCCGACGAGCCGGGTGGGCCGTAGTTTTTCAACAGGTCCACGTAGAAGTTGATCGCTTCTTTCCAGGGCTTGGACTCCAACTGGGGTTTCCAGTTCATGTCAAACCACTGACCGCCAAAGGTGTTGACCAGGGTGGACAGGAAAGCCATGTTGTCGCCCCAGCCCGGCTTGCCGCGCAGGCAGATGCCGTACACGCCGTTCTTGGGGTCGTGCATTTTGGCGGCCAAGTCTTTGATTTGCGGCCAGGTGGGGCGCTCGGGCACTTGCACACCGGCTTTGTCGGCCAGGTCTTTGCGGTACATCAGCATCGAGCTTTCGCCATAAAACGGTGCCGCAAACAGCTTGCCGTCCACGCTCAGGCCATTGCGCATGGCGGGCAGCAGGTCGTCCACGTCATAGGCGGCGTCGGTTTTGAGTTCCTGCAACCAGCCTTTTTTGCCCCAGATCGGGGTTTCGTACATGCCAATCGTCATCACGTCGAACTGGCCGCCCTTGGTGGCGATGTCGGTGGTCACGCGTTGACGCAGCACGCCTTCTTCCAAAGTGACCCACTTGAGTTTGATGTCGGGGTTGGCCTGTTCAAAGTTTTTGGACAGTTTTTGCATCTCGATCATGTGACCGTTGTTGACGGTCGCGATGACGAGTTCGGTGGCGGCGTGGGCCATGCCAGCGCTGAACAGCGCGGCACAGAGGGTGGATGCGAGGCGGAATTTCACAGTTGTCTCCTTGGATGGAATGAAAGTGGGGCAAACGGCTGTACTGACCGTGGGATGGATTCTGATGACGACTTGCGTCGGCATTTGTACAAAATTGGCCAATACATGTACTTTTTTGCAATATAAGCCTAGGACTTTCCCCTGTATCTGCTTGAAAGTTTGTGAAAATTGACATTTCTTCTACCCACTTGGCCGGTTTGAAACCACCGTTGATCGGCGGGCACCATTTTTCGGTGAAATTTCAGGTGTTCGTGAACTTCATGACCTGAGTCAAAAACGGTATTCAAGAGTTGACTACATTCAAAGCTTGTTTGATCTCATTGAGGAGCACACCATGAAAATCTTGTTGGCCGTTGATGGCAGTGAATACACCAAAAAAATGCTGGCTTACCTGACCACTCACGACGAGTTGTTCAGTGCCAACAACAGCTACACCTTGCTCACAGTGCAGCCCCAATTGCCGCCTCGCGCACGCGCGGTGGTGGGCAAGGAAGCGGTTGAAACCTTCCACCGCGAAGAGTCGGAAAAAGTGCTGGGCCCGGTCACCAAATTCTTGCTGCGCCACGGCATCGATGCCAAAACCGTGTCCAAAGTGGGTCACGCAGGCGAAACCATCTCCAAGACAGCAGACAGCGGCAAATTTGATCTGGTGGTGATGGGCTCACACGGCCACGGCACTTTGGGCAATCTGGTCATGGGCTCGGTGGCCACCCAGGTGCTGGCGCACTGCAAAGTGCCGGTGCTGCTGGTGCGCTGAACACCCAGCGCACATTCGCAAGCAGGGGCTCGCTCCTAGCAAAACCCCAGTGCACTGTGCCTGTGGGAGGCCGCCCCCCTGCGGCCGAATGGGGGCTTGGGCTCAGCGGGCACTCAGCCCGTCAAAGCAGGTGCTCATCACCAGATCAAGGATTTGCTCGTCGGTGTGCTGTTCGCCCATTTTGAGGAATTCCAGCACCGGGTCGCAGGCTCGTGCAAACAAGGTGTAGAGCACGGCCACGGCGGGCAAGCCCTTGTTGATTTGTCCTTGCGCCTGGGCTTCTTCGATCCAGCCGCCCAGCGCATCGCTGACTTCCATCAATCCGTCCATGTAATCCTTGTTCGCCATCAAGGTGGCGCGCAAGCTGGAGTTCTGGCTGGGCAAGGACGGCATCAAGCCCTGCAGCTTGAGGGTCATGGTCCAGCGCGTCACGGCCTTGAGTTTGTCGATGGGTGCCTGATCGGCAGGCAAGGACTGGATAAAGTCTTGCGCCTTGCGCATGGCAGCCACCATCGCGGCACAAGCGAGTTCTTCTTTGCTGGTGAAATGCTTGTAAAGGCTGGCCTTGGCAATGCCCACCTCGGCGGCGACTTCATCCACTGTCATGGCGTCAAAGCCCTTTTCGGCCAGAAAGCGGTTCACCGACTGGATGATCGCCGTCTCTCGCGCCGCCAGCATCTGGATCTTGAAAGACTTCTTCAACGGTTTCTGGGTATCGGTGTTCATGGCCGGATTCTAGCCCCGCAGATCAAAAAAAGACCGAGGGGTCGCACCCAAGCCCAAGCCATTCAAAATTCACCCGTCTTTGTGCACCCCGGCCACCCCTGAACGGATGCCCAGTTTCGCCTGCACCTTGAACACCCCATCGGCCAAGGCCGGGTTGGGGGTGGTCCTGAATTCAGCACTGATGCCCTCGGGCTTCACCTCCAGCAAGGTGTAACCGCGCTCATCGGAGCGGGCATGCAAGATGTCCGGGTTGCTGTCACGGATTTGGGCCAGCAACTTTTCTCCCAGGCCGCGTGACGTGATGGACGTGGTCACGATCTCGCTGGCCACCACGGGCGAACGCTCGTCATTGGCTTGCACACGCAACTGGGCCGCCACGTTCATGTGCACATCGCCCCCCAACATGACCACGTTTTTCAACTGCGCCTCTGCCACGGTGCTCAGCAAACGGGCACGCGCCTGCGGATAGCCATCCCAACCATCGGTGAACGCACTGCGGCCCAAAGGCGTGTTGACGCCGCTGGAGCTCATCTGGGTAGACTGCGCCACCAACTTCCAGCGCCGGGTGCTGCGCGTCAGGCCCTCGGTGAACCACTGCTCTTGGGCCATGCCCAGCATGCTGCGCGCTGGGTCGGCCAAGGCATCGCAGCCCACCACCACGCGGCCCCCGCCCCGGTTCGGGTCAGGGCAGGCCTGGTGGTCGCGGTATTGGCGGCAGTCCAGCGTCCACACATCGGCCAGCTGCCCCCACGCCAAACGGTCATGGATGCGCATCTGACTGGGGTTGGCCGGATCAGGCCCCAGGCGCACCGGCATGTGTTCAAAGTAAGCCTGGTAGGCGGCAGCGCGGCGGCGCAAAAACACCTGCGGATCACTGAAGTTGCGGTCCAGGTCGTTGGCGTAATCGTTGACCACTTCGTGATCGTCCCAAGTCATCAGCCAGGTGTGGGCTGCGTGGCAGGCGCGCAAATCGGCATCGGTCTTGTACTGGGCATGGCGGTCTCGGTACTCGTCCAACAAGGTGGGCACACCGCCCAAGTGCTTGCGCAACATGTGTTGCGGGTTGGAGCTTTCGTAGATGTAGTCGCCCACAAACAGCACCAGGTCCAAATCACGTTGGGCCATCTCGCGGTGCGCCACAAAGTAGCCCTGCTCGTAATGCTGGCAAGACGCCAGCGCAATGCGCAGGCGGTCCACCACATCATGAACGCCCGGGCTGGTGCGCGCCCGCCCCACCGGGCTGGTGGCACTGCCGCAGACAAAACGGTACCAATATGGTCGCCCCGCTTGCAAACCACTGGCCACCACATGCACGCTGTGGGCACGCGCTGCATCGGTCTGAACACGCCACTGGCGCACGGGTTGGCGCAAAGCGGCATCGGCAAAGACCTCACACACCACGGAAATGCTTTGCGCTTTGAAGGCCGCATCGGCCTCGGTGATGCGCAAGCGGGTCCACAACACCACACTGCCCGGCTGCGGCTGGCCACTGGCCACACCCAAACTGAACGGATCGGCATGCCAACGCGGACCTTGGCCTGCGCCGGCCGCACTGGTCAGCGCTTGTGCCTGGGCGGCAGGCGCGAGCCAGGGCGACATGGCCAAAGCCAAAGCCATGCGGTTCCAGTCGCGCCGGGACACGTTCGTGCAAGGTGAAATCCCCGTCAAGGATTCAGGCGTTGGGGCTGAGTTCATGGAAGTTCGGTGCACGGCTTGGATGGTGGCGCACATGTTACCTGCCGCAAGAGCCAGGACCGCAGGTGACACGTCCCGCCCATCCGGCACGGCACAATGCGGGCCATGAATTCGCGCAAAGACCATCTGGACGGACTGGCCATCGGCACCTTGCTGGCCTGCTGCATGTTTTGGGGCCTGCAACAGGTGCTCGTCAAATCCATCATGGGTGAAGTGGCCCCCCTGTTTCAGGCCAGCTTGCGCTGCGTGGGCGCTTGTGTGCTGCTGCTGGCGTGGTGCCGCGTGCGCGGTGTGCGCCTGTTTGCACGCGATGGCAGCCTGTGGCCCGGCTTGTTGGCGGGTGGTCTGTTTGCGGCAGAGTTCGCCTGCATTTATTTGGGCTTGCGCTACACCTCGGCCTCACGCCTGACGGTGTTCCTCTACACCTCGCCGTTTTGGGTGGCTGCGCTGGTGCCGCTGTTCGTCAAGTCAGAGCGTTTGCGCCCCCTGCAATGGCTGGGCATGGCCTGCGCCTTTGTGGCGGTGGCTTTTGCCATGCGCGAAGGCTTGGGCGCGGGCAGTCACGGCGACAGCGCTTTGGGCGATTTGCTGGGCCTGGCCGCCGGGGCACTGTGGGGTCTGACCACGGTGACCATCCGCGCCAAAAACCTGACACGCATCGCCCCTGAAAAGCTGCTGTTTTATCAAATCGCCACCACCGCCGTGGCCGTGCCCTGGATCTCGCTGGCACTGGGCGAAAGCTGGAACTTCAACTGGAGCCCACTGGCCTGGGGCTCGATGCTGGCACAAACCGTGATCGGTGCTTTCGCCAGCTACCTGGCCTGGATGTGGATGCTGGGCCGCTACCCGGCCACCAAGATTTCGGTGTTCGTGTTTTTGACGCCCTTGTTTGCCCTGCTGTTTGGCACCTGGCTGCTGGGCGAGGCGGCCACCCCCACGCTGCTGGCGGCGCTGGGGCTGGTGGCTGTGGGGATTGTGCTGGTCAACCGCAAGCCGGGCTGAAGTGCCACCCTGCGCTGACGGTGTGGGAGCGAGCCCCTGCTCGCGAATGTGTGAACGCCCAGGGGTTTATGGGCATCGGAATTTTGCATTTCTTGATTTTTATATCAAAATATTGGCTTATTAGAAAAAACTTGACGTAAAAATCAATTGCAAACCCTCCAAGAACTTGGCGAAGCCGTGGCTGCACGGCGCAAACTGCTGGGCCTCAAGCAAGGCGATGTCGCGGCCATGGCCGGCGTGACGGCGGAATCTTTGTCGCGCTTTGAGCGAGGCCGCAGCGCTGAATTTGGCACCCGCAAACTGCTGGCGGTGCTGGCCGCGTTAGGGGCGGAGCTGAGCGTGATAACCCAGGGCCAGACCGGCAACCTGGACGAACTGCGCCGCGAACGTGCACAGACGGAAGCACGGCCATCCAAACCCAAAGAAAAGGCCACTTGATGCCACTGTCTGTATTCGTGCTGGGCCGCGAAGTGGCCACGCTGGTGCCATCTGGCGACTTCAAAAGCGTGCTGACTTACCACCCCGGCGTGGCCACAGACGACTTCGTGTCGCTCACCATGCCGGTGCGCACCGAGAGCTATGTCTGGGACGACCAGCTGCCGCCCGTGCTGCAAATGAACCTGCCCGAAGGCTATTTGCTGCAAGTGCTGCAAGAACAATTGGGCCCGCACATCGGCGCCAGCCCTGCGGCCCTGCTATCGGTCATTGGCCGCAACATGGTCGGCCGCTTGCAAGTGGCCGCGCCCGGTGCCGCATTGAACGAGCCCGCCAAACCCATTGAAGTGGCCGCGCTGCTCAAGGGCGACAACTCCGAGGCCGCCTTTGCAGCGCTGGTGCGCGAACACGCCACCAGCGGCGTGTCGGGCGTGGTGCCCAAATTTTTGGACGCCCAAGAAGACCAGGCGCTGCCACTGGGCGCGCACCCCAAAGCCAGCCTGATCACCCGGCGGCACATCGTCAAAGGCTCCAGCGCCCGGCTGCCCTTTGTGGCCCTGAACGAACATCTGTGCATGCAAGTGGCCCGGCGCATCATGCCCACCGCTCACACGCAAGTGTCCGACGATGGCCAGGCCCTGGTGGTGCACCGTTTTGACGTGGACGAGCACGGCCAGCCGCACTGGGGCATGGAAGACTTTTGCAGCCTGCTGGGTCTGCGCCCCGCCGCCAAATACGACACCACCTGGGAACGCATCGCCAAAGCCGTGCGCGACCATGTGCCCGGCCCGCAGCGGCTGACCACATTCCGCCAACTGGCCAACACCCTGCTGCTGACCTATGCACTGCGCAACGCCGATTGCCACGCCAAAAACCTGGCCCTGCTCTACACGAGCCGCGCCGACGTGCACCTCTCGCCCACCTACGGCATGCTGACCACCAGCGTGTATGCGGGCTTTCAGCACAACCCACCGGGCATCGAATTCATGGGAAAAAAAACCTGGCTGCCCGGCAAAAACCTGCAAAAGTTCATCGCCGCCACCTTCGGCATCCAGCCCAAAGAACAGCTGCACATGGTGCAAGCCATCAGCGACGCCGTGGCCGAAGTGGGCCACCAAGTGCGCCAGGCCATGACCGAGCACCCCGGCTTTGAAGACATTGGCAAACGCATGCTGCTGGCCTGGGCCGAAGGCGTGCAGGGCCTGCGCGATCAACGCGTGTATGCCGTGGGCGACTGGGTGGCGGGCGAGGCGTTTGAAGGGTTTTCTGCGCCGCCGAAGCTGGCGGCCGAGACGAACAAAATTGGCCGCTCGCCCTTGCTGGGTGAACGGTGACTTGAACCAAAGGGAAACAACACGCCAACGCTGCATTGGGTCGGAAAAGAGGTCGCTGGTTCTTCCTCCACTCTGCTGTTCGATGAAACGGTGTAAAGCATGAGCAGCGAGACAAGCCAAACATTTATCCCCGGCGAATTCCTGCTCTACGAAACCGAGGATGGTCGTACCCGTGTGGCGTGTCGGTTCATCGAGGATTCGCTCTGGCTAACGCAAGCCTTGATGGGCCGATCTTTTTCAGGTCAAAGTGCCCACCATCAACGAGCATCTGAAAACGCTTTTTGCCGATGGCGAGATTGAATCTTCGGCAACCATTAGGAAATTCCTAATAGTTCGCCAAGAGGGTGAGCAAACCGTCAATCGGAACATTGACCACTACAACCTCGACGCCATCCTGGCGGTGGGCTACCGGGTGCGCTCGGCACGGGGCACGCAGTTTCGCCGTTGGGCCACCGAACGCTTGCGGGACTATCTGGTCAACGGCTTTTTGCTGGATGTCGAGCGCCTGAAGAACCCGCCGGTAGGCGATTCGGCGGCTCCCGACCGTTTCAATGTGTTGCTGGAGCGCATTCGAGACATTCGCGCCAGCGAACGGCGCATGTACCTGCGGGTGCGCGAGATTTTTACCATGGCCATGAGCCTGAAATCCAATCACTCAACCGCATCGTGACGATGTGGCTGGATTACGCAGAAGACCAAGCCCTGCGACTTCAAGAAGTGTTTTTGAAAGACTGGGCCAGAAAAGCTGGATGCGTTTTTGACTTTCAACGAACGCCAGGCGTTCAGTTTGGGGTTTTTACGGTCATTGCAGCATCGTCATGCTGTGACTTCTACACAAGCCTGGCCAGCGTTGAATGCGGCTTCAATGGCTTCGCGGTTTTCAAGCAGGATTTTGAGCGTGGCGGCGCGGGTCTGGTTTTGGGTTTTCAGCCAAATCACTTGGGGTGGCTGACCCCATACCAAGGACAGTTCTTCAAAATCGGCATCGCGCGTTACGATGACAAAGCCTTGTTCTTTGGCGGTTTGCCAAACTTGGGTGTCGTTTGCCGACTCCAGCCCCAACAGCACCACTTGTGAACTGCCCGGAAAGTCGTGCTGCAAAAATGGAACCAGTCTGCGCGAGAGGTTCTCGTCCAGCAACAATTTCATTGCACCGCCAGGGTGTAAACCTTGTGCTCACGGTCTGCGGCGTAAGCCAGCACAGCCGAAATGTCTTCCATTTGCAGTTCTGGGAAATCTTCCAATATTTCAGCCACAGGCATGCCACTGGACAGCATGGACAGGACGTCATAGACCGAAATCCGCAGCCCACGGATACAAGGCCGTCCGCCGCGTTGTCCGGGGGTCAAAGTGATTCTGTTCATGGGTGTCTCGCATTCCGTCAAATCGTGGCTCATTTTGGCACCATTCGCGCTCCTCAATGCCAATTCCAGCCATCCCCGATAATCACGCCTTCAGATTCCCAACGGCTCGCCCTGTTCCGATCCCGGCGGGCCATTTTTTCGGAGCAACACCATGAGCACTTTCCAAACCACCGGCGCACGCGCCACGGGCCTGGCCACCCTGGCCGCTGACGGCACCGTGCTGGACACCTGGTTCCCGGCCCCCGAACTGGCGGGCGATGTGGCCGCCAGCGGCAGCACCCGTTTGACCGAAGCCGAAGCCGTGGCCGCCTTGGGCGCTGATGTGGCCCAAGCCCTGACCGCCTGCACTGTGCGTGGCACCTTCGTGGTGGCCGTGCGCACCGAGATCAAAAGCCTGGCCGACGCGCCCACCGACACGCACGACGCCTACCTGCGCCTGCACCTGCTGAGCCACCGCCTGGTTCAGCCGCATGGCGCCAACGTGACCGGCATTTTTGGCCTGCTGGCCAATGTGGCCTGGACCAACTTTGGCCCCTGCGCCGTGGCCGATGTGCCCGCCGCCCGCCTGAAGGCACGCGCTGCTGGCCGCCTGCTGGAGATCAAAGGCGTGGACAAGTTCCCGCAAATGACCGACTACGTGATCCCATCGGGCGTGCGCATCGCCAACGCCGACCGCGTGCGCCTGGGCGCGCACCTGGCCAGCGGCACCACCGTCATGCACGAGGGCTTTTGCAACTTCAACGCGGGCACCTTGGGCGCCAGCATGGTTGAAGGCCGCATCAGCGCGGGCGTGGTGGTGGATGACGCCAGCGACATCGGCGGCGGCGCGTCCATCATGGGCACGCTGTCGGGTGGCGGCAAAGAAGTCATCAAGGTCGGCAAACGCTGCCTGCTGGGCGCCAACGCCGGCATCGGCATCTCGCTGGGTGACGACTGCGTGGTCGAAGCCGGTTGCTACATCACCGGCGGCAGCCGCGTGCAACTGCCCGATGGCAGCCTGATGAAAGCCAAAGAGCTGTCCGGCAAAAACGGCATCCTGTTCCGCCGCGATTCACAGTCGGGCGCCTTGCACGCGATCCCACGCAACAAGAGCTGGGGCGAGTTGAACGCTGAGTTGCACAAGAACTGATTTTGGGTTTGCCTAAAACAAAACGGCGTGCACGCGAAAGCGGCACGCCGTTTTCTTTGTTACACCCTGGGCTCAAAGCCCCCGCACCACCTCACCATTGACCCTCGCCACCGCACGAAACTCCTCACTGATTCGCTTATCCGCCGCAGCGCATTGCCAGAACTGCAAGGCCAGCGCCTTCGCTTGCGGCCAGACGCTCAGGGTATGGGCGTTGGGCCGTGGCCGCTGGCTGGCCCAGTCGCGCTCAACCACTTCGCCCGCCACCGGCGCATAAAACATGGGCAGCATGTCGTAGGCGGGGGCCAGTTGCCAGCGGTGTTGGTGCAGCAGCAGCGACACATTGCCGTGGTGGCGGTCGGTGTTGGCGATCAGTGCGCCAAAGGCGTCGAGCAGGCACAGGGTCTGGATGTCGGCGGCACTCAGGCTTTCGGCACCGGCGCGGCTGGTCTGCATGGCGGTGGCGGCCCATTGCGAGCCGATGCCGATGTAGTGCGCGTCGTACATCTCCAAAGACACCATGCCCACGCGGCCTTGAGTTGTGCGGTCAAAGCGGCGGCTTTGCAAAAAGACGCGGCCACAGGCCTGAACGATGTCGGTTTGTGCGGCGGCAATGCCTGCGGCTTGCAGCGTTTGCAAAGCCAATGCCTCGCACACCAGCAAATCGCGCCAGCGCTGGTCGGCCGGGGCGTCGCCTGCGGGTGAAAACTTGACGAGCACAGGCACGCCATGCGTCACCGCGCCAAACTTGGGTTGCTCGCCGCCCGCGCTAGAGCCGGGGGCCGCGCTGCCCAAGGCTTGCAGGGCCAGACGGGGATAGTCTTGCGCCGGATCGGTCACCACCGGGGCGGCACTGCGGTTTGGGGGCAGAGCCAGATAGCGGTCGAGCGAAGCCGCGCCCACCAGCAGGTTGCCGGACAGGTCTTCGCCAGCGCGCACCAGCGCCAGCAGGATGTGGTCGTCGCTCCAGTGCGCCAGATGGGGAGGCAAGGCCAGCTCGGCATGGGTTTGCGCAAAGGCTCGGCCCAAAAAGCCCTGGGGGCGGGTGTCCATCAAAAACCAGGGCAGGCTGGGGTGAAACGCGCTTTGACCGTGGGCCCTGTCGGTTTCTTCCATCCAAAAACCACCACCAGCCAATGGGTACAGCGTGCCAAAGGCTTGCAGCTCGCTACTGGGATGCACCTGATGAATGAGCACCTGCCGCCCCACACTCGGCACATCACGCGGCAACAGGTAGCGCTGCGCCCTGGCCGCCCCGACCTTGACCACCTGGCCCGTTGCCAACAAAGGGGTCAGCAGGCGCGAAACTGTGGGCTGGCTCACGCCCAGCTGCGCTTGCAGCTCGGGACTGCTGGCGTGGCCGTTGTGGCGTCGCAGGGCAAAGAGCAGGGTTTCAGTGGCGGTCATTGAATGGATATCTGAATAGATATATCAATGATACGGTCGTTCTAAGCTATTGTCATTCAATAAGTTTTGGCATTTTTTCCTTATTCAATGCCTGTTTCATGAATGGTTATGGACCGCGTGTACTCCAAGTGACCACTGCCCTCGGCCAGTTCACGCCTTGGCCAAATGCGCTTTGGCCAAACTCACATACCAATCCAGACACCCCGGGTTGGCCATGGCGTCTTTGTTGACCACCTTTCCCAGCGGTTGGCCCAGCATGAGTTTCTTGATCGGCAGCTCTTGCTTTTTGCCGGACAGGGTGCGCGGAATCTCGGCCACCTGGAAAATTTCATTGGGAATGAAGCGTGGGCTGAGCGCCACCTTGATGGCGTTGTTGAGCTTGGCTTGGATCGCATCGTCCAGCACGGTGCCGGGGCGCAACACCACAAACAGCGGCATGTAGCTTTCGCGGCCCAGGTACTCCAAGTCCACCACCATCGAGTCCATCACTTCGGGCAGGGCTTCGACGGCGCTGTACAGCTCGCTGGTGCCCATGCGCAGGCCGTGGCGGTTGATGGTGGCGTCGCTGCGGCCAAAAATGACGCAGCCTTCGCCCTCGCCCTTTGTCTCAGGATTCCCGTTGCCAATCCGCAGCCAATCGCCATGCCGCCAGACGCCACCCATGCTGGCCGGACCGTCGCCGCCACCAGGCTTTCGGCCATGGCCTGCGGGGTACATCTCGAAGTAGCTGGCAAGGTAGCGGGCATTTTCTTTGTCGCCCCAAAAGAACAGCGGCATGGACGGGATGGGCTGCGTGCAGACCAGCTCGCCCACTTCGCCTTTGACCGGCTCGCCGGCTTCGTTCCACGACTCGACCGCCGCGCCGAGCATGCGGCACTGCATGACGCCGGGCTCTTGCGGCAGCTCGCGGTGGCCGCCCACAAAAGCGCCCGCGAAATCGGTGCCGCCCGAGATGTTGCACCACCAGATGTCGGTGCCGATCTTCTGAAACTGCTCGCTCCCCCAGCTTTGGGTCTCGGGTGACAAGGGCGAGCCGGTGGTGCCCAGAGCACGCACCTTGGACAAATCACCGCAACGCGAAATGTCCAAACCAGCCTTTTGGCAATTGGCAAAGTAGGCTGCGCCCGCGCCAAAGAAGGTGACTTTTTCTTGCGCCGCCATGCGCCACAAAATGCCCCAATCGGGGTTGTCTTTGCTGCCTCCGGGGTTGCCGTCGTAGATCACGCAAGTCACGCCATTGAGCAAGCCCGCTACCTGAGCGTTCCACATGACCCAGCCAGTGGAGCTGTACCAATGGAAGCGCTCGCCAAAGCTGTTGGGGTGGTAGCTACAACCCACATCGTTGTGCAAAATTTTGTTGGCCAGCGCCACGATCACGGTGCCGCCGTGGCCATGCACGATGGGCTTGGGCAGACCGGTGGTGCCACTGGAATACACAATCCAAAGCGGGTGGTCAAACGGCAGCCACAGTGGCTCGAAAGCCTGCACCTCGGCGTCGTCGCGCGATGTGATGGCCGACATTTGCACGCTGGCCGCCACGTCGCAGCTGGCCAGGTCAAGCGTGCCCAGGTTCTCGTGCACGATGACGTGTTGCACGGTGGGCAAAGCGTCTTTCAACTCCTGCAGCACGGCCATGCGGTCAAAATCGCGCCCGCCATAGCTCACGCCGTCCACCGCAATCAGCACCTTGGGCTCGATCTGCTTGAAGCGGTCGAGCACCGCGTTGGTGCCCATGTCGGGCGCGCAAATGCTCCACACACCGCCCACGCTGACGGTGGCCAAAAACGCCACCATGGCCTCGGGGATGTTGGGCAGATAAGCGGCTACGCGGTCGCCCGGCTGCACACCGTGGGCTTGCAAGTGCAAGGCCAAAGCGGCCACCTGACGGCGCAACTCGGGCCAGCTCATCTCCCGGCGCAGGCCTTTTTCGTTGATGCTGATGACCGCCGACAAACCCGCCGCTTGGGCGGGCTGAACGTGGCGGAACACCTGGTGCGCGTAATTGGTTTTGGCCCCTTCAAACCACACCGCGCCAGGCATCGCATTTTTGGACAAGGCCGCTTTGTGCGGCGTGGGCGACTCCAGCCCGAAGTAATCCCAGATGCTTTGCCAAAAGCCTTCCAGATCGGTCACCGACCATCGCCACAGGTCGTTGTAAGCCGCAAAACTCAGGCCGCGTTGGTCGCGCAGCCAGTTTTGGTACAGACGAATCTGGGGCACATAGGGTGCGGGTTCATGGGGGCGTGTGGCGGTGTTCATGGCGCTGAGCGTAGCAGCGCCAGTGCATGGCTGTCACCTGCGACAACCCTCAAAAAGCGCGCCTAGGTGACAGCCTCAAGACGGGGCCACGACATCACAGCGCCCGCGACCTGAGGCCAAGCCTCGGAAGTCGCTGGACCACTGCGCCTGGTTCAAGTCAAGCTGGATGCGTTCGTTGTCGATGGCGGTGGACAGCCCTTGTGGATTGACCGAGTAGCTGTAGGGCGCCAAGCCATCGATGCGCACAGCGCGAATGGTTTTGCGATCCCAGTCGATTTGCACTTCGCGCACCCAGGTGCTGCGCTCGGGCATGTAAGCCACAGCGCACGACAAGGTGACCATTTGAGTAGCGGCATGCACTTGACTGGCCCACAAGGCCGCGCCCACCCATGCCATGACCCCTGAACGCTTCACTTGGCGTCAGCGTCCTGGCTCATGCGCGCACTTTTCCAGTACACGTCATCGCCGCCGTTCATGCGGTTGAGCACACGGGCCAACACAAACATCAAATCGGACAAGCGATTGAGGTATTGGCGCGGCATTTCATTGATGGCTTCTTCATTACCCAGCGCGACGCACGCACGCTCGGCCCTGCGGGCCACGGTGCGGCAAACGTGGGCCTGAGCGGCACCGCGTGTGCCTGCGGGCAAGATGAATTCCTCCAACTTGGGCAACTGGGCGTTGTAGGTGGCCAGCGCGGCGTCGAGTGCCGCCACGGCCTCTTCCTTGAGCAATTCAAAACCCGGAATGGACAACTCCCCCCCCAGGTTGAACAGCTGGTGTTGCACCTCAACCAACACCTCACGCACACCCGCAGGCATGTCTTCGCACAACAACAGGCCGATGTGGGAATTGAGTTCATCCACCTCGCCCATGGCGTGCACGCGCAAGCTGTTTTTGGACACACGCTGGTTGTTGCCCAAGCCGGTGGTGCCGTTGTCGCCGGTGCGGGTGGCGATTTGTGTGAGTCGGTTGCCCATGGTGTTGCTTTCTTTTTTGTTCGCTCAAGGGTGCGGCGTCTGGGGAAGTGCCCCACAAAGATGGGTCGCGCCAAAGACCATCAATTGTCAGCCAACTGGCTGCAACTTGTCTGACAGCGGACAACAAGACCGGGATTTGCGGCGTAAACTGCGTTTTCGCATGCATGGCGGGGTCTACTCGCCACCTCAGGAGACACCATGAACGCCCCCACCGCCGCCGCTCACCTGGCCCCCGAAGTCGCGCAACGCGCTGTGCCCGAGGCCTTTTTGACAGCCTTAAAGGTCCGCTTTGGCAACAACTGCTCGACTGCGCTGGTGATCCGTGAGCAGCATGGCCGCGACGAGTCGGCTTTCACCCATGTGCCGCCGCCCGCCGCCGTGGTGTTTGCCGAAAACACCCAAGACGTGGCAGACGCCGTCAAGCTGTGCGCCGAGCACAAGGTGCCGGTGATCCCCTTTGGTGTGGGCTCGTCGCTGGAAGGGCATTTGCTGGCGGTGCAAGGCGGCATCAGCATCGACCTGACGCGCATGAACAAGGTGCTGTGCATCAACGCCGAAGACCTGACTGTGACGGTGCAGCCCGGCGTGACGCGCAAGCAGCTCAATGAAGAGATCAAATCAACCGGCCTGTTCTTCCCGATCGACCCGGGCGCGGACGCGACCATTGGCGGCATGAGCGCCACCCGCGCCAGCGGCACCAACGCCGTGCGCTACGGCACCATGCGCGAGAACGTGCTGGCCATGGAAGTGGTCACCGCAGCAGGCGAAATCATCCGCACTGGCACTCGCGCCAAGAAGTCGAGCGCCGGTTACGACCTGACGCGCCTGATGGTGGGCAGCGAAGGTACGCTGGGCGTGATGACCGAAATCACCGTGCGCCTGTACCCCTTGCCCGAAGCCATCTCGGCCGCAATCTGCTCTTTCCCGAGCATCGAGGCCGCGGTGCACACCGTGATCCAGACCATCCAGCTGGGCGTGCCGATTGCCCGGGTGGAGCTGATCGACCACAACACGGTGCGCATGGTCAACGCCTACGCCAAGCTGGGCCTGCGAGAAGAGCCCATGCTGCTGATGGAGTTTCACGGCTCACCTGCGGGCGTCAAAGAACAAGCCGAAACGGTGCAAGAGATCGCCAGCGAGTTTGGCGGCAATGCGTTTGAGTGGGCCACCACCCCCGAAGAGCGCACGCGCCTGTGGACAGCGCGACACAACGCTTACTTTGCGGCCATCCAAAGCAAGCCCGGCTGCCGCGCCATCAGCACCGACACCTGCGTGCCGATCAGCCGCCTGGCCGACTGCTTGCTCGACTCCATCACCGAAACCGATGCCAGCGGGCTGCCTTACTTTTTGGTGGGCCATGTGGGCGATGGCAACTTCCACTTCGGCTACCTGATCGACCCCAACAACCCGCACGAGTGCGAGACGGCCGAAGCCTTGAACCAGCAATTGGTCAACCGCGCCCTGCGCTTGGGCGGCACTTGCACCGGCGAGCACGGCATTGGCCTGCACAAGATGGACTTCTTGCGCACCGAAACCGGCGAAGGTGCGGTGGACATGATGCGCACCATCAAGCGGGCGCTGGACCCGCACAACATCATGAACCCGGGGAAGATTTTCTCGATGTGAGGGCAGCCCTGCCCTCCTGAACTGGCGGGCAAAGGTCTGCCTGAATCAGGCTGACCGCCGGTTCAAAATCAACTCTTCAATCTGCGTGCACAACTGCACCGGATCAAATGGCTTGAGCATGACGTCGTCCAAGCCTGCCGCCTTGAAGCGCTCCAGGTCTTGCGGGTTGACGTTGGCCGTCAGCCCCAACACGGGGGTGTTGCGTGTGGCTTCGTCGAGTTCACGGCGCAGCGCCTGGGTGGTCTCAATGCCGTCCATCTTGGGCATCACCATGTCCATGAAGATCACATCGAAACGGTCTTTTTGCACGGCGGCCATCGCTTGCAAGCCTTCTTCGGCTTCCACCACTTTGCTGTGTGGCCAGTGGTTGGTCAGCACTTTTTTCACCAGCAGGCGGTTGATGGGGTGGTCGTCAACCACCAGAAAATTCAGCCGCTGCGGGTTGGTGTTTTTGTAAATATCGACGTTGGCCACGGGCTTGGGTGGTGCGACCTGTGCCGTCAGCGGCAAAGTGAACCAAAACGTCGAGCCCTGGCCCCAAGTGCTGTCAAAGCCGATTTTTCCGCCCATCAGCTCGACCAGGCGCTGGGTGATCGACAGGCCCAGGCCCGTACCGCCATAGCGCGACTGGATGTCATCGCCCGCCTGTGCAAAGCGCTGAAAGATTCTGGGCTTTTGGTGCTCGGCAATGCCGATGCCACTGTCTTGCACCGAAAATTTGACGACGCTCACGTCACCTTTTTCATCGCCACGCCCCCCCCCTTGGCCGTCCACCTCGACACGCAAGGTCACATGGCCTTGGTGCGTGAACTTGATGGCGTTGCCCAGCAGGTTCACCAGAATCTGCATCAGGCGGTGGCGGTCGGTATTGACCCATTCAGGCACACCTTCGCCGATCTCGCAGCGGTATTGCAGATGCATGCTTTTGACGCGCGGATTGAACAGGCTGAAAGCGTTTTGGACCGTGTCGTGCAGCGCAAATGTTTCGTACTGCACCCGGATCTTGCCGGCCTGCAGCTGTGAATAATCCAGGACATCGTTGATGACCGTCATCAGATGGTCAGCCGACTGCCGCGTGTGGTTGAGGATTTTCAGTGCCTGTGGGTTGCCATTGGCGCGGCTCATGAGCATGGCATTGAAGCCCAAAATCGCGTTCATCGGCGTGCGCAATTCATGGCTTACATTGGCAATGAATTGCTCACGCAAATCCGAGGTACGTTCTAGCTCCAGGCGTCTGTCTTCCAACTCCTGACGGCGCTTCAGGCGCTCGTTGTAGGCCTTGCGGTAAAGGCCCTCGTACAAGAACACCACCGACAGGATCAGCACCATGGTGACCACAATGCTGACAAAAGATGAACGCACCTGCGCCAGACCGACGGTGGGGTGAGGGGGCAGCCAGCCATGCCATGTGACATACGACATGCCACTCAACAAGACCATCACCACCGTCAGCCAAAAAAAGCCTGCGCGGCGGCTGATGGCATAAAACGGAATGAGCGGGATCAAGGTGTACCAAGCCAGGCGGGGCGAGAAAACACCCCCCGACATCCAGCCAGCATAGGTGACTTGTGTCAGTCCGGCGATCACACCAATGTGAACGGCCACCGAAAGCGGCATGCCGTAACTGAACGCCACCAACAGCATCACCAAAACAATGGCAAAACCCAATGGAACCGGTATGCCGTTGTCATAGGGCGTGACCAGCGCGATCAGCAACATGGCAATGATCATGATGAGCACCAGACAAAACAAGTACGGCATCCTGCCTTGCTGGAAGCGCTCAGGCAGATGGGGCGTAATGCGCTCCAGGACGTTGTCAAACGGTGTGCGCTTCATCGGTGGACCTCCGAAGACGCGAGCCAAGACAGTCTGGACAACTGCGCCACCAGTTGAGTCTCATCCAGGGGTTTGTGCAAAACCTCGTTCATGCCCGCGTCCAGGCACCGGTCTCGGTCTACCGGATTGCTGCTGGCCGTCAGGCCCAGCACGGGAACATCACACACAGGTTTAGGAAAATTTTCACGCAGGATTTGGGTGGCCTGCAGACCATCGATGTCGGGCATCACCATGTCCATCAGCACCAGATCGAAGGTCTGTTCACGCAACAAATCCAACGCCACAGCGCCACCGTTGGCCTCGGTGATTTCGGCCTTCGGCAAGCGTTTTTTCAGCATCAGCCGCGCCACCATCAAGTTCACGGCGTTGTCGTCCACCAGCAAGATGCGCAGACGATGCCCCATCAACTTGTCGAGCTGTTGAACCACAAAAGGATCGTCGGCGGCCGTCATGCTCAGAGGCAACTCAAACCAGAAGGTGGTGCCATGCCCCAGCACGCTGCTCACCCCAATATGCCCGCCTTGCAAGCTGACCAGCCGCTCGCACAAAGACAGGCCCAGGCCCGTGCCGCCGTATTGGCGGTTGGTTTGGGAGTCGGCATGTTCAAAGCGGTTGAACACTTGTTGCTGCCGGTTGGCCGCAATGCCAATGCCCGAGTCTTCCACTTCAAACAGCACGCCCATGCCCACGCTCTTGACGCGCACCACCACATGGCCGCGTGCCGTGAATTTGACCGCGTTGTCGATCAGATTATTGAGCACCTGGATCAGCCGCTGCCGATCACCTTGCACCCACATGCCTTGAGCCATGCTGTCTTCAAGGCGGATATCCAGCCCCTTGGCCTGGGCTTTTTCGGCAAACAGGTCCAGCACGCTTTGCACGGTTTCGCTCAGCTCAAACCGGTCTTCGCGCAAAGACAGTTGTCCGGCCTGCAGCTGCGAAAAATCGAGAATGTCATTGACCACACGCAGCAACTGTTCGGTGGAGCGGCGGATGTGGTCAACGATCTCGGCGTCTTCGGCCTTGGCTGACAGCTCGCTTCGCAAAATGCCATTGAGCCCCAAAATTGCGTTCATGGGTGTACGCAACTCGTGGCCCACCGACGCGATGAATTCGTCCTTGTGAGCCTGCGCCTGACGCAAGGCGCGGTGTGTTTCTTCGAGCGCCAGGTTGCTCTTGTCAATCTGCATGACCTGCTGGCTGTGCATGCGCTCGGCCAGCCAGACCACCCCCATCGCCATGCAGGCCACCAGCACTTTGTTCACCAATGTCCAAGCCATGATGTCGTTGCTCATGGTCGCCATGTTGTCCAGCACCCCGGCCTTGGTCAGCGCCAACATGAGCCAGGTGACCAACAGAGCCACTGTTCCCCAAAAAATGGCGGCAAGCCGGCTGAGCAGCAAGGTGGCAGGCAAGGTCACCACCGTCATCCAGACCATGGTGACCGAGTTGATGCCGCCGCTCTGGCTGGCCACCAAGCCGATGTGAAGGATTGAGATCAGAAAACCCAAATGTGTGATGGGCACATAAAAAGCCCCCCACTGCAAAGCCCCCAACAAGACCAGGTAGAACGCTGTCGCCAGCAGGTGGATGTTGTGGTCATAGGCAGGCTGGTATGTCCCGTAAAACATCAACGAACTGGCCACCAGCGCAAGCAGACAGGCTCGCAACAGCCCCGTCCGCCACTGGGCATTGGCGTCTTCGTGCAGGCCGTCTAAAAAGGCATCCACTTTCAACAAGTTCGACAGGGTCTTCATCTGCAACGCTCAATTCCGCTGGAGCAACCAGTGCTCCACTTTGGCACACAACAAATCCGGCTCAAACGGTTTGAGCATCACATCGTCCAGACCTTCTTTCCTGAAAGCATCCAGATCAACCGGGTTGACGTTGGCCGTCAACCCCAAAATCAACACATCCCGCACAGCGCTTGGCAACTGGGTCCTGATCATCTGGGTGGCCACAATGCCATCCATCACCGGCATGACCATGTCCATCAGGACCAGATCAAACGGTTGTTCGCGCAACATGTCCACAGCTTGCAGCCCATCCGACACTTCCACAATGTGGCTGTGCGGCCAAGCGTTTTTCAGCACCTGACGGGCCAGCAAACGGTTGACCGGGTGGTCGTCAGCAATCAGAAAGCGCCACGGCAGCTGCGCCGTCTGCACCTCCATCCGGGCCGCAGACGGTTTCTGTTGCGGCTCAGGGCAAGCCGTCAATGGCAAATGAAACCAAAAACGAGAGCCTTGCCCGGGTTCACTTTCAAAGTCGATGTCCCCACCCAGCAGCTGCACCAGGGTGCGCGAAATCGCCAGCCCCAGCCCGTTGCCACCGTACAGCGCCTGAATGTCGCCATTGGCCTGACTGAAGCGGTTGAAAATTTGCGCTTGCCGGTCTTTGGCAATGCCGATGCCCGTGTCTTGCACGGCAAACAACACGCCCGGGTTTTGCCACTGGACACGCAACACCACTTGGCCCTGGTGCGTGAATTTGAGCGCATTGCCCAACAAGTTCACCAAAACCTGCATGAGGCGGTGGCGGTCGGTGTGCACCCACTGGGGCAGGGCCGGGTCCAGCTCGATGCGGTAGGCCAGTTCCATGCTCTTGACGCGGGGGAAGAACAGCTCAAACGCGTCTTCCACCGTTTTGCGCAATTCAAAGGTTTCCGGTTGAATCACCAGACGACCAGCCTGCGATTGCGAATAGTCCAGGATGTCGTTGATCACCGTCATCAGGTGATCGGCCGATTGCCGCGTGTGGTTGAGCACCTTGCGGGCCTCGGGCTTGTCACCCAAGCGGGCCAGCAGCAAAGCATTGAACCCCAAAATCGCATTCATCGGGGTGCGCAGTTCGTGACTGACGTTGGCAATGAAATGCTCGCGCATCTGTGAAGCGTGTTCCAGCTCTTCGCGCCGCTCTTCCAATTCGCGCTGATGGTCGCGGCTGGCCTCTAACGCCTGGCGGTACATGTGGTCATACATCAAGGGCACCACAATGAGCACACAGGTCACCAGCGTATAGACCATGAACGAGGACAGCACATGTGCATCCCCGATCTCAAAAACGGGCACCCACGCCATGTGGCTGGCAACGGCGATGAACACCTGCAAAGCCATCACCACCGCAAGCCAGAAAATGCCCGATCTGCGGTTGATCACATAAAAAGGCGTGAGCGGCAAGATCAGCAGCCAAGACAGGCGAGGCGAGTGGATGCCGCCGGACACCCACGCGCTGTAAAGCAAAATGATGGCCCCCAAACCGGTTCCGAGATGAATGGCCAAATTCAACGACATGCCGCGCTGAATACAAACAAGCAGCACCTGCAAAAACACAGCAAACAAGCTGAAAATCACCGGGGCATACGGATACGGGCTGATCACAGCAAACACCAACAAGAACACCGACACCACTTGCGCAAAGAAGAACGCATAAGGCATCTTGCCCAGCTGAAAACGCACGGGTACCCGCAAAGCGATACGGGACGCCCATTGCTCAAGCCAGGTGTTGCGGTTCACAGCCGGGCCTCCCGCGCCAGGCGCACCTGATGGGCCACGGTGCGCATCAAAACGGCCTCGTCCATGGGTTTGTGCAGCACATCGTTCATGCCTGCAGCGAGACACTTGTCGCGGTCCACCGGATTGGTGTTGGCGGTCAGCGCCAGGATCGGCATGTGTGCGGCAATGGCCGGAAAATGCTGACGAATGTGCTGCGTGAGCTGCATGCCATCCATGACCGGCATGATCATGTCCACCAGCGCCACATCAAACATCTGGGCGTCCAGCAGCGGCAGCGCTTTGGCACCGCTGTCCACGGTGGTGATCTGTGCCTTGGGCCAGCATTTTTGCAATTGCAACTGCGCCACCATCAGGTTCACCGGGTTGTCATCGACAACCAAGATGTTCAGCGCCTCGTCGCTCAGGCCGTCATCGCGCAGGTCTGCGGGGCTTTGGTCCTGCGCGGCCTGCAGCGGGATCTCAAGCCAGAACATGGCGCCAAGCCCCAGCTGGCTGACAACGCCAATTTTTCCGCCATGCAAACTGACCAGCTTTTCACACAAAGTCAGGCCAAGGCCCGTGCCGCCATACGCTCGATTGGTTTGCACATCTGCGTGTTCAAAGCGGCGAAAAATGTGTTGCTGCCGCTCAGGCGGAATCCCGCGCCCGGCATCGCGCACCTCCAGCCGCAACCATTCGCCCTGGGCAATCAATTTCACGTCCACCGACCCCTCGGCCGTGAACTTGATGGCGTTGTCCACCAGGTTGTTCAGGATCTGAAGCAGGCGGTTGCGGTCGCCATGCAAGCGCAAAGGCAAAGCCGGATCGCGGTGAACGTGCAAATCAATCCCTTTGCTGCGGGCCTTGTCTCCGTGGCGTTGTTGCAGCTCGTCGGACAAGGCACGAACATCGTAGTCCACCGGGTTCAGGTGCAATTTGCCCGCTTGCAATTGCGAAAAATCAAGAATGTCGTTGACCACTTGCAGCAAATGCTCGGTTGAGCGACGGATGTGCCCCACCACCGCTAGCTGCTGTGGATCGTCCTCCAGCTCACGACGCAGCACACCGTTGAAACCCAAAATGGCGTTCATCGGCGTGCGCAATTCGTGCCCCACCGCCGCCACGAATTCGTCCTTGTGGGCTTGCGCCTGAATCAGTGCCTGGTGGGTCGCCTTGATCTCTTCGTTGCGCTGATTGAGCTTGCGCAACTGCACCTGTTGCAGATGTTCATAGATGCGCACACCCATCATCAAATTCATCAGGGCCAGCAAATGGTTCAGCCAAGCCCAGCCAATGAACGACGACGATGCGTTGTGGACATGGCTGCTGACCCAGCCCATCCAGGTGGCCAGCGTCAGGCCCCAGATGCAGCACAGCATGATGGCAATCCAGGCCAGCGTGGCTGCCCGACCCAACAAGAGCAAAACAGCAACAGACAACACGCTGAGCCAAACGACCGATGTCGAATTGATACCGCCGGTCTGGGTGGCCGTGAACACAATCAGCATCACCAGCAAGGCCATGATGGTGTGCACAATGATCTCAAACAAGGCCCGCACACGCACCACCATCAGCAAACAGACGGCCAGTACCGACACCACCAAATTGCCTTGCGACACCAGCTTGACCGGTGTAAACAAGAATCCGAAAAAAGTGGTGACACTCACCAGCATCAAATAGATGGTGAGCATTTCCTGGCGCAAAAACCCATCCGGGCGAAACAAGTTTCGCCAAAAAATGGGGACCGGTTTTTGCGCTTGCGCCATGGTGTGTTTCAGCCGCGCAGCTTTTCAATCAAGCCGTTGAGTTCGTCCAAAGAGCCAAACTGGATGCTGAGCTCGCCCATCTCTTCCATCTTGCCCAAGCGCTTGACGCGTTTTTTGACACGCACCTCAACCTGCGCCATCAACAGGTCCGACAGATCTTCTTCAACCCGGCGCACATCGCGTGACTTTTCTTTCTTGGGCTTTTGCGTGACCAGATTGAACTCAGCACCCAGCTTTTTGGCCAGGCTCTCGGCCTCGCGCACCGACAGTTTTTTGGCCGCAATCTGGTTGGCCGCCGTGATCTGGGTGGCTTTGTCCAAAGACAGCAAAGCACGGGCATGGCCCATGTCCAGGTCGCCCGCCATCAGCATGGTCTGCACCGGATCGGCCAGGTTGAGCAAACGCAGCAAGTTGCTGCCCGCGCTGCGCGAGCGGCCCACGGCCTGTGCGGCCGCTTCGTGAGTGAGCCCAAACTCTTTAATAAGGCGTTGCAGGCCTTGGGCTTCTTCGAGCGGGTTCAGGTCCTCGCGCTGGATGTTCTCGATCAGGGCCATGGCCGCAGCGGCCTCGTTGGGCACATCACGCACCAAAACAGGGACAGATTCCAAGCCCGCCAAACGCGAAGCACGAAAGCGCCGTTCGCCCGCGATGATCTCGTATTTGCCTGCGTTCTCGCCATCGGTGAGCTGACGCACCAGAATTGGCTGCATGATGCCCTGCGCCTTGATGGATTCGGCCAGCTCGTACAAAGCGCCCTCGTCCATGCGGGTGCGCGGCTGGTACATGCCCGCCACCATTTGGTCGAGCTTGAGCTGGGTGGGCACACCCGTTTCGGCTGTCATGTCGGCGGCGGGGGCGTCTTGCACTTTGGGGCCCAGCAGGGCTTCGAGTCCGCGGCCAAGGCCTTTGGGTTTTTTGGTGACCATGGTCAGGTTTCCTTCGTCAATCGGTTCAAGAGGGCATGGCCCGCAGGCCAGTCCCCCAGTTGTGATTCGGCATTGATGTGCCCGGCGGCGCCCAGGTCCACAAATTCGGCACCCCAGTCCCGGGCCAGGGCTTGCGCCCGGTCGACCCGGCAATACGGGTCGTTTTGGCTGCCGACCAAAATGCTGGCAAAGGGCAGTTTCTGGCGAACGATGGGGCTCCAGCCCGGCAACAGTTCGCGCACGGTCTCGGCTTCCACATCGCCGGGGGCGACCAGCAAAGCACCCGCCACCCGCGCCGTGTGGCGAGAGACCGCAGCCCAGGCCGCGACCTGGATGCAACCCAGGCTGTGCGCCGCCAGCACCAATGGGCCGGGCGTGTCGATGACCACCTCGTCCAGGCGCGCCAGCCAATCGCCGCGCTTTGGGCGCATCCAGTCGTCTTGCGCCACCACCGCATAGCCATGCGTGTGCGCCCAACGCATTTGCCAATGGTCTGGGCCACTGCCTTGCCAGCCAGGCAAGATCAAAACAGAAGTCGAAGCCATCTCAAAGGGTTGGGGCGCGCACGACCAGTTCTTGCGCAAAGTCGACATAGGCCTGGCTGCCCTTGGCCGACGGGTCAAACACCACGCCGGGCAAGCCGTAGCTGGGCGCTTCGGCCAGGCGCACATTGCGCGGGATCACGGTGTCAAACACCTTGTCGCCAAAGTGGGCCTTGAGCTGGTCGCTCACCTGCATCTGCAGCGTGATGCGCGGGTCAAACATCACCCGCAGCAGGCCAATGATCTTGAGGTCCTTGTTCAGGTTGGCATGCACCTGTTTGATGGTGTTGACCAGATCGGTCAGGCCTTCCAAGGCAAAGTATTCGCACTGCATGGGCACGATCACGCCGTGGGCCGAGCACAGGCCATTGAGGGTGAGCATGGACAGCGATGGCGGGCAATCGATCAGCACAAAGTCGTAATCGGCATCCACCACGGCCAAGGCGTTTTTCAGGCGCTGGTCGCGGTGCTCCAGCTGCACCAACTCGACCTCGGCCCCCGCCAATTCACGGTTGGCGCTCAGCACGTCATAGCCGCATTTGTCGGCCTTGACGACCGCTTCGGCAATCGAAGCGGACTCCAGCAGCACGTCGTAAACACTCAGCTCCACCGCGCGCTTGTCGATGCCCGAGCCCATGGTGGCATTGCCCTGCGGGTCCAGGTCGACCAGCAACACGCGCTGCCCGACTTTGGCCAAACCAGCCGCCAAGTTGACGGTGGTGGTGGTTTTGCCAACGCCACCCTTTTGGTTGGCAACACAGAAAATTTTGGCCATGGGGGTCTGTCCGGTTTATTTGGTGAACGCGAGCTTGAGTCCGAAACCGATCAGGCAAACGCCCGCCAGTTTTTGCAAAAAGCCCGACACGGCCGGATTGGCGCGCAGGCGTTCTGCCATGAAATGCGTGATCAGCACCACGCCAAAGCAGTAAATGAAGCCCAGCACCGCAATGGTCGACGCCATCACGGCGAAGGTGATCCACCCCTGATGGTGAACCGGGTCAATGAACTGGGGGAAAAACGCAAAGTAAAACATGATTGCCTTGGGGTTGAGCAAGGTGATGAACATGGTTTCACGAAAGTAACGTCCGGGCGTGATTTGAATGCTGGGGCCTTCACCCGCTTTGGCCGTGATCATCTTGAACCCCAACCAAGCCAAATACGCGGCACCCAACCACTGCACCGCCATGAAAAGCACAGGCAAGGTCTTGAGCATGGCCGCCACGCCGGCCACCGTGAGCCACAGCAGAATCTGGTCACCCAACAACAAGCCCAACACCGACGCCAAGCCACCAGCCACCCCGCCCTTGCTGGCAGAGCTGATCAAGGCCAGATTGCCGGGGCCTGGCAAGAACAAAAGCAGCACAAAAGCTGCGGCAAAAGCGCCGTAATCCGAGATGCCGAACATGGTTTTTCTTTAAATGGGAATGGGCTGAGTGTAAGTGATGCCTGCGCGGTGATGGCCAAGCAAGGCGTCTTGTTTCACGTGAAACACCGCCCGGACCACCCCAAAGGGGGCTGTTTTGCCGGTGCCGCCTGCTGCGGGCGGGTCTCTGTTGGGCACGAAGGCATTCACAAGCAGCGGACTGTCTTCACCCACAAGCCGCCCCTGTACGCTGTGACTTCACAGCAAGCCCCGGTCAGGCCGGCGTCGCCGCCTCAGGCTTCATCCAGACCATGCACCGCTCCACGTCCAGCCCGGGCACGGTCAATGGTTCCACGTGAAACACTTTGACGTCGGCAGGCAAGGCGTCGATTTCGTCCTGCGGGTGCTTGCCCTTCATGGCCATCCAGACCCCGCCCTCGGCCAAGGCCGAACGTGACCAGGTCACAAAGTCGGGCAAAGAAGCGAAGGCGCGTGAGCAAATCACGTCATAAGGATCGGTCAAGGATTCGACCCGGGCATGGATGCCGCGCAAATTGGGCAACTTCAGGCTCACCGCCACCTGCTGCACAAACGCGGCTTTTTTGGCCACGGTGTCCACGCAAGTCACATTCAGCTCGGGCATGCAAATGGCCAAGACCACACCGGGCAGGCCACCACCCGAGCCCACATCCAGCACCTTGCGCGGTTGACCTTGGGTGTGCCGGGACAAAGGCGCAATGGCCGTCAGGCTGTCCAGCAGGTGGTGCGTCAGCATGTCCGCCGGGTCACGCACAGCGGTCAGATTGTAAACCTTGGTCCATTTCTGGATCAGCGCCATATAGCCCAACAGGCGCTGGACTTGTTCATCCGACAAGTTCAAATTCAGGGCCTTGGCCCCCAAGCGCAGGCCCTCTTCCAAATTCAAACTCATGCCTGCGCACCTTCCTCGGCGGCTTGCATGAAACCCTTGAAGCCGCCTTTTTTCAGGTGAATCAGCAGCAGCGACACGCTGGCGGGTGTGATGCCCGAGATGCGCGAGGCCTGCCCAAGGGTCTCGGGGCGGTGCTTGGCCAGCTTTTGGCGGGCTTCGATCGACAAGGCCGAGACCTGCATGTAATCCAGGCTTTCTGGCAGGCGCAGGTGCTCATAAAAAGCAGCCCGCTCTACTTCGCCTTTTTGGCGATCGATGTAGCCGGAATACTTGGCGGCGATCTCGACCTGTTCGATGACGGGCTCACTCAAATCACCCAGGGTTTCACGTGAAACATCGGCGCTGGCCATGCGGCCTTCGTCCAAAGACATCAGCGCCTGATACGACACATTCGGTCTGCGCAACAAGTCGAACAGGTTGTGCTCATGCTCAATGGCCTTGCCCAGCACCCGAACCGATTCTTCGGCAGGCAGATTGCGCGGGTTCACCCAGGTGGACTTGAGGCGCTCTGTTTCACGTGAAACAGCATCGCGCTTGCGGCTGAAGGCCTCCCAGCGCGCATCGTCCACCAAGCCCATCTGGCGGCCCACTTCGGTCAGGCGGGCATCGGCATTATCTTCGCGCAGCTGCAAGCGGAACTCGGCCCGGCTGGTGAACATGCGGTAAGGCTCGGTCACGCCCTGGGTGACCAGGTCGTCCACCAGCACACCCAAGTAAGCCTGGTCACGCGCTGGCGTCCAGGCCGCTTCGCCCCGGCATTGCAGCGCGGCATTGATGCCCGCAAACAAGCCTTGGGCGGCGGCTTCTTCGTAACCGGTGGTGCCGTTGATCTGGCCCGCAAAAAACAAGCCGTTGATCTGCCGGGTCTCGAAGCTGTTCTTCAACGCACGCGGGTCAAAGTAGTCGTATTCGATGGCGTAGCCGGGGCGCAGAATGTGGCAGTTCTCCAGCCCCTTCATCGAGCGCACCAAGTCGTACTGGATGTCAAACGGCAAGCTGGTCGAGATGCCGTTGGGGTAATACTCGTTCGTGGTCAGGCCTTCAGGCTCCAGAAAAATCTGGTGGCTGTCCTTGTCGGCAAAACGGTTGATCTTGTCTTCAACGCTCGGGCAATAGCGCGGGCCCACGCCCTCGATCTTGCCGGTGAACATGGGACTGCGGTCAAAGCCCAAACGGATGATCTCGTGCGTGCGCTCGTTGGTGTGGGTGATCCAGCACGGCATTTGCTGCGGGTGCATCTCGGCTTTGCCCATGAAGCTGAAGACCGGCACCCCACCTTCGGGGTTCATGCCACCGGGCATGCCGTCGCCGGGCTGCTCGGAGCACTTCGAAAAATCAATGGTCCGCCCATCCAGGCGCGGCGGCGTGCCGGTTTTGAGACGTCCTTGCGGCAGCTTGAGCTCTTTCAGGCGCGCCGACAAGCTGACGGCTGGCGGGTCGCCCGCCCTGCCCGCCGCATAGTTTTGCAAACCCACATGAATTTTGCCGTCCAAAAACGTACCCGCGGTCAGCACCACCGTGCGCGAACGGAAGCGGATGCCCACCTGTGTGACGGCCCCCACCACCCGGTCACCTTCGACCATCAGGTCGTCCACCGCCTGCTGAAACAGCCACAGGTTAGGCTGGTTCTCCAGCATGCGGCGGATGGCGGCTTTGTACAGAATGCGGTCGGCTTGGGCGCGGGTGGCGCGCACAGCCGGACCTTTGGAGCTGTTCAGGATGCGGAACTGGATACCGCCTTCATCGGTGGCCAGCGCCATGGCACCACCCAAAGCATCGACCTCTTTGACCAGATGGCCCTTGCCGATGCCGCCAATGCTGGGGTTGCAACTCATCTGCCCCAGCGTTTCGATGTTGTGCGACAGAAGCAAGGTTTTGCAGCCCATGCGCGCAGCCGCCAGCGCTGCTTCAGTTCCGGCATGGCCGCCACCGACCACGATCACGTCGAATTCTTGAGGGTAAAGCATGAGAGTCTGCCCTTGGAGGGCCAAAAAATGGGCGCCGCCTGCGCCACGGAGCCGCCCTGCCACGGGGTCCGGCTGAAGCTGCTGATTTTACAGGCAGGGTTTCACGCCTGCAGCATTTGCGGGTATGAGCGTGGCCATGGTTGACACAGCCCCATGGCCACCTCAACCGATTCAGGGTTATGCGTTTGACGCATGGCCTGACAGCCAAGCGGCCTTGGACGGGGGCGCATGCCCGGTCTACCATTCGCACCACTGACGACCCGTCAGTTTCACGAAAGGAGACAAAACATGTCCAATTCCCCCGCAAGCACCTCCGTCAAAAGCGCGCACGCCTTGCCCTCTTATCTCAACGCCGAACACTTGGGCCCCTGGGGCATTTACCTGCAGCAGGTCGACCGCGTCACGCCCTACCTCGGCTCGCTCTCGCGCTGGGTCGAAACCCTCAAGCGCCCCAAGCGCGCCCTGATCGTGGACGTGCCCATCGAGCTGGACAACGGCACCATGGCCCACTTTGAGGGCTATCGCGTGCAGCACAACACCAGCCGCGGCCCCGGCAAAGGCGGCGTGCGCTTTCACCAGGATGTGACCCTGTCCGAGGTCATGGCCCTGTCCGCCTGGATGTCGGTGAAAAACGCGGCGGTCAACCTGCCCTTTGGCGGGGCCAAAGGCGGCATTCGGGTCGATCCCAAAACCTTGTCACGCGGCGAGCTCGAACGCCTGACGCGCCGTTACACCAGCGAGATCGGCATCATCATCGGCCCGACCAAAGACATCCCCGCGCCTGATGTGAACACCAACGAGCAAATCATGGCCTGGATGATGGACACGTATTCGATGAACGAAGGTGCCACGGCCTCAGGCGTGGTCACCGGCAAACCCATTGCGCTGGGCGGCTCCTTGGGGCGGCGCGAGGCCACCGGGCGTGGCGTGTTCACCGTGGGCCAGGAAGCCGCCGGGCACATGGGCCTCGACATCACCCAAGCCAAAATTGCCGTGCAGGGCTTTGGCAACGTAGGCGGCATCGCCGCCAAGCTGTTTGCCCAGGCCGGGGCCACGGTGGTCGCTGTGCAAGACCACGGCGGCACCCTCTACAAAGCGTCTGGTCTGGATGTGCCCGCCTTGCTGCGCCATGTCAGCGAGAACGGCAGTGTCAAGGGCTTTGCCCCGGCCGAGGCGCTCGAAGATGCACAGTTCTGGGGGGTGGACTGCGACATCCTGATCCCGGCCGCGCTGGAGCAACAAATCACCGCTGCCAACGCCCACCAGATCCAGGCCCGCATGGTGATCGAAGGGGCCAACGGCCCCACCACGCCCGAGGCGGATGACATCCTGCACGAGCGGGGCATTCTGGTCGTGCCCGATGTGATCGCCAACGCCGGGGGCGTGACGGTGAGCTACTTTGAATGGGTGCAGGATTTCTCCAGCTTTTTCTGGAGTGAAGACGACATCAACACCCGCTTGGTGCGCATCATGCGCGAGGCTTTTGCCGCCATTTGGCAAGTGGCCAAGGAACACCGCGTCAGCCTGCGCACCGCCACCTTCATCGTGTCTTGCACGCGCATTTTGCAAGCGCGAGAACTGCGTGGTTTGTACCCCTGAGCACCCAGCCGCCGATGTGCTGGCGGCTGAGTGGCTGCGGTTGAGACAGACCGCAACAGCTGCCCTCAGGGTTTGAGCGGCAAGGCCCCCGCGGCCTTGACCTCACCCAATGAAAAACTGGTGTGCAGGTCTTTCACATTGGGCAGGTTGATCAGCACATCGCGGGCAAACTGGCTGAAGGTGTTGAGGTCTTTGCTCACCACCTGCAGCTCAAAGGTGCCGGTGCCGCTGATGTAGTGACAGGCAATGACTTCCGGAATCTTCAAAATGGCTTCCTCAAGCTGCCGTGTCACGTCACCCCGGTTGCGTTCGGCATCCAGCCGCACAAAGGCAAACACATCCAAGCCCACTTTCTGGCGATCGATCTCGGCGCGGTAGCCTTTGATGACGCCCGACTCCTCCAGGGCGCGCACACGCCGCCAGCAAGGCGCGGCAGACAAACCCACGCGTTGCGCCAATTCGGCGTTGGTCAAGCGCCCATCGCGCTGCAGTTCATTCAATATCGCCCAGTCAAATTTATTCAATGTTTCCAAAACAACCTCTTTTAAGCAAGATTCTTTCAAATCATAGGGCAAATCCTGTCACAGAAAGCAAGCACCTGTCGGCTGGGCCGTCCTACACTGTGCTTTCAATTTCAGCCGCAGGACACACGCCATGAATGCCCCATTGCCAGAATCGATTCGCCAGGCTTTAGAGACGGTGACACTGGACGACAAATACAGCCTCGACGTCGGCCGTGCCTTCATGAGCGGGGTTCAGGCCCTGGTCAAACTGCCCATGTTGCAGCGCCAACGCGACGCACTGCAGGGCAAAAACACAGCGGGCTTCATCAGTGGTTACCGGGGCTCGCCTTTGGGCAGTTACGACCAATCCCTGTGGAAGGCCAAAGACCACCTGAAAGCGCAAAACATCGTCTTTCAGCCCGGCGTCAACGAAGAACTGGCCGCCACCGCCTTGTGGGGCACGCAGCAGCTGGGCTTTGCCCCGGCGGGCTCCAACAAATTCGATGGCGTGTTCGGCATCTGGTACGGCAAAGGCCCCGGCGTGGACCGTTGCTCCGATGTCTTCAAACACGCCAACATGGCGGGCACCACACCTTGGGGGGGCGTGCTGGCGGTGGCCGGTGACGACCATGTGGCCAAAAGCTCCACCGCAGCCCACCAAAGCGACCACATCTTCAAGGCCTGCGGCCTGCCGGTGTTCTTCCCGGCCAGCGTACAGGACATCCTCGACCAAGGTCTGCACGCCATCGCTTTGAGCCGTTTTGCCGGCATCTGGTCAGGCATGAAGACGATTCAGGAGATTGTCGAGTCCAGCGCCACCGCCCACATCGACCCTGAACGTGTGCAAATCGTGCTGCCCGAATTTGTGATGCCCCCCGGCGGTGTGCACATCCGATGGCCCGATACCGCGCTGGAGCAAGAAGCGCGTTTGTTTGATTACAAATGGTACGCAGCCCTCGCCTACATCCGCGCCAATAAGCTTAACCACAACGTCATCCAGGGACCCAACGACCGCTTTGGCCTGATCGCCAGCGGCAAGGCCTTCAACGACACAAGGCAGGCCCTGCTTGACTTGGGGCTGGACGATGCCACCTGCCAACGCTTGGGCATCCGTTTGCACAAAGTGGGCGTGGTCTGGCCGCTCGAAGCACAAACCACCCGCGAATTTGCGACCGGCTTGCGCGAGATCCTGGTGGTCGAAGAAAAGCGCCAGGTCATCGAATACCAGCTCAAGGAAGAACTCTACAACTGGCGTGACGATGTGCGACCCAACATCCTGGGTAAATTCGACGAAGCCGATGGCGATGTGTCTGGCGGTGAATGGTCGATCCCCAATCCGACCGAGCGCACCTTGCTGCGCGCCAATGCCGACCTGACGCCTGCCATCATTGCGCGCGCCATTGCCAAGCGACTGAAAAAATTGGGCATCGATGCCGAGACGACCGCCCGCATCGACGCGCATTTGACTGTCCTCGATGGCAAAGACCTGGCCATGAAAACGCTGACGCTCGGCGCAGCGGCCGAACGCCAACCCTGGTTCTGCTCGGGCTGCCCACACAACACTTCCACGAAAGTGCCAGAAGGCTCACGCGCCATGGCGGGCATTGGTTGCCACTTCATGAGCATCTGGATGGACCGCAGCACCGTGGGCTTCACCCAAATGGGCGGCGAAGGTGTGCCATGGACAGGCCAACAACCCTTCAGCACCGACCAGCACATGTTTGCCAACATCGGTGACGGCACCTATTTCCACAGTGGCATTCTGGCCGTGCGCCAAAGCGTGGCCTCGGGTGTGAACATCACCTACAAGATTCTGTACAACGATGCGGTAGCCATGACCGGTGGCCAACAAGTGGGCGAGCGCCCCGAAGGCCACAGCGTGGTGCAAATCGCCATGAGCATGAAGGCCGAAGGCGCGCAACGCATTGTGGTCGTCACCGACGAACCCGAAAAATACGATGGCGTGGCTTTGGCCGAAGGTGTGCGCGTGTTCCACCGCGATGAGCTCGACCGCATCCAGCGCGAAATGCGCGAAATCAAAGGCACCACCGTCATCATTTACGACCAGACCTGCGCCACAGAAAAACGCCGCCGCCGCAAGCGCGGCACCATGGTGGACCCTGCCGTGCGCGTGATGATCAACGAAGAGGTGTGTGAGGGCTGCAGCGACTGCGGTGTGCAATCAAACTGCCTGTCGGTGGAGCCGCTGGAAACCGAACTCGGCCGCAAACGCACCATCAACCAAAGCACTTGCAACAAGGACACCAGCTGCCTCAAAGGCTTTTGTCCAAGCTTTGTCACCGTGGAAGGCGGCAGCTTCAAAAAGAAGTCGTCGTCCAGCACAGGCACATTGAACCCTGCCAACTTGGGCCACTTGCCCGATCCCACACTGCCTGCCATCACCCAACCCTGGGGCATGGTGGTCGCAGGGGTTGGTGGCACAGGTGTCATCACCATCGGACAATTGCTGGGCATGGCTGCACACATGGAAGGCAAAGGCATCGTCACGCAAGACTCTGCAGGTTTGGCCCAAAAAGGCGGTGCCACATGGAGCCACATTTTGGTGGCCAACACGCAAGACGATATCCGCACCACACGCGTGAGCATGGCCGCGGCGGATCTGATCATCGGTTGCGACCCCATCGTCAGCGCCTCCAAGGAAACCACCTTGCGCATGCGCGCAGGCCGCACGCATGTGGCGCTGAACAGCAACAGCACGCCCACTGCCGCCTTTGTGAAAAATGGCAACTGGCAAAACCCGGCTGAACAATGTGTCGCAGAAATCACGGCGCAAGTGGGCGTGGAAGGCGTTGGCGCTTTTGACGCCGATGCCTTGGCCAAGCAACTCATGGGCGACACGATTTACGTCAACCCCATGATCCTGGGTTACGCCTGGCAAAAAGGCTGGGTGCCCCTGCACCGCGAGTCCTTGATGCGTGCGATTGAACTCAACGATGTGCAGGTCAAGAACAACCTGGCTGCTTTTGAGTGGGGCCGCCATGCGGCGCACCAACTGGACGTGCTGATGCAGCACATCCAGCCGTCACAAGTCATTCAGTTCAAGAAGCGTGAAACGCTGGAAGATCTGGTGGCCAATCGGATGCGCCGTTTGACCGACTACCAGAACGCCGCTTATGCAGCACGTTATCAAAACTTTGTTCAGCGTGTGCAATGGGCAGAAGCACCTTTGGGCAAAACCGTGCTCACGGAAACGGTGGCGCGTCATTTGTACAAGTTGATGGCCTACAAAGACGAATACGAAGTCGCCCGTTTGCACACACAGTCAGGGTTTCTGGAACGCATCGCCAGCAGTTTTGAAGGGGACTTCAAAATCCATTACCACCTGGCGCCGCCACTTTTGGCCAAGCACAACGACAAAGGCGAATTGGTCAAACAAAAATTTGGCCCTTCCATGCTCACAGGCTTCAAGTTGCTGGCCAAACTCAAAGGTTTGCGTGGAACGCCTTTCGACATTTTCGGTCGAACACAGGAGCGTCAGACAGAGCGCGCCCTGATCGGTGAATACATGCAGCACCTTGAACAGGTGATTCAAAACCTGAACTCTGAAAACCACGCGCATGCTTTGCAAATAGCCAATGTGCCCGAAAACATCAAGGGCTTTGGCCATGTCAAAGAACGCAACCTGAAAGCAGCGCGCGCGTTGTGGGCTTCACTGAACGGCCATTGAAAAAAGAAAGCCACCTGTGAAGGTGGCTTTCTTGGGCAGTGCAACTGCAAAGACCGTCGCTTTAGCAAGCAACGCTTGCTAAAGCGTCTTCAAATTTCAACGTGCATCAGGCAATTCAATCTTCACCTCGAGCACTTCCAGATTGTCCTGGCGCTCCAGGTTCACCTTGATGTCATCTGGATTGATCTTGATGTATTTGCTGATGACCGCCACCAACTCACGCTGCAAGGCGGGCAAGTAGTCGGGTTCAGCGGCATTGCGGCCACTGCGTTCGTGGGCCAAGATGATTTGCAGCCGTTCTTTGGCCACACTGGCGGTTTTCTTCTTTTCGCCCAAGAGGAAGGAAAGAAACGACATGGTTCACTTGCCTCCGAACAAACGTTTGAAAAAGCCGGGCTTGTCGGCTTCCGTGAAGCGCATGGGTTTGTCTTCACCCAGGAAACGGTCAATGACATCCTTGTAGGCTTCGGACACATCGCTTTGCGCCATGTGAATCGCCGGAGTGCCCTGGTTGGACGCCTGCAAAACGTTTTCGCTTTCAGGAATCACCCCCAACAACTTGATGCGCAAGATGTCCTGAATGTCCTGCAGCGACAACATCTGACCATCTTCAACCCGGTTGGGGTTGTAACGGGTGATCAGCAAGTGTTCCTTAATGGGCTCCATGCCTTCAATCGCGCGCTTGGTCTTGCTGCCCAGCATGCCCAGGATGCGATCTGAATCTCGCACCGAAGACACTTCAGGGTTGGTCACCACCAGCGCTTCGTCGGCAAAGTGCATCGCCATCAAAGCGCCTGTTTCGATGCCCGCAGGGGAATCGCAAACGATGTATTCAAAACCCATGTTGCTCAAGTCGTTCAGAACCTTTTCAACACCTTCTTGAGACAAGGCATCCTTGTCACGCGTTTGCGAAGCGGCCAGCACAAACAAGTTGTCACACTGTTTGTCTTTGATCAAGGCTTGGTTCAGGTTGGCTTCACCCTGGATTACATTGATCAGGTCATACACCACGCGGCGTTCACAACCCATGATCAGGTCAAGATTGCGCAGACCCACATCGAAGTCGATCACAGCCGTTTTGAAACCTTTGAGTGCCAGACCAGTGGCAAAACTGGCGCTGGTCGTGGTTTTACCCACGCCGCCTTTGCCGGAAGTCACAACAACAATTTTTGCCATGGGATTTTCTTTCTTGGACAAGAGATCAATACAAATTCAAATGTTCAGGTCTTGAGGGGCGACACCAACAACTTGTCACCTTCAAGGCCTGATTGCAAACAGACTTGGGCGGCTTTTCCCAAGACGTCTTTGGGCAAGGCATTTTCGCTGGTGCGGTAAATGCCTGCGATGGAAATCAATTCGGGTTCCATGGCTTGCGCAAAGATGCGCGCCTGGGTGTTGCCGCGAGCACCTGCGATGGCCTTGCCACGCAGCGTGGCATAAATGTGAATGTGCCCATCGGCAATGACTTCGGCACCTGCATTCACCATGGCCAAAACAATGAGGTCCCGACCTTTGGCATACACCTGCTGACCTGAACGCAAAGGTTTGTCGATCACCATGGGACCCAAGGCCACCGGCGCCTCAACAGGAACAAGGACTGGTTCAACACTTGGTGTGCTCTGAACAACGTCAGCAAGAGGCACAGAACGCCGAATGCGAGCGTCACTTGCATCCACCAGACCCACCCCCTTGGCTTGTGCCAAAAGTTGATCCTGAGCCCCTTTGATGGCCAAAGGCACCAAACCATGTTCGCGCAAAAGAGGCAACAAAGCTACAAGGTCGATTGATGGGGTGTCTTGTTCAACAGTCAATGAACTGACATCGATGATCACAGGGTCTTGGTCAAAAAAACCTGGGCTTTCGGCCATTTGTTCAACCAAAGCCTTTGAAATGGACGCGATGTCTGTGGTTTTCAGTACCAAAGCCACCAAAGACAAGTCGGCGCTTTTGATGTCGTAACAGTTTGAAAGGGATGCTTCTGAAACGATCGCCATGGTGCCATCAGGGAAGGAAAGACGCAAATCTTAACAGCGCAGTTGTTCTTTGTTCTTTCTCTATAGATTTATATCTTTAAATAGTGGTAGTAGATAAGGGCAGCCCTTGTGTGTGGACAAGCGTATTTTTTTCATGTCTGACAAGGACTTGCATACGTTGTGAACGTGTGTGCGGCCGTGGTTTTTTGGTGTTTCAGAAAAATGAACAACTTCTGGCCAGCACATCAAGCTGTGGATAACCTGCCGCTTGTTGTTTTTTTATCCACAGGGTTATCCAGAAATGGATTTCATGTTTCGAGCAACCATTGAATGACACCTTTGGCCACAAAACCCAGCATGCCAAATGCCAATCCCAAAAAAATGACAAACGTTCCAAATTTTCCGGCTTTGGATTCCCATGCCAGCTGTCCGATGATGAACAGCATGTAGAGCATGAATGCGCCAATGCCAATCGTTAGGCCAAACCAGGCGAATTGTTCTTCGTTGAATCCGAACATCACAGTTCACCCTGCACAGTGATGCGTTCTTCAAGGTCTGACACATCGACAAGGTGCCGATAAGCGTGCCAGCTGCCATGGCCCAGCATGGGAATGACCAATATCAGACCCAAAAACAGGGAAAAAATGCCCAGCATGCTGAACCCGATGATCAAAAAGGCCCACAAGGTCATCTGAAATGGGTGGGTCAACACAGCCTTCCAGCTGGTCAACACCGCTTGCAAGACCGTCACGCGCCGGTCCAGCAACAAAGGCATGGACACCACGCTGGAGGCAAAGACCGGCACAGCCATCATGCCGCCCAGCCCAACCCAAAGTTCAAACAAATGACCTTCTTTGGCCAGCACCACATGGCGTATGAAATCAACAGGTGTGTGGATCGGCAAGGGTGCCAGCAAAGTGATCAGGGCGGCCGAGGTGATGACCCAACCGGTGGCCGCCAAACCCAACAACAAACCAAAACGGATCAAACTCCAATAGCTGTCGGGTTGGTGGCGCAAGCGCAGTTGCCACTGTGTCCAGGTTTGCACCAGCAAATCGAAATTGACGTTTTCGCCACGCTCCATGGCGCGGCTCATGGCGTAAAGGCTGGTGGCCAATACGGGTGCAACCACCATGAAGCCTGACAAATAACCGACCAACAGCCAAAACTGATCGTGTGCCAACAAGGCGATAAAGCCGCCCACAGCGGCCAGAACCAAGCCATGCATGATGCTGAGCAAGGGGGCTTTGGCCATGTCCTTGAATCCCAGTGCCAGCCATTGCATGGGTTGGTCTTTCAAAATGGGCAAGATGGGCGGTAAAAAAACGCCAGAACGTGTCTGCGCGGTATCAGGGTGTGGTGTTTGAGGCATGTGCAAAGCTTAACCACCCTCTGTTTTTCAAGACTTGATGTGTGTCAAATTCAAAAATGAAATAAAAAGGCCGCTCAGAGAGCGGCCTGAATTGTGAGACAAGCGGTGCTTGTCATCGCTTTCAATGGTGACCGTGATGGCCTTCGCCGTGGCGCATGCCACTGTTGTGCATGGCACGAGCGGTTTCTGTATCAAACACTTTCTTTTGTCCGGCATTGAGCGCAGCATAAAAAGTTTTGCTGGCGTCTGCGTGCTTTTGCATTTCGGCATCGCGCTGGGCTTTGTGCGCTTGCATTTGGTCAATGCGTTCAGGCGTCGTCAGCTTTTCCATGGCGGCTCGGTCAGGACGCGCCAGGGGTTTGGCAGGTGCTTGCATGCTTTGTTCAAATGCCGTCCATGCGGACTCCTGACTGGCTTCCAGTTTCAGTTTGCCTTTGAGATCGGCCAGATGTTTGGCATGGCGCTCGCCCATTTTGGCGTGCATTTTGTCCATGCGTTCAGCGCGAGGGCCATTGGTTTTGGTTTCGGGGGCTGTTTGGGCCAGGGTCAAACCAGTCAGGCCAAGCATCAAGCTGGCGGCGATCAGGGAAGTGCGAATCGATTTCATGGGAAACATCCTTTCAGTGATGGGATGGGGTCAGTGTGATCCGACCATGTGTCTGAGATGTGGCCCATGTGCTGTGATTTGTAAAGATCGGTGAATTCAGGCCGCGACGCGGTAGCCTTCATCGGCGATGGCTTTGGCCAGTGCTTCGCGGACTTGTTCCGATTCGACCTGCACTTTGTTTTGTGCGCGGTCAATCACGACTTTGGCTTGTGCATCCAGCGCGAGCAGTGCTTTGGTGACGGCTTTTTCGCAGTGGCCGCAGGTCATGCCTTCAACAGTGAAAATCTGGTTCATGATGTATCTTTCAAACAAACCCTCAAGGGTTGTGTTCAAAGCATAAGTGAAAACACATCTCCCGATATGACACAGATCAAGAACGACACCCAGACCATTGACATTGGCATTGGCGGCATGACCTGCGCTTCATGTGTGGCGCGTGTGGAAAAAGCCCTGAACAAGGTGCCTGGGGTGACTTCGGCCACGGTGAACCTGGCAACTGAAACGGCACGCATATCTGTGGATTCCGCTGACACCACCGACGCCCGGTTGCGACGCGCTGTACGCGATGCGGGTTACGAGCCGCGATCTCTCGAAGCAACGCAAGCCGCCGCCAACAACAGTTCGCCTTGGGCCGGGTTTGCGCCAGTGGCTTTTGGTCTGGTGCTGTCTGCACCGCTCGTGTTGCCCATGTTGGGTGATTTGTGGGGCCAGCACTGGATGCTGCCTGCCTGGCTGCAGTTTGCGTTGGCCACGCCGGTGCAGTTTATTTTGGGCGCGCGCTTTTACAAGGCCGGTTGGCACGCGCTGAAAGCATTCACGGGCAACATGGACTTGCTCGTCTCTTTGGGCACCACCGCCGGTTGGTTGCTCTCGGTCTGGTTGTGGCTCACATCGAGCGGCCACCATGCGCCGCACCTGTACTTTGAAGGCTCGGCCGTGGTCATTACCTTGGTCTTGCTGGGCAAGTGGTTGGAAGCCCGTGCCAAACGCCAGACCACCGAAGCGATTCGCGCTTTGCATGCCTTGCGGCCCGACAAGGCGCACTGGATGGGCGAGGACGGCGAAGTCGATGTGCCGGTGGACGAAATTTTGACCAGCGACCTGATCGTGGTGCGCCCGGGTGAGCGCTTTCCGCTGGATGGTGAATTGGTTGAAGGGCAAACCCAGGTCGACGAATCCATGCTCACTGGCGAGCCTTTGCCGGTGTCCAAAACGGTGGGCGCTCAGCTCACCGGCGGCTCGATCAATGGCGACGGCCGCGTGCTGATGCGCGTCACGGCCGTGGGCCACGAAACCGTGCTCTCGCACATCATTCGGCTCGTGGAAGACGCGCAAGCGGCCAAAGCGCCGATCCAGCGCTTGGTGGACAAGGTGGCCGAGGTGTTTGTGCCCGTGGTTTTGCTGGTGGCATTGATCACGTTAGCCGTGTGGCTGTTCGTGGGAGCGAACTTTGAAACGGCGCTGATCCACGCGGTGGCGGTGTTGGTGATCGCCTGCCCTTGTGCGTTGGGTCTGGCCACGCCCGTGGCCATCATGGCGGGCACCGGGGTGGCTGCCAAACACGGCATCCTGATCAAGGACGCGCAAGCGCTGGAGATGGCGCACCGGGTGCAGACCGTGGCTTTTGACAAGACCGGCACGCTCACCGTGGGCCAGCCACGCCTCACGCAGCATGTGGCAGCGCCCGGGCAAGATGCATCCACTGTTTTGACCTGGGCGGCCAGCGTGCAAACTGGCAGCGAACACCCGCTGGCCCGTGCCGTGGTGAGCGTCGCCAAAGCACAGGGCCTGAACCTGACCACGCCCGCTGATTTGGCGGCTGTGTCGGGCCGTGGCGTACAGGCCACCGTTGATGGTCGTCAGTTGCTGCTGGGCAGCCTGCGCTGGTTGCAACAAGAAGGCATGGACCCGGCGCTGTGGGCGGCAGATGTGACCGCACTGCAGGCGCAAGGTGCGACCGTGTCGGCATTGGCAGAGCGCACCGCCACCGGCGTGCAGGGTTTGCTGCTCATGGCCTTTGGCGACGAACCCAAAGCCGGGGCTGCCCAAGCGCTGAAAGCTTTGCGCGAACGCGGTCTGAAGCTGGTGATGATCTCGGGCGACAACCAGGCCGCCGCTGAGGCCATGGCACGCCGCCTGGGCCTGCGGCCTGAAGATGGCGAAGTGCTGGCCGATGTGTTGCCTGGCGACAAAGCGGCGCAGGTGCAACAACTGCGCGAGGGTGGACGCATTGTGGCCATGGTGGGCGACGGCGTGAACGATGCCCCCGCGCTGGCTGCCGCCGATGTGGGCATGGCCATGGGCAACGGCACCGATGTGGCCATGCACGCGGCAGGCATCACCCTCATGCGCGGCGATGTGGCGCTGGTGGGCGCGGCGCTTGATATCTCGGCGCGCACCGTCGCCAAGATCCGGCAAAACCTGTTCTGGGCCTTTGCCTACAACGTGGCGGGCATACCGCTGGCGGCGCTGGGCTACCTGAACCCCGTGATTGCTGGTGGTGCGATGGCGCTCAGCTCGGTGAGCGTGATGAGCAATGCGCTTTTGCTCAAGCGCTGGAAACCCTGAGCGGTGACAAGGGGTTGACTACGGGCCTTTGCAAACGGCGGTGTTGCTCATTGGCGTTTTCTTGACTTGGGTCACGACATCAAAGTCCGAAATTCTTCAAACTGGTGGCAACACCTTGTCGGAGAGACCCATGAAAAGTCACAGCAGTTTGCAAGTCATTCGAGACGAACACGCCTCCTTGGCGGCCATGCTTCAGTCCATGCGCATGATGGTCAAACGCGGTCCTGCAGAAGAGCGGCGCAACTTTTTTGACGTGGTTCGAGCCATGCTGTTCTACATCGATGAATTTCCAGAGCGCTTGCACCACCCAAAAGAATCGAATTTGTTGTTTCCCAAAGTTGTCAAACTGGCACCCAAGGTGATGGGTGCCATCGACAAGTTGGAGCGCGATCACATGTACAGCGAAAAAGCCGCCCGAGACATGCAGCACCTGTTGCTGGCTTGGGAGTTGCTTGGCGATGCACGGCGCGCGGTGTTTGAAGAAGCGTTTGAAAAATACGTCAACTTCTATCTGGAGCACATGAGCCTGGAAGAATCCGTCATCTTGCTGGAAGCTGAACGCTGTTTTTCAGAAGACGACTGGCGTGTGCTGGATGCGGCGTTTGCCCAAAACGCCGACCCGCTCACGGGCCATTACCTCCCTGCACAAGAATTTGAAAAACTGTTCAGCTTGATAGTGACTCGGGCACCTTCACCCATTGGTTTGGGTTGAGGTTTTCACGGTTTTCAGAACATCCATTTGGACCCGATGGTCACCAGGTTTTGACCGGCCTGGCGACCTACGCTGGCGTCCAGCTGTAACTTGGGCAGGATGTTGGTGCGCAAGCCGGTGGCCCAGGTGGGCTTGTCGTGTTGTTGTCCATAGACTTCCACATGTGCGGTGATTTCACCGTAAGCGCGCTCCCAAGCCACCCCCCATGTGCTGACACGTTGGCGGCTGGAAAAATCAAGCGCTCCCAAATTGGTGTGCAAGCTGCCCAGCCTGGCGTGATTGCAGGTGAACAAGGCATTCACGTACCCCTTGGATGTCTCGCCGGTGGTTCGGACTGCCCCCAAGACCGCACCCCCATTGCATCCGTTTTCTTGCGATTCGGTGATGCGGAACTTGGCTTGGACATTCAGTGTTTCGAGCCCCGTTTTCTGCTCGCGAGCGATGCCCGCACCAAGTTCTACACCCTGAACGGGTGCATAGGCTGGTGCCAGGGTCCAGCTGCGTGATCCGTTTGGAGCACGTGCCCACCAGCCCTCGACGTGGCCTTCTCCCACTTCGTTGACGTTGGCGTCGTCCACGGTCAACGGCCGACCGGCTTCCGCATTGAAGAAGCACAACAGACCCATCAACAGGAAAAAGGCCTTGTGCCGGTGTGAAACGTGGTTCATGAAGCTGCGGTGGTGGAAAGAAATGGGTAATCGGTGTAGCCCGTGTCGTCGCCACCGTAAAAGGTTTTGCGATCGGGGGTGTTGAACGGGCCGCCTTGCCGCAACCGTGCACTCAGGTCTGGGTTGGCAATGAAGGGGCGGCCAAATGCTACCAGATCAGCGCCTTGCGCCAGCGCCTGCTCGGCCATCGGCAGATCGTAGCCATTGTTGAGCATCCACGCGCCGTGTCCGCCGGCGGCGGTGTAGGCCTGTCGCAGCGCGGCGTAATCAAAAGCTTGTTCGCCTTGCTGGTGGTCGCGGGGGCCACCGGTCGAGCCTTCGATCACATGCACATACGCCAGATTCATGGGGCCCAACAACTGTGCAACGTGTTCAAACAAGGGTTGAGGCTCGTCGTCGCTGGCGTCGTTGGCGGGGGTGACAGGAGACAGGCGAATGCCTGTGCGCTGGCCACCAATTTCTGCCACCACGGCGCTCATGACGTCGTTCAGAAAACGGGCGCGGTTTTCGATGCTGCCACCGTAAGCATCGGTGCGGTGGTTGCTGCCGCTGCGCAAAAACTGATCGACCAGGTAACCGTTGGCGGCATGCACTTCAACGCCATCAAAGCCGGCCGCGATGGCGTTGGCGGCGGCGCGGCGGTAGTCTTCAACGATGCCGGGCAGCTCTTTGGCATCCAGCGCACGCGGGGCAGATGTGTCCATGAATTGGGCTTGGCCATTCACCAGCAACACGGTTTTGGTTTTGGCGGTGATGGCCGACGGTGCCACGGGCGCGACCTCCCCTGGCTGCAAGCTGGTGTGAGACACCCGGCCCACATGCCACAGCTGCATCACGATCTTGCCGCCTTCGGCGTGCACGGCATCGGTGACTTGTTTCCACGAGGCCACTTGAGCATCGCTCCAGATACCGGGCACATCGGCATAGCCCTGGCCTTGGTGGCTGATGGCGGTGGCCTCGGTGATGATGAGGCCCGCACCCGTGGCCGGGTTGGCGCGTTGGCGGTAATAGGTGGCCATGCGCGCGTTGGCCAGTGCGCCGGGTGCGCGGTTGCGGGTCAAAGGGGCCATCACGATGCGTGAGGCCAGGTTTATGGCGCCAACTTGGCAAGGTTCAAACAAAGAGGTCATGTGTGCAATTCAAAAGAAAGAAAAGTGAAGAGGTCGCGCCTCAACTGGCGTAATCGGGATTTTCGCGTTGCAGCTTGCGCAGCAAGGACGGCCAGACAAATGCACCGCCCAAACCACCGGTTTGCACACGCATGGCGTTGGCCACACCCGTCAGAATTTGGGGGTTCACGGCCGTGAGGTCTGTCGCCCCGGATTGTCCTGCCAACGCATCCACCTGGATGCGGCAAGTGTTCTCGAACGTGTACATCGACAAGAACGCATCGGCAATTGTTTTACCCACCGTGAGCAGACCGTGGTTGCGCAACATCAGGTAATTGGCGTAGCCCAGGTCGGCTTGCAGTCTGGCCTTTTCGTCGTCACGGATCGCCACGCCCTCGTAGCCGTGGTAGGCCAACGAGGCCAGCACAAAAGTGCTTTGCTGGCTGATCGGCAGCACACCGTGGGCCTGGGCGCTGACGGCCACACCGGCTCTGGTGTGGGTGTGCAGCACGCAACCGGCATCGGGCCGGGCTTCGTGCACCGCGCTGTGGATCACAAAACCTGCCGGGTTCACCGGGAAGGGGCTGTCATGCAGTTTGTTGCAAGCCATGTCCACCTTGACCAGACTGGATGCGGTGATTTCGTCAAACATCAGACCGTAAGGGTTGATCAGAAACTGGTGGTCATCCCCTGCCACCGAATGGGGCAATTTGGCGCTGATGTGGGTGAACACCAAGTCGCTCCAGCCATACAGCGCCACCAGCCGGTAACACGCCGCCAGGTCCACCCGCAGCTGCCATTCGTCAGCGTGCACGCTGTCTTTGAGGGAAGGGATGTCAAAGGCCATGGACAGACTCCGGGTAAAAATGAACCGCCAGCTTAACGACACAGACGTCATGGCGATGACGTCTTGGAGACTGTGGATTAGATGTTGGGGACCACTCGGGGCATGGCCGCGCGCCTCCCCAAGGTCCGTTATGGGCCAGACGGTGCTTCAAAGTGATGGACTGATTGAGACCTTGCGCAGCAAGTGCTGCCGCTCAGACCATCCCCAGGCTTCCCAAAATCGCCAGCAGTTGGGTGGTGTTGATCAGGATGGCTGACTTGTGGATCTTGCGGAAGGCGGGGATGGCTTCAACTTCATCGGCCAGGATTTGCGGGGCCAGCTGGTCCATCCGGGGGATGAATTGGTTGCGCAGCACCAGTGTCAGGGTGGCGATGGCCGCCGCACCTATGGCGAAGGCCGGTCGCCCTGCCAGGGCGTAGCTGATGGTCGTGCCCACGGCGGTGGTGAGCGCGATTTTGTAATAGGTGATGTAGAAAGAGCGGATGAATCGCGCATCCACCGGGTTGTCGTGTTTGAGGGTGAGCAGCGGTATCGAGCCGAGCAAAAAATAAGCGGTGACCGCCAGCAAGGCGACGGTGAAAAACAGCGCGATATTTTGGGGTTGAAGCAACATGGTCGAGTGGGGTAATGGCGTGAAGTGCGTATGTTCTGGCATCAGTCCGGCCGTGTCAAAGCCTCTAGTCGCATCAGATAGCCGCGGGCAAACACCCCGCCATCGTCTTGCGGCCCGCACATCTCCAGTGAGGCTTGCAGTTGCCCACACACCGCTGGGCGACCCGGTTGGCCAAAAATCTTGCAACGCAGTTGGTCGTCCAGCTGCACGCAGGGCACCCCTGCGGGCTTGCCGTTGGGCATTCCTGGGATGGGGGATGAGATGGACGGGGCGGTGCAGCAGGCCGCGCAGCCCGGGCGGCACGACAAGCTCATCGAGGCCACAGCGCCCACAGTTGCAGGGCTTGGTTGATCCGCCCTGCAAACTCGCCTGCCGCTTTGCCCGAGCCCGCGTAATAGTCGGCGCGCACGGCCCCCACAATGGCGTTGCCGGTGTCCTGCGCCATGACCAGTTTGTCCAGTGCGACTTGAGGCCCTTTTGAAATCAGCCAGACAGGCGTGCCATAAGGAATGCTGCTGCGATCAATGGCGATGGAACGGCCAGCCGTCAGGGGAACGTTTTGTGCGCCTTTGGGCCCCTGTGGCGTGGTGCCTGCTGGCAGGGGTTCTTCTTTGAAGAAGATGAATCGGGGGTTTTTCCAGAGCAGCTCGTTCACACGCGAAGGGTTGCGGTCCATCCAGTCCTTGATGCCGGGCCAAGAGGCGTCTTTCAGCAAGCCTTGTTGCAAAAGCCAGCTGCCGATGCTTTTGTAGGGGTGTTCGTTGGACCCGGCAAAGGCCATGCGCACGGTGCGTTGGCTGCCATCGGGCTCGGTGACGTTGATCAGGCCGGAACCCTGAATGTGCAGGACCATGGCGTCAATGGGGTCGGCCAGGTAAACCAGCGCTTTACCGCGCAAGGCGTTGCGCGCTTGGGCTTGGGTCTCGATTTCCTGGCGACTGAACCAAGGGGTGTTTTTGCTCAGCCCCGTTGGCGGTGCATACAGCGGTATGTTGAACCCTGCACGCGGCAACCTGGAGGCGTCGAAACGCGGCTCGTAATAAGAGGTCAATTTGCCCTGTGCCTGGCCTTCATGAGACTCCACGCGGTAAGGCTGCAATTTTTCCCGCATCCAGCGGCGTTGGTCCTGTGCCGAGGCATTGGCCAGTTGCCGGATATCCGGGCACAGTGCGGCCCAGGGTTTGGCGGGCCGCGAGCAGCTTTGTAGCCAGGCGGGCCAGGCTTCGTGCAAGGCGTCAGCCTCCAGGCCTGGCAAATCGGACCAGTGCACCGGCACCCAACGGCTTTTCGCCTGCAAGATCATGGCCGGCAGAGGGCCTTGATCGATCGCGGGTGATGTCGCTGATGGGCTTGGCGGAGCAGGTTCATCCAGCACCGGGGCCACCGAACAGCCGACCAAGCTCCCTACAATCGCGGCCAACAACCAACCGGAACGTATCCGGGTCATCCAAAGAAACGGAAATTTGTTCATGGTCCTTATTTTGCTGGAAGCTTTGCTGGCCTTGGCCGTCTTCATCGGGATTGTGTGGTGGACCATGTTTTCCGGACGGTCCAAAGGTGAGCTGCCGCCGCCTGACAAATCCGACGCAGACGACAAGGCGCCGTGATCGGCCGAGCTCAGTCGAGCAGCGTGCCTGCGCCTTCAAAGCGCTGGGCGTAGTAACGGTTTGTCAGTTGGTCCATGCGCACGCCGGTGCGCGGGTTGCTGGCATGCACAAAGCGGCCATCGCCGACATAAATACCCACATGCGAATGACGCGCCCCCAAGGTGTTGAAGAACACCAGGTCGCCCGGTTGCAAGTTTGTCCGATCGATGGGGCGTGATTTTTGGCCCAGATCGGCCGAGGTGCCTTTCACCGGCAAGCCTGCTGCCTCACGGTAGACGTGAGAGACCAGCCCTGAACAATCAAACCCGGTGGCAGGCCCTCGCCCTCCCCAGCTGTAAGGGGTGTCCAGCAAGGACATCGCAAACAAGGCCAGGTCGTTGCGCTTGGGGTGGTAAGGCGCGTTGTACGGCGTCTGTTGATCCGCTTGGGGCCTTGATGTGCTGGATGGCCCATCTGGCGAAGTACGCATGCCGGGTGATGAGCACCCGGTTAAAACGGCAACGAGTCCCATGAGTCCCAGCGTCACGACCGTGGTTGTGATGCGGCTGAATTTGTGGGGCATCCGTGTGGCCTGGTTCATGTCAAGGTCCGCATCAGGTTGGCCAATTCGACTGCTGATTTGACTTCCATCTTGTCGAACACACGTGAGCGGTGCACTTCGACGGTTCGAACGCTGATGTCCAGTTGATCGGCGATCAGTTTGTTGGGCAAGCCTTCCACCACCAGGCGCATCACATCGCGCTCCCGCTCGGTCAGCTCTTCCAGCCGTGACTGCAAAAAGCTTTGTTGTGTGCGGGCGGTCAGGCGTTCTTGTGAAAGCAACAGGGCTTGTTCCACACGGTCCACCAAGGCGTTGTCAGAAAACGGTTTTTCGCAAAAATCAAAAGCCCCGCGCTTGACGCTGTCCACGGCCGTGGGCACATCGGCGTGCCCCGTTAAAAAAATCACGGGCCAAGCCTGGGCGATGCCGCAGGCTTGCAGTTGCTCAAACAAGGCCAGTCCGCTCATGCCGGGCATGCGCACGTCGAGCAAGATGCACGCAGCTTGTTGGGGCAAAAACGAAGTTTGGGGTGCGTGGTTGAGCATCTCCAGAAACGCTTCGGCACTGTCGTATGACTCGCTCAACAGCCGCCGTGTGCGCAGCAACCACGCCATGCCTTCGCGCACGCCAATGTCGTCGTCAACGATGTAGACCATGCTGTCAAAAGGTGGGTGCATGGCGCGATTTTAGGGGGTGGCGGGGGCGGCGTTGCCAGACGCCACGGGCAGCGTGAAACGGAAGACGGTGCCTTTGGGGGCGTGTGGTTCAAACGCCAGATGCCCGCCGTGCTGCTCGATCACGGTGCGGCACAGGCTCAGGCCCAGGCCCATGCCCTCGGCTTTGGTGGTGAAGAAAGGGTTGAACAGCTGGGTAGCGACATCGGCGTCGATGCCTGCGCCAACGTCGGTGATCGAAAATTCGACCCCCCTGGGTTCGGTCTCGGATGCGCTGCGTTTGACCTGCAAGATCAGCACCCTGTCCTGGCATTGCGGCAGGTCCATGGCTTGCATGCCATTGCGCGCCAGGTTGAGCAAAACCTGTTCAACCATGGTGCGGTCACACCACACCGCAGGCAGCCGCGCCTCGACCCGAATGTGCACGCGCACGTGCAGCTTGCGTGCTTGAAGGTTGACCAAGGGCGATATGGCGTCGAGCAAGGCTTGCGGGGCCACGGCCTCGCGCGCCTGGTCGCGGCGGCGCACAAAGTCATGCACGCTGTTGATGACACGCCCGGCCCGTTCGGCCTGTTCGGCAATTCGCCGCAGCGCCATGTGCACATCGTCCAGTGTTTGGGGTTCGGCTTGCGGGTCTTTGAGCAGGTTGAGCGAGCCATTGGCATAGCTCGAAATGGCGGCCAGGGGTTGGTTCAATTCGTGGCTGAGCAAAGAGGCCATTTCGCCGACGGTGGCCAGTCTGGCGGTGGCTTGCAGGCGCTCCTGACTGGCCCGCGAGAGTTCTTCGATGCGGCGCTGTTCGCTGATGTCGATCACGGCACCCATCCAGCCCGTTTGTTCACCCCGAACGCTGATCAGCGGCGCTTCGATGATCAGGACAGGAAAACGCGTGCCGTCTTGTCGCATGAAGACCGACTCAAAACCTTCACGCGGCGGCGCATTGCCCGCCAGTCGGATGGCTTGGCGTTGCTGGTATTCGTCCACCATTTCCGGTGGCCAATAGGGCATTGGCGCGTTTTTTCCGACCAGTGCTTCGGCGTCCCAGCCCACCATCTGACAAAACGCCGGATTCACATACGTGATGTGTCCTTGCAGGTCGCGTGCCCTCAAGCCGGTGACCAATGAGTCTTCCATGGCTTTGCGAAAAGCCAGGGCCTCGGCCAAGTCGCGTTCGGCTTTGAGACGACGCCGGGAATCCTTGGCCAGCAAAACCATCACCGTGATCAGCGCAATCGACATGCCCGTGACCAGCGCCGTGAGCACATTGGGAAACAGGTCGGGCTCACCCCGGCGGCCATCCATGCGCAGCAACAGGGTGTTGCCAGGCAAGTCCACCAGTTGTTGGGCGGTGAAGACCCGGCGTTCCCGGCGCTGGGTGCCCGCGATGGCCAGACGCGTGCCATCTGGCTCGATAAAGGACAACTCGTTGCGGCGGCCAAATGTGCTGCCCAGCCGTTCAGTCAGCATTTCTTGAAGGCCGTAGGTCACCACCGTGTAGCCGGTGAGTTCGCCGGCCTGTGTCATGGGCAGGCACAGTTCCATGACCTCCATGCCCAGGCCATCGGTCTGTGGCAAAAAATAAGTGCTTGAATAGGCGGGGCCGTTCAAGCGCTTGCCACGCTGGCAAGCTTGTGCGGCTTCGTTCAGCACGTCGGAGCGTGCGATGCGTTCAAATGCGGGCGCACGCAAGGGCGAGTCTGCAAACGACAGCAGTTGCCAGTCTTTGTCGCGCCATTCAATGCGCAAGCCATCGCGGTTGTCGCGCAGCAAACCCTGGGCTTCGGGTTGCCAGGTCAGGGGGGCCAAGTGGCTTGATTGCAAGGCCTGCAAAGCCTGGACCTGGCGAGACAAACTGCTGCGCAGGTCGCTCACGGCGTTGGCGGTGTCGCGCTCCAGCTCGGCCTGAACCTGGCTGGCTTCGTAGCGGCCTGCCAGCCACACCAGCGTGACCAGCACCGCCAGCACCAAGGCGATCAAGGCCGCCCACAGGGATCGCCTGCCTGACCCCCAAGGCAACACATCGTCCAGTCTGGATCGCAGGCGCAACAGGTTTTCTTGCCATGTGGCACCGATGCGGGAAGCGCCAGGGAGTTTCATGGCGCGTCAGGGCACGGTGTTGCTGTTGGGGGTGGCGGGTGTTTTGCTGTCGCCGCCGTTGCTGGTGACCTTGGTGACCCGTGGCTCGGCCCAGCTGCCATCGATCAGGAATTCCTGTGTGTTGGCTTTGGCCAAGGGGTTTTGCAGAAAAAGCTGGGCCAAAAACGCCGTAAGTCCAATCACCGGGTTGAGCGCGATGCCCGCCACCAAAGAGGCGGTCCCTGCGTCCAGGGCCGGCAAAATCACCACCCGCAGTTTTTGGGTTTCGTGGGCGATGTCGGCTGAGCCGTCGAGCTGCACCAGCGCGTTCACGCCCTTGATTTGCATATTGCGTGTGTTGGCGATGCCTTGCGCGATGGTCACGTCACCGCGCACCGAGTCAAAGGCGAACCCTTCATAAAACACATCGCGGAAGTCGAGCAACAGACGCCGTGGCAGTGCTTGCAAGCTCAACACCCCCAGCAGCTTGGCAGCGCCTGCATCTGCTTTGAGGAATTGGCCGCGGCCCATTTTGACGCCGAATTGCCCCGACATGCTGGGGTAATGCAAAGCCATGGGCGAGCCTTGCCAACTCACCATGCCTTCGAGCTGGCCAGTGCCGCCGCGCAAAGCGTTGGGGGTGCCCAAACGTGTCAGCAGCGCGCCAGCGTCCGTCACATCCAGCTTGAAGTTCATTTCTGTTTTGCGTTGGAGTCCACCTTCGCCCGCCGTCAGCCAGCGGCCTGTGCTGCGCAGCGTTGCCTCGGGCACGGTGAGATTGAACTTGTTCAATTGCCATTCCGGTGCGCTTTTGACGCGCGATTTTTGTTGTTCCGTGTTCACGGCTTCGATCTCAATGCGGCCAAGCTGCTTGCCCCTCAGCTCCAGTTGCTCGACCACGATATCCAAAGAGGGCAAGTTGGCGGGTGGGGCCTCCAGCAGACCTTCGACTTCGGCAACGCTGGAAGGCGGCAAATTGAGCCGTGACAGGCGTGCAAACAGGTGCCCCAATTGGTCACGCGACGGCTGGCGATACACCACGTGGCCACCCAGCTCGCGCGCATCCACGTTCACGCGCCAGGTGAGGTCTTCGCGAACCCCTCCCGCGACCACCTGGTGCAAGGTGCGCCCATCGGCGGTGATGGTGTTGGCTTGCAAGCCAATGCGTGTGGGCAAATAGCCCCGCCAAAGGGTTTGTCCCGTGCCGGTTTTTTCGCTGCCTGACAACAGGTTGGCGGGCAGCAGGTTTTCCCAGTCTTCGACGGCAAAACGGTCCAGTGCCACCGTAGCTGAAACCCCTGTTGCGGGCAACGCCGGGGCTTGTGTGCCCGGGGTGCCCAGGCTCAGACTGCCGCGCAGCACCACCGGCTCTGCGCCGCTCAGGTCGCGCACATAGTTGGCCGAAGCGATGTTGCCCCACTCGAACTGCAGTTGGTCTTGCAAGACGCCGCCCTGGTTTTGTACGCGCATGCGCAATGACAAAGGCACGCGGGTGCCAGCGGGCTTGCCCAGGGGCGACGGCAATTTCAGCGCCAAGCCATCCAATTGGCTTTGCACAGACAACTCGGGTTGACCTTGTCGCCATCCCAACTGGGCGCTGTAGGTGGTGGCACCACTGGCGTATTGGGCCATTTCATTGATCGGCGCGAACTCTTTGGCTTGGCGCAGGCCATCGGCGGTGATTTGACCTTGGGCACGCAATTGCATGCTGGTTTCGGCGGTGGTTGCGGGCGATGTGCGCAGGCCGCCTTCGATGCGAACGGGCCCCCCCAGCAAACGTGCCTGCATGGCACTCAGGGTGAAGCCCGCTTCTGTGAATTGGACCGTGCCCTGGGCTTTTTCCAGCAAGGGGGTGGTGGGTGACATGCGCAGATCGTTGCCAGCCAACACCACGGTTCCTTGCACTTTGGTGTTTGGCGGGGTCAGCAGGGGAATGGCCAATTTGAACCGGGTCTGAACTGTGCCTGTGGCCTGGGTTTGACGCAATGCGCCCGACAGCAGCGCATCCAGCGGCGACTTTTGAACCAGCGACAGCACTTGCGTGGCCGAATCCTTGTTGTCTGCCGAAACGTTCAGCACCGGTTGGTGGGCCATGTCCGCGATGTCCGCTTGCCCGGCTGTCAAATTGAGCCCGGTGCGGGCGTCACCTGCGCGTGCCGAGGCATCGGTCAGTTTCATGCCCAAGCGGTCGAACACCAGCAACCCATTCAGCTTCTGCAGGCGCGGCCAGGGCAGGCTCTTGGGGGGCAGCAAAGCCGCAGGCAGGTAGTCCAGTTCGATATCCCGCAAGCGTCCGGCAAATCGGAACTCACCTTCTTTGGGGTCTGCAAATGGCAGGCGGGCCAGATCACCCTTGATCTTGACCTGCACATCCGAATAAACGCCTTTGACCACGGCATCGCGCACATATTGACGCACGTTGGCGGGCAGCGTGACGGGCAAGTAGCGGTGTGCCCGGGACGCGTCGACTTGTTTGATTTGCCCTTGCAGATCCACCATGCCCGGTCCATGGCCGTTGGCCGCTGCTTGCCATTTTCCTTGCCACTCGCCTTGCAGGTCGGCGTTCGCCAATTTCAGTTTCCATTGAGGTACGCGCCATTGACCCGCTTCTCGTTTGAAGGTGGCTTCGGCGAGCAATGTCTGCACACGCACTTCCGCCTCTTCCAGAATCCCGGGCAGAAAAATCGTCCCGTCAGGTCCCATGTTCAGGGCCACCTGGCCACCGTCCTGTGTCATCGACACTTTGGCTTGCGCGCCTTTCAGGCCGGGTCGTTGGGGTGTTTTGTCGTTGGCCTTCAGTGCAGGGGGGGGCAGGGTCAAGCCTTCCAGTGTGGCTTGGCCGTCATAGCGCTCTGGCGCTTGCCAATCGCCGTGCCAGCGCCACTGCAAAGCGCCCACCTGACCACTGATGTCTTGTTGCTGCAGGCGCTCGTGCCATGTGGCGGGCAAAGGCATGCGCAGGGCGACTTCGCGCAGGGCAAACAGGTCCAGGTGGTCCGCCTGAAGCTGGCCGTGTGCCGGGGTCTTGCCTTGCGGGTAGTTGTATTCCAGCGAGACGTTGCCGCCCGGCCAGGCCACGCCCTGTGCGCTCACAAATGCCAGGTGTTGGGTCGACACTTCAAACCCCAGGGCGCTGGCCCGCGCACCCAGTCGGCCCGACAAGCTCTCAAAAACCAATGCTTGGGCATCGGCTGCCCATGTGGTTTGGAGTCCGGTCAGGTTCACATCGGCCACGCCCCCGGTCCATTGCCCGCGAGCGACATCGCTCCACAAGCGCAGGCTTCCGTGGCCCGCGGCGATGTCAACGCCCAAGGGGACATGCTGGCCCAATTGCGCCACATCCACTTCGGGAAAGTAGGCATAAACCTGACCCGTCCAGTCTGCCCACTCACCGGGGTGTATGGACAACAGGCTGCGTCGGAATCGCCCCATGCTGACAAAACGCTCGCCCCATTCCGATGGCGGGGTGGCGTCCAGTCGCACGTCGTGGTGTCTGGCCGAGTTGCGCAGCACCAGGTCAACGTCACGCAGGGCGAGCGTGACCGGTGTTGTGTGGGCGTTGGTCGATGGCTCCGGGGTTTTCGGCCGCAAAGGCGACAACAGGCCAGGCAGGGGTTGGTGGGGGCGGCGCTCGTTGGTCCAGCGCACGGTGCCGCTTCGCACAATGACCTCGCGCTGTGCGAACAACCAATCGGCAGCTGCGCCGTCGCTTTGGGTGTTGGGTGCCCAATCCAGACCTGCCACGCGCCATGCCCCATCGGCCGTTAAGCGGATGTCGAGTTCGGGTGCGTCCAGCACGAGCTGTTCCAGCTTCAGGCCCAAGGCCGATTGCACGCTGATGGCGATCACCACCTTGGGCAAACGCAAGCCAGGGTGGCCTTCCCGGTCAAGCAACTCGATGTTGCGCAGCTCGAATGAGGGAGCCCAACCCGTGGATTCCGCAGAAATCTGGCCAATGCGAACCGGAACCCCGATGCTTTGCTGGGCCAAGCGCTCCAGCGCGGGGCGGTAATCACCGATTCGCGGCACAATCCAAAAATGCAGGGTACCCCAGGCCATGCCCAGCAAAATGCCCAAGACGAGCAATGCCCAAGCCATGACCCGCATGACACGGGACAGTGCAAGGCTCAGGCGGGGAAAAGTGGGCAAAGACGGTACAAACATTTGAATCAGAAAGTCAGCAGGAATTATGACCCGCAGCCAGCCCATGAACGATGCCCCCAACTCAAAAGCGGTAAGTCTTGGTCATTTGAGCTTGTATTCACGTTTTGTGCAGCGTTTGCACCGCCGTTACGCCGATGTTTTGCCCTTGCTGGCTCCGGGTGCCCCGACACGCGACAGTCTGAACGCCGGTTTTGCCGCCCTTCAAGCCACGGGCCTGGACACAGGCGCTGCCCTGCGCGTGTTGCGCCAGCTCACGCTGGAGCGCTTGGCCCAGTTGGACTGCTCGGGCCAAGCCCCTTTGGCGGTGGTGACCCATGTCATGACCTGGCTGGCCGAAGTCACGCTCGACATCGCCTGGCAGCAGGTCATGGCCGATCTGGACGTGCTGCATGGCGCACCCACCAAGGCCGATGGCCAACGCGCCGAGATGTGGATCGTGGGCATGGGCAAGCTGGGCGCTCGCGAGTTGAATGTGTCGAGCGACATTGACTTGATTTACGTCTACGACCAGGATGGTGAAACGCTGGGCAACAGCGAAGGCCGCAACAAAGTTTCGTGCCAGGAATACTTCACCCGCGCCGTCAAGCGCATGTACGCCCTGATTGGCGATACCACCGAACACGGTTTTGTGTTCCGGGTCGATTTGGCGCTGCGCCCCAATGGCAACTCGGGCCCCAGCGTGGTGTCGCTCGATGCGTTGGAAGAGTATTTGCTGGTCCAAGGCCGCGAATGGGAGCGTTTTGCCTGGATGAAAAGCCGCGTGGTCGCGCCCCGCAGCGCGGTGGTCAATGGCACTGCTCAGGCCTTGCGTGCCGTGGTGTTGCCGTTTGTGTTTCGCCGATACCTGGATTACAACGTCTTCGAATCGTTGCGCACGCTGCACCAGCAAATTCGCGACCATGCCGCCAAGCGCAGTGCGGGCCACCCCGAGCGCGCGAACGATGTCAAGTTGTCGCGGGGGGGTATTCGTGAGATCGAATTCACCGTGCAATTGCTGCAGGTGGTGCGCGGCGGGCAGTTCCCCGAGCTGCGCACACGCCCCACGCTGGACGCTTTGCAGCGCATGGCCAAAGCCGGTCTGATGCCCCAGGCCACGGCCGACGCCTTGGGTGCGGCCTATGTGTTTTTGCGCCAGGTGGAGCACCGCATCCAGTACCTGGACGACCAACAAACCCATGTTTTGCCGACGCGCGATGACGATCTGGCCTGGATCGCCCAGACCTTGGGCTACGAAGATGCCTGCGCGTTTTTGTCTGAGCTGGACGCACACCGCGAGGTGGTGGCGCAAGAGTTCGACACCTTGCTGGGGGGTGACCGGGAGTGCAAAGGTTGCAACGGTAAAAATAGCAAGAACGGGACGAATGGCCGCGAGCATGCCGAGCTCGACGCCGTGCTGACCGACTTTGATGGCGCAGTTCGTGCTCGCCTCGCGCAGTGGGCAGACAACCCGCGCGTGCAAGCCCTGCGCGACGACGCCCGAGGTCGCCTGATGCGTTTGTTGCAACGCACGGCCCAATGGCTGGGCGAAGGCCGCATCAGCGAAGTGGCCGTGCTGCGCATGGCCGATTGGATCGAGCCCCTGCTGCGCCGTGAAAGCTATTTGGCCCTGATGCTGGAGCGCCCCTCCGTCTACGAGCGCTTGCTGCGGCTGTTGGGTGCGGCCAAATGGCCTGCGCGTTATTTGTTGCAACACCCCGGTGTGATCGACGAGCTGGCGGGCGGCAACCTGTTTGACACCCGCTTTGACGCCGCCGAGTTCGAAGCCGAACTGCAGGCGCGCCGCGTGGCCCTGCAGCGCACGGGCGAAGACGACGAAGAAAGCCTGATGAACCTGCTGCGCCGCGCCCACCATGCCGAGCAGTTCCGGACACTGGCACGCGATGTGGAAGGCGTGCTCACCGTGGAGCAAGTGGCCGATGACCTGAGTGCGCTGGCCGATGCTGTGCTGCGCGTGACGGCGCGCTGGTGCTGGGACCGCCTGAAAACCCGCCACCGCGAAAACCCTGCCATCGCGATCATTGGCTATGGCAAGCTGGGCGGCAAAGAACTGGGCTATGGCAGCGACCTGGACATCGTGTTCGTGTACGACGACGAAGACGAACGCGCCCAGGAAATCTACGCCGCCTATGTGCGCAAAATGATCAACTGGATGACGGTCAAAACCGCCGACGGGGACATCTACGAAATCGACACCGCGCTGCGCCCCAACGGCAATTCGGGCCTACTTGTCACGCGTTTTGAGGCCTATGCCGACTACCAGCAACAACGCGGCAGCAACACCGCCTGGACCTGGGAACACCAGGCCATGACCCGCGCCCGCTTTGTCATGGGCCTGCAAAGTTTGGCACCGCGCTTTGACGCCGTGCGCAACGCCGTCATCAGCGCGCCGCGTGATGCGTTGAGCCTAAAGGCCGAAATCGTGGCCATGCGCGAACGCGTGCGCCAGGGCCATCCCGTCAAGGCCGATCATTTTGATGTGAAACACAGCCCCGGCGGCATGGTCGATGTCGAATTTGCCATGCAGTACTTGGTGCTGCTGCACGCCGCTGCACACCCTGAACTGGCCGACAACGTCGGCAACATCGCCTTGCTGCAACGCGCCGAGAAAGCAGGCTTGCTGCCGACTGGCACGGGGCAAGCTGCGGCCAATGCCTATCGCGAAATGCGCCGCTTGCAACACCGCGCGCGCCTGAACGAAGAACCCACCCAAGTGGACCCGGCCACGCTGAGCGCTGAACGCGATGCGGTTTTGGCGGTGTGGCAATGGGTGATGGGTCAATAGAAGATGCCCTCAATTGGGGACTGAGGTGTGAGTTAAACCCCGTCCAGCCCCTCTCGCGTGGCATTGGCTTGCGCCCGAATCTGGGCCTTGTCTTCTTCGCTCATGCGGCCAACATGCTTGACCATCAGTGCGGTGCGCGGGTTCTTGGCAAAGTCTTGTTCGTGGCGGATCAGGAAATCCCAATACAGCGTGGTCATGGGACAGGCATTGGGGCCGGTGCGTTGCTCGGGCTGGTAGCGGCAGCCTTTGCAATAGTTGCTCATTCGGGCGATGTACTGGCCGCTGGCCACATAGGGTTTGCTGGTGAAGCGCCCGCCGTTGGCGTGCAGGGCCATGCCCAGGGTGTTGGGCATTTCCACCCATTCCACCGCGTCCACGTACATGGCGCGGTACCACGCGCTGACCTGTTGCGGTGACAGGCCCGCCAGCACCGCAAATTGCCCGGTGACCATGAGGCGCTGGATGTGGTGGGCATAGCCGTGTTGCAGGCTTTGGCCAATTGTGGCTTGCATGCAGGCCATGCCGGTTTGGCCAGTCCAGTACCACTTGGGCAAATCGCGGGTGTGGCCGTAGTGGTTGGCTTCGGCCAGGTGCGGCATGTCCAGCCAGTACACGCCGCGAATGAACTCGCGCCAGCCCAGCACCTGTCGGATGAAGCCTTCCACGCTGGCCAGCGGCAAGCCACGCTGGTGATAGGCCTGCTCGGCAGCGGTGACCACTTCACGCGGGTTGAGCAAATGCAGGTTTAGGCTGCTGGCCACCAGCGCATGCCAGCCAAAGGGCAGCGTGGTCCACATCGCGTCTTGCCAGGGACCGAAGTTGTCCAACCGCTGGTCGATAAAGTGTTGCAGCGCGGCCAAGGCGTCTTCGCGGGTCACGGGCCAGGCAAAGTCATCCAGTGTGCCGGGGTGGCTGGCAAAGCGCTCGCGCACCAGCGCGATCACGTCTTGCGTGACGCGGTCGGGCGAAAAGCGGGCGGGCGGCGGTACGGTGCCCGGGCCTTTGGCCCCAAAGCCTTTGCGGTTGTCGGCGTCAAAGTTCCACTGGCCGCTCACCGGGCTGGGCTTGTCGGGTGGGCCTTCCATCAGCACGTCGTGGCGTTGGCGCATCTGGCGGTAAAAGAACTCCATGCGCAGCTCTTTCTTGTCGGCTGCCCACTTCGCAAATTCGGCGCGGCTGCACATGAAGTGTGTGTCGGTCACCCAGCGCAGGGGCACGCTCGCCTGGGCAGCGGCATCTTCGATCAGCCGCTCCATGCGCCAGGCGCCAGCCTCCAACACCACCAGTTGCTGGGGTTTCAAGGTGTTCAGTGCGTGGCTCAGCCGACCGGCAAAGTCACCGGGCAGCGCGGCATCGTCGAGCTTCATGTAAACAAAGGGCCAGCTGCGGCCGTGCGCGGCGTTGGCAAAGTGCCGCATGCCTGACAAAAACAGCGCGATTCGGGCCTGGTGGTTCCAGACTTCGTTGGCCTCGCTCTCGGCCTCGATCAGCAGCAAACGGTCTTGCGCCGGGTCAAAACCCGCCAGAGCAGGACTGTCCCAGCCCAGCTGGTCGCCCAGCACCAGCACCAAGTGGCGCGTCATGCTTGGGCCTTGGTGGTGTTTTTGGCGGCCCGGCAGCGGTCGCTGCAATAAAGAACGTTGTCCCAGTTCTTGGCCCAGCTTTTGCGCCAAACCATGGCGCGGCCACAAACTGCGCAGGGCTTTTGGGGTAAATCCTGCTTGTTTCCTTTAAAACCGGAGGCTTTGGGCATGGGTTTTTCCAATGGACGAGAGGTTGGAGTGACAATTCTGACAAACAAGTTTAAACTCATTGGTCACAAAATGGATTTTCAAGTGCAAATGAATCACGAGTGGGTTAATCATTGGATGGGGCAGCTGCTTTTGGCGTTGCTGGCAGCGGCATTGGGCTTCGGCATTGAGGTGGCGCAAGCCAGCACACCATTGGCGTCTTCGGCCACGCCGGTCAACTGTCCCGCCCTCCTCAACCACACCTTTGACCGACTGCAGGATGAAAAGCCCCAGTCGCTGTGCCAATACGCTGGCAAGGTGGTGCTGGTGGTGAACACCGCCAGTTTTTGCGGCTTCACCTCGCAATACAAAGGCCTGGAAGCACTGAACACCAAATACAAAGACCAGGGCCTGGTGGTGTTGGGTTTTCCGTCGAACGACTTTGCCCAGGAAAAAGGCAGCAACAAGGACATTGCCGACTTTTGCGAAAGCACCTTCGGCGTGAAGTTCCCGATGTTCACCAAAACCCGGATCACGGGCGAAGGTGCTGCGCCTCTGTTCAAACAGCTCACAGCCCAAACGGGTCAAAAACCGCGCTGGAACTTTCACAAATACCTGATTGGCCGCGACGGCAAGGTGGTCGACCAGTACAGCAGCATGACCGGACCCGAGAGCAAAACCCTGGTCTCGGCCATTGAACAATCCCTGAAAGCCAAACCATGAAGCCGCGCATGAAACTGGCCATCGTGGGTTCGGGCATTTCCGGCCTGGCCGTGGCACACACTCTGAAAGACCATGCCGACATCACCGTGTTCGAGGCTGGCGATTATTTTGGTGGCCACACCCACACGGTCGACATCACGCTGCCCACGCCGCAAGGCCCTGTGACGCACGGCGTGGACACGGGCTTTCTGGTGTTCAACGAACGCACCTACCCCAACCTGATCAATCTGTTTGCAGAGTTGGGCGTAGAAACCGCGCCCTCTGACATGTCATTTTCGGTCAAGGTACCGGGGGCCAAAAATGGCAAGGCACTGGAGTGGAGCGGCACCGACCTGAACAGCGTCTTCGCGCAACGCAGCAACTTGGTCAATCTACGCTTTTGGCGGATGTTGTCTGATGTGATGCGCTTCAACGCGCTGTGCACCCGCATTGCCAAAGAGCAGCGTGAAAAAGAGCTGCAACAACCGCTGAGTGAATTTCTGCGCACGCACAAGTTCAGTGAGCCGTTTCGCGATTGGTATTTCCTGCCCATGCTGGGCTGCATCTGGAGTTGCCCGACCGACCAGATGCTGCAGTTCCCGGTGGCCACCATGATTCGGTTTTGCCACAACCACGGCCTGATCCAGGTCACAAACCGCCCGCAGTGGTTCAGCGTGGTGGGCGGTGCGCGACATTACGTTGAGAAAATTTTGGCCGGTGTGCATGACAAACGCCTGAACACCCCGGTGCGCCTGATCGAGCGCGACGCGCAAGGTGTGCGCGTCATCACCGACGGGCATGCCGAGCGCTTTGACGAAGTCGTGATCGCCACCCACACCGACCAGGCGCTGGGCCTGTTGCGCGAGCCGTCTGGCGACGAGCGCAGCGTGCTGGGGGCCATCCGCTACCAGGACAACCGAGCCGTGCTGCACACCGATGCCAGCGTGCTGCCCGCGAACCAAAAAACTTGGGCCGCCTGGAACTACGAGCGCGCAGCCAGCACCGAGCGCGAGTCCGCGCGTGTGTGCCTGCACTACTTGCTCAACCGCTTGCAACGCATCCCGTTTGCGCAGCCTGTGGTGGTGTCGCTCAACCCGCTGCAGCCCATCGACCCCGACACCATCGTGGGCGAATACGACTACGCGCACCCGGTGTTTGACCTCAAGGCCATCGACGCGCAAAAGCGCGTGCCCTTGCTGCAAGGCCAGCGCCACACTTGGTACGCCGGGGCCTGGACGGGTTACGGCTTTCACGAAGACGGCCTCAAGTCGGGCCTGCAAGTGGGCCGCGCTTTGCTCAAGCAAATCCACGAGCAAGGCAGCCCACAGGAAAAGCCGGCTCCATGAATGCTGCTACTGCGCTCATCGGCTGGGGCCAGGTGCGCCACACGCGCCACCGCCCGGCGCACCACGCCTTTGTTTATCCAACCGCATTTTTGATGCTGCCGATGCGCCGTTTGCAAGCAGGTCAATGCACCACCGACTTGGCCATCAACCGCCGTGCCTGGTTTGCGTTTCATGACGCCGACCATGGCGATGGCCGCCCTGCCGACAAAGGTGGTGCGCTGGCCTGGCTCGATGAACTGCTGCACCAAGAAGGCATCCGGGACGCCACAGGCGAAGTCTGGCTGCAGGCCTTTCCCCGCGTGCTGGGCCATGCTTTCAAGCCCGTGAGCTTTTGGTACGCGCACCGCGCTGACGGCAGCCTGGCCGCCATCGTGGCCGAGGTGAACAACACCTTTGGCGAGCGCCATTGCTACCTGCTGCCCGAACCGCAATACGGCCGCACGCTGCTGGCCCACAAGGTGTTCCATGTTTCGCCCTTTTGCGACGTGCAAGGCGAATACCGTTTCCGTTTCATGCGCACGCTGCAGGGCGGCCAAGACCGCATCGTGGCCCGCGTGGACCACGCCGATGCCGATGGGCCGCTGATCGACACCAGCTGGAGTGGTGTGCTGGAGCCCGCCACCGCCGCCGCCTTGCGCCGCGTGATGTGGCGTTTTCCGCTGCTGACCTTTGGCGTGGTGGCGCGCATCCACTGGCATGCCTTGCTGTTGTGGCTGAAAAAAGTCCCGTTCTGGCGCAAGCCCGAACTCCCTCGTGAATTTGTGACCCGCTGAACCCTGGAGCCCAAGCGATGGACCCCATGCTGAAAACTTCCGCCTCTGTTTCTGCCCCAACGCGGGGCCCTGCCGCGTTGAATCCGTTGGCCAAAATCCCGCATGCGCCCTTGCCGCGTGCTGCCAGACGAGTCATGGCCCTGCTGGCGCGCCTGAAAATCGGCACGCTCACTGTGCACGCACCCGATGGCAATCACCAGGTGTTTGGCACGCATGCCGCACCCTTTGCAGCGCTGCACATCCACCGCTGGGACCTGTGCGCCGAAGTGCTCAAGTCAGGCGACATCGGTTTTGCCGAAGGCTACATGGCGGGTGATTGGACTTCGCCCGACCTGGCTGCTCTGCTGCGCTTGCTGATCGCCAACCGCAACGAGATCGAAGGCGCGATTTACGGGCACTGGCTGGGACGTTTGGCTTACCGCATCAAGCATTTGCTCAACCGCAACAACCGCAGCAACAGCCGCAAGAACATTCACGCGCATTACGACCTGGGCAACGCGTTTTACGAGCTGTGGCTGGACGGCACGATGAACTATTCATCGGCCTGGTTCGACGGCGACAAAACCCAAGCCATGGCCGACGCCCAAAAAGCCAAGGTGCGCCGCGCCTTGCGCATGGTGCATGCCAAAAAAGGCGACCGCGTGTTGGAAATTGGTTGCGGCTGGGGTGCCCTGGCCGAGTCGGCCACCACCGAGTTTGGTGCACACATCGCGGGCGTGACCTTGTCCACCGAGCAGCTGGCGTTTGCCAACGCCCGCATGCAGGCTCTGGGCGTCCCGCAGCAAGCAGACTTGCGCTTGCAGGATTATCGGGACATCAACGATGGCCCCTACGACGCCATCTGCTCGATCGAGATGATCGAAGCCGTGGGCCAGGCCTATTGGCCAACCTACTTTCAGACCATCAGCCGCTTGCTTAAACCCGGTGGCCGTGCCTGCGTGCAAAGCATCACCATCGACGACAACTTGTTTGATCGTTATGTGAACTCGACCGATTTCATTCAGCAGTACATTTTTCCGGGCGGTTGCCTGCCCAGCCCAAGCGAGTTCCGCAAGCAGGCGCAGGCGGCGGGTTTGCAGGTGGTGGACGAGCTGAATTTTGGCCCTGACTACGCCGAAACCCTGCGCCGCTGGCGCGACAGCTTCATGTCGCAGCTGGGCGATGTGCGTGCCCTTCAGTTTGACGACCGCTTCATCCGTCTGTGGGAGTTTTACCTCGCGTATTGCGAAGCCGCGTTCGATGAAGCCAACATCGACGTGATTCAGTTCACCTTGGTCAAACCGAGCTGAAACCATGCCCATCCACCCGAACAGCCATGTGGCCATGACCGATCGGGTGCAGCGCATCAGACTGCGCTGGTTGTTGATTGCGGGGCTCTTCGGCACTGTGCAGGCCCAAGCTCAAACGGCACCTGTCAGCCCCAACGCCGAGTACACCCGCCCCGAAGTGGCCGCCTTGCAAGGCGTGGTGCCCACGCCACCGATTCGGTTGCGCGTTTGGGGTTTTGAGGTGTATGACGCCCGGTTGTGGACACGTTTGGGTTTTCGGCACACGCAATATCCGCAGCACCCCTTTGCACTGGAGTTGCAATACCTGCGACGCTTGGAAGGTTCTGCCATCGCCTCTCGCTCCATCGATGAGATGCGCCGCATTGGCAGCCTGACCGAGGCCCAAGCGCAAGGCTGGCAAGCGGCCATGCGTGCTTTGTTTCCCAACGTGGGGCCGGATGACCGCATCACCGGGGTGAATTTGCCGGGTGTGGGTGCTGAATTTTGGGTCAATGGTTTGCGGGTGGGCGCGGTGAACGATGCGGCGTTTGCGCGTTTGTTTTTTGGTATCTGGCTGGATGAACGCACGTCCGAACCCAAAATGCGCATCCAGCTGCTGCAAGGTCTGCAGCCATGAGCGATCTGCCCACATCCCGATCGACCCAGCTCACCCAAGGCGCTGCCCAGCCGCAGACCAAAGCCATCGTGGCGTCTTACGGTTTGCTGGGTTTGCCTTTGGCCTTTGTGGCTTTGCCGGTGTATGTGCATTTACCCCATGTGTATGCCCAGCAATACGGCGTGCCGTTGGCGGCGTTGGGCGGTGTTTTGTTGCTCAGCCGCAGTGTCGATGCTGTGGTGGACCCTTGGCTCGGGCGTTGGGGTGACCAGATTTACCGCCACTCTTGGCAAGCTGTCTGGTTGGCTGCGGTGTTGCTGGCATTGACGGTGGCGCTGGGTTTTGCAGCCTTGTTTTTTCCACCAGCTGCCGCACTGTCGGCACCGCAGTTGCTGGTCTGGGTTGGCGGCGCGCTCACGCTCAGCCACTTGGCTTACAGCGGGCTGGGCATCTTGCACCAGGCTTGGGCTGCCAGGCAGGGCGGCGGTGCGCTGGCGCAAAGCCGCTGGGTCGCCTGGCGCGAAGGTTTTGCATTGGTGGGTGTGTTGCTGGCCTCTGCTTTGCCTGCTTTGTGGGGCTGGGGCCTGACCACTGCATTGCTGGTGCTCATGTTGGGGCTGGGCTTGTTTGGTTGGCGGCGTACCGCCATGCAGGTGATGTCCCTGCCTGTGCAGTCGCACAGCGCAGAGAGCGAAGCTGCCAGTCTGTGGCAGCCCTGGAAGCATGCGGGTTTTCGGCGCTTGCTCATGGTGTTCATGCTCAACGGTCTGGCCAGCGCCGTGCCCGCCACACTGGTGCTGTTTTTTGTGCAAGACCGCTTGCAAGCGCCCCCAGCCATGGAGCCTTTGTTTCTCGGTCTGTACTTTGCGGCCGGTGCCTTGTCGTTTCCGCTGTGGCTCAAAGTCATTGACCGCTTGGGCTTGTTGCGCAGCTGGGCGCTGGGCATGGGCTTGTCGGTGCTGGCGTTTGTCAGTGTGATTGGTTTGGGCGCAGGTGACACCACGGGTTTTTTGTTGGTGTGCGCGGTGTCGGGCATGGCGCTGGGGGCCGATCTCACGGTGCCCGGTGCGCTGCTCAACCAGCTGATTGACCGTTGTGGTGAGCGTGGCCGTACAGACGGCGCTTTCATGGGTTGGTGGAATCTGGCCACCAAACTGAATCTGGCCATGGCGGCGGGCTTGTCGCTGCCACTGCTGAGTCTGTGGGGCTATGCCCCGGGCCAGCAAGACGCCGATGTCGTGTTGGCCTTGGGCTTGGCGTATGGCCTGCTGCCTTGTGTGCTCAAGCTCATGGCTGCACTGGCCTTGTACCTGTGCTTGATGCGCACGCCTGACTTGATTTTGGGGCCTGAAGCGATGGCCCATCCTTCGGCATGACGCCGCTTTGAAACGCGACCACGGGACTTTATGAACCTGACGACCCACACCCCAGCTGCCGCTTTGCAGCCCGACATGCACCGGCGCAACGCACTCACCCGTCTGGCGCTCTTGCCCGTGGTGGCCAGTGCGCCATTTTTGGCCAGCTGTGCCGGACCCCAAGTGCAAAACTATGCACAAGAAAAACCACTGCTGGACCTGCGCACCTATTTCACCGGCACCATCGATGCGTGGGGCGTGTTCACCGACCGCAGTGGGCAAGTCGTCAAGCGTTTCACCGTGGTGATGGATTGCAGCTGGAACGGCGACGAAGGCGTGCTGGACGAAGCCTTTGTGTATTCGGATGGAACGAAGCAGCGCCGCATCTGGAAGCTCAAAGCTGGAACGAATGGAACGTATACCGGCCGAGCCGACGATGTGGTGGGCGAGGCCTCTGGCCAAGTGAGCGGCAACGCGTTCCGCTGGGGCTACACGCTGGCCTTGCCGGTGGACGGCCGCGTTTGGCATGTTGACTTTGACGACTGGATGTACCTGATGGACGACCGCGTCATGTTGAACAAAGCCACCATGAGCAAATGGGGGGTGAGGCTGGGCGAAGTCACCCTGTCGTTCACGCGTCGCACGCCTGTGCAGGCCAAGCCAGGGTGAACGGCATGACCACAACATCTTCCAATGCGGCGGCCAACATGCTGCAAAAAGTCAGCCCTCAGCCAGCGCCGTCAGCCGCTGCACGCCGCTGGCTTCAGTTGAACGCGCCGATGACCGACTGGCATGGCCGCAGGGTCTGGCTGGTGGGTGCGTCCACGGGCATTGGTCTGGCCTGTGCCCAGGCTTTGCGTGCGGCTGGTGCGCAGGTGGTGATTTCGGCACGCAACCCGCAAGGCGTGCAGGATTGGGCCGCGCAAGATGCGGGTGTGCAGTGGCGTGCGCTGGATGTGGGCGATCACGCAGAAGTGCAGGCCACCGCGCGCGCCATTTTGGCCGAAGGCCCACTGGATCTGGTGGTCTACGCCGCCGGGTATTACCGTGCGCAACGCGCCACAGCCATGGACCTGGAAGACCTGCTGCAACACGACAAGGTCAATTACCAAGGTGCCCTGCAAGTCATCCATGCGGTATTGCCGGGCATGTTGGCGCGGCAGTGTGGTCATGTCAGTGTGCTCAGCAGCGTGGCGGGCTGGCGCGGTCTGCCCAATGGTTTGGCCTATGGCCCGACCAAAGCCGCGCTCACCCACTTGGCCGAGACGCTGTACATGGATCTGCAGGACCAGGGCATCGGCGTGAGCGTGATCAACCCCGGCTTTGTGGCCACGCCGCTCACGGCCCAAAACCAGTTCACCATGCCCGCCCTCATCAGCCCCGAAGAAGCGGCGCGTCAAATGCTCAGAGGCTGGGCCAGTGGTCAGTTCGACATCCACTTTCCCAAGCGCTTCACCTTCTGGCTCAAGCTGCTGCGCCTCCTGCCTTATCGGCTTTATTTCCCGCTGGTGCGCAAGTTCACGGGGTTGTGATTTTTGTATGGAAAATTGCCCCATGGACACGCGACAAGTCACCCAGAACCTGGCCACGTTTTTCGAAACGCTCTCACCCCAAAGCGTGTCGCAGCTGCACACGCTCTACGATGCACAGGCGCGCTTCAAAGACCCGTTCAACGAGGTGCAAGGCTTGCCCGAGATTGAGCAGATTTTTCGGCACATGTATGTGGCACTCGACCAGCCACATTTCGTCATCACCAGCCAACTGGTGGATGGTGCGCAAGCCTTTCTGACTTGGGAATTCCGTTTTCGCTTCAAACGGTTTGACACCACCACCCTGCAAACCGTGCGTGGCGGCAGCCATGTGGTTTTCAATGAGCAAGGCTTGGTGACCATGCACCGCGATTATTGGGACGCAGCAGAAGAGCTGTATGAGAAATTGCCGGTGGTGGGGGGCGTGATGCGTTGGCTCAAAAAACGGGCTAATCAATGAGGTGTTTTTTGGGTCTTGCGTGACTCACCACCACGCAAGACCGAGCAGTGCCAAAGTGGGTGCCAAACCAAGCCACCCCAAATTGCCCAATGGCATGCCGAAAACCCAGAGTTCGAAAAGCAATGTGAATTGTCCGAAACCGTGCAGCCACATGGAGCGAACCAACCAGCGCATTTTGTCTTGCCGCTTGAGTAGGCCTGCCAATCCGATCAAAGAGAAGACCAATACGCAGAGCAGCGTTGCCAGTGTCAGCCGTGAAATGGCTTGTCGCTGCACGCTGTAGCCAATGTCCAAAATCCACCACCCCATGCCCAGACAAATGGCAGAAATACCCAAAATCCATCCGTGATGTGAAGTAGGCTGCATGGCCGGAGGTTTCGGCAATGCTGGCGTGGTCATGACTTCTTCGGAGCGAGTCAAGCTTGCGATGCGTGAGGCCACTTGCAAGGGGGGCTCTGCTCGTGGTCTGGGTGTTTGTTGCTTGTCGATGGGTTTTGGCGTGGCGCAGGCATGTTGCAAATGGCCAAGGCATTGTTGCAGCATGGCGCGCGCGTCATCTTCGTTGTGCAAGTTCAACAATGCAGAAAACGGATCTTTGAATTCAGCGATCAATGAGGGATGCATGCGTGATGCCAGCAACAGCATTTGCCCTGCACCATGAGCCGTGACACACCATTTCAGAGGCAAGTCTTCCACATGCAAGCCACGGGTCCAATCGTCTTGGTAAATGTTTTGGGGGACATCGAAGGGGGCGTGCCAGTCGGTGGGCTCCGGTAGTTGATGGCGTTTGTAGAACGCTTGCCAATCCTGAGCCAATGCTGTTTGCAGCAAGGGGTGCTGGTCGCGGTTGGGACGCATCCAGAGCGGCTTTTGCAAAGCAAAGTGTGGGCAAATGGCATTGCCAAAATCGATCAACCAAACGCGACGGCCAGAGGCACCCCCAGTATTTTGAATGACAAAATTTCGCAAGGCGATGTCGATGTGCCAGACATCCAGCTGTGCCGTCACGATGAGTGCCGACAATGCGCCCGCCAGTGCTTGCATGACCTCGGCCGGTGTCACAGATCTCGAATTCAACCATTGGTGCAGATCAGTGCCGCCATGGTGCATTTCCAGATAAGCCATTTCGACGTGGCTGAGCACCACAGGTGGAACTGGTGCATGCCGCTGGCCCAGGTATTCCAGAATTTGATGCTCTCTGGACAGCTCGTAGCGGCTTGTGAATGTTTTTCGGTAAATTTCGGGGCTTGTTTTATCCATACCGAATCCACAACATGGCTACCGAGACATCGTCCTGACAACCCGACGCCAAAGCCTCGTCTGCCAATGCCCGACAAAGATAATCCAGGTCCTCGGATGAAGGTTTCTGGTGGCTGATTTTTTGGAGCGTTTTTTGCAGCGATGAAGTGGGCAATACCCGTGCAGGTCCGTCAGACATCATCAGTGCCAGCCAAGTGCCCTGTGCAGGCAAGTCAAGTTGGTGCACGGTGTCCAACACCTCCGATGCGATCAACTGGCTGGGGTTTCCATAGGTGTCCAGATCTTTGGGCATGGTGCAGTTTTTTTGCCATGATCCCCAGCCTCGCCAACGGCGTTTGTAAAGTGTCAAGTCGCTGTCACCCACACTCACCAGTCGCAGACCCCATGGCGCAACATGCAGTCCGACCAGTGTGGCTGCCGTGTTGGGAAATGACAGCAGCATGTCTTCGTGCAAATCGCGAACCAGCGGCTCGAAATTCAGGGGCGTGTCTTCAGGCATTGGGGCACATGTGATTTGATGGCAAAGCCACAACGCAGCCCGACCACTGTCAGGGCAGCTGTTGGCCCCATCACACAGCGCATACAGGCCTTGCTCAGGGCATGCGCTGAAAGCGTCAAACCCCAAGCCCTTGTCAGGCCCGTGGTTGATCGCCTTGCCCAAAATGCACTTTGGGTTCATCGAACAGCTCTGGGGCGTGGCGTGGCATCGGCATGAGGCGTGGCGCGACTGCCTGTGCTGATGTCGATGCGGGGGTATTCGGCGCGGTTTTCCCGTTGCCCAGGGGCCACCAAGGTGTCCATGGGGACACCTGTCAGCAAACGCAGGGGGGAGCCGGGGTCAATCCGGTGCAGTGTGTTGGGTCGCAACACTTCCCCTTGGTCGGTGGAGCAGGTCAGGCTGGCTTCAGCGGGAACAAAGCAATAAATTTGACCCAAAGCTTCAAACACGACCAGTTGCCGGCGCGAAACATAAGTACCGGCAACGTCCACGCCAGACCCCACAGCCAGACCTTGGGCCGTGGCGGTTTCACGCCCAAGCAATGCAGGCAACGCCACTGATTTTTCGGTGTTGCCGTGTTGGTCGTGCAGGGTAATTTGAACCCGCGATCCTGTTGTTTTTGTCCCACTGCCCAAAGCCTGACTCATCGCTGTGCCACGAGGCGGTGTGACCACGATTTCTGGTGTGGTGATGGGTGTTTTGCGAGTGGGGCCATCCAGCGCTGCGCGTACTTCAAAACGCACTTTTCGGCCTTTCAGTGAAAGGATGAAGGATTCGTCCTCGGTGGCCGTATCAAGGGACTGAGGATTGACTTCAAAGATGGGCACCAGGCCCGGAGAAACCCGAACCGATGCACCTCGCGTTGAGCGGTATTCACGCTGCACCACCTGGCCGAAAAATTGGGCACGAAACTGCGGGTTGATGCTCTCATGATTGGATAAGAAGTCTTCCAATTCACGTGAGGTTTGCGCGTCCATCGCTTTGATCACGAGGCTTTCCAGTGAAAAGAAACTTTCTTCCAGAATGCTGCGCATGTAGCGACTTTCGCGTTCTTCGAGTGCCCGTGTGATGGCGCTGCTAATGAGTGTTTTGAGTTCAAAAACAACGTTGTCTGCAAAAGCATCCATTTCGCGTGTGTGCAAATTTTCGATGCCCTTTTCAGCAGAAGAAAAACCAAAAATGTCACGGAATTTCATGGGGCGCTCCTGGCGGTGTGAACAAGATCAAAAAATCAGGTTGAGGGTGAACACGGATCTCCAGCCGGGTCTCCAAATCGGGATATTCGGCAGACAGCAAGTCATACAGCACACGCCCGTAATCTGCGGCGTGCAGTCGCTGGTGAATTTGTTTGGGGACACAAAGGCACAACTGGCGGTGTTCTCGCAGAGCCGATAAAAGGCTGATGCTGACCGCAAGCAATTGGGTCAAGGCAGGTGCATCGGGCGAAAAGCTGAATTTGCGCATCATGGACCTCGCACGGGAAGCATGATCTGGTTCACTGCTGCCATGGCCAGATGGCTGGCGGCATGCAGGGGCGGTGCACCTTTTTCAGGAATGGCAATGACACCGATGCTCAGGACTTGGCGTGGACTTTTCTCTGCGTCAGAGTCACCTCGCCATTTGGACAAATCGCGGGTGTCCACCAAGCCTGAGAACAAGCTGGTTCCTGCAAATCCAGGATCTTTTTGGCTCACGGTGCCTGTTTTCCCCCAGACACCGCACTCACCCGTGCAGGGTTTTTGCATTTCATGCGTGAAGGCGGCCGAGATGGTGCCTGCGCCTTGCCAGCCGGCCTCTGCGGGCTCGACGGCTTTGCGCATGCCGCCCATCACGGTCAGGGCCGCCGTCGACCATTTTTCGGGGGGGCGCGGTAGCAAGGTCGATGCAGAGGGGGCCATCACAGAGGGGATCACAGGCACCATTTTTTGTGACAAGCGCCACAACTGCATGGGCACAACGGCCAAACCCATGGCGCTCACGCGTGAGTCTCCAGCGCCGATAACGGCCTGTATGGCGCGCGAGGTTGCGGTGTATGCAGCGTCTCCTTGCGGTTTTTGCTTGCCTTGGCGAATGCGGTCGTAATGCTCCCAGTCGATCATCTTCACGCCGCGATCAGTTTGGGTGTCGATGGCCAGACGACCGATCAGCCCAGGAACGAGGCTGGGCACATCGGCAGAGACGAGACCCACGCGGCCGCAACCGGGGCCTTTTGCTTGGCAATTCAGATTGAAACCGAAGGCGTCAGAAATGGCCCGTGTCTGCGATGGGACGAAACAGCGCTGGCCTTTTTGGGTGTCGCAAATGGCTTGTCGTTCCCACCATTCGTTGCGCTTGCTGACGCTGCCATCGTTTTGCCCCGATGTTTTGATTTGCTTTTGCAAGACTTGGGGATCCATCTGCTCGTGGGTTGCCAAGCCCAAGGCAAACAACAATTTGGCGGTAGAGGCCGGAGGCGCTTCGAGCAAAGTGGCACCCAAGGCCCCTGGGCCTGTGGCGTTGGCTTTGTTGCAGGCTTTGCCGTGACACCAGGCAGCCAGTAACGCGCCCGATTGAGCATCCATGATGACCACTGAAACATCACGGAGCCGTTGAAGTGCAGGAACTTTGACACAAGTCTTGTTGTTCAGACAGGCCGTCCACAAGTCGAATCCATCTTGCAGTTGAGCGTTCAAGGTCAGGGACGCAGAACCGGTGCTCGAGAGCTTTCCTGTGACGGCAGAAAGTGTGGAGGCCTTGGCCACGCCACTGGCCAGCTGGCGGTAAGAGGACTCTCGCGACAAAGCCGCCAAGGATTTGAGCTGAGGCGGATTTCCGCAATTCATGGGGTTACCAGAAAGCAATACGATTTGATTGTTCTCCTTGCCCAAGAAGCATGGAATATGCCTTGTCCAGGTGACGTCTTCGGAGAGTTGTTGCTCTACCGTTCGTGCAGACACGCTGGATGTGTCAGCGGGTGTCGCGGCCAATGTGATGGCCCATTGGAAGGCTTGCAAAAAACTGCTGCAACCTGACCAACGGTCAGTGGCTTGAGCGGCCTGTGCGATGCGGGCATCGGCTTGTGCTTGTGACCATTCCAGCCCCGACATCAGGCGCACCCTAAGTACCGCTAGCGAACGTCCTTCACACGGCATGTTCGCTTTGCTGTTTTCGGAGGGGTGTTCTGGATTTTGAGCATCCAGGCTGTTGCTGGCTGCAAGCACCTGTGCAATGCGACCGGTTGGCCGGAACACGGTGTCACCGATCTGAGGCGTTTGTTTTTGCTGCCACCAAGCTGTGCTGAACAGCATCGTCAGCACGCACACGCCCATCCAAAGTGCGCGACCGGCCAAAACCCGGCTGTACGGTTTGATCATGGCGCCTTTCTTCGTGTTTGATAACGCACAACGACGATGAGCGTCAGAGCGATGACAGGGACCAGTGACGATGACAAGCCAATGCTCAAAAGAGGTGTACCCAGTCCGGTGAGCGGGATGATTCTCCAGTTGCCAAGAAAAGTCACCACAGTTTGTGCTGCTGTGCCCCACAGCATGAAAAAGGCCATCATGGACAAAGCACGCGAGCTGCCTTGCTGTGTCAAAAATTGCCGCATCAGCCATGTGGCCAAGACCATCATGGTCATGAGGTACAGCAGAAAAAACACAAAAGTACCCTGAGTGCCCAGAACCCCGGTCAGGACCACCGGCATGTAGTCACTGAGTGCCTGCAAAGGGATGCAAACACCACCACCGCTGCACCACGCGATTTGCCCCAAGTTGAAGCCTTTCTCGTGCGCGGCATTCGAGAAGGCCAGCAGTCTTGCAAAGTCACTCACCGATGCACTCAATGGGTCCATCATCAAGGCAATCCGACCTTGAACTTTTTCGGTTTGACTCATGAGCCCGGCCATCAGCACGCCTGCCAGTAAAACCGCACCAGCCAGGCGTGAACCAAACACCATGTACAGCGTGGTGACCGCCACGATGGTGGTCACCAGTGCTGCGCCGAGATCATGAAATACCAGCGCTGCAGCGCCAATACCAACGGCACAAAATGCCGTGAACTGAAGCAATGGCCGATTCAGCTGCGTTGCAATCACGTCGATGGGGTCTTGTGAGCCTGTTGCGTTTCGTCGCCAGGCCGTCATCAAGCGCCAGGGCTTCAGTGCAGCAGGTGCGACTTGGGCGGTCGCATGAACACTTCGGCCAAAAGCAGCTGTGAGCAGGCCCGCCATCACGGCCATTCCGAGCTTGAGCGCCTCTGAGCCCAACGCCGGACCTTGCAAGGCATAAGCAAAACCCATCAGCACCATCAAGCTCAACATGGTTGCACCCCAATACCGCATCGCCAACGAAATGGCCTGACCGATCCGAGGTGCCAGCAGCAAACCTGTCGCCATGATGGAGACAGAAATGCCACCGACCAGCATTTGACGGTTCAACTGGTTGCCCAGTGGGTTGAGTGGGAACACGCTCGAACCTTGGCCATAGTGCACCGACGCATCTGCTGCGATCAACAAACCCAGCCAGGTCAAAACCGCGTATCCGGCCATCAAGCCCCACCCCAGCCAGCCTGCGCGCCACCATCCCAGTCCCATCAGAATGGCTGTGCAAAGTGTCAAGGCCCAGGGCACCCATGTCAGGCTGGTTGCCAGCGTGTCTGCTCTGCTTTTTAAGCCTGAGGGCTTGTCTGCAGCCCGCACCACATGCCAATTGATCTTTTTAAAAGTGCCTGATGCGGCGTCGTAGCTTTGGCCTTGTTGTTCCAATAACAGTTGAAACATGTCGGCATAAGTCGATCTCTCTGCGAAACCATCCTTTGTCTGGTTTGCCATTCGGGCTGAGCGTTCGGTCCATTGATCCAGCCGCAATTGCAGTGCAAACAGCGGTTGCGCCAGCATGGGTTGACTCAAGCGCAAGTTGTCCAAGTGCTTGAGCAGTGATCGCAACTCGCTCTGTCGTTGGTCAACGGATTGAAGTGCCTGGACCCAACTGGTCTGGGCTTGAGCAGACATCACCGGGGTCAGCGTGTTCATGTCGTAGCCGCTGCGGCAATCCACATCGGCGAGATTTTGACCCGTCCACATTTCGCAAAACGTGGAGGCATTCAGCTGGGCTGCTGTTGCGGGGCGGACCCAGGAGTCCACTGCTGTCGACAGTGCAATTTCGCGTGAATTGAGTGCCTTCGGAAACCAAACATGTGCAGCGATTCCCAAGCCAACGGCCAGGATCCATCCCAGCAGCAGTGGCAACGTTTGACGGGGAATGGTCATGACAGTTTTGTATGCCGACGAGAGTCGTTGCGCACCCAATGAGTTGAATAGCTAAAAAGTATGAATAAAGTTAAAAATATCGGAAAAATATAATTTTGCAGCCACTGGTGTCAAAAGTATAATTATGAAACAATAAAAGTAAAAGATCTAAAAACAACAAATAAGGCTGTATTTTGCTTAAAGTAATCAAATTCACTCTTCGCCTCGCCATCGTGTGCTGCTTGGCCTTGGGCCTGTCCGCCTGCGATCAACTCCGTGGCCGATTGGCTGAACTGATTGCGCCGCAGTCCCCTGCAGAGGCGCTGAAGTCGATTGACACCATGGTGGCGGCCGGGCAACTGAAAGATGCGCTGTCCAAAGCCGAGTCTTTCATGGAAAAACCGGGCGATTTGCGTGGGGACTTTGAGTTTGCGGCAGCCCGGGTGGCTGCGATGCAAGGCAACACAGACACTGCACTTCGTTATTTGGCGCGTGCAGTGGCTACGTTGAATCTTGCACCAGACCAACTGATGGCAGACGAGGCGTTCAATTCAATGCACACGGACATTCGTTTTTTACAAACGATCACCGGACAGTCCAGCACTGTTTCAACAACAAAAAAATCTTCACCCTCTGACACGCAAGTGAAAGCCAGTGAGGACACACAAATCAAGATCAACAACCAAGGCACAGAGGTCCGTGCTGGCGATGTTGTGATCAAACTTCCCAACTGATTGGATAACCCATGAAAAAGAACATCATTGCACTGGCATCTGGTTTGGCCCTCTCCATGGCCGCAGGCACATGGGCGCAAGCACAGACAGTGACTGCGTCGACGCAAACCAAAATTCAGATCACCAAGGGTGCAAGCCCTGCTTCTCTCAAAAGAAAGTTGAAAGAAGAGCTTGAAATCAGAGCAGTGAAAAATTTGTTGGAAGCGTCCTTTGCGATCAAGATGACGCCCCAAGTCGAGGCTAAATTGCCAGAACTCGTCGAGTTGCTGGGTGACTCGATTCAGATTTCGATGGATCCAGCCGACGGCGAAGTTTTGTCAGGAAAAGCCACCATCTCGGTCGCATCTGCCAAACTGAAAGAGTACCTCATCAATAAGGGCATTGGCGCGGGTGACATTGCAGCCAAATCGGCCAAGATTCTGGTCTCGATTGATGAATTCATTGGCGTTGCTACGACCAATGACGGCAAAACAGCGACCCAGACAGAAATTCAGTACTCGCACGACAAGAGCTCTTTTTCTGACACCAGCGCCAAAGCGTCTGCAAGCCAGAGCGAATCGTCTGCGTCTTCTTCATCTCGTAAAAATGATGTCGCCATGGCATCCCGTGATTCCGTGGCCGTATCGGGCCGCCAATCGTCCGCGGTCGCGGCACGCCAAGATACTGCGGTCGCCGGACGCCGCGACTCTGCTGCAGCCTATCAAGGTCGTGATGGCAATGCTGCTGCCGCATCGTCCAGCCAATACGCAGGGGCTCAGAGCACACAGTACCAAGCGGCTCAATCGTCGCAATACGCAGGCGCTGCATCGTCCTCGCGTGCCTACAGCGATAAAAGTCAAAGTGCCAATGCTCAAAGTTCATCGTCTGCATCGTCTTTCAGTGCAGATCAGAAAAACGTGCAGCAGCAAACGGACAAGGTCAGTTACTCTGTCAAGACCAAAATGCCAGAGTTCAACAATGCTAAACCTTTGGGCGCGCAAGACCGTGTTTTGGCCTCTCGCTTGAGTGGTGAATTTCAGAACAACGGTTTGCGATTGGTCGCTGAGAACGATTTGCGTGCTGAAGGTGGCCGCATTCTTCCGATTTTTGAAATCACTAACAACGGACGGATCAATCAGTTTGTCGATCTGATTCAAAAGAAGAGCATCGAAGCCGATGTGTGGGCAACGGGTCAAGCCAATTACACGATCGTGGGCACAACGCCCAGTGGCACGCAGTGCAACGGCAACTTGGCCGTGCAGGGCCGTTTCATTGAGGGCAATGAAATCTTCTTCGAGGACTCTTTGCAGGCCGCAGCAGTGGGCAATGGCGACCAAGATTGCCGTGGACGTTTGGGCATTGCCTTGGCCACATCTTTGGCCAAAGTCTTGGGCCAAAGAGCCAACAAAGAATTGAACGCCCGTTCCTCGCGAGGCTCGGTCTACACCTTGTACCTGTACAGCGCCGGCTCTTTGGGTCGTGGCGAGCGCAACAAGTTCCAGACCAGTCTCAAAAGCACTGACGGCTTGCAAGCCAGCGAGCCTCGGATTGGCGACAACTACATGGCAGTCAGCGTGCAGATGGCAGGTTCACTTGACAGCACGATCAACAAAGTTCTGGACTCCCTGAATTGGGACAAGGCCGACTACGTGACGCGTCCTGGTAACCGCATTTGCATTGGCCTGGAAGGCAAGCAAGTTTGCCCCGCAGATCTGCGCTAATTTTTTTCTGATAGACACCATGATCTCCAACCGCTTCTCCGTCGCATTGGCTTTGTGTGCCAGCTGGTTTTCCAGTGCCCACGCTGCAGCCGAATTCCAGTACTACGTGTACCCAGTCGGCGGGATCACGGGGATCAGTCAATCCGCGATCAAGACAGAACAAGTCGGCCCCAAATACGGCGGCATGATCAATGAAAAATACGCGGACCTCTTTTTTGATGCACCGACCCAGCAAGCCTTGGTCAAAAGCTTCCAAGAAGGGGTTGCCAAGCAGTTCCCAAGCTCCGTGGTGGGGGCCAATCAAATTCGCACCAGTAAATCTGGCAAATACGCTTACCAGCCGTATGAGGCCACTCAGTGTTCCCCTCAGTTCACGGTCAACTACAAAGACAGTTTTGCCATCGCGATTGGCATCAGCCGTTTGTCCACGTACTTCAACACGTACAGTGACTTCACGCAGGTGCTGATCCCGATCACTTACACCGTGCGCTTTGTCAAGCTCAACGGGGCGTCAGTGGTTTTCTCCAAAAGTGAAACCATCTACACCGGCATGACCGCACCGACGGCGGACTTCTTCATGCCCGGTGGTAAAGAGATCAAGCCAGAAAACGTGGCCAAACTCAAAGCGGCCATCTTGAACGATGGCTTGCAAATGGTGCAACGCCATGTCGATGCCGCAGCCAAGGGCTTTGCACCCAAGCAGTCGCAAATCACCATCGCGGCAAAAGACGGGGACTACTTCATCTTCAATAACGGCAGTGAAGTCGGTTTTACTTCCGATGAAGATTTAGACGCCGTCAACGACAAAGGTGAAGAGTTTTCTTTCACGGTGCAATATGCGAGCAATGGCATTGCCGTGGCGGTGGCCAGCGATTTCACACCAGACATCAAACGCGCCACCAACCGGCTTCGCCAGGGTGAAAAGTTGACCTTCAGCTTTACCAAACAAGGCAAAGATGACGCCAAGCCTTCGGTGATGGCGGTTCAATACACACCGGCCTCTGGGGCCAGCTTGACTGACCAACAGGTGCTCGACAACGCTTTGCTGTCGATTGTGGCCGATGACATCGGTTTCAAGGCGCCCTTCAACTTGGTCAAGCACGACGCAGACTTTTCCCGCCTCAAAACACAAATTCGCGGCGAAGCGAATTGCGAATCCACCATGTTCCAAGACATGAACGGTTTTGCTGATAACTCGACAAAACCCAGAGCCAACCCCGATTTGTATCTGAAGCTCGATGCGCACAGTTCGCCTGTATTCACAGCCATCGGTGTGGGCGGTGCTACCGCCAAGTCCATCTTCACAAACTCCGTGACATTGAGTTTGATTGACCGCTCCAGTGTGGTCAATCAGGTCTTTGTGGGCAGCAACCCCTATGAGTTGAACCGCACTGGCGGCAAAGGACTGGATAACAACCAAGCCAATGAAATCAACTTGAAAAATGCCGCCTTGGCATCCATGCAGTCCATGCTGGCAGGATTTTCCGTAGCCCCCAAGACCGTTGGCATCAAAGCCGTCAGCAATGGCGTGCTCACCTTGGCTCAGCCATTGCCTTTGTCTGTGTTTAACCAAGCCAAAATCGTTCGACCTTTGAAGGCCGGATCATCTAAGGCACCGGTCTTGATGCCTTTGTCGCGCAGTGTGGCGCAGCTCATCAAGCCAACACAAGACACCGACAAAATAGAGATCAAAGGCGAGGTGCGTGCGTCCGATTTGATCATGCTTGGTGCGACCGATGCCGCCAATAAGCCGCTTAAATTTTGCGATGACTCCCGCAAGCGCCATTTTTTGATGTCCCCTAATTTGAGGCACCCTTCGAATGGTGAAGCCTTGGTGGGCCGCGTCATTCCTTTCAAGACCAAGGGGTACAACTTTGTAGAGACCAGCGCGCCATATCTGGGCAGTGTTGAGTTGGCCCTGAAAGAAGGATTTTTTGGCAGCACAGATGTCGTCAAAAATGTAGAAACACCTTACTGCGCAGTGGCGCAAGAAGTGCAGCAACTTCTTAAAAACGACTGCGTTGGCGACAAATGTGCAGGTTCGGCCAGCGTGGTATCAGGCGTGCGAATCTATGAGGGGGCCAACAAAATTGGCGAATCCCTTGCGGGTGCGAAATTTGATTTTTCAGAGATCAAACCAGACGCACTTTCTCAATTTGTAGGTGTCAAGGCCTATGAACATCAGCTGAACAGCATTTCTCAGCACAAATCAAAACTTCACTAAAGGAACCTTCATGAAAAATAAACTGGTTGCGCTATTTTTGGCGCTCGGTGTAGCCTCTTCTGCTAATGCCCAATTTGGTGGTCTTGGCGGTATGTTGGGTGGCAGCAAAGGCGGCGGCGGCGATGTAGGTGCCATGGCTGAAGAGTTCAACCGTGATGCATCTGCCATTAATGAAGTCGTGACTTATTCACTGATTCAGATCGTTGCTGCCTTGGGTGATAAGCAACAAATTGCAGCAGTTAAGGTTGTGAACGACAACCTGAGCAAGGCAACTGACCCCAAAGAAAAAGGCAGTATTCAAGGCACAGCGATCAAAGAGCAAGCCACCATTGCTGAAGAGTTGTTGAAGTCTGATCAGGCCAAGGCCAAAGTTGAAAAAATGGCACCTGAAATGCAGCAAAAAGTGGCGAAATCCATTTTTGCTGTCGGTGTTGCTTCTTTGCGCATTCCAGTGATGATGGACAAGGGCAGAAAGATCATCGAAGGTGTGGGCAGCAACCCTATGAACATCAGCAAAGCATTGCCAGTCAAAGATGGCATGTCTGTTTTTGCTTCAGCCTTGCCCAAAATGCCCAGCATTTTGTCAACTGGCTTGAAGCTGATGCGTGATGTCAAAGTGGATCCGGGCAACCCTGCTGCCGACTCCAAAATGGAAGCAGACAAAAACCCATCAATCCCAGAAGGTTAATTAACCCTTTTTTGCCGCCGCATGCTGGCGGCAAAGGATTTTGTTATTTGAAAAGCCCGGTGGGTCACACCGGGCTTTTTCTATGGTGTTGACGCTGTTCTGGTCCAGCGAAGATCAGCCGGGCAAGCTGTCCGCAAAGCTTTGCCGTTGCGCCAGTTTGTCGTGCAGCTTGTGCAGGTTGGGGTAAGGCGTACGCCAATCAATTTGCGGGAATCTGAAATCCAGGTAACCGACAGCGCAGCCTACGGCAATGTCCGACAAGCTCAGGTGGATGCCTGAGCAAAACGCTTTTTCGCCAAGACCATGGCTCATGGCTCGAAGGGCGTGTTGGATCTTGTCCAGTTGTCGGTCGATCCAGGCTTGGCTGCGCTCGCTGTCTTTGCGGTCTGGCCAGACGGCTTCCATTCGGGCCAGCAAGGCGGCATCCAGCAGGCCATCGGCCAAGGCCTCCCAAGTCTTGACTTCGGCGCGTTCGCGTCCGGCCGTTGGAATCAGTTTGCCCACAGGTGACAAGGTGTCCAGGTATTCAACGATGACCCGTGAGTCAAACACCGCCTCGCCACCCTCCATGATCAGGCAGGGCACTTTGCCCAAAGGGTTCGATGCGTGGATGGTGGTCTGCGCTGACCAGACGTCCTCGGTCACATGCTGATAGTCCAGCTTTTTCTCGGCCATGACGATGCGCACTTTGCGAACGTAAGGACTGGTGGTGGAGCCGATGAGTTTCATGGTGGAGATGTCTGAACAGAATGGCTGCTGATTCTAGAGTGTTCAGTGCTGCTGAGGCTGACAGCTGGCATGGATCACCTTGGCCGTGGTGCCTTGGCCCTGCCAATTACAATCAAAGGATGAATTTCTCTCCCATTTCCGCCCTTTCGCCGCTGGATGGCCGTTACGCCAGCAAACTCAATGCCCTGCGCCCTCTGATGAGCGAACAAGGCTACATGCACCGCCGCGTGCAGGTGGAGATCGCCTGGTTCATTGCCTTGTCCGATGCCGGGTTTGCAGAATTCAAACCTTTGTCGCCCGGCGCACGCAGTTATCTGACGGCGCTGGTGAAGAACTTCTCCGAGGCCGACGCGGTTGCTATCAAGGAGTTTGAAAAGGTCACCAACCACGATGTGAAGGCCGTGGAGTACTGGATCAAGTCCAAGTTCAAGGACCGCCCCGAGCTGGAGCATGTGGGTGAATTTGTGCACTTTGCCTGCACCAGCGAAGACATCAACAACACCAGCCATGCCTTGCAGATCAAGGGCGCACGGGCCCAAGTGATCCTGCCGGGCCTTGACGGCATCATCGCCAAGCTGCGCGAGATGGCGCACGCTTTTGCCGATGTGCCCATGCTCAGCCGCACGCACGGCCAGACCGCCAGCCCCACCACCGTGGGCAAGGAAATGGCCAACGTGGTGATGCGCCTGAACGGCTGCCGAGAGAAGATCGCCGCCGTCAAGCTCATGGGCAAGATGAACGGTGCGGTGGGCAACTACAACGCCCACCTGTCGGCCTGGCCCGACTTTGACTGGGAAGCGTTTTCCCAAAAGGTTGTTGAAACCCCAGAGTTGGGTGAAACCCAAAGCAGCCAATGGGGCCTGGGCCTGACCTTCCAGCCCTACAGCATTCAGATCGAGCCGCACGACTACATGGCCGAGTTGTTCGATGCCGTGGCCCGTGCCAACACCATCCTGATCGACCTGTCGCGTGACATCTGGGGCTATGTGAGCCTGGGTTATTTCAAGCAGCGCCTCAAAGCCGGTGAGATCGGTTCTTCGACCATGCCGCACAAGGTCAACCCGATCGACTTTGAAAACGCCGAAGGCAACCTGGGCCTGGCCAACGCCGTGCTCAAGCACCTGTCTGAAAAGCTGCCGATCAGCCGCTGGCAACGAGACCTGACCGACTCCACAGTGCTGCGCAACATGGGCGTGGGCCTGGGCTACACCGCGCTGGCCTATGCCTCGCTGATGACGGGCCTCAACAAGCTCGAACTCAACGAAGAAGCCCTGGCCGCTGACCTCGACGCCGCCTGGGAAGTGCTGGCCGAGCCGATCCAGACGGTGATGCGCCGCTATGGCGTGCAGGGTGCTTATGAAAAGCTCAAGGAAGTCACGCGCGGCAAGACCGTGTCGGCGGCCGATCTGCATGGCCTGATTAAGGGCCTTGAGATCCCGCAAGCCGACAAGGACCGCTTGCTGGCCATGACACCGGGCAGCTATGTCGGCAAGGCCGCTGAGCTGGCACGCCGGGTCTGATTCATAACTTGTAGGAGGTCGCCCCTGCGGTCGAATTTGCCAGACGCATTCGCGCGCAGGGGCGCGCTCCCACAAAGAAACCATGGCCCTCAAATCCACTATTTACAAAGCCAACCTGTCGATCGCTGACATCGATCACAGCTATTACGAAGACCACCAGCTCACGCTGGCGCGGCACCCCAGCGAGACCGACGAGCGCATGATGATCCGCCTGCTGGCGCTGGCCATCAACGCCTACAAGCTGCAGGCGGTGTGCAACGGCGATGGCAAGCTGGCCTTTGGCGCAGGCTTGTCGGACCCGGACGATCCGGACGTCAGCCTGCGCGACTTCACGGGCCAGACCCGCATGTGGATCGAAGTGGGTCAGCCCGAAGACAAGCCCATCATGAAAGCCTGTCAGAAGGCCGATGAGGTGCTGCTGTATTGCTTCAACCACGCGGCCGAAGTCTGGTGGAAAGGCATCGAGACCAAGCTCACACGCCTGGACAAACTGCAAGTCTGGCGTGTGCCCACCGAGCGCTCACAAGAGCTGGCCCAACTGGCCGAGCGCAGCATGCAGCTGCAAGCCACCGTGCAAGAGGGCAGCGTGACTTTGAGCAGCGACAAGGGCAGCGTGCACATCGAGCTGATCCGCTGGAAATAAATTGGTGGCTCATAGCCCTTTCTGTGGCCGAATGTGTGCGGTGGCTGAGCCGGCATTTGCGAGCAGGGGCTCACTCCCACAAAATAGCGGCCCCTGTAGAAGGTAACGGTCCTTGTGGGATGTCGCCCCTGCGGCCTAATGCCTGAAGCTGCGCCTTACAAATCCAGCTTGCTTTGCGCCTCAGCCGCGGCCTTGGCCCAGTGGCGATCTTCGGCGGCGCGCTCGGCGTATTTGTTGAACCGCCAGGACGTGCCATCGACCGTGATGCGATGCCACACGGCACGTTTCTCGCCGGGGGTCATCTCGGTCCACAACTGCACTTCTTCAAAACTGCGGCCACAGCCTTTGCAGGTTTCGTCGCCCTGGCTGGTGGAGCAAATCGCAATGCAGGGCGTGTCGGGCGTGGTGGCATACCAGTCTTGCCAGGCTTGTGCCGCAGCCAGGGGCAAGGTGAATTCATCGGCCAGGTCGTGCTTGTAATAGACCATCAGCGCATAGACCTCTGCCAGAGCACGCAGTTCGCGTGGCAAGGTGACCCCGTCGGGAGAGGGGTTCTTGATGCGCCAGTGGTTGATGGCAGCTTCGATGTCGGTGATGTGGATTCCGGCCATGGTGTGTGAGGAGCAGGTCGGCGATCATAGCGCCTTCAAGGCGCTCAAACGGGTGCTCCATGAACATGAATTCCCATATGTTTTACAAGGTAAAACAAAAACAGGGTTTAATACTGGCCAGAAGGGGAGTAGCTCCCTGTGGCCGTGGCCTGCAAAGGGTCCGGTTTTGATAAATCGTCAATACGTAGCGAAAGCTTCCGGTTTATCAGGCACAAGCCCTGCTTGTTGCTGAGCAAGACCTTCGATCCAACCTGTTCACGGTGGGTCGAACTTGCGGCATGTCCTCTCTTGGACAGTGCGATGTTCCGACTTATCCCAAGCAGGTTCCATACATTGAACCGGAGTCTTCCATGGAATTTTTATCGGCACCTTGGTGGTCGGCATTGCTGGCCATCATTTTGATTGACCTCGTGCTGGCGGGTGACAACGCCATCGTGATCGCCCTGGCTGCCCGCAGCTTGCCTGCCGACTTGCAAAAGAAAGCCATTTTCTGGGGCACAGTGGGTGCCATTGCTGTGCGCGGTGTCATGACCATTGGCGTGGTTTGGCTTTTGCAAATTCCGGGCCTCATGCTGGTCGGTGGCTTGGGCTTGCTCTGGGTGGCTTACAAATTGTTGGCAGACACCGGCCATGGCGATGAGCACGGGCCTGTTGCCAGCACTTTCTGGGGTGCCATGAAAACCATTGTGGTGGCCGATGCCTTGATGGGTGTGGACAACGTCTTGGGCGTGGCCGGTGCGGCACATGGCGCTTGGGACCTTGTGATCATCGGCTTGTTGATCAGTGTGCCCATTGTGGTGTTTGGCAGTTCGGTGGTGCTCAAACTGGTTGAGCGTTTCCCGATCATCATCCAGTTCGGTGCCGCCGTGCTGGCGTTCACTGCCGCCAAGATGGTGGTGGGTGAGCCTTTGCTGGACAGCCTTTTTGATGCACCGTCGCAGGCCGTTTGGCGGTGGGCTGCGTATGTGTTGGCCATCGTTGCCGTCTTGGGCGCGGGCTGGCTGAGCACGCGAAAAGCGTCAACCCAAGCCGACTGAGTCACCATCAGCGCTCGGTCTGCATTTCCCGGATTTGGCTTTGTACTTGCCGCAGCCGAGTGTCCACAATCGATGCTTCAATGTGGTCGCCCGGTTGCAGGCGGTTGTTTTTGGCCCAGTCTTGCGCTGCACGAAATCGGTCCACTGCGCCCGACCAATCCATGCGGGCCATCTGGGCTTCACCCTCGGCGCGCAGCGAAGCCAGTGTTTGGCCTTGTAAAGCCAGCATGCTGGCCAGGGTGTCCCAGGCTTGCCCATCGTGCGGCGCTTGCGTGACTTTTTCGCGCAGCTGCCGGGTGATGTCGGCGCGCAGCGGGTGCGCCGGAAGTCGCAACAAAGCTTGCGCGGTTGCCAAGAGTTCCGGGCGTTGTGGTGTTTTGCTACCCAAGGTCTGCAACACCTGCAAGGCGACGCCAAAGCGCTCTTGTTTGGTGGCCACTTCAGCCTGAAGCAAAGTCACCAAGCGTTTGGCTTCGGTGGCCTGTGGCAACCCTTGCAACACCGATGGCGACAGCAATTGCGACAGCGCCTGCCATGTGCGTTCTGCTGCAGCCGTGTCGCGCAGTTGCAGATGTGCCAATGTGGCGGCATACAAAGCGCCTGCTTTTTGTGCGGGTGTGGCCTGCGCCGAGGTGGCTTTGCTGTCTTGCGTCCAAGCCCTCAAGGCTTCCACACTGTTTTGTGACATCACCCGTGCACGGGCGGCCAGCATGGCCTGCGCCAAGTCCGTTGGCACGCGTGAAGGGCTGCTGTTCAGCTGCAAGCGCGCCTGCATGTCGGCGATGCGCTCGGTGGTCAGGGGGTGGCTGCGCAGGTACGGAAACGCGCCGTTGTCGTTCACGCCTGCGGCTTGTTGCAGTTTGGCAAACATGCCCACAAAACCCTGCGCGTCATAACCGGCATCGGTCAGCACGCCAAAACCCACGCGGTCGGCTTCGCGCTCCATGTCGCGTGAATAGCTCAATTGCGACTGGATCGCTGCCGCCTGCCCGCCCACGATCAGGCCTTGTGCGGCCTGTGGATTCTTGCTGATGGCCAGTGCCCCCAGAATCATCGAACCGATTACCAAGGGGGTCATCTTGCCCTGCTCGTCCATGGAGCGGGCAATGTGGCGTTGCGTGACGTGGCTGAGTTCGTGTGCCAGCACCGAAGCCAGTTCGTCATTGGAGCTGACCACCGCCACCAACCCCAAATGCACACCCAGATACCCGCCGGGTAGCGCAAAGGCGTTCACGGTACGGTCTCGACCCAGCAAGATGCGCCAGGCAAAACGCTCTTGCAAATCGGGAGAAAGTTCGCCCCGTGCTGCGGCTGCTTTGGTCAGTGGCATCCACAACCGCTGGATGTATTCATCCAGCACCGGATCTTCTAAATAGTCCGGGTCGCGGTAAAGCTCGCGTGCAATCCGGTCGCCCAATTTGCGCTCGGCGCTGAGTGAAATGCCTTCGCTGTTGCCAAGGGAAGGTAAGGCGTTGGTCTGAGTTCTGGCCGGCTGCAGGCCCAAGGTGCCCAGCAGCAAAACCAGCATCAGTTGGGAAGGGCGGAATATGTTTTTCAAGGTGATCGGCGTCCCGTTGAATGACCTGTTGATGGCCGTATGATGCGCCATTCTTGTCAACCTTTTGTAAATGGTTTTTTACCAAACACAGCCATGACCCAGTCTACCGATGTCTTGACCCATTTTGATGCCCAAGGCCAGGCCCACATGGTGGACGTCGGGGCCAAATCCAGCACGCGCCGCATTGCGGTGGCCACCGGGCGCATCGAGATGCTGCCCGCCACGCTGGCGCTGATTGCGTCGGGCACGGCCAAAAAAGGCGATGTGCTCGGCATTGCCCGCATCGCGGGCATCATGGGTGCCAAAAAGACCAGTGAACTGATTCCCCTGTGCCACCCGATCGGCTTGACCCGCGTGGCGGTGGAGTTTGAGGTGTTGCAGGCCGAGTCGACCGTGGTGTGCACCGCGACCGCCGAAACCATCGGTCAGACCGGCGTCGAGATGGAAGCCTTGACCGCTGTGCAAGTTGCCCTGCTCACCATTTACGACATGTGCAAAGCCGTGGACCGCGGCATGACCATCAATGGCGTGACCTTGCTGGAAAAGCATGGGGGCAAGTCGGGGAGCTTTGTGGCACCGGGTGGCAGGTCTTCCTGAGCTTCCTGAGACATGCCGCATCCTCGGGGCCTGCCCGAGGATGCTTAAAAATGGTTGACCCAGACAGTGGGGCCAACCGCGCCATCTCAGCGTGAAGAGCTGCCGCGAGAGAGCAATGCGTACAGCAGGATCGCCCCAAAGGTGGCGGTACCGATGCCGCCCAGCGCAAACGGGCCGAATTTGAGTGTGAAGTCGCCTGTGCCCAGCACCAGCGTGATGGCGGCAACGAGCAGGTTTTTGTTCTCGGAAAAGTCCACCTTGTTGTCCACCCAGATCTTGGCTCCAGCCACGGCGATCAGGCCGAACACCACGATGGACACGCCGCCCATCACCGGCAGCGGGATGGCCTGGATGAGTGCGCCGAACTTGGGCGAAAAGCCCAGCAGCACCGCCATCAAGGCAGCGACCAGGAAGACCGCGGTGGAGTAGATGCGGGTGGCGGCCATCACGCCGATGTTTTCCGCGTAAGTGGTCACGCCGGTGCCGCCGGATGCGCCGCTGACCATGGTGGCAACGCCGTCGCCAATGAAGGCGCGGCCCATGTAGGCGTCCAGGTTCTTGCCGGTCATGGCGGTCACCGCTTTGATGTGGCCAAGGTTCTCGGCCACCAAAATGATGGCCACCGGCGCAATCAGCAGCATGGCGCGGCCGTCAAAGACCGGCGCGGTCAGGGTGGGCAGGCCGAACCAAGCGGCACCCGCCACGCCCGAGAGGTCCAGCGGTTTGCCCAGGCCCAGGCCATTGGTCAGCACCGCGTAGATGATGCTGGCCAGAATCAGCCCCACCAGAATCAGCAAGCGCTGCACCATGCCGCGCGAATACACCGCGACCAGTCCCACGCTGACAAAAGTGACCAGCTGCATCCAGGCATCAAATTCGCCAGCGGCCATGTTTTTGATGGGCACACCCGCCAGGTTCAGGCCGATCACCGCGACCACCGAACCGGTGACCACCGGCGGCATTAGCCGCTCGATCCAGCCAGTGCCAATGGCTTGCACCACCAAGCCGATCAGGGTGTAGAGTGCGCCGCAGGCGATGATGCCACCCAGCGCCACGCCCATATTTGCGTTTGGCCCTTTGCCTGCGTAGGCGGTGGCGGCAATCACCACGCCGATGAAGGCAAAGCTGGAGCCCAGGTAGCTGGGTACTTTGCCGCCGGTGATGACAAAAAAGATGAGCGTGCCGATGCCGCTCATCAAAATGGCGATGTTCGGGTCAAAGCCCATGAGGATGGGGGCCAGTACGGTGGCGCCAAACATGGCAATCACATGCTGTAAGCCCATGACGGCCGTGTGCGGCCAAGGCAAGCGTTCGTCGGGGCCGATGGTGCCGCCTCGCATCAGCACCTCGGGGTTCTGTGTTTTCCATCCAAACATCGACATGGCAATCTCCTTGCGTGAAATGTGAATCCCATACTAACGCAGCAGGAAGTAGTATTTCGATGCCTTGGTGACTCGGTCCTACGGGCACAATCGTGATTGTCTGTTTGCCACATTGCGAAGAAGGAACCCGGCATGACCGCTATTGACCCCGCCGCACGCGCCCAAGTGCACCTGATCGACCACCCCTTGGTGCAGCACAAGCTCACGCTCATGCGCAAGAAGGACGCCAGCACCAGCAGCTTTCGCCGCCTGCTCAATGAACTGGCCAGCCTGATGATTTACGAAGTTTGTCGCGACATGCCCTTGCAGGACGTGCAGATCGAGACCCCGCTGGAGACCACGACCGGTCGCGTGATCGACGGCAAGAAGCTGGTGTTCGCCAGCATCCTGCGCGCGGGCAACGGCATTCTGGACGGCGTGTTGTCGGTGGTGCCGGGCGCACGTGTCGGTCACATCGGCCTGTACCGTGACCCAAAAACGCTGCAGGCGGTGGAGTATTACTTCAAGATGCCCAAGGCCATGGAAGAGCGTGACGTGATCGTGGTGGACCCCATGTTGGCCACCGGCAATTCGGCGGCTGCGGCCATCGCGCGGCTCAAGCAGTGTCAGCCGCGCTCGATCAAGTTCCTGTGCCTGCTGACCTGCCCCGAGGGCATCAACACCCTGCACCGCGAGCACCCCGACGTACCGATTTACACCGCCGCCATCGACCGCGAACTCAATGACCACGGCTATATCTTGCCGGGCTTGGGCGATGCGGGGGACCGGATTTTCGGGACGCAGTGAACGCGTCGGCCTGAGGGCCTGTCGATGCCACGCGCATTGGCGGGCGCTTGACAGGTGCTAGACAGGCGCTTCAAGGGCATGGCAAGGGGTCTGACGGGAAAGCTGCCCGACACTGTGCCGTGTGCTGGTCCACCAAGTCCTGTTTGCCCAGCATGCGCGCACTCTGGATCAGTTGTCGCACCACCACGGGTTCGGGCGAGTAGTGCAGCATGTCCAGACTGGTGGCCAGCACCCATTCGGCGTTTTGTGGGGTGAGGTGGGTCAGGCTCAGCTCGGCAAACGTGCTTGACCGCTGGAAAAACCAGCTGCTGCGGGCAGCGTCCAGCGGGTCCTCACGCCACACCGGCCAGCGCTGTGCGGCAGGCATGTAGATTTGCCGTGCGCGGGCATAGTCCGCGCCCACCATGAAGACGATCACCAGCACCAGTACGCCAGCCATCCGGATGCCGGATGACGCTTGGGCCTTCCAACTGATGGCCGATGGCACAAGCAAAACACCGCACAAGAGCACGGCCATCTGGAACGGGCCGTACCAAAGCGGAAATTCGAGCAGGCTGTGCAAGCCGATCACGGCCAGAACCGACCAAGCCAGCTGTGCGCTGGGCAATCGGCTCTGCCATGGTCGCATCCAGGCGAGCAGCGCTAACAAGGCCAAACCGCATGCGGCGGTGAAGGCCCCCCCCAAAGTGACGGCCAAATGCAGAGGCAAGTTGTGCGCGTTGCCCAAAATCGCGCAAAACCTGTTTTCCGGGCCACCGGAAAAAGGCGTGATGTAGTGGGCGTATTTGAGTTCGTCCCAGCCCCAACCCCACCAGGGTTTTTGCCCAATGAGCTGCAGCACATTGCCCCACAGCACGCGGCGGCTGGCGCAGCCTTCGTCGTGGCCCATGCGGGCCAGAGCGCCCGTCATGTCCTGGCCGGTCACGGCGCTCAGCAAGCCGGGCAACGCCCAGTTGGCCAACAGGTAAATGGCCAGTGCCCACAAAGCCAGCCGGGCTGACAGGCGATGCGCTTCAAAACGGCTGCGGTATGCCCAAAACGCGACCAAACCCACGATGAGCAGCATGTGCAGCAGGCCCGTGCGCGAGGCGGTGGCGGCATTACCAACAGCCAGCAAGGCCAGCATCCATGCCGCGTGCCGTGCCATCAGGCCATGTGCATGCCACCACAGCACCGACAAAATGCCCATGGCCAACAGTGTGGCGAGCTGGTTGCGCTGTCGCAAGTTGGCGGCGGCTTCCCCCACGGTGCCCGTCACATGAAGCCATGGGCTGAGCGCCGCGTCTGCACCAAAGTATTGAATCAGGCCCATGCTGCTGCTGATCAAGGCCGCCACCGCCCAAGCGCGGGCGATGTCCAGGGGTTTGATCGCTTGGCCCCAAACCATCAGACAAGCGATACAGGCCCAGCTGATCAGCAAGGGCACGGTGTTGGGTTGAGGCGAAGGCGACCAAGGCTGAATCCATGGCAGCACCATCAACATGCCCAGCAGCAGTGCCTGGGGCCAAGAGGGCTGATCGGCAGACGTGGCTTGGTTTGGGTTCATCAGCATGGGCTTGTCACCATGAAAAACGCCCTGGGTTCAGCAGGGCGTTGGGGTGTGCAAAAGACGTTCAGGACGCTTTGCATGAAGCGGGCAGGTACTTGACCGGCAAGCCACTGCTGCTGGCAGGACCGCAGCGCCAGCCCGAGATGGTTTTGCCCCCATCGGTGCTGCCATTGATGGGTGTGTCGCCGGTTTGCAGAGGCGTCAACGCGATGGCATTGGCCGATCCGCTGGTGCTGCCGCGCAAGGCTTCGTGCTTGCCCACCACGGTGATCGTGCCATTGCCATCCACGGTCACGCTGGCCACGTATTTGCTGTTTTGGCTTTCGCAGACCTTGGGCAAAACCGCAGACACATTGGCATCGGACGACGAGCTGATGGCTTCGTTGACCGCTGTCTTGCAGCCATTGGCCGCCAGCAGCATCTCGGAGACTTTGGCCCGGATGGTGTAGTCCTGGTACGCCGGCAAAGCCAGCGCACCCAGAATGCCAATGACCGCAATCACGATCATGAGCTCAATCAATGTCAAACCGTGTTGGTTTTTCTTCATCTTTTTCTCCCTGGTGAACAGAGTTCGATGGTAATTCAACCACCGAACGAACGCCATGCCCGGCGCTTCACACAGATCACTCTGCCGGTTTTTCGGGCGTCTTTGAGCTGGCCATCTTGCCGATACCCAACACCAGCGCGGCACCCAAGGCCGGTCCAGCATAGTGCAGCCAGCCGTTGGCTTCAACGATTGACTTGAGCGCGACATCACTGACGATGGTTTCGCCGCCCACCCAACCGATCAAGCCTGCGCCAAACCAGATGATGATGGGGAAGCGGTCCATGAGTTTGATCATGAGCTGGCTGCCAAAAATGACCAAGGGGATGCTGATGGCCAAACCGAGAATCAGCAGCGTCATGCTGCCTTTGGCAGCAGCAGCCACGGCGATCACGTTGTCCAGGCTCATCACCAGGTCGGCGATCAGGATGGTGCGAATGGCAACCCACAGGCCGGCTTTTTCGCTGCCGCCTTCATCGCCTTCGTCGTCGCCGTGCAGCAGTTGTGTGCCAACCCAGAGCAGCAAGAGACCGCCCACAATTTGCAGGTAGGACAGTTCCAGCAGTTTGGCCGCGACCACGGTCAGGCCGATCCGCAGCACCACAGCAGCGCCGGAGCCAAACATGATGGCTTTCTTCTGTTGTTCGGCAGGCAGAGAGCGTGCGGCCAGGGCAATGACCACAGCGTTGTCACCCGACAAAATGATGTTGATCCAGATGATCTTGATCAGTCCGATCCAGAATTCCGGGTTTTGCAGCAATTCCATTGTTGTTCTCCGTTGGTATAAAAGCCAAAGCGCTGACAACCTGCGTTGACAGCGCTTTGAGATGCAGGTGCCCGAGTTTAACGGGCAGATCCTGCAAAGGTGTGCGTAATTCTCCTTATGGCCAAGCCCCTCAAGGTGCTGGCCGGCAGAGACATTACTTCAGCTGGGCTTTGAGCAGTTTGCCCAGTTCAGATGGGTTGCGTGTGACGATGAAGCCGCACTCTTCCATGATGGCCAGCTTGGCATCGGCCGTGTCGGCACCACCAGAGATCAGGGCACCAGCGTGGCCCATGCGCTTGCCGGGAGGGGCAGTCACACCGGCGATGAAGCCGACCACAGGCTTCTTCATGTTGGCCTTGCACCACATGGCGGCTTCGGCTTCGTCTGGACCGCCGATTTCACCGATCATGATGACGGCGTCGGTGTCTGGATCGTCGTTGAAAGCCTTCATCACGTCGATGTGCTTCAAACCGTTGATCGGGTCGCCACCGATACCGACGGCGCTGGACTGGCCCAGGCCGACTTCGGTCAACATCGCCACGGCTTCATAAGTCAAAGTGCCCGAACGGGACACCACGCCAATGCGGCCTTTGCGGTGGATGTGACCGGGCATGATGCCGATCTTGATTTCGTCTGGCGTGATCAGACCTGGGCAGTTGGGGCCCAGCAGCAGCGTGCGCTTGCCGCCAGCGGCTTCTTTGGCCTTCATCTTGTTGCGCACTTCGAGCATGTCGCGCACTGGAATGCCTTCGGTGATGCAAATCGCCAGGTCCAAGTCGGCTTCAACAGCTTCCCAGATCGCGGCAGCCGCACCTGCTGGGGGCACGTAGATCACGGACACGGTCGCGCCAGTTTGAGTGGCGGCTTCCTTGACGGAGGCGTAGATTGGGATGTTGAAGATGGACTCGCCAGCCTTCTTGGGGTTCACACCCGCGACGAAGCAGTTCTTGCCGTTCGCGTATTCCTGGCACTTCTCAGTGTGGAACTGACCGGTTTTGCCGGTGATACCTTGGGTGATGACTTTGGTGTCTTTGTTGATGTAGATGGACATGTTTGTTCCTAATCAGTTGCGGACGGCACCTTCAGCACCGTCCTGCAAAGTCATTACTTAACGGCTGCGACGATGGCTGTCGCGGCTTCGGCCATGGTGTCGGCAGAGATGATCGGCAGACCGGATTCGGCCAGCATCTTCTTGCCCAGCTCGTCGTTGGTGCCCTTCATGCGCACGACCAATGGCACGGACAGGTTCACGGCTTTGCAAGCGGTGATCACGCCGGTGGCGATGGTGTCGCACTTCATGATGCCGCCGAAGATGTTGACCAAAATGCCTTTGACATTCTTGTTGGCCAGCATGATCTTGAAGGCTTCAGTGACCTTCTCGGCAGTTGCGCCGCCGCCCACGTCCAGGAAGTTGGCAGGCTCGCCGCCGAACAACTTGATGGTGTCCATGGTGGCCATGGCCAGGCCAGCGCCGTTGACCAAGCAACCGATATTGCCGTCCAAAGAAATGTAGGCCAAGTCGAACTTAGAAGCTTCCACTTCAGCTGGATCTTCTTCGTCCAAATCGCGGTAAGCCACGATTTCGGGGTGACGGAACAAAGCGTTGGCGTCGAAGTTGAACTTCGCGTCCAGGGCCATCACGTTGCCTTTGCTGTCGCGGTTCAGTGGGTTGATTTCTACCAACGAAGCGTCAGTTTCCATGTAGCACTGGTACAGCTTCTTGAAGATGTCCACGGCTTGGGCGGTGGAGTCAGCAGGCATGCCGATGGCGTCTGCGATCTTCTTGGCTTGGGCGTCGCCCAGACCGGTCAAAGGATCGATGAACTCGGTGATGATTTTCTCGGGCGTGGAGTGAGCCACTTCCTCGATGTCCATGCCGCCTTCGCTGGAAGCGATGAAGGCGATCTTTTGTGTGGCGCGGTCGGTGACCACGGACACGTAATATTCTTTGTTGATGTCAGCGCCGTCTTCGATGTAGAGGCGACGGACTTTTTGGCCTTCGGGGCCAGTTTGGTGGGTCTTGAGCTGCATGCCCAGGATCTCGCCAGAGATGCGTTTGACGTCTTCAATGGTCTTGGCAACCTTCACGCCGCCGCCTTTACCACGGCCACCGGCGTGGATCTGGGCCTTGACCACCCAAACCGGGCCGCCCAGTTTTTGAGCGGCTTCGACAGCCTCTTGAACAGTGAACGCCGGGATGCCACGTGGAACTGGCACACCGAATTGACGCAAGATTTCCTTGCCTTGGTACTCGTGAATCTTCATGAGGTCTTCTCTCAGAGGGGTGGAATTCGACCGGTCCGCTGCGGTCCTTCAATGAAGGAGGCCCCGCCAGCAGGCTCTGGACACTGCAGCCTGCGACTGTATCATGCTGCAATGCACCAATCCTGATCCTTGCGTCTTACATTGACTTGACGTTGGGGACCAGAATCCTTGAGAAAGTAATACCTATGGCGAAAATATTCATCGATGGCGAAGCGGGCACCACGGGTTTGCAGATTCGCGAGCGCTTGGCGCTGATGCCCCAGATCGAGGTGCTGAGCATTGACCCAGCACGCCGCAAAGACCCCGAAGCCAAGCGAGAGCTGATGGCGGCGGCCGATTTGGTGGTGCTCTGCCTGCATGACGATGCCGCCAGCGAATCGGTGGCCATGATCGACAGCCTGCCCGGCCGCAAGCCGCGCATTGTGGACGCATCCACCGCCCACCGTTGCCACCCCGATTGGGTGTTTGGCTTTCCTGAATTGGCGGCCGACCAGCTTGCCGCTGTGCGCCAGGCCGAGCGCGTGGCCAACCCCGGTTGCTATGCCACGGGCGCCATCTCCATCCTGCGGCCTTTGGTCGATGCGGGTCTGATGCCGCGTGATTTTCCGGTGTGTCTGCCTTCCGTGAGTGGTTACTCGGGTGGCGGCAGAACCATGATCGAAGACTATGAAGCAGGCAAAGCCCCGCTGTTTGAAGCCTACGCTTTGGGCCTCAAGCACAAGCACATCCCTGAAATCATGCGCTACTCCGGGCTGACTTGCCGCCCCTTGTTTGTGCCGGCGGTGGCCAATTTCCGCCAGGGCATGTTGGTTCAGTTGCCATTGCACTTGGACACTTTGCCTGGAAAACCGACGGGTGCCGACCTGCACGAAGCTTTGCGCGCCCACTATGCGCCAAGCCAGGCTGCGGGTGGCTGGGTGAGTGTGAAGCCCGCCACGGCAGACGCCAAGTTGGACGCCACGGCGCTCAACGACACCAACAAGCTCGAAATCCGGGTGTTTGCCAATGAAGAGGCCCGCCAAGCCGTGGTCATTGCCCGCCTGGACAACCTGGGCAAGGGTGCCAGCGGTGCGGCGGTGCAAAACATCCTGCTGATGCTGGGTGTGTGAACCAGCGCACGGTCACGCTTTCCATTTCGCCTGACACTCAAGCCACCTTCAGAGCCTTTTGACGGCTCTCCCCAGCTTGATGTGCCCCTTCGGGGGCAAGACAAAGCAAGGTGGTTTCCCTGGTATCAGGGAGGTTCATTGGGGGGAGCCCTCAAAAGGCTTTGACGTTTGCGGCGCTTGTGTTGCCGGCGCTGCCCGTTCAGTCTTCGTCTGCGCCTTGCACGATCTTTCGCACAACCTCGGCATTGAAGCCACGGGTCATCAAAAAGCGGATCTGTTTGGCCCGCTCATTCGGGTCTGCCGCAGGGCGGTCAAATTTCTTGCGCCAGACGCCAAGTGCGCGGCTGAACTCGGTCTCACGCAAGCCCTCCATCGCGGCGGCCACCGCCTCGCCCGACAGGCCCTTGGCGGCCAGCTCTTGCTTGACCCGGGCCGCACCCAACTTGCCTGCACGGCGGTGCACCACCGACTCGATGGCGCGGCCGTCGTTGATGAAGTCCCGTGCTTGCAGTTCATCCAAGGCCTTGGCCAGCTCGCCGGGCACTTCTTCGTGCATGGCCAGCTTGCGTTCCAATTCAGTGCGTGAGTGCTCTCGCTGGCTCAAAAGCCGCAGGGCGCGGCCTTTGAGCGAGGGCTGAAATCCGGGCTTGTTCAAGCTCAGTCACCCTTGACTTCGGCAATGGCCGATTCCAGCAAGCGGATGCCCAGTGATTCGCGGACCTTGTTTTCGATCTCGCGGGCCAAAGCCGGGTTTTCGCGCAGGAATTCGCGGGCGTTGTCGCGGCCCTGGCCGATTTTCTCGCCCTGGTAGGCGTACCAGGCACCGGATTTGTCGACGATCTTGGCGGTCACGCCCATGTCAATCACTTCGCCTTCGCGGCTGATGCCCTCGCCAAACAGGATGTCGAACTCGGCCGTCTTGAAGGGCGGCGCAACTTTGTTCTTGACCACTTTGACTTTGGTCTCGTTGCCGATCGCGTCGTCACCTTTCTTGATGGTGCCGGTGCGGCGGATGTCCAGGCGAACCGAGGCGTAGAACTTGAGCGCGTTGCCGCCGGTGGTGGTTTCGGGGCTGCCGAACATGACGCCGATCTTCATGCGGATCTGGTTGATGAAGATGACCGTGCAGTTGGTCTTCTTGATGGTGGCGGTCAGCTTGCGCAGGGCCTGGCTCATCAGGCGCGCTTGCAGGCCGGGCAGGCTGTCGCCCATGTCGCCTTCGATTTCGGCCTTGGGCGTGAGGGCCGCCACCGAGTCGATGACGACCAGATCGACCGCGCCGGAGCGCACCAGGCTGTCCACGATTTCCAGGGCTTGTTCACCGGTGTCGGGCTGGCTGACCAGCAGCTCTTGCAGGTTGACGCCCAGGTTTTGGGCATATTGCACATCCAGTGCGTGTTCGGCGTCGACAAAGGCGCAGGTGCCGCCCAAGCGCTGCATTTCGGAGATGACCTGCAGGGTGAGGGTGGTTTTGCCCGATGACTCTGGGCCATAAATTTCGATCACGCGGCCACGGGGCAGACCGCCCACGCCCAGGGCGATGTCCAGGCCCAAAGAGCCGGTGGACACCACCTGGATGTCGGCGATGACTTCGCCTTCGCCCAAGCGCATGATGGTGCCTTTGCCGAATTGTTTTTCAATCTGGGCCAGTGCGGCTTGCAGGGCTTTGGACTTTTCGCTGTTGTCGTCGCTCATGAAAATCTCCTTGAATATCAATGGGTTGGGGCACCGGGCTCAGCAGTGATGTGCTGTTTACTGGATGCGTGAACAGTACTGTAAACGAGCTGTATAAACCTGTAAACACTATTTTTGGTCAGTTTGCCTTATCATTTGCGAATGACCGAAACCGCCTCTCAATCGCCCATGACGGACAGTGCGCTGCAGGATGACCGCTGGCGGCAAACCCACCTGGGCCGATTGCTGGGGCATGCGATGCGCCGCTTTGACGAACGCGTGCTCTACCTGATGGCGGGCAACGAGGGTGTGCCTTTGGCTTTGGCCAATCTCGCCTCACGCGACCAGATCAGTGCGGCACACGTTCACATCACGCGGCATCTGGCACTGGAGGGCTCACGCCTGACCGATTTGGCCCGCGCCGCAGGGATGAGCAAACAGGCCATGGGGGATTTGGTGGACCAATGCACGGCCTGGGGCCTGGTGCAGCGCGAGCCCGATTTGTCGGACGCCCGCGCACGGCGCGTGGTGTTCACACCCGTGGGCTTGGCTTGGCTGCAAGCCTTCAAGGATGCGGTGGCGCAAGCCGAGGCCGAGTTCCGCGATGCCGTGGGCAAAGATGTGGCGACCGTGGTGGCTTTGGGCCTGGAGGCTTATGCGCACTGACCGAACGCGAACAAGCCGCCATGGCGGCTCAAATGCTTCTTGCTGACAAGACAAAAGCCCCTGTGCCAGACACTAGAATTGCAGCACCCCGGTCATCAGCCCGGAACGAGCCGCACCCATAAAACAGGAGACAGACATGCGAATTCTGATAGCCGAAGATGACCAGGTGCTTGCCGATGGATTGCTGCGCACATTGCGCAGCGCTGGTGCGGCGGTGGACCACGTGGCCAGTGGCAGCGAGGCCGATGCGGCCTTGATGACCAACAACGAATTTGACTTGCTGATCCTTGATCTGGGCTTGCCCAAAATGCATGGGCTGGAAGTGCTCAAGCGCTTGCGCTCCAGAGGCTCCACATTGCCAGTGCTCATTCTCACGGCGGCAGACAGTGTTGAAGAGCGCGTCAAAGGCCTGGACTATGGCGCCGACGATTACATGGCCAAGCCCTTCAGCCTGCAAGAACTCGAAGCCCGTGTGCGCGCCCTCACCCGCCGTGGCATGGGTGGTGCGACCTCACAAATCAAGCACGGCCCGCTGATTTATGACCAGTCTGGCCGAGTGGCCACCATCGACGGCAAGATGGTCGAGCTGTCCGCCCGCGAGTTGGGCTTGCTGGAAGTCTTGTTGCAGCGTGCGGGCCGGTTGGTCAGCAAAGACCAGTTGGTCGAGCGCCTGTGTGAATGGGGCGAAGAGGTCAGCAACAACGCGATCGAGGTGTACATCCACCGCTTGCGCAAGAAGATCGAAAAAGGCCCGATCCGCATCGCCACCGTGCGTGGCTTGGGCTATTGCTTGGAAAAAATCCCGGGCTAAGTGCCTGGTGATTTGACACGCATCGCCCCCCAATCCAGGATGCCGCCGCCATGAAATCCCGCGGCTGGAATGTGCGCATCTTCAAGCGGGAACAACGTTCCTTGTTCGGGGAAATCCTCGACTGGATGCTCACCCCACTGCTGCTGCTGTGGCCGATCAGCCTGGCCCTGACCTGGCTGGTGGCGCAAGGGCTGGCCAACAAACCGTTCGACCGCGCACTGGTCTACAACGTGCAGGCCTTGGCCCAACAGGTCAAGCTCGGCCCCGACAAACGGGTGCAATTCAACCTGCCCCAGCCTGCGAGTGAACTGTTGCGGGCCGACGAGACCGACCTGGTTTATTACCAGGTGCGGGGCGGGCACCAAGAGCACCTGAGTGGTGAGCGGGATCTGCCCTTGCCCCCCGTGGACCAAGACAAAGGCAGCAGCTACGAAGTGCACATCCGCGATGACGAAATGCGCGGCTTCGAGGTGCGCGTGGCCTACACCTGGATACGCCTCGATGCCGAGGGCAAGCATCCCGCACTGGTGCAGGTGGCCGAGACGCGTGAAAAACGCTCTGTGCTGGCGGCCGAGATCATCAAGGGCGTGATGCTGCCCCAGTTCGCTTTGTTGCCCTTGGCGGTGCTGTTGGTGTGGCTAGCGCTGGTGCGCGGCATCAAGCCGTTGTCCGAACTCGAAGAGCGCATCCGTGCCCGCAAGCCCGATGACCTGAGCCCGCTGGATGACAAGGCCGTGCCCATGGAAGTGGCGCCGTTGGTGGTGTCGGTGAATGATCTGCTCGAACGCCTGAAGGACTCGATCGTCACCCAGAAGCGTTTTTTGGCGGATGCAGCGCACCAGCTCAAAACACCCTTGGCGGGTTTGCGCATGCAGGCCGATCTGGCGCAGCGTTCAGGCTCCAGCGAAGAAGACCTGAAAAAATCATTGAAGCAAATCGGCCGCGCCAGTGTGCAGGCCACGCACACGGTGAACCAGCTGTTGTCACTTGCCCGTGCAGAAGGTGGCGGCACGCATGTGCCTCAGCAAAGCTGCGACATGGTGCTGTTGGCCAGCGAAGTGCTGCAAGACTGTCTGCCCCGGGCGATGGACAAGGGCCTCGATCTGGGCTACGAAGGCGTGGATGCCGGGACACCGGGGGCATGCGTGCAGGGCAACCCGACCTTGCTCAAGGAAATGGTGCGCAACCTGGTCGAAAACGCGATCCACTACACCCCTTGCACGCCAGAGCATCCGGGTGTGGTCACGGTGCGTGTTTTGGTCGACCCGTACAGCAAAGCGCTGGTGATGCAGGTAGAAGACAACGGTCTGGGCATTCCCTTGGCCGAGCGCGATCTGGTGTTTCAGCCGTTTTACCGGGCGCTGGGCACCAACGTCGACGGCTCAGGCTTGGGTTTGCCGATCGTCAGGGAAATTGCGCAGCAGCATGGCGCCAGCGTCAGCGTGGACGCGGCCTTTCCCAACCAGACCCCGCCGGGTGCTTGCTTCACCCTGCGGTTCAACACGCCCAGCTGAAAGCAGGCGCAGCCCCGCTTTTTGTGGGAGGTCGCCCCTGCGCCCGAATGCCTGAAATGGCGCTGGCTGCCATTCGCGAGCAGGGGCTCGCTCCCACATGCGCCTCCAAAAGCCCTATCTTTGCGGGAGACTGCCCCTGTGGCCGAAGTCCTGAAGGGGCGTTGTCTGTCTCAAGCGGGCTTGCCCATGTTCAGCTGCAAACGCTCGCGCTCCATCACGCGGGCCACGGCAGGTTCTGCCGCCACTTTTTGCACAAAGGCCCACAGTTCGGGGTGTTCTTCGGGCGTGATGCCGGCAATGGTGCCCCAGCGCGTGAGGGTCAGGCTGTAAGCGTCCAGTGGACCAAAACGCTCACCGCTCAGCCATGCCTGGCCTTTGGCCGCAGCCGCTTTCACCAGTGTCTGCAATTCGCCCAGCATGCCGCGGAACAGTTGGGTGTTGTAAGGCTTGAGGGCGGCTTGCACTTCGGGCAAGTCCGAGAACTTTTGCGGCATGAAGATGTGCGTGAAGGTGGGGTGCACGGTGTTGTTCATCCAGGCCAGCGTGGAGATGGCTTGCGCGCGGGCCAAGGGCTCGGTGGGCAAGAAGCCCGCTTGTGGGAACAGCTGGTCCAGGTGCAACACTATGGCCACGATTTGCGTGACCGCCTGGCCGTTGTTGACCAGCACAGGCACTTGGCCACGCGGGTTGATGGCTTTGTATTCCTCGCTGTTTTGCTCGCCTTTGTGCAGCTTGACCATGCTGGGTTCAAACTCGGCACCGCTCATTTCCAGCAGCACATGGGGCACGAAAGAACAGGCACCGGGGGCGAAGTAAAGTTTCAGGCTCATCAAAGTCTCCGTCAAAGGGGTTAAGGGTTCGTTTTGGCTGCGGGGCTGGCTGGCGCTGGCGTAACGGGTGCGGAAGGCACCGACGCGCTGGCCGCTGGGCCCGTCGATGCTGCGGCGCTGGCCTCTGAGGCCGCTGACGCTGCCATGCGTTGTGAGGCAGCAGCAGGGGTTTCGACTTGAATGGCTTCAGGTCGCAGCTGGTTCAGCACGCGTTCAGGTTCGCGCGCGGTGTTGGGGCCCCAGCCCCAGCGGGCAAAAGCGTCCCATTGCCAAGCGAGCGTGAGCAGATTCAGGATCAGCAAAAGGGCCATCAACCAACGCATCATCGGGACTCGTTCTCCAAGGGAAATGGGCGCACGCTGACTTCGGCGCTGTGAATTTCTTGCACACCGGTGTCGGTTTGCAACCGCAAAGCGCCGCTGGGGCTGACGCCGATTGCCACGCCGACTTGGCCATCGCTGGTGTGCACGCGCCGGCCCTTGAGCACATCGCGCGACTCAAACCGGGTTTGCAGCGGCGCAAACCCTTCGCGTTCAAACGCCAACAAGGTCTGGATCAAAGGCATCGCCACGCGTGCCAGGCAGTCAGGTGCGGTCAAGTCCGGCAGCAGCTCGGTGAGGGCCGCTGGCGCTGTGTTGAGGCCGTCTGCGGGGCGCGGGCGGATGTTCAGCCCCACCCCCACCACCACTTGGCTGCGCCCGCCCATGCTGGCCGCTTCGACCAGGATGCCGCCGAGCTTGCGGTCTTGAAACCACAAATCGTTGGGCCACTTCAGGCCCACGTCGGAGTGCAGACTTTCGGCCAAGCTCAGGCCCACAGCCAGCGACAGGCCAGACCAGTCTTGGGGCTTCAGCGCCAGGCTGAGTGAAAAGGTGAGTGAATCGCCCGGCTGGCTTTGCCACACTCGGCCCATGCGGCCACGGCCTGCGGTTTGGCGCTCGGCCACCAGCAGTGTGGGCTCGTGCTGCCCGGCGCGGGCCCGGCGCATGAGTTCGCTGTTGCTCGAATCGATTTCGGGCAGCACTTCGACCGTGAAATCGGGCAACAGGGGGAACACCTGTTGCCAAACAGTTTCAGCAGGCCAAGCGGTGGGCGTGATCATGGTGGCGTTGGCTCAACGTGTGCGTTGTGAAAGCGAGCCCCTGCTCGCGAATGTTGGCGTTTTTTGGCGCCTTCGACAAGGCCTGCAGAGATTGACCAGCATTCGGCTGCGGGGGCGGCCTCCTAAAGGGTCAACGCTGCAGGCCAGCAGGGGTCAGCCCTTTTTCGTGACCGCCTTTTTGGGCTTGGCCGTCTTGTTGACCTTTTCCGTTTTCACGGGCTTGGCCGCTTGAGGTGCTTTGCTTTTGGCTTTCGCCTTGGCTTGGTTTTTCGGCTTAGCCTCAGACTTGACCTTCGGTTTGTCTTTGGACTTGGCCTTGGCTTTTTTCTGGCTTGGAATCTTGGGTGTGTCTTTGCGCTCTTTGGGCGACAGCAGCGTGCCACGGCAGTTCTTGCTGCCACACCAGCAAGGGTATTCGGCCTTGAGCTTCTTGGTGTAAGGCTCGTCGATGATCAGACCGTAGTCGTAGTTCAGCTCTTCGCCCGCCTTGATGTTGCGGATGGCTTTGATGAAAATGCGGTCGTTTTCTTCGTCGGCTTCGCAATTGGGGTTGCAGCTGTGGTTGATCCAGCGTGAAGAGTTGCCGCCGTGCAGCGCGTCGATCACCCGGTCTTCGTTCACATGGAAGTAGAAGGTGTGGTTCGGGTCTTCAGGGTCGTGGGGGTGGCGGTCTTGTGCCTCGTCCCAGCTGATGACCTCGCCCACGTATTCGATCAGGGTCTCGCCTTCGGCGAGGTCTTGCAGTGCAAACACGCCCTTGCCATGCACGCCGGAGCGGCGAACCTGGATGCGTTTGCCGGATGCGCTCGCGCTGGAGCGGCTGGGGGAAGAAACTGGGGTTTTGGCCACGGCGTTAAAAATTTGTTATGGTGAATTCATGTGGGCGTGCGCGTGAGCGCGTGCCCGGGCGCGTGCGCACACGCGAGACAACGGATTGTAATGACATGAAGACATTGGTAATTGCAGAGAAGCCTTCGGTGGCTCAAGACATCGTGAAAGCCCTCACGCCGGTATCCGGCAAGTTCGAGAAACACGACGACCACTTTGAGAACGACACCTATGTGGTGACCAGCGCGGTGGGCCACCTGGTGGAGATCCAGGCCCCCGAGCAATACGACGTGAAACGCGGCAAGTGGAGCTTTGCCAACCTGCCTGTCATTCCGCCGCACTTTGACTTGAAGCCGGTGGACAAGACCAAGAGCCGTTTGAGTGCCGTGGTCAAACAGGCCAAGCGCAAAGACGTGACCGCGCTCATCAACGCCTGTGACGCGGGCCGCGAGGGGGAGCTGATCTTCCGCCTGATCGAGCAGTACGCAGGCGGTGCCAAGACCCTGGACAAGCCTGTGCAACGCCTGTGGCTCCAGTCGATGACGCCACAAGCGATCCGCGACGGCTTTGACAGCCTGCGCAGCAACCAGCAGATGCAGGGCCTGGCCGATGCCGCCCGCAGCCGCTCTGAAGCCGACTGGCTGGTAGGCATCAACGGCACCCGCGCCATGACTGCCTTCAACTCGCGCGATGGCGGCTTCTTCTTGACCACCGTGGGCCGGGTGCAAACCCCCACGCTGGCCGTGGTGGTCGAGCGCGAAGAGCAAATCCGCAAATTCATCAGCCGTGACTACTGGGAGATCCACGCCGAGTTCGCCGCCACCGCAGGCACCTACCCCGGCAAGTGGTTCGATCCCAAGTGGAAGAAAGAAGAAGACGGCGAGAAGAAAGCCGACCGCAAATGGACGGCTGCAGAAGCGCAGGCGATTGTGGATGCCGTGCGCGGCAAGACCGCATCGGTCACCGAAGAGGCCACACCCACCACACAAGCCAGCCCCGGCTTGTTTGACTTGACCAGCCTGCAGCGCGAAGCCAACGGCAAGTTCGGCTTTTCGGCCAAGACCACGCTGGCGCTGGCGCAAAGCCTGTACGAGCGCCACAAGGCCCTGACCTACCCGCGTACCGATTCGCGCCACCTGCCCGAAGACTATGTGCCCGTGGCCAAGGAAACCTTCGAGATGCTGGCCGACAGCGGCATGAAGCATTTGGCCCCGCACGCGCTCACGGCCTTGAACAACAACTACGTGCGCAAAATTCCGCGTGTGTTCGACAACAAAAAGGTGTCGGACCACTTCGCCATCATCCCCACGCTGCAAGCGCCCAGCGGCCTGTCCGAGGCCGAGCAAAAGCTGTATGACCTGGTGGTGCGCCGCTTCATGGCGGTGTTTTTCCCCAGCGCCGAATACCAAGTGACCACCCGCATCAGCGTGGCCGCAGGCCACAGCTTCAAGACTGTGGGCAAGGTGCTGGTCAAACCCGGTTGGTTGGCCATTTATGGCAAAGAAGCCGCAGAAGAGGTCGAAGACGCTAAAGACGGCGACAAAGGTCAGAACCTGGTGCCTGTGCAGCCCGGCGAACAGGTGGGCGTGGAATCGGTCGAGGCCAAAGGCCTCAAAACGCGTCCGCCTGCACGTTACTCAGAAGCCACGCTGCTGGGTGCCATGGAAGGCGCAGGCAAGATGGTCGACGACGACGAGCTGCGCGAAGCCATGCAGGAAAAAGGCTTGGGCACACCAGCCACCCGCGCCGCCATCATCGAAGGCCTGATCAACGAGAAATACATGCTGCGCGAAGGCCGCGAGATGATCCCGACGGCCAAGGCCTTCCAGCTCATGACGCTCTTGCGCGGTTTGGGTGTGGAGGAACTGTCCAAGCCTGAGCTGACCGGCGAGTGGGAATACAAGCTCGCACAAATGGAGCAAGGCAAGTTGAGCCGCTCCACTTTCATGGCCGAGATCGCGGCCATGACCGAGCACATCGTCAAGAAAGCCAAGGAATACGACCGCGACACCGTGCCCGGCGACTACGCCACGGTGACCACGCCCTGCCCCAACTGCGGCGGCGTGGTGAAAGAAAACTACCGCAGGTACACCTGCACCGGCGCAGACGGCGCGAGCGAAGGCTGCGGCTTCTCGTTTGGCAAGTCGCCCGCAGGCCGTACCTTCGAGCCCGCCGAAGTCGAGCAGTTCATGCGCCACAAGAAGATCGGCCCACTGGACGGCTTCCGCTCCAAGGCCGGATGGCCTTTTGTGGCCGAGATGGCGCTCAAGTACAACGAAGAAGAGAAAAATTGGAAGCTCGAATTCGATTTCGGTGACGACAAGAAGAACGAAGAAAGTGGCGAGATCGTCGAGTTCAGCGACGAAGCGCTGGGCGCATGCCCCAAGTGCGGCAGCCCGGTGCACGAGCATGGCAGCAACTATGTGTGCAGCAAAGCCGTGCCCACCAACGAGCAACCCACGCCCAGCTGCGACTTCAAGAGCGGCAAGATCATCTTGCAGCAACCGGTGGAGCGTGAACAGGTCGTCAAATTGCTGGCCACCGGCAAGACCGACTTGCTCGACAAGTTCGTGAGCAACCGCACGCGCCGCAGCTTCAAGGCCTTCCTGGCCTGGAACGCTGAAGAAGGCAAAGTGGCTTTTGAGTTTGAGCAACGCGAAGGCGGCAAGAAATACCCCCCGCGCAAAACAGCCGCCAAAAAGACGCCTTTCGGCAAGCCCGCAGCCAAGAAGACCGCCGTCAAAACAGCCAAGGTGCCTGCGGCCAAAAAAGCCGTCAAGACGACTGCACCCAAGGCTCCACGCAAAGCCGCTGTGGGCACCTTGAAGCCCAGCGCTGCGCTGGCCGCCGTGATCGGTGACGGCACCTATGCCCGCACCGAGGTGGTCAAGAAAATCTGGGACTACATCAAGGCCAACAACCTGCAAAACCCGGCCGACAAGCGCTCGATCACCGCCGACGGCAAACTGCAGGCCGTGTTCGGCAAAGACCAGGCCACCATGTTCGAGTTGGCCGGGATCATCGGCAAGCACCTGAGCTGACCCAGAGCCCTGATGGGTCATCCCAAAACGCCACGCCAGTCGTGGCGTTTTTTTTGGCTTGCGTCGAATGCCATTGCACGGCTTGGCACCAGTGACGGGAAGGGGTGAGTGAGGGGTGAGGGTATAGACCTTGGGGTTGATGAAAATTGACCGTTCGGTGAATTCATGTGCGGCAATTTTTCTCGCAGACTGGCCTTCTGTTTCACCCCAAGAGCGAAGGACCCACCCATGAACGCCCGAATTTTCAAAACCGTATCATTGACTGCAGCCATGTTGCTGGCGCTTGCCCATTTGTCTGCTTCAGCCCAAGGCACAAGCCCCGGCACCGGCTTGACGGAAAAAACGGAAAAATTTGTGGAGCGGCAAAAAGAAAACTTGCACAAGCAGACCCAAATCCGCACGCAAGAAAAGACCTTGTCCGACACACGCGATCTGATCAAGGGGCAGGACAAGCTGCTCAAGCAGACGCGTGACCAGATTCAGCGCCAAGAGCGTGTACTGACCCGCACCCGTGCTCAGATTCAGGACCATGCGCAAGACAAACCCGAATTGCTGGATCAGCTGCGCAACCAGGAACAAGCGCAAACCCAGATGCTGTCACGCTTGAAGACGCAAGAGCAGACCTTGACCCAGACCCGCGACCAACTCAAGGCCGAAGAGCCCGTGCAAACCCAACTGCGCGATCACCTCAGAAATCGGTGATCAAGCTTCCTTGAAATTGATTTTGACAGGCAAGGCGGACAGCAGCGGTTTGAGCTGAGCCCAAGCAGCCGCTGGCGTCGTGGTCGCGTCAATCTCGACAGGTGCATCGCCCGTGGCCCGCACCTGCGGCCATTGTGCGGGTGCGGTTTGCAAGGGCGTCATCACTTGCTGGATCAGACCCTTGGCCACTGCTGCGGTGGCCAGCGTGCGCAACTCGGGTTTGTAAATCTTGCCCACGTTGGTCACCGGCATGCGTTCCAGTACCGTGATGGACTTGGGTTGGGCCGGCGCTTCGTCAACCCGCTGGGCTGTGAAAGACAGCAGCTCGGCTTCGGTGGCTTGGGCACCGGCTTTGAGGGTGACGAACACCACGGGCAACTCGCCCGCATAGGCATCCGGTGCGCCCACAGCCGCGCACAAATCCACGGCGGGGTGCGCACCCAGCGCGTCTTCGATCACTTTGGGGTCGATGTTGTGGCCGCTGCGGATGATCAGGTCTTTGGCGCGGCCCGACAGGTGCAGGCGACCTTGCGTGTCGATGAAGCCCACATCACCCGTGATGAGCCAGCCGTCCGGTGTGAAACTGCGCGCCGTCTCTGCGGCATCCAGATAACCAGAAAACAAATTCGGCCCTTGGTAAAGCACCATGCCTTTTTCGCGAGCAGGAAGGGTGTTCGATGTGGCCTGGTCGTCGCTGCTCAGCGCCACGATGCGCACACGCGCATGGGGCAAAGGCCAGCCCACGCAACCTGCGGGCGCACTCAGACCCGGCGGGGCCACGGTGCTCAGGCCTGCGGTTTCGGTCATGCCCAGGCTCTCGTTGATGTGCAAACCGAAGGCTTGTTCAAAGCGTTGCGCCAGTTCGGGCGGCAGCGGCGCTGCGCCTGTGCGCACGGCACGCAGGGTTGAAATGTCGGCCCCCTGCAGCGGCACGCCTGCGAGGGCAGCCAGCACCGTGGGCACGCCCGACATCAGCGTGCAGCGGTGGTGAGCCACCAGCCGCCAATAGTTTTGCACCACCTCGCGGTTGCGAAACAAGGCCTCGGTGGGAATGATCACATGCATGCCGACGGCCAGCGAACACAAGGCCCCGGGCAGTACGCCCGCCACATGGAACAGAGGGTAGCCGTTGATCGTTGCATCGCTCGAGCGAAAGCCTTGCATGCTGGCATTGGCCCAAGCGGTGAACACCTGCGCACCATGGCTGTGCCGGGCCAGTTTGGGGGCCCCGGTGGTGCCGCCTGTGTGAAAGTAAGCCGCGATGTCCGTGGGCTGAAAAACCCGTTGGCTGACCAGGTGGTCGGCCACCTGCGTGACCCGCAAGGCGTGGAAGTCTTGGGCACCAGCAGGCAGCGTGTCGCTGCCTTGCTGTGGGTCGCCTTTGGGGTTGACCAGCAAAACCGTTTTCAAACCGGGTAACTGGGTTTGCAGGCGCAAGGCTTTCGCGCGCAACTGGCTGTCGTCTTCGACGCCATGCGCGATCAGCACTTTGGCGTTGCTGGCCCGCAGCAACGACAGCAATTTTTCATCGCTGAGCAAGGGGTTGAGCGGTTGCACGATGCCTGCCGCTTCGCCACCCCAAAGTGCCAGGTGGTAGGCCAGACCGCCGGGCAACAGAACCCCCACCGCGTCTTGAGGGCCCACACCCAACTGGTGCAGCAGATTGGCCGTTTGGTGGATGCCTTGCAGCAAGTCACGATAGGTCCAGGTCGTGGACTTGCCGCCGGGTTGGCCCGTGTGCAAAAAGGTCAGTGCAGGCTGGTCGGCATGCGCCTGGGCGCTGGCACGGATGAGGTCATAGGTGCTGACCCAAGGCATGGCCTGGGCCAGCGGCGTGGCCTCGATGCGGTGGATGTCGGCCAGGGCTTGAACGGGAGATGAAACAGTCAGGTGCATGAGCCATGTTAGCCACCGCCAGTCGCTGGCTTTGTCTCCCAGGTGGCAAGTTGGTGCTTTTCAAACCGGCGACGTCATCAAGCTCGCATGACCCGCGCACTTGACCCCAAATCTGGACTTCCCATCACTGCCTCTTTCAGGATTTGTGCAGCCCCGCCAGTCATGTCAACATGTCCACTTTGCAACCCTTCAGGGATTACCGATGCACGATGCCAGCGCCCTACCCACTTTTGAAGACGTTCTGGCCGCCGCTGCGCGGCTACAAGGGCACGCCCACCGAACCCCGGTGCTGCAGTCGCGCACGCTCAACGCACAGTTGGGTGCCCAGGCCTTCATCAAGTGCGAAAACTTCCAGCGCATGGGGGCCTTCAAGTTCCGGGGGGGCTTCAATGCCCTGTCGCGGCTGACGCCCGCCGAGCGCCGGGCCGGGGTGGTGGCTTATTCATCGGGCAACCACGCACAGGCCGTGGCCTTGTCGGCGCAGATTTTGGGCATCCCGGCCACCATCGTCATGCCGCATGACGCCTCGCCCGCCAAGCTGGCCGCCACCCGGGGTTATGGTGCGAAGGTGGTGGGCTACGACCGCTACAAAGACGATGCCTTGGCCATTGCCAAAGGCCTGGCCGCCGAGCACGGCATGCGCTTCATCCCGCCGTTTGACCACCCGGACGTGCTGAGCGGCCAGGGCACGGCGGCGCTGGAGCTGTTTCAGGAAGTGGGCGAGCTGGACGCCTTGTTCGTGTGCTTGGGCGGTGGCGGTCTGCTCAGCGGCAGCGCCCTGTCGGCCAAGGCCCTGTCCCCGGCCTGCAAGATTTACGGCGTGGAGCCCGAAGCGGGCAACGATGTGCAGCAGTCCTTGCAACAGGGCCAGCGGGTGCGCATTGCCACCCCGGTGACGATTGCCGACGGCGCGCAAACGCCCATGGTCGGCGAAATCACCTTTGAGATCATCCGCCGCCTGGTGGACGGTGTGCACACCGTGACCGATGCGCAACTGGTGCAGGCCATGCGTTTTTATGCCGAACGCATGAAGATGGTGGTCGAGCCCACGGGTTGCCTGTCACTGGCGGCAGCCATCCAAGCCAGCAAGCAGCTCCAAGGTCAGCGCGTGGGCATCATTGTGAGTGGCGGCAACGTGGATTTGGGCCGCTTTGCCCAGTTGCTCAACCAGAGCTAAATCCGGACATTCGGCCAGCACAGGCCAGTAACGCCGCACCGCTGGTGGTGACCGCTCAGCTGAGCGGCAAGGTTGACAGGCTCAAACCGCCAAGCTCATCAAACTGGCGTTGCCACCCGCTGCGGCTGTGTTGGTGCTGATGCTGCGCTCGCTGACCAGGCGTGCCAGCGGTACAGCCACATCCCCCGGGCTCAAGGCTGTGAGCGTGACGATACTCCCCGGGCGTTGCGCCAGCTGTGCTTGCCAGTGCAAGGTTGCGGCCCCGTCAGCGTGTAGCAGCGCGGCATGGACAGGGTTGCCGTGCGCTTCGTCTTCCAGCGTCACCTGACTTTGCACCGCAGGAGGCAAATTCGCAAGAAGCGCCTGCGTAGACATGGGCCACACGGCGCGGCTGCCCACAGCCAGCACGGCTGCCAGCTGCGTCAGGCGGTCGGCATCGGCACCGGGCTGATCACCCGTCAGGCACAGCACCCGCGCACGGGCCTGCAAGCGGTAGACGTTGCGCTCGCCCGTGGGCCCACTCAGGGTGGCTTGCAGGCCTGCGGGGTTGGTGGCGGCAAATTGCGCGCACGCGTGGGCCAGGGTTAAGTTGTTTTGGGTGACCGCCCAGTCGTGCAGGGCTTGCAGCGCGGGTGTGGCGTGCGGCATGGCGGTGGCCCCGCTGGCCTGCACGCTGCGCAAGGCGGCATCGGCCGGGCACGCGGCCAGCAAACGCAGCAGGTACAGCGGCCCGCCCGCTTTGGGGCCGGTGCCAGACAGGCCTTCACCGCCAAACGGCTGCACGCCCACCACCGCGCCGACCATGTTGCGGTTGACGTAGACGTTACCCGCGTGGGTGGTGTCTGTGACCTGCGCGATGGTTTCTTCGATGCGCGAATGCACGCCCAGGGTGAGGGCGTAACCCGTCTCGTTGATGGCTTGCAGCAAGCTGCCCAGCTCGTGGCGGGCATAACGCACGATGTGCAGCACCGGGCCGAACACCTCGCGCTCCAGCTGCCCAATGTGTGTGATCTCTATCAGTGTGGGTGGCACGTACGTGCCAGCGGGTAAATCGCTCAGCGTGTTGCGGGCCATGCGGTGCACTGGGCAGCCGCGTTGCTGCATGGCGTTCACATGCGCTTCAATGCCCGTTCGTGCGCGTTCGTCGATCACGGGCCCCATGTCCACGTTCAGTTGCGCGGGCGTGCCCAGGGTGATTTCGGCCATCGCGCCTTGCAGCATGGCGATCAGTCGGTCGGCCACATCGTCCTGCACACACAACACGCGCAGGGCCGAGCAGCGCTGGCCTGCAGCTTCAAAAGCCGAGGCCACCGCGTCGGTCACCACTTGTTCGAGCAGCGCCGACGAATCGACCACCATGCAGTTCTGGCCGCCGGTTTCTGCGATCAGGGGCACAGGCTGACCATGCGCGTTCAGGCGTTCGGCCAGCGCGGCTTGTAACATGCGGGCGGTCTCGGTGGAACCGGTGAACATCACGCCTTGCACGCGGGCGTCGCGCACGAGTTGCATGCCCACCTCGGCACCGCGCCCAGGCAACAACTGCACAGCGGCTTTGGGCACACCAGCAGCCCACAAAGTCTGTACGGCCAGGGCTGCGACGCCCGGCGTGGACTCGGCAGGTTTGGCCAGCACCGGGTTGCCTGCGGCCAGCGCGGCGGCCACCTGGCCCACAAAGATCGCCAGCGGAAAATTCCACGGGCTGATGCACACCACTGGTCCCAGTGGCTTGTGCGTGGCGTTGTCAAAGTCGCGGTGCACCTGCGCTGCGTAGTAGCGCAAAAAGTCCACCGCTTCGCGCAGCTCGGCCACGGCGTGTGCCCAGGTCTTGCCCGCCTCGCGCACCAGCAGGGCCATCACGCGGGGCGTATCGGCTTGCAGCAGATCGGCGGCGCGCTCCAGCAAGGCGGCACGTTGTTCGGGCGGTGTTGCAGCCCAGTCGGGGGCGATGCTGCTGGCCGCTTGCAGGGCCGCGTTCACATCGGCGGCACTGGCGTGTTGCACGCTGCCGAGCACATCGCGGTGGTCAGCGGGGTTGCGCAAGGTGCAGCGCTCGGCTCCGGTGAAGGGGGTGGCCAGCAGAGGCGTCACCTGCGTGGGCTGCGTGTGCATCTGCAGCTGCGCGGCCAGCTGGCGCAGCGTGGGTTCGTGCGCCAGATCGGTGCCGCTGGAGTTGCGGCGGGCCGCGCCGTACAGCTGCACGGGGAGTGCAATTTGTGGATGAGGCTGGCCCACGGCCGCGTCTTCTTGCAAGGCGTCCTGCTCGGTGCGCAGCACCGGGTCTTGCACCAGATCGCTGATGGAGACGCTGTCGTCGGCCATGCGGTTGACAAACGAGCTGTTGGCCCCGTTTTCGAGCAAACGGCGCACCAGGTAGGCCAGCAGGGTTTCGTGTGTGCCCACGGGGGCGTAGATGCGGCAGGGGCGCGAGAACTGTTGGCCCCCATGCAGGCTCACTGCGTGTAGCCCGCTGCCCCCCCAGGGGGTCCTCGCGTCTTGGGACGGCCCGGCGACGCTCGCTCGGCCGACCACCTGCCGGTACAGCGGCTCGCCCATGCCATGCAGGCACTGGAACTCGTATTGGCCGGGCGCGTAGTCACCACCGATGTCTTGCGCCATGGTCACGATGGCCGCCAGCGTGTGCGCGTTGTGCGTCGCAAATTGCGGGTACACCGCCTCGGGCGCGGCCAGCAGCTTTTGGGCGCAGGCCAGATACGACACATCGGTGTGGTGCTTGCGGGTGTAGACGGGGTAATCGCTTTGCCCGTCGATTTGGGCACGTTTGATCTCGCTGTCCCAATATGCGCCCTTCACCAAGCGCACCATCAGGCGGTGGCCCGTGCGCCGCGCCAGATCGACCACGAAGTCGATCACAAAGGGGCAGCGCTTTTGATAAGCCTGGATCACAAAGCCGATGCCGTGCCAGCCTTGCAAGCTGGGCGCGTGGCACAGGGCTTCAAGCAGGTCGAGCGAGATGTCGAGCCGGTCGACTTCTTCGGCGTCGATGTTCAGACCAATGTCGTATTGCTTCGCCAACTCGGTGAGCTGCAACACGCGGGGCAAGAGTTCGTCCATCACGCGCTGATGCTGCGCGCGGCTGTAGCGCGGGTGCAAGGCAGACAGCTTGATCGAGATGCCAGGGCCGTTCACCACGCCTTGGCCGTTAGAAGCTTTGCCGATGGCATGGATGGCGTTTTCATACGACTGGAAATAACGCTGCGCATCGGCCTCGGTCAGCGCCGCTTCACCGAGCATGTCGTAGGAATAGCGAAAGCCTTGGGCCTCCATGGCGCGGGCGTGGTGCAGGGCCTCGTCGATCGTCTCGCCCGTCACAAATTGCTCGCCCAGCATCTGCATGGCCAGCTGCACGCCTTGGCGGATCAGCGGCTCGCCGCTTTTGCCGATCAGACGCGTGAGCGAAGCCAGCATCGCGCCCTCGCTGTGTGTGGCGACCAGCTTGCCCGTGAGCAGCAAGCCCCAGGACGCGGCATTCACAAACAGCGAAGGGCTGCGGCCCACATGCTGCTGCCAGTCGCCCTGGCCGATCTTGTCGCGGATCAGCGCGTCGCGGGTGGCGGCATCCGGAATGCGCAGCAGCGCCTCGGCCAGGCACATGAGCGCCACGCCCTCTTCGCTCGACAAGGCGTATTCCTGCATCAGGCTTTGCACGCGCCCGGCGCGACCGCCTTGTTGCGGGCCTTCGCGCATGCCGGTGACCAGCTGGCGGGCCAGGGCATCGGTGCGTTCTGTCTGGACTTCACTCATGCGTGCCGCAGCCAGCAACGGAGCGAGAGCCTGCGCTTCGGGCAGGCGCGTAGCGCGGGCGATGGCCTCGCGCAAAGCGCTGCGTTCGGGCAGCGGGCCGCCGGGGGTGAAGTGGGCACCGGGCGTGGGCATCAGTTGCAGGGGTGTTGTGGGGGCGTTCATGGCGGCGACTTCGCTGGTTGACATGAATCGCCATCATCCCGATCTGTAACGAAATATTTCACCAAAATACTGTTATTTCAATGAATAATGCACGGCATGAGCACCGAAACGCCAGACATTGACCGCACCGACCGCCGCATCCTGGACCTGCTGCAGCGCGACGGCCGCATCAGCAACCTCAAGCTCGCCGAAGCCGTGTCGCTCTCGCCCACGGCGGTGCTGGCGCGGGTGCAGCGGCTCACGCGCGAGGGCTTCATCCTGGGCTACGAGGCGCGGCTGAATCCGCTCAAACTGGGCGCAGGGATGATGGTGTTTGTGGAGGTGCTGCTCGACCGCACCAGCCCCAATGTGTTCGACCAGTTCAAGGCGGCGGTGCAGGTGCGCCCCGAGATCATGGAGTGCCACATGGTGGCCGGGGGCTTTGACTACCTGCTCAAAACCCGCGCTGCCGACATGAACGCCTACCGCGAATTTGCGGGCACCGTGCTCTGGCAGCTGCCTGGCGTGCGCGAGACGCGCACTTATGCGGTGATGGAAGAAGTCAAAAACACCACCGCGCTGGCCCTGTGAGCGCGCCATCTCCATCGTTCTCCCTGATCGTCGTCTTTGACGCGCAGTGCCTGCTGTGCAACGGTTGGGTGCAGTTTCTCCTCAAACACGACCACCGGGGCGTTTTCCGTTTCGCGGCCATACAAGGCACCACCGGGCAGGCTTTGTTGCACCAAGCGGGTTTGCAGGTCGAGGGGCTGCAAACCCTGTTGCTGGTTGATGGCCGCCGCAGTTGGCAGCACACGGCTGCCATTTTGCGCATCCTGCACCATCTGGGTTGGCCGTGGCGTGCCGCATGGCTGGGTGGTTTGGTGCCTGCGTTTTTGCGCGATGCGTTGTACCGCTTGCTGGCTCGCCACCGTTACTGGATTTTTGGACGCACAGAGAGTTGTATGGTCCCACCGTCCGACATGGCCATCCGATTTCTGGATTGAGCGCCGTCTGACTCAAACTGCCAAGTGAGTGAGCAAGACCTGACACTGCCGAGCCACTTCGGCCATGGTGGGTCGCTCATCAGGGACGGGGCGTAGGCAGACTTCAGCGAGTGCACGAAGCGCATGGCTGCCTGATGCGGGAGCGTGTGTGGCCAGCTCTTCCAGCAAACAGCCCATGGCCCGCACTTCGAGCGCGAACAAGCGTTGGCACAGTTCTGGGTGGTCACCGGGCAAGCGGGTGGCCGCGCCCAAGTCGCCCAGTCGCGCTTGACCGTGCACCGGGTCGATCAGAATGTTGTGGGCATACAGGTCCCCGTGCATCACGCCGCGTGCATGCAAATGCGCCACGGCTCCCGCCACGTCGCTGGCGATTTGCAAGGCCATGGGCGCAGTCAGCGTAAAACCTAGCGGATACACGTCGCGCGTGCAGGTTTGCAAACTTGGTGGCCCCGCCAAGTTGGTGTACCCTGCCGGGATCAGCGGCATCAGCAAACCTTGCGCTTGCGCGGGGTGCTCGGTCAGCCGGGCCACGGGCGTGGTGAGCGTGGGGTGTTGGCCTGCAGCCAGGCAAGCGGCCAGTTCGTCTTCGGGCAAGCCATCGCTGGTGACCGCCCCTTTGAACAGCTTGAGCGCCAGCGGCTGCGGCCAGCCAGCTGCTTTCACATGGTGGATGTGACCCGAAGCGCCCTCGCCCAACAAAGCCCCCAGTGTCAGGGCATGCCAAGGCACTTCGGGCAGGGCCGTCTCGCTCGCCCAAGCCCAATCCATGGCATTGCCCGCCAGAGCCAGCCACGCCAGGCGCGGCAGTTCCGTCAGCCAGTCGGGCACGTGCTCCAGGCGGTTGGCCGAGATGCGCAGCAACTCCAGTTTGTGCGCCGCTTGCAGGCTGCTCGGCAAAGCCGTGAGTTGGTTGCCCGCCAGCATCAGCTTTTGCAGGGCTGGGCGTTCGCCCAGTTCGGTGGGCAAATGGCCGATGGCGTTGTCGGTCAGCGTCAACCAGCGCAAGGCAGGCGGCAGCGCGGCGGCAGGCACATGGGCAATGCGGTTGGCCTTGAAGCCGACCATCTGCAAAGCCGGGCAGTCACCCAGCACTTCTGGCAGCACGGTGAAGTCGTTGTCTGACGCAAACAGCACCTGCAGTTTGTGCAGGCGTGGCAGCTGGTGCGGTAAAGCGCGCAAACGGTTGCCGCTCAGGTTGAGCACTTCCAGCGTGTCGGCCAAGCCGAAAACTTCTTCCGGCAGCTCAATCAAATCACACGACAGATCGAGGCGGCGTTTGCCCGCCAATGCGCCGCTGCGCAGTTGTTCAAGGGTGTGCATGGGGCCTTGCGCTTAACGGTAAGTCGCCAGATGGATGTTGGTTTCGGTGCTGCGGATACCGCTGATCAGGCGGATGCGCTCCAGCACCTCGGACAGCTCTTTCATCGACGAGGCTTCGATTTCGGCCAGCAAATCCCAGCGGCCATTGGTGTCGTGCAGCGTCACGACGCCGGGCTCTCCCAGCAAGCTGGCAATCACTTGGCGGGTGGTGTTGCCCTCGATCAGCACACCCATCCAGGCCTTGATGCGCTCGGGCTCGGCTTCGGGTCGCAGCTTGATGGTGTAGCCCACGATGACTTGGCTGTCTTCGAGTTTGCGCAGGCGGTTGTTGACGGTGCCGCGCGAGACGCCCAGCTTGTGGGCCAGGTCGGCGATGTTCAGGCGGGCGTTTTGCCGCAGCAGGCCGATGAGGCCTTGGTCGATGTCATCCATGGGGCAAATTGTCATTCAAGACTGTTATTTTGGCAATAAATATAGCAAAACAGGATATTTTTGCCGATTTACATTGCCAATTGACTCCAGGAGACTGCTTGCACCGATAAACCAAGGTCTGAACGACCAGAAACAGCCTGCACATGAACCGCCTGAACAACACCTTCGCCACCCACCCTGCCACGCAACCCCTGTACCTGAGCGCCCCCGATGCGGTGACCCTGGTGCGCCGCTTGGGTCTCAAAAACTGCATCACAGGCATCGTCGTTCACATCCGTGCCGACTTCTTGCGCTGGCTGGACTTTGACAAATCTGCCCGAGTCGCCAACCACTCCCAAGACGGCGTGATTGAGCTGATGCCGATCTCGGACGACACGGCCTACAGCTTCAAATACGTCAACGGCCACCCCAAGAACACAGCCATCGGCTTGTCCACGGTGATGGCCTTTGGCGTGCTGGCCGATGTGGCCACGGGCGCCCCCACGCTGGTCAGCGAGCTGACACTGACCACCGCAATGCGCACCGCCGCCACGTCTGCGCTGGCCGCCCAAACCCTGGCCCGCCCGAACAGCCGCGTGATGGCGCTGATCGGCAACGGTGCGCAAAGCGAGTTCCAGGCCATCGCCTTTCAGCATCTGCTGGGTATCGACACGCTGCGCCTGTTTGACATCGACCCGCAAGCCACCGCCAAGCTGGTGGCCAATCTGAGCAGCAGCGGCCTGAAGCTGCAGGTCTGTGCCAGCACCGCCGAAGCCGTTAAGGGTGCCGACATTGTGACTACCGTGACCGCTGACAAAGCCTGCGCCACCATCGTCAGCGCCGACATGCTGGCGCCCGGCATGCACATCAACGCCGTGGGCGGTGACTGCCCCGGCAAGACCGAGCTGGCCGCTGGCGTGCTCGCTGCCGCCAAGGTGTTTGTGGAGTTCACACCCCAAACCCGCGTCGAAGGCGACATCCAGCAAATGCCCGCCGACTTTGCCGTGACCGAGTTGTGGGAGGTGCTGAGTGGCACGCGCACCGGCCGCGACAACGACGACCAGATCACGGTGTTTGATTCGGTGGGCTTTGCCCTGGAAGACTTTTCGGCCCTGCGCTTCATGCACGAGGCGGCGTTGGCACAGGGCTTGGGTGAACGCCTGGCGCTGATCCCGCACATGGCCGACCCGAAGAACCTGTTTGGCACTTTGCTGCAGACCACGGTCAAGCCAGCGCTTCGTCAGGGCAGCTCGGCGGTCTGTGCCTGAAGCTTCAGGGGTGCAAAATCTAGGGCACACGCCACCCAGACAACCCTTGCCCATGCCCCACGCCCAATCTGCCGTTTTCGGCCCCAAACAAACCGCCGCTGCATTGCCTTACGCCGTGTTGGCCCGTGAAATCGAGGCCCTGCTGCAAGACCCGAGCGTGTCTGTGCCGCCGCGCATCGTGCAAGCCTTGCACGGCGGTGGCAGCCTGTTCGTGATGCCAGCGGCCGATGCCCGCGTGGCGATCACCAAGCTCATCAGCTTCATCCCCACCAACGCCCAGCGCGGCCTGCCCACCATCCAGGGTGACATCGTGGTGTTCGACGTGCAGACGGGCCAACGCATGGCCCTGCTCGATGGCCCCACGGTCACGGCACGGCGCACCGCGGCGGTGTCCTTGCTTGCTGCGCAAAAACTGGCCCCACGCCGCGACGGCCCGATGCTGATCGTGGGTGCGGGCGTTCAAGGCCAGGCGCATCTCGAAGCGTTTCACGAAGGGTTGGGCGTGCAGGAGTTTTGGGTGGCCTCGCGCAGTGCCAGCAGCGCCGATGCCCTGGTGGCGCACGCCCAAGCTTTGGGGCTGAAGGCCAAACGCATTGAGGATCCGAACTCGGCTTTGGCCGATTGCCCGCTGGTCGTCAGCACCACACCTGCGCAACAGGTGGTGCTGACCGCCCTGCCGCGCAGCGATGCTTTTGTGGCCGCCGTGGGTGCATTCACGCCCCGCATGGTGGAGTGGTCAGCCGAGGTTTGCCAACACCTGGCCCAAACAGGCACCTTGGTGGTGGACACGCGCGATGCCGACCACGAAGCCGGTGATTTGTTACAAGCGGGCATCGATGTCAGCGCTTTGCCCACGCTCGCCGATGTGGTGGGTCAGACGGCCGTGTGGCAGCGTGCCATCCACCAAACCCCAGGCTCAAGACAAGGCCCGGTTTTTTTCAAGAGCTGTGGGTGGGGTGGCTGGGATTTGGCGGCTGCGCGTTGCACGGCCAGCGTGCTCATGCCCTTGCGTTGATTCGTGCGCCATTCAGCGCTTTGCATGTGCATGGATCGCATCGGTCAGGCATCGCGCAAAGTAAGCGGCTGCGGGTGTCAACGGCACATCGGGCTGTGACAGCAAGACCAGCTCGATGTCCGGCGGGCGCATGCTCAGCAGTGACAACTCCACCAAACCGTGGCCTTCGGGCTGGGCTAGCAACGGAGCGGGCATCACACTCAGGGCTTCGGTTTGGCGGATCAAAGCCATCGCCGCCATCGCGTCACAGCGGGTGATTTGGCTGGGCGGTTGCACACCAGCTTGCTTGAACATGGCCAACAGCCCCTCGTCCAGCCCTTGCGAAAACGGGCCCGGCATGACCCACTCCAGCGCGGCCAGCTTGGCAGCCGTGGGCTGGCGCAACACCGGGTGGCCTGCACGCACCACCAGTTTCTGCTGGTCCTTTTGCAAACGTGTGCACTGAAACTCTTGCGGCGTCACATCGCCACTGTCGGCCACGATGGCAAAGTCCACCGTGCCGTCACGCAAACCGGGCAACACCCTTGCCACCAGGCCCTCAATCAGGCGCAACTGAATGCGCGGGTAGCGCTTGCGAAACCACAAAAAGGCCTCGCCCAACACCGTGAGCATCAGGTAAGGCGTGAGCGCCACCCGCACTGTGCCTTCTTGGTCGCCCTGGGCCTGTTGCAATTCGTCATGCGCCAGCGCCATCTGGCGCATCACCAGCTGGGCGCGTGCGTGCAGGCGCTGCCCCGCGTCGGTCAGTACGATGCCCCTTGATTTGCGGATCAACAAGGCCACCCCCGTGTCTTCTTCCAGCAAGCGCAAAGACTTGGTCAGGGCCGCCTGGGTCAGGTGCAATTCGCGTGCGGCTGCGCGGATGCTGCCGTGCTCGACCGCCGCCACCAGGGCCTGGAGTTGGTGCAGTTTCATGGATACGCAGTTTAATCCAGTGACAACCTGTGGTTGTCATGAAGAAAATTGACAGTCTTTCGGTTGTCCCATGCCGGGTCTAGCATCGCGCCATCATTTTGAAGATGGAGACACGCATGAAACTGCTCAAACCCTTGGGCCTGCTGCTGAGCATGGCCATGGCTGCCAGCGCACCCGCTCAGGCACAAAACTTCCCCAGCAAGCCCGTGACACTCATGGTGCCGTATCCGGCGGGTGGCCTGTCTGACCTCATTGCTCGCAAGGTCAACGTGGCGCTGTCGGCTGAACTCAAGCAGCCGGTCATCATCGAAAACCTGGGCGGTGCAGGCGGTGCCATCGCGGCCCAAAAAGTCCTGAGCGCCCCAGCCGATGGGTATTACCTGTTTCAAGGCTCCCCCAATGAATTGATCCTGGCCCCGCTGGCCATGAAAGCGGTCAAACACAAGCCCGAAGACTTTCGCCTGATCCAGCGCATGGCCTTGGCCCCGATGGCCATCGTGGCCAGCTCGAAATTCCCGGCCAACAACGCGCAAGAGATGGTGGCCGAGATCGTCAAACGCGCCAAGGCGGGCAACCCCGTCAACTACGCCAGCGTGGGCACCGGCAGCTTCTACCATTTGCTGGGTGAAGAAATGGCCAAAAAGATCGGCGTTGACATGCTGCATGTGCCCTACAAAGGCGGCGGCCCCATCCTGCAAGACCTGTTGGGCGGTCAGATCGACCTGTTCATTACGCCTTATGGCGCCCCCCATGTGGCCATGGCCAAAGAGGGCAAAACTAAATTTCTGGCCGCACTTTCACCCCAGCCGCAACGCCTGATTCCGGATGTGCCCACGGTGGATCAAGCCAAAGCACTCAAAGGTTTCTACTACACCATCAGCAGTGGCTACTACGTCAAAAAAGGCACGCCCGAACCCATCGTCGAGGCCTTGCACCGGGCGCTGACCAAGGTCATGTTCGATGCTGATTTCCGCAACACCATGACCGCCATGGGGCAAGACGTAGGCGAAGCCTTGCGCCTGGATCAGACCGCGCAGGTGTATGCCGATGAGGTCAAGCTCTACCAAGGCATTGCCAAGTCCATCAAGCTGGAAGCCCAATGAGCGTGCTGCACGCCCTGCAAACGCGTGCGGCCCCTTTTGTGGCGCTGCGCCACGATTTGCACCGCCACCCCGAGCTGGGCCTGCAGGAATTTCGCACCTCGCAGCTGCTGGCTGATCAGTTGCAAAGCTGGGGTTACACCGTCACGCGCGGCCTGGCGATCACCGGCTTGGTGGCTCAGTTGCAGCGCGGCAGCGGCAGCAAACGCCTAGGCCTGCGAGCCGACATGGACGCACTGCCCATCCACGAGGCCAATGCCTTGGCGCACTGCAGCGTGCACGCCGGCGTGATGCACGCCTGCGGCCATGACGGGCATACCGCCATGCTGATGGCGACCGCGCAATACATCGCGAAAGAGGTCGAATTTTCGGGCACGCTGAACCTGATCTTCCAGCCCGCCGAAGAGCACCCAGGGGGTGCCAAGATCATGATCGAAGAAGGCCTCTTCGAGCGCTTTCCGTGCGATGCGATTTTTGCCGCGCACAACATGCCCGGCGTTCCTGCGGGTCAGCTGGTGTTCATCGAAGGCCCGGCCATGGCCTCCAGCGACGATGTCACCATCACCCTCACGGGGGTGGGTGGACACGGCGCCATGCCACACCGCGCCCAAGACCCCATCGTGGCGGCAGCGGCCATCGTGATCACTTTGCAAACCATCGTCTCGCGCAATGTGGACCCACAGCACACCGCCGTGATTACCGTGGGTTCATTGATCGCGGGGAAAGCCAACAACGTGATCCCCGCCAGCGCCCGGCTGGAGCTGAGCGTGCGATCGCTTGACCGCGAGGTGCGCGACCTGCTGCAAGAACGCATCACCACGCTGGTCACGGCGCAGGCTCAAAGCCTGGGTGTGCAGGCGCACATCGACTACAAGCGCGACTACCCGGTGTTGGTGAACACACCCTGGGAAACCGAGCTGGCCCGCCAAGTGGGCACCGAACTGCTGGGGGCCGAACGCATCACCCGCCAAGGTCGCCCACTCACGGGCAGCGAAGACTTCGCCTTCATGCTGGAACACTGCCCCGGCAGTTATTTCATGATCGGCAATGGCACGGGTGATGGCGCAGGCGAAGGCCAGCCAGCGCACGCGTGCATGGTGCACAACCCCGGTTATGACTTCAACGACGACATCTTGCCCGTGGGCGCGGCCTTCTGGGCTTTGCTGACCCAACGCTACCTGAAAGACTGAAGGAACATTCCCCATGACCACCGAACTCTGGCAACTCAGTGCCACCGAATTGGCCGCACGCATCGCCCGCCGCGAAACCACCGCACGCGCCGCCACCGAGAGTGTGCTGGCCCGCATTGCGGTGGCCAACCCGCAGGTCAATGCCCTGGCCAGCGTCACCCCTGATAAAGCCTTGCAAGCGGCCGATGCCGCCGATGCCGCGCAAGCCCGTGGCGAGCCGCTGGGTGCGCTGCACGGCGTGCCCGTCACCATCAAGGTCAACATCGACGTGCAAGGCGAGGCCACCGATGAGGGCGTGGTCGCGCTGAAAGACAACATCGCCCAAACCGATTCACCGCTTGTCCAGTCGATGCGCCAAGCGGGCGCGATCATCGTGGGCCGCAACAACGCCCCGGCGTTTTCGCTGCGCTGGTTCACCGACAACCAACACCACGGCCGCACGCTCAACCCGTTTGATGCGCGCGTCACCCCCGGTGGCTCCAGCGGCGGGGCCGCGGCTGCCACGGCAATGGGCATGGGCGCCATCGCACACGGCAACGACTATGGCGGCTCGGTCCGTTACCCGGCCTGGGCCTGTGGCGTGGTGGGCTTGCGCACCACGGTGGGCCGCGTGCCGTCCTACAAAGCCAGTGCACCCCATCGCATCATCAGCAACCAGCAAATGTCGGTGCAAGGTCCGCTCACCCGCACGGTGGCCGATGCACGTTTGGCGTTGCAGGTGATGTCACAAGGCTCGCCTTTGGACCCGCAGTGGACACCCGCGCCGCTCGAATGGGCTGATGCCCGCGAGCCCACCCGCGTGGCGGTGTTTCGCAGCTGGGCACATTCGCCCGTTGACCCCACGGCCAGCGCTGCCGTCGACCAGGCAGCCCAGTGGCTGCAAGCCGCAGGCTACACCGTGGAAGAGGTCGAGCCACCGCACTTTGCCGAGGTCTCGGCCATGCAGTTTCATATGGTCATGAACGACATGCGCCGTGCAGGGGAGGCCTTCATGATGGACAAGGGCGACGATGCGCTGCGCACGGCTTTGGGCCATTACATGGCCATCAACCCCACGTGGGATCGCGATCAGTATCTGGAAGCACTGACCCTGCGCTTCAACATCGCCCGCGACTGGGCCGTGTTTTTTGAGCAGTATCCGGTGCTGCTGATGCCCAACTCGTGGGAGCGGCAATTCCCGATCGACGACGACCAGCGTTCAGCCGAGCGCACCGCGCAAATTCTGTTGGCACAAGCCCCCATGCTCAGCACGGCCACACTCGGCCTGCCGGGCCTTTCGGTGCCCACCGGTCTGGTGAACGGCCTGCCCGTGGGGGTGCAAATCGTCAGCACCAAATTCCGCGAAGACCGCATGCTGGCGGCCGGTGAAGTGATTGAGCGTGCTGCCGGGTTTTCGGCGCTGGACTATTTGGTGTCGAAAGAAAAGGTGGCTTGATCCATCCACCTCAGCGCCCGACCACCCGCGCCATCTCCAGGCATTTGTTCGAGTAACCCCACTCGTTGTCGTACCAGGCCACCACCTTGATGAAGGTGCTGTCCAGCGCAATGCCTGCATCGGCGTCAAACACGCTGGTGCAGACTTCGCCGCGGAAGTCGGTCGAGACCACTTTGTCGGTGGTGTAGCCCAGCACACCCTTTAAAGCGCCTTCGCTTTGCGCTTTCATCTCGGCGCAAATTTCGGCATAGGTGGCGGGTGTTTCCAGCTCGGCCGTCAGGTCCACCACCGACACGTCTGACGTGGGAACGCGAAACGCCATGCCCGTCAGCTTGCCTTGGATGGCCGGGATCACCACGCCCACGGCCTTGGCTGCACCGGTGCTGCTGGGGATGATGTTTTCCAGAATGCCGCGACCGCCGCGCCAGTCCTTGTTGCTTGGGCTGTCCACGGTTTTTTGCGTGGCGGTGGCCGCGTGCACGGTGGTCATCAGCCCGCGCTTGATGCCCCACTTGTCATGCAGCACCTTGGTGATGGGGGCCAGCGCATTGGTGGTGCAGCTGGCGTTGCTGATGATGGCTTGGCCTGCGTAAGTGTCGTGGTTCACACCGTACACAAACATAGGCGTGTCGTCTTTCGATGGCGCAGACATCACGACTTTTTTGGCACCTGCAGTCAAGTGCTTGCCTGCGCTGTCTTTGTCGAGGAACAAGCCTGTGGATTCGATCACCACATCGGCACCGACTTCGTTCCATTTCAGATGGGCCGGATCGCGCTCTTGCGTCAGACGGATTTTTTTGCCGTTCACCACCAAGGTGTTGCCCTCCACGGCTACCGTGCCCTTGAAGCGGCCATGCACGCTGTCGTATTGCAGCATGTAGGCCAGGTAATCAGGCTCCAGCAAGTCGTTGATGCCAACGATCTCGATGTCATTGAAGTTCTGCACCGCTGCGCGCAGCACCATGCGGCCGATGCGGCCAAATCCGTTGATACCGATCCTTGTGGTCATGTGGGTCTCACTTTCGTTGGATGTGTCAGAGGCAGCGGCTCCCTTTGTGGGGCAATCGCCGATGTAACCATCGTATGCGAATTTATGAAACTTTGTTACATGATGGGCAGTTGATGTGGGTTTGTTCTGGTTTTGTAACTGGAGTGGAAGTTCCAGATGCGGAACGTCACTGAAGTTGCCAGTTTGCGTCACTCAAGATGCTGATGTTCAGTGACAGCCCCCCATTTTTTGGACTGACAGGGCGTCATCAGTTCTGGTGGTGTCGGCTTGCCTCTACGATTTGGCTACTGATATGGGGCAGTTATTTGGCAGCTAACGACCCAAAGCAGTCCTTCAGCTATTTTTTCAGCGTTGTCATTTCATTGAAAGCGATTGGTCACGCGAAAATTGCAGTGAGGCCTGTTATCGGCACATCCGATCGATTCGATTGATCTATGAGATCCAACTAAAAAACTGGAATTCCTCAGACTGCTCAAACACGACAGTCTTACCCATGCCCTTGCCACCAAACTGAAGTCACAGCAAAAGCTGTACTTCAGCAAGGTTCGCAGCATGATTGAAAACACCCCAAATAAGAAAAATTCAGACAAGGACGCAGAGCAATACGATGTAGTTATTGTTGGTGCCGGTATTTCAGGCATATGCAGTGCTCATGCGTTACGCCAAGCGTTTCCCGAGAAGCAATTTCTGATTTTGGAGTCACTGGAAACATTCGGTGGCACCTGGCACATCCACAACTACCCAGGCACCCGGTCAGACAGTGACCTCTTCACATTCGGTTATGGGTTCAAACCGTGGATCGGCAATCCAATTGCGACCCGGCAGCAGATTCTGGATTACTTGGGCTCCGTGATCGCGGACGCCAATCTGGCACCCCACATCCGTTACAAGCACCGCGTCCGTTCTGCCGATTGGTCAAGCGCATCGAACACTTGGTCTTTGGAGGTCGAGAGCGCTGGAGGTCAGAGACGGATGAACATCCAGACAAATTTTCTCTGGATGTGCCAAGGCTACTACCGCCACAGCCATGGCTATACGCCCGCATGGCCGGGTATGGACCGTTTCAAGGGCCAGGTGATTCACCCGCAAAACTGGCCTGAGGACTTGGATCTCACGGACAAACGCGTCACCGTCATTGGCTCTGGTGCGACAGCGGCCACACTGATCCCCGCCATGGCCGGGCAATGCGCGCATGTCACCATGCTCCAAAGAACGCCGACTTACTTTGCAACGGGTCGCAACAGCGATGCACTGGCCGAAGAGTTGCGCAGCCTGGGCATTGATGAAACGTGGATTCACGAAATCATGCGCCGCAAAGTCGTTCGGGAGCGTGCCGACATCATTGAGAAAGCCAAAAGCCATCCCGATGTGATGAAGAAACACCTGATCGCAGGTGTCAAGGCTTGCCTGCCTGAAGGGTTTGATGTCGATAAACATTTCACCCCGCCCTACAGACCATTTCAGCAAAGGGTGGCTTTTGTGCCTGACGGTGACTTGTTCAAAGCCTTCAGCTCAGGCCAGGCTTCGGTGGTCACCGACCATATCGAGCATTTCGATGACAAGGGCATCCAGCTGAAAAGTGGTGAGCGCGTCGATTGCGATGTCGTCGTCACCGCCACGGGTTTTGAGTTGTCCGTGATGGGAGAAATTCCGTTTTCGGTGGATGGCCAATCTGTCAACTTTGCAGAGACGGTCAGCTACCGAGGGATCATGTTCACCGGTGTTCCCAACATGGCATGGGTTTACGGCTATGGGCGCTACAGCTGGACCTTGCGCGCCGAACTCATTGCCCAATTTGTCTGCAAGTTGTTGCAACACATGCAAGAGCGAAATTTGGCCAGTGTCCAACCGGCCATCCGTGCAGAAGACACCGACATGCAATTGCTGCCGTGGACCGATCTGCAGGACATGAACGCTGGTTATGTCTTGCGCGGCGTTGACCGCATGCCCAAACGCGGCAGCAAACCGGAATGGCAGCACAGCCAGGACTACCTGTATGAAAGCGAAGTCCTGCCGAACGTGGACTTCTCGGATGAGATTTTTGTCTACACGGCTGCAGCCCAACACGCACAGCACGCTTGATCAATCACACCCTGGAAATCAACCATGAAAAACTTCACCGGAAAAGTGGCCGTCATCACGGGCGGTGGCTCGGGCATTGGCAAAGCACTGGCCATGGCCGCCGCCAAGCGCGGCATGAAATTGGCTTTGCTCGACATCCAAGGCGATGCCTTGGCCCAATCTGTGGATGAATTGCACCAGATGGGCGCCGTAGCGTTGGGCATCACCGCCGATGTCTCGGATGCTGCAGCGATGCAAACCGTTGTCGAGCAAATAGAAGCCCATTACGGTGCCATCCATGTGGTCTTCAACAACGCAGGGGTGACATCGTCTGGCCCGGTTTGGGAAAGCACAGAAAAAGACTGGGATTGGCTGCTGGGCATCAACCTCAAAGGCGTGGTCAATGGGGTGCGCAGCTTCACACCCAAAATGCTGGCAGCAGCAGCCTCAGACAAAGCCTACGAGGGCTGCGTGGTCAATACCGCCTCTTTGGCGGGCATCCTGGCAGGCCCGGGCATGGGCATCTACAGTGTCTCCAAGCATGCGGTCGTTGCACTGTCGGAGTGCCTGCACTATGACTTGCAGCTAGTGTCCCCTCAAGTCAGGGCAGCTGTGCTCTGTCCTTCCTATGTCCCTACTGCGATTGGCAATTCCGATCGCAACAGACCTGCGCATCTTCTGAACGAAAAACCACCCACCAAGGCGCAAATGGCTTCCTTAGCGGCCGCGCAGCAAGCCGTGGCGCAGGGAAACATCACTGCGACAGAAGTGGCCGAGATTACTTTCAAGGCCATTGAGCAAGGATGTTTTTACATCTTCCCGAGTCCCGAAGGCCTGGCTTTGTTCAAGCTTCGCTCGGACAACATTCTGAATCAAGTCACACCAGAGTTCCCGTACGAGCTGTTTCCTGCGATGAAAGATCGACGTGACCGCATGCTGGCGGCGCAAGCCAAAACCTGAATTTCCCTGACCTGTTCCAACATACTCAACCAAGGAGACATAACCATGATTCGCTTTTCTCGCCGCTCTGTACATTTCGCAACACTTGCACTCGTTATCGCGGGATTTTGCGCATCCGGCGCAACATTCGCGCAATCAACTTATCCCAACAAGCCCGTCAAAATCGTGTTGCCTTACCCCGCTGGCGGTGGTTCAGACGCCGTGGCTCGGATGATCGCAGACAAGCTGCAACAGGCTTGGGGCCAGCCCGTGGTGGTGGACAACAAACCCGGTGCGTCAGGCATCATCGGCACACAGCAAGTGGTCAGAACGGCGGCCGATGGCTACACCTTGCTGTATCACAACACGGTGCTGATTCAGCAGCCATCCATGATGGAGAAGCTGCCCTACGATCCATTGAAAGACCTGCAGCCTGTTACTGTGACCTTGAAGACCAACAACCTCTTCGTCGTCCCAGCCAGCTCGCCTGCCAAGACGCTCAAGGAGTTCATCGATCTGGCCCGTTCCCAGACTGCGCAAGGCAGCTATGGCAGTTACGGCATCGGCAGCGCAGCGCATTTGAATGGCGAACTGTTCAAGCAACAAACCGGGCTGGATTTGACGCATGTAGCTTTCCAGGGTTCGGCTCCGATGATCACCAACCTGATTGGCAATCAGCTGCCCAGCGCATTCATCGATATTCCTTCGGCACTGCCGCACATGAAAAACTTGCGGCCTCTGGCTGTTGCGGGCACCCAACGTCCCCCGGAGTTGTCGAATGTCCCCACTTTCACGGAGCTGGGTTACAAATCATTTGAGCCCATGGGCTGGCACGGACTGTTTTTGCCAGCCGGCACGCCCAGCACCATTGCACAGAAGATCAGCAAAGACGTGAATGCCGTCCTGCAAATGCCTGACGTGCAGGCACGCCTGAAAGCCATGGGAGTGGCGCCTGGTGGTGGTACGCCTGAAGAGTTTGCACAGGTGATCAAGACCGACGCAGCCATTTACGCAGACATCACAAAAGCTGCCAATATCCGTATCACGCAGTGATGAATGCAATCATGCAGCGATTCACCACTGCATCGCTGTATGAAAAGTGGCAGATCATGGCTCAAACTCGTTTTGAGAGGGCGAAAGCACCTGGTTTGGTTTTGTACTTCCGCAACCCGGTGCTTGCGCCTCAAGACTCTGCCACGATCTGGCGCAATGCCGACAGACTGTGCAATTGGATGCGACCGTAGGTCAAGGTGAGGATTTTTTCCGACTCCCACTGCTTGAGCAAGCGGTTGACTGTCTGCCTAGAGGCCCCCAACATGCGGCCGAGCTGTTCTTGTGACAAATTGAGCTCGATCGGATGGCTTGCGGATGTGTGTTGAGCCATGTCAAGTTCTGCCAGTAAACGGTCAGCCAAACGAACCGGTACAGGCCGAAGAATGGTGGCTTCGATCCTTTCGATGGCCCATTTGTAGCGACGGCACACCAAGTGCAGTAGCTCGCGCAAAAATTCTTTGTTGTCCTTGACCACATCAAAGAAGTGCGTTTTAGATACCACCATCAATTCCGTCGGGACCAGCGCTTTGGCGTCGTGTACGCGCTCTTTTTGAATGATCAGAGTCAATTCACCAAACCACATGCCAGCCTCAGCGATACCCAAAACTGCCTCTCTGCCAGCTGATGACGAATTGCTCAGCTGCACAGCACCTGACTTCACAAAATAGACCGCGTCGGGCGCTGAGCCTTGGTGAAAAAGACTTTCGCCCCTGGCAAATCGTTTCAATCGAGCTTTAGCCAAAAGTTGTTGAGTCAGTTCACGTGAAAGGTCGTATTCATCTGGGGCAATTGCTGGGAGATTTTGAGAAGCCATCTTTGTATGTCCTTGAATCCATCCCTGCATCAAGATGATTTTTGTGAATGATTGAAGGCGCATCAACATGCACAAGCAAGAGATATCAGGGTCTCGGTCATTAGATCAAATTATTTGACATGCAGATGGCAATGCAGAGACACGAACACGTATTGACTCACTTATCAATCCATCATTTTCGTATTTTCAAGGCGACCATGCTGCTGACTGCTATTGGCCGTTAACAGCCGTTCAGCGTAACGGAATTTAACGGACGCATTCGCTGCTATTCAGCCGCCGAACAGAGCGATGACGTGTGTCAAATCCGGCGTGCTCAACAAAGCAAATTCAATGACGTCTCGCAGCGTGGGTGCTGTGGCGCACGCTTTAAAAGTGATGCAGTTTTTGGCGGCATGTGAAGTTGGATAGACAATCAAGTCAGACCATCTGCCAGGACTGCTTACGTGAACACCGAACACATCAACGCCGACAACTTCAACCGTGAATGCTTCTGCATCAGTCTGGATGACCAGGCTTTGGCGCAAACCATGGCGACGGATATCGGCAACCCTGCGCTGTTTGATTTGGTGCGTGACAGGCTGCCTTCGATGTTTTCAGCGCGCCCGGTGGTGATTCCGCAAGCGCAAGTGCAACGCATGGCCCGTTTGATTTCGGCTTTGGAGTCGGTGGTGGCTTTGCCGTCTTACCGCGAAGAAGTGTTGCACCGCTCAGACCCGATTGCGCGGCACCCGACGCGTGCCAAAAGCGTTTTCATGGGCTATGACTTCCATGTGCATGCCGATGCGCAAGGCCCCGGCAGCTTTGGCCTGATTGAAGTCAATACCAACGCGGGTGGCGCCTTGCTCAATGCCTTGCTGGCACGCGCTCAGCGTGCGTGTTGTCCCGAGATTGAGGCGTGGGTGCCGACCGCCGCGCAGGCGGATGCGCTGGAAGCGGCTTTTGTGGCGATGTTTCAAAACGAATGGCGGCTGTGCCAGCCTTCACGTCCTTTGCAAACCGTCGCCATCGTCGATGCGTCACCGAGGCAGCAGTACCTGTACCCGGAATTCTTGCTGTTTCAGAGTTTGTTCAAGCGCCACGGCGTGCAGGCGGTCATTGCCGATCCTGCGCAACTGGTGTGGCAGGGCAACAAGCTTTGGTGCGATGGCGTCGCCATTGATTTGGTCTACAACCGTTTGACCGACTTTGCATTGACCGACCCCGCGCACGACCATTTGCGCGAAGCTTATTTGCAGGATGCGGTGGTGTTGACGCCGCATCCGCAGGCGCACGCGCTTTTGGCCGACAAGCGCAATCTGGCTCTGCTGTCCAACGCCGATACGCTCAAGGCCATGGGCGTGCCTGCGGACACGCAAGCTGTTTTGCTGCAAGGCATTCCACAAACCGTGGTGGTGACCCCCGACAACGCCGAGCAGTTTTGGGCCCAGCGCAAGCGGTACTTCTTCAAGCCCTTTGCGGGCTATGGCGGCAAAGCGGCCTATCGCGGCGACAAATTGACCCACCGCGTTTGGGCCGAGATTGCAGCGGGCGGCTACATTGCGCAAGCATTGGTGGCCCCGGGTGAGCGCACCATTTCGACCGGCGATGCAGGTCAAGTGCTCAAGTTCGATGTGCGCAATTACGTGTACAACGGGCAAGTCCAGTCACTGGCTGCCCGTTTGTACCAAGGCCAAACCACCAATTTCAGAACACCCGGCGGCGGGTTTGCGCCGGTGTATGTGGGGCCTTGACGGCGTTTACTTCTTCTTGGCCACCACGCGCACCATTTCCAGGCACTGCTTGGCGTAACCCCATTCGTTGTCGTACCAGGCGACGATCTTGACGAAGGTCTTGTCCAGGGCAATGCCGGCAGTCGCATCGAACACGCTGGCGCAGGGCTCGCCACGGAAGTCGGTAGAGACGACCTTCTCGTCGGTGTAGCCCAAGATGCCCTTGAGTGCACCTTCGCTCTGGGCCTTCATTTCGGCGCAGATGTCGGCGTAGCTGGCGTCGCTGTTCAGCTCGACGGTCAAGTCAATGACCGACACGTCCGATGTGGGCACGCGGAAAGCCATGCCGGTGATCTTGCCCTTGATCTCGGGGATGACCACGCCCACGGCCTTGGCTGCGCCGGTGCTGCTGGGGATGATGTTTTCCAAGATGCCACGGCCACCGCGCCAGTCTTTGCGGGACGAACCGTCCACGGTCATCTGGCTGGCAGTGGCAGCGTGCACGGTGGTCATCAAACCGCGCTTGATGCCCCATTTGTCGTTGAGCACCTTCACCACGGGGGCCAGGCAGTTGGTGGTGCATGACGCATTCGACACGATGGCCTCACCCGCATACTTTTTGTGGTTCACGCCATAGACGAACATGGGGATGCTGTCTTTGGACGGGGCCGAGATCACGACTTTTTTGGCACCTGCGGAGATGTGCATCTGGCTGGTGGGCTCGGTCAGGTAGTGGCCGGTGCATTCCAGCACGGTGTGCACGCCCATTTCGCCCCAACGCAGGTTGTGCGCATCGCGCTCGTGCGAGAGTTTGATCTTCTTGCCATTGACGATGAGGGTGTCTTCGGTGAAGTCCACCGTGCCATCAAAGCGGCCGTGCACGCTGTCGTACTTGAGCATGTAAGCCAGGTAGTCGGCGGGCTTGGGGTCGTTGATGCCGACGATCTGGATGTCGTCGTAGCCGTGTTTGAGGGCGGCGCGCAGGGCCAGGCGGCCGATGCGGCCGAATCCGTTGATACCCAACTTGATGGTCATGGTGAATGCCTCAGGAGAAAGTTACGAAACCGTTACGTAACCGGATTTGAAACCAGGACCCTTGCGTGAGCCTGATCCCGCAACCTGAATCGGCGCGCCGGGCGCGGATTCAGGTCAGCCGGTCAGCGTGCCTTGTCAGGCCTTGAGCAGTGCAGCGTGGACGGTGTCGGCCACGTTTTCGGCGGTGAAGCCGAAGTGTTTGAACAGCACAGGCGCAGGAGCCGACTCGCCGTAGGTGTCGATGCCGACCACGGCGGCGCAGCCGTATTTCCACCAGCCGTCGGTGGAGCCCATTTCGACCGCCACGCGGGGCAGGCCTGCGGGAAGTACGCTTTGCTTGTATTCGGTGTCCTGGCGGTCAAACACGTTGGTGCTGGGCATGGAGACCACGCGCACACCGATCTTGCGCTCGGCCAGCAGCTTTTGCGCGGCCAGGGCCAGTTGCACTTCAGAGCCGGTGGCGATGATCACGCCATGGGTCTTCTTGATGCCGACTTGTTCGGGCTCGGACAGCACATACGCGCCACGGCTGATGTCGCCCAGATCGCTCTTGGGTGAGTAAGCCAGGTTCTGGCGGCTCAGGAGCAAGGCCGATGGGCGGTTCGCGTTTTGCAACGCCACGGCCCAAGCCACAGTGGTTTCGGCCGTGTCAGCCGGACGCCACACGTCCAGACCGGGGATCAGGCGCAGGCTGGCGGCGTGCTCGATGGACTGGTGGGTCGGGCCGTCTTCCCCCAGACCGATGGAGTCGTGGGTGAACACGTGCACGACGCGCTGCTTCATCAGCGCGGCCATGCGAATCGCATTGCGGCTGTAGTCGCTGAAGGTCAGGAAGGTGCCGCCGTAAGGGATGTAACCGCCGTGCAGGGCCACGCCGTTCATGATGGCGGCCATGCCGAATTCGCGCACGCCGTAGTTGATGTGGCGACCGATCTGGCCTTCTGCTGTCTTGACCACGTCACCGGCCAGGTCCACGCGGAAGGCGGGGGTGCTCTTGGTGTTGGTCAGGTTGGAGCCGGTCAGGTCGGCCGAGCCACCCAGCATTTCGGGCAGGGCGGCGGTGAAGGCTTCGAGTGCCAGTTGGCTGGCCTTGCGGCTGGCCACGGTTTCGCCCTTGGTGTGGGCCGCCACCACGGCGTCAAACGCCACTTGGTTGAAGTTCTTGGGCAGCTCGCCCTTCATGCGGCGCACGAACTCTTTGGCTTGCGCTGGGAAGGCGGCTTTGTAGGCGGAAAAGGCCTTGTTCCACTCGGCTTCGCGGGCTTTGCCAGCGGCCTTGGCGTCCCAGTCGGCATAAACCTCTTTGGGGATCTTGAAGGGCTCGGCCGTCCAGCCCAGGGCTTCGCGGGTGAGTTTGATTTCTTCGGCGCCGAGCGGCTCGCCGTGGGCCTTGGAGGTGCCGGCCCGGTTGGGCGAGCCCTTGCCGATGGCGGTCTTGCAGACGATCAGGGTGGGCTTGTCAGCGCTGTGTTTGGCGGCGGCAATGGCCTTGGACACGGCAGCGGCGTCGTGGCCGTCCACGGCATCGATCACGTTCCAGCCGCAAGCGGCAAAGCGCTGGGGCGTGTTGTCGATGAACCAAGGCGCGACTTTGCCGTCGATCGAGATGCCGTTGTCGTCGTACAGGGCGATCAGTTTGTTGAGCTTCCAGGCGCCAGCCAGTGCCACGGCTTCGTGGCTGATGCCTTCCATCAGGCAGCCGTCACCCAGGAACACGTAGGTGTGGTGGTTGACGATCTTGTGGGCGTCTTTGTTGAACTCGGAAGCCAGCATCTTCTCGGCCAGTGCCATGCCCACGGCGTTGGTGATGCCTTGGCCCAGCGGGCCGGTGGTGGTTTCCACGCCGGGCGTCACGCCCACTTCGGGGTGGCCAGCGGTTTTGCTGTGCAGGGTGCGGAAGTTCTTGAGTTCTTCGATCGGCAGTTTGTAGCCGGTCAGGTGCAGCACCGAATAAATCAGCATCGAGCCGTGGCCGTTGGACAGCACAAAGCGGTCGCGGTTGGCCCAGTGGGGGTTGCTGGGGGTGTGTTGCAGGTGATCTCCCCACAGCGCGACGGCCATGTCAGCCATGCCCATGGGCGCGCCGGGGTGACCGGAGTTGGCTTGTTGAACAGCGTCCATTGCGAGGGCGCGGATGGCGTTGGCCATTTGCTGTGTGTTTGCCATGTGGGCAGCTCCGGGGAAGTATTCTGGAAAACCCGGATTTTAGCGGTTGCGGACCGCCTTCTTTGGCCATTTGGGCGGTCTGGTGGCTGTTCAATGGCATCTTGGAGCGACAACATGCGTACGGAACATGGCAACATCGCGGCATGAATTCCCCTGCTTCCGAACAGAAAACGCGCGCTGCAGCCCAAGCGATGGTGCTGGCGGCTGGGCGAGGCGAGCGCATGCGCCCCCTGACCGACACCACCCCCAAGCCCCTGCTGACCGTGCGTGGCCAGCCGCTCATGCAGTGGCCCATGCAGGCGCTGGCCCGGGGCGGCTTCACCCGCCAGCTGGTCAACACCGCGTGGTTGGGTGAGCAGATCCCGGCGCACTTTGGCAACCAAATCGCTTGGCCCGGCTTGCCCGAAGTGCAGATCGCCTATTCCCACGAAGGCCAGGACTTTGGCCAAGCGTTGGAAACGGCGGGCGGCATTGTGCGCGCCCTGCCGCAGCTGGACGAGGTGTTCTGGGTGGTGGCGGGCGATGTGTTTGCGCCAGACTTCGTGTTCAGCGCCGAAGTGGTTCAGCGTTTTGCTGCCAGCGAGATGCTGGCCCACCTGTGGCTGGTGCCCAACCCCGCGCACAACCCAGGCGGTGACTTTGGCTTGTCGGCCACGGGCCGGGTGCTCAACCTGCCCAAAGGCGCACCTGGCTGCGACCACACCTTCAGCACCATCGCGCTTTACAAGCAGGCTTTTTTTGCCGACTGCGGCCTGCCCGCAGGCAACCCGCAAGGGGTGGCGCTGGCGCTGGCGCCCCTGTTGCGTGCCGCCATGGACCTGGGGCAAGTCACTGGCGAGGTGTATGAGGGTGCCTGGACCGATGTGGGCACGCCGGAGCGGCTGGCGCAGTTGAACCACGGCCAGGACATCTCAAGGTCTCGCTTTTAGTTGGAGCTAGCCCCCGCTCGCGAACGGGTCTAGTGTCCCTCAGGCATTCGGCCGCAGGGGCAGCCTCCTACAAGATCGGTTGGCCCTGTGGGAGCGAGCCCCTGCTCGCGAATAGGGTTAAGGCCGCGCGCATTCGGCCACAGGGGTGGCCTCCTACAATGCACAAATGACCTCTCACACGATCTACGCCGACCGCCGCGCCCGCCTGGCTGCCCAACTGGGTGCTGGCGGCATCGCCATCATCCCCACGGCGCCTGAGCGCTCACGCAACCGGGACAGCGACTACCTGTACCGGCACGACAGCTACTTCTATTACCTGACCGGTTTCACCGAACCGCATGCCACGCTGGTGATCACGGCCGAGGGCGAGACCACGCTGTTTTGCCAGCCCAAAGACCTGGAGCGCGAAATCTGGGACGGCATCCGTTTGGGCCCCGATGCCGTGCCCGCCGCTTTGGGTGTAAGCCGGGCCATGTCGTCGGCCGAGTTGGCCGCGCAAATGCCCAAGCTGCTCGAAAACCGCAGCACCGTCTGGTACCCGTTTGCCATCCATGCGGGCCTGGAAGGCCGCGTGGACGGCTGGCTGCAGTCGGTGCGCGCACGCGTGCGTTACGGCGCTTTGTGTCCCGACCAGCAACGCGACCTGTGCAGCCTGCTTGATGAGATGCGCTTGGTCAAAGACGCACACGAACAAGACATCATGCGCCGTGCCTCGGCCATCAGCGCCCGCGCCCACATCCGCGCCATGCAGCGCAGCGCCGCCATGCTGCGCACCGGGCAAGAGGTGCGCGAATACCACCTCGATGCCGAGTTGCTGCACGAGTTCCGCCAGCACGGCTCGCAGTACCCGGCCTATGGCTCCATCGTGGCGGGCGGGGCCAATGCTTGCGTGCTGCATTACCGCGCCGACACCGCCTTGATTCGCGATGGCGATCTGGTGCTGATCGACGCCGGGTGCGAGCTCGATGGTTATGCCAGCGACATCACCCGCACCTTCCCGGCCAACGGCCAATTCACGGGGCCGCAGCGTGCGCTGTACGACCTGGTGCTGGCCTCGCAAGACGCGGCCGTGGCCGCGACCAAAGCCGGTGCGCGGTTTGTGGACCCGCACGAGGCCACCGTGGCCGTGCTGGCGCAGGGCCTGCTGGACGTTGGCCTGCTCGACAAGAACAAGGTGGGCAACGCGCAAGACGTGATCGCCAACCGCAGCTATTTCCAGTTCTATATGCACCGCACCGGCCACTGGCTGGGCATGGACGTGCACGACTGCGGCAGCTATGTCGAGCCCTCTCAGGTGGGCCAGATCAGCGAGCGCAAAGACCCTTTGAGCGGCGAGCTGATCAAAGACCGCCCCAGCCGCATCCTGCAGCCGGGCATGGTGTTGACCATCGAGCCAGGCCTGTATGTGCGCCCTGCACCGGGCGTGCCTGAAAAGTTCCACAACATCGGCATCCGCATCGAAGACGATGCCATCGTGACGGCTACGGGTTGCGAGCTGATCACACGCGGCGTGCCGGTCAAGGCAGATGAGATCGAAGCCCTGATGAAGGGCTGAGCTGCATGACGGGTGTTCAATGCGGCCGCGTGCTGTCGGTGCAGATAGGCCGAGTTCAGCCGCTCATGGTGGGCGGGCGCAAGCTCATGTCGGCCATTGGCAAAACCCCGGTGACCGACGCGGTCGTGTTGGGCCCTTTGGGCTTGGCCGGTGACGAGCAAGCCGACCTCTCGGTGCATGGTGGCTTGAGCAAGGCGGTTTATGCCTTGCCTTCAGAGCACCTGTCTTGGTGGCAAGCGCAACGCCAAGTGCACGGCGCGACGATGTTCGAAGAAAAACTGGCCCCCGGTTACCTGGGCGAAAACCTGAGCCTGCAAGGCCTGCTGGAAGAAGACCTGTTCATCGGCGACAGCCTGGATTTTGGCGATGTGGTCTTGCGCGTGACGCAGCCGCGCGAGCCTTGCGGCAAATTCAACGCCGTCATGGGCTACACCCAAGCGGCCAAAGACATGGTGCAAAGCGGGCGCTGCGGGTTTTATTTGGCGGTGGACCAGCCGGGCTTGTTGCAAACAGGGGCCCACTTTGCTGTCATCGCAGGCCCTCGATCCATCAGCGTGGCGCAGGCCTTGAAGCACAAAGCCTGGAAGCATCTGCGCTGACGGGTGATCACTTGTGTCCAAAAGTCAAAAGCCAACTCACTTGCGGTGAACATTTGCACAGTCAAACCCTCTTAATCCGGGGTCTACAATGAAACCGATGCCCATCTGTCACCCTGCGGATTGACAGAACCCACAAAATTCACGGCGGTTACCGAAGGCCTTCGGCCATGACGGCACACCCCTCTCACGGAGCACAACAATGACCAACAAGGTTCAAGCCGAAGAAAAACGCGCCCAGTTGCGCAAAGCGGCCCTCGAATACCACGAGTTCCCGACCCCCGGCAAAATCGCCATTGCTGCCACCAAGCAGTTGGTCAACCAGCATGATTTGGCGCTGGCTTATTCGCCCGGTGTGGCCGCCCCTTGCGAAGAAATCGTCAAGGACCCTGCCGCTGCGTTCAAGTACACCAGTCGGGGCAACCTGGTGGGCGTGGTGACCAACGGCACGGCTGTGCTGGGTTTGGGCGACATCGGCCCGCTGGCCAGCAAGCCGGTCATGGAAGGCAAGGGCGTGCTTTTCAAGAAGTTCTCGGGCATCGACGTGTTCGACATCGAGATCAACGAAAAAGACCCGGACAAACTGGTTGAAATCATCGCCGCGCTGGAGCCGACTTTTGGCGGCATCAACCTGGAAGACATCAAGGCGCCTGACTGCTTTTATGTCGAGCGCAAGCTGCGCGAGCGCATGAAGATTCCGGTCTTTCATGACGACCAGCACGGCACCGCCATCGTGGTGGGCGCTGCCATCCTGAACGGTCTGAAGATCGTGGGCAAAGACCCCAAGAAGATCAAGCTGGTGACTTCGGGTGCGGGCGCTGCTGCGCTGGCTTGCCTGGGTTTGCTGGTCAAGTTGGGCATCCCGCGTGAAAATATTTGGGTGACTGACTTGGCGGGTGTGGTCTATGAAGGCCGCACCGAGTTGATGGACGAGGACAAGATTCAGTTCGTGCAAAAAACCGAGCACCGCACGCTGGCGCAAGTCATTGCCGGGGCTGACGTGTTCTTGGGCCTGTCGGCAGGCGGCGTGCTCAAGCAGGACATGGTCAAGTCCATGGCGGCCAAGCCGCTGATTTTTGCCTTGGCCAACCCCAACCCCGAAATCGATCCTGAAGACGTCAAGGCCGTGCGCGACGACGCCATCATGGCCACGGGCCGCACCGACTACCCCAACCAGGTCAACAACGTTCTGTGCTTCCCCTACATTTTCCGGGGCGCTTTGGACTGCGGTGCAACCACCATCACACTGGAGATGGAAATTGCGGCGGTGCATGCCATTTCCGAGCTGGCACAAGCCGAACAAAGCGAAGTGGTGGCGGCAGCTTATGTGGGCGAGCCACTGGCGTTTGGCCCCGAGTACCTGATTCCCAAGCCGTTTGATCCGCGCTTGATGATGAAGATCGCCCCTGCCGTTGCGCAAGCCGCAGCCGACAGTGGCGTGGCCTCCCGCCCGATCGCCGACATGGACGCTTACCGCGAGAAGTTGCAAGGCTTTGTCTATGCCTCGGGCACCATGATGAAGCCGATTTTCACGGCCGCCAAACGCGCCCTGAAAAAACGCATCGCTTACAGCGAAGGCGAAGAAGAACGCGTGTTGCGCGCTGCGCAGATTGTGGTCGATGAAGGCATTGCCCGCCCAACCCTGATCGGTCGCCCTGCCGTGATCGCCGAGCGCATCGAAAAATTTGGTCTTCGTTTGAAAGAAGAGCTGGACTACGATGTGGTCAACGTCGAGATGGACCACCGCTACCGCGATTTCTGGCAGACCTACCACCGCATGACCGAGCGCAAAGGCATCACCCAGCAGATCGCCAAGATCGAGATGCGCCGCCGTTTGTCGTTGATCGGTGCCATGCTGCTGCACAAAGGCGATGTGGACGGCATGATTTGTGGCACTTGGGGCACCAACCCCATGCACCTGAGTTACATCGATCAAGTCATCGGCAAGCGCGCAGGCGTCAACACCTACGCTTGCATGAACGGGTTGATGCTGCCTGGGCGTCAGGTTTTCATGGTCGACACGCACGTGAATTACGACCCGACGGCCGAGCAATTGGCCGAGTTCACCATCATGGCGGCCGAAGAGATGCGCCGTTTCGGCATCAAGCCCAAGGCGGCTTTGTTGTCACACTCGAACTTCGGTTCGTCCAACCAGCCCAGCGCCATCAAGATGCGTGACGTGCTGGAGTTGTTGCGCAAGAACGCCCCTTGGCTCGAAGTGGATGGTGAAATGCACGGCGACGTGGCATTGGATACAGCAGCTCGGCAGGCCATCATGCCCAACAGCAGCTTGATCGGCGATGCGAATTTGTTGGTTTTGCCAAACATCGATGCCGCCAACATTGCTTACAACCTGCTCAAGACGGCAGCGGGCGGCAACATTGCTGTGGGACCTGTTTTGTTGGGTGCTGCCAAGCCTGTTCACATCCTGACATCCAGCACCACGGTGCGCCGGATTGTGAACATGACAGCCCTCACCGTTGCAGACGCCAACGCTGCACGTTAAGCCATAAAACGACAGCAAGCGCTAACTTGACCTTGGAATGCCCAGACAGGCTTTGCCTGTTTATTGGGCATTCGCTTGCTTTTTTATGTCGTTTGCCTCACACTAGCGCCTTCGAGTGTTCGGGTTAACCCGGGGACTTCTGAAAGGTGTTTTCATGAAGGTGGCGCGACAAATCGCTGCCCCACAGCGCTGGATGCCGGTGCTTTTGGGGTTGATGTTATCAATTTGCACTTTTTTGGTGCAGGCCCGTCCAGCCACCGAAGCCCAAACTTCACCGACCCTGTCGGTGACAGATTTGCCGCGAGAAGGCCAAGAAACGTACCAACTCATCCGCAAGGGGGGTCCTTTTCCTCATGAAAAGGACGGGACAGTTTTTGGCAACCGTGAGCGGATTCTGCCACGCGAAATGCGTGGGTTTTACCGTGAATACACCGTCAGAACACCTGGGGTGAAGCATCGCGGAGCGCGGCGCATCGTTTGCGGTGGCCAGGTTCCCCGAAATCCACAGACCTGTTACTACACACAAGACCATTACGCGAGTTTTCGCATGATCGTCGACAAGCCTTGATTTTTAGACTTTAGAGAAAGACCACGGAGATGGACACGCCGATTCGTCACGACCAAGAGGCGCCCCTGAAGGGCGTGCGGTCCAACATCGTGCAGTCGATTCGCGCCTACCGCGTGAGCGATTTGCAAGAGGCCGCCCAAGGCCTGGGCCACCACTTTTTGTACGCCAACCTGGCCGAAGCCCAGAGCAAACAAGACGTGCTGGACCTGATTGGTGCGCAATTCACACTGCCTTCGCACTTCGGCAAGAACTTTGATGCCTTGTACGACTGCATGACCGACCCCTTGCACAAGTCAGGTCCACAGCCTGGTTTCATCGTGGTGTTGGAGCAAATTCCTGCACACGTCAAATTTGACAAGGAAGCCCGCGAGCAATTGCTGGACATCTTCCGCGACACCGCCGATTACTGGGGAGACAGGAAGATACCCTTCCGATGCTTCTATTCTTTTCTGTAGCCCGTTCTGCGCAAAACAGCCAAGCAGGACGGGCGATTGAGGCACAAACCGAGGACGCCGCCATGGCCGAATCGATCGAAGAAGGCGAAAAAATGCCCACCGACAAATTGGTGGACGTGTCGCCTTTGGCGCTGCGCATGAGCAGCCCATTCAACGCAGGTTATTGGCTCGCAGCCGCCTGATGTTCATGAAGGCCCTTTGAATGGGGCCTGAATGCAAAAAGCCCCGCACTGCGGGGCTTTTTCATGGGGCCGGGTCTTTCAGTTCAAACCGCTTGGGCCAAAGCCACAAATTCGGCCACGGGCACTTCTTCCGCTCGGCGTTGCAAATCAAAGTGCCCCGCAAAGCCTTTTTCTTCGAGCCATTTGCCCAAGGTGTTGCGCAGGATCTTGCGGCGCTGGCTGAAGGCGACTTGCACCAGCGTCTCCAGTGTTTTGACGTTGACCTGTGGCGGCTCGGCCAATGGCACCATGCGCACCACAGCGCTGTCCACGCGCGGAGGTGGGTCAAAGCTCCCGGGTGGCACGAACAGCACATTGGCCATGTCGTAGCGCCACTGCAGCATGACCGACAGTCGGCTGTAGTCTGAAGTGGAGGGTTTGGCCACCATGCGATCGATGACTTCTTTTTGCAGCATGAAGTGCTGGTCTTCGATCACGTCCACTTGCGCCAGCAGATGGAACAGGATGGGGGTCGAGATGTTGTAGGGCAGATTGCCGACGACCCGGATTTTGGACGCTGGGGCAGCCGATGTGGCTTTGGCCAGCATCTGCGTTGCCAAGGCCCGGAAATCGACTTTCAAGACATCCGATTCCACCACCGACAGGTGCGGGTGTTCGCGCAAACGCACAGCCAGATCGCGGTCCAGCTCGATCACCGTCAAATGACCCAGACGTTCGACCAGGGGCTGCGTCAAGGCAGCCAGGCCTGGACCGATTTCAACCATGGGCTGACCCGCCTCTGGGTTGATCGCGTCCACGATGGCATCGATGATGCCGCCATCGGTCAGGAAGTGCTGACCAAACCGTTTGCGGGCGATGTGCTTCATTGAGGTGGCTCGCGCATCTCGACGTAGGCACGACCTCGGATGTCCTGAACCCAAGCCGCGTAAGTCTCATCGAGTTTCTTTTCGCGCAGGGCATTGCGTGCCATGGTGCGTTGTTCCTGATCGCTCATGGGCGCGTTGCGGCGGTCCGTGACTTCGATCAGGTGCACGCCAAAGCGCGACACCAGAGGCTCACCAACTTGGCCTGGGCGCAGACGGCTCATGACTTGTTCAAATTCAGGCACAAACATGCCGGGGTTGGCCCAACCCAAATCGCCACCTTGCTGGGCGCTGCCGTCTTGTGACATCTCGCGGGCCAGGGCTGCGAAATCCGCCTTGCCGGAAACCACAGCTTGCCGCACTTCGGTCAGCTTGGCCACGGCTTGGGCTTGCGTCATTTGTGCCGAGGGGCGCAACAAAATATGACGGGCACGGGTTTGAGTGACCAACAAGGTGTTGGCTTGGCGGCGCTCAAGGACCTTGAGGATATGAAAGCCCGCAGCAGAGCGCACAGGCGCAGAGATGTCACCCACATTCAAGCTGCGCGTGGCGCTGACAAACAAATCGGGGTAGCGATCCATGGGGCGCAGGCCCATGTCGCCACCGTTGGCGCCACGGTCGGTGGTTTGCGAAAAGGATTTGGCCAACTCGGCGAAGCGCTCTCCGCCACGCGCACGCCGTGCGATGTCTGCTGCGCGCTCGCTCAAGGCTTTGGTTTCCGATTCGCTGCTGTTTTCCGGCACGGCAATCAGGATCATGCCCAGGTTCAGTTCGGGGGGCACTTGTGCGGCTTGTGTCTGCAGTTGTTCGCGCAAGAATTGCGCCACTTCCAGATCGCTGACGCGCACACGGCCTTCGATTTCCCGTTCACGCAAGCGGCTGAGCATCAGCTGCGTGCGCAATTGTTCGCGAAACGAACTCAGTGCAATGCCGTCTTGCGCCAGCCGCTTGTGCATTTCTTCGCGGGTCAATTGGTTGGTGGCCGCGACGTTCAGTTCCGCTTGTTCAATGGCCTCGTCTTCAATTTTGATGCCCGCCTCACGGGCTTGCTGCAACTGTGCTTTTTCGTTGATCAGCTGCTCAACCGCCAATTGGGTGAGCTCAGTGGCTGTTGGACTGTTGCCTCGCGCAGACGCCTCTTTGGCCATGCGTTGGCGCAGCACCTGGACTTCCTGATTGGTGATGGGCTCCGAGTTCACAACCGCCACGATGAAATCGGCTTGGCGGATGGTCTTGCTCGGGGATTGAGCCCAAGCGCCAGACGGGTTGAGCAGACTGACTGCGCCCAGGATGGATGCCAGCAAAGCTGAGCGGGCAGGAGAAAACAGATCATTCATAGTGCTGGAACCGACTGGGTTGGACCGCGCTGTCACGCAGGTATTGGTAGCGGGGAATGTTGTCACTGAGGTGTTTTAACGGGCTGATGCCAACACGTGCAAAACCGACGAATTCGAGTTGGAAAAGAATGCGGCTGGTCGCACTTGTGGGGCTGGCGGTGGAGATGTTGGTTTGCAGTCGCTCAAAAGCGACCCGACCCAGCCAGCAGCCCGCATCGTATTCGAGGCCCACCAAGGTGTCCACCAAGCTGCGTTCCTTCAGGCTGTAGTTGAGTCTGCCCACCGAGTACCAGCGGTCAGGCCCCAGTCCTTGTCCGGAGGTCCGCGTCCAGGCGGTTTCCGCTTGCCGGTCGGTCCTGCCGATCAGGTCACTCAAAGGCCACTGCCAGCCTACGTCCACAAATTCGGTTTTGGGTGTGACTTGGTTGTTGGCTCGGTAAGCCATGTTGATGACGCGGTAGGCGCTATGGCTGTAGCGCCCTTGCAGCGTGGTTCGGCTGATCTCGTGCGTCTGGTTCTTGGCCTGGATGGTGGCGTCGAATGACCAGCGATCGTCCCAACGGATGCCTGCGCCAAACAAAATATCGCTCAGCCCGGCAGCTCTGTCGGCCTGATTGGAGGACAGGTTGACCTGTTGATCAGAAAACCGGATCCGTTGGGCCATGCCAATCCGAAGCATTTCAGCGCCAGTGCCTGCATCAAAAAAGCGGCTGCTCAAGCCCAAAGTCAGTGCGTCGTTGTCCACCAGTCGGTCTTGGCCTACATAGGCGTTTTCGCTGAAGATGGTGGCGAGGTTGAAGTCTGTGGCTCCGCTGTCATAAACAGGCAGCATGTCCTGGTTTTTGTAGGGCGTGCGGGCATAAAAAGCGCGGGGCTCCAGTGTTTGCAAAACATCACGGCCGAACCAACGTGTTTCGCGTTCAAACACCAGGCCTGAATCCACACTGAAGGTAGGCAGGACGCGGTTGGCGGACAAGGCCCCGTTGTCGAGCGCGCGGTCCATCTGATAACGCGTGGCGTGCAGCTGCACCTTGGGTGTGACAAAGCCCCAAGGTCGGATCCACGGACGGCTCACCTGTGCTTGGATGTAGCTGCGCTCACCGTTGCGCGGCAATGTGCCGTTAGCAACCAAACTGGCCACGCGTGAGTAGTCAGCTTCAAACCGCGTGGTATCGCCCACCACAGACCAATCCAGTCCCTCGGCATTCCATTGCCCGTAACGCATGGTGATTTGAGGTGCCCTGTCATAGGGTGGAGCGGCATCCTGCAGGTTTTGCCAGCGTTGCACTTGGGCGGTCATGCTGAAGTCGCCCTTGCCCCATGACAAAACCCCTGTGGAGGGCAGAATTCGTTGTGTCAGTGCCAGGCCTGACCGGGGGAAATCCCGCCAGTAGTTGTTGTCACTGACCCGGTTCAAGGTCAAGCCCAGACCAATGCGGCCCACACTTTCCAAGCCGGTATCAATGCCGCCATTGTGTTGGCTGGACAGACCCCAGCGGTTCGCGTCCCGCAATTTGTCGGCGGGCATCAGATTGAGACGCACTTGACCGCTGTAGTCCCGTTCCAGATAGCGGAATTCCGTGTCCGCAGCGATGCCGCGTTGGCTCATCACATGCGTGGTGACGGTGGCGTCGCGGTTCGGTGCGATGTCAAAGTAATAGGGCTGCGCCACTTCGACGCCGTTGACGGTGTCGACGCTGAACAAAGGCGGCAGCAGGCCCGATTTGCGCTCGTTGGTCAACGGCAGGCTGAGGGACGGTGCCGCAAAAATCGGCACATCCTTGAAGCGGAATTGCACGCCTTTGGCGTCGATGGTGGACTCTTCTTCGTCGACCGTCAGTTGTGTGGCTTTGAGCAGCCATTCGGGCAACCATTCGGGCCCGGGTGTGCGGCGGCAAGTTGTGTAGCTGGCTTTGCGAAGGATGCTGCGCTTGTCGTCCACAAACTCCACTTCGGCCGCCTGGCCATAGCCGCCACTGCTGTACAGCTCAAAGTCTGGTTTTTCAAAAGTTCCCTGAAAGCTGTCCACTTTCAGATTCAAATGAGGGCCTGTGAAGACGCTGGTTTCGCGGCTCACCCGCACTTTGCCGGATGCGTCCACCACATCCTGGGTCTGGTCGTAGTCCACCCGATCGGCGCTCACGGCCAATCCGGGCCGCCGAATGCTGGCTTGACCCTCGATCACCAGGTCCATGTCGGGGCGCGCGGTGATTTGTTCGCCCTTGACAAAGACCGCCCCTTCGGATTGCTGACGCGCGGAGACTTTTTCTTCGAGCAAAGGGCTGCTGCGCAAGGGCAAGCCCGCTGGCTGGGCTTGGGCCCAGCTGGCACCCAGCGTCAACAAAGCTGCCGCCATCGCCACAGCGCGTGGGGCAGAAATGGCAGCAGGTGTCAGCGGCAGAGATGGCAAAGAGGAAGGGATGACCACAAATTGGGGAAATGATGAAAAGAAGCAGCCTGTTGTTTCCCCGAAAGGGCGCCAGCAGGCTTTGTAGAATGCGATTATCCATGAGCCACCCCTCTTTATCCCTAATCCCCTCGCCTGCACCTGTTTCTGAAGTCAGCTGGTCAGACCCGGCACGTCAGGGTTTGTTCCAGCACTGGATCGCCGGCATCGCTGCCGAGCAGGGACTTTTGCCCGACACCTTGCGCATTGCCTCGGCCGATGCCAGTTTTCGCCGCTATTTGCGGGTGGACACGAGCCAAGGCGACAGCCGCATCGTCATGGACGCGCCGCCCGACAAAGAGAACTCGGAGCCCTTTGTCCGCATCGCGGCCTTGATGAAAAGTGCGGGCCTGAACGCCCCCGAGGTGCTGAACTGGCATGAGGCCGATGGCTTCATGCTGCTGACCGACCTGGGCGACGCCACCATGATGTCGGCTATCGACGCTGACCGCCCGCAAGCCAACCACGGCCTGTACATGCAGGCGGTCGACACCCTGGTGCAGTGGCAACTGGCCTCGCGCCCAGGCGTGCTGCCCCCCTACGACGCAGCCTTGCTCAACCGCGAGCTGAGCCTGTTCCCCGACTGGTACCTGGGCCAGCACAAAAAAGTGCAGCTCGAAGGCAAAGACAAAGAGACCCTGGACAAGGCGCTGGCCCTGATCGTGCAGCGCAACCAGGCCGCCCCCAGCGTCTATGTGCACCGCGATTTCATGCCGCGCAACCTGATGATGCCGTTTCAAAACGACCAGCTGGGCGTGCTCGACTTCCAGGACGCGGTGTACGGCCCGGTCACCTACGACATCGCCAGCCTGATGCGCGACGCCTTTTTGACCTGGGACGAAGATTTCGTGCTTGACATCACCATCCGTTACTGGGAAAAAGCCCGCAAAGCCGGGCTGATGGACTTTGAAGACTGGCACAGCGACTTCGGTGCGTTTTACCGCGCTGTCGAGTGGATGGGCTTGCAGCGCCACCTCAAGGTGGCGGGCATCTTTGCGCGGCTGACCCTGCGGGACGGCAAGCCCAAATACCTGGCCGATGCGCCGCGCTTCATCCACTACATCCGCAAGGCCTGTGACCGCTACCGCGAGCTGGGCCCCCTGCTCAAGTTGATCGACGAGATCGAGGGCACCACGCCGCAAGTCGGCTTCGCTTACGGGCGGATGTAAGCACCCCATGCCCCGCTTTCACTGCCCCGCACCCCTGCACACCGGGCTGGCCCTCAGTCTGCCTGCTGGCGCTGCCCGCCATGTGCAGGTGCTGCGCCTGCAGCCGGGCGATGCCATCACCTTGTTCAACGGCGAAGGCGGTGAATTTGACGCCACCGTCACCCGCATGGGCCGCAGCGATGTCGACGTCGAGGTGGGCGTGCACCACCCGGTGGAACGCGAAGCGGCTCGATCCGTGCACCTGTTGGCGGGCATCACCGCCAACGACCGCATGGACTGGCTGGTCGAAAAAGCCACCGAGTTGGGTGTGGCCAGCATCACCCCGCTGGTGGCCGAGCGCAGCGTGCTCAAGCTCAAGGGCGAGCGCGCCGACAAAAAACTGGCGCACTGGCAAGGCGTGGCCGTGGCTGCGGCCGAGCAGTGCGGGCGCAACCGCGTGCCTGCCATTCACCCTGCCGTCAGCCTCAAGGAGTGGCTGGTGCAGCCCACGGCCGATGCCGACCGCTGGGTGCTGTCGCTGGCGCAGGGCACACAGGCCTTGGGCGCTGTGAACACCTCCACCCGGCCTGTGGTCGTGCTCAGCGGCCCCGAAGGTGGTTTGTCTCCGGCCGAAGAGGCGGCAGCGCTGGCCGCAGGTTTCCAGCCCGTGACCTTGGGGTCACGCGTGCTGCGGGCCGAAACAGCGCCCTTGGCCCTGTTGTCGGCCTTGACGGTGCTCTGACCCGAGCCTGTCGCCAAGGCGCTCGCGGTGCGGGTTTTTGCGCGTGCGTACGCGCGCCCTGTGCGCTTACGATGCGCCATCAACTCGATGGATGCATGACCGCCATGAAAAAACACTTCTTGAACCCTTGCCTCGCCGCAGTCGCTTTGGCTTTGTCGATGGGCGCTTCTGCACAAAAGCGCGACGATACCGTGTTTGCCGCAGCGCAGGCCGCGCAGCCGGCTGTCATCGACACCTTGCAAAAGTTGGTGATGATCGAATCGGGCTCGGCCAACATCGCCGGTATCGCGCGGGTGGCCGATTTCGCGCAAGCCCGGCTCGACGCCCTGGGTGCCAAGACCGAACGCATCAAGACGAGCAACAGTGAACGGGTCATGGTCAAAGGCGTGCTCAAGGGCAAGGGCCGTCTCAAGGCCATGCTGATCGCGCACATGGACACGGTCTACCCCGACGGCATTCTGGCCACGCAGCCCTACAAGTTCGATGGCAACCGCCTGTACGGTCCGGGCATTGCCGATGACAAGGGCGGCATCGCCGTCATCCTGCATTCGCTGGCGGTGCTGCAGTCGCAAGGCTGGAACGACTTTGACACGATCACCGTCTTGTTCAACCCCGACGAAGAAATTGGCTCGGGCGGCTCGGGCGACTTGATCCAGTCGCTGGCGGCCGGGCACGATGTGGTGCTCTCGTATGAACCAACCGCCGCCAAGAGCATGGCCAAAAACGAAGGCGTGCTGCTGGCCGCTGCGGGCACCGCCATGGCTACCATGGAAGTCAAGGGCAAAGCCTCCCATGCGGGTGCGGCACCCGACGAAGGCCGCAATGCCCTGATCGAGCTGTCGCACCAGATGCTGGCCACCGAAGGCATTGCCAAAGGCATCCCGGGTGCCCAGCTCAACTGGACTTACGCCCAAGGGGGCTCGGTGCGTAACCAGATTCCGGAGAGCGCGGTGGCCACGGCCGATGTGCGCTTGCTCCAGCCCGACGCGGCCGACAAACTCAAGGCGGCACTGATTGCCAAGACGCAGGAAAGCCGGCGCGTGCCCGACACGCACGTGCACGTCAAACTCGATGTGGGGCGCCCGCCTTATGTGGCGGGTGAGCGCGGCATGGCCCTGGCCCAGCGCGCGCGGGCCATCTACGCCGAACTCGATGGCCGGCCCCTGTTTTTCCACCCGGTCACGGGCGGTGGCACCGACGCGGGTTTTGCCAGTGGCTCGGGCAAGGCTGCGGTGCTCGAAAGCTTGGGCCTGGCCGGTTGGGGTTTCCATGCGCGTGACGAGTACATCGAGATCGATTCCATCGTGCCGCGCCTCTATTTAACGGCGCGTTTGCTTCAGGATCTTGGCAAGAAGCCATGATGTTTGTTTTGGCAACGCATGGGGGTCAAAAGTGAGGGCCTCGGTGTATAAGCAAGTGGCGATACACTGCCCGCTATGAACGCCAACCTCCTTTTTCTCACGCTCTGCCAGGGCCTGTTCCTGACCAACAACGTCACCTTCATTGCCATCAACGGCTTGGTGGGCCTGAGCATCGCGCCGCTGGGCTGGATGGCAACCTTGCCTGTCATGGGCTACGTGGTGGGCGGTGCCGTGTCGACTGGGCTGGTGGCCAAGAGCCAGTCGCGCTGGGGGCGCAAGGTGTCTTTTCAGTTGGGCTTGGGTGTGGCCTTGTTTTCGGCTCTGCTGGCCGCTTATGCCGCCTGGACCCACAATTTCTGGCTGCTGGTCGCTGCCACGGTGATCGCGGGTTACTACAGCGCCAACGGCCAGCTGTACCGCTTTGCTGCTGCCGAATTGGCCGCTGACGGTTTCCGCGAAAAAGCCGTCTCGCTGGTGCTGGCGGGCGGCCTGATCGGTGCCATCGTCGGGCCCAATTTGGCTTCGCGCACACGCACCCTGCACGAAACCCCGTTTCTGGGGGCCTACATGGCCCTGGGGGTCGTGGCGGTGCTGGCCATGGTGTGCATGAGCTTCATCCGGTTTCCGGCCGTGCCTGCCAAAAAGCCGGGCGACAGCGCAGGCCGACCTTTGGGCGCGATCATGCGCCAGCCCGTTTTCATCGTGGCGGCTGCAGCCGCCGCTTTGAGCTACGGCGTGATGAACCTGCTCATGGCCGCCACACCGCTGGCCATGCAGGTGTGCGGTTTCAGTTTTGACGATGCGGCGCTGGTGCTGGAGTGGCATGTGATCGGCATGTTCGCCCCCGGCTTTTTCACGGGGCACCTGATCAAGAAATTTGGCACCTTGCAAATCATGGCCGTGGGGGTGGTGATCAACTTCGCCTGCATCGCCATCGCGCTCACGGGTGTCGAGTTGCACCAGTTTTTGATTTCGCTGTTCTTGCTGGGCTTGGGCTGGAACTTCTTGTTCACCGGCAGCACCACGTTGGCCATGAAAGCCTGGACCCCTGCTGAAAAAGACCGGGGTCAGGCCGCCATCAACTTCTTTGTGTTTGCCACCATGGCCATCACGTCGTTTGCCTCGGGCGCTTTGGTCACCACCCAGGGCTGGGTGTGGCTGAACATTGGCTCCTTGCTCCCGGTAGCCCTGACCGGCATCGCACTGGTGTGGATGGTGATCAAGCAGAAAAGCGCGACAACAGCCAGCGCTTGAGCGCCATGAACACCTGCGCGCGGTAGAGGTCGTTGAAGATCTCGTGGTACATGCCCTCAAAGCACTGGGCCTGCACCACACTCTTCGGTGCTGCTTGCGCGAAATCGGCGCTGGCCTGTGCGTTGACCAGCCGGTCTTGACCCGCATAGAGCAGCAAAGTGGGGACTGACCATTGCGCGGCATCTTCCAGCGTTTGCGTGCCGTTGTTCAAAATCCATGCGGCCAAACCGGTGGAAATGCGTCGGTGCACCATCGGGTCGGCTTGGTAGGCTTTGACCACATCGGGGTCTCTGGCCACCCACTCGGTTTTCAGGCCGTTGTCGACGCGAAGGTGTGGCACCACGCGTGGCAGAGTGGCCAGCAGCATTTTCTGAAACAAGGTGGGGAACGCCCCCAAGGCCGGGGAAGACAAGACCGCCGCATCCACCGGGCGCAGTTGTTCGGCCAGCGTGCGCGCGACCACCAAGCCGCCCATGCTGTGGCCCAGCAAGATGAGTGGGGTGTCCGCCAATGCCGGGCGCTGCCGGGTGTCGTCGATCACCCGGCACAAATCGGCCTGCAAACTGCCGGGACGCAGCATGTCGCCCCGGGCACCTTCGGACTGGCCGTGGCCTTGCTGGTCATAGGCGCGCACCGCAAAACCCCATTGGTGCAAGTTGGCCGCCAATTCGCCATAGCGCCCGGCGTGTTCGCCCAGGCCGTGCACCAAAAGCACGGTGGCCAAGGGCTGCGCCGCAGGCAAGATCCAGTCATAAACCGCCAATTGGCCCGCGCTGCCTTGGACAGCAGAGACGGTCGGGCGCGAAATGGAAAGCCGCTGCGAGAACATCAAGGCATCCGCGTCATGACTTCGGCCACGGCCGCTGTGAGCTTCTTGGCGTAGGGCACATGCAAGAACTCGTTGGGTCCATGTGCATTGCTCTTGGGGCCGAGCACGCCACACACCATCATTTGCGCTTTGGGAAAGCCCGCGCTCAGCATGTTCATGAGCGGAATCGTGCCGCCCTGGCCGATGTAACCCACACCCGCGCCAAAGTGGGACTGGCTGGCACTGTTCAGCGCCTGCTCGAACCAGGGCAAGGTGTCGGGGGCGTTCCAGCCGGTGGCACCACCACCCGATTCAAACGTCACCTTGGCTTGGTAGGGCGCGTTGTCTTCCAGCAGGGCTTTCATTTCGGCCACGGCTTGTGCCGCGTCCACCAAGGGCGGCAAACGCAGGCTGAGCTTGAAGGCGGTGTAAGGCCGCAGCACATTGCCCGCGTCTTTCAGCGCAGGAAAACCGTCCGCCCCGGTCACGCTGAGTGTGGGCGTCCAGGTGCGGTTGAGCAGGGCCTGGGTCGGGTCGGTGGTGGTGGGCAGTGCAAAGCTGGTCGAGCCCCCGCAGTCGTAGTGTGCCCACGGGAAGCGCTTGTACACCTCGTCGCCCAAAATCGCGGCCGTGGCTTGGGCCTGCGCCAGCCGCTCGGCGGGCACTTCGCAATGAAAGCTCGCGGGCAGCAGGCGACCGGTGGCGCTGTCTTCAAGGCGGTCGAGCACCTGACGCATGATGCGAAAGCTGGATGGCACCAGACCTGAGGCATCGCCCGAGTGAATGCCTTCTGTGAGGATTTGCACCTTGAGCGTGCCGCTGGCCATGCCGCGCAAACTTGTTGTGAGCCACAGCTGGTCGTAATTGCCCGCGCCGCTGTCCAGGCAAATCACCAGGCCCACATCGCCCATGCGGGTGCGCAGCGCATCCACATAGGGCAGCAGGTCGTAAGAGCCGGACTCTTCGCAGGTCTCAATCAAGCCCACGATGCGTGGGTGCGGTGTGTTTTGGCTCTTGAGCGCCTGCACGGCGGCGATGCTGGCGTAGACCGCATAACCGTCGTCAGCGCCACCGCGGCCATAGAGCTTGCCTTCTTCGTACACCGGGGTCCAGGGCCCCAGGTCATTGCGCCAGCCATTGAACTCGGGCTGCTTGTCCAGGTGGCCGTACATCAGCACCGTCTGGCCCGATCCCTCGCTGGCCGCACGCGTCGCGGCCACTTCAAAAAACATGACAGGCGTGCGACCCGGCAGGCGGATGATTTCAAGCGTGAGGCCTTCGACCTTTTGCGCTTCGACCCACTGCGCGGCGTTGCGCAGCACGGTCTCGATGTGGCCGTGCTTGGCCCAGTCGGCATCAAATGAGGGCGACTTGGCCGGGATCTCGATGTACTTTTTCAGCTCGGGCAGGATGCTGCTGTCCCAAGACTGGGTGACTTCACCCAGTGCGCGGGCGCTGTCGAGGGTGCCAGCGGGCATTTCGCGGTGCAATGGAGCGTTCATCGTGAATCCTTGTTTGGGAAAAGTCTGGGCGTGCGCAGGGGGCGGGGCGCATCGCAAATTATGACAAGTTCAAGCCAGGAGTCCATGTGGTTTGTACAAGTCGGTGACACCGCAGGCCTGGTGTGTGTGTCATGCAGTTCATGCAAAATGGCCGGTTGTTCACATGCCCCCGACGGATGGCTTGCACGGGTTTCGTCCAGCATCGCTCCGGGTGGTTCCAAAGGTTGCCCATGTCCTCGTCACGCCCTGTTTTTCCCGCATTCACCCCGCCATTTCACAACCCTGTCCGTTCAGGGCGCTGGTGCGTCGGGGCCTTGCTTGTGGCCTTGGCCGCCTGTGGCGCCAAGGATGCGCCGCCAGCGGGCGGTGCTGCAGGCAAGGCACCGCCTCCGGCGACTGTAGGGGTGGTCACCGTGGCAGAGCAGGCGGTGGCGCTGCAGACCGAATTGCCGGGCCGGGTCAGCCCCGTGCGTGTGGCGCAAGTGCGTGCCCGCGTCAGTGGGGTGGTGCTCAAGCGCCTGTTCCGCGAGGGCAGCGAGGTCAAAGCCGGGCAGGTACTGTATGAAATCGATGCTGCGGCTTACCGCGCCACACTGGACAGCGCCCAGGCCAGCATGGCCAAGGCCCAGGCCAATCTGGAGCAAGCCAGCGCCCTGGTGACGCGCAACCAGCCGCTGGTGCAGGCCAATGCCATCAGCGGGCAGGATTTCGCCACTTTGGTCACCGCCCAAAAGCAGGCGGCTGCCGATTTGGCTGCAGCCCAAGCGGCGGTCAAGACGGCCCGCATCAACCTGGACTATGCCAGCGTGACCGCACCGATTTCGGGCCGCATTGGCCAGTCGCTGGTGACCGAGGGCGCCTTGGTCAGCCAGACCGAAGCCACGCCTTTGGCCGTCATCCAGCAGACCGACACGGTGTATGTGAACTTCACCCAGTCCAGCGGCGAGGTGCTGCGCCTGCGCAAAGCCGTGGCCACCAAGCAGCTGCGCAGCAAGAGCGACGGTTCGTTGCCGGTGCGGGTGGTGCTGGAAGATGGCACCGAGTTGCCACGCCCCGGCAAGCTGCTGTTTGCAGATATGACGGTGGACGCCACCTCGGGCCAGATCACTTTGCGCGCCGAAGTGCCCAATGCCGACGGCATGCTTTTGCCTGGGCAGTACGTGCGTGTGCGCTTGTCCCAGGCCGAACTGCCTTCGGGCATCTTGCTGCCGCAGCAAGCGGTCACACGCACCGGTCAGGGCGATACCGTGCTGGTGGTGGGTGAAGATGGCAAGCCGGTACCGCGCCCCGTGTCGGTGGGCGGCAACCAGAACAACCAGTGGGTCATCCTGAGTGGCCTGCAAAAAGGCGAGCAAGTCATTGTCGATGGGTTCCAGAAAATGATGGTGCCCGGCATGCCGGTCAAGACCGTGCCCTGGACGGGTTCTGCACCAGCGGGCGCACCGGCTGCGGCGGGCTCACCCCCCCCGGCAGCTTCTGCATCGGCCACCCCCGCTTCAACCTCCGCTTCAGCTCCCGCATCGGCACCCGCCGCTGCCAGCAAGTAAGGGGCGCGCAGCATGGCCCGCTTCTTCATTCATCGCCCCATCTTTGCGTGGGTGATTGCCTTGTTCGTTCTGGTGATGGGCGCTGTCGCCATCACGCAGTTGCCCATTTCGCAATACCCACCGGTGGCACCACCGTCCATCGTGATCACGGCGGGTTACCCCGGCGCTTCGGCCCAGACGCTGGAAGACAGTGTGTTCAGCGTGATCGAGCGCGAAATGAATGGCTCGCCCGGTTTGATCTACATGGAGTCGGTGGCGCAAGCCAACGGCACAGGCACCATCACCATCAGTTTTGAGCCCGGCACCAATGCTGACCTGGCCCAGGTCGATGTGCAAAACCGCCTCTCGCGTGCCGCGCCGCGCCTGCCTGCGGCTGTGACGCAGCAAGGTGTGCGCGTGGAAAAAGCGCGCGCCAACTTCTTGTTGTTTACCATGCTCTCGTCCGACAACCCGGACTTCGACATCATCGCGCTGGGTGACTACGCCTCGCGCAACATCGTCCCCGAAATACAGCGCTTGCCCGGCATTGGCCAGGCGCAGCTGTTTGGCACCGAGCGCGCCATGCGCGTGTGGATCGACCCGGCCAAGCTCAGCGGCTTCAACCTGTCAGCAGCCGACGTGAACGCCGCGATACGCCAGCAAAACGCCCAGGTGTCCTCGGGCTCGATCGGCGACTTGCCCAACATCACAGGCCAGTCGATTGCAGCCACCGTGATCGTTGATGGTCAGTTGGCCACCGTTGAGCAATTTGGTCGCATCGTGTTGCGCGGCAATGCCGATGGCTCCACGGTGCGCCTCAAGGATGTGGCGCGCATCGAACTGGGCGCTCAGACCTACGCCACCTCGGCGCGCCTGAATGGCAACCCTGCCGCTGGCATTGGTGTGCAGCTTTCCCCTTCGGGCAACGCCATGGCGGCGGCCCAAGCGGTGCGTGAGCGCATGACCGAGTTGGAAAAATATTTCCCCAAGGGCGTGCACTGGACCATTCCTTACGACAGCTCGCGCTTCGTGAAAATCTCGATTGCCCAAGTGGCCGAGACGCTGGTCGAGGCTGTGATCCTGGTGTTCCTGGTGATGTTCTTGTTCTTGCAGAACTTCCGTTACACCATCATCCCCACCATCGTGGTGCCCGTGGCGCTGATGGGCACTTTTGCCTTGCTGCAAGTGCTGGGTTTTTCCATCAACGTGTTGACCATGTTCGGCATGGTGCTGGTGATCGGCATCGTGGTGGACGACGCCATTGTGGTGGTGGAGAACGTCGAGCGCATCATGAGCGAAGAAGGCTTGCCACCGCTCGAAGCCACGCGCAAAGCGATGGGGCAAATTTCTGGGGCCATCATTGGCGTCACTGTGGTGTTGATCGCAGTGTTTGTGCCGCTGGCCTTTTTCAAGGGCTCGGTCGGCAACATCTACCGCCAGTTTTCGGCGGTGATGGTCAGCTCCATTGGCTTTTCGGCCTTCATGGCCTTGTCTTTGACGCCCGCCTTGTGCGCCACGCTGCTCAAGCCGGTGCAAGCCGGACATCACCATGCCAAGAGCGGCTTTTTTGGACGCTTCAACCGGGGTTTTTCGCGCACCGCCAAAAACTACGAAGGGCTGGTGGCCCGCATGTTGCCGCGTGCTGCGCGCTACCTGTTTGTCTATGCCGCGGTCATCGGCGCGGTGGCGGTCATGTATGTGCGCTTGCCCACCTCGTTCTTGCCCGGTGAAGACCAGGGCAACATTCTGGTGAACGTGCAGTTGCCGCCGGGGGCCACGCAAGAACGCACCTTGTCGGTCATGAAACAGGTCGAGGGCTTCATCCTCAAGCAACCCGAAGTGCAAAGCATGGTGGGTGTGCTGGGCTTCAGCTTCTCGGGTCAGGGCCAGAACGCCGCGCTGGCGTTTGTGACGCTCAAGGACTGGAGCGAACGCTCTGGCTCCGAGCACTCCGCACAAGCGCTGGCCGGGCGTGCCTTTGGGGCGCTGATGGGTATCCGTGATGCGTTCATCTTTCCGCTGAGCCCGCCGCCCATTCCCGAATTGGGCACCGCCTCGGGCTTCACCTTCCGCTTGCAAGACCGGGGAGGCAAGGGCCACGACGCGCTGGTGGCGGCACGCAACCAGTTGATGGGATTGGCGTCCCAAAGCCCGATGCTCACACAAGTGCGCCCGGACGGCCTGGAAGACGCGCCGCAACTGCAAATTGACGTGGACCGCGACAAGGCCAATGCGCTGGGTGTCGGTTTTGATGCGATCAACACCGTCATTTCCACCGCCTTGGGCTCGGCCTACATCAACGACTTTCCCAACCAGGGCCGCTTGCAGCGGGTGGTGGTGCAAGCCGATGCCACCTCGCGCATGCAGCCGGACGACATCTTGCGTTTGAACGTCTCCAATGCCCAGGGCAAATCTGTGCCCTTGTCGGCCTTTGCCACCACGCGCTGGATCAAGGGCGCGATGCAGACTGTGCGCTACAACGGCTACCCCGCCATGCGCATTGGCGGCTCGGCAGCCCCCGGCTACAGCTCGGGCGCGGCCATGGCCGAGATGGAAAACCTGATGAAGCAATTGCCCGAAGGTTTTGCCTTCGAATGGACCGGGCAGTCACGCGAAGAAAAGCTGGCCGGTTCGCAAGCGCTGGTGCTCTATGGCTTTGCCATCCTCGCTGTGTTCTTGTGTCTGGCGGCCTTGTACGAAAGCTGGTCGATTCCGCTGGCCGTGATTTTGGTGGTGCCGCTGGGGGTGCTCGGCGTGCTGCTGGCCACCTGGTTGCGTGGCTACGCCAACGATGTGTATTTTCAGGTCGGCCTGATCACCATCATTGGCCTGTCGGCGAAGAACGCCATTTTGATCATCGAGTTTGCCAAGGACCTGCAGGCCCAAGGCAAGACGGTGGTCGAGGCGGCGCTCACGGCGGTGCACTTGCGTTTCCGTCCCATCTTGATGACTTCGCTGGCCTTTGTGCTGGGCGTGTTGCCCTTGTTCATTGCATCGGGCGCAGGCTCGGCCAGCCAGCGTGCCATTGGCACCGGGGTGATTGGCGGCAGCATCATCGGCACCGCACTGGCGCTGGTGTTTGTGCCCATCTTCTTTGTGGTGGTGCGAACTTTTTTCAAGGGCAGTGAGCGCCAGCGGCAATTCGATGCCGAGCATGGTCACCAGATCGGAGTCGACAGCCATGAGTGAGTTGAATTTTCTCAACGGGTCGCTGCTGCGTCTGGCCAGCGGCGCTTGCGCACTGACCCTGCTCGGCGCTTGTAGCCTGATCCCAACTTATGAACGCCCTGCTGCGCCGGTGCCCACCCAATACCCGGGTGCGACCGAAGCAGCACCCGGCCAGCGCCAGGCCGCCGATATCCCCTGGCAAGACTTTTTCAAGGACGCCCGGCTGCAGCGCCTGATCGCACTGGCGCTGGACAACAACCGCGACCTGCGCATCGCCATGCTCAACATCGAGCAGACCCGCGCCCAGTGGCAACTGCGCCGTGCCGACGAGCTGCCCACAGTGAACGCGGGCATCGGCGGTTCACGCACTTCCAATGCTTCGGGGGGCATCACCAGCACCTATACCGCAGGGCTGAGCGTGAGTCCGCTGACCGCTTTCGAGCTGGACTTGTTTGGCCGTGTGCGCTCGTTGAGCCAGGCCGCGCAAGCCCAATGGCTGGCCAGTCAAGAAGCGCGTCGCGTGGTGCAGATTTCGTTGGTGGCATCGGTGGCCAACACGTATTTGAGCTTGATCGCTGACGATGACTTGTTGCAAGTTGCGCAGAAGGCTGTCGCCACACGCGAACAGTCCCTGCGTCTGACTCAGCTGCGGTTTGAGCACCAGACCGCATCGCAGCTTGACCTCAGCCAGGCCCAGTCTTTGCTGGAGGGTGCCAAGGTGGCGCTGGCCCAAGCCAAGCGTCAACGCACTCAAGATGACAACGCATTGGCGTTGCTGGTGGGCCAGGCACTGCCGACCGATTTGCCTGCAGGCATGCCTTTGACGGCGCAAGCTTTGTTGGCCGATGTGCCTGCGGGCCTGCCATCCGACTTGCTCATTCGCCGCCCCGATGTGCGCCAGGCCGAACAGCAGCTGTTTGCCAACAACGCCAACATTGGTGCCGCGCGTGCCGCCTTTTTCCCGCGGCTCACGCTCACGGGCAGCGCGGGGATTGTGGGCAACGACCTCGAACGCTTGTTCAGCGCCGGGACCAGTGCCTGGACGTTTGCCCCTCAGGCGCTGTTGCCCATCTTTGATGCAGGCCGCAACCAAGCCAACCTCGACGCTGCGAAAGTCGGGCGCGACATTGCAGTGGCCCAGTACGAAAAAACCATCCAGACCGCGTTCCGCGAAGTCGCTGATGCGCTGGCCGCCCGCAGCACGCTGATCGAGCAACTGCGCGCTCAGCGTGCGCAACTGGCCGCAGAAGAAACCCGCATGGGACTGGTTGAACTGCGCGAACGCCAGGGACTGGCCAATGCCTTGGAAGTGCTGGATGCCCGTCGGTCGTTATTGACCGCGCAACAAGCGGCCTTGCAGACGCAAGCCCAGCAACTGCAAAGCCTGGTCGCTGTCTACAAAGTCTTGGGCGGTGGCTGGACAGAGCCAGGGGCGCGCAAGGATTGATGCGTCCAGTCAAAGCTGCGCGGCGTGGATTTGAGTCAACCCATGTGCAATGGGGAAGGATCCAAAACGGTGTGCGCTTTGGCTTGAAAATTCCGTCAAGCCTGCAAGACCTCGGCGATGAGTTTCAATGAAATCGCCAGCAGGCCAATTTGCACCCATTTGAAAAACCAGTCGTCGGCGATTTTGCGTGTCAGGTAGGCGCCCAGGACAGTGCCAATCAGCGCAAACGGAATCAGTACCATCGCGCCCATCATCTCGTCAATGCCGTAGGGTCTCAGCTGGTGGTAAGGCCCGAGCTTGGCCAAATTGATGACCGCGAAGAACAGGGTGGATGTGCCAGCGAACACCGCTTTGGGCAGCTTTTGTGGCAACAGGTAGACCTGAAACGGGGGGCCACCCGCATGCGAGATGAAGCTGGAAAAACCTGACAGGCCACCCCACAGCAAACCTTTATCCCATCGGGCCTGAACAGGCGCGTGCTGGCTTTTCCGTTGGCGCCAGGCATTCAGCACAAAGCCTACCCCCATCAAGCCGATCAGCAATTTGACGGCGGTGTCGGAGACCATTGATGCCGTCAACCATCCGACCAGCACACCCGCGACCCCGGCGGGAATGAGGATTTTCAGGTTGATGGCACTGAAGTTTTTGCGGTAAAGCCACAGCCCCACCATGTCGGAGATGATGTAAATGGGCAACAACATCACCACCGCCCGCACCGGTGACATGAACAGCGAAAGAATCGGCACGGACAGCATGCCCACTGTGGGCAAGCCCCCTTTGGACAAACCCACCAAGCCCGCAGCCAGTGCGGCCCACATCAGATAGTGAGGATCGTTCACGGCCGATCAGGCACAAGGCCCGTTTGTGCAGGCACGCGCCAAGGCTCAGGTGCAGACGTCAGGATGGTGGGTATGTCGGTGTTCACAGGCGCCCGCGTGCCCAGCTCAGGCCACGCGATGTACCGCCCGGGGTGGCATCAGCGGGGTTGTACTCACACCCGATCCAGTCGTCCCAACCGCATTCAGCACTCACACGGTCGATCGTCTGGAAAATGTGCGTCCAGTTCACTTCCCCCGTGCCAGGTTCGTGGCGGTTCGGCACTTCAGCGATCTGGAAATGCCCCACACGGCCGGTGGGCAGGTACTGAGCAATCTTGGCACTCAAGTCGCCTTCGACGATTTGGCAGTGGAACAGGTCCATCTGCACCTTCACGTTGGCGGCACCCACGGCCTGCACGATGCGGTGGGCGTGGTCTTGGCGGTTGAGGTGAAAGCCCGGCACGCTGCGCGTGTTGATGGGCTCGACCAACACGTCGCGTCCGGCCTTGGCGGCTTCGGCTGCGGCCCATTGCAGGTTGCTGGTGAGTGTGGCGTCTGCTGCTTCGGCACTGGCACCCTCTGCGCGCAAGCCCACCATGGCGTGCACGCGTGGACAGCTGAGCGCATCCGCCCATTCGAGCGCGTGCACAAAGCCCGCACGGAATTCGGCCTCACGCCCCGGCACACTGGCTGTGCCGCGGTGCCCCTCGGTCCAGGCGGCGTTGAAGCCTGCCACATCGGCACCACCGGGTGGTGTGTTGAACAGCACTTGCTGCAGGCCGTTGTCTTTGAGGCGTGCCGTGATGTCTGCTTTTTCAAACGCATAGGGGAACAAATATTCCACCGCTTTGAAGCCGTCTTTGGCGGCCGCATCAAAGCGGTCCAGAAACGGCAGGTCGGGGTACATCATCGACAGGTTGGCGGCAAAGCGGGGCATGGTGGTCTTTCGGTGGGCAATGGGTTCAATCGCGGCGCGGGCTTCGCGTCTGCAGGGTCACCAGCGTGCGCCAAAAGTCTGGCGCAGTTCGTCCAGATCGGTGGCGCGCAGCGGCGGGGTGTGGGGTTGCAGCAGCATGAGCCGTGCGGTTTCTTCGAGTTCTTCGAGCGTGGCCATGGCGGCTGCTGGGCTGTCGTGCCACACATTGGGCCCCAGGCGCGGCAGCATCACGGCGCGGATCGGCGTACCGTGCGCGGCGTGGCTGCGAATCAAATCAGCGACTTCTTTGGCCGCATCCGCGCTGCCCGGACGGTGGTAGCGCAGCAGCGGTACATGGCCTACTTTCATCACAAAGTAAGGCGTGATGGGCGGCAGCAATTCAGGCCCGTGGGCGTTCAGGCTCAGCGCCACGCAGTGCGTGCTGTGCGTGTGGATCACGCAGCGCGTGTCGGCATCGCTCTCGCAAGCGGCGGTGTAAATCTGGCGGTGCAAGGCGATGGTTTTGCTGCCCTTGTCGCCGCTGACTTGCTGGCCTTGCAGGTCCAGCTTGGCCAGGCGCGCCGGGTCTAAAAAGCCCAGGCACGCGTCGGTCGGCGTGATCAGAAAACCATCGTCCAGCCGCACGCTGATGTTGCCCGCCGTGGCGTGTACGTAGCCGCGCTCAAACAAGCTGCGGCCCACGCGGCAGATCTCTTCGCGGGCTTGTGATTCATTCATGCGATCTCCTGCTGGCATGGATTCATTGTAGAAGTGGCCGGTTTTTGTGGGAGGTCGCCCCTGCGGCTGAATGCTTGTTGCAGCGCAGAACCACATTCGCGAACAGGGGCTCGCTTCCACAGGGGGGCCAGGTTCACTTCAGCACCCCAAATGCTTTGCTGAAAAAGTCTTCGGTGCCGAAGTTGCCCGACTTCAGGGTGATGTGCACGCCGCCAGTGGGTGAAGGCGCGTGGCACCACGGCACGCCCGGGTCGATTTGCGGGCCGATTTGCAGCTGTGCAATGTTCAGCGCCTGCACGCAAGCACCCGAGGTTTCGCCGCCTGCCACCACCAGCTGTTGTACGCCCAGGTCCACCAGACCACGGGCCACAGACGCCAGCGCATGTTCGACCAAAGCGCCTGCCTCGGCCACGCCCAGCTGCGCTTGCACGGCTTTGACGGCATCCGGCTCGGCGGTCGAATACACCAGCACCGGACCGTTTTGGAGCAGCGGCCCAGCCCAGGCCAGCACCTGCTGCACCACGGCATCGGTTTGACCGTGCATCAGGCTGGCCGGGTTGATCGCCATCGCGGGCCGTCCCGTGGCTTTGAAGTGTGCGACCTGGCCATTGGTGGCCACCGAGCAGCTGCCCGACACCACGGCTTGCAGACCACGGGCCGCAGGCAACTGGCTCGCTTGCAGTGAAGGCTTGAGGCCAAAGTTGGCGGGCAGGCCAATGGCCACGCCTGAGCCTGCAGTCAGCAGTGGCAGCGATTTCAAAGCCGGGCCCATGCGGTGCAGGTCTTCGTTGCTGGTCGCGTCCACCACGCCCACGCCCACGCCTTCGGCGCGCAGGGTGGCAATTCGTTCGCGGATGGCCGCCTCGCCAAGGCCCACGGTCTTGTAATCGATCAAGCCGACCTTGCGCTTCGTTTGCGCTTGCATCACGCGCACCAGGTTGGCGTCGGTCATCGGCGTGAGCGGGTGGTTTTGCATGCCACTTTCGTTCAGCAACACGTTGCCCGCAAACAGGTAGCCTTTGAACACGGTTCGACCGTTATCCGGAAAGGCTGGGGTGGCGATGGTGAAGTCCGTACCCAGCGCGTCCATCAGCGCCTCGGTCACCGGGCCGATGTTGCCCTCGGGCGTGCTGTCAAACGTGGAGCAGTATTTGAAATAGATCTGTGTGGCACCTTGCGCTTGCAGCCACTTCAAAGCTTCTAATGACTGCGCGATGGCCTCGGCTGTGGGAATCGTGCGCGACTTGAGCGCGACCACTACCGCATCCACATCCGCGGCCAGCGGCGCTGCGGGCACGCCAATGGTCTGCACCACCCGCATGCCTGAGCGCACCAGGTTGTTGGCCAAGTCCGTGGCACCGGTGAAGTCGTCTGCAATGCAGCCTAGTTTCAATGTTTTGGTCATGGTTGGCTTGTGTTTGGGTGTTGTTGTAGAAGGCCGCCCCTGCGGCCGAATGCATTCGCGCGCAGAGGCGCGCTCCCACAACTGTCAGGCACTTTTTCTCTTCGGCAATTCAATGCCCGGGAAAATCTTGATCACCGCGCTGTCGTCTTCCTTGGCAAAACCCGCCGTGCTGGCTTGCATGAACATCTGGTGTGCGGTGCTGGACAGCGGCAGCGGGAACTTGCTTGCACGGGCTACGTCGAGCACGATGCCTAGGTCCTTCACAAAAATGTCCACGGCTGAGAGCGGCGTGTAGTCGGCCGCCAGCACATGGGCCATGCGGTTTTCAAACATCCAGCTGTTGCCTGCGCTGTTCGTGATCACCTCGTACAAGGCCTCTGCATCCACGCCTTCGCGCAATCCCAGCGCCATGGCTTCGGCCGCGGCGGCGATGTGCACGCCCGCCAGCAGCTGGTTGATGATCTTGACCTTGCTGCCTGCGCCCGCGCTGTCGCCCAGCTTGTAGACTTTGGCGGCCATGGCGTTCAAAAACGGCTCGGCCACGGCATAGGCCTCGGGCTTGCCCGCGGTCATCATGGTCATCTGTCCAGAGGCGGCCTTGGCCGCGCCGCCCGAGATGGGCGCATCCACATAGCGCAGGCCCATGGCTTCCAGGCGCGCTTCCAAAGCCACCGACCAGTTCGGGTCCACGGTCGAGCACATCACGAACACGCTGCCGGGCTTCATGCTGGCGGCACAACCCGTCATGTTGCCGGGCGTGGTGCCATCGCCAAACAGCACGGCTTCGGTTTGGGCGGCATTGACCACCACCGACACGATCACGTCACACGCAGCACCCAGAGACGCCAGCGATTCGTGCGCTGTGCCGCCGGCGTTGGTGAAAGCCTCGGCCACTTCACGCCGCACATCAAACACCTGCACGCTGTGTCCCGCACGGCGCAACGATGCCGCCATGCCCGAGCCCATGGCCCCCAAACCGATCAGTCCGACTGTTGTCATGTGGGTTTCCTCAATCCAGTGAAATTTTGGCGAATGCCGCTACTTTTTTCCATTGCGCCATGTCGGCCTGCATGAAGCTGGCCAAGCCTTGTGCGTTGGCCCAAGCAGGCTCTGCACCTGCCTTGAGCATGGCCGCTTTGACTTCAGGCTGGCTGGCCACGCGCTCCAGCGCTTGTTCCAGTTTCTGCTGCACCGGGGCAGGCAAACCTGCAGGCGCTGCCACGCCAAACCAGGCAAACACCTGATACCCTTTCATGCCCGCCTCTTCCATGGTGGGCACGCCCGGCAATGCACTGCTGCGCAGGGGTGTGGTCACGGCCAAGGCCTTGAGCTTGCCACTCTGGATCAAACCCAACGCCGAAGGCAGGTTGTCGAACATCAGGTTCACTTCGCCCGCCATCAAGCCGGTCAAACCCGCGGCGGCGCCCCGGTAAGGGATGTGTGTGACGAACGCGCCCGACTGGCTTTTGTACAACTCGGCGCTCAAGTGCAACGAAGTGCCCTGCCCGTTCGATGCGTAATTGAGCTGCCCGGGTTTGGACTGGGCCAAAGCCGTCAATTCGGCCAGGCTGTTGATGCCCGAGGCCGGATTGACCATCAGCACATTGGGCACTCGCCCCAATAAAGCGATGGGGGCGATTTGCTCAGGTTTGTAGGGCAATTTGCTGTACAGCGCCGGGCTGATCGTCAGTGGCGGTGAGGCCATGAGCAAGGTGTAGCCATCGGCCGCCGCACGCGCCGCTTCGGCCGCACCCAGGTTGCCCCCCGCACCGGGTTTGTTGTCAACCACGATGGCCTGTCCCAACTCTTGCGCTAACTTGGGTGCGACCAGACGTGCCATGTTGTCGATCAGACCCCCCGGTGGGAACGGCACCACCAGCTTGATGGGGCGGGCAGGCCAGGCTTGCGCCAGCGCTGTCGAGGCCAGAAAAGGCGTGGTCAGAGCCAAGGCGGTCGCTGCCACGAGCCAGTTTCTGCGTTGCATGGGGTGTCTCCTGAGGGGAATTGATCAGGTCATCATACAAATTTTTGCGCGGTGGTGCATCGGGATTTGTCCGTAGCCTGCTGGGGGCTGAAGCGCCCTACCAGTCAATGAGATTGATTCCACGCAGCAACTTCGTAATGAATTGGGTGGAGATCAACTTCACTACAAAGATCCCTTATCCAACGCTGCAACATCATGTAACTGGCCACCACGTTCATTTCATCCCAGCCCATACTTTGAGTGGATGTGATTGTGAACGGCGGATTGAGTAGTCGGATGCCTTGGATAGTGAAACTATCCCATGGCACATGTGCAAGTGCCAAGAGGGTTGCACGCTGCTGTGCACTAATGCCTCGATACCGAAGCATTGCCTTGCACGTTAGATTAAACAGCTTAGAAGCTCTTCCGAATCCCATGAACTCGGAAACTCCCGCAGCGGTGTCAAATTCACGCGCTATCAATTGAGAATTCTCAATGACGAATTTTTCATATGCATCGACACTCGTCAATTGAACGAATTTTTCTAAATTGTGCTCAAAAATTTGAGTGACAACCTGCCTATAAATTTGCGAAGGTTTTTTATCAACGTTGAGTCTTTTTAGTGGAAATGCTCGAAAAGTGTTACCCCCAACACTTTGAACAACGGCATCTTTAATGGATTCGAATGGTTCCAACAAATAAGACTCAAGAATGGGCACGGCGGATTTCATCGCGCTATGCAGCTCTTCCTTGGACTTGAAAACATGTGGCTGTGGTGATCCCACATTACCTTTTTGAAAGCGCATTCCACAAGCAGCCAATACGCTTTTGAAATCAATATCTAACTTTTCGCATTGATTTTCGAGTTGCTTAAGTTTTTCAATTGCTTCTGCTTTATTCATGTTGTATCTCGTACTTTGAAATTTATATTTTGGTCCGGTCAGAAAGGACAAAACCGTATTTTCGAAATTATTCAGCGTGCTTAAGCAGCAAAATCCCTCAAGCTCATCAAGCCCTGCACCAACATCACCATAGCCAATGTATCGAGCTCGCAATATCGCAGCAACGCCTGTTCAATGCTTTGCCGCTCTGCAGCACTCAAACCATTGAACTGGGTGTAGTTGTAGGCGGTCATGGCCAAGCCACCTTGATTGATCGCGCCTTCGTCGTCCTCATCCCCAGCCAGGCGCAGCAACATTTCATTCAAATCACCATGCTCGGGGCTAAAAATTCCAGGCAACGTTTTGTAGGGGTCATTGCCCTTTTCTGTCTGAAGCCAGACATGGCCTTGGCTGCCCTTGAAATTCAGGCTTTCAATGGCCAAGCCTGCCCCATAAACACCGTGTTCTCGGTACAAGGCCGCAACCCCTGGGGCGTCATGCAAAATGGCTGGTAGCATGAATTTAAGAGAAATGCTACCTCCGGCCTTAGCAGAGTAATAGCCTTCCTGGATCAAACGGTGCAAATCCACCATGGCCCGCTCTCCTGCAAATGGACCGTAAATTTCGGCCTCATCACCCGTTGATTTGGTGATGAGATCGATGAATGCGATCAATTCGGTCGCATCAGGTACGAAGACCAAACCTGCATCTTCAATTGTTTTTCGCAGGCCGCGCAGCACCGTATTTTCGTGATTGTGATAACGGAAAACCGTGCCCTCAAGTTGGCCAGAAGGCATCAGTGCTTTGCGCAGTTGGCGCACGAATTCGATGCTCGGAAAAAATCCAGCTTGCGTCGAAATCCACTGGTTGGCATGACGAATACGGATTTGCCTATCGCCCAGTTTTTCCATGATGTGATGGCTGAACTGGAATGCCAACGTTTGGTAAGGCCGCATGTTCTTGAAAAACGGCAAGGCAGGCGCAGACGTCTCAAAATCGATCATGTGCAAAGGCCACTGCCAATCGTCCATCTCGCTCAGCCGCTCTTCATCGAGCACGAAAGTTGGCCCTTGCCCATTGGCCGCTTGGACCTGTGCCATGCGGCGCTCGAGGGGTGACATGCCCTTTCCACCGTACTGAGCCTTTGGGCGAATGTCATCTTCTTGAACATCCGCCAGGAATGCACGTCCTTGTTTCAAAACCACGTCGGCAAAGCTGCGTGAACCAGAAGCGCCTCCCCAAAGCTCAATGGACAAAGGGATGTTGCGGTCAGTCAGATCACGACCGCCTTGAAGCAACCCTTGACTTAAAGCCAATTGCCAACATTCATGCACGCCGCTGCGCAAGGGGTTTCCAGCAGGGGCGCGGTATTGGCAAGTACGACACGTCTTGGAGACGCCGTGGAAGACACGATGGCCTTGCATCTGAAGCTCTCCGGCCCATTTCATGAAGGTGGCCAAATCTTGCCGATGGATCTCGGGTACATGAGCCACATTGTCGATAGGCATGTGTCGCAGCTCATCCACAATGTCCCTGACATCGACTTCACGCAAAAAATCAAGATTCCCGATGTCCTTTTCCGTCAGATGCGGCGGGGTTTTGATCTGAACACGCGAGACGCCGGTTTCGGCATTCTTGGTCTGGACGATCTGAAAAAGCTGATGTAAACCATCCTTGTCGCACGCCTTGGCCGCATCGAGCAGCAAGAGCTTGGGACGGATTTTGTAACCCGGAAAGTTCAGGCGTGCCACCTCCGCCTGAAAAGTGACGTCATAAAGATAAGGCAACCATTGGGTGGCGTATTGGTTTGAGCTGTTTTTGAACCTGGCGGTCACGGTGTCGTCGTCGATGCTTTTGGATTTGACTTCGATGATGTCAATGGTCTTGGCCTCTTTGTCACGAATCAAAATGTCAACGCGCACGAAATAAGGCGCATACAGCAAGGCCGCTTCGGCCACCACCACGCGTCCAGGCAGACTCAGTTTTGCATGCGTTTGTGTGAGAGCTGCGTCGTATTGCAAGGTTTCAACCGTGATCGCGTCACCCACAGGGTTGGGGTGGTACTTGAATTTGGCCAATTCACCGACTTGGTTGCCGCCATCGGCCAGCGCTTGCAGGAAATCGTTGTCCTTGTTTTTATCAAAGTACCCGTTTGATTCCGCGGCGTAATACAGCTTGGTGGGACACTCCAGCGCCAACTTGAACCGCGACTTGGTCAGGTACCGTTTTTTGACGGGTGTATTCATGGAAACCTTTCGTCTGTCTCAAAAGCATTGCGATTCAGGCGGCTGCCAGAAAACCCATAGGACGGGACACGGATGTTTTCTTATGCATCAATGCCCCTTCCAACTGGACCAGCACCTCATTGGCGCTTTGCGGCCGCAGCAAGCGGGCGCGGCGCACCACCTGTTCAAAGTCCCCTGGTGTCAATTGGGCAAGACGGGCCAGCCGGATTTTCTGAGCCTGCTGTGCATCGGCCACACCCAGAATACTGCAAGTTTTAATAAACATCTGCCATGCGGCATCAGTTTTCATGAAATCGAATTTGATGGCCATGTCAAATCGACGCAGGCTCGCTTCATCCAGGTTTTGAAACAAGTTGGTCGATGCAATGAACACACCTTGGAAGTTTTCCATCTGGGTCAGCATTTCATTGACTTGGGTCACCTCCCATTGCTTGGACGCTTTTTGACGGTCTTGCAAAAAAGAGTCGACTTCGTCAAATTGCAGCACAGCCTTTTGTTGGTCTGCCATCTCAAAAGCGCGAGCCATTGTTTGCTCGGTCTCACCCAAATAAGGGCTGAGAATTTCGGAGGCTTTGAGCACCAGATGAGGCACATCCAGTTCCTGTGCGAGCCACTTGCCAAACGCTGTTTTTCCCGTGCCAGGAGGGCCATAGAGACACAAACGACCAGTGCGTGACTGGACGATGGATTCACGCAGTGCTTGCAGGTTCACTTCGCTGTTCACCCATTCAGGCTCAAAATCACGCCGGGCAATCCCCAGATCACCTTGAGTCACGATTTTTGCCTTGCGTTGCGCTTTCAGGGTGTTGTTCATCAGGTGAATGGCCAATGCATCGCGTTCGCTCTCGGGCCGTTGCGAGGCAATTGCTTGGACCACCTTGGCCGTTTGCATCAACATAGCGGGCGTTGCATCTTTGTGGCGTGCAATACCGACTTGCCCTTGCGCGCTCACAACGCCATCCATCGCTTTGGCAAGCATTTTTTCTCGTTGCAATTGAGAAGGAATGGGCATTTCAAAGCAAACGCTAAAGCGCCGCAAATAGGCCTCATCAAAGCGCTCAATTGAATTGGCGATCCAGATGGTTGGAACATCGTTGCTTTCAAGGATCTTGTTGATCCATGACTTTCGCGGGATAGTCGCCTCATCATCACTGCGGTCATTGCTGCTGACTTGATTGAGGATCTCCTCGCACTCATCAAACAAAATCACCGAAGGGTTGTGCTTGAAAAATGCCTGCGCGATGCGGTAATTGCGCACACGACGGATGGGCACCACGGGGGCACCTGCCAGGTTGTGAGGACTGATTTCCATGAGCGACAGGTTCAACTCACTGGCCAACAATCGCGCAAACTCGGTCTTACCCGTGCCGGGCTTTCCGTAAATCAGCACATTGATACCGTTCACGTTTTGGGCCACACAATGGGTGAGCAGGGATTTGCAAATTTCCAAATTGGTTTGGATGTGACCGTAGTCTTGGGCCGTCAGTGACGATCGGACCACTGGACGGACAAAGCCTTCGACGATCTTGCGAATGTCATTTTGCGGAACCAGCATGCGTGACGCAAAGGTGGACGTCAGCAAGTCAACCAATTGGCGCAGGCCATACCGACCACCGATGTCGATGGAGAGCAAACCAGAACTGGCCAATTTTTCGTGCCGCTGCAAGCACTTCGAAACAGATTCAGGTTTTCGAGCCAGCAAAGGACCCAAAATCCGTTCGATGTTGTAGCCGGTGAGCTCCGCGCCAAGCAGCTCTGAACAACTCTCAAGAATGCTCTCTGCATGAATCAAGACACCCAAACCAAGGATGTCCGCTTCCAGTGGGTTGAGGTCGATGATTTGAGCCAGCGCCTTCAGGTTATTTTGCAATGCTTGGGGGAAGTGACACGCTTGCCCCACTTCAGCCTCCCAGCGCGTCAGCACGACACTCAAATCTTGGCGCATTTCTGCCAGAGTGCGGGCCTCGGCGTAATTCTCAAAGTTCTGAAAGCCCAAAAACGCGCACACCTGATTCAGGTTGTAGCCCACCCGGCCCTTGAGACGACCCAGTGCAGGTGTCTTGATCATCAGCCGCAACATGATCACGCGTAGCCAGCGTGCATATCGAAGGTCCGCTTCGGCCAACTCAGCCAATGCGTCTTGACTTACTTCCTCGCTCAGGACCAAAGATACGGGTGCTTGAGCATTTTTGGTTTTCCGAGCACGGCGAGGAGGTGGCTCCAAGTCTTGAAGGAAGTCTTCTACGGATGGATCCATGTCCAATAAAGATGCTTTCTTGCTGACCACATCGTTTACATCGTCAAAGCTCATCAGACCTCCTGTGTGTGAGATCTGAGTCTAGGCCTCCGTCGCGACAATTCCTGTCGTTGTAGAGGCGCCTTATGCAATCAAGGCGTCAAGTTTTCCGAATATCGCGCTGCTGCTTGTGCAAGCCATTGACCCATCTCCCGGCGTAAGGATTGCGGCTCAATGACCTCGACGCCGGGCCCAAAACTGGCAAGGAATACTTTGAGCAGTATGGTGACAGGAAGCGGCACGGTCACAACGGCCCAATCACCAGAATTCTTCGATTCATGAATCTCTTGCAGGTGAGACAGTGGACGCTCTTTGAAGTGGTAGATCCATTCGGGCGCTACCTTGAACTTGATCACTTTGGGCTCGAGTGTTGCATCAATACCATGGCTGAGCTGATGAGAAGCCTCAATGTAGCGGTCCAGATCAAAGTCCAAGCGATCATGTGCAGGCCGAGGCACCACCAAAGCTGATTTCATGCGTTGCAGCGGGTAGGCAATCGGTGAGTCTCCAAGTCCTTTGACGGCCAACAAATACAAAGTGCCATCTTTGGCCACAAGCCCAAGGGGGTTCAATTCGCGGTTTGAGTGATTGCCTGCGGCCGACCGGTATTCAACACGCAGCAATTGATTGGATGCCAACGCATCCATCACACAAGCCAAGATTTCTGAAGAAATTTTTGCGCGCAAGCGACCGACTCCATCCGGAACAATCCGAACACGGTCGCGCAAGCGCTTGGTTCTGCGTTGCTCCTGCGTTAAGTGCTCGGCCATGTCCATTTGACGTTCTACGCCAGCGGCCACAGCATCACCAAACGTGCTTTGAAGCACTTGTAAAGACAACACCTGGTAGAGCGCGGCTTCATCGGTCATGAGCCAATTGGCCATTTCACTCACCCGCAGGTGGTAACGCCTTTCCTTGCTGGAGGCATCCACCTCAATCACAGCCCGGCCATCGATGCCATCTGTGGACAACTCGCTGAGATAGCGTTGAGCCGTTCGTTTGTGTAGTTTTTCTGCATACAAGTTGTTCCACTTGGCAACAATGTCTTGAACAGTCATCGCATCTTCATGACGTGTACCCAACAGCCGAAGAACCGCAAGCGCTTCAGAGAACTTCATGATTACCTGCCCATAACGAAACGCAAAAGCCACTCTCGCCATCTTTTGGCCACGGCCCCTGAATTCGCTGGCCGTAATGCTTCCCCCATGGTGGATGCGGCAACAGATCCTCTGAGCAACGGTGCTCCCACAACAGGTGTTTGGGTAAGCCCAATTTGGAGCGCATCATCACCTGCAATAAGGCGTTTTCAAAATCACTGTAATTCCCACCAAATGCCAAGCCAGGGCGAATAAACGCCACTGTGTGTGGCACACAGTCATGGGCGGCATACAGGCCGTCATACGTCGCGACGCCTTCTGCACGCAAGTGCAAGAGGCTAAAACGCTCTGGCCCATGCGCTTCACTTTGATCTGCATTTCTTTCAAAAATGGTCCACAGGGCAAACGGACCCTCTTGAACAAGTCGATTAATTTGTAATGCGTGAAGGTAGCCGTCCTTGTGCAACTCCAATGGCGCTTGCATGGAATAGCCGGGTTTGACCAACTCTTCTCGATGGACCTGCCGCTGAGCCACGACCCGATAGCCCCGCACAGGCGCTTTGTCGAGCGCTTGCTGATAGGCACTCAAGCTCCATGACAAATCGGCGTAAATAAAAGAGTTGACCCCTATCGCCCAGTTTCGAATGGGCGTGCCATCAATTCCGGCACCGGGGTAATACAGCGAATCAGTCAGCAACTCTTTCAAGGGCAATGGCGCTTGCTGAATGGTCTGGGCGCTCAAAGTTCGCAAGGTTTCAATGTGCATACGGACCTCTTATGTGGTCACTTCAGCAAAAGCATCGCCAGGATCAGTCCCCTGCATGACCATTTGGATGATGCTTTCCTTTTCGACCTGCGTCAGACTTGGCATTTGGGCTTGATTGGCTTTGAAATAAGTCCACCACATCTCACGAGCTGCTGCTTCCTTGATTTTCTTGGGTCGACGTGCTTTCAACACGCGCTGCTGATAAGCGTGCATTTCACCTTCAATGAATTGGTCGAACGTCAACTGCAACTGAGCCCAATCGAATTCAGCAATTTCTTGGCGCACTGCTTCGCCGTCAAAAGATTTCCTGAAGCCTTCGCCGTTGTCACCCGTGGCTTTGTTGACGACCAATGCGCTGAGGTCAGGCACTTGATGCTGCGACGTGAATTCACGCAAGGCATCGAGTCGACGGCCCATGTTCGTTGCGATTGCCACTGCAACGTATGCGCTGTCCGGGTACGCCATCTTGGCCTTTGCTACCAACTCACCGTATTGAATGGTTTGACCAGGGTGTGATTTTGCAAAGTCCACAAGGATTTCAAAATAGACTTTGGCCAAGGCGATGTCAGCAAGTGTGCGGTTGCGCATGGTGTAAACCTTTATGAACAGGGTTTCATCATAAGACTCAACCGCGACATTTTCTGTCGTTTCAAACGCCTGAGCTGTCCACATTGCTTGAGTTGAATGACTTGAGTAGGACAGAAAAGTCATCGACGTTTTACTGTACCGATGCTTTAAGAAGTTATAAATGGACAAATATTGAATGAAAGACGGTCATGCGCGCTATTGGTAATTTCTTGTGGTTCATCCTCGGCGGGGTTTTCATGGGCCTGCTGTGGTGGCTGGTGGGCTTGATCGCCTTTGTCTCGATCGTGGGCATTCCATGGGGGCGGGCTTGCATGGTGATTGGCAACTTCACGTTTTTCCCGTTTGGGCGTGAAGCCATCAACCGCAAGGAATTGACACAAGAGGACGACTTGGGCACCGGTACTTTGGGCTTGCTGGGCAACATCGTCTGGTTTTTGTTGGCCGGCATTTGGTTGGCGCTGGGCCATGTGGTGTCGGCCGTGGCCTGCTTTTTCACCATCATTGGCATCCCCTTCGGGATTCAGCACCTCAAGCTGGCGGGCATTGCGCTGGCCCCGGTGGGCAAGACGATTGTGAGCAAAGAGGTGGCAGCTGCTGCGCGTGCGCACAATGCACAGGCCGAGGTGGCCCGTCTTCGCAGCCGTTGACCCGTGCGCTGCAGCTCAGGGCTGCGGTCCCCAGGGTGCTGACAGCATGAGCTTGTTGTTTTGCTCGCGCATCAGCGGGCGGATTTTGGCGGCAAAGGCCAGAAATTCCGGGTCGCCAAATACACCGGCCCAAAATGCGCGGCGGTCGGCATCGTCGTCAAACTTCCAGACGTGGATGAGCTCGTTCAGCGCGCCTACATCGCCCGTGAAATAGCCCACCAGTTTTTGCGGGTGCTTGGCCAGCGCGGGCCATCCTTCATTTTTGTAGTGAGAGATGACTTCGGGCATTTTCCCGACGATCACGGAATAAGTGCGCAGTTCGTAAATGGCCATGAAAACTCCGGAATGGTTGTGAAGGACGGGAACACTTTAGGCGCAGCGGGTCGACGGGCATGTCGGCAAGGTGACGCGACCAGGGGCATGGCCCTGTAAGATAAAAAGTTGTTTGAGCCCAAGCGCCCTTTTAAATGGAGTCCCACATGAACGCCCCACTTTCCCGCGCCGCCTTGGCCAATGTGCAGGCCGCTGATCTGGCCGCCTTGCCCCTGATCGAAAAATGGATCGCCTTTGCCACCGTCTCGCGCGACAGCAACCTGGCCCTGCTGGACTGGACCGAGGCGTATCTGAACGATTTGGGCATTGCCTGCAGCCGCACCTACGACGACAGCGGCCAAAAGGCCAACCTGTGGGCCACGCTGCCCGCGCACGATGGCGAAAGCAAAATCGGCGGCCTGGTGCTGTCGGGTCACACCGATGTGGTGCCGGTGGATGGCCAGCCTTGGGACACCGACCCGTTCAAGGTCGAGATCATCGGCGACAAAATGTTTGGCCGGGGCGTGACCGACATGAAGAGTTTTGGTGCGACCTGTTTGATGATGGTGCCCGAGTTGCTGAAAAGAAAACTCAAGCGCCCGATTCACCTGGCCTTCAGTTACGACGAAGAAGTCGGCTGCATCGGCGTGCGCCGCATGATCGCCGACATGCAAGCCCAGGGCTTCAAGCCTGCGGGTTGCATCGTGGGCGAGCCCACGGGCATGCAGGTGGTCATTGCGCACAAGGGCAAACATTCGTACAAAACCACGGTGCACGGTTTTGAGGCGCATTCGTCACTCACACCCTTGGGCGTGAACGCGGTCGAAATTGCTTGCGAATTCGTGGCCAACCTCAAAACCATGCACCGCGAGCTGGTGCAAAACGGTCCGTTCGATCCGATTTATGACGTGCCCCACACCACCATCCACACCGGCGTGATCGCAGGCGGGACGGCGCTCAACATCATCCCGCGCCAGTGCGAGGTGACCTGGGAAATCCGCCACCACCACATGAACACGCCCGAGGACCTTTTCGCACGGGCCAAGGCCTTTAGCGAGAGCCTGGTGCCCGCCATGCAGGCGGTAGCGGCAGACACGGGCATCACGCACGAACTCAAATCGGTGTTGCCCGGTTTTGCCACGGCCGCCGACAGCGAGATCGCGCAGCTGTGCTTTGACTGCGCCGAGGTCGACCCGGCCAGTGGCGCGGGCAAGGTGTCGTTTGGCACAGAAGCTGCTCTGTTCCACCAGGCCGGAGTGCCCACCATCGTGTGCGGCCCCGGTCACATTGCACAGGCGCACCAGCCCAATGAGTGGGTCACGCTGGAACAATTGGCCTGGTGCGAGCGCTTCATGCGCCGCTTGGCCGACCGGGTGTGCGTGGGCTGATTTTTTAATGGTTTGATCAATCTTCAAGGAAACGCAGATGATGCAACGTCGTGAACTTTTGGTGTCCAGTTTGGGTGCTGCTTTGTTGTCGGCTGCGGGCATGGCCCAAGCCCAATCCACCAAACCGGTGCGCATTGTGGTGCCCTTCGCTGCTGGTGGTGTGCAGGACATCCTGGCCCGTTCGATGTCGGTCGAGATGGCGGCCGCATTGGGGCAAACCGTGATCGTTGAAAACCGTGCCGGTGCGGGTGGCACCATTGGCACGGGCTATGTGGCCCGGGCCGATGCCGATGGTTCTGCCATGGTCATGGCTGCGGCCAGCCACAACATTGCAGGCTCGCTGTACAACAAGCTGACCTACGACCCGCAAAAAGACTTTGCGCCTCTGGCCCACATTGGCAGCGCCAGCTATGTGCTCATGGTGCACCCCGATGTGCCCGCCAAAACAGCGGCCGAATACATCCGTTACGCCAAAGCCAATCCTGGCAAGATGAACTACGCCACCGCCGGCGTTGGCAGCGCCACACATTTGTCCATGGCTTACTTCAACGGGCTGGCGGGCATTGATGTGGTGCATGTGCCGCTCAAAGCCACGGGCGAAGCGATCAACGAAGTCATCTCCGGCCGAGCCCAAGCGGTGATTGCTGCCAGCATTGGTGCACTGGCGTTTGCCAAGGACAGCCGCATTCGCTTGCTGGGCGTGACCTCGCCCAAGCGCAGCAAATATTTGCCCGATTTGCCGACACTCGCCGAGAGCGGCTTGCCCGGTTACCAGTTCGACTCGTGGTTTGGACTGTTAGGCCCCGCCGCCGTGCCTGCCGATCAGGCCAACCGCATCCATGCCGCTGTGAGCAAGTTGCTCAAAGACCCGGTCATCCTGGAGCGCTTGGACAAGCAAGGCATTGAGCCTCGCGATTTGAGCAACGCCGACTTCGGCAAGTTGCTGGCGGCTGACTATGTGCGCATGGCGCAAGTGGTCAAGGCTTCTGGTGCCAAGATTGATTGATCTGCCGTCCTGAGGACGTGTTTCACACCGGGTTGTTGCCAAGAGCCCGGTGACCTCGAGCCTTCAGTCAAATCCTCGGACCATCAGCACGGGTACGGGGGACATGCGCATCACCTGCTCGGCACCGCTGCCCAGCAAGACGCGGCCAATGCCACGGCGGCCGTGTGTGCCGAGCACGATCAGGTCAGCACCCCAATCGCCCGCTGCATCGACCACCGACTCTCCCAGGCGCTGCCCGATACGGTCAATCAAGCGCGTGTCGGCTTTGACTTTGGCGGCATTGGCCAGTGCCATGCCGCCTTGCAAAATCGTGTGGCCGTTTTCACGGGCCAGCTGAACCATCTCGCCCGAATATTCGTGGCTGCTGAGCAATGACAACTCGTCAATGCAATAGATGAGGCGCACTTCGGCTTGGTCTGCCTGCGCCAACTTGAGGGCATAGTCCAGCGCTTTGTTGGACGTGTTGCTGCCATCGATGGGCACGAGGATTTTCTTGAACAAAGACATGGTGGTCTCCAGTAGATGTTGTGAGGCCAGCAGCATCCGGGCGTAAACCTCTGGTCGCATGGGCTGACTCCGTGGTGTCAATCAGTCTCCGATGCTAGAGACAAGTCCACGCCACCAACAGCCATCTTTCGGTCTGTTGACCTATGCCAGCAGTTGTATACCCCGGCACAGGCCCTGTCGCAGGTTTTGTGGGAGCTTGCCCTGCAAGCGAAAAGCCTGTGGTCCACAAGCGTTTGATCGCCAGCAGGGCTGGCTCCTACAAGGTGAAAATTTGAAGCCATCATGCGGATTTCGCAGGGCCGGATCAATGGACGCGGGCGAAAAAAAACCGCCCGGGTCACCCCGGGCGGTTGGTGCGGCTGGCGCTGAAAACGAGGCTTACTGGGCGATGGCTTCGATGGCCACGTCGATGCGCACGTCGTCACCCACGTAAGGCGCGTATTTGCCCGCATTGAATTCGGTGCGCTTGATGGTGGTGAAGGCGTTGGCACCCAAGGCTGGCTTTTTCATCATGGGGTGGGGCATGGCCTGGAAGCTGGTCACTGTCAGGGTCACAGGCTTGGTCACGCCTTTGATGGTCAGGTTGCCTTCGATGGCTTTGGGCTTGTCGCCTTCAAACACCACTTTGGTGGATTTGAATGTTGCTGTGGGGAACTTGGCGGTGTCCAGGAAGTCTTCGCCCTGGATGTGGCTGTTGAAGTCGACAAAGCCGGTGTTGACCGATTTCATGTCGATGGTGATGTCCACTGAGCCGGTTTTGGCGGCAGCGTCAAACACCACTTTGCCGGTGGTGTTGCTGAAGCTGCTGAGCTGTGTCGAATACCCAAAGTGCGAGTATGAAAAACGGGGGAAGGTGTGCGAACCGTCCACGTCGTAGCTCACGGGAGCGGCCAAGGCCGAGCCTGCGGCCAGTGATGCGAAAGCCAAAACGGCGGTGATTTTTTTGAACGATGTCATGGGAAAACTCCTTTGGATTAAAAAGAAAAAGTGAGAGAGATGTCAAGCCGAGGCCTGGTTTATTTGCTCAATTGAGCGGTGATGAAAAAAGTAACCTGGATGTCATTGGCGACCACATCGAACTTCGCCCACATGCCTTCGCCGATGGTGTAGTCGGCGCGTTTCATCGTGAAGCTTCCGGTCAGCAAGCCGTCTTTGCCTTGGGCGGTGTGCTTCATGGGGAACTTCACGTCGCGGGTCAGGCCCTTGATGCTGAGCGTGCCTTGCACTTCGTATTGGTTGGGTGCGGTTTGCTTGATCTGCTTGGCCACAAACTGGGCTTTGGGAAAGGCGGCAGCGTTGAACCACGACTTGGTCACGACTTCGTCATCGGCTTCGCTGGAGCCTGCGTCCACGCTGGCCAGATCGACTTCAAAGCTGGCTTTGGCTTGCTCGGCTTTGGCCGGGTCGAAGTTCACTTGGGCGGCAAATTTCTTGAAGCGGCCATCCATGGCCACGCCCATTTGCTTGTAGCTGAAGGTGACGCTGCTTTTGGCGGGCACGATGGCCTGGTAAGGCGCGGCGTGGGCTTGCAGCGCCAGTGCGCTCATAGACAAAGCCAGCAGGGTTTTCAAAACGGTGTTCATGGGTTCCTCATTGGTCAGAAGTGCGACGACCGGGCAGCATGCGGCGCAGCGTGTCGTCTTTGTGAAAAAAGTGGTGGAAAAACGCAGCCGCAGCGTGGCCTGCGATCAGCAGCAGCAAACCGATGCTCAGGGCTTCGTGCAACTCGGCCAGGCTTTTGCCCAGTTCCTTGTCTTTGGCCAGCAGGTCGGGGATGGGCAGCACGCCAAACCAGACGGTCTGCACGCCCTTGGCCGAACTCATCAACCAGCCACTCAAGGGGATGGCGATCATCAGCACATACAGCAGGGCGTGCCCTGCGTGGGCGGCCCATTGCATGTGGGCGGGCATGTGGTCCGGCATGGCGGGCGGGCGGTGCGTGGCGCGCCACAGCAGGCGCAGCCAGACCAGCATGAACACGCTCACGCCAGCCCATTTGTGCCACGAGTAGTACTGCAACTTCTCGGGCGACAGAGGCAGGTCGCTCATGTAAAAGCCCAGGGCCAGCAGGCCAAAAATCATCAGGGCCATCAGCCAGTGCAGGCTTTTGGCGGTGCGGGTGTAGTGCGCAGTGGTGGGGGTGCTCATAGGGTGTTCCTTTGCCAAATTTCAGTGGAATGTGTAGCCATCCATGGCAATCACATGGTCACTGATGCCCCGGAAAAACGCCTCGGGCTGTGCGTCAGCGCCCGCAGCGCCTAAAGCGGTGAACAGCGGCAACAGGTGTTCGTCGGTGGGGTGAGCGCGCTGCCCCGTGACTTGTTGGCGGTAAGCCAGCAGGCCGGGCACATCGCGCTGCACCATGTGGGTGTGAATCCAGTCGGCAAAGGCCTGCACATACGCCGGTGTGGCGCCGCCTTGCATGCTGACCATCATGAAGTCGCGCAGATTGTGGGTGATGTTGCCGGAGGCAATGACCAGGATGTTGTGCGCTGCCAGAGACGCCAGCGCCTGGCCCACGCGGTAAGCGTGCTCAGGGCCCTGGTGGCTTTGCACCGACAGCGGCACCACGGGGATGTCGGCGTCGGGGAACATCTGGCGCAGCGGAATCCAGGCGCCGTGGTCCAAGCCGCGTTGGGCGTCTTGCGCCACGGGCAGGCCTGCGGATTGCAGTGCGGCTATCACCTGGGCGGCGACTTCGGGGCAGCCGGTGGCGGGGTATTGCATGTCGTACAGGCGCGGATCGAAGCCACCAAAATCGTGGATGGTCTGCAGTTGGGTGGCCGTGCCTACGGTGGGCAGCGCTGTTTCCCAATGCGGGCTGACCACCACGATGGCGCGCGGCGTGTCCATGGCTGCGGCGATCTGGCTCATGGCCGCGCCTGCAGCGCCTGGGTGCAGGGCAAACATCGGTGAACCGTGGGGGACAAAAAGAACGGAGCGGCGGGCAGGCATGGTGGTTGGGCTCGAAAAGGGTGGGTCAAAGTGACAGCGGCAAGCAGGACTTGGGGCTGCGACGGGTTGAACTGTAGGCCGATCATCTGATTTGAAAAAGTAGCCAATGAGCAAATATTTGTTGCACAATTGGCAACAATGGACAAACTTGATGCGATGCAAATCTTTGTGCGGGTGGCTGAAGCGGGCAGCTTTACTGCGGTTGCCGACCAATTGCAGGTGGCCCGCTCGGTGGTCACGCGCCAGATTGCCGCACTCGAAAAGCACCTGCGCATCAAGCTGATCACCCGCAGCACACGCAGCCTGACCTTGACCGCTGCAGGTGCCGCTTATCTGGAAAAGTGCCGCGTTATCCTGAACATGGTGGACGCTGCCGAGTCCAGCCTGGACGAAGAAAACGCTGTTCCTCGTGGCCGCATCCGTTTGGGTTTGCCGATCAGTTTCGGCTTGCAGCGGCTCATGCCCGCGTTGCTCGAATTTGCGCAGGCGCAGCCTCACATCGAGCTGATGATGGATTTCTCGGACCAGCGCGCCAACCTCATTGAGGAGGGCATCGACCTGTCCATCCGCATCACCGCCGATTTGCAGCCGGGCGATATCGTGCGCCACCTGGGCACAGTGCGTTTGCTCACGCTGGCATCGCCCAGCTACCTGTCAGAACACGGCGAGCCGTTGCACCCGCAAGCCCTGGCCCACCACGAGTGCCTGGTGTATTCGATGTCCATGAACTCCGCGACTTGGCCTTTTCAGGTGGATGGGCGGGTGCAGCAATTCCCCGTGCGCGGTCGAATTCGTGCCAACAATGGCTTGGCCCTGACGCAGGCGGCGGCGCGTGGCATGGGCATCACGCTGCAACCGGACTTCATCGCCGACCCCTTTCTGGCCAAGCACGAGGTGGTGCAAATTCTGTCGGCCTTTGAGGCACCCGCTTTGGGCATTTACGCGGTGTTGCCCAGCAACCGCTACATCCCGCACCGGGTCAATGTGTTGCTGGAACATCTGGCCAGGTTCTTGCGCCCGGTGTAAACCCCTTGCACCGAATGTCCTGTACGGCTTGGGGTCTGTCCCGGGGTTGACCGCTGGGGCGCGAAATCCGGCCACAATTTGGCCTCTGTCCGGGCAGCCTTTCCCCGGAAACCCCCGGCAACCGATTTCAGGAAAAAACATGACTTACCCCAACACCCAACTCTTCATCAGTGGCCAGTGGTGTGATGCCGCAGACGGCCGCACCCTGCCCGTGTTCAACCCCGCCACCGGCACCGAAATCGGCCGCTTGGCGCACGCGGGCGTGCCCGATCTGGAGCGTGCAGCGCAAGCTGCGCAAAAGGGTTTTGAAATCTGGCGCGACACACCCGCCAACGAGCGCAGCGCCATCATGCGCAAAGCCGCTGCCCTGATGCGCGAGCGCGCGCCGCAAATTGCCGAATTGCTCACGCAAGAACAAGGCAAGCCCTTGGCCGAAGCCAAAGTCGAAGCCATGTCAGCGGCTGACATCATCGAGTGGTTTGCCGAGGAAGGCCGCCGTGTGTATGGGCGCATCGTGCCGCCACGCAACATCAACGTGCAGCAACAGGTGCTCAAGCAACCGCTGGGGCCTGTGGCTGCGTTCACGCCTTGGAACTTCCCGGTCAACCAAGTGGTGCGCAAAATGTCGGCCGCATTGGCCACGGGCTGCTCGATCATCGTCAAGGCGCCCGAAGAAACGCCAGCATCGCCCGCCGAGTTGATCCGTGCATTCCACGACGCTGGCGTGCCTGAAGGCGTCATCGGTTTGGTCTACGGCACACCCGCTGACATCTCCCAATACCTGATCGCGCACCCCCTGATCCGCAAAATCACCTTCACTGGCTCTACACCTGTCGGCAAGCAATTGGCGGCACTGGCCGGTCAGCACATGAAGCGCGTGACCATGGAGTTGGGTGGCCACGCCCCAGTCATCGTGGCCGAAGATGGCGACATCGCGTTGGCTGTCAAAACGGCAGGCGCTGCCAAGTTCCGCAATGCGGGCCAGGTCTGCATTTCGCCCACCCGCTTTTTGGTGCACCACAAAATTGCCGACGAATTTGCCCGCTTGCTGGCCGCACACGCCGAGTCGCTCAAGGTGGGCGATGGCCTGACCGCAGGCACCCAGATGGGCCCCTTGGCCAACGAGCGCCGATTGGTGGCCATGCAGGCCATCATGCAAGACGCCCGCGCCAAAGGTGCCAAGGTGCTCACCGGCGGCGAACGCATTGGCACACAAGGCCACTTTTTTGCGCCCACGGTCTTGTCGCATGTGCCGCTCGATGCCGATGTGGTGAACAACGAGCCCTTTGGCCCGATCGCTGCCATCCGTTCGTTCGAAAAAATCGAAGACGCCATTGCCGAGGCCAACCGCCTGCCCTTTGGTTTGTCGGGTTACGCCTTCACCAACTCGCTCAAGACTTCGCACCTGCTGAGCCAGCGCCTGGAAGTGGGCATGCTGTGGGTCAACCAGCCTGCCGCGCCTTGGCCCGAGTTGCCCTTTGGCGGCATCAAGGATTCGGGCTACGGTTCTGAAGGCGGCCCGGAGGCGCTTGAGGCCTACCTCAACACCAAGACGGTGTCGATTTTCAACGCCTGAAAGGTTGGGCGGTGATGCGCATTCTGGTCACGGGCTTTGAGCCTTTTGGCGGGCAAAGCCTGAACCCGTCTTGGGAGGTGGCGCGTGCTTTGCAAGGCACTTCGCAGGACGGTGCGCAGGATGCACAGCTTGTGGCGGTGCAGTTGCCCTGCGTGTTTGCGCAGGCGCTGCCTGCTTTGCAGGATGCGCTGGCAAACCACCGCCCCGACATCGTGCTGGCGCTGGGCCAAGCCGAAGGGCGCTGCGATTTTTCGGTCGAGCGTGTGGCGATCAATGTGATGGATGCGCGCATCCCCGACAACGCGGGGGACCAACCCATCGATGTGCCGGTGATCGCGGGTGGCCCGGCGGCTTATTTCAGCACCTTGCCTATCAAGGCGCTGGTGTCGGGTTTGCGAGCGTCGGGCTTTGCGGCCTCGGTGTCGCAAACGGCCGGCACCTTTGTTTGCAACCAGGTTTTTTATGCCTTGCAGCACACGCTGGCAGGGCAAGGTGTGCACAGCGGGTTTGTGCACTTGCCGCTTTTGCCCGAACAGGCCGCTGGCTGGCCAGGCCCCAGCTTGCCCAGCTGGCCTGTCAGTGTTCAGGTGGCGGCGGCGCAGCGGGCGCTGGCTTTGTTGGTGGCGCACCGGCAGCAAGGCCTGGCCGATCTGGCCATGGGTGGCGGCACACTGAATTGAATTTTCGCGCGCCTTGAAGGCATGGGCGTACTGGTTTAAAGGTATCCCGAAGTGCTGTTTTTAGCGCGACAGCACACAGACGCACCGTGCTGATTTTTCGATCATGAGGCTCCATCCAAACAGCAGGAGCCAACATGAAAAACAACACCATCAGCCAAGCCGTGATCGCCAGCATTTTGAGCGTCACCGCCACATCGTGGGCACAAACATCGGTCGGTCTGGGTCGTGCCGATTTCAAGGAAAACTGCGCCAGCTGCCATGGCGTATCCGGCAAAGGCGATGGCCCCGTGCAGTCGTTTTTGGTCAAGCCCCCGTCGGATCTGACCACGATTGCGCGGCGCAACGGCGGCGCATTTCCTCAGGAGTTGATGTGGGAAGTGATCGACGGACGGTGGTCGGGCGAGATCGGTCCGCACGGTTCGCGTGAAATGCCTGTTTGGGGCAATGAGTTCAAGGCTCGTGCCATGACGCAGCCGGGCGATTCGCCACGCACGGCCGAGTGGTCTGCACGCAACCGCATCGTGTCTTTGCTCAAATACCTGGAAACGATTCAGGTGCCTTGATGGCCGAGGCCCTCCAGCCTCCGCGCGTGGCTTTCAAGGTGGGCTGAGCTGGAGCCGGTTCAAGTCAAAACCCAAGGCCACCAGTTTGCTCTGCAGCTGCTGGTAAGTGGCTGTGGGCATTTGGGGCGTGCGCGACAGGACCCAGAGGTATTCGCGTCGGGGCTCGCTCACCAGCACCCACTGGTATTGCGGGTCCAGATCGATGATCCAGTAATCGCCCCAAACCATGGGGATGAACGACAGCCATTCGGGCGTAAAACGCACCTTGAGCTGCGCCGAGGTCGGCCCGCCAATTTGCCGAGCGGCCCCCAGTGCTTCGCTCCACTCGGCCTTGTCGGTTTTGCAGCGGTTGAGCACTTGCACCCGGCCATCGGCTTGCAGGCTGTAGGTGGCCTGCGTGCTGCTGGTGCACTTCTTTTGAAACCAGTTGGGGTATTTTGCGATCTCGTACCAGGTGCCCATGTAGCGCGGCACATCGACCGAGGGCACCGTTTGCAGCGGTGCCAGCTCTGCCTGTGCAATACCCGTCAGGGCCAGCCAGACCCACAAGGCAGAGGCCAGGCATTGGCGCGGAATGTCCTGCAGGCGCTGCGCCCGTGCTTGGGAAATGGTCATGGTTTTTGTGGGTCTTGAAAAACGGAAAGGGCGGTGGCAGACCCAGCATGACACGGGGCCAGCCTGAGTCTGTCTGCTAGACCACGATCGGGTTCAGTGCGCCGTCCATGCTCATGCAAATGCCGGTGATGTAACTGGCTTTGGACGAGGCCAGAAACACCACAGCATGGGCAATTTCTTGGGGTGCAGCCATGCGACCCAAAGGAATTTTGCCCACGGCTTGTGCCATGGCTTCTTGGGTGTCGATGCCTTTGAGTCGCGCATCTGCGGCCATGCCTTCTTGCAAGCGGTCGGTCAGCGTCAGGCCGGGGTTGATCGCGTTGACGCGGATGCCTTGCGCGCCATAAGCGGCAGCCAAGCCCGCGCTGGCCAACATCAATGCCGCGTTGGCTGCGCCGCCCGGCAAGTGGATGGGGCTGGCCACTTTGCCGCCATTGCCCACCACGTTGACCACAGCGCCTTGCCCACGAGCGGCCATGCGTTTGATGGTCGGATCGATCATGTGGATGTAAGTGAAATATTTGGCCTGCATGGCATCGGCCCAGGCTTCGGGCGTCAGCTCGGGTGCGGGCGTGCGCTTGGCAGCACCCGCCGAGTTGACCAACACATCAACCGGACCAAACGCGGCTTCGGCCGAATCAAGGGCCACGACGGCCGCTTGCGCATCGCGCAAATTGGCGGCGAAGGTGTGGATGCGGTCGGCGGCAAAGTTGGCTTGCAACTTGGCCCGGGCGGCGTTCAGGTTGGCGGCGTCACGCGACACCAGGGTCACCTTGGCGCTCTCTTCAAGAAAGGCTTGGGCGCAAGCCAGGCCAATGCCTTTGCTGCCGCCAGTGATCAAAACATGCTTGTCGCGCAGGTGCAGGTCCATGGAGTTCTCTTCTGCTGAAATAGTGGAGTTGAATCTCGTGATTTAAACACTCTTCATCAAAATTTGCCTCATGAATACCAAAACCTCTGCTTTGCGTGCGCGTTTGAATCAACCGGGTCTGGTGGTTGCGCCGGGTGTGTTTGACATGGTGTCTTTGCGTCTGGCCGACAGCTTCGGCTTTGATGCGCTGTACATGACCGGCTACGGCACCGTGGCCTCGCACATGGGTCTGCCCGACGCTGGTCTGGCCACCTACAGCGACATGGTGGGCCGCGTCACGGCCATGGCGGGCATGGCCCGCACGCCACTCATTGCCGATGCCGACACCGGCTACGGCGGCTTGCTCAACATGCGCCACACCATCCGGGGCTATGAGGCCGCAGGGGCTTGCGCGATCCAGCTCGAAGACCAGGAGTTCCCCAAGAAGTGCGGCCACACCCCAGGCCGCCGCGTGATCCCCATGGCCGACATGGTGCGCAAGATCCAGGTGGCGGTGGACTCGCGCGCGTCCAAAGATTTTTTGATCATCGCCCGCACCGACGCCCGCACCACGCTCGGCCTCGATGAAGCGTTGCGCCGTGCCGAGGCCTACGCCAAAGCCGGGGCCGACATTTTGTTTGTCGAGTCGCCCGAGTCCGAAGAAGAGATGCGCCGCATTGGCCAAAGCTTTGACTTGCCCTTGGTGGCCAACATGGTCGAAAAAGGCCGCACCCCGGTGTTGACCCGCCCTGAGCTGGAAGCGCTGGGCTACAAGATCGCCATCTTCCCCGTGACCGCCTTGCTGGCCGGGGTGCAGGCCATGACGCAGGTGTACCAGCAGTTCAAGGACACGGGCTCGTCGGCCAAGGGCAGCACACCGCTCTATGACTTTGCCGACCTGACAAAGCTGATGGGGTTTGAGGACGTGTGGGCTTTTGAAAAGCGCTACGCAGAAACCGACTGATTTTTCTCATGGCCTATGGCCCCCATTCATACAACGAGGAGACAACGATGGAAACCCTGAAAACCTGGCCACGACGCCCATGGCTGCAAACGATGCTGAGCACGGGTCTGCTGGTCGGCGCATTGGGCAGCTTGGCGCTGAGTGCAAGCACGGCAGATGCGCAATCGGCCTACCCCAGCAAACCGATCCGCCTGGTGGTGCCCTTTGCCACAGGCGGCGTGACCGACACCAGCGGCCGCTTGATTGCAGAGCAACTCTCCAAGCGCTTGGGGCAACAGGTGATCGTGGACAACAAGCCCGGCGCCTCGGGCAACATCGGCACGCAACTGGTGGCTTCGGCCGAGCCCGATGGTTACACCCTGCTGCTGGGCTTTGACGGCACCTTGGTGATCAACCCGCATGTCTTTCCCAAAGTGGGTTTTGACACCGCCAAAGACTTTGCCCCGATCGGCAAGATCGGCGACGCCATCCTGATTTTGGTGTCGCATCCTGGGGTACCCGCCAAGACACTCAAGGAGATGATCGCCTTGTCCAAGACCCAGTCGGGCGGTTTGTCGTATGGCACCTCGGGCACGGGCGGCACGCCACACATCGCAGGCGAATTGCTCAAGCAGCGCACGGGTGCCAACTTGACCCACATCCCCTACAAAGGTGGCGGCCAAGCCATGACCGACTTGTTGGGCGGCACCATTCCACTGGTCTACACCGCCGTGGCAGGCGCGATTCAGCACGTCAAATCGGGCAAATTGCATGCGGTGGCGGTGTCCAGCGCGCAGCGTGCGCCGTCCATGCCCGATGTGCCCACTTTCATGGAAGCAGGCGTGCCTGACTTCGACATCAACTCCTGGGTGGGCCTGCTGGCTCCGGCCAAAACGCCACGGGCGATTGTGGACAAGCTGAACACCGAACTGAATGTGGTTTTGAACGACCCCGCTGTGCGCGAACGCTTGAACACCTTGGGCATCACCGCCAGCCCCGGCGGTCCCGAAAAGTTTGGCCGCGACATGGCGCGGGACCTGTCGCGTTACGCCGGTGTGGTGAAGGCGGCCAACATCAAGGTCGAGTGAAGCGGCCCCTTGGCTTGATTCGGGTTTTCAAGCGCGCAGGCCTTTGACCAAAGGCTGGGCCAGGCGTTCACCTTCTTGCTGCCAAAAGTCGGGCGGTGCACGCTGAATGCGCTCAATGGCGTTGCCCATGTGTGTGGCCGCAGCCTGCCGTGCGGCGTCGGCGTCACCGGCCTCCACGGCTTGCAAAATGGCGTGGTGTTCGGTTTGCACCTCGGTGGCAAAGTCGATGCGCCTGGCCTCGTTGGCCCGCGTCACTTGGGTGGCGCCGTGCAAAAACTGGCCCAGGTATTCCAGTGTCTGAATCAGGAAAGGGTTGCGCGTGGCATCGGCGATGGCCCGGTGAAACTTCACGTCTTCTGCCACGCCGTTGCCGCCCGATTTCACGGCGGTGTCCAGCGCTTTCACGGCTTGCTTGAGGGCCCGAATGTCCTGGGCATTGCGCCGTTGTGCGGCCAAGGCGGCCACTTCCGCTTCCAGGGCACGGCGCACCTCGACCATCTGGATCACGGCCTCTTGAGATGCTGCATGCCTGACCTCAAAGTTGAGCGGTGCAAAGGGCAGCTTCTGGCTCACGAACACCCCGCTGCCTTGACGCGAGTCGACCAGGCCCAAGGACTTGAGGCGTGAAACGGCTTCGCGCACCACAGTGCGGCTGACCTCAAATTGCGCCACCAGTCGGGCCTCGGTGGGCAGTTTGTCGCCCGGCATGAGGCGGCCTTGCTTGATTTCGGTCGCCAGTTGTTCGGCCACCTGGTCAGACAGGCGCGCACCGCTGGTCACGGGGGTGAAGTGGGGAGTCATGAAGTTGTCATACAAAAGACAGGTCTGGAGCATAGCGTGACTTCATGTGTTGCGCCAAAAACCGCGCTTTTTGAAGCAAGGGGATCAATAGCCCTTCAAGTTAGTCAATTACGGATAAGTAAATTGATTTATCTATAGTAAATTATCGCCTGTCGCACCTGAGGGTGCTTTTCTCATGGCCGGAGACCACGCATGGGTGCTTACACCAACCCGATTTATCCCTACAAGGCACCCGCCGACCTGATGTCGACGCCGCCGCAGCGCAAACCGCTGATCATCATTGGTGCAGGGCCTGTGGGCCTGGCCGCTGCCATCGATGCCCGGCTGCAGGGCTTGGATGTGCTGCTGTTTGACGACGACAAAACCGTTTCTGTGGGGTCACGGGCCGTTTGTTACGCCAAACGCTCGCTTGAAATTCTCGATCGCCTGGGCATTGCCGAGCAGGCTTGCAACTTGGGTGTGAGCTGGAACATTGGCCGCACCTTCCTCGAAGAGGGCGAGGTGTACCAGTTCAACCTGGTGCCCGACGCGGGTCACAAGCGCCCCGGCATGATCAACCTGCAGCAGTACCACATTGAGGAAATGCTGATCGCCCGCGCGCTGGAGCTGGGTGCCGACATCCGCTGGCAGCACAAGGTCACGGCGGTGACGCGGCACGACGACCACGCCACGTTGACGGTGGAAACGCCCGACGGCACGTTTGGCATCGAAGCCGACTGGCTGGTGGTGGCCGACGGTGCGCGCAGCCCGATCCGCCGCCACTTGGGTCTGGACATCGAAGGCCGTGTGTTCCAGGACCGCTTCTTGATCGCTGACGTGATCATGAAGGCCGACTACCCGGCCGAGCGCAGGTTCTGGTTCGACCCGCCTTTCCACCCCAAGCAGAGCGTGCTGCTGCACAAGCAGAGCAACAACGTCTGGCGCATCGACTTCCAGCTGGGCTGGGACGCCGATCCCGAAGAAGAAAAGAAGCCCGAAAAAGTCATTCCGCGCCTGCAGGCCATGCTGGGCGACGACCGCCCGTTTGAGTTGGAGTGGGTGAGCATCTACACCTTCCAGTGCCGCCGCATGACCGACTTTCGCCATGGGCGCGTGCTGTTTGTCGGCGATGCGGCGCACCAGGTTTCGCCCTTTGGCGCACGCGGGGCCAACTCGGGCTTTCAGGATGCGGACGATTTGATGTGGAAGTTGGGATTGGTCATCAAGGGCCAAGCCAGCGACAAGCTGCTCGACACCTACGCGCACGACCGCCAGTTTGCGGCCGATGAGAACATCATGAACTCGACGCGCTCGACCGACTTCATCACGCCCAAGAGCCGCACCAGCCGCACCTTCCGCAACCAGGTGCTCGCGCTGGCCAAGCACTACCCATTTGCACGCAAGCTGGTCAACTCGGGCCGCTTGTCCATGCCGTCTTTCCTGACCGACTCGGTGCTCAACACGCCCGACACCGACAGCTTTGCAGGCCAGATGGTGCCCGGCGCACCGATGGACGACGCACCCATGCAAGTGAACGGCCAGGACGCTTGGCTGCTCGATCAGGTGGGCAAGGGCTTTCAGGTCATGCTGTTTGTGGACGCACCGCCCTCGCCCGATGTGTTGGCGCAATTGGCATCTTGTGGGAGCGCGCCCCTGCGCGCGAATGTTCTGCCCATCAAGCCAAGCCCCCTCATCGTGGCCTCACGCCCGCTGAACATCCCCGGCGTGAAAGTGATTGTCGACAGCCAAGGCCTGGTGGCCAAACGCTACGACGCCACACCCGGCACCACCTACCTGCTGCGCCCCGACCAGCATGTGGTGGCCCGCTGGCGCACGCTGGACGCTGCCCAACTGCAAGCCGCTCTGGCCCGTGCGATCGGTGGCCACATCGGCCAAGCCTGAACCTCTCCAAGGACTGACATGAACACCGACATCAACGCCACTTTGAAAACAGACCCCAACTTCCATGAAGCCGGTCGCCGGTTTTTCCGTGACTTCTCGCCCGGTGACGAGTTTTATGAACACCTGATCAACGCGCACAACGGCTTGAGCGACGAAGAAAGCGAAGCGCTCAACGCCCGCCTGATCCTGCTGTTGGCCAATCACATTGGGGATTTGAAGGTGTTGCGCGAGGCGCTACAAAAGGCCCGCGGCTGAGAGGGGTTCGCTCCGCCGACCCAGACAGGCCAGACCCTTGGCGATGCATGGTACGCTGCGAAATAAGGTTGTCCAGAGCCCTTGCAGCCCAGTTGTATAGACTGTGCCCATGAAATTAGCCTCTCGACTGCCAGCATGGTCCACCCTTGCCCCCATTGCGACTTGCATTGTTCTCGCCTTGGTTCTGACAGGGTATCGCCCCACCTTGCCGGGCCTGTTCGAAGTGCTCGTTGTCACTGCCTTGGTGGGCGGCATTGTCGCGGCCGTTTTTCATGCAGAAGTGGTGGCGCATCGGGTGGGGGAGCCTTACGGCACGCTGGTGCTTGCATTGGCTGTCACCGCCATTGAAGTGGCGCTCATCGTGTCGCTCATGATCGCGGGAGGGGAGGCGGCAAGCGGCTTGGCCCGGGACACGGTCTTTGCCTCGGTCATGATCATCCTCAACGGCATGGTCGGCATTTGTCTGCTCAGCGGGGGACGCCGCCATGGCGAGCAATCGTTTGGTTTATTCGGTATTTCTGCGGCACTGGCAACGCTGGCGGCCATCTCTGTGCTGACCTTGGTGTTGCCCAACTACACCACGACCACCCCGGGCCCTGTCTACAGCAGCAGCCAACTCCTGTTCATCGCCATCGTTTCGCTGGTTTTGTACGGCACATTTGTGCTGATCCAAACCGTGAGACACCGGGATTATTTTCTGCCTGTGGAAGCCGAAGCGGACGAAGCCGTGCATGCGCAGCCCCCGTCCAACAAGACGGCCATCCTGAGTGCCGCATTGTTGCTGGCGTGCCTGGGATCGGTGGTGTTGTTGGCCAAGACACTTTCACCCACTCTGGAAGCGGTTGTCGCTGACATGGGTGCGCCTAAAACACTGGTCGGCATCATCATCGCTGCCGTGGTCTTGTTGCCCGAGAGCATTGCCGCCTATCAAGCGGCGCGTGCCAACCGTTTGCAAACCAGCCTCAACCTGGCCCTCGGCTCGGCATTGGCCAGCATTGGGTTGACCATCCCCGCTGTTGCTCTGGTCTCCCTCATGAATGGTTGGAGCCTCACATTGGGGATCGACGCCAAATCCACAGTCTTGCTCTTGTTGTCTCTGCTGGTGGCCTCTTTGTCCTTGGGGACGGGGCGCACAACCGTCATGCAGGGGACGGTCCACCTGGTCATCTTCGCGGTGTACCTCTTCACGGCCATTGTTCCCTGATCCTGGCGCTTCCTCTGCCGATCATGTCTGCACGCATCCATGATCGGCCAGAGAAGTTCATTGGAACCAGGCCAAGGTGCCACCCATAAGACTGACTGCGCCAAGGGTGGTCAGCAACCGGGCGTCGCGCGAGTTGCCAGCCCTGTAGTCATGCCAAGCAGAATACAAAATGGCGACGGCTACGACCAGGATGCCCAGTGCGGTGTCTGGTGCTGCGAGATCAAACACAGGCACCTCCAATGCGGATCAGGCCCATGCCTTTGTGCCCAATTCCTGCCGCCGAAGGACAAACCAGTGGGCTGGTTGGCGGGTGCACGGGTGTACTGTTCATATGTGGTTCCTGCCTTTGTCTGATGGCTTAGCTGCAGATGGCCAGCTTGGCGCTGCGGTCACGCACCGGCTTTTGAACCCGCTGCAGACTGCGCGTCAGAACCCGGGTGGCACGGCCCATGGATCGGTCCAGCGCGGTGCGCCAGTCACTTGCCAGCGAGGCGATGACCACGGTGCCCGCTTTGGCGGTGCTGAGTTCCACCTGGCAGCGTTTGTCAATGCCGCCCTTGGGCCGTTCACGTCGGTGAACTGCACTTTGGCACGCGGCACATAGCTGCTCAATCGCCGCAAGGCAAAGCGCACCCGCTGCACGGAAAGTTCACGCATCTGCGCGCCATCGGCGTCCCGGGATTCAACAATGATCTGCATGAAATTTTCTCCAGTGGGTTAAAGAAGACTCGACGATAGGCGGTGCGGCCATTCTGGAAAAGCAGATAATTTCTTATCGAGGGTCTTAAAAAAACAGAACATCAACACCGTCTTCAACGACAAGCATTTGCCCGGCTTGCGGGGGGGCAAACAAAGCGGCATTTCGCAAGCGTTGGTAAAGCTGTCCATGCCCGTGCCGCCATCTGCGCCAAATAGCGCCATCCAAAGTACCGTCAGCTTCGGGGGAGTGTCCGTCTTCGATAGGCGACAATCGGCGCTCAGCCTTTCATCGCCATGCAAATCAAAACTTCTTCCCTCCTTCCTTTCTTTTTCGCCATCGCCGCTGGTGTTCTGGCGCCTGGCGCTGCGGCATTTGCAGCGGGTGCGCATGCCAGCAAGCCTGCAGCGCACGAAAAGGCCGCACCCTCTAAAAAGGCCACGCCCTCCAAAAAGACGGCGGCCGCTGCCAACGCACTGCCGCCACTGGAAGCCCAGACCGCTTTGGCCGCCAATCCGCCCGCGCTGCCCGCCAAGGCCTGGCTGCTGATGGACTTTGACTCGGGTGAGGTGCTCGCCTCGGCCAATGCGGACGAAGCGCTGCCACCCGCGTCGCTGACCAAGATGATGACGAGCTACATCGTTGAGCAGGCGCTGCGCTCGGGCAAGCTCAAGCCCACCGATCTGGTCACCGTGAGCCAAAACGCCTGGTGCCGGGGTTCGAGCACCGAGTCTTGCATGTATTTGCCGCTGAACAGCCAGGCCACCGTCATCGACCTCCTGCGCGGCATCATCATCCAGTCGGGCAATGACGCGTCCAAGGCGATTGCAGAGCACATGGCGGCTTCCGAAGAGGGTTTTGCCAAACTGATGAACGCCGAGGCCCAGCGCCTGGGCATGACGCACACCCATTTCGTGAACCCCACGGGCCTGCCGGACCCGGCGCACAAATCGTCTGCGCGTGACCTCGCCATCCTGGCGCGCGCCATCATCAAAGACGGTGCCGAGTACTACCCCATCTACGCCGAGCGTGAGTTCAAGTACAACGGCATCAAGCAAGGCAACCGCAATGCCTTGCTCTACACCGACCCCTCTGTGGACGGGTTGAAGACGGGTCACACCGAAGAGGCCGGTTATTGCCTGGTCACCTCGTCCAAGCGCAACGACATGCGCCTGATCTCGGTGATCCTCAACACGCACAGCGCCCAGGCGCGGGCAGACCAGACGCGCACGCTGCTGGGCTGGGGCTTTGGCAGCTTCGAGAAAACCACCCCGATTCAGCCAGGCGCTGTGGTGACGACGGCCAAGATCAGCTTTGGCAAGGCCGACACCGTGGCGGCCGGGTTGGGCGCACCGTGGTTGTTGACGGTGCCGCGTGGTGTGCAGGTGCAAACCGCCGTGGTGCTCAAGCCGGGCCTGGAGGCACCGGTGACCAAAGGCGCGGTGATTGGCAAAGTGATCGCGACCTCGAACGGCAAGCCGATGGGCGAAGCCCCGCTGGTCGCGCAGGCCGATGTGGAGCGTGCGGGCTGGTTGCTGCGTGCGTGGCAGCACATCACCAGCTTGTTCGGAAAGTAAGCGCAGACCGTGCGCTCAAGCCAATGATTTGAGCCCTTGCGCCAGCAGAGGTGCCAGTTGCACCACGTTGCTGGCATGCGCAATCGCGTCGGTGCTCCAAAATTCGCCCACGCCCGCCTGGTGAATGTGTTGCAGCGCGTCGCCAGCCAGCAGTGCATGCGTCACCGCCACATCCACGCTGGCGGCACCTGCTGCCAGGGCCAGCGCCGCGGCAGTGGCCAGGGTGTGGCCACTGCTCGCCATGTCGTCCAGAATCACCACCGCCTTGCCTCGCAGCGCGCACGCTGGCAGCACCACCTCGACCTCGCGGTCGCCGCGGCGCAGCTTGGTGCACACCGCGTGTTCAAAACCATGGGCGCTCGCGGCTTGCGTGACCCATTGCGCTGATTCGCTGTCTGGCCCCAGCAGAAAAGCGTTGGGCCGGTGCCGCGCAATCCAGTCGCCCAGCAGGGGCGCAGCGCTCAGGGTGATCGCCTGTTGGGCCGGAACCGCTTGCGCCAAACTCGCCACCCGGTGCAAGTGGGGATCCACGGTGATGACTGCATTGAACAAGTTGGCCAGCCATGCCCCCACAATCCGCTGGCTCACGGCTTGACCGGGGGCAAAAGCCATGTCTTGCCGCATGTAGGCGAGGTAAGGTGCCACCAAGCTCAAGTGCTGTGCACCCAGCTCGCGAGCGGTTTGAGCCGCCAGCAGCAGCTCGACCAGTTTGTCGTTGGGTGCGTGCAGACTGCGCAGCAGCACCACGTGCGGCGGCAAGTGCGCGGGCAGTGTCAATTGCAGCTCGCCATCGGGAAAGCGGTGGCGCTGAACCAGGCAAGGCTTCAGGTCGGCCGCATCAGCCAAACGCCATGCGGCGGGTGCTTCGTCTTCAAAGTAGAGCAGGACTGCAGATTCGGGCATCGGGACTCCGGCATCAAAACTCCACAAACACATGCGGCACTTCCTGTGCCAGACCCAGGGTGTAGCCCGTTGATTTTTGGCACAGCTGCGACGCAAATTCCAGATCGCTCTGGAATGCGGCGTGCACCCTGTACAGGGGCTCACCCTGAGCGACGCTGTCGCCCAGTTTGTGCAGCAGGTCCACGCCAGCGCTTTGCACTTTGGGGGCACCTGCCATGCGGGCGATGCGGGCGATTTGCAGGTTGTCAATCCCGATCACCACGCCATCGGTCGGCGCACAAACTTCGAGCGTCAACGCACCCAAAGGCGGGTGGTTGTGGTCAAAAGGGCGCGCGCCTTGTGCGGTGATGATGGCTTGCATGCGGCCTAGGGCCCGACCCGAGTCGAGGATGTCACGCGCAATGGCAAAACCGTCACCGCCGCGCACATCGGGGTCGGCTTCGATCAGGCGACCCGCCAGCCGCAGCGATTTTTGCCGCAGGTCGTTGGGTGCACGCGGGTCGTTTTCAAGCACCCGCATCACATCACGCGCTTCCAGCATGGGTCCCACGCCCTGACCCACCGGCTGGCGCCCGTCGGTGATGACCACTTCGAGCGACAAGTGCATGCGCGAGGCCACGTATTCAAACAAGCGGCGCAGGCGCTGCGCTTCGGGCATGGAGCGCACTTTGGCTGTGGGGCCGATCGGGATGTCCAGCACCAAGTGGGTGGAGCCCGCTGCGATTTTTTTGGACAAGATGGAGGCCACCATTTGTGCGGGCGAATCCAGCGACAGCGGTCGCTCGACCGCGATCAGCACGTCGTCTGCCGGCGACAAATCGGCTGTGCTGCCCCACGCCAGGCAGCCCCGGTGCGTGCGCACGATCTCGGAGAGTTTTTCAAACGGCAGCTCCACATCGGCCAGCACTTCCATAGTGTCGGCCGTGCCTGCGGGCGAGGTGATGGCGCGCGACGAGGTCTTGGGACACAAGATGCCGTAGGCCGCCAGGATGGGCATCACCAGCATCGAAGTGCGGTTGCCGGGGATGCCGCCGATGCAGTGTTTGTCGACCACCAAGGGCTCGCGCCAGTTCAGTCGACGGCCTGCGGTGACCATCGCATCGGTCAGGTAGTACACCTCTTCGCGGTCCATTTCGCCCCGGTTGGTGGCGACCACGAATGCCGTGAGTTCGATTTTGGAATAGTGGTGTCCCGCAATGTCCTGCACGATGGCGTGGAAGTCGTCCTGGTTCAAGCGTTCGCCATTGATTTTGCGAAACAGCGCTTCCATCGATGCAGGCGGTTCGGCTTGTGCAACCGAGGCGGTGTGGCCGTCGGCCACGCCCATTTGCTGGAAGGCGTCTTCGGACAAGCCCACTTCACCGCAGGCCACGATGGTGTCGTCGTCCACCACATTCAGCGTGGCCAGCACATGCCGTCCGTTGGCGCGCACTTCGACTTTGGACAGTGCCTGGAAACCTTCCGCCCGGTACACGGCGCAATTGCGGTTGAGGTAGGCCACGTTTTCGCGGTAGCTGTCGATGGCGACCCGGCGCAAAGACAAAGGCGATGCCCGCTGGGCCGGGCCTGAAGGGGATGGGGATGCTGCTGGGGTGGCGGTGTCCATGGGCTTCAGACTACACCGAAAACACCCACCGGGGCACGCCTGAAACGCACCCGGCTTTGCGCACGCTCAACGCTTGTGCAGAAAAAATTGGGCGATGGCCGCGATCAGGGCAAAACCCAACATCATCCAGCCGAGGTTGACCGCGCCTTCGTGTGGCACCAGCCCGACCAGATAGCCCCCTGTGGCACCGGTGAGTTGCTGCATCAGGCCTGCCACGGCAGCGGCCGACCCGGCCAGTGCGGGCAACACGCTCACGGTGCCCGCCAGTGCTGGCGGGTTGAGCAGGCCATGGCCCAGACCGAGCAAAAGCAGGGGCAAAGCCACCGCCAGCGCGGTCTGAACACCCGCCAAACCCAAGCCCAGCATCACGACCAGTCCGGTGAGGGTCAAAGCCTGGCCCCAGGCCATCACGCGCGCTTCGCCCAGCCGTTGAATCAAACGCGAGGTCATGAAGTTGCCCAGGATGTAAGACAGCGGCACGGCCATGATGAACCAGCCGATCCCGTCGGGGCCAATCCCGTAGCCCTTGAGCACGATGGGTGCGCCACCCAGGAACACATAAAACGTGGCGGTGGTGGCGGCCAGGATGGCGACGTAAAGCAAGAAGCGAGGCTCGCGCAACAGCCGGGCATAGGCGCTGAGCATGGCGCGCAGCCAGTGGCTGTCGCCAGGTGGGGGTTTGGCCACGCGGGGCAGGCCGAACCAGGTGGCCAAAAGCAGCGCCAAGGCCAACACGGCCAGCAGCACGAAGTTGGCCTGCCAGCCCAAGCGCACGTGGATTTGCCCGCCAATCAGTGTGGCCAGTGGTGGGCACATGCCCAGCGCCATGCCAATGTAGGCCATGACCCGGGTGCGCTGTGGTCCGGTGAACAGGTCTTGCACCATGGAGCGGCTGACCACCATGCTGGCGGCGCTGCCTGCGCCTTGCAGCACCCGGGCGACGGTGAGTGTGGTGATGTCGCTGGCCAGCGCGGCCATGACCGACGCCAGGCCTGCCACCACCAGCCCCAGCATCAGGATGGGTTTGCGCCCGTGTCGATCGGACAGTGGGCCATACATCAGTTGCAAAGCACCATAGGCCACGACGTAGCCACTGAAAGTCAGCTGCACATCGGCTTGCTGGGTGTCAAAGATCGCCCCCCACTCCTGCATGGAGGGCAGGCACAAGGTCATGGCCAGCAGACCAAAAGAAACCTGGGCCAGCAAGTTGGCGATCAGCCAGGGACCATGGGTTGGGTGCGCGCTCACCTTGGCTGGCGTGTGTGGCATGTCAGCCGCGTTGCAACTTGTAGACCGCAGTGCCCGCCATCAAGTTGGGCCACAGGCGCACTTCCTGGCCGTGTTGCAGGCCAAAGGCATCCACTACACGCAGATCGTTTTTGCGGGCCAGGTCACCAAAGTCGGCAAAGGTGCCCACGCGGATGTTGGGCGTGTCGTACCACTGGTAGGGCAGGCGTTTGGTCACCGGCATGCGGCCTTGCAACACGCTCAGGCGGTTGAACCAGTGCGCAAAATTGGGGAAAGCCACAATGCCCACACGGCCCACTCGCACCGTCTCGCGCAGCATGGTTTCGGCGTTGCGCAGGTGTTGCAAGGTGTCGATCTGAAGCACCACGTCAAACGACTGGTCGGCAAACATGCTCAGGCCTTCGTCCAAGTTCAGCTGGATCACGTTCACGCCGCGCTGCACGCAGGCGTGCACATTGGCGTCGTCCAGCTCCACGCCGTAACCGGTGCAGGCATTGTGTTGCTGCAGGTAGGCCAGCAAGGCCCCGTCGCCGCAGCCCAGGTCGAGCACGCGGGCACCATGGGGCACCAAGCGGGCAATGGCTTGCATGATCAAGGGGTCGCTCATGGGGCCTCCCCGTTCAGTGTCTGGGCGATGTTGTCAAAGTAAGAGCGCACCACGTTCAGGTAGCGTGCATCGTCGAGCAAGAAAGCGTCGTGCCCGTGAGGGGCATCGATCTCGGCGTAGCTCACATCGCGGCGGTTGTCGAGCAGGGCCTTGACCATTTCGCGGCTGCGGGCGGGCGAAAAGCGCCAGTCGGTGCTGAAGCTGACCAGCAAAAATTTGCAGGCTGCACGGCTCAGTGCGGCCGACAGGTCGCCACCGAAAGCGCGTGCGGGGTCAAAATAATCCAGTGCCCGGGTGATCAGCAAATAGGTGTTGGCGTCAAAGTATTCGCTGAATTTGTCGCCTTGGTAGCGCAAGTAGCTTTCGATTTGAAACTCGACTTCTTGTGTTGAGTATTTGTAACCCGTGGCGTTGCTGGTCACGGCTTCGCGCAGTTCACGGCCAAACTTTTCGTTCATCACGTCATCGCTCAGGTACGTGATGTGACCGATCATCCGGGCGATGCGCAGGCCCCGCTTGGGCACCACGCCATGTTCGTAAAAGTGCCCGTCATGAAAATCCGGGTCGGTCACGATGGCGCGCCGCGCCACTTCGTTGAAGGCGATGTTTTCAGCGTTCAGGTTGGGGGCGCTGGCCACCACCACGGCGTGCTTCACGCGCTCGGGGTATTGCAGCGTCCAGCTCAATGCCTGCATGCCGCCCAGACTGCCGCCCATCACTGCGGCCAGTTGCGCGATGCCCAAAGCGTCCAGCAAACGGGCTTGCGCGTTGACCCAGTCTTCGACGGTGACCACGGGAAAGTCGGCACCGTAAACGCGGCCGGTGTCGGGGTGGGTGTCCATCGGGCCGGTCGAGCCAAAGCACGAGCCCAAGTTGTTCACGCCGATGACGAAGAATTGGTCGGTGTCCAGCGGTTTGCCGGGGCCGATCATGTTGTCCCACCAGCCCACGTTGTTGGGTTGGTCTGCGTACACCCCCGCGACATGGTGCGAGGCGTTCAGGGCGTGGCAGATCAGCACGGCATTCGACTTGTCGGCGTTGAGCGTACCGTAGGTTTCGTAGCTCAGCGAATAGCCACGAATGGACGCGCCGCTTTGCAAAGGCAAAGAGGCCTCAAACAGCATGCTTTTGGACTCGGCGATCAACATCGAAAGTGTTCAGGTAACAAAACAAAACCCGGCTTCGCAGTCAGCTGGGCCGGGCTTCAATGAGTTGAAACACACGCCATTTAGCTGAATTTCGCAACCCTTTGGGGTTGTGGCGCCCGCAATCGGGTTCAAATCGGCGCATCGGGCAAGTATAAGACGAACGGATCACGTCCATTTGAGAGGTGCATGCGTGACTTTGGGGACCGATGCACATGGCATGCATCAATTTGGGCCTATTTCTTGCTTTTGTTTGGTGCGCCGAGGGCTTTTGAACCCTTTACGCACCAATTCAATTCAAAAACTCTCAAGAGACGGTCATGGAAGCACTGAAACAGGGCGCGGATGCGCTATTTATCTTGTTGGGCGGCATCATGGTGCTGGCCATGCACGCCGGCTTTGCCTTTTTGGAGCTGGGAACAGTTCGCAAAAAGAACCAGGTCAATGCGCTGGTCAAAATCCTGGTCGACTTTTCGGTGTCCACTGTGGTTTATTTTGTGGTGGGTTACAGCGTGGCCTACGGCACGACATTTTTTGTGGGGGCCGAGCAATTGGCGCTCAAGAATGGCTATGAACTGGTCAAGTTCTTTTTTCTCCTGACTTTCGCGGCGGCCATCCCCGCCATCATTTCGGGCGGCATTGCCGAGCGAGCCAAGTTCTGGCCTCAGCTCATTGCCACCGCCGTGATTGTGGGTTTTGTCTACCCCTTCTTTGAAGGCATCGCCTGGAACCAGCATTTTGGTGTTCAGGCCTGGATCAAAGCGGTCACGGGCGATGAGTTTCACGACTTTGCCGGTTCTGTGGTGGTGCATGCCATGGGGGGCTGGATCGCGTTGCCCGCCGTGGTGCTTTTGGGCGCACGTTACAACCGGTACCGCAAAAACGGTGAGGTTTCGGCCCATCCGCCTTCAAGTATTCCGTTTCTGGCCTTGGGCTCCTGGATTCTGATCGTGGGCTGGTTTGGCTTCAACGTCATGAGTGCGCAAACCCTGGACAAAATTTCGGGGCTGGTCGCGGTCAATTCCCTGATGGCCATGGTCGGCGGCACCTTGGTGGCGCTGGTGTTGGGCAAAAATGACCCGGGCTTTGTGCACAACGGCCCCTTGGCGGGTTTGGTGGCTGTGTGCGCCGGGTCGGACTTGATGCACCCATTTGGTGCGCTGGTGGTTGGCGCTGTAGCCGGTGGTTTGTTTGTTGTCATGTTCACCCTGACCCAAAACAAATGGAAGATTGACGATGTGCTGGGTGTTTGGCCTTTGCATGGCGTGTGTGGTGCTTGGGGCGGTATTGCCGCTGGCATATTTGGTACGCAAATGCTGGGGGGCTTGGGTGGCGTCAATCTGACCGCGCAATTGATGGGTACCGTCATGGGCGTGGCTTGGGCCCTGTTGGGTGGCTGCCTGGTTTATGGCGTCCTCAAATTGACTTTGGGTTTGAAACTCAGCCCTGAAGAAGAGTTTGATGGTGCTGACTTGAGCGTCCACAAAATCAGCGCCACACCGGACCGCGAAGTGAGTTGGTAAAACAACAGATTTGTGCTGCAAAGCACATTCTGACGGGCTTCGGGTGAATATCCCTTGCGCTTTTTTTTGTTTTATCGCGCATAATCGCCAGACTTCACTGCAAGAAACAGCGAAGTAATGTTTGCGGTGACCAGATCAGTTTCGCTTTCCTTCCGAAGTTTCAGGTTTGTTGAATGCGTTTTCAGAGCTACATCGCTTTTATCTCTGTGTTTTGAGGAGTCCCTTTCATGGGCAACAAACTTTACGTCGGCAACCTGCCTTACTCGGTTCGCGACGGCGATCTGGAACAAGCGTTCGGTGAATTCGGTGCTGTGACCAGCGCCAAAGTCATGATGGAACGTGACACTGGCCGCTCCAAAGGCTTCGGCTTTGTGGAAATGGGCAGCGACGACGAAGCTCAAGCGGCCATCAACGGCATGAATGGCCAGCCATTGGGCGGCCGCAACGTGGTGGTCAACGAAGCCCGCCCCATGGAAGCACGTCCTCCCCGCACTGGTGGCGGCGGCTTTGGTGGCGGTGGTGGTTTTGGCGGTGGTCGCCGTGAAGGTGGCGGCGGCTATGGCGGCGGCCGCGAAGGCGGTGGTGGCTACGGCGGCGGTCGTGAAGGCGGCGGCGGTGGCTACGGTGGTGGTCGTCGCGAAGGCGGCGGCGGCTACGGTGGTGGCGAAGGTGGCGGTGGCGGTTTCCGCAGCCCCTACGGCGCTGGCCCACGTGGCGGCGGTGCTGGCGGTGGCGGTCGTCGCGAAGGCGGTGGCGGCTACGGCGGCGGTTACTGATTCACACCCCCGGCCGATCTGACCATCGGCCCTTGAATCCTGGCAAGGCCCTGCTCTGCAGGGCTTTGTCGTTTCTGGTGTGCACGCAAAGCCTTGATGCTGGACATACTGGTGAGTGCCATCAGCTGCCACTGCGCCGCAGGCACAGCAACCGGCAGCCAGCGAAGTCGGACCTCAGGGTTTGATTTTGGGCATCAGCGTGCCGCGCACGCGCCCTTGCAGCAAGTATTCGCCGGTGTTGCTGTTGAAGTTCATGGTTTCTGCGGTGAACACATCACGGTCACGGGTGATGTGAACCGGGTCAGATGACACCAACCGGTCTTCGTCCGGCAAGGCCTCCAGTCGTTCACCCCGCAGCTCCACTTGAGCACTTGTGCCGTGCGGGTGTCGGATGGCATAGGCATCCCCGATCAATGTGACCCGCGTGCCATCGTCTGTGGCGATGCCTTGCACAGCTTTGGCATTCATGGTGGCACCCGTTTCGCTTTCGGCGTAGATGCGAATCTGATCGATGTTCAGCGCTTCGGTTGCCGGGTAGTGCTGTGCTTTGTCACCGCTGACTTCGCGCGTGATGCGCCCGGACTTGTCAAACGATTTGACAGAAAAATCAGCCAAGCGGTAATCCGGGTCCTGGCGCACGGGCTTGTTGGTCGAGGGAGTCAGCAGTTCGGGCACGCTTCGCACCAGCCACCAACTGCCCGATGCCAGCAGGGCCATCATGATCAAGGGCAGGTAGACGCTGAGTTGGTCCAGCAGGCGGCGAAAAAAGTTCATGCGGATGGGCCTGTGTGCGCGTTGACGCCGACCTGTGCCAGCAGCTTGGCGTATTGGCCGCTGGCCACCAGCAAGACATCGCAAAAGGCGCGGGCAGCGCCTTCGCCGCCTCGTTCGGCGGTGATGTGGTGTGCCACCGCCTTGGCTTGCGCATGGCCGTTGGCAGGTGCACAGGCAAAGGCCGCGCGCTGCATCACCGGCAAATCGGGCCAATCGTCGCCCATGGCCGCCGCTTGAGACCAGTCAAGTCCCAAGGTTTGCAAAAATGCTTCGGCTGCGGGCCGCTTGTCTTCCGTGCCAAACCGGGCGTGGGTGATGCCCAATGCCTTGAGTCGCAAACGCAGTGCGGGCGAGTCACGGCCCGTAATGACCACCGGCGTGATGCCCGCTTGTTGCAGCAACTTGAGGCCTTGTCCGTCGAGTGTGTTGAATCGTTTGAGTGCTTCGCCGGCTTCAGAAAAGTAAAGCCCCCCGTCAGTCAGCACGCCATCGACATCAAAAAATGCGACGCGAATGCCTCGTGCTTGCAGCAGCAGCTCGGCTGGGTAATTCAGGGCGGGTGTCAAAGCTTGCATGTCAGATCACCTTGGCCCGCATCAGGTCGTTGGTGTTGATGGCACCGCACAGACGCCCGGCCTCGTCCACCACCAAAATGCTGGTGATGCGAAACTGTTCCATCATTTCGACCGCTTCGACGGCCAGTGCCTCTACGCGGATGGTGCGCGGATGGGCGTGCATCACATCGCGGGCCTTGAGGCTGCGCAGGTCGGCACCCTTCTCGATCAGCCGGCGCAAATCGCCGTCGGTGAAGATACCCAGCACTTTGTCCTGGGCATCCACCACCGACGATGCACCCAGTCCCTTGTGGCTCATCTCGCGCATCAGGTCCGTGAAGCTGGCTTCGGGACCCACGCGGGGCAAGGCATCGCCTTTGCGCATCACATCGCTCACGTGCGTGAGCAAGCGGCGGCCCAGCGATCCGCCCGGGTGTGAGCGCGCAAAGTCTTCGGGTTTGAAGCCCCGCGCATCCAGCAGGGCCACGGCCAAGGCATCGCCCATGGCCAGCTGGGCTGTGGTGCTGGCGGTCGGGGCCAGATTCAGGGGGCAGGCTTCTTTGTCGACAGAGCAGTCCAGCACCACATCGGCATGCTGTGCCAACGAAGAATTCAGGCCACCCGTCATGGCGATCAAGGGCACGCCTTGCCGTTTGAGCACCGGCAGGATCGCGACCAGCTCGTCGCTCTCGCCGCTGTTGGACAAGGCCAGCACCACGTCGATGAGCTGGATCATGCCCAGGTCGCCGTGGCTGGCTTCTCCTGGATGAACAAACATGGCCGGGGTGCCGGTGGATGCCAAAGTGGCTGCGATCTTGCGGCCAATGTGGCCGCTTTTGCCCATGCCCGTGACGACCACCCGGCCTTGCACGCCCAGCACCATGTTCACGGCTTTGACAAAGCGTTCGTCCAGGCGTGCTTTGAGTTGCAACAAGGCCGAGGCCTCGATGTCGAGGGTCTCGCGGGCGAGTTGCAGGGTTTGGACGGTATTGGCGAGCATGACCGGCATTTTATCGGGCGCCGTGTGTGGCCTGCGAAGATGGCGTTCAAGGCCACACAAGGCCCTTGTCCGTCCGGCTGAACTGCCGGTTCTGTCACAAGTGCTTGTTACCATCGAAGCATGAGCGCTTTGGAGTTGACCCTGTTGTACCTTTTGGCCGCCGTGCTGGGCGTGGTTGGTTGCCGCATGCTCAAGCTGCCGCCCATGCTGGGTTATTTGGCTGTCGGCGTGGTCATTGGCCCCAATGCGCTGGCGCTGGCACAAAACTCCGATGGCGTGAAGCACTTGGCCGAGTTCGGTGTGGTGTTCCTGATGTTCGTGATTGGTCTGGAGTTCAATCTGCCCAAACTGCGCTCGATGCGCAAACACGTCTTTGGCCTGGGTTTGTTGCAGGTGGTGCTGACCTTGGTCATCGTGACCGTGTTCTCCTTGTTTGTGGCCACCATCGCACCCACGCTCTGGAAGATGGAATGGCAAACGGCCTTGGCTTTGTCGAGCGCCATGGCCATGAGCAGCACCGCGATCGTGGTCAAGCTGGTGGCCGATCGTCTGGAGCTGGAGTCCGAACACGGCAAGCGGGTGATGGGCGTTTTGCTGTTCCAGGATTTGGCGGTGGTGCCTCTGATCGTGATGATTCCGGCCTTGGGTGCACCGGCCGATGAAATGTTGTCGGCCTTGTTGTTGGCAGCTGTCAAAGCGGCGATTTTGATCACCTTGCTTATGACCGGCGGTCAGCGCGTCATGCGCTGGTGGCTCACCATTGTGGCGCGGCGAAAAAGCGAAGAGCTGTTTGTGCTGAACCTGTTGTTGGTCACGCTGGGCCTGGCCTGGATCACCGAGCTGGCGGGTCTGAGCTTGGCGCTGGGGGCTTTCATTGCTGGCATGTTGATTTCCGAGACCGAATACAAACACCAGGTGGAGTTGGACATCCGGCCATTCCACGATGTGTTGTTGGGGCTTTTCTTCATCACCATTGGCATGTTGCTCGACTGGCATATCGTGGTCGAACGCTGGCCTTTGGTCTTGTTGCTGACCACGCTGCCCGTGATTTTCAAGTTGGTGCTGGTCACAGCATTGGCCAAGCTCACGGGCGCACCCAACGGGGTGGCGCTGCGCACCGGCTTGTACCTGGCGCAGGCCGGTGAATTCGGTTTTGTTTTGCTCACGCTGGGATCGCAAAGCAACCTGATCCCACCCGCCTTGCTCAACCCGGTGCTGGCCAGCATGGTGCTGTCCATGATGGCGACGCCCTTCATCATCATGCACAGCAACACCATCGTCATGAAAGTGGTGGCCAGCGAGTGGTTGCAACAGTCGCTGCAGATGACGACCATCGCGCGCAAATCGATCAACACCAGCAAGCACGTGATCATTTGTGGCTATGGCCGCTGCGGTCAAAACCTGGCCCGCATGCTGGAAAAAGAAAACATCCCCTACATGGCGCTTGACCTCGACCCGGACCGGGTGCGGCAGGCCGCAGCAGCCGGAGACTCGGTGGTCTTTGGCGATGCCGGACGTTTGCAGTCGCTCATGGCCGCAGGTCTGGCGCGCGCCAGCGCGGTGGTGATCACGTATCTGGATGTGCCCGCCGCCATGAAGGTGCTGGACCACACCCACAGCCATGCCCCGCAAGTGCCGGTGATCGTGCGCACGCAAGACGACCTTGACTTGGAAAAGTTGCAGCTTGCAGGGGCGACCGAGGTGGTGCCCGAAGCGCTGGAAGGCTCACTCATGCTGGCCAGCCATGCGCTGGCGCTGGTGGGCGTGCCCATGCGCCGCGTGATTCGCATCGTGCAGGACCAGCGCGATGCGCGCTACAACTTGCTGCGGGGGTATTTCCATGGTGCTGACGACGACACGCTGGACGAAATCGACCATGAACGGCTGACCACGGTGGGCTTGCCCATGGCTTCGCCTTGGCTTGGAAAACGGGTGAAAGACCTGGCCTTTCACGCCATGGGCGTGCGCGTGGTGAACTTGCGCCGTGCCAACGGCCAACCTGAAAACGTGAGCGATGAAACCGAGCTGCATTCGGGCGATACGCTGGTGTTGTCGGGCAAATCACAGACTTTGGCTGTGGCCGAAGAAAAACTCTTGCGAGGTTGAAAGCATGGACGATCTGAACGTCAACGATTACCTGAAAAGCCACATTCGCACAGTGCCTGATTGGCCTGCGCCGGGCGTGCAGTTTCGGGACATCACGCCGCTCTTGCAAGACCCACGCGTGTTCCGTGTGCTGATCGATGCCTTCGTGCACCGCTACATGCACCCCGCCCTGCGGCCTGACGTGGTGGCTGGGCTGGATGCGCGGGGCTTCATTTTGGGTTCGGTCGTGGCGTATGAATTGGGATTGGGCTTTGTGCCCATTCGCAAAAAGGGCAAACTGCCTTTCACCACCGTGGAAGAAACCTACGAGCTGGAGTACGGCAGCGCCACCGTCGAGCTGCACACCGATGCGGTCAAACCCGGCCAGCGGGTGCTGCTGATCGACGACCTGATTGCCACGGGCGGCACCATGATGGCGGGCAAAAAGTTGCTCGAAAAGCTTGATGCCACCGTGATTGAGGGCGCGGCCATCGTGGACTTGCCCGAGCTGGGTGGCTCAGATCGCATTCAGGCCAGTGGGCTCAAGCTGTTTACCCTGGTGTCGTTCGAAGGGCACTGAAGCTTTGCGCTAATCAGCGCTGTCTGGCGCTGTCACCCCCGGTGCTGACAGACGCCCTTGGGCGTTTTAAGCTGCGGTTTTGATTGTTGCCTGAAACACCATGACCCTAGCCGAGACCCCGTCTGCTGCCGCAGATGACCGCATCCCCTACGCCAAACCGCAGCCCTGGGGGATGTCGCCCGACATGGTGATCCCTGATGTGGACACGGACGATGAACGGCTGTGGGCTCCCATAGCTCCGGGCATCTGGTCACGGCCTTTGCATTTGAATACGTCGGGCGGGTTTTACGTTCACCTGCTCAAGGTCAAACGCTCGGGGCTGTTGCAGCGCCACCGCCACTCGGGCATGGTCCACGCTTATGTGTTGCGTGGCAAATGGCTGTATCTGGAGCACGACTGGGTGGCCGAAGCCGGTGGCTATGTGTTTGAACCACCGGGTGAAACCCACACACTGGTCGTTCCCGACGATTGCCAGGACATGGTCACCATGTTCACCGTGCACGGCGCACTGATGTATGTGGACACGCAAGGCAACGCCACCGGTTATGACGATGTGTTCACCCGCATCGAGAAATACCGGGCGCACTTCGAAAACGTGGGGCTCGGTGCGGACTACGTGAAGAATTTCATGCGCTGAACCGAAGGTTTTCCCAAAGCAAAAGGCCCGCATGCGCGGGCTTTTTGCTTTGGCAAGATGAGTGCTTTAAAGAGGCTTCTTGATCCAGTTGGCGATTTCACCCATGATGCCGCGGCGGAAAGCGAGCACGCAGATCACGAAGATCACACCCTGAATGATGGTGACCCAAGCGCCCAGATGGGCCAGGTAGTTTTCCATGCTGATGATCACGGCAGCGCCGATCAACGGACCAAACAATGTGCCCATGCCCCCCACGAGCGTCATCAGCACCACCTCACCCGACATGGACCAGTGCACATCGGTGAGCGACGCCAGCTGGAACACCAGCGCCTTGGTGCCGCCTGCCGTACCGGCCAGAGCACCCGAAATCACAAAGGCCAGCAGCTTGAAGGTGTCGGTGTCATAGCCCAAGGACGTGGCACGGTCGGGATGCTCGCGGATCGCCTTGAGGATCTGGCCAAAGGGCGAGTGGATCACACGCCAAATCAGCAAGAAGCCCAAGAGAAAAATCGTCAACACGAAGATGTACATGTTGACGTTGTTTTCGAGGTCCACCAAGCCGAACAACTTGCCACGTGGCACGGCCTGGATGCCGTCCTCGCCACCGGTGAACGGGACTTGCAAGCAGAAGAAGAACACCATCTGGGCCAGCGCCAGTGTGATCATCGCAAAGTAGATGCCCTGGCGGCGGATGGCCAACAGGCCCACCACCAACGCCAAGGTGGCCGAGGACACGGTGCCCAGCAGCACGCACAGCTCGGGGTTGAGCCCCCAGGACTTGGCCGAATAGGCCGCGACATAACCGGCCGAGCCCATGAACATGGCGTGGCCAAAAGACAGCAAGCCACCAAAGCCCAGCAGCAGGTTGAAGGCGCTGGCGAACAAGGCGAAGCACATCACCTTCATCAGAAAGACGGGATAGACCCAGACGGGGGCCACAGCCAGAACGAGGACCATGATGGCAAACGCCACCCACAGGTGCTTGGAGGATTTGGCCGATACAGAGGCAGAAATCGCGTTGGACATGGTGTTACTTCTGAGTGCCGAACAGACCGGCGGGCTTGATGAGCAGGACGATGGTCATGATCACGAAAATGACCACATTGGACGCTTCGGGGTAGAACACTTTGGTCAGGCCTTCGATCAGGCCCAGGCCAAAGCCCGTCAGGATGGCGCCCATGATGGAGCCCATGCCACCCACCACCACCACGGCAAACACCACGATGATGAGGTCAGCGCCCATGGTCGGGTTGACCTGGTAAATCGGTGCGGCCATGACACCCGCCAATGCGGCCAGGCCCACACCAAAGCCATAGGTCAGTGTGATCATGCGCGGCACGTTGATGCCAAAGGCCTGCACCAGGCTCGGGTTTTCGGTGGCGGCGCGCAGGTAGCCGCCCAGCTTGGTGCGCTCAATCACGTACCAGGTGGACAGGCACACCACCAACGACGCCACGATCACCCAGGCTCTGTATTTGGGCAGGAACATGAAGCCGGTGTTGAATGCGCCTTGGAAGACTTCAGGCACCGGATAAGGCATGCCCGATGACCCGAATTCGTTGCGGAACAGACCCTGAATGATCAGCGCCAGACCGAAAGTGAGCAGCAGACCATAGAGGTGGTCGAGCTTGTAGAGCTGCTTGAGCATGGTGCGCTCGATCAGCACACCGCTGGCGCCGACGATGAAAGGTGTCAGTACCAGCGCCACCCAGTAGTTGACGCCCAGTTTGTTCAGGCCCAGATAGGCCACAAAAGCACCCAGCATGTATTGGGCGCCATGTGAGAAGTTGATGATGTTCAGCAAGCCGAAAATCACGGCCAGGCCCAAGGAGAGCAGCGCATAAAAGGACCCGTTGATGAGTCCGATCAGCAGCTGCCCGAACAGAGCTTGAGAGGGAATGCCAAAGATTTCCATGGTGATTTCAGGCTTGCGTGAACAGGGGGTGGATTACTTCTTGACCAGAGGGCAGTCGCCTTCGTTCAGAGGGCGGAAAGCTTCGTTGGCAGGGATGGTGGCTGCGACCTTGTAGTAGTCATAGGGACCTTTGGATTCCGAAGGCTTCTTGACTTCAAACAGGTAAGCAGGGTGGATCTTGCGACCGTCAGCGCGGATGGAGCCTTTGCCGAACAACACGTCGTCGGTCGGCAGTTCCTTCATTTTGGCCACCACTTTGGCGCCGTCATCGGTCTTGGCCGCATCGACGGCTTTCAGGTAGTGGATCACACCGGCATAGACACCCGCGTGGTCAGACGAAGGCATTTTGCCGCCATGCAGGGCAGCGAAACGCTTGGACCAAGCACGGGTGTTGTCGTTTAGATCCCAGTAGAAGGTTTCTGTCAGCAACAGGCCCTGTGCTTTGTCCAGACCCAATGCATGCACATCGGGCAAGAAGACCAGCATGCCGGCGAGGTTCTGGCCACCTTTGACGATGCCGAATTCAGATGCCTGCTTGATGGAGTTGATGGTGTCGCCACCCGCGTTGGCCAGGCCGATGATCTTGGCCTTGGACGCTTGCGCTTGCAGCAGGAAGGAAGAGAAGTCTTGCGTTGGGAAAGGCGTGCGGACCTTGCCCACCACTTTGCCACCGTTCTTGGTCACCACAGCTTCGGTGTCGCGCTCCAAGGCGTGACCGAATGCGTAGTCGGCGGTCAGGAAGAACCAGCTGCTGCCACCGTTTTTCACGATCGCCTTGCCGGTGCCGTTGGCCAGCATCCAGGTGTCGTACAGGTAGTGCACCACGTTGGCGTTGCAGGCTTTGCCCGTCAGGTCAGCGGTGGCCGAACCGGTGTTCACGTGGGCTTTGTTCTTGTCTTTGGTGATCTGGGCAATGGCCAGACCCACCGAGGAGGTGGGCACGTCGGTGATCATGTCGACCTTGTCGGTGTCGTACCACTGGCGGGCGATGTTGGAGCCGATGTCGGGTTTGTTCTGGTGGTCGGCGCTGACAACTTCCACTTTGAGCGTGCTCTTGGTGGCCTTGATGTAGTCCTCAACCGCCATCTTGGCTGCGACCACGGAGCCGGGGCCGCCGATGTCGGAGTAAGGACCCGACATGTCGCTGAGCACACCGATCTTGACGAGGTTGTCAGAGACCTGGGCTTGCGCTGTGCCTGCCAATGCGCATGCAGCCAATGCTGCGGTTGCAAGAAGTTTGCGTTTCATGGTGATGTCTCCTGTGAAAGTCAGTGGGAAAAAAATGAATCAGACGCCGAGGTATTCGTGCAGCATGGGCATCTTGGCTTGCAGCTCGCTGGCGGCAAAGCCTTCGATGATGCGGCCGTGCTCCATGACGTAGAAGCGGTCAGCCAGCGGTGCGGCAAAACGGAAGTTCTGCTCGACCATGATGATGGTGAAACCTTTGGCCTTGAGTGAAAGGATCATGCGGGCCAAGGCTTGCACGATCACAGGCGCGAGGCCCTCAGAGATTTCGTCGAGCAGCAAGAGCTTGGCGCCCGTGCGCAGGATGCGGCCCACGGCCAGCATCTGCTGCTCGCCGCCCGATAGGCGGGTGCCCGGGCTGTTCTTGCGTTCGAGCAAGTTCGGGAACATCTCGTAAATTTCATCGATGGGCATGCCGCCGTCAGCAATCACGGGGGGCAACAACAAGTTTTCTTCGCAGCTGAGCGAGGCAAAGATTCCGCGCTCTTCAGGGCAGTAACCGATGCCGAGCTTGGCGATATTGTGCGGGGCCATGTCAATCGACTCGCGGCCGTTGATGGTGATGGAGCCTGTGCGCTTGCCCACCAGGCCCACGATGGACTTGACAGTGGTGGTGCGCCCTGCGCCGTTGCGGCCCAGCAGAGTCACCACCTCGCCTTTGTGCACCGTCAGGTCCACGCCGTGCAGGATGTGCGACTCGCCGTACCAGGCGTGCAGGTTGCTGATGCGCAGGAATTCGTCGGAATCAGCCATGGGCACTCTCCAGCTCGTTCTCGACGGTGCCCATGTAAGCTTCCAGCACTTGAGGGTTTTTGGAGACCACTTCGTAAGGTCCTTCGGCGATCACCTGTCCGCGTTGCAGCACACTGATGGTGTCGGCAATGCTGGAGACCACGTTCATGTTGTGCTCCACCATCAGGATGGTGCGGTTGGCACCGACTTTTTTGATCAGCTGCGTCACGCGGTCCACATCTTCGTGGCCCATGCCCTGGGTGGGCTCGTCCAGCAGCATGAGTTCGGGGTTCATGGCCAGCGTGGTGGCGATTTCAAGGGCGCGCTTGCGGCCATAAGGCAATTCCACCGCCGTCAGGTCGGCCATGCTGCCCAAATCCACTTCGTCAAGCAGGGCCATGGCCTTGTCGTTGAGCTGGTCGAGGATGCGCTCCGAACGCCAGAAGTGCATGGACATGCCGGTGTTGCGTTGCAAGGCGATGCGCACGTTTTCCATCACCGTGAGGTTGGGGAAAGTGGCCGAAATCTGGAACGAGCGCACGAGGCCCCGGCGAGCCACTTGGGCAGGTTTTTCAGCAGTGATGTCCTGGCCGTTGAACAGAATTTGTCCTCGGGTTGGAATCAGGAATTTGGTCAGCAAATTGAACACAGTGGTTTTGCCTGCACCGTTGGGGCCGATCAGCGCATGGATTTGCCCGCGCTGAACGCCCAGGTTGACGCCATTGACGGCGACGAACCCTTTGAACTCTTTGACGAGCTCCCGGGTTTCGAGGATGAAATCTTTTGACATGACGTGTGAACAGGTCCCGTGATTGACGTTGCAACCTTGAGTGTTGCAGCGCAAGTTTGTATTCTGGGTTCTGCTCATCGCGCCCGACGTAGTGGTTATCCCGGGGGCTTGTCTCTCAAGTGTCTGAGGTGAAGAGAAAATTCACAATGGCGTTGAAGGGAATTCAGCTCAGCACCATGCCGCCATCGACGTGGATGCTTTGGCCCGTCATGCCGCTCGATTCGGATGAACCCAGATAGACCGCCAGACCCGCAATCTCGGAAGGATTCAGTACGCGACCCAATGGCACGCGGGTCAAGGTGGCCTTGACCATTTCTTCGCCGGTCATGCCCGTGCTTTGGGCGACTTGGGCCTTGAGCTCTTCCACCATGTCGGTTTGGATGAAGCCCGGGCAAATCGCATTCACCGTCACCTTGTGCGGACTCGCCTCCAGTGCCACGCAGCGTGTCAAACCCACGACCGCATGCTTGCTCACGTTGTAGGCACTTTGGTTGCGTGAGCCCCATTTGCCTGCGGTCGACGCGATGTTGACGATGCGGCCGTGTCGGCGCGCTTGCATGCCCGGCAAGCACGCCTGCATGAAGTGCAGCACCCCAAACAGGTTCACATCCAGCATGTCCTGAAAGTCCTGCGGTGCGTAGTCTAGGAAAGACTTGGCCCGGTACACCCCTGCGTTGTTGACCAGCACATCGACGCGCCCAAAGCGCTCTTCGGCTTGCGCGACGGCGGCAAAACAGGCGTCGAGGTCGGTCACGTTCAGGCCCAAAATCATGATGCGATCAGCGGGCAAGCCCAAGCTGTCTTTGACTTCCTGCAAGCGTGCCGTGTCTGTGGCGATCAGGCACAGGCTGGCACCTTCGGCCGCATAAGCCTCGGCGATGGCACGGCCGATGCCACGGCTTGCACCGGTGACGATGGCCACTTGTTGGTCGAGTCGGTGTGCCATGTTCAGTCCTTTGAATGGGGGGGGGAAGTCAGATGAGTGCTGCGCGTTTGCGCTGATCGGCCGGTGTGCCGTGATCAGGGTCGTCGTTCGGATTCGAGATCGCTTTGCGCAGCACCTGCACATAACCTTGCGCCAACTCCATGCGTGGGCCAAAGCCTTGTTCAATCAGCATGCTGTGGGCGGCTGGCAGTTTCCAGCAGGGCGTGAACACAAACAGGTGGTGTTCCAGGTGGTAGTTGACCCAGTAAGGTGCCAGCACCATGCGCATGCCCCAGTTCGTGAGCGTGGTCCGGGTGTTGCGCAAGCGGTCATCGTTGTTGCCCACCACCGCGTGCTCGGCGATGTTGCGAATGCGGCTGATCACCTGGTACCAAGTCAGCAAGGGCAGCAGCCACAAGGCAAAATAAGCCCACCACACGCCAGCGGCCGCCGTGATCCCAAAGATGGCCAGGTTGGTCAATGCGAAATACTTCTCTGCCTGAAACAGGTTCTTCCAGCGTCGCAGGCGGCTCGGGTCATTACCCATCTCCATGCGAAAAAATTCCATGCGCCTTTGGTAGCCTGTGACACCCAAAATGTCGCGCCGCATCTTGCGCCAGAAACTGCTTTGGCTGATTGGGAATGGCGCCGACAAAATCAGGTCTGGGTCTTCTTTTTGCTGCGTGTGGCGGTGGTGACTCAGGTGGTAAGGGCGGTACAGCGTGAGGCTCGCGCCCACGGGCCAGCCGCACATAAATGCGCCTAACGTGTCATTGAGTCGGGTGTTTTTGAACAAAGCGCGGTGCGCCGCGTCGTGCATCAAGATCGCCAAGCCCAGCTGCCTGCCGCCAATGACCACGACCGCGATGATGAAACTCAAGGGGTTGGGCCAGGCGATGAAAAATGCCATGGCCAGTGCAATGACGCCCCAAGCGTGCAGCACGAGGTAAGCGCCCATCCAGTCAGAACGGCCGCGCAGGTAAGCGTCTTGTTCTGGGCTGAGCGTGGGTTGTGTGTCGGCAGTCATGGTGGGCAGTGCAAGAAAGCATCAAACCACGATCATGTTCCCGGCATGGCGGCTGCATGAGTCACTGACGTGACCTTTTGAGGGTTTCCCTGAGGCGAACTTGGCGATGGTTTCGCCAAATCAGGGGGTCATTTCCCGATACAAAAACTCGAAAAAATCACGCCCAGCAAGTCATCGGCGCTGAACTCGCCGGTGATTCCGTTCAGCGCGTTTTGACCCAAGCGCAGTTCTTCGGCCAGCAGGTCCAGGTTTTGCGCTTGAGCTGCCAAGTGGGCATCGGCTATTTCAAGGTGCTCGCGCACCCGGTGCAGCGCTTGCACATGGCGCTCACGGGCAATGAACAGGCCTTCGCTGGCTTGTTGCCAGCCTGCTTGTTGCAGCAGTTGCTGGCGCAGCGCCTGCAGGCCTTCCCCCGTGCGGGCCGACAAGGTCAGGCCGCTGCGCTCGTCCGATGCCTGGGCGGCATCGGCTTTGTTCCACACATCGATCACGCTCACGCTGGCCGGCAAGCGGGCTTTTAATGCGGCGGCAATGTCGGCGTCGGCACTGTCGTAATCGGCTTGGCCGGTGCGTGTCAGGTCGTGCAAAAACAGCACGGCATCGGCATTCTCAATCTGGCCCCAGGCGCGGGCAATGCCGATTTGCTCGACTTCGTCTACGCCTTCGCCTTCGCGCAGACCCGCGGTGTCGATCACGTGCAGCGGCACGCCTTCAATCTGAATGGTTTGTTGCACCACATCGCGCGTGGTGCCCGCAATCGGTGTGACGATAGCCAACTCGGCCCCAGCCAGCGCGTTGAGCAGTGAGCTCTTGCCGGCATTCGGCTGGCCCGCAATCACCACCTTGATGCCTTCGCGCAGCAGCGCGCCTTGCTTGGCCTTGCCCAGCACGGTCGCCAAGGCCGATTGCAGGCGCGTCAACTGGCCTTGTGCATCGGCCTTTTGCAAAAAGTCGATTTCTTCTTCCGGGAAATCCAGCGTGGCCTCGACCAACATGCGCAGGTGGATCAGTGCATCGCGCAGTTGGTGAATTTCTTTGGAAAAGTCACCTGCCAACGAACGGCTGGCGCTGCGTGCGGCGGCTTCGGTACTGGCGTCGATCAGGTCAGCAATGGCTTCGGCCTGAGCCAGATCGATCTTGTCATTCAAAAAAGCACGTTCAGAAAACTCGCCCGGTTGCGCCACACGCAAACCCGCCAGACGGGGTTGGCCGGTGGTCAGGTCGGTTTCTGCGGCCGCCTGCATGCAACGCGCCACCAGCAACTGCAACACCACTGGGCCGCCATGCGCCTGCAGCTCCAGCACATCTTCGCCAGTGAACGAGTGAGGCGCTACAAAGTGCAGCGCCAGGCCGTGGTCGATCGGGCTGCCATCGGCATCGGCAAAGGGAAGATAAGTCGCTTCACGCGCTTTGAGGCTGCGCCCGCACAAGGCCAAAATGAGCGAAGACAAATTCTTGCCTGAGACACGCACAATGCCCACCGCACCGCGCCCGGGTGCAGTGGCAATGGCAACGATGGGTTCTTGGTGGCGGGCAAGCATGGGGTGTCCTCAATAAAAAAAGGGCCGCTTGCGCGGCCCGATCAGTGTGTACGGTTCTTACTTGAACTTGGGCAGATTGAACTGCGGTGGCACGCCCATGCGGGTATTGATGATCCACTGCTGTGCAATCGAGAGCACGTTGTTGGTGATCCAGTACAGCACCAAACCTGCAGGGAAGAAGAAGAACATCACGCTGAACACCAGCGGCATGATCCACATCATCTTCGCTTGCATTGGGTCTGGTGGCGCGGGGTTGAGCGCGGTCTGCAGCAAAGTGGTCAGCGTCATCACGACGGGCAAAATGAAGAACGGGTCAGGTGCCGACAAGTCGTGGATCCAGCCCACCCAAGGCGCGTTGCGCATCTCGACGGTGGACAGCAACACCCAGTACAGAGCGATGAACACGGGAATCTGGACCATGATCGGGAAGCAGCCACCCATCGGGTTGACCTTTTCTTCGCGGTAGATCTTCATCATCTCTTGTTGCATCTTCTGCGGATCGTTTTTCAGACGCTCGCGCATTTCCATGATCTTGGGGTTGATGGCTTTCATCTTGGCCATGCTCGAGTAAGCCTTGGCATTGAGCCAGTAAAAAGCGATCTTGAGCAACAACACCAGCGCCACAATCGACCAGCCCCAGTTCTGGATGAAGCTGAACAATTTGTCCAGCAACCAGTACAAAGGCTTGGACAACATGGCCAACCAACCGTAATCCTTCACCAAGTCCAGACCGGGAGCCAAAGCTTCGAGGACTTTTTCTTCCTGTGGGCCGACAAACAATTGCGAGCTCACGGTTTTGGATTGGCCCGGAGCCACATCGGCCACTGGCGTGATCATGCCCACGGCATACAGGTTGGTGTCGACCTTGCGTACAAAGTTTTCGCGGCTGATGCCATCACCCAGCAACCAAGCAGACGCAAAGTAGTGCTGCACCATTGCCACATAGCCATTGGTGGAAGTCTTGTCGACTTCGGCTTTGTTTTTCTCGATGTCGCTGAACTCGACCTTGTGGTACTTCTTGGCATCGGTGTAAACCGCAGGGCCGGTGAAGGTGGAATAGAAAGACGACTCGCCCGCAGGCTTATTGCCATCGCGCACCAACTGCAGATACAGCTGTGGCGACACAGCGGCTGCACCCGTGTTAATCACTTCATGCTTGACGCCGATGGCGTAGCTCCCGCGTTGCAGCGTGTAGGTCTTGACCAGCTTCACGCCGTTTTGCGCATCGGACTCGAAACGCAGGGTCAACTCGTTCTGGCCATCTTTCAGGCTGCGATCGCCACTGAAATGCATGACGGTCTTGTGTGTGGGGTAGTTGCCACCAATCAAGCCTGTTTGCGCGTTGTAAACGCGGCTGCCGCTTTGGTCGAGCAAAACGAAATGCTTGCTGCTGTCGACGAAGTCGGCGTGCTTGTTGAACTCGCTGCGTGTCAGCGTGCCACCGGCGGTGTCAAAAGTCAGTTTCAACACGTCGGTGCTGATGTCGATTTTCTCGCTGGCAGCGGCGGGTGCTGTACCGGCATCTGCTGGCACTTGCCCGGGCGTGACGGCTGCAACGGCCGAAGCTGAAGGCACGGCAGCATTTGAAGCGGCCGCGGCGGGTGCTGTGGCGGCTTGCGTTGCGACGGGCTTGGGGAAGAAAGTGGCTTTTTGGCCGTTATAGATCTGCCATTGGTCCCACAACAGGACCATGGAAAAACCAAAAATCACCCAAAGGATGGTGCGACGGATATCGTTCATGGGGTCTTCTTTGACGAAGTAGGGGGAAACAAAGCAGAGAACAAGCGAGGCGCTTGTTCGGGAACAGGGTCGTGACCGCCCTTGCACCAAGGGCCGCAACGCACCAAACGGTGAATTGTGAGGTAACTGCCGGTCGACGCACCATATTGTTCCAGTGCTTGCAGGGCATAAGCCGAGCAAGTGGGCTCAAAACGGCAAGACGAACCCAGCCAAGGGCTCAGCAGCAAACGGTAACCGCGCACCAGACCCATCAACAAACGCTGGACGATCATGTGCGAACCTCGTGCTCCAGCGCGCGCTCGAACAGTTTTTCCAGCTCTTGCCGCACAGCCAGCTTCAGCGGCTCCGAAGTGGCGCTGATGAACTGCTTGCGGTCAAACGTGGCGCGCAAACGAACCACATGGGCAGCCACAGGCAGGCGATCGCCAAAGCGTTCGCTCACGTTGTAGATCTGGCGCTTGATGGCATTGCGGGTCACTGCACGGCGAGCCCAGCGCTTGGGCACCATGGCACCCAGCCAAACGTCAAACAAGCCAAAAAGGGCCTGCTCCTGTGAAGGTGCAGGCCCAACTTGTTCAGCAGGAGCCAAAGGGATGTCTATTGGGCGTGTCAATGTCAGGCGGTGCAACGCAAAATGCGTTGTGCGCGAGACTGTTCCACCCGCCAGGGCGGCCTGAAATTGTGGGCGTGTTTTCAAACGCTGCACGATGGCCAAACCCTGGAATCAACCGCCTGCAGTGGCGTCAGGCCACAGCCAGACGGTTGAAAAGGCATTAGACAGCCAGACGCTTGCGGCCTTTGGCGCGACGTGCGTTGATCACAGCGCGGCCGCCACGGGTTTTCATGCGAACCAGAAAGCCGTGGGTACGGGCGCGACGTGTCTTGGATGGTTGGTAGGTGCGTTTCATAACTCTTCCTTTGTGCCCAATGCCATGAATCAGCGTTGGGCGAAACCCAAGATTATCGCAAACTTTCGGGCCCTCGGCAAATAAACCCTCTTTTAAAGCTTCGGGTGTTCCCGGGGCCAAACCGGAAAGATGTGGTTTATGATGACCATTCGAATGCGTTCCGGCATGTGGATAAGCTCTTGATAAGCCCAATTTCACTACCGTAGTTCTTGTCAACTGTCCACAAAAAATAAATACAACATGTCCGAGGGATTTCCCCCAGAATTTCAGGCCGATACCGGCCACTCCCTGTGGCAAGCGTGCGTGGACGAGCTGTCTCGCGAGTTGCCCGAGCAGCAGTTCAACACCTGGATCAAGCCCCTGACCGCACAGATCTCGGAGGACCAGCAGCGCCTCACTTTGTTTGTGGCCAATCGCTTCAAACTCGACTGGATCCGGGCCCAATATGCTGGTCGTCTGGCCGCCATGCTCGAAAGCCTACAAGGCCATCCAGTCCAAATAGAGTTAGTGATCACTCCGCGCGATGGCGCCGTCAGGACTGCACGTCAGTCCACGCCATCGTCGATGGAAAACGTGCCTGAGTCGATCGACCTGCCCGAAGAACCCGCGACCAACACCTTTCGCAGCCGACTCAACACTGCCCTGACTTTTGACAACTTGGTCGAGGGCACTGCCAACCGCATGGCACGTGCCGCAGCCATGCACGTGTCCGGCTCGCCGGGGCACCTGTACAACCCCTTGTTTATCTACGGCGGTGTCGGTTTGGGCAAGACCCACCTGATGCACGCCATCGGCAACAAACTGCTGGCCGACCGCCCCGAATCCAAGGTTCTCTACATCCACGCAGAACAATTCGTGTCGGATGTGGTTAAAGCCTACCAGCGCAAGACTTTTGACGAGTTCAAGCACCATTACCATTCGCTCGATTTGCTGCTGATCGACGATGTCCAGTTCTTTGCCAACAAAGACCGCACGCAAGAAGAATTCTTCAACGCGTTTGAGGCCCTGCTGGCCAAAAAGTCGCACATCGTGATGACCAGCGACACCTACCCCAAGGGCCTGGCCGACATCCACGAGCGATTGGTTTCGCGATTCGATTCGGGCTTGACGGTGGCCATGGAGCCGCCCGAACTCGAAATGCGGGTGGCCATTTTGATCAACAAGGCCATCAGCGAGGGCAGCGAAATGCCCGAAGAAGTGGCATTTTTCGTGGCCAAAAACGTGCGCTCCAACGTGCGTGAGCTCGAAGGCGCCCTGCGCAAAATCCTGGCCTATTCGCGCTTCAACCAAAAGGAAATCTCCATCCAGCTGGCCCGCGACGCGTTGCGTGATTTGCTGTCGATTCAAAACCGTCAGATCAGCGTCGAAAACATCCAGAAAACGGTGGCCGATTACTACAAGATCAAGGTCGCCGACATGTACAGCAAAAAGCGCCCCGCCAGCATCGCTCGGCCGCGCCAGATTGCCATGTACCTGGCCAAGGAAATGACCCAAAAGAGCCTGCCCGAGATTGGCGAGCTGTTTGGGGGGCGTGACCACACCACCGTGCTGCACGCCGTGCGCAAGATCAACGCCGAGCGCCTGCAGTTGACCGAGCTCAACCAGCAGCTGCACGTGCTGGAACAAACCCTCAAGGGCTGATGACAGACCACTTCTCTCCTGTGGGAGGCAGCCCCTGCAGCCGAATGCTGGCGCCCCGGTTGTGTTGGCATTCGCGAGCGGGGGCTCGCTCCCACAAAGCCCGTCGCCGTCACTTCCCAGCACCTAGGCCTCTGGTGGGAGGCTGCCCCTGCAGCCGAATGCTGGCGCCCTGGTTGTGTTGGCATTCGCGAGCGGGGGCTCGCTCCCACAAAGCCCTCGCGGTCATCGCTAAAAGAATGGCCAATCGGGCCTCCGAGGCCGTAAAAACAGCCGAAAAACGGCGAAAATGTACCCTGTTTGCATCCGTCAACCCAATCTGGGTTGACGTCTGAAAAAAACCACCAAAGGTAGACAAATGATCGTCCTGAAGGCCACCCAAGACAAATTGCTGTCGGTCCTGCAATCCGTGTCCGGCATCGTCGAGCGCCGCCACACCCTGCCCGTGCTGGCCAACGTGTTGATCCGCAAAACGGGCCACGCCGTGCAGCTGACCACCAGCGACCTCGAAATCCAGATCCGCACCACGGCCGAGATGGATGGCGACCCAGGCGACTTCACCACCACCGTGGGCGCGCGCAAACTCATCGACATCCTGCGCACCATGCCTGCCGACCAAACGGTCAGCCTCGAATCCTCGCAAGCCAAGCTGATCTTGAAGGGCGGCAAGTCCAAGTTCACCTTGCAGACGCTGCCCGCCGAAGACTTCCCGCTGGTGCAAGAAGCGGCCACATTTGGCCCCGTGTTCAGCGTCCCGCAAAAGACCCTCAAGCAATTGCTCGGGCAGGTCTCGTTTGCCATGGCCGTGCACGACATCCGCTACTACCTCAACGGCATCTTGTTTGTGGCTGAAGGCAACCGCTTGAGCCTGGTGGCTACCGACGGTCACCGCCTGGCCTTCACCGCCGCCACACTCGACGTCGAAGTGCCCACCAAACAAGAAGTCATCCTGCCCCGCAAGACCGTGCTCGAGTTGCAGCGTTTGCTGTCCGACGCCGATGGCGCGATCGAAATGCAGTTCGCCAACAACCAGGCCAAGTTCAGCTTTGACGGCATGGAGTTCGTGACCAAGCTGGTTGAAGGCAAGTTCCCCGACTACAACCGCGTGATCCCCAAAGGCCATAGCAACAACCTGACGCTGGGCCGCCAAGCCCTGCTGTCTTGCTTGCAGCGCACCGCCATCCTGACCAGCGACAAGTTCAAAGGCGTGCGCCTGAACCTCGACCCCGGCAGCCTGCGCGTCGCATCGACCAACGCCGAGCAAGAAGAAGCTGTGGACGAACTCGACATCGACTACGGTGGCGACAGCATCGAGATCGGCTTCAACGTCACCTACATCATCGACGTGCTCAGCAACATGGGCCAAGACATGGTCCGCATCGATCTGGCCGACGCCAACAGCTCGGCGCTGATCACGATCCCCGAGAACGACAACTTCAAATATGTGGTGATGCCAATGCGCATTTAAGGCGAAAGCCCACAAGGCCCACCTTATCGAAACCCGCGACCCCTCGCGGGTTTCGGCCATTCAAGCGACAGAGAAAATTGAACATGACCGACGAAATCAACCCCAGCGAAGAAGCTTTCACCACCGCTCAACCCAAGATCGACGCCAACCAAGCTGGCGCATCCGAAGGCTACGGCGAAGGCTCCATCCAGATCTTGGAAGGCCTGGAAGCGGTGCGCAAGCGCCCCGGCATGTACATCGGTGACACCTCTGACGGCACGGGCCTGCACCACTTGGTGTTCGAGGTCGTGGACAACTCGATCGACGAAGCGCTGGCGGGCCACTGCGACGACATCGTCGTCACCATCCACTCCGACAACTCAATTTCCGTGACCGACAACGGCCGCGGCATCCCCACCGGCGTGAAGATGGACGACAAGCACGAGCCCAAGCGCAGTGCGTCTGAGATCGCTTTGACCGAACTGCACGCAGGCGGCAAGTTCAACCAAAACAGCTACAAAGTCTCGGGCGGTTTGCACGGCGTGGGTGTGTCTTGCGTCAACGCCCTCAGCAAATGGCTTCGCCTCACGGTGCGCCGCGAAGGCAAAGTCCACCAGATCGACTTTGCCAAAGGCTTTGTGCAAAACCGATTGCTCGAAACCGTGAATGGTGTGGAGATCTCGCCCATGCGCGTATCCGGTGCCACCGACAAGCGCGGCACCGAAGTGCACTTCTTGCCCGACACCGAAATCTTCACGCAGAACACCGATTTCCATTACGAGATTTTGGCCAAGCGTTTGCGCGAGTTGTCCTTTTTGAACAACGGCGTGCGCATTCGCCTCAAAGACGAGCGCAGCGGCAAAGAAGACGACTTCTCTGGCGCAGGTGGCGTCAAAGGCTTTGTGGACTTCATCAACGCCAACAAAAAAGTGCTGCACCCTAACGCCTTCCACGCCAACGGCGAGCGCCCAGCAGACAGCTACGGCGGCATCCCCGGCACCAGCATCGGTGTGGAAGTGGCCATGCAGTGGAACGACGGTTACAACGAATCCGTGCTCTGCTTCACCAACAACATCCCGCAGCGTGACGGCGGCACCCACCTCACGGGCCTGCGCGCTGCGATGACCCGCGTCATCAGTAAGTACATCGAGAAAAACGAGATCGCCAAAAAGCAAAAAGTCGAAGTCAGCGGCGACGACATGCGCGAAGGCCTGTGCTGCGTGCTGAGCGTCAAAGTGCCCGAGCCCAAGTTCTCCAGCCAGACCAAAGACAAGCTGGTGTCGAGTGAAGTGCGTGCCCCGGTGGAAGACATCGTGGCCAAAGCTTTGACCGACTTTTTGGAAGAGCGCCCCAACGACGCCAAGATCATTTGCGGCAAGATTGTGGAAGCCGCTCGTGCCCGCGAAGCCGCACGCAAAGCCCGCGAAATGACACGCCGCAAAGGTGTGCTCGACGGCATGGGCTTGCCCGGCAAACTGGCCGACTGCCAAGAAAAAGACCCAGCCCTGTGCGAAATCTACATCGTCGAGGGTGACTCTGCGGGTGGCTCGGCCAAGCAAGGTCGCGACCGTAAATTCCAGGCCATTCTGCCCCTGCGCGGCAAGATCCTGAACGTCGAAAAAGCCCGCTACGAAAAGCTGCTCACCAGCAACGAAATCGTCACGCTCATCACCGCCTTGGGCACCGGCATTGGCAAAGCCACCGCCGAATCCGGCAAGAGCGGCACCGATGACTTCAACGTCGACAAACTGCGCTACCACCGCATCATCATCATGACCGACGCCGACGTGGACGGCGCCCACATCCGCACCCTTTTGCTGACCTTCTTCTACCGCCAGATGCCTGATCTGGTCGAGCGTGGCCACATCTACATTGCCCAGCCACCGCTCTACAAAGTCAAGGCCGGCAAAGAAGAGCTGTACCTCAAAGACGGTCCGGCACTCGACGGCTTCTTGCTGCGCATCGCGCTCAAAGACGCCAGCATCAGCACCGGTGGCGCTGCACCACAAGTGCTGTCAGGCGAAACGCTCGAAGCCCTTGCACGCAAACACCAAGTGGCTGAACACGTCATTGCACGCTTGTCCAACTTCATGGACGCCGAAGCCCTGCGCGCCATGGCCGACGGCGTGTCGCTGAACCTCGATACGCTGGAGCAAGCCGCCGAATGCGCCCCTGCGCTGCAAGCCAAGCTGCGCGAACTCAACACCACCGGCATCCCTGCCGAAGTGGCCGCCGAGTTTGATGTGCGCACCGACAAGCCCATTCTGCGCATCAGCCGCCGTCACCACGGCAACATCAAGAGCAGCATCATCACGCAAGACTTTGTGCACGGTGCCGACTACGGCGCTCTGGCCGAAGCGGCCGAGACCTTCCGTGGCTTGCTCAGCGAAGGTGCTAAAGCCAGCCGCGGTGAAGGCGAGCGCCAAAAAGAAGAAAAAGTGAGCGACTTCCGCCAAGCCATGCATTGGCTCATCAGCGAAGCCGAACGCACCACCAGCCGCCAGCGCTACAAGGGTCTGGGCGAGATGAACCCCGCCCAGCTGTGGGAAACCACCATGGACCCCACCGTGCGCCGCCTGCTGCGCGTGCAGATCGACGACGCCATCGAAGCCGACCGCGTGTTCACCATGCTCATGGGTGACGAGGTCGAGCCACGCCGCCACTTCATCGAGAGCAACGCGCTGCGGGCGGGGAATATTGATATTTGAGTTGGTACGGTTGAATTCAGAAATTTATGGAATGGTCTAGATTCGAGGTTGAAGCGATCATTGCTGATTACCTGAAGATGCTCGCCTTGGAGCTTTCGGGTCAGACATTCAATAAATCGGCACATCGGAAAGCGCTGAAACAAAAGCTGAATCAGCGTTCTGATGGCTCAATTGAGTTCAAGCACGGCAACATCAGTGCCGTGATGATTGAATTAGGGTTTCCGTATATACGAGGGTATCAACCTCGGTTTAACTATCAAACGCTGCTGTTTGAAGTTGCTTCTGAGCAGATCAAGCATCAAACCCCACTTGATGCTGTAGCTCAAGCGGCGGTTTTGCAGCCTGCGCTTGTTCCAGATTTGTTGGACTTTAAGCTTGTATCTGTTGATCCTCCAGCAAAGAATCACAAGGCTGCTGAAAGTGCAGTTTTCCAAGAGTTGATGCCTGTTAAGCGTGACTATCTGGCGCAAGAGGCGAGGAATCAATCACTTGGTCTGGCAGGAGAAGAATTTGTCCTCCAGTATGAACATTGGCGTTTGATTTCTATGGGGCATAAATATTTGGCTGATAAGGTCGAGCACGTTTCCAAAACTAAGGGCGATGGTTTGGGGTACGACATCTTGTCATTCGATGTATCTGGAAAAGAAAAATTTATCGAAGTAAAAACAACATCTTTCGGTAAGGAAACTCCGTTTTTTGTGACGAATCGGGAGTTGAGGTTTTCTGAATTTGCAGCAGATCAATTCCACTTGGCCCGTGTTTTCCAATTTAGAAAATCCCCAAGAATTTTCTCTTTATCTGGATCAATAGAACTGCACTGCAATCTTGATCCAGTCACTTACCGTGCGAGCTTTAGCTGACTGTTCGCATCCGTTGAATCTAGTCGTCTATTGAGACCGGGCGTGCTTGTTTGCGGTATTCGTTAGGGCGTACGTTCTGGCGAAAGGTGTCTGGTGGCCGATAGCATTCTTCAGGCGAGACCCAATACACCGTCCAGTCGCCATACAGCTTGCCGTCAAAGCACAGCAGGTCACCGTTGATGGCCAAGTCCATCAGCGTGTCGTGGGTGCCTGTGAACAGTTGGGCATCTGTGGGGCTGACGAATTCCACATTCACCGAGCAGGCGTAGGTTGTGTGAAAGTACCTGAGTGGCCCAATTGCCGGGCCATCAAAGCCCCAGCCGTGCATGGCTTGGTTGGGCGTGTCGCGGCCATGAAACAAGCCCAGATACAAGCCGGGCTTGCTGGGGCGAACGCCATAAACAGGCGTGGTGCTGGGGTCTGTTGCGGGGTGCATGTTGCCTCCATGTGAGTGAGGCAATCAGCTTAAGAATGGGGCGGGGCTTTGTGAACCAGGGCTTTGCCTGGGTTACCTTGCAAAAATCAAAAGCCCGTAATGGGCTTTGTCAGTGCCTGGACGTCCAAGGGTTGATCACGGTCAGCCCCGCAGCCTCAAAGGGACTGGCGTCTCGCGTGGCCACCATGAAGCCATGTCGCTTCGCGGTGGCGGCGATGTAGCCGTCCGCGGTCGAGATGGCTCGGCCCTGGGTGCGGGCTGTCGAAAGGATCTCTGCATAGGCCTGCGATGCGCTGGCGTCAAAAGGCAGGATTCGGTCAGCAAACAAAGGCAGGATGCGTTGCTCCAAACCCAAGTGCAGGGTCTCTTTGCGTTTGCCCGCTGGCAGGGCGGCGATGCCAAAGCGCAATTCGGCCAGGCTGATGGCGGACAGGTAAAGGGTGTCGATGGATTGCGCATCGATCCACGACAAAACGCCCGCGTCCGCCGACAGCTTCAGTGGTTCCGAGATGACGTTGGTGTCCAGCAAGATCATTCAAACACCATGGGTTTTGCGGGTGTTTTGTCGCGCTCAATATTCAAGTCAAAGCCGCCAGCTTGTTGGCCAATTTCGGCCAGCAGCGATCCCAGTTGGATGCGCCCTTGCGGGCGTGCGGCTTGTTCCAGAATGGCGCGCACTTCGGCCTCGGTGCTGCGGCCCGCCAATGCGGCACGCTGTCGCAAAGCTCTGTGGGTTTCTTCGGGCAAATTGCGGATGGTGATGGACGACATGGCTGGGTCTCCTGAAGCAAGGCGAGAATGATATCAAAATTCGGTCATTGATATCAATTGTCCAATTTGAGGGCAGAAAGCTCAATTGAACCGGGCATCCCTTCGAAAGGGTCTCGCTCGTGCGTTGGCGTATGGCCATGTGAGCTGCGTTCGACGCTGCCCAAAAAATCATCGAACCCATCCATTGCCATCACCCCCCGCAGCCCCACCCCAAAGCTCTGAAAACCTTGCGCGTCCCAGTGGGCGCTGCTGTCAATGTTGTCGTGCTGGTGCCCGTGCACCGTCATGCGCACGCCCATGCGGCGGGCCAGTGAATCCAGCTCTTTGAATCCGTGCTCGTGGTAGCCGGACGCTTCGTGGGTGATGAGGATGTCGGCTTGCAGCGTGGCCAGTTGTTCCACCTCGTCCGGGTAGATGGTGGACCAGTGCTTGAGGTGCACGCCGCCTTGCCAGCGGTCTTGGCGCGGTGTGACGCGGGCGTGCGCTTCGCGGTTGCGAAACTTGGGCGCTTGCTGGTCTTTGGGGTACCACACCGCCCCGCGAAACACGCCGCCCAGCCCTCCGATGCGCGTGCCGCAGGGCAGCGTGACGGCGCGGCCGTGCAGGTTGCGCTCGCTCACCTCGTTGTGCCAGACGTTGGCGAAGTTGTCCGAATGGTCGGTGTCGTGGTTACCGTGGATGAACCAAACGCGCTCCCAAATGGCATCAAGCTCGATGTGCAGCGGCCGGGCCGGCTCCAGGTCGCCCAGCAGGATGACGGCACGGGCGTGGGTTTGCAAGGCGGCATCGATGATGTGCTGCCATTGGCCGTGCGGGTCGCCGCAGAAGAGGATGGGGCCGGGGTGCATGGGGGTGAGTGAATGAAGTTTCTTTCGCATTGTGCAGGTCTTTGCAGCGCTGTTGACAGGGCCTTCGGATAAGCTTGAACAGTTACCCCGAATGCTTTCCGCTAAGCCACCCATGTCCCCCATTGCCATCATCGACTTCGAAACCACCGGGATCTCTCCCAACATGGGCGACCGCGCCACCGAGGTGGCCATCGTCATGCTCGAGGGCGGGCAGGTGGTGGACCGCTACCAAAGCCTGATGAATGCCGGGGTGCGGGTGAACAGTTTCATCACCCAACTGACAGGCATCACCAATGAGATGGTGCAGGCCGCGCCCCCAGCCGAGCAGGTGATGCGCGAGGCGGCCCGCTTTGTGGGCGGGCGGCCCATGGTGGCGCACAACGCGTCCTTTGACAAAAAGTTCTGGCAGGCCGAGTTGGCGCGCTGCGGGCAAGACGGCTCGCACGCCTTTGCCTGCACTTTGCTGCTGTCGCGCCGCTTGTACCCGCAAGCACCCAACCACAAGCTGGGTACGCTGGCGGCGCTGCACCATTTGCCGTCGTCAGGCCGTGCCCACCGGGCCTTGGCCGATGCCGAGATGGCCGCGCATTTGCTGGCGCAGATGCAGCACGACCTGAAAACCCGCTATGGCTGCAGCCAGGCCGACCACGCTTTGCTGATGGGCCTGCAGCGCACCAGCCGTCATTTGGTGGGGCCGTATTTGAAGCAGCGTGCGGGGGCTTGATGAAAGTCGCAAAACTTTCAGCAAAACGCGCCAGCCTCACTCAGTTAATTGGCTCGATGGCTTGGGCGTCTTTCAAGCCTGCACCACGTCCAAATAAGCCTCTCGCGTTTCGGGGCTGACGGCGGCCAGCGCTTGTTCGTAGCGGGTCTGGTGTTGGGCCAGCATGCGGGCCGAGGCGATGGTTTTGGATTTGCAGAACCAGTGGCAGCTGTGCTGCATCAAAAACATCTCGCCCATCATGCGAAATGAGCGCTCTTTGGGAGACAGGCCTTGGGGGTTGCTGACGGCCAGGGCGATGCCTTGGGCGTGCACTTCCAATATGCGGCGCATGTCAAAGCAGGCTTTGGGCGAGAGTTGATCGATGTAGGGCAGCGCAACCTTGAAGGCCCGTGTCACTGGGGCGGGCAGTTTGGCAAATTCGCGTGCCAGGTTTTGGAACTCGTTGGCCAGTTGCTGTTCTGCCGCTTCTTGCAGCTGCAAAATTTGCTGCTGCCGCTCGGGGTCTGTTTCGCCCAGTGCACGCATGTAGGCACTGGTGAGTTGCTCCATGTGCTTTTCGATCTGGTAGGGGCGCAATTGTTCGGCCAGCAGGGCGGTGCGTTTACGCTGGCCTTGGGTGTTGAGCCAGTGGATGCCCGTGACCAATAAAAACAGCAGACTGAGGAATTCCATAAATACAGGATGTCTTGACCGGAATGGCCGTTGCACCAAGTGTATGGGGTCGGACCGCTGTCGTTGCAAAAGCAAAAGGAAGTGCCCCTGAAATGGGGCCACAACACAAGGCGCCTACTTTGTATGGACGCTACCGCACACAGTTACGCCAGAGCATGTCCAATTGGAGTGTGGACTCTAAAGTGCGGGTTTTCCCTTGTGTTGACCCTGGTGAACTGTTCAAATTGCTGCATTGCAACAAACCTTTCCAAGGAACACCATGAACTTCAACGCCGAACAATTCTCCGCTGCTCAACAAGCCAACCTGACCGCTGCTGCAGACCTGTCGCAAACCGCTTTTGCCGGTTTCGAGCGCCTGGTTGAGCTGAACATGGCCGCTGGCAAAGCCGCTGTGGGCGAGTCTTTCTCCAACGTGCAAGCTTTGATGGGTGCCAAAACACCTCAAGACCTGATGGCCGTGCAAGCCGCTTTGGTGCAGCCTGCTTTCGAAAAGTCGGTGTCTTATGGCCGTCACTTGGCTGACATCGCCAACAGCACCAGCGCCGTGTTCACCAAAGCTGTCGAAGGCAAAATGGCCGAGTCCGAAAAAGCCGTCAAAAGCTTGGTCGAAAACAGCCTGAAAAACGCACCAGCCGGCTCTGACGCTGCTGTGGCCGTGATCAAAACCGCTTTCGAAGCCAGCCAGACTGCTGCTGAAACCCTGAAAAAAGTGGCCAAGCAAGCTGCTGACACAGCCGAGTCCAACATCAAGGCCGCTACTGCCCAAGCCGAAGCTTCGGTGAAAGCCGCCATGTCCAAGGCCAAAGCCAAGGCCTGATATCTCCGATATCCGGAGGCTTTGGCCTCTGAATTGAAAAAGGCGTCCGACAGGACGCCTTTTTCTTTGCCTGAACGGCCTGCGCTCAGATCAGCGCGCTGTAGGCCCCGCCGTCGAGTTGCAGGTTTTGTCCGGTCATGAAGCCCGAGGTGGTCGCGCACAAAAAGGCGCAGGCCGCACCGAACTCTTTCGGGTCGCCAAAGCGGTTGGCTGGCAAGGTGGCCGCGATGCGGGCGCGGGCCTCGTCGCGGGTGATGCCCGACTCTTTCATCATGCGCTGGGCCATGAACTCTTGCCGGGGTGTGTCAAAGCGCTCGGGCAGCAGGTTGTTGAGGGTCACGTTGTCGACGATGGCCTCGCGTGCTAATGCTTTGGACAGTGCCGTCAGCCCGGCCCGGGCGGCGGTCGACAAACCCATGGCCGCATGCGGCGTCTTGACCATGGCCGAGGTGATATTGACGATGCGCCCGAAGCGCCGCGCCCGCATGCCCGGCAGGGTTTCGCGCATCAGCAGCGCCGCCGACAGCAGGTTGCTCTCCAGCGCGCCCATCCAAGCCGCGTGGTCCCAGTCGGCCAGTTGGCCTGGGGGCGGTCCGGCGTTGTTGTTGACCAGAATGTCAGGCGCGGGGCAAGCCGTCAGCAAGGCGCTGCGGCCCGCTTCGGTGTTGAGGTCGGCCTGCACCGGCGTGATGCGGGTGCCGGTGGCCAGGCGCAGGCGGTCTGCCGCTTGCGCCAGCTTGTCGGCGTTGCGGCCATTGATGAAGACCTCGCAGCCTTCTTGCGCCAGCGCCAGTGCACAGGCGTAGCCCAGGCCCTGCGACGAGGCGCAGACGATGGCTTTTTTGCCCTTGAGGCCCAGATCCATGGCGGTGTCCTTTGGCGTTCAGTAAAGGTTCAGTGAGGCAAGTCGGCAAAATTTTTGCCTTCGCGCACCAGCTTTTGCAGCAGCGGCGCAGGTTGCCACCAAAAACCATATTCTGCGTGCAGGCGCTCGATGTCGGCCAGCACACGGGGCAGCCCGATCCGGTCGGCCAGAAACATCGGCCCACCCTGGTGCGCCGGGAAACCGTAACCCGTCAGATACGTGATGTCGATGTCGCCGGGCCGCAAGGCGATGCCTTGTTCCAGCAGTTTCGCGCCTTCGTTGATCATGCCGTACAGGCAGCGTTTGACGATCTCGGCTTCGCTCATGGTGCACCGCGGCAGGCCCATGCGGGCCGACTCTTCGGCGATGAACTGTTCGACCTCGGGGTCGCGGTGCGGCGTGCGGTCACCGGCTTCGTAGCGGTACCAGCCCTTGCCGCTTTTTTGGCCCAGACGGCCCAGATCACACAGCTTCATGATCAGGTCGTTCCAGCGCCGGTCGGTGGGGCGGGTGGCCATTTGCGCCTTGCGCGTTTGGTAGCCCACATCGTTGCCCGCCATGTCGTGCACCGCAAAAATGCCCATGGCGTAGCCAAATTTCGTGAGCGCGGCGTCCACCTCGTGCGGCAGCGCGCCGTCTTCCACCAGAAAGTGCGCTTCGCGGGTGTAGTTGCGAAACAGCGCATTGCCGATGAAGCCCGGGTAAATGCGCGCCAGCACCGCAATCTTGCCCATGCGGCGGCCCAGATCCATCAAGGTGGCGATCACCTCGGGCGCGGTCTGCGCACCGCGCACGACTTCGAGCAGGCGCATCACATGGGCGGGGCTGAAAAAGTGCGCACCCACCACGTCTTGCGGGCGGCCGGTCACGGCGGCGATCTGGTCGACATCGAGGCCCGAGGTGTTGGTGGCCAAAATCGCACCGGGTTTGCACAGCGCATCGAGCTGGCGAAAGATGTCCTGCTTGAGGCCCATGTCTTCAAACACGGCCTCGATCACCATGTCGGCGTCTTTCACATCGGCCATTTGCAGCGAGCCGGTGATCAGTGCCACGCGCTGGTCCATCTCGGCTTGTGGCAACTTGCCGCGTTTGACGCTGGTGGCGTAGTTGTCCTTCACGCGCTGCAAACCGCGCTCCAGCCCTTGGGCATTGGCATCGATCAGGGTGACCGGGATGCCGATGCCGGCCAGCGACATCGCAATGCCGCCGCCCATGGTGCCCGCACCGATGACCGCCACGCGACGGATGGGGCGCAGGGGGGTACCTGCCGGGATGTCGGGGATGTGCGCCGCTTGGGCAGCGGCTGCTTTGGCGTGGGCCAGCGCGCGGGCGCGGTCGTCATCGCTGACGCTGAAAAAATCAAAATCATTCATGGGCATGTTCGGTGTTAAGGCGCTGGGTTCAGGCCTGGTTGTCCTGGATCTTTTTGGCTTTGCCGTCAACAAACTCGCGCAGACGGGCTTCGGCTTCGGGTGGACGGGCGCGGGCCGAATTGAGTTGTTCGACAAACAGGCCGTCGTTGTGCGTCATGTCGTGGATGCGCGGCAGCACGTTGACGATCATCCAGTTGGTTTCCACGCTGTTTTTGGCGATGCGGTGGGCCAGCTCTTTGGCCTTGGCCAGCGCTTCGCCCGCCGGGGTCACATAGCGGATGACTTTTTCCTGCAAGCCTTCGGCGGCGCTCAGCAGGCGACCGGTCAGCATCATGTCCATCATCACCGTGGTGCCGACCACGCGCTGGATGCGCACCGTGCCGCCACCGCCTACAAAAATGCCGCGCTGGCCTTCAGGCAGACCAAACAGGGCCGACTCGTCACCCACGCGCACATGGGCCGCAGTGGCCAGCTCCAGCCCGCCGCCCACGACCGCGCCGTGCAAGGCCGCCACAAACGGAATCGGGCCGCGTTCGATCAGGTCAAACACCTCGTGCCAGTTGTGGCGCTTGCGCTTGCGCGGGGGCTTGATTTGCCCGGTGGCGCGGGCCAGCGCTTCGGCCAGATCGAGACCTGCGCAAAAGTTGGTGCCGTGGCCAAACAGCACGGCCACGTCGGCCTCTTCGTGCGCCCGCAGCACGGCGGCGCGCAGCGCGTCGATCAGCGGGTCGTTGATGCTGTTGCGCTTGTCTGGCCGGTTCAGGCCGATCAGGGCGACGTTGCCGTCGAGTTCGTAGGTGATCAGGGGTTCGCTCATTGGAGTTTCCAGAGGTTCAAGTCAAAAAATCAATTCACAGGTCCAGCACCAGCCGGGTGCTTTGGGCCCCTGAGCAGCAGACCATCATGCGGTCGTTGGCGGCTTTTTCGGCGTCGGTCAACACCATGTCGCGGTGGTCGGGCGTGCCTTCGAGCACCCTGACTTCGCAGGTGCCGCAAATGCCTTGCTGGCACGAAAAAGTCGGCTCTGCCCCGATGGCGATCAGGCCGTCGAGCAGGGTCTGGCCCGGGTTGATTTGCAGCGTGCGCTGGCTGCGCGCCAGCGTCACGGTGTAGCGGCCATCGGTGGCCGCCGCTTCTTGCGCGGCAAAGTATTCGCGGTGCACGCGTTCGGGTGGCAAGCTGGCGGTGGCTTGTTCGTAAGCCGCCAGCATCGGGGCCGGGCCGCAGGCATACACATGCGCGCCTTCGGGCAGGGCCGCGATCACCGCGTTCAGGTCCAGCATCTGGCCGCCGGGCTCCTGGTCAAAGTTGAGCAGCACCTCGGCACCGGGCTGTCCTTGAAAGCGGGCCAGCACCTCCAGAAAGCCCGCATGCTGGCGGGTGCGTGCGGCGTAATGCAAACGCCAGGGCGTGCCCAGCGCCTGCGAGCGGGCGATCATGCTCAGCATGGGCGTGATGCCGATGCCTCCGGCGATGAACACGTTGAAGGGGGCCGACTCGTCCATGGCAAACAGGTTGCGCGGCGCACCGATGGTCAATACCGCGCCCGTGCGCAGCTGCTCGTGCATGAAGCGCGAGCCGCCCCGGCTGTGGGCGTCCAGGTTCACGCCGATGCGGTAGCGGTGGGTTTCTTGTGGGTCATTGAGCAGCGAATAGCTGCGCCGCAAGCCGCTGGGCAAGTGCAACTCGATGTGGGCCCCGGCCGTGAAGGCGGGCAAGGCGGTGGCAGGGTCCAGCGGCACCAGCTCAAAGCCCAGGATGTTTTGGGCTTCGTAAGTGGTGGCCCGCACGCGGACCTGGAGGGTGGAGGAAGCTGTCACAGGGCTCATGGCAAAGGGGTTAAAGGTCGATCACGCTGATCGGCTGGATCGCCACGCCGGTGGCCTCTTCATGGGCTTGTTGCACCCACTCGGGTTGTCCGGCGTGAAAGATGAAGTGGTTCAAAAGCCGCGCCCATTTGGGGTGGCGCTGGTAGTCGGCCAGGGGCAGGCCGTGTTGAAAAAAATCACGCGAGTCGCTGGGCAAAAACACGCGCTGGTTGGTGTTGGCATCGCGCAGCACGCCTTTGGGGTCACGCCCGGCTTGCACATCGTCGATGTCTTCCAGCAGGCGGCGGCGCAGCATGGCAATGCCCCGGTCACTGGCCCCCAGGTTTTCTTGTGTGCGGTCGGCGATGCGGCCCTGGCCCACCCAGGCCACGATGTCCTGGTTGATCACATGGCTGGTGATCCAGCGCCCGGCCTCGTCTTTGATCGGGCTGGTCCAGGTCGGGATGCGGGTTTGCACATAAGGCTCTTGCTCGCGGGGCACACGGATGAAGGACCAGGTCACGCTCAGGGTGTTCTCGTCGTCCACCGGCACACGCCACTCGAAGTGGTCGCCCAGAAAAAAGCCGTTGGGCCACAGGCACACGCGGCCAATCGTCCACATCGGGTGTTGTTCGTCGGTGTCTTCAGAGATGCGCTTGTAGACAAAGCCGTGCTCGAACTCTTCAAACGCCAGCTTCTGGTGTTGGGGCGCATAGCCGCCCGTGTGACCCCGCAGGCGGCGGCTCCAGTTGGCGTGCATCCATTCAAAGTGCACCGGGTCGATCGAGTTTTCTTGTGTCTGCAGCCAGTTGCACGGGATGTCGGAAAACACCGCCTGCACAAAACCGTTGGGCCAGTGAAAGGGTTCCCAGTCGGGCAACTCGGGCGCGGGCAAAGGTCCCATGTAGGCCCAGAGCAAACCGGCCAGCGGTTTGACCCCATAGGCCTTCATTCGGATCTTGCATTTTTGCCGGGCCTGCGGATCGGCCTGGTCTTCGTAGGGCCGTGCCACGCATTGCCCTTGGGCGTTGTATTGCCAGCCGTGGTAGTTGCAGCGAATGCCATCGTTTTCAACAAAGCCATAGCTCAGGTCGGCGCGGCGGTGTGCGCACTGGCGGTCCACCAGACCGTAGTTGCCGCTCAGGTCTTTGTAGAGCACCAGGTCCTCGCCCATCAGGCGCACCGCCTTGACCGGGTTGCGCTCGAGTTCGTCGATGCCGGCCACCGGGTGCCAGTGGCGGCGCAGCACCTCGCCCATGGGCGTGCCGGGGCCGACCCGGGTCAGTTGCTGGTTTTTTTCGGCGCTGAGCATGGGCTTTGGCCTGCGCTTACTCGGGCTTGAAACCCGAGGCTTTGATGATCGGCTCCCAGTGCGTCAGTTCGGCGCGCTGCATGGCATCCATCTGCCCGCTGTTGCGGAACACCGGGTTGACCATGAGGCGCTGGCTCAGCACGTCCTTGACTTCAGGCATCTGCAGCACTTGGGCGATGGCTTTTTCCATGCGCTGCACCTCGGCGGCCGGTGTGCCAGCCTTGGCCCACATGCCAGTCCAGCCTTCGCCCGAGGTCACGTCGATGCCCTGTTCGGCAAAGGTGGGGATGTCGGGCATCAGGGGCGAGCGCTCCTTGGTGAAGACGCCGATCACCTTGATCTTGCCAGCGCGGTGCTGCGCCATCATGCCGTCGAGCAGGCTGATGGCCGAGGGCACATGCCCGCCCACCAGATCGGTCACCATGGGAGGCGAACCTTTGTAGGGTGTCACCGGCAGATCGATGCCAGCCGTCTTGGCCAACTGCACGCCCAAAAACGCGTTTTGGCCACCCAGCCCGGGGGTGCCAAAACTGGCCTTCCCCGGGTTCTTTTGGACCCACTCGATGAACTCGCGCGCATTGTTGACCCCCAGACTGGCCGGTACGCCCATGCCCAAGGGGTAAGACGCGAAGCTGGCCACTGGCACAAAGTCCTTGAGGCTGTTCCATTTGATCTGGTCCTTGAAAACCAGCATCTGGAAAGTCGGCGTGGCGTTGGGCGCGACCATGAAGGTCAGGCCGTCGGCCGGTGCCGCCAGCACCAGATCGGCGGCCATGCGGCCACCCACACCTGGCTTGTTGTCTACGATGACCGGTTGCCCCAGCACGCCCGGCAGCTTGTCGGCCACGGCGCGGGTGATGGCGTCGGTGGCGCCACCGGGCGGGAACCCCACCACCAGACGGATCGGTTTGGTCTGGGCCTGGGTGGCCATCGGTACGGTCAGCGCAGCAGCGCTGGCCAGCACGAGCAGTCGGCGGGAAAGTTTCATGGGTGTCTCCAAAATGATGGGGATCAATGCCCCGGCCTCTGACGGGCCCTGCGGGGTTGCCAAGGGGGTGAGTGTCTGGTGTGGTGTCAGTCGGCCAGCGTGCGCCAGTCGGTGCCTGCGGCCAGCACGCCGCCCACCGACTGGATGGCGGGGTAGTTCAGCTGCGGGTGGTGGGCCAGCGTCGGGGCTTTGCCTTCCTTGAACTCCTTGGCCGCCTTGATCAGCAGCTGCCGCACGCGGATCACGGCACCATCGGCCGAGCACAGCTGCTCGTCGGTGCGGTCATAGGTTGGGCCTTGGCTCAGAAACATCGCAAAGTCTTCGGTGCCCAGGTGCTGCGGAAAGCCGGTTTTGTGGCCGCGCTTCATGATGTCGCGGTTTTGACCCCAGTTGTCTTTGGCCTCACCGGGCGGCAGGGGTGGGAAGTTCCACACATCGGGCGAGGCCGACATCACGGTCATGCCCAGTTCGCGGTTCGGGTTGTAGTGCACAAACCAGGCGCGGTGGTGCGTGTCGTCCACCGGGGTCGAGAAAAACACCGTGGTCGGGCCATGGGCATCGGGTGGGCAGATGATGCCGAACCAGGGCATCACGAAATTGTTGACCCGGGCATAGACCTTGGCGTCGGGCAAGCTGCGCAGCGCGGCGTAGCGGTAGCCGTAGGGGCGGTCTTCAAATTCGAGTTTGGGGGCCAGCGCCTTGGTCATCAGCAGGCGCTCATTGCCACCGCCTGCGGTCAGCTGGGTGGTCGATTCGTGCAGCACGCCCACATGCGAGGAGTCCATCGAGGCCTCCACACCCTGAACCCAATTGGTGGGCACTTCCACGCTGGTCACTGAGCGCTGGCTGACAGGCAGATCGACAAAGGGCAGCTCGGGGAAGGGCGGCGGCGTGTCGCCCGTGCCCAGCCAGACCCAAACAATGCCGCCCCGGTCCACCGTGGTGTAGCGGTTGATGCGCACATGCTTGCAAAACTGGGCTTGGTCACCGGCGTGATTGGGCGCTTCGGTCACTTCGCCCTTCACGTTGAACTTCCAGCCGTGGTACAGGCAGCGGATGCCGTTGTCTTCGTTGCGGCCCAGCGCCAGCGAGGCCTTGCGGTGCGGGCACTGCTCGTCGATCACCCCGGCCGTGCCGTCGGTCACGCGAAAGGCGATGAAGTTTTGGCCCAGCAGTCGGATGCGCACAGGCGCACCATCGGCTTCCAGCTTGACGGAGGGCACGGCGGGCAGCCAGTAATGCTGGCGAATCATCTCGCCCATGGGGGCACCGTTTTCCACGCGGGTCAACAGCTCGTTGTCTTCTTTGCTCAGGGCCATGGTGTGTTCCTCAAATTCTGCGGGTCAGCACTGTTCGTCGGTGCGGAAGGCTTTGCTGTACACGCGGCGGCAATTGCATTCAAAGATGTTTTTCTTTTGTTCGTCGGTCAGCCAGCCGATGCCTTCGATCACGGGCTTCATGTCGTCGTAGTCACGGCCCGTGAGCGGGTCGCGGGCGCTGCCGGTGCCAGGCTTTTCGGTGCCAAACATCACGTTGTCGGTGCCCGCTACCTTGAGCAACAGCTCCATCGCTTCTTCGCTGTAGTTGCAGGTGTCGAAATACAGTTTTTTGAGTTGTTCGTCGAAGGTTTCTTTTTCGCCCTTGCGCACGTTCCATGAGCGAAAACGCCCCATTTGGTAAGGAATCGCACCGCCGCCGTGGGCCACCACGATCTTGAGGTCGGGGAAAGTGTCCAAGGTCTTGGCACTCAGCAAGGAGACGATGGAGATGGTCTCTTCATTGAGGAACTTGAGCGTGTAGGACTCGCGATCGCTGCAGCTGCTGGCCGAGTGGATGAGGCCGGGCACATCGAGTTCGACCATGGCGCGGTACAGCGGGTGCCAGTAAGCGTCGCCCATGCCGGGCGGGTCACCCAGGCCTTCGGTCGGATCGGGGTTGATCAGGCAGCCGACAAAGCCCAACTCGTTGACACAACGGCGCAGCTCGGGAATGGCGCGCCGCTCCAGCGGCTCGTCCATGAATTGCGGCAGACCGGCCACGCCACGGAAACGGTCGGGTGCGATCTTGACGAATTCGGCGATCAGGCCGTTGCAGTGCTGCGACCACAGCTCGGTCACCTTGCCGGGCTTGACCGAATGCATCTGCAAGTAAGGCCGTGGCGAGATGAACTGGATGTCGGTGCCGACCGAGTCCATGATCTTGAGCTGGTCTTCGACCACCTTGCGGATCGATGCTTCGGGGATCTTGGGCAGGGTGTAGGGGTTGGCGCGGCCGCCCACCAGTTCCGCCATGAAACGGAAGCTCTCGGGCGGCATGTGGATGTGGGCGTGTGAGTCAATGATCATGGTGGGGGTCTTTCAATAAGTTCAAAAAAATGGCAAGGCTTCAGGCCGGGGTGAGGCCGAAGTTAGGCAGTGGTCAGGCACTGGTTACAAAGGCGGTCACTTCGATTTGCAGTGCCATGCCGTGTTGCAGCGCGTGCTGCACGATGTGCCGTGCGGGGCGGTCTTGCGGATCTGGAAAGCGCGCCAGCCACTCGGTGTTGATGGCATCGCGCACCGCGTTGTCGTGCACTGTGATGTGCAGCTTGGCCACATGGGCCAGCGTGGCACCGCCTGCGGCCAGCAGGGCGTCCATGTTGGCAAAGGCCAGACGCACTTGCTCGGAGGCCTCGGCGGGCAACTGCCCGGTGGCCGGCTCTTTGCCCGAGATGCCGGATGAGCAGATCAACGGGCCAACGCGTGCGCCCAAGGGAATGGGGGCGTTGTGCCCGGCACCGGGCACATTCAGGGAGCGAGAGAGAGCAGTCATGGTGTTCCTGTTGGCATGCAATGCGCGGTATGGCTGAGCGTGTGTTGAGGTTCAGTGCTCGGTCGGGTCGTTTTCAAAGAAGCTCATGGGCATGCGGGCCAGAAACTCTGAAAAACCCGAAGAGCCCGAGGGCACATGCAGCAGCATGGCTTGTGCGGCCAGCGGTTCGTCGCCGTCCTGGATGGCGCGGGCGACCTGCTGGTGTTCCTTTAGCGACTTGCTGATTTGCGTCTTGGTCTGGAAGTCGCGGATGCGGTAGCGCTGGATCTGGCGGCGCGCATTGCGGATCAGTTCGGCCAAGTAAGGATTGCGGCTGCCTGCATAGACGGCCTCATGGAAATAGGTGTTGGCCATGGCGTATTCGGCGGAGCCGCCTTGCACGGCGGCGTCCTGGCAGCGTTCGATGGCTTTGTCGAGATCCCTGCGCAGGGCATCGTCCACCCGGCGGGCGGCCAGCTTGGCACACAGGGCTTCGAGTTCGCCCACCGACTCCATGATGGCGCGCACTTGGCTGATGGACAGCCGGGCCACCGTCACGCCTTGCCGTGGCGCAATGCGCACCAGATCGCGGGCGGCCAATTGCTGCAAGGCCTCGCGCACCGGGGTGCGCGACACATTGAAGCGCATGGCCAGCGCCCGCTCGTCCAGCGGTGCGCCGGGGGGCAGGTTGCCGCTTTCGATCTCTTCTTGCAGAACATTGCGGATTTCGTTCGCCCGGCCACCACGGGGGCGGTTGTCATCGGTGTTCAGGGCGTTGTCTGTTGGCGTGTCGTCGCCGGATGCGGGGCTGTCGTTCGTGTTCATGGTTTAAATTATGCAACAGATCATTTGTGGCATGCAATAAATAATTGCATGGTGTGTGGTGTGCATGTCATTTTAAACCGATGCCTGGGTGTTGTTTCCTCGATAAGTGAGCGTGTTTATTAGGGAAATTCAGTTTTTGTTTGATGGTTTCAAGGCCTTATGCTCTTTGTTTGGTGTTTTTTGGATGGGTTTTGAGGGATTGGTATAAACCCTGAAAATTTATAAAATAGGTATCTGGTGTATTGAAAACACATAATTTGCATGCCAGAATGCAAATCAGTTGAAGCCAGAGATGCGCTGTGGTGCATTTTTCCTGATTTGTCAAAAGGTTTTTCTCTCATGACCCTACCGTCTCCTCTTTCTGCAGCCGCTTTGCCGGGCCTGCGGGATGTGCAACACATCGTTCACCCGCGTTCCATCGTGATCGTGGGCGCTTCGGCCGACCCGCGTTCGTTCGGCGGTTTCGTACAGGGCAATCTGGAGCGCTTTGGCTACAGCGGCGTGCTGCACCTGGTCAGCCGCAGCAGCGAAGAAATCAACGGCCGCCCCTGTGTCAAGGCGGTGGATGAATTGCCCGAAGGCATCGATCTGGCCGTGCTCGCCATCCCCGAATCGGGCGTGCTCGGCACGGTGAAAGCGTTGGCGGCGCGGCGCTGCAAGGCGGCGGTTTTGTTCGCCTCGGGTTATGCCGAGGCGGGCGAAGAAGGTCAGCACAAGCAGGCCGAGCTGGCCCGCGTGGCGCAAGAAGCGGGCATTTTGTTGGTTGGCCCCAATTGCATGGGCTTCACCAATCTGGCAGCGGGTATCCCGGTGACCTTTGAGCCTTTGACGGCACGCGCCCCCGAAACACGGCCCGGCGTGGGCGTGGTGGCCCAAAGCGGTTTCATGGCGGCCAACCTGCGCGATGCCTATTTGGGCCGGGGCGTACCGGTGACCACGGTGTTTTCCACGGGCAACGAAGTCTCGGTGTGTGTCGAAGACGTGCTGGCCGCGCTGATCGGTGATGCGCAAACCCGCGTGATCACGGTCTATGTCGAGCAGATCCGCCGTCCGCAACTCTTTTTGCAACTGGCTGCAAAGGCGCGCGCCGCAGGCAAACCGCTGGTCTTACTGATGCCTGGGCGCAGTGCCCGCGCCCGCGAGGCCGCACAGTCGCACACCGGTGCACTGGCGGGCGACCACGCCACCGCCACTGCGCTCTTGCAGCGCGAGGCCGTGGTGGTGGTCGATTCGCTGGACGAATTGCTCGACACCACCGCCGTGCTGCTGCGCTACCCGCAGCCGCCTGCAGGCGGCACCGCCTTCATGACCGGCTCGGGCGCGATGAAAAACATCGCGCTGGATTTTGCCGACGATCTGGGCCTGGATTTGCCCGAGCTGTCCCCCGCCACGGTGGACCAGCTGACCGCCATGCTGCCCGCCTATGCCGTGGCCGAAAACCCGCTGGACTACACCACCATCGGCATCCGCCAGCCCGGCCTGATTGGCGAGTTGCTGTTGACCATGCTGGACGATGTGCGCATCGGCAGCATCGTGCTGGCGATTCCTGTGGGCCCGGTCATGGCGCAGCGCGACAAGGCCGAGCACATCGTGCCCGCCATCGCCAAAGCCACCAAACCCGCAGTGCTGGTGCTGACCGGCGACAGCAGTCCGGTGGAGCCGTTTTTCATGGACGCGATTGCGGCCAGCGGCGTGCCGCTGTTCCGTTCGGCTGACCGCGCCATGCGTGCGCTGCGCCGGGTGGCGCAATACGGCGAGGCCTTGCAGCGTGCGGCCCGCGCGCAGACTGCGGCAGCCTTGGCCATCCCTTTGCCCGGCACCGTGCCGCCCAACGGCATCTTTGCCGAATACCAAGGCAAAGCCTGGCTGGCGCAGGCTGGGCTGGCGGTGCCCCAAGGGGCGCTGGCCGTCACTGCCGACGAAGCTGTGGCGGTGGCCCGCCGCATCGGGTTTCCGGTGGTGCTCAAGGCGCAAGCGTCTGAACTGCCACACAAGAGCGATGTGGGCGGCGTGCTGGTGGGCCTGGCCGACGAAGCCGCGCTGCGCGCCGGGTGGGACCAACTGTTTGCCAGCGTGAAACACCACCGCCCCGAGCTGGTGCTGGATGGCGCGCTGGTCGAAGCCATGGGCCCGCGTGGCTTGGAGCTGGTGGTGGGTGCCAAACGCGACGCCGACTGGGGCCCGGTGGTGCTGGTGGGCCTGGGCGGCATCTGGATCGAAGCGCTCAAGGATGTGCGCCTGATCCCGGCCGACATGGCCGAAGAAGACATCGCCATCGAGCTGACCCGACTCAAAGCTGCCGTGGTGCTGCAAGGCATTCGCGGTGCGGCGGCGGTGGACGTGCCCGCCATCGCCCGGGTGGTGGCGCAAGTGGGCGCGCAAATGCGTGCCAACCCGAACATCACCGAAATCGACATCAACCCGCTGGTGGCTTACCCGTTGGGCTCAGCCGTGCCTGTGCTGGCGCTGGATGCGCTGGTGGTGGCCAAGGCCGAGTCACCCCTGCAGTGAGAACCGATATGCAACTGCAATTCACACCCGAACAAGAAGCCTTCCGCCTGGAAGTGCGTGCCTTCGTCAAAGCCAATTTGCCCGCCGACATCCGCCGCAAGGTGGCGCTGGGCCTGCGCCTTGAACACGCCGACTACGTGACCTGGTTTCGCATTTTGCAAGCGCGTGGCTGGCTCACGCCCGGCTGGCCGGTGGCGCATGGTGGCCCGGGCTGGAGCCATGTGCAGCGTTACATCTTTGACGAGGAAACCTTGCTGGGCGGCGCACCGCGCATCATCGCCAGCGGCATCCAGATGCTGGCCCCGGTGCTGCTGGCTTTTGGCACCGAGGCGCAAAAGCAGCAATACCTGCCCGACATCTTGGCCAGCAACACCTGGTGGGCGCAAGGCTTTTCCGAGCCGGGGGCCGGTTCCGATCTGGCGGCGGTGCGCACCACCGCCGTGCTGGAGCCCGATGGGAAGCACTTTGTGGTCAACGGCCACAAGGTCTGGACCTCTTATGCCCACTGGTGCTCGATGATGTTTGCCTTGGTCAAAACCGACCCGAACGCCGCCAAGCCGCAAGAAGGCATTTCGTTTTTGCTGATCGACATGAAGACGCCTGGCCTGACGGTGCGGCCGATCCGCATGCTCGAAGGCGGTAACGATCTCAACGAGTGCTATCTGGACAACGTGCGCGTGCCCATCGAGAACCTGGTGGGCGAGCTGCACAAAGGCTGGTCTTATGGCAAATACCTGCTGGGCCATGAGCGCACCGGCATTGCCGGCATTGGCTCGTGCAAGCAGCAACTGGCCCGCGCCCGGGCGCTGGCCGATCAGCAAGGCCTGGGCGAAGACGCCCTGCTGCAAAACAAACTGATGCAGTTCGAAGTCGAGTTGATGGCGCTGGAATTCACCGCCTTGCGCCTGCTCAGCGCCCACCAGCAAAGCAAGACCCCTGGCGTCGAAGCCTCGATGCTCAAGGTGCGCGGCACCGAACTGCGGCAGGCCATTTTTGAAACGCTGGTGGACATCGCCGGGCCCGACGCCGTGCCGTTTTCGGCCGAAGCACAGTTTCTGGAGCACCTGGACGCCGCCGCGCAAGACGAAACCTTGGTCACGCTGGCGGCCAATTGCCTGGACTCGCGCAAGCTCACGATCTATGGCGGCACCAACGAAGTGCAGCGCAACCTGATCGCCAAAGCCACGCTCGACGCTTACTGAGACACACACCATGGATTTTTCATTCAACGACGACCACCTGGCTTTGCGCGACGCGGTGCAGCGGTTTTGTGCAGGCGAATACCCGGCTGAACAGCGCGGCAACGCGGTGACCCCCGAACAAGCGCAACAAGGCCGCGCCGCCATGGCCGAACTGGGCTTGCTGGGCCTGCCCTTCGGTGCCGACGTGGGCGGCAGCGAGCAAGGCGCGGTCGAAGTCATGCTGGTGGCACAAGCGCTGGGCCACGCCTTGGGCGACGGCGCTTTTGTGGCCAGCACCGTGATGGCCGGGCAAGTGCTCACCCGTCTGGCCAGCGCCGAACAACAGCAGCGCTGGCTGCCCGGTCTGGCCAGTGGTCAGCAACAAATGGCTTTGGCCGTGTACGAAGCCGGTGCCCGCTACGACTGGCAGCGCACCGAAACCCGTGCGGAGCCTTCAGGCGCAGGCTGGCTGCTCGATGGCCACAAGACGCTGGTCTTGCATGGCGACAGTGCCGATGTGCTGCTGGTGGTGGCGCGCACAGCCGGGGCACATGCCGACCGCGCTGGCCTGTCGGTGTTTGCGGTGGACGCCACCGCCCCCGGCGTGACGGTGCAGGGCTTTGACACGCTGGACAACCGCCGCGCCGCCCATGTGACGCTCAAGGCGGTGCAGTTGGACGCTGACCGTCTGTTGGGGCCGCACGGTGACGCCGCCGAAGCCATTGGGGCGGCGCTCGATGCCGCCACCGCCGCGCTGTGCGCCGAAGCCGTGGGCGCGGTCGATGCGCTGCTGGCGCATACCGCCGAGCACCTGCGCACCCGCAAACAGTTTGGTGCGCCGCTGGCCAAATTTCAGGTCTTGCAGCACCGCGTGGCCGACATGGCCATTGCGCTGGAGCAGCTCAAGTCGATGGCTTGCGCCGCCGCCATGGCGGTGCAAGCCGGTGAACCGGTGCAGCGCCGCCGTCTGGTGTCGGCGGCCAAAGTGCTGACCAGCCAGAAGGGCCGCGAGATCGGTCTGGCCGCCATCCAGCTGCACGGTGCCATGGGCATGACCGACGAATGCCGCGTGGGCCATTACGCCAAACGCCTGATGGTGATTGGCCAGAGCCTGGGCGATGCAGCTTGGCATTTGCAACGCATGCAACAAGGGCAACACCTGAGTCAGGTGTGACTTTCCAACATTTCATTGATCACTAACGGAGACAAACCATGAAACGTCAAACTGTTTTCAAACTGGCCGCCATAGCGGTATTGAGTCTGGGTCTAGGCTGGGGGGCACAAGCGCAAGACAAAGCGCCCATCAAAATCCTGGTGGGCTTTCCACCCGGGGGGTCGACCGATCTGGTGGCGCGCTTGCTGGCCGAAAAAATGGCCGTGGTGCTCAAGCAGCCCATCATTGTTGACAACAAACCGGGTGCGGGCGGCCGCATGGCCGCGCAGGCCCTCAAAGCCAGTGCACCTGACGGCCTGACTTACATGATTGCCCCCAATGCCACGCCGGTCATGCAAACCCTGCTGTATCCGGTGGAGGTCTTAAAGTACGACATGCTCAAGGATCTGGCCCCCGTGGCGGTGCTGGTGACCTATCCGCTCGCGATTGCGGTGAACACGCAATCGGGCGTGAAAAACATCAAGGAATACGCCGCCTGGGTCAAGGCCAATCCCAAAGAGGGCTCGTTTGGCACGGCAGGTGCAGGCGGCCACACCCACTTTTCGGGTTTGCAACTGGGCAAGGCCATTGGCCAGCCTTTGCAGGTGGTGCCCTACCGTGGCAACGGCCCCATGGTGACCGATTTGCTGGGCGGTCAGGTGCCCGCAGGCATCATGACGGCCGGTGACGTGTTGCAGTATCAAAAGTCCGGCAAGGTGCGTGTTCTGGCCCAGTTTGGTGCCAAGCGTTCCCCCCTGCTGCCCGATGTGCCCACCCTGATCGAGCAAGGCTACAACCTGGACACAGGCGATGCTTGGACCGGTATGTGGGCGCCTGCCAAAACACCTCAGGCCGAATTGGACCGCGTGCAAAACGCCATCAAATATGTCCTGGCTTTGCCGGAAGTGCGTGAGCAATTGGTCAACAAATCCACGCTCAATCCAGACTTCAAGCCTGCCTCAGAAATGGACGCCTTGCAGCGCAAAGAACTGCAGTACTGGGCGCCCATCATCAAAGAATCCAACTTCAAGCCGGAATCCTGATTCCATTCATTCAGCTTGATTGACCAGAGAACATTCCCATGAGTCTGAACGGAACCGCCTGCATTGTGGGTGCCTACGAGCACCCGACCCGCAAGGCCGACAACCTGTCGGTGGTGCGCCTGCACGCCGATGTGGCCAAAGGCGCGCTCGAAGACGCGGGCCTGAGCAAGAGCGACATCGATGGCTACTTTTGTGCCGGTGATGCGCCCGGTTTGGGCACCACCACCATGGCCGAATACCTGGGGCTGAAGCTGCGCCATGTCGATTCGACCGAGTGCGGCGGATCGGCCCCTATCTTGCATGTGGCGCATGCGGCAGCCGCCATTGCGGCTGGGCGCTGCAATGTGGCGCTGATCACGCTGGCCGGTCGCCCCCGCGCCCAGATGGCCGCTGCACAAGCCGCGGCCAAAGACGGCAAAGGCGGTCGCGCCCCGCTGGCCCTGAAGCCACCAGACCCCGACGCACCCGAGCTGGCCTTTGAGCTGCCTTATGGCCCGGCCACGCAAAACCTGTATGCGCTGGTGGCCAAACGCCACATGCACGAATTTGGCACCACCAGCGAACAGCTGGCCTGGATCAAGGTGGCCGCTTCGCACCACGCCCAGCACAACCCGCTGGCCATGCTGCGCGATGTGGTCACGGTGCAAGACGTGGTCAACTCGCCCATGGTGAGCGATCCGCTGCACCGGCTGGACTGCTGCGTGATGAGCGATGGCGGCGGTGCCCTGATCGTGGCGCGCCCCGAAATCGCACGCGAACTCTCGCGCAAAAACGGCCGTCCGCTGGTCATGGTGCGCGGCACCGGCGAAGCGCCCAAGCACGGCATGGGCGGCCAGATTGACTTGACGTATTCGGCTGCAGCCTTTTCGGGGCCGAGGGCCTTTGCCGAGGCTGGCATCACCCCGGCCGACATCCAATACGCCTCGCTCTACGACAGCTTCACCATCACCGTGCTGATGCAGCTGGAAGACCTGGGCTTTTGCAAAAAAGGCGAAGGCGGCCAGTTCGTGATGGACGGCAACCTGATCTCGGGCGTGGGCAAACTGCCCTTCAACACCGACGGCGGCGGCCTGTGCAACAACCACCCGGCCAACCGGGGCGGCGTGACCAAGGTCATCGAAGCCGTGCGCCAGCTGCGCGGCGAAGCCCATCCTGCCGTGCAGGTGCCCAACTGCACCTGGGCGCTGGCCAATGGCATTGGCGGCGCACTCGCTTCTCGCCACACGGCGGGTACCTTGATTCTGGAAAGGGTTTGACCATGAGAAAAATTCCAGCTCCCCGCGTGCTGCCCGAGTCCTTGCCCTTTTGGCAAGCCGCCGACGAAGGCCGCTACCTCGTCAAAAAATGCAACAGCTGCGGTCAGGTCCACCATTACCCGCGTGACATCTGCCCGTTTTGCCTGAGTGCCGACACCGTCTGGCAGGACTCGCCCGGCACCGGCGTGGTGTATTCCTTCAGCACCATGGGCAAAGACGATGCGGCCTACACCATGGCCTATGTCACGCTCGACGAAGGCGTGACCGTGATGAGCAATCTGGTGGACTGCGATCCGGCGCAGGTGTCCATTGGCCAGAAGGTGCGCGTGGTCTTCACGCCCACCGAGGGCGGTCACGCCGTGCCCATGTTCACCCCTGTTTGAAAGAGGGCACGATGAACACATCGACCGAACGCAAGGGGCCGCTGTCCCGCTTCACCATCCTGGACGCCACGCGTGTGCGCGCCGGGCCCACCGCCATCCGCACGTTTGCCGATCTGGGCGCACGCGTGATCAAGCTCGAAATCCCGCCCGGTGCGCCCGGCGGTGACGACATGATCGGCGGGCGTGACCACAACAGAGCCGACTACGAAAACCTGCACCGCAACAAGGAGAGCCTGACGCTCAACATGAAAGAGCCGCAGGGCAAGGCCATCCTGGAGCAGCTGGTCAAAGAGGCGGATGTGTTCATCGAAAATTACCGCCCCGATGTGAAATACCGGCTGGGCATTGGCCCCGAAGAACTGCGCCGCATCAACCCGCGTCTGGTGTACGCCAGCATCTCGGGCTTTGGGCAAGACGGGCCCTATGCCAACTGGCCGGGTTTTGACTCGATCGCCCAAGGCATGGGGGGCCTGATGAGTGTGACCGGCAAACCCGGCGAAGGCCCGATGCGCGTGGGCATCCCGATTGCCGATTTGTGTTCAGGGCATTTTTGTGCGCAGGCCATCATGGCCGCGCTGCTGGAGCGCGAGGTCACGGGCGAGGGCCAGTGGGTTCATACTTCGCTGCTCGAATCGCAAATCGCCATGCTCGACTTTCAGGCCGCGCAGTGGTTGATCGACCACAAAGTGCCGCAGACCACCGGCAATGAGCATCCGTTGACGGTGCCCACCGGTGTTTTTGAAACCAGCGACAGTTACCTGAATTTGGCGGCCATTGGCCAAAGCATGTGGAAGCGCCTGTGTGTGGCACTCGATGTGCCCCAGCTGATCGACGAGCCGGGCTTTGGCTCCGACCCCGAACGGGTGAAAAACCGTGCGCGTGTGAACGCGGCCATTGGCGCGGCCTTCAAAACCCGCACCACCGCCGCCTGGACCGAGATCCTGCTCAAAGCCGGTGTGCCCTGCGGCCCGATCTACAGCATCGAAAAAATGTTTGACGACCCGCAAGTCAAACACCTGGGCATGGCGCGCACCATGCACCACCCCGAGCTGGGCGACATCGAGGTGGTCGGCTTGCCGATGCAGTTCTCGCGCCACCCGCGTGACGAAGGTGTGATGAAGGCCGCGCCCCATCAGGGCGACCAGACCGACGCGATCCTGACCGGGCTGGGCTACAGCGCGGCGCAGATCGCGCAGCTGCGCCAGCAATTTGTCGTTTGAGACGGGTCGCCGCCCAGACCACAGACCCGACCGCAAGAAAGAACAACCCATGGCAAAACTCGTCGCCGCATTCGGCTCATCGCACAGCATCATGCTGGTCTCGCAGCGTGAAGACTGGCAACACGGCTTCCGGGTGATCGACACCAAGAATGCCCATTACTACGACAAGCAAGGCCGCAAGACCGATTACGACGCGCTGCTGGCCGCTATGCCGCCCGGCACCGAGGCCATGGTCACGCCCGAGAAGATGGGCGAGCGCTTTGACGCCAGCCAAGCTGCCATGGACGCGCTGCACGAGCGCATCGTGGCTGCCCAACTCGATGTGCTGCTGATCGTGGGCGATGACCAGACCGAGCTGTTTCGCACCAGCAACAACCCGGCCATGGCGATTTTTTATGGCCCCACCATCCGCAACACGGCGCGTGAGCCCGCCGCCCCGAACGACCCCTGGCCCAAGGCTGCCCGCATGTGGCGGCACGAGCCCGAGCAGGACCGCGAATACCCGGTGCAAAGCGATCTGGCCGAATGGCTGATCCGCCAGCTGTGCGACCGTGACTTTGACATCGCCGCCATGGATGGCCTGGAGCCGGGGCAGTCTGAAGGGCACGCCTTCCAGTTCATCCACCGCCGCTTGCTCAAGGGGCATGAGTTGCCCGTGATTCCGGTGATCCTCAACACCTTTGACCCGCCCAACCAACCCACACCCCGGCGCTGTGTGGCTTTGGGGCGGGCCCTGCGCGAGCTGATCGCGCTGTGGCCGCAAGACCTGCGGGTGGGCGTGATCGCCTCCGGCGGCCTGAGCCACTTTGTGGTGGACGAAGAACTCGACCAGCAGGTGCTGAGCGCCATCCGCGCCAAAGACAGCGCCGCGCTGGCGGCCTTTGACCCGCTGCGTCTGCAGGCGGGCAGCTCGGAAATCCGCAACTGGCTGGTGGTGGGCGAGATGGCCAAAGACCTCGATCTGGAATGGGTCGAGTACGTGCCCGGCTACCGCAGCCCGGCTTTGACCGGCACGGGCTTGGCCTTTGCTGCCTGGACAACACTTTTTTGAAACCTGATCAGGAAGCTGCTGACATGACCTACTCCGAAGTTCAACGCCTGCGCCGCCTGGATGTGTGCGCCGTCTCTGACGCCCTCGACAAATTGCAACTGAGTGGTGTGGTGACTGGCCTGCCTCAGCGCAGCAGCGCCCCCGGTGGGGTCAGCCGCATCGCGGGCCGCGCCGTGACCATGAAGGTGGGCCCCGGCACCCCGCCGCCCGGCCCGCCCAAACACCTGGGCTGCACCGCCATCGAGCAATCGGGCCCGGACAACGTGATCGTGGTCGAGCAGCGCTCGGGCGTGGAAGCCGGTTGCTGGGGCGGTCTGCTCACGCTGGGGGCCAAGGTGCGCGGCGTGGCGGGCGTGGTGGCCGACGGCCCGCTGCGCGATGTGGACGAAGCCATCGCTTATGAATTTCCCATCTACAGCCGCAGCCTGACTTCGCGCACCGCCCGCACCCGTGTGGTGGAGCTGGGCACGCAGGTGCCAGTGACCATCGGAGCCGCCATCGGTGGCGAAGTGGTGGTCAACCCCGGTGACTACGTGCTGGCCGACCGCAGCGCGGTGATCTTCATTTCACCCGAGCACATCGAACGCGTGCTCGAAGCTGCCGAGATGATCGTGGCCAAGGAAGCGGCCATGGCCAAGGCGATTTTGGCGGGCACCCCCATGGGCGAGGTCATGGGTGGCAATTACGAACACATGCTGGAGAACTGAACGTGACAACACAAGACCACAACGTCGACCGCGCTGCGAAACTCGACACCGCCACCTTGTCGGATGCGCTCGACAAACTGGGCATCATCGGCCAGTGCTACAAGATCAAGCCGCGTGACACCGACTTTCGCATGGCCGGGCGCGCCTGGACCCTCAAATACGGCCCGGCCGGCAAGCCCTGCGGCACGGTGGGCGACTACATCGACGATGTGGCCCCGGGCAGCGTCATCGTGCTCGACAACAACGGCCGCGACGACTGCACCGTGTGGGGCGACATCCTGACCGAGATCGCGCACCGCCGGGGCATCGCAGGCACCGTGATCAACGGCATCAACCGCGACACGCACCTGTGCCTGTCGCTGGGCTACCCGATCTTTTCCAAAGACAGCTGGATGCGCACCGGCAAAGACCGCGTGCAAGTCGAAGCCACCGGCATCCCGGTCAACATCGGTGAAGCGCGCGTGGCCCCCGGCGACATCCTCAAGGGCGACACCGATGGCGTGGTGGTGATCCCCAAGGAGCACGAGGACGAAGTGCTCAAAGTGGCCGAAGAGATCGAGGCCGCCGAAAACCAGATCCGCGCAGCGGCGCGCAGCGGCATGCGCCTCGATGAAGCGCGCCAACAGTTCAAATACCACCAGCTGCAAACCCGGAGCGAGAAATGAACACAGTCAACCCGGCCCTGACCACCCGCACCGATGTGCCGCGCCTGAGCGCTGAGCTGATCGCACAGGCGCGCACCTTGCCCACGGCCACGCTTCACGAAGCGGGCAAGAAGATTGGCGCGCTGCCCTCGGCCATCAAGCCGGTCTCCAGCGCTTTCAAGACCTGCGGGCAGGCGCTCACGGTGCATTCGCCCGGCGGCGACAACCTCTGGCTGCACCGGGCGCTGGCCATCTCGCAACCCGGCGATGTGATGGTGGTGTTTGCCAACGGCGCTTATGAGCACGGTTACTGGGGCGAGATCATGGGCACCATGGCGCAGACACGCGGTCTGGCCGGACTGGTGATCGATGCCTGTGTGCGCGACGGCGCGCTGATTGCGCAGATGGGCTTTCCGGTGTTCTCGCGGGGCCTGTGCATCCGTGGCACAGGCAAGGACTTTGGGGCCACCGGCTGGATCAACCACCCGGTGATGATCGGCGACATCACGGTGCATGCGGGCGATCTGGTGGTGGGCGATGGCGACGGCGTGGTGGTGATTCCGCAAGCCAAAGCCGCTGAGGTGGTGGCCGCCGGTGTGCGCCGTGAGCAGGAGGAAGCCGAGATTTGCCAACGCCTGCAAGCCGGTGAGACCACCCTGGCCGTGTATGGTTGGGGTGTTTGATTTTGAAAGGAAGACCGCGATGATCCACCGCCGTGCATTCACAGGGGCTGCTGCCGGTGCCTTGTTGTCCTTGGCGGGCACAGGGCTGCAAGCCCAGACCTTGCCCAAAACCGTGCGCATTCTGGTGGGTTTTCCACCCGGCGGATCGGCCGATTTGCTGGCCCGTGCATTGGCTTTGCAATTGACGGGTTATGGCGCGCAAGTCATTGTGGACAACAAGCCCGGCGCGGGTGGCCGCATTGCGCTGGAGCAGCTTAAAAACGCCGAAGCCGATGGCTCGGTGCTGGCGGTCACGCCGGCCTCGATGATGGTGGTTTACCCGCACATCTACCGCCAGCTGAGCTACCAGCCCTTGCAAGACTTCGCCCCCGTGGCCAAGCTGGGTGCAGCCCAATTTGTGGTCACGGTGGGGCCGCAGGTGCCTGCATCGGTCAAGCGCATGGCCGATTTTGTGGCTTGGGCCAAAGCCTCGCCGCATCTGGCCAGTTACGGCTCCTCGGGCGCGGGTTCCATTCCGCATTTCACCGGGGTGGCGCTGGGCAAGGCGGCAGGCATCGAGCTGACCCATGTGGCCTACAAGGGCGCGGCCCCGGCGATGTCCGATCTGTTGGGCGGTCAGGTGGCGGCCAATGTGGGTGTGATTTCCAACGCCTTGCCACACATCCAGTCAGGCAAACTGCGGGCATTGGCCGTGAGCGGCCCGGTGCGCAGCGCCTTGCTGCCCGATGTGCCCACACTGGCCGAAGTGGGCCTGTCGGCAGCGCAGGCGGTCGAATGGTTTGGCGTGTTTTTGCCCGCCCGGGCTTCGGGTGAAGCGGTCAGCCGTTTGCATGCGGCCGTGCGCGAAGCCCTCAAGGCCAAAGCCTTGCAGGAGGCGCTGACCAAGGCGTCTTTTGAGGTGGGCGCGGGCGAAAGCGTGAAAGAATTCACCCAGCAACTCCAGGCCGATCTGAAGCGCTGGGGCGATGTGGTCAAGGTCTCTGGCTTCACGCCTGAAGACTGAGCGTTGCCCCCTAAAGGCTGTGCGACCATGGCGTCCCTATTTTTTGAAACACCCCGATTCATGACCGACTTGTTGGCATCACCTTCCGCCCCCGTTCTGCACATTGAAGGCGGCGTGGCCACCATCACCTTGAACCGTCCGGCGCAGCGCAACCGTCTGGAAAACGCGGACCTCAAGGCTTTGCTGGCGCATTTTGAAGCCGTCAACCAGCAGCCCGATGTGCGCGTGCTGGTGCTGACCGCCCACACGGGCGGGCAGCCCAAGCCGGTGTTTTGTGCGGGTTATGACATTGGTGGGTTCGATGAGCCGGGCCATGGTTCGTCGTTTTTTGAGGAAATCCCCGACGCGCTGGCCGCGCTGCGCCCCGTGACCATTTGCGCCTTGAACGGCAGCGTGTATGGCGGTGCGACCGATGTGGTGCTGGCCTGTGATTTGCGTATCGGGTTGCAGGGCATCGAGTGGCGCATGCCCGCCACGGCGCTGGGTTTGCACTATTACCCCAGCGGTTTGCAGCGTTATGTGAGCCGTTTTGGGTTGGCGGGTGCGAAGCGGGCGTTTTTGACAGCCCGGCCTTTTTCGGCGGAGCAGCTCAATGCGATGGGCTTGTTTGAGGCGTTGGTGACGCCAGCGCAATGGGATGCCACCTTGCAAGCGCTGGTGCAGGACATTCTGGCCTTGGCCCCGTTGGCGGTGCAGGAAACCAAAAAGTCGTTGCGCGAGATCGAAACCGGGCAGGCCGATGTGGCCCTTTTGCGCGAGCGCGAGCACATGACCAGCCGCAGCGCCGACTTTGCCGAAGGGCGCGCTGCATTTGCCGAACGGCGCAAGCCGGTTTTTGTGGGGCGGTGACGGGGCTATCAAGTATTGGCGTTTGGAGCCGATGCTTATCTGTCATGCAATCAATTTCTATTCTCCATCGCATCATGAAGGCGGGCCATTGGGTGGCCTTCGCTTGCGGCTGGCTGGCTTTGGCCGTGCCTGCGCAGGCTGGGCAGTACCAGTTGTTGGCAGGCCAGCCCAACTCGGTGCTGGTGGCGGCGCGTGTGCAAAACGCCGAGCAGGTGTGTAACCTCGAAATTTCAATTCAGGGCCAAGCCAGCGTGGAGCGGGAGGTGCAAGCGCCCTTCTTTGAGGCGCGCATCGACATCACGCCCCAGGATGTGGAGTCGGTCACGGTCACTTGGCGTGGCAGGTTCAAGCGGGTCAATGATGTGGCGATCAATGCCTGCCCTACGCAGGGGCGAACCCAGTTTGCGGTGGTGGAGGACAACGCTGCTTTGCGCGCGGGCTGGCGCAACACCTTCATGGCCATGGACCCGGCCAAGGCGCAGTGCGTGCGCACGGCCTTGCAGTTGGACCGTGTCCGCTACGAGTGGTTCGACATGGCCGACAGGGAAGCTAGCCCCGAGGATCGCAAAATCCAGCGGGCCATGAGCCGCTGCGACGACTTCGTGGCCCAGAAAAAAGCCTGGGGCGAACAAAATGCCCAGAACTTTCCCTGCACTTTGCCCGGTGGCCTGAAAACCCGTTGTGAAGGCTTCTTCACCGCCACAGAAAAGGGCAAGGCCGTGCCCATCACGACAGAGGCCGTGATCCGTCGCCAGCTCGATCAGCAGCCTTGGGGCACGGGTGTGCGTGAAACATCTGCGGCCAAAGCTGGACGCCAAAAGCAGGAGCGGGCTCGCCAAGCCCAATTGCTGGCCGAAGAGGCCGCCAAGGTCAAGGCCGAAGAGGAGGCGCGTTTGCGCGAGGTGCAGTTGGCACTAGAAGCCAAAGCCGCGCAAGCCCGTGAGCGCAAGGAAAAGGCGGAGGCTGAACGCGCCAAGCGCTTGAAAGAGATCGAACGCAAAGAAGAAGAGCGGCTGGCAAAACGCAGCTGGTTGCTCAAGCAGCTGGAAAAGCTCAAGAGTGACCCCAAAGCCGATGGCAAGGCCGAAGAGGGCAAAGCCAAAGACGACAAGCCTGCTGCGGACAAGCCCAAAGAAGACAAGGCTGAACAAGCCAAGCCGGAAGTCAAACTGGAAGCGCCCAAACCCGAGGTGCCAAAGCCAGAGGCACCCAAGCCAGAAGCGGCCAAACCAGAGGCCGCCAAGTCCGAAGCCCCCAAGGTTGAGCCTGCCAAGCCGGAGGCGGCCGCACCCAAAGAACCGCCTGCCAAAGAACCTGCAGCGCAAGCGCCCAAAGCCAAGTAAGCGCTGCCGGGCTTCAGGTGGGCGTCGGCCCTGCTTGGCAGCAGATTGCCGTTAAGCCGGGGTTGACTTGGAGCGCCCGGCCGACCAGGCGGTGCCCATCGAGGCGGTCATGACCATGGCAATGGCCAGCCCCTGCAAAACGGTGAGGCTTTCGGACAAAACCAGCCAACCCGCCAGCGCACCCACGGCAGGCTCTAGGCTGAGCAAGATGCTGAAGGTGTTTTTGGGCAGGTGGTTGAGCGCAAACATTTCCAACGCATAAGGAATGGCGCTCGACATCAGGGCGACGGCCAAGCCAGCCAGCAAAAATTGAGGGTTGAGCAAGGCGCTGCCCGCATGAAGCACACCAATGGGCGCCACCACCAGCGAGGCGGCGAGCATGCCCATGGGGGTGGCCAGGCTGCCGTAACGCAGGGCCACGCGCTGCCCGAACACAATATAAAGCGCCCAGCAAACCCCTGCCGCCAGCGCCAGACCCATGCCCAAGGGGTCGAGCGCGGTGGCGGCATTGGCACCGGGTAGCGGCAACAGCAAGCCCAAACCCAAAATGGCCAGCGCCACCCAAAGCCAGTCGCTGGCCTTTTTGGAGGTCCAGACAGCGACGGCCAGCGGGCCCGTGAATTCGATGGCAATCGCCACGCCAAAGGGGATGGTCTTGATGGCGCTGTAAAACAGCAGATTCATGACGCCGAGCGTGACGCCATACAAGCACAGCGGCAGGGCGTCTGCCCAGACCCATTGGCGACGCCAGGGCCGGAACACGGCCATCAGCATCAGCGTGGCAAACACCAGGCGGTAAGCCGTGGTGCCTTCGGCGCCCAGCGCCGGAAACAGGCTTTTGGCAAACGAGGTGCCCACGGCCAAAGACACCAGACTGCCCAACAAGGCCAGCATGGCCCACAAACGCAAATTCAAAGGAGGCCTCTTTCGGGGGTGAAAAGCCATGGCGGGCATGGCGAAGGGGTCATTTTGGCCCGCCGGATGGCGCACGGCCAGGGTGCTTTGGGTGGGGTGGACCGTGCCGGAAAAGGGCTTTGGGGGCGATCATAGCGCCGCATACAATGGCGGCTTCGTCCGCGGGGCGCACACGCGTCACCCGATCAAACCCGAATTTGCCTTTTGTGGAGCTTCCATGTTCATTTCTTCCGCTTTTGCCCAGACCGCTCCAGCCGCTGCCGCTGGTGGCGACATGCAGTCCACTTTGATGAGCATGCTGCCTTTGTTGTTGATGTTTGCGGTGCTGTATTTCGTCATGATCCGCCCCCAGATGAAAAAGCAGAAAGAGCACCGCAGCATGATCGACGCCTTGGCCAAAGGTGACGAGGTGGTGACCGCAGGTGGTTTGCTCGGCAAGGTCAGCAAAATCGGCGACGCCTACATTGGCGTTGAATTGACTGCTGGTGTCGAAGTGCAATTGCAGCGCAGTGCTGTGGTTCAGGTTTTGCCCAAAGGCAGCCTCAAGTAATTCTCTGGTTTTTCACCCTGCACGCGAGTCACTATGAACCGTTACCCGGTCTGGAAGTACGCGATCATCGTGATCGCCATGTTGCTGGGAGTGGTCTACACCCTGCCCAACTTTTTTGGTGAAGCCCCTGCGGTGCAGGTGTCTTCTGGCAAGGCGACCATCAAGGTCGACACCTCAACTTTGCAAAAGGTCGAAGATGCCCTGAAGTCGGCTTCGGTCAATGTCCAAACGGTGACCTTGGAGGGCGGCTCGATCCGGGCCCGTTTCGAGAACACCGACCAGCAGCTCAAGGCCAAGGACGCGATTCAGAAGGCGCTGATTCCCGAGGGGGCCGATCCGCAGTTTGTGGTGGCCTTGAACTTGGTGTCGCGCTCGCCAGCCTGGCTGACGTCATTGCATGCTTCCCCCATGTATTTGGGTCTGGACTTGCGCGGTGGCGTGCACTTCATGTTGCAGGTCGACATGCAAGCCGCCTTGACGCAACGCGTGGAATCTCTGGCGGGTGATTTGCGCAGTTTGCTGCGCGAAAAAGACGTGCGCCATGGCGGCATCAGCCGCAATGGCCAGGCGATCGAAATCCGTTTGCGCGATGCCCAGCAGCTCGAAGCTGCCAAGCGCGTGTTGTCGGCCCAGTTTGCCGATTTGCAAACGCAGGAAGTGGCAGAGGGCAGCGAGTTCCGTCTCACTGCAAGCATCAAGCCCGAAGCTGCCCGCAAGGTGCAAGAGCAGGCTTTGAAGCAAAACATCACCACGCTGCACAACCGGATCAACGAACTCGGCGTGGCCGAGCCGGTGATCCAGCAGCAGGGGCTGGACCGCATCGTGGTGCAGTTGCCCGGTGTGCAGGACACGGCCAAGGCCAAAGACATTTTGGGCCGCACTGCCACCCTTGAGGTGCGCATGGTGGACGAGAGCACCGAAGCGCGCGGCGCTGAGCAGGCTGGCGGCATCGTGCCGTTTGGCGCTGAGCGATACCAAGAGCGCGATGGCCGACCTTTGATCGTCAAAAAGCAGGTGGTGTTGACGGGTGACAACCTGACCGATGCCCAGCCCGGCTTTGATGGCCAGACGCAAGAGCCGGTGGTTAACCTGACACTCGACGCCAAAGGCGCCCGCATCTTCAAGGATGTGACCCGTGACAATGTGGGCAAACGCATGGCCATCATCTTGTTCGAAAAGGGCAAGGGCGAAGTGGTCACGGCCCCCGTGATCCGCGCAGAAATTGGCGGTGGGCGCGTGCAGATTTCGGGCCGCATGACCACAGCCGAAGCCAACGACACGGCGCTGCTGCTGCGCGCAGGTTCTTTGGCTGCGCCGATGGAGATCATCGAAGAGCGCACCATTGGCCCCAGCTTGGGTGCAGAAAACATCGCCAAAGGCTTCAACAGCGTGACCTGGGGTTTCCTGGTCATCGTGGCCTTCATGGTGGTTTATTACGCGGTGTTTGGTTTGTTTTCCGGCATTGCGCTGGGTGTGAACCTGCTGTTTTTGGTGGCCATCTTGTCGATGTTGCAAGCCACTTTGACCTTGCCCGGTATGGCCGCGATGGCGCTGGCTTTGGGTATGGCGATCGACTCGAACGTGCTGATCAACGAGCGCGTGCGTGAAGAGCTGCGCAACGGGGCCAGCCCGCAGGCGGCCATCCACGCCGGTTACGACCGCGCCTGGGCCACGATTTTTGACTCCAACATCACCACGCTGATTGCGGGTGTGGCTTTGCTGGCCTTTGGCTCCGGTCCGGTGCGCGGTTTTGCGGTGGTGCATTGCATCGGCATTTTGACGAGCATGTTCTCGGCCGTGTTCTTCTCGCGCGGGCTGGTCAACCTCTGGTACGGCGGCAAGAAAAAACTCAAATCGGTGTCGATTGGCACGGTGTGGCGGCCTGAAGGCGGCTCTGCGGTGAAAGCCGACTGAAGGGGAACGGATCATGGAATTATTCAAAATCAGAAAAGACATTCCGTTCATGAAGAACGCGTTGGTTTTCAACGCGATCTCCTTCATTACGTTTGCACTGGCGGTGTTTTTCCTGTTCAGTCGGGGTCTGCATTTGTCGGTGGAGTTCACGGGTGGCACGCTGATGGAAGTCAGCTACAGCCAGCCGGCTGACCTGAACAAAGTGCGCGGCACGGTGAGCACGCTCGGGTTCAGCGAGGTGCAAGTGCAGAACTTTGGCACGGCCCGCGATGTGATGATCCGTTTGCCTGCGCAAAAGGGTGTGAGCTCGGCCCAGCAGAGCGAGAAGGTGCTGACGGCGCTCAAGGCCGACAACGCCGATGTGACTTTGCGTCGCACCGAGTTTGTGGGTCCCCAAGTGGGTGACGAGTTGGCGCAAGACGGTTTGAAGGCCCTGGCTTTTGTGGTGATCGGCATCGTGATTTATTTGGCGATCCGCTTCGAGTGGAAGTTTGCCGTCTCGGCCATCATTGCCAACTTGCACGATGTGATCATCATCTTGGGCTTTTTCGCCTTCTTCCAGTGGGAGTTTTCGCTGGCGGTGTTGGCGGCTGTGCTGGCGGTGCTGGGTTACTCGGTGAACGAATCGGTGGTGATTTTTGACCGGATTCGTGAGAACTTCCGCCGTTACCGCAAGATGAACACGGTCGAGATCATCGACAACGCGATCACCTCCACCATCAGCCGCACCATCATCACCCACGGATCGACGCAGATCATGGTGCTCTCGATGTTGCTGTTTGGCGGCGAGACCTTGCATTACTTCGCCATGGCGCTGACCATCGGCATTTGCTTTGGCATTTACTCGTCGGTGTTTGTGGCCGCGGCGATTGCCATGTGGCTGGGCATCCAGCGCGAGGACCTGATCAAGCCGATCAAGAAAGACAACGACCCGGGTGACGAAAACTCGGGTGCGGTGGTCTGACACCTCGTCAAGCACACAAGGGCACCTTCGGGTGCCTTTTGTTTTTGCGGTCTACGCAGCCCCGATCCGCTGAAACAGCCCACCCGGCAAGCGACCCACTTGCCCCACCAGTTCCAGTTCCATCAGTTGAGCTTGCAGTTGCGCGGTAGGCCAGCCGCAGCGGGCTTGCAAGGCGTCCAGGCTCACCGGGTCGTGGCCCAAGGCATGCAGCAAGGCGTCGTCAGGAATGCCGCTGCTGGCCGCGTCATCGTGGGTGCGGGTGGTGGTTGTCTCCAGCGCCAGCGTGCCTTGTATCCGCAAGTCGGGCAGCTTCAATTCTTCCAGCACGTCTTGGGCTGATTCGACCAGCTTGGCCCCTTGCTTGATCAGCAAGTGGCAGCCTTTGGATTGGGCCGAGTGGATCGAGCCGGGGATGGCCATCACATCGCGGCCTTGCTCCAGCGCTTGTTTGGCGGTGATGAGCGAGCCCGACTGCAAAGCGGCCTCAACCACCAGCGTGGCTTGTGACAAGCCCGAGATCAGTCGGTTGCGGCGCGGAAAGTTGGGGGCCAGTGGTGGCGTGCCCAGCGGGTATTCGCTGAGGATCAGGCCCCGTTGCGCAATTTGGTGCGCCAGATCGCGATGCTGGCGCGGATAGACCCGGTCGAGTCCGGTGCCCACGATGGCGATGGTGGCCAAGCGGCCTGCCGCCGCGCCCAACAAGGCACCTTCGTGTGCCGCTCCGTCCACGCCCAGCGCCAGCCCTGACACGATGGTCAGGCCGCTTGCGGCCAGACTGCGCGCAAATTCGCGGGCGTTGGCGGCCCCCTGGGGTGTGGGGTTGCGGCTGCCGACGATGGCCAAAGCGTGCTCGGCTTTCAGCTGTTGCAGGCAGTCTGTCTGGCCCATGGCATACAGCATCAGGGGCGGGTCGGGGATGTCGAGCAAAGAGGCGGGGTAGTCGGCATCGCCCAGGGTGATCACCGATCGCGCCACGCCTGCGGTCGTTTCGGTGTGCAGCCATTGCCAGGTTTCGGTGTTCAGACTCGCCCAGCCATCGGGTGCTTGCCCCAGGGCCAGGGCTTGCTGCGCCGTGACGATCTGGCGTAAGGCGGCGTCACTTTGTTCAAAAATGGCATCGGGTTGCCCAAATGCCGCCAGCAGGCGACGGGCTGTTTCAGCCCCCACGCCCGGCGTGAGCACCAGCCGCAACCACGAACCCAGTTCTTGTGGGGTCTTGACCATTTTTGTCTCCCTGTGCAGCCTGAGGCTGTCTGTGGAGGCATTGTGGGTCAAACCCTGCGCATCAGCAAATGACGCGCGCCCTTGTCAGTGGACTGGGCGGTCTTTTTTGCGGGCCAGCCAGGCAAAGGCCATGTGATTGACCAAGGCCATGGTCCAGCACATCAGGCCCGTCCACAGGGTGTGGCTGGGGTAGTGGGCGCCGCGCAGGGTTTGCACGCCACCCAGCACCACACCCAGCGCGAACACCACGATCAGCATGCGCCAACCCTGGCGCCGTTGCGCCGTGATGCCTGAAGACAGCCAAGGCAGGCTCAGCGCCAAAAACGCCATGGCCGAAGAGGCGTGTCCCCCGGGGAAGCACTGGCCGCCACCCCCATCGCCCATCCCCCATTGCCAGTGCGACACGTAGCGGGCCACCCCGCCAAACTCGGCCAGGTCCCATGGGCAGCTGGTCAGGCTGTAGCGCTTGACCAGGTTGATGAACAACAGGCTCAGGGTGATGCCGACAAAAATCTCCACCCGCTGCATTTTGCGCAAAGGCCTGAAGCGTCCGAACGGCAGCCAGATCATGGCCAGCATGCCCAAATAAATGCCCACGGCCAACTGACGGGCCCAGTCGTGCAGCACTTTTTCCAGCCACCAGTTGCTGCGCAGGCCAAACCCCCGTTGGTCAGCGATGGTTTGCATCACGCGCATGTCCAGACCCGAGAAGTCCCAGGCCAGCAGGCACAGCAGGCACACCACAGTCAAGAGCCACAACTGGCGTAAGGGCGAGCGTTCGCGCATGGCGGGCGTGGCGGGTGTGGGTGACATGCGGCGGTGTGGGTGGGTTTTGCAGAAGGCCTGAATTAGACACGAAGTGCTTGAAATTCGTCTGAAGAGATGGGGTGTCCTGCATCGGGGCATTGCGCGCGCCTTCAGCGGTGGTTCAGGGTGGAACCCTAAAATGCACGCCATTGACCTCACATTGAGCACCCTGTTTCATGAAGATATCCCCCGATCGCACGCCTTGGCATCCCACGGCTTTGTTGATGGTTTTGGCCCTCTGGCTGGGCACCGTTGGCAATTTTCCGTTCTGGATGGCCCTGTGGAAGCTGCCGGAAACGCAGGGATTTCGTGCGCTGACCACCATGACCAGCCTGTGGCTGATTTTGCTTTGCTTGCTGGGCTGGTTTGTCTGCCTGTGGGTCTGGCCCCGCTGGCTCAAGCCTGCGGCCGTGGTGATGCTGATGACGGTGACTTCCAGCAGTTATTTCATGCTCACCTATGGGGTGGTCATTGACCCCAGCATGCTGGCCAATGTGGTGCAAACCGATGTGCGAGAAGTGCGTGACTTGCTGTCTTTGCCCATGGTGGGTGCGCTGCTGTTGGGGGTGATTCTTCCGGCCGTCTGGTTGTGGCGTCAGCCCGTTCGGGCGGTTGGGGCCAAGCCCCTTATCCTGAGGCAGCTGGGCGTCTCCTTGGGGTGCTTGCTGTTGGCTGTGGGGCTGTTCTGGGTGTCGTTTCAGGACATCGCCTCCTTGACGCGCACGCACAAGCATTTGCGCTACATGATCAACCCCTTCAACAGCGTGTATGCGGTGACCCATTTGTTTGTCGGGAAAGCCGCCCAGGCCAGCCAACCCTTGCAGCCGGTGGGTGAAGATGCCAAGGCGATGGCACCTGCCGTGACCGAAGGCAACGCCCCCTTGGTGGTGTTTGTTTTGGGCGAGACGGCCAGAGCGGCCAATTTTGGTTTGAGCGGTTATGCCCGCGACACCACGCCTCAGCTGCGCAAGTTGCAGGCCCAAGGCGATCTGACCTATTTTTCAGACGTGAAATCCTGCGGCACCAGCACGCAGGCCTCGGTGCCGTGCATGTTTTCCCATTTGGGCAAAGCGGCTTATGAGGGCAATCAGCAACGGTTTGAGTCCTTGCTGGACGTGTTGCAACGCGCCGGTTTGGCGGTGCTTTGGCTGGACAACCAGTCAGGCTGCAAAGGCGTGTGCGATCGGGTGCCCAACGTTTCGACCACCGCGCTGAACGTGCCCGAGTTTTGCAAAGACGGCGAATGTCTGGACGAGGTGATGCTGCACGAGTTGCCCAAGCAACTGGCCGCGCTGGACCCTGCCCGGCGAGCCAAAGGCACTGTGGTGGTGATGCACCAGATGGGCAGCCATGGCCCGGCTTATTACAAGCGCTCGCCCGACGCGATCAAGCAGTTCCTGCCCGAATGCAGCAGCCATGCCTTGCAAAACTGTCCGCCTGAACAGATCGTCAATGCCTACGACAACTCGATCCTCTACGCCGACCATTTCATTGCAAAAACCGTGCATTGGCTGCAAGCCCAGTCACGCCCCACCGCACTGATGTACATGTCGGACCACGGCGAGTCTTTGGGCGAAAAGGGCCTTTACTTGCACGGCATGCCCTACAGCATGGCCCCCAAAGAGCAAACCCATGTGCCGATGCTGGTGTGGCTGTCCAAGCCCATGCAGCGCCAGCGGGGCTGGAGCATGTCTTGCTTGCAAGCCCAAAGCGGCAAAGCCTTGTCGCACGACAACCTGTTCCACTCGGTGCTGGGCTTGACCCAAGTCAGCACCCGTCTGGCCAAGCCGGAGTTGGACATCTTTTCGGCCTGTTCGCCTGCCCGCTGAAATTGAACGCTGTCGGCAGAGATGACCGACTTTGGCAGGCGCTTTGGAAATTGGGGACAATACAGCCCTGATTTCCTCTCCGTTTTGACCCCCCATGGCCCTGCTTCCCATTCTTTGCTACCCCGACCAACGCCTGCACAAGGTGGCCAAGCCCGTACAGGCGGTGGATGACCGCATTCGCGCCTTGATCGACGACATGCTGGACACCATGTACGACGCCAGCGGCATTGGTTTGGCCGCCACACAGATCGATGTGCATGAGCGCCTGGTGGTGATTGACGTCTCGGAAGAGCGCAACCAGCCTTTGGTGCTGATCAACCCTGAAATCACCTGGATGAGCGACGAGCGCGTCAAGGGCGAAGAAGGTTGTTTGTCGGTGCCTGGCATTTACGACGGCGTGGAACGTGCCACGGCCGTCAAGGTCACGGCGCTGGACCGCCATGGCAAGGCCCAGAACATCGATGCCGAAGGCATGCTGGCCATTTGCATCCAACACGAGCTGGACCACTTGAAAGGCAAGGTGTTTGTGGAATACCTGTCACCGCTCAAGCAGGGCCGCATCAAGACCAAATTGGTCAAAGCCCAAAAAGCCGAGCGCTGAGCACGGCATGCGTTTGATTTTTGCGGGCACGCCCGAATTTGCCCAGGTGGCCATGGCCGCCTTGCACGCAGCAGGCCACGAAGTGGTGTTGGTGCTGACCCAGCCCGATCGCCCCGCCGGGCGCGGCATGAAACTCCAGCCCTCGCCCGTCAAGCAATGGGCTTTGGACCATGCTGTGCCCGTGGCCCAGCCGCGCAGCCTGCGGCTGGACGGCAAATACCCCGAAGACGCTGCTGCGGCCCGTGAGGCCTTGCTCGCCGCACAGGCCGACGCCATGATCGTGGCCGCCTATGGTCTGATCTTGCCGCAGTGGGTGCTGGACTTGCCGCCCAAAGGCTGCCTGAACATCCATGCGTCCCTCTTGCCACGCTGGCGAGGCGCTGCGCCCATCCACCGCGCCATCGAGGCCGGCGACACGCAAACGGGCATCACCATCATGCAGATGGACGCGGGCCTGGACACGGGCGACATGCTGCTGGTGCGCGCCGAGCCCATCTTGCCCATCGACACCACCGCCGTGTTGCACGACCGCCTGGCTGCGCTGGGCGCCGAGGCCATCGTGCAGGCGCTGGCCTCGCTCGACGCCCTGCCGCACCAGCCTCAGCCTGCCGAAGGCGTGAACTACGCCCACAAGATTGAAAAAGCCGAAGCCGCGCTCGACTGGGCATTACCCGCCGAAGTGTTGGCGCGCCGCATCCGCGCCTTTGACCCCTTCCCGGGCATGACCGTGCCTTTGACGGTCGCAGGCGGCATCGAAACCCTCAAGCTCTGGCAAGCGGTGGATGAGCCTTTGCAGACTGCGGCGGAGCCCGGCACCGTGGTGCAGGCCGATGCGCAAGGTGTGCGTGTGGCCTGCGGGCAGGGCCAGTTGTGCCTCACGCAATTGCAGCGCCCCGGTGGCAAACGTTTGAGTGCGGCCGACTTTTTGCGTGGCTGCCCGTTGCAAGTAGGCCAGCGGCTGGTGGGCGGCTGATGTTTTTCCTCTCGCGCCTGTACCGTCACCCGGCCTTTGTGCTCGGCATGCGCGAGGTGTCGCCGCAGTCGCCGGGCATTGCGGCCTGGGGCCTGATGACCGGGGTGGCCATGGTCAAGTCGGGCATGAGCGTGTTCGAGGCCAGCGCCATGACGCTGCTGGTGTTCGCGGGCAGTTCGCAGCTGGCGGCGATCCCGCTCATCGTGGCGGGTGCGCCCGCTTGGGTGATCCTGGCGACCGGCTTTTGCGTGAACCTGCGCTTTGTGGTGTTCAGCCTGCACCTGCGCCAGTTCTTGATTCACTTGCCGCGCTGGCAGCGCATGCTGCATGGCTACCTGACGGCCGACATCAGCTATGTGCTGTTTGTGCGCAAATACGCGCACCCGGCCGAGACAGCGCACGGACGGCTGGAGCAAGAGGCTTATCTGGCAGGCAACGATTTCCTCAACTGGCTGTCGTGGATCGTGGCGAGCTTTGTCGGCATCGCGCTGGCCAACCTGATTCCGCCCAGCTGGGGTTTGGGCTTTGCGGGCATTTTGTGTCTGCTGGGCATCCAGTGTTCGTTGGCCAGCTCGCGCATGCGCATGCTGTCGGCAGCCGTCGCCGGGGTGGCTGCGGTGGTGGCCTACAGCCTGCCGCTCAAGCTCAACATCGTGGTCGCGATTGCCGTGGCGGTGATCCTGTGCCTCACGGTTGAAAAAATCCGTCCTGCCCCTGGAGTTGCTGCATGAACGCGAATGGTGGGGGCGCCGACCTCTGGACTTTGGCCGTCATCGTCGGGCTGGCGCTGGTCACGGTGCTCACGCGCAGCTTCTTTTTCATCTCGAGCAAGAACTGGCAGTTGCCCCACTGGGCGCAGCGCGGTCTGCAATACGCGCCGATTGCCGCCTTGTCGGCCGTGGTGGTGCCTGAAATCGTCACGGTGCAAGGGGTGCTGATCACCACTTGGCAAGATGCCCGCTTGTTTTCGGCCGTGGTGGGTGCCGCCGTGTATTTCTGGCGTCGTGACGTGCTCTTCACCATCATCGCGGGCATGGCCGTGTATTTGCCTTTGCATTTGGGTTTGGGCTGGTGATTCAGGTGAGCCCCCCTGTGGGAGCGAGCCCCCGCTCGCGAATGCGTGCCCTGCCACTGCTTTTAAAATCGAACCCAAATTTCCAATACAGGATCAGTACCCCATGAACGTCATCCGTTTTTCCGATTTGTGCGCCCAAGGCAAAGTCGCTGGCCAACGCGTGTTTATCCGCGCCGACCTGAACGTGCCGCAGGCCGATGACGGCAGCATCACCGAAGACACCCGCGTGCGGGCCAGCGTGCCCTGCATCCAGATGGCGCTGGACGCTGGCGCTGCCGTGATGGTGACCAGCCACCTGGGTCGTCCAACAGAAGGCGAGTTCAAACCCGAAGACTCGCTGGCCCCGGTGGCCAAGCGCTTGGGCGAGTTGCTCGGTCGTGATGTGCCGCTGGTCGCCAACTGGGTGGACGGCGTGACCGTCGCCCCCGGTCAGGTCGTATTGCTCGAAAATTGCCGCGTCAACAAGGGCGAGAAAAAGAACAACGAAGAACTGGCCCGCAAGATGGCCGCCCTGTGTGACATCTACGTGAACGACGCCTTTGGCACCGCCCACCGCGCCGAAGGCACGACCTACGGCATCGCCCAGTTCGCCCCCATCGCTTGTGCGGGTCCCTTGCTGGCGGCCGAGATCGACGCCATTGGCAAGGCCCTGGCCGCGCCGAAGCGCCCATTGGCCGCCATCGTGGCAGGTAGCAAGGTGTCCACCAAGCTGACCATCTTGAAGAGCCTGTCGCAAAACGTGGACCAGCTGATTGTGGGCGGCGGCATTGCCAACACCTTCATGCTGGCGGCCGGGCTGAAGATCGGCAAAAGCCTGGCCGAAGCCGACTTGGTGGGTGAGGCGAAAGCGGTGATCGAGGCCATGAAGGCGCGTGGCGCTGAAGTGCCGATCCCGACCGATGTGGTGACGGCCAAGACCTTTGCGGCCGACGCGGTGGCCACCGTGAAAAAAGCCACCGACGTGGCTGACGACGACATGATCCTGGACATCGGCCCAGAGACCGCCGCCAAACTGGCCGCCCAACTCAAACAGGCGGGCACGATTGTGTGGAACGGTCCTGTTGGGGTGTTCGAGTTCGCTGCCTTTGAAAACGGCACCAAGGTCATCGCTCAAGCGATTGCCGAGTCCAGCGCTTTCAGCATCGCCGGTGGTGGCGACACGCTGGCCGCGATCGCCAAATACGGCATCGAAAAACAGGTCGGCTACATCTCGACGGGTGGCGGTGCTTTTCTCGAAATCCTGGAAGGTAAAACATTGCCTGCGTTCGAGATCCTGGCCAAACGCGCCGCAGGCTGACCGCATTCCCAATTGGTATGTGTAGGAGCGAGCCCCTGCTCGCGAATGCTGGCCAGAGCCACTTCACGCATTCGGCCGCAGGGGCGGCCTCCCACAGAGAAAAGTCCGTAGCCATTCAGGGGCTGGGCCTTGCGTAGGAGCGAGCCCCTGCTTGCGAATGGATGCCCAAGAAAAAACCCCGCATCGCGGGGTTTTTTGTTGTGTGGGCCGAAGCGCCGATCAGGCCTGCGCCGCAGCGGGCAGGTTCCCGCGCACCGGGCTGGTCATGTTGCCCTTGAAGTCGGTCCAGCATTCGCGGGTGAAGTCGTACATCTTGCAGTTCTTGGCGGTTTCGAAGTACCACTTCCATGAGAAAGGCTGCACGATGATGCGGCCAGGCAGCATTTCTTCGAGCTTGGACTGCGCTTGTTTCAGGCGGTACAGCGGGATGCTCATGTCCACATGGTGGGCGGTGTGCTCCATGATGTGGTGCATCAGCGCGCCGATGTTGAACGGGAAGGTCAGGTGCACGGTGGTCGAAACAAACGGTGCAGCCTTGGTCCAGGCGGCTTTGTTGTCATGCCAGGACACCTTGATGTGGGTGTGGTGCACGTAGACCACGAAGCCGATCATGCTGTTCCAGAAGAAGAAGGGCACGACAAAACCCAGCAGCAGGGACAGCCACACCGACTGACCGGTGTACACGGCCGCAGCGGCAATGGTGGCGATCCAGAAGGCGGCAAACAGGCTCACCAGCATGCTGTCCTTGAAAAAGATCGGGCGGCGGGTGGGCATGTGGGTTTTGTTCGGGAAGAACTCGCGTTTCCACCAGATCTCGATCATGTAGTACAGACCAGGTGCCCAGCCGCTGCGATAAGCGCGCTCCAGCAGCTTTTGCATGGGCGAGAGGGCTTCAAACTCGGCGGCGGTCAGGGGTGTCCAGACGAAGTCCACGCCCTTGAGGTTGGTGTAGCCGTGGTGCACCACGTTGTGGCCGGTGTCCCACAGGCTGTACGGGGTCAGCGATGGCAAAAACGCGATGCGGCCCAGCACTTTGTTGAGTTCGCGGTGGGGCGTCAGGCTCTGGTGGCAGGCGTCGTGGCCGATGATGAACAAGCGGCCAATCACGAAACCAGCGGCCAGCGCGCACAGCACTTTGAGCCACACGGACTCGAGTGCGATGGTGCCGGTGATCAGGGCAAAAAACAGGGCGTAGTCCAGAATCAAAAGGACAAAAGCCCGGAAGGTGCTGCGCTCAGACAAGGGAATCAGCCACTCGCGCAAGGTCTTGCGGTGCGGCAGGGGCTGGTCCAGCCCCACAGGCTGGTGATCGGTGGGTGTATGCAATGCAGTCATGGTGTTTCTGTATCAATCGCTTAGGCATAAGTTTAGTCGCCCAGACGTTTCCTTGGGCTGACAAGGATCAATTCAGGCACATAAATGGCCTGAATCGGTCTATGTCCCCTGTTCTTGGGGACGTGCCTTTCTGTCAGGCGGTGCCATCTGCGGGTGGGTGTCGTCGAAAGAACCCGATATGTAACCCATTTCGTGTGAAAATTGAAATCAAATTACATGGAGACCCCCGCATGACTCATCGCGCTACCAAGATTGTTGCCACCTTAGGCCCTGCTTCCAGCGACCCTGCGCTGCTCGAAGCCATGATCCGCGCTGGCGTCAATGTGGTGCGACTGAATTTCAGCCACGGCAAAGCCCAAGACCACGTGGATCGGGCCCGTTTGGTGCGCGAAGCTTCGCAACGTGCCGGCCGCGAAGTGGCCATCATGGCCGACTTGCAGGGCCCCAAAATCCGCGTCGGCAAGTTTGCCGAAGGCAAAGTCATGCTGGAGCCCGGTCAGCCCTTTGTGCTGGACGCCTCGCGCACCGAGCCGGGTGACCTGCAAGGCGTGGGCCTCGATTACAAAGAACTGCCCCGCGATGTGAAAGCCGGTGACGTGCTCTTGCTCAACGACGGTCTGATTGTGCTGACGGTGGATGCCGTCAAGGGTGAGCAGGTGCACACCACCGTGAAGCTCGGCGGCGAGCTGTCCAACAACAAGGGCATCAACAAGCAAGGCGGCGGCCTCACGGCCCCGGCCCTGACGGCCAAGGACATGGACGACATCAAGACCGCCATGAGCCTGCGCGCCGACTACGTGGCGGTGAGCTTCCCGAAAAACGCCACCGACATGGAAATGGCGCGCCAGTTGTGCAATGTGGCCGGGGCCGAATACGGCCACAAGCCGGGGCTGATCGCCAAGATCGAGCGCGCCGAGGCGATTCCGCACCTCGAGGCGATCCTCAAGGCCAGCGACGGCATCATGGTCGCGCGGGGCGACTTGGCCGTGGAAGTGGGCAATGCCGCCGTGCCCGCCTTGCAAAAACGCATGATCAAGCTGGCCAAGGTGCACGACAAGGTCGTCATCACCGCCACCCAGATGATGGAAAGCATGATCACCAACCCGGTGCCTACCCGCGCCGAAGTGTCGGATGTGGCCAACGCCGTACTCGATGGCACCGATGCCGTGATGTTGAGCGCCGAGACGGCAGCGGGCAAATACCCTCTGGAAACCGTGGAAGAAATGGCCAAGATTTGTCTGGCCGCCGAAGGCGCTGAGGACGTGTTGTTGGACGCCGATTTCCGTGGACAGTCTTTCAGCCGCATTGACCAGTCGATCGCCATGGGGGCCTTGTTCACCGCCCACCACTTGGGCGCCAAAGCCATTGTGGCCATGACCGAGTCGGGCTCTACCGCCTTGTGGATGAGCCGTCATCGCGTGCACATCCCGATTTACGCCCTGACCACCAAGCTGACCTCGCAGCGCAAGATGGCGCTGTATCGCAACGTGCGCCCCTTGTTGATGGACACCAGCGCAGACCGCGACACGGCCCTGGCCGAAGCCGAAACGCACCTGAAAAGCCGCAACATCGTGGGCACGGGCGATGTGTACGCCATCACCTGTGGTGAGCCCATGGGCTCGCCGGGCGGCACCAACATGCTGAAAATCTGCAAGGTGGCTTGATTCCGGGGTGGCCCCCGCGAGGGGGTGGCGTCGGACTGGCGTCAGGCTGAAACCTATAAAATCCCGCTTGTTACACGCCGGGTGCTCCCCGGTTGATCAGAATCTTCAACTTCCCGGGAAATCACTACCATGGCACTCGTTTCAATGCGCGAGCTGCTGGACCATGCGGCCGTTAATGGCTACGGCATTCCAGCTTTCAACGTCAACAACCTGGAGCAAGTCCAGGCCGTGATGACCGCTGCCGATGAAGTCGGTGCGCCGGTGATCTTGCAGGCCAGCGCCGGTGCCCGCAAATACGCGGGCGAGCCGTTCATCAAGCACTTGATCCAGGCTGCTACCGAGATGTGGCCTCATATTCCCTTGGTCATGCACCAAGACCACGGCCAAAGCCCTGCAGTCTGCCAAGGCGCCATGAACCTCGGGTTTTCGTCGGTGATGATGGATGGTTCTTTGCTCGAAGACGGCAAAACCCCGGCCGACTTTGCCTACAACGTCGACGTGACCCGCCGCGTGGTCGAGTTGGCCCACAAGTTGGGCGTCTCGGTCGAAGGCGAATTGGGTTGTTTGGGCAACCTCGAAACGGGCGAAGCCGGTGAAGAAGACGGCATCGGCGCAGTCGGCAAGCTCGACCACAGCCAGATGCTGACCGACCCCGAAGAAGCCGCCCAGTTTGTGAAAGCCACCGGTCTGGACGCCCTGGCCATTGCCATTGGCACCAGCCACGGCGCCTACAAGTTCAGCCGCAAGCCCACGGGCGACATTCTGGCCATCAGCCGCGTCAAGGAAATCCACGCACGCATTCCCAACACGCACTTGGTGATGCACGGCTCCAGCAGCGTGCCCCAAGAGTTGCTGGCCATGATCAACCAGTACGGTGGTCAGATGAAGCAAACCTACGGTGTGCCGGTCGAGGAAATTCAGGAAGCCATCAAGCACGGCGTGCGCAAGATCAACATCGACACCGACATCCGCCTGGCGATGACGGCCGCTTGCCGCAAGTTCTTGTTTGAAAACCCCGACAAGTTTGACGCCCGCGAATGGCTCAAACCGGCCCGCGAAGCCGCCAAACAGCTGTGCAAACAGCGCTATCTGGAATTTGGCTGCGAAGGCCAGGCGCCCAAGATCAAGGGCGAGACCTTGCAAGTGGTGGCGGCGCGCTACGCTAAGGGCGAGTTGGCCCAAGTGGTCAATTGATGGGCGTGCCCTGCGGCACCGGAAGGTGGCGCCGGGCCTGCGATAATTGACCCGAATGGCCCGTTGACTGTTCAACGGGCCTTTTTCTTTTTTGCTTGACTGTTTTTGCCATGACCTCTGCGCTTCACACTTCGGCCCTGACTTCCTTGCCCCTGCTGGCGCGTGGGAAGGTTCGCGACAACTACGCCGTGGGCGATGACCGCATCCTGATGGTGGCGTCTGACCGCATCAGTGCATTTGACGTGATCATGGGTGAGCCGATCCCTGGAAAAGGTGTTTTGCTCACGCAAATGGCGCTCTTCTGGTTTGACAAGCTCGGCCCCAAGGGCTTGAACATCTGCCCCATTCACCTGACGGGCGATGCCCCTGAGAGCGTGGTGTCGGCCGACGAAGTGGCGCAGGTGCAAGGCCGCTCCATGCTGGTCAAGCGCCTGAAGCCCATCCCGGTGGAGGCGGTGGTGCGCGGCTACCTGGCCGGTAGCGGCTGGAAGGAATACCAGGACAACCAGGCCGTGTGCGGCGTGAAGTTGCCTGCGGGCCTGAAAAACGCCAGCCTGTTGCCCGAGCCGATTTACACCCCCGCCGCCAAGGCCGACGTGGGTGAGCACGATGAAAACATCACGTTTGAGCAAACCGTGGACATGATTGGTGCCGACCTGGCTGGCCGCATCCGCGACATCAGCATCCAGCTGTACAAGGCAGCCCGCGACATCGCTGCGACCAAAGGCATCATCATTGCCGACACCAAGTTCGAGTTTGGCCTGGACGCCGACGGCACCCTGGTGCTGATGGACGAGGTGCTGACACCTGATTCATCGCGCTACTGGCCAGCCGACAGCTATGTGGAGGGTGCCAACCCACCCAGTTACGACAAGCAGTTTTTGCGTGACTGGTTGGAAACCGCTCAGGTCAATGGCAAGCCTTGGGACAAGACCCCGCCTGCACCGCGCTTGCCGCGTGAGGTGATCGAGAAAACGGCGGCCAAATACCAGGAAGCGATGCAACGCCTGGTGGGCTAAAGCCATGAAAAAAGGCGCTGCTCAGCAGCGCCTTTGACTGGGGTAGGGCTTGGATCAGCCCGGGATGGCCAGCAGGTTCATGGCGTCCATCAACAAGGTGGTGCTGGCCACCAGCATGCTGCCGTTGACCAAGGTGCGACCACGTGGGTGCAGGCTGCCGCCCCAGAACACCGCCAGGCAGAGCAGCTCCAAGCCGCCCCGCATCCAGACGTAGCGACCTGTACTGACCAAATTGCTCGCTTCGGGGCTCATCAGCACCCAATACAGGAAAACACCCTTGACCAGCCACAGCGCTGCGCCAAAATGCACTGTTTGCATGTTTTGCCAAAGGCTGAAGCCTGGCACCACGGACCGCGCAGGCGCACCACCGAGCAAGCATTGAAGCTCTTCAGGGGTGATCAGGGGCTCGGCGCGTGGCATGGTTCAAAATGAATGCAAAAGTAATGGGTAAATTCTAGGGGCCTTCCCGCCCCGAAAGTCGGCCCACAGGCCTTTGGGCCTGGTGAAACCGGTAAATGTCTGTAACGGTGGGCAACACATTTGCCATCTGCCAGCCCGCCAGGAGATGCGTGTGAGCCTTTTTCGTCCCGTGACCCCCTTGATGGTGCAATACGCCCATTACCACCGCGATCGCCGCAACATCGCGACCCATCTGCTGGGTATTCCCCTGATTTTCCTGTCGATCGGGGTGTTGCTGCTCGGCCCGTCCTGGACCGTGGCGGGCCATGAGCTGACCCTGGCTTGGTGTGTCTGGGCACTCACCAGCCTTTGGTATCTGAGCCGGGGTGACCTCTTGTTGGGTGGGGCCACGGTGCTGGTCAACGGGGCCTTGATCGCTGTGGCCCATCAGGTGCCGCCATGGACTGCCGCCTGGGGTGTGCCGGTTTGGCAGGCGGGGCTGGGCTTGTTCGCGATTGGCTGGGTTTTCCAGTTTGTCGGCCATTATTTTGAAGGCCGTAAACCCGCTTTCGTGGACGACTTGGTCGGCTTGTTGGTGGGCCCGATGTTTGTGGTGGGCGAGTTGCTCATGGGCGTGGGCTTGCTGCCGAAAATGCGCAGAGACATTGAGCGCCAAGCAGGCCCGAGCCGATAAACCGGTCTTCTTCATCAAAAAGGCCCGCTCAGCCTGCTGTCATGCAGGTTGAGCGGGCCTTTGGCGTTGCAGTGCCTGTCGTGGTGTCTGAAGTCAGTTCAGCGCCATGCTCAGTTTGCGGCGGTAGCTGGAGATCATGGTCAGCAGCGGGTCTTCCTGCAGAGCGGCTTTGCCCATCAGCTCAATGCCGCCTGCGGTCTTGCCCGTGGCGTCTTGTGCTTTGGGTTTTGGCGGGGTCATCAGCTCCAGCAGGGCTACAAAGGTTTTGCGCGGGGCTTCGTCGTCCCATTTCTTGTCGCGCATGATGATTTCCAGCAGCTCGTCCATGGCCGCTTCCCACTGGCCCACGGCGATCAGCAGGCGACTTTTGGCAAAGCGGGTTTCAAAGTCGCGCTTGTTCTGGCCAATCAATTCGTCAAATTTCGCCAGTTCCCATTGGCCACGCGGGTCGTTGGTCACAAACTCCAGCGCGTTGAGCCATTGCGTTTGCGCCTCGAAGCGCAGCGGCACCGGGATGCGGCTCATGGCGGGAGCCAGCAAGGCGGCGGCTTCGGCCAGTTCGCCCAAGCCAATCAGCAGCTTGACCAGGTCAAAGCGGGCGTCGTCGTTGCCGGGGTCGGTGGCCAGGGCTTGCTCCAAAGCGGCACGGGCGCTGTGCTCGTCGCCCGCTTGCAGGTGTTGTTGGGCTTCCTCTGCGGCAGCCTGGGCCTGCAACTCTTCGGCGGCGGGCAGGTGTTTGTCCAGGAATTGCTTGACCTGGCCTTCGGGCAACGCGCCCATGAAACCATCGACCGGTTGGCCGTTTTTGAGCAAGACGCAAGTCGGGATGCTTTTGATGCCGAAGGCCTGTGCCAGTTGCTGTTCTTGGTCGGAGTCGATTTTGACGAGCTTGAAGCGGCCTTCGTAGGCGATTTCGACTTTTTCGAGGACAGGGCCCAGCGACTTGCAGGGGCCGCACCACGGGGCCCAAAAGTCCACCAGCACGGGCGTGGTCATGGAGGCTTCAATCGCCTCAGCTTCAAAGTTTTGTATCGTGACGTCCATCATGGCGGGCAGTGTTCCGGGTTGTGTTTCAGATCCGAGCGGAGCGAAACCTTAAAATTCGAGATTGATCACGAAAAGCACCCAATGACTCAAGCGCTCATCGGCGTCGTCATGGGTTCCAGCTCCGACTGGGACACCATGCAGCACGCAGTCCAGATTCTCCAACAGTTTGGCATCCCCCACGACGCCCGCGTCGTTTCGGCCCACAGAATGCCCGACGATATGTTTGCTTATGCACAAAGCGCTGCGGAACGGGGTTTACAAGCCATCATCGCGGGCGCAGGCGGCGCGGCCCACCTGCCCGGCATGATCGCGGCCAAAACCGTGGTGCCGGTGCTGGGCGTGCCGGTGCAGACCAAAGCCTTGTCGGGTGTGGACTCGTTGCACTCCATTGTGCAAATGCCCAAGGGCGTGCCGGTGGCCACCTTCGCCATTGGCGCAGCGGGTGCTGCCAATGCGGCCTTGTTTGCTGTGGCCATGCTGGCCAACAACGATCCGGTCTTGCGCCAAAAGCTCGAAGCCTTTCGTGCCGAGCAGACCGCCGCAGCCCGTGCCATGACTTTGCCGCCCGTTTCACCTGCAGGTGCCGCATGAGCCGGGCCATCTTGCCGGGCGCACTGGTCAATGGCCAGCCTGCCACATTGGGCGTGATGGGCGGCGGCCAGTTGGGTCGCATGTTTGTGCACGCGGCGCAGGCCATGGGCTACTTCACGGCGGTGCTTGACCCCGATGTCGCCAGCCCCGCCGGGCTGGTGAGCCACCACCACATCCAGACGGATTACCTGGACGAGCAAGGCCTGGCGCAGCTGATGCAGCGCTGCGCGGCCATCACCACCGAGTTTGAAAACGTGCCTGCACCGGCCCTGATGACGCTGGGCGCCCAGCGCCCGGTGGCCCCCAGCGCCGATGCGGTGGCGATTGCGCAAGATCGCGCTGCCGAAAAAGCCCACTTTGTGCGCTGCGGCGTGCCGGTGGCACCACATGCGGTGATTGCCACGCCTGCACAACTGGCGGCGGTTGGCGACGATTTGTTGCCGGGCATCCTCAAGACCGCCCGCATGGGCTACGACGGCAAAGGCCAGGTTCGCGTCAAGACCCGCGAGGAGTTGATCGCCGCTTGGGAGCAGCTCAAAAACGTGCCCTGCGTCCTCGAAAAAATGCTGCCGCTCAAAGCCGAGTGTTCGGTCATCGTGGCACGTGGGGCCGATGGGCAGATTGTGAATTTCCCGGTGCAACTCAACTTGCACCGCGAAGGCATTCTGGCCGTGACCACTGTGCATGACGGCGCAGTGCCGCCCGAGCTGGCTGCACAGGCCGTGGCCGCCACACGCGCCATTGCCGAAGGCATCCACTACGTGGGTGTGCTGTGTGTGGAGTTTTTCATCCTCGAAGGCGGCCAGCTGGTCGTCAACGAGATGGCCCCGCGCCCTCACAACAGCGGCCACTACACGATGAACGCCTGCGACCAGTCGCAATTTGAGTTGCAGGTGCGCACCTTGGCAGGCTTGCCGCTCACGCAACCGCGCCAGCACTCGCCGTCGATCATGCTCAATTTGCTGGGCGACTTGTGGCCCGAGGGTGCGAGCCCCGCCTGGGACAAAGTGCTGGCTTTGCCGGGCACGCACTTGCATTTGTATGGCAAGTTGTCGGCGCGTCCTGGTCGCAAGATGGGGCACCTGAACGTCACCGGAGCCAGCCCCGAGGCGGTGCGAGCGACGGCCTTGCAGGCTGCGGCCTTGCTCGGCATCGAAGCGTTTTAAGCCCATCCAGAAGGTATTCATGATCCTGAGTGCGAACGAGGCGACCATCGCGCAGGCGGCGCAAGCCCTGCGTGATGGACAGCTGGTCGGACTGCCCACCGAGACGGTGTACGGCCTGGCCGCCAACGCCACCGACGACAACGCGGTGGCCCGCATTTTTGTGGCCAAAGGTCGCCCGGCCGATCACCCGCTGATCGTGCATGTGGCCAGCATGGAACAAGTGCCGCTGTTTGCCACCCAAGTGCCCGAGTTTGCGCAAAAGCTCATGCACGCGTTTTGGCCCGGCCCGCTCACCCTGATCTTGCCGCGCCAGAGTGGTGTGGCTGCGGCATCGGCTGGGGGCCAGGACTCGATTGGCCTGCGCTGCCCTTCGCACCCGGTGGCGCAGGCGCTGCTCAAGGCGTGTGCTGATTGGGGTGTGCACGGCGTGTCGGCCCCCAGTGCCAACCGCTTTGGCCGCGTGAGCCCCACCACGGCGGCGCATGTGCAGTCCGAGCTAGGCCCTGATTTGCTGATTCTGGACGGTGGTGAATGCGATGTGGGCATCGAGTCCTCCATCATCGACTGCACGCGGGGCGAACCCGTGTTGCTGCGGCCCGGTCAGATCACGCGGGCGCAAATCGAGGCCGCGTGCGGTCATGCTGTGCGCGCCAAAGACGCCCCACAAGATGTTGGTGGCCAAGTTGCGCCCCGCGCTTCGGGTACGCTCGAATCGCACTACGCGCCGCGCGCCAAGGTGCGCCTGATGTCGGCTCAAGACATCGCCGCCAAACTGCAAGCTTTGGGGCCGCACGCCAACAACTTGGGGCTGTGGTCTGCCGAGCGCCCTGAGGACGGTGCTGGTTTGGGCGCGGGTGTGCTGTGGCTTGCCCAGCCGCAGAGCGCTGAGCAGGCTGCGCACGCGTTGTTCAGCGTGTTGCGCGAATTGGACGCCCGTGGCGTGCAGCAAATTTGGGTGCAATTGCCGCCCGACACCCCCGAGTGGGAAGGCGTGCGCGACCGCTTGCAACGGGCTGCCGCTTAACGCCGCTTTGGATGCCGCTTCAGCGGTAACGCAGCTTCATCACCAGAATCATCAGCGCCAGGGTGGTGGTGATGGTGTTGGCAATGATGATGGGCCAAGCCACGAGCAAGACGCCATAGGCCAGCCACAAGGCCACACCCACGGTGAACAGGCTGTACATGCCCAGCGAAATACCGCTCACATCCCGCGTGCGAAAGGTCTGCCAGGCTTGAGGCACAAAGCTCGCCGTGGTCAGAAATGCGGCCAAGGAGCCGATCCAATCGATCAATGTCATGGGTTTATTGTCGCTGGCCTGTGGTGGAGGGCCGTGTGGCAGTGGACAAACGTGCGGTGTTGTTCTGGTCACGTACCGTCCATTCCAGCAACTGGTCCAGTGCTGGGCGGGCCTGACTGGCATTGGGGTGGTTGACGATGGCGACAAGGGTATAGCGCTGTCCGCTTTGGCCTTTCACATAACCCGCCACCGAGACCACATCGCGCAACGAGCCGGTTTTGAGCCAGGCATTCCCGATCACCGGGGACTGCGGGTGGCGCTCCTTCAGTCGGGCGGTGGTGCCATCGATGCCCGCTTGCGAGAGTGAATTGACAAACGCCTGGGCGTGCGGGCTGGCGTGTGCGGCTTGCAGCAAAGCCGTCAAAGACGCTGCGGTGCTGCGCTCCGTGCGAGACAGGCCCGAACCGTTGTCCAGTACCGGTTCTTCTTGTCCGGGGAACGCGTTGCGCCACCACTGGAGCAAGCGAAGGCGCGATGCCTCAAAGCGCCCGGGTGCCCCCAACTCGCTGGACAGCGTCAAAAACAGTTGCTGTGCCATCACGTTGTTCGAGAACTTGTTGATGTCCTTGATGACCTCGGACAGCGGCAAAGAGAGGGCATCGAGCAGCAGCCGTGCAGACGCCGGGCGTGACCCATAGCGCACTTGACCCGAGAGGCGACCGCCTGCAGCCAGCCACATCGACTGAATCACCCGGGGTGCATATTGCTCGGGCTCAGGGAAGGCCACGGGCCACTCGCGTTCGCCGCAGCGCTCGGGGTAGCTGCCCGCAAAACGCACTTGCAAAGGTTGGGTGAAGTCGGCTTTGAGTTGGCTGCGCCAATCGTTGCAAGGGGCGCTGCTGGCGGGCAGTTGTGTCGGCGCGTTCAGGCCCGCCAATGGTGGCTCGAAGCGCACTTGCACGAGCTTGCTGGCGGCATCTGGCGTGAATTTGTAAACCACTGCCTTGAAGTTGAGCAGCAAGCCATCGGGCGTCACGTTGTAGGGGCGCAGCGGCTCGTCGTCAAACGGTTCGCTGCGTTCGCGCACATCGAACACGCTGCGATCGAGCACGATGTCGCCGCGCACCTCTCGCACACCAGCGGCCATTGTCTGGGTCATCAAGTCTTGCAATCGCTCCAGCACCAGTTTGGGGTCGCCACTGCCACGCACAACCAAGTTGCCTTGCAGCACGCCGTCACGCACAGGGCCATCGGCGTAGACGCGGTTGTGCCAAACATGCTCTGATCCGAGCAGACTCAAGCCGGCATAGGTGGTGAACAGTTTCATGACCGAAGCCGGGTTGGCGGCAGTCTGCGGCAGATGCGACAGGCGCGCAGATGCCACCAGAGCCGGATGGCCCGAGGGGCTCGGTTCGGGCAAGGGCATGACCAGCACGCTCAAGGCCGAGGGCGGCACTTGTGCCTGGCGCAGGGCTTTTAAAACGGCCGGTGGCAAATCGGGCGCGTGAGGGCGCACTGCAGGCACAGCTTGCGCGTTGGCGGGCAAGGGTATTGCGCCGGTCCAGATCAGCGCTGCTAAAAGGCCCATCCACCAGATAAAAGAAAAGGAGCGCTTGGGGTGGAGCAATGTCATTCAGTGAGTCTAACGTTCCGGGTCTTGTGCGGCGGGGCCGTATCATTCGGGCCATGCGATTTTCTTCAAAAACCGTGGGTTTGGCCTCGGCTGTCATTACCGTACTCATCTGGACGGGCTTCATCGTCATTGCGCGGGCTTCAGCTTCGCGGGGCTTGCTGCCGCTCGACATTGCCTTGGCCCGCATTGTGGGGGCCAGCACCATCTTGCTGCCCTGGGCTTGGTGGCTGATGCGTCCGGCACGCCAAGCAGGTCAAAAGGTTGGCTCATTGGGTGGCTTGTCGCCATTGCCCTTAGCACCCACCGTGCAAGCAGGCTTCTTGGGCGGCTTGCTCTATGCCGTGCTGGCCTATAACGGTTTCTTTTTTGCACCGGCTACGCACGCCTCGGTGTTGATGCCTGGCAGCTTGCCTTTGTGGACGACTTTGCTGGCTTGGCTGGTGCTACGTGAAAAAGTCTCTTCGGCCCGTGCGATGGGTCTGGGCTTCATTGTGCTGGGCGATGTGTTGGTGGGTGGCGCGAGTTTGCTCAAGGCGTTCGAAGGCGGCGAGGTCTGGAAAGGCGACTTGCTGTTCATGGCGGCGGCCAGCTGTTGGGCGGCTTACAGCGTGACGGTGCGTCGCCATGGGCTGGACGCGGTGCGCGCCACCATGGCCATCACCGCCTTTGCGTTTGTGGGTTTTGTGCCGGTGTATCTGGTCTTGATAGGCTGGGGCGTTTTGCCCACGCACTTGACGCAAGTGCCGTGGACAGAGTTTTTGTTCCAGGCGGTATTTCAAGGCGTGGGCTCGGTGGTGATTTCGGGCATCACGTTCACGCAGATGGTGCGTTACTTCGGGCCCGTCCGCTCGACCATGATCACGGCGCTGGTGCCGGGTTTGTCGGCCTTGGGCGCGGTTTGGTTTTTGGGTGAGCCGATGCACTGGAATTTGCTGGCCGGGCTGGCGCTGGTCACCAGTGGCATTTTGTTTGGCGTGCGTCAGCCCAAATCGGCGGCTGTGTTGCCGAGCGGCGTCACTGCCGGAGGCAAGCCATGAGCGCACCCAGTCCAACAGGGCGCTGGCTGGCCTTTGACACCAGCACCGATGTACTGTCTTTGGCGGTGGCCCGCGACGGGCAGGTCTGGACACAAACCTTGCCCGGCGGTGCGCAGGCTTCCAGCGGGCTGATCCCCGCCGTGCTGGCCATGCTGGCCGAGGCCGACATGCCACTGGCCTCGCTCGATGCCATCGTGTTTGGTCGGGGGCCCGGTTCGTTCACGGGTTTGCGCACGGCCTGTGCTGTGGCCCAGGGCCTGGCGTTTGGTGCCGATTTACCCGTACTACCGGTCGACACTTTGCTGGCCGTGGCCGAAGAGGCCCGGTTTGAAAAATGCCAAGCAGGGCACATTCAACCCGATGCGCCGCTGACGGTGCTGGCCTTGCTTGATGCGCGCATGGACGAGGTCTACAGCGCGGTCTACCGTTGGGAGCCAGCATCGTGTGCGGATGGGCAGGCACAGGGCCAGTGGCAAACGGTCTCGCCTTTGCAGGTCAGCGCTCCCGAAAAAATCCACAGCCCGCAGGGCGGTGCCGTGTTGTTGGCGGGCAATGCATTTGCAGCCTATGGCGAACGCTTGCCCCAAGGCGCGCATGGCGTGGCTTTGCCCACGGCGGCGGCCTTGCTGCGTTTGGCCCCCGCTTTGTGGGCGCAAGGCCTGGCGGTGCCTGCCGATCAGGCCATGCCGCTGTACATCCGCGACAAAGTGGCCAACACCACCGCCGAGCGCGAGGCCATGAAAGCCCAAGCCGCCAGTGTCAAGGCGGACAAGCCCGCATGACGGATTCGGGCATGAAGTTGGACAAAAAAGCAGCGGTGGCAGAAGTTTCCGAGGCCACGCGCAACGCGGTCACGCTGGCACCCATGACGCTGGACGACCTCGATGCGGTCATGGCCATCGAGCAAACCGCTTACAGCCACCCTTGGTCACGCGGCAATTTTCGGGATTCGCTGAACCCGCTGTTTGATGCCCAATGCCTGTGGCTTGAAGGCGAATTGCTGGGCTATTTTCTGGCCATGCGCGGGTTTGAAGAGATGCATTTGCTCAACATCACCGTCGCTCCCGCACGGCAAGGCCAAGGCTGGGGCCACATGATGCTGGACGCTTTGTCGCTCATGTCGCGCCATGAGGGTGCGCAATGGCTGTGGCTGGAGGTGCGGCAGAGCAACCTGCGCGCCTTGCAGGTGTATGAGCGCTACGGCTTCAAGCAGGTCAGCATTCGCAAGGATTACTATCCTGCAGACCGCCAGCAACGTGAGCATGCGGTGGTGATGAGTTTGAAACTGTGAGCCTGAACATGAGCGACCCCACCCGATTTGACCTTGATGAACGCCAACGCGCCATGCTGGCCGAGATGGGGGTGCGCGTGTGGTGGCCCCAAGCGCAGGTACAGGTGCAACCCGAGGCTTCGGCTTTGCCAAATGCAGCGCCTGTAGTTTCGGCCCCGCCCGTAGCGACGCCCATGCCGCCCCTTGCGCCCGTTGCAACGCCGGCTGCGCGCCCCGCCCCCGCTTTGCCCGTTCAGGCCGCTGTGGTGGTGACGGGCAAGCCCTTGGCCGACGGCGTGGACCGGATGGACTGGGCCTCCCTGCAAGACACGGCGGCGGCTTGCCAGGCTTGTGATTTGTGTGGCCAACGCAAGAAGTCGGTGTTTGGCGTGGGCGATGTGCAAGCCGACTGGATGGTCATCGGGGACCCTCCGGGTGAAGACGAAGAGCAACAAGGCGAACCCTTTGCCGGTCAGGCCGGGCAGTTGCTCGACAACATGCTCAAAGCGGTGGGCTTGGCCCGCCAGGCGCATGGCGAAGGCGGCGTTTACATCACCAATGCCGTCAAGTGCCGCCCCCCGGGGCGCAACCCGACGCTGCAAGAGCTGAGCACCTGCGCGCCTTATCTGGCACGCCAAGTGGCGCTGGTGCAGCCCAAAGTCATTGTGGTCATGGGCCGCTTTGCCGTGCAATCGGTGCTGCAAAGCTCGGAGCCCCTGGGCAAGCTGCGCGGGCAGTTGCACACTTTCCAAGGCATTCCCGTGGTGGCGACCTACCACCCGAGCAGCCTGCTGCGCACTCCGGCAGACAAAGCCAAGGCCTGGGTCGATCTGTTATTGGCGCTGAAAGCGGTGCGCGGCCAGTAGGGTTGGTGCGCGGTGGCTGTGACCGCAGCCACGCGAACACTTTGTGGGAGGCCGCCCCTGCGGCCGAATGTGTGCTGTGGCTCCGTCGGTGTTTGGAGAGCGGGGCGGCTTACCAGCAGTGAAGGCCTCAGCACGTTTGGCGTTGAGGCCAGAGCACGGCGGCGATCGACAACATCATCAAACCCACGGCAGCCCAGTCTTGCCAGTGCAAGACCTCGCCCAACCACACCGCCCCCGTGAACACGCCCAGCACCGGGATCAGCATCACGCTGAGCGTGGACGCCACCGGTGCCAGGCTGCGGGCCAGATAAAACCAGGCAGCTTGGGCAAAGCCAAACACCAGCAAAGCATTGAACGCGATGGACCCCCATGTGGCTTCAGAGGGCGCATGCCATTGATCGCGCTCCAGCAAGACGGCCAGCACGGTCATCAAACCGGTGGTCATGAAAGCCATCCAGAACGAAATCGCCAGTGTGGGCACCGGCATCTTGGTGCGCCGCAGCAGCTGCGTGCCCAATGCCCAGGTGCTGGCCGCACCCAGGGCGAGCAGAACGCCGATGGGTTTGCCGCTCAGATTGGACAGCTCATGCCACAGCAGCAGCACCACGCCCAGCGAGGCCGCCGCCACGCCACCCCATGCGCGCTTGGCCAGACGGTCTCCAAACACCAGCGCCCCCAACACGGCCGAAAACATGGGCATGGTGTAGCCCAAAATCGCGGCCCGTCCGCTTGACAGCGACTGCACCGCCACGATGATCAGGCCGTGCCAGAAAAACATGTTGAAAGTAGCCAGCAAAAGCAACTCGCGCCAATGCTCACGGCCAATGCGAAATGGCACCCGCTGCATCACAAGGACCAAAGCCAGTACCGGTGTGCCCAACCACATGCACATGGCCCGGAAAGTCAGGGGCGGGAAGCCCGTGACACCGATTTTCATGATGGGCCAATTGATGCCCCAGACGATGGTGAGCAAGACCAGAACAGTCCATTGCTTGGATGAAAGCTTGTGCATGGCGGCCATCTTAGCCCTGGCCCCCGCGTGGGGCTGTCGCCGTGAGCGCGCGGCCCGCCCGCCTCGCGCCCGCCGTCTTGCCGCCCCTTAAAATGCCCCCATGACCTTTTTAGACATGTTGCGCACCGCCGAGCGCCAAAACGGCTCCATGCTTTGTGTGGGCCTGGACCCCGAACCCACCAAGTTCCCTGCGGGCATGAAGGGCGACGCCAACAAGATCTACGACTTTTGCGCCCGCATCGTGGACGCGACCGCCGACCTGGTCAGCAGCTTCAAACCCCAAATCGCCTACTTTGCCGCGCACCGCGCCGAAGGCCAGCTCGAACGCCTGATGGAACACATGCGCCGCGTGGCCCCCCATGTGCCGATCATCCTGGACGCCAAACGCGGCGACATCGGCTCGACCGCCGAGCAATACGCCAAGGAAGCCTTTGAGCGCTACGGTGCCGACGCCGTGACCCTGTCCCCCTTCATGGGCTGGGACTCGGTGGCCCCGTACCTGAAGTACCACGGCAAAGGCGCGTTTTTGCTGTGCCGCACCTCCAACCCTGGCGGTGACGATCTGCAAAACCAGCGCCTGGCCTCGGTCGAAGGCCAGCCCTTGCTGTACGAGCATGTGGCGCGACTGGCGCAAGGCCCCTGGAACCTGAACGGCCAGCTGGGCCTGGTGGTGGGCGCAACCTACCCCAACGAGATCGAGCGCGTGCGCGAGATCGCCCCCACCGTGCCCTTGCTGATTCCGGGCGTGGGCGCACAAGGCGGCGACGCCGTGGCCACCGTCAAGGCGGGCTGGCGTGCCAACGCCGACGGCAGCAGCGCAGGTGCCATCATCGTCAACTCGTCGCGTGCGGTGCTTTACGCATCAGGCGGTGAAGACTTTGCCGAGGCCGCGCGCAAAGTGGCGATGGCCACGCGGGACCAGCTCGAAGCCGCCAAAGCTTGAGCTGGATGGGCTGAGCGCTCAGGGCTTCAGCCCTGCGCTGCCTCATGCGCCTTGTTCGCCTTGTGCACGATCTTGCGGGCCATGCTCCAGCGGTGGACTTCGCTCGGGCCGTCATAAATCCGGAAGGCGCGCATGTCCATGAAGATGCGCATCACGGGGGTGTCGGCCGTCACGCCCTGACCGCCCAAAATCTGCACGCAGCGGTCCACCACACGCCATTCGGCTTCTGAGCAGGCCACCTTGGCGCGGCTTGATTCAAAGCCGCCTTTTTGCCCCTGGTCCAGCAGCCATGCGGTGTGCCAGATGTGCAGGCGGGCGGTGTGCAGGTCGATGTCGTTGTCGGCCAGCATGAAGCCCACGCCTTCGTGTTCGGCCAGCGGTTTGCCAAACGCTTTGCGACGGCTGGCGTACTCCACTGCGATGTCGTGCGCCCGGCGCGCCTGGCCCAGCCAGCGCATGCAGTGCGTCAGGCGTGCCGGGGCCAGCCGCACCTGTGCGTAGCGAAAGCCCTGGCCCACCTCGCCCAGTACATTGCTGGCGGGCACGCGCAAGTTGTCAAAACACAGCACCCCGTGGCCACCTGTAAAGCAGTTGTCCATCGCGTCCATGCTGCGCTCCAGCCGGATGCCGGGTTTGTCCATGTCGGTCAGAAACATGGTGGCCGTGCCGTCTTCCATGCGCGCCATGACGATGGCGTAATCCGCACCGTCTGCCCCGGTGATGAACCACTTGCGGCCGTTGATCAGGTAGTCGTCACCCTCTTGCACGGCGGTGGTGGTCAACATCGACGGGTCAGCCCCTGCGCCCGGATCGGGCTCGGTCATGGCAAAGCACGAGCGCGTGAGGCCCGCCACCTGCGGGCGCAGCCAGCGCTCTTTTTGTGCGGGCGTGGCCACCTCTTCCATCAGGTGGATGTTGCCTTCGTCAGGGGCGTGGATGTTGAGCGCCGTGGGCCCCAGGTTGGAATAACCGGCCTCTTCAAACACCACCGCCTTGGCGATGTGGCTCAGGCCCAGGCCCCCCATCTCAACCGAGGCATGCGGGGTGAGCAAACCCGCAGCGCGGGCGCGTTCGATCAGCTCGCGGCGTAAATCTTCTGAAGGGCCATGCGCGCCGTGCCGAGGGTCACCTTCGAGCGGAATCACCTGCTCGGCGATGAACTTGCGGGTGCGCTCACGCAGCGCCTGCAAGTCGGGGGAGATGTCAAAGTTCATGTGTTCATTCCATGGGGTGTGTGCCGCTTGGCGTGCCTTGAAGTCCGCCAAGGCCGGGCGCTTGCCTGCAGTGTGAAAGCTCAGGCCTTCTTGCACCTGTCAGACGGGTGACTCCCTGTCCCGCAGGGGTCATGACATGCCCCGCAAGCAATCGGCCACCTTGTCGCGCAGTCGACAGTTGTTGCGCTGCAGCTCAGGGAATCCCCTAGCGCCAGATGGGATGTCTTGCTCTAAATTGATTCTTAAGTCAGTTCTGTTACTCGCCAGTAACTGTTGTTTTGAAAAGAGATTTGATGGTTTCCACGCCGACAAAAACTGCTGCCAAAACCTTCGGTAAAGGAGCTACCGGTACGGTCGCGTCGCCCTGGGCAGCTCGACAGGAGCGGGAGCAGCAGCACCAGACCAAGAAGGAAGCGGTGCTCTTGGCGGCGGCGCGCCTGTTCACACGCAAGGGTTTTCAGGGCACCTCACTCGACGACATTGCGCAAAGTCTGGGCGTGACCAAGCCCACGCTGTACTACTACATCGACAACAAGGAGCAAATCCTGTTTGAGTGTGTGGAGCGTGAACTGGCCATGTTCCGAAACGGCTTGCAGGCGCTGCAAGCGCAAGGGCACAGCGGGCGCGAACGTCTGCGCCTGGCCATGCAGCTGTACGCCAGCGTGGTCACCGGTGACTTTGGCTTGTGCGTGAGCCGGGTGGGTGAAGACCCCTTGCCCGAAGTGCGGCGCCACGAACTGCGCAACCTCAAGGCCCAGGTGGACGCGGACTTTCGCGCCCTGATCGCGCAAGGCATGTCCGAGGGCTGGATCATGGCGGGCGACCCGGGGGTTGGGGCGTTCTCGGTGGTCGGGGCCATCGGCGGCATCGGGCGCTGGTACCGGCCCGAAGCGCATTCTGAAAAAAGCCTGCAAGACGCGGTCACCCATTGCATCGAAATGCTCATGCGCGGTGTGTTGAGCGCGCCGCACACCACCCACACGACCGCCAACCTGGCAGGAGATGCCTTGAAAACCGCCATCCGTCGCGAAAGCCATTTTGACCACCGCATCGTGCGCTGCTATGCCGAGCGACCCGCCACGCTGGCGCAGATGCTGGGCAGCGCAGTGCGACAGTTTCCGCAAGGCGCGGCCATGGTGTGTGGCGATTTGCGCCTGAGCTGGCATGAGCTGCACCACGCGGCCTGCAAATGCGCAGGCGGTCTGGCCCAGCGCGGCGTGGTGGCGGGCAACCGCGTGGCCCTGCACCTGGGCAATGGCAGCGAATTTGTGATTGCCGCCCTGGCGTGCGCCTGGCTGGGTGCGGTGTTGGTACCCGTGAGTTCCAGGGCACGTGGTGTGGAGCTGGCGTTTGCGCTGAACAATTCCGAAGCCAAGGCGCTCATTTGCGGCGCCGAGTTGGCCGACCTGCAACCCGCGCCCGAGCAACTGCCGCATTTGAGGTGCCGCATTGTGACGGGGACGGCAGCGCGTGAAGGCTTTGAAACATTTGCCGCGCTCATGATGGCGCCGCCCCTGAGCACGGCGCACGAGGGCGCTGAGGACGATTTGGCTGTGCTGCTCTACACCTCGGGCACCACGGGCCGCCCCAAGGGCGCCATGATCAGCCACCTGAACATCGTGCATTCGGTGATGCACTACGCGCAATTGATGAACCTGAGCGCGCAAGACCGCACCGCCGTGGCCGTGCCCCTGAGCCATGTGACCGGTCTGGTGGCCCAGCTCTACGCCATGCTGCACTGCGGCGGCTGCATGGTGGTGTTGCCGCAGTTCAAGGCGGCCGATTTCATCCGGTTGGCGGGGGCTGAAAAAATCACCCACACCATCATGGTCCCGGCCATGTACAACCTGTGCCTGCTCTTGCCCGACCTGCAAGAGCATGACCTGAGCCACTGGCGCATCGGTGCCTATGGCGGAGCGTCCATGCCGACCGCCACCATCGATGGCCTGGCCGTCAAGTTGCCTGGCCTGGTGCTCATGAATGCCTATGGCGCCACCGAAACCTGCTCCCCCGCCACCATCATGCCGCCCGGCCAGACCGCTGCGCACCGCGACAGCGTGGGTCAGGCGGTGCCCTGCGGTGAGATTTGCGTGGTGGACGAACAGGGCAACGAATTGCCGCGAGGCGGCGTGGGCGAAATCTGGATCGCAGGGCCCATGGTGGTCAGCGGCTACTGGAACAACCCGCAGGCCACCGCCAGCGAGTTCACCAGCGGTTTCTGGCATTCGGGCGACATCGGCAGCATGGATGCCGAAGGCTTTGTGCGCGTTCTGGACCGCAAGAAGGACGTGATCATCCGGGGTGGCTACAAGGTGTATTGCGCCTCGGTGGAAAACGTCTTGTGTGAACACCCCCAGGTGCTGGAAGCCGCGCTGGTGGGCGTACCCTGCGCCGTGCTGGGCGAGCGTGTGCACGCCTTTGTGTGCGTGCGTGAACTCCATGACCAGACGCAGGCCAGCGCCTTGCAAGCGTATTGCACGCCGCTGCTGGCCGACTACGCCGTGCCCGAGACCTGGACCATCGGCACCGAGCCGCTGCCGCGCAACCTCAACGGCAAGATCGTCAAACGCGAACTGCGGCAGTCCCTGCAAGCAGCCCTTATCTGAGTGAGATGTTCATGATCAAGTTACGCGCCACACAGCAGACCATCGTCTTCGCCATCTTTGTGGTGATGTTCATCGCCCTGGCGGCCTTTTTGCCGGGCTTTGCACAGGTAGACAACCTGCTGACCTTGCTGCAAAACGTCGCCATTCTGGGCATTTTGGGGCTGGGCATGGCGGTGGTGGTGATCGGGCGGGGCATCGACATTTCGATGATCGCGGCCATGGCGGTGCCCTCGGGCTTTTTGCTGCAACTGGTGCAAAACGGTTATGGCATCGGCCCGGCTGTGGGCGTGGCGCTTTGCCTGTCGTTGGCCTTTGGCCTGCTCAATGGCTGGTTGATCGCATATGCCGAAGTGCCCTCGCTGTTCACCACGCTGGCTTCGGGTCTGTTTTTGGCAGGGCTGGGCCAGGCTTTCATCTTTCAGCTCGAAGTCGTGCAGTGGCCCGAGACTCTGGACGCGCTGGTCTGGGTGGGTCGGGGTGCGGTGCTGGGCATTCCCACGCCAGTGATCATGTTTGGTTTGGCGGCCACGCTGCTGTCGCTTTTTCTGGGGCGCATGCGCGCTGGCACTTTCATTTACGCCATGGGTGACAACCCGCTGACCGCGCGCGCCACCGGCTTGCCCACACGGCCCATCATGGTGTTGCAGTTTGTGCTGGCCGCGCTGGTCGGTTTGTTTGCCGGTCTGGTCATGTCGGCATCGGTCAACAGCATGCCCACGCGCATCTTCAACTCGACCATGGTCTACGACGTGGTGCTGGTGGTGGTGCTGGGTGGCATTGGCTTGGCGGGCGGTCGGGGCGGGGTGGTCAACGTGATCATCGGCACGCTGCTGATCGGCACCATGCTCAACGGCATGACGATCATGGACATCTCTTATTCCGTGCAAAACATTGTCAAAGGGGTGGTGCTGCTGGCCGCCATCCTGATCGATTCGATTTTGAACCCCCGCAACGAAGAGACCGCACAGCAAGGGGACATCTGAGCACAGCCAGACGCCCGGCTTGTTGGGGCGTCAACCACTTTTAACCACCAGGAGACAGGCAATGAGGATTTTTCAAAAATTGAGCACCGCAGCAGCCGTTTTGACGCTGGGCCTTTGCGCGGCCACATCCGCCATGGCGCAAGGCAAAGGGCTGGATGAACCGTTTCGCGACGGCTACAAAAAAGCCCTTGCAGGCAAGACCGTGGGCTTCATTCCGGTGGCTTTTGGCTTTGACCTGGCCATTGGCTGGCACGCGGGTCTGAAAAAAGAACTTGAAGCCGCGGGCATGAAAGTGGTCGTGCGCGACCCCAACTGGAACACCAACGCAGGCGCCCAAGCCTTCACCGCGCTGATTGCCGAAAAACCGGCTGTCATCGTGATCCACAACCCCGATGTGCAAACCTACGCCAAGTTGATCAAGAAGGCCGAAGACGAAGGCATTTATGTGGTGCAGATCAACATGCGCTCGGCCCAGCCTTCTACCGCCTTTGTGGGCGCTGACTGGGTGGACATTGGCGAGCGCAACGCCGAGGCCGTGGTGCAGGCTTGCAAGGGCAAGAGCAACAAGATCGCCATCGTGCAAGGCGCGCCGACGGCCGCCACCAGCGCTTACACCCTCAAGGGCGTTGAAAACATCCTGGCCAAGCACCCCGAAATCAAGGTCGTGTCCAACCAGGCGGCTGACTGGGACGCCGCCAAAGCCAAGGCTTTGACCCAGACGGTGCTCAAGCAAAACCCGGACCTGTGCGGCATCATCGGCTTTTGGGACGGCATGGACATTGGAACCGCAGCAGCGGTCAAGGAGGCAGGCCTGACCGGCAAGGTCTACCTGGCCACATCGGGTGGCGGTGAACAAAAAGGCGCTTGCGACATGGTCAAGTCCGGGGCGTTCGACCTGGACATCAGCTACGACGTTCCGACCCAAGCGAGCAACATGGCGGCCATGATCAAGTGGCTGGTGCAAGGCGGCGTCAAGCCCGGCGCAGCCAAGCAAAACATCTACACCACGCTGATCCCGATCACCAAGCAAAACGCCGCTGCTGAAGGCACTTGCTGGAAGCTGGCCGCATCCAAGTAAGCGGGCCTTCGACGCCTCATGACGACAAGGTGGGTGGCATGGCCCGCCCTCCTTGTCGCCTTGAGTGCTTGTTTTGTACACCCCCACAGACCCTGGTTTGCACATGACTGAAACCCTGACCCGACTGCGCTACAAATATTGGCCCGATCACTGGGTGGGCGAGATCCTGTCCAAGCGCTGGACGGAAACCGCCGTGCCGGTGCTGCTGCTGGTGATGGTGGTCTTTTTCTCGGGCCAGCTGGTGCCCAACTTCTACAGCGCCACCATGTTGGCCGACACCTTGCGGCAAGCCGGAGAGATTGGCTTCATCGTGCTGGGCATGGCGCTGGTGATGATCGTCGGCGGCATCGACCTGTCGGTGGGCTCCATGTTTGCGCTGACCAATTTTTGTGCCCTGATGCTGATGCATGTGCTCAAGTGGCCGGTGGCCCTGGCCGTGCCGGGCACGCTGCTGTTTGGCGCCTTGCTGGGGGCCGTCAATGGGGTGTTGATCGGTTATTTGCGCCTGCGCGCCTTTTTGACCACGCTGATCACCCTGATCATTTTTCGCTCGCTCTATGAAATCCTGAGCCTGCAATATTCCACCGCCATTGCCGGCAGCATCCCCGACTCCGAGGTGTGGGACTTTCTGGGCAATGGCACGTTTTTGGGCCTGCCCACCGTGGCCTGGGCCTATGCGCTCGCGGCTATCGGCGGGCATGTGATGCTCACGCGACTGCGCGTGGGCTGGCACATCATGGCCATTGGCGGCTCGCGCCGCTCGGCCTACAACAGCGGCATTGCCGTGCGTCGCACCGTGGCCCTGAGCTATGTCGCCAGCGGCATGCTGACGGCGGTGGGGGGCTGCTTTTTTGCCTCGCGCCTGGCCACGGCGGGGGCCGACATTGGCGTCGGCATGGAGGTGCTGGTGCTCACGGCTGCCGTGCTGGGCGGCATCAGCCTGGGCGGTGGCCGGGGCTCGGTGACCAAGGCCCTGGTGGGCACCTTGGTGGTGCTGCTCATCACCAACGGCCTGACCTCCATGTCGGTCTCCGGGGGGCTGACTCGCATGGTGCTGGCGGGCATCCTGATTGCGGCGGCCGTCATCGATGTGCGCTGGCTCAAGAACCGCCACCGCATCATCAGCAAGGTGTATGTGAGCCCGGCCTACCAGGCCCTGGCACCCGCGCCGGTGTGCACGCCCGAAGGCGAAGGCCAAGCCACTGGCCCCTGGACCCTGAACAACAAACTGCGTGCGGTCGAAACGATTGGTCTGGGCCGCATCGAAGCGCCCGAAGACGTGATCCTGGACCGCGAGAACAACCTGTATGCAGGCTCGCGCCATGGCGACGTGATCCGCTTTTTTGCCCCCGACTACCAGCGCATGGAGGTCTTTGCGCACATTGGTGGCCAGCCTTTGGGCATGGCCTTTGACCGGCAGGACAACCTGGTGGTCTGCGTGGGCGGCATGGGCCTGTACCGCATCACACCCGAGCGCGAGGTGCAGCGCGTGACCGATGAAACCAACCGCAGCTGGAGCTCGATCAACGACGACAGCCGACTACGCCTGGCCGACGACCTGGACATTGCCGACGACGGCCGCATCTTTTTCAGCGAAGCCACCGTGCGCTACGAGATGCACGAATGGGCGGTCGATGGCCTGGAAGCGCGTGGCAATGGCCGCATCGTCTGCTATGACCCGCGCGACAACAGCACCCAAACCGTGTTGCGCGGGCTGCGTTTCCCCAACGGCATTTGCATCGCCAGCGACGGCCAGTCGATCTTGTTTGCCGAAACCTGGGGCTGCTGCATCAAGCGCTTTTGGTTTGACGGCCCCAAGAAAGACCAGGTCGAGGTGGTGGTCGACAACCTGCCGGGCTACCCCGACAACATCAACCTGGCCTCGGATGGTAACTACTGGCTGGCCCTGGTAGGCATGCGCGGCCCCGCTTACGACCTGGCGCTGCGCATGCCGGGCTTCCGCCAGCGCATGGCCAAGCGCGTGCCGTTTGACGAGTGGCTGTTCCCCAACATCAACACCGGCTGCGTGCTCAAGTTTTCTGAAAAAGGCGAGATCCTGGAAACGCTGTGGGACCTGGGCGGCGTGAACCACCCCATGATCACCTCCATGCGCGAACACCAGGGCCACCTGTACCTGGGCGGCATCTCCAACAACCGCATTGGCCGCTACAAGCTCGACAATGCCGATCCGAATTTTTCTCAATACGGCCAACGCTGGGGAGCACGCTGATGCTGACAAGTTTGCGCAATTGGAGTGACCGACTGCTGGGACGCGGCAGCGCCGCCATCACCGTGCCGGTCATGGACGGGGCGCTCAAGCCCAACCGCCAGCTCGACGACGCCACCGTGGTGGCCGAGATCGCAGGCATTGACGACCTGGCCTGTGACGGCCAGCAGCTGTGGATCAGCGCCGGGCCCCGTTTGCTGCGCCTGCAAGAGGGTCAGCCGGTGCTGGTGCGTGAGTTCAACGTGAACATCACCGCCCTGGCCGCACAAGCCAAGGGCACCCTGGCCGTGGCCCTGGGCGGCACGCAGGTGCAATTGCTGCACACACAGGCCGACGGCAGCCTGAGCGACGGGCCTGTGCTGCAGAGCCTGGAGGGCCAGCCCCTGCACAGCGTCAATGCGCTGGCGTTTGAGGCCGATGGCGCGGTCTTGCTCAGCGATGGCTCACAGCGGCGCAGCACTGACCAGTGGTGCCATGACCTGATGGAACTGGGCCACAGCGGCCGCGTGGCGCGCTGGCAGCCCGCCACGGGTGCGGTGCAGAGTCTGGCCAGCGGTTTGCACCACGCTTTTGGTGTGCTGCCGCTGGGTGGGCAGGCCCTGTACAGCGAGAGCTGGAAGCACCGCGTCACCCCGGCCTCGGGTGCTGGCAAGGGCAAGGGTGCGCTGGTGGCCGAATTGCCCGGCTACCCCTCGCGCATGAGCGCAGCGGCGGGCGGCGGATTCTGGCTGAGCTGCTTTGTCTGCCGCTCGCAGCTGGTGGAGTTTGTGCTGCGTGAGCCCGCTTACCGCAAGCGCATGCTGCAAGAGATTGACCCGCGTTACTGGATCGCCCCGGCCCTGTCGTCTGGCCACAGCTTTCTGGAGCCCCTGCAAGGCGCGGGCGTCAAGCAAATGGGCATGCTCAAACCTTGGGCGCCCCCGCGCTCTTATGGCCTGGTGCTGCGGGTTGCGGCAGATGGCCGCATCCTCTCGTCTTTGCACAGCCAGGTGGACGGGCGCCACCACGGCGTCACGGCCGTGGTCGAGTGGGGCGGCGCTTTGTGGGTGGCCTCCAAAGGTGCGGGCCGACTTTTGCGGATCGATCTGAACAAGGCGGAGGCCCGGACATGACACACCCCACAAACCCAGCAAACACCACACCCAGCACCTCCACCGAGGTGGTGCTGGAACTGCGCAAGGCGACCAAGCGCTATAGCGGCGTGCCGGCGATTGAAAACGTCGATTTTTCTCTGCGTCGGGGTGAAATCCATGCGCTGCTGGGTGAAAACGGCGCGGGCAAGTCCACGCTGACCAAGGTCATGGCCGGTGTCGTGCCCCTGAGCTCGGGCCAGATGCTGGTGCACGGGCAAGAGGTGCAGCTGTCCACGCCCTTGCAAGCGCTGGAACACGGCATTGCCATGGTGTTCCAGGAGACCAGCCTGGTGCCCACCATGACGGTGGCGCAGAACCTGTTTCTGGGTCAGGAGCAGTTCTTCAACCGCTTGCGCGGGGTCTACATTTCGGCGCAGCAGTTTTTGCAGTCCCTCAACTTTGACGTGGACCCGACCGCCACCGTGAGCTTGCTGGGCGCGGCCAAAAAACAGATGGTGGAGATCGCCCGTGCGGTGCTGCACCAGGCCAGCGTGATCATTTTTGACGAGCCCACGGCCAGCCTGACACCCGAGGAAAAGAAGTACTTTTTTGACCTCGTGTTCAAGCTCAAGGAACGCGGGGTGTCCATCATCTTCATTTCGCACGCCCTGGAAGAGGCCCTGCAGCTGGCCGACCGCATCACCGTGCTGCGCGATGGCCAGCACATCGTGACGGACGACAAAAGCAACTTTGACCGCAACCGCATCGTGCAGGCCATGGTGGGGCGCGATTTGTCGCAAACCCTCTATGGCCAGAAAAAAACCACCGTGCGCCCCCAAGGCGAATGCATGCTGTCGGTGCGCAACCTGCGCATGGCGTCGATGGTGAAAAACAACTCGCTGTCGGTGTTTGCAGGGCAAATCACCGGCGTTTTCGGACTGGTGGGGGCCGGGCGCACCGAAACCTTCAAAGTGGTGGCCGGGCTCATCAAGCGCGACTTCTTTCATGGCGGCGAGGTGCTGCTGCGCGGCAAACCCGTGCGCTACCGGGTGCCGCGCCAGGCGGTGCATGACGGCATCGCCTACATCACCGAAGACCGCAAGGTCGAAGGCTTTTTTGAAACCATGTCGATCGCCAAAAACATCTACATGGGCCTGCTGGGCAAATCCAAAAACGTGTTCGGCGCCATCTCTTCGGCCAAGGCGGGGGCCATTGGTGAGCACTGGAGCCGCCTGCTCAATGTGCGGGCCATCAGCAAGGACGTGAAGGTGATCGAGCTGTCGGGCGGCAACCAGCAAAAGGTGGTGATCGCCAAGTCCCTGGTGCAAGACCCGGACGTGATCATTTTTGACGAACCGACGCGCGGGGTAGATGTCGGGGCGATTGCCGAGATCCATGCCGAAATCAACCGCCTGGCCGATGCGGGCAAGGCGGTGGTGGTGATTTCGTCTTACCTGCCCGAGGTGATGTCCCTGTCTGACCGCATCCTGGTGGCCAAACAGGGCAAGGTGGTGGTCGAGTTCTCGGCCACCGACGCCACCCAAGAGGGGATCATGTACGCGGCTATTCACTGAGCGGCTGATAAGCCTTGCGTTCAAAGGACAAACCATGAAGCTCTACACCGCCCACCGTGCCCCCAGCCCTCGCCGGGTGCTGATGTTTTTGGTCGAGAAAAACATCACCAACATCGAGATGGTCAACATGGACCTGAACGGCGGCGAGCACCGTCAGCCTGAGTACTTGGCCAAAAGCCCGCTGGCCAAAGTGCCCGCGCTGGAGCTGGATGACGGTCGCGTGATCACCGAGACCCGGGCAATCTGCACCTTGCTGGAGGGACGTTACCCCGAGCCCAACCTGATGGGTGTGGACGGTGACGAGCGCGGCTTCATCGAGATGGCAGATCGCCGCGTGGAGCTGTATTTGCTGGGTGGCATTGCCAATGCGATTCGCCACAGCCACCCGGGCTTGGCCGCGCTGGAAAAACCGCAGTTCCCCGAGTTTGGCCGTTCGCAGGCAGACAAGGTGCGCGATGTCGCCCGCTGGTTTGACCAGAGCCTGCAAAGCCAACCCTGGATCGCGGGCGAGCGTTTCACGATTGCCGACATCACCGCGTTTTGCGCGCTGGAGTTTGCGCGAGGCCTGATGAAGTTCGTGCCCGGCGACGAGGGCATGCAAGCCTTGCAGGCCTGGCGCGACCGGATGAACGAGCGGCCCAGCGCCAAGGCTTGATGGATTCAGGTGGGAGCGAGCCCCTGCTCGCGAATGCTGTTGAAATGCACAAGCTGTCGATTGCGCCGACATTCGGCCGCAGGGGCAGCCTCCCACAGAGCAACAGATCAGCTGAACACGCCGCCGTATTCCTTGCGCAGGTCGTTCTTTTGAACCTTGCCGGTGCCGCCCACGGGCAGCGATTCGAGGAAGACCACATCGTCGGGCACCCACCACTTGGCCACTTGGGTCGTCAAGAAATCCAGGATTTCCTGCTTCTCAAGCGACTGGCCCGGCTTGCGCACGATGAACAGCAGCGGGCGCTCGTCCCACTTGGGGTGCTTGACGCCGATCACGGCGGCCATGCCCACAGCGGGGTGGCCGATGGCGGCGTTTTCCAAGTCAATCGAGCTGATCCACTCGCCACCGGTTTTGATCACGTCCTTGGTGCGGTCGCGGATTTGCATGGTGCCGTGCGCGTCGATGGTGGCGATGTCGCCTGTGGGGAACCAGCCGTCCACCAGCGCGGTTTTCTCAGCCTTGTAATAGCGCTCCACGATCCACTGGCCGCGCACCATCAGCTCGCCTTGGGAGGTGCCGTCGCGGGGCAGGGTCGCGCCGTTTTCATCCACGATCTTGATCTCGATGCCTGAGACGGTTTTGCCCTGCTTGGCCACGATGGCGTGTTGCTCGGCAGCGGGCTTGAGGCGGTCAGCGCGGCTCAGGTTGCTCATGGTGGCGACAGCTGTGGTTTCTGTCATGCCCCAGCCGTGGCGCACTTCCACGCCATAGTTGTCCATGAACTTGGCGATCAGGGCCATGGGCATGGCCGAGCCGCCCACGCAGGTGCGTTTCATATGGGCAAAGCGCAAATTGTTTTGCTCCACGTGCTGGATCAAGCCCATCCAGATGGTGGGCACGCCCGCACTGATGGTGACCTGCTCGGCGTCCATCAACTCAAACAGGCTGGGGCCGTCGAGCTTGGGGCCGGGCAAGACCAGCTTGGTGCCCGCTACCAGCGCGGCGTAGGGAATGCACCAGGCGTTGATGTGGAACATGGGCACCACGGGCAAGATGGTTTCTTGCGTGGACAGGCCCAGCACATCGGGCATGCAAGCGGTGGTGGCGTTCATCACGATGGCGCGTTGTGTGTACAGCACGCCCTTGGGGTTGCCCGTGGTGCCCGAGGTGTAGCAAAGCGCCGCGCCGGTTTGCTCGTCCAGCTCGGGCCAGTTGAAGCTGTCACTGTGCCCGGTGATCAGGCCTTCGTAATTCATCACGTTGGCCACGCCCTCAATGGCGGGCGTGTTGGCCGCGTCGGCCAAGCAGACCCATGCGCGAACCTTGGGGCAATGCGCGGCAATGCCTTTGACCAGCGGCGCGAAGGTGGCGTCAAACAGCACCACTTCGTCTTCGGCGTGGTTGATCACATAAATCAGCTGCTGCGGGTGCAGGCGCGGGTTGCAGGTGTGCATGACCATGCCGCTGCCCGAGACGGCGTAGTACGCCTCCAGGTGGCGGTGGTTGTTCCAGGCGATCGAGCCGACCGCGCTGCCTGCTTTGAGGCCCATGTGTGCCAAAGCGTTGGCCAGCTGGCGTGCGCGTTTGGCCGCGTCAGCGTAGGTGTAGCGGTGCAGCGGGCCGTGCGTCTCGCGCGAGACGATTTCTTGGTCACCGAACTGCGCAGCGCCGTGTTCGAGGATGCCCGAAATGAGCAGGGGGCGGTTCATCATGAGGCCGGGTTGGGGCATGGCGGGGTCTCCAGATTTTCAAATAGTTATCACAACAGCGTCGAGAAAAGACACGCTGATGAGGTTCGATGTTAATGGCTTTCGCACCTGGCTTAGGTGCCCAGATGCAAGCGCATGACGGAATTACCCGTTTTGAAGAGGCGCAGTCTTTTTCCCCATGGCGTTGGCGATGTGCTCTGCTGCGATGTAGCTGAATGCCATGATCGTCACGCTGGGGTCAACCGACGGGCCTGTTGGGAAAACGGAAGGGTCCGCAACAAACAGGTTGTCAACACCATGAACCCTGTGACTGGAATCGGTCACTGAGGTTTTCGGGTCTGTGCCCATTCGGCAACCGCCAAACGGATGAGGCGCGACCAGAGTCAAGCTGCCGGGTTTGATTTCGATGGCATCAATGCGGTCCAACTCTGCAACAGAGGAGAGGGTGGTTCGCTTCAAATCACCCAGCATGACTTTTCGTGCGCCTGCCTTGAAATTCACGATGGCTGCTTTTTTCATCAGATCGCGCAACATCTTTTGGGTTGTGGGTCCATAGGGGTAGTGAATTTGACGAACGCCATGGCCATCCACCGTCATTTCGCCCAGTTCATCAGGGTGGTCATCCAACCAACCGATGGCACCGCCGACGTTGGGCAGTTTCTCCATCCACTCTGCAGCACCGTCGTCGAATCCAGGAATGGTGTAAGCCATTAAGCCAGGCTGAATCTGATCGGGTACCAGCAGGTAGCCGCCTTCTATGTAATTGCCCTTGGCGTCATAACGGGCCTTTCGGAATCCTTCAACACCATACGCTGCAGGAATATTGCGCCACAAGATGATGGGCTCGTCATAAAGGCCATGTGCGTAGGTACATGGGTTCATGCCGAAATGCTTGCCCAATGCGGGCAGAGAATCGCGCAAACGTGGCTGATTCAGCAAGAAGGCGGGGGAGTTGAAACCGCCAGCAGCGACCACAAAGTGCTTGGCCTTGACGGTGATTTTTTTGCCACTGGGTCTGTTACGCGCCCGATCGATGACACTGGCCTGGAGTTGTGTCACGCGTTTTCCATCAAATACAAAGTCATCGGCCTTCAGGTCTGCAAAAACACGAGCGCCCAAAGCCATGGAGGAGGGAATGTTGGTGACCAATTGGCTTTGCTTGGCGTCGATGGCGCAACCCTGCATGCAATGTCCCGAGCCTGCGCAACCTTTTCTGGCTTGCTTGATGGGGGCACTTTCCCACCCCAGGGCATCAACAGCTTCTTTGAACAACTGGTTCATGCGGTTGTATCTGAAAGGTTCAGCCTCCTGAATGTGATGACGCCGTTCGATGTCATCAAAAATGGGTTTCAGTTTTTCTGCATCGTGACCTGTGATGCCATATTGGGAGCGCCACAATTCAAGGCGATCATCCGGTGTTCTGTAACTGTCGGCCCAATAGTGGACAGAGGTTCCGCCGACCAGCTCACCGTAAGTCAGCATGGTCGATCCATTGGTGTCGGTAGACAGGTCCCGTTCGGCATCGACTTTGCCAGCTTGGTTCAATTCACGGTTGTCAAAAGTGGAGGCTGGGTAATAGCCACCCTTTTCAAGTATGACCACATCCACACCGGCTTCAGCCAGTCGGTGCGCCACGGTTGCGCCACCGCATCCAGATCCGATGATGCAGACATCGGCAACAATTTCCGAAATTTGTGGGTAGTCTGTGTACTCAAAAACCTTGTTATTCATGTTCATTGACCTTGTATCGGGGTTGTGGAAGAGCTCACCAACTTGGCATATAGAACGCGTTGTTCGCTGTGTTTTTCTGGAAGGTTGGCGAAGGGGCCGTCATAGCCAATCACTTTCCAGGTGGACGGATGACCGTAGTAGTACCAACGCATCATGGCCGACAGGTTGGCAATCACTGCGCGCAGCGTGTCGTCCTGGGTGTCGGATGCTGCAGTGAGCACTTGTTTTCGCTCCTCAACCCTCAGCCGTGAAAAGCGGGACATATATCCATAGGCCAGCGGAAACATCTCGAGCAGGTAAAAGGCGGCTTTGAGATCGCTGCTGATGTTGTCGCTCACAAAAAACAACTCTTCATCTAGCCGTTTAACCACTTCGGCTTGCTCGATATCTGGAAAGCCCGGCCGGGCAGGCACACAAGCTTCGGCCAGTGTGTGGGCAATGTCTGCCAGATGGCCATCCACGACCAGCAATTTGCCGTAGCGTTGTCGGTAGCTGTTGGTCTGCGTGATGTACGCGCCGGCACCTGCCACCAGGGTGGCCGCACCTGCAACGCCCAGCAGCGAAAATTTAAGAAAGCGCCGTTTTGTAAAAAGTGGTGAATGTTTCATGGCGTTAGGAGTGGTTGATTGGTGGAAAGATCAGCTCGGCGGTTCAAAGCTTGGGATCGGCCGAGCCCAAAAAAAGTCGAAGGGCCAGGCGCTGAACAAAATTTCCGTAAGGGGGATAAAACAGGCCGATGGGGAAAAATCGGTGCCGCTTGAAAACAGTTTTGGCGTGTGAGAGTTCGCAAAACCCCTCTTCGCCGTGGTAGGTCCCCATGCCGGAATTGCCGACACCGCCAAACGGGGCGTCATGGTTGACCACATGCCACCCCCAGTCGTTAATGGTGACGCCGCCAGAATGGGTTTGCTCCAGCAACTGACGACGTTCAGCCTGGTTGTGACTGAAGCAATACAAGGCCAAGGGGCGTGGCCTTGCATTGATGAAAGCCATCGCTTCTTGGGGTGTGTCATAGGACATCACCGGCAAAATGGGGCCGAAAATTTCTTCTTGCATGATGCGCATGTCAGCCGTGCAATTTGTGACCACGTGCAAGGGCATGTTGCGGCCGTCCTGGGCCGCGTCATACGCAGCGCAAGCAACAACGGTTGCACCTTTGCTCACGGCATCGGCCAGAAGTTCCCGGATGCGGGCGACATGTCGATCGTTGATGATCCAGGTGTAGTCGTGGTTGTCCCGAACAGAGCCTTTGAACAGTTGGGTATAGCTGGCCTGCACGGCTTCGACAAATGCCCCCATGCTCTCGTGCGGCACCAGGGCGTAATCGGGCGAGACACAGATCTGCCCGGCATTGGTGGCTTTACCATGGGTGATGCGTTTGGCAGCATCGGCGATGGGGTAGTGGCGGCTCACCACGGCAGGCGATTTGCCACCGAGTTCCAGTGTCACGGGCGTCAAGTTGTCGGCCGCCTGGCGCATCACGATTTTGCCCACTGCAGGTGAGCCCGTGAAGATCAGGTGGTGAAAGGGCAAGGCGGTGAAGTCGCCTGGCGAGCGCAGTTCTTCCCCGATCAAAAAGACCTCTTCTTCCGAGAAGATCTCGGCGAGCATTTTTTTCAGGGCCGCGTTGGTGTGGGGTGTGATTTCAGGCATTTTGACCATCACCCTGTTGCCCGCAGCGATGGCTGCAATCAAGGGCCCCAGAGCGAGGTAAACAGGGAAATTCCACGGCACGATGACGCCAACCACCCCTTTGGGTTGGTAGCGCACTTCCAGTTTGTTGGTGAGGAAAAGCAACTCTGTGCCGCGGCGACTGGGTTGCATCCAGCGCTTGACGTGCGAGATGGCGTGATTGGCCTCCAACGTGGAACCCAGCAAATCCAGCATCTTGGATTCGGCATGCGATCGGCATCCAAAATCTTGATGCATCGCGTGCGCGAGCACATCCTGGTAGCGGCTGATTTGTTTCTTGATGGCCTTGAGTTGTTGGCGTCGTTGGAGTGCGCTGGGGTAAGGGGCTTTGTCAAAGGCCGATTTTTGTGCCTGAAAAACAGCTTGGATGCGCTCAATGGACAGGGTTTGTGAATCGGATGCGGGTGTGGCTTCGGTCATGGGCGTTGTTCGGTGTGTTGGAAGGGGGGGCTGGGTTGTTCAATCGTTGCGCAAAATGCCTGCAGTCGAGACAAAGACGTCGCCAGAGGCGTGGCTCACAACGCCGGTCAGGCTGGCGTTGTCCCCCCGGGTTTGAAGCTTGAAGTCTTGATGAACCCCTGCGCGCTGCAACAGCACGCCGCCTGTGCCAGTGATCAGCACACTGGCGTCCTGGCGCTCATGGATGGCGGTCAGGGATTGCTGCGTGCCACTGACAGCGGCAGTCCAGCTCAAGCCCTGGTCTTGGCTGCGGTAGACATGGCCGCGCATGCCCGCTGCCAGCAGACTGCCATCACTCAAGGCCTTGCCGGTCCAGAAAGAGCCTTTGTTCGCGGTTTGAATGGCTTGCCAGGTTTTGCCTGAATCGGCAGATCGGAAAATGGTGCCCGACTCTGCAGCGATGAACAGCATGCCTTGGCGTCCGGGAAACAGATGGATCAAATGTTTTTCAGCCGCATGCGTTTGTGTGGAGAGGGTTCGTCTTTCCCAGGTTTTGCCGCCATCTTGGGTTTCGAGTGCAAGACCGAATTGCCCCACAGCAAAGCCGTGTTGTGCGTCAGCAAACCAGATGGACAGCAAAACCTCGTCTTTACCGCGCTCTTGTCGCAAGATGTCCCAATGCTCGCCGCCATCGCGTGTGCCCAGGATGGTGCCATCGTGTCCGGCGATCCACCCTTGCTTGGCATCGTGGAAATGCACCGAGGTCAAGGGTGATCGGGTGGGTACTTTTTGAGCTTGCTTGAATGTTTTGCCATCCTCTGACAAAACCACCAGCCCATGATCACCCACGGCCACGATGCGTTGGCCAGCCTGGGTGGCGGCAAAAAACACCCCGCGCATCGGATCCACCTTTGAGGGGGCGTGGGTCCATCGGCGTTGTGCATCTTCTTTCAAGGGTGTGTTCTGCCCTTGTGCGCTGAAAGCGGATGAGGCGATGGCCAGCCACAGGCCAAGCATTGCGAGTGGATGTTTCATGGATAGGCTTTCAATGGGCAAGGGCCGTGGCTTTGATCGGCTTCGTGCGTGGGAAAAGTGCATCGAGTGCGACAGCAAAAGCGGGCAGTACGGTGATGGCCATGATCATGTTGATCATGAACATGAAGGTCAGCAAGATGCCCATGTCTGCCTGGAATTTGAGGTCAGAGAACGACCATGTGGCCACGCCCACGGACAAGGTGATGGCGGTGAAAATGGTCGCAATGCCCACTTCGCGCAGCGCGCCCTGAATCGCGGACTTCATGTTGGCACCTGCCACCAAATGGGCCAGCAATCGGTTGTAGATGTAGAAGGCGTAGTCCACGCCAATGCCTGTTGCCAGAACCATTACGGGCAGGGTTGCCACGGTGAGGCCGATATCGAGGGACTTCATGAACCAGTACCCGAGGAATGTGGCCAAGGTCAGAGGCAGGCAACAGGCCAGCATGGCGCGCCAGTCCCTGTAGGCCAGAAGAACCAGACCCACGATGGCGGCATAAACGTACATCATCATGGCAATTTCGCGCTGCTCAACCTCTTCATTGATGGCTGCAATCAAGCCCACATTGCCCGAGGCCAGTCGAAGCTTGACACCTTGGTCTTGGCCATCGAAATCTGTGCGGAAGCGTTTGACCGCTTCAATCACGGTTTGGATGGTGGTGGCCTTGTGGTCGCTCAGATAGATGTTGGCCGCCATCATGGTGCATGCCCGGTTGAACAAGCCCCCGGCTTCAGGCAAGTAGCCCACTGCGATTTGCAAGGCCTGGCTGTCCCTGGGCAGGGCGGTCATTTTGGGGTGCCCTTCGTTCAGGCCGGCGTTGGCAAACTTGGCCAAGCTCGAGATGGATGAGACCGTCAGCACGCCGGGTACCTGCGAGATGTGCTGCGTGAATTGGTCGATGTAGTTCACGACCTCGTATTGATTGCAGGAATCGGCGGGTGTTTCAAAAACCACCGTCAACACTTCCATGCCGAGGTCAAAGCGTTGAACAATCGCATCGATGTCTTGGTTGTATCTCGACTCGCTGCGCAATTCCGGGGCACCTGCTTGCAAGGCACCGATGTGTCGGCCCTGACTTTGCCAAACGGCCACGCCAAAGAGCACCGCTGTCAAAGCCATCACATAGCGCACGTTGCGCAGTTCGGCCATCCAGCCGAGTTTTTCAACGAGACGGCTGCGCTGATTTTGCAGTGCCTCCTGTTGCTGAGCGTAGGTGCTTGGGAATTGGATGTAAGAAGCCACCAAAGGCAGCATGATCAGATTGGTCACGATTTTGTAGCCGACCCCAATCGACGCGGCAATCGACAACTCCCTGATCATCGGGATGGGGATGATGATCAAGGTGATGAAGCCCACAAAAGCGGTCACAAGAGCCAAGCTTCCGGGTATGAACAGGCCCGTGAAACTGGCTTTGGCCGCCGCCATCGGATGGGCGCCAGACGCCAAGGCCTTGGCAATGGCATTGATTTGCTGGATGCCGTGGGACACACCGATGGCAAAGACCAGGAAGGGCACCAGAATGGCCAGGGGGTCGAGCCCGAAGCCCAGCAGACGCAGGGTGCCAAACTGCCAGATCACGGAGACCATCGAACAGCCCAGGGCCAACAGCGTCAATGAAACTGATCGGCAGTACCAGTAAACCGACAGGGCCGTCAGCACAATGGCCAATGCAAAAAAGACCAGGACCCCTTTGGCACCGTCGGCGATGTCCCCAATTTGTTTGGCAAACCCAACGATGTGGATGGCATGTTCAGGCGTTTGCAGTGGCACGCGAACTTCTTGTTCGATTTGATGCGCCAGTTTCAGATAGTCGAGCTTTTGCTTCGTTTGTGGATCTTCTTCAAGCAGGTCCGCGACAATCATGGCGGCCGTGCCGTCGTTGGCCACCAGGTTGCCGATATATCCCCCACGGACAACCCTTGCTTTGATCCGGTTAATTTGTGCCGCATCCAGCCGGTCGGGTGTCACATTGCCGTCAATGACGTCTTCGGCTTCAAACCCTTCTTCTGTCAATTCATAGACCCGGGTGTTGGGTGTCCACAGCGATTGAACCGAGCGTTTGTCGATGCCGGGCAAATTCATCAAGGCTTGTGTGGCCTCGTGCAGCTTTTTCAGCGAAGCTGCGTCCCAGATGTCTTTTTGGGTTGACCTCACCGCGACCATGATGCGGTTTGAACCGAACAGTTGATCGCGGTATTGAAAGAAGGTGTCGGTGTATTCGTGACCCAGCGGCAGCTGCTTGTCAAAACCGGCTGTCATGTGCAGCTGTGAAGCCAACACACCCATCAACACCGTGAAAACGGCCAGCGCAGCAAGGATGGTCTTTCTGAAGTGGAAGAAGAAATCTTCCAGTCTTTGCATCAAGCTTGTTTGTGTTGTCACGTTCGCATTCCACCGCGCCAAAGGCCGGTTCACATTTCAAGTAAGTGGGAAGAAATTTTTCCGGCCCTTAGGCCGAAAAAATTGGTTTCATGCAGATCAGAATGAGTAGGACATCGTGAGGCTCATGACATCGCGGTCGCTCATCAGGTTTTTCGTTCCACCACCAAAGAACGTGGTGTAGCCAATGCTGGCTTTGATCTTGTTCTGGTAATCAAAGTTGAGTGCGAGGGCGACAGCTTTTCGACCTTCCACAAATGGGATGGCGTTGGGACTTGTGCCTCGCACATCGTGAAAGAAATCGACGACTGGACTCATGGTCCAACCTGAATTCATGAAGTTGGCGTAGCTCAGGCCGATTTCAGCCACATACCCCCAGGAACCTTTGGTCGGCATGGAGTAATCGGTGATGTAGTAGGGTACAGCCCCCGAAAGGTCCAGATGGGGGTATTTTGTGTAAGCCACCTCAGCCATCACGTAGCCTTCAGCGGCACCCAATGCCCTGGTCAGTTCGGTAGGAAGGAAACGAAATGCTGTGGCTTGAATCTGGTATTTTTTCTCGCTCACGTAGCCATTGGATACGGCAGCTGTAGTGAACCCATTGGATTTTTCGTACAGGCTGTGTTTGCCGCTGAAAGGGACTGTGGGGTCAATCGCCACACTGTCCTTGGGTCGGTAGGATAACTCTGCGCCAAGGGCCCAATCACCCATTTTGGTGTTCATGGAAATGCCAAACAAATCCAGGTTTTCACCGTATTGTTCCAAGCCCGAAAGCCCGATGGCATTGGGTGTGCCCAACCCGTTTGATTTGTAACCTATGAACGGCATTTTGTCGTGATACCGCATGTAATAAGCGGCAAACTCGGAGTCGCTGGCGGCCGGTTTGTACCTCAGGTTGATACCGTACTGTCCGCCCTTCTGTGGTTTTTGCGTCTCAATCGGCACACGACCAGTGTCAACGCTGGCCATATCGCGCCCTCGGGTGGGATCAAAATCACCGCCTCCCAAGCCTGAACTGGTGGGGAGGTAGCCGCCACGTTTTCCGCCCGCTCCAACAAAGTCAGCCGTTGACCAAAAGGTGCCAGCGGGGTCGAGCTTCATGCCGTTCCATGCAAACTGGTAATACGCCTCTGTAGAGAAGCCTTTGCCAAGACTGGTGCTCAATGAAGCCATTGGGGCAGGTATGAAGATCTCTTTCAGTTGTGTGCCGGGGATATGGTATTTGCGCAAATCCAAAGCGTTGATCGAGTTGATGCCACCCAAGATGAAGATGTCTTCGCCCCAACTGATGACCTGATTGCCCAGCTTGAGCTTGGCTGAATTTCCACCCAGGTCCAGTTCTTTGGCTACCCAGAGGTCAAGCAAGGTGATGTCTTTTTTGAGGACATTCGCGGCTTCGTCGTCTAAAGGTGATCGAATGGTTTTTCGGGCTGACAAGTCGCTTGACCAAGTGAACCGCCCCAGCATGGACCAGTTGCCTTCTTCACGCAAAGACAGTTCATGTGTGCCTTTGACGACAGACGACACCACGGACCCTTTCCTGTAGTTCAGGTTGCCATCATCGGAGTTGGTGAAATTCATGTCGGGATTGGCCGTTGCTTCATCGCCATTGACCAGACCGCCCAGTGCGCCAGATGTGGGTGCGTTGCCGCCACTGTCGTTGCCAATCATCCGGGTGTTGGGCGATTTCAGCCGTTTTTGCATGCCAAAGCTGAGGGTGGAATCAAAGCTGCCCGTGATGCCGTTGTCCATCTCAAATTTGACGGCATGGGCCATGGGGCTCATGCTGGCTGTCAACGCGGCGCACACCCATGCCAGTTTTGTAGGTGCGAATTTGTTTTTGCTTTGCATTGTTTGTCTCCTGATCTTGTCGAGGTTTTTTTAGCGGTCGCCAAAACGACGCAGCTCTTCAGATTCGAATCGTTTGGCGTCAATGCGGCCTTCAGCACCTGCCAGCCAGTCCGTGTCTTTTGACGCTTGAGTAGCGTTTTCAGCGATGTAGCGGTTGGAGTTCAGATCCCAGGACATGAATTCCTGGCTGACACAGGCGCCCAGTTCGACAGCGGGGTAGATCGATGCTTCCATGACCCGCCACAATTTGCCTTGCGCGTCGTACTGATCGGCGTTGAGCAACATCCAAGAGTCCTCGTCCAAGTAAAACTCTCTTTTTGCGAAGACATGGCGTTTGCCGGCTTTGACGGTGGCTTCCACTTTCCAGACCCGATGGAGCTCGTAGCGCATCAGATCGCGCTTGGGGAACTGTCCTTCGTAGATGTCTTTGAGTGGGCGCTTGGCTACAAATTTAAAATTGTTGTAGGGCACATACATTTCTTTTTTGCCGACCAACTTCCAGTCATAACGGTCCAACTGACCCGAGAACATGGGATATTGATCAACTGTCTCAAGGTTTTCGTAACCGGGAATTGGGTTGTCATAGGCCATATTTGGCAAACGGCGCACCCGTCTTTGACCCGGGAAATACATCCACGCATCGTTGGGCTTTGACAGGAAGAAGTGGCCCAAGATGACCTCGCCTGCTCGGGCTGCTGGGCTTGTGGCGACATTCAGCAGCTTTTGCAAGACATCCTGAACGTCCTCCGGCGACCTGGCTTTGTTGGATGCAAAGGGCATCGTGACCCATTGGTCCTGAGTCAGGCTGTAAAAACTTCCATCGGGATTGATGAAGTTGGTTTGGTAATGTTCAATGCGACCCTCACCTTGCCAGCGCAATCGGTGATTCCAAACGGCTTCGGCACCATTGTTGGGGACGGGGAAGGGGAAGCCGCCGCCGACCGCCTGGACCAAGTTGTCTTGACCATCGGCCGTGAGCTTGGCCTGCGTTGCATTGACTCTGGTTTGGCCATAGACCGACTCCGGATAACCGCAACTGCGTCGGGTGGGATAAACATCCATCCGGTAACCCTTGCGGGTTTTGATTAACTCGATCTGACCCGCAGACAGCTTGTCTTTGTATTTGTCGACGTTGCTCGCATCAATGCTGTAAAGGGGCTTGTCTGCGGCGAATGGGTCGTTGCGGGTGTCGCCTGCTTTGTGTTTGCCCTTGGGCAAGCCACCGCTCCATTCGGGAATGGAGCCATCTTTGTTGCCCGATTTTTCTGCGCCAACGGGTGTGAGTTCTTTGCCCAACTTGGCGGACTCTTGTTCGCCCACGGCGGCCAGCAAGGCGCCCGTGGTGATACTCAGTCCAATGGTTAGGGCGAGCGTGCGCCATTTTGTGAAGTTCTGTGGGGTCATCGTTGATCTCCTTTTGTTGTTGATATCCGGCTTTTGGGCCCTCAGTGGCATGCATTTCCTGTTGTCTGTCATCCATCGGAGGCCCTTCGCTGCTGACGCTTGCGGGAGGGCAACATCGGGTTTTCGGCCATGCAGCCAGCGCGTTGAATGACTAAATGCGACAAACTGTCATGTTCATGTTAGCGGCTTGCATTTAATGTGACAAGTTGTCATATCTAATCGTTTTCCCTTATTTAATTTGGGGATTTAGAAGCCTGTGATGTGTCAATTTGGACTCGAATCACACTTCTTTTTCCATGCTTGACTTGTGCTGAACGTCACCAGAACGAGAATGAGTGCTGGTATGTCATGAAAAAAATGAGGATTTCAGCGTCGATTGAATACCCGCTACACCAGGTCCCCGTACGATCCACACCGTATAAAAACGTGTTCGATTCAAAAGGGTGAACGGGTTATGGTGAACAGCAAAAAAGCGTTCGAGATAGTGAATTCGGATTCGCCCTCCAAGGATGAGGGCTCTTCGCTGCCAAAAGGTGACAGTTTGTCAAGGCGCAAGCCTTCACAAGACAGATCCAAGGAGCGAATGGAGAAAATCCTGGTCGCTGCAGAAGCCTGCATTCTGGAGATGGGGGCGGCAAACCTGAAAATTTCCGACATTGCTGCGGCTTCGGGTATGGCCAACGCCAGCGTGTATCAGTACTTCAGCAATCGGGAAGAAATCATCCAGGCACTTTTGGAAAGATATCTGGATTATTTTTATGAGCAAAACACGCAACTTCTAGGGCCTGTAGACAGTGTTGAGGCGTTTCTTATATATCTTGAAGATGTTGTGTATGGCTACCATGACTACGTTAAATCCAATGCAACCTATAGAGCCATCTGGATGGATTCTCAAGGTTGGGCAGAGCTAAGAGCCATAGACAGAAAAGACAACATACGTCTTGCCCATGCCTGGGTAGAAAAAGTCATGGAGTTCGTGCCGGATTTAAAAGCCGATAAGGCGCCGAATGTGTTTCTGACCTGCATTGAAACAGGCGCACACATGACACGAGTGTCCGTTGAAAGTGGTGGACGGGTTGAGCGGATCATGATGGACGAAATGATTGCCATGGTCAGAGGGCATCTCAGCACATTTCTGAGAGACCACTGATTTTTAGACGTGACAGCAGCTTGCGAGGGTATCAACTACCTGAATGTCAAGCGCTTTGATGGCGAACCGAATAGCATGTGGATGGGTGCGCTGGATATTAAAACCAGCGCTCAGATCACAAAGCCGCCGTTGGGGCTGATGACCTGGCCGACCAGGTAATGGTCTTGCGCCGCCAGAAATACGGCCACATTGGCGTATTCCTCCGGGCGTCCGAGTCGACCGCTGGGGACTAGCTGGTAAAGACTATTTTTCTGGGCTTCGTTGGCGTTGTCCAGATACGACTCGAACGGTGGCGTGAGCACGCCGCCGCAGGCGATGGCGTTGACGTAGATGTTGGCCCCGGCCACATCCAGCGCCGTGGTTTTCGTCAGGCTGATGACGCCCGCCTTGGTGGCCGAATAGCCCGGGCTGTGCGTGCTGCCTGCACCCAGCCCGGCAATTGACGCGATGTTGATGATGCGGCCGGATTTTTGGGGCTGCATGAAGCGCAAGGCCGCACGGGTGCAATAAAACACCCCGTGCATGTTGACGCCCCACCACTTGAGCCAGTCCTCGTCGGACAGCGAGGCGATGATGCCCAGCGCCTGGCGGGGCATGGGCGTGGTCATGTAGGCGTAGTGCTGGTTGCGGCGTTCGGTCTCAGCGGGCGAGCTGGGAATGCGTGCCGCGTTGTTGACCAGCACATCCACCGTGCCAAAGCGCTGGCCTGCGAGGGCAAACATGTTGTCGACCGCCGCGCTGTCAGAGACATCGCATTCGAGCGCCAGGCAGTCTGCCCCCAAGGCCTGCACCGCCGCTTGTGTGGCGTGCAGGGCGTCCATGTTCACATCGCAGATGACCAGTGATGCGCCCTGCCTGGCCATGGCTTGCGCGATGGTGCCGCCCAGGCCCAGTCCTGCCCCGGTGACCAGCACCACTTTGCCTTGCAGCTGCATGGTGCTTTACTCGGGCTTGTAGTTGACCGACTTGAGCATGGCACCCACCGACTCGTAGTCCTCCTGCAGGCTTTTGGCCATTTGTTCGGGTGTGGGCGGGTTTTGGGTGTTCACGTTCAGGCCCACGGCCAACAGGCGGTCACGCACGGCCGGTGTGGCCAGGGCCTTGAGCGTTTCTTCGCGGATGCGTTTGAGCGCGGCATCGGGGTGGCCGGGCACGGCCCACAAGCCCATCCAGGCGGTGCGGGTCATGTCCTTGAAACCCAGCTCGGCCAGGGTCGGCACATCGGGCAGGGCGTGCGAACGCTGGGCTGAGGTGACGGCAAAGGCGCGCAATTTGCCGCCCTTGATGTTGGGGATGGAGGTGGCCAAACCGTCAAACATGAACTGCACCGAGCCGCCCATCACGTCTTGCAAGGCGGGTGGCGAGCCTTTGTAGCCCACATGGTTCATGTCCAGGCCCGCCAGTTTGTTGAGCTGCAGCCCCATCACATGCGACATCGTGCCCGGTGTGTAGGACGCGAAGTTGATCTTGCCCGGGTTGGCTTTGACGTAAGCGATCATTTCCTTGAGGTCTTTGGGCGGCAGTGAGGCGTTGCCGACCAGCACCAGGCCGCTGCCAGCCAACTCCACCAAAGGCTTGAGGTCCTTGAAGGGGTCGTATTTGGGCTTGATCGAGTAAGGCAGCTCGGTCACCAGCGCGTTGACCGACAGCAGATAGGTGTGCCCGTCCTTGGGGGCTGACAGCATGGCATCCATGGCGATCGCGCCGCCCGCACCCGGTTTGTTGTCCACCACCACCGGCTGGCCCATGCTGGTGGACATGGCGTTGCCCACCAGGCGGGCAATGATGTCGGCCGTGCCGCCTGCGGGCGCGCCGACCACGATCTTGATGGGGCGGTCGGACAGCGGCTGCGCTTGCACGCCGAGGCTGAAAGCACTGAGCGCCAGCCCCACTGAAAGCAGTGCGCGGCGGGGTGCAGATGAAGGGCGTGTGGTGGTGTTCATGTTTGTCTCCTGTGTGTTTAGGGTCGGGATCAGGCGGTCTGGAAGTGTCGCACCGGGGTGCCGCGCTCACCAGGGCGGCGGTTGGGGGTGTAACCCAAGCGAGCCAGGGTGTCATTGGTGTCTTTGTAGAACTGACCGATCTGGTAAATCTCGCGGGCTTCATCGCCGTTGGCAATGTCGCGGTTCAGCAGGCGCGCCTGCTTGACCATGTGCTCGATCTGTTGCACCGAGCTCATGCGTTCGCGGTGGGGGCCATTGAGGGTGTCTTCGATGCCGCAGCGCACATGCAAACCCAAGGCAATCGCCATGGCGGTCATGGGGTAGACATGGCGGTTCAGGGTTTCAAGGGTCAGCACAGCACCATCGGGCACACGGCGCACAAATTCCAGCATGTCGGCCGGGTTCAGTCCAGCCAAGCTGCCACCGATGGCGACGTAATTCAAAATCAGCGGGCCGCAGTAGTGCCCACGGCGGATCAGCCGCTCGACCGATTCGAGCTGGTGGACGTGGCCCAGCATGAAGTGCGGCTGAATGCCCGCAGCCACCAGGCGGCGAATGTGTTCCGTGTACCAGCTGGGGTTGGACGGAACGACCATGTCCTGGTACGCGGCCTGCAGTTGCGGGTTCTCGAAAGAGGTGCCGGTGAAGTCGCCGTCCATCATCAGGTCCATGATGTTCATCTGGCTGGTGTTCACGGCCACCGTGACCTGGTCGGGCTTGGGGTTCAGATCGGCCAGCATGTGCCGGGTGTCGTCTGACAGCCATTTGGCGGCCTGGCCATCGTCTTCGGGCGCAAACGAAATCGAGCCACCGACCTGCAGCACCATTTTGGGCACCGCCTCGCGCAGGCGCGCCAGCATCTCGTTGAACATCGACAGGCGCTTGCTGCCCTTGCCATCGGCTTCGCGCACATGCACATGCAGCACGGTGGCGCCCGCGTTGTAGCAGTCCACCGCTTTCTGGATTTGCTCGTCCATCGTGACGGGAATGTCATCGCTGTCGCCGGGAATCCACTGAGGCCCATAAGGCGCGACCTGGATCACGAGTTTTTGCTGGTTTTCGGGCAAGAGGGCGTCGTCAAGAAAATGCATGAGAGTGACCTTTTTAAAAAATTCAGGTGGGGGTTTGGGTTTGGCGGGCGGCAACTTCTTCGAGCAAGATCGGCGCGCCCATGCTCATGGTGTGCACACCGAGCACGGACGTCAGCTGCAGCACCGCCGCGATTTCTTCCTTTGTCACGCCCAGCTCCAGAGCCTTGCGGATGTGTGTCCGCACGCCGGGCGCATACATGTGGGTGCAGGACGCGTCCACGGCAATCGCAATCAATTCGAAAGTCTTGGGGTCCAGCACATGCTTACCGTGCAGTCCCATGTTCAAAAACTTTTCCATCCAGACTTTGTCGACCTCGGCGATCGGGTCCCAGTTGGGGTTCCAGTGGCCGTTGGCATGCAGGGCATCGCTGATGGGCGTTGGGGGCAAATTGGCGGTGTTGGGCGTGGACATGTGCGTGTGTGGCGTTTTGAAACTGCAGCCAGTATTCAAAAAACGGGGACATGCCAATTGACAAAACGGGACATTGACTTACCATTTTGGGACTTTACGGGAATCCCCTATGTCCACCCTGATCCGCAGTGCCAGCTTGACCAATTTCACAGAAATTGCGCAGCAATGCGGCCTGGAGCCGCTGACGCTGGTGCGCGCCGTGGGTTTGCCTGCCAAATGCCTGAGCGATCCGGACTTGAAGATCGACACCAACGCGGTGGTGCGGCTGCTGGAGATGGCAGCCCGCGAAGCGGCAGAGCCCGCATTCGGCCTGCGCATGGGCGAGTCGCGCAGGTTGTCCAATCTGGGGCCTTTGGGCTTGCTGCTGCGCGACGAGCCCACTTTGCGCCATGCGCTCGATGCCATCGTTCGCCACATCCGTGTGCACAACGAAGCTTTGGTGATCCAGATCGAAGAAGCGGACACGCTGGTCCTGATTCGCGAGGAGTTCGCGATGGACCTTTCCGAATCACGGCGGCAGGCGGCGGAGTTGGCTATGGCCGTGACCTACCGCATCTTGAGCCTGTTCATGGGTGCAGCATGGCGGCCCCGCCTGGTTTGCTTCTCTCACGCAGCGCCCGCCAATCGCGCGACACACCACCGTGTTTTTGGCGACCAGGTGGCGTTCAACCACGAGTTCAATGGCTTGATGTGCAGCCAGTCAGACCTGGACCAGCCCAACCCCAGCGCCGACCCAGTGATGGCGCGCTATGCGCAGGAGTTGGTGGCATCCAAGGCGGTGGATGCGCCCTCTTTCACGCACCAGGTGCAACAACTGATTTTGCTTTTGCTGCCCTTGGGGCAGTGCACCGCCGATGTGGTGGCGCAGCATCTCGGCTGCGATCGCCGCACCATCACGCGGCGACTCGCGGCAGAAAACAACGGCTTCCATCAGCTGGTCGATGACCACCGCCGCCGCATCGTGGGCCAATACCTGCAAGACAAATCCAGACCGCTGGCCCAGGTGTCCAGCTTGTTGGGATTTTCGGCACCCAGCGCGTTCTCGCGGTGGTACCGTGACCAGTTTGGCGCCCGTGCGCGTGATGCTTGAGCGCGCTGGATTGGAGGCAAATTACAGCAGCGCCGCGTACACCAAGTCGCGGAAGAGCGGCCGATAGTAATCGCGCTGGTTGGGCGCCTGAATCATCAGCATCGCATACATGTCCAGCGCCGGGTCCACAAAGAAGGTGGTGCCCGCGATGCCGCCCCAGTAATACAGACCCACCGAGCCCGGCACAGGCGACACGCCCAGTTGCGTGCGCACCGCAAACCCGAGGCCAAAACCGTGGCCAGGCGGCAGCAATGTGCCATCGGCCGGAATGCTGCCCAGGTGGTCAGCGGTCATGAAGTCCACCGTGTGCGGGCCCAGCAGGCGCACGCCGTTCAGCTCGCCCCGGTTGCGTAGGCACTGCAAAAAGCGGGTGTAGTCCATGGCGGTGGACATGAGGCCACCGCCGCCGCCCTCCATGGCGGGCACTTGGCGTGGCTCCAGTACTTTCATGGGTACGCCACCATCAGGGTCGTGCGCAAAGGGCTCGGCAATGCGGTGCTGCTGCGCGGTCGGCACGGCAAAGCCCGTGTCCACCATGCCCAGCGGGCCAAAAATCTCGGCTTGCAAAAATGCGCCCAGACCTTGGCCGCTCACCACCTCCACCAAGCGCCCCAGCACATCGGTGGCGCGGCTGTAGGCCCACACGGTGCTGGGCTGGAACTGCAAAGGCAGCGCGGCCAGCGTTTGCGAGAACTCGGCGTTGGTCCGCTCGCGCGAGGCGATTTTCACTGTGCCGTATTGCTGCTGCACGGGCGATGTGCCCAAAAATTCATAGGTCAGCCCGGCTGTGTGGCGGAGCAGGTCTTGCACCGTGGGCGGGTTGCGCACCGGCTCCAGCCCCTGGGCGGTGGCCACCTGTTGCTTGGCATATTCAGGCAACCAGCGGCTGACCGGGTCGCTCAGCAACAATTGCCCGCGCTCGACCAGCATCATCACCGCCACCGAAACCACCGGCTTGGTCATCGAATAGATGCGGAAAATGCTGTCGGTCTGCATGGGCGTGCCCTTGGCCGGGTCTTGCTGGCCCACGGCCTCGAACAAGGCGATTTGCCCGCGTCGGGCCACCATGGCCACGGCACCGGGCAGTCTGCCGCTGGCCACTTCGCGGCGCAGCACGTCCATTAGGCGCTGCGTGCGGTCGGGGCACAGGCCGACATCGGCAGGCTTTGCAAAATCCAGGGGTTTGACAGTGTGCATGGGGACTCCAATTTTTGGAGTCGTTTGTACATCACAGTCTGGCGCCAAGGTATCGCTTGGGTAACAGCAGCTTGTCGGCCCATCCCGGTGCTGCTCTCATGATCCGTCAAGCAGGGTGCGCCCAATGCTGGAGTGTTTGTGCAACCAGACCATCGGACGCTGTGACGTATTCCAGCACCGAAAAATGGTCGGCCTGGGCGACAGCCGAGCATTGCGCCACATTGCCTTGAAGCTGCCACAAACGCGCCATGTCCTGGCTTTGGGCGTGAAACGCCGGGGTTTCGGTATCGCCCCACACGAACAAGGCCGGGGCTGCGCCTGGGCGCGCACGGTGTGTGGGTGAGCAGGCCTTTGCCGATTCGGCATCGAGTTTCAGGCGGGTGTTGAGCGTGGTGTCCAGCAGAGGCTGGAGGTCGTACACGCCGCTGATGGCCACGACACCTGCAATCGGGAGCGGGGCTGCGGCAGTGGCTTGTTGCAAGGCCAGCTCGATGGCCAGATGGGCACCTGCGGAATGACCGCAGAGCACGATCGGGCTGGGGCGCCCTCGTTCGCTTTGATGGGCGGCCACTTGTTGCAAAGCCTGCGCAACCGAGGCCACGATGTCCGCTATGCGCACGTCGGGGCACAAGGGGTAGTTGACCAGGGCCATGTCCCAGCCCATGGCGTTGAAGGCGGGCGCCAAAAATCGGAACTGCGATTTGTCGCGTGATTGCCAGTAGCCTGCATGCAGATAGACCACGGTGCCCAGTGCCTTGGCCTCGCTGCGGCGCACATCCACCACTTCCCGTGCATGCGGTCCATAAGCCACATCCAGCTCCCAATGGGGGAGTGACAAGGCTTGGGCATTGTGTGCTTCAAAGTTGGCCAACAGATCGCCAAAACTGGGCCGCATCTGGCCTGTGACGTACTGAAATTCGGCGGTGTGGTGGGGCATGGTGTGGGGCTGGGTTCGGGTCGGGTGTGGCCCTCAGTTTATTCAGTTCAGCGGGCTGGGTGTGCATCTCTGGGCTCTGTCAAGGCGGATTGAAATTCAAGCCGATAACTCTGGGTAATCGGCTTCAAAAAATGCGATTGGATGGTGGGGGCGTTTGTACCTAGCATGGGTCATCGATCATTTGCGCCTGCGCACCAGGCTTCGCCGTCATGAAACGCGTCAAGAACATCCTCTTCATCATGTGTGATCAGCTGCGTGCCGATCACCTGTCTTGCTATGGACACCCCAAGCTGCAGACACCCCATCTGGATGGGCTGGCCCAGCGGGGCGTGATTTTTGACAACGCCTATGTGCAGTCGCCCGTGTGCGGGCCTTCGCGCATGAGCTATTACACCGGTCGCTACATGCAGTCGCATGGTGTGAGCTGGAACTTCGTGCCACTCAAGGCAGGCGAGATGACACTGGGCGATCATCTGCGGCCTCTGGGTGTGCGCTCGGTGTTGATTGGCAAGACGCACATGCGTGGCGACTCTTCTGGCATGTCGCGTTTGGGCATCGATCCCGAGTCCCAGATCGGTGTCCGCATCGCCGAGTGCGGTTTTGACCCTTACGAGCGCGATGATGGCATTCACCCGTTTTCTGGCCATGACCCCGACCCCAACTACAACCTCTACCTGCGCAAGCAAGGCTTCGGGGGCGACAACCCTTGGGAGGAATGGGCCAACACGGTGGTGGACGAGCAAGGTCAGTTCCGCTCGGGCTGGTACCTCAAGTACAGCCATCTGCCTGCCCGCATCCCGAATGAACATTCCGAGACGCCCTACACCACACGCCGGGCCATGGACTTCATGCGCGAAGCAGGCGATCAGCCCTGGGTCGCGCACTTGTCTTTCATCAAGCCGCACTGGCCCTACGTGGTGCCCAAGCCCTATGCAGGCATGTACAAACCCGAGGACGCCCTGCCCGTGGTGCGGTCCGAGGGCGAGCTCAAGGACCCGCATCCGGTCTATGCCGCCATGACCCACCACCGGGTTTCGCGCACCTTTGCCAAGCCCGGCGTGCGTGATGCGGTCATGGTGGGTTACATGGGCCTGGTCAAGCAGATCGACGACGAGATGGGCAAGCTCTTCGCCTTCATGGAAGAGCGCGGCCTGATGGACAACACTATGATCGTGTTCTGCGCGGACCATGGCGACTTTCTGGGTGACCACTGGCTGGGCGACAAGGAGCTGTTTCATCAGCCGGTGGTGCGCACCCCGCTCATCATTTACGACCCCGATACCCGTGCAGACGCCACCCGGGGCACGCGCTGCCAGGCCCTGGTGGAGGCGGTGGACATCGCGCCCACATTCCTCGATGTGTACGGAGGTAACCCTGTGCCCCACATCATGGATGGCCGCTCTCTGCGCCCCTGGCTGTTTGGCCTGACGCCGTCTGATTGGCGCGAGATCGCGGTGTGCGAATGCGACTACGCGTTCCAGGATGCCCGCATCGAATTGCAGCAGCCGCCGATCGAGGCCTGGATGCGCATGGCCTTTGATGGCCGCTGGAAATATGTGCTGTGCGAAGGCTACCGTTCGATGCTGTTCGATCTGCAGTCCGACCCCCATGAGCTGAACGATTTGGGTGCCTCGGCCGATCCAGAGCATGTGCGCCAACGGGCGAGGTTGCACGAAGCCCTGTTCGAGTGGGCCCGACGTCCTCGCCAGCGTGTCACGGTGTCCGACGAGATGATCGAGAACACCGAAATACAGGCCCGCATTGCCGAAAACGGCATCCTGATCGGGTATGCCGACGAAGACGATTTGCGGGCGCAGCGGCAGACCTTCAAGCCCCGCTATGCGAGCCACAACCCGTTGGTCAAGGAGGCGCTCGATCGCCTGACGGGCCAGCACGTCACCACCGAAAAAGCCTGAAACCGGAGACCCTCATGAGCCCCACTGTCCAATTGCCCGATTGCGACCATTCCCCGACCGGCATCGATGGGGTGACCTGGAACATCATGGGCCAGGTCTACACGCCCAAACAGTACGACGAGCAGCAGTTTGTCTGGCACGCCACCTTTCCGGAAGAAAGCTTTGTGCCGCCGCACACGCACCCCGAGCAGGACGAGTACCTTAGTCCGCTCAACGGGTCGGTAGATGTGGTGATCAACGGTGTGCGCAGCACGGTGCACGCGGGTGAAGTCGGTCACCTGCCCAAGGGCATTCCACATGCGTTCTACAACAACAGTGGCAAGGTGGTGCAAGCCATTTTCTGGGCTGAACCTGCAGGCGAGTTGCCCGCTTTGTACCGTCGCATTCACAACATCGCCAACCCGCGCAAGGTGACAGAAATTGCACCTGAATTTGGGGTGGTGTTCGAGCCGCCGATTTCATCGGCCAATTAATGCCAGTGGCCCGGCTCTGTCGGGCCACTTGTGGAGATCAGCTTGGCCGCAACCCGGTGGTGCGCACAAACTTGCCCCAGTGATCGAGCTCTTTGCGGATCAGGTCCGCAAAGTCACTGCTGGGGTGGGGCGGGACCACCGACATGCCCAGATCGGCCAGCTTGGCCCGCAGCTCACTGGACGCCAGCACCTGGAACAACTCCTGGTTCCATTTGTCGACGATGGCTTTGGGCGTACCAGCCGGGGCGACCAGGCCCTCCCATTCCTTGAGCTCCACCCCGGACACACCCGCTTCGGCGAGTGTGGGCACGTTGGGTAGAGCGCTCAGGCGCTGTGGGCTGGTCACGGCGATTGCACGCAATTTGCCGGAGCGCACCAGCGCGGCCGCCGTGGGCACGGTGGCAAACATGGCGTTGATCTGGTTGCCCATCAGGGCCGACACCGCTTCGGCAGGGCCTTTGAACGGGACATGCGTCATCTTCACGTTGCTGGCTTGACAGAAGGACTCGGCCACCAGATGGGCGGGGGAGCCGTTACCGCCTGACCCGTAGTTCAGCGCATTGGGTTCGGCCCGTGCGCGGTTGACCAGGTCTTGCAGGGTCTGAATGTTAGACGATGCGGGCACGACCAACACGTTGTAGAGCCAGACCAGGTTCGCGATGGGCGCAAAGTCTGTGGCCGTGTTGTAGGGCAAGGGTCCGATGAGTTCGGGCAGCACGGTGTGAGTCAGGAACATCACGCCCATCGTGTAGCCATCGGGCGCTGAACGGGCCAGCGCTTGCAGGCCGATCATGCCGGTGGCACCGGGCCGGTTTTCCACAATCACGGGCTGCTTCCAGTTGCGGCCCACGGCATCGGCCAAGTGACGCGCCAGCACATCCGGCGGGCTGCCCGGGGGCAGGGGGACGATAATCCGAATGGGTTTGTCAGGGTAAGATTGTGCCCGTACAGGCAGGCTGGCCAGCAGCGGTGCAGCGGCCAAGTGTCCGATCAGTTGTCTGCGTTGAATCATGTCTCCATCCTTGTCTTTTTGTGGCTCTGGGCCGGTTGGGTGTTGCTGGGACCCTGAGTGGACACCGCCACAAGCCAACCCAAGCCATGCTATCGGCGCGCTCAGCGGACCGCCAATCGCATTTGGTGAAGACGATTACCATGGGTTATCAGAAAAAGGGGTTTTTCGATGCGATTGCAACAACTCCAGCTGCTGCTGACCCTGGCCCAGACCGGCAGCATGCGGGCATCGGCGGCCAGCATGAACGTGACGCAGCCCGCCTTGACCAAGGCCCTCAAGCAACTCGAAGACGAATTCGGGGCCGCCTTGGTGGTGCGCTCGCCCAAGGGCGTCCGGCTGGCCCCTGCAGGTGAAATGCTGGCCGCGCGTGCGGCCACCGTGGTGCGCGAGATCGAACGTGCTCGTCAGGAGGTGGCGGCCTTGACCAGCGACAGCCAGACCACGCTCAGCGTGGGCATGTCACCCGCAGCAGCCTTGATGCTGGCGGCGAACGCGGTGTCGGCCTTCCAGTCCCGCTGGCCCCATGTGCGTGTGCATCTGGTGGATGCCCTGTACCCCAAAGCCTTGCAGCAACTGCGCTCTGGCGAGCTGGACATGGCGCTCGGTCCCTTGCCGCCCGCAGGCATCGGGCGGGATCTGCAGGCTGCTCCACTCATCGACAGCCCATCGGTCATCGTCGCCAAGCAGGGGCATCCCTTGGCCCAAGCGCGACGGCTGGATGATTTGAGCGGTGCTTCGTGGTTGCTTTCGGGGCCGAGGCTGGGGCCAGGTGACCCCGTGCATCTCGGCTTTGAGCAGCGCGGGCTGGCAGCGCCCAAGGTCACGGTGGATTGCGAGTCGTTCTCGACCTTGCTGGCCGTGCTGCCCAGCATGGACACCTTGGCCATCGTGCCTGAGCGGTTTTACGCCACACACGGTCCCCGCATGGGATTGGTGGCACTGAGTTTGCAAGAGACCTTGCCGTCCACCACCATCCATATTTTTTCGCGCACGGACGCGCCCTTGTCCTTGCCCGCGCAGCGCCTGCTTGATACTTTTTTGCAGGAGTCCACGTTGCTGCGCGAGGCCAGCGCTTGATGAGGGTGCTTGCCGTGTGCGGTCAGGCGCGGGGGCGCGCTAGCGCGAACGCTGCCAAAGCGCCATGCCCTTCTGCGCTTTGCTCGCATCGCTGGGGGTGAGCTTGGCGGTGCCTAGCGGTGTTTGCCGCAGCACATCGGCCAGCGCCATCAATGCGGATTCGGGGTCGCTGAGCAGTTCAAGCTCCAGCTCCAGCAGTGTTTCTTGCCGCTTTGTGCCGGGCACATGAATGAGGCCTTGATCGAGTGCCACTTCGATCTGGGCCTCCGCGTGGGCAATGAGCCAGCGCTGCCGTTGAAAGTCGGTGCAAAACAGCGCTTTCAAATGTGGCCGCAGCGCCATCAGATCGGCTGCAAGCGCCTCGTCTTCCACCAGAGAATCGAACTGCAAAGCACCTGGCGTGGTCGGCCCTTCCCACTCTTGCCTGCGCGAGAGACCGTTCTCGCTCTGTCCCGCCGTCTTGACGGTCAGCAACCACTGATCGTCTGCCAACCGTTCGCGCACCGCCATGCGGCGTTTGTGCAGGGCCAGGTCGGGCGTGTCGAAATAGGTGTTGAGCAGGCGCTGCGTGCTGCTTGGCGTCCTCAGCAGCGGGTGAGTCAACAGTCGCGGCAGGTCTGCCTCAGGCAGGCTCAGTTTGAGTTCGGTTTCCATGGATCGAGATGGTACCCAAGGACGCAGACCAAGAAGTGGTTTGACTGGGCGCACTGCAAGCTACAAAAAGCCCATCAAAGCCAAAGCCATCGCCGGTATGTCAGTAATTTGTGCACCACGTTGTCCCAACGCGTGGCGGGGGCCAGCCCTTGGCTCATATCATGGCCAAAGAGCTCGTGCCCCAGCACGACAGTAACGATCATCCTGATGGCCGTGAGTTAGTCAAGGTTCGGTTCAGGGCGAAGCTGTGGATGTTGCAGGTCTGACGAACCGTGTCAATGTGTGGGCGAGTGACGGTGTTTGTCACCTGAAGCCACGTCTTTAGACTGTTTTGAGAAACAGTGGAGCCACATTTCGCAAGGGCATTTCAGGATGGCTTGACCTGAGGTGCCAGGTGACAGAGTTTGCCGGTATAGGGTTTGGGAAGAGGCAGGGCGTAGTCTCCTTTTTTGCTGGTGCCCAAGCGTAGACGCACCAGAGACTCGACCATCAGCACAGCCGACGTCACACCATCGATCACGGGAACCCCCAGATCTTCCGACAAGCGGTTGCACAAATCGGTCATGCCGGCACAGCCTAGGACGATGGCTGCGCTGCCGTCCTGGATCAATGCTGTTTTGCATTCATCCAAGATGGTGGCATAAGCATTGCTCAAGGGGTTGTCCAGCTCCAACACGGCAATGTCGCAGGCGCGCACTTTACGACAGTGGCTACGAACCCCATATTTATCGACCAGATGTTCGGCAATGATCACCGTGCGCGTGAGGGTGGTGACCACGGAGAAACCCGTGGCCAAGTAACTGGCTGTACGCATGGCTGCTTCTGCAATGCCGACCACGGGGCCTTTCGCGATTTCGCGTGCGGCATCCAGTCCCGGATCACCAAAGCAGGCGATCACATAACCATCTACACCTTCTGCCTCGCCTTTGCGAATTTCCTCCAGCAAACCTACAGTGGCCATCGCTTCGTCATAAAAGCCTTCGATTGACACCGGTCCATCAGCTGGTTGTGCAGCTTGAATCAGTACGCCGGTTCCCGCCACACTCTGCGCAGCCATAGCGACCAGCTGGGTCATCGAGGCGGTGGTGTTGGGGTTGATGACCTTGATTTTCATGCGAAGTTCTCTTTTCGAATGTGGCTGGGTTAGGGTAAATACTTGTCTCGTTTGCAAAAGTGTAGGCTACATTGCATACGATCGCAAATCATTTATGCACACAAAAAAACTGATTTGTTGTTTGCATAAATTATTTCGATGCGTTGGATTGGCTGACGATCAATTTGTTGTTCTCTCACTCTTAAAGGACTGAAGATATGAAAAAACGTTCGACTTTGCGAATCGTGGCGCTGGCTGCCATTGCACCAATTTGGTTGATGACGGCTGCGCATGCACAAGAAGTACTCAAAATTGGTGTGAACGGTGTGATGTCTGGCGAAGCCGCATCCTGGGGGCTCGTCAACAAGTACTGTGCGGAAACCACTGCGGACATGTACAACGCCAAAGGTGGTGTTGAAATCGGTGGCAAGAAGTACAAAATTGAAGTGGTGGGTTTGGACGATAAAAACGATCCCAAAGTCTCGGTGACCAATGCCGAGAAGCTGACCAGTCAGGGCATCAAATACATCATTGGTCCGAACATTGACACCACGGCCTTGGCTGTGAAGCCGGTGATGGAACGTGCCAAGGCATTGCACTTCCCCTATGCCTTTGCCAAGGAACTGTACAAAGCACCGGCCAATGCATCGGTGCTGGGCATGGTGGCCAGCTACCAAGTTGGTCCGATCATTTATGAGTACCTGAAAACCAAAAAAGGCGCCAAGTCGATCGCTTTCTTGGCACGCAATGAATCAGATGCCAAGAACCAACAGATCGAAGGCGTAGAAGCGGCCAAAAAACTGGGTTTGAAAGTGGTTGCCGAGCAGGACAGCTATGAACCCGGAACCAAGGACTTCATGCCGGTGATGACAAAGATCATCAAGACCAAGCCGGATCACATTGTGCTGTCAGGTGTTGCGCCTGCCGATGCACCTTTGTTGAACAAGGCCGCGCGTGACCTGGGTTTCAAGGGCACCATTTCCACTGAAACTGGTCAGGACTCCAAGATACTGGCGCAGGTGGCAGGCGACAAAGCCAAAGGTTTCATGAGCGTGGGCGGTGCATCAACGCCGTCGATTCAATCGGATTACATGAAAGAGTTTGTTGGGGCTTATAAAAAGCGCGTAGGCGAATGGAACGACGAAGCCGGCACCAAGGTTTATGCGCTTGAGTTGATCCTGGCTGTGTTCAAGAAAAACCCTGCTGCAGTCAATGACGTTGAGGTGTTCAAGAAAGAAATGGCAACGTTCTCGATGACCAATCCCTTTGTCAAAGGGGGCGCAACCAAACTCGAATTCACCGGCAATGCAGACTTTGGTCGCCGCAGTCAGGTGGGGGTTCCTTTGGTTGTGAATGAGTTTGATGGCAAGGAATTTCAGACACTGTTTGTGGGCACGATCAAGAACTGACAGGCGGTGACTTCCATGGACTCGGACGCGCGCCCGAGTCCATTCTCTTGCTTTCGAATCGCGCCTGCTACAGACCGATTCGAAAGCATTGTCTCTCTTTGCTCGCTAAGGTTTTAAACCATGCTCCAAGTGATGGTCAATGGATTGGTCCTGGGATGTGTGTATGCACTCATTGCCCTTGGACTGACCATGGTGTTTTCAATCATGCGCGTCGTGAACTTTGCCCACGGGCAAATGTTCATGCTCGGTGCATTTATTTGTTATTACGTGTATGGCCAATTCGGTATGCCGTTTTGGTTTGGACTGCTGAGCGCAGCAGCTGCATTGGCGATGGTGGGTGTAGCGTTCAACCGGTTTTTCTTTCAACCGGTTCTGGCCAATGCCACCCGTGAAGAAAATTCCATGCTCATGGCGGTAGGAACCGCCTTGCTGCTGGAAAACCTGGCGTTGACAGTTTTTGGTGAAAAACAGCGTGGTGTGCCTGCTGTGGCGGATGGTGTCTGGGTGTTTGGCGATGTGGCTGAAGGCGGCGTGATCCTGACGCATGCGAATGCGTTGGTAGCAGCTTTATCGGTGGTCTTCATTGTGGCGCTGCTCTTGTTTGTGCAGTACACCCGTCCTGGCCGGGCGTTGCGTGCTGTGGCGCAAGACAAAGAAGCTGCGCGGTTGCAGGGCGTGAATGTCAAAGCCACCACCACATTGGGGTTCGCCATCGGGGCCGCCCTGGCGGGTTTAGCGGGAGCCTTGTTGGTCACGGTCTATGGTGTGAATTCGGGGGTTGGAACGGGTTACTCCACCAAGGCTTTCATCATGATCATGATCGGTGGTGCAGGCGTCACATCCGGTGCCATTGTGGGAGGCATCTTGTTAGGGTTTGCAGAGGCGATTGGTTATGACCTGTTGCCAGGTAGTGTCACGTACTTGCTGATTTTTGTCGGGATGATCGTGTTCCTGATCTTCAAGCCCAATGGGCTTTATGGCAAGCCTTGGGGTTGAGGGAGAGATACAGATGAAAATTCTGAACCAACGCGATGGTGTCATCGCCATTGCTTTCTTGGCACTGCTGGCGGTCATGCCGTTATTTGTGGGCGATTCACGGTACATGTTGTCAGTGCTGATGAACTGTGCAGGTCTGTCCATCATTGCTTTTGGGGTGTGGATCACTTTCACCATCGGGCGCATCAATATTGGGCAGGCAGGTTTCGCATTGATTGGGGGCTACACCACTGCCATCGTGTTGTCAAAGCTGGGATGGAGTTTCTGGTTGGCTTTGCCAGCGTCCGCCGTGGTCGCTGCCTTGTTGGGTGCCGTGATTGGCAGTGCCATCCTCAAGCTTAAGGGGATTTATTTTTCAATGCTCACGATTTGTCTGACCGAGTCGATCCGGCTGGCATTTCTGAATGGTGGCGATCTCACGCAAGGCAGTAAAGGCATCACCGGTCTGGCGCAACCCTTTGCGACCGATTCGCCCCTGCCCATGTATTACCTGGCGTTGGCACTGTTGGCTGTGGCGCTTTTGATCACATGGTGTGTGCACTATTCAAGGTTGGGGCGCATCTTTCGCGCCATGCGCTTGAATGAAGACTTGGCGGAGAGTTTTGGCACGGATGTGTGGCGCTACCGGGTTCTGGCGTTTGCCATGGCTTGTGGTTTGGGTGGGTTAGGTGGTAGCTACTTTGCCGTGTTCACTCAGAGTGTTTACCCCCAAAGCTTTACGGTTGAACACAGCATTTATTACATGCTCTTTTGTTTTTTGGGTGGGTTGGAATACGCCAGTGGCGCCATGATCGGCGCGTTTGCCCTGACCATCTTGTTTGAACTGCTGAGTGAGTTCCAGCAATACCAGACCTTGGTGTATGGGGTCTTGATGATTGCCGTGATTTTGCTTATGCCCAATGGCCTGATGTCAATCCGTGCCCGTCAGGAAGGAGTCCGAAAATGAGTACATCCATTTTGGAGGCACGTCACATCACTAAGAGGTTTGGTGGGCTCACCGCCAATGAAGATGTGAGTCTGCACTTGTCTGGAGATCCTGGTCAGGTGGTGTCGGTGATTGGACCTAATGGCGCTGGTAAAAGTACTTTTTTCAAAATGCTTTCGGGGTTTTTAACCCCCACCAGCGGTCAGATTTTGCTGCTTGGGCAAGACATCACGGGCATGAGCCCGCACAAAGTGGCGCGATTGGGATTGGTTCGCACTTTTCAGGAGACCACCATCTTTCCTGACCTGACCGCGATGGAGCATGTTTCTTTGGCGCATCAACTGCACCGCACCGCCTCTGATCTGGAGGTGGTGTTGCGGTTACCGCGTGCACGACAGGATGAGCAAGTCCTGGCGCAAAGTTCACGAGACATTCTGGCGCTGATGGAACTGTCGGCCAGTGCCGATACCCAGGCGCGCTATCTGCCCCAGGGTTTGCTGCGATTGCTGGGTATTGCCATGGGATTGGCTGCCAAGCCCAAAGTCTTGTTGCTGGACGAGCCTTATGCCGGATTGAATCCTGAGGAAACCGATCGCGCCGTAGCCATCACACGAAAGATCGCTGCTTCCGGGGTGACTGTGTTGTTGGTGGAACATGACATGAAAGCGGTCATGGCCATCAGCGATCGCATTCACGTGCTTTATTTCGGCAAGAAAATTGCAGAAGGCACCCCTGAAGAGATTCGAAACAATCCCCAGGTGATTGAAGCCTATCTGGGCCAAGAAGATGAGGAGTTGGGCCTGTGATCACACCATCCCCAATATCAGCCAATGGTGGCGACAGCAGCGAGCAACCGCATCTGGCGCTGAGCTCTGTTTCGCTGCGTTACGGCGAAGTGCGTGCGCTTGAAAACGTGACCCTCAAAGTCCCGCGCAGCAGCATCGTTGCCTTGATCGGGGCCAACGGCGCAGGCAAGTCATCGGCATTGCGGGCCATCACAGGATTGCGGCCTGTGATGGCCGGGGAGGTCAAGATCAACGGCCAGGTGATCAACAGCCCGACACATACCGTTGCAACACACGAGTTGGTTCGGCAAGGTGTGGCCATGGTGCCGGAAGGTCGGCATGTGTTTCCCTACATGAGCATCAAGGACAACTTGCTGATGGGGGCCTACACCCGCAACGACAAAGCAGAGATAGCCATTGACCTGGAGAAGGTCTGTGAGCGTTTTCCAAGGCTCAAGGAACGTTTCCATCAACAAGGCTCCAGTCTGTCTGGGGGTGAGCAGCAAATGGTGGCCATTGGCCGGGCGCTGATGGCAAGACCCAAATTGCTGCTGCTGGATGAACCGTCTTTGGGCATTGCACCGCAAGTGATTCGTTTGATCGGTCGCAGTCTGATCGAAATCAATCAGCGCGATGGCATCACCATTGTGCTTGTGGAGCAAAACAGTCGGATGGCATTGGCGCTTTCTTCCTATGCCTATGTCCTTGAAACAGGGCACGTCGCACTGGAGGGTGATTCCAAAGCACTGATGACGAATGACCATGTCAAGCGTCTTTATCTCGGAGGCTGATAGGATTAGTCATCCTGGGAATGACACTGTGACTGCACCCAAATCCTTCAGCATCCAAGACATCTACGACCGCATTTATGCGGCCATCAGTGAGCGCCGCCTGTTGCCGGGCACCAAGCTGAGCGAGGAAAAACTGGCGGAGGTGTTCTCCACCAGTCGGACTCGGATTCGTGAAGTGTTGATGCGTTTGAATCAGGAATTGATTGTGGAGACGCACCACAATCGGGGAGCTTTTGTTGCCAGCCCGAGCCAGGAAGATCTGCACAAGGTCTTTGCCGTGCGCTGTGCTTTGGAGCGTGCGGTCGTCCAAGCCTTGGCGCAAAAATTCAAAGGTCAGAAAGCCACCAGCTTGCGCCAACATCTGGCGCTCGAAGCCAGCGCCCGAAAAGCCGGGGATCACGCAACGCTGGCGCATTTGACCGGTGCTTTCCATGTGCGCCTGGCCGAGGCCACCGATAACCACATTTTTGCCGACAGCGTTCGCCGATTGGTGGCGCTGACCGGCTTGGTCATTGCCCAGTTCGACGCCGACCAGAGCGCTTGTCCCGAGAACGAACACGATGAGATTGTCAAAGCCATTGAGGCAGGCAATGCCACTGGCGCTGAGAAATTGTTGCTGCACCATTTGAACCACGTGGAAAAAGCGATTCAAACGCCGGAACCCATCGAGGAGACCTTGGACTTTGCTGTGCTTCTGGGCATGAGTGTGGCCAAGAGTGCACCGTCATCCGCTTTGAGCAAGAAAAGAAAAGCGTGAGGTCCTCCCACCATGGGTGGTGACCGCGCTTTGTTCGATGTTGACAAAGTGCCCGTTGATGGTGGTCTCGTTCAGGATGTCAGGTGAGCGGCCCACAGTATGCCGGTTTGTGCCGTGGTACCGGTCTCATGCTGACGCACGCAAGGCTCTAAGCAGATATTGAAGAGGACCTGCTACTTTAAACGGCGGGCGCTGCAAAGCGCCCCTGCAGATAGGCCACGATGGCCCCCGAGTCCTGCAACCAGCGGATTTGTCCGTCGGCCTCGGTGATTTGAAGACACGGCACTTTGGTTGCGCCGCTGCCTTGCAGCAGTTGTTCGCGGTTGGCCGCGTTGTGTTGCGCGTCGCGCTTTTCAATGGGCAGCGACAGGCGGCGCATTTCCTGGCGCACCTTGATGCAAAACGGGCAGGTGCTGAACTGGTACAGCGCCAGGCTTTGGCAAGCTTGGTTGACAGCGGCTTGTTCTGCGGCAGCGCGTTGCACACCAGCCGGTTGGGTCAGGCGTTCTTTCAGCAACATGACGGGGCCCAGCACAACGCGCAGGGTTCTAAAAAATGTACGGATCACGATTTTCATAGGGGGACTCAAAAATTCGGAAATGGGTTGGACAAACAATGCAAAGGCTCTGTGCAGACGGATGTCATGACAGCAAGCGCGCCAAATAGTGCCCCGTGAAACTCGCCTTGTTTTTGGCCAGTTGCTCGGGTGTGCCTTCGCCCAGCACCGTGCCGCCGCCCGCGCCGCCTTCGGGGCCCATGTCGATCAGCCAGTCGGCTGTTTTGATCACGTCCAGGTTGTGCTCGATGATGACGATGGTGTTACCCGCATCGCGCAGCTGGTGCAGAACCTTGAGCAGCAGGTCGATGTCGGCAAAGTGCAGGCCGGTGGTGGGTTCGTCCAATATGTAGAGCGTGCGGCCGGTGTCGCGTTTGGACAGTTCCAGTGCGAGCTTGACGCGTTGCGCCTCGCCGCCCGAGAGGGTGGTCGCACTTTGGCCCAGGCGGATGTAGGTCAGGCCCACATCCAGCAGGGTTTGCAGTTTGCGGGCGATGTTGGGCACGGCGCTGAAGAACTGGTGTGCGGCTTCCACCGTCATGTTCAGGATCTGCGCGATGTTCTGGCCCTTGTATTGCACTTCGAGCGTTTCGCGGTTGTAGCGCATGCCGTGGCACACGTCGCAGGGCACGTACACATCGGGCAAAAAGTGCATCTCCACCTTCACCATGCCGTCGCCCTGGCAGGCTTCGCAGCGGCCCCCGGCCACGTTGAAGCTGAAACGCCCCGGGCCATAGCCGCGCTCGCGTGCGGCAGGCACTTCGGCCATCAGCTCGCGGATGTGGGTGAACAGGCCCGTGTAGGTGGCGGGGTTGCTGCGCGGCGTGCGGCCAATCGGCGACTGATCGACGTTGATGACTTTGTCGAAGTGCTCCAGCCCTTTGATCTCTTCATGGGCGGCCGCTTCGTCATGGGCCCGGTGGATCTGGTGCGCGGCAGCCGCATAGAGCGTGTCATTCACCAAGGTGGACTTGCCCGAGCCCGAGACGCCGGTCACGCAAGTCAGCAGCCCCACGGGGAACTTCACATTCACGTTTTTCAGGTTGTTGCCCGAGGCACCCACGATCTCGATGAAGTCCTTGCCTGCTTTGTGTCGCTTGGGGATCTCGATCTTTTTGCGGCCCGACATGTACTGGCCGGTGACTGAGTCGGGTGCGGCCAGGATGTCGGCACAAGTGCCTTGCGCCATGACGCGCCCACCGTGCACGCCCGCGCCGGGCCCCATATCGATGACGTGGTCGGCCACGCGGATCATGTCTTCGTCGTGCTCGACCACCAGCACGCTGTTGCCGATGTCGCGCAGGTGTTGCAGGGTGCCGATCAGGCGGTCGTTGTCGCGCTGGTGCAGGCCAATGCTGGGCTCGTCGAGCACATACATCACGCCCGTCAGCCCTGAGCCAATTTGGCTGGCCAGTCGTATGCGCTGCGATTCACCGCCCGACAAAGTGTCGGCGCTGCGGTCCAGGCTCAAATAATTCAGACCCACGTCGTTCAAGAACTTCAGACGCAGCGCGATCTCGCGCACCACCTTGTCGGCGATCTCGGCCTTGGCCCCGTGCATTTTCAGGCCCTGAAAATACTGCTGCGACTCGCCCAAGGTGATGTGGCTGATTTCGTAAATGGCGCGGGCTTGTGCGCCTTCGCCAATGCGCACATGGCGGGCTTCGCGCCGCAAACGCGTGCCTTGGCAATCGGTGCAGGCCTGCATGTTGCGGTAGCGGGCCAGGTCTTCGCGCACCACGGCCGAGTCGGTCTCGCGGTAGCGCCGCGTCATGTTGGGGATGATCCCTTCAAACGGGTGCTTTTTGCTGACCTTCTTGCCTTGCGAGGCCCCTGACTCCATCACATAGCTGAACTTGATTTCTTCGTCGCCAGAGCCTTGCAGCAAGACCTGCTGGTGCGCAGGGGCGAGTTTTTCAAACGGCGTTTCGATGTCGAACTGGTAATGCTTGGCCAGGCTTTCGAGCATGCTGAAGTAAAAGCCGTTGCGCCTGTCCCATCCCTTGATGGCGCCACTGGCCAGGCTCAGACTGGGGAAAGCAACCACCCGCTCCGGGTCAAAAAACGCCATGCTGCCAATGCCATCGCAAGTCGGGCACGCGCCCATGGGCGAGTTGAACGAGAACAGCCTCGGCTCCAGCTCGCTGATGGAATAAGTGCACACCGGGCAGGAGAATTTGGCGTTGAACAGGTGTTCTTTACCCGTGTCCATCTCGAGTGCCACAGCGCGGTGCTCGGCCAGGTGCAGCGCGGCTTCAAAGCTTTCGGCCAGGCGCTGGCGCAGGGCGTCGCGCGCTTTGGCATCTTCCTCAGAGCGGACTTTGATGCGGTCGACCACCACGTCGATGTTGTGCTTTTCGGTTTTCTTGAGCGTGGGCAGGTCTTCCACTTCTACCGTCTGGCCATTGATGCGAAAGCGCACATAGCCCAGGGCCTGCATCTGCTCGAAGACTTTTTCAAACTCGCCTTTTTTCTCACGCGCAATGGGCGCGAGGATCATGAGTTTGGTGTCTTCGGGCAGGGCCAGCACGGCGTCCACCATCTGGCTCACGGTTTGCGCCTGCAGGGGCAGGTTGTGGTCGGGGCAATACGGCGTGCCAGCGCGGGCGTACAGCAAGCGCAGGTAGTCGTGGATTTCTGTCACCGTGCCCACGGTGGAGCGGGGGTTGTGGCTGGTGGCCTTTTGCTCGATGGAAATGGCGGGCGACAGGCCCTCGATCAGGTCCACATCGGGCTTGTCCATCAGCTGCAAAAACTGCCGTGCATAGGCCGACAGGCTTTCCACATAGCGGCGCTGGCCTTCGGCGTACAGGGTGTCAAAGGCCAGGCTCGACTTGCCAGAGCCCGACAAGCCGGTGATCACCACCAGCTGGTTGCGCGGGATGTCGAGGTCGATATTTTTGAGGTTGTGGGTGCGGGCACCACGCACGCTGATGTGGGTTTGCCGCAGCGCTGACGCCAAATACCGCGCGGGTTCGGGTTCGTCGGGCAAGAGAGGGGAGTCAGCAAGTTTCACGGTGGGCGGCCAGATCAGCAAAACCTTTGATTATCCCCGCCGGGGCTGTTTTTGGCACCGGGGGTGGCCAATCAGGGACAATGACCCTTTTCCCTGAACCATCGTCCTTGGCTGCTGCGCGTGTCCGAAACCCCTGAAAAGCTATCTGTCCCCTTGTCTGTCGCCATGACCCCGCTGGAGCGACGCGCCAGCGCCTCGTTGGCGGGTATTTTTGCGCTGCGCATGTTGGGCTTGTTTCTGGTTTTGCCCGTGTTCGCTCTGGAGGCACGCAAATACCCGGGCGGTGATGACCCGGCCTTGTTGGGCTTGGCCATGGGCATTTATGGTTTGACGCAAGGTTTGCTGCAGTTGCCTTTTGGCATGGCCTCAGACCGTTTCGGGCGCAAACGGGTGATTGTGTTGGGCCTGATCATTTTTGCGCTGGGCAGCTTTTGGGCGGCTGGCGCTACCGACTTGATGGGCTTGCTGATGGGCCGGAGTTTGCAGGGCGCAGGTGCTGTGTCCGCCGCTGTCACCGCTTTGTTGGCCGACTTGACCCGCGATGAGGTTCGCACCAAAGCCATGGCGCTGGTGGGTGCCAGCATCGGGTTGATGTTTGCCTTGTCCTTGGTGGTGGCCCCTGTGTTGGCGGGGGCCATTGGCTTGTCCGGCCTGTTCTGGCTCACGGGCGTGCTGGCTTTGCTGGGCGTGGGCGTGGTGGTCTGTGCCGTGCCTGCGGCGGCGCCGGTGGCGGCCAAAGGCCGGGGCAGCCTCAAGATGGTGCTGGGCCATGCGGGTTTGCTGCGTCTGAATTGTGGGGTGTTCGTGCTGCATGCCGTGCAGTTGGCCATGTGGGTGGCGGTGCCCGCCATGCTGGTGCAGGCAGGCCTGCCCAAGGCCGATCACTGGCAGGTGTATTTGCCGGCGGTTTTGGGTTCTTTTGTGCTCATGGGCGGTGTGTTTGCGATGGAGCGGCGCGGGCACCTCAAGAAAGTCTTTTTGGTCGCCATTGCGCTGATTGCATTGGTGCAGGTCGGTCTGTTCCTGCAGTCTGCGGCCACGGCCCATTTGTGGCCCTTGGCAGGTTTGATGCTGGCGTTTTTCAGCGGGTTCAACGTGTTGGAAGCGACCCAGCCCAGTTTGGCCTCGCGGCTGGCTCCGGCCGAGGTGCGGGGAACCGCCATGGGCGTGTACAACACCTTGCAGTCACTGGGCTTTTTTGTGGGCGGCTGGTTGGGTGGGTGGCTGGTCAAGGGTTTTGGCAGTCCCGTGCTGTTTTTGTGCTGTGCGGCAGCCATGTTGCTGTGGTGGCTGGTGGCCTTGCCCATGCAAATGCCAGGACGCGCTGCGCCAGTTCAGGCGGCCGCATAAAAGCCACACAAAAGCCGCATAATCCGGGTCTTATCGAGGAGTTTTCATGGCATCCGTCAACAAAGTCATCATCGTCGGCAATTTGGGCCGCGATCCCGAAACCCGCTATTTGCCCTCTGGCGATGCCGTGAGCAACATCAACGTGGCCACCACCGACCGCTACAAGGACAAAGCGACCGGCGAGATGAAGGAAGCCACCGAATGGCACCGCATCAGCTTTTTCGGCAAATTGGCTGAGATTGCAGGCCAGTATCTGAAAAAAGGCAGCCAGGTCTACGTGGAAGGCAGCCTGCGTACCCGCAAATACACCGACAAAGACGGCATCGAGAAGTTCGCCACCGAAATCCGTGGCGAAACCATGCAGATGCTGGGTGGCCGTCAAGGCATGGGCGGCCCGTCCGATGACGGCGGTGGTGGCGGTTACGCTCCGCGCCAGTCGGCCCCGGCAGCACGTCCAGCCGCAGCACCTGCCCAGCGCCCAGCCCCGGCACCCAAGCCAGCGGCCAGCAGCTTTGACGACATGGACGACGACATCCCGTTTTGATGGATGGGACCGATGGTTTCAAGAACCCGTGGCGAACACCACGGGTTTTTTTATGTCGATGAAAGAAAATCCCACCATGATTGAAAGTCGTCCTGCCTTGCCCGTGCAACATTTGAATTTTGGGTGGTTTGCCATGGTCATGGGCCTGTGTGGCCTGTCACTGGCTTGGCACCGGGCGGTTCCCCACTGGGGGCGTGCGGCCTTGCTGGTGTCGGCGGCGGTGGGCGTGTTGGCGGGTGCAGTGCTTGTGGTGCTGTTGCTGGCCACGCTGTGGCGGGCGGTCCGGTTTCCCGCGCAGGTGCTGGAGGATGTGCGCCACCCCTTGCGCCATGTCTTTGTGGCCGCCCTGCCCTCGTCTTTGGTGCTGATTGCCACCGTTTGCGTGGCGCATGCAGGTTACAGCCCGTGGGCAGACGCTTTGTGGATGCTGGGTTCTGCGAGCCTGATGCTGGTGACCGTCGGGGTGGTTCAGCGGTGGTTTCAGCCAGGCTTGGCCACTAGCCACTTTTGGCCTGCGATGACACCTGCCTTGTTCATTCCGGTGGTGGGCAATGTGTTGCCTGCTTTGGCTGGGGTGAGTTTGGGGCACCCGGTTTGGGCGGCTGCGCAGTACGGCATCGCGGCGGTGTTGTGGCCTGTGGCGTTGGCGCTGGTTTTGGTGCGCATTGGCACGGTGGGCATGTGGCCCCAGCGTTTGCTGCCCACCACCTTCATCACCATGGCCCCGCCTTCGGTGCTGGCTTTGTCGGGTGTGCAGCTGGGGGCACCCGAGGTGCTGGTGCACATGCTTTGGGGCGTGATGGTGTTGTTCACGCTCGTGTCCATGACGGTGTTCAGGCGCAGTTTGTCGCAGGCCTTTGGCATTCCTTTTTGGGGCATGTCTTTTCCATTGGCGGCTTCGGCGGCGCTGTCTTTGCACTTGGCCCCCGCGCAGGGCTGGGTTCAGGCTCTGGCATTGGCCTGGCTGGTTTTTGCCACCAGTGTGATTGCTGGTCTGCTGATGGCCACTGTGCGGGGTTTGCTGCAAGGCCGCTTGCTGGTGCCGGAAGCGCCGCAGCCAGCGCCTGCGCTGCCTTGACCGGTTGTTCGGGTGAGCGACAGGCGAACGCCTGCAGGGTTTATGTCTGTGCGGGTTGAAACTGTTTCGTTCCTGGCAACTTGACCGCCTGGCGGTGTGCTGGTCCAAAATGAAAACATGAACGAGATCACTTCGCGTTATTTGCCGGTGGACGATGCCCTGCGCCGGGCTTTGCACAATGAAGTGCATGCACGGCCCTCGGCACGGGTGCGTTTGCCCGCCCTGATCGTTTATGTGGCGGTGCTCAATGCCGGCATCAGCCGTGAAGAGGAATGGCAGCACTTGCGCCGTTTGCCAGGGCATGCCGAGCTGATGCTGGACTCCTTGAATGGCAACTTTTTGCGCTTGCGTTGTGACGGCTTCACCGTCAAATGGGAGCGCCACACCGAGTTCACCCGCTACTCGATTGTTCAGGCCTTGCCTGCGCATGCCGGGTGGGGTTCGCAATCGCCGGAGTTGGCATTGCAAGTGGTGACGGGCAGCGAGTGGCTGCGTTCGATCCCCGGCAAGACGGTGGCGGCCATCCATCTGGGCATGTTGGCCGCCGACGTGGATGCGCCCGGCACCGTGGCGCAAGCGCAGGCTTGGTTGGGCGAGGGCGCGGTGGTGGGCTCACGCATGGGCAACACCACGGAAGGCTGGTCGCATTCTTGCGTGTTGACCCATTTCAGGCTGGGGGCTGATGGCTTTGAACGCATGCTGGTGCTCGCCCCGCCGGACACCAGCGAAGCCCGTGCCGGACGCATTTCGCAGCGTTTGCTGGAGCTGGAAACTTACCGCCTGATGGCCTTGCGTGGCTTGCCTGTGGCCAAGGCCTTGTCGCCCGTGCTGTCGGATGCCGAAGCGCAGCTGGCCGACATCACGGCAAGGCTGGAACGCAAAGAAGACAGCGACCAGGCTTTGCTGGACGTGTTGGTGTCTTTGGCGGCCCGCATCGAGCGGGCCACGGCGGAGCACGGTTATCGGTTTTCGGCCACACGGGCTTACGACGCCTTGGTGAGCCAGCGCATTGCCGAGTTGCGCGAGCGACCCATTGCCGGAACCCAAACCGTGGGTGAATTCATGCAGCGACGTTTGTCGCCCGCCATGGCCACCGTGGCAGCCACAGCGCAGCGCCTGGCGTCCTTGTCGGAGCGCGTGTCACGCACCAGCGCCTTGCTGCGCACCCGGGTGGACATTGCCACCGAAGCGCAAAACCAGCAGCTGCTGGAAAAGCTCACGCGGGGGCAAGACCTGCAGCTGCGCTTGCAGTCCACCGTGGAAGGCCTGTCGATCGCGGCCATCAGCTATTACGTCGTCAGCTTGGTGCTCTATGGCGCCAAAGCCCTGAACAAGCTGGGCCTGCCTTTGAACCCCGAGGTGGTTGCAGGCCTGTCGATTCCGCTGGTGCTGTGGGGGGTGTGGAAGACTGTGCAGCGCATCCACGACAAGCTGAAGGCATCAGACGGTTGACCAAGCGGGAAACTGCTACCGGGATCAGTTGGTCAAGGTTGGCGCTGAGTGGATCACCCCACCACCCAAGCACACCTCGCCGTCATAGACCACGGCGCTTTGTCCGGGTGTGACGGCCCACTGGTTTTCCGCAAAGCGCAACTCAAAACCAGCTTGTCCATCGGCCATGTGCATGTTTTGCAAGCTGCAGGGTGCGTCGGCCTGGCGGTAGCGCGTTTTGGCGGCATAGTGGCCAGGCTCGGGCGCTGTGCCTGCGCACCAGCTCACGTCGGTGGCTTGCAATATGGGCGATTGCAGCCAAGGGTGGTCATGCCCTTGCACCACCCACAAGGTGTTTTTTTCGATGTCTTTGCGGGCCACAAACCATGGGGTGTGCTCGCCTCCGCCGCGTTGTGCCCCCTTGGTTTTGATGCCGCCGATACCCAGACCCTGGCGTTGGCCCAGCGTGTAAAAACTCAGGCCCACGTGTTGGCCAATCGTGCGGCCTGTGGGGTCCTTGATCGGGCCGGGCTCTTTGCTGATGTAGCGGTTCAAAAACTCACGGAAGGGCCGCTCACCAATGAAGCAAATGCCGGTCGAGTCTTTCTTTTTGGCGTTGGGCAGGCCGATTTCTTCGGCGATGCGACGCACCTCGGTTTTGTTCAGTTCGCCCACCGGGAACAGGGTTTTGGACAGCTGGGCCTGGTTCAGGCGGTGCAAAAAGTAGCTTTGGTCTTTGGATGGGTCGAGCCCCTTGAGCAGCTCGTGGCGGCCTGTTTGCGCGTTCAAGCGCACGCGGGCATAGTGGCCGGTGGCGATTTTCTCGGCACCCAGGCGCATGGCGTGGTCAAGGAATGACTTGAACTTGATTTCGGCGTTGCACAGGATGTCGGGGTTGGGTGTGCGACCGGCTTGGTATTCACGCAAAAACTCCGAAAAAACGCGGTCTTTGTAATCGGCCGCAAAATTGACGTGTTCGATTTCTATGCCCAGCACATCGGCCACGGCCGCTGCATCGACAAAGTCGATGTTGGAAGAACAGTATTCACTGTCATCGTCATCTTCCCAATTTTTCATGAAGATGCCAATGACGTCATAGCCCTGTTGCTTGAGCAAATAGGCGGTGACAGCTGAATCGACGCCGCCGGACAGGCCGACGACCACGCGAGGGAGTTGGGACATGCCCCAATTATCCCGTGACTGCCCACGATGTCTGTCGGAGGCACAAATTTATAATGTGAAACTGGTCGACATTCATGAGCCCGAACTGCACTTGGTGCCAACACTTCAGAACATTCCTGCGCGATGTCGCGCATGGCCTGTTCATCATCACCCACAGTGGTTTGGCCATGGTGGGCTTGGGTGCGGCCAGTTTGGTGTTGGCTTTGTGGCTGAACCCCCAGTGGCTCGGAGCGGCCGAGGGGGCAGTTTTTAATTGGTTGCGTGATCGTCAGGTCTTGCTTTCGTGGTTGCCAGAGAACACCGCCGAACGCGCAACGGCCGTCGAGCTCAAGGATTTGCCTGCTGACCAAGCGGCTGTGGCGCAATGGTTGGGGCAAAAATACCGCATCGCACCTGAGCCTCTGGCTGCTTTGGTGGCGGAGGCTCACGTCTTGTCCAAGAAGCACAAATTTTCCCCGTACCTGATTCTTTCTGTGATGGCGGTTGAATCGGGCTTTCACCCCTATGCCCAAAGTTCGGCGGGAGCCCAGGGCCTGATGCAGGTGATGACGGACATCCACATCCAGCGCTATGCCCCCCATGGTGGACCCTTGGCTGCTTTTGACCCGATCACCAACATGCGTGTCGGGGCCGATGTGCTGGCTTATTGCATCCGAACCAAAGCGGGCGTTATGGAAGACGGCTTGCGTTATTACCTGGGTGCTGCAGAGTCCACCGACGATGGGGGTTATGTCGCCAAGGTCTTGTTGGAACAAGACAGACTGACGCAGGTAGCCAACGGCGTCAAGAGCGTTCCGATGCAATGAATCGGCGGTTGGGCGGGAGACTCGGGTTTCAGAACCGGGTGCTGCGAGCAAGCAGGGCGTTTTGCGTGGACACCCAAGCTTGTTGTTGGTCGGCGCCGGGGGCTGCGGCCTGCGCTTGGTTGAGCTGACTCAATAGCGGCGAGATGCTGTTGGCGATCGCCGCGTAATTCCTGGGGTGGTAGCGGTCTGCCGGTTGGAATTGGGTCAAATCAACGGTTTTGTCCCCACGCTCTCTTGCAACCGAAGCCACCAATTCCCGTGCTTGGGGGTCATAAGGCAAAACCCAAACCCTTTCTTTGGCATTGAGTTCAGAGCGGATGCGTTGGAGGTTTTGTGTGATTCGCTCTGGCGTGTAGTACTTATTGACCGTGCTGTTGACGAAATCGTTGGTGCCCACTGAGATGATGGCCAGTTCGGCGTTCTTGACCCCGGCGTGTTTGTTCAGCTGGTCCAAAATCTGAGGGCTGCTGTGACCACCAACGGCGTTGACCGCAAAGCTGCCTTGGCTCTGCGTCAAAAATTTCCGGCCGGGTGCAAATTCGGGTGTGATGCCACTTTGCTGGAGCATGGCACCACCAATGCCCACAGCGATGCTGTCCCCCACGATGGCAACCTTGGGGCCTGTGCCTGCGGACCATGACGCGCTTGGTGGGGTTAAAGACGGTTGAAGTGCGGCCTTGTCCGGCTTTGTGGGATTGCTCGTCGGTGTGCTGACAAGCTCTCGGGACTTCAATGCCGAATGGGTGTCAGAGAAATGGGTGGCAGAAAAATTGAGGGTTTGCCCCACACGTATCAGATTGGGGTTTGCCAGTGAATTGTTTTTGGCCACGGACATGGCCATTCGATGAACTTCTGAGGCATTGGGCGTTTGGCCTTGCTCATGCAGGTATTTCCGGGAAAGTCCGGTGAGGGTGTCGCCCCGTTGGACTTGAACGCTCTCTCTGTTCGTTGTACCTGTCGGTTTGACGTGAGCGAGCGTCTCCCGGAAGGTGGTTGGCGTGAATTGGGATGAATGGTCAATCCTTGTTTTTACGCGCACAGGCCTTCCTGCGTCCGCCATGGCGGGCGCGGCTGCTTGAAATGGTCCCACGGACTTCATAGAATGAAATTCAATTTCGTTTCAACACAAAACATCGGTTATTCGACACTTGAATCGAAATAAGCAATATTCATGCCTGAACCATTCGGCATTGATCTTGAAACGGCCAGCCCCACTTACAATGCGAAATCGGCTTACGGGCTTGCTTTTTGTGAATGCATCTTTCAGTGATTGGGTATGCAACGCGACCACTTTCTATCCAGTTGGGTGCATTGGCTGACGAGGCTGAGCATCTTCGGCATTTTGTGTCTGATGCAGCAGCCGTCGGCGTGGATGGACGCGTTGGATGGTTCAGTGCCGAACCGTTTGGAAGTCGCGTCAGATGAATTCGACGCACGCGGCCCAGTGGATACGGCATTTGTAGAGCAGGTGTTCCATGCCATTTGCCAATCCGGGATCCGCCATCCTCGAGTCGTCATGCGGCAAGCCATTTTGGAGACGGGCTGGTTTCGCAGTCCTTTCCTGATGACCCGCAACAACTTGTTTGCTTTCAGACGCGGTCATTACCTGCGGTTTGACCAGTTTGGGCACAGCATCCTGTTCTACAAAGCATGGCAAGACAAGAATATGCCGACTTTGGTGGATGACTATTATCGGTTCCTGGATCAGATCAAATATGGCAGTCCCGACTACACTAGCCATCTCAAAAATATTACTTGGAACAGGGATTGCCCATCAATTCCTGTAGCCGATAGAGCAGTGACATGGTTTTCTCGAGCCTGACGTTTCTTTTTTTCTTTCTCCCCGCTTGTCTGATTTGTTACTACGCCTTTCCACAAAGGCCTGTCCGCAATCTGATTTTGACGGTGTTTTCGCTCATTTTTTATGCGTGGGGTGAGCCGATTTGGGTGAGTTTGTTGGTCATTTCTTGTGTTTGGGATTTTTTCAACGGGCTGTTCATTGACCATTTTAAAAATCGCAAGGTCATTGCCCGCTTGGGGGTGATCAGTTCGTTGACGGTCAATTTGGCATTGCTGGCCTCTTTCAAATATGCCGACTTCATTGTCGAGACGGTGAATGCTTTGACCGGTCTGGGCTTCAAGGCGCCGGGTATTTTGTTGCCAATTGGTATTTCTTTCTACACATTTCAAACCATTTCTTATACGGTGGATGTGTATCGGGGTGAGGTCCCTGCACAGAAGAATTTCTTGAACTTCATTTTGTTTGTCGTGTCGTTTCACCAACTGGTGGCCGGGCCTATCGTGCGTTATTCGCACATTGCCCGTGAAATCGAAGAGCGGGTGTTCTACTTGCCTGATTTCAGCAACGGGGTGACCCGCTTTTGCAAGGGCTTGTTCAAGAAGGTGTTCATCGCCAATACCGCTGGAGAGTTGTGCCTGCAGTTTTTGGGTCAGGACATGAGCCAGACCACTGTCGCAGGTGAGTGGTTTGGTTTGTTGATGTACAGCTTGCAAATTTATTTCGATTTTTCTGGCTATTCCGACATGGCCATCGGTTTGGGTTGGATGTTCGGTTTCCATTACCACGAGAACTTCAAGCACCCCTATACGGCCACATCCATCACCGACTTCTGGCGACGTTGGCACATTTCGTTGGGCACATTTTTCAGGGACTATGTTTACATCCCATTAGGCGGTAACAGACGGCATCCCATCCGGAACATGTTCATTGTTTGGGGGCTCACGGGCATCTGGCACGGTGCCAGTTGGAACTTTGTGCTTTGGGGGCTGTATTTCGGTGTGATTCTCTGGTTTGAAAAGCAGGTGCTGTTGCGCTTGCTGGACGCAATGCCCAACTTCGTGAAGCACTTGTATGCCATTTTCTTCATTGTTTTGGGTTGGGCCATTTTCTTCTTCACGGACTTGAGTCGTCTTGGTAGTACCTTGAAAGTGATGTTCGGGATGGCCGATGTGCCGCTGTATAACTTTCAGCTGGACGCAGCGTTCTGGGCCAACGCCTATTGGTTGGTGTTTGCCTTGGTCATGTGTGCTCCTCTGTATGCGCGTGCGCATGCCAGCCTCAAGCAACGCTTGACTGCGATCACTTACCAGTGGACCGTGGTCTTTCAGAATTTGGTGTTCCTTGGGGTCAGTGTGGTGCTCCTGGTTGGGCAAACCTACAACCCTTTCATTTACTTTCGGTTCTGACCATGCAGCAGCATCATTCCACCCCTTACATGGACTGGATACAAACGATCGTGTTCACAGGATTGCTGATCGGTTTGGGCGTGTTTTTTGTGATGACGCCCAAAGACGCGGTGTCTGAAGGTGAAAAACGCAAGCTTGCACAGTTTCCTGAGTTCTCTTGGTCGGCCATGGGTCATGGAACATACATGAAGCAGATCGACGACTTTGTGGCGGACAACTTCGTCTTCAGGTATTCCTTGACGGATGTGGCCGGACAAATCAAGCAGTGGCGAGGATGGGCGCAAGACGACATCCAGGTGTTCTCGGACAAAGGCAATCATCAAGGCGGTGGTGCAACACCTGCAGCCCATGAGCCGCCAGCAGCAGCTGCTCGCCAGCCTGTCGCACCGGCCTCAAATCAGGCAAAGCCGTCGCAAACAGCCAGCGAGGGTGTAGCCCAGACGCGTCGACCCGATGGTTCGACGGGTGGCTCAGGCGTTGAGGCTGCGGTGGTTTCGCAGTCAGACGACACCCCTTACCAAAACATCGAATCCGTCATCATTTATAAAAATCGGGCGGTGCAAATGTTGGGGGGCTCGCCTCAAATGGCGGTCCCGTTTGCTGCGGTGCTCGCGCGCTACCAACAGGAGTTGCCGCAGACCAACATTTATTTCATGCCCATTCCGATTGGCGCGGACTATTACCTGCCGACCAAAGTCAACAAAGGGGTGATGCGGGAAAAGTTGGTCATCGACCACGCCTTGAGCTTGTTGCCGCAGCAGGTTCGGCCTGTGCATGCTTATGAAAAACTTGCGCAACACACATCTGAATATGTGTATTTCAATACGGACCACCATTGGACAGGTCTGGGGGCTTATTACGCTTACACCGCTTTTGCAGAAGCAGCCCACATCACGCCCTTGCCATTGAGTGCCCTGACCAAAAAGGAAATTCCCAATTTCTTGGGTACCCTCTACCATCGCACCTTGTCTCCTGTCCTCAAGAGCAAGGGGGATACGGTGGAGTATTACAAGGTGCCGGTTCAGACATCTGTCAAATTTTATGCAGCGGGTTCGCGTCAGGGTCAGCCAACGCAGCTGTACGCCGAATACGCTCGCGGGGCCGGTGCTTACGGCGTATTCTTGGGGGGTGATTACCCCATGATGAAAATCACCAGCGATGTCAAAAATGGGCGCAAGATCGTGGTGCTAAAAGACTCGTATGGCAATGCGTTTGTCCCTTATCTTGCATCGCATTACGAAGAGGTTTATGTGCTCGATTACCGTCATTTCAATGGCAACATCAAGACCCTGATTCAGCAAGAAGGAATCCAGGACTTGTTGTTTGCGCACAATTCATATGTATTTCTGAGTGGCTATACGGTGCAGCGTGAGCGCGGGTTCTTGACGGGTGGAGTTGCCGTGGCCCGCAAGGCGTCAACGTCTGAGGCGGCGCAATGAAGAGGAATTCTTTCATGACGTTTTTGATTCGTGGTTTGTCCACGCGTGCTGTGGCCAGCGCGGCTGCTTGTGCTTTGTTGGTGGCCTGTGCAACCGATCAGGGCGAGCCTGTCAAGGCGGTGCCGACAATGCCTGCTTTGCCTGCGGTGAGCATCACGCCAGTAGCAAAGCCCGCAGCCCCTCAGGTAGCCAAAAATGCGCCAGTCCCGCAACTCCAGCGACGCCCGTCACTTGCGGCTGCGGCAGAGGGCGCATCCAAGCCTGCATTTGGATGGAAAACTCTGCCAGACCTCATCGGCGCCGAGAAAGCTCAGCTTTTCTATACATTCGTCACGCCTGAAGTCAACACATTGGAGGCGGCCAATGTTCAGCTTTTACAGCGTTTGAGAGACAAGTGGGAGGGGGCTGCACAAGGGCGCTTCACGGTGCTGCATTTTGGTGATTCCCATGTTCAGGGCGGGTATGGGGCTCAGATTTCCAGACACAAATTGCAATCGCTGATGGGCAGTGCCGGGCGCGGCATGGTGTTCCCCTACGCCATCGCCAAAACTTATTCGCAAAACGATTACAAATCCAGTTTCGAAGGTGAGTGGGTCACGGCCAACAGCATTCAGGTCTACCCCAAATTGCCCTTGGGGGTGTCTGGTTTCGTCGCGCGAACGGCCAGTACCCAGTCTGCCTTCACATTGCAGTTCAATCAGCAGTTCGAACCCGGTGCCAAAGTGCTGAAATTCATGTACCGCAGCACCTCTGCAGCGTACCGATTGCGGATGCAATCGGGCGATCTTTTGTGGGAAAGTGAACTCCAAGGCGATGACGGGTCACAGGGGAGTTCCCGCATGGTTGAGATCGCAGTGCCTCAACTGTTTGACGTTATCCGTTTTGATGTGGTGAATGCAGATCCCAAGCCCGAAGATACTTTCGAGTTGCATGGCTTGAGCATTGAAAACAAGACACCCGGCGTGATTTATCACAACCTCGGTGTGGGCGGGGCGGCATATGGGGCATTGCGCTCTCAGGCCTACTTTGAAGCGCAGTCGAGTTTGTTGGCACCCGATCTTGTGATCCTGGATTGGGGCACCAACGATCTCATCTATAAAAACACTGTGCCTGAGCAGTTGAAGGCCACCATTGTGGAAACCATCCGGAAAGTGCGTGCCGAGCACCCGGATGCCCTGATTGTGTTGACCAGCGTCCAAGACACCTATTTTCGTAAACAGCCCATTACGGCTGCTTGGGATTTTGCGCAATTGATCCGTCGTATCGCCCAGGAAAACGATTGCCTTTTGTACGACTGGTACCGTGTGGCAGGTGGCGCTGATGCCATGCGCACTTGGTATGCTTATGGCTTGGCCCAACCTGACCACGTGCATTTGAGTGGTACGGGTTACGCGATCAAGGGCGATTTGTTGGCGCAAGCGATGCTCAATGCCATGAGCTGGCGCAAAAATAATCCGGACAAAACCAGTTTGTGGACGGACGCTCAACAAGCCGAAGTGCCCAGATCGGTTTCGGCTTGGCTCAAGGCTTTGCAGCCGTTTCAGCTGCGTCCTGATCTGATCCGTGTCAGTGCTCCCGTGAAGGCCAAAGGTAAAGCCTCGGCAGCCAATGCCAAGACGGTCTCACGTCACGGGGCCAAGGCCAATCAGGCCAAACCGAAAGCAGCGGTCAAATCGACAACCAAATCCAAATCGAGCAAGTCCAAAAAAACCCCTTGAAGTGACTGTCGGGAACGGGAATGGATGGGCACGGCAGCCCATCATTCACCTGTCGTCGACGTTGCAGGGGAATCGTTTGTCCGGGGTGAATCAGGGGCGATTGATGCCTGATCAGGGCACGACTTGGTCCATTGGATCTTCCGCAAATGTTCCATGTAGCCTGCGCTGGCGTAACGGATGCTTTTCAGGAATCCGCCATAGTCTTTGTGCTCGTTGGCGTTGTAGTGCTTGTCTTGCCAAGACTTGTAGTACACGATGCTGTCTTGCCATTGATTGAAAATCAGATAGCTGGAATTTCTGAAACCAAACAGGTTCTGTCTCTTCATCAAAAAAGGTGCACGCATCCAACCTGTTTCCAGAATGGCTTGCCGCATCACCATGTCAGGTTGCTGGATGTTCAACCTGCAAATTTCAACGAAAACAGCCTCAACCAGATCTTGGTTGATCTTGCCCAAGGGTTGAGCTTGCGTGCAGGTCGTGGTGATGGAGAAGATCACTCCAAGCCCAGTCAAAATGTGACGACTCCAATTGCTCATGCGCATGCACCCATCAATGGCGTGTCGTGCGGACGGTCAAAGCCGCTGTCGCGCATGGGGAGATTTGAAGGTATCAGCATGCCCGGCCAGTCTCAGATCTGGGGGGTATTGGGGAGGGAAACGGCGGGATCGGTGTAAATCAAATTGAGCGGATAACGCTGTCCTGCCAGATGGTCTTCAATGCAACGCAAGACCAAAGGACTGCGATGGCGGTCCGCACTGGCGCGCACTTCCTCGGGGGTCATCCAAAGCGTTCGGACAATCCCCTCATCCAGGCTCAGGTGTGGCTGCAGATCGCCGATGTCGCCGCAAAAAGCCATCCGCACATAAGTGATGTCCTCGCCCGTTGCAGCGCGCTGAAAGCGTGACAAATAGATGCCAACCAAGGCCGTTGGCTTGAATGGGTGGGCCGTTTCTTCAAGGGCTTCACGGGCGCAGCCATCGGCGGGTGATTCGCCCTCGTCCAGGTGCCCGGCCGGGTTGTTCAGGCGCAGGCCCTCCTGGGTGTGTTCTTCGATCAACATGTAGCGGCCATTTTTCTCAATGATGGCGGCCACCGTGACATTGGGTTTCCAGCGTGTGTCCATGTTCAGATTATCGACGGGGTGCCGAGTGACGATGCCCGGGATTGACCTCAGACGTCTGTTGTAAGTTTCAGTATATATTTCAGTGCTGATTTGCCCTGTCAGGCGTAAATTCTGAGATTTCATCATCATCTGGAGACAAACCATGCGCATAGGCGTGCCGCGAGAGATATTCCTCGGTGAAAAACGGGTGGCCACTGTGCCCGATGTGGTGACCAAACTGGTCAAACTCGGCTTTGCCGTGTCGGTGGAGCGTGGTGCTGGCGAACTCGCCGACCTGTCGGATGACGCCTATGTCGAAGCCGGGGCGACCATTGCGCCCAGCGCTGCCGAGCTGTGGCGCGGCAGCGACATCGTTTTCAAGGTGCGCGCCCCCACGCCCGACGAAGTGGCACTGATGCACGAAGGCCAGACGCTGCTTGGCTTTTTGTGGCCCGCCCAAAACCCCGAATTGATGCAACAGCTGGCGGCCAAAAAGGTCACCGCGCTGTCGATTGACGCCTTGCCACGCACACTCAGCCGCGCTCAGAAGATGGACGCCCTGACTTCGATGGCGGGCGTCAGCGGTTACCGCGCAGTGATCGAGGCGGCCAACGCCTTTGGCCGTTTCTTCAACGGCCAGATCACGGCCGCAGGCAAAGTGCCCCCAGCCAAAGTGTTCATTGCTGGAGCCGGTGTGGCCGGTTTGGCAGCCATTGGCGCGGCCGCCAGCCTGGGCGCCATCGTGCGTGCCAACGACACCCGCGCCGAAGTGGCCGACCAGGTCGTGTCGCTGGGTGGCGAGTTCGTCAAGGTGGATTACGAAGAAGAAGGCTCGGGCGGCGGCGGTTACGCCAAGGTTATGAGCGAGGGCTTCCAGGCCGCGCAGCGCGCCATGTACGCGCAGCAGGCCCGTGAGGTGGACATCATCATCACCACCGCGCTGATCCCCGGCAAACCTGCGCCCAAGCTGATCACCGCCGAGATGGTGCAAAGCATGAAGCCCGGCAGCGTGATCGTGGACATGGCCGCCGAGCAAGGCGGCAACTGCGAACTGACCGAACCCGGCAAAGCGGTGGTCAAGCACGGCGTGACCATCGTCGGCTACACCGATTTGGCTTCGCGCATGGCACGCCAGTCGTCCACGCTGTACGGCACCAACCTGTTCCGCTTGACGGAAGAGCTGTGCAAGACCAAAGACGGCGTCATCAACGTCAACATGGAAGACGACGCCATCCGGGGCCTCACGGTCATCAAAGACGGTGAAATCACCTGGCCTGCGCCACCCTTGGTCGCTGCACCCAAGCCTGCACCCAAGCCAGCTGCGGCACCTGCAGCCAAAAAAGGCCACGGCCACGGCGAGCCTTCGGGCCCCATGCCCGCAGGCAAGCTGGTCATCGTGGCGGCCGTCACGGCGGTGCTGTTTGCGCTGGTCGGTGCCTACGCGCCAGCGGCGTTCTTGTCGCACTTCACGGTGTTTGTGTTGGCCTGCTTCGTGGGCTACATGGTGGTTTGGAACGTCAAACCCGCTTTGCACACGCCGCTCATGAGCGTGACCAACGCGATCAGCTCCATCATCGCCATCGGCGCGCTGGTGCAGATTTCGCCCATGGCCAACGCCGCAGCCCGCCCCAACATGCTGATCATCATCTTGGCATCGGTGGCGCTGGTCTTGACCGCCATCAACATGTTCGGCGGCTTTGCCGTGACCCAGCGCATGCTGGCGATGTTCCGCAAATAAAAACTTTAGGGACAGATCTTCAGCTCTGTCCCTAACTGATTGAGACTTTGGGGCAGATCTTCAGATCTGTCCCCAACCGATTAAGAAAAGAGACCTTCATGACCTCTAGCCTGTCCACGGTCGCCTACATTGGTGCGACCATCCTCTTTATCCTCAGTTTGGGCGGTTTGTCCAACCAGGAAACTGCACGTCGCGGCAACCTCTATGGCATGGTCGGCATGGCGCTGGCCGTGGCGGCCACGGTGTTAGGTCCGCAAGTCACGGCCGCTGGCATCCCCTGGATCGTTGGTGCCATGGTGCTGGGCGGGGCCATTGGCCTGTACGCCGCGCGTTCAGTGCAAATGACGCAAATGCCCGAATTGGTCGCCCTCATGCACAGCATGGTTGGCATGGCCGCAGTGCTGGTTGGTTATGCCACGTATGTGGACCCCGAAGCGTCCAAAAACCTCGACAGCGCCGCGCACACCATCCACGCGATGGAAATCTACATCGGCATCTTCATCGGTGCGGTGACTTTCTCGGGCTCGATTGCCGCTTTCGGCAAGCTGTCGGGCCGCATCGGCGGCAGTCCCTTGTTGCTGCCTGGACGCCACTGGCTCAATCTGGCCGGTTTGCTGGCGGTTGTCTACTTTGGCCGCATGTTCTTGCAGGCCGAGACCATCGAAGCCGGTTTGTTCCCCCTGTTCGTCATGAGCGCTATCGCCTTGCTGTTTGGCATCCACATGGTCATGGCCATTGGCGGTGCCGACATGCCGGTGGTGGTGTCCATGCTCAACAGCTACTCGGGCTGGGCGGCTGCAGCCACCGGCTTCATGCTCAGCAACGATTTGCTGATCGTGACGGGTGCGCTGGTCGGCTCCAGCGGTGCCATCTTGTCCTACATCATGTGCAATGCCATGAACCGCAGCTTCATCAGCGTGATCGCGGGGGGCTTTGGCACCACTGCTGCCGCGCCCAAGCCTGCCGGTGGTGCGGCCGAGCCGCAGGGTGAAGTCAGCCCCATCCTGGCCGCTGAGACCGCCGAGCTGCTGCGCGACGCCAAGAACGTGATCATCGTGCCCGGCTACGGCATGGCGGTGGCGCAAGCCCAGCACACGGTGTTCGAGATCACCCGAACCTTGCGCGAAAAAGGCGTGAACGTGCGTTTTGGCATCCACCCGGTGGCGGGCCGCATGCCGGGCCACATGAACGTGCTGCTGGCCGAAGCCAAGGTGCCCTACGACATCGTGTTCGAGATGGATGAACTCAACGACGACTTCCCCGACACCGATGTGGCCATCGTGATTGGTGCCAACGACATCGTGAACCCCGCCGCGCAAGATGACCCCACTAGCCCGATCGCCGGCATGCCGGTGCTGGAAGTCTGGAAGGCCCGCACCAGCATCGTCATGAAGCGCTCCATGGCCAGCGGCTATGCGGGCGTGGACAACCCCTTGTTCTACAAAGACAACAACCGCATGTTGTTTGGCGATGCCAAGAAAATGCTGGACGAAGTGCTGGTCGCTCTGAAAGTGTGAACCCGGGAAACCCAGTACTTTTGTGAGTCAGTTTGCCGTCAGTACTGCGGTAGACTGACCCGCAGGAGAACCAGATATGAACTTGAATCCCGTTTGGCTGAATAGTTACCCCGAGGGTGTTCCAGCTGACATCGATCCCACCCAATACAGCTCTCTGGTGGGCTTGCTTGAAGAGAGTTTTTCCAAATACGCCACCCGTTCTGCCTACAGTTTTTTGGGCAAGGACATCACTTATGCCCAGACCGACCGGGAAAGCTTGGCGATGGCGGCGTATCTGCAATCTTTGGGGCTGAGCAAAGGCGATCGCATCGCCATCATGATGCCCAACGTGCCGCAGTACCCGGTGGCCGTGGCTGCCATCTTGCGTGCAGGCTTTGTGGTCGTGAACGTCAACCCGCTGTACACCGCGCGCGAACTGGAGCACCAGCTCAAGGACTCCGGTGCCAAAGCGATTGTGATCATCGAAAACTTTGCCGCCACTCTTGAAAAGTGCATCGCGCAAACCCCCGTACAACACGTGGTGCTGGCGTCCATGGGCGATCGCTTGGGTTGGCTCAAGGGCAACTTGGTCAACTATGTGGTGCGCAACGTCAAGAAGATTGTGCCTGTCTTCAATCTGCAGCAGGCGGTCCGGTTCAACGATGCTTTGTCCAAAGGACGCCAGCAGGCTTTTCGCAAACCCGAACTCTCAGCCAACGACATCGCCGTACTCCAATACACCGGAGGCACCACCGGCGTGTCCAAAGGTGCGGTGCTGCTGCACCGCAACCTGATCGCCAATGTGCTGCAATCCGAGGCCTGGAACGAGCCGGTGATGAAACGCATCCCGGCGGGGGAGCAGCCCACGTCCGTGTGTGCCTTGCCGCTGTACCACATCTTCGCGTTCACAGTGAACATGATGTTGTCCATGCGCTCGGGCGGGAAAACCATCTTGATCCCCAACCCGCGTGACCTGCCTGCGGTGCTCAAGGAGTTGTCCAAGCACACGTTTCACAGCTTCCCGGCAGTAAACACGTTGTTCAACGGTTTGGCCAATCACCCGGATTTTGGCACCGTCAATTGGTCCAACTTGAAAGTGTCTTTGGGCGGCGGCACAGCCGTGACACCCAACGTGGCCAAGCTCTGGCTGGAGAAAACAGGCTGCCCGATCTGTGAAGGTTATGGCTTGTCCGAGACCAGCCCGTCGGCCAGTTGCAACCCGACCACCAGCACCGAGTTCACCGGCACGATTGGCGTGCCTTTGCCCGGCACCTTCATGAAGCTGCTCGACGACGAAGGCAGCGAAGTCACCACCCCCGGCACGCCTGGCGAGATCGCCATCAAAGGCCCGCAGGTGATGGCCGGTTACTGGCAGCGCCCAGATGAAACGGCCAAGGTCATGACCGCCGAAGGCTACTTCAAGTCGGGCGATGTGGGCATCGTGGATGCACGTGGTTATTTCAAAATCGTGGACCGCAAGAAAGACATGATCTTGGTCAGTGGTTTCAACGTCTACCCCAACGAGGTCGAAGAAGTGGCGTCGGCTTGCCCGGGTGTGCTGGAGTGCGCCGCCATTGGTGTGCCCGACGAAAAAACCGGCGAAACTGTCAAGCTGGTGGTGGTGCGCAAAGACCCTGCGCTGACCGAAGCGCAGATCCTGGCTTATTGCCGAGAGAACATGACGGGTTACAAGCAACCACGCGTCATCGAGTTTCGCGATGAGCTGCCCAAAACCCCTGTGGGCAAAATTTTGCGGCGCGAGTTGCGCAACAAAACCTGACCTCGTCGGGGGGCCCTTGCCGGGCCGCCTGGTCGATACACTCCAAAGCGGCCCTTGTGGCCGCTTTTTCAATCCACTTTCAAAGGAAGCCCCATGGCGGTGATCGGCATCATGAGTGCCATGCACGAAGAATTGGCCGCTGTGCTGGCGCAGATGCCGGACGAGCAACGCGTGTCGGTGGCCGGGCGAGACTTTTGGGTGGGGCACTGGCATGGGCACACGGTGGTGGCGGTGCTCTCGCGCATTGGCAAGGTGGCAGCGGCCACCACCGCCACTGTTTTGCTGGAGCGGTTTCAGGTGGACACGCTGGTGTTTACCGGTGTGGCCGGAGGCTTGGGGCTGAACGTGCGCGTTGGCGATGTGGTGGTCGCGACCGGCTTGGTGCAGCACGACATGGACGCATCGCCCCTGTTTCCCCGCCACGAGGTGCCGTTGTATGGACGCGCCCGTTTTGAAGCCGATGCGACTTTGGTGGCGCAACTGGCTTCAGCCACGCAACAGGTGTTGGGCGATGCCGAGCGGTATTTGGGTCTTGAAACGCTGGCCCAATTTCACTTGAGTCGTCCGCAAACGCACCAAGGCCTGGTGATCAGTGGCGACCGTTTTGTGGCGACATCGGCCGAAAGCCACGTGTTGCGCCAGGCTTTGCCCGACGCCTTGGCGGTCGAGATGGAGGGCGCTGCTGTGGCGCAGGTTTGCCACGATTACGGCGTGCCTTTTGCGGCGGTGCGCACCATTTCAGACAGGGCGGACGACGAGGCGCACACCGACTTCACCCGGTTCATCCGCGAGGTGGCCAGCCGTTACAGCTTGGCCATCCTCTCGCAGTGGCTGCTCAGCCGCCAGCCGGTCTGAGCGGGGTTTATTTGAGCCAGCCGCGCCGACGGAAGTACCACATGGGCACCACGGCGCTGGCGGCCATCAGCGCGATGGCCATGGGGTAGCCCCAGGTCTGGTTCAGCTCGGGCATGTACTGGAAGTTCATGCCGTAAATGCTGGCGATCAGCGTGGGCGGCAGCAGCGCCACGCTGGCCACTGAGAAGATCTTGATGATCTTGTTCTGGTTGATGTTGATGAAACCGACGGTGGCATCCATCAAGAAGTTGATCTTGTCGAACAAAAAGGCCGTGTGCGAGTCGAGTGAGTCGATGTCGCGCAGGATCTGGCGGGCTTCTTCAAACTGCTCGGCATTGAGCATCTTGGAGCGCATCATGAAGCTCACCGCGCGGCGGGTGTCCATCACGTTGCGGCGAATGCGTCCGTTCAAGTCTTCTTGCCTGGCAATCGCGCCCAGCACTTCACCGGCCATGGCGTCGGTCACATCGCCCGACAGCACTTTTTTGCCTGCGATTTCGAGCTTGTCGTAAATGCCTTCGAGCGTGTCGGCCGAGTATTCGGCGTCCGCGTCAAACAGCTTGAGCAGCACTTCCTTGGCGTCTTCGATCAGGCCCGGTGCGCGGCGAGCACGCATGCGCAGCAGGCGAAACACAGGCACGTCTTCGTCGTGGATGGAGAACAGCACGCCCTGGCTTTTCAGGTTGGCGTTGTGTTGGTTCAGGATGAAGGCGCAGCGCACGGTGCGCGGCTCGTCCTCGTCGGCGATCAAAAAGTCAGAACGGATGTGCAACTCGCCGTTGTCTTCTTCGTAAAAGCGGGCAGATTCCTCAATGTCCTCGTCCATCGCGTCTTCCGGGATGGACAGGCCAAAGTACTGTTTGATCCAGCGCTTTTCTTCCAGCGTGGGCGACTCCAGGTCGACCCAGATGGGCTGGAAACGGGAGAGTTCTTCGAGCGATTCAATCTCTTCCTGGAAGAGGCGACCGTTGACGAGTGTGAAGATGTTGAGCATGGCGAATCCGAAAAATGGCCAGGTGCCAAAGGTTCAAAGGGGCGGCGAAGTAGGGTGTGCTGCAGCTTTCGAACGATGGGCCAATGCTCAAGGCGTCCGAAAGCTACCGACTCGGGGTAGTTTCCACGGCAGTGTGTCTCCAGAATGAATCGGCGGATTATCGCACCGGATGACCCGGCTGGGGGCTCAAAAAACCCAGGAGTTCATCGGCTCTGGCCTGCACGTCCGCTTGACCGAGCGCCATCAAGGCCTGGATGAAGCCGGGTTCGAACAACAAATAACTGGCCAGGGCGGCACCGCTGCCTCGCAGAGCGCCCAAACCCTCCAGCACCCGGACGATCGGTTTGGGTAAGGACTGGACATGTTCTTGTGCCAGCGCATCGAGCGAAGCGCTGGGCTGCAGCGCCCAAACTTTCACCGACCTGAAGGGCAACTCGGCACGGACACTCTCGGGCAGCATGTTCAGTGATTGGTTGACGCGGCTGATTTGTGCCACATCGGCATCCAGGGTGTCGTGGAAAACGCTGGCCATAGCGTGTCCCGCAATGGTGCCCAAGGAAGGTCGCCCGCTGGACTGCATGGGGGTGCCGAGGCTGGCCCGCTGGGGCTGCCCCACGCCAATGGCCAATATCCGGTCTGCGCCCAGGTGCACGGCAGATGACAAAGGTGACAGCTGGCGCATGGAGCCATCCCCAAAAAACTCCATCCCGCCATCCACCCACAGCGGCGTGGACGGAAAAATGAAAGGGATGGCGCTGGAGGCCATCAGGTGTTCAATGGTGATGGGTTGTTGCTCTGCACGCCTGCCGGGGCGACTCCAGGGGATGGGCTGGCCATCACGGGTTTGGCAAAAGGTCCAGTGAGCACCACTGGAGTAACTGGAGGCCGTGACGGCCAGCGCCTGCAAGACACCGCTTTGCAAGGCCGTGTCGATGCGGTCCAGCGCAATCGCACTGTGCAAGGTGTTGACCAAGGCCAGACTGTCCATGACCGCGGCAGATTGGCGGACCGACTGCACCAGTCCCAGGGCGGTGGCCCAGCGGCTGAATTTGGCCATGGGGGTTTGGGGCAGGTGGTAGACCGCCTCGGAGCGCAGCTTGCCCCAAAATTGCGCCAGCTCATCCAGTCCGTTCAGGCCATCCATGGCCTTGCTGGCCAAAAAGGTGGCGTTCAATGCACCGGCCGACGTGCCCGCCAGCACCTGAAAAGGAAAGGTTGGGGCAGCCCCGGCACGCTGGTTTTGCAACAGTTGGCCAATGGCCTGCAATGCGCCAGCTTGGTAGGCGGTGCGTGCACCGCCCCCCATCAGCACCAGGCCAAGGACGGGGTGGTGGTTGCTTGCATGAAGCTGCGGCGTCAGGCTGTCGATGTGCATGGCTTGGGGTCTTGACGCAGGGTGTTAGATTCAGTCAATTCACTTGCATTGTTCCATGACACCTCATCTGATCCCACGGCGAGAGCGCTGGCTTCTCTTCACGCTGGCTGGCATCCAGTTCACCCACATCCTGGATTTCATGATCATGATGCCGCTGGGGCCACAGTTCACCGCCCTGTTTGGCATCAGCAATGCGCAGTTCGGCTTGCTGGTCTCGGCCTACACCTTGTCCGCTGGACTGTCCGGGCTGATGGCCGCCACCTACATCGACCGTTTCAGTCGCAAACGCTTGCTGCTCGTGATGTACACCCTGTTTGGGCTGGCCACACTGGCTTGCGGTTTGGCGCCCGACTATTTTTGGCTGATGGTGGCGCGTGTGGCCGCGGGCTTGTTTGGTGGCGTTTTGTCGGCTTTGTCCCAGACCATCGTGGCCGACGTGATCCCCTTTGAGCGCAGGGGGCGGGCCATGAGCGTGGTCATGACTTCGTTTTCCGTGTCCACGGTGGCGGGGGTGCCCTTGGGCCTGTTTTTGGCAGCACATTTGAGCTGGCATGCACCTTTCTTTGGCATCGCCTTGCTCGTAGGCTTGCTCGCTGTGGGGGCCTGGCAAACACTGCCGCGTCTGGACGCGCACCTGCATCACCCGGAGCGGACCAGTGTCTGGCGTGGCATCGGGCAGGTGCTGGCCGAGGTCAACCACCTCAAAGCCTTCGGTGTCTCGGGGCTGATGATGTTTGCCAGCTTCACGGTGATCCCTTACATCACCATTTACCTGCAGTCGAATGCAGGCATGAAGACCGGTGAGGTGCCCTGGATTTACCTGTTTGGTGGCGTGGCCACCTTGCTCAGTGCCCGGTATTTCGGTCATTTGACCGACCGGCTGGGCAAAGTCAAAGTGTTTCAGCGTCTGGCTTTGGCGGTGGCGATTCCCTTGATGGCCACGACCTTGTCGCAAGGTCTGCCGCTGTGGGGCTTACTCACCATCTCGACTTTGTTTTTTACCGTCATGAGCGGTCGCATGATTCCAGGCATGGCGATGATTTCATCGGCGGTGGAGCCCCGTTTGCGCGGGACGTTCATGACCCTCAACTCGTCGGTTCAATCCGCTTCCATGGGTTTGGCGGCTTTGGTGGCGGGCCTCATCATCGGGCGCGATGCCCAAGGACAACTCACGTTTTATTGGGTGGCGGGTTTGCTGGGGGTGGTTGCCAGTTTGCTCAGTGCCTGGCTGGCGGGGCATTTGCGTTTGCATGGTGCGCCAGCCTCGGCAGCTTGAGGGTGGCCAGGGCGGGCTTTTAGCCGGGTGAAGGGCGTGGTGTTTCGCGTTTCACTTCAAGTCGGACGATAGCACCGAAAAGCCTGTTTGGGGGCAATGGCCCGGGCCTCTGGGGGTTTACCTTGAGTGACCTTGCTTTTCAATAAGGGGCGGCGCATAGTGGGGCTGAACCATCCCCCAAGGTGGTTTCGGAGCCCTGCCTTCGGCGGGGCTTTTTCTACCCTGAATCTATGGAGGCGACGACTATGAATTTAACCATCAGCGGGCACCATCTGGAAGTGACCCCGGCCTTGCGCCAGTACGTCACAGGGAAGCTCGACCGCATCACCCGGCATTTCGATCAGGTGGTCGACGTCAAAGTGCTGCTGACCGTCGAGAAGCAGAAAGAAAAGGAAAAGCGCCAGCGCGCTGAATGCAACATCCACGTGAAAGGCAATGACCTGTTTGCAGAAAGCGCCCACGAAGATTTGTACGCTGCGGTTGATGACCTGGTCGACAAGCTCGACCGCCAGGTGGTCAAGCACAAAGACCGCATCACCGATCACCACCACAGTGCACCCAAGCGCATGATGTGATGAGGTTTCAACCGATCTGACTCAAGGCCGCCAAGAGCGGCCTTTTTGATGCATAAATGGGGTCGTGGGCTTGGCTTGGCGGCTGCGCATGCCCCCTGGGGCCTGAGGGCAGATACATCTTGCAACCTTTGTGCCCCGGACGGGTGCATAATCCGGCCTCGACCATGAATCGCCTCTCATCCATATTGCCTGTTGCCCAAGTTCTTGTAGGGGTGGAAGCCACCAGCAAGAAACGTGCATTCGAAGAAGCCGGACTTCTCTTTGAGAACCTGCATGGGCTTTCCCGTGCATTGGTCACTGACAGCCTGTTCGCCCGGGAACGTCTCGGCTCCACAGGTCTGGGGCACGGTGTGGCCATTCCGCATGGCCGCATCAAGGGCCTGAAGGCGCCCATGGCAGCCGTTTTCCAGTTGGCCCAGCCGATTGGTTTTGATGCGCCTGATGAGCAACCCGTCAACCTGCTGATTTTCTTGCTCGTTCCGGAAGCGGCCACCCAAAAACACCTGGAGATCCTCTCCGAGATCGCCGAGTTGTTGAGTGATTCTGCGCTGCGTGAGCGCATCAAGAGCAGCACGGTCCAAGATGACTTGCACCAACTGATTGCCCAATGGCAGTCGGCTCAAACCGTTTGAGTTGGCGAAGGCCTGGGCTTTTGCGATGAAACCCTCCGTCATCAGCGCCGATGTCCTGTTTGAGGACCACCGCGGCAAACTGAAGTGGCAATGGGTGGCAGGTTTGGGTGCTTCAGAGCGCCGGTTTGACGAAGTTGCCGTGCGCGAAGCCCGATCGGGCGCCGATCTGGTGGGCTACCTGAACTACATCCACCCTTACCGGGTTCAAATTCTGGGTCCGCGTGAAGTGACCTATCTGAGCAACGCCACGCCTGAAGACTGCGCTCGCAGAATCGCGCGGATCGTCACGTTGGAGCCGCCCGTTCTGGTGCTGGCCGATGGCCAGGTTGCGCCGGACGCACTGCTGTCGATGTGCGAGCGGGCTCAAATTCCGATGTTTTCCACAGACCAGTCGTCGGCGTTCGTCATCGACGTGCTGCGCGCCTATTTGTCCAAACACTTTGCCGACCGCAGCACCATGCACGGCGTGTTCATGGACATTCTGGGCATGGGGGTGTTGATCACGGGTGAGTCGGGGCTGGGCAAGAGCGAGCTGGGCCTGGAGTTGATTTCGCGCGGCAACGGCCTGGTGGCCGACGATGCGGTCGATTTGTACCGCATCAACCAGACCACCATCGAGGCGCGTTGCCCTGATTTGCTGCAAAACCTGCTCGAAGTGCGTGGCATCGGCTTGCTCGACATCCGCGCCATTTTTGGCGAGACGGCGGTGCGCCGCAAGATGCGCCTGAAGCTCATCGTTCACCTGGTGCGTCGCGAGACCCTGGAGCGCGATTACGAGCGACTGCCCTCAGAGCCTCTGGTGCAAGACGTGTTGGGCATCCCGGTGCGCAAGGTGGTGATTCAGGTGGTGGCAGGTCGCAACATCGCCGTGCTGGTCGAGGCCGCTGTGCGCAACACCATTTTGCAAATGCGCGGCATTGACACCTACCAGGACTTCATCGATCGCCAGCGGCGGGCGATGGAATAAGTACCCCGCTTCAGCTCAACGCTGACGGTGAGGGCATGGGTTTTGCGTGCAATGGGCATACAGACTCAAGGCGTGGTCTGCAATCACAAAACCTTTGGCCGTGGCAACCGCTTGTTGCCTTGACTCGATTTCCGGGTCATAGAACTCTTCCACCCGGCCGCAATCAAGGCAAACCATATGGTCATGGTGTTGCCCTTCGTTGAGCTCGTAAACCGCTTTGCCACTCTCAAAGTGGTTGCGGCTCAAGATGCCAGCTTGTTCAAACTGCGTCAGCACCCGGTACACCGTGGCCAGGCCGATGTCGATGTTTTCTCGCAGCAGGTGGCGAAAAACATCTTCCGCCGTCATGTGGCGTTGCGCGCCGCTCTGAAAAACGTCCAGAATTTTCAGCCGGGGCAGTGTGGCTTTCAGACCATTGTTTTTCAGTTCGTCGATTTGGGTCATGTGAAGGGTATCTGGGTATGCAAAACCGGGTTGGACATGAAGCTGCCGCTACAATGATCCGATCATATCGGCACGCCCTCAACCATGACAGCTTTCCTGACTTTCCCCTTGACAGGCAACCGCCTGGCCATGCTCATTGTTTGCGCAAGTTTGGCGGGTTGCGGGAGCATGTCCAGCTTCACCAGCGACACCTTCAAGCCTTATGTGCCCGAGGTGGTGCAAGGCAACTTCGTGTCCAAAGAGCAGCGCCAGGCGATCAGCCCGGGCATGGCCCGTGCGCAAGTCAAAGACATTTTGGGCACCCCGCTGGTCACCAGCTTGTTTCATGCCGACCGCTGGGATTACGCCTTCAGCATTCGCCGCCAAGGCGTGCCCCCCCAGAGTTTCCAGCTCACCGTGTTTTTCAAGGGTGATGTGGTGGCTTCGGTCGAAGGCGGCGACCTGCCCAGCGAGTCCGAGTTTGTCGAGCGGCTGGTCCAGCAGCGTCAGGCCACCAGCGTGCCCAATTTGCAAGCCAGCGAAGAAGACCTGAAGAAGTTCCCGGTGCAAAAAGCCCCTGGTGACACCCCTGTTCCCGCGCCGCTGCCTGCCAGCTATCCCCCTTTGGAGCCAACACCCCGTTAACGGGTGTCCTGTCCGGGTCGTGTGCCCGATGGCGTGTGTATCTTTCATTTAAAAAGACATGACTCAATTGACCGACTTGCCCATCACCGTCGCCGGCGCCTCTGGCCGCATGGGACACATGCTCATCGAAGCCATTCTGTCTTCTGGCGATTGCCGCCTGGCCGGTGCGCTCGACATCGCGGCCAGTCCCGCGCAGGGGCACGATGCTGCAGCCCCTTTGGGCCAAAGCAGCGGCGTTTTGGTGACCTCTGACTTGCATGCAGGCCTCAAAAATGCCGGTTGCCTGATTGATTTCACCCGCCCCGAAGGCACCCTGGCCCACCTCAAGGTGTGCCGTGAGTTGGGTGTCAAAGCGGTGATCGGCACGACCGGTTTCACGGACGCACAAAAAGCCGAGATCGCCGAAATAGCCAAAGACATTGCCATCGTGATGGCCCCCAACATGAGCGTGGGCGTCAACGTCACGCTCAAGCTCTTGCAAATGGCGGCACAGGCCATGTCGACCGGCTACGACATCGAAATCATTGAGGCCCACCACCGCCACAAAGTGGACGCGCCTTCAGGCACCGCCCTCAAGATGGGCGAAGTGATTGCCGAGGCCATGGGCCGCGACCTGAAAGAGTGCGCGGTTTACGAGCGCTACGGCCACACCGGCGAGCGCGACCCGTCCAGCATCGGCTTTGCCACCATCCGTGGCGGCGACATCGTGGGCGACCACACCGTGTTGTTTGCCGGCATTGGTGAGCGCATCGAAGTGACCCACAAGTCCTCCAGCCGCTCCACTTACGCGCAAGGCAGCTTGCGGGCGGTTCGCTATCTGGCGACCCAGCAGCGCGGCCTGTTCGACATGTTTGACGTGTTGAGCCTGCGCTGAGTCACAGCACACCGCCGCTGCCATGAGCCTCAACGACTTTTTGCTGCACAGCGATCTGGTCAGTCGCCTGCTGGCGCTGGTGTTGTTGGTGTTGTCGATCGGCAGCTGGGTGGTGATGGTCTGGAAATGGCGTTTGCTGTCGCGGGTGGGGCTGGACACGCGCCGCAGCGTTGCGGCTTTCTGGCAAGCCCCTGCGTTTGACGATGCGCGTCAACGCGTGGCCCAATTTGACCGCGACACCTGCATTGCCCCTTTGCTTGACGCCACCTTGCTGTCCGTAGGCGGCACCTTGGCCTCTGCCGGAGACCGCCGCCAACAACTGACCCGTGTGCTGCGCGATGCCCTTCAGGGCGTTGTGCGGCGACTGCAATGGGGCCAGGTGTGGTTGGCAACAGCCGGCTCCATTTCGCCTTTTGTCGGGCTGTTGGGCACGGTTTGGGGCATTTTCAACGCCTTGACCGGCATGGCCGAAGCCGGGCAGCTGACCATCGACAAGGTCGCAGGCCCGGTCGGCGAAGCGCTGATCATGACCGCTGCAGGCTTGGCGGTGGCCATCCCGGCGGTGCTGGGTTACAACATTTTGGGTCGCAAGGTGAACCTGATCGAAGCCGAGCTCGAAGGCTTCGCCCACGATTTGTTGGGCCTGCTGGCCGACCCGCAGGATTGAGCCATGGCCTTTGGTCGCCTGGCATCCCGCCAACCCGATGCGCCCATGAGCGAAATCAACGTCACCCCCATGGTGGACGTGATGCTGGTTTTGCTGGTGATCTTCATCCTCACCGCCCCGCTGATGACCAGCGCCATCCGGCTGGACTTGCCCCGTGCCGAAGGGGGCGAGGCGGGTGCATCGCCGCAAGCGGTGTCTTTGGTGGTCGATGCGCAAGGCACCGTGTACTGGAACGACCGACCCATCGCCCCTGAAGCCCTGCGCTTGCGGCTGGCAGAAGCCGCCAAACGCAACCCCAACACCGAGCTGGAGTTGCGCGCCGACGAGTCCGTCCCCTATGGCCGCGTGGTCGAAACCATGGGCTTGGCCCAAAAAGCCGGGCTGTCGCGCATCGGTTTTGTGGCACAAACAGCCCCAGCTCCAACGCCCGGGCGCTGAGTTTTCCAGTCCACGGTCTGACCTTGTGGGAGGTCGCCCTTGCGGCCTCATGGGAACCCGTCCAGAGCAGACATTCGCGAGCAGGGGCTCGCTCCCACAAGAGGGTCAGCTTGCCGGGCTTCTGTGGGAGGTCGCCCCTGCGGCCGAATGGGAACCCGTCCAGAGCAGGCATTCGCGAGCGGGGGCTCGCTCCCACAAGAGGGTCGGCTTGCCTGGCTTCTGTGGGAGGCCGCCCCTGCGGCCGAATGTGTGCTGGGGCTGTGTCGCCATGTCCTGGGCCAGACCCCCGCCCCCTCTACAATCGCAGGCTATGCAAGACAAGTACAACCACCTCGAAGTCGAACCCGCAGCGCAGGCCCGCTGGACGGCCCGCGATGCCTACCGCGTCACCGAAGACGCCAGCAAAAAGAAGTTCTACGCCTGCTCCATGCTGCCTTACCCCAGCGGCAAGCTGCACATGGGCCATGTGCGCAACTACACCATCAACGACATGCTCACGCGCAGCCTGCGCATGAAGGGCTACAACGTCTTGATGCCCATGGGCTGGGACGCCTTTGGCCTGCCAGCCGAGAACGCCGCCCTGAAAAACGGCGTGCCCCCTGCCAAGTGGACCTACGAGAACATCGCCTACATGAAAAAGCAGATGCAGGCCATGGGTTTGGCGGTCGACTGGTCGCGCGAAGTCGCCACCTGCGATCCGACGTATTACAAGTGGAACCAGTGGTTGTTCTTGAAGATGCTCGAAAAAGGCATCGCCTACCGCAAGACCCAGGTCGTCAACTGGGACCCGGTGGACCAGACCGTGCTGGCCAACGAACAGGTCATTGACGGCAAAGGCTGGCGCACCGGTGCCCCCGTCGAAAAGCGCGAGATTCCGGGCTATTACCTGAACATCACCGCTTACGCGCAAGAGCTGCTCGACCATGTGCAGATCGGCAACGACAAGGCCACGCTCAACGGCTGGCCCGACAAAGTGCGCCTGATGCAGGAAAACTGGATTGGCAAGAGCGAAGGCGTGCGCTTTGCGTTCCCGCACGACATCAAAGGTGCCGACGGCGCTTTGATCGGCGACGGCAAGATGTACGTCTTTACCACCCGCGCCGACACTATCATGGGTGTGACCTTCTGCGCCGTGGCCGCTGAGCATCCTCTGGCGTTGCACGCTGCTGCGAGCAACCCCGCTTTGGCGGCGTTTTTGGAAGAGTGCAAGAGCGGCGGTACGACCGAGGCCGAAATGGCCACCCAAGAGAAAAAGGGCATGCGCACGGGCTTGTTCGTCACGCACCCGATCACAGGTGCGCAGGTCGAGGTCTGGGTGGGCAACTACGTGCTGATGAGTTACGGCGATGGTGCCGTCATGGGTGTGCCCGCGCACGACGAACGTGACTTTGAGTTTGCGAAAAAAATTAATACAACTCGTGGCCATATCGTCATTGAGATCAAACCAGTTGTCGCCAGAAACGACGAAGTGGTTGTCCATGAGTACAAAGACAACGTCAGTGGCCATGCTCACCGCGAGTTGCGGGATGCACATACTGGCGAGTTATTGGCTGAGGTCGGTGGACGCTTCTTTGACGCAAGCCAGTGGCATGAGCGCTATGGGCTGAAAGATGGCATCTGCGTGAACTCCGGCGAACTCGACGGCCTGAAACAGAAAGCCGCCGTCACAAAGGTGGCCGAGTTGCTGGTCGCCAAAGGCCTGGGCGAGAAGAAAACCACTTGGCGTTTGCGCGACTGGGGCGTGAGCCGCCAGCGCTATTGGGGCACGCCGATCCCGATCATCCATTGCGAAGTGCACGGCGCGGTGCCAGTCCCCGAAAAAGACCTGCCCGTGGTGCTGCCGCAAGACTGCATCCCCGACGGCTCGGGCAACCCGCTGCACAAGCACGAAGGTTTCCACGCGGGCGTGACCTGCCCGGTGTGCGGCAAACCCGCCCGCCGCGAGACCGACACCATGGACACCTTCGTGGATTCGTCCTGGTATTTCATGCGCTACTGCGACCCGACCAACGCCGATGCCATGGTGGCAGGCGGCACCGATTACTGGATGCGCGATCAGAACCAAGCCACTGGCGGCAGCGGCATGGACCAGTACATCGGTGGCATCGAGCACGCCATCTTGCACTTGCTGTATGCGCGTTTCTGGACCAAGGTCATGCGCGACCTGGGTTTGGTCAAGGTCGATGAGCCTTTCACCAAGCTGCTCACGCAAGGCATGGTGCTGAACCACATTTATTCACGCCGCACCGCCAAGGGTGGCAAAGATTATTTCTGGCCGCACGATGTCGAGCATGTGCTGGACGAGACCGGCAAAGTCATCGGTGCCAAGCTCAAGAACGAAGCCGACAGTGGCGACGGCCGCTTGCCCGTGGGCACCGCCATCGACTACGAAGGCGTGGGCACCATGTCCAAGTCCAAAAACAACGGCGTGGACCCACAGGACCTGATCGAAAAATACGGTGCCGATACCGCGCGCCTGTACACCATGTTCACCGCGCCGCCCGAAGTCACGCTGGAGTGGAACGACTCGGCCGTGGAAGGCAGCTACCGCTTCTTGCGCCGCGTGTGGAACTTCGCGTTCAAGCACCACGAACTTCTGCGCTCGGCCACAGGCCAAGACCTGAGCCAGGCCACCTTGGGCGATTCGGCCAAGGCCTTGCGCCGCGAAATGCACCTGGTGCTCAAGCAGGTGGGTTACGACTACGAGCGCATGCAGTACAACACCGTGGTGTCCGGCTGCATGAAGCTGCTGAACGCGCTGGAAGACTTCAAGCCCGATGGCAGCGCAGGTGACACCGCCGCCCTGTGCGAAGGCGTGTCGCTCCTGATGCGCATGCTCTACCCCGCTTGCCCGCACATCACCGATGCCATTTGGCAAGAACTCGGCTATGCCAAAGCGGTTGGCGAGTTGCTGGACGCGCCTTGGCCTGTTGTGGACGAGTCGGCGCTGGAGCGTGACCAGATCGAGCTGATGCTCCAGATCAACGGCAAGCTGCGCGGGTCTATCCTGGTGCCCGCATCGGCCGACAAAGCGCAGATCGAGCAAATGGCCTTGGCCAGCGAAGCCTTCATCAAGCAGGCCGCAGGCGCCGCGCCCAAGAAGGTCATCGTGGTGCCTGGCCGCTTGGTCAACGTGGTGGTTTGAAAGCGATCGCGCCATGAAACCTTCTCGCAGACTCTTTTTGACGGCCGTGAGCTTGGGCGCAGTCCCTGCATGGCTCACGGGCTGCGGGTTTCAACTGCGCCAAACCAACGACTTCGCGTTCAAAACCCTGTACGCCAATTTTTCGACCACGTCGCCTTTTGGCGTGGAGCTGCGGCGCAATCTGTTGGGCACGGGGCGCATTGACCTGCTGACCGAGCCCAAGCAGATGCTGAACGCCGATGCGATCCTCGACATCCTGAGCGAGACCCGCCAGCAGGTGCCGGTCGGGGTGAGCGCAACGGGGCAGATGCGTGAACTGCAACTGCGTTTGCAAGTGCAGTTTCGCTTGCGCACACCGCAAGGGGTGGAGCTGATCGAGCCCGTTTCATTGGCTTTGCAGCGGGACTTGAGTTTTACCGAAACGGCCGCGCTGTCCAAAGAAATCGAGATGGGCATTTTGTACCGCGACATGCAGACCGACATCGTGCAGCAGATCATGCGCCGTTTGTCGGCGGTCAAGCCACGCAGCTTGCCTGCGCCAGCACCGGCCCTAGCGCCAGAGGCTTCGGCAGCCTCCGAGTCGTCGGCCAAGCCCTGATGGCCCTTTTCTGAACGCACGCATGCAACTGGCCCTTCCTCAGCTGGCGGCGCACCTGCAAAAAGGCTTGCGCAGCCTGTATGTTTTGCACGGCGACGAGCCCCTGCTCATCCAGGAGGCCGCCGATGCCATCCGCGCCACCGCACGTGCCCAGGGCTACACCGAACGCAGCGTGCACACCGTGTCGGGCGCACATTTTGACTGGAGCGAAGTGTTGGCTGCAGGCGGCTCGCTCAGTTTGTTTGCCGACAAGCAAATCGTGGAAGTGCGCGTGCCGTCCGGCAAGCCGGGCAAAGAAGGCAGCACCGCCATTCAGCAACTGGGGGCATCCGCCCAAGGCAACGACACAACCCTGACCTTGTTTTTGCTGCCGCGCCTCGATGCGGCTACCCGCAAGGGGGCCTGGTTTGGCGCGCTGGAAAATTCGGGTGTGTCGATCCAGATCGATCCGGTCGAGCGCAATGCCTTGCCCCAGTGGATCGCGCAGCGCCTGCAGCAGCAGGGACAAAGCGTCGTGTCAGGCGAAGAAGGCCAGCGCACCTTGCAATTTTTTGCCGACCGCGTGGAAGGCAACTTGCTGGCGGCGCACCAGGAGATTCAAAAGCTCGGTTTGCTGCACCCCCAAGGCGAACTCACCCAGGAACAGGTCGAAACCGCCGTGGTCAATGTGGCGCGTTACGACGTGTTCAAGTTGTCAGAGGCCGTGCTCTCTGGGCAGGTGGCCCGGGTGCAGCGCATGCTGGACGGCCTGCAGGCCGAAGGCGAGGCCGCTGTGCTGGTGCACTACACCTTGGCCGAAGACATCCGTGCCCTGAAGCGGGTGAAAGACGCGATGGCCAGCGGCAAACCCCTGCCCATGGCGCTGCGCGAGCAACGCGTGTGGGGTCCGCGTGAACGCCTGTTTGAGCGCGTGTTGCCCCGCATGACCGAGGCCCGTCTGAATGGCTTGCTGCAAGCGGCCCACCAGGTGGATGGCATCGTCAAAGGCCTGAAAGTGCCCGAGTGGCCGACCGATGGCTGGCAAGCGCTGCAGCGCCTGGCCGTGCGCTTTTCGCGCTTTTGCATCGTTCGCTGAAGTTTCCCGGTGGGAGCGAGCCCCTGTTCGCGAATGTCGGCTTGAGCCAATTCGGGCATTCGGCTGCGGGGGCAGCCTCCCACAAAGAAGGCACCTCACAAAGAACTTGGTCTGCATCTGCGAAAATGTCTGAATGACTGATCTGAACACCGCTGAACACGTCCAGACCCTGGGACAGCAGGCCAAAAAAGCATCGGCCCTGATGGCCAAGGCTTCTGCCGCTGTGAAAAACAAGGCTTTGCGCCATCTGGCCGCCTTGTTGCGTGAGAACACCGAGGCCCTGCAAGCCGACAACGCCAAAGACCTGGCGCGCGCCCGCGCTGCCGGGCTGGCCGAGCCCATGGTGGACCGCCTGAAACTCACGCCCAAAGTGCTGGAAACCTGCGCCCAAGGTTGCGAGCAGCTGGCTGCCATGCCCGATGTGATTGGCGAGATCGTCGGCATGAAGCAGGTGCCCAGCGGCATCCGCGTGGGCCAGATGCGCGTGCCGATTGGTGTGTTCGGCATGATTTTCGAGAGCCGCCCCAACGTGACCATCGAGGCGGCCAGCTTGTCCATCAAAAGCGGCAACGCCTGTATCCTGCGCGGCGGCTCCGAGGCGATTGAATCCAACAAGGCGCTGGCCCGTCTGGTGCAGCAGGCCCTGACCGACAGCGGCCTGCCCATCGATGCGGTGCAACTGGTGCAAACCACCGACCGCGCCGCTGTGGGCCAGCTGATCACCATGCCGCAATTTGTGGACGTGATCATTCCGCGTGGCGGCAAGGGCCTGATCGAGCGCATCAGCGCCGAAGCCAAGGTGCCCGTCATCAAGCACCTGGACGGCAATTGCCACACCTATGTGGATGACCCTTGCGACATCGACATGGCCGTCAAGGTCGCCGACAACGCCAAAACCCAGAAGTACAGCCCCTGCAACGCCAGCGAGAGCCTGTTGGTGGCGCGCGGTGTGGCGGCCGACTTTTTGCCCAAAATTGGCGCGCTTTATGCAGCCAAGGCGGTGGAGATGCGTTGCTGCCCCAAGGCCAAGGCCATCCTGAGCCAGGTCGCCGGGGTGAACCTGAAAGACGCCACCGAGCAAGACTGGTTCGAGGAATACCTCGCCCCCATCATCAGCATCAAGGTGGTCGAAGGGGTGGACGAGGCAATTGCCCACATCAACCACTACAGCAGCCACCACACCGATGCCATCCTGACCCGCGACCACATGCACGCCCAGCGCTTTTTGCGCGAGGTGGACTCGGCCAGCGTCATGGTGAACGCCAGCACCCGCTTTGCCGATGGTTTTGAATACGGGCTGGGTGCCGAAATCGGCATTTCCACCGACAAGTTCCACGCCCGGGGGCCGGTCGGCATCGAAGGCCTGACTTCGCTCAAATATGTGGTTCTGGGTGAAGGCGAAATCCGCACCTGATCTGCTCGTTCTGGGTGGCTGGGCGCACATGCCCTTGGCCTTTGTCCGGTCAGTGCTTGCAATGGCACCTTCTGGCCCCATATGATTTCCTTGTTTTTGTCACTTCAGCCCCATAAAGGTCGCCCATGGTTCCCCATCTTGTCACTGCCCTGAACGGCCCCATCAATGAGCTGGAGCAGCGCATCCTCGATTCCATGCCCGCGATTGAGCGCTGGTTCCGTCTGGAGTGGATGGAGCACACGCCGCCGTTCTACACATCGGTGGACATCCGCAACGCAGGCTTCAAGCTGGCCCCGGTGGACACCAACCTCTACCCCGGCGGCTGGAACAACCTGACACAGGAAATGCTGCCTTTGGCCGTGCAAGCCGCCCAGGCGGCGGTCGAGAAGATCTGTCCGGAAGCCAAAAACCTGCTGATCATTCCGGAAAACCACACCCGCAACACCTTCTATCTGACGAACGTGATGCAGTTGCAGCGCATCTTCCACATGGCGGGCCTGAATGTGCGCATTGGTTCGATCAATCCCGAAATCAAGGAGCCGACCACCATCGAGCTGCCCAATGGCGAGAGCATCACCCTGGAGCCGGTGGTGCGCAGCAAGCACCGCTTGGGCCTGAAAGACTTCGACCCCTGCACCATCTTGCTCAACAACGATCTGTCGGCCGGTGCCCCAGGCATTCTGGAAGACCTGCATGAGCAATACCTGCTGCCGCCGCTGCACGCGGGCTGGAGCGTGCGCCGCAAGACCAAGCACTTTCAGAGCTACGAGGAAGTGGCCAAGCGCTTTGGCAAGCTGCTGGGCATCGACCCCTGGCTGATCAACCCGATGTTCAGCCAGTGTGGCGATGTGAACTTTGCCGAAGGCACGGGCATGGAATGCCTGCGCAGCAACGTGGATGCGCTGCTGACCAAGATCAAGCGCAAATACAAGGAATACGGCATCAACGAAAAGCCGTTTGTGGTCGTCAAGGCCGACAACGGCACTTACGGCATGGGCATCATGACGGTGCGCGATGTGGCCGATCTGGACGCGCTCAACCGCAAGACCCGCAACAAGATGAATGTCATCAAGGACGGCCAGACCGTCAATGACGTGATCATCCAGGAAGGCGTGCTGACCAACGAGCGCATCAACGACGCCGTGGCCGAGCCGGTGGTCTACATGATGGACCGCTATGTGGTGGGTGGTTTTTACCGCGTGCACGCCGAGCGCGGTGTGGACGAAAACCTCAACGCCCCGGGCGCCAGCTTTGTGCCTTTGGCCTTTGCCGACACCCCGCACCTGCCCCAGCCTGGCGTCAAACCCGGTGCCAGCGTGCCCAACCGCTTTTACATGTATGGCGTGATTGGCCGTTTGGCCATGTTGGCGGCCAGTTACGAGCTGGAAGCGACCGACCCCGAGGCCGAGGTTTACGACTAAAGTTGTTGCACTGCAACAAATCCCCAAAGGAACGGTGACACGGGGCTGGAATCGGGCGCAAAATAGTCTACTTGTTTTCCATCCGGCTTGACCCGCGTCAGGTCAATGCCCGTGTCTTCTACCCGTTCTTCACTCGTCGCACTGACTTTGGGCGCCATTGGCGTCGTTTATGGCGACATCGGCACCAGCGTGCTGTATGCCATGAAAGAGGTGTTTGGCTCCGGCCATGTGCCCTTCACGCACGAAAACGTTTACGGCATCCTCTCCATCTTTTTTTGGACCCTGACCACCATCGTGTCGGTCAAATATGTGGTGCTGGTGCTGCGCGCTGACAACCACGGCGAGGGCGGTTTGGTGGCCATGCTGGCGCTGGCTTCGCAATCGGTCAAAGACCGGCCCCAGTTGCGCAAGGTGTTGCTGGTGGTGGGTATTTTTGGCACCTGCCTGTTTTATGGCGATGGGGTCATCACCCCGGCCATTTCTGTGCTGTCGGCAGTCGAGGGCCTGGAGGTCATCTCTCCAGCCTTCAAAAAATCGGTGATTCCGCTGACCCTGGTCATTTTGTTCATGCTGTTCTGGGTGCAAAAGCGCGGCACGGCGGGCATTGGCAAATTTTTTGGCCCCATCACTTTGGTGTGGTTTGCCACCATCGCCTTGCTGGGCGTGTCGCACATCGTTCAGCACCCCGAAATCCTGTTCGCCATCAGCCCGCATTACGCTTTGGGCTTCATGTGGCACAACCCGGGCATCACCTTCATCATTTTGGGTGCCGTGGTGTTGTGCGTCACGGGTGGCGAAGCCCTTTATGCCGACATGGGTCACTTTGGCAAAAAACCGATCCGCCTGGCCTGGTTCAGCGTGGTCATGCCCTGCCTGACTCTCAACTATTTCGGCCAAGGTGCGTTGCTGTTGTCAGAGCCCGAGGCCGTCAAAAACCCGTTTTTCATGATGGCGCCCGACTGGGCCTTGGTGCCCTTGGTCGGCCTGGCCACCATGGCCACGGTCATCGCCTCGCAAGCCCTGATTTCTGGCGCGTTCAGCGTGACCAAACAGGTCATCCAGCTCGGTTATTTGCCTCGCTTGCAGGTGCAACACACCAGCGAAACCGACACGGGGCAGATCTACATGCCCTTTGTGAACTGGGGCCTGTTCGTCGCCATCGTGTTGGCGGTCGTCATGTTCAAGTCGTCCAGCAACCTGGCAGCGGCCTACGGCATTGCGGTGTGCACCGACATGCTGATCACCACCGTGCTCACCTTCTTTGTGATCCGCTACGCCTGGAAGCTGCCGCTGGCGCTGTGCATTGGCGCAACGGGCTTCTTCTTCGTCGTGGATCTGGCGTTCTGGGCTTCCAACCTGCTCAAGTTGTTTGATGGCGGCTGGTTCCCCTTGTTCATTGGTGCGGCCGTGTTCACCCTCATGCTGACCTGGCACGATGGTCGCCGCCTGCTGAACGATTCTTTGCGTTCTGACGCCCTGAAGCTGAGCGATTTTCTTGAAGCTGTTTTCATTGCACCGCCCACTCGGGTGGAAGGCACGGCGGTGTTTTTGACCGCTGAAACCGGTGCGGTGCCCAATGCCTTGCTGCACAACCTCAAGCACAACAAAGTCTTGCACGAGCGCAATCTGTTTGTCACTGTGCGCAGCCACGAAGTGCCCCGCATGGACGCCGACAAGCGCCTGGATGTGACGCCGCTGGGCAACGATTGCTGGCAAGTCATCGTCAACTACGGCTTCAAGGACAACCCCGACTTGCCATCGGCACTGGCCAATATTCAGGATGACGGCTACAAGCTCGACCCCATGATGACCAGCTACTTCCTGTCACGTGACATCGTGATCCCCACCATTGGCGGCGGCATGGCCACCTGGCGCGAAAAGTTGTTTGCTCAAATGCACCACAACGCCAGTGCGGCGGCCGAGTTCTTGAACCTGCCCACCAACGCGGTGGTCGAGCTGGGCTCCAAGATCGAAATCTGATTGAACTTGCAAGTCGGGGCTGAAGCCGCTGATCTGCGCTCGGTATTTGAATGCTGCCTATGTGTGAGTGGGTTGTCTCTGTGGGAGGCTGCCCCTGCGGCCGAATGTGTGCAGTGGCTCAGCCGAGCTTTCGCGAGCAGGGGCTCGCTCCCACAAAAACGATCTGACTCAAAATAATCGGGGTCAGATCCCCATTAATTCAACGTTCCCATCGCCTCGCCCATGCAAATGGGCCGGGTGGGTGTCCAGTCGGTGTTGAACTGCATCACGTCCTTGGGGAACAGCATCACCACGGTGGACCCGAGCAAAAAGCGGCCCATCTCTTCACCCTGCGCCAGGGTGATGTTGCCCATCTCATAGGTCCACTCGCGCACCTGGCCCGGGCGCGGCGGGTTGATCACACCGTGCCACACGGTGGCCATGCTGCCCACAATCGTCGCGCCCACCAGCACCATCACAAACGGGCCGTGCTCGCCTTCAAACACGCACACCACCCGCTCGTTGCGGGCAAACAGGCCCGGCACGCCACGGGCCGTGGTGGGGTTGACCGAGAACAGATCGCCCGGCACGTAAATCATGCGGGTCAAGCGGCCGGCGCAAGGCATGTGGATGCGGTGGTAGTCGCGTGGGCTCAGGTAGAGCGTGGCAAACTCGCCGTCCTGAAACTGTGCGGCCAGTGCCGCATCGCCACCCACCAGGGCGCGGGTGCTGTAGCTGTGGCCTTTGGCCTGAAAGACCTGATCGCCCGTAATGGGGCCGCATTGGCTGATGGCCCCGTCCACAGGGCTGACGTAGGCCGCTGCGGCCAATGGGCGTGCGCTGGCCTTGAGCGGACGGGTGAAAAACTCGTTGAAGCTCTTGTAGCTGGCCGTGTCCGGGTTGGCCGCTTCGCTCATGTTCACGTTGTAGCGGCGCACAAAGCGGTCGATGATGCCGGTGGTCACAACACCCCACTGGCTACCCGCCACCCAGCCCGCAAAGGCGGTCAGGGCTTGCTTGGGAATCAGGTACTGCGGCAAAACCGCCAGGCGGTTAGAGAAAGAAGGGGACATGAGGGGGCCGCTTGGGCGGATCAGTAGAAGGCCCCGATTTTATCGGGCCGCCTGCTCGGGTTTTCCCCCTGTGGGAGGCCGCCCCTGCGGCCGAATGCGTGCCATGGTTGATCAATCATTCGCGAGCAGGGGCTCGCTCCCACAAAGATGGAGACCTGTTTCCTGTGGGAGGTCGCCCCTGCGGCCGAATGGTGGCGACCCAACAGGCACAATCCGGGCATGAACTCCCCTTTGCTTTCGGTCGAACACTTGGTCAAACGCTACGGCGACGCCACGGTGGTCAATGACCTGTCTTTCCACATCGAGCCCGGCGAATGCCTGGGCGTGATCGGCCCCAACGGCGCGGGCAAAACCACCACGCTGCGCATGTGTCTGGGTTTGTCGCAGCCCGATGGCGGCTCCATCCGTTATTTCGACGGTTTGCAAATGCCCAAGGATGCCTTGGACATCAAGGCCCGTTTGGGCGTGGTCGCGCAAATGGACACGCTGGACCCGGACTTCACCGCTGAAGAAAACCTCTTGGTCTTTGGCCGTTACTTTGGCTTGCCCGACGCCACCATCCGCGAGCGCATTCCCCACTTGCTGGAGTTTGGTGCGCTCACCCACAAGGCCAAAGCCAAGCCCGGCGAACTGTCGGGCGGCATGAAGCGGCGCCTGAGCCTGGCCCGCGCCCTCATCAACCACCCGCAACTGCTCATGCTGGATGAGCCCACCACGGGCCTGGACCCGCAAGCGCGGCACCTCATGTGGGAGCGCCTGCAGGTGCTGCTGCAAGAAGGCAAGTCCATCTTGCTCACCACCCACTTCATGGACGAGGCCGAGCGCCTGTGCTCGCGCCTCTTGGTGCTCGACCAAGGCCGCAAGATTGCCGAAGGCAAACCCCGTGACCTGATCGCCGAGCACCTGGAGCCTGAGGTGGTCGAGGTGTTTGGCCAAGGCGCGGTGGCGCTGGCGCAAGAGGCCAGCTTGAAGGCCCTGGCAGGGCGGGTCGAGGTCAGCGGTGAAACCGTGTTTTTCTACACGCACGACAGCCGCTCCTTGTTGAACGCTTTGCAAGCCTGGCCTGCGCTGCGTACCTTGCATCGACCATCCAATCTGGAAGATCTGTTCTTGAAATTGACCGGACGCCAGATCCGTGAGGAGGGTTGAGCCATGAGCCAAATTCAAAACAACATCTGGTCCGCGCCCCGCCTGTCCATGCGTTGGTGGCCCGTGTTCCTGCGCAACTGGCTGGTCTGGAAAAAGCTCGCTATCCCCAGCCTGGTGGGCAACATCGCCGAGCCGCTCATGTGGCTGGTGGCCTTTGGTTACGGCCTCGGGGCCTTGGTCGGGCAGATCGAGTTGGGCGGCGAGAAAGTGCCCTACATCCTGTACCTGGCCAGCGGCAGCATCTGCATGAGCGCCATGAACGCCGCCACGTTTGAGGCGCTGTACTCGGCGTTTTCGCGCATGCATGTGCAAAAAACCTGGGACGGCATCATGAACGCCCCGGTGCGCTTGGACGACGTGGTGCTGGCCGAAATGCTGTGGGCCGCGTTCAAAGCGCTGTTCACCGTCACGGCCATTTTGGGTGTGATGCTGGCGCTGGGCATCAGCCACAGCTGGAAGCTCTTGGTGGCCTGGCCCGTGCTGCTGGGCGTGGGTATCACCTTCAGCTGCATGGCGCTGATCTTCAATGCGCTGGCCAAAGGCTACGACTTCTTCACCTATTACTTCACCCTGTTTCTCACGCCCATGATGTTCCTCTCGGGCATCTTTTTCCCGCGAGAGCAATTGCCCAGCTTCGTGCGCGTGATCGCCGACTGGTTGCCGTTGTCGGTGGCCGTCGACTTGGTGCGGCCGCTGTTTTTGAACCGCTGGCCGGACCAACCGCTGCGTCATGTGTTGGTGCTGGCGGGGTTTGCAGTGGTGTCGTTTTGGATAGCGCTGGCGTTGACTCGGAAGCGGTTCCGGAGCTGATATTACTCATCCCGGAGGATGCGTCGATTCAACAGCAGCGGAAGTTTGTTGTGAGTTAAAAAAATGAGTAAGTTGAAAACTGGAAGTGAGGAAATTATGAAAATTTTGGCATTGCTCTTTGTAACATCGTTTGGGTTCAGCACTCACGCGCAGGAGATGTGCTTTTCATGTAATGGAACTTTTTATTCGAAGGCATTCGATAGTATAAAAAAAGACCATACATTTGCGCTATGTATAAATAAGAGCGATATGTCTATCTCATACGATACCGAAGGCAGTCGACAGACGAAATGGAGGTTTTCGGAGCGTACAGAATCCTTGATCCCGGTCTACTATTACTGGCGCAAAGAATACGACAACACCATCTATGGTCGATTGTCTGAGCAAATCGAGCTGTCTGATGTCAAATACAGTTATCAGTATGTTGCGAAAGATAAGCAGTCAGTAGCTGTGGTGGCGGTTAATGGGCAATGCGTGCCTGTTCCGCGAATTGGAAAGTGAAAAATTGCGAATTCAAAATATGCTTTGTACTGTTTCAATTGGCAAGGTGCTGATTGACACGATAAGATTTTTTTAGTTATCGTCTTAAAATTTATGGCTCGGATTCACGACACTTTATAGGTTTTATGTCTCGTTAAACTGTGTTGTACCTTGTACATGGACTTGTCGTTTTTGTGTTGTGAGACGCAGTTGAATTAGGTTCCGCAAATTTTTCACAGATTTAGTTGCTCGCTGTTGATGTTCTTCATCGTGCCAAAGAATTGCTGGTGTGCCGATCGTGTAGTGCTCTACGTACTCCGCAAGAATAGAAGAGTTTTTTAATATCAGCATGAACTCGATAGACCAGCTTTTAACGTTGAAGTGCGCGAAATCATTGCGAAGGTCATTAATTGAGGAGAATGCAATGACGCAATCATTGGCTTCAAACGGTATTGCTGAGTCTCGGAGATTTGACTTATCGAGAGACTTTTTGACGAGATCGATGAAGCGGTCCATGCGCGGCGAAACCGGTTTGAACATGTCCGCCTTCATCATTTGCATCGCAATTTTCGGCTCTTGTATTAAAAACCCATTGCCAGCTTCAAGAGCAAGTGATGCGGTACTTTGCACTGCCGAGTGCAAGGCATTTATGAACCACTTCCAGTAACGCGCATCAGTTTTGCTTTTGTAGAAAAAATCGTTGGTCAACTCAAGCGTTTCGACTAAGTCCAGCGCTGTGTCAGTTCTAAAATAATTACTCATTGGCTTGATAGGTGAATAATGAAAGAAGCTGGTGGTTCAGAAATGAACAAGAACAGCATGCAACCATTTTTAAGTGGACTAGCCGAAAAACTATTTTCCCGCTAACTCCTCAACCCACGCCATCTGCCCAGGCAAACACCGCGTCTCCAAATCGTAGTGTTCCACCGCAAACGCCCGTGCCTGCGTCCCCAGCCGTGCACGTTCAGCCGGGTCGTCGCACAAGTCAATCACCTGCTGTGCCAACGCTGCCGGATCAAAGAAGTCCACCAGTTGCCCGGTTTCGCCGTGGCGGATGGCTTCGCGCACCGGGGCGGTATCGCTGGCCACGATGGCGCAGCCTGCGCTCATGGCCTCAAGCAAGCTCCAGCTCAGCACAAAGGGGTAGGTCAGGTACACGTGCACGGTGGACACCTGTAGCACACGCAAGAAATCGGCATAGGGCACCTTGCCCACAAAGTGCACGCGTGACAGGTCCAGCTCGCTCTTCACCTCGTTCAAGAAAATCTCGCGCCACGTTTGGGCTTGGCCGTCGGAGCCGGGTGGCGGCGCGGCGCCGTAGCTGACCTCGTTGCCACCGATGATGACCACGCGGGCATTGGGGCGGACTTTCAGGATGGCGGGCAGTGCCCGCATGAATTGGTGGTAGCCGCGATAGGGCTCCAGGTTGCGGTTGACGAAGGTAATGACTTCGTCGTCTTTGCCCAGTTGCAAAACACCTTGCGGGGTTTGCACGCGGATGCGCGCAGTCGGGTCAGGCCTGATCTGGTCGGTGCGGATGCCGTCGTGGACGACGGCGATGCGCGAGGCAAATGGCTCGGGGAACAGGGAGGCCTGCCAGTGCGTGGGCGCGATGCCCGCGTGCGCACGCGGAAAATGCAGCTCATAGTTGGCGTTTTTCATTTGCAGTCGGCAGACGTTGTCGGTGTCTGGACTGCCGAATTCCCGGTCAAAGCCCACGTCGGCACCTTGTTGCTGGTAGAAAAACTCGCAATAAATGCCCAGCCGTGCTTGTGGCCAGACTTGCTGCAAAAACAGGCTCTCGCCCCAGCCGGGGTGGGCCACGATCGCATCGGGCACAAAGCCTTGTTCGCGCAGCTTCACGGCAGCTTGCCAAGCGGCTTCGCCGCGCAGGGTTTTGACTTCCAGATCGGCCAGCCAGCGGTGCGTGCCTTGGCCGGGCCGGCCCGCGACCGGGTAGCGCACCAGCTCTACGCCCGGCACAGGGGGGCAGGCGTTGATGTGCAGGGCCACCACGCGGTGGCCTTGCCGCGCCATGGCGGGGGCCAAGTGCTTGAACTGACCGGGAAAGTTCTGGTGGACGAAAAGGATGTTCATGGCGGGATACGTGAGGAGGAATCATCGCACGCCAAAAACCGGATCTTGTCAATGTGGTGTTTAGCAAGGCCAATGGCCTTGATCCAAGGAGAGCGAATTTTTCGAGAGTTCGTTTCTGTCAGTCCTGTGCGCGACATAAATGAATACATAAATTTAAAAAATCATGAAATATTTTTCACTAAATAAACATCTTTTGAGAGGGTTTTTACCAAGCCCATACCCGTGGCTTTGACCTAAATTGAAAAGGCCAAGCTTCGGTGTTCCCGGAGTTTCCCAATGGCAATAACCATCGATTGCAAAAATCAACGACAGGAGATGAACGTGAAAATGACCCGACTCAGCGCTGCCTTGCTGGCCGCTACTCTGGCCGCAGGGGTGCATGCGCAGGCCTCCAAGGACAACCTCAACACGATGAAGCAGATGAAGGTCGCCACGACCGATCTGAACATTCCGGTGGTACCGCAAACCGGGCGCAATGCCGATGCGATCCGCAACAACCTGAAAAAAATCAAGCTGCCCGAAGGCTTCAAAATTGACCTGTTTGCCGTTGTGCCCGATGCGCGGCACATGGCGGTCGCGCCTTCCACCAACATGCTGTTTGTGGGCACTCGCAAGACCACCGTTTGGGCCGTGACCGACCGCAACAGCGATGGCATTGCCGATGAGGTGAAGTCCTTTGCGCCTTCGCTCAACTTCAAAGTGCCCAACGGCGTGTGTTGGACCAAGGACGGCTTCCTGGTCGTGGCCGAGCACAACCGTGTGCTCAACTTCCCGGCAGCAGAGTTTTTCTACGAAGGACCGGATGTCGCGGTGATCGAGGTGGTGCCACAAGGCAAGTTGGTCCCGACCGAGCACGAGTCTTACAACCACGGTGCGCGCACTTGCCGCATCGGTCCAGACAACAAGCTGTATGTCACGCTGGGGCAGCCGTTCAACGTGCAGCCCGCTGACAAAGTCGATGAGTTCAACCGCTTGGGCATCGGCGGCATTGTGCGCATGGACCCCTTTGACGGCAGCGGCCGCGAGGTCTACAGCATCGGCATGCGCAACTCGGTCGGCCAGGACTTCAACCCCAAAGACGGCACGCTGTGGTGGACGGACAACCAGACCGATGGCCTGGGCAACGACATCCCACCCGGTGAGTTGAACCGATCCACCAAAAAAGGCGAGCATTTCGGCTACCCCTACTGGAATGGCAAGTTCAAGGTGGCTGGCTCGGCCGCGGCGCCTGATTTGAAGGACATGAAAGAGCCCGCCAATGCGGTCTTCCCCCAAGTCGAGTTCCCTGCGCACCAGGCTCAGTTGGGCATGACCTTTTACACGGGCAAGCAGTTCCCTGCGAAATACCGTGGCGGCATTTTTGTCGCTTCGCACGGCTCCTGGAACCGCAGCCCCGCCAGTGGTGCACTCATCAACTTCGTGTCGCTGAAGGCCGATGGCACGGCCGACAAGTCTGAGGTGTTTGCCGAAGGCTGGCTGAACCCCGAGACAGGCACCTACCTGGGCCGCCCGGTCGATGTGGCAGTCATGAAGGATGGTTCGATCCTGATTTCGGATGACTACGCAGGTGCGATTTATCGCGTGACCTACGGCAACTGATGGTGTGATCGATGAAGGCACCCGCTCATGGCGGGTGCCTTTTTCAAGTAAAAAAAGGTTCAAGATGTTTTCAGCTAAATCATGGCGCGTTCAGGCCTTGGGGAGCACTGTGGCGATGTTGGCCGCGATGTTCCCTCAAGCGCAGGCAGCGGACCCCAAGGCGGGGCAAGTCAAAGCCGGCATGTGCGCCACTTGTCACGGTGCATTGGGTTTTTCCACCATACCCAATGCCCCACACCTGGCGGGGCAGCCCGCCATCTACATTGAAGAGCAACTCAAACAGTACCGCAGTGGCAAACGCGCCAACGAGGTGATGGCGGTGATGGCCAAGCCACTGACTGACAAGGAAATTGAAAACCTGGCGGCTTGGTATGCGTCTATTCCCATCGAAGTCGGACAACCTCGTTGAGTCGACATTTTTGTTTCGGCATAACGCCACACACTGATTTTTCAAGGCCAGCCCTGTGACCGCCCCATTCCCTCTTGTTTTGCGCCCCGTTGTTTGGGCGGCAGCTTTGCTTTGCGCTTCGAGCGCACAAGCCCAATCCAGCCCGCCGCAAGCAGCGTCTGTTGATTCAGGCGCGTTGTCGCCTGTTGTGGTGAGCGTTGAGCGCGGCAGCGGTGGCTTGTGGCGAGGCGCGACATCGGTCGATGTCGTCGAAGGCGAAGAGCTGCGCGACGGTCAGGCCCAGGTCAACTTGTCCGAAAGTTTGAGCCGTGTGCCGGGTTTGGTCATTCGCAACCGACAAAACTATGCACAGGACTTGCAAATTTCGATGCGAGGCTACGGGGCACGAGCCACCTTTGGCGTGCGCGGGGTGCGCTTGTTTGTGGACGGCATTCCAGCCAGCGCACCCGATGGATCGGGCCAGGCGGCCAACTTCCCGCTGGGCAGTGCCGACCGGGTCGAGGTGGTGCGTGGCCCGATGGCGGCGCTGTATGGCGCGTCGTCAGGAGGCGCCTTGCTGCTGTACACCGAAGGCGGCCAGCAGCCTGCGCAGTGGCGCACCGGGCTGGTGGCAGGCTCGGACGGATTGTGGCGCTTGTCCACCCAGGCCACAGGCCAAACCGGCACGGCCCAAGAGCCCGGTTGGTCTTATGTCGTCGATCTGAGCCGGTTTGAAACCGACGGAACGAGGCCCCAGTCTGCCGCTGACCGCACGACGGCCAATTTGAAACTCTCGCGCCAGCACGAAGGCGGTCGCACCGTGCTGGTGTTCAACCGGCACAGCAGCTTTGCTCTGGACCCGCAGGGCCTGAGCCGCGGCGAATTCGATGACAATCCCGAGCAAACCACGTCATCGGCATTGACATTTAACACCCGCAAGTCGGTGGCTCAAACCCAATTGGGCCTGGCCTTTGAGCAAGCGCTGGGCAACGGCCACAAGCTGGAGTTGATGGGCTATGGCGGCCAGCGCCAGGTGGTGCAATACCAATCGATTGCGACGGGCGCACAACTACCTGCAGGCAGTTCGGGTGGCGTGATTGATCTGGATCGTGACTATTGGGGCTGGAATGCCCGCTGGCGTCACGAGGGCGATTGGCAGGGCGGTCGTCTGTCGCTCAGCGCAGGTGTGGCCTCTGACTTTCAAAGCGATAAGCGCAAGGGCTATGAAAACTTCATCGGCAGCACGCTGGGTGTGCAAGGCAAACTCCGCCGTGACGAGGTCAACCGCGCCGAAACACTGGATCCCTATCTGCATGCCGAGTGGCGTACGCAAGACCTCACGCTTATGGGTGGGGTGCGCCAGACCCGCACGGAATACGAATCCAAGGACAGTTACATCGTCGGCAACAACAAGGACGACAGCGGCAGCAAGCGCTACAAAGCCACCTTGCCAGTGCTGGGTGCGCGCTTGCAACTGAACCCGTCCTTGCAGGCTTTCGCCAGCATCGGCAAGGGCTACGAAATCCCGACGCTCAACGAAGTCGCCTACCGCAGCGGTGGGGTGTCGGGCTTCAACACCTCGTTGAACGCTGCACGCAGCACCAGTGCTGAGCTCGGTCTGCGCGGGCGGGCCGAACGCACCCAGTGGAGTGCCACCGCCTTTGAGATCCGCACCGACGACGAAATCGTGGTGCAAAACAACACGGGTGGCCGCACCACGTTCCAGAATGCCGGGCGTACGCTCCGTCAGGGCCTGGAGTTGTCGGGACAGACGCGCATGGGCGCAGTCGGATGGACCGCCGCTTACACTTGGCTGCGCGCCCATTACAGGGATGCCTTCATGACCTGTACCACCACGGGTTGCCCCAATGCAAACCCGCAAGTGCAAGTGCCTGCGGGCAACCGCATTCCTGGCCTGCCAGAGCATCAGTTGTTTGTGCAGGCTGCTTGGGACATGGGTTGGGCGGGCAGTCGCTTGACGTTGGAGGCGCGTCATGTGGGCCGAGTGGCAGTCAACGACCTGAACACGGATTTTGCGGCGAGCCACACCTTGTTCAATTTGGCTGTCCAGTTCAAGCAAGACCATGGCGATTGGACCTTGCGCGAATTCATCCGGGTAGACAACCTGAGCGACCGCAAACACGCAGGGTCGGTGATCGTCAACGACGGCAACGGCCGCTTCTTTGAGCCGGGTGCGGGGCGCAAGCTCTTGCTGGGCTTGGAGGCTCAGCGCCGGTTCTGAAAGGGGTTTCCTCCAGACCGGTTTTTCTGGCGTCCGGCTGCCCCAGCTTGACCGATTTGTCAGTCAAACCCTTGTTCAGTCCCGTTAAGATCATTCCTTTTTGAGTCCCACCCACTTTGAAGGAATGAAGAGCATGAGCATCCAAACCGTAGGCATCATCGGCGCAGGCACCATGGGCAATGGCATTGCACAGGCGTGCGCCGTCTCTGGCATCCAGGTCGTGATGGTGGACATTTCGGACGCGGCCGTGGCCAAAGGCGTGGCCACCGTGGCCAGCAGCCTGGACCGCCTGGTCAAGAAAGAAAAAATCAGCGAAGCCGACAAGGCCGCAGCGTTGGGCCGCATCAAAGGCAGTTCAAGCTACGACGATCTCAAGGGTGCCCAGCTCGTCATCGAAGCCGCTACCGAAAACCACGAACTCAAGGTCAAGATCTTGAAGCAGCTCGACGGCATGTTGGCCCCCAACGTGATCATTGCGTCCAACACCTCGTCGATCTCGATCACCCAGCTGGCCGCCGCCACGCAGCGCGCTGATCGCTTCATCGGCATGCACTTCTTCAACCCCGTGCCCATGATGGCGCTTGTCGAAATCATCCGTGGCCTGCAGACCAGCGACGCCACGCACGACGCCGTGCACGACATGGCACTGGCGCTGGGCAAGACCCCCATCACCGTCAAGAACGCCCCCGGCTTTGTGGTCAACCGCATTTTGGTGCCCATGATCAACGAAGCCTTCTTCGTGCTGGGCGAAGGCCTGGCCGAACCCGAAGCCATCGACGCGGGCATGAAGCTCGGCTGCAACCAGCCCATTGGCCCACTGGCGTTGGCCGACATGATCGGTCTGGACGTGTGCCTGGCCGTGATGGAGGTTTACCTCAAGGAATTCGGCGATAGCAAATACCGCCCCAGCCCTTTGCTCAAAGAAATGGTGGCTGCGGGGCGTTTGGGCCGCAAGACGGGTCAGGGCGTTTACACCTACTGATCAAGCCTTGGGGCTGGTTGGCCGCAGCAGCACGATGTTGCGGTAGCCCAGCCGGATCAGGCCTTTGTCCTGAAAGCGTTGCAGCTGCTGGTTGACGCGTTGGCGCGAGGCCATGGCGGCTTGCGCCAGGTCCGATTGGCTCACGCGCAGCTGCACCCCATCAGCCACTTGCACGCTGTTGAACTTGGCAATGCGCTCCAAAGTGGCCCACACGCGTTGCTCCAGCGTGTGCATGCCCTGGTCGGCCAGGGTGTCAAAAAGCTGGTTGATCCTCAGACCCAGGATGCGTAGCAGATCGACCGCGACAGTCGCGTCCTGGCGGATCAGGTCGAGCAATTTGGCACGCTCAATGTGCAGCACTTGGCTTGGGCCTGCCGAAACCAAATCGGCCGGGTAGGTGGTTTCGGCAAACACCGAACTCAAGCCTGAAATCTCACCGGGCAACATCCAGCGCAGCAATTGCTCCTCGCCTTCGGGTGTGGTCACGCTCACCCGCAAGCGCCCTTTCATGAGCAACAGCGCGGTGGAGATGGATTGCCCTCGGCTGAGCACCACTTGCCCCTCTTGCCAGCGGCGCTGCACGCCGATGCCTTGCAAGGCAGCGGCCGAGCGTTGTGTCAAGGCGGAGTTGGCTGCCCAGGTGTGGGACAGGGTGTCCACATCCATGTTTTTGAAGGCCAATCCTCGGGTGTGAAGGCGTGTTGAATTCATGGCTGTAGTGGTGCGTGGTCAGGACGAATGGGTCAATGGGGAACTCATTTTGAGTGCTTTCCCTTAAATTGTCACCTCAGAAACAGTTTGCCGTTTCCTTGGGCTTTTAAATCAGTCCCACCGAACTTGACCTTGATCAAGCGCTGAACCTACACCCTTGGAGACGACATGAAATTTTCTGCCCCTGCATTTGTGCGCACAACCCTCGGCGCCATCGCTCTGACCCTGGGTGCCAGCGCCATGGCGCAAACCCAAACCTTGCGCATCCAGGACTATCCGGGCCTGGGCAACATGATTGTTCGCGTGGCCGCGGCCAACGGTTACTGCGAAAAGAACGGCCTCAAGTGCGAGCTCAAGACCATCCCCGCAGGCCCATTGGGCATCCAGACCCTGATGGCCGGCGACATTGACGTCGCGTTTGGACCCTCTGAAGTGGTGATTCAGGCTGCCAACAAAGGCGCTGACCTCAAGATCATTGGCAACGCTGCACGCGACAACATCTTCTTTTTGATGGCCGGTGCCCACACCGAGACGCCCAACGCCGCCAAAGGCTACCCCGCCGTGATGGCAGACCTCAAGGGCAAGAAGATTGGTGTGACCGCCCGTGGCTCCGGCGCTGAATTCCAGTTGCTCGACATGCTCAAGGGTGCTGGCCTGTCGGGCAGCGACGTGACCATCGTGCCTGTGGGCGCGCCCAACACCGCCTTGCCCGCCATTGCCAACAAGCAAATCGATGCCGTGATGCTGTTCGCCCCCATGGACGGTTTTTGCGCGGCCATGAAAGTGTGCCGAGTGATCGTGGACCCCCGCAAAGGCGAAGGCCCCAAGGAGATCACGCAGCTCAACGGTGCCTCTGGCCCGATGACGGTGCGGGGTGACTTTGCGCAAAAGAACAGCGCCACGCTGGACGCTTTTGCCAAAGCCATGCGCGAGTCTGAAGCCTTCATTCAGAACCCCGCCAACTTTGCGGCCGTGCTCAAGGTCATCAACGACACCTTCAAGATCGAAGGCCCTGCGGGTGCCGCAGCGGTCGAGGCCTCGTTGCGCAACTCGATTGGCGGTTCCAAGTTCTCGCTGGACCCCAAAGCTTTGCAGCACGCGGCCGATTACCTGTTCAACACCAAGCAGATCGACAGGAGCTTTGACACCAGCAAGATCCTGGGCCTGCGCTGATCACAGTACGCGAACCTGAACGATTGACTGTTTGCATGAGCGGAGCACCTGAATTGAGCGCAACGTCCCTGGCCATCGCTGCCGATGGCGTGCACCTGAGCTTTGACGGCACCCACCAGGTGTTGTCCGATGTCTCGCTGCACGTCAGGCAAGGCGAGTTTGTCTCCCTGGTGGGCCCCAGCGGCTGTGGCAAAACCACGCTTCTGAATCTGGCCGCCGGGCTGGTGCCGCACACCGGCAAGGGCGGCTTGCAGGTGGGTGGGCAGGCGCCGCGTCAGGGCAACCCGCAGGTGGGCTACATGCTGGCCCGCGACAGCCTGATGCCCTGGAAAACCGCTTTGGGCAACGCCATGTTTGGCATGGAAGTGCGCGGTGTGCCGCGTGCCCAGGCCGAGGAGCGTGCTCGCGCCATGCTGCAAGAAGTCGGTCTGGCGGGTTTTGAAAACGCCTTGCCCAAGGCCTTGTCGCACGGCATGCGCCAGCGCGTGGCCTTGGCCCGCACCTTCGCCATGGGCTCGCCGCTGCTCCTGATGGACGAGCCTTTTGGTGCGCTGGATGCACAAACCAAGCTGCAACTTGAAGACCTGTTGCTGCGCCTGTGTCAGCAACACAAACAATCGGTGTTGTTCGTCACACACGACCTGTCCGAAGCGGTGGCCGTGTCCGACCGTGTGGTCGTCATGACCTCGCGGCCCGGTCGCATCGTGGCCGACATCACCATCGATCTGCCCCGCCCGCGCTCCATTCGCGAGCTGCAAAAAGACCCCCATTTCCACGAGCTGTATGCGCAGCTGTGGTCGCACCTCGAATCTGGCTGGAGCAAACATGAAGGCTGACACATTGCGCTGGGGCGGTGCCCACATCGTGTTCATCGCCGTGCTGCTGGCGCTGGGCGAGTGGTTGACTGTCAACCGGTGGCTCGACCCGACCTTTGTCGGCCAGCCCAGCGGCGTCATTAAATTTTTGTGGAACAACATCGCCACGGGCAAGCTCTGGACCGACCTGGGATGGACCATGGCGGGCACGCTGATTTCGTTTGCCCTAGGCAGCTCGGCGGCCATGGCTGTGGGCCTGCTGTTTGTGGCGTTTCCGAAGGTCGAGAAATTCCTCGACCCCTACCTCAACGCCATGAACGTGATGCCCCGTATTGCCCTGGCCCCGCTGTTCATTTTGTGGTTTGGACTCGGTCTGGGCTCCAAGATCGCCGTGGGTTGCAGCCTCACGTTTTTCATCGTGTTGTCCAGCACGGTGGCGGGCATTCGTGGCGTGAGCCAAGACCACGTCACGCTGTGCAAAACCCTGGGCGCCAGCGCCGTGACCACGTTCTTTCAAGTCACCTTGCCAGGTGCTGTGCCTGTGATTTTTTCCGGTCTGCGCTTGGGTCTGATCTACGCCATGTTGGGCGTGATCGGTGCCGAGATCATCGCGTCCGAAAAAGGCCTGGGCCAGTCGCTGGCCTACCTGGGCTCCACCTTTGAAGTCAATGGCGTGATGGCGCTGCTGCTGGTGCTGGCCTTGCTGGGCGTGGCCGTGGTTCGCACCATGACCTGGCTTGAAAAACGTTTGCTGCACTGGCAATGAGCCGGGCTGCTTTGACACATCAAGGAGATTAAAAATGAAATTCCGTCACATCCAAGTCGACCCCATGACGCCCACCATCGGCGGCATGATCAGCGGCGTTGACCTGAACAACACCCGCTCGGAAGACGTTTACGAAGAAATCAAACAAGCGCTGTGGCAATATGGCGTGGTGTTTTTCCGCAAGCAGGCTTTGAAGCCTGAAGCCTATATCCGTCTGGGTCAGAACTTTGGCGAGATGGAGCAGCACGAGTTCTTCCCGCACATTGAAGGGCACCCCCAAATCCAGTTGATTTCGAACCAGGGCAACGAGGCGCCCGAGACCGATCGCTGGCACACCGACGTGACCTTTCGCAAGAAGCCCAACATGGTCTCCATCTTGCGCATCACCGACTTGCCCCCCTCGGGTGGCGACACGATGTGGATGCACGCAGGTGCCGCGTATGACGCGCTCAACCCCGGCATGCAACAGATGCTCGAAGGCCTGCAGGCTGACCACGACCTGCCTTGGCACTTCCGCCGCATCAACATCAATGAGCGCCTGGCACAGCGTGCCTCTGCCAAGAGCGGCATGATGGTGCAGGCCAGTGCCCAAGAGTGCAAGATGATCGAGAGCACGCCCACGGTGACCCACCCGGCGGTCATCACGCACCCCTACAACGGCCGCAAGATTTTGTTTGTCAACTCGATCTGGACCAAGCGTTTGCTGGGCATGCACATGGACCTGTCCGAGGCGGTGCTCAACATGCTGTACGAATGGGTCAAAAAGCCCGAATTCATGGTGCGCTTTCGCTGGGAAAACGATTCGGTGGCGATGTGGGACAACTGCGCCACGCAGCACTACGCCGTGTTCGACTACGCGCCGCACTACCGCGCAGGCCAGCGCATGACTTGCGGCAACTTTGTGCCCACGCTGAACCCCGGTGCCGGTGCCGGTGCTGCTGCAGGTGGCCAGCCTTCTGTCATGCGCCAGCTGCTGGACACCACCCGCATGCAAGCGGCCAGCCCGCGTGAACAGCAGGCGGTGGAAGCCATCTTCAGCGCGCTCGAAAGCGTGGACCTGAACGCGGTGGCCAACGTCGCTCAGCGACGTTGAAACTGGGACGCACCCTTACATGAGTTCAATGAACCCCATCGATCTGGCCGACCACGACCTGGCTGCCTTGCAGGAGGCCCGCGACTTGCTGGGCCGTGCCCGACAAGCCGCTGCCACGCTGGCGCTTTGGACGCCCGAAGAAGCCAAACGCGTGGCCAAAGAAGTGGCGGCCGCCTTGCTGCCGCGTGCCGAGTTTTATGCCGAGTGGGCCGTGCGCGAAAGCCGCATTGGCAAAGTGGCTGACAAGATCGCCAAGAACCAGATTGCTTGCACGCTCACGCCCACGGCTTGGGACAAGGTCGCTTTGGGTGGTGTTCGCCGTAACGATGCGCTGCGCATCGTTGAAATCGGTCGCCCTGCAGGGGTGGTGGTGGGCTTGTCCAACTCCACCTCGCCGGTGGCCACTATCATTTTCAAAACCATTTTGTGTCTGATGACGCGCAACGCGCTGGTCATCTCGCCGCACCCGGTGGCGCTGGGTTGCTGCACCGCCGTGACCCGCGAGTTGCAAGCGGCCATCGAAAAAGCCGGTGGTCCAGCCCATGCTTTGCAGATTCTGACCCGCCCCACCGTAGAGGCCACAGGCGCCCTGATGCGCGACAGCCGCACCGACGTGATTTTGGCCACCGGCGGCACGCCCATGGTGCGCGCCGCCTACGGCTCGGGCAACCCCGCCATTGGCGTGGGCTCAGGTAACGTGCCGATTTATGTGGACGCAAGCGCCGACATCGAAGCCGCTGCGCAGACCATTGTGACGGCCAAGAACTTTGACCACGGCAGCCCTTGCTCGGCTCCTTCGGTGCTGATGCTGCACGCCAGCATCGCCACGCAGATGCAGCAAGCGCTGGCCCGCCAGGGTGCGCATGTGTGCACCGAGCAAGAAGCGCTGAAAATTCAAAACCACGCCTTTCCTGGCGGCAAGTTCAACGGCAAGGTGGTCGGCCGTCCGGCGCAAGAGATTGCACAAGCCGCTGGCGTGCAGGTGCCGGTGGATTGTCAGGCGCTGGTCTGCCCCATCGCCAAACCGCAAGCGGGCCATGTGTTGCTCAAGGAAAAGCTCTCGCCCATCTTGGGCTGCGTGGTGGTGCCAGGCATGGACCAGGCCATTGAGGTGGCGCGCCTCATGCTGCAGCACAGCGGTGCAGGCCACACCTCGGGCATCCACACCGCCAACGCTGAACAAGCGGTGGTCTGGGGCGCGGCCCTTGACTATTACCGCGTGGTCGTCAACGGCTCCACAGTGCACGACACCACCGGTGCCAACACCGGCTTGCCCTACACCTTCACCATCGGCACGGGTTACGCGGGCAAAAGCTCGGTGGACTGCAACGTCGGCCCCGAGCTGCTGGTCAACTGGAAACGCGTGGCCTTTCCGCTGCCCGGTGGCTGGGCCGGGGCCATGGCTTCGGGCGCGGCTTCACAAGCCGGGGCCTCGCCTTCGCAACTGTCCACCCTCACGCCTGAACTCCAGGCCATGGTCCTGCGCATCGTGCAGGAAGAACTCGAACACCTTCGCTGAAAGCCCTTCATGTCCACTTTGCGCAGCTATATTTTTTTGGACCGCTTGCAGCCACAACTGATGTGTTTGCTGGGCTCCACCGCCCGTGGCTTTTTGCCGCGCCACAACGATGCGGCCATGCTCATTGAAGTGGCCCCCGGCATGGATATCGAGTGGCTGACCGACATCGCCCTCAAGCACGACAACGTCAAGCCCGGCAACCTGGTGGTGGAGCGTCAGTTTGGCTATCTGGAGTTCCACGGCCAGTCTTCCTCGTCGGTCAAGTCGGCCGGTGCGGCCGTATTGGACGCCATGGGCGTGAGCGAGAAGAGCGTGCTCAAGCCCGAAATTTTGGCCTCCAAGGTGATTGACCGGGTCGATGGCTACCACGCGTTTTTGATCAACCGCAGCAAGTCCGGCAGCATGCTCTTGCCCGGCGAGTCGCTCTACATCATGGAGATGACCACCTCGTCTTATGCGCTGCTGGTGGCCAACGAGGCCGAAAAAGCCGCCAACGTGAAGCTGATCGACTGCCGCTTCATGGGCCCAGCCGGTCGCTTGTACCTGTCGGGCAATGCGTCGGACGTGCGGGCCGCAGCCGCTGTTGCCGAGGCTGTGATTCGCGACGCCGGAGGTGCTGCATGAGCGCAGACGCTTTGCGCGCACAAATTCGGGCGCAGGTGCGCACGGCCCTGGGTGCCAAAGCCACGGGGGCAGATACATCGGTGGCCGCGCTGATGCAGCGCTTTGAAGCCGGTTACGCCGCTGCGAATGCCGAGGCGATCGTGGCCTGTTTTGCACCCGATGTGGTGTGGACCTTGCCCGACTCGCGTGTGCTCAATGGCCGCGCCGCATGCTTGGCGTTTTTGAAAGAACGCTTTGCCAGCCCCACAGGCCCCAAGTTCTCGGACTCGCACATGAACGTGCTGGGCCAAACCGTGGTGCAAAACTACAAGGTGGGCGTGCCCTTGCCCGGTGGTCAATCGGTCACCCTGGATGGCACCGATGTGTACCAAATCCGCGATGGCCTGATCGCCCGCAAAGACGCTTATTGGAAGCAGATTGGTGCGCCCAAACCAGCAGCTCCGGCCGCTGCGCCAGCGACTGCACCGCAGGGTGTGGTGGTGCCCTTGCGTGTGGGCACGGCCGCCCACGCACAAGCGCTGACCGACTTGTTCAAGCGCCTGGCCGCCAGCCCGGCTTTGCTGCAGGCAGCGCAATCGGGCTTGCTGCGTTTTGACATGCGTGTGGACGAAGCGGCCGTCAAGGCGGTGGCCGCTGCTGCGCCTGCCCCGCAAGCCGCTGCCGCTACTCCAACCACGTCGGCCATGGCCGCCACCACGACCATCGACCCGGCCGCCTGCTGTTCGTCGTGCAAGGCGGGCAAAGCCTGCGAGTGCAAGGGCGACACCTGCGCGCTGCACGATCACCCAGAAGACGTGCCCGAACTCAAGGGCGTGATCGGCGAGAAGCTGCTCAAAACTCTGCCGCCGAGCGTGAAAACCGTTCGGCTGCACCCCAAGGCGGTCATGACCCCCTTGGGCAAAGAAGCCCTGCGCAAGCGCGGCATCACCATTGACCGAGGAACTACCCCATGAAAACAGGAACCGTGATCGGCCGCATCGTGGCCAGCAAACGCCTGCCCGAGTTGCCACCCGGCGCATTGCTGGAGGTCCAGCTGGACTATCCCAAAGACGTGGTGGTCTGCTTTGACCCCATGGGCTGCGGCATTGGCGAGCGCGTGATGATCACCATCGGCGCACCTGCGGCCTGGTGGTTCGCCCCGGCCCACCCGCGTGTGGTGGCCGATGCGCTCATCATCGCCTCGCTCGACAGCTACGACACCCCAACGCCGATGCGTTGAGCGCAACGACTTTTTCCCCCACCTTTTCCGTTAACCCCTTTCTTCAACCCTTTCTTTTTTAACCCCTCAAGGAGACTCTCATGTCACAAGCCATCGGAATGATCGAAACCAAAGGTTATGTTGCTGCTTTCGCTGCCGCTGACGCCATGGTCAAAGCCGCCAACGTCAACATCGTTGGCAAAAAAGAAGTCGGTGGCGGTCTCGTCGCCATCATCGTTTCGGGCGACGTGGGTGCCGTCAAGGCCGCCACCGAAGCCGGTGCAGAAGCCGCAGGCGCGATCGGTGAAGTGGTTTCTTGCCACGTCATCCCACGTCCACACGCTGACGTGTCCAAAGCCTTCGACGGCAAGTGATCGCAGGCCGTTGCAGATAAGGAGGCCGCATGGCCACAACTAAAAAAACCGCAGCGCCTGCCAAGCCGGCCGCTGAGCTTCGGGTTTACCTGACGCTCACCGACCTGCAGCCCCAGTTCTCCTCGTGGATGAGTTCGCCTCTGGGCGCTCGCGGCTACGTGGCGATGCAAGGCACCAACGCGCTGCTGGTGGAGATCGCCCCCGGGCTGTCCATCCAGCGCGTGATCGACCTGGCCCTGAAGGCCGAGCCCACGCTGGAGCCGGGCATCCTGGCCGTCGAGCGGCAGTTTGGCGTGCTGGAGTTGCACAGCAACGACGGCGCGGCGCTGCAGCGCGCAGGCCAGGTCATCTTGGACTGGATGGGGGCCAAGGCCGAAGACCAGCTGCGCCCGCACCTGCTGTACAGCGATATTCTGGAAAACGTGACCGATCAGCACGCCGTGCTGATGAACCGCACGCGCCAAGCCAGCATGGTGCTGCCCGGCGACAACATGCTGCTGATGGAAGTGGCCCCAGCCCTGTTTGGTGCCCACATGGCCAACGAAGCCGAAAAAGTCGCACCCGACCTGACCCTGGTCGAGTGCAGCATGATCGGTGCCAGTGGCCGCATGTATCTGACAGGCAGCATGGCTTCGCTTGAAAAAGCCAAGGCGCATGTCGAACAACTGCTGTCGGAGATTCCAGGTCGCGCTTGAGCGCCAGGTGTTGGCGCAAGCCCTGACCGCACAACGCTGGACAGGGTGTTCGGCGTGTGCGGTTTTTCATTTGTCACGTCGGTGAATCGCCGGTCTTGGCCATGGGCCTACCATGAGGCCATGAACACCACTCACCACCCCGAAGGCCAGATCGACTGCACCGTCCACGGTGCAGTCCTTCAGATTTGCATCAACCGCCCCGCCAAGCGCAACGGCTTCACGCCCAAGATGTTCCGTGAGCTGGGCGAGGCCTACACCCGGCTCGACGACGACCCCGCGCTGCGCGTGGGCGTGTTGTGCGCGGCGGGTGACCATTTCACCGCTGGGCTGGATTTGCCCACCATTGCGCCGCTGATGAAGCGTGGTGAAAAGTCGGTGCCGCTGGGCCTGGTGGATCCGCTGAACCTGGGCATGGAGGGCTACCGCCGCCGCGTCAAGCCCATGGTGGTTGCGGTGCAGGGTATCACCTACACGTTGGGCATCGAGCTGATGCTGGCGGCCGACATTGTGGTGGCGGCAGACGACTGCCGGTTCTCGCAGCTGGAGGTGCAGCGCGGCATCATGGCCACGGGCGGCGCGACGCTGCGCATGGCCGAGCGCGCGGGCACGGGCAATGCGCTCTTGCATTTGCTCACGGCCGATGTGTTCGACAGCGCCGAGGCCCTGCGCCTGAACTTTGTGCAAAAGGTGGTGCCTGCGACCGGCCTGCTGGCGGAGGCCATGCGCATTGCCGGGCAGATCGCCACGCAAGCGCCGCTGGCCGTGGTGGCCACGCGCCAGAACGTGCTCAAGGCCGTCGAGCATGGCCCGCTGGTGGCGATGCACGACTTCATTCCAGTGCAAACAACGCTGTCCAACAGCGACGATGCAGCCGAGGGCGTGCGCTCGTTCGTAGAAAAGCGCGCAGCCCGTTTTACCGGACGCTGAATCGCGTCAAGCGCTCGGTCACAATCGGCGCATGACCGAACCGAACGCTTTGCATCCTTACGCTGATCTCACCCCGGACCGGGTGATGGATGCCTTGACCGACCTGGGCCTGTGGCCCGATGGCCGCTTGCTGGCGCTCAGCTCGTACGAAAACCGCGTGTACCGCGCCCACCTGGACGAGCCGGTGCAAGGCGCGTCGGCGGTTGTGCTCAAGTTTTACCGGCCTGGCCGTTGGAGCCGTGCGCAAATTCAGGAAGAGCACGACTTTGCCGCCGAGCTGGTGGCCGCCGAAGTGCCGGTAGTGGCCCCCATGGCGCTGCACGGGCAGACCTTGCACCACACGGCAGAGTTTGATTTTTCGGTCAGCCCCTTGCGCGGAGGCCGCCCGCCCGAGCTGGATGATTTTGAGGTGCTGGAATGGATTGGCCGTTTTTTGGCGCGCATCCACACCGTGGGCGCAGCCCGGCCTTTTATGCACCGGCCCACGCTCGATGTGCAGACCTTTGCGCTGGAGCCTGCCCAGTGGCTGCAAACGCACCAGATGATTCCGCTGGAGGTGGAGCGCGAGTGGCGCGAAGCTCTGGTGCCCGCGCTGGCTTTGATCGAAGAGGCCTTTGCCCAAGGCGCGGCAGACCGCCACCTGCTGCGCCTGCACGGCGACTGCCACCCCGGCAACATCTTGTGGACCCCTGCCGAGCTGCCCGGCGGTGGCCCGCACTTTGTGGATTTGGACGATGCCCGCATGGGCCCTGCCGTGCAAGACCTGTGGATGCTGCTCTCTGGCGACCGCGCCCAGCGCACGCAGCAGCTGTCGGCGCTGCTGGACGGCTATGAACAGGTGCGCGATTTTGACCGCGCCGAGTTGAAGCTGATCGAGCCGCTGCGTACGCTGCGCCTGGTCCATTACAGCGCTTGGCTGGCCCGGCGCTGGGAAGACCCGATCTTCCCGATCAACTTCCCGTGGTTTGGCTCCCCTGACTATTGGCGCGGCCAGGTGTTGATGCTGCAAGAGCAGGTCGAGCAGATGCGGGAAGACCCGCTCAGCGTGTGAGCCTTGTTTTGCCGCTTGCGTCTCGCGAGCATTCGCGAGCAGGGGCTCGCTGTCACACTGTCCGCCACAGCGCTTTGTAGGAGGCCGCCCCTGCGGCCGAATGCTCGCAGGGCATCAACGTGTCAGCCCCTTGCGGGCTGCACCCCCAGGCCCATGGCGCAGCCGATCAGTGCGGGTTGTTCGGCGCGTATCACATAGGTCGGGATGCGCTTCATGTAGTTTTCAAAACGGCCCTTGGCCTCAAACGCGGCCCGAAAACCCGACTGCGCAAAGTAGTCGCCCAAGCGGCCAATCACGCCGCCGCCGATGTAAATGCCGCCGTGTGCGCCCAGCGTCACGGCCAGGTTGGCGGCGGCGTTGCCCAGCAGGCGGCACATGCGGTCAAGCGCTTCTTCGCACGCGGTGTCTTTGGCAGCCAGGGCACGTTCGGTCACTTGCGCGGCGGCCAGAGGTTCGGCATCGGTGCCGTTGAGTTCGCAAATGGCGCGGTACAAATTTTCCAGCCCCATGCCCGAGATGGCCCGCTCTGCCGAGACATGCGGGTACGTGCGCCACAGGATGCGCAAGATGTCGGCTTCGCGTTCACAGGTGGGTGACAGGCTCACATGGCCGCCTTCGCCTGCAATGGGCACCCAGTCGCCCCGGCGCGAGCGCACCAGCGAGGACACGCCCAGCCCGGTGCCGGGGCCGATCAGGCCTTTGGGCGCATCGGGCACGGGCTCGCCCGAACCAATTTGTTCCAGATCGCTGCCTTTCAGCGCGGGGGCGGCCATGGCCATGGCTTCCCAGTCGTTGAGCATGAGCAGGCTGTCCAGCCCCAGCTGCTGTCGCGTGGCCTCGATCGAGAACTGCCAGTGGTTGTTCGTCATCTTGAGCACATCGCCATCGATGGGGTTGGCGATCGCGATGCAGGCTTGGCGCACATCGGTTTGCCCCACGCTTTGCAGATAGGTTTGGGCTGCGGCGGCCAGATCAGGGAATTGCCCGGTGGGCAAGGTGACTTCTTGTGTGATGGGCGAGCCGTCGCCTTGCACCAAAGCAAAGCGGGCATTGGTGCCGCCGATGTCGCCCAGCAGGCGAGGGGTTGTGTCGTGGATGGGGTTCATGGCATGGATTTAATGGGGAGGTGTTGGCGACAAAGGCAAGCGGATCGACACACACAGGCCATGGGGTGCGGCTTCATCGAGCTGGACGGTGCCTTGGTGACGCTCCACGATTTCCTTGACGATGGCCAAGCCCAGGCCGCAGCCTTGGCCCACGTCGCTGGCGCGCACAAAACGCTCAAACACCCGCTCGCGGTCGGCTGGGGCCAGGCCAGGTCCGTTGTCCGACACTTGCAGCAAGGCGTACGGCGTGGCACTGGCGTTGTCCGTCGTCACCCGCACCGTGACCTGACTGTCGGGACCTGCGTAGTGCAGCGCGTTGTCGATCAGGTTGGTCAATGCTTCTCGCATCAGCAGCTCGTTGGCTTCGACCCACACCGGTGAATGGGCGCTGTCGTCCAGACCCAGATCAATCTGCACACGCAGCGCCCGGGGCACCCATTCGGCCGTCAGGGTTTGCGCCATGCGCTGCAGATCAAAGCGCTTGCGGTCCTGGGCCATCAGAGACTCGGGCTCGGCCCGTGCCAGTGTCAGCAGCTGGTTGACCAGGTGGGCGCTGCGGGTCGCGCTGTCGTGCACGCGCTGCAAACGGGCGCGCAGTTCGGGGTCGGTGGTCGATTGCAGGGCGATTTCGGTCTGGCTTTTGAGGCCCGCCAAGGGGGTACGCAATTGGTGTGCCGCATCGCCGATGAAGCGTTTTTGTGTGCTCACATTGTTTTGCACGGCAGACAGCAAGGTGTTGAGTGCCGTCGCCAGCGACCACAGCTCGCGGGGGGCAGACGCCAACTGCAAAGGGGCCAGATCGGTCGGGTTGCGCCCTTCGACTTGCTGGCGCAGGCGGGCCAGCGGTGCCAAGCCTGCACGGATGCCCAGCCACACGATCAGCGTCATCAACAGCACCAGGCTCGACATGGGCAGCAGCATGTCGACCAGGATGCGGCGCGCAAGTTCTTCGCGGTTGGCACTGCTGCGGGCCACTTGCACCAACATGGTTTGCGGGGCCGTGCCGTCATCGCCAAAGCGCAGATACAGCGCCACCAAGCGAAGAGGCTGACCCTGAGGCGCGTGCAGCGCAGCACGACCAGTCACGGGCATGGCACCGTCGTAAAAATAAGGCGTGTTCAGTTCGGGGTCGATCGGAACGGTGTCTTCGGTGGGCAGGACTGGTGCGGGCAAAGATTGGTTGCCCAAAATGAATTGCCCGGGGGGCGAGCTGACCATGTAAAGCAGTTTGTCGGCCGGATCGGCTTCGAGCACGTCTTGTGCGGCACGCGGAAAGTCGATCAACAAGCCATTGCCAATCGGCTTGAGCTGCCGGGCCAGCGCCCGGCTGGCCTGCAACAAACTCGCGTCCACGGCCTGGTTGGCGTAGCCCGCCGCAAACTTGTAAGCGGCCACGCCTCCCGCCATCCACAGCACCAGCTGCGGCAGCAAAACCCACAGCAACAGCTGCCGGGCCAGCGAGACGCCGGCTTGTCCCGAGGACGTGGGTGGGTTCACGGTGTTCGTCATGTGTGCGGATTCAAGCGGCACCGTGGCGCGTCACGCCTGCGCTTCCATCAGGTAGCCCAAGCCACGCACCGTGCGAATGACCAAGCCTGCGTCTTCGAGTTTGCGGCGCAGACGGTGAATATAGACCTCGATGGAATTGCCGCCGCTGGTTTCACCGCCTTCGGCACTCCAGGCTTGGGTGATTTGTTCTTTGGTCACCACTTGGTCACGCTGACTGGCCAGCAAGGCCAGCAGCGTCCACTCGCGTCCACTCAAGTCCAGCACCAGGCCCGACACCGTGGCGCGGCGCGAGCTGTGGTCCAGCGTCAGCTGGCCCAACAAGGCCGATGTATTGACCGGCTGGGTGCGCCGCAGCAAGGCCTGCAATCGGGCCAGCAGCTCGGGAAAATCAAACGGTTTGGTCACGTAATCATCGGCCCCGGCTTGCAGGCCCGCGACCCGGTCGTCCAGTGCATCGCGGGCGCTCAGCAGCACCACGGGCAGTGTGGGGTGGGTTTGCCGCACATGCTGGAGCACGGCCAGGCCGTCCATCATGGGCAGACCGATGTCGAGCACCGCGATGTCAAAGCTGTGCTTTTGCAGCAAATAGTCGGCCACGGCCCCATTGGGCGCGTGTTCCACCTCAAATCCGGCCCCGCCCAATTGGGTTTGCAGGGCATTGGCCAGCATGGCATCGTCTTCAGCAAGCAGCAATTTCATGGCCGGAAGCTTAATGGATTGTTCAGGCTTTGACCCCAATTCGGCTTATTTTGGCATTGGGGTTTAACCTAGTGTTAATTTATTAATAGAATATTAACATTTGGTCCGTCGAGGTTCATGTGGCCATTTCGCCGCCTCGCACATCCACATTGGCCCAGCGTGGCCCCAAACGGGAGACTCTCTTGAAAGCAATCCAAATGTTCCAGCGTTCGATCTTGGCCACAGCCGCAGTGCTGGCTTTTACGGCGACAACGGCCCATGCCGGTGAAGTCGAAGTCCTGCACTACTGGACCAGCGGCGGTGAAGCCAAATCGGCCGCAGCCCTGAAAGCCACCCTGCAAGGCAAGGGCCACACCTGGAAAGACTTTGCCGTGGCCGGTGGTGGCGGTGACAACGCCATGACCGTGCTCAAGTCGCGTGTGGTTTCGGGCAATGCCCCGGCTGCCGCACAAATCAAGGGCCCAGCACTGCAAGAGTGGGCGGCTGAGGGCGTGCTGGCCAACATCGACGATGTGGCCAAAGCCGAGAAGTGGGACAGCCTGCTGCCCCCCGTGGTCGCCAACGTCATGAAGTACAAGGGCAACTACATTGCCGCGCCCGTGAACGTGCACCGCGTGAACTGGCTGTGGGCCAGCAACGCCGCGTTCAAAAAAGCCGGTGCCAAAGTGCCGACCAATTGGGACGAGTTCTTTGTCGCTGCTGAGGCCTTGAAGAAAGCCGGCATCATCCCCGTCGCGCATGGTGGCCAGAACTGGCAAGACTTCACCACCTTTGAGAGCGTGGCCCTGGGTGTTGGCGGTGCCGACTTCTACAAAAAAGCTTTGGTGCAACTGGACCAAACAGCTTTGACCGGTGCCACCATGACCAAGGTGCTCGACACCTTCAAGAAGGTCAAGACCTACACCGACAAAAACGCACCCGGCCGTGACTGGAACCTGGCGACCGCAATGGTCATCAAGGGCGAAGCCGGTATGCAACTGATGGGTGACTGGGCCAAGGGCGAATTCGTGGCCGCAGGCAAAAAGCCCGGCACTGACTTCAGCTGCGTGGCCGCGCCTGGCACCGCCAAGTCCTTCACCTTCAACGTGGACTCGTTTGCGATGTTCAAGCTGAAGAACGAAGACAACGTCAAGGCCCAGAAAGACCTGGCCTCGGCCATCATGTCCAACGACTTCCAGGAAGTCTTCAACCTGAACAAGGGCTCGATTCCTGTGCGCCTGAACATGAACCTGGCCAAGTTTGACGACTGCGCCAAGCTGAGCTCCAACGACTTCGTGGCCACGGCCAAAAACGGCGGTCTGGTGCCTTCGGTCGCTCACGGCATGGCCATCGGTTCGGCTACATCCGGCGCGATCCAGGACGCGGTCAGCCAGTTCTGGAACGACGACAAGATGAGCACCAAAGACGCTCAAGCCAAGATCGCTTCGGCCGCCAAGGTCAAGTAAGTCTTTGAGCCGACCCTGCGGTCGGCTCGCACAAGCCTCTCGGGCTTGTTCTTTCTTTAGCCGCCGGGCTGCAGGTCACGAGCTTGCAGCCCGAGTCGGTCTCGATTGGATCACCCATGTCTGCATCTTCCCCCCAGCAAGCCGCGTGGCTGCCCCGGCTGGTCATTGCGCCCAGCTTTGTGCTGTCGCTGCTGTTCATCTATGGCCTGATGGCCTGGAACGGCTACCTGTCCATGTCCGCCTCGCGGATCTTGCCCAACTACGAGTTTGTGGGCTTGCAGCATTACGCGTCCCTGATGGACAGCGACCGTTTTCAGGTGGCCATGCGCAACATGGCCGTGTTTGGCACCTTGTTCATTGGCGGTGCCATGGCGCTGGGTGTGCTGCTGGCCATCTTGCTCGATCAGAAGGTGCGCGGCGAAGGCGTCCTGCGCACCATTTACCTCTACCCCATGGCGATCTCGTTCATCGTCACCGGCACCGCCTGGAAATGGATATTGAACCCGGGCCTCGGACTCGAACACCTGATGCACAGCTGGGGGTTCACCAGTTTCAGTTTTGACTGGCTGATCCAGCAGGACATGGCGATTTACTGCGTGGTGATTGCCGGTGTGTGGCAAAGCGCGGGCTTTGTCATGGCGCTGTTTCTGGCGGCACTGCGGGGCATCGACGATTCGATCATCAAGGCCGCGCAAGTCGATGGTGCGAGTTTGCCCGTGATTTACTGGCGCATCATCTTGCCCAGCCTAGGCCCGGTGTTTTTCAGCACCTTGCTGGTGGTGGCGCACCTGGCCATCAAGAGCTTTGACCTGGTGATGGCCCTGACCGCCGGAGGCCCCGGTTATGCGACCGATTTGCCGGCCACCTTCATGTACGCCACCGCCTTCACACGCGGCCAGATCGGCGTGGGCGCGGCCAGTGCCACCGTGATGCTGGCGACAGTGGCCGCCATTGTGGTGCCCTACCTTTATTCTGAATTGCGGAGCAAACGATGAACCCCGCGAAGCCTTTTTCTCTTCATTTTCATCGCCTGATCTTGTGGTCGATGTTGCTGTTGTTTGCGGCCTGGTTTCTGGTGCCGCTGTATGTGATGCTGACCACCTCGCTCAAAGACGCTGAGCAACTGCGTGCGGGCAACCTGCTGAGCCTGCCCACCGCGCCCACGCTGGACGCCTGGTTCAAAGCCTGGGGCAGCGCTTGCACCGGGGTGCAGTGCGAAGGCCTCAAGCCTTTTTTCTGGAACTCGGTCGTGATGGTGGTGCCTGCGGTGCTGGCATCGACACTGATTGGCTCGCTCAACGGTTATGTGCTGTCCAAATGGAAGTTCCGTGGCAGCGAAACCCTGTTCGCCTTCATGCTCTTTGGCGTGTTCATGCCCATGCAGGTGGTGCTCTTGCCCATGAGCCAGGTGCTGGGCTGGCTGGGCGTGGCCAGCTCTATCTGGGGCCTGATGCTTGTGCACGTCGTGGCGGGCATTCCGTCGACCACGCTGTTTTTCCGCAATTACTACATCGGCTTGCCAGACGAGTTGATCAAGGCCGCGCAGCTCGATGGTGCGGGTTTCTGGATGATCTTCCGTCGCATTGTGTTGCCGCTGTCGCTGCCCATTCTGGTGGTCACGCTGATTTGGCAGTTCACCAACATCTGGAACGACTTCTTGTATGGCGTGGTGTTCTCTGGCGCAGACAGCAAGCCGATCACCGTGGGCCTGAACAACCTGGCCAACACATCGAGCGCCGTCAAGGAATACAACGTCGACATGGCGGCTGCGCTGATCGCGGCATTGCCCACCCTGTTTGTGTACGTGGTGGCGGGTAAATATTTTGTGCGCGGCCTGACGGCTGGCGCGGTCAAGGGCTAAAGGAAAAGATCATGGGCGCACTCGCCATTCGCAACATCCACAAGACCTACAACGAGACGGTCCATATCCTCAAGGGCATTGATCTGGAGATCGACGCCGGAGAATTTCTGATTTTGGTGGGCCCCTCGGGCTGCGGCAAATCAACCTTGCTGTCGATGATCGCGGGCCTGGACCACCCGACCGGCGGCAGCATCCACATTGGTGAGCGCGATGTGACGAACTTGCCCAGCAAGGACCGCGACATCGCCATGGTGTTCCAGAGCTATGCGCTGTATCCCAACATGACCGTGGCGCAAAACATCGCCTTTGGTCTGGAAATTCGCAAAGTGCCCAAGGCCGAGCGCAAAGCGGCGGTGGACCGCGTGTCGGCCATGCTGCAAATCGGCCACCTGCTCGACCGCAAGCCCGGTCAGCTCTCGGGCGGCCAGCGTCAGCGCGTGGCCATGGGCCGTGCCTTGGCGCGTGACCCCAAGCTGTTTTTGTTTGACGAGCCGCTGTCCAACCTCGACGCCAAGCTGCGCGTGGAAATGCGCGCCGAGATCAAGCTGCTGCACCAGCGCACGAAAACCACCACCGTGTACGTCACACACGACCAGGTAGAAGCCATGACGCTGGGCGACCGCATTGCGGTGATGAAAGACGGCTTGGTGCAACAGTTCGGCACGCCCGCGCAGATTTACAACCACCCGGCCAACCGCTTTGTGGCCGAGTTCATCGGCTCACCCGCCATGAACATGGTGGATGCACAGCGGACGGGTCAGGCCCTGACGGCCCACGGCGTGGAACTGGCCATCACCGACGCGCAACGTGCCGCCGTGCAAGCGCATGGCAATGCCGAATTGGTCTATGGCCTGCGCCCCGAGAGCATCAGTTTTGCTGCGCAAGGCTTGCCCGGCACGCTCAGCATGATCGAGCCCACCGGCCCCGAAACCTACGCCACGGTGGATACACCTGCTGGCAAGCTGACTGCCCGCGTGCCCGGCGTGTTGCAAGCCGCTGTGGGCGATGCGGTGCACCTGCAGTGGTCGGCCGATCAGTCGCACCTGTTTGACCGGGCCAGCGGCGTGCGCGTGGGGTGATGCTGCAAGCGCAGCTTGAGCAGAGGCGCGAGCCTGCCTGGGGGGTGTGAGTTTCGGCGGGTGCTTGCTGCGGGCAGGCATTCGCGAGCAGGGGCTCGCTCCCACGAAGTCAGGCGAAGCGCAGACCTCCTGCGCGGAGTCTGACACTCAGCGGGGGGGCGTTGTTTTGTAGGAGGTCGCCCCTGCGGCCGAATGTGCGCACCACCGAAGACGCTTGCAAGCCCATTCGGGTCAGCCTCAGATTCAGGTCGGCCGGTGCGCCCCTTGCTCCGCCTTCCTCACCCGCCAGAACAACCAGCTGGCAATGCTCAGGTTCAGCAGGTTCCACGCGATGCCATTCAAAAAGGCCGCGTGGTAACTGCCCGTCATGTCAAACACCCAGCCCGACATCCAGCCGCCCAGCGCCATGCCCAGCAAGGTGGCCATGATCACCGAGCCCACGCGGGCACCAGCCTCTTTGGGGTTGAAGTGTTCGCGGATGATGATGGCGTAGGCGGGCACGATGCCGCCCTGAAAAAGCCCGAACATGGCCGAGACGATGTACAGCGGCACCATGCCGTCAAAAGGCAAAAACATCAGCAGCGCCACGCCTTGTAAAAACGAGCCCAGCAGCAAGGTGCGGATGCCGCCAATGCGGTCACTGATCACGCCAAAAACCAGGCGACTGACGATGCCACTGGCCAACATGAGTGAGAGCATTTCGGCCCCGCGTGCCGCCCCAAAACCCAGATCAGAACAATAGGCCACGATGTGCACCTGCGGCATGGACATGGCCACACAGCACGCCACACCGGCGACAAACAGCAGACCTTGGGCATGGGCAGGTTGCAAACCAAATGGGCGGCTGCGATCCACCTGTACGGTACTGGCGTTGGCGGGTGCCAGGGTCACCAGTGGTGGGCGCTGGCGCATGCGCGTGGCCAGCAGCAACATGCCCACCCCGCAAAAAATGCCCAACAGGATGTAGGTCTGTCGCCAGCCCAAAGTTTCGACGCCGTGCTGAACAATCGGTGGCCAGATCGTGCCCGCGATGTAGTTGCCGCTGGCGCAAATGGCCACAGCAATGCCTCGGCGGCGGTTCCACCACAAGGCGGTGTCGGCCATCAGGGGCGCAAAGGTAGATGAACTGCCGATCAGGCCCATCAGCCCGTGCGCCAGGCCAAAGGCCCAAATGCTGCCCGACATACCCGCCCACACAAAGCCACCGCACACCGCCAAAGCCCCGACCCACAGCACCGGCATCAGGCCGCGCCGATCGGCCAGGCGGCCGGTGATCAGGCCACCCAGCCCCAGGCAAATCATCATCAGGGTGTAGGGCAGCGAAGCGTCGGCCCTGCCCACACCAAACTCGGTCTGCACCGCAGGCAGCACCACCGAGACGATGTACATGCTGCTGTTGCCCAGCACCACCAGCCCCAGCGTGGCCAGCAAGCGCCAGGCAGCTTGGCGGGAATCGATGAGGGATGGGTCGGCGGGTGTGGTGTGCATGGCCGCAATCTAGCCGATGGTCAGGTGCAGGCTTGTCTTATGGGTTACTCGCATCGTCGGGCAGTCATCTACTGGACAGTTCTTGCGCGCCTTGACCTGTAAGCTGGTGTTCTGTGATGCAGGAGCGCCCATGAACGACCGAGCCCAATTTATCCGTATGAAGGACAGCACCCAAGAAGACTGGAAGCTGATCGCTGGCGAGTTCATGCAGTTCACCAAGTCCTTGCCCGATCGGGTGATCGCGCACTTGAAACTGCTGGACGGTGACTACGGTGGCTTTCCGGTGGACCGTTATACCCACTGCCTGCAAACCGCCACGCGGGCATTGCGGGATGGCCGCGACGACGAGTACGTGGTGTGCGCATTGCTGCACGACATTGGCGACACTTTGGGCACCTTCAACCACCCCGACATCGCCGCCGCCATCCTCAAGCCCTTTGTGTCTGAGGCCAATTTGTGGATGGTGCAAAACCACGGAATTTTTCAGGGCTACAACTTCTTCCACCACATCGGCATGGACCGCCACATGCGCGACATGTTCAAAGGCCACCCGCACTACGTCCGCACCGAAGAGTTCATCGCGCTCTATGACGATCCGGCGTTTGACGCGAGCTACGACACGCTGCCGATCGAAACCTTTGAGCCCATGCTGCGCAAGGTGATGGCCCAGCCGGTGAACTCGGTCTACAAGGACGCTTTGAAGGCCTAAAACTCTGCGCGCCAAATAAAAAGGGGCGGCACCCGCAGGTGCCGCCCCTTTTTATTTGAAGTGTGTGTCGTTCAGCTCAACAACGCATTCACCCGCTTCACATAGGCCGCAGGGTCCGCAGGCAAACCGCCTTCGGCCAGCAGGGCCTGGTCAAACAGGATGTGGGCCAGGTCGTGGAAGTGGACCGAGCCGTCGAGCTTTTTGACCAGCGCGTGCTCGGGATTGACTTCCAGCACGGGCTTGACTTCAGGCGCTTGTTGCCCAGCTTGCTTGAGCATGCGGGCCAGTTGCATGCTCATGCCGTCGTCGGTCACCACCAGGCAGGCGGGGCTGTCCACCAGACGGCTGGTCACGCGCACGTCTTCGGCTTTGTCTTTGAGGGCTTCTTTCAGTTTGGCCAGCACAGGCTTGAAGGTTTCTGCGGCGTCTTCGGCCGCTTTCTTTTCTTCTTCGTCTTGCAGCTTGCCCAGGTCAAAAGCGCCTTTGGCCACGCTTTGCAGCGGCGTGCCGTCAAACTCGTGCACAAAGTTCAGCGCCCACTCGTCCACGCGGTCGGTCATGAGCAAGACTTCGATGCCTTTTTTCTTGAATACTTCGAGCTGCGGGCTGTTCTTGGCGGCGGCCAGGGTGTCGGCGGTGATGTAGTAAATCGCGTCCTGGCCTTCTTTCATGCGGGCTTTGTAGTCGGCAAAGCTCACGCTCACAGTGTCGCTGGTGGTGGACGCGAAACGCAGCAGCTTGGACAGGCGGTCTTTGTTGCCAAAGTCTTCGCCCAGGCCTTCTTTGAGCACCGCGCCGAACTCGGCGTACAACTTGGTGTATTGGCCCAGCTTGGCTTTGTCTTCGTCACTCAGGACATCGGTCACGCCGTCTGTGCTCTCGGGGGCTTTATCGTGTTTGGCCAGGTCTTCCAGCATCGACAACACACGCTTTGTGCAGCCCTCGCGGATGGCTTTCACATCGCGGCTTTCTTGCAGCAGCTCGCGGCTCACGTTCAGGGGCAGGTCGGCCGAGTCCACCACGCCCTTCACAAAACGCAGGTAGCTGGGCATCAGCGCTTCGGCTTCGTCCATGATGAACACGCGCTTGACGTACAGCTTGATGCCGGCTTTCTTGTCGCGGTTCCACAGGTCTTGTGGGGCCTTGGACGGGATGTAGAGCAGCTGCGTGTATTCGGTGCTGCCTTCCACGCGGTTGTGCGTCCAGGTCAGCGGGGCTTCAAAGTCGCGGCTGATCTGTTTGTAGAAGTCGGCGTATTGCTCGTCGCTGATGTCTTTCTTGGGGCGGGTCCACAAGGCGCTGGCTTTGTTGATGGTTTCCCACTCGCCGGTCTTGACCATGCCGCCGGGTTTGCGACCGGCTTTTTCATCGTTGGGGTCGATCAGCTCGCCGTCTTGCCACTCTTCCTTTTCCATCAGGATGGGCAGGCTGATGTGGTCGGAGTATTTGCCGACGATTTCCTTGAGCTTCCAGGTGTTGGCGTACTCCAGCGCTTCTTCGCGCAGGTGCAGGATCACGCTGGTGCCGCGCTCGGCGCGGGTGATGGTCTCGACCTCAAAGTCGCCCGTACCGCCGCTGATCCAGCGCACGCCATCGGCTGCGGCAGCGCTTGCACGGCGGGTCTCGACAGTGATCTTCTCGGCCACGATGAAGCCCGAGTAAAAGCCCACACCGAACTGGCCGATCAGCTGCGCGTCGGACTTCTGGTCGCCGCTCAGCTTGCTCATGAAGTCCTTGGTGCCGCTCTTGGCGATCGTGCCCAGGTGGTCAATGGCTTCTTGCGCCGTCATGCCGATGCCGTTGTCGGTGATGGTCAGTGTTTTGGCGGCTTTGTCAAAAGACAAGCGCACTTGCAGCTCGGGCGCATCTTCGTACAAGGCGGTGTTGTTGAGCGCTTCAAAGCGCAGCTTGTCGCAGGCGTCCGAGGCGTTGGAGATCAGCTCGCGCAGGAAGATTTCCTGGTTGGAATACAGCGAGTGGGTGACCAGGTGCAGCAGTTGCGCGACTTCGGCCTGAAAGGCATGGGTTTGTTTGCTCATATCAATTCGATGGGTAAAAAACAAAAGATCAAAAACCAAAACGCCCCGCAGTTGGGGGCGTCTGGCGGAGTTTCAAGAGGTGTTTATTTGGACAAGGCGCCCACTTCCTTGTTCCAGCGGTCCAGCAGACGGCGGCGTTCTGCCGATTTACCGTATTTTTCAAAGTCGTATTTGATCAGGCGCACATTGTCCATGGCCGGGATGCGCGGATCGGGCTTGAAGGTTTTGTTGGCCGGGCTTTGCAGGCTGTCGGCTTTGCCGCCGATGCTCTGGCCTGCAGGGCTCATGAGCCAGTCGTAATAGCGTTTGGCGTTGGCGGCGTTGCGTGCGCCTTTGACCAGTGCAATGCCGCCGATTTCGTAGCTGGTGCCTTCGCAGGGTGCGACAGTCGCCACGGGGTATTTGTTGTGTCGCCAGCCGTCAAAGCCAAAGATGAAGCTGATGCCGACAGCCACTTCGCCTTTGGCCACGTTGGGCGCTTGCGCGGTGCCGCTGCGGGTGTATTGCGTCACGTTTTTGTGCAGTGCTTTCATGTACTCAAAGGCGGCGTCTTCGCCCATGAGTTGCACCAGACCCGCCAGGATGGTGTAGGCCGTGCCGCTGGATGCGGGGTGCGAGATTTCTACCTCGCCTTTGTAGATGGGCTTGACCACATCGGACCAGCACTTGGGTTCGGGCAGCTTCTTTTTCTTGAGCAGTTCGGTGTTCCAGCCGAAGCCGATGGCGCTGGTGTAAAAGCCGCCGACCATGTTTTGTGTCATGGCGTATTGGCGCACGCTCCAGCCGTGCAGGTCGTTCAGGTAGTCCGGGCGGTAGGGGGCCAGCAAACCGATTTCGGCCGCCTGCAAAAACGGGTCACCTGTCCCGCCCCACCAGATGTCGGTCTTGGGGTTGGCGGCTTCGGCCCGGATCTGGGCCAGTGCTTCACCCGTGGCCTTGCGGGTCTGGTTGACGGTGATGCCGGTGGCCTGGGTGAATTCTTTGGCCGCCATTTCGCACCAGCTCTGGTCGGTGCTGCAAATGGCATTGACCGTGCCAGTCTGGGCCGATGCTGCGCTCGTGGCCAATGCGGCTGCGACGAAACAGGCTGCGGTGAGTTTCAGCTTCATCTGATGTCTCCTTCAGAACGATTCGTTCGGCCCCAAATACCGCCACTGCCCTGCAGGCATCTGGCCCAATTGCACACCGCCCATGCGGATGCGTTTGAGGCCGACGACTTTCAGGCCAACTTGCTCGCACATGCGGCGGATCTGGCGCTTTTTGCCTTCGGTCAGCACAAAGCGCAACTGCTCGGGGTTTTGCCATTCCACTTTGGCGGGCTTGAGGGGCTTGCCGTCCAGGCTCAGGCCGTGGCGCAGGCGTTCCAGTTGCGCTGCCGGAAACACCGCTTGCACGTTGGCGCTCACGCGGTCGAAGTCACCGATGGCTGTCAGCTGGTTGGCCTTGCCGCCATAGGTGGCCGACGCCGCAGACGCCGCAGCGGTGTTCTCGTGGCCGGTGTAGGCCACGCGCACCAGGTATTCCTTTTCCATCTCCGAGTCTTCGCCGATCAGCTGACGCGCCACGCGGCCGTCTTGCGTCAACACCAAGAGGCCGGTGGAGTCGATGTCGAGGCGCCCCGCCGGGGCCAGGCCGCGCAGGTGGGGCGGTGTGAAACGCAGCTTGGACGGGTCGCCGCCCCAGTGGCTGCGCGGGTTGATCAGGGTGATGGCGGGCTCGTGCCCGTCTTCGGCCTGGCCGCTCACATAGCCCATGGGCTTGTGCAAAAGAATAGTCACTTGCCGGTCTTGCTGTTGTTCGGCCGCTTTGTCGATGGTGATGCGGTCCGACAGCGTGACTTGTTGCCCCATGCTGGCGGGCAGGCCGTTGACCTGGACCCAGCCTTGTTCGATCCAGGCATCGGCTTCACGGCGCGAGCACATGCGCAACTCGGCCATGCGTTTGTTCAGGCGCGAGGTGCCGCTGGGGGCTGCGGCTTCGCCTTTGCCTTCAGGGCGGGGGGCGCGTTTGAAAACGGGGGGCTGGGTCATGGGGTTTGCGGTGTCAGAAAAGAGCCGAATGGGCAGGTCGCCAATTGTCCCTCTTTTGTGGGAGGCCACCTCTGCGGCCGAATGGTGAATGTGACAAACCGTTGTTGTGTCGTGCGCGCATTCGCGAGCAGGGGCTCGCTCTCACAACCTGCGTCAAGAAAATTGAGCGGTTCGCAGCCCATTCAGATCCAGAATGCGCAGCCCGCCGTATTCCACGCGGATGAGTTGGCGTGCTTCGAGCACGCGCAGCGCTTCGTTGACCCGTTGGCGCGACAGGCCCACCAGATAGGCCAGCTCTTGCTGCGTGATGCGCAGCACTTCGCCTACGCCCGAAAACAGCACCGGATTGAACAGCGTGGCCAAGTGCCGCGCAAGGCGGAGTTCGGGGTTGTTCATGCGGTCCAGTTCGCGGGCAGCGATGAACTGACCCAGGCGTTCGTTGAGCTGGTGCATGATGAATCGGTTGAAGCCCAGCGAGTGGTCAATCAGCCAATGAAAGGTCTCCAGCGGCAGTCCGGCCACCACGCTGGGGCGCAGGGCCTGGATGTTGTAGCGGTAGACCTCGCGCTTGAGGGCGGTGCCCTCACCAAACCAGCCACCCGGCGGCACGCCCGTGAAGGTCATGGTTTGGCCGCTTTCGCTGTCGGTGCTCATCTTCAGCAAGCCTGAGATGACACCAAACCAATACGTGACGGGGCGTCCGACGCGGCAAACGTGGTCGCCCGTTTGGGGGTCGCTGACCACCAACTGGGGCACGATCCGCTCACGTTCCTCGCTTCGCAGCAAGGCCAACCAGGGGATTTCTTGCAGTTCGGTGGGGGTGGGCGCGCGTCGGCGCTGGTAAACGCTGGGTTCGGTGGTCATGGCGGGGCGTTCGCGTCAGGAAGTGGTCAGTTGTGCTAGGGGTCTTCCCTAAATTGTCGTCGAAACGACAACTTGACGTCAAACTGGCCCATAGCATCCGTTCTCGAATCAAGACGCATCCGTGTGGGTGTGCCGTTTCAGTTCAAGTTTTGGAGACAGGTCCGGTCATGCAAACAACGTTTCCCCGATTGATGCTCAAGCATGCTGCAGAGCGCCCGAGTGCGCCTGCGCTGCGCGAAAAGGAATACGGCATCTGGCAAACCACGAATTGGGCTGACCTGGCCAGCTTGGTCGAGTCGGTGGCTTGCGGCTTGCACCAAGCGGGGTTGCAGCGCGGTGAGCACCTGATCGTGGTGGGCTCCAACCGCCCACGTCTTTATGCCACCATGCTGGCCGCCCAGTCGCTGGGGGCGATCCCTGTGCCGCTGTACCAGGATGCCGCTGCCGCAGAGTGCGTGTTTCCCATCACCAATGCCGAAGTGCGTTTTTGCGTGGTCGAAGACCAGGAGCAGGTCGACAAGATGCTGGAAGTGCGCGAGAAGTGCCCGCAGCTGACCCACATTTACTACGACGATCCACGCGGTCTGCGCAAGTACACCGAAGATGGCTTGGGCTCGCTCGAAGAGCTGATCGCTGCAGGCGCGGTGTTTGCCAAGCAGCATTCGCAATTTTTCTCCGAAGAAGTCGAAAAAGCCGACCACACCGATGTGGCCGCGATGTTCTTCACTTCGGGCACCACAGGCAACCCCAAGGGCGTGGTGCACACCCACAGCTCGCTGATCGACCGGGCCGATGCAGGCGCTGAATTTGACAAGCTGACCAACACCGAAGACGTGCTGGCCTACATGCCCCCCGCTTGGATTGGCCAGAACATCTTCAGCTACGCGCAGTGGCTGGTGTGTGGCTACGTGGTCAACTGCCCCGAGTCGGCAGCCACCGTGACCATCGACCTGAAAGAAATCGGCCCGACTTATTATTTCGCGCCCCCTCGCGTGTTTGAAGGCATGCTGACCAGCGTGATGATCCGCATGGAAGACGCGGGTGCGTTCAAGCGCAAGATGTTCCATGCCTTCATGGCTGTCGCCAAAAAGGTCGGTCCAGCCTTGATGGACGGTCACCCCGTGGGCCTGTTGGACCGCTTGGTCTATGCCGTGGGCAACTTCATGGTTTATGGCCCTTTGCGCAACAACATGGGTTTCAGCCGTGTGCGCGTGGCCTACACCGCGGGTGAGGCGATTGGCCCGGACCTGTTCACCTTCTTCCGCTCTATCGGTGTGAACATCAAGCAGCTGTACGGCTCCACCGAAACTGCGGTGTTCGTGTGCCTGCAGCCCGACAACGAAGCACGCGCCGACACCGTGGGCGTGCCTTGCAAGGGCGTGGAAATCAAGGTCGCTGACAACGGTGAAATCCTGGTCAAGTCGCCTGGGTTGCTCAAGGGCTATTACAAGAACCCTGAAGCCACTGCCGAAGTGCTGACGGCCGACGGCTGGTACCACACCAGCGATGCGGGCTTCATCGATTCACATGGTCACCTCAAGATCATCGACCGCGTGAAAGACGTGGGTCGCATCAAGGGCGGTGCCAACGATGGCGCGATGTTCGCGCCCAAGTACGTGGAGAACAAACTCAAGTTCTTCCAGTACATCAAGGAAGTGGTGGCCTATGGCGACCAGCGCGAAAAAGTCTGCGTGATGATCAACATCGACTTTGATGCCGTGGGCAACTGGGCCGAGCGCCGCAACCTGCCTTACGCCGGTTACACCGATCTGGCGCAAAAGCCCGAGGTCTACCAGCTCATCAAGGAGTGCGTGGAAAAAGTCAACGCCGACCTGGCCGAAGACGCTTTGCTGGCGGGCAGCCAGGTCAGCCGATTCCTGGTGCTGCACAAAGAGCTGGACGCTGACGATGGCGAGTTGACCCGCACCAACAAGGTCCGCCGTGGCTTCATTGCCGAAAAATACAAACCGCTGGTCGATGGCCTGTACGAAGGCAAGGCCGAGCAGTTCATCGAGACCGTCGTCAAGTTCGAAGATGGTCGTACAGGCAGCGTGAGCGCCACGCTCAAGATTTCCGACGCCAAGACATTCACACCCGTGAAGGCAGCAGCATGACCAAGAAAATCGGCGACGTCATCCTCGACGTCAAGAACATCAGTTTGCGATTCGGTGGCGTGAAAGCGCTGACCGACATCTCGTTCAATGTGCGCGAGCACGAAGTGCGCGCCATCATTGGCCCCAACGGTGCAGGCAAAAGCTCGATGCTCAACTGCATCAACGGTGTCTACACACCGCAAGAGGGCTCGATCACGTTCCGTGGCCAGACCTTTGACCACATGAACAGCCGTCAGGTGGCCGAGATGGGCATTGCCCGCACCTTCCAGAACCTGGCCTTGTTCAAGGGCATGAGCGTGATCGACAACATCATGTCGGGCCGCAACCTCAAGATCAAAAGCAACTTGCTGATGCAAGCCTTGCGCATCGGCCCTGCCCAGCGCGAGGAAGAAGAACACCGTCAAAAAGTCGAACACATCATCGACTTTCTGGAGATTCAGGCGTTCCGCAAGACCGCCGTGGGCCAGTTGCCTTACGGTTTGCAAAAGCGTGTTGACTTGGGTCGCGCGCTGGCGATGGAGCCGCAAGTGTTGCTGCTCGACGAGCCCATGGCCGGTATGAACCTGGAAGAAAAGCAGGACATGTGCCGCTTCATTCTGGATGTGAACGACGAATTCGGCACCACCGTGGTCTTGATCGAGCACGACATGGGCGTGGTGATGGACATCTCGGACCGTGTGGTGGTGTTGGACTACGGCAAGAAAATTGGCGACGGCACGCCCGATGAGGTGCGCAACAACGAAGAAGTGATCAGTGCCTATCTGGGCACTTCGCACTAACGAACCCGCACGAACAAGGATTTAAAGATGGCATTCTTTCTTGAAACATTGCTCGGCGGCCTGATGGCGGGCATGTTGTATTCGCTGGTGGCTTTGGGCTTCGTGCTCATTTTCAAAGCCTCGGGCGTTTTCAACTTCGCTCAGGGCGCGATGGTGCTGTTTGGCGCTTTGTCGATGGCGCGGTTTTCCGAATGGATTCCGCAGTGGACGGGCGTGGACAGCCTGCTGATGGCCAACGTGCTGGCCTTCATCATGGCCGCAGCGGTCATGTTCATTGTGGCCTGGGCAGTCGAGTATCTGGTGTTGCGGCACCTGGTCAACCAGGAAGGCGCGACCTTGCTGATGGCCACCTTGGGCATTGCCTATTTCCTCGAAGGCCTCGGCCAGACCCTGTTTGGCAGCAGCATCTACAAGATCGACATTGGCATGCCCAAGGATCCGGTCTTCATTCTCGAAGGCATGTTCCAGGGCGGCGTACTGGTCAACAAGGAAGACTTCTACGCAGCCTTGATTGCTGCGGCGCTGGTCGCTTTGCTCACCGTCTTCTTCCAAAAAACTTCGACAGGTCGCGCTTTGCGTGCGGTGGCCGATGACCACCAGGCTGCGCAATCCATTGGCATTCCGCTCAACCGCATCTGGGTGATCGTTTGGTGTGTCGCAGGCATTGTGGCCTTGGTGGCCGGCATGATCTGGGGCAGCAAGTTGGGTGTGCAGTTCTCGCTGGCCACAGTGGCTTTGCGCGCCTTGCCCGTCGTCATTTTGGGTGGCTTGACGTCGGTGCCGGGCGCCATCATCGGCGGCTTGATCATCGGTGTCGGCGAGAAACTCTCCGAGGTGTATCTGGGCGCTTATGTGGGCGGTGGTATCGAGATCTGGTTTGCCTATGTGCTGGCGCTGGGTTTCTTGCTGATCCGTCCTCAGGGGCTGTTTGGCGAAAAGATCATCGACCGCGTGTAAGGAAAAAATATGTTTTACAGAGAAAACGGTCAATTCAAAACCACTTACCGGGCCGATCAGCAAATCCTGCCGATCCGGCAAGACCGGATCGTCATGGCTCTGCTGCTGGTGTTCGCCGTTGCGGTGGTGCCCATGCTCGCCTCAGACTACTTTTTCCGTGCGATCCTGATCCCCTTTTTGATCATGTCGCTGGCCGCGCTGGGCGTGAACATCCTGGTGGGTTACTGCGGTCAGATTTCGCTGGGCTCAGGTGCATTCATGGCGGTAGGGGCTTATGGCGCTTACAACTTCTTTGTGCGCATGCCCGGTCTGCCCTTGATCCCGGCTTTGATTCTGGGCGGCTTGTGCGCCACGGTGTTCGGCATTTTGTTTGGCTTGCCCAGCTTGCGGGTCAAAGGCCTCTACCTGGCCGTGGCCACGCTGGCCGCTCAGTTCTTCAGCGACTGGATGTTCTTGCGCATCAAGTGGCTGACCAACGATTCGCCTTCGGGCTCGGTGTCGGTGTCCGAGTTGCAAGTGTTCGGTCTGCCGATTGACAGTGCCTTGAGCAAATACTGGTTGTGCCTGGGGGTGCTGGTGGTGATCGCCTTGCTGGCCAAGAACCTGGTGCGCAGCGCCGTGGGCCGCGAGTGGATGGCCATCCGTGACATGGACGTGGCCGCGGCCGTGATCGGCATTCGCCCGATGTACGCCAAGCTGAGCGCCTTTGCGGTGAGCTCTTTCATCGTGGGTGTGGCGGGTGGTCTGTGGGCCTTTGTTTACCTGGGTGCCTGGGAGCCAGCGGCTTTCTCGGTGGACATCTCCTTCCGCCTGTTGTTCATGGTGATCATCGGCGGTCTGGGCTCTATCCTGGGTGGCTTTTTGGGCGCGGCCTTCATCACTTTGCTGCCGATTGCCCTGAGCCAAGTGTTGCCAGCCTTGGCAGGCTTGGCCGGTTTTGAAATTTCTACCGCCGGTGTGTCGCATGCCGAGTTGATGATCTTTGGTGGCTTGATCGTGTGGTTCCTGATCGTGGAGCCGCATGGCCTGGCCAAGTTGTGGTCGATCGCCAAGCAGAAGTTGCGCTTGTGGCCCTTCCCCCATTGAGTTGTTTTGTGTGAGTGTTAATTTTTTCTAAGGAGACAAACATGAAGATGCGTGATTTGATTTTGGCCGTGGCCGCTGTGGCAACTGCTGCATCGTCGCTGCTGGCGACATCCGTTCAGGCGCAAGCCAAAGAACAGTTTTTCCCGTTGCTGTCTTACCGCACCGGTCCCTATGCCCCCAACGGCATTCCATGGGCCAACGGCAAGCAGGACTACCTCAAGCTGATCAATGCCCGCGATGGCGGCATCAATGGCGTGAAGATCACTTTTGAAGAGTGCGAAACCGGCTACGCCACCGACCGCGGTGTCGAATGCTACGAGCGCCTGAAAGGCCGTCCTGGCGTGACCCTGTTCGATCCACAGGCCACAGGCATCACCTTTGCCCTGACCGAAAAAGTGACCGCCGACAAAGTGCCTCTTGTTACGCTGGGCTACGGCTTGTCGATCGCACAAGACGGCATGGCCTTCAAATGGAACTTCCCACTGATGGGCAGCTACTGGACGGGCGCTGACATTTTGGTGCAGCATCTGGGCAAAAAAGAAGGCGGCCTCGACAAGCTCAAGGGTAAGAAAATTGCCTTGGTGTACCACGACTCGCCATTTGGCAAAGAGCCGATTCCCCTGCTGCAAGAGCGCGCCAAGATGCACGGTTTCGAGCTGCAACTGATCCCCGTGACAGCGCCTGGCGTGGAGCAGAAGTCGGCTTGGTTGCAAGTGCGTCAAAGCCGTCCTGACTACGTGATGCTGTGGGGCTGGGGCGTGATGAACTCCACCGCCTTGAAAGAAGCACAAGCCACGGGCTACCCCCGCGACAAGATGTATGGCGTGTGGTGGGCGGGTGCCGAGCCTGATGTCAAAGACGTCGGCGAAGGTGCCAAGGGCTACAACGCCTTGGCTTTGAACACATCGGGCACACAGCCCAAAGTGATCCAGGACATCCTGAAACACGTGCACGGCAAAAGCCAAGGCTCTGGCCCCAAAGACGAAGTCGGCCAAGTGCTCTACACCCGTGGTGTGATCATCTCGATGCTGAGCGTCGAGGCTGTGCGCCGTGCGCAAGAGCGTTTCGGCAAAGGCAAGGTCATGACCAGCGAGCAAGTGCGTTGGGGCCTGGAAAACCTGGCACTGGACCAAAAGCGTCTGGACGCCATGGGCTTCACCGGCATCATGCAGCCGCTGTCCACATCGTGCGCTGACCACATGGGTTCTACTGCAGCCCGCGTTCAAACGTGGGACGGCAGCAAGTGGAGCTTCAGCTCTGACTTCATCCAAGCCGATGAGCAGATCCTGAAGCCCATGGTCAAAGCTGGTGCAGACAAGTACCTGGCCGACAAGAAAATGACACGCCGCACGCCTGCGGATTGCCAGTCTTGATTGACCCCGCTCAGTGACTGAAGTTGATGGCTCGCGCTGACGCGTGAGCCGTCAACTGAAAGACCAGCCTTGGTGACTTGTCTTTCAGTTGATTCAAACAGGCCGCACATGAACGATTCAAACATCATTCTCAACGTCAATGGCATCGAAGTCATTTACAACCACGTCATCCTGGTGCTCAAGGGCGTTTCCTTGCAAGTGCCCGAGCGGGGCATTGTGGCCTTGCTGGGCGGCAACGGCGCAGGCAAAACCACCACGCTGCGTGCGATCTCCAACTTGCTCAAGGGTGAGCGCGGAGAGGTCACCAAAGGCAGCATCGAGCTGCGCGGTGAGCGCATCGAAAACCTGTCACCAGCCGACCTGGTGAACCGGGGTGTGGTGCAGGTCATGGAAGGCCGCCACTGCTTTGCCCACTTGACCATCGAAGAAAACCTGATGACCGGCAGCTACACCCGCACCGACAAGGGCGAGATCGCGGCCAACCTGGAAAAGGTCTACAACTACTTTCCGCGCCTTAAAACGCGCCGCACCTCGCAAGCGGCCTACACCTCGGGCGGTGAGCAGCAGATGTGCGCCATTGGCCGAGCCCTGATGTCCAACCCCAACATGGTGTTGCTCGACGAGCCCTCGATGGGCCTGGCGCCGCAGATCGTGGAAGAGGTGTTCAACATCGTGAAAGATTTGAACGAGAAAGAAAAAGTCACCTTCCTGATTGCCGAGCAGAACACCAACATGGCGCTCAAGTACGCCGACTACGGCTACATCATGGAGTCGGGGCGCGTGGTGATGGATGGCGCTGCCGAAGACCTGCGCACCAACGAAGACGTGAAAGAGTTTTACCTCGGCGTGGGCGGCGGTGAGCGCAAGAGTTTCAAAGACGTCAAGAGCTACAAGCGCCGCAAGCGCTGGTTGGCTTGAGGCTCCGGACGCCGAAAATCTCTTCCCTGTGGGAGCGCGCCCCTGCGCGCGAATGGATCACCCGCACAACCGTTTTTTCGCGCGCAGGGGCGCGCTCCCACATTGATCTGTCCAGCACCCATGAAGCACTACGACGCTCTTGAAACGCGCGCTCCTGAAGTCCGTGAAGCCGCCTTGATGGCCGCTTTGCCCGCGCAGGTCGCGCATGCCAAGGCCAAGGCCCCGGCCTTTGCCGACTTGCTCAAAGACGTGGATGCCACCAGCGTGAACAGCCGCGCAGCGCTGGCCCAATTGCCTGTGATCCGCAAATACGAATTGCTCGAACGCCAGAAGGCCGCGCGCGCAGCGGGCGGCAATGTGTTCGGCGGTTTCAGCACCCTCGGCTTTGGCAAGGGCATGACCCGCGTCTTTGCCAGCCCCGGCACCATCTACGAACCCGAAGGCACCCGCGCCGATTACTGGCGCATGGCGCGCACCATGTTTGCGGCGGGCTTTCGTCCGGGCGAGTTGATCCACAACTGCTTCAGCTACCACTTCACGCCTGCGGGCTCGATGATGGAAACCGGCGCGCATGCCTTGGGCTGCACCGTGTTCCCGGGTGGCATCGGCCAGACCGAGCAGCAAGTGGGGGCCATGGCCGAGTTGCAGCCTGCAGGCTACATCGGCACGCCCAGCTTCCTGAAAATCATCATCGAAAAAGCCGCCGAGATGGGCGTGGCCTTGCCCAGCGTGCGCAAGGCCTTGGTGTCGGGCGAGGCCTTTCCGCCCAGCCTGCGCGACTGGATGACCGCGCACGGGGTCGATGCTTACCAGTGTTACGCCACGGCCGATGTGGGCCTGATCGCTTATGAGACCGCATCGCGTGAAGGCCTGGTGCTGGACGAAGGCGTGATCGTCGAGATCGTGCGCCCCGGCACGGGCGACCCTGTGCCCGAAGGCGAGGTGGGCGAGTTGGTCATCACCACGCTCAACCCCGATTACCCTTTGATCCGTTTTGGCACAGGCGATTTGTCGGCCATCTTGCCGGGCACCTGCCCCACAGGCCGCACGGGCCAGCGCATCAAGGGCTGGATGGGCCGAGCCGACCAGACCACCAAAATCCGGGGCATGTTTGTCCACCCCGGTCAGGTGGCCGAGATCGTCAAACGCTTCCCTGAAGTCACCAAGGCTCGCCTGGTGGTGACGGGCGAGATGGCCAACGACCAGATGGCACTACACGTCGAGACCGATCGTTTGGCCGATGACGCGCTGAAGGCGCGTGTGTCCGAAGCCGTGCGCGATGTGACCAAATTGCGCGGTGAAGTGCATCTGGTGGCGCAGGGCAGTCTGGCCAACGATGGCAAGGTCATTGAGGACGCTCGCAGTTACCAGTGATGCAGGCCCCGCAAGGGGCTGCATCGGCTTGCTGATGCGCTTTTCCGGCTTTTTACGGTATCAATTCCCTCTGAAAATCAGGGGCAAACTAGGGTAAGCCGCTAAGTACTTTCCGCGATTTGACGACACTCCTCAAGGTTTAGACTACCTTGTCATTTTTAGGAGTTTCAGAATGAAGCAATGGATTGCTCTGGCCGCGTTGGCCGCTGTCTCGGTGGGGGCTCAAGCCCAAACCTACCCTGGCACCAAACCGATTTCCATCGTGGTGCCGTTCACGGCCGGTGGCCCGACGGACCGTGTGGCCCGTGACTTGGCCGAAGCCATGCGCAAACAGATTCCCGGCAGCAACTTCGTGGTCGAAAACGCCGCAGGCGCTGGCGGCACGATCGGTGCCACCAAAGTGGCCAAAGCCGCGCCCGATGGCCACAGCCTGTTGTTGTTCCATATCGGCATGGCGGCCACGCCCGCGCTGTACCGCAAAATTTCTTACAAGCCGCTGGAAGACTTCGAATTTTTGGGCATGGTCAACGACGTGCCCATGACGCTGATTGGCAAGCCCCAGCTGCCTGCCAACACCTACCGCGACTTTGAAAACTACATCCGCGCCAACGCCGGCAAGTTGAACATCGCCCACGCGGGTCTGGGTTCTGCCTCGCACATTTGTGGTTTGTTGTGGCAATCCAGCTTGCAGACCAAGGACGCGATGACCACCATCCCGTTCAGCGGCACGGCACCGGCCATGACCGCACTGATCGGCGGCCAGGTCGACGTGATGTGTGACCAGACCACCAACACCACCCAACAAATCGAGTCGGGCCGTGTGAAGGCTTTTGCTGTGACCACCGCCAAGCCTTTGGCCACTCACCCCGTGCTCAAGCACTACCCCAGCTTGCAAGAGATGGGCGTGAAGGGCTTTAACCTGACTATCTGGCATGGTTTGTATGCCCCCAAAGGCACACCCCCCGCCATCACCAAGACATTGAACGATGCCTTGAAGAAAGCCCTGAAAGACCCTGAGTTCATCAAAAAGAACGAAGGCTTGGGTGCCTTGGTGGTGACGGACAACCGCACCGACCCGGCCGAGCACAAGAAATTTGTGGCCGCCGAGATGGTCAAGATCAAGACAGCCGTGGACGCTGCAGGCAAATACGCCGACTGATCCCGGTGCTTCTCATGAAAAAGCCGCTCCATGGAGCGGCTTTTTCTTTGCTTCGTGAATGCCTCCAGTGCTTCAGGTGCACCATCAGATTGAGGCAGGGTGAGGCCGGGCACCCATCACATTCAATACGCGAACCGTTCACTGCCCACAATGCCCAGCTTGGTCAGACCCGCACGTTGGGCACCTGCCAGCACCGCCACTGCCGCTTCGTATTTGGCTTTGGCATGTGAGCGGATGTGCAGCTCGGGCTGTGGCTGCAAGGCCGCGGCTTCGGTGAGTCGGGTTGTCAGCGCCTGGCGGTCGGGCAGTGCTTGCCCGTTCCAGCGCATGCTGGAGTCGGCGTCGATGTCGACCTTGATCACCAAGGGCTCGGTTTTCTGGGGTGTGGCGGCGGCCACGGGCATGTCCAGATTGACCGAGTGCAATTGCGCCGGGATGGTGATGATCAGCATGATGAGCAGCACCAGCATCACGTCAATCAGTGGCGTGGTGTTGATGTCCATCATCACTTCGGGTTCGTCTTGGCTGCCGGTGCCCAGATTCATGGCCATGTGTTTGTCCTTCGGGCTTCAGTGGGCCGGGTCGGTGATGAAGCCGACTTTGGTGATGCCTGCACGTTGCACCGCGTACATGACCCGTCCGACGGATTCAAAGTCACTTTGCGCATCGCCCCGGATTTGAACCTCGGGTTGCGGCTTCATGGCTGAGAATTTTTTCATGCGTCCTAGCAGATCGGCCGGGTTTTTGATAGGGGTGTCGTACAGAAAAATCTGCCCCGCCTTGTTGACCGAGATGATCACGTTCTCGGGTTGGGTCTCCCGCACCACGTTCGCCTCTTTGGGCAAGTCCACCTTGATGGAGGTGGTCACCACCGGAATGGTGATCAGGAAAATGATCAGCAGCACCAACATCACGTCCACCAGCGGCGTGGTGTTGATGGTGCCCATCACCTCGTCTTCATCGCTTGACCCCAGGCTGGGGCCCAGGTTCATGGCCATGGTGAATTTCCGTTCAAAGGCATGAGGGACTTCACTTCGTGGCCGATGCCAGCAACACGGCGTGCAGGTCAGAACCAAAAGCATTGACTTCTTCCATGGCCGCTTTGTTGCGGCGCACCAGCCAGTTGTAGCCCAGCACCGCAGGCACGGCTACTGCCAGACCAATGGCGGTCATGATCAGGGCTTCGCCCACAGGGCCTGCCACTTTGTCGATGCTGGCCTGGCCCGACATGCCGATTTTGACCAGCGCATGGTAGATGCCCCACACGGTGCCAAACAAGCCGACAAAGGGCGCGGTCGATCCGACCGTGGCCAGCACCGCCAAGCCATCTTGCATGCGGCTTTGCACCGTGCCCATGGCCCGTTGGATGCTCATCGTCACCCAGGTGTTGAAGTCCACCGCGCCCAGCAAGCCACCGTGTTTGGATGCACCTTCCAGGCCTTTTTCGGCAATGAAACGGAAGGGGCTGGCGGCATCCAGCGCTTCGGTCGCTTGCTGAACCGAGCCCGCGTTCCAGAAGTTCGCTTGGGCTGCCTTGGCCATTTGTTGCAATTTCGATTGCTCACGAAACTTGGTGATGATCACGTACCAGCTGCCCATGCTCATGAGCACCAGAATCAACAGCGTGCCCTTGGCAATGGCATCGCCTTGCGACCACAGGGCGCCCAGGCCGTAGGGGTTGTCCTCGGTGAGGGCCGTGGCTTCGGGTGTCAGCGTGGTTGCTGCGGGTGCAGCCACGGCGCTGGTGGTCGGCGCAGCGGGCTCGTTGGTGGGGGCCGCCTCGCTGTGACCTGCCAGCAAAAGGCCGGTCAGCAAAGCGGCACCCGCCAGGGTGTGTTTAAAAGCGTTGAACATGGGTGAAATTCCTTTGCGCTGTGTCATGTGCGTGTGTGTTGCGGTGGCTGGATGGGCAAGTGGCCTCATTCCAGACGCCAAACGTATCGGATGGTGGTCCAGGCTTGCTCGGCTTTGCCGTCCACTGTGGCTGGGCGGAACTGGCACTTGGACAGGCCCGCGCGGGCCGCGTCGTCCAGGCGTTTGTAGCCCGAACTTTTCTCGACCTCGGACTGGATGACCTTGCCGTCTGCACCCACCAGAAAACGCAGTGCCACAGTGCCCTCTTCTTCCATGCGCCTGGATGCGCTGGGGTATTCGGGTTTTTCGCACTGCGCGATGTTGACGCCCGCTGCTGTGCGGGTGGGGGCCGATGCTCTGGGTGCTGCTGCGGGCGCAGGGGCAGATGGGGCCGCTGGCGTCTGGGGGGGCGCGGTCACCGCCGCAATGGCGTTGGGCGAGGCGGGCGCTACAGGTGCTTCGATGGGCGGCACTGTCGTGGGCGGAGGCGGGCTGTTCTTGGGCAGCGTGGGTGCGGGTGGCGTGGGCGGTGCCGGAGGGGGCGGCAAGGGTGGCAGTTCGGACCGCTTTTCTTCCAGCAAAAGCGTCTGCACCACGGTGGGCATTTTGGGCGGGGCCGTGCGGTTCAGTCCAGCCTGAATGGCGCCAAACAACACAAGGTGCAAAACCACGACGCCAGCCAAGCCGATCAGCTTGCGCTTCGGTGGGGTTGGACTGTAAGTGGCTGCGTTCATCGGTCAAATGCGCTGAGTGTTGGGCCTGTATTTTGCGGGATAAATCCCCTGCCCTTGGGTCAAGAAGGGCAATCCCTCAGCACATGGTGGCCTCAGGGTGTTCGGGTGATCTGAAAGCTTTGGCTGGCTTGACCGGCAAGCATCCGTTGGCCTTGAATTTGCCGCCCACAAGCCTGCGCTGGCAAGCTGCCCAGCCAAGTGGCGGCAATGCGCTTGCCATCGTGCGATTCTTCGAGGGTGAACTCGCCATCGTCCAGATCGGCGACCACGGCGTGGCGCTGCTGGCCTTGTATCAATTCGCCGCGCAGGCTGCCTGGGTGTTCCGGGTGTGGCCCCAGGTGCAGGGCCCATGGGGCCTCGCCTGCCACCTGAACGACCCACTCACCTTGCAGCATCTCGGCAGACAGGTCTGCGCCCGATGGGCAGTCGCTGCGTGTGGGCAGCAGTTGGCAAGCGCTCAGGGCCAGCAAGGCGATCAGGCTGCACAGCCGGGCAAGTGTTGGGCGTGTGTTCATGGTTTGGCCTCCGCCGCCGCATCGGCGGCACGTTTGGCAAATTCGGCGCGCAAGGCCTTGAGCTTTTCGCGCGGGTCTTCTTTGATGGTGTTTTCGTCCAGGCGCATTTCGGCGATGAAGCGGCTGGGCAGGGCGGCCACGGTTTCGCGCCCTTTTTTGCGGCGCTTGGTCCAGCTCACGGCCAGGCTGCGCTGGGCGCGGGTGATGCCCACGTACATCAGGCGGCGCTCTTCTTGCAGGCGCTGCAAAATGCCTTCGCTCATGGGGCCGTCGGCTTTGCCCGAGTGCGAGCCGTCATCGCCCAGCTTGAAGGGCAGCAGGCCTTCGTTCACGCCCACCAACATCACATGCGGCCACTCAAGACCCTTGGAGGCGTGCAGGGTCGACAGCGTGACCACGTTCTGGTCTTTTTCGCGTTCGCTCAGGGTGGAGATCAGTGAAATGGTTTGCGCCACATCGAGCAGGTTTTTGGTTTCGGTGGCCTGGGCACCGGTGGCGTCTTCAATCTCGCCACCGCAGCGCCCGGCCATCCAGTCGCAAAACTCCAGCACGTTGGTCCAGCGGGCAGCGGCCACTTTTTCGTTGTCTTCGCCGTCGTACAGGTGCGACTCGTAGCCAATTTCTTTGAGCCATTCCAGCAAAAACGCCAGCGCATCCGTTTTGCCCAAGGTGTGGCGGGCGCGGTGCTCCAGGTCGTTGATGTAGCGGCCAAATTCGTGCAGGCCATCCAGGGCGCGGCTGTTCACCGCGCTGGGCAAGCTGCCCGCAAACAGGGCCTCAAACAGGCTCAATTTGTATTGCGTGGCAAAAGTGCCCAGTTGGCCCAAAGTTTGGTGGCCGATGCCGCGTTTGGGGCTGGTGATGGCGCGCAAAAATGCCGGGTCGTCATCGTTGTTGATCCACAGGCGAAACCAGGCGCACAAGTCCTTGATCTCGGCCTTGTCAAAAAAGCTCTGTCCGCCCGAGACCTTGTAGGGGATGTTGGCGCGGCGCAGGGCTTGCTCAAACGGGCGGGCCATGTGGTTGGCGCGGTAAAGGATGGCAAAGTCCTTGAACTCGCGGTGCTTGGATGGGTTGACTTGGCCACCGCGAATCGACTGGATGCGCGCAATCGCCCGGTCGGCCTCGTGTTCTTCGTTCACGGCATCGACCACGCGCACCGGTTCGCCCTCGCCCAATTCAGAAAACAGGGTTTTGGGGAACAGCTTGGGGTTGGGCAGGATGACGTTGTTGGCGGCCCGCAAGATCGCGCTGGTGGAGCGGTAGTTTTGCTCCAGCTTGATGACCTTGAGTTGCGGAAAATCCAGCGGCAGGCGCTTCAAGTTGTCCAGCGTGGCACCACGCCAGCCGTAGATCGACTGGTCGTCGTCGCCCACCGCCGTGAAGCGCGCACGCTCGCCCACCAGGTGTTTCAGCACCTCGTATTGGGTGGCGTTGGTGTCCTGGTATTCGTCCACCAGCACATGGCCCATCTTGGCTTGCCAGCGCTCGCGCACCTCGGGGTAGTCGGCCAGCAGCTTCAGGGGCATGCCGATCAGGTCGTCAAAGTCCACGCTCTGGTAAGCCGTCAGTCGCTCTTGGTAGAGCGCCATGATGCGGGCGATCACCCGCGCGTTGTCGTCGGGCGCTTGCGCTGCAGCTTGCTCGGCATTGAGCCCCATGTTCTTCCACAGGCTGATGGCCCACTGCCACTGGCGTGCGGTGGCCGCGTCGGTGGTGCCGCCGCAATCCTTCAAGATGCTGGTCACATCGTCCGCATCCATGATGCTGAACTGCGGCTTGAGCCCCAGCACATGGCCGTCTTCGCGCATGATGCGCACGCCCAAAGCGTGGAAGGTGCAGATCAGCACATCCTTGGCGGCGCGGCCAATCAGCTGCTTGGCGCGCTCGCGCATTTCGGCGGCGGCCTTGTTGGTGAAGGTGATGGCCGCAATGCGCTTGGGCTCCAGCCCAGCCTCGATCAGCCGCCCGATCTTGTGCGTGATCACCCGCGTCTTGCCCGAACCCGCGCCCGCCAGTACCAGGCAGGGACCAGAGACGTAGTTCACGGCTTCGAGTTGGGCGTTGTTGAGTCCGGCTGACATGGGGGGGGTGTGGAAAACGGGGGAGCGGAGCAAAGCGGGCCATGATAGCGGTTTAAAAAGGGCGGCTTCATTCGTTCAATCTGCCAATCTCCACGAAAGCTGTAGCGATTCACCTGGTCGCAAGGGCGCGCGTTTCTTGTCGGAGCGCATTTCCCAATCGTCTAGACTGGCCTGCTTGTCATCCTTGTCAGCAAGATAGTTCCGCTCAGAGCGCATTTCCCAATCGTCTAGACTGTACCGCTTGACGTTGGACAGCTTCCCCGAGTTCCGGTCAGAGCGCATTTCCCAATCGTCTAGACTGTTACTCGAACTGTCAACGTCACAGGCAGTGTTCCGGTCAGAGCGCATTTCCCAATCGTCTAGACTAGACCCAAGACAAGTCCTTGTTTTAAAAGGACTTTTTGGCAATCGGCCTCTACAAAATCGCGGCTTTACCCGAATAAATCGAACTGATCGGGTGTTTTTTTCGCAGCCTCTTTGCGCCTGCCCTGAAAACTGATGATCCGTTCGTACTGCTTGTCGGTCAATTGCAGGACGTTGACTTGCCCGCCTTTGGGCAGCGCCGCCTCCACCCGCTGGCAATAGGTTTGCACCTGCGCATGGCTGGTGCAAAAGCGCATGTACACACTGAGCTGGGCGCGGCTGAAACCCATGTCGAGCAAACTCAGTCTGAACTGCGTGGCCGCCGCACGCTCGGGTGACGGCCAAGGATGATCCGTCTTTGGGGTTGCGCCCATCGCTGAAAATCCGCACCCCAGCCTTGATCACCGCGCAGGGTTCGTCTTGCGGGTTGAGTCTGACCATCGCCCAGCCCAAGGAGGTGGAGCCCAAATCAAGGGCCAATCGGTAGCGCATGGTTGACACAGTATTTCCTGTCATTTCTATATCTTTCGGTGAATACCATTGTGCTATATTTGCGCCACATTTCGACGATTGGGAAATGCGCTCTGGACGCTAACAAGCAGAAAGATGCACCAAATGGAAAGGCCGCTATATGCGGCCTTTCGTCTTTTCTCCGTCCTGACTGCGCGTTGTCCAGCGCATGACCGAACCACCGAGTTCATGCGGAGTCGCCGATGGTTTTGTCTGCGCTGCGACCTGCTACCCGCCCCAAATGCCACGACAATCCACCCATGCTTGAAGTTTTGCGTGTCACTTTTCCCTTCTTTGCTTTGGTTTTGTGTGGCTACGCGGCAGCCCGCAAACGGCTGTTGCCGCTGGAGGCCATTCCAGGCTTGAACGGGTTTGTGCTGTTTTTTGCCTTGCCGTGCATGTTGTTCCGCTTTGGGGCCAGCACGCCGATTGCCCAGTTGCTGGATGCGGGCGTGTTCTTCACCTATTCCTTGTGTGCGATGGTCATGGTGGCGTTCAGCATCGCCATCAGCCTGAACGAGCGCATCCGGTGGAACGATGCTTCTTTGGGGGCCTTGGTTGCGGCTTTTCCCAACACGGGTTTCATGGGGGTGCCGCTTTTGGTGGCCTTGCTGGGGCCGGAGGCCGCAGGTCCGACCATCGTCACCATCCTCGTGGACATGGTCATCACCACCTCGCTTTGCGTGGCTTTGTCGCGCATGGACGCTGCGGGTGAGCACGGCGCGGCTGTGGCCGCACGCAAGGCCTTGGCGGGCGTGGTGCGCAACCCCATGCCCTGGGCCATTTCTTTTGGGGGCGTTTTTTCTTTCTGGAATTTGGCCTTGGTCGGCCCCGTGGCCAAAACCGTGGGTTTGCTGGCCGATGCGGCTTCACCTGTGGCCTTGTTCACCATCGGTGCGGTGTTGGCCCGGTCGCAAATGCTGGCCCACGAACGGCCGCATGGGCCGCTGCGCTGGGTTGATTTTTTGCCGATCTCGTTCATCAAACTGTTGCTGCACCCGCTGCTGGTGCTGCTGTTGGGTGGCGCAGCGGTGCAAATGGGGGTGCCCATCGACCGGTTTGCTTTGATGGTGATGGTGCTGGTGGCGGCACTGCCCAGTGCCAGCAATGTCTCGCTGCTGGCCGAGCGTTTGGGGGCCGACAACGGGCGCATTGCGCGCATCATTTTGGTCACCACGTCGACCGCGTTTTTGACCTTCTCTGGCGCGGTGGCCTTGCTCAAGCCCTGAGGGCGGGTGCTGGGGAGTCTCTGTGGGAGGCTGCCCCTGCGGCCGAATGTTTGCGGCGCCCCTGTACAGATTCGCGAGCAGGGGCTCGCTCCTACAAATGCCCGGACGCTGAATCGCTGCGTCATTTTCTCTGTGGGAGGCTGCCCCTGCAGCCGAATGGTGGCGGTGGCAGTGCGTAGATTTGCGAGCGGGGGCTCGTTCCCACAGGAAACCTGCCAGCCAATGTCAGATGGCCTGCGGGTCCACGTCCACCAGCCAGCGGATCACGCCTTTGTGTTCAGGCTGGCTGCGCACCTGGTGCAGCACGCTGTGCAGGTGCCACAGCATTTTTTGCAGCGCCATGCGGCTGGGGCTTTCCAGCAGCATTTGGGCGCGTTCCACATCGGCCACGCGCTGCATGCTCATGGGCACGGCGGGGTACACGCTCACTTGCATCACCAAGTCCGCGGTGGCGGGGTCGGCGCTCAGTTGCGCTTCGAGCGTTTCGCGGGCGGCGTTCAGCAGCGCCTGGGCGGCTTCTTGGGTGCGGGCGTCGGCGCGCAGCAGGGCCTGGTGGCTGATGGGCGGCAGGTCGGCGGCGGTGCGCTCGGCCAGTTCGCTGGCGGCAAATGCCGGGTAGTCGTGTTTTTTGAGCGCTTCAAACAGCGCATGTTGCGGGTGAAAGGTTTGCACCCACATCTCGCTGCTGGCGCTTTGGGCGGCGTCGCGCCCGGCGCGGCCTGCGGCTTGCATGAGCAGGGCAAACAGCCGCTCGGGCGCACGGAAGTCACTCGAAAACAGCGCCGTGTCGGGGTTGACGGCCGCCACCAGCGTGATGCGCCGGAAGTCGTGCCCCTTGGCAATCATTTGTGTGCCCACCAAAATGTCCACCTCACCCGAATGCACGGACGCCAATTGGCTTTCCAGCGCACCTTTCAGGCGCGTGGTGTCGGCGTCAATGCGGGCGATGCGGATGGGGCCGCCATCGGGGCGCTTCACATGGGCCAGCAGTTCGCCCAAATGTTCTTCCAGTTGTTCTGTCCCCCGTCCAATCGGGGCAATGTCGGCGTTGCCGCACTCGGGGCAGGCCCGGGGCACACGCTCGGTCAGGCCGCAGTGGTGGCAGCGCAGGGTGCGGTCAATCTTGTGGAACACCCGAAAGGCGCTGCAGTGCTTGCATTCGCTTTTCCAGCCGCAGTCGGCGCAGTGCAGCACCGGAGCGTAGCCGCGCCGGTTGAGCAGCAGCATGCATTGCTCGCCGCGCTCCACCCGCTCTTGCAGGGCGGCCACCAGCGGGGCCGACAGCACGGTGCGGCGCGGCTGTTTGTTCATGTCCACGCGCCGTACCTTGGGCAGCAGGCCGGTGCCAATGCGCGAAGGCATGAACAAGCGCTGGTATCGGCCACCAGCATCGTCGGCATTGGCCGGGCGGCTCAGGTGCCAGCTTTCGAGCGAGGGCGTGGCCGAGGCCAGCAGCACCGGGGCGTTATGCAAGCGGCCCCGGTACACGGCCAGGTCGCGCGCCGAGTAGCGTGCGCCTTCTTGTTGTTTGTAGCTGGGGTCGTGTTCTTCGTCGACCACGATCAGCTTCAGGTGCGGCATGGACGCAAAAATGGCCATGCGCGTGCCCAGCACGATGCGGGCGTGGCCCGCGTGGGCGGCCAGCCAGCCTTTGAGTCGCTGGGCGGGCGTCATGCCGCTGTGCATCGAGACCACGGCCTCGGCCCCGAATCGGGCCTGCACCCGCTCTTCGAGCTGGGGCGTCAGGTTGATCTCGGGCACCATGAGCAGGGCCTGGGCCTGCGGATCGGAGGCCAGCATGCGCTCCACCGCCTGCAAATACACCTCGGTCTTGCCGCTCCCGGTGCTGCCAAACAGCAAAAATGGCCCGGTGCCGCTGGCCATTTGCGCCAACACGGCGCTTTGCTCGTCCGAAAGGGCGGGGCCGGGCGTGGTGTGGACGGTGCGCTCGGTGTTTTGCTTTTTGAGGCGGCGGGCCAGTTGTTCGTTGCTCAGGTCGCGCAGTTGCGGTGGCAGGGCCGACAAAGCCACCTCGCCCAAAGAGCGCTGGTAATACTGGGCCGAAAACTGCACCAGTTGCCGCCATGCCGCATCCAGCGGCGGCAGGCCTTCGAGCACGCCCAGCACGTCGCGCACCGCCGATTCGGGCATGTCGGAGGGGGCCGCATCGTGCAGCGCCCAGACCACGCCCAGCACATCCCGCTTGCCTAGGGGCACGCGCACCAGTTGCCCCGGCTGCACCTCAAAAGGGCTGCGGTAGCTCAGCAGCCCCCCCACTTGGCTGTGGGCCGGGGTCTGGACGGCAACATCGATCCAGTGGTGGGTGCTCACATTGTTTCCGGGATTTTTGGGAGAAATTACCAGTTTTAGAGGTTAGCTGAAATCTTGAAACAAGATGTAAGTTGTTGATTTCACAGTACTTTGAGCTTGATTCAGAAAATCTGTGGATAACTTTGTTGAAAACTCGGTCTGGATGGGCTGGAAGCCTTGAAAATCAAGCCTTCCGCTAAATTGCCCATCCAATGTGCAAGTTAAAAAGTTCAATGAAATCAATGACTTGCAAAATGGGTGATACACCGGTTTTGCTGCTTTGCAACAAGCGGAGCAGGCTTGGGTGGAGATTTACTTTTGTGCATAAGTCAAGCGCCTTGAAGCCTATTTTTTGCAAAAAAAAGTGCTTGGCACGCCGCTTTTTTATGCTAAAGGCCTTGACGACCCCAGGCCCATCGGCTCATTTTTGGCGCAGGGCGCGTGAATGGCTGTGCACCGTTTCGACCAGGGCCGAGACATGCTCGGGTGGCGTGAACTGGCTGATGCCGTGGCCCAGGTTGAAAATGTGGGTCGGGCCGGTGGTGGCCCGGTCGGTGTGGGGTTGGCCAAAACTGTCCAGCACGCGGCGGGTTTCTTTGGCGATCTGGTCTGGCGGGGCAAACAGCACGTTGGGGTCGATGTTGCCTTGCAGCGCCTTGCCGGGGCCGCCGACCTGGCCGCCCACCAGCGCACGGGCCTTGCCCAGATTCATCGTCCAGTCCAGGCCCAGCACTTCGCAGTCCAGACCGTTCATTTCTGGCAGCCACAGGCCACCGCCTTTGGTGAAGACGATGCGCGGGATGCGGGCACCCTCGTGCTCGGTTTTGAGTTGGGCCAGCACGCGGGCGGTGTAGGCCAGGCTGAACTGCTGGAACGCGCCATCGGCCAGCACGCCGCCCCAGCTGTCAAAAATCATCACCGCCTGGGCACCGGCTTCGATCTGCGCGTTCAGATACTGCGCGACCGCGTCGGCGTTGATTTCCAGAATGCGGTGCATCAGGTCGGGGCGGCTGTACATGAGGCTCTTGACCTGGCGGTAGTCGTCCGAGCCCGCGCCTTCGACCATGTAGCACGCGAGCGTCCAGGGGCTGCCTGAAAAGCCGATCAAGGGCACACGGCCGTTCAGCGCCTTGCGGATGCTGGTGACGGCGTCGAACACGTAGCGCAGCTTGTCCATGTCGGGCACGGCCAGCGCGTTGACGGCTGCTTCGTCGCGCACGTTCTTGGCGAACTTGGGGCCTTCGCCCAGCGCGAACGACAAACCCAGGCCCATCGCGTCGGGCACCGTCAGGATGTCGCTGAACAAAATGGCGGCGTCCAGCGGGTAGCGCTCCAGCGGCTGCAAAGTCACTTCGGTCGCGTAATCCACGTTGGTGGCCAGGCCCATGAAGCTGCCGGCCTTGGCTCGCGTGTCGCGGTATTCGGGCAGGTAGCGGCCCGCTTGGCGCATCAGCCACAAGGGGGTGTAGTCGGTGGCTTGGCGCAGGCAGGCGCGCAAGAAGGTGTCGTTTTGAAGGGGGGCAAAAGAAGAGGTGCTCATGCCCCGATTGTCGCAGGCCGAACCGGGCATTTGCGAGCGGTGAGCTTGCCACAGGCAGAGGCTTTTTGTGGGAGCGAGCCCCTGCTCGCGAAGGGCGACGCGCTACTGCGCGCATTCGGCCGCAGGGGCGGCCTCCCACATGGGGCCCTTATTTGGCGGTCGGGAGTTTTTGCAAAGCCGCTTGCACTTCGGCCACGCTGGGCAGCTCGGACAGCAGCACCGGGGCCTGGCCTGGCGCGTACAGCGCATACACCGGCACGCCGCTGCGGCCCAGGGCCGTGAGCGCTTGGGTGATGGCCGGGTCGCGGCGCGTCCAGTCGGCGCGCATCAGCACGACCTGGCGGGTGTCAAAGTCGGCCAGGACTTGCGCATTGGCCAGGGTGGTTTTCTTGTTGTATTGGCAGGTCACGCACCAGGCGGCGGTGAAGTCCACAAACACCGGGCGGCCAGCGGCCAGCTGGGTTTGCTGGGCAGCCGCGCTCCACGCTTGCCAGCGCGGTGTGTGGCTGGCGGGCTGGTTTGTTGGGGAGTTGGTGGTTGCAACGGGTGTTTCGGCTGGTGCTTCGTGCAAGGCCCCGGGCAACACGTTGGCACCCAGCCAGAACAGCCCCGCGAGGCTCAAGCTGCTGAATACCCACCGGGCACGGCCGGACAGCCCCAGCGCCCAAGCCAGCGCGGCCACGGTCAACAACATGGCCAGCAAGCCGCTGGCACCGTCGATGCCGGTTTGTTGCCCCAACACCCACAACAGCCAGATGACGGTGGCGAACATGGGGAAGGCCATGGCCTGGCGGAACACCACCATCCACGCCCCTGGGCGCGGCAGCGCGCGCGCGATGCCCGGCCACGCGCTGGCGGCCAGATATGGCAAGGCCATGCCCAAGCCCATGGCCGCAAACACCATGAGGGCTTGCCAAACCGGCAGCGCAATCGCCAGCCCCAGTGATGCGCCCATGAAGGGGGCGGTGCAGGGCGATGCCACGGCCACGGCCAGCACGCCCGACAAGCCGGCGTTCACGGTGGGGTGGCTGCTTTGCCAGGATGCCAGTCGGCTGGGCAGCATTTGGCCAAATTCAAAAACGCCCGCCAGGTTCAAGCCAAGCAGGGTGAACAGCAGCGCCAGACCCGCCACCACGGGCGGCGATTGCAACTGGAAGCCCCAACCGAGTTGCTCACCAGCGGCCCGCAAGCCCAGCATCAGGCCGCCCAGCAGCAAGAAAGACAGCACCACACCTGCGGTGTAAGCCAGGCCTGCGGCGCGGTGTTCGCGGTCATGGCCACCTTGCGCAAAACCCATCACCTTGATGGCCAGCACCGGAAACACGCACGGCATGAGGTTGAGCAGCAGCCCACCCAAAAACGCGCCCAACACGGCCAGCAAGATGTTCAGCGGGCTGGCGCTGGCGGCGGGCATGGGCACGGTTGAGGCGTTTTCGGCATTGAGGGCCAGCGCTTTGGCCAGCTCGGGCGACACACCCGCAGGCGCTGCTTGCGTCAGCGCGGGCCAGGTGCCCTGGACGGGGGATTCAATTTCAAAAGCCGGGGCTTGGGGGGACGATTCGGGGCCCGTGGCGATCACCCAGCGCATGTTTTGGGGGGATTCGGTGCGTTCTTCAGACACCGGGATGTTGGCATTCCAAACCGCCCCTTGCCAGTTTTGCGTCCACCCTTGGCCTTGGGCGGCGGCGTTGTTGACCACCCCTGCCGTGATTGGAAAGGCGCTGAGCGTTTGGCCTCGCCACTTCACGGGCAGCCCGTGCAGTCGCAAATGCAGTTGCTTGCCGTCCTCGCTCAAACGGGTTTGGCCCCCGGTGATCCAAGTGCCTGCTTGCTGCAGTTGCGGCAGTTTTGGGGGGGTGAGCTGGTGCGCAGCTTCAAAAGCGCCACCATCCAGTGCGGTGGCGCTTTGCACAGGCAAGCTCAGGCTGAACTGGCCTTCTTGCGGGATGCATTCCTGGCGGCAGACCAGCCATTCGGCTTGCAGCGCAATTTTGAGGGGACCGACCACCGGGGGCTTGAAGTCCGGCCCCACCGCGATGGGCACGCTCAACAGCACCGTGCCCTCGTAGCCGTAATTGGCCAAGGTGCCGATCGGGATCTTTTTGGGCAGCGGCCAGGCGATGTCGCCTGCGCTCAGGCCTGCGGGCAAGGTCCAGTGCAGCTGGGTGGGCAGGCCCGAATCGCCCGGGTTTTGCCAATAGGTGTGCCAGTGCGGCTGGTGCGCAATCTGCAAGCCCAGCCAAAAGGTCTGGCCCGCTTGCACGCCTTGCGGGGCGTGGGCCATCAGTTCTGCGCGCACCTGCTCGGTTTTGACGGTGGCCCCACCGATCTGGGCATGGCTGGTCAGGCCCAGCGTCAGCAGCAGGGCGGTCAGGGCAAAACGGATGAACGAGGTCGGCATGCAGTGCAATAGTTTCAATGAACCGGTCAAAAACAGCTGGCACTGTACACCCGCACCCAAACCCCCAGGCACGGCGCTCCATTAAGATGCCGGACATGAACACACCTGTCCGCTTCTGGGCCGATCTGAGCACCACCGACTTTGCCGGTCTGGACCTGGCCCGCACCATCGCGGTCTTGCCAGTGGCCGCCACCGAGCAACACGGCCCGCACCTGCCGCTGTCGGTGGACACCGATCTGGTCAATGGCGTGGTGGCCGCTTGTGTGCCCCACTTGCCCGCCGATGTGCCGGCTTTGTTTTTGCCCACCCAAACCGTGGGCCTGAGCCCCGAGCACGCCCGCTTTGCAGGCACCCTGACGCTCAAGGCCGAAACCGTGATCCGCTTGTGGACCGACATCGGCGAGTCGGTCGCGGCAAGCGGCATCAAAAAACTGGTGCTGCTCAATGCCCACGGCGGACAAGTGAGCGTGATGGACATCGTGGCGCGTGACCTGCGCACCCGGCTGGGCATGCTGGTGTACAGCGTGAGCTGGTTCAACCTGCCTTTGGTCGATGCGCAAGGCCGCGATGTGAACGCGTTGTTCAGCGCCGAAGAGCACCGCTTTGGCGTGCACGCGGGGGACACCGAAACCTCAATGATGCTGGCGCTGCGGCCAGACAACGTGCGCATGGACAAGGCGCAAAACTTCCGCTCCACCGCGCAAGACCGCGCCGAGCGTTTTGCGATTTTGGGCAATGGCAAAAGCGCCAAGCTGGGCTGGCAAATGCAGGACTACAACCGCCACGGCGCAGCGGGCCATGCGGCGGCGGCCACAGTGGCCAAGGGGCAGGCTTTGCTGGACGCGTCAGGCCGCGCGCTGGCGCAGTTGTTGGCCGAAATCGACCGCTTGCCAGCCGACACCCTGACCGATCAAGTGGCCTGAGTTGGCAGCCCTTTCGAATTGGGGCAGCGCCAGTTCGCACTGGCCTCGGCTCACGTTGCGGTGGTATTCACGGGTGGTGTCAATGCAGCCGCCTTCCGCGTAAACGCCTTTCGGGTCGCGCATGCGCAGCATGCGCTCCAGCACTTGGGCGGTGACCTTCGGATCGGACAGGGTTTGCGCCACGTGCGCTTCAACCACCGATTCGTCCATTTGCAACTCACCTTGGGCATCGGTGTAGACGCCATCTTTCCAGTGAAAGATCTCGATGGCTTTGGATTCAAGGGTGTAAGGCCGTTCAATTTGCCAGAAGTTGCTGAACAAGCCGCCCCCCATGTAGATGACCCAAGAGCCTTCGTAGCCGGTCACATCCGATGAGCGCTCGTCGGGGTTGCGAAACCACAGGCGGTCACCGGGGACATAAAAACGGGCGGGCAAGGGGGTTTCCATGCTGCCGTACTCGACCAGGTAGACCTCGTGGAACTGGCCCGAGCGAACGGCGTGGACTTCGTTGAGGCTTTGCAGCTGGGCCAGCAATTCGGGGTGGTGTGTTTTGAGCTCTTGGGCGATGCCCAGCAAAATCACGTACTCAGTGGCCCGGTAGCAGGAAAAGTCGTAAAGCTTGCCTGTGGCATCGGGTTGGGTGGCGGCGATCAGCGCATCCACCAGGCACCGCCCGGGCTGCAGGATGAAACCAGCTTCGTCGCCGCCGTCGCGCCAATAGTTTTGCGGGCGCTCGGCGGCTTCGGTCTTGAAGGCCAGCGCGGTCTTTTGTGCGGCCTGGGCGATGTGCCGACGAACCCGGATGTGCGAGGCCAGCGCTGCGACGCTGGGAAAGGCGAGTCCGGCGGGAGAGGCCAGCAGCGCCACCAAAATCTCTTGCATCAGCGCCTTGTCCGCGCTCAGACCCGAAGGCGGGAGCCGCTGGTGCAAGCCCAGGGTGTCATGGCCGGGAACCCAGGTGTTCATGGCCTCGGCATTCAAGCGGCCCTGAACGATGGTGGCCTGCGCCCCCGGGTTTGCTGTGACCGTGCAGACAGAGGCCAATTGGTGTTGCGCCAGCAGATCGGACAAGTCTTTCAGGACTTGTGTCGTGTTGGCGAAAGCAGAAAGGACGACCTGTATGCCGCCCAGTGACGACAGACACGCCGCGCGTGCGGCAGAACAATTCATGCCAACCATTCTGAAGGAGATGGACCGCACTTCATGTCAGGGATTGCACCAAGATTGTGCAAAAACCTCAGGGCTGGTTCAGGCGAAAGTGACCCAGTCTTTGTGCGCGTCGCTGTCCAGGTGCGGCAGTGTGTTGTAGGTCAGCATCATGTGCCGCTTCGGGTTGAACACGAACTCGGTCAGGGCGGTGTTGCGGATGCGCAGGTTCAGCTCAATGGTGGTCTCTGGTGGGGTGCCCAGCACGCGGCCCACCGCCGTCGAGATGGGGCCGCCACTGGAGACGATCATCACATCGCCCGAGTGGTTTTGCCGCACATGGTCGAGCGCCGCCTCGATGCCGCCGACAAAGTCGGCATAGCTGGGCATGTCGCGCGGTTGGGTCTTGCCCGCCATCCAGGCTTGCAAGGCGTCGCGCAGCAGCCTGAAGTGATGTCGGTACAGCTCGGGTGTGTCCGGCTTGGCCAGCGGTTCGGGGTGGATGGCTTCGATCAGCGCGTGGCTGTCGTATTCGTTCAAGCCAGGCCACACCGATGGGGTGTGCGGCAGGCCCGCGCCTTCGGCAATGCCTTCCCAGGTTTGGCGGTGGCGCTTCAAGCTGCCCATGAGCACGGCTTCAAGGGGTTTGTTCTGCAGCTTGGGGCGCAAATATTCTCCCAGGCGCACCGCCTGCTGGCGGCCCAGCGGGCTGAGTTGATCGTAGTCATCGGCCCCGAAAGAGGCTTGTCCGTGGCGGACCAAATAAAGTGTTCCCATAGGCGGCGATTGTGCGCAGCCCGGGGCTTGCCGCCTGTCGCTGGGGTGATCAGAGGGTCACGGAACCCTGGATGCAGCCGACCACGTCGCCACCCACCCAGACTTGGCCTTGCGCGTCTTGCGACAAGAACACCTGGCCTGCTCGGCCCAGCACCGTGCCCTGGCGGGCGCTGTAGCGCGAAGGCATGTGGCCTTCGGCCATCAGCCATTGCGCCAGCGACGCGTTCAGGCTGCCAGTGACCGGGTCTTCGGCGATGCCGACCGGGGCAGCGAATGCGCGCACCTCCAGGTCGGTGGGGTCGTTGGCGATGCGGGTGGAAGACGCAAATGCGCGGGCTTCGCGGTTGGCGCGGCGGATCAGGCCGCTGGGATTCGTCTCACGTTTGGCCGCCACGCCGACCTTGGTGTTCAGGCGCTTGAGCGCCGCGTGGTCAGGTTCCAGCGCGAGCAGGCTGTCCACCGAGTCGATCAAAAGGCCCAGCCAGTGCGGGCCGTTGTTCAGGTCTTGCGCGGCCAGCACCTCGTCGGCGTGCAGGCCCAACGCCGCCAGCACCTCGGCCAGCAGGGCTGGCGCAGGTGTTTGGCGTTGCAAGGGGGGCGCTGCAAATGCCCAGCGGCCGTCGACCGATTTCAAGCTGACCAGACCGACACCGCATTCCTGCACCAGCTGGCCGCTTTGGCGAGGCTTTCCGCCTGCGTTCAGCCAGGCGTGGGCGGTGCCCAGCGTGGGGTGGCCTGCAAACGGCAGCTCAGCGCCGGGCGTGAAGATGCGCACCCGGTAGTCGGCACCGCCAGCGGCCCCTTCGGGCGTGGGGGGTAGTACAAAGGTGGTTTCGCTCAGCTGTGTCCAGCGGGCAAAGGCCTGCATTTGTGCATCGCTCAGGCCTTCGCCGTCCAGCACCACGGCCAGCGGGTTGCCTAGAAAGGCCGTGTCGGTGAAGACGTCGACTTGTTGGAAAGAGCGGGTTTTCATGGCGGACAAGTCTTTCAGGACAAAAGTAAATCCAACACACCCACTGCGCCTTCATGCTGGCGCATGTGTGCGTACCAGCGTTCCAAATGTGGCCAATGGGGACGGTTTTGCGGCAGGCCCCACCAGCGGTGCACTTCGCACGCGATGGGCAAGTCAGCCATGCTCATTTGCTCACCTGCAACAAAAGCTTGCTTTTGCAGCCTTTGATCGAGCAAGTCCAGCAAGGGCTCTGTGGCCGCGACCGATTGTGCAATCAGGTCGTGGTTGCGTTGGGCTTCAGGCGTTCGAATCCATTGCACGAAGGCAGGCCCGCTGGCGCGATTGAGGCTTGTTTGCTGCCAGTCCATCCATTGCTCTGCCGTGAAGCGGGTGTGTAAATCTGAAGGGTAGAGCCGATTTTCCCGTGCGCAAAGGTAGCGCACGATCACGTTGGATTCCCACAGTGTGTATGAGCCATCTTGGATGGTGGGCACCATGGCATTGGGGTTGAGCATCAAATAGTCTGGTGTGTTGACCACACCAAAACTCATGCCAGCGTCCATGCGCTGAAAAGGGATGTTCAGCATTTGTGCACAGAGCACCACTTTTCGCACATTGATGGAACTGATGCGCCCCCAAATCTTGAGCATGCTTATTGGCCGGGCAAAGATTCCCGGATCGCTGCGGCCAGCGCGGCCATACCGGTGTTGATCTGGTCGACGGTGGCGGTCACAAACGACAGGCGCAGCGTGCTTTCGTTGGCGCCCTGCGCGTAGAAGGCGAAGCCGGGCACAAAGGCCACGCCTTTGGCCACTGCCTTTTCCAGCAGGGGCACGGCTTTGAGACCTTGGGGCAGCTGCACCCATAAGAACATGCCGCCAACCGGGCGGTTCCAGCTCAGGCCCAGGCCCGCCATTTCACGGTCCATCGCCGCCAGCATGGCTTCGCATTGCTGTTTGTACAGAGCGCGGATGGTGGGCACATGGCGCTCGATGAAGCCGTCTTTGAGCACTTCGGCCACCACGCGCTGGTTGAAGCTGGGCGTGTGCAGGTCGGCCGCTTGTTTGGCCTGCAGCAGCTTGGGGTACAGCGCCTTGGGCGCGACCAGATAGCCCAGGCGCAAACCGGGGGCCAGGATCTTCGAGAAGGAGCCGAGGTACACGCTGCCTTCGGGGTGGCGCGAACTGAGCGAGGGTGCGGGGGGTGCGTCAAACCACAGGTCGCCGTAGGGGTTGTCTTCGATGATCGGCAGGCCGGTTTCGATGGCCACCTGGGCCACGGCGGCGCGGCGTTCTTCGGTCATGGTGCGGCCGGTGGGGTTCTGGAAGTTGGGCAACAAATACACAAAGCGGGCTTTGTCAGCCCCGGTGCCCACTTTGGCGCGGAGGTCATCGGGGTCCACGCCGTGGTCATCGCTGTTCACGGCCACAGCCACCGGCTCCATCGGGGTGAAAGCTTGCAGTGCGCCCAGGTAGGTGGGCGTTTCCACCAAGATGCGGCTGCCCGCGTCGATCAGGATCTTGGCGACCAGGTCCAGGCCTTGCTGGCTGCCGGTGGTGATCAGCACTTGGTCGGGGCTGACCTTCATGCCTTGTTTGAGCAGGTCTTGTGCGACCCATTCGCGCAAGGGGGCGTAGCCTTCGCTGGCGGCGTATTGCAGGGCAGCTTTGCCGTCATCCCGCAGCACGCGTTCGCTGGCTTCGCGCATGGCGTCGATCGGGAAGGTCTGGGGCGAGGGCAGGCCGCCCGCAAAGCTGATGATCCCGGGCTTTTCGGTGACCTTGAGGATCTCGCGGATCACTGAGGGATTCATTTTTTCGGCGCGTTGGGCCAGGGTCCAGTTCATGTTTTTGCTCCGTGATGTGTGTTTATCGGGTGGCTGGGGCGTTGGCCATGCGCCGCCCCATGAAGACGGTCAGCACCACCAGCAAGGCAAAGCCCAGCGTCATCGCATCCAGCGATTCTCCCAGCAAAGGGACGGCTGCCAGAATGGACATGAAGGGCTGCAGCAATTGGGTTTGGCTCACGCGCAGCGGCCCACCCAGCGATAGGCCCCGAAACCAGGCGAAAAACCCGGCCCACATCGAGAACACCCCGACGTACAGCAAGGCCAGCCACGATGACGGGGCAATGGCGTGCTCCGGCCAGGTGAGCCAGGCACCGGGCAAAGTGATGGGCAGCGCCATGACGCAGACCCAGCTGATGACTTTTTCAGCGCCCAGGCTGGCGGTGACTTTTGCCCCGGCCACATAGCCCAGCGAGGCGGCGACCACCGCGCCCAGCAGCAAGGTGTCGGCCCAGGCCAGGCCAAAGCCGTGCCCCAAGTCATTTCCCATTTGCATCGCCCGCAGCACGCTGTAGACCGCCACCAATGCGCTGCCCAAACCCGCAAACACCCAAAACCCCAGACGTGCACGCTGGTGCATGAGCCAGGCGGCAGCCGCAGCGGTGGCCAGGGGCAGCAAAGCGGTGATGACGGCCGCGTGGCTGGCCGTGACGTGCCGCAGGGCCCAGCCCAGCAGCAAGGGGTAACCGATGGCGTTGCCTGCCAGTGAAAGCCACAGTGAGTTGCGTTGTGTTGCATGCGGCCAAGGCGCACGAACCGCCAGGAGATAGACGGCAGACAAACCGCCCGCCAGCGCAGCGCGTGCGAACGTGACAAACCAGGGCGACAGCTGCGGGGCTTCCACCGTGCCGATGGCCAGCCTCGTCATGGGCAAGGTGAGCGCAAAGATCGCCACGCCCAGCAGACCGAGCCACAGGCCCTTGGTTTCGGCTTTCATGTCGTGCATGCGTGCGCCTTCATGCACCCGTGGCGCGCAAGCCGTTCAACAGCCACACCACCGTGGCCAACAGCGCTCCGGCCATACAACGGTTGAACACCAGCAAACGGCGGCCGTGTGCCAGCCAGTGGCGCAGCATCGAGCCTGCCACCGCATAAGTCAGGTTGCTCACGAAGCCATAGGCCACCATGATGGGCAGCAGCATCAGCGTGCGCTCGGCGGCGTCTTCGCGCCCGGCGACCCATCCGGCCACGATGGCGAGCGCCAACATCCAGGCCTTGATGTTGAGGAACTGCAAGCTCACACCCTGCACAAAACCCACTTGCAGCTTGGCGCTGTCGGCTTGTTGCAAGCTGCCGCTGCCCCACAGTCGCGAGGCCAGCCACAGCAAATAAGCATTGCCCAGCACCACGATGCCCCAGCGCAGCGGTGGCCAGGCCACCACCAAGCCGCCCAGCCCCGTCGCGCACAGGGTGAACAAAATGCCCCAGCCCACCGGCACCGCCAGCACAAAGCGCATGGCCCGCCGCAAGCCGTGGTTGGCGGCCATGGCGGTGGACAAGGTGGTGTTCGGCCCGGGCGTGAAGCTGCTCACGGTGGCCAGCACCAACAACGCGCTGAGTTCGGAAGAGGTCATGCCCTTGAATGTAGTGCTGAAATGAGTACAGTATCGGTACAGTTTGCAAGATCATTTTGAAAACTGTATTGCCCCGTTTGACCGCACACTTTTGTTTGAAGGCCGCCCATGTCCTTGCTCAGCCGCGAATCCAGCCAGCCCCTGACCGAACAGCTCGCGCAGCGTTTTGCGACACGCATGCGTGACCAGTTGCTGGTCTCGGGCGCACGCTTGCCGTCGGTGCGGCAATGCGCCCAGATGCATGGTGTGAGTGCCTCGACTGTGGTGGCCGCCTACGACTGGCTGGTGGCGCAGGGCTGGGTCGAGGCGCGCCCGAACCGGGGCTTTTTTGTGCGTGACCGGGTGCAACGCACGCCGCCCACATCTGCCGCTGCCGGGGGTGTGGTGTCCAACCCGCCGCCGGTGAATGCCTCCAGCCTGATTCGTGGCATGTTTCATCAGCCCAGCGCCGAGCCGCAGCCGGGCATGGGCGTGTTTCCACCCGACTGGCTGGACGCCGATTTTTTGTCGGCGGCTTTGCGCAAAGTGGTGGCCAGCCCGGCTTTGCGCGAGTCGTCTTTGCGTTACGGCGAGCCGCAGGGCGACACCAGTCTGCGCGAAGTTTTGTCGTCCAAGCTCGCGAGTTTGGGGCTGCATGCGACGCCTGGCCAACTGATCACCACCGTGGGGGCAACCCATGCGCTCGACATCATCAGCCGCACCTTGTTGCGCCCCGGTGACTGCGTGATGGTGGAGGAGCCCGGCTGGGCGATCGAATTTGCCCGGCTGCAAAACCTGGGCGTGCGCATCTTGCCTGTGCCGCGTCTGGATACTGGGCCTGACCTCGACGTGGTGGAGCGCTATGCGCAGTTGCATGCGCCCAAGATGATGGTCAGCGTGTCGGTCTTGCACAACCCCACGGGTTACGGCTTGTCGTTACCCGTTGCCCACCAGCTGGTGAACCTTGCGCACCGCTACAACTTTCATGTGGTCGAAGACGACACCTATGGGCACATGGCCCCGGCGCATGCGGTGCGCTTGTCGGTGCTCGATGGCCTGCAAAAAACCATTTACGTCAGCGGCTACGCCAAGATCCTCGCGCCCAGTTGGCGCGTGGGCTACATGGCGGCCCCGGCGGATTTGAAAGACGCGTTTTTGGACACCAAGCTTTTGTCCACGCTCACCACGCCTGTCTTGTTTGAAAAGGCGCTGGCGCTGTGCCTGGAGCAAGGTGCCATCCGGCGGCACACCGAGCGCTTGTCGCAGTTGCTGGACGCCGCCCGCAGCCGCAGCGTGAAGCTGGCGCTGACACACGGCTGCCAGTTCGTGGCGCCGCCGCAGGGCCTGTTTGGCTGGGTGGATGCGGGGGTGGACACCGATCTGTTGGCACTGCGCATGCACGATGCCGGTTACCTGCTGGCCCCCGGTTCGCTGTTCCATGCCGATCGGCGGCCGGGTTCGTTCATGCGGGTGAACTTTGCCAGCACGCAAGATGACAAATTCTGGCGAGCCCTGGCCAGCACGCGTCAGGCTTTGTTGTAGCTGTCCATGGGCAGAACTGTCCCGGTGCGTGTTCAGCCCTTGGGCTGGCTCAGCGTGCGGACAGGATTTCCCAGCGCTCCATGGCGGCCAGCAACAGGTCGTCAATCTCGGCGTCGCGCTTGAACAGTTGCTGCGCCAGTCCCGGATCGCGTTGGTAGATGCTGCCGTCCGCCAGTTGCGCACGGGCTTCGGCCTGTTCTTTTTCCAGCGCCTCGATCCTGGCGGGCAATTCGGCCAGCTCGCGCTGCTCTTTGTAGCTGAGCTTGCTGCGTGCTGGGGTCGCAGCAGCGGGTGTGGCGACAACAGGGGCTGCATGGGCTGTAGAGGCGACGGCAGCAGACGGCGTGCCACTGCGCTGCGCAGCCTGGGCGCGGATGGCCTGGCTGCGTTGCGACTGGATCAGCCAGTCTTGCACTGAACCTTCGTATTCGCGCCAGAAGCCGGGCTGGTCCGGGGCGCTCTCGCAGGCAATGATGCCCGTGACCACGTTGTCCATGAAGGCGCGGTCGTGGCTGACCAGGAACACGGTGCCTTCGTAGGTTTGCAGCAGCTCTTCGAGCAGCTCCAGGGTTTCGATGTCCAGATCGTTGGTCGGTTCGTCGAGCACCAGCACGTTGGCCGGACGGGCAAACAAGCGGGCCAGCAGCAGACGGTTGCGCTCGCCACCCGACAAAGACCGCACAGGCGATGTGGCGCGTGCGGGCGAGAACAAAAAGTCGCCCAGATAGCTCTTGACGTGCTGGCGCTTGTTGCCAATCTCAATCCATTCGCTGCCGGGGCTGATGAAGTCTTCCAGCGTGGCATTCAGGTCCAGGGCGTCGCGCATCTGGTCGAAGTAGGCCACTTCGAGCTTGCTGCCGCGGCGCACTTCACCGCTGTCGGCTTCGAGTTCGCCCAAAATCAGTTTGAGCAAGGTGGTTTTGCCTGCGCCGTTGGGGCCCAACAGGCCGATCTTGTCGCCACGCAGCAAGGTGCCCGTGAATTTCTGGATCACGGTGCGCACCGTGCCGTCGGGTTGGGTGAAGCTCTTGCTCACATCGGTCAGCTCGGCCACCAGCTTGCCACTTGGCACGCCCGAGGCGACTTCCATCTTCACGTTGCCCACTTTTTCACGGCGTGCCGCACGTTCGCCGCGCAGGTTTTGCAGCCGGGTGATCCGGCTTTGGCTGCGGGTGCGGCGCGCTTCCACGCCTTTGCGAATCCAGATCTCTTCTTGGGCCAGCAGTTTGTCGGCCTTGGCCTGAATCACGGCTTCTTGAGCGAGTTGCTCTTCTTTTTGCACTTGGTAGGCGGCGTAGTTGCCCGGATAAGGGCGCAGCTTGCCGCGGTCCAGTTCGACGATCCGGGTTGCAATGCGGTCCAGAAACGCCCGGTCGTGGGTGATGGCGATCACGCTGCCCTTGAAGTCGATCAGCAGGTCTTCCAGCCAGGTGATGGCGTTCAGGTCCAGGTGGTTGGTCGGCTCGTCTAATAAGAGCACGTCAGGTCGGGTCACTAAGGCTTGTGCCAAGGCCACACGCTTGCGCATGCCGCCAGACAGCGATTGCACCACCGCAGTCGGGTCCAGTTGCAGGCGTTGCAGAGTCTCATCCAGTCGCTGCTCCCAGCCCCAACCATCGCGAGATTCGATTTGTCCTTGCAAAGTGTCAAGGTCACCCCTGCTGTGTGTGTAATCGTCGATCCATTGCACCACTTCGGCCAAGCCTTCGCGAACGGATTCGAAAATAGTATGTTCAGGCACCAGGATGGGCTCCTGAGCCACATAAGCGATGCGAACGCCTTGCTGCAGGTGCAGGTTGCCGTCGTCCGGCCGCTCCATGCCTGCCAATATCTTGAGCAGCGACGATTTGCCCGTGCCGTTGCGACCAATCAAGCCGATGCGCTCGGACGTCTCCAAAGAGAAGTCGGCGTGATCGAGGAGTGCGACATGGCCAAAAGCCAGAGAAGCGTTCAAGAGTGTGAGTAAAGCCATGGGCCCATTATCCGGGTGAGGAAGCACGAAACTTCCACAAAGACTTCAAAAAACTTGCCAAGGTCTAAAAAGCTGTGCCATAATCGAGGGCTTCGCTGCACACAAGTGAGGCTCTCGAAAGAGGCCAAACAAGCACAGCGAAGAGGTTGATGAAATGATCTTGGTGATCTAAGAAATTTTCAAAAACTTGACGCAGCGCTGAAAACTGTGTCATAATTCAAGGCTTCGCTGATCGCAGCGTAGCAAGATAAGGTGATGAGAGTTGCCTAGGTTCTTTAAAAATATACAGCCGATAAGCGTGGGCGTTTGATGGTGATTGCCAAGTTCTTCGGAACTTAGCTTTAATTAGCTAACAAACGCTCATGAAGTAAAAAAGATGTGGATATCAGAAATGATGTTCGCGTCGATTCCAATTTATGAGTTGCTCGAAAGAGCGAAAAAAATCAAGATCGAACTATAGAGTTTGATCCTGGCTCAGATTGAACGCTGGCGGAATGCTTTACACATGCAAGTCGAACGGTAGAGGGGGCAACCCCTCGAGAGTGGCGAACGGGTGAGTAATATATCGGAACGTGCCCAGTCGTGGGGGATAACGTAGCGAAAGTTACGCTAATACCGCATACGATCTAAGGATGAAAGCGGGGGATCGCAAGACCTCGCGCGATTGGAGCGGCCGATATCAGATTAGGTAGTTGGTGGGGTAAAGGCTCACCAAGCCAACGATCTGTAGCTGGTCTGAGAGGACGACCAGCCACACTGGAACTGAGACACGGTCCAGACTCCTACGGGAGGCAGCAGTGGGGAATTTTGGACAATGGACGAAAGTCTGATCCAGCCATTCCGCGTGCAGGATGAAGGCCCTCGGGTTGTAAACTGCTTTTGTACGGAACGAAAAGGTTTCTATTAATACTAGGAGCTCATGACGGTACCGTAAGAATAAGCACCGGCTAACTACGTGCCAGCAGCCGCGGTAATACGTAGGGTGCAAGCGTTAATCGGAATTACTGGGCGTAAAGCGTGCGCAGGCGGTTATATAAGACAGATGTGAAATCCCCGGGCTCAACCTGGGAACTGCATTTGTGACTGTATAGCTAGAGTACGGTAGAGGGGGATGGAATTCCGCGTGTAGCAGTGAAATGCGTAGATATGCGGAGGAACACCGATGGCGAAGGCAATCCCCTGGACCTGTACTGACGCTCATGCACGAAAGCGTGGGGAGCAAACAGGATTAGATACCCTGGTAGTCCACGCCCTAAACGATGTCAACTGGTTGTTGGGTCTTCACTGACTCAGTAACGAAGCTAACGCGTGAAGTTGACCGCCTGGGGAGTACGGCCGCAAGGTTGAAACTCAAAGGAATTGACGGGGACCCGCACAAGCGGTGGATGATGTGGTTTAATTCGATGCAACGCGAAAAACCTTACCCACCTTTGACATGTACGGAAGTCGCTAGAGATAGCTTCGTGCTCGAAAGAGAACCGTAACACAGGTGCTGCATGGCTGTCGTCAGCTCGTGTCGTGAGATGTTGGGTTAAGTCCCGCAACGAGCGCAACCCTTGTCATTAGTTGCTACATTCAGTTGGGCACTCTAATGAGACTGCCGGTGACAAACCGGAGGAAGGTGGGGATGACGTCAAGTCCTCATGGCCCTTATAGGTGGGGCTACACACGTCATACAATGGCTGGTACAAAGGGTTGCCAACCCGCGAGGGGGAGCTAATCCCATAAAACCAGTCGTAGTCCGGATCGCAGTCTGCAACTCGACTGCGTGAAGTCGGAATCGCTAGTAATCGTGGATCAGAATGTCACGGTGAATACGTTCCCGGGTCTTGTACACACCGCCCGTCACACCATGGGAGCGGGTCTCGCCAGAAGTAGTTAGCCTAACCGCAAGGAGGGCGATTACCACGGCGGGGTTCGTGACTGGGGTGAAGTCGTAACAAGGTAGCCGTATCGGAAGGTGCGGCTGGATCACCTCCTTTCTGGAAACTGCAATCTAAATTGAACGCTCACACTTATCGGTTGTTGGAAGGCAAGTCGCTGACGGCTTGGGCATAAAGCCTGGTTTGTTGAGCAACGACTTGGGTCTGTAGCTCAGTTGGTTAGAGCACTGTGTTGATAACGCAGGGGTCGTTGGTTCGAGACCAACCAGACCCACCAATCCTTCTGAAGACAGGTGCTGAAAGGTGCCAAGGGTAAGACAACGGGGGATTAGCTCAGCTGGGAGAGCACCTGCTTTGCAAGCAGGGGGTCGTCGGTTCGATCCCGTCATCCTCCACCATCACTTATCGAGTGTTAATGGTGTCTGAAAAGGCTCCAGAGATTAATCATTCAAAACAAAAGCTGCTTTGCAAGAAGATTGTGAAGGCTGTTTTTGTGTTGATTGATATTGATCGATTAACAAGTGTCGAAAGGCACACGGCTGTTCTTTAAAAATTCATAGAGTCGAATCAGAGTTGCCAGGGGAAACCGCACATTCGTAAAGGTTTAGTGCGGACCGTGCCCCTGGTGACAATTTTTTGATTGCGTCAAAACGAATATTCAAACTACGTTTGAAATTCAAGTAAAGACGAATTGTTCTTTTGATATTGGATGGAGACATCCGGTGTTGAGGAATTATTCATTTACGGCATAACGCGTCAGGTGAAAGACCTGACAGACATTCCTTGAAAATAACGATGGGTTCTCGCAAGAGAGTTCAAAGTTATAGGGTCAAGTGAATAAGAGCATGTGGTGGATGCCTTGGCAATGATAGGCGACGAAAGACGTGAAAGCCTGCGATAAGCTTCGGGGAGCTGGCAAATAAGCTTTGATCCGGAGATTTCTGAATGGGGAAACCCACCCTTAGGGGTATCGCATGATGAATACATAGTCATGCGAGGCGAACCGGGTGAACTGAAACATCTCAGTAGCTCGAGGAAAAGACATCAACCGAGATTCCGAAAGTAGTGGCGAGCGAAATCGGAAGAGCCTGTTAGTGATAGCACAATTGTTAGCAAAGCGGCATGGAAAGGCCGACCATAGTGGGTGATAGTCCCGTATGCGAAAACAAATGTGTGGTACTGAGCTAACGACAAGTAGGGCGGGACACGAGAAATCCTGTCTGAATATGGGGGGACCATCCTCCAAGGCTAAATACTCATCATTGACCGATAGTGAACAAGTACCGTGAGGGAAAGGCGAAAAGAACCCCGGGAGGGGAGTGAAATAGATCCTGAAACCGCATGCTTACAAAAAGTAGGAGCCTCGAAAGGGGTGACTGCGTACCTTTTGTATAATGGGTCAGCGACTTACATTCAGTGGCAAGGTTAACCGAATAGGGAAGCCGTAGAGAAATCGAGTCCGAATAGGGCGATCAGTCGCTGGGTGTAGACCCGAAACCAAGTGATCTATCCATGGGCAGGATGAAGGTGCCGTAACAGGTACTGGAGGTCCGAACCGACTAATGTTGCAAAATTAGCGGATGACCTGTGGATAGGGGTGAAAGGCTAAACAAACTTGGAAATAGCTGGTTCTCTCCGAAAACTATTTAGGTAGTGCCTCAAGTATTACCATCGGGGGTAGAGCACTGTTTTGGCTAGGGGGTCATGGCGACTTACCAAACCAAGGCAAACTCCGAATACCGATGAGTACAGCTTGGGAGACAGAGCACCGGGTGCTAACGTCCGGACTCAAGAGGGAAACAACCCAGACCGCCAGCTAAGGTCCCTAAAATTGGCTAAGTGGGAAACGAAGTGGGAAGGCTAAAACAGTCAGGATGTTGGCTTAGAAGCAGCCATCATTTAAAGAAAGCGTAATAGCTCACTGATCGAGTCGTCCTGCGCGGAAGATGTAACGGGGCTAAGCCAGTTACCGAAGCTGCGGATTTGCAATTTATTGCAAGTGGTAGGAGAGCGTTCTGTAGGCCTGTGAAGGTGGTGGTGTAAACCCTGCTGGAGGTATCAGAAGTGCGAATGCTGACATGAGTAGCGTTAAAGGGGGTGAAAAGCCCCCTCGCCGTAAGCGCAAGGTTTTCTACGCAACGTTCATCGGCGTAGAGTGAGTCGGCCCCTAAGGCGAGGCAGAGATGCGTAGCTGATGGGAAACAGGTCAATATTCCTGTACCGATGACAAGTGCGATGTGGGGACGGAGAAGGTTAGCTCAGCCAACTGTTGGATATGTTGGTTCAAGCCTGTAGTCGTGCTCGGTAGGCAAATCCGCCGGGCTTAGATGAGGGGTGATAACGAGTGTGCTTGCACACGAAGTGAGTGATACCCTGCTTCCAGGAAAAGCCACTAAGCTTCAGCTTGTCATTGACCGTACCGCAAACCGACACTGGTGCGCGAGATGAGTATTCTAAGGCGCTTGAGAGAACTCAGGAGAAGGAACTCGGCAAATTGATACCGTAACTTCGGGAGAAGGTATGCCCCTATTAGGTGAACTTGAACAAAGGGAGCCGAACGGGGTTGCAAAAAATCGGTGGCTGCGACTGTTTAATAAAAACACAGCACTCTGCAAACACGAAAGTGGACGTATAGGGTGTGACGCCTGCCCGGTGCTGGAAGATTAAATGATGGGGTGCAAGCTCTTGATTGAAGTCCCAGTAAACGGCGGCCGTAACTATAACGGTCCTAAGGTAGCGAAATTCCTTGTCGGGTAAGTTCCGACCTGCACGAATGGCGTAACGATGGCCACACTGTCTCCTCCTGAGACTCAGCGAAGTTGAAATGTTTGTGATGATGCAATCTCCCCGCGGAAAGACGGAAAGACCCCATGAACCTTTACTGTAGCTTTGTATTGGACTTTGAACAGATCTGTGTAGGATAGGTGGGAGGCTTTGAAGCCGGGACGCTAGTCTCGGTGGAGCCAACGTTGAAATACCACCCTGGTGTGTTTGAGGTTCTAACCTAGGTCCATTATCTGGATCGGGGACAGTGCATGGTAGGCAGTTTGACTGGGGCGGTCTCCTCCCAAAGCGTAACGGAGGAGTTCGAAGGTACGCTAGTTACGGTCGGACATCGTGATAATAGTGCAATGGCATAAGCGTGCTTAACTGCGAGACTGACAAGTCGAGCAGATACGAAAGTAGGACATAGTGATCCGGTGGTTCTGTATGGAAGGGCCATCGCTCAACGGATAAAAGGTACTCTGGGGATAACAGGCTGATACCGCCCAAGAGTTCATATCGACGGCGGTGTTTGGCACCTCGATGTCGGCTCATCTCATCCTGGGGCTGTAGCCGGTCCCAAGGGTATGGCTG
>NZ_NERW01000001.1:0-297500 GCF_003063505.1 Limnohabitans sp. T6-20 | reverse complement strand
CTCTTGATTGAAGTCCCAGTAAACGGCGGCCGTAACTATAACGGTCCTAAGGTAGCGAAATTCCTTGTCGGGTAAGTTCCGACCTGCACGAATGGCGTAACGATGGCCACACTGTCTCCTCCTGAGACTCAGCGAAGTTGAAATGTTTGTGATGATGCAATCTCCCCGCGGAAAGACGGAAAGACCCCATGAACCTTTACTGTAGCTTTGTATTGGACTTTGAACAGATCTGTGTAGGATAGGTGGGAGGCTTTGAAGCCGGGACGCTAGTCTCGGTGGAGCCAACGTTGAAATACCACCCTGGTGTGTTTGAGGTTCTAACCTAGGTCCATTATCTGGATCGGGGACAGTGCATGGTAGGCAGTTTGACTGGGGCGGTCTCCTCCCAAAGCGTAACGGAGGAGTTCGAAGGTACGCTAGTTACGGTCGGACATCGTGATAATAGTGCAATGGCATAAGCGTGCTTAACTGCGAGACTGACAAGTCGAGCAGATACGAAAGTAGGACATAGTGATCCGGTGGTTCTGTATGGAAGGGCCATCGCTCAACGGATAAAAGGTACTCTGGGGATAACAGGCTGATACCGCCCAAGAGTTCATATCGACGGCGGTGTTTGGCACCTCGATGTCGGCTCATCTCATCCTGGGGCTGTAGCCGGTCCCAAGGGTATGGCTGTTCGCCATTTAAAGAGGTACGTGAGCTGGGTTTAAAACGTCGTGAGACAGTTTGGTCCCTATCTTCCGTGGGCGCTGCAGATTTGAGGAAGCCTGCTCCTAGTACGAGAGGACCGGAGTGGACACACCTCTGGTGTATCGGTTGTCACGCCAGTGGCATTGCCGAGTAGCTAAGTGTGGAAGAGATAACCGCTGAAAGCATCTAAGCGGGAAACTCGTTTCAAGATGAGATCTGCCGGGGCCTTGAGCCCCCTAAAGAGTCGTTCAAGACCAGGACGTTGATAGGTCAGGTGTGGAAGCGCAGTAATGCGTTAAGCTAACTGATACTAATTGCTCGTGCGGCTTGACCCTATAACTTTGATCACATACCGCAAGGTGTGCATTGGTCAAGGAAGTTATGCCAAGTTGACGCATTCAAAAAAGGTCGAAAGACCCAAGCGCAAGCTTAAAATCTGATTCGAAACTCTATGAATTTGTTGTCTTGACGCGAGTCAAGGTGACGCCAAGTTATGCCTGATGACCATAGCAAGTTGGTCCCACTCCTTCCCATCTCGAACAGGACAGTGAAACGACTTAGCGCCGATGATAGTGCGGATTCCCGTGTGAAAGTAGGTCATCGTCAGGCTTTTACAGCACGAAACGCCCCACCGATCGGTGGGGCGTTTTGCTTTGTGCGAAGCATTTCTTCATCAGCACCATTCCTCATTTTTTCGTTTCTCTACGGGTTTTTACCCGATTGACCGCAGTCCCATTTACTCAAATACTTCAAGCTTGAAATATATAGGCCTGAATTAATGGCTTGTGTGGTCTGTAGCAAAGAGAGTGAATATGAAAATCGTGTGCATTGGCGGTGGTCCCTCGGGTCTGTACTTTGCGTTGCTGATGAAAAAACTCGGCCCTCACCACGACATCACCGTGGTCGAGCGCAACAAGCCCTACGACACCTTTGGCTGGGGTGTGGTGTTTTCGGACCAGACGCTGGAGAACATGCGCGAGTGGGACAAAGAAACCGCCTCAGAGGTGGAGCAAGCCTTCAACCATTGGGATGACATCGAGCTGCACTTCAAAGACCGGGTGATCCGCTCAGGCGGTCACGGCTTTGTTGGCATCGGGCGCAAGAAGTTGCTCAACATCCTGCAAGAGCGATGCGAGCAAGTGGGCGTCAAGCTCATGTTTGAACAAGACGTGAATTCGGATTTGGACTTCCCCGATGCCGACCTCATCATCGCCAGCGATGGTGTCAATTCGCGTGTGCGAAGCCGGCTGCCCGAAGTGTTCAAGCCCGATATCGTCACGCGACCCAATCGTTTCATCTGGCTGGGCACCAACCGCCAGTACGACGCCTTCACTTTCTTGTTCGAGAAAACCGAGCACGGCTGGTTTCAGGCCCACGTCTACAAGTTCGACAACCAGACATCGACCTTCATCGTTGAGTGCCCTGAGCATGTCTGGCTGGCGCATGGCCTGGATAAGGCCGACCAAGACGCGTCGATTGCCTTCTGCGAAAAACTTTTCGCCAAGAACCTGCAGGGCGAAAAGCTGATGACCAACGCCCGCCACCTGCGTGGTTCGGCCTGGCTGAATTTTCAGCGCGTCAAATGCGCCAACTGGTCCACCTTCAACGGCAACAGCCATGTGGTGCTGATGGGCGACGCGGTGCACACCGCGCACTTTGCGATCGGCTCGGGCACCAAGCTGGCACTCGAAGACGCCATTGAGCTGGTGCGCCAATTCAAGGCCTTGGGAGACACCGCTGACCGCATCCCCGAAGTGCTCAAGCACTACCAGGCCGTGCGCGAGATCGATGTGATCCGCCTGCAAAACGCCGCCTGGAACGCGATGGAGTGGTTTGAGGTGTGCGGCGAGCGCTACTGCGACCAGCTCGAACCCGAGCAGTTCATGTACTCCATGCTCACGCGCAGCCAGCGCATCAGCCACGAGAATTTGCGCTTGCGTGACAAGGCGTGGCTCGAAGGCTACGAGGCCTGGTTTGCAGGCCGCACGGCGACACCCGGGGTGCGTCCGCCGATGTTCACCCCCTACACCCAGCGCTCGATCACGCTCAAGAACCGCGTGGTCGTTTCGCCCATGGCGCAGTACATGGCCGTCAACGGCCGCGTGGGTGATGACCACCTGGTACACCTGGGCGCACGCGCCATGGGCGGCGCGAGTCTGGTCATGGTCGAGATGACCGCGCCCAGCGCCGACGGCCGCATCACCCACGGCTGCCCGGGCCTGTGGAACGACGCACAGACTGATGATTTCAAACGCATTACCGAGTGGGTGCATGCCAAGTCCGATGCCAAGATCGGCCTGCAAATCGGCCACGCCGGGCCCAAAGGCTCGACCTGCCGCCCTTGGCAAGGCGCGGGCATGGACCAACCTGTGCCCGCTGACGACGCAGAAGGCAACTGGCCCTTGCTGGCGGCATCGGCGCAGCCCTATTTGCCGCACGGCGATGTGCCCCGCGCCATGACACGCGCCGACATGGACCGCGTCACGGCCGACTTCGTGGCCAGCACCCAGCGCACTGCCCAAGCCGGTTTTGACTGGCTGGAGTTGCACTGCGCCCACGGTTATCTGTTGTCGAGCTTCATCAGCCCGCTCACCAACCAACGCACCGACGAATACGGCGGCTCGCTCGCTAACCGCCTGCGTTACCCGCTCGAAGTGCTTGCCGCTGTGCGCGCAGCTTGGCCCAAGGACTTGCCCATGTCGGTGCGGATCTCGGCGCACGACTGGGTCGAAGGCGGCATCACACCGACCGACGCGGTCGAAATCGCCCGCGCCTTCAAGGCCGCTGGCGCCGACATGATCGACTGCTCATCGGGTCAGGTCAGTGCGCAGCAAAAGCCCACTTACGGCCGCATGTACCAAACCCCCTTCGCCGACCGCATCCGCCAAGAAGCGGGCATCGCCACCATCGCGGTGGGCGCCATCAGTGAAGCTGACCACGTCAACAGCATCTTGGCCGCTGGTCGTGCTGACCTGTGCGCCGTAGCCCGCCCGCATCTTGCCAACCCGGCCTGGACGCTGACCGAAGCGGCACGCATCGGCTTCAAAGACGTGGCCTGGCCGCGTGCTTACGTATCAGGCAAGCCCCAGCTCGAAGCGGGTTTTGCCCGCGAGCGTGCCCAGCAGGCTGCGACAAAGGGGGATTGAGATGTCGCATTCACATGGGTGGACTTCAACTTCCTTGAAATTTGAATTTGTGGGAGCGACGCCCTCGTCGCGAATGGGCGTCCATCGCGGCGAGGGCGTCGCTCCCACAGAAACCAATCAAGGCGAGGTGGCTCCAATAATTTCCAATCGCAGCGAGGGCGCCGCTCCTACAGGGAGCAAAGCATGCTGAGCAACCGCCATGCCCTCATCACCGGAGCCGGTGCTGGTATTGGCGCGGCCATCGCGTTGCAGCTCGCGCAAGCGGGTTGCCGCCTAACGCTCTGTGGCCGCTCGCACGACACGCTCCAATCCCAAGCCGAGGCGTTGCGTGCGCAAGTGCCCGACGTGGCGGTGCTGATCGCGCCCATGGATGTGGCCGATGAACACGACGTGCAAGCCGCGGTGCAGCAGGCTCAGGTCCGCTTTGGCCCCGTCAACATTCTGGTCAACAACGCGGGGCAGGCGAGCAGTCAGCCCTTTGCCAAGACCGATGCTGCGCTCTGGCAGCAGATGCTGAACGTCAACCTCACAGGCACTTACCACTGCATCCAGGCGGTGCTGCCCGGCATGCTCGAAGCGGCGAAGGCGGGCACGCCCGGGCGCATCGTCAACATCGCAAGCACGGCGGGCCTCAAAGGCTACGCCTATGTGAGCGCCTATGTGGCCGCCAAGCATGGTGTGGTGGGCCTGACCAAAGCGCTGGCCCTCGAATTGGCCCGCAAAGGTGTGACCGTGAACGCGATTTGCCCCGGTTACACCGAGACCGACATCGTGCGCGAAGCGGTGCAAAACATCGTGAGCAAAACCGGCAAGAGCGAGGTCGAGGCGCGCCAAGCGCTGGCCGCTAGCAACCCGCAGCAGCGTCTGGTGCAGCCGCACGAAGTGGCGCAAAGCGTGTTGTGGCTGTGTGCGGCGGGCAGCGATGCGATCAACGGTCAATCGATTGCCATCGATGGTGGGGAGCTGGTGTCATGAGCGCACGACAAGACACTGACATGGCCTCTGTGGACATGGAAAAGCGCGCGCACGCCGACCACCACGCCTCGTTGCGCTTGTGGTTGCGTCTGCTCTCGGCCACCACCCGCATCGAAGACACGATCCGCCAACGATTGCGCGAGCAGTTTGACATCACGCTGCCGCGCTTTGACCTGATGGCCCAACTCGAGCGCGAGCCGCAAGGTTTGTCGATGAGCGAGCTGTCGCGCCGCATGATGGTCACGGGTGGCAACGTCACCAACATCGTCGACCAGCTCGAAAAAGAACAACTGGTGCAGCGGCAAATGCAGGCCAGCGACCGCCGCTCCTACACCGTCAGCCTGACCGAGGCCGGGCGCAGCGCATTTGCGGCCATGGCCTTGGCACACGAGGGCTGGGTCGTCGAGCTGCTGTCGCCGCTGGCTGAGCGAGAACAAACTCAACTGCATCAATTGCTGGGCACCTTGAAGTCCGGCACCCCCACAAAACAAGAGGAGAAGACATGAGCCAACGCTACCTGCCCGGCCAGCCGCACCAGCTGCCCTGCCACAACCAGCCCATGGCGGGCTACCAGCCCGAGCACTTTTTGCTGTCCGTCAAAGACGGTGTGGCCACGGTGAGCTTGAACCGCCCCGAGCGCAAGAACCCGCTGTCGTTTGATTCGTACGCCGAGCTGCGTGACTTTTTCCGCGCCTTGCCCTACGCGCCTGACATCCACGCCGTGGTCATCACGGGCGAGGGCGGCAACTTCTGCTCGGGTGGTGACGTGCACGAGATCATCGGCCCGCTCACAAAGCTCGACATGCCCGGCCTCTTGGCCTTCACCCGCATGACGGGCGATCTGGTCAAAGCCATGCGCGCTTGCCCGCAACCCATCATCGCCGCCATCGACGGCGTGTGTGCGGGCGCAGGCGCGATCCTGGCCATGGCGTCTGACCTGCGCTACGGCACCGAGCGCAGCAAGACCTACTTTTTGTTCAACAAGGTGGGGCTGGCTGGCTGCGACATGGGCGCGTGCGCGCTCTTGCCGCGCATCATCGGCCAAGGGCGCGCCAGCGAGCTGCTGTTCACCGGGCGCGGCTTGGGCGCACTGGAAGCCGAGCGCTGGGGTTTTTACAACCGTGTGTGCGAGGCAGGCACAGTGCTGGCCGATGCACAAGCCATCGCCGCCCAGTTGGTGGCAGGCCCCACCTTTGCCAACGGCATCACCAAAAAAATGCTGCAACAAGAATGGAACATGGGCGTGGACGAAGCCATCGAAGCCGAAGCCCAGGCCCAAGCCATTTGCATGGCCACCAACGACTTCCACCGGGCGTACCACGCCTTTGTGGCCAAGCAAACACCCGTGTTTGAAGGGGACTGAGCCATGTCAAATCACACAGCCACTCACCCGCCAGAACTCGACTGGCCTTTCTTTGACGACAGCCACCGCGACTTCAAAGTGCGCCTGGACGCTTGGTGCCAAGAGCACCTTGCCCACGCGCACCACGACGAAAGCCGCGACGCGGTGGACGCCGAATGCATCCGTCTGGTGCGCCTGCTGGGCAGTGGCGGTTGGCTCAAGCATGCAGTCTCCGGCACAGCCTATGGCGCCGCATCGGATGTGATCGACACCCGCCAGCTCTGCCTGCTGCGCGAGACGCTGGCTTTTCACAACGGCTTGTCAGACTTTGCGTTTGCCATGCAGGGCTTGGGCACAGGCGCCATCAGCCTCATGGGCACAGCCGATCAAAAGCAGCGTTACCTGGCGCGTGTGGCATCGGGCCAGGCCTTGAGCGCCTTTGCCTTGAGCGAGCCCGATGCGGGCTCCGACGTGGCCGCCATGCAGTGCAGCGCAACGGCCACGGCAGACGGGTATGTGCTCAACGGCCGCAAGACCTGGATCAGCAACGGCGGCATTGCCGACTTTTATGTGGTGTTCGCCCGCACGGGCGAAGCGCCCGGCGCACGCGGCATCACGGCTTTCATTGTCGATGCGGATACGCCGGGTTTGTCCATCGAAGAACGTATCGACGTGGTCGCGCCGCACCCGCTGGCCACGCTCAAGTTTGACAACTGCAAGGTGGCAGCTAACCAACGCATTGGCGAAGCAGGCCAAGGCTTCAAGGTCGCCATGGCCACGCTCGATGTGTTTCGTACCTCGGTGGCCGCAGCCGCTTTGGGCTTTGGGCGACGTGCGCTGCACGAGTCCATCAGCTGGGCGCGTTCACGCAAGATGTTTGGCCAAACCTTGGGCGACTTTCAGATCACCCAGACCAAGATCGCCCAGATGGCCACCATGCTGGACGCCGCCACGCTCTTGACCTACCGCGCCGCCTGGTTGCGTGACCAAGGCGGGCGCATCACCCGCGAAGCGGCCATGGCCAAGATGACCGCCACCGAAAACGCCCAGCAGATCATCGACATGGCGGTGCAGATGCATGGCGGCATGGGCGTCAAAAAAGGCGTGATGGTCGAGTCGCTGTACCGCGAAATCCGTGCGCTGCGCATTTATGAGGGCGCCACCGAAGTGCAGCAGCTGATCATCGGCAAAGACTTGCTGAAAGGTTGACATGAGCGACTGGAACCAACTGCTGCCCAGCAGCCACACCGACACCTTTGCGCGTGACCGGTTGCCGCCCAAAGACCAGCTGCCTGTGTTCATGGCGGACCGACCCGAGCTGGCCTACCCGGACCAGATCAACTGCGCGGTGGAACTGGTGGACCGGCATGTGAGCGAAGGCCGAGGCGATCGCATCGCGCTGCATGGCGTGAGCGACTTCAACAAGGGTGGTGGCGACTTCAGCTGGACCTATGCGCAGTTGCAAGACAAAAGCAACCGCATCGCCCAGGTGCTGACCCAAGACATGGGCCTCGTGCCTGGCAACCGCATTTTGCTGCGCGGCGGCAACAGCCCCATGATGGCGGCTTGCTTGCTCGGTGCGCTCAAGGCGGGCCTGGTGGCGGTGCCCACCATGCCCCTGCTGCGTGCGGGCGAGTTGGCCCAGATCATCGACAAAGCGCAGGTCAGCGCCGCCCTGTGCGACAGCCTGTTGGCCGATGAACTGCAGCACTGCATGACGCCCGGCCACGCCAGCCACATGGCCAGCTTGCAGCAGATGGTGCAGTTTCGCAGCGATGCCCCTGATGGCCTGGAGCAGCGCATGGCGCAGCAAAGTGGCGCGTACACGCCTCACGCCACCAGCCGCGACGACGTGTGCCTGATTGCGTTCACCAGCGGCACCACGGGCAAGCCCAAGGGCACCATGCACTTTCACCGCGATGTGCTGGCGATGTGCGACTTGTTCCCGCGCCACATCTTGCAGATGAACGAGAACGATGTGGTCTGCGGCACGCCGCCCATTGCCTTCACCTTCGGCTTGGGTGGTCTGCTGGCGTTCCCGCTGCGTTGTGGTGCCAGCACCGTGCTGCTCGAAAAGCACACGCCCGAGACCTTGATGCAGACCATTGCCAAGTACCGCGCCACACAGTGCTACACCGCGCCCACCATGTACCGCCAGATGGCGACGCTGGCCAAAGGCATTGACCTGTCAAGCCTCAAGCACCCCGTCTCGGCAGGCGAGGCCTTGCCCGACGCCACCCGCCAGCTGTGGAAGCAGGCCACAGGCATCGAGATGACCGACGGCATTGGTGGCACCGAAGTGATCCACATCTACATCTCCAGTGCGGGCGCTCAAGTGCGCCCCGGCAGCATTGGCCAAGTGGTGCCCGGCTATGTGGCGCAGATCGTGGGTGACGACATGCAGCCCGTGCCGCACGGCACCGTGGGGCGACTGGCGGTGCGCGGCCCTACAGGCTGCAAATACCTGGCCGACCCGCGCCAGCAAGACTATGTGAAAGACGGCTGGAACCTGCCCGGCGACACCTTCGTCATGGACGCCGATGGCTACTTCAGCTACCAGGCGCGCAACGACGACATGATCATCTCGGCGGGCTACAACATCGCAGGCCCCGAGGTGGAAGGCGCTTTGCTGCAACACCCGGCCGTGGCCGAATGCGGCGTGGTCGGCATGCCCGACGAAGACCGCGGCCACATCGTGCAGGCCTATGTGGTGCTCAAGCCCGGCCACACGGGCGATGCGGTCATGGAAAAAACCTTGCAAGAGCACGTCAAGCAAACCATCGCCCCGTTCAAGTACCCGCGCAAAGTGGTCTTTTTGGACGCCTTGCCCCGCACCGAAACCGGCAAACTTCAGCGCTTCAAGCTGCGTCAAATTTCAGTCAACAAATAATCTTGCGGGACAGATCTTTAGCTCTGTCCCCAACCAAGGAGAAAGCATGTTCAACGTCTTGCAACCCGAAGGCTGGGCACCCGCCAAAGGCTATGCCAACGGCATCGAAGCACGTGGCCGCATGGTGTTCGTCGCGGGCATGATCGGCTGGAACGGCCAGGCCCAATTCGAGACCGACGACTTTGTGGCCCAGTGCCGCCAGGCCCTGCAAAACATCGTCGACACACTCGCTTGCGCAGGCGCAGGCCCACAGCACATGGCCCGCATGACCTGGTACGTCAAAGACAAGAAGGAATACCTGGCCCGTGGCCGCGAGCTGGGCAAGGTCTACCAGGAAGTCATTGGCAAGAACTACCCTGCCATGACGCTGGTGCAGGTGGCCGATCTGGTCGAAGATCGCGCTCAAGTTGAGATCGAAGTCACGGCGGTGGTGCCGGAGTGAGGGGATTCTTCCCTTGTGTGGCAGCGACTACGTCGCTGACTTAGGGCTGCTCCGCTCACGCTCGATGCCGGTCGTCGAAGGATCGCGACATCAATGGTCGTGGGGGTGTTGTCAAATTTTAGGTTTTGAATCTTGACCCTTGGGAATCCCCATGAAGCCACGAACAATCCATCCAACAGCGTGGACTAAAGCGAATAAAAAAACCAAGCCGAAAATCATGATAGTGGCCCCTTCTTTGACCTGACTCCACCATCGACTGTTTCCTTTGCGGTCAATTCTTTCGTAATCGGCTACATTCACGCGGAAGTTGCTAATGTATTTTTTTGCGTAATCGCGCACTTCATTGCTGTATTTGTCGCTACCCCAAATTAGCTTTGAGTCTGTAGCAATTTTGTAGGGCACCAGCCGTCTACCCTCATCGAATCCATCTGTGGCTTCAAAACAAAGAGTGATATTTACGTCGGTCCCACTTGGAGTTTTGGTGTTTTGAATTGAATAGTCTTTATAGCTATCGTTAGGACAGGAATCGTCGGAACTTAACACTGGAGCAGCATTGAAAGTCGGGACTAGATATGTGACATAAGCCGTGTCACTCACATTGAACGCAGCGATAGCAAAACCAGTGATCCAAAGTCCTGCTGTGATTTTTGCAATACGCCGTGAACCTTCAAATATGTTCATCTACACCTCCTAATTCGTTCAAATTATCGCGCAACACTGCACACACCGATCCGTTGGGCGCTCTGTCTATGCAGTGCGACCAAGCAGGACCGCTCAGTGATAGGCAACTCGCACTCACTTCAACTATTACTGCTTTGACGTCATCCATCAAAAATGACGCTGATGTTGGTTTTGATGGTTTGAAAAATGCTGTGAGCAGTATTTCTGGTGGGAAAGTTACCCCTAGCATCTGTGTAGCGTGGATACAAGCCAGAAAAGCTTTGGCTGATGCTTTTTGCTAACAGCGGCGCGGCGAAAACTCATCAGTTCTAACTTGCAATCTGCAATCGCTGTAGATATTGATTTTTGAAACGCTGAGTTTGTTATGGTCAATGTGAGGTAACTAATCCAGTTTCCAAGTACGACTTACATCGTCCGGATGCCAACCAAGTCTCCGCACAAATCGTAGTTGAGCGAACCCGGCCCGTGCGTAGGAAACTTCAACACAGAAAGAACCTACAACGTAGTGCCATACTGCCGTTGCGATTACCCCGGTCACCTTGTCCGTTTTTGCGTGCACATTTCCAACATGAATCTTGATCTTGCTGCTACCGGGAGGTATATGTACAAAGGCTATGCGCAATGTGGGCTCCGCCGCTCCTGCCTTGAGATGTTGTGCAAACGAAGCAATCGGCAGTGGAATATTGTGTTCAATGGCAATACAGCCCATTAATTTTGTAAAAAACTGATGAACATGAACCATCGACTCTGTGCGATTCGATGAGAAGATCCTTCCAAGTGGAATTCGATCGCCGGCCTTGAGCGGCGGCTTGGCCTCGCGCAATTTCCGTTCGAGTAACTCCCAAGCCCGGTCCCATGGTTGGCTTCTTGCATTGTTGCAATGCTGACATAGAGATGGTCGGAACTTCAAAATGAGAGCATTTGCTCCGCGCACTGGTTCGTTCGTTCTACCTTGAGAATGCCTGAAAGCTGGGGACCTGTGATTAAGACTTGGGAAAATCGCGCGAACATCCGATGCCTTCACCATATGTTCAGCGGAATCCGCGACCGCTCCACATATCCAGCAAATCGGCATTTCAACACCTATGTAAAAAATCTGAGTTTACTAAGTGTGCGTAGGGAGCATACTCACCAAACTGAGGTCGTATGGCTGCTTTACACCTTGGTGATGAATATCTGCTAACGCCGAGTTAGGTGAATTTATCTGCGAACCACCTTGTGCAACCGCTGCAAACCAGCCCCGTCCCCCGATCCCAACAAGCTACAGCCGCGCAAGCAACTCACAAAAGCGGCCTACGGAAAAGACGCGTCCAAGCAGCAAACTCAAAACCTCGAAAGCGACTCAGCAGTCCCCTGCAGGTCTATTCGCCGCAATCAATCTCTCCAACATGAGCTTGAGTTGATGGGCCGGTTCCGAACCCAAAGCCGACACCACCTGGGCTTCGTGTGCTTTGGCTTGCTTCAGCAGGGGGTGCACTTTGCGCCGACCTGCGGCCGTGAGGCTGACCAGGCTTTGCCGTTTGTCGTGTGCGGCGTCGCAGCGCTTGACCCACCCGGCGTCTTGCATGCGGCCCACCAGCTTGGTCACGGTGGGCTGTTTGGCCAGCACGATGCTGGCGAGTTCGTTGATGCTCAAACTGTCTTTGCCTGACAGGCTGGCCATGACACGCCACTCCATCAGGCTCAGGCCGCTGGCCTCGACCACGGCGTGAAATTCGCTCGAAATCAAATGGCTGGCGCGTGCCAACAAATAGGCCAGGTAGTCGTCGACAAAGCCTGCCGAGTGGGTCATGGCAGAGGATGTGGCAGAGGCGTGGTGGTGCTGAACTGACCGCCCTGATAGACGAGCGGGGCCGAGCCCTCGCTGAAGCCGCAGCGTTCCACTTCGCCCACAAAAATCACATGGTCGCCTTCTTCGTGGCGGCTGCGGTTGTGGCATTCAAACCAGGCCAGAGCGCCTTTCAAAATGGGTAGCCCGGCTTGCCCCAGGGTGTAGGCGGTGTCGGCAAAGCGGTCGCCTTTGCCGTAGGCAAAGCGATTGCACAAGTCGAGCTGGTCTGCGGCCAGCACATTGACCACATAGTGCGTGCCTGCATGAAACAGCGGCAAGCTGCTGGCACGGTGGCCCAAGCTCCACAGCACGAGCGGCGGCGTGAGCGACACCGAATTGAAGGAGCTGGCCGTGATGCCCACAAAGCTGCTGCTGGCTGTGTCGCCTTTTTGTGCATCTGGTGCGAAGGTGGTGATGACGGTCACGCCCGTGGCGAAGCGCGACAGGGCCTGCCTGAAATGAGGGGCTTCAAAGTCAGGGGTCAGCGGCTGAATGGTTGGAGGTGGGTTGGGGCGCATAGGGTCATTATGGATGAATTTACATGAATATTCATATAAACTGTTTGGCATGAGGTCGAGTGCGTCGTGCGCTGAACCTGTCCGTCAAGGAGACAAGCATGCTGGTGGAACGAATCGAAAACAGGTGGCTCGCGGCCTTTACCCGCACCTTCACGTTGTGCAAGGTGCAGCCTGGTGAGGTGGTGGCGATTCTGGCCGAAACCCAATCACGTCGGGTCAATGTGGACTTGGCCCGCCTCGCGCTGGAGGCCATGGGCGCCCGCGTGTTCGAGGTGACTTTGACAACGCCTGCATTGACGGCACCCGCCCCCGTGCGCTCCACAGGCGCGAGTGACGCCATTGGCCAGCTCGGCCCGGTAGTGGCTGCATTGGCCCGCGCCGACATGGTGGTGGACTGCACCGTCGAAGGCCTGCTGCACGCGCCCGAGTTGCCCACCATCATGAAGGGCGTGGACGGCCACATGCCGCGTCTGCTCATGGTGTCCAACGAGCACCCTGAAATCTTGGAGCGCACCGTGCCCGATCCGGCGCTCGAAGGCGTGGTGCGTGCCGCCATGAAAAAGCTCCGGGCCGCACAGCAGATGCATGTGACGTCTGCCGCAGGCACCGACCTGCGCGTGAACCTGAAACATGGCGACAAACAAGCGGTGGTCGGCGGTGTGTGGGGCTTTTGCCCCAAGCCGGGCATGGTCTCGCACTGGCCTGCCGGGCTGGCGCTGGCTTTCCCGGCCGCAGGCAGTGTCAACGGCACGCTGGTCATGGCCCCGGGCGATGTGAACCTGACCTTCAAAAGCTATTTGCGCGACACGATCCGCCTGACCATCGAGAACGACAGCGTGGTCGCCATCGAGGGGCAGGGCGTGGACGTGGACATGATGCGCGGCTACTGGAAAGCCTGGGAAGACGCCGAAGGACACCGCGCCGCTTATGCCGTCTCGCATGTGGGCTTTGGCCTGAACCCGGCGGCGCGTTGGGACGCCATGGCGTTCTACGACAAGCGCGACTGCAACGGCACCGAGCTGCGGGCCTTTGCGGGCAACTTTTTGTATTCGACCGGGGCCAACGAGGTGGCAGGTCGCCACACGCTCGGCCATTTCGATTTGCCCATGCGCGGTTGCACCATTCGGCTGGACGACACCGTGGTGGTGGACGCCGGTGTGGTGCAAATGGGTTCCCTCCAATGAGCGTGCTGGCACTGGCATCTCCCTGTGGGAGCGAGCCCCTGCTCGCGAATTTCGATCGGAGCCGCTTCAGTCATTCGGCCGCAGGGGCGGCCTCCCACAGGAGATGGGGTAAGCAGCGGATATTGGAGAGAGGCCTTTGATGAGCACGCCTGCATTCACCGACGTGGGCTCGCCCCAGCACCCAGCCGTGGTGTTTTTGCACGGCATTGGCGGCGGCAGGCAAGGCTGGGCACCGCAACAAGCGCATGTGGCCGCATTGGGTTGGCGCAGCCTAGCCTGGGACATGCCCGGTTACGGCGACAGCGCCATGATCGACCCTTACGATTTTGCGCACCTGGCGCGTGCCTTGTGGCAGATGCTGGACGCCGCGCACATCCAGCAAGCGGTGCTGGTGGGCCACAGCATGGGGGCGATGGTCGCCCTGCAGGCCTGGACGCAAGCGCCCGAGCGCATCCGCGCCATGGTGCTGGCCGCCAGCAGCCCGGCTTTTGGCAACAGCGACGGTGATTTCCAAAAGCAGTTTTTGGCGCAGCGCCTGGCCCCGCTGGAAGCGGGCAAGACCATGGCCGACATCGCCGATCGTTTGATCCCTTCGATGGTCGCGCCTGGCAGCACCGCGCCTGCCCTAGCGCATGCCCGCGAGGGCATGTCTTCCATCGCGCCCGACACCTACCGCGCTGCCTTGCATGCGCTGGTGCAGTTCGAGCAACGCGCCGCCTTGCCCACCATCACCGTGCCCGTGCTGTGTTTGGCCGCTGAGCACGACCGCACCGCGCCGCCCGCCGTGATGGAGCGCATGGCGCAAAAGATCCCCGGTGCGCGCTACGCCTGCTTGGCGGGCGCGGGCCATTTGCTGCAGTACGAACAGCCCGAGGCGTTCAACGCCGAACTCGAAAAATTTCTGAAGGACGTGAAACCATGACCGACGCGCAAGAAAAGACCATGCCGAACACCATGCCCACCGTCATGCCGATTTGTGGCGACGACTACCCCCTGACCGAAAAACAGCAAAAGCTGATGGCGCTGGCCCGCCAGCTGGGCCGCGAGAAGTTCGCTCCGCGTGCTGCGCAGCTCGACCGCGACGCGCAGTTCCCGTTCGCCAACTACGACGACATGCGTGACTCGGGCCTGCTGGCATTGTGCGTGCCCGAAGCGCATGGCGGCCAGGGTGCCGATTACGCCACCTATGCCATGGTCTCGGCCGAGATCGGTCGCTACTGCGGCGCCACCGCGCTCACCTTCAACATGCACGTCTGCACCATGCTCTGGAGCGGCTTGTTGTCCGAAGACCTGGAGATGACGCCTGAGCAACGCGCATCACACCGCCAGCACCAGGCCACCCACTTTGCGCGGGTGGTGAAAGACGGCGCGATTTACGCGCAACCTTTTTCTGAAGGCGGTGCCGCCGCAGCGGGCGCGCAGCCCTTTGGCACCACGGCCGTGAAGGTCGAGGGTGGCTGGAAGGTCAATGGCAAAAAGATTTTTGCTTCGTTGTCAGACGCCGCCGATTACTTTGGGGTGCTCTGCACCGAAAAAAAACCCGACGCCGATTTGTCGCGCCGCGACACCTTGTACCTGGCCGTGCCGCGCACCGCGCCGGGCCTGACGGTCGAGGGCGATTGGGACCCGCTGGGCATGCGCGCCACCGTATCGCGCAACCTGATCTTCAAAGACGTGTTCGTGCCCGACGATGCCGCGCTCATGCCGCAAGGCCTGTACTTCCAGGCGGCCAGCCGTTGGCCGCACATGTTCATGACGCTCTCGCCCACTTACATGGGCATCGCGCAAGCGGCGTACGACTTCACCGTGGCTTACCTGCGCGGCGAGATTGCGGGCACGGGCCCCATCAAGCGCCGCCAGTTTGCGACCAAACAGATCGCTGTGGCCGAGATGTTCATCAAGCTCGAACAAACCCGCAACCTGTTTTTGCGCGCCATTGAAGACGCCAAGGTGGACCCGAGCAAGTCCACCCGCCTGCGGGCCTATGCCGCGCAATACACCATCATGGAAAACGCGCAAGACATTGCCCGCTTGGCGATCCGCACTTGTGGCGGCCAGTCCATGCTGAAAAGCCTGCCGCTGGAGCGCCTGTACCGTGATGCGCGTTGCGGCTCGCTCATGCTGCCTTGGACAGCCGAGCTGTGCATGGACCGCATCGGCCGCGAAGCTCTGTACGAACCCGGCGAAAAAGACGAGTGATGGGGGCAGAAGAAACCAGCCCAATCGCCGCGCGCTTTGCGCAGCTCGCGCAGACGCACGGGACGCAAACGGCCATCGCTTTCCGGGGTGACGAGCAGCGACCCGACCACCTCTTCACGCATGACTTTGCCAAGTTCTGGCGTCGTGTCGAACGGGTCACCGCGCACCTGCAGGCCAGCTGGCAAATACAGCCGGGTGACCGTGTGGCCTGGCTGGGGCTGAACCACGAGCTGCAATTGGTCGCCTTGGTGGCCTGCGCACGCCTTGGGGCGATTTTCATGCCGCTCAATTTTCGTTTGGCGGTGGCCGAGTTGCAGCAGGTCTTGAACGACGCCACGCCCAGTTTGCTGGTGCACGACAGCCTGCATGCCCCGGTGGCTGCGGCTTTGACCGGCGCAGGCTTGTGCCGCACGCATCTGGATGCCTTGATCGCGTCGGCAGCGCCGCGTGGGCTACCAATGCCCGAGGTGCCAGGTGACGCCCCCGTGTTGCTGGTTTACACCTCTGGCACGACGGGCCTGCCCAAGGGCGCGGTGCACACGCAAGACAACTTACTGGCCAATGCGCGGGCCAGCCAGGCGGCGCATGGTTTTGTGGACGGCGACAAGGTGCTCTCGACTTTGCCGATGTTCCATGTGGGCGGTTTGTGTATCCAGACCTTGCCCGCTTTGCTGGCCGGTGTGTCGGTCGTGTTGCATGCGCGCTTTGACGCCGGTGCTTGGCTCGATGAAGTGGATGCGAGCCAAACCAGTTTGTCTCTGTTGGTGCCTGCGACCTTGCGTGCCGTGCTGGACCACCCTCGCTGGCCGTTGGCACAGCTGTCGTCACTGCGCGGTGTGATGGCCGGATCGTCCACCATCCCGGCGGCTTATTTGCAGGCGTTTCATGACCGGGGCATTCCCGTGGGGCAAATTTATGGCACCACCGAAACCGGTCCGGTGTCCATCGTGTTGCGCTTGGAGCAGGCCGCAGCGCGTATGGGCAGCACCGGCTGGCCGCATGCCGAGGCACAGGTGGCTTTGCGCAATGAGCGGGGAGAGCAGGTGCCGGTCGGGCAAGCTGGCGAGGTGTGCATCCGCGCACCCAATGTGATGCGTGGCTATTGGCAAGCCGATGGTGCGGTGGGCGTGGGTTTGCAAGATGGCTGGTTTTGTACGGGCGATTTGGGGCAACAAGCCGAGGACGGCTGCATCACCATCGTGGGCCGCAGCAAGGACATGGTCATCTCGGGCGGTGAGAACATTTACCCGGCAGAAATCGAAAACCTGTTGATCACCTTGCCCGGCGTGGCCGAGTGCGCGGTGCTTGGCCTGCCCGATGTCCGCTGGGGCGAAGTGCCAGTGGCCGTGCTGGTGCGCAGCAAGGATGCTGCAGGGCAGAGCTTGACGCCCGAGGCGGTGATGCAGCACCTGCAAAGCCGCATTGCCCGATTCAAATTGCCGCGCCGACTGGTGTGGCTGGACAGCTTGCCCAAAAGCGCCTTGGGCAAGGTGCAAAAGCCCTTGTTGCAAGCCCGGCTGACAGGGACAAACCCTTAAAACAGGCCCACTTCTTCGCCTGCGTGACACGGATCGCTTGAGCGAGTGGCATCATGGTTTGCACATTCTGCATGGAGACAAACATGGGTCATTTTTCTCGTCACACCGCTCGCCGTCCGGTTCTGGGTTTCGTTGCTGCGCTATTGTTGTCGGCTGCGCCCGCCACTTGGGGGCAAACCGCCTGGCCCAACAAACCGGTCAAGATCGTGGTGCCCTTTGCGCCCGGTGGCACCACCGACATCCTGGCCCGTGCCATCGCGCCCGACTTGAGCAAAGCGTTTGGGCAGCAGTTTGTGGTCGAGAACAAAGGCGGGGCTGGTGGCAATCTGGGGGCCGAGCAAGTGGCCAAGTCGGCTGGTGATGGCTACACCCTGCTCATGGGCACGGTGGGCACGCACGGCATCAACCGCGCCCTTTACGCCAAGCTGCCTTATGACCCGATCAAGGACTTCGCGCCGATCACCTTGGTCGCGGGCGTGCCCAATGTGATGGTGGTCAATACCGAGAAGGCTGCAGCCAACAAGATCAACAACGTCAACGACTTCATCAAGTACGCCAAAGCCAACCCGGGCAAACTGAACATGGCGTCGAGCGGCAACGGCACTTCGATCCATTTGGCGGGCGAGTTGTTCAAGACAAAAACCGGCATCTTCATGGCCCACATTCCTTATCGTGGCTCCGGCCCTGCCTTGCTGGACCTGGCGGGCGGCAGCATGGATGTGATGTTTGACAACCTGCCTTCGGCCATGCAGCTCATCAAAGCCGGCAAGCTCAAAGCCTTGGCCGTGACCAGCAGCCAGAGATCGGCGGCCTTGCCTGAACTGCCCACGGTAGAAGAAGCGGCCGGGCTCAAGGGGTTTGAGGCAAGCAGTTGGTTTGGCTTGTTGGCACCGGCGGGCACCCCGGCCGATGTGGTCAGCCGCATTCAGCAAGAAGTGGCCAAGTCCTTGGCCACCCCTGCCATGAAAGAGCGCCTGGCCACTCTGGGCGCGATTCCCAGCGGCAACACGCCCGCACAATTTGTCACCCTCATCGACAGCGAACACAAAAAATGGGCTGAAGTCGTCAAGGCCTCTGGCGCCAAGGTGGACTGATGGCCTGGTTTGACGGCTTCGAGCGGCAAACGCTGAATGTGGCGGGACTGACCGTGTGCTTTCGCCGCTCCGCCGATTGGGCAGCGCAAGCGCATTTGCCGGTGCTGGTCTTGCTGCATGGTTTTCCACAAACCCATGTCATGTGGCAGCGCGTCGCTCAAAACCTGCGCGGCCGCTACCGCCTGGTCATGCCCGACCTGCGTGGCTACGGCGATTCGTCGCACGCCGTGGGTGACGCCCAGCACTTGCACTACAGCAAACGCGCCATGGCGCAGGAAGTGATTGATCTGCTCGATGCCTTGGGTGTGGATGACTTCTTTTTGTGCGGCCATGACCGGGGTGGCCGTGTGGCCCATCGGCTGGCGCTGGACCATGCCTCTCGGGTACGCAAACTGTGTGTGATCGACATCGCACCCACCTTCGACATGTACAGCGGCTTGTGGGGCAAAAAACCCGAAGTATCAGGCCCGGTGGCAGACCCGTACTTTGCTTTTGCGCAGGCTTATTACCATTGGTTCCACCTCACGCAACCCGCGCCGCTGCCTGAGTTCATGATTGGCGGCAACCCCAAGGCTTATTTGCACGCCAAGCTGGGCGGCTGGGGCAGTCAGGGGCTGGGCTACATCGAGCCCGAGGCCTTGGCCGAATACGAGCGCGCATTTTGCAACCCGGCCTTGAACGACAAAGGCTGGTCAGCGGCGATTCACAGCGCGGCCGAAGACTACCGCGCCAGCGCGGGCATCGACTTGCAGCACGACCGGGAAAGCCGCGAGCGCGGCGACCAAATCGCTTGCGATACCCTGGTGCTGTGGGGCGAGCGCGGCGTGGTCAACCGCATGTTCAAGCCAGTTGAGCTTTGGCAGGCGCAATGTGCAGGGCACGTCAGCGGCCAGGTCATGCCTTCAGGTCACTTCATACCCGAAGAGCTGCCCGAAGCCACCAGCACTGCGCTGGCCCAGTGGATGGTTTAAAGGTTTTGGGGAGCTGATCCCCTGTGGGAGCGGCGCCCTCGCCGCGAAAAGTGGACCATTGGCATTCGCCCCGAGGGCGGGGCTCCCACAAGGCCACTCCCTGTGTGCGATAGGTCTCCGTCTAAGCGATCAAGCCCCGCAACACTTTTTGTATTTTTTGCCGCTGCCGCATGAGCAGGCGTCGTTTCGGCCCGGCGTGGCTTCTTTGATCACTTGCGCCACGCGGGGCCCGATGTTGCGCCAAATTTCGCGCAGGTCGTACACCGCCCACAGGGCTTCGCCGTAGGCGTTCAGCCGGTTCTCGCTCACGCTGGGCGGACCGTCTTCGGACAGAGCCGACAAGGTGGGCACATCGGTGTCGTCTTCGGTCAGGGCCACGATGGCTTCGAGAGACAGGTCATGCCACTTGGTGGCGTCTTTGTCTTTGGGGGCGGCCCATTCTTCGGGCCAGTTTTCCACGGCGAACATGAAGCCCAATGCCCACACCTGGGCAAACGACGGGATTTCGCTGTCGTCGATTTCTGCACGCTCTTCGGGGGGCAGCGAGGCAATCGCACCGCGCACATCCATCACTTCGGGGGCATAGGCTTTGTCGTCGTCCAGTGCTTCCACGGGGGTGTCCAGCGCCAGTTTGATTTCGTCAAAGCGGCGCTGCCACAAAGCCATGAACTGCTGGCGCTGAGCGTCGTCTGCAAAACTGCCGCCTTCGGCATCGTCGGCGTCAATGCCCAGCAGCATGGGCAGCCATTCGTCTTCTGCCAAGGGGCGGCGGCAGCACACCATGGCGGCCAGAAAACCTTCGCAAAATTCCCATTGCGGGGTTTCTTCAAACCGCTCGCGCAGGTCGTCGAGGATGTTGTCCAGGGTGTCGAAGTCTTCGGCTTCCAAGCCAGCTGTGGTGTTCATGGTGTGTTCCTGTTCTCAGGCGTGGATTGTATGTGGGTGATGGGCTGTGGGCGGTGGGCGGTGTGTGCCTGGGCTTGCATTCGGCCGCAGGGGCGGCCTCCTACAAGAACACCGTTCTCAGTTAAGTCGGTTTTCTCTGTGGGAGCGAGCCCCTGCTCGCGAATAAGTGATTGAGCCGCTGCGCACATTCTCGCGAAAGAGTGATTGAGCCACTGCACACATTCGGCCGCAGGGGCGGCCTCCCACAGAACAGCCAACAACCAAAAGCCAAAAGCCAAAAGCCAAAAGCCAAAAGCCAAAAGCCAAAAGCCAAAAGCCAAAAGCCAAAAGCCAACGCGTCAGGTGGTGGCCGGGTTGAGCGCCACGCCGCAGCGCTCCAGCCGCTTTTTCATGCACAGCACTTGCGCGTCTTTGCTGTGCAGGGCGGCGGCATGGGTCACGGCCAGGTCGATGAATTTCTGGTCGTCGGGGTCTTTGCAGGCGTATTCGGCTTTTGGCGCGTCCGGATGCAGCTTGGCCCAGCGGTCAAAGTGGCCGAGCACCGTGTCAGCAGGCAAGGCGCGGTGAGTCAAGCGTTTGACGATTTGCGGGTAGGCCAGCACGCGGGCCAGTTCTTCGCGCATGGCTGCTGTGGCCAGCCAGTGCGTGCTACCGGTCTCGACGCTCAGGCGCAGCGCCTCGGCCCGTGGCTCTTCAAACACCCACAGGTCGAGCACGATATTGGTGTCCAGCACGCGGCGCACGGGGGAATGCATGCGTTCTGCGCCCGAGGCCTCGCCCACAACCGCGTCCGCAACCGAGCCCTCCGCCTCCCTCATGCTGCAGGCGTTCCCGACGCGTCGGGCGTTCCAGGCGTGATGTCGGGGCCGTTGGCATCGTTGGGTACGCGCTTCAAGCTGCCTTTGATCATGTCAAAGCGGAACAAGCGGCATTCGATGGGGCCGTTCCACATGGGCACGCGGCGCGATTCTTTCAGGCGCATTTTGCTGGGCAATTTCAGGTCGGGCGTGAGCATCCAGGCGCTCCAGCCGCTGTAGTTTTTCTTCCAGTGGCTGGCCAGTTGGGCAAAGAAGTCGACGCTGTCGTCGCCGTCATTTGTTTGGGCTGTTTCGCGGTGGTGGCTTTGGTCGGCTGCGCGTGTGCTTGAGCGCGCATCAGCCAAAGCCCCGGGCTGGAAGCTGTCTCGCCCCCGGCCCGCCACACCCGCCGCCGCAATGCGCTCGCCATACGGTGGGTTGAGCAGCATCACGCCCGGTGTTTCGCAAGGCGGCATGCGCTGCAGGGCGTCGCCGCCCCGGAACTCGATCACGCCCGAGACGCCTGCGCGCTCGGCGTTGCGCTCGGCAAAGTCGACCATCCGGAAAGCCACATCGCTGCCAAAAACAGGCGCGGTGGGTTCGTGTTCCAGATCGCGGGCTTCTTCGATCAGGCCTTGCCAGACGTGGTTTTGGAAGGGCAGCAATTTCTCGAAGCCAAAGCGCCGTTGCAAGCCGGGCGCGATGCCGCACGCGATTTGCGCCGCTTCGATCGGAATGGTGCCGCTGCCGCAGCAGGGGTCGTACAGCGGCACAGTGGCGTCCCAGCCACTGGCCGCGATCATGGCAGCGGCCAGAGTTTCTTTGAGCGGTGCGTCGCCTTTGTCGGTGCGCCAGCCGCGCTTGAACAGGGGCTCGCCCGAGGTGTCGATGTACAGCGTGAGGGTTTCGGGCGTGACGTGGGCGTAGATGCGCACATCGGGCCAAGTGGTGTCCACGTTGGGGCGCTCTCCGCGCTTGGCGCGGAAGCGGTCGGCCACGGCGTCCTTGATTTTCAGGGCCGCAAAATTCAGGCTGGTCAGCGGGCTGTGCTGCGCCGTGATGTCGATCTTGAAGGTTTGTTTGGGCGTGAACCAGATTTCCCACGCCACTTCGCTGGCGGCGTTGTACAGGTCGTTTTCGTTGCGGTAATCGGTGACCGACAGCTGCACCAGCACGCGCTGGGTCAGGCGGCTGTGCAGGTTGATGCGCATCGCATCGCGCCACGAGGCGCGGGCCATCACGCCGCCGCGGCCGGTCATCAGGTCGTGGCCCGTGAGGCCGGTGATGGCGTGGACCTCGTCGGCCAAAAAGCCCTCAACGCCAGCGGCGCAGGGCATGAACAGGTTCAATGAATTCACTCAAATACTCTCAAAGGGTTTTGCGCAGGTTCGCAGGCGCGATCTTCAGGGCTTCGCGGTATTTGGCCACGGTGCGACGTGCGCAGTCGATGCCTTGCTCTTTCAGCATTTCAGAAATCTGGTTGTCCGACAGCGGTTTGGCGGGTTTTTCTGCGGCGACAAACTGCTTGATCAGGGCGCGCACGGCGGTGCTGGATGCCGCGCTGCCACTGTCGGTGCCCAGGCCCGAGCCGAAGAAATACTTCAGCTCAAAGGTGCCTTGTGGCGTGGACATGTATTTGGCCGTGGTCACGCGGCTGATGGTGGACTCGTGCATGCCCAGCTCGTCGGCAATTTCGCGCAGCACCAGGGGGCGCATGGCCAGTTCGCCGTGGGTCAGAAAGTTTTTCTGCCGCTCCACGATGGCGGTGGACACGCGCAAGATCGTGTCAAAGCGCTGCTGGATGTTCTTGATGAACCAGCGCGCCTCTTGCAGGCGCTGCTGCAAACCCGCATGCGATGAGCCCTTGCTGCCGCGCAAGGCGTTGGCATAGATGTCGTGCACACGCAGTTTGGGCATCACATCCGGGTTGAGCTGGATGCGGAACTTGGGTGTGGCGGTTTTGCTGGTGTTCACCACCAACACGTCGGGGATGATGATGTTTTGTTCGGCCTGTGCAAACGGGCGACCAGGTTTGGGCTCCAGCCTGGCAATGAACGGGATCGCGGCTTTGACCACGGCCTCGTCCAGGCCACAGGCCACAGCCAGGCGTTTGAAGTCGCGCTTGGCCAGCATTTCCAGGGGCTGCGCACACACGGCCAATGCGGCTTGTGCCACGGCGTCGTCGGGTTCGTCTTTGAGCCAGGCCTTGATCTGGATGCGCATGCACTCGGCCAGGTCGCGCGCGCCCACGCCGACGGGTTCGAGCGATTGCAGCAAACCCAGCGCCACAGTGAAGCGGTGCACCAGTTCGTCGAGTTGTTCGTAGTCGTCGCTGCCGGCGAGGCTGGCGGCCAGCTCGGGCAGGGTGTCGGTCAGGTAGCCGTCGTCGTTGAGCGATTCGATCAAAAAGCGCAGCGCTGCGCGGTCGATCTCTGAAAGGCGCAGCGACAAGGCCTGGCGGTGCAAAAAATCGGTCAGTGAACCGCTGCTGCGGGCCAGATCGATGGCGTCGGCGGTTTCTTCGCCGTTGTTTTGGCGAGGCCCGGCGTCGCCGCCCCATTCGCTGTCGTCGGGGCGCATGTCGACGCTGCCGTCTCCGTCCCAACTCTCTGCCACGTCGGTGACCGCTTCATCGCGTGTTTCGCTGGGGCCGTCATCGCTGCTGCTGGCGGTGCTCGCTGTTTCACTGACGCGGTCGCCCAGACTCACGCGGGTGTCGGTCTGGTCCAGACCAAAGGCCTCCATGGGGGCTTCTTCTTCGCTGCGCTCCAGAAACGGGTTTTCGTCCAGCATCTGGTCGACTTCTTGCGACAACTCCAGTGTGGACAGTTGCAGAAGGCGAATCGATTGTTGCAACTGGGGCGTGAGCGCCAGGTGCTGCGACATGCGAAGCGACAGACCGGGTTTCATGGCTGTGCTTTTCTGTTTTGAACGAACGGCGTGCGGTTCATCACATTCGGAAGTGTTCGCCCAGGTACACCCGTCGCACCTCGGCGTTGGACACGATCTCGTCAGGCGTGCCTGCCGCCAGCACACGGCCTTCACTGATGATGTAAGCGTGGTCGCAAATACCCAGTGTCTCGCGCACGTTGTGGTCGGTGATCAAGACGCCAATGCCGCGTTGCTTGAGGAAGGCGATGATGCGCTGGATTTCAATCACGGCGATCGGGTCGATGCCGGCAAAGGGTTCGTCCAGCAAGATGAAGCGCGGGTCGGTGGCCAAGGCGCGGGCAATTTCCACCCGGCGGCGTTCACCGCCCGACAGGGCGACAGCCGGAGAATCGCGCAAATGGTCGACGCGCAGGTCGGCCAGCAGCTCGCTCAGGCGTTTTTCGATATCGGCTGGAGACAGCGCTTGGCCTTGGGCATCGGTTTGCAGCTCCAGAATGGCGCGCACGTTTTCTGCCACGGTCAGTTTGCGAAAGATCGAAGCTTCTTGCGGCAGGTAAGACAGGCCCATGCGCGAACGCTTGTGGATGGGCATGCGCGTGACGTCTTCGCCATCGATCAGGATTTGTCCGCCATCGCCGCGCACCAAGCCCACGATCATGTAAAACGAGGTGGTCTTGCCTGCGCCGTTGGGGCCCAGCAGGCCAACCACTTCGCCCTTGCCCACCTGGACAGACACATCGTGCACCACCTTGCGACTGCCGTAGGCCTTCTTCAGGTGGTGCGCTTCCAGCCGGCTGCTATCGAGAGGTTCACTCATGGCTTCTTGCTTTCGCCGGTGCTGGGGCTGATCCGCAGCGTTGGCGCAGTGCTGGCCGGGGCTGTTTGGGCTGCTGGGGCAGGCGCCGTTTTTCGGGGGGTCAGCACCGCCCGGACGCGCTGGTCGCGGCCCGCGACGGCTGGGCTGCCTTTGGGCAAGCCGTCAACGGTCATCACTTCGGTCGTGTTGTTGAAGACGATTTTTTCGCCATTGATCTGATCGGCCAACTCCGTGCCGCGCAAAATCCGGACTTCTGCCCGCTGGATCAGCGTCACCACATCGGCCTGGCTGTCGTAAATGGCTGTTTCGCCTTCACCCTCAGTGAATTCGTCGACCCCTTCGCGCTTTTGGCGAAAAAACACCCGCTCTTTGGGCGCAGCCCAGACGTGGGCCACTTGCTGGCCCTGATTGTCTTGCTGCACTTCCATGCGGGCACCGCGCAGCACCATGGTGCCTTTGAAGGCGACCACGTTACCGATGAAATGGGTGAGCAGCTTGTTCTCGTCGTGACGCATCGCGTCCGCTTCAATGAGCATGGGCTTGTCGCGGTCGGCTTTTTCCGCCCAGGCAGGCGTACAAAACAAGCTCAGCGCTGAGGCGAGGATGCTGATGGTCCGGAGAATTGTCATTGGGGGCATGAATCTTGCTGATGACGAATTTTGATTGTAGGGGCAAGAGCGAGCAGATCGGCCTCGCAGCGGGCGTCAAGGCATAAAAAAAGCCCGCTCAGGTGACTCACCCGCGGGCTTGGCTTGGGCCTGCTGGCGCAGGCTCAGCTTTTCTTCTGGCTTGCTTTGGCGTTGCTTTGAGCAGGGCGAGACTGCGCGATCAGGGCTTCCGTCACTTTCAGCGCTTGCTCCATGCTGCCGGCCAGACTGCCGTCCACGTAATAACGACCCGCCACGCCCAGCGAGGGCACGCCTTCCACTTTGAAGTCGTTTTGCAGCTGAACCGCACGCTTGAGCTTGCTGGCCACGCCAAACGATTTGTAGATTTCGTTGAACTTGGTTTTGTCCAAGGGCTGCTTTTCTGCCCAAGCCAGCACGCTGGCATCGGTGTTCAGAGGCAACTTTTCCACATGCACCGCGGCAAAGACCTTGGCGTGCAAGCTGTCCAGCAAATTCATGGCCTCGAGCGTGAAAAACAGGCGTTGCTGGGGCGCGAAGTCGTCGCGGAAAGACACGGGAATGCGGCGCACCATCACGTCTTTGGGGACATTTTTGACCCACTGGGCAAATGTGGGCTCAAACGCATTGCAGTGGGGGCAGCTGTACCAGAAGAACTCGATGACCTCGACTTTGCCTGTGCCCGCTTCGGTGGCCACGGGGCGATCGAGTGTCAGGAAGTCCTTGCCTGACTTGAACAAGGCGGCTTGCGCCCAAGCGGCGGAGGTGCTGAGCCATGCTGTAGCGGTGACCACGGCAGAAGTGAAAAAACGGCGTTTCATGGGTGACTCCAAACAGTGTGGCGTGCGTGTTCAGCGTTGAACACGCACCAAGGTGTTTTCAACGCCGCTGCCCTCCAGGCGGGCGCGAATGCGTTCAGCGGCGGCTTTGTCTGCAAAGGGGCCCAAGCGTACACGGAAGACCGTGCGCCCGGCTTGATCTCGCTCAGAAACCTTGGCATCCAGACCCATTAAGGCCAGCTTGGCTTTTTGGGCATCGGCATCGTTGCTTGTCCGGTAAGCGCCCACCTGGATGACGTAGTCAAACGGATCGGCGCTTGCACTGTTGGCGGCAGGGGTGGAGAGCCCCGACTTGGATTTGGCCAAATCGCCCAAGGGGTCGGCCGTGACCGCAGGACGCTGCTCGGTCTTGCTGACTTCGGGCGCGCTTTTTGTGGGTGGCACGGTGGCGGGTTTGTCGGCTGCAGTAGCTGGGGTTGGTGTCGCACCAGGTACCGCACCAGGTGTTGCCGGGACATCTGCGGGTGGCTTGGGCTGGAACACACCGTTCGGGTTCCAGTCTTTGTTTTTCTGGCTCTCCTGCACGTCCTGGTCATTCGTGCGTGTCTGGTTCTTGTTTGAAAAAGGCGTGGGCACCTTGGTCACATAAACGGCCACGGCCAAAGCCACGCCCAGACCGATCACCAGCCCGATGATGAAGCCCAAAAAAGTACCGCCGCGTTGGGGGTGGAGTTTCATGCTGTTGGATCCATTCACATTTTTTGGGGTGCCGACACGCCCAGGACTTGCAGGCCATTTTTCAGCACCTGTGCCGTGGCCGCGACCAGGGCCAGTCGGGCGGTTTTGACGGCTTCGTCGTCCACCAAAATGCGCTCGGCATCGTAGTAGCTGTGGTACAGCGATGCCAAGTCGCGCAGGTAGAAGGTCACGTCGTGCGGCGCAAACTCGGTGGCGGCAGACGTCAGCATCTCGGGGTATTTGGCCAGGGCCAGCATCAGCGCGTGGGCTTGTGGGCTTTGCAGTGGCGACAGGTCGGCTTGGGCCAGTGTTGCTGTGTCGCCACCCCATGCGGTCAACACCGAGCAGATGCGGGCGTGGGCGTACTGAATGTAATACACCGGGTTGTCGTTGTTTTGCGCCAGCGCCAGGTCGATGTCGAAGATGTATTCGGTGTCGGGCTTGCGGCTGAGCAAAAAGAAACGCACCGCGTCTTTGCTGGTCCACTCGATCAGGTCGCGCAGCGTGACGTAACTGCCCGCACGCTTGGAGATTTTGACCTCTTCGCCGCCGCGCATCACGCGCACCATGGTGTGCAGCACGTAGTCGGGGTAGCCCTCGGGGATGCCCACATTGGCCGCCTGCAGGCCCGCACGCACACGGGCGATGGTGCCGTGGTGGTCGGTGCCCTGGATGTTCACGACCCGCGAAAAGCCACGCTCCCACTTGCTGATGTGGTAGGCCACATCGGGCACAAAGTAGGTGTAGCTGCCATCGCCCTTGCGCATGACGCGGTCCTTGTCGTCACCGTAGTCGGTGGATTTCAGCCACAGCGCGCCGTCGTGTTCGTAGGTCTTGCCCGCTTCGCGCAGCTTCTGCACGGCCGCATCGACCTTGCCGCTGGTGTACAGGCTCGATTCCAGGTAATAGTTGTCGAACTGGACGTCAAAGGCTTTCAGGTCCAGGTCTTGCTCGTGGCGCAGGTAGGCCACGGCAAACAGGCGCATGCCGTCCAGGTCATTCACATCGCCGCTGCCCGTGAACTCGCGGTCATCCGACTTGACGGTCTTTCGGGCCAAAAAGTCGTTGGCGATGTCCTGGATGTAGTCGCCGTTGTAGAACGCTTTGCTTTCGGGGTTTTCAGGGTCGATGGGCCAGCCATCGTCGCCAGGCTTGACGCCTCGGGCGCGCATTTGCGTGCTCTTGGCCAGCGTGCCGATCTGCACGCCCGCATCGTTGTAATAGAACTCGCGGTAAACCTGCTGCCCCTGCGTAGCCAGCAAATTGCAAATCGCATCGCCCAAAGCGGCCTGGCGGCCGTGGCCCACATGCAGCGGGCCGGTGGGGTTGGCCGAGACGAACTCGACCAGCACTTTGTCTGTTTTTGCGCTTTGGCTGCCAAAGCCGGCACCGGCTTGCAGCACTTCGTGCACCACGGCTTGCTTGGCGGCATCCTTGAGGCGGATGTTGATGAAGCCCGGCCCGGCAATCTCGATCGCATCCACCCAGCGCTCGAAAGCGGGGGTCAGCAGCAAGGCGGTGCGCAGGGTTTCGGACAACTGCCTGGGGTTTTGCTTGAGGGCTTTGGCCAACTGCATGGCGGCTGTGCATGCCAGGTCGCCATGGGCAGCGACTTTGGGCGATTCAAAGGCCGCGCGCGCACCGGCACCGGTTTGGAGTTTTTCGAGCTCGGCGGCCAGGGCCGTGAGCAAATGTTGTTTGGCAGAAAGCATAGGGAGCGATTTTACGGGGACGGGGTGGCTGGCAGCCGCAGAGTCTGCCGCCGGGGCCATTTTCTGTGCGTTCATTACAGTTGGTCACATCTGGTGTCGTCCTGCGGCATTTTTTGAGCGTTAATGAAGGGCCTGCACATCCGTGCAGCATTGATCATCTTTTTGGGAGTTCATTCATGCGTCATTCCATCTCTGTTGTTGCTTTGGGTTTTGCCTTGGTCTCTGGCATGGCTTTCGCTGCAGGTCCCGCTGCCAATGCGGCTCCTGCCGCAGCCCCTGCTGCTGCGTCGGCGTCGGCTCCCGCCGCAGAAAAAACCCCTCAGCAAAGCAAAATGGCCACTTGCAACAAGTCGGCCGAAGGCAAAAAGGGCGACGAACGCAAAGCCTTCATGAAAGATTGTTTGAGTGCCAACAAACAAGAAAAACAGCAAAGCAAGATGAAAACTTGCAACGCTGAAGCGGCGGGCAAAAAAGGCGATGAGCGCAAGGCCTTCATGTCTGAATGCCTGAAAAAGTGATCTGACGGCAGGAAAAGGTCACGCCTTTCTTGCCTGAAGCGGATCGGCCCGGCATGTCCGGGCTTTTTTGTGCCCGCTCGCGTCGCCCCGGTTCACAGGGGTTCAGTTGAGGGCTGTTTGCCAGTAACCGGCTTGAGCGTAGTGGTGTTTCAGGTAGTCGATCCACAGCCTCACCCGCAAGGGCAAATGTTTGCGCTGAGGGAACACCACAAAAATGCCGTTCGGTGGCGCGGCAAACGCTTCCAGCACCGCGACCAGTTGGCCCGACTGGATTTCGCTTTCCACCTCCCAGGTGCTGCGCCAGGCAATCCCATAGCCCGCCAGGCACCAGTCGTGCAGCACTTGGCCGTCCGAGCAGTCGAGTGGGCCGCCGGGGCGCAGGTGTGTGACCTCATGGCCCGCGTCGGTTGGCGTGCGAAAAGCCCAGCCCCGGGTTTGCGAGGCATCGCTCGACAAGGTCAGGCAATCGTGCTGCAACAGGTCGGACGGTTGTGTGGGCGTGCCGCGCCGCGCCAGATAAGCAGGGGTCGCGACGCACAGGCGGCGGTTGTCGGCCATGCGCACGCTCACCAGCGACGAATCGGGCAGATCGCCCACGCGCACCGCGCAGTCAAATCCTTCGGCCGCGAGGTCCACCACCCGGTCGCTCAGGTTGAGTGAAATCGACACATCGGGGTGCAGTTCGTGAAAGCGCGGCACCAAGGGGGCCACATGCCTGCGTCCGAAACCGGCCGGGGCGGTGATGCGCAAATGCCCGCTGGCCTTGACACCACCCGCCGACACGCTGGCTTCTGCATTGGCCACATCGGAGAGCAAGCGCTGACAATCTTCCAGAAAAGCGCTGCCTTCGTGCGTGAGGGTGATACGCCGGGTGGTGCGCACCAGCAGCTTCACGCCCAGGTTTTCTTCCAGCGCATCGAGCCTGCGGCCGATGATGGCCGGGGCCACACCTTCGGTCCGGGCGGCGGCGGTCAGGCTGCCTTTGGTGGCAACCGAGACGAAGGTTTCGAAGGCTTTGAGCTTGTCCATGTGAGCCGATTATGCGGGTTCAAGGTTGCAATGCAGCCTCCCTGGCGGGTGATTGGGGCGCAAAGTTGGATGCTTCGCCGAGGTTTTTGTGGGAGCGCACCCCCGTGCGCGAATGCTTGCGGGCTGCGGCTTGCCCATCAAGCCCAACCCTTGGGCAGGCCCGCTTCGGGCGTCATGCCGTACACCGGCTCGCCCGGCAGTCCGGCCTTGAGCGGTTCGCGTGCGGCCATGAGTTTGCCCAGGTCAATGCCGGTGCTCACGCCCATGGCCTCGAACATGAAGACCAGGTCTTCGGTCACCACATTGCCCGAAGCGCCCGGGGCGTAAGGGCAGCCGCCCAAGCCACCGAGCGAGCTGTCAAAAGTGCGCACGCCCGCCTCGTAAGCGGCCAGGCAATTGGCCAAGCCCAGACCCCGGGTGTTGTGCATGTGGGCCGAGCCCGTGAGGGGGCCGATCTCCTGAAACATGCGTTTGAACAGCCGGCTCACCAGGGCGGGGTTGCCCATCCCGGTGGTGTCCGACAGGCCAATTTCGTCCACGCCCGCTTCGGCCAGCCACAGCGCCAGGCGCAACACATCGTCCTCGGGCACTTGGCCTTGCAAGGTGCAGCCAAAGGCGGTGGACATGCCGACTTCGACCGGCACGCCGGGCGCGATCTCGTCGCGCAGTCGCAAGACCGCTTTGACCTCTTCGACCATGGCTTCGGGTGTTTTGCGCACATTGGCCATGGAGTGGGCGGGGCTGGCCGATACCGGTAGTGTGAGTTTTTGCGCCCCAGCAGCCAGCGCGGCCTGTGCGCCGCGCAGGTTGGGCACCAGCGCCATGATGCGCACACCCGTGTGGCGCAGCGCGTGCTGCACCACCTGCGCGGCATCGGCCATTTGCGGCAAAAGCTGGGCGGGGACGAACGAGGCCACTTCGATCTCGCGCAGGCCCGCTGCGGCCAGCGCATCGATCCAGCGCAGCTTGTCGGCGGTGGGCATGGTGGCCTTGACCGATTGCAGGCCATCGCGCGGGCCGACTTCGCTGATCAGGACTTCAGGGGCATGAATGCTTGTCATGCCACGATTAGACAACAGCGGATTTGTGCGGAAAAGTCATGGGTTTATGGCTTTTTGGCCTGTTTATCCGCATACAAACTTAGAATAAAGTCCTTTCTCACTGAATGGGGCGCGTTTGCTTTGTCCGATGGCGTCCATTCAATGACCGATATTCCTGTTTTTCAACATCCTTTCGAGGCTTCCATGACTGCACGCACCGCGATCCACAACCTGCAAGTGGCGAACCCCTTGCTGAGTTTCATCAACGACCAGATGCTGCCCGCCACCGGCGTGGACAAAGACGTGTTCTGGAAAGGCTTCAACGACATCGTGGCCGACCTGGCCCCGAAAAACATCGCCTTGCTGGCCGAGCGTGACCGCATCCAAACTGCCATGGACGAGTGGCACACCGCCAACCCTGGCCCGGTCGGTGAAGGCAAGGCCATGAAGGCCTACCGCAAATACCTCAGCCAAATCGGTTATCTGGTGCCCGAGCCACGCAATGCCCAGGCCACCACCGCCAACGTGGACGCCGAACTGGCCAAGCTGGCCGGCCCCCAACTGGTGGTGCCCATCCTGAACGCCCGCTACGCCCTGAATGCGGCCAACGCCCGTTGGGGTTCTTTGTATGACGCGCTGTACGGCACTGACGCGATCAGTGAAGCCGACGGCTGTGAAAAAGGCACGGGCTACAACCCCAAGCGTGGCGCCAAAGTCATCGACTACTGCCGCAATGTGCTCGACCGCACGGCACCCCTGAAGACCGGCTCTCACGTCGGCAGCAAGGGCTACGCCGTCAAGGCGGGCAAGCTGGTCGTGACCTTGGCCAACGGCAAGAGCACCACCTTGGCCGATGCCAAGCAGTTCGTGGGCTACACGGGTGATGCCAAGGCCCCTGCATCGGTGCTGTTCGTGCACAACGGCATCCACCTCGACCTGCAAATCAACAAGTCCACCCCCATTGGCAAGACCGACCCGGCTGGCGTGTCTGACCTGATCGCTGAAAGCGCGCTGTCCACCATCCTCGACCTGGAAGACTCGGTGGCCGCTGTGGACGCCGATGACAAAGTGCTGGCATATGCCAATTGGCTGGGAATCTTGCAAGGCACCCTGAGCGAAGAAGTGCAAAAGGGCGGCAAGACCTTCACCCGCACCATGAACGGTGACCGCGAGTACACCAAACCCGCAGGCAAAGGCACCGTCAAGCTGCACGGCCGCTCGCTGATGTTCGTGCGCAACGTCGGTCACCTGATGACCAACCCCGCCATCCTCTACAAAGCCGCCGACGGCAGCACCAAAGAGATCCCTGAAGGCATCCTGGACGCCATGGTCACCGTGACCTGCGCCCTGGTCGACTTGCAGAAAAAGTCTTCGCACCCCCTGCGCAACAGCCGCACCGGCAGCGTCTACATCGTCAAGCCCAAGATGCACGGCCCCGCCGAAGTCGCGTTTGCCGACGAGTTGTTTGGCCGCGTCGAAAAAGTCATCGGCATGAAGCCGTTCACCGTCAAGTTGGGCATCATGGACGAAGAGCGCCGCACCAGCGCCAACCTCAAGGCCTGTATTGCCGCTGCCAAGAGCCGAGTGGCCTTCATCAACACCGGCTTCCTGGACCGCACCGGCGACGAAATGCACACCTGCATGTTGGCGGGTCCCGTCATGCGCAAGGGTGACATCAAGAACAGCACTTGGTTGGGTGCTTACGAGAAGAACAACGTCAACGTGGGCCTGGCCTGCGGCCTGCGCGGCCGTGCCCAGATCGGCAAAGGCATGTGGGCCATGCCCGACCTGATGGCCGACATGCTCAAAGCCAAGATCGGTCACCCCCTGGCCGGTGCCAACACCGCCTGGGTGCCCAGCCCCACCGCTGCAACGCTGCACGCCATGCACTACCACCAGGTGGATGTGCCTGCGCTGCAAAAGCAAATGGAAAAGGCCGTGGCCAAGCAAGACCCGAAACAACTGCGTGAAGACACCCTCAACGCCTTGCTGCAGTTCCCCGTGGTGGCCAAAGATGCGGCCAACTGGTCCGAAGAAGACAAGCAAAAGGAACTCGACAACAACGCCCAAGGCATTTTGGGTTACGTGGTGCGCTGGGTTGACCAGGGCGTGGGTTGCTCCAAGGTGCCCGACATCAATGGCGTGGGCCTGATGGAAGACCGTGCCACGCTGCGCATCAGCAGCCAGCACATGGCCAACTGGCTGCACCACGGCGTGGTGACCGAAAAGCAGGTCAAAGCCACGATGGAGCGCATGGCCGCTGTGGTGGACGCGCAAAACGCGGGCGACGCGGCTTACCAGCCCATGGCCGGTAACTTCGCCAAGTCGGCGGCTTACAAAGCGGCTTGTGATTTGGTCTTCAAAGGCAAGGCGCAACCTTCCGGTTACACCGAGCCGCTGCTGCACGCTTGGCGCTTGAAGGTCAAAGCGGCCTGACGCGATTGAGCCGGATGGATTCCGGTTACTGAAAAAACGGCTCCTTCGGGAGCCGTTTTTGCTGTGTGTCGTGCGTGGCTGTACCGGCTATGCCTGAAAATGGCACTTTTGGAGGGCGTCATGCGCTGGATAGACCGAATCCCCTTGCTGTGGTTGCTGGCCATTGCCGTTTATTTGGCGGGAGCCCCCTTTGTGCCCGAGCCGCACTTGACCGAAAAATGGCGCATGCTCTTGGATAGCAACTTGAGAAAACCCATCGACATCTTTGACTTTTTCTTGCACACCACGCCCCTGGTGGTGTTGGCCATTCGCCTGTGGCGTGATGCCCTGCGGCGTCGGCAGGGCAAGGACTGAATGCCTGCTGCCATGACCCAACCCTTCACTATCCTGGACCCTTGCCGCTGCCCCTTGTGTGGGCAGCCCAATGCCTGCGCCATGGCGACGCCGGGCCAAGCGGCCTCCGGCCCCTGCTGGTGTACGTTGGTGCCCTTCAGCGCCGATTTGCTGAAACAGGTGCCTGAGGCGGCGCGCAACAAGGCCTGCATTTGTGCGGCTTGTGTGGCCAAGTCCCAAGACACATCGCAAGACGCGTTGCAGACGGGGCGCGCATGACCCAGGCCCAAGGCCCCCACAGCCTGCAAGCGCTGCAAGCGCGTTATGGTGAGCGGCACCGCTGGTTGCTGCTGCTGTCCGTGATGCTGGGTTCCATGGCAGCGGTCATGTCGTCCACCATCATGAACGTGGCCATTCCCGACATGAGCCAGCACTTCACCTTGGGGCAAAGCCGGGTGCAGTGGGTCACCTCGGGCTTCATGGTCGCCATGACGGTGTCCATGCTCACCACCCCCTGGTTGCTGTCGCGCTACGGCTACCGCCGGGTCTACGAAGTCTGCATGTGGCTGCTGTTGGGTGGCGGGGTGGTGGGCGGTTTGGCCAACGACTTTCCTCTGGTCATGGCCGCGCGCGTGGCCGAGGGTTTGGCTGCAGGCGTCGTGCAGCCCATTCCAGCGATCATCATCTTGCGCGCTTTTGCGTCCGAAGAGCAGGGCCGTGCCAGCGGCTTGTTTGGCATGGGCGTGGTGCTGGCCCCGGCCATTGGCCCGAGCATCGGCGGTGTGCTGGTCGATGTGTTCGGCTGGCGCTCGATCTTTTTCATGGTGGTGCCGCTGGCCATGGTGGCGTTGTGGCTGTCGCGCCGCTACGTGCCCACCTCGGCCCCGGGCGGTGTGCAGGCCGATGCCGACAGCCCAGGGCTCGATTGGATCGGGCTGGCGCTGGCCAGTGTTTCCACCCTGATGCTGCTCAACGGCTTGGTGCAGCTGCGCGGCGATGACCACACGGTGGCCGTGGTCCTGCTGGTGCTGGCAGGCTTGGGCATGGCGGTGTTTGTGGTTTGGCAGCGGCATTTGCTGCAGCCTGGCCGACGCGTGCGTTCTGCAACTTCAGGCCGAAAAGCCAAGTCCTTGCGCCAAGTCCCTCGGGTGCGGCGTGGTCCGCTCATGAACCTGCAGGTGTTTGGCCACCGTCATTTCGCCATGGGGGCGCTGGTGTCGTTCACCTACGGCATCGCGCTGTTTGGCTCCACGTATTTGTTACCGGTTTATATGCAGATGGGCTTGGGTCTGTCGCCGTCTTACATCGGCGCCGCTTTGTTGCCAGCCGGCATCTTGTTGGCCGTGACCATCGCGTCGGTGGGGCGTTTGTCGCACCGCATGCCGCCAGCCCATTGGGTGAGTTGGGGCCTGGCTTTGTTGGCGCTGTCGTTTGCGCTCATGCCCTTGATCCACCCGGCGGCGGGTTTGGCCTTGCTCTGGATTTTGGTCATCCTCGGGCGCATCGGTCTGGGCTTCATCTTGCCTTCGCTCAATCTGGGCGCGATGCGCGGTTTGCCCAAGGACCTGATCCCACAGGCGTCCAGCGTGATTGGTTTTGTGCGCATGCTTGGCGGCGCCGCGGGCGTGAGCATTTGTGCCATCGTGCTGGAGTGGCGTTTGGCGGTGTATGCCCACGCTTCAAGCCGTCTGGGCAGCTCAGGCAGCGCCGACTTGCGGGCTTTCAACGAGACCTTTGTTTTTCTGGCCACCATGACCGCGCTGGCTTTGTTGGCCGCCTGGAAAATGGCCGAACCTGTAGCCGCAACCGCCAAGGACTGAACCATGTGCCAACTGCTCGGCATGAACGCCAACACCCCCACTGACGTCACCTTCAGCTTCAGCGGCTTTGTCCAGCGCGGCGGCCACACCGACCACCACGGGGACGGCTGGGGCATTGCCTTTTTTGAAGGGCAGGGCGTGCGCCACTTTGTGGACCACCAAAGTGCCAGCAGCTCGCCGATTGCCGAGCTGATCCGACGCTACCCGATCAAAAGCCAGAACGTCATTGCCCACATCCGAAAAGCCACACAGGGCGAAGTGAGCCTGGAAAACTGCCACCCCTTTGTGCGCGAGCTGTGGGGCCGCTATTGGGTGTTCGCGCACAACGGCAACTTGGTGGACTATTCGCCGCGCCTGCACGGCAGCTTCAAACCCGTGGGCCAGACCGACAGCGAGCGGGCGTTTTGCTGGCTCATGCAAGAACTGGCCAAGTCACACGCCAGTGTGCCCAGCGTGCACGAACTCAGCTGCACCCTGCGCGAGCTGGTGCCGCAGATCGCCAAGCATGGGACGTTCAACTTTTTGCTGTCCAACGGCCAGGCGCTGTGGTCGCATGCCAGCACACACTTGCACTACGTGCTGCGCAAACACCCCTTCACGCAAGCCACCTTGAGTGACGAGGACCTGAGTGTGAACTTTGCCGAGCACACCCGCGAGACCGATCGGGTGGCTGTGGTGGTCACGCAGCCCCTCACCACCGATGAAAGTTGGGTGGCCTTTGAGCCGGGGCGGCTGTACACCTTTGAGGGTGGGACTCTGAACCCCTGACCGAGTTTCTTCAGATGGCCGCTTCCACCGCGTCCATGAACAGCGCCGCCACGTCGCAGCCCATTTGATCGGTGATTTCCTGAAAGCAGGTGGGGCTGGTCACGTTGATCTCGGTCAGGCTCTCGCCAATGATGTCCAGACCCACCAGCATCAGGCCGCGTGCAAACAGGATCGGGCCCAGCGCTTCGGCAATTTCGCGGTCACGCTCAGAGATGGGTTGCGCCACGCCCTTGCCGCCCGCTGCCAGGTTGCCACGCACCTCGCCGCCTTGCGGAATACGCGCCAGGCAAAACGGCACCGGTTTGCCGCCAATCAAGAGCACGCGCTTGTCGCCTTGGGCGATGCCAGGCAGGAACTTTTGCACCATCACGGTTTGTGCGCCACCTTGGTTAAGCGTTTCAATGATCGCACCCAGGTTCAGGCCATCAGCCCCCACCTTGAAGATGCCCATGCCGCCCATGCCGTCCAGGGGCTTCAAGATGATGGTGCCGTGCGTGGCGTGGAACTCGCGGATGTCCGCTTCGTTGCGTGTGACCAGGGTGGGTGCGATGAATTGGGGAAATTCCAAGATCGCCAGTTTCTCAGGGTGGTTGCGCAGTGCAGCCGGGCTGTTGAACACCTTGGCACCCTCCCGCTCGGCTTGGCTCAGCAGGTGGGTGGCGTAGAAGTACTCGCTGTCAAACGGCGGGTCGGTGCGCATGATGACGGCGTCGAAGTCCTTCAGCGCGGCTCGGCGTGTGGCGGTCTGGGTGAACCAGCTGTCTGGCTGTCCTGTGAGTCTGATGTCCCGCACCTGGGCCGACACGGCTTCGCCTTGCTGCCAGCGCACATCGGTCATTTGGCAGGCCACGACCTGGTGGCCGCGCTTTTGCGCTTCACGCATCATCGAGAACGTGGTGTCCTTGTAAATTTTGAAGGATTCGAGAGGGTCGGCAACAAAGAGGATTTTCATAAGAGTTCGGTGTCCAAATTCAATGGGCGCACTGTGACACAGAACGCCAAAAAAGGGTGGCATCCAGCTGACATCAGCCGCGCACTACCTGCAAGCTGGCGGCCTGGCACCTGACGGACGCTTGCCGTGCTTGACCCAAGTATTCTCCATCAGCGGCCAAGGGCACACCCTGCGTGCAGGCGATCTCCAGCTGACGATAGGGCCAACTGCTCACGCATGGGTGGCTCAGGTGCTGACCGATCAACAGTCTGGGCAGCATGAGCAATGCCCCCAACCGGTCAAACGAGCCTGCAAGCAGGGCATCGAGTTGGCCGTCGCTCAACTGCGCATGGGGAACAGCTGGCATGCCCGAGCCGAAGGTCGGTGTGTTCATGCTGGAGGCAAAGAGACTGGGTCCTTGGTGTTTGAGCAGGCCATCGCTGTGCAGCGTCAGGTCCCAGGTGTGCAGGTGGATCAATTCGTGCAGCGTGGCCCACAGGTAGCGGGGTAAGCCTTGAAGCCAAGTCGGCCCGTTTATGGCGCGCAGCCCCACTGCCGAGTCGAAGCCGGCGGTCAGGCTCGACAAAAAAGGCGTTTCATGCGGACGGCCCTGCATGTCCATCCAGTGGGTCAAGCCGGTGTCGATGTTTTGCGCCGGCCCTTGCAGCGCATGTGTGAGGGCTTGCCGCCACGGCAGGCCAAAGACGCCCCAAGCCCTGGCACTGTCGTTGCCGCTGCCCATGGGCACCAAGCCCACGGTGAGCTGCCGCGCCAACAAGGTGGGCAGCCAGCGGTTGAGCGTGCCGTCGCCCCCCACCACGACCACGCGGCTGCCTTCGGGCAGGGCCTGCAGCAAGGCGATGCTGCCCTCCAGTGCCTCGGGCGCTGCCAGCTGCGCATCTGGCGCGTGTTGGCTCAGCCAGTCGCGCAGCGCCGGGATGCGGTGGGCCGCACGGCCACCTTGCGCATGGGGGTTGAGCAGGACCAGGGCCATGGCTTATTGGAATGCGACTTCGGCAAAACTGCGCAGCTTGCGGCTGTGCAATTGGGCCGGGCCTGCGGCGCGCAGCAACTCGAGTGCACGGATGCCGATTTGCAGGTGCTGGTTGACCCGCTCGCGGTAAAAGTGGTTGGCCATGCCCGGCAGCTTGATCTCGCCGTGCAGCGGTTTGTCGCTCACGCACAGCAGCGTGCCGTAGGGCACCCGAAAGCGAAAACCGTTGGCGGCAATGGTGGCGCTTTCCATGTCGAGCGCCACGGCGCGGCTTTGGCTGAAACGCCGCTGCGGGGTGTTGTCGGGCAGCAGCTCCCAGTTGCGGTTGTCGGTGCTGGCCACGGTGCCGGTGCGCATGATGCGTTTGAGGTCGTGTCCATCGCAGCCGGTGACTTCGGCCACCGCATTTTCGAGTGCCACCTGAATTTCGGCCAGTGCCGGAATCGGCACCCACAGCGGCAGATCTTCGTCGAGCACATGGTCTTCGCGCACATAGGCGTGGGCCAGCACATAGTCGCCCAGCTGCTGTGTGGTGCGCAGGCCCGCGCAGTGGCCCAGCATCAGCCAGGTGTGCGGGCGAAGTACGGCGATGTGGTCGGTGATGGTTTTGGCGTTGGCCGGTCCCACCCCGATGTTGACCATGGTGATGCCGCTGTGGTCTTCGCGCACCAGGTGGTAGCCCGGCATTTGTGGCAGGCGCGACGGCGCAGCGCCCAAAGCGTCGTCTGCCTGCGCGGGCAAGCCCACGCGGCGCGTGACCACGTTGCCTGGCTCCACAAAGGCCGCATAGGGGCTGTCGGCCTTGGCCATTTCGGCGTGACCCAGCGCGATGAACTCGTCGATGTAGAACTGGTAATTGGTGAACAGCACAAAGTTCTGGAAATGTGCCGGGTTGGTGCCGCAGTAGTGGCGCAGCCGGTGCAGCGAATAGTCGATGCGCGGCGCGGTGAACAGCGACAGCGGCGCGGCTTGGCCCGGTGCAGGCTCGTAGGTGCCGTTGGCAATGCCGTCGTCCATGGCCGTGAGGTCGGGCAGATCAAACACCTCGCGCATCTGGGCGCGGCGTTCGGCACTCATCTCGCCTTCGATGTGGTCGTTCTCGGCGAAGGAAAAATGCACCGGGATCGGCAACTGGCTGGTGCCGACCTCCAGCGCCACGCCGTGGTTGGCCAGCAGCAAGGCAAATTGCTGGCGCAGGTAAACGGCAAACAAGTCCGGGCGGGTCAGCGTGGTTTCGTAGCGCCCGGCCGTGGCCACAAAACCGTAGCTCAGCCACTCGGCCTCTTGGCTCTTGGGGGGCGTCCAACCGGTGGTGGTTTGCAGTCGCACAAAAGGGTAGCAGGCCCGCACCTTGTCCACCATCGGCTCACCCGCCACGAAGCGGCGCATGGCCTCACGCAAATGGCTCAAGCTTTGCTCGTAGATGGCCTGCACCCGCTGCAAGGCGGTTTCGGCATCGTTGAACACTTCGGGGGCGATGAATGGGATCGGTCTTTGCATGGCCCCATTGTGCACACCCCGGGTGACATTTTGGGTGGTGCCTGACGTGAAAAAGCCCCCTGTGTGCACTGCTGCGCACACAGGGGGCTGGTCGGAGCGCTTACATGTTGCGGCGGTACTGACCACCCACTTCAAACAGCGCATTGGTGATCTGACCCAGCGAACACACCCGCACCGCGTCCATCAGCACCTCGAACACGTTGCCGTTGTCGATCACGGCTTGTTGCGGGCGTTTGAGCATGGCAGGCGACTCTTGTCGAGCCCAGCACCGCTCCACGCTCGGCGAGCTTGGTTTATGAATGCTCATTCGCAGCGATGCTGTCGAGCGAGGTGCACAAAGTATTGCGCGAGTTCAGCTATGCCTTGATGCGATAACGCCGACGAGAAACTGTAAGCGTTTTGAGTCAAGTCATTTTGATGATGACTGCCGTTGTAGGCACGCGTTAAGAAGAGAAATCTTTCTGAAGTTTGATCAGTATTTTTTGTAATTGCTTATGACTCGTCGCCCCAAGTTTGGCTTCAAGTTGCGCTTCAAAATTTTCTACGGGCGAGGACATTCGCTCTAAAGTCGTTAGTCCTTTGTCAGTGATGTAGGCCAGCACTCGCCTACTGTCTTGTCCGTCTGCATTCCGCAGAACCAAGCCCTTACTTACCATCTTGTCCATAAGCTTGCTTACCTTCGGGGGGTTCATGCCTAAGGATTCCGCAAGGTCTCCCATGGTACGTCCCTTTTCGTCACCCAGTACAAAAAGCACACGCCAATAATCTGGCTGCATTCCTTCTGCTGCAAGTGCTTGCGTCAACAACTGATTGAGATGCCGATGAGCGTTCTCAAGCAGAATCGGCAGAAATGAATCTAGATTTTTTTGCATTGCTCGGGTTAGTCAGAGTGTGCTGTCGGTCCAAATTGTAGTAATCTTTTCCAAAGAAACCAAATTATTTTGTCGCTGAAGTGGAGATTCGTCATGGCGTCGAGTGCAAAGTCCGTACCGGCAGCAATCCACTGCGCTGTTGATGGCAAAGGACGTGGGACGGTCCGCGATTTTCGTGTGGGGCTTTTTAACCCTAATGATGGCGTTGCAGGTGTATGGGGTCCGTCCACAATGGCTTGCGCCATGTTGGCTATCGAGGAACTTAACGACGCCGGTGGTATTTGCGGTCGAATGATTCGTTCTCATTGCTTCAGTGCAGATGACGAGGCCGATGTCGAATTCAATGCGCAGCACGCATTGTCAACGGTCCGGGTGGACGCCATCGTCGGTATGCACACCAGCTCAGTTCGGAACATCATCAAAAAAGTTGCATACAGCAAAGTTCCCTATGTCTACACGCCTCTGTATGAGGGCGGTGAGACAACCCCAGGTGTGTATGCCATTGGTGAGACGCCAGACAAACAGTTGCGGCCCGCCATACGGTTGCTTACAGAGCGATATCGTGCAAGGCGATGGATGTTGATCGGTAACGATTACATTTGGCCGCGCAAGTCTCATGCACTTGCAAAAGCGTACCTGGCTGAAAGCGGTGCTGAGGTCATTTCTGAGCAGTACCTGCACATTGGGCAGGGGCCGGGGCGACAAAATTTCGATGAAATTTTCGAACTCATTGAACAATCCTTGCCTGATGCCATCCTAATCTCGTTGGTAGGGCAGGATGCGATTGATTTCAACCGTCAATTCGGTCGCTTGAAGCTCAGCACAAAAATCATTCGCTTGTCTTGCGCAATTGAAGAGAACGGATTGTTGGCAATTGGTGCAGAAAACACCGATGGACTTTTCGTGTCTTCCGGCTACTTCGCGGCACTTAAAAGCGATGCCAACATGTCATTTAAGGAACGCTATTACACGCGCTATGGCGAACGAGCACCCACGCTGAATGCCATTGGGCAATCCACCTACGAAGGCATGCATTTTCTTGCTGCATTGGCAAGTAGGACGATCTCCTTTGGGCATGAAGAATGGCTGACTTCCGTGGACAAGCCTTTTAGCTTTTGCAGTGTCCGTGGCATTGACTACCGCAGCAATGGATATTCCAGCGCACCTATCTACCTGGCTGAAGCGCACGGCCATGCTTTTCGCGTTCTGAACCACTTCATCTGACGGTTCCCGGATAAGGACATACCCTAGGTTTTTGAGAAATTGTTTTCCAAGGAAACTAAATCGGGTTATCATTTTCCATGGAAATTAAAGGCAGGTGCGCGCATCTGCTGAACAGAAGTCAGGAGATACAGATGAATTGGTTCGCATGGGTAGTTCTCGCCATCGTTGTAGTTGGTGTTGTCATCGCATTGATGCAGCGGTTTTACAGGAAGTCAACCAGAGATGCGGCGTTGATTCGAACAGGTGCCGGCGGCCAAAGGGTGGCACTGGACGGCGGCGTGATTGCTCTGCCATTTCTTCATCGCATTGATGAAATCAACATGAGGACCCATCGTTTGGAAGTGAAGCGGGCGGGAGAGAAAAGTTTGATCACGGAAGATCGTCTTCGTGTTGATCTGGATGTCGAATTCCATATCCGAGTGCAACCAACAGTCGAAGGCGTTGCAACGGCGGCGCAGGCATTTGGAGCCGATGCCTTGCGCGGAGAAACATTGTCGGATTATTTGGAAGCACCTTTTGTGGATGCGTTGCAAGCGGTTGCTGCAACTTTGACCATGGATGCATTGCATGAAGGCCGAGGCAAATTTGTCAAAGAAGTGAAGCATCGCGTCAGCGAAGAATTGCAAGCAAAAGGATTGAGTCTTGAATCGGTTTCCGTGACAAGGTTGGATCAAGCATCGTTTTCATCACTGAATGAGAACAACGCATTCAATGCGGTGGGTATGCGGAAGTTGGCTGAAATTGTCGCCACCAATAAGAAAAAGCGCGCAGAAATTGAATCTGATGCTGAAATTTCTGTCCGGAAAACGCAGTTGGATGCGATGAAGAAAAGGTTGGAAATCGAACGCGAGCAAGAGCACGCAACCATTGCACAGGTTTTGAATTTGGCAGAAGCACAAGCAGACGCAAAAGCAAAGACGGCACAGAAGCAGGAAGAGGCGCAGCGACTGTCGGAACAAGCGCGGATTGAACGGGAAATGGAAATTCAAGTCGCTGAAATTCATAAAGACAAATCGCTGGAAAAAGAACGCCAACAGGCGCATTTGAGTAAAGAGATCCATCGGGTCGAAATGGCTGTCGCTCTGGCACAAAAACAAAAACAAGAGGCAGAAGTCATCGCAGAAACCGAGCAGGTCAAGGCCAAAGTGGTGATGGTCCAAGAGCGTGTGCAAACGGAACGCGAAAAAGTCATTGTTGAAAGAGAGCGGGAAATTGGGATGGCTCGATCTCAGAAAGATGCCGCCATATTGATGGCCAAGACCAAATCCCAAACCGATGCATGGTTGGTGGAAGCAGAAACAAAGGCCAAAAATATTGAGCGGCAAGCGCAGGCCGACAAATTGCGCATGGCAGAGGACGCACAAGGACGGTCTGCATTGATACAGGCAGAAAACCTCACTTCGGAAGCATTACTTCGTCAACGTCTTGAGATTCATCGTTTGGACAAGTTGCCTGAATTGGCGGCGCAAATGATGAAGCCAGTAGAAAAAATTGATTCGATCCGTATCAATCACATTGGTGGCATGGAGTTGGGGCGCAGGCAGGCGGCGGTAGACGGCTCACAGACCACTGTCGCAAACAACTCGCCTATCAACCAGGTTGTCAACAGCATTTTGGACATGGCATTACAGATGCCTGTTCTTCAAAGGGTCGGTGATGTCCTGGGCGCAGATGTTCAAAGTGCGTTGATATCCACAAAACCTCAAGACAAAGAATGACCGCTGGGGCGACAGCGATCGGCAGTTAAGACATCGCCAATTCACACTCAACCTGAAGGAGACACGACATGATTCAAAGACGTAAAGCACTTGCAATTGCAGCCGCAACGCTTATGGCAGCGCAGTTTTCACCAACAGCATGGGCCGCAGATGACATCAAGCTCGGAAGTTTGTTGGACACCTCCGGTAACTTTGATGCATATGGCAAGCCCATGAACATGGGACTTGATTTGGCGATTGATGAAATCAATGCCGCAGGCGGCTTGTTGGGTCGAAAGGTCAAAAAAATCGGCTATGACACACAGTCAGACATGGCTCAATACACCAAATTTGCACAGCAGCTGACGCGTCAAGACAAAGCAGATTTGGTCATCGGCGGCATCTTGTCTGCATCGCGAGAAGCCATTCGTCCTCTTTTGAATCGAGAGAAAACATTGTATTTTTACACCCCCTTGTATGAAGGTGGTGTCTGTGATCGGAACAGTGTGTTGACCGGTATCACCCCCGCGCAACAAGCCGAGGTTTTGGTGCCATACGCGATGAAAGCTTTCAATGGCAAGAAAGCATACATCCTGGCCGCAGATTACAACTATGGGCAATACATGGCCCGCTGGTTTCAGAAGTATTTGAAAGACAACGGCGGCACTGCAGCAGGGGTTGAGTTCTTCCCACTGGATGTGGCCGACTTCAATTCAACCATCAAAAAAATCCAGGATGCCAAGCCTGATTTCGTGATCTCAGCGCTGGTGGGCGGCGCTCATCTTTCGTTCTACCGTCAGTGGGCTGCTGCAGGGATGAAGGCGAAGATTCCAATGGCATCGACCACTCTAGGCGTTGGCAATGAGCATCAAGTGCTGACCGCTGCAGAAGGCGATGGCATCTTGGTGGCTTACAACTATTCGCCTGAACTTAATACCGGGACCAGCAAATCCTTTGTCAGTGCCTGGACAAAAAAATACGGCTCTGACAAAGCGATCAGCGAAATGGCAGCGTCGCAATACCAGACTACAAAACTGTGGGCTGCAGCCGTGCAAAAAGCCGGAAGCATCAAACGGGACGACGTGATCAAAGTGCTTGAAGGTGGTCTTTCTATTGAAGGACCGTCAGGAAAAGTCTTGATTGATTCTCAAACGCATCATGCATCACTAGATGTGCATGTGATGGAAATTCGCGGTCAGAAGTTGCAAGTCAAGCAGTCGTTTGCACAGCGCCCACCGAGGGAAACCCAGGCCATGTGCGACTTGGGCAAGAACCCGAACAGCAATACGCAGTTCGAAATCAAGTTGTAAATCAGCAAGGTCAAGCAATTGGAACAGTTTGCCGTCAATTTACTGGATGTCGCCTATGCGATATCAACGCTTTGTTTGCTCTCGGCGGGGCTGGCCTTGGTTTTTGGTCTCATGAGGATCATCAATCTGGCGCACGGAGAGTTCATCGTCATGGGTGGGTATGTCACGCTGGTAGCGACTCATGCAGGCGTTCCAATTTGGTTGGCCATGTTCGTGATATCTCCGCTACTGGTTGGCCTGTTTGGCTTGCTTGTGGAATGGGCCATCATCCGCCATTTGTATGGCCGGATGATGGACACCATGCTGGCAACCTGGGGTTTGTCCATGCTGATCTCAGGCGCGTTGGTGACTGTATTTGGTAACACCACAACAGGTGTTACCAATCCAATTGGCGCGATCACCATAGGCGAATACCAAGTCGGTGGTTACAGCGTTCTCATCATCGGAGTCACTGTTGCACTGATGCTGTTGAGCTACGTGGTGTTGAGATACACGCGTGCCGGTCTTATCGTCAGGGCGGCCATGCAATCTGCGGACGTTGTTTCTGGTCTTGGCTACAACCCGAAAACAGTTTATCGATTTACGTTTGCACTGGGCGCTGCATTGTCGGGTTTGGCGGGTGGACTCATGGCACCGCTGATCGGTTTGACGCCAGCTTCAGGGGGGCAATTCATCGCTAAATCGTTCATCACAGTCATCAGCGGTGGTGCATCTGTGGTCACAGGCACATTGAGTGCAGGCACCCTGTTTGGATTGGTCAGCAAGGGCGTTGAATGGCTGTCTACACCTGTGTGGGGTGAATTGGCATTGCTGCTGGTCGCCATTGTGTTGCTGCGTTTGATGCCGCAGGGCATCACGGGTCGTTATTTCAAAGGAAAAGTTTGATGCGCAATGTGCAGTATCAATTCAGCCCTGGCTGGTGGGTTGGCTTCGGCGTATTTGCGCTAGCGCTTGCAGTTGCCCCGATCTTTTGGGGGACTTTCCATTTGACCCTGTTGGTCGTGCAAGGGATGCTCGCGCTCTCTTTGGGGTTGATGTGGGGACAGGCTGGAATTTTGTGTTTTGGTCAATCAGCGTTCTATGGGCTTGGGGCATATACCTACGCGGTCACGGCCATGAATTTGCAAAGTTATGAATGGGGTTCTGTTTATGCCGTTTTGGTGGCATTGACTGTTACAGGACTGTTTGCTGCAGCACTGGGAGCCATGATGTTTTTTGGCCGTATCAGTGATGTTTATCTGGGTGTCATCACCTTGGTTGTGACGCTGTTGTTCTTTAAATTCCTGAATGCCGCGGCAGGCAGTGCGTACGAGATTGGTAATGCAAGGTTGGGCGGCTTCAATGGCATACCGGGATTCTCCCCTTTGACGGTTCCGATGGGGGAAACCTACTTTGTGACCGGCGATGCACTGTATTACCTGTGTGCAGTGCTGCTGTTGCTGGTGTGGCTGGCCTGCAAGTGGATTTCCCACACCCATTGGGGCCGAACACTGGCAGGTGTACGCGAAAACGAACTGAGGGTCCAGTTGTTGGGATACGACCCTCGCGCACTCAAAACCGGAATCTTTGCCCTGTCAGGCCTGATCGCAGGCTTGTCTGGCGTGTTGTTCGCTTGCTGGGCTGAAATTGTCACGCCGGGTTTGTTCTCTTTGGGGCAGGCTGCTGAAACGATCATCTGGGTCATCGCTGGCGGCTTGGGTACCTGGATTGGGCCGGTCATTGGGGCCTTTGCATTGGGTAGCCTGAAGTCAGCGCTGGCGACACAGACTTTGATTGATAACACCTTGGTGATGGGGGGTGTGCTGGTTGTCGTGGTGTTGCTGTTGCCCAGTGGTGCGATTCCTACTCTGGAGCGCTGGCTTCAAAAAGCAACAAGCGGGCGCATCAAGAGTTTCAAGTCTTCCAATGAAAAATCATTTCAGCATGTCAGGCCAGGCCGGGTAGAGCACCATGAATAAAAGCAACAAGAAGGAATGCGTACTTGAAACACGCGGTCTGGGTGTTCGATTTGGCGGCGTTGTTGCAGTAGACAGTGTCAATTTCAAGCTCAGGAAAAATGAATTGCGATGCCTGATTGGCCCCAACGGTGCAGGCAAAACATCATTTTTTCGATGCCTGACGGGTCAATACACACCTACGCAGGGTGATGTCTGGTTGGCGGGGAAAAAAATCACAGGTTGGCCCTCGCATGAGGTTGCGCGACTGGGCGTGGGGATCAAAACCCAAATTCCGAATTTGATGAATGGCTTGACGGTTCGAGAGAACCTGTGGCTGGCTGCTCGACGCGAACATTCCGGCAAACGTGCGAGCGAATTCGCCGAAAAGATGCTGGAACGATTGAGCCTAAAAAAAGTGGCCATGCAGTCGGCGGGCCAGCTATCACATGGTTTGCGTCAGCGTGTCGAACTGGGCATGGTGCTGGTCGCGGAGCCTTGGCTCTTACTGCTTGACGAACCTGCAGGCGGGTTGACCCACGACGAGGTCGAGCAAATGGCTGAGCTGATTCATGAGGTAGGAAAAACAACCAGCGTGATTGTGGTCGAGCACGACATGGCCTTCGTGCGGCAGATCGCTCAACAGGTCACCGTCTTTCATCAAGGGCGTGTACTCAGAGAGGGGGATGTTGATGAAGTTCTATCAGATCCCGTAGTGCGTGAAGTCTATCTGGGGAAAAAAGCCAAATGAAGCACGATCAAAAAACAGAATTTGCAGATGAAAATCTCGGCAACTTTGCATTGAAAGTGGATGGGCTTCATGCAGGTTATGGGGCCATCCCTATTCTTCAAGGATTGAATCTTGAAGTGGAGCACGGACAAATTGTGGGCGTGTTGGGCCACAACGGCATGGGCAAGACCACTCTGATGAAAACCTTGATGGGCTTGGTTTCATCGACATCAGGTCAGATTTTTTTCAATGACCATGACTTTACCCATGTGGCGGCTCACGCTCGGGCTTCCGCGGGCATTGGTTACGTGCCACAAGGCAGAGGGATCATTGCAACGATCACTGCTGAAGAAAACCTACGTCTTGCCTGGTTCAAGGATTCGGGCTTGTCAGAAGAGGATTCACTTGAATCTGTGTTGGAGTTATTTCCACGTCTGAAGCGACTGCTGGATCGAAAAGGCGGCAGCCTCTCAGGTGGTGAGCAGCAGCTCTTGGCGCTGGCAAGGAGTCTGATTCCGGAGCCTTGGATTTTGTTGCTGGATGAGCCTACAGAGGGAATTCAGCCCAACATCATTGAAGAGATGGCCGAGACACTGGTTCATCTCAAGACAAGAAAAGACCTGACTGTTTTGTTGGTTGAGCAAAACATGGACTTCATGCTCAGTTGTGCCCAGCGGGTTCTCGTCCTTGAGAAAGGGTGCTTCGTGGGCGATCTCAACGAGCAGCAACTGCAGAGCCATGTGGGTTTGGCTGAGTTGATGGGCATGGGGGCCGGGCGCATCACATCTCAAAACTCAGCTCCAAGAACAACCGCCATAAAAACTGGCCAAGCACGCCTGGATTTGGTTGAGCCAACGAAGCAAGCCAGGCAGAGCCAAATCTCCATTGAACAACATCACGAAGGGAAATACATGTCCATCAGAAGACCCACAACAGAGCAAATGCGTGAAGTGATTTCAAGCTTGCACATGACCATGAGCGAATCTGAAACGCAAGAATACATGGCACTCATGGAAGGCAGCTTCCAAGCGTATGACCGCATAGATGCATTGCCAGACAACATACCGGAAGTGGCTTACCCGCGCACACCAGGGAGCAGGCCTGCGGCGCAAGACAATCCGATGAATGCGTGGTATGTCAAAACGGATGTGAAAGGTGCGAATTCAGGTCCGTTGCAAGGCAAAAAGATTGTCTTGAAAGACAACGTCAGCTTGGCGGGCGTGCTGATGATGAATGGTGCCTCCACCTTGGAGGGCTATGTACCCGATATGGATGCGACCGTTGTCCGACGGATTCTCGATGCGGGTGGAACGATTGTCGGTAAAGCGCATTGTGAATATTTTTGCCTTTCCGGTGGCAGCCATACCAATGCGACAGGGCCGGTGCACAACCCATGGCGCATGGGTTATATCGCAGGCGGATCATCTTCTGGTTGTGGCGCCTTGGTCGGTGCGGGTGAGATTGAGATGGCCATCGGAGGTGATCAAGGTGGGTCTATCCGGATCCCTTCTGCGTTCTGTGGCGCGTATGGCATGAAGCCCACTCATGGACTGGTTCCCTACACAGGGATCATGCCGATTGAAGCCACCATTGATCATGCGGGACCGATCACCACAACGGTTGCAGACAATGCCTTGCTGCTGGAAGTCATTGCAGGTGCTGATGGTCTTGATCCTCGGCAATACAGTCCAAGAGTGGACAAATACACATCGGCATTGGGCCGTGGCATCAACGGTCTGCGTATTGGCGTGGTCCGTGAGGGTTTTGAGTTGCCCAATATGGAGTCGGATGTTGCGAACAAAGTCCGTCAGGCAGTGGATCGCCTGGTGAAGTTGGGCGCCATCGCAGAAGAGATCAGTATTCCGATGCATCTGGACGGAGCAGCCATCTGGACACCCATTGCGCTGGAGGGCTTGCAGGCGCAGATGATGCATGGAAATGGAATGGGGTTTAACTGGGAAGGTCTGTACTCCACCAGTTTGATGGATCGACATGCAAGTTGGAGAAATCGTGCAAACGAGCTGTCTCCAACGTTGAAGATTTCGATGTTTGTTGGCGAATATGCATTGCGCCAGTACGGTGGACGCTTTTATGCCAAAGCGCAAAACCTGTCCCGACTTCTACGCTCGAAATACGATGAAGCATTGAGCCAATATGACTTGTTGTTGATGCCGACCTTGCCCATCAAGGCCAAACCCATTCCGGCACCAGGGGCACCCTTGTCGGAGGTCATTGAACGTGCTTTCGAGATGATTGGCAACACGGCGCCGTTTGATGCTTCAGGTCATCCCGCCATGAGTGTGCCGGTTGGATTGTGTGATGGTTTGCCTGTTGGCATGATGCTGGTCGGCAAGCATTGGGCGGAGTCCACCATTTATCGCGCAGCGCATGCCTTTGAGCAAAGTGGCGACTGGAAAAGCTTCTGACGCTGGAGACGCACATGCTCAACAACCCCTTCAGCAGTTTTGAAACATTTGAAAAAGCCTCCGGAGGCAATCGCCAATCGCCGTTGAATAGACTTTCCTATGTCAAAGGAGACACGACAAGTCCATTGCTGCGCAAGACCATCCCCCAGCTTCTGGACGAGACCGTGCAGAAGAATCCCAGCGGTTCTGCATTCGTTCTCAGCGAACAGGGTATACGCTGGTCCTGGCTTGAATTCAAACGGCAAGTGGAGGACCTCGCGGCAGGGTTGTTGGCTATTGGGTTGAAGGCGGGTGACCGTGTCGGAATTTGGTCACCCAATCGTAGTGAATGGGTGGTGACTCAATTTGCCACGGCACAGATTGGCATTGTGTTGGTCAATATCAATCCAGCGTACCGAGTTGCTGAGCTGGAATACGCGTTGAACAAAGTCCGAATCAAGGCATTGATTCTGGCCGAAAAGTTCAAGACCAGCGACTATGTCGATATGGTTCGCTCATTGGCCCCAGAGTTGGAAAATTCAGAACCAGGTCGACTGTATTCGCAGCGTTTACCCCATTTGCGGTGGGTCATTCAGACGGGTAAAAACCATTTGCCCGGCATGCAGAACTTCAGTGATTTACTGAAGTACGGTGGCCCTGCGCAAAAAGCAAGACTTGGTGAAATTGCACGCTCACTTCAACCTGATGATGCGATCAATGTGCAATTCACCAGTGGCACAACAGGTAGCCCGAAAGGCGCAACATTGAGTCACCACAACATCATCAACAATGCATGGTGTGTCGCTCAAGCCATGAAGTTGACACATCAAGACCGATTGTGCGTGCCTGTGCCGCTTTACCACTGCTTCGGTATGGTTCTGTCTGTCCTTGCTTGTGTAAGCGTGGGTGCCAGTATGGTTTTCCCCGGAGAAGCATTTGAACCGGCCGCGACATTGAAGGCCGTCAGTGAAGAGCGTTGTACCGCGCTCCATGGCGTTCCGACGATGTTCATCGCCGAGCTGGCTCTTCCCAACTTCTCCGAATATGACCTTTCATCTCTGCGAACAGGAATCATGGCAGGAGCACCATGCCCCATCGAAACGATGAAACGCGTGGTGCAAGACATGAACATGCATGAGGTCACGATTGCTTATGGAATGACCGAAACAAGTCCGGTGTCTTTCCAGAGCTCGACAGACGATCCCTTGGAGAAGCGCGTTTCGACGGTTGGTCGCGTGATGCCTCATTTGGAAATCAAAATTGTTGATGACCAGGGGCAGGTTGTTCCAGTGGGTACAAAGGGTGAATTGTGTACCCGTGGTTATTCGGTCATGAAGGGGTACTGGGAAGACCCCGATAAATCTGCCGATGCGATTCACGATGGATGGATGTTCACGGGTGACTTGGCTACTTTGGATGAAGACGGCTATTGCAACATCGTCGGCCGCGTGAAGGACATGCTCATACGTGGTGGTGAGAATATTTACCCTCGTGAGATCGAGGAATTTTTATTCCGCAACCCCAAAGTCAGCGAAGTCCAAATATTTGGTGTTCCAGACCCAAAGTACGGGGAAGAAATTTGCGCCTGGATCGTTCTCAAATCCGGGCAATCAATGACTGAAGACGAAGTCAAGAACTTTTGCCGGGGTCAGATCGCACATTACAAGGTGCCCCGGTATGTGAAGTTCGTTCAGGCATTGCCTATGACGGTCACCGGCAAGCCTCAGAAATTTGTGATGAGCGAAATGATGGCCAAAGAGCTGGGCTTGACGAAATCTGTTACAGCGTGATCCATCATCAGTGATCTTGCTTGCCAAGATCACTGATGCAGCTTCAATTCAATCCGTTTCAGATGGGCATTCCCCAGCCTACGCTTACATGTTGCGGCGGTACTGACCACCCACCTCAAACAAGGCGTTGGTGATCTGACCGAGCGAGCAGACACGCACCGCGTCCATCAGCACCTCAAACACATTGCCGTTGTCGATCACGGCTTGTTGCAGGCGTTTGAGCATGGCGGGTGATTCTTTGGCGTGCAGCGCGTGGAAATCCTGAAGGCGCTTGAGCTGGCTCTGCTTTTCTTCTTCGGTCGAGCGGGCCAGTTCCAGCGTTTCCATGACTTCGTCGCCCTTGGGGTTGCGGAAGGTGTTGACGCCGATGATGGGCAGCTCGCCGGTGTGCTTGAGCATCTCGTAGTGCATGGATTCGTCTTGGATCTTCCCGCGCTGGTAGCCGGTTTCCATCGCGCCCAGCACGCCGCCGCGCTCAGCGATCTTTTCAAACTCGGCCAGCACGGCTTCTTCCAGCAATTCGGTCAGCTCTTCGATGATGAAGGCGCCCTGGCTGGGGTTTTCGTTTTTGGCCAGGCCCCACTCGCGGTTGATGATCATCTGGATCGCCATGGCGCGGCGCACCGAGTCTTCGGTGGGCGTGGTGATGGCTTCGTCAAACGCGTTGGTGTGCAGGCTGTTGCAGTTGTCGTAGATCGCGATCAGCGCCTGCAGCGTGGTGCGGATGTCGTTGAACTGGATCTCTTGCGCGTGCAGCGAGCGGCCACTGGTTTGGATGTGGTACTTGAGCTTTTGGCTGCGCTCGTTCGCGCCGTATTTCTCTTTCATCGCCACCGCCCAAATGCGGCGCGCCACACGGCCCAGCACCGTGTATTCGGGGTCCATGCCGTTGCTGAAGAAGAAGCTGAGGTTGGGCGCGAAGTCGTCGATGTGCATGCCGCGTGCCAAGTACGCTTCCACAAAGGTGAAGCCGTTGCTCAGCGTGAAGGCCAGCTGGCTGATCGGGTTGGCCCCGGCTTCGGCGATGTGGTAACCCGAGATGGACACGCTGTAGAAGTTGCGCACGTCGTGGTGCACAAAATACTGCGCGATGTCACCCATCACTTTCAGGCTGAATTCAGTCGAGAAGATGCAGGTGTTTTGGCCCTGGTCTTCTTTCAGGATGTCGGCCTGCACCGTGCCGCGCACATTGGCCAGCACCCATTCCTTGATCTTGGCGGTTTCTGTCTCGGTGGGCTCGCGGCCGTTCTCGGCTTTGAACTTGTCGATGTTCTGGTCGATGGCCGTGTTCATGAACATGGCCAGAATCGAAGGCGCGGGGCCGTTGATGGTCATCGAAACGGATGTGGTGGGGTTGCACAGGTCAAAGCCCGAGTACAGCACCTTCATGTCGTCGAGCGTGGCCACGTTCACGCCCGAGTTGCCGATCTTGCCGTAGATGTCGGGGCGCAGGTCGGGGTCGTTGCCATAGAGCGTGACCGAGTCGAACGCGGTGGACAGGCGCTTGGCAGGCAGGCCTTCGCTGACCAGTTTGAAGCGGCGGTTGGTGCGGAAGGGGTCGCCTTCACCGGCAAACATGCGGGTCGGGTCTTCGCCCTCGCGCTTGAAGGCAAAGGTGCCGGCGGTGTAGGGGTAGCTGCCGGGCACGTTGTCCAGCATCAGCCACTTGAGCACTTCGCCGTCGTCTTCGTATTGCGGCAGCGCGACTTTGCGGATGGTCGTGCCGCTCAGCGATTTGGTGGTGAGCGCCGTGCGAATCTCCTTGTCGCGGATCTTCACCACGTATTCGTCGCCCGCGTAGGCTTTTTGCATGTCGGGCCACTGGGCCAACAGCTTGCGGGCGGTCGGGTCTTGCGTTTGCTCGCGGGCCACGGCCAGGTCGATGGCGGCTTCTGACGCCTTGGCGCGGCCGGGCTTGCCTTCCTCGAGCATGCGGGCCGCAGCGCGCAGTTGCTGGATTTCGCGTGCCAGACGGGCCTGGGCGATGGCGCGCTTTTTGTAGCCACGCACGGTGTCGCTGATCTCGGCCAGATAACGGGTGCGAGCCGATGGCACGACCGGGTTCTGGTGGGTGCTGTGGCGCACGTTGACCACGGGCAAACGGCCTTCGGTCGTCTGCATGCCCAGCTCGGCCAGGCGGGTTTTGAGCGCCTGGTACAGCGCGGTCACGCCGTCGTCGTTGAAGCGGGCGGCCATGGTGCCAAACACCGGCATCTGCTCGGTCGGCACGGTCCAGGCTTCTTTGTTGCGTTGCACCTGCTTGGCCACGTCGCGCAGGGCGTCAGACGCGCCCTTGCGGTCAAATTTGTTGATCGCCACGAACTCGGCGAAGTCCAGCATGTCAATTTTCTCGAGCTGGCTGGCCGCGCCAAACTCGGGCGTCATCACATACATGGGCACATCCACATGCGGCACGATGGCGGCGTCGCCCTGGCCAATGCCCGAGGTTTCGACCACGATCAAGTCAAAGCCCGCCACCTTGCAGGCCGCCACCACGTCGGGCAGAGCGGCGCTGATTTCGCTGCCAAAGTCACGCGTGGCCAGCGAGCGCATGAACACACGCGGGCCTTGCGACCAGGGGCTGATGGCGTTCATGCGGATGCGGTCGCCCAGCAGTGCGCCACCGCTCTTGCGGCGCGACGGGTCGATCGAGATCACGGCCACGCGCAGTGCGTCGTCCTGGTCCAGGCGAAGGCGGCGGATCAACTCATCGGTCAGCGACGACTTGCCCGCACCGCCGGTGCCGGTGATGCCCAGCACGGGCACCTTCTTGGCTGCAGCCTGCTCACGCACAGCTTTGACCACGCCTGCATCGGCCTTGTCGTTTTCGAGTGCGGTGATCAGCTGGGCCAGAGCGCGCCAGTTCATCTCGCCGTGGCCCTGAATGGCGGCCACGTCTTTGGGTGCCAGGGCGCTCACATCCTGGTCGCAGCGCATGACCATTTCGCCGATCATCCCGGCCAGGCCCATTTTTTGGCCGTCTTCGGGGCTGAAAATGCGCACGCCATGTTCGGCCAGCATGCGAATCTCGGACGGCACGATCACGCCGCCACCGCCGCCAAACACCTTGATGTGCTCGCCACCCCGGGCTTTGAGCAGCTCGGTCATGTAAGTGAAGTATTCGTTGTGCCCGCCCTGGTAAGAGCTGATGGCGATGCCCTGTGCGTCTTCTTGCAGGGCGGCGGTCACCACTTCGTCCACGGAGCGGTTGTGGCCCAGGTGGATGACCTCGGCGCCCATGCTCTGCAAGATGCGGCGCATGATGTTGATGGCGGCGTCGTGGCCGTCAAACAGACTGGCGGCGGTGACAAAGCGCACCTTGTTCGTGGGACGGTATTCAGCCAGGGCTTTGAATTCAGCGGACAGGTCGGTCATGGTTGTCTCTGTGTGGGTTCAGTTGACGTTGACGTAAACGTCAATCAAGACCCGCATCTTATCCGCTGGTGGCTTTCCTGTCACTGACGGCCTGATTCAGGTCGGTTTGGCTTCGAAAAGTTATCATTCACGCCTGTTTTCAGCCCCACAGGACCTCCCATGAATGCGCCTCAAGCCTCTTTGCCCTCCGGCGTCCAGCCGGCTGCCGCTTACGCCGGTGACATCAGCCCCGATCTGGCGTGGGCTTGGGTTCAGGCCGGGGAGGCCGAATTGATCGATGTACGCAGCGATGCCGAGCGCGCCTGGGTGGGCTTTGTGCCTGGCGCACACGCCTTGGCCTGGAAGCAATGGCCCGGCATGGCGATGAACCCCGGTTTTGATGCGGGCGTGCAGGCGCTGGGCGCTGGTGGCAAAAAGCTGGTGCTGTTGTGCCGCAGCGGTGTGCGCTCGATTGCCGCCGCCCAGCGTGCGACCGAGTTGGGACTGCAGGCCTACAACATTCTGGAAGGGTTTGAGGGCGACCCGGACGCCAACGCACACCGTGGATTGACGGGCGGTTGGCGCTATCGCGGCCTGCCCTGGCAGCAAAACTGAAGCCCTGCTCCCTGAGCCCTGCGTGACTTCACGCCCCAGGCGGCGGGCGATAGACTGAGGCCATGAACGCCTCTGCCCAAAAGCTCCTGGACCGCATCGAAGCCAAACGCGATGAGGTCACCGCCCTCACGCAAGACCTGGTGCGCATTCCCACCGTCAACCCGCCTGGCGATGCTTATGAAGCCTGCGCCCATTTCATTGGCGAACGCTTGGCCAAAAAAGGCTTTGCTGTCGAATATGTCCGGGCCATCGGCGCACCGGGCGACAGCGACAGTCACCCGCGCACCAATGTGGTGGCGCGCTGGCAAGGGCAGACACCGGGGGAGTGCGTGCACTTCAACAGCCACATCGACGTGGTCGAGGCCGGTTCCGGCTGGACGTACGAGCCCTTCGGTGGGCAGGTGGTCAATGGGCGTGTGTATGGCCGGGGCACCTGCGACATGAAAGGCGGCTTGGCGTCCAGCATCATTGCCTGCGAAGCCCTGATCGAATCCGGGCTGCCCATTCCTGGCGCTTTGGAAATCAGCGGCACGGTGGACGAAGAGTCGGGCGGTTTTGCCGGTGTGGGCTATTTGGCCGAGCGTGGTTATTTCAGCAAACCGCGTGTGCACCATGTGATCATTCCAGAGCCTTTGGGGGTGGACCGCATTTGCCTGGGCCACCGGGGCGTGTGGTGGGGCGAGGTTGAGACGCGTGGCCGCATCGCGCATGGCTCCATGCCTTTTTTGGGCGACAGCGCCATCAACCACATGAGCGCCTTCATCCATTTGCTGGAGACACAATTGCAGCCGCGCCTGCAAGGCCGCCACACCGCCGAGCCGGTGGAGCCACCGGGCGCACGCGTGAGCACGCTCAACATCAACAGCATCCACGGCGGCCAGGTCGAGCAGCATTACGCCAACGACGCGCGCGGCTGGCCCACGGCGCAAACGCCTGCGCCGGTGGTGGCGCACAGCTGCCGCACGGTGCTGGACCGGCGCTTCATTGCCGAAGAAAACCTCGAGGCCGTCAAGCAGGAAATCATCGACATGCTCGATGAACTCAAGCGCACCCGGCCGGGTTTTGACTATGGCATCCGCGACATCATGAGTTTTGTGCCCACCGCCACGCCCAAAGACGCGCCGGTGGTCGATGCCACGGCGCGCGCCATCGCCCGGGTGCTGGGCCGCGAGCCGAGCTACATTGCCAGCCCAGGCACCTATGACCAGAAGCACATCGTGCGCACGGGCAAGTTGCAAGACTGCATCGCTTACGGCCCGGGCATCCTCGATCTGGCGCACCAGCCCGATGAGTACGTGGGCATTCAGGAGCTGGTCGATTCGGCCAAGATCATGGCGCTGGCCTCGCTGGACCTGACGGGTTGGACGCGACTGGCGGCCGCCTGAAGGCCTGCATCTTCAGGGCGGCTTTGGCAAAGCCTTTGGGTCGGGGCCGAGGCCTCTGACCTGCTAAACCCCCGGGGGCTTTTGGGCGATCATGGTCTGGTTGGCCATCTCGTAGGCGTGCGCCAGTTTCAGCAAATCCCAGTCGCCCTGCGGTTTGCCGATCAGTGCCAAGCCCATGGGCAAACCGTTTGCGCCAAAGCCTGCGGGCACGCTGATGGAAGGCAAGCCCGCAAAGGTGGCGTAAATCACCACCTCCATCCAGCGGTGGTAGGTGTCCATGCCGCGCCCCGCCACGTTTTGTGGCCAGCGCAGCGACACATCAAACGGCCAAACCTGCGCCACAGGAATGGCCAGCACATCGAATTTTTCGAACAACTGCAACATGCTTTGGTAAAAGCGCGTGCGGCTGGCGCTGGCCGACATCAGCTGGGCACCTGTCAGGGTGAGTGACTGGTCGTGCTCCCACAGGGCCTCGGGTTTGATGTGCGCGCGGTTGGCCGGATTGATCAGAAACGGCGCGATGCGCGGCCCGACCAAGGCCTGCCGCCAGACCAGCCAGGCTTGCCAAATTTGTTCAGGCGGCATGCCCAGCCGCGCTTCGTCCACCGCGCAGCCCATGCCCGAAAAGCTGTTCAGTGCCGATGCGCACAGGTCCAGAATGCCGCCCTCCATGGGCAAATAGCCTTGCAGGTCGCCCAGCCAGCCGATGCGCTGGCCTTTGGGGTCGCTGTCGAGTGCGCCCGCGAACAGGGTCGGGTCGTCTGTCAGGCTCAAGGGGCTGGCAGGGTGCGCTCCGGCTTGTGTGGACAGCAGCATGGCCACATCTCGCACGTGGCGACCCATGGGGCCTTCGGTGCCCAGCTGGGCAATGAACACATCTTGCGCGGGCCACATGGGCACGCGGCCCTGTGAGGGGCGCAGGCCAAACACATGGTTCCAGCCTGCCGGGTTGCGCAAGCTGCCCATGAAGTCCGAGCCATCGACCACAGGCAACAGGCGTTGGGCCAGTGCCACGGCCGCGCCGCCGCTGCTGCCGCCGGCGGACTTGCTCGGGTCCCAGGCGTTTCGGGTGGGGCCAAAGACTTCGTTGAAGGTGTGTGAGCCCAGGCCAAACTCAGGGGTGTTGGTCTTGCCGATGATGATGGCTCCGGCAGCTTTCATGCGCTGCGTCATCAGGCCGTCTTCGCTGGCCACAAAGTCTTTCATCAAGGGGCTGCCCAAGGTGGAGCGCAGGCCCTGCACGTTGGACAGGTCCTTGATGGCCTGCGGGATGCCGTGCATCCAGCCCATCGACTTGCCTCGGGCCAGTTGGGCATCCCGCTCATCGGCTTGTTGCAGCAGCAGTTCGCTGTCCACACGGCTGACGATGGCGTTGCTGCTGGGGTTGAGTCGGTCTACCTGCGCCAAGGTGGCTGCCATGACCTCGCGACAGGAAACCTGTTTTTGGTGGATGGCGCGGGACAAATCCTGTGCGCCGAGTTGGGTGATGGTCTGAGAAGCAGTCGTCATGTCTCGCTTTATAGGGTTCTGGACCCTTGAGCCATGTCCCCATCTTGACGCAAACCGCCGCGTGCCTTGTTGTCCTTGTGCCTGAGGCCGCAACCCGCCATCAGCGTGCTTTGTGACTGGGTCAAGGCAGGGCGGCTCACAGGCTCACTCCGGTATTGCCCCAATTGCCGCGACACATTCTTTTGGTTTAATAAGCAATTGGCCCATTCAACGCATTGTGTGGGATTCGCGCGTTTCAGGGGGGAGCAATGCAATTGATTTGGGTGGCGGGGCCTGCCGCCAAAGTGGTCACCTTTTCCATCACCACCCGCACGGTGTTGGTGGCGGTTGCGGCCGTGTCTGGGTTTTTGATCTTGTTGGGCATTTTGTTCAATTTGATCGGGTTGCGAGTCGCTGTGGAATACGTGCCTGAATTGGCCCAGCGCATGGGTGGCGTCACCAGCCAAAGTGAACAGCAAAAAATCGAGGCCGATTACCGTGGCAAGCTCGATGAGTTGAACCGCCAGCTGACCAGCGTGAGTGACCGCCTGACGCAACTCGAGCGCCTGAAAAACCAGGCCTTGGGTCGCTTGGGTATTCAAAAGCTCTTGTCTTTTTCGTCCTCGGTCCCAACCGATGGCTTGTTGGGCCGGGGAGGCCCCATGCACTTGTTGCCTTTGTGGCGCTCGACAGAGGGCACGCTCAAAGCCCAGATCGAGCAGTCTTTGGAAAAAGCCCAGCGTTACGACGATGCCATGCAGGACATGCAAAGTCGGTGGCAAAAAGACCTCGGGCGCATCGACTTGTTGCCGACCTTGCTGCCCATATCGGGGGACTTTGTCGTGACCAGTGGTTTTGGCTTTCGTTCTGACCCGATGACGCACCTGCCCAGCTTGCACCAAGGCATCGATTTTGTGGCGCAGCAGGGCACGCCTGTCTTGGCCACCGCGCCGGGCGTGGTGCTGCAGGCCGAGTTTTCGGGGGCTTATGGAAACATGGTGGATATTCGGCACGCAGAGGGTTTTGTGACCCGCTATGCGCACCTGCAGGCCATCCATGTGCAAGCCGGGCAGGCCATTGCGCCGCAGCAAACCGTGGGCACCTTGGGCAACACGGGCCGATCCACAGGCCCCCACCTGCATTACGAAGTGATTTTCAATGGGCGTGCTTTACACCCCGTCAAAGCTTTGGCCGCTTGGAGCCGTTCCTGAATCGGCCCATTTTCAAGACAACAAGGAGTCGACATGTTCGGAACAAAAAAAACAAAGCACACCCCTTTGCTGATGGCCCAGGAGAAATTCGACACCCTGATAGGCCGTCATGCCGAAATCCATGGCTGCCTGAAACTGCAAGAGAGCGTGCGGATCGACGGCAAGGTGGTGGGCAATATCGAAGCGCCCCATGACGCAGCCATCTCCGTCGTGATTGGCCCCACAGGCGAGATTCAAGGCGATGTGATCGCCAGTCGCATCATCGTGGCGGGCAAAGTTTCGGGCAATCTGCACGGCTTTGAACGGGTGGAGCTCATGGCCAGCGCGTTGGTTCAGGGTGACATCCAATACGCCTCCATGGCGATGGAGCATGGGGCACGCCTGCTGGGGCGGATGCTGCAGGTAGAGGAGGCCGTAGCGCCCCTCGGCTTGGCCCTGGAGGCCCCCGCCGGCTTGGGCCTGGATGCCCAGGCTGCCATCCGCAAGGCCAAAACCACAGGCCAAAACGACTGAGGCTGAGCCTGTTCGGGCCACAGCCAAAAATCATTATCATCAGCGGATGACCTTTTTAGCTCTTGACGTCGGCAACACCCGGCTCAAGTGGGCGCTCTACGAGCGTCCACACCCGGATGCCGCGCTGTTGGCCCATGGCGCGGAGTTTCTGGAAAACATCGACCGCCTGGCCGAAGGCCCTTGGGCCGATTTGCCCGAGCCCGAGCACATGCTGGGCTGTGTGGTGGCGGGTGATGCCATCAAACGCCGCGTGCAAGAGCAGATGGAAATCTGGGACATCCATCCCAAATGGGTGGTGCCCAGCGTGCAAGAGGCGGGGCTGATCAATGGCTACGACCACCCCAGCCGATTGGGGGCAGACCGTTGGGTGGCCATGATCGGTGCGCGCCAACGCATGCTGGCCCAAGGTGGGCCTGCCCGTCCCTTGGTTGTGGTCATGGTGGGCACGGCGGTGACGGTGGAGGCGATTGATGCCGAAGGCCGATTCTTGGGCGGCTTGATCTTGCCGGGCCACGGCATCATGCTGCGCGCACTCGAATCCGGCACGGCAGGCTTGCATGTGCCCACAGGCGAGGTGACGCCTTTCCCGACCAACACCAGCGATGCCCTGACCAGTGGCGGCACCTACGCCATCGCGGGCGCGTGTGAGCGCATGGTGCAGCACCTGCGCGAGCACACCGGGCAAGAACCCCTGTGCATCATGACCGGTGGCGCGGGCTGGAAAATGGCCCCCAGCATGTCGCTGCAATTTGAGCTGGTGGATAACCTGATTTTTGATGGCCTGTTGGCCATGGCCGCCCTGCGGTTCGCTTGACGGCCGTTTGGCCGTATCAGGCTGCGGGCGAGCTGTAAGCCGCCGTCAAACCTTGCAAGTGGGTCTGAAGGTCGGTGCTGGCCATGTAGGGCGTTAAAAGTGCCAGCACATGCTGCGCACCCCGGGTCAGCGCCAGACCTGCGCTGGCTGGCTCCAGTGCTTGCCGAGGGTTGCGCACATATTCATAGCTGAGCCAATAGGTCACCATCACCGACATGCTGGCCGACAGGGTTTCGATGCTGTCGGGGTCGATGCGCATCAGGCCTGCCGCGGCCAAAGATTCCAGCATCAACCGGAAGGCGTGGGTTTTGCGCTCCAGCACCGCATGGAAATGCGTCTCCAAGTGCCGGTTGCCGGACAGCAGGTTGTTCAGATCGCGGTACAAAAAGCGGTGGTTCCAAACCTGCTCAAACAGCGAGTGCAGAAAAAACCAGGCGTCTTCGACGTCTTGCACATCCGGGGCCGCATCGAGCAAGCCCAGCATGGCCACTTCGTATTGGTCAAACAAGCGGTTGACCAAGGCGTCTTTGGATGCGAAGTGGTAGTACAGGTTGCCGGGGCTGATGTTGAGTTCGGCTGAGATCAGCGTCGTCGACACATTGGGCTCACCGAAGCGGTTGAACAGCTCCAGCGTGACCTCGGCGATGCGCTCGGCGGTGCGGCGGGGTGCTTTTTTGGCCATATCTGAAGACGGGGCCGATCAATCAAACCGTCTTTTTAGAACGCTTCGCGGCGCTGGCCACGGGGGTTTTGGCTTTGACCGTTTTGCCGGTGGCGGCTGTTTTGGGTTTTGCAGTGGTCGAAGCCGGTTTGGGCGCACCCTTGGCTTGCAGTGCGGCAAGCTGTGCTTCCAGTTGCGCCACTCGGTCGTTCAGCATCTGAATGTCCAGCAGCGCTGGCATGCCCAGGCGGTGCAATGCCTTGGCCACGCGGTCTTCAAACAAGTGCTCCAGTTTGTCCACCCGGCCTGTGGCTTGCTGGCCAAAGTCGCTGGCCATGTGGCTCAGTCGTTCGGTGGCTTCGTGCAAGCGTTGCTGCGCTTCGGCCTGGCTTTTGCGCTGAAAGGCCAAACCGTCATTCACCAGGGTCTCAATGGCTTTGCTGCCTTGCTCCTGGGCTTTGGCCATGGCTCCCAAGCCTGCCAGCCAGACATGTTGGGCCGGTGGCGTGGTGCTGTCTTGTGGCGCGGTGGCGCTGCTTTTGTTGCGCGTGGTGTCGTTTGATTTGGCCATGGTGTACTTCCTGAACAAGCTGCCACTTTAACCTGCGTTCAAGCGCAATGCTTCTAAAATCGCAACACAGTGGTGCCGCGTCCCGTGGCACCCACCTGATCCGCATCCTCATGACCATTCTCGTCACCGGCGGCGCCGGCTTCATTGGCGCCAACTTTGTCCTCGACTGGCTGGCCGCCAGTAACGAGGCCGTCATCAACCTCGACAAGCTCACCTATGCGGGCAACCCCGAGACCCTGGCCAGCTTGCAAGGCGACGCACGCCACCAGTTGGTGCAAGGTGACATCGGCGATGCAGCCTTGGTCAGCCGCCTGTTGGCCGAGCACCAGCCTCGTGCCGTGGTCAACTTTGCCGCCGAAAGCCATGTGGACCGCTCCATCCATGGCCCGGGGGAGTTCATTGAGACCAACATCGTGGGCACCTTCAGGCTGTTGGAGTCGGTGCGGGGGTATTGGAGCGGCTTGCTTGATTCAGACATTCGCGAGCAGGGGCTCGCTCCCACAGGGGTGCAGGCTCAGGCCCCCACAAAAGGCGGCTTCAGGTTTTTGCACGTCTCTACCGACGAGGTCTATGGCTCGCTGAGCCAATCTGATCCGGCCTTTGCCGAAACGAACCGTTACGAGCCCAACAGCCCCTACAGCGCCAGCAAGGCCGCCAGCGACCACCTGGTGCGCGCCTGGCACCACACCTATGGCTTGCCGGTGCTCACCACCAACTGCTCCAACAACTACGGCCCTTACCATTTCCCCGAAAAGCTCATCCCGCTGATGATCGTCAATGCGCTGGCAGGCAAGCCCTTGCCCGTGTATGGCGACGGCATGCAGATCCGTGACTGGCTTTACGTCAAAGACCACTGCAGCGCGATCCGCCGTGTGCTCGAAGCCGGGCGCTTGGGCGAGACTTACAACGTGGGCGGCTGGAACGAAAAACCCAACATCGAGATCGTCCACACTGTGTGCAAGCTCTTGGACGAGCTGCGCCCCAAGGCCGACGGCACAAGCTATGCCACGCAGATCACCTACGTGACCGACCGCCCAGGCCACGACCGCCGCTACGCCATTGACGCCCGCAAGCTCGAAGCCGAGCTGGGCTGGAAGCCCGCCGAGACCTTTGAGACGGGCATCCGCAAAACCGTGGCGTGGTACTTGGCCAACCCCGAGTGGGTGCAGCACGTACAAAGCGGCGCCTACCGTGATTGGGTGAGCAAGAACTACGCAGGCCGCCAAGCATGAAGATCTTGCTGCTCGGCAAAAACGGTCAGGTGGGCTGGGAGCTGCAACGCAGCCTTGCCCCTTTGGGTGAAGTGCTGGCGCTGGACCGGCACAGCACCACGCACTGCGGCGATTTGAGCCAGCCCGAGCGCCTGGCGCAAACGGTGCGCGACTGGCGACCCGACGTGATCGTCAATGCCGCCGCCCATACGGCGGTTGACAAGGCCGAGTCCGAACCCGACGTTGCCCGCTGCCTGAATGCCACCGCTCCTGCCGCGCTGGCGCAGGCCGCTGCCGAAATTGGTGCTTGGTTGGTGCATTACTCGACCGACTACGTGTTCAAAGGCGAGGGCGAGCAGCCTTGGCAAGAGGACGATGCCACCGGGCCGCTGAGTCTGTACGGCCAGACCAAACTCGAAGGCGAGCAAGCCATTGCCGCCAGCGGCTGCAAGCACCTGATCTTTCGCACCAGCTGGGTGTATGCGGCGCGGGGCGGCAACTTTGCCAAGACCATGCTGCGCCTGGCCGGTGAACGCGAACGCCTCACCGTGATTGATGACCAGCATGGTGCACCCACCGGGGCCGATCTGATCGCCGATGTGACGGCCCATGCGATCCGCAGCGCCATGCAGCAACCGGCACTGGGCGGGCTGTACCACCTGGTGGCCGCAGGCGAGACCAGCTGGCACGGCTATGCCAGCCATGTGATCGCGCAGGCGCGACACATCCAACCCGAGCTGGGCCTGAAAGTGACCGACATCGCCCCCGTGCCCACCACCGCCTTCCCGACGCCCGCCCAGCGGCCCTTGAACTCGCGCTTGAGCACCCACAAGCTGCAACAAGCCTTTGGGTTGGTGCTGCCGCCGTGGCAACAAGGCGTCAACCGCATGCTGGCCGAGATCCTCTGAGCGGTCACAGGCTTGCGGCACAATCCCCAGAACTTTTTGAACCTTCTTTGACAACCCCGTTTCGCACCATGACCGACACCACTGCTGCCTCCACCGTTGCACCGCACGACCAAGCCCAAATCCTGGCGCAGGCCATGCCCTACATCCGCAAGTTCCACGGCAAGACACTGGTCATCAAATACGGTGGCAACGCCATGACCGACCCGGCCTTGCAGCAAGCCTTTGCCGAAGACGTGGTGCTGCTCAAGCTGGTGGGCATGAACCCGGTGGTGGTGCACGGCGGCGGTCCGCAGATCGAGACGGCCCTCAAGCGTTTGGGAAAAAAGGGCGAGTTCATTCAGGGCATGCGCGTGACCGACGCCGAAACTATGGAAGTGGTGGAGTGGGTGCTGGGCGGCGAAGTGCAACAAGACATCGTGGGCATGATCAACCGCGCAGGCGGCAAAGCCGTGGGCCTCACGGGTCGTGACGGCGGCCTGATTCGTGCCAAAAAACTGCGCCTGGTGGACAGCCAGGACCCGACCAAAGAACACGATGTGGGCCAGGTGGGCGACATCGAAAGCATCGACCCCGCGATCCTGCAATGCCTGCAAGACGACGCCTTCATCCCCGTGGTCAGCCCCATTGGTTTTGGCGTTAACAACGAAAGCTACAACATCAACGCTGACGTGGTGGCCGCCAAACTGGCCACCGTGCTGCAGGCCGAAAAGTTGCTCATGCTCACCAACATCCGTGGTGTGCTCGATAAAGAAGGCCAACTGCTGACCGAGCTAACGCCCAGCCGCATTGACGAGCTGTGCGCCGACGGCACCATCAGCGGCGGCATGATCCCCAAAATTGCCGGCGCATTGGACGCGGCCAAGAGTGGCGTCAACGCGGTGCACATCATCGACGGCCGCGTGCCCCACGCGATGCTGCTGGAGGTGCTGTCCGAACAAGCCTTCGGCACCATGATCCGCAGCCGCTGAAGGCAAACGCAGGGCCGCGCGACCAGCATTAAAAAAGAGGGGGGAGACATGGCCGACCAAGAAGCACAAAGCGAGCGTTTTTCAGACGAAGATGCAACGCCTGCACGCAAGCGCCCACGTCCGGGCGAGCGGCGCTTGCAGATTTTGCAAACCTTGGCCGCCATGCTGGAGCAACCCGGTGCAGAGCGGGTGACCACGGCCAGTTTAGCCGCCAAGATCGGCGTGAGCGAAGCGGCCTTGTACCGGCACTTTGCCAGCAAGGCGCAGATGTTTGAAGGCCTGATTGATTTTGTCGACCAATCGGTGATCGGCCTGATCCGTCAGGTCACCGACCGCGAGCCCGCAGGCCCTGTGCAAGCCAGCCGCATCGTAGCCTTGTTGCTGCAGTTTGCCGAGAAGAACCCGGGCATGAGCCGCGTGATGATTGGCGATGCGTTGGTGCTGGAGCACGAACGCTTGCAAGAGCGCATCAACTTGTTGTTTGACAAGATCGAGGCGCAGCTGCGTCAATCCCTCAAAGGCATCGAGTCGGCAACCCCCACCGCTGACGCGCAGTTGGTAGCCTCTTTGCTGGTGGCATTCATGCAAGGGCGCTTGCAGCGCTTTGCCCGTTCGGGCTTCAAGCGGCTGCCTTCGGAGCATTTGCAGGCGGCGCTGGCACGGATGCTATAAGTGGAGGGTGTCCCTCTGGGGTAGTGCAATCTAAATAATTTAAACCCATCAGCAATGAGCACCTTGCAGGATTACTACGTTTACGTTTATATCGACCCCCGTAACTATGAGGAGTTTTACTACGGAAAAGGGCGCGGATCGAGGAAGGACGCTCACCTATCAGATGGTTCGGACTCAGAAAAGGCCAGACGCATAGCTGCGATCATTAAAGAAGGGCTTCAACCAATAGTCAGAGTCATTGCAAAGGGTCTTTCGGAACATGACGCTCTGTTAGTTGAGAAGACGCTACTTTGGAAGCTTGGGCGGCAACTGACCAATATCGCCTCTGGGCACTACGCAAGTAATTTTCGCCCTCACAGCACACTTCATCTGGAACTTACGGGTTTTGACTATCAGTCTGGCTTTTATTACTACAACATCGGTGAAGGCCCTACACGCAATTGGGATGACTACAAGGAATTTGGATTCATCTCTGCCGGTCAAGGCGAACGATGGCGAGATGCCATGCTTGGCTTCAAAAAAGGCGATGTTGTAGCCGCCTACCTTAAAGGCCGCGGATTCGTTGGCATTGGAACGCTCACATCAGAAGCGAAACCGATCAGTCAAGTTTGTATTGGAAATAAACCACTGCTTAGTAATCAACTACGCTGTTCGGGCATGGCTGAAAATTCGTCGTCAATAGTGCTATGCGAGTATGTTTCTACAGTTAGGTGGCTCAAGGCTGTAGATCGTCTCGAAGCTAAGTGGGAGCCCAAGTCCGGTATTTACACCACAACGCACGTTCGTGCGTCATTGGATGGCCAGCCAAGAACCGTAGAGTTTCTTGAAAAAGCATTTGGCATCAGTGTGCGCGAGTTCTTGGTCTAATGAATTTCTCGAGTCGCAAAATGGCATGTCCAGAGTCTCCTTCGCATAGCAACCGAATAGCTGCTATTTGTGGTAGATCCTGTCATTCCGAAATCTAGTAGGTTTAACAACGAACTGACCTGTTGTCGCTCACCAATTCCACAAAGTCCCATCATGCTGCAACCGGTTAACGGGCAAATAAGCCCGTTGATACGGATATTTGGCCGCCAGCTTCTCGTCAATGTCCACCCCGTGGCCGGGTGTTTCGCCACAGTGCATCATGCCCCGCTCAAAGTGATAGTCGTGCGGAAAAACTGAGAGCATTTCTTCGCTGTGCGGCATGAACTCTTGCACGCCAAAGTTGGGCACCCAGGTGTCAAAGTGCAGGGCCGCGCCCATGCACACGGGTGACAGGTCGGTCGCGCCGTGGCAGCCGGTGCGCACTTGGTAGAGGCTAGCCAGGTCGGCGATGCGCCGCAGGTGGGTGATGCCGCCCGCGTGGACCACGGTGGTGCGGATGTAGTCGATCAGCTGTTTTTCGATCAGCGTTTTGCAGTCCCAGATGCTGTTGAAAATCTCCCCCACCGCGATGGGCGTGGTGGTGTGGTGCCGTATCCACTGGAAGGCGTCCTGGTTTTCGGCCGGGGTCGGGTCTTCCATCCAGAACATGCGCACCGGCTCCAGCGCCTTGCCCAGCTGCCCCGCCTCAATCGGCGTCAGGCGGTGGTGCACGTCGTGCAGTAAATGGATGTCAGGCCCCACGGCTTCGCGCACGGCTTCAAACAGGCCGGGGGTGTGGCGCAAATACTTTTCGGTGCTCCAGTCGTGTTCGCCGGGCAGGCTGCCATCAGCGGGCTCGTACATGCGGTTCGCACCGCTCACGCCATAGACCTTGTTCAGACCCGGCACGCCGCTTTGGGCGCGGATGGCCAGGTAGCCTTCTTCCTTGTGGCGCAAAACTTCGTCCACCGTTTCGGCGGTGTCGCGGCCATTCGCGTGGCCGTAGACCATCACGCCCGTGCGGCTGCGCCCACCCAGCAGCTGGTACAGCGGCATGTTGGCCATCTTGGCTTTGATGTCCCACAGCGCCGTGTCCACGGCCGCAATGGCGCTCATGGTCACTGGGCCGCGCCGCCAGTAGGCACCTTTGTAGAGGTATTGCCAGATGTCTTCGATCTGCTGCGGGTCGCGCCCGATCAGGCAGGGGATGATGTGCTCTTCGAGGTAGCTGACCACGGCCAGTTCGCGGCCGTTGAGCGTGGCGTCGCCGATGCCGGTGACGCCTTGGTCGGTCTCGATCTTGAGGGTGACGAAGTTGCGGCCAGGGCTGCAGACGATGACGCGGGCGGCGGTGATTTTCATGGCGTGGCCTCCGTGCTCAGACTTCTTGTTGCAGCAAATGTTGGATGGCCGCGTCCACGCCGTGCTGCAAAATCTGCTGGTGCCAGTGCGTCACGCGGGCGGTCCAAGCGGTGTTGCTGGGCAGGGCCTTGCCCCACAGGTCTTCGCGGGCCAGCAGGGCGTGCACGCAGGCTTCGGGCTCATTGCGCTGTGCGGCACCCAGAGCCATGAGGCTTTCGGTTTGCGGGTCGTTCAGGGTGTAGGCCTGGCCTTGTTCGTCCACGCCCAGCGTGTAGCACAAGAAGACAGCTGCTGCCAGTGCGTGGTGTTCAAAAGAAGTGCCTTGTGCGATTTGCCCCAGCACCGAAGGCGGCCAACGCTGCGGGATTTTTTGCGAGCTGTCGGTGGCGATCTGGTGCACGCTGTGCTTCAGATACGGGTTGCCAAAGCGGGCGATCAGCGCGTCGCGGTAGTCGGCCCAGTCGCTGCGACTGAGGTGCGGCGCGACCTCACGGCTCATCAGGCGGTGAACAAAGCTGCGGATGTGTGGCTCACCGATGCAGCTGGCAATGAATGGCCTGCCGGTGACCGCGCCCATCAGTGCCATGGCCGAATGGCTGCCGTTGAGCATGCGCAGTTTGGCTTCTTCGTAACTGTGTACATCGCCCGTCACGCGCACCCCGGCACTTTGCAGCAGGGCGGCATCAAGCGGGTCGGCAAAGCGGTCTTCGATCACCCATTCCCAAAAACCTTCGGTGCTCAGGGCGCATTGATCTTGAACGCCCAAGGCCTCTTGGGCTGCGGCCATCACTTCGGACGTGGCGGCCGGCACGATGCGGTCGACCATGCTGCACGGAAAGGCGCAGTGCGCGTCCAGCCAGCCCAGCACGTCGGCGTCTTGTGGTGTTGCGGCAGCTTTGACCAGGGCCTGCAGCTTGTGACCGTTGCCTTGCAGGTTGTCGCACGAGGCGATGGTGATGCCCGAAAGCCCCGCTTGCTGGCGCAGGCGCAAACCGTCCAGCAGCAGTTGCGCCAAGGCGGGTGTGTAGCCTTTTTCGGTCACGGTGAGCGTGACCCAGCGGGTGCTGGGCGCGGCGATGGCTTGCACGACTGCATCGCGCTCAGTGGCCGCTACATTCATGCGCCACAACGTACCGGGCACTTGCCACTTCACGCCTTGTCCATCGGCAATGCGCACGGCATACAGGCCGTCTTGTGCGCGCAGCTGGTTTACCAGATCAGGCCGCGTCATGCCCACGCCGTGGATGCCCCAGCGCGTGTCGCCACCGGCCAGCAGCTGGTCAAACACCATGGCCTGGTGTGCTCGGTGAAAGGCGCCTAATCCGAGGTGCACAACGCCAGGATCATGGGCCGTGCGGTCATACGCAGGTGTTTGAATGTCTGCGGGCAGCGTTGAGAGTGAGTGGGCGCTCAGGTGCATGGCGTCAAAAGTATGGGCGTTTGAATGTGGGAGCGCACCCCTGTGCGCGATGGGCGTGGAACACGCCCTGACTGGATGGACTGCCTGCGCCAAATTCATCCAGGGGGTGGGCTCTTGCACAGGCTTCAGACTGCGATCGCATCATGGCCTTGTCTGCAGCTTTTTCTCGGACGCCTCGATCTCGGCCCAGGTGGCGTCGTCGATCCAGATGCCGTTTTGCTCGCGCTCAGCGCGTGCGGTGCGTTCGGGTTCCCCTGCCAGCTTGACGCCATCGCTGCCGGGGGCATCCGGGCTTTGGCGCAGCCAGTCGGCAAAGGCCAGGGCTTCTTGCTCAAACATGGTTTGCGTACCCAAGCGCACCGGGTCGATCAGCATCGTCAGCATGCCGTTGAGCACGGCGCGCTGATGGTCCGCTTCGCGGTGCCAGGTGCCGCTGCCGGTGAGCGCGCCGCCCAACAGCTCACAGGCCATGGCCATGCCAAAGCCTTTGTGGTCGCCAAAGGTCATGAGTGCACCAAACAGGCCGTTGGACTGCGGCACCACCACCACGCCAGGGTCGGTGGTGGGGTGGCCGTGTTCGTCGATCAAATAGCCGGGCGGAACTTGCTCGCCCTTGTTGTGGGCCACGCGCATCTTGCCTTGCGCCACGCGGCTGGTGGCAAAGTCGAGCACAAAGGGCGCGCGGCTGCCCATGGGCACACCGATGCAGCAGGGGTTGGTGCCAAAGCGCCCGTCGCCGCCACCAAAAGGCGCGACCACGGGGCGCGAGAGCACGTTCACAAAATGCACCGACACCAGGCCTTGCGCCACGGCCATCTCGGCAAAATGACCGATGCGGCCCAGGTGGTGCGAGCGGCTCAGGGCCACGGTGCACACCCCGTGTTGCTTGGCGCGCGCGATGCCCATTTGCATGGCCTGCACGCCAGTGATCTGGCCATAGCCGCGCTGGCCGTCGAGGTTCAGCAGCGGGCCGGTGTCGAGCAGCACTTTCACACCCGTGTTGGGTGACAGGCCGCCTTCGAGCACGGCGTCCACATAGCGCGGCACCATGCCCACGCCGTGCGAGTCGTGCCCACTCAGGTTGGCCATGACCAGATTGTCGGCCACTTGTGCGGCCTCGGCAGGCGCGCTGCCTGCTTGCTCAATGATGCGGGCGACTTTGACGCGCAGTTCTTGCGCAGAAATGGTGTGACTCATGACGGTGCCTTCACATGACCGCGCCGACTTGCCACGGCACAAATTCGTTTTGGCCGTAGCCGTGGCGCTCGCTCTTGGTGGGTTCGCCCGATGCTGCCGCCAGGATCATTTCAAAAATGCGTTGACCCATCTCAGCAATGCTCACGCCGCCGTCCACGATTTCGCCGCAGTTCAGGTCCATGTCTTCTTCCTGCTTTTTCCACAAAGCGGTGTTGGTCGAGAACTTCAGGCTGGGCGAGGGTGCGCAGCCGTAGGCGCTGCCGCGTCCGGTCGTGAAGCAAATCAGGTTGGCCCCACCGGCCACCTGGCCCGTGGCGCTCACCGGGTCGTAGCCCGGCGTGTCCATGTAGACAAAGCCTTTGGCGGTGACGGGTTCGGCGTATTCGTACACCGCCTGCAGGTTGCTGGTGCCGCCCTTGGCCACTGCGCCCAGCGACTTTTCGAGGATGGTGGTCAGGCCGCCCGCCTTGTTGCCGGGTGAGGGGTTGTTGTTCATTTCGCCGCCATTGATGGCGGTGTAGTTTTCCCACCAGCGTATGCGTTCGATCAGCTTGTGCGCCACTTCGGGCTTCACTGCGCGGCGTGTGAGCAAATGCTCGGCCCCGTAAATCTCGGGCGTTTCGCTCAGGATCGCGGTGCCACCGTGTTGCACCAGCAAGTCCACCGCCGCGCCTAAAGCGGGGTTGGCGCTGATGCCAGAATACCCATCCGAGCCGCCGCACTGCAGGCCTACGGTGATGTGCTCGGCGCTGCAAGGCTCGCGTGTGATCGCGTTGGCGCGGGGCAGCATTTCTTCGATCAAGGCAATGCCTTTCTCGACGGTGAGGCGCGTACCGCCCGTGTCCTGGATGTTGAAGACCTTGAGCGTGTCGCCCTCGCGCAGGCTGCTGTGCGCCAGCCAGGTGTTCAGTTGATTCGCTTCACAGCCCAGGCCCACCACCACCACGCCCCAGAAATTGGCGTGCGTGGCATAACCGGCCAGCGTGCGTTCGAGCAACTGGATGCCCAGACCTTCGGTGTCCATGCCGCAGCCAGTGCCGTGGGTCAGCGCCACCACGCCGTCCACATTTGGAAAGTTGGCCAGCGCTTGCGGGTTGTTGCGTTTGGAAAAATGGTCGGCAATGGCGCGTGCTGCGGTGGCTGAGCAGTTCACGCTGGACAGCACGCCGATGTAGTTGCGTGTGGCCACGCGACCATCCGAGCGTTTGTAGCCCATGAAGGTGGCCTGCTTGCGCACTGGCTCGGCTTTGACGTCTTGCCCGATGGCGTAGTCGCGCTCGAAGTTGCCTTTTTCAGCCCCCATGTTGAGGTTGTGCGTGTGCACATGTTCACCGGGGGCAATGGCTTGTGAGGCGAAACCAATGATCTGGTTGTAGCGGCGCACCGGCTCGCCCGCCGCGATGGCGCGTGTCGCCACCTTGTGGCCCGGCGGTATCAAGCCGCGCACGGCCACGCCGTCCACCGTGCTGCCGCTCATGAGCTGGGCGCGGGCAATGACGACGTCATCGGCGGGATGCAAGCGAATGAAAGAACTCATGACCAAGCCTCAATAAAACTGTTTAGGCAACCACAGCACCAGACTGGGCACGTAAGTGATGATGATCAGGCTGCCCAGCAACGGGAACAGCCAGGGCAAGATGGCTCGGGTGGTGGCTTCAACACTCAGGCGTGCCACGCGGGCCAGCACGAACAGCACCATGCCCATGGGGGGGTGCAGCAAGCCAATCATCAGGTTGAGCACCATGACCAGGCCGAAGTGCACCAGGTCAATGCCCAGCTTCTGGCAGATCGGCACCAAAATCGGCACCAAGATGGTGATGGCCGCTGTAGGCTCCAGGAAGCAACCGACAAACAACATCAATGCGTTGGCCAGCAACAGGAAGACCCAAGGCGTTTGTGTGAAGCCCAACACCCATTCGCTGATGGCGGCCGTCACACCGGTGGCCGTGAGCATCCAGCCAAAAATGCTGGCAGCGGCTACGATGAAGAGCACGGTGGCCGTGGTCTCGACGGTGTCAAGACAGATCTTCACGAACATCTTGAAGTTGAGTGTGCGGTACCAAAAGAAACCCAACGCAATCGCCCAGACGCAGGCGGCAATCGCGCCCTCGGTGGGGGTGAACACCCCGGTCGTCATGCCGCCGATCAGCAGCACGGGCGTCATGATGGGCAGCACGGCCTGGAAGTTGAACAGCTTGTCGGCTGCGAACAGCACGAACAAGGCAGCGAACACGGTGATTTGCGGTGGGGTGCCCATGGCCGTGACCAACCACCAGATGGACAGGGGCCAGCCGATGACCACGGCGGTTTCGATCAAGGCCTTGATCACTTTGGACCACTCGAATTTGACGTCGGAACCCCAGCCGTTTTTATGCGCGAAATAGGCCACGGTGACCATCATCAGCAAGGCCATCAGGATGCCTGGCAAGATGCCCGCCAAAAACAAGGCGCCGACTGAGACGTTGGCCATCATGCCGTAAATCACAAAGGGCAAGCTGGGCGGGATGATGGGGCCGAGCGTGGCCGAGGCCGCCGTGACACCCACCGCAAACTCGGTGCTGTAGCCATGGTCTTTCATGGCCTTGATCTCGATGGTGCCCAGGCCCGCAGCGTCAGCAATGGCGGTGCCGCTCATGCCCGCAAACACGACCGAGCCGACCACGTTGACGTGGCCGAGGCCGCCCTTGAGCCAGCCCACCAGGGCCAGCGCGTAGTTGTAGATGCGGTTGGTGATGCCCGCGTTGTTCATCAGGTTGCCGGCCAAGATGAAGAAGGGCACGGCCAACAAAGGGAAGCTGTCGATGCCCGACACCATGCGGTGGATGACCACAAAGGGTGGCGAGCTTTCGACAAAAAACAAATACAGCAAAGAAGCGCCAGCCATCGCAATGGCCACCGGAATGCCGCCGCTCATGAGGATGAGGAAAAGGATCTTCAGCATGGAGAACTTTCTAAGGGCGTTTCAGCGGTCGGTCATTTCAGACTCGGGGCGTTGCAGCACGGTGTAGCCGCGTTGCCAATGCACGCGGGCCACCCAGATGGCGCGCAGCGTCATGGCGGCAAAGCCGGCCATCACCACGCCGTAGACGATGTTCATCGGCAAGTCGATGATGGTCATCTTGTAGCTGCCGAGTTTTTCCATCATCTGGCCTGTCAGTACAGTGGCGGCAGCGAAGAAAGCGATGCGCATCACATCGACCAGCGTGCCCATGAAGCGGCTGAGCCAGTCGGGCATGAAGCGGTAAAAGAAATCGACCTGAATGTGGTTGTTCTTGGCCACACCGATGGTGGCACCTGTGAACACAGTGGCGATCAGCATGTAACGGGCGATCTCTTCCGTCCAGGAGGCCGAGTTGTTCATCACATAGCGCGTGATGAATTGGTAAAACACCGTGGCACCCAGCATCCAGAAAAAGGCCAAGGCCACCCAGGCTTCGATAGGGGTGCCGGACAGATCGACTTCGTCGTCGGTGGCGTGGAATTGGCCATCTTCGCCCATGACTTTGGGCATGGCATCCAGATCAGGAAGGTCGCTCATGGGGTGTCCTTGGATTCAGGAAAAAATTCAGGTCAAAAGGCCGATCAGACCCGGGCCTGATCGGCTTGGAGGCGCAGCCTTATTTGGCGGCCTGGATTTTGTCGAAGTCAGCCTTGGTGTAGCCCATCGACTCCAGTGGGGCGTTTTTCAGCACAGCGTCCTGGAAGGTCTTGCGGTCGACCTGCACGATCTGCAGACCTTTCTTCTTGAACTCGTCGACCAGCTCCGCCTCACGCTTTTTGATCTTGGCGGTCGAGCGGTTGGCCGCTTCTTGCGTCACTTCGGTGAACATCTTTTTCTCGGCGTCGCTGAGCTTGTTCCAAAGGTGCGGAGCAATTTGCGTGGTCAGGCCGTCCACGATGTGGCCCGTGAGCATGATGGCCTTTTGCACTTCGTAGAACTTCTTGGCTTCAATGGTGGTCAGTGGGTTCTCTTGTGCATCCACCGTGCCGTTTTGCAGGGCCAGGTACACCTCGGCAAAAGCGATTGGTGTGGGGTTGGCGCCGCACGACTTGGGTGTGGCGGTGTAGGCCGGCACGTCGGGCACGCGGATTTTCAAGCCCTTCATGCCTTCGCAGGTGGTGAAGGCCTTTTGGGCGGTGGTGTGGCGTGCGCCGTAGTAGGTGTAAGCGGTGACCTGAATACCGGTCTTGTTGCGGTAGTCGCTCACCATTTCCTGGAAGATGGGGCTCTTGGAGTAGGCCACCAGGTGGTCAGCGTCGCGGAAGATGAAGGGGTAGTAAGCGATGCCAAAGCGCGGATAGGTGCGGGCTGCGAACGAGGTGCCGCTGATGATCATGTCCACCGTGCCCAAGGTCAGGCCTTGGTTGATGTCGGTTTCTTTGCCCAGCGTGGAGGCGGGGAAGACCTGGATGTCGAACTTGCCGTTGCTGCGCTTTTTGATTTCTTCGGCGGCCCAGACCGAATCCACATGGTAGGGCTCGGAGGTTTCATACACGTGCGCCCATTTGAGTTTTTGCTGCGCTTGAGCGCCGGTGCTGACCAGCATGGTGCCAATCGCCACAGCGCCCAAGGCCGCCAGGGTTTTCAGGGTGAATCGTTTGCTCATCGTTGTCTCCTCAATGGTTTTGAAAAATTACTGACGCGGAAAAAACTGCATACCCCCTTAGCAAGCAGCTAACGGGCAGGAGCGCGGCGCCAGCTCACGCTGTATCTTTTGTAGGCTTGTTTCAGGTGCTTTTGCATGGCTTTGCGAGCCGCTGAGGTGTCGTGTGCCTCGATGGCGTCAAGCACTGATTGGTGCTCGGCAATCGCCGCTTTCCAAGATGCGGGGTGTTCAAAGTAATCGCCCAAGCGCTCGAACAGGGGGCCTTTGCGGGCCTGCCAGAAACGCTGCACGGTGTCGAGCAAGACGCTGTTGCCGCAGGCCTGCGCAATGGCTGCATGGAAGGCTTCGTCGCCTTCGCGCGGCATTTCGTTGCGAGCGGCTTCTTGCTTCATTTGTTGCAGGCCATCGCGGATGGCCTGAATGTCTGTTTTCTGCGCGTTTTGGGCAGCCAGGGCGGCCACCTCGGACTCCACCAAAATGCGAGCGCTCATCACTTCGAGCGGTCCCCACTCGGCCGACGTGTCGATGGGGGCTGGGGCTTTGGTGTTCTTGGTTTGGGTGGTGCTTTGCACATAAATGCCCGAGCCGGTGCGCACTTCGATCATCCCTTCGACCTCGAGCGCAATCAGCGCTTCGCGCACCGAAGGCCGGCTCACGCCGAGTTGCGCGGCCAAGTCGCGCTCGGCGGGCAGGCGCGAGCCCACCGCGAATTCACCCGACGCCATCAGCTGCCGCAATTGCTCGGCAATCTGGCGGTACAGGCGTTGCGGTTCAACGGTTTGGATGGGCATGCGACAAGGATCAGGGATAACGTGAATTGGACAAGTGGTCAGACCAGTTGCACAATCATCACACGTTAAGAATTGGCCGGTCAAGCCATTTCGCCCCCGCACAAACCCGCATGTCTGTCGCCCACATGGGTGACCGCATGTTTGCCGAGATCAGCACGCCATGTCCACCGTCACCATCGATCGCATCAGCCTGCGGCAGGTGAATTTGCCGCCCAAGGTCTTGCGCACCGACGCCATCCAGTCCTTTGTCACGCAAGAAACCTTGTTGCTCACGCTGCACTGCAGTGACGGCATCGAGGCGACTGGCTACGCCTACACGATTGGCACGGGCGGCTCCTCGGTCATCGCTTTGCTCAAGGACCACCTGGCGCCCCGCCTGATCGGGCGTGATCCGGTCATGGTCGAGGCGATCTGGAAAGACTTGTTTTTTCACACCCACGCCACGGCTGTGGGGGCCATGACGAGCTTGGCCCTGGCCTGTGTGGACACGGCCTTGTGGGACTGGCGTGCGCAAAGCCAAGGGCTGCCACTGTGGCGCTTGCTGGGAGGGGCGCAGGCGCGCGTGCCGCTCTACACCACCGAAGGCGGCTGGCTGCACCTGTCGCCTCAAGAACTGGTGGACCAGACGCTGGCGGCCCAGGCCCAAGGCTTCAAGGGCGCCAAGATTAAGATTGGCCGCCCTCATGTGAGCGAAGACGTGGCCCGCCTGAGCGCCGTGCGCGATGCGGTGGGGCCAGGCTTTGAACTGATGACCGATGCCAACCAGGGCTTCAACCGTGCAGAAGTCGTGCGCCGTGCGCGGGCTTTCGATGGCTTGGGGCTGGGCTGGATCGAAGAGCCCCTGCCCGCCGAAGATGTGTCGGGCCACCGCCAGTTGCGCGAGCACACCACCATACCGGTGGCCGTGGGTGAGTCCATGTACCACCCGATGCAGTTCCGCGAATATTTGGAGCAGGGCGCTTGCTCCATTGTGCAGCCCGATGTGGCGCGCATCGGCGGTATCACGCCTTGGATCAAAACCGCGCACCTGGCAGAGACGTTTGACGTGGCGGTGTGCCCCCACTTTTTGATGGAGTTGCATGTGAGCCTGTGCGCGGCCGTGCCCAATGCCACTTGGGTGGAATACATCCCACAGCTCGACGACATCACCACGTCGCGCATGAAGGTGTCAGACGGCTATGCACATCCACCCGAAACGCCTGGCTTGGGCATCGCCTGGGACTGGGCGGCGATTCAACAACGACAAACGACCCACATGGAGATCCAAGCATCATGAGACTCAAAGGAAAAATCGCGCTGGTGACCGCCGCCGGTCAAGGCATTGGCCAAGCGGCTGCATTGGCCATGGCGGCTGAAGGTGCCATCGTGTACGCCACCGATGTGAACGCCGAATTGCTCAAGAGCTACCAAGGCGTGGCCAATGTGCACACCGCCGTGCTGAACGTGCTCGACAAACAAGCCATTGCGGCCCAGGTGGCCGGCATGGACCGAATCGACATCGTCTTCAACTGCGCAGGCTTCGTGCACAACGGCAACATCGAGCTGGCCACCGACGAAGAGTGGGAATTCGCCTTCAACCTGAATGTGCGTTCGCAGTTCTGGATGATCCAGGCAGCGATTCCCAAAATGGTCGCGCAGTTTGAACAGGGCGGTCACGGCGGCAGCATCATCAACATGGCCAGCGTGTGTTCCAGCGTCAAGGGCCTGCCCAACCGCTTCATTTACGGCACCAGCAAGGCGGCGGTGATTGGCCTGACCAAAAGCGTGGCCGCCGACTATGTGCGCCAAGGCATCCGCTGCAACTGCATCTGCCCCGGCACGGTGGACACGCCTTCCCTGCAAGACCGCATCAACAGCTATGCCGATCCGGTGCAGGCCCGCAAGGACTTCATCAACCGCCAGCCCATGGGGCGTTTGGCGCAGGCAGCAGAGATTGCGCCCATCGTGACTTTCCTCGCTTCCGACGAATCCATCTTCGCCACAGGCAATGCCTACATGGTCGATGGCGGCATGACCATTTGACGGATCAGAAAGAACGCATGAATTTGCTCGACATGAAAGGCCGCCACGCGGTCATCACCGGTGCGGCCAACGGTTTGGGTTATGCCATTGCGCAGCGCATGCTGGCCTCGGGTGCGCGGGTCACCATCTGGGACCGCGATGCGCCGGGCATGGCCCAAGCCGCCGAGCAGCTGCGCAAGGGCCAGCTGGGGGCCGTGGTCAACACGGTGCAGGTCGATGTGGCCGACCACGCTTCGGTGGTGCAGGCCACGGCGCAAACTGTGGCGCTGGCAGGCGTCGATGTGCTGGTCAACAGCGCCGGCATCACCGGCCCCAACGTCAAGGTGTGGGACTACCCGGTGGATGCTTGGAAGCAGGTGTTCGATGTGAACGTGCATGGCCTCTTTCATTGCTGCCGCGAACTCAGTGCCCACATGAAAGTGCGCAACTATGGGCGTATCGTCAACATTGCCTCAGTCGCTGGCAAAGACGGCAACCCCAATGCCAGCGCTTACAGTGCGAGCAAGGCGGCGGTCATTGGTCTGACCAAATCGCTGGGCAAAGAACTGGCCGACACCGGTGTGCGCGTGAACTGTGTCACCCCTGCCGCTGTCAAGACAGCAATCTTTGATCAAATGACGCCCGAGCACATCCAGTTCATGCTCTCTAAAATCCCGATGGCCCGCTTTGGCGAGCCGGAAGAAGTCGCTGCCATGGTGACTTGGCTCAGCACCGAAGAATGCTCCTTCTCCACCGGCGCGGTCTTTGACCTGTCCGGTGGCCGTTCCACTTATTGATTTTGTTCCAGCACTGAAAGGTATTTATGAAACTCGTTCGCTATGGCCAACCCGGCAAAGAAAAACCAGGCCTGATCGACGCCGATGGTCGCTTGCGTGACCTGAGTGGTGTGGTCAAAGACATCACGCCCGACCAGCTGAACGACAAGGCGCTGGCCAAGCTGGCCAAGGTCAAGACCGACAAGCTGCCCTTGGTGCGTGGCAAAAAGCGTTTTGGCACGCCCATCTCGTTCACCAGCAAGTTCATCGCCATTGGCCTGAACTACGCCGACCACGCGGCCGAATCGGGCATGCCGATTCCCAAAGAGCCCATTGTGTTCACCAAGGCGATCTCCTGCATTCAAGGCGCGGACGACGACGTCATGCTGCCCAAGGGCTCCAAGAAATCGGACTGGGAAGTTGAGCTGGGCATCGTGATCGGCACACGCGCACGCCATGTCAAGCAAAAAGACGCGCTGAACCATGTGGCCGGTTACTGCGTGGTCAACGACGTGAGTGAGCGCGAATACCAGCTGGAGCTGGGCGGCAGCTGGGACAAGGGCAAGGGTTGCGACACCTTTGGCCCCGTGGGCCCATGGTTGGTCACACGCGATGAAGTGCCCAACCCCCAGGCCCTCGCCATGTGGCTTGATGTGAACGGCGTGCGCTACCAAACCGGCAACACCAAGACCATGATCTTTGGCGTGGCCAAGTTGGTGAGCTACGTGAGCCAGTTCATGACGCTTGAGCCCGGCGACATCATCACCACCGGCACGCCGCCGGGCGTGGGCATGGGCGTCAAGGTAGACGGCAAGCCAGCGCCCGTGTTTTTGAAACGCGGCGATGTGATGCACTTGGGCATCGAAGGCCTGGGCGAGCAAACCCAGAAAGTGGTGGCTTTCAAGGCCTGAACCCAAGTCATTGAAGAAGCCATGTCGGGGCTGAAGCCGCCGACCTACAGGTATCTTGTAGGTCGATCGCTTCAGCCCCGATGTCTTTCTCCCGATTTACCCTGATGCGTGCAGGGTTCTCTTGATCCTCGCCGGTTTTGGTGCAAAATAGAACGACCGTTCTATTTTGATCTGCCATGACCGACCGCAAACCTACTTCCAAAGTTGAAACTCTGCCCGTGCCCGAGGCGGGGCGTCGCGTCTTGATCAAGGGCCAGCAAACCAAGGCCGTGATCATCGAGGCCGCATTGGGCCTGGCTTCTCAGATTGGTTTGGAGGGCTTGTCCATCGGGGCGCTGGCCGAAGTCACAGGCATGAGCAAGTCGGGTGTGTTTGCCCACTTTGGCTCCCGAGAGGAACTGCAGATTTCCGTGATCCGGGAGTACCACGACCGCTTCGAGGCCGAGGTGTTTTATGCAGCCATGCAAAAACCCCGTGGTGTGCCCCGATTGCAGGCCATGTTTGACAACTGGATGGTGCAGACCTCGGCTGAAATCGATTCGGGTTGCATTTACATCAGTGGTGCGGTCGAGTTCGATGACCGCACCGGTCCCGTGCGAGATGCGCTGGCGTCGTCCGTGGCAAGTTGGCAGACCGCTTTGCGCCGCGCTGTCGAACTGGCTCAGGAAGAAGGCCAGCTCAGCCGCGTATCAGATGCCCACCAGATTGCTTTTGAAATCCATGGCCTGATTCTGGCGTTGCACTATGAAGCGCGGTTCTTGCGCAACCCCGGGGCCACTGAGCGTGCACGCCAGGGCTTTTCTCACATTCTGGCGCGGTATGCGGTCACGCCGACTGGCGTGGAGACGCGCACGGCGAGCAAGTCTGCCAAGTTGGTCTCTGTGCCCAAACCCGCTGCAGCACGCCGCAAAAGCACCGCGGACTGATTTTTCTTTTTTCAAGACTTCACCTACTTTCTCAAGGAATTGCCATGCCCGTTTACAACCCACCTCTTCGCGACATGCAGTTTGTTTTGCATGAGTTGCTTCACGTGAGCGATGAATTCAAGGCGCTTCCCAAGCATGCCGAGACCGATGAAGACACCATCAATGCGGTGCTCGAAGAAGGCGGAAAATTTGCTGCCGAAGTGGTGTTCCCGATCAATATTTCAGGTGACACCCAAGGCTGCACACTGAACCGCGACACGCACGCTGTGACCGCACCAGATGGCTTCAAGGGTGCCTATGCGCAATTTGTGGCCGGCGGCTGGCCCTCGCTGAGCTGCGACCCCGAGTTCGGTGGGCAAGGCCTGCCGTTTGTGGTGAACCAGTGCTTTTATGAAATGCTCAACTCGGCCAACCAGGCCTGGACCATGTACCCCGGCTTGTCGCACGGCGCTTATGAAGCCCTGCATGCGCACGGCACGCCTGAGCAAAAAGCCTTGTTCCTGCCCAAGCTCACCAGCGGCGAGTGGACCGGCACCATGTGCCTGACCGAGCCCCATTGCGGCACCGACCTGGGCCTGCTGCGCACCAAGGCCGAGCCGCAAGGCGATGGCACTTACCGCATCACCGGTCAAAAGATATTCATCAGCGCGGGCGAGCACGATCTGGCCGCCAACATCGTGCACCTGGTGCTGGCCCGCTTGCCCGACGCGCCCCCCGGCAGCAAAGGCATCAGCCTGTTCCTGGTGCCCAAGTTCAATGTGGCGGCCAATGGCAGCATTGGTGAGCGCAACGGCATCTACTGCGGCGGCCTGGAACACAAGATGGGCATCCACGGCAACGCCACTTGTCAGATGGTGCTTGACGAGGCCGTGGGCACCTTGGTGGGCCAGCCCAACAAGGGCTTGGCGGCGATGTTCGTGATGATGAACGCCGCCCGCCTGGGTGTGGGCAACCAGTCGCTGGGCCTGACCGAGGTGGCCTACCAAAACGCGCTGGCTTATGCCAAAGACCGCGTGCAGATGCGCTCGCTCACGGGTGTGAAAGCACCCGGGAAACCCGCCGATCCGATCATCGTGCACCCCGATGTGCGCCGCATGCTGATGACGGCCAAGGCCTATGCCGAAGGCGGCCGTGCGCTGGCTTGCTATTGCGCCTTGCTGCTCGACAAAGAGGTGAACCACCCCGACGAAGCGGTGCGAGCCGAAGCGGCCGAACTGGTGGCTTTGCTCACGCCCATCGTCAAGGCCTTCACCACAGACAACGCCTGGGAAGCCACCTCGGCTTGCCAGCAGGTGTTTGGCGGTCATGGCTACATCAAGGAGTGGGGCATGGAGCAATTTGTGCGCGATGCCCGCATCAACATGATTTATGAAGGCACCAACACCATCCAGTCGCTGGACCTGTTGGGCCGCAAGGTGCTGGGCAACCAGGGCGCATCGCTGCAAAAATTCGGCAAGCAGGTCGAAAAACTGGTGAAAGCCGAAATGGCGAACGAAGCCATGGGCGAGTTCATCAAGCCGCTGGCCGATCTGGGCCAAAAGCTCACGCAGCTCACGGGCGAAGTGGGCATGAAGGCCATGAGCAACGCTGATGAGGTGGGCGCTGCGGCGGTGGACTACCTGCGCGTGGTGGGCCACCTGGTGCTGGGTTACTTCTGGGCACGCTCGGCGCAGATTGCTCTCCAGAAACTGGCCGAGGCTGAAGAAGAAGCCCAGCGCCCCGATCCGTTCTACCAGGCCAAGCTGCAGACGGCGCGGTTTTACTTCACCCGCCTGATGCCCGAGACATCGAGCCTGATGCGCCGCATCCGTGCGGGCAGCGATGTGCTGATGGACACCGATGCTGCTTTGGCCTGACCTGCGCAACAAGGAATTTCACCATGAAAAAAACCATTCGCATGACCATCTTGGTCTTGACCAGCTGCCTGGCCTTGAGTACCCAAGCCAGCAGCCCCGTAGGCCGCTGGCACACCATCGACGACAAAACCGGTGAGACCAAAAGCGTGGTCACCATCGAGGATGCGGGCGGCGTGCTGCGCGGTAAGGTCAGCCAGATTTTGCGCAAAGGCGCAGACCCCGCTGCCAAGTGCGATAAATGCGCCGATGACCGCAAGGACCAGACCATCCTTGGCATGGAAATCATCCGGGGGGTGAAGAAGTCTTCGGGCAACGATTACTGGGAGGGGGGTGAAATCCTCGACCCGGAAGAGGGCAAGCTGTACCGTGTGCGACTGACGCCCGTCGAGGGCGGCGCGAAACTGCAGGTGCGCGGTTTTCTGGGCCCCTTCTGGCGCAACCAGTTGTGGGTCAAGGCCCCCTGATCTTGTTTTCTTTCACCGCAGCCGCCCTTCGGGGCGGCCTTTTCATTTTTGAGACGAGGCCACCATGTCTGACATCCTGACCCACATCGACGCGGGGGTGATGACCATCACCTTCAACCGCCTGGACAAGAAAAACTCCATCACCTCCACCATGTACGCGGCCATGGCCGATGCAGTGGCGCAGGCTGCCGCTGACGCCAGCGTGCGCGTGGTGTTGTTTCAGGGGCACGAAAGCATCTTCAGTGCGGGCAACGACATTGGCGACTTTCTTAACCAGCCGCCCAGCACGCAAGAGTCGCCGGTGTTCCGTTTCCTGCGCGGCATCGCCACCTTTGAAAAACCCTTGCTGGCCGCCGTCGCTGGCCCCGCTGTGGGCATTGGCACCACCATGCTGTTCCATTGTGATCTGGTGTATGCCGGTGACAACGCCGCGTTTTCCATGCCTTTTGTGAACTTGGGCCTGTGCCCCGAAGCCGCGTCGAGCCTGTTGGCACCACGCATGTTCGGCTACCACCGCGCTGCCGAAGCCTTGCTGATGGGCGACCCCTTCTTTGCCGAAGCCGCGCAAGAAGTCGGCTTGGTCAACCGCGTGGTGCCGCCGACCGAAGTCAATGGTTACGCGCAAGCGCAAGCGCGCAAGCTGGCGGGCAAACCGCTGTCGTCGCTGATCGAGACCAAGCGCTTGATGAAAGGTGGCTACCAGCAAGAGGTGCTGCAAAAGATGGACGAAGAGGGCAAAAGCTTTGGCCGCATGCTGCGTGAACCCGCTGCCAAAGAGGCTTTTGGTGCCTTCATGGAAAAGCGCAAACCGGACTTTTCCAAGCTGTAAACTGGACTCAACTGCTGTGTCGGGCCTTCGGGCCCGACGTTTTGATTCCTCTTTGACTTCTTTCCATGCCTCACCGCACCCACACCCCTGTTGTTCTTGAAGCTGAATACATCGAGGGTTTTCGTCAAATTTACGAAGAAAAAATCGTCTTCAACAAGACGCTGGGCCTGAAGCTGGTCAAGGTCACGCCAGAAGGCGTGGAGGCCCGCATCGACATGCGCCCCGAACTGGTGGGGCATTTCGCCTACAACCGCATCCACGGCGGTGTGATCAGTGCGGTGCTGGACGCCATCGGCAGTGCAGCCGTGATGGCGGCGCTGGCGGCCAAACACATGGACGAAACGCCTGCCAAACGCCTGGAGCGCTTTGCCAAGTTGGGCACCATCGATTTGCGTGTGGACTATTTGCGCCCGGGCATTGGCGAGCACTTCACCATCACCGCCAATGCGCTGCGCGTAGGCTCTCGGGTGGGCTCATCGCGCATGGAGTTTTGTGGTCCCGATGGCACCTTGATGTCCACCGGCGCTGCGGCTTACATCGTTTCCTGATCGCCTCTGACGACCTGCGCTTGCGGTCAGACCCCATGCATTATTCGGCGGGCACCAATCTGGGTTTGCCCTGGTCGTCCACCGCCACATACGTCAGGTTGGCTTCGGTCACCTTGATGTATTGGCCTTGCAACTGAAAGCGCTCTGCAAAGACCTCCACTTTCACCGTGACCGAGGTGCGGCCCACGCGCACGATGCGTGAGAAGAACGACAAGATGTCGCCCACTTTGACCGCTTGTTTGAAGATGAATTCGTTCACAGCCACCGTCACCATGCGGCCGCGCACGCGCCGCGCGGGCAAGACGGCACCGGCCAAGTCGACCTGCGCCATGACCCAGCCGCCAAAAATATCGCCGCTGGCATTGCAGTCTGCGGGCATGGGAATGACCTTGAGCACCAATTCCTGGTCTGTGGGCAAAGCCACGGTGTGGGGGCGGGTGGTTTCAGACATGGGCACAATCGGGTGAACTAAAAACTGGATTGTCTCTTATGCGCCACCACGGCGAAACCGCTGCCCCTGCCTCCCCATCCGGAAAACCTTCTGGCCTGGCCACCCCAGCCCCCGCAGGAGGCGACTGGCAAACCTTGTCACGCTTGCTGCCTTACCTTTGGCAATACAAGTGGCGCGTGGTCATCGCCCTGAGCCTGATGGTGGGTGCCAAGCTGGCCAACGTCAGCGTGCCCTTGCTGCTCAAGGAGTTGGTAGACGCCATGAGCCTCAAGCCCGGCGACCCGCAAACGGTGCTGGTGGTGCCGGTGGCGCTGTTGGTGGGCTATGGCGCTTTGCGCTTGCTGACCTCGGCCTTCACCGAGTTGCGCGAGCTGGTGTTTGCCAAAGCCACGCAAGGCGCTTCGCGCAGCATTGCCTTGCAAACCTTCGAGCACCTGCACGCTTTAAGCCTGCGCTTTCATTTGGCACGTCAGACCGGCGGCATGACGCGCGACATCGAGCGCGGTGTGCGCGGCATTGAGTCGCTGATCTCGTATTCGCTGTACAGCATCATTCCGACGCTGATCGAGGTGGGTCTGGTGCTCACCATTCTGGCGGTCAAGTTCGACGCCTGGTTTGCCGGGATCACGCTGCTGGCGCTGGCTTTGTACATTTTCTTCACGGTGCGCATCACCGAGTGGCGCACGCAGTTTCGCAAGCAGGCCAACGAGTTCGATTCGGCGGCGCACACGCGGGCGATTGACTCGCTGCTGAACTACGAAACCGTCAAGTACTTTGGCAACGAGGTGTTTGAAGCCGGGCGATACGATGAAAGCCTGGAGCGCCTGCGTGTGGCGCGGCTCAAGGCGCAAACCACTTTGTCGGTGCTCAACACCGGGCAGCAACTCATCATCGCTGCGGCTCTGGTGGCCATGCTCTGGCGTGCCACCGAAGGCGTGGTCGCCGGGCGCATGACGCTGGGCGATCTGGTCATGATCAATGCTTTCATGATCCAGCTGTACATTCCGCTCAACTTTTTGGGCGTGCTTTACCGGGAGATCAAGCAAAGCCTGACCGACCTGGACAAGATGTTCGTGCTGATGGACCGCGAGCGCGAAGTGGCCGATGCGCCGGGTGCCCAGGCGCTGGCCTTGCAAGGCGCGCCCGATGTGGTGTTTGACCGCGTGTCTTTTGCCTATGAGCCCGACCGCCCGATCCTTCAAGACATCAGCTTCACCATTCCGGCTGGCAAAACGGTGGCGGTGGTCGGCCCCTCGGGTTCGGGCAAGTCCACGCTGGCGCGCTTGATGTTCCGCTTTTACGACGTGCAGCAAGGCTTCATTCGCATCGCGGGGCAAGACATCCGGCAGGTCACGCAATCGAGCGTGCGCCGCGCCTTGGGCATCGTGCCGCAAGACACGGTGCTGTTCAACGACAGCGTGGCCTACAACATTGCCTATGGCCGCCCTGGTGCCAGCCAGGCCGAGATCGAAGGCGCTGCGCGCGCTGCGCGCATCCACGATTTCATCGCGTCCACGCCCAAGGGCTACCAAACCTCGGTGGGCGAGCGGGGCCTGAAGCTCTCGGGTGGAGAAAAGCAGCGCGTGGCCATTGCCCGCACCTTGCTCAAAGACCCCCCGATTTTGGTGTTTGACGAAGCCACTTCGGCGCTCGACTCGGCCAACGAGCGCGCCATCCAGGCCGAGTTGGCCAGCGTGGCGCAAAACAAGACCACTCTGGTGATTGCGCACCGCTTGTCCACCGTGGTCGATGCGCATGAAATTCTGGTGATGGACGCCGGGCACATCATCGAGCGCGGCAACCATGCGGCACTGCTGGCCCAAAACGGGCGCTACGCCAGCATGTGGGCGTTGCAGCAGTCGGCCGATTGATGGCTGGGCAGGTTGGTAGCTTGAGCCCCGACCTGCAGCGCTGCTTTGTGTGACGCCATAATTCAGCATGGAAACCAAATGGCTTGAAGATTTTGTGAGCCTGGCTGAAACCCGCAGTTTCAGCCGCTCGGCGCAATTGCGGCACGTGACGCAGCCGGCGTTTTCCCGGCGCATCCAGTCGCTGGAGGCTTGGGCCGGTGCCGATCTGGTGGACCGAAGCTCTTACCCGACCAAACTCACCCCTGCCGGTGAGACCTTGTACGCCCAGGCGCTGGAGTTGTTGCAGTCTTTGCAGAACACCCGGGCCATGCTGCGTGGGCACAACTCGGCCGGGCAGGACTTCATCGAGTTTGCGGTGCCGCACACCCTGGCATTCACGTTCTTCCCGTCGTGGATTGCCGGTTTGCGAGATGGCTTTGGTCCGATCAAAAGCCGCTTGATTGCCTTGAACGTGCACGATGCAGCCATGCGCCTGGTCGAAGGCGGTTGCGATGTGCTGATCGCGTACCACCACCCTTCTCAGCCCTTGCAACTCGATGCCGAGCGCTACGAAATGGTGGTGCTGGGTCAGGAAGTGCTGGCACCTTATGCCAAAGCAGGCCCGGATGGCCGCGCGGTGGTCAGCCTGCCAGGCACTGCAGCCAGGCCCTTGCCTTATTTGGGCTATGCCCCGGGGGCTTATTTGGGCGGCATCACCGACTGGATCCTCAAGCAGTCCAAAACCCCGATTCACCTGGAGCGGGTGTATGAGACTGACATGGCGGAAGGGCTGAAAGTCATGGCGATGGAAGGGCATGGCATGGCCTTTTTGCCCCAAAGCGCCGTCAGAAAAGAGCTTCAGGTGGGTGCGCTGGTAGAGGTTTGCCTGCCCGGTGAATCGCCGCTGTCATTGACCATGGAGGTTCGCGCTTACCGTGAAAAGCCGGGCAATCGTCAGACCCCCAAGCGCAGCGCGCTCGATCTTTGGACCTATCTGGGGGCCATCACAAAGCCTGTCCTTGTTTGAGGGGTGTTCATAGGGTTATGCGTTTTAAGCATGAGGCCTCGGGAACACCCTGATGAAACGCTGACATTAAACTGACTATAGTGACGGCTTGTTGAGAAACAGGCACATTTTGTGCTGACACCGAAAAGCAGGGGCGCAGGCCTTACCATTCTGGTGCACAACGGCTGCAAGATTGCAGCGGTTGAACTTTTCGCTTTGAGCGATATTTTCTGGAGAAATCAATGAAAAAACAATTGCTGGCTGTTGCCATTGCCGCCTTGGCTTGTGTTGCTGCGCAGGCCGACACCATTGCCAAAGTCAAAAATTCGGGCGTGGTCACCATGGGTGTGCGCGATTCATCGGGCGCCTTGTCCTACACCCTGGGTGACGGCAAGTACGCTGGTTTCCATTACGAAATTTGCCAACGCATCATTGGCAATCTCGAAAAAGCGGTGGGCAAGAAAGTCGAAGTGAAGTTTCAGTCCGTCACGTCACAAAACCGCATTCCATTGGTGCAAAACGGCACGGTGGACATTGAGTGTGGCTCCACCACCAACAACACAGCCCGTCAAAAGGATGTGGCGTTCGTGAACACCACCTACGTGGAAGAAGTGCGCATTGCCGTGAAAGCCAACTCGGGCATCACCTCCATTGCCCAACTGAAGGACCGCAACGTGGCCACCACCACGGGCACCACTTCTGTGCAATTGCTGCGCAAGCATGAGCGCGCAAACGGCATTGACTTCAAGGAAGTCTTTGGCAAGGACCACGCTGACAGCTTCTTGCTGTTGGACTCGGGCCGCGCAGATGCGTTCGTGATGGATGGCTCCATCCTGGCGGGCAACATTGCCAACGCCAAGAACCCAGCCGACTTCAAAATCGTGGGTGAGGTGCTGTCTGTGGAGCCGATCGCCATCATGATCCGCAAGGACGATCCAGCCTTCAAGAAGCTCGCCGACGACACCGTGCGTGATCTGGTCAAGAGTGGAGACATGGCCAAGCTGTGGGACAAGTGGTTCCTGCAACCCATTCCACCCAAGAACGTCAAGGTCGGTCTGGCTTTGAGCGAGAGCACCAAAGCCGCTTGGGCCAACCCCAACGACAAGCCTGCTGAAGACTACGCCAAGAAGTAATTTCTCTAGGCGCTGTGCAAACCCCGCCGGGGATAACTTGGGCGGGGTTTCTTTTTGGGCGATCGCATCGCCGGTTGGATGAGGTGACAAGATGACATGGGATTGGCAGGTCTTTTTGACCGATGACGGCAGTGGCCGAACGTATCTGGAATGGATGCTGGACGCATGGCGCTGGACGCTGGCGGTGGCTGGCAGCTCGTGGGTGGTGGCGGTGGTCGTGGGCGCTGTGGTGGGCACTTTGCGCACATTGCCCGGACGCCCCGTTGTGTCGGCTTTGGCCAACGCCTGGGTGGAGTTGTTTCGCAATATTCCGCTGTTGGTGCAGATTTTTCTTTGGTACTTCGTGGTGCCCAAGATATTTCCGGCTTTTCAACAAGTGCCCGGCTTTCTGCTGGTGGTGTTCGGCTTGGGGTTTTTCACGTCGGCCCGGATTGCCGAGCAGTTCCGCGCAGGCATTCAGGCACTGCCCAAAGGTCAGCGCTATGCGGCCATGGCCATGGGCTTCACCACGGCGCAGTCTTACCGTTATGTGATCTTGCCGATGGCGTTTCGCATCATCTTGCCGCCATTGACCAGCGAGTCGATGAACCTGCTGAAAAATTCGTCGGTGGCTTTTGCCGTGTCGATTGCAGAGCTGACCATGTTCGCCATGCAGGCGCAGGAAGAAACCTCGCGCGGCATTGAGGTGTACCTGGCGGTGACGGCGTTGTATGCGCTGTCGGCCTTTGCGGTGAACCGTGTGTTTGCGCTGATTGAAAAGAAAATGCGCGTGCCCGGCTTCATTGTCTCTGGCGGAACGGGAGGGCACTGACATGTTGGGACTCGATTTTTCTTATTTCGATCTGGAAGTGCTGCGCAAGTTCGTCTTTGGCGGTCTGCTGTTCAGTGTTCAGCTGACGGTGATCGCCACCCTTGGTGGGGTGTTGTTTGGCACCTTGCTGGCACTGATGCGCTTGTCGGGCAGCAAACTGCTGACCGTGCCTGCCACGTTCTACGTCAACGGCATGCGTTCGGTGCCGCTGGTCATGGTGATCCTGTGGTTTTACCTGCTGATGCCCTTTGTGATCGGTCGGCCTATCGGGGCCGAGTGGTCGGCCATCATCACCTTTGTGGCGTTTGAGGCGGCTTATTTCAGCGAGATCATGCGCGCCGGTATCCAGTCCATTCCTCGTGGGCAGGTGTTTGCCGGGCAGGCCCTGGGCATGACCTATGGCCAGAACATGCGCTTGGTGATCTTGCCGCAGGCGTTTCGCAACATGCTGCCGGTGCTGCTGACGCAGACCATCATCTTGTTTCAGGACACGTCGCTGGTGTATGCCATCGGTGCCTATGACTTGCTCAAAGGCTTCACCAACGCGGGCAAGATTTATGGCCGCACCGAAGAGGCCTACATCTTTGCGGCGCTGGTTTATTTTGTGATTTGTTTTGCACTGTCCTGGAGCGTCAAGCGCCTGCAGGCCAAGATCGCTATCGTGCGTTGAATTGGGGATTGAAAAATGATTGAAATCAAAAATGTGTCGAAGTGGTATGGCCCGGTGCAGGTGCTCAACGACTGCTCGGTGAGCATCAACAAGGGCGATGTGGTGGTGGTCTGCGGCCCCTCGGGCTCGGGCAAGTCCACCCTCATCAAAACCGTTAACGGTCTGGAGCCCGTGCAGCAAGGCAGCATCCATGTGGATGGCGTGTCGCTGATGGATGCGGGCACCGATTTGCCCAAGCTGCGTTCACGCGTGGGCATGGTGTTTCAGAGTTTTGAGCTGTTCCCGCACCTGTCGGTGACCGAGAACCTGACGATTGCGCAGATCAAGGTCCTGGGCCGCTCTGAAGCGGAGGCCAAAGAGCGGGGCCTCAAAATGCTCGACCGTGTGGGCTTGCTGGCGCACAAGGACAAGTTTCCGGGCCAGCTGTCGGGCGGTCAGCAGCAGCGTGTGGCGATTGCCCGTGCGCTGTCGATGGACCCGATCGTGATGCTGTTTGACGAACCGACCTCAGCACTCGACCCCGAGATGGTGGGCGAGGTGCTGGACGTGATGGTGCAACTGGCCAACGAGGGCATGACCATGATGGTGGTGACCCACGAAATGGGCTTTGCCCGCAAAGTGGCCAACCGCGTGATCTTCATTGATGTGGGCGGACGCATCCTGGAAGACTGCTCGAAAGACGAGTTCTTCAACCACCCAGAGAACCGTCAGCCACGGACCAAGGACTTCTTGAACAAAATCTTGCAGCACTGATCTTTTAATTGGGGTCAGATCCCGATTGATTGTTGGATTCTTTTTGAGGGCGTTGGCTGGATATTGCGCCTGGCAGCGCTCTCACTTTCTTTGGACCCAAGAAAGTAAGTAAAGAAAGGCGAGCTGTATTCACTGTCCCTCCGCTCGCCCCCCCTGAGCCAATCCGGTCAACGGTCAAATTCTGACTGATCAGGCGTCCGGCGCAGGCCAACGACGCACGAACTCGCGCTGTGCTTCGGTTTCAGGGCTGTGCGGTTCTTGCGCGTGTTTGTCGACCGTGCGCCACTTTTGCGCCAACAACCCAAGCGCTTGCTCGGGTGGCAGGCCTTGCGCCACCAGCCAGGTGGCCGCCACCGTGCCGGTGCGGCCAATGCCTGCGCGGCAGTGCAGGTAAACCTTGCCGCCTTGGTCCAAGGCTGTTTGCATGTCTCGCAAAATGGACTGCATGCCCGGCACGCTGGGCACACCGAAGTCGGTGATGGGGTGGTTGATGCGTTGCGCCGACCCATGCCTGCCTGCCAGTGGTTGGTAGGGCGGCACTGGGTCGTGTGCAGAGGTCAGGTCGATGAAGTGGGTGATGCCTGCGTTGGCCAAAGCGGCCAAGCGTTCAGGCAGGGCGTCCACGCCCAAAAGACCCGGATGCTCACCCGCCAGCACGCGGCCCGTCCACAGCCAGTAGCTGTTGCCAAAGGGCCGTGGCGCGCCATCGCCACAGCTTTCGTGGGCGATGACAAAGCCTGGCGCGGTCAAGAGGTTCAATGCGCCAGAATTTTGGACAGAAAGTCTTGCGTGCGTTCGTTTTGCGGGTTGTCAAAGAACGCGGCAGCGGTGTTTTGCTCGACGATCTGGCCCTGGTCCATGAAGATCACGCGGTCGGCCACCTGGCGGGCAAAGCCCATTTCGTGGGTCACGCAAATCATGGTGATGCCCTGGTCGGCCATCTCCACCATCACGTTGAGCACTTCGCCCACCATCTCGGGGTCCAGCGCGGAGGTGGGCTCGTCAAACAACATGATCTTGGGGGTGAGGCACAGCGCGCGGGCAATCGCCACGCGCTGCTGCTGACCGCCCGACAGTTGCAGCGGGTACTTTTGCGCTTGCTCGGCAATGCGCACGCGCTTGAGCTGCTGCATGGCGCGTTCTTCGGCTTCGGCCTTGGGCACTTTGCCCACCCACATGGGGGCCAGCGTCAGGTTTTCCAGCACCGTGAGGTGCGGGAACAGGTTGAACTGCTGGAACACCATGCCGACTTGGCGGCGGGCCGATTCGATGGACTTCACGTCGTCGGTCAGCTCCACACCGTCCACCGTGAGGTGCCCGGCCTGGTGTTCTTCGAGGCGGTTGATGCAGCGGATCAGGGTGGACTTGCCCGAACCCGAAGGCCCGCAGACCACGATGCGCTCACCGCGTGCGACCGACAGGTCGATGTCGCGCAGCACATGGAAGTTGCCATACCACTTGTTGACTTTGGAAAACTCGATGATGGGTGTGCTCACGTTACTGTCTCCGGGTTCCGGTGTTGAGGTGGCCTTCGAGCCACTGGCTGTAGCGCGACATGGCAAAACAGGCGATGAAATAAATGGCCGCCACAAAGAGCTGGCCTTCGATGAAGAACTTGCGCCAATCGGCATCGCCCAGTGCCAGCTGCACGGCACCCGTCAGGTCATACAGGCTCACGATGGTCACGAGCGAGGTGTCCTTGAACGCGCCAATGAAGGTGTTCACGATGGACGGCACCACCAGGCGCAGCGCCTGAGGCAACACGATCTTGCGTTGGATTTGCCAGTAGCCCATGCCCAGCGAATGCGCTGCTTCGACTTGACCTTTGGGCAGGGCCTGCAAACCACCACGCACCACTTCGGCCAAGTAGGCTGCCGTGAAAAGAGTCATGCCGATGAGCACTCTCACCAACACGTCGATCTTGCCGCCATTGGGCATGAACAGGGGCAAGATGAAGGAGGCCATGAACAGCACCGAAATCAGCGGCACACCGCGCACGAATTCGATGAAGATCACGCACAGCGTGCGGATGGCCGGCAGCTGGGACTGCCTGCCCAAGGCCAGCAAAATGGCCAACGGAAACGCCACCACCAGGCTCACGCTGGATAAAAGCAGCGTGAGCGGCAGGCCGCCCCAGCGTTCGGTATCCACCGGGGTCAGGCCCGCCACGCCGCCCTTCATGAGCAGATAAAAAACAGCGTACACAGCCACCCAAGCCAGCACCAAGGCCGGACGCCAGAAGGCCCGCAAGCAGCTGAGCACCAACAGCGCCACCAGAAGGCCTGAGGCGATCAGCGGACGCCATTGCTCGTCGTAGGGGTAGCGGCCAAACAGGATGAGGCGACCTTTTTCGGTCACCACACCCCAGCAGGCGCCCACGCCTTCGGCGGCACGGCAAGCGGCGTTGTCGGCTTGCACCACGGCGTTGAACACGCTCCAGTTCAGTACAGGGGGCAGGGTCCAAGCCAGCAAAGCCAGCACCAGCACGGTCAGCAAGCTGTTGGCCCAGCCGTCAAAGAAACGGCTGCGCAACCAGGGCAGCATGCCCACTTGGCTGGAGGGTGGCAGGCGTGGTGCGATGGGGGTAAAGACAGCGTGGTTCATCAGCGGTCCTTGATCTGCACGCGGCGGTTGTAGAGGTTCATGAGCGCCGAGGTCAGTAGACTCAGCGTCAGGTAGCACAGCATCACCACGGCAATGCACTCGATGGCTCGGCCCGTCTGGTTGAGTGCGGTGGAGCCAATCGAGACCAAGTCGGGGTAGCCCACAGCCACGGCCAGCGAAGAGTTTTTGGTCAGGTTCAGGTATTGGCTGGTCAGCGGGGGCACGATCACCCGCAGCGCTTGCGGCAGCTGCACCAAGCGCAATTCTGCCGAGCGGGGCAGGCCCAGCGCCACGGCTGCTTCGTGCTGGCCATAGGCCACCGACTGGATGCCCGAGCGCACCACTTCGGCGATGTAACCCGAGGTGTAAATCGTCAGGCCAATCAGCAAGGTCAGGTATTCGGGGGTGACCGATCCGCCACCGATCACATTGATGTCTGTGGCTTCAGGGATGCTCATATCGCCAGGCGCGCCCCCTGCCAACCAGCCCACGGCCGTGATGGCCAGCAAGATCACCAAGCCAGTCAGGTGCGTGCGTGTGGGGTGGTATTGACCGGTCGCTTCAAATTGGCGGATGGCCCTGCGTGCCCAAAATCGCCAAGCCAGTGCACCTGCCAGCAGACCAACCACGGTGCCCCAGTGGCCCGCAGACCATTCGGGCAGCGGGTATTGCAGCCCGTTTTTACTCAAGAAAACATTCGCCAACGGCTTGAGCGGTTCCTCGATGGAGGGCAGCAATTCGGTCATGGCGAAATACCACATGAACAACTGCAGCAGCAACGGGACATTGCGTGTGACCTCCACGTGCACCGCGCACAGACCGCGCACCAGCATGTTGTTGGACAAGCGGCCAATGCCGATCAGCGTGCCCAGCACCGTGGCCAGCACGATGCCCACCAGCGCAATGCGCAAGGTGTTGGACAGTCCTACCAAGTAAGCCACCCAGTAGCCTTGGTCCGAGTCGAACTCGAACAGGCTCTCGCCAATCGCAAAACCGGCGGGTTGCAAAAAGAAATCAAAGCCACTTTGAATGCCACGCGTGCGCATGTTGGCAAAGGTGTTGGACATCAGGTAAGCGACAGCCAACACGAGCAGCAAGATGGTCAGAATTTGGTAGACCAGACCCCGGAAGGACTGGCTGCGCCAGGACCAGGCGCGTGATCGGGGGGGAGGGGGTGGTGCAGGTGGGATCATCATCGTGCATCGGCCCGCACAGAGGCGGGCCGATGTCCTTTCAAGTGTTTCAGTGTTTGTCTGAATCAGAAAACACCAGGGAGCCGATCAACGCACAGGTGGTGCGTACATCAGGCCGCCTTTGTTCCACTGGTTGTTCAGGCCACGTGGCAATTTGAGGGTGGACTTGGGGCCCACGTTGCGCTCGAACATTTCACCGTAGTTGCCCACAGCCTTGATGGCGCGGTAAGCCCATTCCTTGTCCAGACCGAGCAACTTGCCGGTGTCTTCCGAGGTGCCCAAAATGCGCTGCACGACGGGGTCGGTGCTGCTTTTCATCTGGTCCACGTTGGCTTGGGTGATGCCGTATTCTTCGGCTTCGATCAGGGCGTTGACCACCCATTTGACGATGGCAAAGAACTCGTCGTCACCCCGGCGCACGCTCGGGCCCAAGGGTTCTTTGGAGATCAGGTCGGGCAGGATGACGTGGTCATCGGGGTTGGTGGCTTCTTTGTTGCGCACAGAGGCCAGGCCCGATGCGTCGGTGGTGTAAGCCTGGCAACGGCCGGCAAAGTAAGCCTTGTTGGTGGCTTCCTGGGTGTCAAACACCACGGGCTTGATGCTCAGCTTGTTTACCTTGGAGTAGTCGTTCAGGTTTTTCTCGGTGGTTGTGCCCGATTGCACGCACACGGTCGCGCCCTTGAGGCTCTTGGCGCTGGTGATTTTGGACTTTTTGGTTACCATGAAACCCTGGCCGTCATAGTAAGTGGTGCCTGTGAAGTGCAGGCCCAGCGACGCGTCGCGGTTGAGTGTCCATGTGGTGTTGCGCGAGAGGATGTCGATCTCGCCGGCTTGCAACACGGCAAAACGCTGGGTCGCGTTCAGAGGCGTCCACTTGATCTTGTTGGCATCGCCCAGCACGGTGGCGGCCACGGCTTTGCACACGTCCACGTCCAGACCGGTCCAGTTGCCTTGGCTGTCAGCGGCTGCAAAGCCAGGCAGGCTGGGGTTGACGCCACAGTTCAGCGCGCCGCGCGACTTGATGCCATCCAGGGTTTTACCGGCAAAAGCAGGGGTGGCCACAGAGCCCATCAAGGCCAACAGGGAGGCCGCCAGCAAAGGGCGCTGAATCAGTGAACGGACAATTTTCATGGATGAACCTCATCAATTAAAAAATCCATTTTGCATGAAAAGAACGCCCGTTCACCTCGGGTTATCACGGAGCAAGCGCGATATTCCAACAAGCTTATAAAGGCTCACTGGTCGGGGCGAAAAGCCCGCGCCATTCAGGTGCGAAATCCTTGTTCGATGCACTTTTAAGGGGCTTTGGCCGATTTGGGACAATACGGGCATGACACAAGAAATTACCATCACCCGTCCCGATGACTGGCATCTGCATGTGCGCGACGGCGCAGCACTGAACGTGGTTGTGCCGCACACGGCTGCGCAGTTTGGCCGCGCCATCATCATGCCCAACCTCAAGCCGCCCGTGACCACCGCCGAACAGGCGCTGGCCTACAAGGCGCGCATTCAGGCGGCTGTGCCGCAAGGCATGGCTTTTGAGCCCTTGATGACGTTGTACCTGACCGACAACCTGAATCCGGCCGAAATCGCCCGAGCCAAGGCCGCGGGTGTGGTGGCCTGCAAGCTCTACCCGGCCGGTGCCACCACCAACAGTGATGCGGGCGTGACCGATCTGCGCAAGATTTACCCCGTGCTCGAAGCCATGCAGCGCGAAGGCGTGTTGTTGTTGGTGCACGGCGAAGTCACTTCACAAGACATCGACCTGTTTGACCGCGAAGCCGTCTTCATCGAGCAGCAGCTGATCCCGCTGCGCCGCGACTTTCCGGGCCTCAAGATCGTGATGGAGCACATCACCACGAAAGAAGCCGCGCAGTACGTGGCCGAGGCCGACGACTTGCTGGGCGCGACCATCACCGCGCACCACTTGCTGTACAACCGCAACGCCATCTTCATTGGGGGCATTCGCCCACACTACTACTGCTTGCCCGTGCTCAAGCGCGAGACACACCGGCTGGCGCTGGTGCAGGCCGCAACCGGTGGCAACCGCAAGTTTTTCCTGGGCACCGACAGCGCGCCACACCCAGCCCACCTCAAAGAACACGCCACCGGTTGCGCCGGTTGCTACACCGCGCACGCCGCCATCGAGATGTATGCCGAGGCCTTTGACCACGCTGGTGCGCTGGGTCAGCTCGAAGCCTTTGCCAGCTTCAACGGGGCTGATTTTTATGGCCTGCCACGCAACAGCGGCCGCATCACGCTGCGCCGCGAAAGCTGGACGCCCGCCGAAAGCTTTGCTTTTGGCGAAGCCGAACTCAAACCTTTGCGCTCCGGCGAGAGCTTGCCGTGGCGTCTGCTGTCGGCCTGAACCCGAACCGACCCGGACACCGGTGCGAGTGCGCATCGGTCCTGGGCGTGGCCGACATCGATTGGTCCGCACCGTGGTTGGCCGATTGGCGGCTGGTTGGTGAACCCATCGCACAGCGTGTGGTGGCGGGTTGCCCTCAGCCACAAGCTTTGACCGAGCCCGCGCTGGCGCCTGTGGGCTTTGTGCCGCAAGCCGACTTGACCGAAGGGCAGGCCTACGAAGACTTCATCTTTGCCACAGGACGTGTGCCCACGCGCGAAGGGCTGCACGACTTTTTCAACGCCCTGTGCTGGATGCATTTCCCATTGGCCAAAAAGCGCTTGAACCAGTTGCAGGCCCGTGAAATTGCGCGAGCCGGTGTCGGTCAGGTGCGTGGCCCGGTGCGCGATGCCGCCACGGTGTTTGATGAAAATGCCTTGTTGATCCAGGCCTCTGACCGCTTGTGGGCGGCATTGACCGAGCACCGTTGGGTCGATGCTTTCGTTGGCTTGCGCGAAGAGTGGCCCCACACGCACTTGTGGACGTTTGGCCACGCGGCACTCGAAAAACTGGTGCAGCCCTACAAATCGATCACCGTGCATTTGTGGCGTGTGCCCGGCGAGGTGCCCCATGACCAGATCGACGCTTGGCTGGCGCAGGACCTGACGGCCGACAAGCTTGCGACCAAACCCTTCAGTCCCTTGCCTGTGCTGGGAGTGCCGGGGTGGTGGCCTGCCAATGAAACCCCTGCTTTTTACGACGACGCCAGCGTTTTCAGGCCGCGTCGACTCAAGACACGTGCTGAAAAACCGTACGCCAATTCGGAAATCAAGACGTCCGCTTGATTTTGAACCGCAAGCCCCTAACATTCCGCTCAACGAGCCCGCGTCTTCCGGGTAGAAAGTGAAACCATCCATGAAACGTATTTTTCTGTTTGTCCTGACCAACCTGGCCGTCGTCGTCGTGCTGGGCATCGTGGCCAGCTTGCTGGGTGTGAACCGTTTCTTGACGTCCAATGGCCTGAATTTGGGTGCTTTGCTGGGCTATGCGTTGATCATGGGGTTTGGTGGTGCGATCATTTCTTTGCTCATGAGCAAGTGGATCGCCAAAATGTCCTCAGGCGTTCGAGTGATCGAACAACCGGCCAATGCCGACGAGGCCTGGATCGTGGACACCGTGCGCAAATTCGCCGACAAAGCAGGCATCGGCATGCCCGAAGTTGGCATCTTTGAGGGCGACCCCAACGCTTTTGCCACCGGGGCATTCCGTGACTCGGCTTTGGTGGCGGTGTCGACTGGCCTGTTGCAAAACATGACGCACGAAGAAGTCGAAGCCGTCATCGGCCACGAAATCGCGCACATTGCCAATGGCGACATGGTCACCATGACGCTCATCCAGGGCGTGATGAACACCTTTGTGGTGTTCATCTCGCGCGTGGTGGGCTATGCGGTTGACAGCTTCTTGCGCAAGAACGACGAGGAAAACAGTGGTCCTGGCATTGGCTATTTCGTGACCACCATCGTCATGGACATCTTGTTGGGCTTTGTGGCCGCCATCATCGTGGCCTGGTTCAGCCGTCAGCGCGAATTCCGCGCCGATGCGGGCGCCGCCCAATTGATGGGCCGCAAGCAACCCATGATCAACGCACTGGCTCGCTTGGGCGGTGTGCACACGGCCGAACTGCCCAAGAGCATGGCCGCGATGGGCATTGCTGGCGGCATCGGCCAGCTGTTCAGCACCCACCCACCAATTGAAGAGCGCATTGCCGCGCTGCAAAACAGCGCCGGTTAATTTCGGCCACCCGTCGGTGGTAGCGAGCCCCTGCTCGCGAATGTTGGCCAGAGCCACCTCAAGCATTCGGCTGCAGGGGCAGCCTCCCACAGGGGCAGCAGGCATTCATGAGCAGGGGTAACCTGCCAAAAGGGCAGCAAGCATTTGGTTGCAAGGGATGCATCACACAGGGACGTGGCCCGGTGTTGTGGGAGCGAGCCCCTGCTCGCGAATGCTTGCATCACCGCTGTACTCGATGACCCCGCCGAATCGCCCCCATCAGACCCCAGCAAGGTCGGCGTAACCCAGGCGACCCTCGTTTGGGTGGGCCGCCCCTAAGATGCTTGGGTGATGGATTTTTTCTCTGGCGGTTTGTCATGAAGCCGCGCAAACCCTCTTTGTCTCCGGCTCGTCAATGGTCGCTGGCCCACCGCCGTGGTCGGCGCACGTTTTCAGCTTGGCCTGCAGCTGTGCGGGGCATGGTCTGGATGGTGTTGGGTGGTTTGCTGTTTTCGATTCTGAACACCATCGCCCGCAACTTGACCTTGCACCTGGACGTTTACCAGTCCCAATTCCTGCGCTACCTTTTTGGCTTGTTGGTGATGCTGCCCTTGGTGTACAGAGATGGCTGGCGTGCTTATGCGCCGGTCAACATGGTGGGGCAGTTCTGGCGTGGCGGTGTGCACACCCTGGGCCTGATTTTGTGGTTCACCGCCTTGCCAAAAATACCCTTGGCCGACATGACCGCCATCGGTTTCACCGGGCCGATTTTCATCATGATCGGTGCCGCCTGGTTTCTGGGTGAATCCATGCGCAAAGACCGCTGGATCGCGGCGGTCATCGGTTTTTCCGGGGTGCTGGTGGTGGTCTTGCCCAAGATGTCGGGCGAGGGCGGTTGGTACAACTTGGTCATGCTGGCCTCGTCCCCTGTGTTTGCCGCCTCTTTTCTCATCACCAAAGCCCTGACGCGCTATGAAAAACCCGGTGTGATTGTGTTGTGGCAAGCCCTCACGGTCACTGTGCTCAGCTTGCCCATGGCCTTGCCTCATTGGCAAATGCCCACGCCCATGCAATGGCTGGGCTTTGCGGCCACGGGCGTCTTGGGCACGCTGGCCCACTATTGCCTGACGCGGGCCTTTGCCATGGCCGACATTTCGGCCACCCAGTCGCTGCGCTTTCTCGATCTGGTTTGGGCATCCTTGCTGGGCTGGCTGGTGTTTGGCGATGTGCCAAGCCAGTCGACCTGGCTGGGGGCTTTTGTGATCCTGTGCGCCACGGTGTGGATTGCCCGTCGGGAAGGCCGGAGAAAGATCGCCGTGCCCGATTGACGGGGTATATTGCCCAGTCAAAACAGGGAGAGCTGCGTGATCGACATCGAGCCATTGCGTTATGCATGGACCCCGGACAGCAAGGACACGCTGGCCTTGGGCCGCCTGCATGTGGACGCTGGACAAACGGTTTTTTTGCATGGCCCCAGTGGTTGCGGCAAAAGCACTTTGTTGGGGCTGTTGGCCGGTGTGCTGACGCCGCAACACGGCCGTGTGTCCTTGCTGGGGCAAGACTGGGCTGCCTTGCGCCCTGGCCAGCGCGATGCGTTTCGGGCTGACCATGTGGGCGTGATTTTCCAGCAGTTCAACCTCTTGCCTTATCTGAGCGTGCTTGACAACGTGACGCTGCCTTGTCGGTTTTCGGCCCTGCGGCGAGACCGCTGCGAGAGCGGTGGTGGGCCCGAGGCCGCAGCGCAAAGCTGGTTGCAGCGCATGGCGTTGCCTGCTGAGCTGTGGACACGCCGCGCCGACGCCTTGTCGGTGGGCCAGCAACAACGCGTGGCCGCCGCCCGCGCCTTGATGGGTCAGCCCGAGTTGATCTTGGCGGATGAACCGACCTCGGCGCTCGACGCTGCTTTGCGTCAAGACTTCATGCACCTGTTGTTGCAGGCTGCACGCGATGCGGGCAGCACCTTGGTGTGCGTGAGCCATGACGAACAACAGGCCGCGCGCTTTGATGTGCAATGGTCCTTGCCCGATTTGCTCAAGGCCGGAGGCAACACATGAACAGCCTTTTGGGCGTGGCCCGGCAAAGCGCCTGGAACCGACGCAGCACCCTGGTTTGGGTGGTGGTCTCGCTGGCGCTGGCCACCGCCTTGCTGTGGACGCTGGAGCGTTTGCGCCATGACATCCGCAGCAGCTTTGCGCAATCGGTCAGTGGGGTCGATTTGATTGTGGGCGCTCGCAACAGTCCGGTGCAACTGATGCTGTTTTCGGTATTCCACATCGGCAGCAATGCGCAAAGCCTGTCCATGGGCAGCGTGCGTGCTGTGGCGCAGCACCGCTCTGTGTCGTGGGTGGTTCCCCTCAGTCTGGGGGACTCTCACCGAGGCTATCCCGTGCTGGGCACAACGCCCGAGTATTTCAAGCACTTTGCCTATGGCGACAAACAGCCTTTGGTCTTGGCGCAAGGCGCAGTGTTTGCAGGCACCCTCGATGGTTTGTACGAGGCCGTGATCGGGGCCGAGGTGGCGCGCAATATGGGTTATGGCCTGGGCCAAGGCATCACGCTGGGCCATGGCCTGCACGAGCATGATCACGAGTCGAAAGGGCCAGACGAACACGCTGACAAACCGTTCAAGGTGGTGGGCATTTTGGCACCTACGGGCACACCCGTGGACCGCACGGTGCATGTCAGTCTGCAGGCACTTCAAGCTGTGCACCTTGGCTGGGTGGCAGGCGCGCCCATGCCGGTTGGGCAGATCCCGGCCGATCAGGCCCGCAAATTCGATCTGGAGCCTCAGCAAGTCACGGCGGCTTTGGTGGGGCTCAAAACCAGGGCGGCCGTCTTCAACGTGCAGCGCTATGTCAACCAGTACGAGGGCGAAGCCCTGATGGGCGTGATGCCTGGCGTGGCCTTGGGTGAGCTTTGGACAGTGCTGGGCTTGGGTGAAAACGCCTTGCTGGCGGTGTCGGCTTTGGTGGCCTTGGTGAGTGTGTTGTCGCTCATGGCGGTGGTGCTGGCGGGCCTGAACGAGCGCCGTCGCGAACTGGCCGTGCTGCGCGCAGTCGGTGCCGGACCGCGCCATGTGTTGGGCCTGCTGGCATGGGAGGGCCTGTGGGTCACAGGCGTTGGTGTCTTGCTGGGTGGGTTGTTGGCGCAAGTGGGCATGGCACTGTTGGCACCTTGGGTGCAAAACGTGCTGGGCATTCGTTTGCAAATGGCTGCACCCTTGCTCACTCAGTGGGCGCTGGCTGCCGCCGTGTTGCTGGCGGGTTTGCTGGCCAGTTTGGGGCCTGCCTGGCGGGCTTACCGCATGTCTTTGGCCGATGGCTTGTCGCCACGCGTGTGATGGGTTAGCGGACGGTTTGAAAACAGTGCATCAATGAAAGCATGAGATGGGAGTGACGGAGTGAACAAAGTGTCGACATTTTTGCAAGTGGGGGTGCTGTTGTGCGGCGTGTGGGCACTGAGCGCTCCGGCGCAAAGCGTGCGTGAGACCGCTCGCGAGCTGGTGCCGCAGGTACAGCCTGCGCTGTCGGCTGAAGCCGCACCTGCCGGGGCCAGCACGCCGGGCCCTGCGCGCACCATCGGCTGGGAGCAACTGATCCCAGCTGGCTGGGACCCTTACAAAGACCTCAAAGCGCTGAACCTCGATGGCCTGAAAGACAACGACCCCAGGGCTGAAGAAGCGTTGAAAAAAATGCGCAAGATGTGGGACAACGCGCCCATCAACCCCTTGTTGCTGGGGCAAAACGTGCGTTTGCCGGGTTTTTTGGTGCCCCTTGAAGACGTGCCCGAGGGCATGAAAGAGTTTTTGCTGGTCCCTTACTTTGGCGCCTGCGTGCACTCTCCTCCGCCCCCGGCCAACCAGATCGTACATGTGGTGCTGGACAAACCCAACAAGCGCTTTCGTCTGATGGACGTGGTGTGGGTCTCCGGTCTCATCAGTGCCACCAAAACCGACTCGCACATGGGCGCGGCCAGCTATCGGATAGACGCCAAGGCGCTGGCCCCCTACGTTGAAAAGAAGTGAGCTGGCTTTTGCAGGCATTCGGCCGCAGGTGCGACCGCCCACAAAAAAGACACCTTGACTTTCATTCTGGGTTCGATACCCCTGAAGCCACATGCCCAGAGGGTACATGCCTTGCCGCCGATTCGATGTGACCGGTTTGGTCGTCAAAGAAAAAATCCGGCTCGAACTCGCGCAAAAACTCACCTTTGGGCAAGCCGCCCAAAAACATGGCCTCGTCCACTTCGATGTTCCAGTCCATCAGTGTGCGAATAGCGCGCTCGTGTGCCGGGGCGCTGCGTGCAGTCACCAGCGCGGTGCGAACGCGCATGGCGGGGGTGCCTTCCTGTTGCAGCCGGTGCAAAGCCGCCAGCAAGGGCTTGAATGGCCCGGCCAGCAAAGGCTGGGAGGCTTTGGCGCGCTCGTGTGCTTGAAACGCCGACAAACCTTCTGCCTGGAATACCCGCTCGGCCTCGTCTGAAAACAGCACCGCATCGCCGTCAAAAGCAATGCGCACTTCGTGGGGATGCGCTTCGGACGCGAGGGCCGAGTGTGGATAAACCTGCGCGGCGGGCACCCCCGCATCGAGCGCAGCGCGCACATCCGACAAATGCGCCGACAAAAACAAGTTGGCGTTCAGTGGCTTGAGGTAGCGCCACGGCGGCTGCCCCCGTGTGAAGCTGCCGCGCTGGATCGGCAGGCCGTAATGCTGAGCCGAGCGGAACACCCGCATGCCCGAAACGGGGTCGTTGCGCGAGAGGATGACCACCTCGACCCGTTGGGCATTCGCATCGTTAAAAGCCAGCAGCTTGCGCACCAGAGAAAACGCCACACCGGGCTTGGCGGGCTCCTCCAGCCGGTCCAACTGCAGCTTCATGTAAGCCCGGTCGTCACCCTGCTCGAACAGGTGGTTTTCTTCTTCAAAGTCGAACAAGGCCCGCGATGAAATGGCGACGACAAGTTGGCCTTCGAGGGATGCGGGCATGGTTCACTCCTTACAAAAAAGCTGTTCAGTTGGCAGAAATGCCAGTCAGCCTGGGGCTTGACCTGTGGATCGCTGGATGCCCGATCAAGTCGGGCATGACGGGCGTTTGGTCATGCCGCGCAGGCGGGTATCCACGCTTGCAAGCCATCGGTGCCCAATAAAGTTGGCCATGACATCATCGTTCACTTCACCCATTGATTCAATTCCATGATCGGCATCAGCACCGCCAGCACGATCAGCATGACCATGCCGCCCATGCCCACGATCAGCAGAGGCTCCAGCACGGTGGCCAGGGCCATGGCGCGGCGCTGCACTTCAGACGAGAGTTGCGTGGCGGCCCTTTGCAGCATCACGGGCAGTTGGCCGGTCTGCTCACCCAGCCTAGCAAACATGGACAGCAGACCTGGAAAACGGGCGTTTTGTGCCAGTGCTGTCCCCAAAGGCGCGCCTTCTCGCACGCGCACCAAGGCTTCGAGCGCGTCGGCGCGCAAAGCCTGGTTGGACAGTGTGTCGGCCGCCGCTTGAAGGGCTTTGAGGATGGGCACGCCAGCGGCCGTGAGCATGGCCAGCGTGGAGGCAAAGCGTGCGCTGTTGTAGCCACGGGCCAGCTGGCCGATCAGTGGCAAGCGCAGCCAAGCGGCGTCAAATTTCAAGCGGAGTGCGGTTTGTTTCAAGGCCAGGCGAAGGCAGAATGCGCTGCCTGCAAAAGCCAGCAGCAACAACCAACCCCAAGTGCGCACAAAGTCGCTGATGCCCAACATGGCCACCGTGAGAAGAGGCAGCTGGCGCTTGGTGCCCGCGAACACCCCAGCCACCTGCGGCACCACCGAGGTCACCAGAAAAATCACAATCGCCAGCGCCACCAGGCTCACGATGGCCGGATACAGCGAGGCCGACAGCAGTTTGGAGCGCAACACCTGCTGGTCCTCCAGATCATTGGCCAGTTGGTTCAACACATCGCCCAAGTGTCCGCTTTCCTCACCCGCCGAGATCACCGCACGATCAATCGCAGGAAACTCACCCGGATGCATGCCCAGTGCGCGGCCCAGGCTGCTCCCCGAGTTGACTTCGGCCCGGATCGCGGCCATCAGCTGGCGCTGCTTGTCGTGCTCAGACTCTTCGGCCAAGGCAGACAGTGCCCGCTCAATCGGCAAGCCGCTGCCCACAAGCCCTGCCAATTGCCGGGTCCAAATGGCGCGCTGGCTGGTGCTGAAGGCTCGGCTGTTGCCGATGCTTCTTTGCCACCAAGGCAAGTTTGGGTTGGTGTCGCCAGTCGCTCCGGAAGCGATGACCTCCACCGACAAAGGCACCAAGGATTGCGCCCGCAGTTGTGTGCGGGCCGATTTCAGGCTGTCGGCTTCGACAATGCCTTTGCGTGTGGCACCGTCGGCTTGCAGTGCTTCAAAGCGGTAAGCGGGCATGCGTCTCAGTCTCGCGTCACGCGCAGCAGTTCTTCGGCGCTCGTGATGCCGGCATCCACCAGGCGTTGCCCGTCGTCGCGCATCAGCACCATGCCTTGCGCCAAAGCCGTGGCACGCAAGTCGGATTCGGCAGCTCGGTTGTGGATCTGGGCACGGATCTCGTCGCTGGCCACCAGCAATTCAAACACTCCGGTGCGCCCGGCATAGCCGGTGTGGCCGCAGGTTTCGCAGCCAGAACCACCGCAGTCCGTGCAGCGCTTGCGCACCAGACGCTGGGCCAGCACACCCAGCAAGGAGGAGCTCAGCAAAAAGGGCTCCACACCCATGTCGGTCAAGCGGGTGACCGCGCTGGCCGCGTCGTTGGTGTGCAGCGTGGCCAGCACCAAGTGGCCCGTGAGCGAAGCCTGGATGGCAATCTGCGCGGTTTCGAAATCGCGGATTTCGCCGATCATGATCACGTCCGGGTCTTGCCGCAAGATGGCGCGCAGGGCCTTGGCAAAAGTGAGGTCGATCTTGGCGTTGACCTGCGTCTGACCCACGCCGGGCAGTTCGTACTCGATGGGGTCTTCCACCGTCATGATGTTGTTGCGTGTAGCGTCCAGTCGCTGCAAGGCGGCATACAGGCTGGTGGTTTTGCCTGAACCTGTGGGGCCGGTCACCAACAAAATGCCGTGCGGCTGGCCAATGAGTTGGTCCACTTGCTGCAGCACGCGGCCTTGCATGCCCACGGCTTCGAGCGTCAGGCGGGCTTCGCTTTTGTCCAACAGGCGCAACACGGCCCGTTCGCCATGGGCGCTGGGCAGGGTGGACACGCGCACATCCACCGCGCGTGAGCCCAAGCGCAGGCTGATGCGGCCGTCTTGGGGCAGGCGTTTTTCGGCGATGTCGAGTTCGGCCATGATCTTCAGGCGTGAGATCAGCGCGGCGTGCAGGGCCCGGTTGGGTTGCACCACTTCGCGCAGCGTGCCGTCTACCCGAAAGCGCACGCTGCTGTGGCGTTCATACGGTTCGATGTGGATGTCACTGGCCCCGTCGCGTGCCGCCTGCGTGAGCAAGGCGTTGAGCATGCGGATGATGGGTGCGTCGTCGCTGGCCTCCAGCAGGTCTTCTACCGCAGGCAACTCTTGCATCATGCGCGACAAATCAGCCTCGGACTCGACTTCGCTGACCACCGCCGCAGCGGTGGACGAGCTGTTGGCTTGCCCACCCGAATAGGCTTGGTTGATGCGTTGCGCCAGTTCGCCCGGGGCGCTGTGCTGCATCTGAAAGCCTTGCGCAGCAAACTTGCGCGTGACTTCGGACAGCGCCGAGCGGTCGCTCTCGTCGCACCAGTTCAAGGTCAGGTGGTCACCATCTTCTTCCATCAGCAGTTGGCTGCTTCGGGCAAAGGCGTAGGGCAGGGGATGGCGCATAGCTGGGTGCTCAGGGCTGGCGGGACTGGGGTGCTGCAACTGCTGGTGCAGCAGGTGCCGCGTTCCCCGTACCCACGGGCGGCAACACCGCCGAGCCATTGACAGGCAAGGGGCCTGTCGCAGCAGGCTGGAAGCCTTGCTGATTCAGACGCATTTGTTCATAGCGTCCCATCGACAGGGCTTCGGTGGCTGCGCCATCGCGCGCCACCACCGGGCGCAAGAACACCATCAGGTTGGTTTTCTTGCGGCTGCGTGCCTCTGACTTGAACAAATTGCCAAACAAGGGGATGTCGCCCAAGCCCGGGACTTTTTCTTGACTGGTGCTGGTGTCGTCTTGCAGCAAACCGCCCAACACAACGATGGAGCCATCGTCCACCAGCACGTTGGTCTCGATGGAGCGCTTGTTGGTGATCAGGCCGTCTTTGGAGCCGATGGATTTGGCGTCGACGTTGCTGACTTCTTGGTAAACCTGCATCTTGATCGTGCCGTTCTCGCTGATCTGGGGCCTGACGCGCAGTGTCAGACCCACATCTTTGCGTTCAACGGTGGTGAAAGGGTTGGTGGTGCCTGCTGCCGCTGCCGCATAGGAGCCGGTTACAAAGGGCACGTTTTGGCCAATCACGATCTTGGCCTCTTCGTTGTCCAGCGTGAGCAAGTTGGGTGTGGACAGCACGTTGGCGTCGCCGCTCGACTGCAAAAAGCGAGCCAGTGCCCCTAAGGCCAGCACACCGTTTCGCTGTTGTCCAAGCGCGATGTTGAGACCCGTCGATGGCGTGTATTGACCAGTTGCCGCACCAGCAGCCAAGGTCAGCAAATTGGTCCCGCCCACCGAAAAGTTGGTCCCCAACACGCCCACGGTATTGCTGCCTGTGCCCGTGCCGCTGATCCACTGCACGCCAAACTCGGCGGCTTTGTCTGCACTGACCTCGGCGATCAGGCTTTCCACAAACACCTGGGCGCGGCGCTGGTCGAGCATGTCGATGACACTGCGCAGTTGTCGGTATTGCGGCTCGGGCGCTGTGATGATGAGCGCATTGGTGGCCGGGTCGGCCTGAATTTGGCCCCCTGTGGAGGGTTGTGCAGAGGTGCTGCTGGCACCGGGTGCTGTGGTGCCTGGGGCTTGAGCCGCTGTTGTGGTGTTGGCTGTGCCGCTCACTGCATTGCTGCCTTGGGCCGACATGGCCGCACGCAAGGTGACGGCCAGCTTGGTGGCATCGGCGTTTTTCAAATACACCACATGGATGTTGCCACTGGCAGCGCTTGCGCCGGTGGCGTTGGGCAGGTCCAGTTGTTCTGCCAAAGAACGGGTCAGTGCCAGCCTCGCGGGATTGGCCGCCCGCACGATCAGCGAGTTGGTCCGTGTTTCGGCCAGTACCGTGGTTTTGAACAAGGCGTCGGTTTGGCCTTGCGCGGCAGGTGCACCTGCTGCAGCCCCCGAGTCGATCAGGCGCTGCAACATGGGGGCCAGGTCCCCGGCAATACCGTGTTTCAGGCGAATGATCTCGACGCCCGTGGCGTTGGACACATCGAGCGCTGCAATGATGCGGCCCAGGCGCTGCAGGTTGTCACCGTAGTCGGTGATCACCAAAGCGTTGGTACCCGGGTTCACGTTGATGGTGTTGTTGGGGCTGATGAGGGGGCGCAGCACCGGCACCAAGTTGTTGGCGTTTTCGTGGTTGAGCTTGAAAATTTGAGTAACGATTTGCCCTGAGCCTGCTTGCACAGAGCCGGCGGCCACTGCACTGCTTTGCAGCTTGGCTTCGGCTTCGGGCAGCACGGTGTAAAGACCCGCCGATTCGACCACGGCAAAGCCTTGTGTGCGCAATTGCGCCGTGAACAGGCGCAGGGCCTGGGCCGGTGGCACGGGCAGGTTGCTCGACAGCGATATGGTGCCTTTGACGCGAGGGTCAACCACCACGTTGTAGCCCGACAAGGTGGCCAACGTGCGGGCCACCGCATCGATTTCCGCATTGACAAAATTCAGGGTGACGGGTTCTTTGGCCCGTGCTTTCAACGCAGGCGGCTGAACCATCGGGTTGGGCATGTCTGCGCCGGGTGTTTGGGCTTGAGAGGCCGTCCCTGTCAGGCAGGCCCATGCCAAGGCGCAAAGCTGCCAACGGGAAGGCGTTGGCAAAACGGCTGTCAATTGGCGGGGTGGGGGCGTGGTGTTCATGGTGTGTGTTGGAGTACAGGTCAGTCAGGGTGCAAGGTCACCCCAAAGAAATCAGGCTGCGCGCACCTTGTCGGCGGCCCAAGATGTTCAGCAAATTGTTGAGTGCTTGTTCGTGGCCCGCTTGCGCGCTGGCTTCGCCTTTGAAGCGCAGTCGGGCACCGACCCATTGGCCTTCACCGTTCAAGAGCAAAGGGCCTTGCTGTGAACTCAGTTGCAAGCTCGGGGTTGGCGTGCCTTCGGGGCTGCCACGCAATTGCAGCAAGTAACTGCCGATGGGTTGGCTCGCGCTCAGGCGCGTTGACATGTTTTGCAGCTGCAATTGGGCTTGACCTTTTAACTGCATTCGACCTTCTGCCCACTGCAGTTGCAGGCCCTGTGTGTTCAGTTGCAGCTGACCATCAGGTTGCAAGGTGTTCCACGGGGCACCCAAGCCTGTGAGCAGAGCGGCCGGCCATGTCGATGTGTGGTCACTGGCTTGAATTTGCCAGGTTGACCAGCCCGCCTTGATGTGCCATTTAGCGGGTTCTGTCATGCAACAGTTGGCGTTCCACTGGATGTGCAGGTCAGCCCAACGCGGTGTCAAGGTCCATTGCAATCGGCTGGGTAAAGCCTGGGCGTCTCGGCTTTCTGTGCCACCCGTCAAAACCAGTTGCGCAGAACCAGACCAGACCGTGCCGCGTGCATCCTGCCATTGGATTTGCCCCTGACTGGCTTGTGTGATGCCCCACGCCAGCCAACTGGCTGGTGCCCAGACGATCCCGGCCAAGCCTAAGCCAAGCAGCGCTCCCCACAAGGCATAAATCCAGGTCAGTCGGGCAGGTTGGGTGATCATGGCAGTCTCAACACCAATGTGCCGCGCAACAGGGCGGTGTTGTCGGTGGGGCTGATAGAAGGCTTGGCTTGTTTGTCTGCAGTGGCAGGGGTGGATGGACTTGGGCCTCGCTGCAGTTGGGCTTGAACGGGCATGGCCATGGCCCATTCACGCGCCATTCTCAGCCAGTGGGCCAGGTCCTCGGCGGGGGCTGCGTTCAGGCTCAGTGTGACCTGGTCAGCTTGCAGGCTTATTTTGGCGTCTGGTCCTAATTCGCTCAGATGGGTCTCTAGCCACTGAATGGACTCGCTCCGGCTGATGGGGCGGCTGGCTTGCCAAATTTTGGCTTGCGCTTGCAGCTGCCGCATGCTTTGGCTTTGGGCGTCCAAAAGGGCTTGCTGTGCCGGTGCTTTTTGCCAAGTGCGCCATGCGGGGGCCACAGCCAGGCTCCACAAGGCCGCCAGCAACAGAGCGAATGCACACAAGCGCAAGAGCTGTCTTTCTCGCGGGCTGCGTTGTGTCCACGCCTGCTGCAACGCGCCAAGCAGGGGACTCTTGATGGGCAACTGGCTCATGGCTTGGCCTCCACAGGTGTGGCAATCGTCATCAGCCAAACATCGCCTTCGCGTTGCCAGCGGTAGCCGCGGGCTGTCAGAGATTTTTGCAGGGCTTGTTGTTCCGTGCTGCTGGGCTTGAAGTGGGGTACGCGCAATTGACCGGGCTGGTAAACCCATTGGTCCGGTGGCACCGTACCCTCTGGCATGGCTTGTCCCAGGCTGCCCAGCATCGACTCCAGGTCGCTGGCACTGAGCTGACCCGAAGTCTGGCGCAGCCGCTCGACCTCTTTGGCCATTTGCAAAGGGGCATCCACCACAAGCTGTGTTTTAGGAAACGTCTCGCGCAGAATCTGGGACCAGTTTTCTTGCTGTGCTTGCCAATCGGCGCGGGTTTTCCACGCCCAGGCATTGAGACCGATCAGCTGCCCGGCCAACAAGACCCACAGCCCCCAACGCACTGGTCGCCAAGTGGTGCTGTGCCAAAACGTGCTGCCAGCGCGTTGCCAGACTTTCAGTTGGCGAGAACGTGCGTTTGCCTTGAAGTCAAATTGCGCGAGGTCCCAGTCTGACGCTACCGCTGCCAACCAGTGTTGGCCGGGTGACATCAACCGAGCTTGTCTTTCCAGACGGTCGCTGGTCCATGCCACCACCCCGGGTTCTGCTTGTACGTCGATGCTTTGTTTGTCTTGTTCAGAAAGCCCCAAGCCTTGGCCTTGTGGCTGCAGCGCGTGCATGGGATACCCCCATACGCCCCGTTCAGGGTGGCTCATCCACAGCCAGCCAGACTCGGCGTCGCCCAAAGCCGTCAGTTGCAGTTCTGCTCCAAAAGCCAGTGCAGAAGACGGATTCAATTCGGGTGCGATGCGGTGCACGGTCAACCCGACTTGCTCCAGCGCCTGAAGGTGGGCACTGAGCCAGGCCCTGTCACATACAGCAACCCAAGGGCGGCTTGAGTCTTTCCAGTCTGGTTGCAAAGCCATGTGCAGTTGCGCCGGATCGTCCAGCAAGTGGTCTTCCAGCAGACCTTGCAAGGCCGACTGCAAGCGTGACGCTTGTTTATGAAGCCCGGGGGGCACTTCTGCACGATGCCATGACAGCGCGGCTGCGGGCAGCAAGGCCACCACCTCCGTTTGTCGGTCGGCCAAAGGCAACAAGCTGGCGGTAGCCCATTGCATGGGCAAAGCTTTGGCACCGTGTTCTGCTTCAACGACCGCGTGCGGATACGTCAGTTGGGCCCCAGGCAGGCCAAGCGGCAATTGAATGATCAAGGTGCGCATGAACAGCTCATTGTAGAGGGGGGGGCAATTGTTGTTGCGGGCTTTTGAGGCGCCACACCAGGCTGACTTGCTTGCCATCGCGGCGCACCAGCGACTGTTCTTGTTGCACCACGTTGTCAATGCGCATCCGGCCATTGACTTCGAAATAACGGCTCTGAATACTGTGTTGTTTGTCGTCGACTTGGCGGCCCGCTGCGCCCAATGCCTCGCGGGCGGCGTCGAGGCTGGCCCAATGCCCACGCTGGCGCAGGTCAACCACTTGGCGGGCGGTGGCCAGATCCAGCCCCGGCAAGCTGGCCGACAGCACTTCGGCCGAAGCCGTGTTCAGGTTCACAGGCGTGGCTTCGGGCAGCAAGGTGATGTGGGGCTGCAAGGCGGCCAAGGTGCGGGGACTCAGTCCCAACCACACCAGTTGTGCTGTGTGCTGTGGCATCAAGGGGATGTTGGCGCTTGCTGGAGTGGGCTTGGTCTGGGCGGGTGCTTTGGCTTGCAAGGCCGTTTGCATTTGATTTGCCAGCATTTGAAGTTCGCCCAATGGCAAATTCAGCCGTTCAAACAATGCGCCAAAGCGTGACAGCATTTTGGGGGACACCTTGCCGTCTTCGATCAGGTTCATCACGTTCATGCGCGATTGCGCATCGGTGATTTGACCTGACAAAAACACTTCGGCATCGCCTTCGCGCCACTGTTGGTCCTGCGACAAAAAGGTCGATAACTTGGACTCTTGCACGGGTAAAGCCCAGGGCTCACCCAAATGGTCAACGCCCGTGCCTTGGGTCGATACCGCGTCTTCACGCAGGATCAGGCGGGTCCAGTCCAGCGCACCCGTCATCATCCAGGTGGTCTGGCTGCGCCCGCGCTCGGCGATTTCGATCTCGACTTGCCGCCACTGCTGCCAAAGGGTCGCACTGGCCAGCGTGGTGACCAGTGCCACCGTGAGCATGGCCATGAGCAGTGCTGCACCGCGCTGGTGCTGTGCGTGTTGAACGGGCGCACCGTACCTCATGAAGGCGCTCCTGACAGGGTTGGACGAACCCAGTCCAGGGTCACTGCACCCGCACCCGAAGGGCCGGGTGGCAGGTTCAGCACCAGACGAACACCATCGGGACTGCTGCCACTGGCATTCGCATTTGTGCTGGCCGTGGTGTTGGCCACCGAGGTCACGGCATCGCTGGACAAAGGGTTTGTCCAGCTGCCACCGCGGTGGACAAACAATTGCCAACCCGCCAAGGGGTGAATCTGGACCTGCCCCGTGCGAAATGCATCGCTGGGCGTTTGCCCCCATTGCTGCGACAAGATCCAAGCGTTTTGCCAATCTTGCCGTTGTGTCAGCGGGGCAGATTGCCAGCGTTGCCAGTCACCGCCGCCCGGGCGTCCAGGATCGCGACGCCAAGTCCAGGCCACCACCTGTACGCTCGTTTGTGCGCTGGCGACTGTCGGCGGGGCTTCTGCACTTCGGCGTGTCAGGCGCAGCACCTGACCATCCCAATCCCAGCTGGGTGTGCCAGGCAATTCGGCCAGATGGTCCAAGTCGGTATGCCACTGGGCCAGGCCTGCTTGCAAAGTGCGTATGTCGTCTGAGCGCGATTGCAGGCTGCTTTGCGTGCGCAGCATCCCGTCCAGCCCGCGCCAAGCCATCAAAGCCATCAAAGCCATCACGCCGATGGCCACCAGCACCTCAATCAGCGTGAACCCGCTTTGTACTGGCGTCGGCGTTTTGTGTTGGTGTATCTTTGCCGCCATCAGTTGCGCCCCATCACGGTAGACACCTGCAGCACATAGTTGCCCTGGTCCAGTACCCGTGCATCGACCCGCCTGAAATTGGGGTTGGGCGTGGGTCGCACCGACACATCCACTTGCAACACGCGCCCGGCCTGCGAGCAATCGACGCTGCGGTTGCCCGTGTCGGGCAATTGCCTGCGCAGACGCAAAGCGATGAGCTCGTTGTCCGCGCAGATTTGCCCCAGCATGCTCACCGTCTGGCGCTCTGCATTGCGGCTGAGCGAACCTGTTGCCTTCAACCCTGCCATCAACGCGACGGCCGTGATGCCCAGCGCCACAAGCACCTCAATCAGCGTGAAGCCTCGCTGGCTCATCGTTGCACCTGCGTCGGTGTGTTTTGAACCTTGAAAGGCCGCAGGCCATCGGTGACCACCCACAGCTGCCGATCAGGCCGGGTGCGACTGGACAGGGCGATGGCTCGCGGCTCGATCAAGGGCTCTGGACCGAGCGTCACAGCGGTATCGGTGGCCACAAGGGTGCTGGGCGTTAGCCAATGCTTGGGTAGCCCAGGTGGCGGCAAACCTTCAAACACAAAACTTTGTGAATCATTGAGGGATTGGGTGCGCCAAACCACAGGCGAGCCGTTGGCCCGGGCCTGGGCGCGAGCGGTCTCAAGCAAAGTTGCCAAGCGTTCGGCATCGCGTTCTAGGGCACTGTCGGCACTGTCTCGCAGTGACAAACTCACGCCCGCCGTGGCCACTGCGATCAAAGCCACCACCACCAGCAATTCGAGCAGTGTGAACCCTCGAACCTTTGGGTATTTACTGCCAGCTGCCAATGTCCGCATTGTTGCCCTCGCCGCCGGCTTGTCCGTCAGCGCCAAAGGACAGCACATCCACCTCGCCCTTGATGCCGGGGTTCATGTATTGGTAAGGACGGCCCCAGGGGTCGTTAGGCAATTTTTCAAGATAAGGTTTCCAATTGGTCGGCACCGGCTCTGTGCTGGGCTTGAGCAAGAGGGCGTTCAGGCCTTGCTCCCCGGTCGGGAAGCGCTGGTTGTCCAGTTTGTACAGTTTGAGCGCCTGCATCAGATTGCTCACATCGGTGCGTGCGGCAGTGATGCGGGCATCGTCGGCGCGGCCCAATACATTGGGCACGATCAAGGCGGCCAGCACACCAATGATGGCCAGCACCACCATCAGCTCGATCAGGGTGAAACCCCTTTGACGGTGTGATTTGCTTATCGAATTTGTTTTCATGTTGTCGATCATAATCCGGACATGTCCTCATTTTCACTGCCACGCCCTTCGGGTCAGACCGTTTTGCCGCTGGTCACAGTGGGTGTCTGGACGCTGGCTGCAGCCAGTATTGTGTTTTGGGCATTGCACATGCCAAAGACCGGCGTTGCGATGGCAGTCTCTGTGCCTGCCCCTGCCAGCCAGCCCTCTGCCGACCTGAGTGCCCCCATCGCCAAAGCCTTGGGTCAAACCGCGAGCGCAGTGACAGGCCCCTCCAGTCAAACTGGCAGTGACTATCAGTTGATGGGCGTCATCGTCAGCGCCTCTGGCCAAGGCAGTGCCCTGATTGCCGTGGATGGCCAGCCAGCCAAAGCGTACCGAGTAGGCCAAACCGTTCAAGACGGCTGGACACTGGCGTCTTTGACTGCCCGGCAAGCCCGCTTAACTTCATCCACGTTAGAGCGGGTGCTGGCGCTGCCCGCCGAAAACAAGCCGTAAAGTCGTTTTTGCCAATTTTGTTAATTAAGGGTAAACACCCATCGAAAATTGCTTCTAAAAAATATTTTTAGAATGCAAAATGAACTCATCAGTATTTTTTTACCTGAGGGGTTCTTTATGTTGAAGCAAACAATAAGGTTGGTGTTGCTGCCAGCTGCGGCTGCAGTGTTGGTGGCTTGCGGTGGCGGTGGCGGTGGCGGTGGCGGTTCAGGGTCTGTGGCGACCACTATCGCGGGCACTGCTGCCACTGGTGCACCCATTGCCAATGCGAAGGTGTATGTGGTTGACAGTCTGGGCAGAACTCCTGAAGGTCAAGACGAAAGCACCGGTACAGCGTTGGTGACCACTGACGCCAACGGTCAATATGCTTTGACATCGACCATGTTGAATGGGTTGACGGGCCCTTTCATGGTCCGTATTGTGGGCCAGATGTTGACCGAGTCGGGCGACATGGGGCCAGCGGTGTTGCACGCCGTGACGGCAGGTTCTGGTGCCACGACCGTGAACGTGACGCCTCTGACGGAGGCACATGCAGCCTTGACATTGGGCGCACAACCTTCATTGGCTTATGGCAACAGCGCCGCTATGCAAGCCGTCACCTCTGCCAGATTGACTGATGCCAACGCAAAGTTGGTCAGCGCGTTGTCCAACGTGGCTGACTTCAGCAGCAACCCCAATTTCGTGTCTGACCCCTTGGATGCAACGCCTGGCGCTGCCAACTCTGGGAATGCGCGCAAGCACGACGCCACCTTGGACCAACTGTCTCTTTCTGTGTCGAGCGGAAAAATTATTTTGGCAGACCGAAATCAGGATGAGTCTAATTTTGGCAGCGGTCCACGTGTTGAAATTTTGGCCAGCTCTGGCACTGTGGCAACCCCTGCCGGTGCGATTACTGCTAAAGCAACGCCCTTGAATTTGGATCGTGCAAAAGCATTCGCAGAGCGGTTCACAACTCAAATGAGGGCGGGTTGTGATGTGGAAACCGAACCCACCTTGCCTGCATCTGGTGCATGTGACGGTGTCACAAACGCTGCAAGCAATATTTTTCACGCCAACTTCAAAGACAAAGGCATGAGCCCTTGGCGTTGGGTGCGCGGTTGGTTGTCTGATGCTTTTGAAACCACTGACTTGACAGGCGTTTCAGTCTCTGTGGTTTCAACGGCCCTAGGCTCTTTTTTGGCGGACGATGGTCAGCGCGTCTACCGAATTTTGCTGAAGTTTTCAAAGGATTCTGATGTGGTGATGCGTCAGATCTTGGTGGCAGACGATGGCACCAACGTCAAGGCTTATGGCAACCAGAAGGACTTCTTCTTTTACATGGCGCCGCGCTTTAACCACAAGGCCGACGCTAGTGGCCAATACCCTTATTACCCTAAATACGAGCAGGGCGTTTCGATAATGCTCAAGCCATGGTTTGCTGGGCAAAATGACGTGATTTTTGGTGCGCACGTCACAGGTGCCGGATTCCCATCTGCACGTCAAGCCAGTGGTGCCGTCGTTAATGGATTGACTGGCGGAACAGACGTCAACCGAAATGGTCTTGCAGCAGGTGTTGAGGTGTTTGATCGTCGTACATTTGGTTGCTCAGCTTATGCAATAGACCCATCGGTATATGTCGAGAGAAACCAAGCGACATGGACTGGAACACCAGGCGCTAACGGGATCCATCGCTGGAGACCAGATTCGACGACGTGTAATCCATTGTTTGACTTGTTGCGTTACGACGTTTCGCGAGACGCTGGTTATGTCTTGCCTAAAAAAGGTGATCCTTATTCCGTCACTTTGTACTTGGACGCTTCAAAATTTTCACCCAACACCAGTGTTCAGCCGCCACAAGGCGTTGGTGCTGCTGTCAACAAGAAAAACAGCGATGGCGTGACCAAATCGGTCTTGCCTTACACCTTCACCTACACCTTGGCCGCAGATGCTTTCGCATTGCCTGATGCCAACTTCGACCCCAGCACCTTTGGCTTTCCGGGCGTTACTAACGAAACCAGAGCTAATTTGGCTCAGTTGGAAGTTGGACAAGATTTGGCCATTTCATGGAGCCGTAACAAAACCACCTTAGCTGACGGCTCAGTCTTTGGCAGTTTCTATGCCGGTCGTTACATGAGCAGTTATGACCAGTGGGGAACCTATCAGAGGACGGCTAGTCCATTGTTCACCTACGACGACGGTAGTCGAAGTAAAGACTACGATGTTTCTGCTGGCCAATTCACAGTACTTGCACCCAATGCGGCGAATTGTGGTTTAGTCAGTTCATCCAAATATCGCGGAGGCACCATCGTAACTACCGCTTTAACAAATACATTTGCAGCCACAACGTGTGGTGCCGGAAATGCTACTCAATACTTCAATCAAAGAGTTCGTAAGCAATATGTTTCTGATCGTGGCCGGCTGGTCGCAACCAGCGATAAATCACAAATATTGCGATTTAGCGATCTGATTAGCCGTGAAAAGGATGGTAATCTGAACTTCTGCTCTGCTTACAAGGGTTTCGTAAGGTCGCGTCAGGCGTATGTTCAGTTGAGTGATGTCAGCGGGCGGCAGTTGATGGAGATGCGTGAAGTATGGTGGGATTACCCAAATAAAACCGTTTACCCTTATGCAGGCAACTCGGTGTCAGATCGACCTAACCAAGATACCGACCCGTTGTTCTTGGCTAATACTTCGGATGGTAAGTTGGGCTACACAGGAGAACGAGGCTTTGTACACCCTGTGCAGGCCAAGCAGGGAAATCAGTGCGTCCCTAAGGTTTGGTAAGCTGATAGATAAGCACCACACTCCAACAGGTCTGTGGTTGCTTATTCGATACCAATCTTCCAAAAAACGGTCATCGCAAGATGACCGTTTTTTTATGCTCGCAAAAACATTCGGTACGCCGGATTACTTGTTTCTTCCGCATACGGATACCCCAGCGCCTCCAAAAACTTGGCAAACGCCTTGTCGTCTTTAGGCGGCACCTGCAGGCCTACCAGAATGCGCCCGTAGTCGGCGCCTTGGTTGCGGTAATGGAACAGGCTGATGTTCCAGCCCGGGCGCATCAGGCTCAAAAATTTAAGCAAGGCACCCGGACGTTCCGGAAACTCAAAGCGCAGCAGGCGCTCGTCTTGTGACATGGCCGAGTGCCCGCCCACCATGTGGCGGATATGCTCTTTCGCCAGCTCGTCGTGAGTCAGGTCGATGGCCTGAAACTTGTTTTTATTGAAATTGGCGGTGATCTTGGTGCTTTCGCCCTTGGCCGATGTGCTCAACCCCAAAAACACATGGGCTTTGTCAGAGTCGCTCATGCGGTAGTTGAACTCGGTCACGTTGCGCGGGCCGCCGGGCAGGCTGCCAATCAGCTCCAAAAAGCGCTTGAAACTGCCGCGCTCTTCAGGAATCGTCACCGCAAAAAGCGCTTCTTTTTCTTCGCCCACGTCGGCCCGTTCGGCCACAAAGCGCAGGCGGTCAAAGTTCATGTTGGCGCCGCACAAAATGGCCGCATAGGTCTGGCCTTTGGTCTTGTGCGTGGCCACGTATTGCTTGATGGCGGCCACGGCGAGTGCACCTGCGGGCTCCACGATCGAGCGGGTGTCCACAAACACGTCCTTGATGGCCGCGCACACCGCGTCGGTGTCCACGGTCATGTATTCGTCGACCAGGTGGCGTGCGACGCGGAAGGTCTCTTCGCCCACCAGCTTGACCGCGGTGCCGTCCGAAAACAGGCCCACATCGGGCAAGGTGACGCGTTTTTTGGCAGCCACCGACTGGATCATGGCGTTGGAGTCGTTCATTTGCACGCCGATCACCTTCACCTCGGGGCGCACCGCCTTGATGTAGTTGGCCACCCCGCTGATGAGGCCGCCGCCGCCGATGGCCACAAACACCGCATCGAGCGGACCTTGGTGCTGGCGCAGCATTTCCATGGCAATCGTGCCCTGGCCCGCGATCACATCGGGGTCGTCAAAGGGGTGCACGAAGCTCAGCCCCTGCTTTTTCTGCAGCGCCACCGAGTGGTTGTAGGCATCTGAATAGCTGTCACCAAACAACACCACTTCGCCGCCCAGGCCTTTGACCGCGTCGATCTTGACCTGCGGCGTGGTGGTCGGCATGACGATCACTGCCCGCGTGCCCAAGCGGCTGGCGCTAAGCGCCACGCCCTGTGCGTGGTTGCCGGCCGACGCGCAAATCACACCTTTTTTGAGCTGCTCGGGCGTCAAGTGCGCCATCTTGTTGTAAGCCCCGCGCAGTTTGAAACTGTGCACGGGCTGCTGGTCTTCCCGCTTGAGCAAGACCTGGTTGTGCAGGCGGCGCGACAGGTTTTTGGCGGGTTCTAAAGCCGACTCTGTGGCCACGTCGTAGACGCGGGCATTCAGGATCTTGATCAGGTAATCGGCGGGTTTGAGGTGAGGTGTAGCCATGAGAAATCGCAATATGCAGGACAGCTGCACCATCCCGTGAGACAAAAAGCAATGATAGCCCTTGATTTGTGCCTCGACGGGGCCCCCAGGTCACCATACTTTCCATTCCACAGTGAGGCGAAACGTCCTACCGTAATAGTCGTTGTATCGGGTGTCAGAGCGGGGCAGGGATGAAATGATGGTGGCCCCCAAGGACGTGAAGCGCTCGGGGGGCGTTTCGTTGGTGAGGTTGGTGACCGACCAATGCAGCTTGAATGATTTGGAAAGCGCGTGCCAGCCAGACACATCCAAGGTCCAGGTGTCCTTGACTTGATGGGTGTAACTGTCGCCAACGGGCAAACCACGGTAGTCGACCACGCTGTAAAGCGGGATGGGCTCACGGTTGCCTGACATGTAGTTGATTTGACTGTTGATACCCCAATTGGCCTGTTCCAGCCCCGATGTGAACCTGATTTTGTTGCGTGGTGTGACGGATTCGTACGCCACTTGGTACTGCCCCAAGTCCGAGACAAGGGGGTCGCCGGGATAGTTGCTGCGGCGTGACTTCAGGTTGTGGGTTCCTTCAATGCCCAGCAACCAACGCCCCCAGTCGGTGGGCAGCCGGTGTTGAACGTAGTAATCGATACCGCTTTTTTCCATTTGTCCCAGGTTCATGGCCAGCAAGTCGTAACGAACGCTGCCATCGGGGTTGACCGTGTAGTGCGCGGCTTTCAGCCGGGGATCTGCATCGATTTGCGAAATGGTGGGTGTGCCAAAAGTATCTTTGACACGGATCTGCCAGAAATCTGCGCCAATGCCCCAATTGGCTTGGGGTTGGGCATGCGCACCGAAACTCCATTGCGTCGATTTTTCGGGTTGCAAATTAGGGTTGCCTAAGGCGAAACCGCTTAACGGTTTGTTGTTTTGTGTGGTGCCGGCCAAAACATATGTGGCGACTGGCGTCATCTGGCTCAAGGTGGGGGCTCTGTAGCCTGTGCCCACGTTGGCACGCAGATGGCTTTTTTCTGTCAAAGCGTATTTGAGCCCGACCTTGCCAGTCAAAACCGATCCAAAACCGGTGTACTTTTCAGCGCGCATGGCTCCCATCAGTTCCAAGTTCTCCCAAGCCGGAATTTGCAACTCCAGCGAAGCCCCCATGTTTTTGCGTTGCGCTGAATAGCTGGGCATGAGCACGGGGCTCGCCGGGTTTGTGATGTCCAGTTTTTGCTGCTGCGCAAAAACACCGCTGCCCAGCTGGATGTCGCCCCATTGCGTCTCGCCAACCACTTTGGAGCCCCGCAGTTCCAGCCCTTGTTGAACGATGCTCGCCTCACTGAGCAGACGGGGGTCTCGAATTCGGCTGTTCAATGCATTTTTCAGCCCCGTTGAATAGCTGGCAGGGTCGTTGACCAGTTCGTTCGCATAGGGCCGGAGCAAGGCGGTCCACTGCGCGCTTGTAGTCGCTTGGTAAGCTCCTTCCTCATTGAGTTGTGTGCCGTTTTGGCTGTGTACTGCGCTGAGTGTGTAATCCCAATCAGCCAAGCTTCCACGGGAGCCGAGTACCAACCGTTTTCTGTCGTTGTTCTGTGTTCGCACCCCCGACTGGTAGGCATCCGGTGCGTAGTAATAATAATTGGGCGCCTTAAAGACCAAGGCGGTGTTGGTTGGGGATAAGTTTGTGTATGCATTGGCCGCGTGCTGCAGCGAAAGCTCCGAGAACAGGGTGTGATGGGCCGACAAGACTCGGTCAAACTGGGCATACAGGGTTTGTGAGCGCTCTTCAGGGTAAATGTTGCTGTTCCGGTAGGTGCTCGACAGGCAACGCTTGATGCCGTGGTAGGCCGGATTGCTCAGCGACAACGTCACATCCGGCACAAAGTCATAACCTGTTGTGCAGTCGGCGGCTGTCTCAACGGGTTTGTAGGTTTTTCCTGGCGAGGAATGCGAGTAGTTCGTGTACCGCGGCACAAACGTCAGTGGGCGCCCGTTGGCATCCACGCCATAAGGTTTGGCCCGAGGGTCAGTGTAGCTGCGCTCTTTGGCCAGCAAAGCTTCCCGCTCGGACGCTTCAAAGTGGATTTGCAAGGCATAGCCATCTTGGGCCAGTTTTCCCCGACCCCAATTCAATGCCATCGTTTTACCGCTGCCCCCCGAACCTTGAGGGTTGAGCATTTCCGCTTTGAGGGTCAAGCCATCGGTGTGTTCCTGGGTGATGATGTTGATCACGCCGGCAATGGCTTCGCTGCCATAAGTGGTCGATGCGCCGTCGGACAGGATTTCGATGCGCGCAATCGCACTCAATGGCAGCAATGACAAATCGACAGCCGTGCGGTCCAGATCTGCACGTTGTGACGCCAGCGGGGCCACGCGTCGACCATTGATCAAAACCAAAGTCCCGGCTTCATAGCCGTGAATGGCGCCAGCTTCGTTGCCTCCTTTGCCTACTGAATTCACGCCGCCCAACTCATTGGCTGAATGCATGGCAGGCAGTCGCTGAATCAACTCGGTCGTGTTCTGAGCCCCTAGGCGCTGAATTTCGCGTTGATCGATGACCCGCACTGGCAAAATTTCCCGAGCGCGAGGGTTCACGATGCTGGAACCGGTGATTTCCACCCGTCCGAACTGGCGGTATTCAGGGGCTTTGTCCACGATCGTCACGTTGTACTCGGCGCGTCCCGGCAAACAAACAAGCCCAAGGAGCCCGGCCAAACAAAACGCCAACCGCTGATGTCGTTCGATTTTCAGTGACCGGAAGTTGGTTTTGAAGGTGTTTCGAGCAATGCTCATAAATCTTTCCTTTTGTCACTTTTGATTCATAGTGACCTGACAAGAAAAAGATTAAACCATTATTAATTCAAAAGTACCCAAAGAATTTGCGCAAAAAAAAAGCCCCGAGCCTTGCGGCTTGGGGCAAATCCACCTTTTCAGAGGGTGGAGGAGACAACAGGTGCATGCAAAAAAGCACGCGTGTGCAGATTTTAGCTGGATATTTGCTGCATTGCAGCAAGTGATGTGTATCAAACTGAAAAATCTTGCAAAGATATTCAGCTCAATCCGGTTTACGATCCGCTTCCAATTCATTTCCAGTGGCGCGTGCAAAGGTGCCGAGCCACTGCCAAGAAAGCACATATGGAATGCACAGTCACTTGGACCGGCGCTGCCGGTACCCGCTCCGGCATGGGGTTTTTGGCCGAAACCGGCTCAGGTCACGTGGTGGCCATGGACGGCGCACCCGATGCCGTTAAGCCTGAAAACGGAGGTCAAAACCTGGCCCCCCGCCCCATGGAAATGCTGCTGGCAGGCACCGGCGGTTGCACGGCTTACGACGTGGTGCTGATTTTGAAGCGTGGCCGCCACGACGTGCGCGGCTGCAGCGTCAAGATCACCAGCGAACGCGCAGAGGTCGACCCCAAAGTCTTCACCCGCATCAACATGCATTTCACCGTCACCGCCAAAGGCGTGCCCGCCAGCGCCGTGGAACGGGCCATTGCCATGAGCCACGACAAATACTGCTCGGCCAGCATCATGCTGGGCAAAACGGCCAAAATCACCACCAGTTTTGAGCTGGTTGAAGTCCAAGCCTGAAGAGTTGTTGAAAAGGCTTGCCTGTGTGCAGGCCTTATTCCATGCCCGCAGGGCAGCTCACAAGCCCCACTAACTTAAGCGGCAGCCCACTAAATCCGGTGCCCCACTGTCGTCATCACCTTGGCTGCGGCCTGCATCAGGGCCTTGACCGGGGCGGGCAGTTCCACCGCGCCCGCCTTTTGCGCCATCTGGGCATGGGCGATTTCATCGGCCTTCATTTGCGACACGATGGCGCGTGAGGCGCTGTCAGCTGCTGGCAGGCGGTCCATGTGGCTTTGCAGGTGGGCCTCCACCTGGCGTTCGGTCTCCACCACAAAGCCCAGACTCACCTGATCTCCCCCCAGCTTGCCTGCGGCATAACCAATGGCAAACGCCCCGGCATACCAAAGCGGGTTCAAGAGCGAAGGGCGGTCGTTCAGGTCGTCCAGGCGCTGCTTGGTCCAGGCCAGGTGGTCGGTTTCTTCGCGGCTGGCTTCGGCCAGCTGGGCACGCAGCGCCGGGTTATGGCAGGCCAGGGCCTGACCGGTGTAAAGCGCCTGCGCGCAGACCTCGCCCACATGGTTCACACGCATCAAGGCGGCGGCTTCGCGGCGTTCGGTGTCCGACAGCTCGATGGGCAGGGCCTGGGCTTGCGGGGTGGCGCGGCTGGCACGGGGCTCGGCCCACAAAGTGCGCAAAGCGCTGTCGGCGGCCAAAATCAAAGCGTTGAGGGTCATTGGGGGTATGCGCTAATAGATCACCAGACTGTAAAGCAGAGTGGCGTTGGTATGCAGTTCTTGGGGGCATGTGCCTGTTTTGTTTATTTCACCTGATGCATTTGACAGTCTTTGGAAGTTGTTGAATTTGTTGAAGAAAATATTCAAAAGTGATCCGAGTTGGGTGTCTGTGGATGGGGTTTGTTGCAGCAATGCAACGGAAAAGCCCTTTATTCCTTCAAATTCTTGGAAAAGGCCGTCCGCTCTGGTGCAATACACCCAACCTTCCGAAATTGGAGGTTGGCTTAGTGTTTAGACGGGTGATCTTCACCTCACGAACCCCAAGCTCTTTTTTAAACTTTGGAGAAACTTGCAATGAAAAAAACTCTGATTGCTCTGGCTGCTGTTGCTGCCACAGGCGCTGCTTTCGCACAATCCACCGTGACATTGTTCGGTGGCGCTGACCTGAACTACCGTTCCGTGACCACTGGCGCTAACAAGTTCCAAGGCATGGCTCAAGACGGCATCTACTCCAGCCGTCTGGGTTTCATGGGCACTGAAGATCTGGGCGGCGGTCTGTCGGCCAACTTCCACTTCGAAGCTGGCCACACACCTGACACAGGTGCAACTGCTATCGCTTTTGGCCGTAAGTCGACCATTGGTCTGGCTGGCGGTTTCGGTGAAGTGCGTTTGGGCCGTGACTACACCCCATTGTTCACGATCGCTGGCATCGCTGATCCATTCGGCACCAACGGTGTGGGTTCTTCTTACAACTTGGCTAACTCCGTTACTGTGGCTCCTGAAGCCAACGCAGCAGCTATCGCTGCTGAAACAGCCTTGGCTGGTGGTAACTATGCTGGTACAGCCGCATCTGGCGTTTACGCTGACGCGAACGCAGTTCGTGCCAACAACAGCATCGCTTACTACACCCCATCGTTCAGCGGTTTCTCTGCTGGCCTGATGTACAGCTTGGGTGCTGAAAACACCACTACAACTAACCGCAGCGCTGGCAAAATGACCAGCCTGAAGTTGGCATACGCTAACGGCCCTGTGTCTGCTGCTTTCGGTACACAATCCACTAAAGGTACAACCGACACTGCCAAGTGGGCCACCAACTTCCTGGCCGGTTCTTATGACCTGGGCATGGCCAAGTTGAGCGCCGGTTACAAGACCGACAAGATCACCGACACTGCCGGTGTGAGCTCCGACACAATCAAGTCCACCATCCTGGGTGTGGCCGCTCCTTTCGGCGCTACCACTGTGAAGGCTTCTTACGTTGCACGTAAGGTTGGCAGCACCAAAATCGGTAACCAGTTCGCCATGGGCGCTGTGTACGACCTGAGCAAGCGCACATCCGTGTACGCTACTTACGCTGTTTTGAAGAACGAAGCTGGCTTCGGTAACTCGGTTGGTTCCGCTGCTGCTACAGACTTCACTGGCGTGAAGTCCAAAGGCTTCGAAGCTGGCGTGAAGCACTCCTTCTAATTTGACGCTGGCGCAAGCCAGCTGAGAGTTAAAAGACAAAAAACCCACCGTGGCAACACGGTGGGTTTTTTCATGGGCGATACGCAGGCCTTTGTTGCTGTGCTGCCGCCCTGTTGTTCTTCATGTCTTAAGATGACACGAGGTGTTTGGGGTCAAGGGTTGTAGTCAAGGAGCTTTGCATGGTTGTTCGCTGTGTGCGGAGTCGGTTCTTTTGGGGCGCGTTGTTGGCCTTTGGCTTGTCTGGCTGCGCTTGGCGTCAAGATGGCTTGCAAACAAACGCCGTGCTGACCAAACCCGTTGATGCGCCGCTGCTGTTCAGTCCGCAAGACACCTTGCGCTGGACGCCTGTGCTGCTGCCATCCAAATTGCGCACTGCCTTTCAACTTGAAAAGCATGACCAGCGCATCGCTGTGAAAGCCGATGCCCAATCCTCTGCCAGCATGCTGCGTCAAAAGCTGAATGTGCCGGCCGATCGGTTGGGGCGTTTGCAATTTCAATGGCAGATTGAGGGTTTGATTGCGCAAGCCGACATGGGCGAGCGCGACAGCGAAGACTCTCCTGTGCGTTTGATCTTGGCTTTTGAGGGCGATCGCAGCCGGTTCTCAGCGAAGAATGCGATGCTCAGTGATTTGACTGAAGCTTTAACAGGCGAGCCTTTGCCCTATGCCACCCTGATGTATGTGTGGTGCAACCACCGGCCGGTGGAGTCGGTCATCGTCAACCCACGCACCGACCGTGTGCGCAAATTGGTGATGGAGTCTGGTGCGGCCCACATCAAGCAGTGGCGACACTATGAACGCGATGTTCGCGCTGACTTTGAAAAGGCGTTTGGCGAGCCCCCGGGTGCTTTGGTGGGTATCGCCATCATGACCGACACAGACAACACCCGCAGCCATGCGAAAGCTTGGTATGGTGACATCCGGCTCGATTGATTGCACCAGTCTTGTGCGCGACACCCGATTTGGGGGAATTCCCTCTCCCTGAGACGGGCCTGAATGTTGCATAGTAGTCACCTTTGACCCATACGATTCACGATCAAGGTGACTTTGATGAGAAATGCCGCAAATTTGACTGTCTGTGCCAAAACCCTGGTTCTGTCTTTGGGCTTGGCGGGGTTGATCGGGGCCGCCGCAGTGCAGGCCAAGCCTTTCAAATGGTCCAGCGCCAGCGACATCCCTACACTCGACATCCATTCGCAAAACAACGCGTTAGGCAACGGCGTACATGCCGCCATTTTTGACTCGCTGGTGTACTACAACAGCAAAACCTTCAAGGTTGAGCCCAAGTTGGCCACCTCTTGGAAAGAAATGTCGGCCACACAACACCGCTTCAATTTGCGCAAGGGTGTCAAGTTCAGCGATGGTTCGCCACTGACGGCCGACGATGTGGTTTTCTCTCTGGAGCGGGCACGCGCCAAGACCTCCAACTTCAACGTTTACACCCAAGGCTTCAGCAAAGTGGTGAAGGTCGATGCCAACACGGTCGACATCCTGTTGAGTGGCCCCAACCCGGTGCTGATGAACCAGCTGACCGAGCTGCGCATCATGAGCAAGGCTTGGGCTGAAAAGAACAAGTCGGTGGAGCCCAAGGACGGCAAAACCAAGGACGAAAACTTTGCACACCGCAACGCCATGGGCAGCGGGGCTTACATGGTCAAGGAATGGCAGCCTGACCAAAAACTCGTGCTGGTGAAAAACCCCAACTGGTGGGGTTGGGCAGAAGCGCCTTCCAACGTGACCGAGATCATCTACACCCCTATCAAGAACGAAGCCACCCGCGCTGCCGCTTTGCTGTCCGGCGAGATCGACTTTGTGCTTGACCCCAGCCCACAAGACTTGGGCCGCATGCGCACCAACCCCAACCTGAAGGTGATTGATGGTGTTGAAAACCGAACCATCTTCTTGGGGCTCGACCAGCACCGTGACGAGCTGCCTGGCTCCAACGTCAAGGGCAAAAACCCGCTCAAGGATGTGAAAGTGCGCAAAGCGCTCTACCAAGCCATCGACATCGACACCATCCACCGCGTGACCATGCGCGGCCTGTCGCAAAACACGGGCTCGGTGGTGGCCCCGCAGGTCAATGGCTGGACCAAGGATGTGGACACCCGTTTCCCCTACTCGCAAGATGCGTCCAAAAAGCTGCTGGCCGAAGCCGGGTATCCACAAGGCTTTGAGGTGGACTTTGCCTGCCCCAACAACCGTTACATCAATGACGAAGAAATTTGCCAGGCCATCACCGCCATGTGGGCCAAAGTGGGGGTCAAAGCCAAGCTGCGCACCTTGCCCTTGGTGACCTACTTCCCGATGATCCAGCGCTACGAAGCCAGCATTTACATGCTGGGCTGGGGCGTGCCGACGTTTGATGCTTTGTACAGCCTGCAGTCGCTGGTGCGCAGCGTAGGCACAGGGGGGGACGGTAACTACAACGTGGGCCGCTACAGTAACCCCCGCATGGATTACATTGTGGACCGGGTAAAAACCGAAACCGACTTGCCTGTGCGCAACCGCTTGCTGACCGAAGGCCTGCAATTGCAAAACGACACCGTGGCGCACATTCCTCTGCACAACCAGGTCATTCCCTGGGCCATGAAGAAAAACGTCGACGTGGTTCACCGCGCCGATAACCGCCTCGACTGGTCACTGATCAAGGTCAATTGATGCTCGCTTTTATTTTGCAGCGCCTGATTCAGGCGGTGGTCGTCATGATCACAGTGGCTTTCATTGCCTTTTTGCTGTTCCAGTATGTGGGCGACCCGGTGGTGTTCTTGCTGGGACAAGACGCCACGCCCGATCAGATCAAGGAATTGCGCGAAGGCCTGGGCCTGGACCAGCCTTTCTTCGTGCAGTTTTGGCACTTCTTGTCGAACGCGGTGCAAGGCGAGTTTGGCTTGAGTCTGCGTCAAGGTGCCAAGGTGTCCCGTCTGATTGCCGAGCGTCTGCCCGCCACGCTGGAGCTGGCGCTGGTGGCCGCCACACTGGCCTTGGCCATCGGGGTGCCCATGGGGGTTTATGCGGCGCTGCGCCGTGGCACCTGGATCAGCCAGTTGATCATGACCGTGTCACTGCTCGGCGTGTCTTTGCCTACTTTCCTGATCGGCATTTTGCTGATTTTGGTGTTCGCTGTGATGCTGGGTTGGTTCCCAAGTTTTGGCCGAGGCGAGGTGGTGCAAATGGGCTGGTGGTCCAGCGGTTTGTTGACGGCCAAGGGCTGGCACCACATCGTGTTGCCTGCGGTCACGCTGGCGATTTTTCAGCTGACTTTGATCATGCGCTTGGTGCGTGCCGAAATGCTGGAGGTGCTGCGCACCGACTACATCAAGTTCGCCCGTGCCCGCGGCCTGTCCAACCGTGCCATCCACTTTGGCCATGCCCTCAAAAACACCTTGGTTCCGGTGCTCACCATCACCGGCTTGCAGTTGGGCGGCCTGATCGCATTTGCCATCATCACCGAAACGGTGTTCCAGTGGCCCGGTATGGGGCTGTTGTTCATTCAGGCGGTCACGTTTGCAGACATCCCGGTCATGGCCGCTTATTTGTGCCTGATCGCTCTGATTTTTGTGGCCATCAACTTGATTGTTGATTTGCTTTACTTTGTGGTCGACCCGCGCCTGCGCGTGGGCAAGCCCGGGGGGCATTGAGCATGGGCGCTTCTTTGCAATCGGTGTTGGGGCGCGGTGCCGCGTTTGCGCGCATTGCGCAATTTCACCCCGAACTCACGGCTTTCCGGCGTGACCTGCACGCCCACCCCGAACTGGGCTTTGAAGAGGTTTACACCGCACGCCGCGTGGCCGAAATGCTGCAGGTTTGCGGTGTGGACAGCATCCACACCGGCATCGGCAAAACCGGCGTGGTGGCTTTGGTGCACGGCCAAGGCCGCTCGGCCAGCAACCCCGGCCGCATGATTGGTCTGCGCGCCGACATGGACGCACTGCCCTTGACCGAGTTCAACGAATGCACTTGGAAATCGGGCACGCCGGGCTTGATGCACGGCTGTGGCCACGACGGCCACACCGCCATGCTGATGGGCGCAGCCCGCTACTTGGCCGAGACCCGACGCTTTGACGGCACGGCCGTGCTGATTTTTCAGCCAGGCGAAGAAGGCTACGCCGGCGCGCGGGCCATGATGCAAGACGGCTTGTTTGAGCGTTTTCCCTGCGAGCAGGTTTATGCCCAGCACAACTCGCCCGAAACGCCTTTGGGCGTGATTGGCATCACGCCCGGCCCCATGCAGGCGGCGGTGGACCGGATCGAGATTTTGATTCGCGGCAAAGGTGGCCACGGCGCACGTCCGCACCAAGCCATCGACCCGGTGCTGGTGGCGGGCCACATCATCACGGCAGCCCAAAGCGTGGTTTCGCGCAGCTTGTCGGCGTTTGACCAAGCGGTGGTCAGTATCTGCTCAATGCAGGGTGGCCACCCCGGTGCGATGAGCGTGATTCCGGGTGAAGTGACCTTGGTGGGCACGGTACGCACCTACAGCGAAAGCGTGCAAGACCAGATCGAAGAGCGCCTGCGTTCTTTGTGTACTGGCATTGCGCAAGGCTTTGGCGCATCGGCCGAGCTGCACTACGAACGCACTTATCCGGCCACCGTGAACACCGTGCCCGAAGCCAACTTTGCCTGCGATGTGGCCGCCAGCCTGGTGGGCGAAGACAAGGTGTGGCGCAACATGCTGCCCAGCATGGGCGGCGAAGATTTCTCTTTCATGCTGCAAGCGGTGCCTGGTGCCTACATCCGCATTGGCCAAGGCCTGCCGCACGGGCCGGGGCCGCACCCGCTGCACAACAGCCGCTACGACTTCAACGACGAAATTTTGCCCTTGGGCGCCGCATTGCATGCCAGTTTGGTCGAGCAGGCTTTGCCGGTGCACAAGGATTGATGTGCTTCAGTTTGGTTCAGTGAATTCATTCAACAAGGAGAAACCCATGGCTTTCAAACTCAACCCTCTCGTGGCCACACTGGCCGCTGCGCTGGCCTTGTCGGCTGTCTCGGCTTCTGCCGTCACGGTACGCATTGGCAACCAGGGCGATGCCTTGTCCATGGACCCGCATTCGCTCAACGAGTCCTTGCAGATCACCGTGGTCGAAAACGTGTATGAGTCCTTGGTCTCGCGCGATGCGAATTTCAAGCTCACGCCTTTGTTGGCCACCAGTTGGAAACAGACCGCGCCCACCGTGTGGCGTTTTGACCTGCGCAAGGGCGTCAAGTTTCACGATGGTTCGCCCTTTACTGCCGACGACGTGATCTTCAGCTATGAGCGCGCCAAGGGCGATGGCTCCGACATGAAGAGCTATGTGGGCATGTTCAAAGAGATCAAAAAGATCAACGACCACACGATCGACATCATCACCACGCAGCCGTTCCCCATCGTGCCCGAGTTGATCACGCACTGGCACATCATGAGCAAGAAGTGGTGCGAAGAGAACCAAGCCACCAAGCCCGTGGATCGCCGCAAAGGCATTGAAAACGCGGCTTCTTTCCGCGCCAACGGCACAGGCCCGTTCATTGTCAAAGAGCGCCAGCCCAACGTGCAAACCCGTTTTGTGCGCAACAACAATTACTGGGGCAAGATCGACGGCAATGTCGATGAAGTCATCTTCTCGGTCATTGGCAACGATGCCACCCGTGTGGCGGCCATGATGTCGGGCGAGCTGGATGTGATGGAGCCCGTGCCGGTACAAGACGTCGAGCGCCTGAAGGCCAACGACAAGCTCAAGGTGATGCAAGGCCCTGAGCTGCGCGCCATTTTCTTGGGCATGGACCAAAAGCGCGATGAATTGCTTTACTCCAACGTCAAAGGCAAAAACCCCTTCAAGGACATCCGTGTCCGCAAAGCGTTTTACCAGGCCATTGACATCGAAACCATCAAGAGCCGTGTGATGCGCGGTGCGGCCACACCTTTGGCGCTGATGTACCCCCCACAGGTCAACGGCTTCCCGGCCGATCTGGCCAAGCGTTTGCCTTACGACGTGGAGGCTTCCAAGAAATTGCTGGCCGAAGCGGGTTACCCCAACGGGTTTGAGGTCAAGATGAACTGCCCGAATGACCGTTACGTCAACGATGCAGAAATTTGCCAGGCCGTGGCCGCCAACTTGGCCAAGGTGGGCGTCAAGATCAACCTGGAAGCCGAAACCAAAGGCACGTATTTCCCCAAAATTCTGAGCCGCAACACCAGCTTTTACATGCTGGGCTGGACGGCCAGCACCGTGGACGCACACAACGTGATGTACCCCATCTTGTCGACCCCGGGTGACGGCGGCCGTGGTCAGTTCAACTTGGGCGCTTACAGCAACCCCAAGGTGGACGAGTTGACCGACAAAGTGGCTTCTGAAACCGACCAGAAAAAGCGCAACGAGATGATCCGTGAAGCCATGAAGATCCACCAGGATGACGTCGGTCACCTGCCTTTGCACCAGCAAGCGCTGAATTGGGCAGCCAAGAAAAACGTTCAGCTTGTGCAGTTTCCAGACAACGGCATGGCCTGGAAATTCATCACCGTCAAACCTTAAGGGCTGAACATGCAATCCACTTGGCAACGATGGTGGCACAGCGATGTTGGTTACAGCTTCCGCCAATCGCCCACGGCGATGGTGGCGGCTGCCATCGCCTTGGTGTGCCTTTTTTGTTCGGTCTTTGCCGGGTGGGTTTCTCCCACCAACCCATTTGATCTGACCACGCTGGAGTTGAGCGATGCCCGCTTGCCGCCTTCGTGGCTGGAGGGTGGCACCACCAAATTTTTGCTCGGCACCGACGATCAGGGGCGCGACATTTTGTCGGCCTTGATTTACGGCTCGCGCATTTCCTTGGTGGTGGGTTTGGCCTCTGTGCTTTTGTCGGTGGCTTTTGGTGTGGCCATGGGGCTGTTGGCTGGCTTTCGAGGGGGCTGGGTCGACGCCTTGCTCATGCGCTTGTGCGATGTGATGCTGTCTTTTCCTGCCATCCTCGTGGCTTTGTTGATCGCGGGAGTGGGGCGTGCCTTGTTCCCCAACGCCAACGAATCTCTGGCCTTTGGGGTGCTGATCATTTCGATCTCGCTCACGGGTTGGGTGCAATATGCCCGCACGGTGCGCGGCACCACCTTGGTCGAGCGCAACAAAGAATACGTGCAAGCGGCCCGTGTGACCGGTGTTGCACCTTTGCGCATCATGGTCAAGCACGTGTTGCCCAACGTGATGGGGCCGGTCATGGTGCTGGCCACCATTCAGGTGGCCACGGCCATCATCACCGAGGCCACGTTGTCGTTTTTGGGCGTGGGGGCGCCGCCCACTTCGCCATCGCTGGGCACGCTCATTCGCGTGGGCAATGACTATTTGTTCTCGGGCGAGTGGTGGATCACGATTTTTCCGGGGCTGATGCTGGTGTTGATTGCCCTGTCGGTCAACTTGTTAGGTGACTGGTTGCGCGACGCGCTGAATCCGAGATTGCGATGAGTCTTTTACAAGTCAAAAACCTGGTGGTGGAATTCCCCAGCCGCCACGGCACTTTGCGTGCGCTGGACGATATTTCATTCGACATCGCCCCTGGAGAAATTCTCGGTGTGGTGGGTGAATCGGGTGCAGGCAAATCGCTCACGGGCGCGGCCATCATTGGCCTGCTGGAGCCACCGGGCCGTGTGGCCAGCGGACAAATCGTGCTGGAAGGCCAGCGCATCGATGACTTGAATGCCGATCAGATGCGCCACATTCGGGGCCGCAAAATCGGGGCGATTTTTCAGGACCCGTTGACCTCGCTCAACCCGCTGTACACCATTGGTCGGCAACTGACCGAAACCATTTTGGCGCACCTGCCGGTGACGCCCCAAGAGGCCCGCCAACGCGCTATTGATTTGCTCAAAGACACCGGCATTTCGGCCGCAGAAGAGCGCATCGACCATTACCCGCACCAATTTTCGGGTGGCATGCGCCAGCGTGTGGTGATTGCGCTGGCCTTGGCTGCCGAGCCGCAGCTTATCGTGGCCGACGAGCCGACCACCGCGCTCGATGTGTCGATCCAGGCGCAGATCATCAGCTTGCTCAAAAAAGTCTGCAAGGACCGGGGCGCTGCCGTCATGCTGATCACGCACGACATGGGCGTCATTGCCGAAACCTGTGACCGCGTGGCCGTGCTGTATGCCGGACGCGTGGCCGAAATCGGCCCGGTGCACCAGGTCATCAACCACCCGGCCCACCCTTACACCGCAGGCCTGATGGCCTCCATCCCCGACATGGACAGTGACCGCGAACGCTTGAACCAGATTGACGGCGCCATGCCGCGCCTGAACGCCATCCCGCAAGGATGCGCCTTCAACCCGCGCTGCCCCAAAGCCTTCGACCGCTGCAGGCAAGAAAGGCCCGAGTTGGTCAATGCAGGGGCCAACCGCGCTGCCTGCTGGCTGCATGATGGGAGCGCTGCATGAGCGACACCAAACCCCAAGCCTTGGTCGTTGCCCACGACCTGGCCAAAACTTTCGATGTGTCGGCTCCGTGGCTGAACCGAGTGCTCGAGGGCAAACCCCGGCAGCTGCTGAATGCTGTGGATGGTGTGAGCTTTGAAATCGAGCGAGGCAAAACCCTGGCTCTGGTGGGCGAGTCTGGCTGCGGCAAAAGCACCGTAGCCCGTTTGCTGGTGGGTCTGTACGAACCCACACGCGGTGGCTTGACCTTTGACGGGCAAGACGCCCACGCGGCCTTCAAGTCATCCGATTCACAAAAGATGCGCCAGCGCATCCAGATGATTTTTCAGGACCCGTATGCCAGCTTGAACCCGCGATGGACGGTGGACAACATCATCGGCGAGCCGCTCAAAGAGCACGGCCTGATCAGCGACGCCGACGAACTCAAAGCCCGCGTGGCCGAGTTGCTCCAATCGGTGGGCCTGTCGCCGCTCGACATGGTCAAGTACCCACACCAGTTCTCAGGCGGTCAGCGCCAGCGCATCTCGATTGCCCGCGCACTGGCCACTGCGCCCGAGTTTTTGGTGTGTGACGAGCCGACCTCGGCGCTCGACGTGAGCGTACAGGCACAGGTGCTCAACATCATGAAAGACCTGCAGCGCGAGCGGGGCCTGACCTATCTGTTCATCAGCCACAACCTGGCCGTGGTGCGCCACGTGAGCGACCAAGTGGGCGTGATGTATTTGGGTCGACTGGTCGAGTTGGCCGACAAACACACCCTGTTTGGCAACCCGCAGCACCCTTACACCAAGATGCTGCTGGATGCGATTCCCAAAATGCACGACACGGGCCGCGCCCGTACCCCCGTGCAAGGCGAAGTGCCCAACCCGCTCAACCCACCGAGCGGCTGCACTTTCCATCCGCGTTGCCCTCAGGCGACCGACATCTGCCGGGCCGAACGCCCGCCGCTGCGCGACTTCAAAGGCATCAAGATCGCTTGTCACGTGGTGATCTGATGCCATAGGGTGCTTTAAAGATTGAAATATCCATCATTGTTCGAATAAAATCGAACAATGATGGAATTCTCAGACTTTAATTTCTCTTCGGCTGAGGAGATATCACTGGCCTTGGCACAGCGATTGAAACGCTTGCGTATTCAAAAAGAGATTGCCCAAGCCGACATGGCCGAGCGCATGGGTGTGTCTCGCAGCACACTCAACACGCTCGAAAACACCGGCAAAGCTTCGGTGATCGCCTGGATCAAACTGGTCCAGTGCCTTGGCCAGGAGGGGCAGTTGCAGCCCTTGTTCAAACCCGTTGTCGCATCCATTGCGGACATGGCGCAGCAACAAAAACCGGCTCGCCAGCGTGTCTCTCGCACGCGCCGTATCCCGAAGGCAACGCCGTGAAAAAAGTGTATGTCCGTTATGAAGGCTGGGGCGAAAACTGGCCATGTAAGATTTTCTAAGGCATTGTTGGCGCGCTACGCGCATGATCACGCGCGATGAGCGTGAGGTGCAAAAGGCGTTTGAGCGTGCGGTCTTCAATGTGCTGTTTCACAACCGAGATGACCATGCCAAAAACCTGGCCTACCGCATGGATGCGCAACGACACTGGAAGCTGGCCCCGTGTTTTGACCTCACCTACAGCGAAGGTCCCGGTGGTGAGCACCAAATGGACGTCTGCGGAGAAGGGCTGAACATCACCCGCAGTCATTTGACGAAATTGGCGCAGCAAGGCGGGCTCGATGCAAGGTGGGCAGCTCAAAGGCTGGATGCCATGCTCGAAGTGGTGGATCAGTGGACCACGCTGATCGAGTCATTTGATATTCGGCGAGCGACACGCCAAAGAATGCATGAGGTCGTCATCCGTCAACGCGAGGCATTGATGCGCTGAGGCAAGTTCACAAACCTCAGGGGTACAGATGGCTGAACTTGCGCTGTGACCTTGGAACGTCAGAGCGTTATGAGTTCAGAAATTAACTGAATCATCAGATGCTGTTTGCCCATGAAAAAACCCACCGTGTTGCCACGGTGGGTTTTTTTGATCTTTTAACTCTCAGCTGGCTTGCGCCAGCGTTGAATTAGAAGGAGTGCTTCATGCCAACTTCGAAGCCTTTGGACTTCAAGCCACCGGCGCTGGCCACTGTGGAGCCAACGGTGTTGCCCAAACCTTCTTCGTTCTTCAAGATGGCGTACGTAGCGTAAGCAGAAGTGCGCTTGCTCAGGTCATACACAGCGCCAACGGCGAACTGGTTGCCCAACTTCTCGTCGGCCTTACGTGTCACGTAAGAAGCCTTCAGAGTCACGGCACCCACAGGAGCAGTCACACCGTAGATCATTGTCTTCAGAGTTGTTGCATCGCCCATGCTGATTTTGTCGGTCTTGTAACCTGCGCTCAGCTTGGCAACGCCCAGATCGTAGGAGCCAACCAAGAAGTTGGTGGTCCACTTTTGATCTTCGGTAGCCAATGTGCCAGCAGTTGCAGCTGCCAAGCATTGTTGGGTTGTTGCTGTGGCATTCACAGCACCGGTTGCGCATGTCGCACCCAAAGGCTGGAGTGATGCAGCAGCGGGAGTAGCCAATGCACCAGCGTTGCCGCCTTTGGTGACTTGGTTTGCGAAAGCAACGCTCAGAGGACCGTTAGCATATGCCAACTTCAAGCTGGTCATGGTGCCAGCTTTTTTCTGTGTGTTGGTGTTTTCTGCACCGAAGCTGTACATCAGGCCAGCGCTGAAGCCGTTGAAAGCTGGGCTGTAGTAAGCGATGCTGTTGTTGGCACGAACTGCGTTGACATCAGCATAAGTGTAAGAAGCTGGAACTGCAGCAGCAGACACAGCCGAAGGCGCTGTTGTTGCAATGTTGCCACGGTTAGCAGTCACAAAAGTACCTGCTGCGTTAGCAGCAGCCTGCGCGCCGATCGATGCCTCAACTGCGGTCACAGCATTGGCCATGTTGTAAGAAGAGCCCACACCGTTGGTGCCGAACGGATCAGCAATGCCGGAGACCGTGAACAATGGGGTGTAGTCACGGCCGAAGCGGACTTCACCGAAACCACCAGCCAAGCCGATGGTCGACTTGCGTGTGAAGTTGAAGCCAGCAGCAGTGCCAACGTCAGGGTTCATGCCGCCTTCGAAGTGGAAGTTAGCAGACAAGCCGCCACCCAGGTCTTCGGTACCGTTCACGCCGAAACGGCTGGAGTAGATGCCGTCTTGAGCCATGCCGCTGAACTTGTTAGCGCCAGTGGTCACGGAACGGTAGTTCAGGTCAGCGCCACCGAACAAAGTCACGGTGGACTGAGCGAAAGAGCCAGTTGCGGCTGCCAATGTAGCCCAGAGCAGCTACAATGAAATGGTGAAGTGCGTGGCATCCATTACAGACAAATTTATCAGTCTGTCGTAACGTAGCTTCATGATTGCCAAATCTATAAATGCAAACCAAATGATTGGTTTGAGGGAATTTCTGACTGATTCGATGAATTTGGTGGATCAGTGTGGTGATTCGCCACTTTTAGTTCTGCACGACAACAAACCCGCTTTTTACGTTTTGCCAGCTGATTGTTGGGATCTCATTTGCGCCCAATTTGGATACGGCAATTTGCCAGTCTTTAATTCGGCTTTGCTGGCTGGCAGTCCAGAGCCAATTGAAGCAAGCGAGCCGCAGCAGGTTCGCGTTGCACCTCTCAAAAAGCAGCTTGATACCAACCAAGCGTTTGAAAAAAAGAACAACTTCCAATTCATCGCTGAAAAATTATTGGATTTGGAGTGGGAGCGTGTTGAGCGGGGCGAGTTGAGTGCCGGATCGGTCGGCATACAAAAGAACAGGCTCGAGGCCCACATCCTGCCCTTTTTCAGGTACGTCGCGCCGACACAGGTGACCCATGTGGATTTGGATGGGTTCGTTTCTCGTTTGACTCAGCACCAACTGAGTTCAACCACAGTCTCTCAATACTTGGTGCTGGTCCGGAAACTGCTCAAGGTGGCGGTGCGCAGTGGCTTGTTGAAAGAAGTCCCCGAATTTCCTCGCATCAAAGTAGCCACACAACCACGGTCGATGTTGTCTTTGGACGAATACCGCAAGTTGGCACGTACAGCCTTGAAAATGTCACGGTCAGGCGTTCAGGCACCGCCACTCAAATCAACCGAGGGTCATCGCGACCGATTTTGGGTTGCGCCGAGAAACATGTTGCTGGCACCGGACATGTTTTGGGTCATCCGTTTCATGGTCAATGCGTTTGTGCGGCCAGGTGACTTGCGGCAACTCAAAAATAAACACGTGACTGTTGTGCGGGGTGAATCCGTTTATTTGCGATTGAATTTGCCTGAAACCAAGAAGCACGACAAACCCATGGTATCGATGCAAGCGGCCGTGCATGTGTATGAGTCGGCTTTGCGCCATGCCCAGGCGCAAGGTTATGGTGGCCCGGAGGATTTTGTTTTTTTGCCTGCAGAAAAGGACCGCAATTACGCTTTGGCGGTGCTGGGGTTCTGGTTCAAATGGGTGATGCGTGAGGCCGGTTTGTCCACAACGGATGAGATGAACCGTCCACGAACGCTTTACTGCTTGCGCCACACCTCCATCATGTTCCGTCTGCTGTATGGGCAAGGCATCGACATGCTGACGCTTGCCCGCAATGCCCGAACCTCTGTACAAATGATTGAACGCTTCTATGCTTCATCGCTCGATGGGGAAATGAACGTCGCCATGATTCAAAGCCGCCGTCCTGGGAAGGTTCGCAAAGCATAAAAAAGGCCTGTCCGATGGACAGGCCTTTTTTTGCTTTTTGAAAGCCCGCGCTCAAGGCCGTTTGAGCATTTTGTAGAGCGGTGGCACGATCAACAGCAGCGCTGCCACAGCCATCAAGCTGCCCGACAGCGGCCTTGTGAAGAAGGTGGACCATTCGCCTTGGCTGATGGTCAGGGCCTGACGCATGGATTGTTCGCCCAGTGGCGCGAGGATCAAGCCGACGATCAGGGGCGCAGCTGGGAAGTCAAAGCGGCGCATGATGTAACCCAGCAAGCCGAACACGAACAGCAAGCCCACGTTGAACACCGAGTTGCCTGCGCCGTACACGCCCGCCGTCGAGATGACGATGATGCCGGCATAGAGCCAAGGGGGTGGGATCTTGAGCAGTTTGACCCACAGGCTCACCAGCGGCAGGTTGAGCACCAGCAAGATCACGTTGCCAATGTAAAGGCTGGCGATCAGTGTCCACACCAAGCTGCCTTGTTGGCTGAACAGCTGGGGTCCGGTCTGGATGCCGTAGCCTTCAAAGGCCGAGAGCATGATGGCGGCGGTGGCCGAGGTGGGGATGCCCAGGGTCAACAAGGGCATGAGCACACCCGCAGCGGCGGCGTTGTTGGCGGCCTCCGGGCCTGCCACGCCTTCAATGGCACCGTGGCCAAACTCTTCAGGGTGCTTGGAGAGTTTTTTCTCGGTGTAATAAGACAGCAGTGTGGGCAATTCGGCACCGCCCGCGGGCATGGCGCCAATGGGGAAGCCAAAGAAGGCACCACGCAGCCAGGCTTTCCATGAGCGGGCCCAGTCTTCTTTGCTGAGCCACAGGCTGCCCGACATTTTCATGACTTCGCCTGTTTTGGTTTCGCGGCCTTGCCAGGCCAGGTACAAAGCCTCGCCCACGGCAAACAAACCCACTGCAGCCACGGTCACTTCGATGCCATCCAGCAATTCGGGGCGGCCAAAAGTGAAGCGGGCTTGGCCTGTTTGCAAGTCCACACCCACCATGCCCAGCAACAGGCCAAGGCTCAGGGCGAGCAGGCCGCGCAGCATGGAGTTGCCCAGTACAGCCGAGACGGCGACCACAGACAACACCATGAGGCTGAAGTATTCGGCGGGGCCAAAGGCCAGTGCGGCTTCGACCACCCAAGGGGCCACAAAAGTCAGGGCCAGTGTGCCGATGGTGCCCGCGACAAAGCTGCCGATGGCCGCAGTGGCCAGGGCTTGGCCTGCACGGCCGCGTCGGGCCATTTTGTTGCCTTCGAGCGCGGTGACCACCGCCGACGATTCGCCGGGTGTGTTGAGCAAGATGGAGGTGGTGGAGCCGCCGTAGGCCGCGCCGTAGTAAATGCCCGCGAACATCACGAACATGCTGGTGGCGGGGACATGGTAGGTCAGTGGCAGCAGCAAGGCGATGGTCAGCGCAGGGCCAATGCCGGGCAATACGCCCACCAAAGTGCCAATGAAGCAGCCGACGAAGCCCCACATCAATGTGACGGGTTGCAGGGCGTTGCCAAAGCCCTCCATCAGGGCGTTAAAAGATTGCATGGTGAATCCGGAAAAGTCAAAAAACCGATCTGAGCCTTGAGGCTCAGATCAGCCAGGGCAGCGCAGGGCCAAGGCCCACGCCCAGAAGTTGCGCAAACACCACCCAGAATGTGCTGGCAATGGCACCGCACATCAGGGCTGATTTGATGTTCAGCGGGGCATCAAACGCACGGGCGACGCCCATGCCACAGAGCGTGCCGGGGATGACAAAACCCAGTGGCGTGACCAACGCAATGAAAGCGACACCGCCAGCCAGCAGGCTGAGCATGCGGGTGTTGGAGCCCGGCAGCGGCGATTGGTCCGGTGCGTGACTTTCATCGGTTTGTCGGCCCCGCAAAGCACTGATGCCGTAGAGCACGCCCAGAACGCACAAGGTGCCCACAATCACACCCGGTGCGAGCACGGGGCCCACCGTCATCTGCATCAAGGACTCGGGGATGGCCGTGACCTGCCATGCGGCCAGGCCGCACAGCGAGATCAACAAGATGGCAACGTGAACCGGGGTCATGCCAGACCCAGCTCTTTCATCAGGACCACTTTTTCTTCGATGTCCTTGGCCAGATCGCGTTCAAATGGACGCTCGGTCATGAAGGCGTCGGTCCACTTGCGTGTTTCCAGCTCTTGACGCCATGGTGCCGATGCATTGAGCTTGGTGATGAAGTCGACCATGGCATCGCGTTGTGCTGCGGTGATGCCCGGAGGCGCAAACACACCACGCCAGTTGGATTCGCTGACGTTGACGCCCAGCTCGGTCAGCGTGGGCACGCTCACGCCGGGGATGCGGCGTTTGCCGGAGACCGCCAGAGGAATCATGCGGCCGGTTTTGATCTGTTCTTCAAACTCTGACCAGCCCGAAATGCCTGCGGTCACTTGGCCACCCAAAATCGCCGCGTTGGCGGGACCGCCGCCAGCAAACGCCACGTAAGCGGCTTCGCGGGGGTTTTTGCCCAGCGCTTTGATCAGCATGCCCAAGATCAGGTGGTCGGTGCCGCCTGCGCTGCCGCCAGCGACCGACACGGCTTTCGGGTTGGCCTTGATGGCGGCTTCCAGCTCTTTCCAGGTCTTGATCTTGCCGTTGGCGGGCACCACGATCACGCCGGCTTCTTCGGTCAGACGGGCAATCGGGGTCACGTCTTTGATGGTCACCGGGCTCTTGTTGGCAATGCCGGCACCAATCATGACCGAGCCACCGACCATCAGGCTGTTGCCCTGGCCTTTGCGTTGGTTCACGTAACGGGGCAGACCGACCATGCCGCCAGCACCGCCGACGTTCTCAAATTGCATGTTGCCGACCAAGCCTGCGGCTTTGGCTGCGCGTTCAATGGCGCGGGCCGTGCTGTCCCAACCTCCGCCAGGGGCTGCAGGCACAAACATGCTGATGGAGGCGATCAAAGGCTTGGTTTCGGCCCAGGCGGGCAGGGTGAACGACGCACCAGCGGCAGCGCCGAGGGCGAGGAAGTCGCGTTTGGACATTTGCATTTCAGTCTCCTGTGTAAAAATGAAAACACGGTGGCCTGTATTTCAGGCACAAGCCGTCATTCTGATGCGGGGCATGGCCCCAAACTGTCAATCACCTGTCAATTCTGTTCAGTGAATACCCTAGCGCCCCAGATCCTGTTGGTTGAAGACACGCCGGACATTTCGCTGTGGCTCGGTACCGCTTTGCGCCAGGGCGGCATGGCGGTCAGTTTTGCCACCGATGGCGTGCAGGCCGACCGTTGTCTACAACCTGGCCATGGTTTTGATGCGGTTTTGCTGGATTTGCAGTTGCCCGGTCGCGATGGCTTGAGCGTGTTGCAGGCCTTGCGTGAGCGCGGCGACGCCATGCCGGTGTTGATCTTGACAGCCAGGGCCAGCGTGCCCGACCGGGTGCTGGGTTTGAACATGGGTGCAGACGATTATTTGCCCAAACCGTTTGATTTGAGTGAGCTGGAGGCCCGCTTGCAGGCCTTGCTGCGGCGTCCCGGGCGGGTCAAAACCGCCGTGCTGCGGTGTGGGCCTTTGGCCTTGGACTTGGAGTCCGGGGCGGTGCAACTGCATGGCCAGCCGTTCCCCTTGACCAAACGCGAAACCGCAGCGTTGCGGGTGTTGCTGGAGTCGCCGCAGCGCACGGTCAGCAAAGAGCAGCTTCATGCCGAGGTGTTTGCCGATGAGGCCACCGGGCTGGATGCTGTGGAAGTGCTGATCTACCGCTTGCGCAAGAAGCTGGAGGGGGCGTCCGGGGGGGCGAGCGGGAAACCCGACGTGGCGATCACCACGTTTCGCGGCATGGGCTATATGCTGACTTTGCCTGCTGCACAGCCCCACTGACATGGCCGTGCCGTCCAAGAGTTTGGCCAAGGCAAGCGCTTCTTTGCGCAGGCGCTTGCTCAGCTGGATCTTGTTGCCTTTGGCGGGCCTGATCGGCATCAATGCTTGGGTGGGTTATGGCAACGCTGTGCAGGCTGCCAACGAAGCCTATGACCGTTCCTTGTATCTGGCCGCGCGCACCTTGGCCGAAGAGCTGGAGTGGCGCGATGGTCGCTTGCAACTGGATGTGCTCAAGGCCGCAGGGTATTTGTTTGAGAACCACACGGGCTCGCGTCTTTTTTACAAAGTGACGGCTCTTGGTGGGCAATGGCTGGCGGGCGATGCGGCATTGCCCAGCGCCCCTTTGCGCGAAAAAGCGGCGGTCAAATACTTTGCCTTGGTGCAGTTTGACGATGGGGTTTATTTGGACCAGCCCGTGCGCTTGGCCGAACTCACCCACGTCATGGAGGAGTCGGGCCTGGATGACGCACTGATTAAAATCACCGTGGCCGAAACCATGGAAGCACGTCAGCAGTTGATTCAGCACATTTTGTGGGACACCCTGGGCAGCCAAGGCTTGCTGTTGCTGGCCGCAGCGTGTTTGGTGGTCTTGGGCGTGCAGCGCGGCATCCGGCCGCTGGAGGCTTTTCGCCAGCAGTTGGCGCACAAGGCGGACGATGACTTTTCACCGATTCAGCCGCCAGATTTGCCACGCGAATTGCGGCCCTTGATTGACACCTTGAACAGTTACCTGGAGCGTTTGGGGCGATTGATTGACATTCGAAAACGCTTTTTGGACAACGCTGCGCACCAACTGCGTACGCCGCTCACCGTGCTCAAGACCCAGCTCACGTTGGCGCAGCGCAACGCTGAACCGGAGCAGGCGGGGGCCTTGATTTCGGCGGCGCGTCAAACCACCGACGATGCGGTGCGCTTGACGGAGCAACTTCTGGCCATGACCCGCGTCGAACATGCCCGCGAAATGCACAGCCCTCAAACGGTCGATCTGGTGGCGCTGGCCAAGCGGGTCACGCAAGAGCATTTGATGCGTGCCCACCAGTTGGGCGACGATTTGGGGCTGGAGGCTCAAGTGGCCCGTTGTGAAGTGCAGGGGGTTGATTTGTTGCTGCATGAAGCCCTGAGTAACCTGATCGACAACGCCACTCACCATGGCACCTCTGGCGCGCACATCACGGTGCGCGTGGGCCAGACCTGGATGGAGGTGGAAGACGATGGACCCGGCATTGCGCCGGAACACCAAGCCCATGTGTTTGAGCGCTTTTACCGGGCAGCGCCTTCGGGTGTGACGGGCAGTGGCTTGGGCCTGGCCATCGTGAAAGAGATCGCCAGCCAGCATGGCGCACAAGTCAGTGTGCGCAGCCCGGTGGGTGGTGGGCGCGGCACCGCCATCCGCATGTGCTGGCCCGAGGTGCCAACTGTCTAGAGCCGGATTCTTCTCTGTGGGAGGCCGCCCCTGCGGCCGAATGCTTGGATGGGCTCAGGCGCAGATTCGCGAGCAGGGGCTCGCTCCCACAAGCGCCCGACAACCTCCCCACATCAATCTGCCACTTGTAGGAGGTCGTCCCTGGGGCCGAATGTGTGCTCAGGTGTAGCGCTTGCTGCGCAGGTTGTTCTTCATGTCGCGCAGGGTGGGCTGCAGTTCTTCGCCGATGCGCAGGGCCACGGTGGTGGCCAGGATGTCGATGATCAGCAGGTGCAGCAGGCGCGAGACCATGGGGCTGTATTTGTCATAGCCTTCAGGGTGGTCGGCTGTCAGGTGGATGTGTCCGGCGCTGGCCAGCGGTGAGCCGCTGGCGGTGATGACTATTGTTGTGGCGCCTTGTTTTTTTGCAATGTCACAGGCGTCCATCAGGTCGCGGGTGCGGCCCGAGTTGGAGATGATCACCGCGCAGTCGCCGGGCTGGAGCATGGAGGCGCTCATGACTTGCATATGGCCATCGCTATAGGCGATGGCGTTCACACCCAGCCGGAAAAATTTGTGCTGTGCGTCCTGCGCCACGATGCCGGAGTTGCCCACGCCATAAAACTCGATGCGTCGCCCGGTTTTTTGGGTGGCGGCCAAGGCCTGGGCGGCATGTTCCAAAGCGAAGGAGCTGGCGTCGTTGCGGTACTTCAGAAAAGCGGCCACCGTGTTGTCAATCACCTTGACCGCGATGTCGCTGGTCTTGTCGTCGGCGTCCACGCTGCGGTGGATGAAAGGCACGCCCTCGCTCACGCTGCCCGCCAGTTTGAGTTTGAAGTCGGACAGGCCGTCATAGCCCATGCTGCGGCAAAAGCGCACCACGGTCGGTTTGCTCACATGCGAGCGGTCGGCCAACTCGGTGACGGGCAAATTGGCAAAGGCCCGGGGGTCGGCCAGCACGAGCTTGCCCACACGTTGCTCGGCCGGGGCCAGGGAGGGCAGGGAGGCTTTGATTCGATCGAGCATGGAGTGTCTCCGGTTTAAATTTCTTCGGACCAGCAAAAGCCGTCGCGCGCAATCATGGCGCTGGAGGCGCTCGGCCCCCAGGTGCCTGCGGCGTAGGGGCGTGGGCCGATGGTGTCGTTTTTCCAGTGCTGCAGGATCGGCTCGACCCAGCGCCAGGCTTCTTCTTGCTCGTCGCTGCGCACGAACAGGTTCAGGCGGCCGTCCAGCACGTCGAGCAACAAGCGCTCGTAAGCGCCCACGCGCTGGCTGCCAAATCGTTTGTCAAAGTCCAGGTCCAGGTGCACCGGGCTCAGGGTGGCCCCGCCGCTGCCTTCGCCGCGCTTGCTCTGGCCCTGGGCAAACAGGTGCAGCTCCAGCCCGTCTTTGGGTTGCAGGTGAATCACCAGTTTGTTGGCGTGGCCCACCGGGCTCCTGAAAATTTCGTGCGGTGTCTGGCGGAAATTGATCTCAATGTGCGCTTCACGCGAGGCCATGCGCTTGCCGGTGCGGATGTAAAACGGCACGCCCGCCCAGCGCCAGTTGGCGATCTCGGTGCGCAGCGCGACAAAGGTCTCGGTGCTGCTGCTGGGGCTCACGCCCTGTTCGTCGCGGTAACCCGGCACGGCTTTGCCTTCGACATTGCCCGCACTGTACTGGCCGCGAATCACATGCTGGCTCAGGGTCTCGGGGGTCCAGCGTTTCAGGGCGCGCAGCACCTTGAGTTTTTCGTCGCGGATCGCGTCGGCGTGGGCGTTGATGGGCGGCTCCATCGCGATGGCGCACAGCAGTTGCAGCGCGTGGTTTTGCACCATGTCGCGCAGCGCGCCGGTGGTTTCGTAAAAGCCACCGCGTTTTTCTACACCCAGCTCTTCGGCCATGGTGATCTGGATGTTGGCGATGTGTTCGCGCCGCCACAGGGGCTCAAACAGGGCATTGCCAAAACGCAGCGCAAACAGGTTTTGCACCGCAGGCTTGCCCAGGTAGTGGTCAATGCGGAAGATCTGCTGCTCTTTGAAGACCTTGCCCACCGCTTCGTTGATCGAGCGGTTGGAGGCCAGATCGTGGCCCAGCGGTTTTTCGAGCACGATGCGGGTTTTGGGGGTGTTCAGTCCGTTGGCCGCCAGTTGTTCGCACACGGTGGTGAACAGGCTGGGCGCGGTGGACAAATACATCACCACGTTGTTGGTCTCGCGCTCGGCCAAGCGGGCAGACAACGCGGCATAGGCTTCGGGCTTGGACAGGTCCATGCGCACGTAGCACAGCAAGCTGGCAAAGCGGGCGAATTCTTCGGGTTTGGGGCGCTTGTCGCCTTCGACTTGCTCAAAGCGCGACTGGATTTGCTGGCGGTATTGCTCATCCGTCAGGTCATCGCGGCCCACACCGATGATGCGCCCGCCCTCGGGCAAGGTGTCGTGGCGGTAGGCCTGAAACAGTGCGGGCATGAGTTTGCGCCAGACCAGATCGCCCGTGCCGCCGAAGAAAACCAAATCAAAGGCCATGATGTTCTTGAGTTACATGAAAAATTGATTTGTAATGTAACTTTGTTTCACTGATAATTCAAGCCAGCTTTCAAAAAACACCCGATGGGCCTTTGAAATCCCACTCAACCTGTTCGCGCTGAGCCAGTTGGCGCGCTTTGACCCTGACCTTCCATGAACCAACTCGACGCCCTTAAGCAATTCACCACCGTGGTCGCAGACACCGGTGATTTCAAGCAACTGGCCCAATTTCAGCCGCAAGACGCGACCACCAACCCGTCTTTGATCCTCAAGGCCGTGCAAAAGCCCGAATACGCGCCCTTGCTGGCCGAAACCGTGGCTGCCCACCGGGGCCAGCCGCTGGACGTGGTGATGGACCACCTGTTGGTGCGTTTTGGCTGCGAGATTTTGAAGACCATCCCCGGCCGTGTGTCCACCGAAGTGGACGCCCGCCTGAGTTTTGACACCGCCGCCACCGTGGCGCGGGCCCGCCGCATCATGGCCTTGTACGAAGCGCAGGGCATCGCCCGTGAACGTGTGCTGATCAAGATCGCCTCGACCTGGGAAGGCATCCAGGCTGCCGCCGAGCTGGAGCGAGAAGGCATCCGCTGCAACCTGACGCTGCTGTTTGCGTTTTGCCAGGCGGTGGCCTGTGGCCAGGCCAAAGTGCAACTCATCTCGCCTTTTGTGGGCCGCATTTACGACTGGTACAAAAAGACCGCCGGCGCAGCGTGGGACGAAGCCGCCAGGGCCGGGGCCAATGACCCCGGCGTGCAGTCGGTGCGGGCCATCTTCAACCACTACAAAAAGCACGGCATCGCCACCGAAGTCATGGGCGCGTCATTTCGCAACATCGGGCAGATCACGGCGCTGGCGGGTTGCGATTTGCTGACCATCAGCCCGGAGTTGCTGGCCCAGCTGGCCGCCAGCGATGCACCGCTGAGCTTGGCGTTGGACGCGCAAGCGGCCAAATCCATGGACTTGCCTGCCGTGGCCTATGACGAAGCCTCGTTCCGCCTGGCACTCAACGAAGACGCCATGGCCACCGAAAAACTGGCCGAAGGCATCCGCGCGTTTTGCGCCGATGCCGTGAAGCTTGAAGACTTGATGAAAAAAGTTTGAGGCAGTAGGCCATCTGTGCCCGAATGCGTGCAGGGGCCAAAGCGGAAATTCGCGAGCAGGGGCTCGCTGCCACAGGGTGCAAGTCCTTCCCCGTGTCCTGGTGCTTGTGGGAGCGAGCCCCTGCTCGCGAATGCCAAAACCACCAGAAGCCTGTTTTAGATCAAACCCATTGAAAGCCCTTATGCGTTGTGACCAAACCCCGGCCTGGAAGGCCTTGTCGGCCCATGCGGCCCAGAACACTGCATTTGACTTGCGCACTGCTTTTGCGACCGATGCGCACCGTGCTGATGCGTTGAGCCAGACGGCTCCTCATGTGTTTGCCGACCTGTCTAAAAACCATGTGGACGCCGCCACCGAAGCCTTGCTGCAAGAGCTGGGCCGCCAGACCGGCTTGGCGGCGCACCGCGATGCCATGTTCCGGGGTGAGCACATCAACAGCACCGAAGACCGCGCCGTGATGCACTGGCTGCTGCGCCAGCCTGAGGGCTCTTTGGGCGGTGAACTGGCCGAGCCCTTGGCGCAGGTTCACGGCACGCTGGGGCCCATGTTGGACTATGCCGAAACCATCCGAGCCGACGCGCAGATCACCGACGTGGTGAACATCGGCATCGGTGGTTCCGATCTGGGCCCGCAGATGGCGGTACTGGCCTTGCAAGATTTCGTGATGCCGGGCAAGCGCTTCCATTTCGTGTCGAATGTGGATGGCCATGAGCTGGCCGGTGTACTCAAGGGCTTGAAGGCTCAGAACACGCTGTTCTTGATTGCCTCCAAAACCTTCACGACAACAGAGACCATGACCAATGCCCGCTCGGCGCAGGCTTGGTTTCAGGCGCAAGGCGGCACCGATGTGGCCCGCCACTTTGCGGCGCTCACCACCAACGTGGCCGCCGCAGCCGAGTTTGGCATCCGCACCACCTTCGGGTTTTGGGACTGGGTAGGCGGCCGTTATTCGGTCTGGTCGGCCATCGGGCTTCCCGTGGCGATCGCCATTGGCGCACAGGGCTTCAGGGATTTGCTGGCCGGGGCGCATGCCATGGACCAGCACTTTCAGACCGCGCCGTTGGAAGAAAACCTGCCCGTGCGCCTGGGCCTGCTCGATGTCTGGTACCGCAACTTTTTGAACTACACCAGCCGCTCGATTGCGCCGTACCACAGCGCCTTGCGCCGGGTGCCTGCGTATTTGCAGCAGCTTGAAATGGAAAGCAATGGCAAGCGGGTGGACCGCAACGGCCATGCGCTGCCTTATGGCACATCGCCTGTGCTCTGGGGCGAGCCGGGCACCAACGGCCAGCACGCGTATTTCCAGATGCTGCACCAGGGCACCGACGTGGTGCCGATGGAGTTCGTCGCCGTCAAAAAGCCCACGCACAGCCTGAAAGACCACCACGAGCTGCTGCTGGCCAATGTGATTGCGCAAGCGCAGGCCCTGATGCTGGGCCAAGTCGACGAAGGCGGGCACAAGCACTTCACCGGCAACCGGCCCAGCACCTTCTTGCTGCTCGATGAACTCACGCCCGCCAGCCTGGGTGCGCTGATCGCGCTGCAGGAACACCGCGTGTTCGTCAGCGGCTCGGTCTGGGGCATCAACAGTTTTGACCAATGGGGCGTGGAGCTGGGCAAGGTGCTGGCCAAAGACATCCATGCGCGCATGACGTCGGGCGATGTGAGCGGTCTGGACGCCTCCAGCGCGGCTTTGTTGCAACGCGTGCTGGCTTGACGCGGTTTGCTTGCGCAAAATCGGGCATGTTGGTGGAGGATTCGTGTCTGTTGGACCCGTTGTGAATGCGGGTTCTAAAGTTTGCATTTCACAAATTGATACGTTTAAATTACATTTTTATTTAATTTAAAGGTGTTCATATTTTATGATTTGGCCATGCACTCGAACATGGACCTCTACAGCGAACTCGGCGTCACCCCTCAGGCGGAGCCCGAAGTCATCCGCGCCGCTTACCGTGCGCTGGCGCTTCGCTACCACCCGGATCGCCAGGTCGGCGCCTCTTCCCTGATGGCCGCGAAGATGGCCCGCATCAACCACGCCTACAACGTGTTGAGCAAGCCCGAAAGCCGCCGCGCCTATGACGAAAGCCAGCGCGCCCCCCGCCCCCGTTTTGTCGCCCCCCAGATTCACGTCACCTCTTGCCGGTCGTTGGCCCGCAGCGTTCAGCCTTTTTTGACCACTTACGATCAGCGCGGACGCTTGCACGCTTTTGTTTGAGCCTGGTCCTCAAGGGCCATCCTCTGCATCCACAAAAAAACCGCGATCACTCGCGGTTTTTTGTTGGAGGCCACAGCATGGTGAACGGCGCATGGCCAATGGTTTGTGGCCGTCGCCATGGTCTGAGCCCCCATTTACCGGCAAGGGGCCAGGTTTGCCAAGCCCTGGGAACTGAAGCTCCGCAGCCTTTCAGTGCTTGTGTGCCCCATGGTCGTGTGCCGGTGCCGGTGCCGGTGCCGGTGCCGGTGCAGAGGAGGGCGGTGCATCTGCCGAGCCCTTGCCCACCGTCACAGTTCCGCGCATACCGGCCTCGTAGTGACCCGGGATCAGGCAGGCCATCTGCAAAGTGGTGGCTTGCGGAAAGTGCACAAGCAGTTCACCCGTTTGCCCAGCTGCCACGGTGATGGCTGCGCCCGTGCCGTGGCTGTGCCCGGCCTCGTGCCCGGCACCTTGGCGCATGGCCTCGGCGTGCTGGCCAATGGCCTCTTCGCTGCCCAGCACCATTTCATGGGCAGAGCGGCCTGCGTTGTGCACCACAAAGCGAATGGTTTCACCCGCCTGCACCTGGATGTTGGAGGGGGTGAAACGCATCTGATCGTCCATTTGCACGGCGATGCTGCGGTTGAGCACCAGCGCTACCGGTCCGGCGCTGTTGCCGGTTGCGGGCGTGTGGTGATCGGCAGGGGCCGCGTTGTCGCCGTGCGCATGGCCGGTCGCGGCCCATTCCGGGTGGCTGCTCAGCCATTGCCAAGCCGCCCAGCTGCTGGCGCTCACCGCGCAGCCCAGCACCAGCACATAGACCGTGGCTGCACGTTGCCATGCGCGCGACGTGCTGAGTGCCAAGGCCAATACCGAGACGGAAAAGCCCAGCGGCACCACCCAGGCGCTGCGCGCTGGCGAGTCAGGAAAGTGCTGCAGGCCGCCCGTGAAGAAGCCCAAACCAATGGACAGCAGCGAGCCCAGCACCAATGTTTGCAACAGGCTGGTTCGAGGTGCGGTGGCGTTGTCGGTCTGGCGGTGTTCCAGCCAAGCGCCGAGCACGAACAGCACGATGCCAATGGCGGCCGTCCACAAGGACCGTGTGCCGCTGAAAAAGCCGTGGTTCACGGCACCAGAAATGAAGCTGATGCCCGAGTATTTGAGGAGCATGGCCCCGTGATGAAGTTGAAAAGAAACAGTCATGAGTGCGATCCATGCGCTGGCTTGTGCCAGCGCCTACATACCAATTTGCCGCCCAGGCCAGACAAGGCCTGCGCGGAGCGTGTTGTGAACGGGGCTCGTCTCAGGCGATGGGTGGACGTAAATCGGGTCGCAGGCTCGCGCTTTCCCAGTCGTGCGTGATGCACCCAGCGTGTGCCGCAGGTGCCGTGTGCGAGCAGATGGTCATCAAGCAGCCCAGACCTACGGCGCAGCAATGATGACAGTCGCTGTCCGCAGTGCCGTGGGCATGTGAAGCGGGATCCTTGGACGTGGGGTCATGGGAAGGTTGGGCCAACGACGGACCATCTGTCGAGGTCGTCGAAGTGCTGGTGACCCCATGGCCATGACACGCGGGCAAGACCGCAGTGTGTTGTTCAGGGAGCGTTGGATGCGACTGCGTGGCAGCAGGCATGGCCATGACCGGGCCCACACCCAGTTTGAGCAGAATCACCAGAACCCAAAACCATGAAATGCGCCGCATCCCCTGATCTTAAGTGCTCACCGTGGTGTGCGGGCTGGACGAAAAAAAGCCCCGTGATTTCTCACGGGGCTTTTGACTTTGGGCAAGAGCACCGAAGTGCTCAGGCAAAGCGGCGGGGCAATTACATGCCCATGCCGCCCATACCACCCATGCCGCCCATGTCAGGCATGCCGCCAGCGCCGGATTCTTCTTTCGGTGCTTCGGAAACCATGCACTCGGTGGTCAACATCAAAGAGGCCACAGACGCTGCGTTTTGCAAGGCAGTGCGTGTCACTTTGGTGGGGTCCAAGATGCCCATTTCGATCATGTCGCCGTAGGTGTCGTTGGCAGCGTTGAAGCCGTAGTTGCCTTTGCCAGCCAACACAGCGTTCACCACCACCGATGGCTCGCCACCGGCGTTGTACACGATCTCGCGCAGAGGCGCTTCGATGGCTTTCAACACCAGCTTGATGCCGGCGTCTTGGTCAGCGTTGTCGCCTTTGATGACGCCAGCCGTTTGACGTGCGCGCAACAGAGCCACACCGCCGCCAGCCACGATGCCTTCTTCCACAGCAGCGCGAGTCGCGTGCAGGGCGTCTTCCACGCGGGCTTTCTTCTCTTTCATTTCGACTTCGGTGGCAGCGCCGACCTTGATCACGGCCACACCGCCAGCCAACTTGGCCACGCGCTCTTGCAGCTTCTCGCGGTCGTAGTCGGAAGTGGCTTCTTCAATTTGCACGCGCACTTGTTTGACGCGGGCTTCGATGTCGCCAGCTGCACCAGCGCCGTCGATGATGATGGTGTTTTCTTTGCCCACTTCGATGCGCTTGGCTTGGCCCAGATCGGCCAAAGTCACTTTTTCGAGGGTCAGGCCCACTTCTTCAGCGATCACTTTGCCGCCGGTCAAGATGGCGATGTCTTCCAACATGGCTTTGCGACGGTCGCCGAAGCCTGGAGCCTTGACGGCCACAACCTTCAAGATGCCACGGATGGTGTTCACAACCAGAGTTGCCAAGGCTTCGCCTTCGACTTCTTCGGCAATGATCAACAAAGGACGGCCAGCTTTGGCAACGGCTTCCAGTGTGGGCAGCAGATCGCGGATGTTGCTGATCTTCTTGTCGAACAACAACACAAAGGGGTTGTCCAACAAAGCGGCTTGCTTTTCGGGGTTGTTGATGAAGTAAGGCGACAGGTAGCCGCGGTCGAATTGCATGCCTTCAACGACGTCGAGTTCGTTGTTCAAAGACTTGCCGTCTTCCACAGTGATCACGCCTTCTTTGCCCACTTTGTCCATGGCGTTGGCGATGATTTCGCCGATGCTGGTGTCAGAGTTGGCAGAGATCGAACCGACTTGGGCGATTTCTTTGCTGGTGGTGGTGGCTTTGGTGGCCTTCTTCAGCTCTTCGATCAAAGCAGTCACTGCTTTGTCGATGCCGCGCTTCAGGTCCATCGGGTTCATGCCGGCGGCCACGTACTTCATGCCTTCGCGCACGATGGCTTGGGCCAACACGGTAGCGGTTGTTGTGCCGTCACCAGCGTTGTCAGACGTCTTGGAAGCGACTTCCTTGACCATCTGTGCGCCCATGTTTTGCAACTTGTCTTTGAGTTCGATTTCCTTGGCCACGGACACACCGTCCTTGGTCACGGTGGGGGCGCCGAAGGAACGCTCCAGAACCACGTTACGGCCTTTAGGGCCCAGGGTGACTTTGACCGCGTTGGCCAAAATGTTCACGCCTTCAACCATGCGTGCGCGGGCTTCGCCGCCGAAAATGACGTCTTTTGCTGCCATGTGAGTAGCTCCTGAATGTATTTAAAAAATGGGGGGTGAGAGACTTATTCGACGACGGCGAACAGGTCTTCTTCTTTCATGACCAACAGCTCGTCGCCTTCGACCTTGACGGTCTGGCCGCTGTACTTGCCGAACAACACGCGGTCGCCGACTTTGACGCTCAGGGCCTTGGTCTCGCCTTTGTCGTTGGTTTTGCCAGGGCCGACGGCCAGGACTTCACCTTGATCGGGCTTTTCTGCAGCGGAATCGGGGATCACGATGCCCGAAGCTGTTTTGGTTTCGCTTTCGATACGCTTGACGATCACGCGATCGCCCAAAGGACGCAGTTTCATGGAATCTCCTGGATTTGAAACAAGGGTTGAAAAACAAAAGCACCTGAAGGGGTGCTGCTGAAATCTGAGGAGGGTGTTGTTAGCACTCGCTGCCTTCGAGTGCTAATGATAAGGGCATTTGAGCTGATTTCAAGTGCCCGGTGCTTTTTACTGGCTGGTCGGGCGGTGTGTCGCGGTGTCGCTCTCGTGGGCACTGCCCAGCAGGTAACCATAAACCAGATCGGTGCTGATGTCGCCGTCAAACAAGTTGATTTTTTTGGCCAGATGCAGGGGGCTGCCCGAGGGCAAGTGAGCGCTGTTGTAGACCACGATGTGGGCGTTTTGCATCAAGGAGTCTTGCAGGTGAATCGGGGCGTCGTGCAGCCATGGAATCCGGGCATCGATGAAAAAAGTCCCCACATGCTGGTCAATGCCCATCAAATCCAGGGGGTGGGTGATGACCTTCACATGGTCCCATTGCCCCAACTGGCCCAAGGCTGGCGGCAGGTGCGTGCTGTCGTGCAGGATGCAGATCAGCGGCTTTTCGGGGGCGGTCTGTGGGCTCGAAAAGCCCTGCTGTTTGCAATATTGGGTGAGGGACGACGACAAGATTCTGCGGTGCCCACCTTGGGTGACATAGGCCTTGAAGATGCCGTTTTCCACCATGCGCTGGATGGTACCCACCGACAGGCCCAACATTTTGGCGGCTTGGCTGGTGCTGAAGTAGGCTTGGTTGATGTTGCTGTTTTTCATTGGGAATTTCTCAAGGTGACCACAGAAGGGCGGGTTTGAATTGATTGGGCTGTTTGAATGTTATGACCCGTTTGGCCGCCATGGCGGGGCGCGAACCGGTAGCGCGGTGAACAAAAACAGGTAGCCACACCCGATGGGTTGAGGGGTGGGGCGGCATTTGTCCAGTGCGCCAGTTCTTGCTTTGTGCCGGCTTGCCGGTGCTTGCGTCAGTTCAGGGCAAAATCACCCCCCATGTTGAGTTGGTTCCGCTTTTTTTCCCGTTGGCCTTTGTGGGCCCTGCACGCGCTGGGCAGCGTGGGGGGCTGGCTGGCCTGGTGTTTTTCGGGCCAGTACCGACGCCGATTTCTGGACAATGCGCGCCAGGCGGGCTTGGGCTGGAGCACGGTGTGGCGTGCTGTGGGGCAGGCCGGGCGCATGTCGGCCGAGCTGCCGCGCTTGTGGCTGGGCCGCACGCCACCTCTGACTTGGGCCGATGACCGCGCTGCCGTGGAGGCTTATGCCAGCGGTCAAGGCGTGTTGTTTTTGACGCCGCACATGGGCTGCTTCGAGATCACGGCGCAGGCGCTGGCGCTGCGCTTTTCTGCACAGCATGGCCCCTTGACGGTGCTCTACCGTCCTGCCCGCCATGCCGGTTTGGGGGAGGTCATGAGCTTGGCGCGCCAACGGCCGGGCCTGGAAGCGGTGCCCACCACCTTGGCGGGGGTTCGGCAAATGATCAAGGCCTTGCGCTCGGGCCGCGCTGTGGGCTTGCTGCCTGACCAGGTTCCGCCAGAGGGCATGGGGCAGTGGGCTCCGTTTTTTGGCCAACCGGCATACACCATGACCTTGGCGGCTCGGCTGGCTTTGCAAACCGGTGCCCGGGTGGTGCTGATCTGGGGTGAGCGTTTGTCTTGGGGGCGCGGTTACCGTTTGCACACCCAAGCGCTGGGCCATGCCCTTTCAGACGATCTGGACACCGCCGTGGTGCAGATCAACCAGGCCATGGAGTCGCTGATCCTGCAGTGCCCATCGCAGTACATCTGGGGCTATGCCCGTTACAAACACCCCCGACCTGCGTCGGTCTGATCTGTTGCACACATGGTGAATTTGCTGATTGCTGTCATGCGCTTGATCGCGCGGCTGCCCTTGCCTTGGGTGCGGGCGCTGGGGGCCGGGCTGGGCTGGTTGTTGTGGCACTTGGCGCGCAAACGCAGGCACATTGTCCGTGTCAATTTGCGCTTGTGCATGCCCGAGTTGACCGAGGCCGAGCGTGAGGCCCTGGCTTACCGCCACTTTCTGGCCTTTGGACAATCGGTGCTGGACCGTTCATGGTTGTGGGATGCACCAGAGGCGGTTGCGCGTGGCCGACTGAGGTATGTGGGCGAGCTGGACGCCTTGACCGCCCCGGGTCCGCTGGTGGTTTTTGCCCCGCATTTTGTGGGGCTTGATGCCGGTGGCTTGGCGGTGGGCTGGTGTGTGCCCCGCAACGTGGCGTTTATTTTTGTCAAACAGTCCAACCCCAAGGTGGAAGCATGGGTCCGGCATGGCCGCGAGCGTTCGGGCAATGCAAGGCCTTATTTCAGGCACGAGGGGGTGCGGCAGATTTTGGCGGGACTCAAGAAGGGCGAGCCTTTGCATTTGTCCCCTGACATGGACTTTGGCCGAGGGGAGTCGATTTTTGTGCCCTTCATGGGGGTCGAAAAAGCCGCCACCGTGCCTTCTTTGTCGCGGTTTTCAAGAGTGGGCGGGGCGCGTGTCGTGCCGGTGGTCACGCGCATGACGCCACAGGGTTATGACATCGAAGTCCACGCGCCCTTGCTGGATTTTCCGACCGCCGACTTGGCGCAAGACACCGTTCGCATGAACGCCTTGCTGGCCGACTGGGTGCGCACCATGCCCGAGCAGTATTACTGGGTGCACAAGCGCTTCAAGACGCGGCCCGAGGGCGAGCCCGGCGTTTACTGAAGCGGCGCGGGCCTCAGAAAAGCGGTGATTTCGCGGATCACCCGCCCGGGTTTTTCATGCACCACCCAATGCGTGGCTTTGGGAATCGGCACCAGCTTCAAATCAGGCACATGCTGCGCCAGGCCTTCGGTCAGGCAGGGCAACAAGGCGATGTCGTCTTGCGCCCACAGCACCAGCGTGGGCATGCCGATCTGCAAGGCTTCCGGCGGGATCTGAACCGCCGATGCGCCCGGGTCTTGCGCTGTGGCGGGGCGCAGGGGCGAGGCCCGGTAATAGTTGAGCCCGCCTTGTAATCCGTGCCGCCAGGTCTGGCGGTAGCGTTCTTTGACTTCCGGCGTGAGCCAGCGGGCAGGCTCGCCAGGGTGCGCACCCGTGGCTTGCGTGAGCGAGGGCAATTCGCTGTCGTGCCCGTCCAGAAAACCCAGCAGCCGTTCAAAGTCGTTCGCCGCCAGTTGCGCGGCGGCATCGGGCTGCACCAGAAAGTTCATGTAGGCGCTGGCCGCTTGCTGTGCCGGGTTGCTTTGCAGTGCTTTGAGGAAAGGGCCAGGGTGGGGCGAATTGATGATGACCAGCTGGCGCAGGCGTTCGGGGTGCTGATTCGCCAGGCTCCAGGCTACCGCGCCGCCCCAGTCGTGGGCCACCAAAGCGGCCAGCGGGGCATCGCCCGATTCGAGGCCGATCAGGGCCACGATGTCTTGCACCAGGTGTTTGGCCCGGTAGGCCTTGATGTCTTCCGGGGCGCTGGAGCGTTCGTAGCCGCGCAAGTTGGGGGCCACGCAGCGGTAGCCGCCGTTTTCGGGCTGGGAGAAGTGGGCCAGCAAAGGGTCCCACACCCAGGCGGCCTCAGGAAAGCCATGCAAAAACATCAGCACCGGGCGGCCGGGCTCGCCGCAGGCGCGGCAGCTCAGGGTGATGCCGTGCGGCAGGTCTTGCTGCCAGGTCTGAATTTTGGGCAGGGATGTGGGCACGGGGGGATCACTCCTTGTGGGGGGCGGTGATCCGGCGCTGTCAAAGGCTGGGGCTCACTCGTCCAGGGCTTCGGGTTCTTCTTCGGGCGGCTGGGTTGGCAACGGGGCCGGGGCTGCGCCTTCGGCCGGGTGGGTCCAGTCCCACAGCAGTTTGGCGACTTCGTCCACACCTTGCTTTTTCAAGGCAGAAAAGAGTTTCACCTCGCCGCCACCGGCTTGCAGTCGCGCAATCGACAGGGCTTTGGCCTGCTCGGCGCGGGTCAGCTTGTCGGCTTTGGTCAGGATGATCAAAAATTTCAGGCCTTCTTCGACCCGGGGGCGGATCACTTCGAGCAGGATGTCGTCGAGCTCGGTCAGGCCGTGGCGCGGGTCGCACATCATCACGATGCCCTTGAGGTTTTCGCGGCTGACCAGGTAATTGGCCATCACCTGCTGCCAGCGCAGCTTGTCCATTTTGGCCACGGCGGCATAGCCGTAGCCGGGCAAATCGGCCAGCACGGCGTCGGTGATGCCTTGCTTGCCCAGCGCAAACAGGTTGATGTGCTGGGTGCGGCCGGGTTTTTTGGAGGCAAAGGCCAGCTGCTTTTTCTGCGTCAGGGTGTTGATGCAGGTGGACTTGCCCGCGTTGGAGCGGCCCACAAAAGCGATTTCGGGGGTGTCCATCGCGGGCAAATGGTGCAGTTGCGCGGCGGTGGTCAAAAAACGTGCGGTGTGCATCCAGCCCATGGGCGTGACCACCGGTGGGGTGGCGGGCGCGGGTTTGGGCGAAGGGGTGGAAACGCGGGGGCTGGAGCTCATAAATCAGGGGGACCTTGGGTCGTCAGGAAACTGACGAAGGCCTCATTGTAGAATCCTTGGGTTTTGCGCCCATTCTTCCAACTTTTGGACGACGACCATGAAGTCTCTTGCCTCTTTTCTGATCTCTGCCACCCTGTCCGCTTTTGTGGCGGGTTCTGCATTGGCCAACCCCGCCGCTGCCCCTGCAGCCGCCAAGCCTGATCTGGCCAAAGGCGAAGCCGCATTCGCCATGTGCGTGGCCTGCCACGCCGCTGACGGCAACTCGACCACTCCGGTGAACCCCAAGCTGTCGCAGCAACACCCCGAATACCTGGTCAAGCAATTGCAAGAGTTCAAATCGGGCAAGCGCGCCAACGCCGTGATGAGCGGCATGGTCGCTGGCCTGAGCGATGACGACATGCGCAACATCGCCTACTGGCTCGCCTCCAAGCAAGCCAAGCCCGGTTTTGCCAAAGACAAAGACACCGTGGCCCTGGGTGAGCGCATCTATCGTGGTGGCATTCCAGACCGCCAGATCGCCGCTTGCGCCAGCTGCCACTCGCCCAACGGCGCGGGCATGCCTGCTCAATACCCCCGTGTGTCGGGTCAGCACGCTGACTACACCACCGCCCAGCTGGTGGCCTTCCGTGACGGCGTTCGCAAGAACAGCATTCAGATGACCCAGGTCGCCGCCAAGATGAACGACCGCGAAATCAAGGCTGTGTCCGACTACATGGCCGGTCTGCGCTGAGCGCGGCCGAGACCTCGCCCTGGGGGCTATCCCTTGGGCGCATGGGGTCTTCATTCAGCCATCAGCTGGCTGAGCCACAATCGGGTCCCCGGCTGTGACGTGACCCATCAAGGCCGGTTATCCGGCCTTTTTTGTTTGTGGCGGGCTTTGGCCCGCTTTTGTTTGCCTGTGGACACCGCTGCACCATGACGTCTGTTGCCTCCAGCCCCGAATCCGAACGTGGCTCACCCCGCTGGCAAGCACTGCTGGAACTGTTGTCGTCCATGCGGTTTGCGATCTCGCTGTTGACCATCATTTGCATTGCCTCGGTCATCGGCACGGTGCTCAAACAAAACGAACCCGCCACGAACTACGTCAACCAATTCGGACCGTTCTGGGCTGAATTCTTCACGGCCCTGAAGCTCAATGCGGTGTACAGCGCTTGGTGGTTCTTGTTGATTCTGGCTTTCCTGGTGCTCAGCACCAGTTTGTGCATTGCCCGCAACACGCCCAAAATCCTGGCCGATCTCAAGACCTACAAAGAAAACATCCGCGAGCAAAGCCTCAAGGCTTTTCACCACAAGGCAGAAGGTCATTTGAACGAATTGCCTGAAGCGGCAGCCAAGCGCCTGGGGGCTTTGCTGGTCACGGGCGGCTGGAAGGTGAAGTTGCAATCGCGCGAGACCCCGCAAGGCACGGGCTGGATGCTGGCGGCCAAGGCGGGTGCGGCCAACAAGATCGGTTACATCGCTGCGCACTCGGCCATCGTGCTGGTGTGCGTGGGCGGTTTGCTTGACGGCGACTTGATCGTGCGCGCCCAGATGTGGTTTGGCGGCAAAGCCATCTACAGCGGTGGCGGCCTGATTGCCGATGTGCCCGAGAAACACCGCTTGTCTGAGCGCAACCCGGCGTTTCGGGGCAACCTGATGGTGGCCGAGGACACCGCCTCCAGCACCGCCATCCTGAGCCAGTCCAGTGGCATCTTGTTGCAGGAACTGCCTTTTGCGATTGAACTCAAGAAGTTCATTGTGGAGTACTACTCGACCGGCATGCCCAAGTTGTTTGCCAGCGACATCGTGATCCACGACAAAGCCACAGGCGAGAAAAAAGAGGCGCGCGTCGAGGTCAACCACCCGGTCAGCTACAAGGGCATCGAGATTTACCAATCCAGCTTTGACGACGGCGGCTCCAGCGTCAAGTTGCAGGCCGTGCCCATGACCGCCGCTACCCGCTCTTTTGAGGTGGATGGCACGATCGGCGGCATCACCGAGCTGAGCAATGGACCCGAAAAGATGAACCTGGAGTTCACCGGGCTTCGCGTCATCAACGTGGAAAACATGTCGGGCAACGGCGCACAAGGGCAGGGCGTGGATGTGCGCAAAGTCGACTTGCGCAGCGCCATCGACCAGCGCATGGGCGCGGGTCACAAAACCACCCAAACCAAAGAGCTGCGCAATGTGGGCCCGAGCGTGAGCTATAAGTTGCGCGACGCCGCAGGCCAGGCCCGTGAATACAACAACTACATGCTGCCCGTGGATGCGGGCGATGGGGTGTCCGTGTTCTTGCTGGGCATGCGAGAGAACCCGGCCGAGCCTTACCGTTACCTGCGCCCCCCGGCCGATGAAAACGAAAAGCTGGACGGCTTTGTGCGTTTGCGCGCCGCCTTGGCAGACCCCATGCTGCGCGAGCGGGCGGTGCAACGGTACGCGCGCAAAGCGGTAGACCCCCAGCGGCCAGAGTTGACGCAGCAATTGGCCGGTTCGGCCGCCCGTGCTTTGGGTCTGTTTGCAGGACAGGAAGAAGTCAAAGGCAAAAAAGTGGCGGGCTTGCAAGCCTTGGCTGACTTTTTAGAGGCCAATGTGCCCGAGGCAGAGCGTGGCCGTGCGGGCGAAATGTTTGTGCGCATTTTGAATGGTGCCTTGTTGGAACTGGACGCTGTGGCCCGTGAGCAAGCAGGGGTCAAGCCCTTGCCCGCAGACAAGGTGCAAGGCTTCATGTCGCAATCGGTGCTGGCGCTGTCCGATGCGCCTTTCTATCCCGCGCCCATGGCCTTTTTGCTGAAAGACTTCAAGCAGGTGCAGGCCAGCGTGTTCCAGGTGGCCAGAGCCCCGGGCAAAAATGTGGTTTATCTGGGCTGCTTTTTCCTGATCCTGGGTGTTTTTGCGATGCTCTATGTGCGTGAGCGGCGCCTGTGGGTGTGGCTGGCACCACAAGCGGGCAACCCCAGCGACGGCTCGCAGGTCACCCTGGCCTTGTCGTCTAATCGCAAGACCTTGGATGTGGACCGTGAATTTGACCAACTGAGTGCCCGTTTGCTGGGTCGCCCCGAGAAAAACCAATGACTACAACTGTGACTTTGAACCCCGGTTACTTCTCTCGCCGCAGTGCGCTCGATTGGGGCTTTGCTGTGCTGGCGCTCTTGGGTATGGTGTTTGCCTTCAGCCGCTACAGCCAAGCGATGGATGTTTATGAGCAAGGCATTTTGGTGGCCAGCGTGCCTGCAGCCGTGGCTTTGGCCTGGTTTTGGCGCCCGATGCGCACCCTGATGCTGGTGGTTGCCGGGTTGTCCTTGTTTGCCATCAATGCCTACCAGGGTGATTTGGCCCGTGCCGAGCAGGTGTTCTGGCTCAAGTATTTCTTGTCCAGCCAATCTGCCATTTTGTGGATGAGCATGGTGTTTTTCATCAGCACCGCCTTTTACTGGGCGGGCATGTTCATTCGCGGTCAGGGCGACAACCTGGAAACTCTGGGCAGCCGCATGGCCTGGGTCGGCGTGGCGCTGGCCTTGATCGGCACCATGGTGCGCTGGTACGAGAGCTACCTCATCGGTGCCGACGTGGGGCACATTCCGGTCAGCAACCTTTATGAAGTCTTCGTGATGTTTTGCTGGATGACAGCAGGCTTTTACCTGTACTACGAAGACCACTACCGCACCCGCACGATGGGCGCGTTTGTGATGCTGGTCGTCAGTGCAGCGGTGGGCTTTTTGCTCTGGTACACCCTGGTGCGTGAGGCGCATGCCATCCAACCCTTGGTGCCCGCTCTCAAGAGCTGGTGGATGAAGCTGCATGTACCGGCCAACTTCATTGGCTATGGCACTTTTGCATTGGCTGCCATGGTGGCTTTTGCTTATCTGATCAAGCAGACCGCAGGTGAAGCACGATGGTACAAACTGGCTCCGCTGTGGTTGCTCGGTATCGTGTTGTGCTTTGAGCCGCTGGTGTTTCGCAAGTCCGCAGTGGAAGGTGGCAGCAGTTATTGGGTGATTTATTTCGGCCTGTCGGCCTTGATCGTGGCGGGCATTCTTTGGGGACGTCGTCGCATTGCCGAGCGTCTGCCCTCGCTGGAGGTGCTCGATGACGTGATGTACAAATCGATCGCTGTCGGTTTTGCCTTCTTCACCATCGCCACCGTGCTGGGCGCGCTTTGGGCCGCCGAGGCTTGGGGTGGTTACTGGAGCTGGGACCCGAAAGAAACCTGGGCCCTCATCGTTTGGCTCAACTATGCAGCCTGGTTGCACATGCGGCTGATGAAGGGCCTGCGCGGCACCGTGGCCGCTTGGTGGGCACTGATGGGCTTGGCTGTGACAACCTTTGCGTTCCTGGGCGTCAACATGTTCCTGAGCGGTTTGCACAGCTACGGCACGCTCTAAAGCGCCCGATGGGCGCGGCGCCCTGACGGGTCAGGGCACTGGCTTGCCTGTCAGGACTTTGTCGATCACCGTCAGCATCTCCTGGGTGTTGAAGGGCTTCCACAAAAAGTGCACGGCCCCTAAGCTGTTGGCGGCCTGTGTTTCGTGGGCTTGGCTTTCTCCGCTCATGAAGATGACAGGGATGTCGTTGCCACTGGCCTTGAGCTTGGCGTGCAGCTCAAGCCCGCTCATGCCCGGCATGCGCACATCAAGCAGCATCACATGCGGCGCTTGTGAAGGATCGGCATTCAAATAGGCTTCACCACCGTCGTGGACGCGAACTGTGTAACCCTGGCTCTCGAGGACCAAAGCCAGCATCCGACGGATGTCCGCGTTGTCATCAACAACATGGACCAGACCTGATTTGTGCATGTGTGAAACGGTGTAAACGGCCGATTGTAATTTTTGCAGTGCAGCTTTGCACGCGTGCTGCAAGCGGGCTTTGAATTTCAGGCCGCTGGTTCGGTGGGTCTCAACCACAGCTGAATGCATGCGCCAGTCTCTGTGTTGGGCGATGAATTTTGCATGGCCGTGTGCCCGCCCCAAAGCCGGATCATGCTTTGCGTGAGCAACAAACCCAGCCCGGAGCCTTGTGTTTTGCTGGAAACCACGGGGCCGGTGAGTTGTTGCAGCAGTTCGTCGGGCAGGCCGGGGCCGTTGTCCCGGATTTGTAAAACCACCCAGTTATTGCCATCTTTGTCCCGTTGTTGAAGTTCGATAACGATGCCGGGGTGTGCCGGTGTCTGTTTGCTCAGCGCATCCATGGCATTGGCAACTAGGTTGAAGACGATCCGTTGCAGCATCACCTCGTTGGCTTGCACCAAAATGCTTGGGGGCAAGTGGTTGGACAGACGAATGTCGATGTTTCGCTGAGTGGCTTCACCTTGCAAAATCGGAAAAACAGCCTGGATGGCTTTGTGCAAATCCACATCGTCCATTTGGTCTTGCCCCCGGATCATGAGGTGCCGCAAGCTGCTGACCATCTCGCTGGCTTTGCCCGACAAGACCATCAACTCGTCAATGCGGGGTTTGAGTTGAGGCGCTTCCTGCACGGGCAAAAGTCGGCCTTGCAGGTCGTACAAGCCCAATTCCAAAGCCTGCAGAGGTTGGCTGATGTCGTGCACCAACATGGCTGAAAAAGAAGACAAATTGCTCAAGGCGGACACCCGGGCATTGAGCATCAGCAATTGGTCACGCTCTTTGACCAGTGCGCGCATGGCATCGCTTTCGGCTTGCGCCTGCAGCTGCCCTTTTTGCGCGTGCTTTTTTTCTGCATTCGACTTTTCGAGTGAAAAACCCCAGTAACCGAAGCAAATCAACACCATGGCGAGGATGGTGGACAAGGTGACGAGGTTGCCGACCCACGAAAAAGAGAAAACATTCAGGTAATCCAAATTTCCGGACAGGGCATATTGGTAAAGACGGTTGAGGTAAGCCGATGCGTGGATCGCAAAAGCCACCTGAATCATTAGCAAGCTGCGGCTTGGAAACGTGCGCCTGAGTTGCCACACCAAATAAGACAGCGTCAGGTTCAGGCAGACAAAGACGGTGGAATAGACCAAAACGCCTGTGGTGGTCACATTGCCCGATTCATACAGCCAGACCAACAAGAGCGCCCAGACGGTCACGGGGATGGCCATGTAGGGCCAGCGCCAAGGGGTTTTGTTCAGTTCACGGCGCAACGTTTCGATCATCAACAGCCACGAAGCACAGGCCCCTGACCAAGCCAGGATGTAGGAGACGTATTCCGAGACGAAAGGCCGCAAAGCGATGGAGCAAACAGAGAGGCTGTAGACCGAGATGCTGATGAACCACAAACGTGTGATGTCATTGCGACGCCCCGTCAGCAGCAGCCAGGTGCCCAAGGGCAGTGCAATGTGGATGGCGATCACCACATGGATCAGCAAACCGATCGCAGGATGCATGGGGGCTCCTTGGAGGGCAGACACTGCTTGCGCAAAGGTGTCTGAAAAAGTTCAGAATACACAGCTATTTTCAGCCCAAACCAGGACCGTTCATGATCATTCAGCCCAACAAGTCAGGTTTTCAGCACGCCATCCCCAGCGAAATCACCCCTGAATCGGTCTACCAGTCGCGGCGCGACATCATCCGCCAGCTGGCCACCGGCTCAGCCGGGCTGGCCTTGGCAGCGTGGGGCATGCGCGAAGCCTATGCACAAACCCCGCGTGCGGGACAACTGGCACCGCTGGCCTCGGTGCCATCGGCGGTGGCGGGTGCGCTGACCATGGACAAACTCACCGCTTACAAAGACGCCACCACTTACAACAACTTTTACGAGTTCGGCACCGACAAATCCGATCCGGCCAAACGGGCCCACACCCTGGTGACCCAACCCTGGACGGTGGAGATCGAAGGCCTGGTCAAAAAGCCCGGGCGCGTGAACCTGGAAGACCTCATGAAGTGGGGCGCGATGGAAGAGCGGATTTACCGCTTGCGCTGTGTGGAAGGCTGGTCGATGGTGATTCCGTGGATCGGTTATTCGCTGGCCGATTTGATCCGGCGCGTGGAGCCTCAGCCCGGTGCCAAGTTCGTCGAGTTCATCACCCAGGCCGATCCCAAGACCATGCCGGGTGTGCGCGGTGGTGCTTTGGACTGGCCTTATGTCGAGGCCCTGCGCATGGACGAAGCCATGCACCCGCTGACCTTGCTGGCCTTTGGCATGTACGGCGAAGTCATGCCCAAGCAAAACGGCGCGCCTTTGCGCCTGGTGGTGCCGTGGAAATACGGCTTCAAGAGTGGCAAAAGCCTGGTGAAGATCCGCTTCACCGACAAGCAACCCGTCTCCTCCTGGGAAAAAGCTGCCCCTCAGGAGTACGGTTTTTATTCCAACGTGAACCCCTTGGTGGACCACCCCCGCTGGAGCCAGGCCACCGAGCGGCGCATTGGCGAAGACGGTTTGTTGGCCAAAAAGCGCAAGACGCTGATGTTCAACGGCTATGAAGCGCAAGTGGGTCAGCTGTATGCGGGCATGGACCTGAAGAAGTTCTTTTGATGCGACAGGCCTTGAGGCACCCCGGCGCTTGGTGGGGGCTGCTGCTGATCGGGCTGCTGCCGTTTGCCTGGCTGTTGGGGCTGACCTTGCAAGACCAGTTGGGCCCCAACCCCACCGAGTATTTGACCCGCGCCACCGGTGACTGGACGTTGCGCAGCCTGTGCGTGGTGTTGGCCGTGACACCTTTGCGGGTGTGGTCAGGCTGGCCCGAGTGGCAGCGGTTTCGCCGCATGCTGGGCTTGCTTACTTATTTTTATGCGGTGCTGCACCTGGCTTGTTATGCCCTGTTTGACATGGGGCTCGACCTGGCCGATATCCTGGCCGACATTCCCAAACGGACCTTCATTTTGGTGGGGTTTGCCGCTTGGCTGCTGTTGACGGCGATGGCGCTGACGTCCTTCAACCGGGCCATCCGTTGGCTGGGCGCTGCACGTTGGCAACAGCTGCACCGCAGTGTGTATGCCGTGGCGGTGTTGGCCGTGCTGCATTTTTTCTGGATGCGCGCCGGCAAAAACAACTTGGCCGAAGTCTGGGTTTATGCCGTGGTGCTGGCGCTGCTTTTGGCTTGGCGTGTCTGGCGCAAAGCTCGCCAATTCAGGTCATAGGCAGGGTCTGCAAGGTGCGATGCACCTTGCGTGCGCAGATCAGACCAGCTGTTCCAACGCAAAGGTGTCAAACGCCGATTCGCGTTGGCGAATCAGGTGGGCCTTGGTGCCGTCCACCAAAATTTCGGCGGCGCGGCCTCGGGTGTTGTAGTTGCTCGACATGCTCATGCAATACGCGCCTGCCGACAACACGGCCAGTGTGTCACCGGCGGCTACCTGCAACTGGCGGTCGCGGCCAATCCAGTCGCCGCTTTCGCACACGGGGCCCACGATGTCGTACACCTCGCCAGCACCTGCACCTGTGTCCGTGCGCGGGGTCACCGGCACGATCTGGTGAAAGGCCTGGTACATGGCCGGGCGGGGCAGGTCGTTCATGGCCGCGTCGACGATGCAGAAGTTCTTTTGTTCACCGGGCTTGAGGTACAGCACCTCGGTCAGGCACACGCCCGCATTGCCCACGAGGGAGCGACCGGGCTCGATCATGATCTGGCGCTGGCCGTAGCCGCGCGCGTCGAGTTTGGCGAGCAATTGCGCCCAAAGCGCATCGGCTTCGGGTGGCGTGTCGCCGTTGTAGTTGATGCCCAAGCCGCCACCAAAGTCGATGTGGTGGATGGCGATGCCTGCGGCTTCGATCTCGGTCACCAGGTCCAGCACGCGGTCCATGGCGTCCAGATACGGCGTGGCTTCGGTGATTTGCGAGCCGATGTGGCAGTCGATGCCCACCACCTTCAGGCCTGGCAGGCTGGCCGCATGGCGGTAGGCGCGCAGGGCGTCTTCGTGCGCAATGCCGAATTTGTTGCCTTTGAGTCCGGTCGAGATGTAGGGGTGGGTTTTGGCATCCACGTTGGGGTTCACGCGCAAGCTGACCGGGGCTTGTTTGTCCAGGCTCACGGCCACCTCGCTCAGCACATCGAGTTCGGCTTCGCTTTCCACATTGAAGCAGCCGATGCCCACTTGCAAGGCTTGCTTCATCTCTGCGCGGGTCTTGCCCACGCCCGAAAAAATCACTTTGGCTGGGTCGGCACCTGCGGCCAGCACACGGGCCAGTTCGCCGCCCGAGACGGTGTCAAACCCACAACCGGCATCGGCAAAAACCTGCAGCACCGCCAGGGTGGAGTTGGCTTTCATGGCATAGCAAATTTGGGCCTTGCGCCCGGCAAAGCCGCGCTGGTAGGCGGCCAGCGCCGACAACATGGCCGCTTTGGAATAAACAAAAAGTGGTGTGCCGTGTTCGCGGGCCAGGTCAGACAGGCGAACGCCCTCGACCATGAGTTGATCGCCAGCGTAGGCGATGTGGGGCTGGCCTGGCAGGCCTTGGGGTGTGGCAATGGCGTTCATCGTGGGGCGGCAGCGGGTGCCTCAGGTGCGGTCAGGGGGGCTGTGGCGGGTGCACCAGACGGTGCAGCCACGGGAGCAGGGGTTTCGGTTTGGGAGCTGGGCTGTGCAGCTGGGGTGCCAGGCGCGGGCTGGACTCGCCATGGGCTCAAGGTTTGAGGCAGGGTGGCTCGCCCGGCAGACTCGGGTGTGCTGGGCAAAACCAGCGGGCCTTTTTGGCCGCATGCGGCCAACATCGCCGCACTGCCGACAAGGGCATGCGCCGTGACTAGAATCTTCAATACCTTCAACATGCAGCGATTGTAATGACCGACCTTGAATTTCTGGACCAAGCTGAACGCCTGCTCGCCGGCGTGGAGATCAGCAGCGATCGCCTGAACGACGACACCGATGCCGACATCGACAACCAGCGCACGGGTGGCATGGTCACGCTGACCTTTCCCAACCGCAGCCAGATCGTGATCAATCTGCAAAAGCCCTTGCACGAGGTGTGGTTGGCGGCCCGCTGCGGTGGTTTTCATTACAAGTTTGACGGCACACACTGGGTGGACACCAAGGGACAGGGGGAGTTTTGGGAAAGCCTGTCGCGTTACGCGTCAGAGCAGGCCGGTCAAAGCCTGTTGTTCAAGCCCTGAGTGGGAGCGCTGGCAAGGGGCGCCTGCCCAGTGCCAGCAGTTGGCCGTTGGGTGGCCTTCAGTTTCGGAACAGATCCAGAATCCGATTGCGCTCTTCAGCTGGGGGCGTTGCATGTGGGGCTTTGCCTGAAGCCTCGTTGCCCGTGCCCAATGTGCTCACGCCGCCGCCTTTGGCGTATTCCTCGTACATCCAGTCACCGCCCACGTTCACCAGGCCTTCTGGTACGGGCGGTTCTGAAACAGGCACGCCGCGCAAAGCTGTTTCCATGAAGCTGATCCACACCGGCAGGCTCAAGCCGCCGCCTGTTTCGCGGTCACCCAGCTTGCGTGGAGCGTCGTAGCCAATCCAGACCACCGCAGCCAAATGGTGCTGGTAGCCTGCAAACCAGGCGTCCATCGCATCGTTGGTGGTGCCTGTTTTGCCGTAAATGTCCGGACGGCGAAGCGTGGCTTGGGCGCGTGCGGCGGTGCCCGAACGCGTGACTTCTTGCAGCAGACTGGTCATGACAAAAGCATTTCGGGCCGGGATGGCTGAGTTCGCCTCGCCGAGTTGGGTGGGCTCTGGACTCTCAACCAACACGCGCTCCTTGAAGTCGGTGATTCGGGTGATCAAGTGGGGCTGAACGCGGTAGCCGCCATTCGCGAACACCGAGTAGCCGGTGGCCATTTGCATGGGGGTGACCGATCCGGCACCCAGCGCCATCGTCAGGTAAGCGGGGTGCTTGTCTTCGTCAAAACCAAACCGGGTAATCCACTCCTGTGCAGGGCGCGCGCCGACCGCTTGCAAGATTCGGATCGAGATCATGTTTTTCGATTTGGCCAAACCGGTGCGCAGGCTCATCGGGCCGTCAAACTTGCCGTCGTAGTTTTTGGGCTCCCAAGGTTGCCCGCCCGTGACGCCACTGTCAAAGAACAAAGGCGCGTCGTTGACCACGGTGGCCGGTGTGAAGCCCTTTTCCAGCGCCGCTGAATAAATGAACGGTTTGAAACTGGAGCCCGGTTGACGCCAGGCCTGCGTCACGTGGTTGAATTTGTTTTTGGCAAAGTCAAAACCCCCGACCAAGGCCCGAATGGCCCCTGTTTGAGGGGTGAGCGCGACAAAGGCACCTTCCACTTCCGGCAGTTGGGTGATTTCCCATGCGCCCTTGGGGGTCTGGGTAACGCGGATCAGGGCGCCTTTGCGAATCTGCTTGGCCGGTGGTGTCTTGTCAGACAGACCCGATTGGGCGGGCTTGAGTCCGTCGCCTGTGATGCTGATTTGCTCACCGTTTTGACGAACGACCACCACTTTGCGGGGCGAGGCTTCCAGAACCACGGCTGAGAGCACATCGCCGTTGTCCGGATGGTCTTCCAGTGCATCGTCGATCGCGTCTTCCATCTTTTTGGCGTCGGCGGGCAGGTCGATGAATTTTTCGGGGCCCCGGTAAATCTGGCGGCGCTCAAAATCCATGATGCCCTGTCGCAAGGCCTTGTAGGCGGCCATTTGTTCGGTCGATTGGACGGTGGTGTAAACGTTCAGGCCGCGCGTGTAGGTTTCTTGACCATATTGGGCGAAGACCATCTGCCTGACGGTTTCGGCCACGTATTCGGCGTGCAGGATTTTTTTGTCGGCCGCAGACCTCAGTTTGAGCGGCTCGGCTTTGGCTTCTTTGGCTTGGGCCGTGGTGATGTAGCCGTTTTCTTCCATCCGCTCGATGATGTAGAGCTGACGTGACCGGGCGCGTTTGGGGTTGCTGATCGGGTTGTAGGCCGACGGCGCTTTGGGCAAGCCAGCCAGCATGGCGGCTTCGGCGACGGTGATTTCCTTGAGCGGTTTGCCAAAGTAGATTTCACAGGCGGATGCAAAACCATAGGCACGGTTGCCCAGGAAAATCTGGTTCATGTAGATTTCAAGGATCTGGTCCTTGCTCAACATGTGCTCGAGTTTGTAGGTCAGCAAAATTTCATAAATTTTGCGGGTGTAGGTTTTCTCGGAGGACAGGTAAACGTTGCGCGCCACCTGCATGGTGATGGTTGAAGCGCCCTGGCTTTTCACACGGCCCACGTTGGCAATGCCCGCACGCAAGATGCCCAGGTAATCCACGCCGCCGTGTTGGTAAAAGCGGTTGTCTTCGATGGACAGCACCGCGTCTTTCATCACTTTCGGGATGTCTTTGATGGGGGTGAGGTTGCGCCGTTCTTCGCCGAATTCGCCCATCAACTGGCCGTCGGCGGTGTACACCCGCAAAGGCAGCTTGGGCTTGTAATCTGCCAAGTCAGAAATGTCGGGCAAGTTGGGATAGGCGATGACCATGGCCACACCCACCACCAAGAGGATGGACAGCAGTCCAGCGGCCATGAGACCCAGTGCCCACAAAGCCACTTTCACAAACCATGCGGTGGGGGTGGACGCTGGGGCAACCTCTCTGGGGCGTTGCTTTTCTGGAGAGGGGGTGTCTTTGGATGGCATAGGTGGGCTGGTGGTGCAGCCAACAAGGCGCAGGCTGCCGCACATTATAAAAATCCTGGACTGAGCCAACAGGTGTTTCAAAATACTTTTTGAATTATTTGGTTTTCAAAAAATTGTCATGAACGCTGATTCATGTTACAAAACCTCTCGGAAGGCCATTCAGGTCCCTTCCCAGGGAGGCACGGCATGCAGGCATTGGCGCATTGGTGGCGGCGGTTGACTTCCCGGTCGGCCCGCCAGGCCTGGGGTTTGGCCCCACACGGAATGGCTTGGGCTTTGGTGGGATTGACCCGACAAAGCCGTGGCTTGGCCAAGGTGCACACCACGGTCTCTTTGCAGGCGCCCGCCGGTTCGGGTTTGACGGATCTGGCTTGGTTGAGCCAGGCCTTGCGTCACAACGGACGCTTGCGCGGTGGTGCTCGGCACCGTTTGAACATGGCCTTGCCTGCTGCCCATTTGCAGGAGGGGGTCATCGATTTCCCGGCGCACTTGCCAGAAGAAGATTGGCTTTATGAGGTGCAGCTGGAGGTGTCTCAGGCGCTTCAGTTGTCACCCGATGAAGTGAATTTTGACTTTGAACCGGCCCCCTTGACCGATGGCCTCGTGCAGCGTGTGCACTGGATGGGTTGCGCGCAGGCGCACATGGTCGAATTCAAGGACTGCACAAGGGCGGCGGGTTGGCGTTTGGCTGCGGTCGAGTCTGAAGCCCAAGCCGCCGAGCGTGGCGTTCGTGCATTGCAAGGGGGCGTGGCCAGTTTGCTGACCCAGGCACCGCAAGACTGGCAATTTCGCTTGACGCAGCCGACCGGTTTGACGGACGAAGGTGAGCCGTCCGATTCGAATGAGGCGATCGATGAGGCCATCCGGCAAGTCCTGAGCACGCCGACAGGCCCGCGCTTGGTGGCAAGCGGCCTGGCGCTGAAGGCTTGGCAGTGATGCGTGCGCTCAATGTGCTCCATTACCCGAGCTTGGCTCGGCAACAAAAGATTTTTCATCGGTGGTGGAGCAGCTTGGCAGGACTGCTCTTGGGCGGGGCCATCGCGTGGGGATGGCTGCAATGGCAAGCGCTGCAGACCGTGCGGCTCCAGCAAGAGCAAAGCCTGTTGCAAGCGAGTGTGGCCACGCGAACGCAACTGGCCAAAGAAGCCGTGCGACGCCAAACCCAATCGCGTTTGCAAACCGAGCAGATGGCGCATTTGAAACAGGTTGCACAACATCAGCAGGCTTGGGCGGCTTTGCATGAAAGCTTGCAAACAGAAGCCCGGCAAAGTGGCTTGAGGCTGGAGCGTTTGCAGGCCGAGGCCGAAAAAATCGAGTTCCAAGGCACAAGCGCACACATTGACGCGATAACCCATGCCCAGCAAAGACTGTCCGATCAGCTGGACCACCCCTTGGCGCTGGCGAGCATCACGACGGCGCCCCATGAGGGGGTGAGCTTCGTTTGGCAGGCTGTGTGGCCCGCAGTGCACGGTGCTTCGCTTGTTCCGTTGCCGCGCGCACCAGGACCCAAACCATGAACCCGGATCACCAGCCGGGATACCCGGTGCGCGAACTGTCGGGGGACGCATGGCGCTGGCCCCACCTGCAACGCTTGCTTGAGCGGTGGCTGCGCCGGTGGGGTTTTGCGATCACGGGTTGGGTGGTGGGTTTGTCGGGTGTTTGGCTGGCGCAGGCGCAGGTCAGCGAAGACCATGCAAACGTTGCGCAAGCGGTCGCGCAATTGCACCAACAATTGGCGACCTTGCCTGCGGGCTTGTCGGGCAACCCTGACAAGCCATTACCCGCTGATCAGCAGAACATGCTCATGAGTTTGCCGGTGCAGGCGCGGCAAGGGCAAATTTGGGTCGATTTGCAACAGGCCTTGACGGGGGGCGGATTGAGCCTGCAGTCTTTGCGCCCCTTGCCGCCCAGCTTGGCTGCTGGAAGCACGGCAGGCTTGCCCAGCCAGGCGGTGGCGGTGCGTTTGCTGGGACGTTTTGAGGATTGGTCACATGTTTGGGCCGCCTTCACCCAAGCCGGGCCGGTGTGTTCGATCGACCGGATCAGCGTGGCCGCAACGGCCCATCCTGAAGAAGTCCAGATCGATGCGGTGCTGCGGGTCTGGCTGCGCCCTAGCGATGCTGGCGTGCACGCACAGCCAGAGCCTGATGGGGCTTGGGATCAGCTGACCCTGCTGGAGCCGCGTTCGTTGGGGCGTTCAGAGGCTGTTGTGTTTGCACAGGCCAAGGGCTTGCCTTCGGGTGGAGATGCTGTGCGTTTGGCCGAATCGGCCGATGCCAGCGCCAGTGCGTCAGGTGCCTCAGGTGTTTCCGGGGCTTCGGGGGCCGCCGTCGCCGTCGCAGTTGCCGGCCCTGATCCTTTGCCCGAGGACCCTCGTCATTGGCCTTTGGCCCGTGTGCGTTTGGCGGGGCTCTGGCAGCAAGGGGCTGATCGACAAGCGATCTTGTCAGCGGGGCCGCATTGGGTCAGGGTGAGCCAGGGACAGCGGGTCACACAAGAAGGGCATCGGGTCGCTGCCATCACCGATGCGGGCGTCAGCTTGCGCTTGGCGCAGGGGCCGATGTTGATGCTGGGATGGGGCGAACGGCGTGACGAACCAAAGGACGGGACCAAGCGATGATGAGCTTCCAAAAATGGGGTGTGTACGGCTGTGGTGGTGTGTTGGGCTTCAGCCTTGCGCTCTCGTCATGGGCGCAATCTGCCGAAACCCCTTCGCCGCAAGCCCCGTTGCTGGTGGGCGAGACCGCAGTCAGCGCAGGGCCAAGTGCAGACCCGCGTGCAGGCTTGGGTGTTCCAACGCCAGACAACAAGCCGATCAGCTTGAACTTTCAGAACATCGAGCTGAAAGCCTTGTTGCAGGTGTTTGCCGATTTTTCGGGCTTGAATGTGGTGCCCACCGAGGGTGTGGTGGGGCAAGTGAGCGTGCGTCTGACCGAGGTGCCGTGGCAACAAGCCTTGAACATCGTTTTGCAGTCCAAAGGCCTGGTCTCGCGCTTGGAGGGGCGTGTGCTCTGGGTGGCACCGCAAGGCGAATGGGCTTTGCGCGAGAAAAAACAGCTCGATGCCCAAGCCGCTTTGGACGCGGTGAGCCCGCTGCACATGCTGTCCTTGCGTTTGCAATATGCCCGCGCCACCGAGGTCGCCCAGCGTTTGCAAGGCGGTGCGGCTGGCAGCACAGGCGGGCGTTGGTTGAGTGCGCGTGGCAGTGTGTTGGCCGAGCCCCGTACCAACCAACTTTTTATTTCAGACTTGCCCGCGCGTTTGTTGGACCTGGAAAAAATGCTGGCCCAGCTGGATGTGCCGGTGCGGCAAATCCTGATCGAGGCGCGCATTGTGGAGGCCGATGACCAGTTTGGCCAGTCACTGGGCGTGCGTTTGGGGGCGGGGCTGGCGATTCCGCTGAAGGTGCAAGGCCGCTCGAACACGCTGAGCGTGGGCGCTGGCAACCAGCCTGCGGCTGCCGGGACGGTGGCGGGCAACCAGGTCAACTTGCCGGCGGGGTCGGCAGGGCAAACGCTCAACACCCCGGCCACCTTTGCTGTCTCGCTCTTCAATGCCGCCGCGGACCGCTTCATCAATGTGGAAATTTCGGCCCTGGAGGCTGCGGGCTTGGGCAAGGTGGTCTCGCGCCCCCGCGTGGTGACGGCCGACCAGACCAAAGCCCTCATTGAGCAGGGTACCGAGCTGCCCTACCAAACCGCCGTGGGCAACGGCGTGACCGCGATTTCGTTTCGCAAAGCCAACCTCAAGCTGGAAGTGACGCCCCAAATCACGCCTGACGGCTCGGTCGTGCTGGATGTGGATGTGAACCGCGACAGCGTGGGGCAAATCACCCCTGCGGGCTATGCCATCAACACCAAGCATGTGAAAACCCAGGTGCGCGTGGAAGATGGCGGCACCGTGGTGCTGGGTGGCATTTACGAAGAAACCAACCGCAACGACGAAGCCAAAGTCCCGGGGCTGGGTGATGTGCCAGGTTTGGGCTGGTTGTTCAAAAACCGCGACCAGACCCGGCGCAAAAGCGAGTTGCTGATCTTCCTGACGCCCCGGGTGGTGGCCGATGCCCCGACCACACTGCCGCCCTGAGGGGCTGTGCTTGGGGCTGGGCTGAAGCGCCCGAAATGCCCCCCAAGCGGTCGAATACACTTGGTGCCTCCGCGCTGCAGGCCACTTTGGGGTGTGGCCAAGCCGACATTTTCAGTGTGAGACTTTCTTGAGCATCATCTTCGTGGGCCTTCCGGGCTCGGGCAAAACCACCATCGGTCGGCAGCTGGCGCGCCGCTTGGGGGTGCCCTTTGTCGATTCCGACCATGTGATTGAGCACCGCCTGGGTTGCTCGATCCGGGAATTCTTTGCCCGCGAAGGCGAAGACAGCTTCCGCGATGTGGAGCAGCAAGTGCTCGACGACCTGACCCAATCGCACGAAGGTGTGATCGCGACCGGTGGGGGCTCTGTCTTGCGCGAAGCCAACCGCCGCCATTTGCGCGAGCGGGGCCATGTGATCTATCTGCGCTCCACACCTGAAGACGTGTTTCGTCGCGTCCGCCATGACACGGCGCGGCCTTTGCTGCAGGTGGACGACCCGCTGGCCCGGCTGCGTGCGCTGTTTGAGGCGCGCGACCCGCTGTACCGCGAGGCGGCCCACTTTGTCATCGAAACCGGGCGGCCGTCGGTGGCCACGCTGGTCAACATGATCGTCATGCAGCTGGAACTGGCCGGGCATTTGCCTGCCAACCCCCCAGCCCAGGCATCGGCGACAGCGGTGGTCGGCCCAGTCGCCAATCCCTGAAATACGCCCCAAAGCCCCTACACTCGGGGCCTATGTCCGAGTCCTCTACATCCCTCATTCAAAAAGTCGCCATTTCGCTGGACGACCGCAGTTACGACATCCACATTGGCCAGGGCCTGATCGGCCGCGCCGACACCTGGGCCGGTTTGCCCAAAGCGCAGGCGGCCATGATCGTGACCAATGCCACCATCGCGCCGCTGTACGAAGCCGCCTTGCGCGCCGCCATCGCCCCGCATTACAAGCAGGTCCACACCGTGGTGTTGCCCGATGGCGAGGCCCACAAAGACTGGCAGACCCTGAACCTGATTTTTGACGCGCTGCTGTCCAAAGGCTGCGACCGCAAGACGGTGCTGTTTGCTTTAGGCGGTGGCGTGATCGGTGATATGACCGGCTTTGCCGCGGCCAGCTACATGCGCGGCGTGCCCTTTGTGCAGGTGCCCACCACCCTGCTGTCGCAGGTCGATTCGTCGGTGGGCGGCAAAACCGCCATCAACCACCCTCTGGGTAAAAACATGATCGGCGCGTTTTACCAGCCCGTGCGCGTGGTGTGCGATCTGAACACCCTGACCACCTTGCCCCCGCGCGAGCTGAGCGCGGGCTTGGCCGAAGTCATCAAATATGGCCCGATTGCCGACATGGATTTCTTGGGCTGGATTGAGGCGAACATCGACGCCTTGATGGCGCAAAACCCGGAGGCCTTGGCGCACGCCGTCAAGCGCAGCTGCGAGATCAAGGCCTGGGTGGTCGGGCAAGACGAGCGCGAAGCGGGCCTGCGCGCCATCCTGAATTTTGGCCACACCTTTGGCCATGCCATTGAGGCGGGTCTGGGTTTTGGCGTGTGGTTGCACGGCGAGGCCGTGGGCTGCGGCATGGTCATGGCGGCCGAACTCTCGCAGCGGCTGGGCAAAGTGGATGCCGCCTTTGTGGCGCGTTTGCGTGCCCTGATCGAACGCGCTGGCTTGCCGGTGCGCGGCCCCGTGATTGACGCGGCCGACAACGCGGGCCATTACATCGAACACATGCGTCTGGACAAGAAAGCCGTGGGCGGCGACATCCAGTTTGTGATCATCGACGGGCCCGGCAAAGCGTCGGTTTGCGGCTCGCCCGACGCCATGGTGCGCGACGTGATCAACGCCTGCTGCGCCTGAAAGGTCCCGCCCATGCTGCTGTCTGGTGACCTGTCCGATCTTCCCGTGCAGGCCTCCGGCACTTTGTCGGCCAGCTTGTCAACTTTGGCCTGCGACCCCGCCCAAACCCGGGGCCGCCGATTTGCCGAACCCGCCGCACCCACGCGCAATGCGTACCAAAGAGACCGCGACCGCATCGTGCATTCGACCGCGTTTCGGCGGCTGGTTTACAAAACGCAAGTCTTTCTGAACCACGAAGGCGATTTGTTTCGCACGCGGCTGACGCATTCGCTCGAAGTCGCGCAGCTGGGCCGTTCGATTGCCCGGGCGCTGGGGCTCAATGAAGATTTGGTCGAAGCCGTGGCGCTGGCCCACGACCTGGGCCACACGCCCTTTGGCCACGCCGGACAAGATGCGCTGGACGAATGCATGACCGAGCACGGCGGTTTTGAGCACAACCTGCAAAGCCTGCGCGTGGTGGACAAACTTGAAGAGCGCTACCCCGCGTTTGACGGACTGAACCTGAGCTTTGAAACCCGCGAAGGCGTGCTCAAACATTGCTCACGCGCCAACGCCGAGCACCTGGAGCGGGCCGAGCCGGGCGGGGTGGCGCGGCGCTTCATTGACCGCACCCAGCCCAGCCTGGAAGCGCAACTGTGCAACCTGGCCGACGCGATCGCCTACAACGCGCACGACATCGACGACGGCGTGCGCTCGGGGCTGATCAGCACCGAACAGTTGCTGGGGGTGGAGCTGTTTGCCCACTACCACCAGCAAGCGCTGGGCGAGCACCCCGCGCTGGCGCAAAAGCCGCGCCGCCTGCTGTATGAAACCATCCGCCGCATGCTGAGCGATCAGGTCTATGACGTGATCGACACCACCCGCGAAGCGGTGGCGCGAGCGGGCGTGCAAACCGCTGACGAAGCCCGCCTGGCCGGGCCGCTGGTGGGTTTCAGCCCACAGATGAAAGCCCGCACGGCGGAGCTGAAAAAGTTTTTGTTCGCGCAGCTGTACCGCCACCCGCAAGTGACCGACACCACCGGTCGCGCCAAAGACGCTGTGCGCGAGTTGTTTGCGGCTTATGTGGCGCAACCGGCCGAAATGTCGGCTGACTTTGCGGCCAACGCCGACTTGCACCGCTCGGTGGCCGATTACATCGCGGGCATGACGGACCGCTTTGCCCTGCGTGAACACGAACGCCTGACCGGGCGCAAGGTGTTGTGAGTCGTGTGTTTTGGCGCGGCGGCAGTCTTTGTGGGAGGCTGCCCCTGCGCGCGAATGCCCGCATGTTCCCTTGGGGCGTCCAAAGATCCGACATTCGGCCGCAGGGGCAGCCTCCCACAGCGTTACTGTGCTTGGTGTGGGAGCGAGCCCCTGCTCGCGAATGTGTGCGTTGCAGGGGGGTGTCATGACCGCCTCAAGTTCTGAGCGCGCCGCCTGGCTGGTGGTGCTGGCCGGTGTCGTCGCAGCCCTGCAAGTCGGCAAGCTGCCCCCGGCCTTGCCCGCTTTGCAGGCTGAACTGTGCCTCACGCTGGTGCAGTCGGGCTTTTTGCTGTCCATCGTGCAACTGGCGGGCCTGAGCCTGGCGGTGTTCATGGGCCTGCTGGCCGATGGCATGGGGCTCAAGCGCAGCATGGTGCGCGGCCTGTGCTTGCTGGCGCTGGCCAGCGGCCTGGGCGGCTTCGCCACTTCGGTCACGGCACTGCTCGCCCTGCGGGCCATCGAAGGACTGGGCTTTTTGCTGGTGGCCCTGCCTGCACCCGCCTTGATCCGCCGACTGGTGCCGCCTGCGCAGCTGCCCGGCATGCTGGGCGTGTGGGGCGCTTACATGCCCACGGGCACCGCGCTGGCCTTGTTGCTGGGGCCGCTCTTCATCCCGGCCTGGGGTTGGGGGGTGTGGTGGTGGCTGTTTGCAGCGGTGGCGTTGGCGATGGCGTTGGGCTTGCACCGCGCTGTGCCTGCAGACCCCGCTGTCCATGTGGCCCATGCAGGACAGGGCGCGGGGTCGCGTTTGCGGCAGACCTTGAGCGCGCCCGGCCCGTGGCTGGTGGCGCTGACGTTTGGCATGTATTCGGGGCAGTGGCTGGCGGTCGTGGGTTTTCTGCCGTCCATCTACGCGGCGGCGGGCGTGAGCGGTGCGTTGCTGGGCGTGCTCACGGCGCTGGCCGCAGCCGTCAACATGGCGGGCAACATGGCCTCTGGCCGCTTGTTGCAGCGCGGCTGGGCACCACGCTCAACCTTGTGGCTGGGTTTTGCTGCCATGGCGCTGGGCAGCACGCTGGCTTTTGCGGCGTTCACCGACGGCTTGCCTTGGCTGCGCTATGCCGGCGTGCTGGTGTTTTCGGGCATGGGCGGACTGGTGCCGGGCACCTTGTTCAGTCTGGCGGTGCGCCTGGCCCCCGGCGAGCAACAGGTGGCCACCACCGTGGGCTGGATGCAGCAACTCTCGGCCCTGGGCCAGTTTGTGGGGCCGCCTGTGGTGGCTGCTGTGGCGGCGCGTGCCGGCGGCTGGCAGCTCACGCCGCTGGTCACGATGGGGTGTTGTGCGGTGGGGGCGGTGTTGGCCTGGGGGGCTGGGCGTGAGCTGCAACGCCAGACGACGCAGGCACAATCTCGCCCATGACCGATATGAACACCCCCGAAATTGCTGACACCGTGCGCTGGCTTGAGCGCGCCGTGATCGGCCTGAACCTGTGCCCCTTTGCCAAAGCCCCGCATGTGAAGGGGCAGATTCATTACGTGTTGAGCGAAGCCAAGGGCTTAGAAGGCCTGCGTGATGAGCTGATCGAGCAGCTGCAAGCGCTGGCTGCAACCCCCGCCGAAGAGCGCGAGACGGTGCTGTTGGTCATTCCGCAGATGCTGCGCGACTTTCTGGAGTTCAACGACTTTCTGGACGAAGCCGATGCCGTGCTGCAAGAGCTGGACCTGGAAGGTGAGTTTCAGGTGGCGAGCTTTCACCCCGAGTTCCAGTTTGCCGACACCGAGCCCGACGACATCAGCAACTTCACCAACCGCTCGCCTTACCCCACGCTGCACCTGTTGCGCGAGGAGAGCATTGACCGGGCGGTCGAGGCTTTTCCTGAAGCCGAGATGATTTACGAAACCAACATCGCCACCTTGGAAAAGCTGGGTGCAGATGGCTGGCGTGCCCTGGATGTCGGTCCGCGTCCCTGATCTTTTGTAGGAGCCCGCCCCTGCGGGCGAAGAATGTTGCCCATGAAAAAACGTGCCCCCACAGTGGCTGCCACGCCAGAGTTGCCCCCCGAAGTGCGCCCTGGCCAGTCGGTGGAGTTGCTCAAACAACTGCACATCCTGACCCGCGACGGCAAGCTCAATCAGGACTCGCGCCGCAAGCTCAAGCAGGTCTATCACCTGTTCCAGTTCATCGAAAAATTGCTGCTCGAGCTGCCCGCCAGCGACACCGGCCCCACGCTGGCCGACCACGGTGCGGGCAAGTCGTATCTGGGCTTCATCATTTACGACCTGTTTTTCAAAGCACTGGGTCGGGGCACGATTTACGGTATCGAGACCCGCAGCGAGTTGGTGGCGTCGTCCCAGGCGCTGGCCCAAAAGTTGGGCTTTGCGCGCATGCAGTTCCTCAACCTGAGCGTGGCCGAATCGGCGCAAAGCGACGCGTTGCCCGCGCAGATCGACGTGGTCACCGGGTTGCACGCCTGCGACACCGCCACCGACGACGCCATCGCCTTTGGCCTGCAAAAGAAAGCCAAATTCATGGTGCTGGTGCCCTGCTGCCAGGCCGAGTTGGCCCGTGCTTTGAATCAGAACAAGGCGCTGAACCTGCAGCGCACCCCTTTGGCAGAACTCTGGCGTCATCCCCTGCACACCCGCGAAGTGGGCAGCCAGCTCACCAACGTGCTGCGTTGCCTCTATTTGGAGTCGCAGGGCTATGCAGTCACCGTGACCGAGCTGGTGGGCTGGGAGCACTCCATGAAAAACGAACTGATTTTGGCCAAATACACTGGCCAGAAAAAACGCGCAGCCGGCGAGCGCCTGCTGGCGCTGCTCAAGGAGTTTGGGGTGGAAGGGCTGATGGCGGAGCGGTACCCATTGGTGGCATTGCCACTTGATGCTTGAAGATCAATCCCGTGGTGATCCACCAGCCGATGGATTGACTGGTACCAGTGCAAGGGCAGCTACCCCTTTAATCGATGAATCCGGGTTCGGGTCAGTTCAGTACAGCCACGGGTACTCGCCCAACGGTCGGTAAGCCTGCTTGCATCCATGCATTGATGCCGCCCCGGTACCAGATGACCTGGGTGTAACCCAGCTGCCGTGCACGCATCGCAGCATTCACTGAAAGCCAGCATTCTGAGCTGGCGCAGTAGAAAACCACAGCTTGGTTCAGGTTGGGTGCTGCGGCTAGCAGCATTTGGCGAAAACGTTCTGCATAGGCGGACTCTGTTTGATCATTTTCGAAAGCCAAGCCACTGTTGATGAAATTCAGTGCACCGGGAATCACCGGACCAAAGGCAGCGGTGTCGATGACGACAGGGCGTTCGTTTTGTTTCAGCGCTTGGGCCAACGTGGCCGTGTCCCAGCGTTGAATTCCATCCAGCGCTTTGGGGGTCATGCCCGTCACCTGATGGCCGGTGCGCAAACGAGTGGGGGTACTGCTGCCTGGTTCATCGCGCTCTGTTTGGCTGAACGCAGGTGATGGGGCTGTCAATTTTTCCAGCAATAAAGCGCTTTGGGCTTGCGCTTCATCGTAAAGCGGCAGCAGTTCATGGTCATTGACTGCGATTAGGTGGCAGAGTTTGGGGTTGTTTTTGGCATGGTTGCAGTAGTAAAGAGCCCTCATCATGGCCAGCCCCGGGTCATCATCTCCCAATCGGACGCCGTAGCCTGTTTTGCCTCTGCCGATGGCCAGGGCTTTGTTCTGGTTGGCGCTGAGGTAATTTTTCAGGGTTCTTCCCCCAATGGTTTTGCAGAGCAATTGCCCTGAGCACAAGGTTTCAATCAACTGATCGGCGCGGTCTTGGAAGTCCACAGGGGGGGCGTCCAGGGGTTTGCCAAAAAACCCTAATTTCATTTTCATGCTGGCTGGTAATTGCAGGTCAACCGTTTCGGTTTGTGTCACGACACCCAGGGTGTAGGCATCTTTACCCGAGTGCTGTTGGCACTGGTCGAAGGGTGTTTGTCCTGTGGGGCAAAACCAGGGCGTCCGGTCCGTTTCCTGTGTGCGCTGGATTTCACGGATACGCAGAAAACCAGACGCCTCTTTGATGCCATAGAGCGCTTGGTTGATGACTGCCGCATCGAACTTTTCGCCCATTTGCTGTTTGTACAAGGCGTACATCTGAGGCATTGCTTGGGAGAGGACATTCTTGCTATCTTTATCGTGCGCACCATGAATGCCAATCATGGTCACACGCGGCAGGTGTCCCGAACCAAAGGCGCGTTCTTGTCCTCCCATGAAAATCAGTGAGCACGCCGACATGCAAGAGCCTGACACAACAGTTTTGACTTTGGCCTCCTGCACCATTCGGGCCACTTGCATGCCTGTCCAAAGATCGCCGCCTGGACCGTTCACCAGAATCAAGCGCTGAACACCGCCTTTTGCAAATGCCTCTTTGAAGCTCAAAAAGTCTTGGTCGACTGTTGGACCCGTCGCATAGAGGTCGTTGTTGACCCGTTCAAGGGTCATGGCCTGGCAAAGTGCCGGAAGCCAAAAGAACAGAATGAAGGCCACTGAGGTGAACGTGCTTTTCATGTGTTGCCTTATGTTGAGGTCTGCAGGCTCGAATGGAAATATTATTTTTACACTAAAAGTTTTAATAGCTTGGATTGCACATCAATTTAATTGGGGTCAGATCCCAATTAAACTTCTGCTCTCACTCAGGAGCTCCCATGGCCCGCCAGCCCCGCCTCACCGTTGCCGGTTATCCGCACCATGTCATCCAGCGCGGCAACGACCGCCAGCCCATCGTGCGCGATGACGTGGACCGCGAGCGTTTGCTGGCGCTGTGGCAAGAGCATGCGCAGACCTTCAAGGTGGCCATCCATGCTTACGTGATCATGGACAACCACTTCCATTTGCTGGTCACGCCTGAAACCGACGAGGGTCTGCCGCAGATGATGCAGGCCGTGGGTCGGGCCTATGTGCGCTACTTCAATTTGCGGCACCATCGCAGCGGCACTTTGTGGGAAGGGCGCTACCGCAGTAATCTGATTGAGAGTGAGCGCTATCTTTTGGCGTGCATGGTCTACATCGACCTGAACCCGGTGCGGGCAGGCATGGTGGCGCAGCCGGCCGACTTCAAGTGGTCCAGCCACAGGCACTGTATTGGGCAGGTGAGCGACAAGTTGGTGACGCCTCACGCCCTGTTTTGGGGCCTGGGCAACACACCATTTGCCCGCGAGGTCGCTTATGCCGGGCTGGTTCAGACCGGTTTGGCGCAGTCCGAGAAAGACCAACTGACCCAAACCGCCCTGTCGGGCTGGGCTCTGGGGTCGGCCGATTTTGTGGATGATTTGCAGCAGTCCACGTCGAGACGGCTCGTGCCGGGCAAGGCTGGGCGACCATTCAAAAAGACGGCAGATTGAACCTGTCCCCAATTAATTTAAAGCCTGAGAAAAATCGAAATTAATTGGGATCTGACCCCAATTAAAAAGTTTGGCATGGATGCTGCAGTGCACTACACTCCTCGATCCGCGTAAAAACCCTTAGGAGTGCGCCATGACCACGGCATCCGACAAAGAACATTTCCAATCGACCGGTCTGTATGACCCGGCCAACGAGCACGATGCTTGCGGTGTGGGCTTCGTGGCCCACATCAAAGGTCAAAAGAGCCACGCCATCGTGACGCAGGCCCTGAAGATTCTTGAAAACCTGGACCACCGGGGTGCTGTGGGTGCGGACGCGCTCATGGGCGACGGTGCCGGTATCCTGATCCAGTTGCCCGATGCGCTGTACCGCGACGAGATGGCCAGGCAGGGTGTGGCTTTGCCGCCGTTTGGTGAATACGGCGTGGGCATGGTGTTCTTGCCCAAAGAACATGCTTCCCGCATGGCTTGCGAGCAAGAGCTGGAACGCGCCGTCAAGGCCGAAGGCCAGGTGGTTTTGGGCTGGCGCGATGTGCCGGTGAACCGCGACATGCCCATGTCGCCCACCGTGCGCGAAAAAGAGCCGGTCATGCGCCAGATCTTCATTGGCCGTGGCGCCGATGTGATCGTGCAAGACGCTCTGGAGCGCAAGCTGTACGTGATCCGCAAGACCGCCAGCGCCGCCATCCAGGCGCTTCAGCTGACGCACAGCAACGAGTACTACATCCCCAGCATGTCCAGCCGCACCGCGGTCTACAAGGGCTTGCTGCTGGCCGACCAGGTTGGCACTTATTACCTGGACCTGCAAGACGAGCGTTGCGTCTCGGCCCTGGGCCTGGTGCACCAGCGTTTCTCCACCAACACCTTCCCCGAGTGGCCACTGGCTCACCCCTACCGCTATGTGGCCCACAACGGCGAGATCAACACCGTCAAGGGAAACTACAACTGGATGAAGGCCCGCGAAGGCGTCATGTCTTCGCCCGTGCTGGCTGCCGACCTGCAAAAGCTCTACCCCATCAGCTTCGCCGGTCAGTCCGACACCGCCACCTTTGACAACTGCCTGGAACTGCTGACGATGGCGGGCTACCCCATCAGCCAGGCCGTGATGATGATGATTCCCGAGCCATGGGAACAGCACACCACGATGGACGAGCGCCGCAAGGCCTTCTATGAATACCACGCTGCGATGCTGGAGCCATGGGATGGTCCCGCCTCGATCGTGTTCACCGACGGCCGCCAGATCGGCGCCACCCTGGACCGCAACGGCCTGCGCCCTTCGCGCTACATCATCACCGACGACGACATGGTCATCATGGGCTCGGAAACCGGCGTGCTGCCGATCCCCGAAAGCAAGATCGTGCGCAAGTGGCGTCTGCAGCCCGGCAAGATGTTCCTGATCGATCTGGAACAAGGCCGCATGATCAACGACGAAGAGTTGAAAGCCGGTCTGGCCAGTGCCAAGCCCTACAAGCAGTGGATCGAAAACCTGCGCATCAAGCTCGATGACGTGGCCGAAGCCACCGTGGCACCCGCATCCGATGTGGCCTTGCTCGACCTGCAACAAGCCTTCGGCACCACGCAAGAAGACATCAAGTTCTTGCTGGCCCCCATGGCGTCTGCCGGTGAAGAAGCCATTGGCTCCATGGGCAACGACAGCCCGCTGGCCGTGTTGTCTGACAAGAACAAGCCGCTCTACAACTACTTCAAGCAGTTGTTCGCGCAAGTGACCAACCCCCCGATTGACCCGATCCGCGAAGCGATCGTGATGTCGCTGGTGTCCTTCATCGGCCCCAAGCCGAACCTGCTGGACATCAACCAGGTCAACCCACCGATGCGTCTGGAAGTCAGCCAGCCCATCCTGGACTTCGCCGACATGGCCAAGCTGCGCAACATCGAGCAAGCCACCAAGGGCAAGTTCAAGAGTGCCACGCTGGACATCACCTACCCCGCGATGTGGGGCCGCGAAGGCGTGGAAGCCAAGCTGGCCTCGCTGTGCGCTGAAGCCGTGGACGCCATTAAAGGCGGCCACAACATCCTGATCATCAGCGACCGTGGCGTGAACGCCACCCAGGTGGCTGTGCCCGCGCTGCTGGCGCTGTCGGCCATCCACCAGCACCTGGTGACCGAAGGCCTGCGCACCACCGCGGGTCTGGTGGTTGAAACCGGTACCGCCCGCGAAGTGCACCACTTTGCCGTGCTGGCCGGTTACGGTGCCGAAGCCGTGCACCCCTACCTGGCGATGGAAACCCTGGCCGCGCTGCACAAAGAGTTGCCCGGCGACCTGTCGGCCGAGAAAGCCATCTACAACTACATCAAGGCGATCGGCAAGGGCCTGTCCAAGATCATGTCCAAGATGGGTGTGTCGACCTACATGTCGTATTGCGGTGCGCAGTTGTTCGAAGCCATCGGCATCAACACCGAAACCATCAACAAGTACTTCACCGGCACCTCCAGCCGTGTGGGCGGTATTGGCGTGTTCGAAATCGCCGAAGAAGCCTTCCGCATGCACACCGCTGCCTTTGGCGACGACCCGGTGCTGGCCACCATGCTGGACGCAGGCGGGGAATACGCCTGGCGCGCCCGTGGCGAAGAACACATGTGGACCCCTGACGCGATTGCCAAGTTGCAGCACTCCACCCGTGCCAACAACTTCAGCACCTACAAGGAATACGCGCAGATCATCAACGACCAGAGCAAGCGCCACATGACGCTGCGCGGTCTGTTCGAGTTCAAGATCGACCCGTCCAAAGCCATCCCGCTGGAGCAGGTCGAGTCTGCGGCTGACATCGTCAAACGTTTCGCCACCGGTGCGATGTCGCTGGGCTCCATTTCGACCGAAGCGCACGCCACCCTGGCTGTGGCCATGAACCGCATCGGCGGCAAGAGCAACACCGGCGAAGGCGGTGAAGACTCGGCGCGTTACCGCAACGAACTCAAGGGCATCCCGATCAAGGTTGGCGATTCGCTCAAGAGCGTGATCGGTGCCGAAAACGTCGAGGTCGACTTGCCTTTGCAAGCCGGTGACTCGCTGCGTTCGCGCATCAAGCAAGTCGCTTCGGGCCGCTTCGGTGTCACCGCCGAATACCTGTCCAGCGCCGACCAGATCCAGATCAAGATGGCCCAGGGTGCCAAGCCTGGTGAAGGCGGTCAGTTGCCCGGCGGCAAAGTGTCCGACTACATCGGCAAGCTGCGCCATTCGGTGCCAGGTGTGGGTCTGATCTCGCCACCGCCGCACCACGACATCTACTCCATCGAGGACTTGGCCCAGCTGATCCACGATCTGAAGAACGTGGCACCCCACAGCGACATCAGCGTGAAGCTCGTGTCTGAAATCGGCGTCGGCACCATCGCTGCCGGTGTGGCCAAGTGCAAGGCCGACCACGTCGTGATCGCCGGTCACGACGGCGGCACGGGCGCTTCGCCTTGGTCCTCGGTCAAGCACGCAGGCTCGCCATGGGAAATCGGTCTGGCCGAAACCCAGCAAACCTTGGTGCTCAACGGCTTGCGCGGTCGCATCCGCGTGCAGGCCGACGGTCAGATGAAGACCGGCCGTGACGTCGCCATCGGCGCATTGCTCGGCGCTGATGAATTCGGCTTCGCCACCGCACCGCTGGTGGTTGAAGGCTGCATCATGATGCGCAAATGCCATCTGAACACCTGCCCTGTGGGCGTGGCCACACAAGACCCCGATCTGCGCAAAAAGTTCACCGGCAAGCCTGAGCATGTCGTGAACTACTTCTTCTTCATCGCCGAAGAAGTGCGCCAGATCATGGCCCAGCTGGGCATTGCCAAGTTTGACGATCTGGTGGGCCGTGCCGACCTGCTCGACATGAAGAGCGGTGTGGAACACTGGAAAGCCAAGGGTCTTGACTTTGGTCGCCTGTTGGCCGTGCCTCAGGTCGCCTCCACTGTGGCCGTGCGCCATGTGGACACACAAGACCACGGCCTCGAAAAAGCCTTGGACAACGTGCTGATCGCCAAGAGCCGCGCCGCCATCGACAAGGGCGAAAAAGTGCAGTTCATGGAAGTGGCCCGCAACGTGAACCGCTCGGTCGGTGCCATGTTGTCCGGTGCAGTGACCAAGGTGCACCCCGAGGGTTTGCCTGACGACACCCTGCGTATCCAACTGGAAGGAACGGGCGGTCAGTCCTTCGGTGCGTTCCTGGCCAAGGGCATCACGCTGTACCTGATCGGCGAAGCCAACGATTACACCGGCAAAGGTTTGTCGGGCGGTCGCGTGGTGGTGCGCCCCAGCCTGGAATTCCGTGGCGCAGCAGCACAAAACATCATCGTGGGCAACACCGTCATGTACGGCGCAACCACCGGTGAAGCCTTCTTTGCTGGTGTGGCCGGCGAGCGATTCGCGGTGCGCCTGTCGGGTGCCACCGCGGTGGTGGAAGGCACGGGCGACCACGGTTGTGAATACATGACCGGCGGCACCGTGGCTGTGCTGGGCAAGACCGGCCGCAACTTCGGTGCGGGCATGAGCGGCGGTATCGCCTATGTCTACGACGAAGACGGCGAGTTCGCTTCACGCTGCAACACGGCGATGGTCAGCATGGAAAAGGTGCTCACGGCCGCCGAGCAAGAAGCGCAAGTGGACCGCAATGTGTGGCACCGCGACTTGGCCGACGAAGTGCAGCTCAAAAAATTGCTGGAAGACCATCACAAGTGGACCGGCAGCCAGCGCGCCCGCGAGTTGCTGGACAACTGGGCCACAGCCCGTGCCAAGTTCGTGAAGGTGTTCCCGAACGAATACAAGCGTGCTCTGGGCGAGATCAACGCCAAGAAAGCTGCCAAGGCTGCCAAGCCTGTTGCTGCCTGAGTCCAACGTCAAGAATCGAAGGAAACATCATGGGAAAAATCACAGGCTTCATGGAATTTGAGCGCATCGAAGAAGGCTACAAGCCTGTCAACGAGCGCCTGAAAAATTACGGCGAATTCGTGATCGGTCTGACCGAAGAGCAGTCGAAAACACAAGCGGCGCGTTGCATGGACTGCGGCACACCGTTTTGCAACAACGGCTGCCCCGTCAACAACATCATTCCGGACTTCAACGACCTCGTGTACCACGGCGACTGGAAGAACGCGATCGAGGTGCTGCACAGCACCAACAACTTCCCCGAGTTCACCGGCCGCATCTGCCCCGCACCTTGCGAGGCGGCTTGCGTGGTCAACTTCAATGACGATGCCGTGGGCATCAAGTCGATCGAGCACGCCATCATCGACCGCGCTTGGGCCGAGGGCTGGGTCACGCCCCGACCTGCCAAAGTCAAGACCGGCAAAAAAGTTGCGGTGATCGGCGCAGGCCCCGCAGGTCTGGCCGCGGCACAGCAGCTGGCCCGCGCAGGTCACGACGTGACCTTGTTCGAAAAGAACGACCGCGTCGGCGGCCTGCTGCGCTATGGCATTCCTGACTTCAAGATGGAAAAGACGCACATCGACCGCCGCGTCAAGCAGCTCGAAGCCGAAGGCGTGACCATCCGCACCAGCGTGCTGGTGGGTGAGTGGCCCAAGGATTCCAAGGTCACCAACTGGGCCAAAGAAACCATCAGCGCCGAACAGCTCAAGAAAGACTTTGACGCGGTGCTGCTGACCGGTGGCTCCGAGCAGTCGCGTGACCTGCCCGTGCCTGGCCGCGAGCTGGACGGTGTGCACTTTGCGATGGAGTTCCTGCCCCAGCAAAACAAGGTCAATGCGGGCGACAAGCTCAAAGGCCAATTGCGCGCTGACGGCAAAAACGTCATCGTGATCGGCGGCGGCGACACCGGCAGCGACTGCGTGGGCACCAGCACACGTCACGGCGCGGTTAGCGTGACCCAGTTCGAGGTGATGCCCGAGCCGCCTGAAAAAGAAAACAAGGCGATGATCTGGCCGTACTGGCCCATGAAGCTGCGCACCAGCTCCAGCCACGACGAGAGCGCCGAAAAAGGCCTGTTGCAGCGCGAGTTCGCCATTTCCACCAAAGAGTTCATCGGTGAAAAGGGCAAGCTCACGGGTCTGAAAACCGTGCACGTCGAGTTCAAAGACGGCAAGATGGTCGAAGTGCCCGGCACCGAGAAGGAATACAAAGCCGACATGGTGTTGCTGGCCATGGGTTTCACCAACCCGGTCGCCACCGTGCTCGACGCCTTTGGCATCGACAAAGACGCCCGTGGCAACGCCAAGGCCAGCACCGACTTCACAGGCGGCTATGCCACCAACGTGAACAAGGTGTTTGCCGCCGGTGACATGCGCCGTGGCCAGTCGCTGGTCGTCTGGGCGATCCGCGAAGGTCGACAGGCCGCACGGGCCGTGGACGAGTTCCTGATGGGCGCGAGCGACCTGCCGCGTTGATTTCCAAAGTTCTAGGTAAAATCCCTCAAGTGCACAGATTGACGAACCGTTAATCTGCGCCATAGACCATCACAAAAGCCGGTTTGCCCGGCTTTTGTCTTTCATGAGCACATCCATCCCATCCTCACTCGTTGAACTGAAAGACCTGACCTTTGGGTACGGGGACCGTGTCATTTTGAAGAACCTCAGCTTCAATGTGCCGCGTGGGAAAGTCACGGCCTTGATGGGGGTGTCGGGTGGTGGCAAGACCACGGTGCTGCGCTTGATTGGGGGCCAGATCCGTGCCGGTCAAGGGCAGTTGCTGGTGGATGGCAAAGACATCACCACCATGCGCCAGGCCGAGCTTTACGCCGCCCGCCGCCGCATGGGCATGCTGTTCCAGTTTGGTGCTTTGTTCACCGACATGAGTGTGTTCGACAACGTGGCGTTCCCTTTGCGTGAGCACACGGCTTTGTCGGAAGACCTGATCCGAGACATCGTGCTGATGAAGCTGGATGCGGTGGGTTTGCGCGGTGCGCGTGATCTGCGCCCATCAGAAATTTCCGGGGGCATGAGCCGCCGCGTGGCCTTGGCCCGTGCCATTGCCCTTGACCCTGACCTGATCATGTACGACGAGCCATTTGCCGGCTTGGACCCGATTTCGCTGGGCACGGCGGCGCGCTTGATTCGCCGCCTGAACGACAGCTTGGGCATCACCAGCGTGGTGGTGTCGCACGACGTGACCGAAACCTTCGAGATTGCCGACCATGTGGTGATTCTGGCCAATGGCGGTGTGGCCGCACAAGGCACGCCCGCTGAACTGCGTGCCAGCGCTGACCCGCTGATCCACCAGTTTGTGCATGCGCTCAGCGATGGGCCTGTGCCCTTCCATTACCCGGCCCCAGCAGCTGAGCAGGACTATGACCGGAGGGCGGCATGAACCCCATCAACTTGTTGGCCGCTTTGGGGGCCACTACCCGCCAGATGCTGGCCGATTGGGGCTTTGGTGCCCGCCTGTTCTTTAAATTGTTGGGCATGTCCGGTGCAGCGCTCAAGCGCTTTGGCTTGGTGCGAGATCAGGTGCACTTTTTGGGCAACTACTCGCTGGCCATCATCACCGTGTCGGGCCTGTTTGTCGGCTTTGTGCTGAGTTTGCAGGGCTACTACACCTTGCAGCGTTATGGTTCGGCCGAGGCGCTGGGGCTGTTGGTGGCGCTGAGCCTGGTGCGCGAACTCGGGCCGGTGGTGGCGGCTTTGCTTTATGCCGGTCGGGCCGGGGCATCGCTCACGGCCGAGATCGGTCTCATGCGTGCAGGCGAGCAACTCACGGCGCTGGAGATGATGGCCGTTGATCCGGTTCAGCGCATTCTGGCCCCGCGTTTTTGGGGGGGCATCATCGCCTTGCCTTTGCTGGCGGCGGTGTTCAGTGCGGTGGGCATCTTCGGCGGTTATGTGGTGGGCGTTTTGCTCATTGGCGTCGATGCAGGCTCGTTTTGGAGCCAGATGCAAGGCGGTGTGGATGTCTTCAAAGACGTGGGCAACGGCATCATCAAAAGTGTGGTGTTTGCCGTCGCCGTGACTTTCATTGCCTTGCTGCAAGGGTATGTGGCCAAGCCCACGCCTGAGGGTGTGGCCAGTGCCACCACCCGCAGTGTGGTGGTTTCTTCTTTGTCGGTATTGGGGCTGGATTTCATCCTGACCGCGATGATGTTCAGCATTTGAGGAGGACGGCATGCAACGTTCAAAAAATGATGTGTGGGTGGGTTTGTTTGTGTTGGTCGGTGCCGTCGCGGTGCTTTTCCTGGCGCTCAAATCGGCCAATTTGTTGACACTGAATTTCAGTTCAGACTACGCCGTCACGGCCAAGTTCGACAACATCGGTGGCCTCAAGCCCGGTGCGGCGGTCAAAAGCGCCGGTGTCGTGGTGGGCCGAGTGAAAAAGATCGAGTTCGACGGTGAGTCGTTCCAGGCCAAAGTGACATTGGCTTTGCAGTCCCAGCACGCTTTCCCGCAAGACAGCTCGCTGAAAATCCTGACCAGTGGATTGCTCGGTGAGCAATACCTGGACGTGTCGCCCGGGGCCGATGAGAAAAATCTGGTGGCAGGCGACAAGATCGGTTCCACCCAGTCGGCGGTGATCCTGGAAAACCTGATCAGTCAATTTTTGTACAGCAAGGCCGAAAAAACAGCGCCAGAAGGTCAAAAACCATGAGTCTCTTTGTTCGAAAAATCTGCATGCTGTGCGTTGGCGTGACGGTGCTGGTTCTGCAAGGCTGCGCGAGTGTTCCGCATCCCGATGCGCGTGACCCCTGGGAGTCGATGAACCGAAGCGTTTACAACTTCAACGAAGCGCTGGACACCGCCGCCATCAAGCCTGCCGCCAAGGCATACAAGGCGGTGCTGCCCAGCCCGGTCCGCACGGGCATCCACAACTTCTTGGGCAACCTGGGCGATGTGTGGACTATGGCCAACAGCGCCTTGCAATTGAAAGGCCAAGCCACAGTTGAAACCTTCATGCGCATCACCGTGAACACGTTTTTGGGTTTGGGGGGCGTGCTGGATGTGGCCACCGAAATGCGACTTGAAAAGCGCAAAGAAGATTTTGGCCAGACCTTGGGGCGTTGGGGCGTCAAGCCCGGCCCTTATATCGTGTTGCCAATTTTGGGGCCTTCTACCTTGCGTGACACCTTGGCTACGCCGCTGGACATCAAAGGTGACGTGGTTCAGCAATTCAATGATCCTGCAACCCGCAATGTCCTGTCGGCCACCCGCGTGATGGATGTCCGTTCGGGGCTGCTCGAATCGATCGATGTCATCAAGGCTGCGGCTTTGGACCCGTACACATTTGTGCGCGATGGGTATTTGCAAAAGCGTGAAAACGATGTGCACGACGGCAATCCGCCATCGACTTTTGATTACACCGAATCCGAAGCGCCTTGAATCGAATCAGATGAAACCAGGCTGCGTGCTCGTTACAGTTGTTGACAAGCGCTTGGCGTGTTGACCGTATAGTTACCCCATGAAAAACATGTCCGTCTTGCCCTTGAACCGTCGCCATTTTTTGACCGCCGCAAGTGCTTTGGCACTGTGCGGTGCTGTGGCGCCTGCCTGGGCTGCTGACGAGGCCCCCGAGGCATTCATCAAGCGCATCACCAACGAGACGCTGGACACCATCAAGGCCGACAAGAGCTTGCGCAACGGCGATGTGACCAAAATCATTCAGTTGGTCGACACCAAGCTGATGCCGCATGTGAACTTCCGCCGCATGACCGCTTTGGCGACGGGACCGGCTTGGCGCAAAGCCACACCCGAGCAGCAAAAACGCCTGCAAGACGAATTCAAGATCTTGCTGGTGCGCACTTATGCGGGGGCGCTCAGCCAGGTCAGCGATCAGGTGGTGGTGGTCAAGCCCCTGCGCGCAGGCCAAGAAGACAAAAATCTGGTGGTCAACACCGAAGTGCGCGGCAAGGGCGATCCGATCCAGCTGGATTACCGCCTTGAGAAAACACCCGGTGAGGGCGCGGGCTGGATGATTTTTGACCTGAATGTCCTCGGCGTCTGGTTGGTCGAAAACTACCGCACGCAGTTCACCAAAGAAATCAATGCTGGCGGCATCGACGCGTTGATCGCCAGTTTGGCCGCACGCAACAAGACAAATGCCAAGGCCTCTTGAGCGCCACCCACATGAGCGCACTGAAGTTACCCCATACCTTGTTGCACGAACAGGCCAACGCCTGTCTGGCTCAATGGGAGGCCCAATTGGCGCTGGAAACGACCTCGGCCGTCGAAGTAGATGCTTCGGAACTTGTCGAATTTGATTCCTCGGCTTTGGCGGTCTTGCTGGGTTTGCGACGCGTCGTTGTGGCGCAAAAGGGCACACTGCAGGTGACCGGCATGCCCGCCCGTTTGCACCAATTGGCCAGCTTGTACGGCGTGCTTGAACTGCTTTTGCCATCCTGAAAGTCTTATTTCAGGGTCTTTTTGCCCTGATTGCCCTGCCTCTGCAGGGTGTCTGCAGGCCAGCACTTAAAATAGACGTCTCCCATGTCTGCGCTCTCTTTTCAATCCGTCTCCAAAAGCTACCCTGCCAAGCAGGCTGGCGCAGCCGCGTTCAAAGCACTCGACCAAGTGAGCTTTGACGTTCAGGAGGGCGAATTTTTTGGCCTGCTGGGCCCAAATGGCGCTGGCAAAACCACCTTGATCAGCACCTTGGCTGGCCTGTCCCGCCCAACGCAAGGGCGTGTGCTGGTGCACGGCCACGATGTGCAAACCGATTACGCCGCCGCGCGCCGCTTGTTGGGCGTGGTGCCGCAAGAGCTGGTGTTTGACCCATTTTTCACCGTGCGTGAATCTTTGCGCATTCAGTCGGGCTATTTCGGTGTCAAGAACAACGACGCCTGGATCGACGAGCTGCTGGACAGCTTGGGACTGGCCGACAAGGCTAACGCCAACATGCGACAGCTCTCGGGTGGCATGAAGCGCCGGGTACTGGTGGCGCAAGCCTTGGTGCACAAACCCCGCGTGATCGTCCTCGACGAGCCCACCGCCGGGGTCGATGTCGAGCTGCGCCAGACTCTGTGGGCCTTCATCGCCAAACTCAACAAGCAAGGCCACACTGTCTTGCTGACCACACATTACCTCGAAGAAGCTGAAGCCCTGTGCGGTCGCATCGCCATGCTCAAGCGCGGTCAGTTGTTGGCTTTGGAGCGCACCTCAGACCTGCTGCGTTCGGCCACCAGCCAGGTGTTGCGCTTCAAGCTCGATGGCGAGTTGCCGCCTGCGGTCGCAGCGATCGCCCGAGTCACAGGCCGCATCGTGCAGTTACCTGTGCACAACGCGGTTGAGATCGAAAACCACTTGGCCACCATCCGCACCGCAGGCCTGGTGGCCGAAGACGTTGAAATTCGCCAAGCCGATCTCGAAGATGTCTTCCTTGAAGTCATGAACCGCAAGCAACCCCAGACTGGAGCTCCAGCATGACAGGTTGGCAAACATTGCTCTACAAGGAAGTCCTGCGTTTCTGGAAAGTCGCTTTCCAGACTGTGGCCGCGCCCGTGCTCACATCGGTGCTCTACATGCTCATCTTTGGCCATGTGCTCGAAGACCATGTCAAGGTCTATGACCAAGTGCCTTACACCTCGTTTTTGTTGCCTGGCTTGATCATGATGGGCGTGTTGCAAAACGCGTTTGCCAACAGCTCATCCAGCCTGGTGCAAAGCAAGATCATGGGCAGCTTGGTGTTTTTACTGCTCACGCCTTTGTCGCACCGCAGCTGGTTTGTGGCCTATGTGGGCTCGTCTGTGGTGCGAGGTTTGGCGGTGGGTTTGGGCGTGTTTGTCATCACGGGCTGGATGGTCAACATCAGCTTTGTCTACCCGCTTTGGATTTTGGCCTTTGCTGTCATGGGCGCAGCCATGATGGGGGCACTGGGTGTGATTGCCGGTTTGTGGGCTGAAAAGTTCGACCAAATGGCCGCTTTTCAGAATTTCATCATCATGCCCATGACGTTTTTGTCAGGTGTGTTTTATTCCATCCATTCGCTGCCGCCGTTTTGGCAAAAGCTCAGTCACTTGAACCCGTTTTTCTACATGATTGACGGTTTCCGCTACGGCTTCTTTGGTCAAAGCGATGTCTCTCCCTGGATCAGTCTGGCCGTGGTTGGCACTGCTTTGGCGCTCATCAGCAGCCTGACCCTTTATCTTTTGCGCACCGGCTACAAAATCCGGAGCTGAACCCCCATGAACGCAGAGCAACTTCAAGCCATCATTGCCGCAGGCCTCGACTGCACCCACCTCACCGTGGAGGGCGATGGCCGCCACTGGAGCGCCGTGGTGGTGTCAGAGGCCTTTGCTGGCATGCGCCCCATTGCGCGTCATCAGCGGGTGTACGCCACGCTGGGCCAAAAAATGCACACCGACGAAGTGCATGCCTTGTCGATGAAAACCTACACGCCTGCCGAATGGTCTGCGCAAGCGAACTGAACGCTTCCCCCATTTGAGCCTTCGCCAAAAAGCACACTGAGCTGACCCATGGACAAACTGAAAATTCGCGGCGGCAAGCGCCTGCAAGGCACACTCGATGTCGCAGGTGCCAAAAACGCAGCCTTGCCCGAACTGTGTGCGGCTTTGCTGAGTGCAGAGCCCGTGACCCTGCACAATGTGCCCCGTCTACAAGACGTGTCCACCATGCTCAAGCTGATCCGCAACATGGGCGTGACGGCCGAGCACCACGAAGACGGCCGCGTCACACTTGACGCCGGTGGCCTGAACAACCCTGAAGCGCCTTATGAGCTGGTGAAAACCATGCGCGCCTCGGTGCTGGCACTGGGTCCTTTGCTGGCCCGCTTTGGCCAAGCCAAAGTCTCGCTGCCCGGTGGATGCGCCATCGGTTCCCGACCTGTAGACCAGCACATCAAAGGCCTGCAAGCCATGGGTGCTGAAATCACGGTGGACCACGGTTACATGCTGGCCAGTTTGCCAGCCGGCCGCACCCGCCTGAAGGGCGCACACATCACCACCGACATGGTCACGGTGACGGGCACCGAGAACTTCATGATGGCTGCTGCTTTGGCCGAGGGCGAGACCGTTCTGGAGAACGCAGCCCAAGAACCAGAGATCACCGATCTGGCCGAAATGCTCATCGCCATGGGTGCCAAGATCGAAGGCCATGGCACCAGCAAGATCCGCATCCAGGGCGTGGAGCGCCTGCACGGCGGCCAGCATCAGGTGGTGGCCGACCGCATCGAGGCGGGCACGTTCTTGTGTGCGGTGGCGGCCACGGGTGGCGACGTGGTGTTGCGCCACGGTCGCGCTGACCACTTGGATGCCGTCATCGACAAACTGCGCGAGGCCGGGGCCACGATCGAAGCCGGTGAAGGCTTCATCCGCGTGAAGTCCGAAGGGCGCCTGAAGGCCCAGAGCTTTCGCACCACCGAATACCCGGGCTTTCCGACCGACATGCAGGCGCAGTTCATGGCGCTCAACTGCATTGCGCAGGGAGCGAGTAAGGTGACCGAGACCATTTTTGAAAACCGCTTCATGCACGTCAACGAGCTGGTGCGCCTGGGCGCACACATCCAGATCGACGGCAAGGTGTCGGTGATCGAAGGCGTGGAAAAACTCTCGGGGGCGACCGTGATGGCGACGGACCTGCGGGCGTCTGCCAGCTTGGTGATCGCCGGTTTGGTGGCCGAAGGCGAAACCATTGTCGACCGCATCTACCACCTGGACCGCGGCTATGACCGCATGGAAGCCAAATTGCGCGCCGTCGGCGCGGACATCGAACGCATCCAATGAACCTCGGGGCGCAAGCCCTGGCTGAAACGAACATGATCACACTGGCCCTGTCCAAAGGACGCATCTTTGACGAAACCCTGCCGCTGCTCCAAGCCGCAGGCATCGAGGTGCTTGAAGACCCCGAAAAATCGCGCAAGCTGATTTTGCCCACCAACCAGGCCAACGTGCGCGTGGTGCTGGTGCGCGCCAGCGACGTGCCCACCTATGTGGAATACGGTGGCGCCGATTTGGGTGTGACGGGCTTGGACACGCTGATCGAGCACGGCGGCCAGGGCCTGTACCAGCCACTCGACCTGAACATTGCCAAATGCCGCATGAGCGTGGCCGTGCGCGCTGACTACGACTACGCCAGCGCGGTGCGCACCGGTTCGCGCCTGAAAGTGGCGACCAAATACACCGCGATTGCGCGCGACTTTTTTGCGACCAAGGGCGTGCACGTTGATCTGATCAAGCTCTACGGCAGCATGGAGCTGGCGCCGCTCACCGGCTTGGCCGATGCCATCGTCGATTTGGTGTCGACCGGCAACACGCTCAAGGCCAACCATTTGGTCGAAGTCGAACGCATCATGGACATCAGCTCGCGCTTGGTGGTCAACCAGGCTGCGCTCAAGCTCAAACAAGCGCCGATCCGCGCCATCATCGATGCCTTCGCGGGCGCGGTGAAAAAAGACTGAAAGACATGGAATCTATGGGCCTCCAAGCCAAACCATTGCAACTGAACACGGCCGACGCCGGTTTTGAAGCGGCCTTTGCGGCCCGCCTGCATTGGTCTGCCGACACCGATGCCGCCATCGAGCAGCGCGTGGCCGACATCCTGGCCGATGTGCAACAACGTGGCGATGCGGCGGTGCTCGAGTACACCCAGCGCTTTGACGGACTGCAAGCTGCCGACGTGAAGGCACTGGAGATCACCCAAGCTGAGTTGCAAGCCGCTTTGGGCAGCTTGCCCGCCGTGCAGCGTGAAGCCCTTCAAGCCGCAGCAAGCCGTGTGCGCCAGTACCACGAAGCGCAGAAAAAAGCCTCCGGCGAGAGCTGGAGCTACCGCGACGAAGACGGCACCTTGCTGGGCCAAAAAGTCACGCCACTCGACCGCGTGGGCATCTATGTGCCCGGTGGCAAAGCCGCTTACCCGTCGTCGGTGTTGATGAACGCTCTGCCCGCCCATGTGGCGGGCGTGCAAGAGATCATCATGGTCGTGCCCACGCCTCAAGGCGTGCGCAACCCGCTGGTGCTGGCCGCCGCCTGTGTGGCCGGCGTGAGCCGGGCCTTCACGGTGGGCGGCGCTCAAGCCGTTGCGGCTTTGGCCTATGGCACCGCCACCATCCCCAAGGTGGACAAGATCACCGGCCCCGGCAACGCCTATGTAGCCAGCGCCAAAAAGCGTGTGTTCGGCACCGTGGGCATCGACATGATCGCGGGCCCCTCAGAAATTTTGGTCTTGGCCGATGGCAGCACGCCCGCCGAATGGGTGGCGATGGATCTGTTCAGCCAGGCCGAACACGACGAACTGGCGCAAAGCATTTTGCTGTGCCCCGATGCGGCTTACATCGCAGAGGTGCAAGCTGCCATTGACCGCTTGCTGCCCGAGATGCCGCGGCGCGACATCATCGCCAAGAGCCTGAATGACCGGGGCGCTTTGATTCTGACGCGCAACATGGAAGAAGCCTGCGCCATCAGCAACCGCATCGCGCCTGAGCACCTGGAGGTGTCGAGCCGCGACCCGCACCGCTGGGAGCCGCTGCTGCGCCACGCGGGTGCGATCTTTTTGGGCGCGTTCACCAGCGAATCGCTGGGCGACTACTGCGCTGGCCCCAACCACGTGCTGCCCACCAGCGGCACAGCGCGCTTTTCGTCGCCGCTGGGCGTGTATGACTTTCAAAAACGCAGCAGCCTGATCGAGGTGAGCGAAGCAGGTGCGCAGCCCTTGGGCCGCATCGCCGCCGAGCTGGCCTATGGCGAAGGCCTGCAAGCCCACGCCCGCGCCGCTGAACTCCGTTTGAACCCTGTGCCCCCGATGCGAGACCCGAAATGAGCCACGTCAGTCCCCAACTCATGCAACGCATCCGCCAAGACGTGCAGTCCATGCACGCCTACGCCATCCAGGACTCGGTGGGCATGGTCAAGCTCGACGCGATGGAGAACCCACACCGTCTGCCCGCCGATTTGCAAAAGGCTTTGGGCGAGCGCCTGGGCGCATTGGCGCTCAACCGCTACCCCGATGGCCGCGTGAACGACCTGCGCACAGCCCTGGCCGAGCATGCGGGCATGCCCGAAGGCTTCGACATCATGCTGGGCAATGGCTCAGACGAGTTGATCTCGCTGTTGGCCATGGCCTGCGACGTGCCCGGTGCGTCCATCCTGGCCCCGCTGCCCGGCTTTGTGATGTACGCCATGAGCGCCCAACTGCAAGGCTTGGCCTTTCACGGCGTCCCGCTCACGGCCGACTTTGAACTTGACGAAGCCGCCATGCTGGCCACCATTGCCGAGCACAAGCCGTCCATCGTCTATCTGGCTTACCCCAACAACCCCACCGGCAACCTCTGGAACGACGACACGATTGAGAAGATCGTGCTGGCCCAAGGCGCGCAAGGTGGTTTGGTGGTCATGGACGAGGCCTACCAGCCCTTTGCCAGCAAGACCTACATGGACCGCATCACGCGCCATGCGCACGTTTTGCTCATGCGCACGCTCAGCAAGTTTGGCCTGGCCGGTGTGCGCCTGGGCTACATGGTGGGCCCCAAGGCCTTGGTGGCCGAGATCGACAAAGTGCGCCCGCCCTACAACATCAGCGTGCTCAATTACGAGTGCGCCCTGTTCGCGCTGGAGCATGCCGAAGTGTTTGCCGCGCAAGCAAAAGACCTGCGCGAGCAGCGTGCCCGCCTCTTGAAAGAGCTGGCCGCCTTGCCCGGCGTGCAGCCTTTCCCCAGCGAAGCCAACATGATCCTGGCCCGCGTGCCCGATGCGGCCAAAACCTTTGACGGTCTGAAGGCCCACAAAGTGCTGATTAAGAACGTTTCTAAAATGCACCCACTGCTTGCCAACTGCTTGCGCTTAACGGTGGGCACCGCCGCAGAAAACGACCAACTCCTCGCCGCTTTGAAAGTCTCTTTATGAACCGCTCAGCAAACGTCACCCGCAAGACGGCCGAGACGAACATCCGCGTCGCCATCAACCTGGACGGCACAGGCCAGGCCAAGCTGGCCAGCGGCATCGGTTTTCTGGACCACATGCTCGACCAGATCGCGCGCCACGGCCTGATCGATCTGGACATCGCTTGCGAAGGCGACCTGCACATCGACGGCCACCACACGGTCGAAGACATTGGCATCACCTTGGGCCAGGCCTTTGCGCAGGCCATGGGCGACAAAAAAGGCATCCGCCGTTATGGCCACGCCTATGTACCGCTCGACGAAGCCTTGAGCCGCGTGGTGGTGGACTTTTCGGGTCGCCCCGGCCTGCACATGGACGTGAACTTCACTTCGGGCTCGCTGGGCGCGCTCGACACCCAGCTGGTGTACGAGTTCTTCCAAGGCTTTGTGAACCACGCGCTGTGCACGCTGCACATCGACAACCTCAAGGGCGTGAATGCGCACCACCAGTGTGAGACCATCTTCAAGGCGTTTGCACGGGCTGTTCGTGCGGCGCTCGAACTCGATCCTCGCTCGATCGGTGTGATCCCTTCCACCAAAGGCAGCCTCTGACATGAGCGTCAATCGCGTTGCAGTGGTGGACTACGGCATGGGCAACCTGCGCTCGGTGGCGCAGGCGGTGATCCATGCGGCCTCCAGCGTGGACCATGCCGAAGTGACGGTCACATCCGACCCGCAAGTCGTGCGCGATGCGCACCGCGTGGTCTTGCCAGGGCAGGGCGCCATGCCCGATTGCATGCGCGAGCTGCGCGAGTCGGGCCTGATGGACGCCGTGCTCGAAGCCGCCGCCAGCAAGCCTCTGTTTGGCGTGTGTGTGGGCATGCAAATGCTGCTGGACCACAGCGACGAAGGCGACACGCCCGGCTTGGGCTTGATCCCCGGCCGTGTCGTCAAGTTCGAGCTGGCTGGGCAAATTCAGCCCGACGGCACCCGCTACAAAGTGCCGCAAATGGGCTGGAACCAAGTCTGGCAAGCCCGGCCTGCACACGCCCTGTGGCAGGGCATTGACGATGGCAGCTGGTATTATTTTGTACACAGCTTTTATGCGCAGGTCGCCAACCCGGCGCACAGCGCGGCCGAAACCGATTACGGCGGCCGCTTTGCCTGCGCCATTGCCCGTGACAACATTTTTGCCACCCAGTTTCACCCTGAAAAAAGCGCGGCCCAGGGCTTGGCCTTGTTCCGCAATTTCCTCCACTGGCAGCCTTGAGTGGTTTTCACTGCCGTTTGTTCTTTCAACAGCTTTTTAATTCGCCATGATTCTGATCCCCGCCATTGACCTCAAAGACGGCCACTGCGTTCGCCTCAAGCAAGGCGATATGGACCAAGCCACGACCTTCGGTGAAGACCCGGCCGCCATGGCCCGCACCTGGCTCGAAAAAGGCGCACGCCGTCTGCACCTGGTGGATCTGAATGGTGCTTTTGCAGGCAAGCCGCAAAACTTCAACGCCATCAAGTCCATCCTCAAGGCCGTGGGCGACGACATTCCGGTGCAGCTGGGCGGCGGCATCCGCGATCTGGACACGATTGAAAAATACATCGACAGCGGCCTGCGCTACGTCATCATCGGCACCGCAGCCGTCAAGAACCCCGGCTTCTTGAAAGACGCCTGCACCGCGTTTGGTGGCCACATCATCGTGGGCCTGGACGCCAAAGACGGCAAAGTGGCCACCGACGGCTGGAGCAAGCTCACGGGCCACGAGGTGGTGGACCTGGCCAAAAAGTTCGAAGACTGGGGCGTTGAGTCCATCATCTACACCGACATCGGCCGTGACGGCATGCTGAGCGGCATCAACATCGACGCCACCGTCAAACTGGCCCAAGCCCTCACCATCCCCGTCATCGCCTCGGGCGGCCTGTCGAACATGGCCGACATCGAGCAGTTGTGCGCTGTCGAAGACGAAGGCGTTGAAGGCGTGATCTGTGGCCGTGCGGTGTATTCCGGCGACCTCGACTTCGCTCTGGCCCAGCAACGCGCCGACGAACTGAACGGCTGAACATGACCACCGGGGCCACCTGCCGCGAACTTGTTTTTGCAGGTTGGCCTGCCACCGAATTGCAGCTGCCGGGTGGCGACCGTGTGGTGGTCGCGCACCATGGTGCCCATGTGCTGTCCTGGGTGGCCGATGGCCGCGAACGCCTTTATCTGAGTCCCCAAAGCCGCAACGATGGCCATGCCGCCATCCGGGGTGGCATGCCGGTGTGCTTTCCCCAATTCAACCAACGCGGTGATCTGCCCAAACATGGCTTTGCGCGCAATGTCTCGTGGACCGCAAAGCCTGCACGACTGGAAGGCGACAAAGCCCATCTGGTGCTGGCGCTGAGCGACAGCGCCGCCACGCGCCAGTGGTGGGACCAGGCCTTTGAAGCGCTGTTGCTGATCGAATTGACGCCCGGTGCACTGCAGGTGGACTTGGCGGTGCGCAACACCGACAGCAAGCCGCTCAGTTTCACCGGGGCGCTGCACACCTATTTCGCGGTCAGCGATGTGGCGCAAGCCAAATTGTTGGGTTTGGGCGGCCAAGCCGAATGGGATGCGGTCAAAGACCGCCATGCCACCGCAGCGCCTGAGCTGCGCTTTGTCGGCGAGTTTGACCGTGTCTACTCCGCTGCCCCGCAAGGCTATGAACTGCAAGATGGCCCACACTCCCTGTCGATTGAGCAAGACATGGACTGGTCCCAGACCGTAGTCTGGAACCCGGGTGCCGCCAAATGTGCCGCACTGGCCGACATGCCTGCCGATGGCTGGCAACACATGCTGTGCGTCGAAGCGGCGCAGGTGTATGAACCGGTTTGCATTGCGCCCGGTGATTTCTGGCAGGGCGCACAGCGCCTGCGCGTGCTCTGATTTTTTGAAAAGATAGCTTCCCATGCTGGCCAAACGCATCATTCCCTGCCTTGACGTGACCGGCGGTCGCGTGGTCAAGGGCGTCAACTTTGTCGAACTGCGCGACGCCGGAGACCCGGTCGAAATCGCGGCCCGCTACAACGAGCAAGGTGCAGACGAACTCACCTTCCTCGACATCACCGCCACCAGCGACGGCCGCGACGTGATCCTGCACATCATCGAAGCCGTGGCCAGCCAAGTCTTCATTCCGCTAACTGTGGGCGGCGGTGTGCGCACTGTTGAAGACGTGCGCCGCTTGCTCAACGCCGGGGCTGACAAAACCAGCTTCAACTCGGCCGCCATTGCCAACCCGCAAGTCATCCGCGAAGCGTCTGCCAAATACGGTGCGCAATGCATCGTGGTGGCCATCGACGCCAAACGCCGCAGCGCCGAAGACGAGCAGCGCATCGGCACCCACGGTCTGCCCATGGGCCCTGGCTGGGACGTGTACAGCCACGGTGGACGCAAAAACGTGGGCTTGGACGCGGTGGCCTGGGCCACGCAAATGGCCGAGTACGGCGCGGGCGAAATCCTGCTCACCAGCATGGACCGCGACGGCACCAAAAGCGGCTTTGACCTGCAACTGACCCGCGCCGTGAGCGACGCAGTTAGCGTGCCCGTGATCGCATCGGGCGGCGTGGGCAACCTCGACCACCTAGCCGACGGCGTGAGCATCGGCGGCGCCGACGCCGTGCTGGCCGCCAGCATTTTCCATTACGGTGAGTACACCGTGCAACAAGCCAAAGAGCGGATGCGTGAACGTGGCATACCCGTCAGATTGTGAATATGAACTGGCTCGATCAAATCAAATGGGACGACAAAGGCTTGGTGCCTGTGATCGCCCAAGAAAAAGACACTGGCGACGTGATGATGTTCGCCTGGATGAACCGCGAGGCGCTGCAAAAGACGGCCGAACTTAAGCGGGCGGTGTATTTCAGCCGTTCGCGCAACAAGCTGTGGTTCAAGGGCGAGGAGTCGGGCCATGCGCAGACGGTGCACGATATTCGCATCGATTGCGACAACGATGTGGTGCTGCTCAAAATCACCCAACTTGGGCACGAGCCCGGCATTGCCTGCCACACGGGCCGTCACAGTTGCTTTTTCCAGAGCTTGCAGCCCGACGGCTGGCAGGCTGTGGACCCGGTCCTGAAGGACCCTGAAACCATTTACAAGTAAGCCCATGAGCGCACTCAATTCATCCGATACGCTGGCCCGTTTGGCCGCCATCATCGAAACCCGCAAAGTAGCCAACGGCGGTGACCCCGAAAAAAGCTATGTGGCCCGCTTGCTGCACAAAGGCCCAGACGCCTTTTTGAAGAAGATTGGCGAAGAAGCCACCGAAACCGTGATGGCTGCCAAAGACGTAGACCACGGCGGCGATGCGTCTAAGCTGGTTTATGAAGTGGCCGATTTGTGGTTCCACAGCATGATCGCGCTGGCGCACTATGGATTGACGCCTGCCGACGTGGTCAACGAGCTGGCCCGCCGTGAGGGTTTGAGCGGCCTGGAAGAAAAAGCCCTGCGCAAAGTGCAAGAGCGTGAGCGTTTGGGCGAATAAAGCATGAACGACCAACCCATCGATGACAGCACCCACACCATCAGCTGGGTCAGCTACATCCTGCACCTGATCGTGGCCGTCAGTGCCGTGGTTCCGGGTGCCCAGATGGGGCCGGCTTTGCTGGTGGTGGCGCTGATCATCGACCTGGTCAAGAAGGGCGACACCGCCGGCTGGGAGGCCACGCATTTCAGCTACCGCATCCGCACCGTGATCTGGGCTGCCTTGCTCTATCTGGTGACGGTGCCGCTCTGGTTTTTCTTTTTGCTCCCCGGCTGGTTGGCCTGGGTCGCTATTTCCATCTGGTTTTTGTACCGCATCGTGCTGGGCATGGTGCGCCTGAACGGGCAGCGCCCGGTGACCGACTGAACCCTTTTTAAATTCAAGCAAGCCATGACCGACGCCAACTGTATTTTTTGCAAAATCATCGCGGGCCAGATTCCCTCGCGCAAAGTGCACGAAGACGAGCACGTGTTCGCCTTTCATGACATTGCGCCCTGGGCCCCGATCCACTTTCTGATCATTCCCAAACTCCACATCCCGTCGATGGCGCAACTTGCGCCGGAGCATGCAGGTTTGATGGGGCACATGATGACCCTCGCCCCTAAACTGGCCTTGCAAGAGGGCTGCAACCCGTATCCCGATGGGGGCTTCCGCATCGTGGTCAACAACGGCACAGAGGGCGGGCAGGAAGTGCACCACCTGCACATGCACGTCATGGGCGGTCCACGCCCCTGGCTTCGGGGCTAACCCGACTTGAAAACAAGACAGCAAGCCTCAATTCCTTGCTGTATCAAGGCAGATCGATTCGGGGGGACGTCTCCGCTTAGAATCCAACACCTACGTTAGGAGATATTCATGGGTTCCTTTTCCATTTGGCACTGGCTGATCGTGCTGTTGATTGTGGTCATGGTTTTTGGCACCAAAAAGCTCAAGAACATGGGTTCTGACCTGGGTGGCGCGGTCAAGGGCTTCAAAGACGGCATGAAAGACGGCGGCAAGCCCGACGAGGCTGCTCCTGCTGCCGGTCAGGTGGCTTCTTCGGCGCAGTCTGAAAAAACCACCATCGACGTTGAAGCCAAGACCAAGTCTTGATCAACCGAACGCTGCACTGTGCTTGATTTAGGCATTTCCAAGATGGCGCTGATCGGCGTCGTGGCGTTGATCGTCATCGGCCCCGAAAAGCTGCCCAAAGTGGCCCGAACCCTGGGCACTTTGCTGGGCAAAGCGCAGCGCTATGTGGCCGATGTCAAGGCCGAGGTCAACCGGTCCATGGACCTGGAAGAGCTCAAGAAGATGAAAGAGTCGATGGAGTCGGCTGCTCGCGATGTTGAGCAGTCTGTCCAGACGACCGCCTCGGAGTTTGAAAAAGACTGGGCAGACACCACGGCGGGCTTGACCCATGACTTGCCTGCCTACGAGGCACCGCCGCCGACTTATAAAAACCCGGACAAGAATTGGCGCCTCAAGCGCGGTGCAATGCCTCAGTGGTACAAAGCCCGCGCAGGTGTTCGCACCAAGGCCCTTTCCGGGGCGGCGCGTGTTGCACGTTATCGTCCCAAGTCCTTCAATTCTCTGTGATGGCTTTGCACCCTCGGTGCGCGCTTTCCAACCCACTTCGCCATGTCCGACTCCCATCCCAAGCCTGAAGACGAACTTGCCGGTTCAGAGCAACCGTTCGTCGCGCATTTGATTGAATTGCGCGACCGACTGATTTGGGCCGTGGCGGCTGTGGGCCTTGCCGCCGTGGCATTGGCCATTTACCCGGGGCCTGGAGATCTGTACGACATTTTGGCCGCACCCCTGATCGTTCATTTGCCCAAAGGGGCAACCTTGATCGCCACATCGGTGATTTCACCTTTCATGGTGCCCCTCAAGATTTTGATGATGGCGGCATTTTTGATCGCCTTGCCCGTGGTGCTCTACCAGGTGTGGGCGTTCATTGCGCCCGGTCTGTATGCCCATGAAAAGAAATTGGTCATGCCGCTGGTCGTGTCCAGCACGGTGCTGTTTTTCATTGGCGTGGCGTTTTGCTACTTCTTTGTTTTTGGGCAGGTGTTCAGTTTCATTCAAAGCTTTGCCCCTAAAAGCATCACGGCTGCGCCAGACATTGAGGCGTATTTGAGCTTCGTGTTGACCATGTTCCTGGCCTTCGGTTTGGCTTTTGAGGTGCCTGTGGCCGTGGTGGTGTTGGCCCGCATGGGCGTGGTCAGCGTGCAAAAACTCAAGGAGTTTCGAGGCTACTTTGTGGTGCTGGCGTTTGTGATCGCGGCTGTGGTCACGCCGCCTGATGTGGTGTCGCAGTTGGCGCTGGCCATTCCCATGTGTCTGCTCTACGAGTTGGGCATTTGGGCTGCACAAGTGTTCATCAAGCACACGCAGGCGCCGCAGGAACCTGAAGACGCGGCTTGAAGCCTTCTGAAACACCCACAAAAAAGAGGCCGCGAGGCCTCTTTTTCGTGGAAGAGGGGTAGCGCCCCCAGATGGGTTTTACTTGCGCGACTTGTTGGCCGCTGGCCGCTCGGCAGGGGTCAAGCGCAGATTGACCTCGCCTTGACGGCGCCAGACATTGACTTCAGCGGGCACGCCGGGTTTCAAGCTGGCGACCTGGGTCAACAACTCGGCCACATTGCCCACGGGCTGCCCCGCCACTTTGACGATCACGTCGCCAGGCCGAATGCCGGCGGTGGCTGCAGGGCCATTTTTGAGCACACCTGTGATCACCACGCCCGCTGGCAAGGTCTTGCCCGATTTGGGCAGTTGAAAACTTTCGGCCAATTCAGGCGACATGTCTTGGGGCTCGACCCCGATCCAGCCCCGGATGACCTTGCCGTTCTTCAGCAAATCCTGCATGACCTGCTTGGCCGTAGAGATCGGGATGGCAAAGCCAATGCCCATGCTGCCCCCCGAGCGCGAGTAAATGGCCGTGTTGATGCCCATCAGGTTGCCGTTCACGTCGACCAATGCGCCACCCGAGTTGCCGGGGTTGATGGCGGCATCGGTCTGGATGAAGTTTTCGAAGGTGTTGATGCCCAACTGGCTGCGGCCCAGGGCGCTGACGATGCCTGAGGTCACGGTTTGGCCCACGCCAAAGGGGTTGCCTATGGCCAGCACCACATCGCCGACTTGCAGCTCTTGGGTTTGGCCCAAAACGATCACCGGCAATTTGTCGAGGGTGATTTTGAGCAAGGCCAGATCGGTGTCGGGGTCGGTGCCAATGACTTTGGCGGCCGCCTTGCGGCCATCGGCCAGCACGACTTCGATGTCGTCTGCGTCTTCGATGACGTGGTTGTTGGTCAGGATGTGCCCTTCGGGGCTGACGATGACGCCGCTGCCCAAGCCCGTCGGATTTTGTTCTTCCTGTTCACCGTAGAAAAACTTGAACCACGGGTCCTGGCTCTGGGCATTCGGGCTGTTGGCTTTGCTGGTGTTGATGCTGACCACGGCGGGGGATGCTTGTCTGGCCGGTGCGCTCAGGCTGCCTGCCGGGCGGCTGAGTGGCGAGCTGGCAGGGGCCTGCAGCAAAGTCATGCCATCGGCCGAGCGCTGTGCGCTGCGCAGCCATTCAGGCTGAAGGGTTGCGACCACAAACCAGGCGGCCAGCAAGACCGTCACCCATTGAGAAAAGAGGAGCCAATAACGTTTCATGGTTTGAATTGTCCTTGATTCAGGTGCTGTCGTCAGGTGCGCTAACAACCGTTGCTGCGCCAGGCCAGTGGGCCTTGCGCCACAATACAAACCCAAGACAGAAAGCCCCTTTCCAATGACCAACGCCAAAATCTTGGGCCAGGCCTTTGATGACCTGCTCCAGCCAGACAAGTTCCGCGATTACGGCCCCAATGGCCTGCAGGTCGAAGGTGACCGTGACGTGAAACTGCTGGTCAGCGGTGTCACCGCCAGCCGCGCCTTGATCGAAGCTGCGATTGAAGCCGATGCCGACGCGATTTTTGTCCACCACGGGCTGTTCTGGCGAGGCCAGGACGGGCGCGTCACCGGCTGGATGCGGGAGCGGCTGCGTTTGTTGTTGACCCACGGCATTCACCTGTTCGCGTACCACTTGCCACTCGATGCCCATCCCGAGTTGGGCAACAACGCCCAATTGGCCCGTGTGTTGGGTTTGCAGGTTGAGGGGCGATTCGGAGAGCAAGACTTGGGGTTTGTAGGGGCTGGCACACCCAACTGGCCAAGGCCTCAGGCCCTGGCCGACCATGTGGCAGCCGTGCTTGCGCGTCCCGTGACCTGCGTTGGCGGCACCGACCGACCCGTGCGCCGCGTGGCTTGGTGCACGGGCGGTGCGCAAGGCTATTTTGAGGCGGCCATTGCCCAGGGTGTGGACGCTTTCATCACCGGTGAAATTTCGGAACCCCAAGCCCATTTGGCCAAAGAAACCGGCGTCGCCTTTTTGGCTTGCGGCCACCATGCGAGCGAACGCTATGGTGCCCCAGCGCTTGCGGCGCGGGTGGCACAAGACCTGGGTTTGCAGCACCGCTTCATTGAAATTGACAACCCGGCCTGAGGCGCACCTGCATGACATCCGAATCCGCCTTGTTTGCCTCACCCATCCGGCAACCCATCGCCATCACGCCGGGTGACCCCTGCGGCATTGGCCCTGAAATCATTGCCCGTGCCTGGTGTCTTGCCCCCGAGTCGACCCAAGCTTGTTTTGTGGCGGGCGATGTGGGCTTGATGCGCCGGGCCATGGCTTTGGTGCAAGCGGTGCCGACTTATCCCATTTGCGAAATTCAGACACCTGCAGAGGCTTTACTCGTGCCACCGCGATGCTTGCCCGTGCTGCAAGTGGTGCCCGTTGCGCCTGTGCTGCCTTGGGGGCAGGTCGATGCCTGTGCAGGCCAATTGGCGGGCGAGGCGGTGTTGTGGGCCACGCGCGCAGCCTTGCAAGGTGAGGTTGCGGCCCTGGTCACGGCACCTTTGCACAAGGAGGCTTTGCACGCTGCTGGGGCGCCCTACAACCAATACCCGGGGCACACCGAACTGCTGCAAGCCGAAGCCGCCCGTCACATGGGGGTGGCGCTGGATGCGATGCCTGTGCGCATGATGCTGGCCAACGATGAGCTGCGCACGGTGCTGGTGAGCATCCATGTGTCTTTGCGCGATGCGCTGGAGGCCATCACGGTCGAGCGTGTGTTGCAAACCTTGCGCATCACCGATGCGTCATTGGCGAAAATTTTGGGCCGCAGACCGCGCATGGCGGTGGCCGGCGTCAACCCGCATGCGGGCGAGGGTGGTTTGTTTGGGCGCGAAGAAATTGAGGTGTTGCAGCCTTGCCTGTCTGTGGCCAGGCAGGAGGGGCTCGATGTGCATGGCCCTTACGCCCCGGACACCGTTTTCATGCGGGCGCGCAAACAGGCCGATGGGCGGCGTGAATTTGACGTGGTCATTGCGATGTACCACGACCAGGGCTTGATTCCGGTCAAGTACCTGGGGGTGGAGCAGGGTGTGAACGTCACGCTGGGCTTGCCCTTGGTGCGAACCAGCCCGGACCATGGCACCGCCATGGATTTGGCTGGAAAAGGCCAGGCGCATGCGAGCAGCATGATCGAGGCCATCCGCATGGCTCGCCAAATGGTCAGCGGCATGCACTGACCTTTGGGGGGCTTCAGCCCTTGTTTTTGAGGCTGTCGCGGATTTCACGCAGCAACAAAACGTCTTCCGGCGTGATCGGGGCTGCAGCGGGAGCCAGGGGTTCGGGCTTGGAGGCGGTCAAGCGGTTCATTTGTCGGATCATCATGAAGATGATGAAGGCCAGGATGATGAAGTTCAGTGCCACGGTGATGAAGCTGCCGTAAGCGAACACCGCCCCCAGTTTTTTGGCTTCGATCAGCGACAGGCCTGCAGCCTGTCCGGCGAGGGCGACGTAGTAATTGGAAAAATCCAGTCCGCCAAAGGCCTTGCTGACCAACGGCATGATCAGGTCGCCCACCACCGAGTCGACAATTTTGCCAAATGCACCGCCAATGATCACACCGACGGCCAAGTCCATGACGTTCCCTTTTACGGCAAAAGATTTGAATTCCTGAACAAATGACATCTCTATAACTCCAAAAAATAAAGCAACGCCGTGCATTGTGACGCAAGAATGGTCGATGGTTCGGTCTTGTAAGTCGGTTGTTTGTTTCACTCCGCTACAATCCCCGGTTGACCCTGATAACGACTCGCTAGAGGATTCCCATGAGTGACACCCCAGTCGACAGCAGCAAACGGACCTGGCTGATTGCCTCCGGTTGCGCAGGTGCCGTAGGCGCTGGCTTTGTGGCCACCCCCTTCGTCAGCAGCTTTCAACCCTCCGAACGCGCCAAAGCGGCCGGCGCTGCCGTTGAAGTGGATATTTCCGCTTTGAGCCCGGGCGAAAAAATGACCGTCGAATGGCGCGGTAAGCCCGTGTGGATCATGAAGCGCTCGCCTGAGCAGCTCGAATCCCTCAAAAAGATCGAAGGCCAGCTGGCCGATCCTGCATCGGCTCGCACCGCTTACCCCATCCCCGAATACGCCAAGAACGGACACCGTTCCATCAAGCCCGAAATCATGGTGGCTGTGGGCATTTGCACCCATTTGGGTTGCTCGCCCGGCGATAAATTCGCTGCCGGTCCTCAGCCTTCTTTGCCAGACGACTGGCAAGGTGGTTTCTTGTGCGCTTGCCATGGCTCGACATTCGATCTGGCTGGCCGCGTGTTCAAGAACAAACCAGCGCCTGACAACCTCGAAGTGCCTCCGCACATGTACCTGTCTGACACCAAATTGATCATTGGTGAAGACAAGAAGGCTTGATGGAGAACAACATGGCTGAATTCAAAGAAATCTCCCCCAACGCCCCCGTTGGCGAAAAACTCCTCAACTGGGTGGACAACCGCTTCCCCCTGTCCAAGCTCTACAAAGAGCACATGAGCGAGTACTACGCACCGAAAAACTTCAACATCTGGTACGTCTTTGGCGTTTTGTCGATGTTGGTTCTGGTCATCCAGATCGTGACCGGCATTTTCCTGGTCATGCACTACAAGCCTGATGCGGCTGTGGCTTTCGCCTCTGTCGAGTACATCATGCGCGATGTGCCTTGGGGCTGGTTGATCCGTTACATGCACTCCACAGGCGCTTCGGCGTTCTTCATAGTGGTTTACCTGCACATGTTCCGTGGCCTGATTTATGGCAGCTACCGCAAGCCGCGCGAGCTGGTCTGGATCTTCGGTTGCGCGATCTTCTTGTGTCTGATGGCTGAAGCCTTCATGGGTTACCTGTTGCCTTGGGGCCAGATGTCCTACTGGGGCGCTCAGGTGATCGTGAACTTGTTCTCGGCCATTCCTTTCATCGGTCCTGATCTGGCTTTGCTGATCCGTGGCGATTTCGTGGTCGGCGACGCCACCCTGAACCGCTTCTTCAGCTTCCACGTGATCGCTGTGCCTTTGGTCTTGCTGGGTCTGGTTGTGGCGCACATCATTGCGCTGCACGAAGTCGGCTCCAACAACCCTGACGGCGTTGAAATCAAGGGCCCGAACGCGCCCAAAGATGCTCAAGGGCACCCTTTGGACGGCATTCCTTTCCACCCTTACTACTCGGTGCACGACATCATGGGCGTGAGCGTCTTCTTGATGGCTTTCACTGCGATCGTGTTCTTCGCGCCTGAATTCGGTGGTTACTTCCTCGAATACAACAACTTCATTCCGGCCGATCCGCTGACCACACCTTTGCACATCGCACCCGTGTGGTACTTCACACCGTTCTATTCGATGCTGCGTGCCATCACCAGCGAGATGATGTACGCCTTGATCGCTTGCGTGGTGATCGGTGCTGTCTTGGCTGTGGCCAAAGGCAAACTGCCTCAGTTGCTCAAGGGTGCTGTGATCGGCGCAGCCGTGGTGATCTCTGCCCTGATGTTGGCCATCGATGCCAAGTTCTGGGGTGTGGTGGTCATGGGCGGTGCAGTTGTGATCCTGTTCTTCCTGCCATGGCTGGACAACAGCCCTGTCAAGTCGATCCGTTACCGTCCTGACTGGCACAAGTACCTCTACGGCGTGTTCGTGATCAACTTCCTGATCCTGGGCTACCTCGGTGTGCAGCCGCCATCGCCTATCGGTGAGCGCGTCTCTCAAGTCGGTTCATTGTTCTACTTCGGTTTCTTCTTGTTGATGCCTTGGTGGAGCAAGCTGGGTACGCCCAAGCAGGTTCCTGACCGCGTGACCTTCACGCCTCACTGAGATCACGGAGATTCAAGAACATGAAAAACATCAAGAAACTCGCGCTGGGCTTTGTGATGGCCCTCGGTCTGATGGCCGGTGCCCAGGCCTCTGGTGGCGCTGGCATTGCATGGGACAAAGCGCCCGTCAAAACCAATGACCTGGCCTCCTTGCAAAACGGTGCCAAGCTGTTTGTCAACTATTGCCTGAATTGCCACTCGGCTGCTTTCATGCGTTACAACCGCCTGAAGGACATCGGTTTGACCGAGCAGCAGATCAAGGACAACCTCTTGTTTGCCACGACCAAAGTCGGTGACACCATGAAGTCGGCCATTGATCCACTGCAAGCCAAAGAGTGGTTCGGCAAGAACCCACCCGACCTGACCCTGATGACGCGTTCGCGTTCGGGCCATGGCGGCACAGGTGCCGACTACCTCTACACCTATCTGCGCAGCTACCACCGTGATGCCACCAAGCCCACAGGCTGGAACAACATGGCTTTCCCGAACGTGGGCATGCCCAACGTGTTGTGGGAATTGCAAGGTGAGCGTGAGCCCGTCTTCGAAGAAAAAGAAGAGCATGGCCACACTGTGCAAATCTTCAAGGGCTGGAAGCAAGTCAAGCCAGGCACGATGACACCTTTGCAATATGACCAGGCCGTGGGTGATTTGGTCAACTACATGCAGTGGATGGCCGAGCCAGCCCAAAACACCCGAGTTCGCATTGGCGTCTGGGTTCTGATTTTCTTGTCGTTCTTTACCTTTATCGCTTGGCGTCTGAATGCAGCGTACTGGAAAGACATCAAGTAATTGATCTTTCACCCGGCCATGCGCCGGGTTCTGTGGAGTGGTGGGTCCAAAAGACCCCCCACTCTTTTTGATTTTTTGAGGAGCCTCTTGCCATGATGGTGCTTTATTCCGGAACCACTTGTCCTTTTTCCCATCGTTGCCGCTTTGTGCTGTTTGAAAAAGGCATGGACTTCGAAATCCGTGATGTGGACTTGTACAACAAGCCCGAAGACATCAATGTGATGAACCCCTACGGCCAGGTTCCGATTCTGGTTGAGCGCGACCTGATCCTGTACGAATCGAACATCATCAACGAGTACATCGACGAGCGCTTTCCGCATCCCCAACTGATGCCCGGTGACCCGGTTGACCGTGCCCGCGTGCGCTTGTTCTTGCTCAACTTCGAGAAAGAACTCTTTGCCCATGTGCTGACGCTTGAAAACCGTGCGCTCAAAGGCAATGACAAAGCCCTGGAAAAAGCCCGCTCGCACATCCGCGATCGCTTGACCCAGTTGGCCCCGGTGTTTCTGAAAAACAAATTCATGCTGGGTGACAACTTCTCGATGCTCGACGTGGCGATCGCGCCGCTGCTCTGGCGTCTGGACTATTACGGCATTGAACTCAGCAAAAACGCTGCGCCATTGCTCAAGTACGCTGAACGCATTTTCTCGCGTCCCGCCTACATCGAGGCACTGACGCCGTCCGAAAAGGTCATGCGCAAGTAAGTTCGGCTGGAGCCTACGATGATCAGTGCTGTCGAACTGCCTTCTACGCGCCCTTACCTGATTCGCGCGCTGTACGACTGGTGTTCCGAAAACGGTTTCACGCCTTACGTGGCCGTCAAGGTGGACAACTCCGTGCAGGTGCCGCGTGAATACGTGCAAGGTGGCGAGATCGTGCTGAATGTCAGCATGGACGCCACCAGTTCGCTCAAATTGGGCAATGATTTCATTGAATTCAAAGCCCGGTTCGGCGGGAAGCCGCGCGACATCATGGTACCGATCCATCGGGTCATGGCCATTTACGCCCGTGAAAATGGTCAAGGCATGGCTTTCCCTGTGAGCGATGACGAGTCGCCTGCAGTGGGCTTGTCTGCTGTGGGTGTGTCAGAAGCCTCTTCGGATGAGGGCGACGAGCCCACGCCACCACCGACAACGCCTGCACGTCCTGCACTCAAACGGATCAAGTAAAAAATTAACGGGGCGAGTCCCTGATATGGCTCAGGATCAAGTTAGAATCTAGCCCGTGCCGCTTTAGCTCAGTTGGTAGAGCACCCGCCTTGTAAGCGGTAGGTCGTCAGTTCGAATCCGACAAGCGGCACCACAAACCTGAAAAGGCCCTGATCCACGATCAGGGCCTTTTTTTTGGTTTCGAGGTCATTGCCAGGCGTGACGCGCCCACGCCCACGGCGCTCAAAGGTTGCGGTTTTGCACCTTGATTCGGATGGAGCTCACGCTCAGGTCTTTTTGGTTCAGGTGCGCTTGGAAAGCCGGCACCAATTGGCGCAATTTGGCCGCCACCGCGTTCGAGCTGACCAGCAGGCACCAGCAACCGTCCTCAATGGGGCCGGCCTGTACGCTGGCCCGCAATGGGGCGGGCAACAAGGTTCGAATGGCGGTGAGCCTGGCCGATGATTCGCGCACTAAACCCGCCAGTCGCGCAAAAGTGGGGGACTCTTGCGCGGCTTGTTGCAACGGAATGGCTTGATGGCGTCTTTGCATGTTGGGCAGTCGGATGCGCCATTATCCGGCAGCGGGCAAGGGTTCGGCCAACTCAGTAAAAACAGGCATGCCCAGAGGCTAAAATCATCCAGTTAGGCTGGCGCTTGTGGCGGCCGGCTGGTGGCACAGGGTTTCGCAACCCGCAGGCCCGGTTTCTCTGAACCCTTTAACTTGACAGGATAGACGGTCTGTTTCTCAGCCATTGGCTGAAGGTGGATCTTGTAGACATGGCCATCCCATTCCTCACTAAAATTTTCGGCAGCCGTAACGACCGCCTGCTCAAGCAATACCGCAAAACGGTGGAGCGCATCAACGCACTGGAAACCGGACTGGAGTCCTTGAGCGACGATGAACTGCGCGCCAAGACCCAAAGCTTCCGTGAGCGCTTTGCTGCAGGCGAAACGCTGGATGCCTTGATGCCAGAAGCGTTTGCCGTGGTACGCGAAGGCTCCAAGCGCGTCATGAAGATGCGCCACTTCGATGTGCAGCTGGCCGGTGGTATCGCCTTGCACAACGGCAAGATCGCTGAAATGCGCACGGGCGAGGGCAAAACCCTGACCTCCACACTGCCCGCTTACCTGAATGCATTGGCCGGCAAGGGCGTGCATGTGGTGACCGTGAACGATTACCTCGCCAGCCGTGATGCGAAGTGGATGGGCAAGCTGTTCAACTTCCTGGGCTTGTCGGTCGGTATCAACCTTGCCCAGATGTCGCGTGAAGAAAAGCAAGCGGCTTACAACTCGGACATCACCTACGGCACCAACAACGAATACGGTTTTGACTACCTGCGCGACAACATGGTCTATGAAGCCCATGACCGTGTGCAGCGTCCACTGAACTACGCCATCATCGACGAGGTGGACTCCATCCTGATCGACGAGGCCCGCACGCCACTGATCATCAGCGGTCAGGCCGAAGACCACACAGCGACTTATTTGTCGATGAAGCAGGTCGTGCCTTTGCTGACCCGTCAGGAAGGCGAAGCCGATCCGCGCACGGGCGAGGGCATCATCACCCCCGGCGATTTCACGCTGGATGAAAAATCGCACCAGATTTTCCTGACCGAGCAAGGTCACGAAAAAGCCGAAGCGGTGTTGGCCCAGATGGGGCTGATACCTGAAGGCGCGAGTCTGTACGACCCGGCCAACATCACCTTGATGCACCACCTGAACGCGGCTTTGCGTGCGCAGCACCTGTACCACCGTGACCAACACTATGTGGTGCAAGAGGGCGAGATCGTCATCGTGGACGAGTTCACCGGCCGCTTGATGACAGGCCGCCGCTGGAGCGATGGTCTGCACCAAGCTGTAGAGGCCAAAGAAGGCGTGCAGATCCAGGCCGAGAACCAGACACTGGCCTCCATCACGTTCCAGAACTATTTCCGCCTGTACAACAAGATCGGCGGCATGACCGGTACGGCCGACACCGAAGCGTATGAGTTCCAGGAAATCTACGGTCTAGAGACTGTGGTCATTCCGCCGCACCGCAAGAGCCAGCGTGAAGACCAGCTTGACCGTGTCTACAAGACATCGCAAGAGCGCTATACCGCCGCCATTGCCGACATTCGTGAATGCCACGAGCGCGGCCAACCCGTGCTGGTGGGCACCACCTCGATTGAAAACTCCGAGCTGATTGCCCAGTTGCTCACACAGGTCAATTTGCCGCACCAGGTGCTCAATGCCAAGCAGCACGCACGCGAGGCCGACATCGTGGCCCAAGCAGGTCGCCCCGGCATGATCACCATTGCCACCAACATGGCCGGTCGGGGGACCGACATCGTGTTGGGCGGCAACATCGAAAAAGACATTCAGGCGGTGGAAGCCGACGAGAGCTTGTCAGAAGAGGCCCGTCAAGCCCGTGTGGCCGAACTGCGCGAGCAGTGGAAGATCGTGCACGAACAGGTCAAGGCTTTGGGCGGTCTGCGCATCATCGCCACCGAGCGTCACGAGTCACGCCGCATCGACAACCAGTTGCGTGGCCGTTCGGGCCGCCAGGGTGATCCAGGTTCTTCGCGTTTTTACCTGAGTCTGGACGATCCGCTCATGCGCATTTTTGCGGGTGACCGTGTGCGCTCCATCATGGACCGCTTGAAAATGCCTGAAGGCGAAGCCATCGAAGCGGGCATCGTCACGCGCAGCATCGAAAGCGCCCAGCGCAAAGTTGAGTCGCGCAACTTCGACATCCGCAAGCAATTGCTCGAATACGACGATGTCTCGAACGACCAACGCAAGGTCATCTACCAGCAGCGCAACGACATCCTGGACGCACAAGACCTGAACAGCCAGATCGCTTCGTTGCGTGAAGGCTGCTTCAGCGATCTGGTTCGCCAATATGTGCCCGCTGAATCTGTCGAAGAACAGTGGGATCTGGTCAGCCTCGAAAAAGCGCTGGCCGATGAGTGGTTGCTCGCAGTCCCCTTGCGCGACAAGGTGCAGGCCTCCAACGCGATCACCGATGAAGAAATTTTGGAGACGGTGGTGGCCGCAGCCAACGCCCATTTCCAGACCAAGCTTGACAGCGTGGGCGCTCAAAACTTCATCTCTTTTGAGCGCATGGTTTTGCTGCAAAGCATCGACACGCACTGGCGCGAACACCTGAGCGCGTTGGACTATCTGCGCCAAGGCATTCATTTGCGCGGCTACGCACAAAAGCAACCCAAGCAGGAATACAAGCGCGAAGCGTTTGAGTTGTTTGGCCAGTTGCTGGACGCTGTCAAAAACGAAGTCACCCGCACCTTGATGACCGTGCGCATCGATTCGGGTGACCAGATTGAGCAAGCAGCCCACGACATCGAAGAACGTGCAGAGCACATCAGCAATGTGACTTACAGCGCACCTGACGAGTCGGGTCAGCCCCAAACCGTGTCTGCTGATCTGGCCGGTCTGCAGCAAGAGTGGGGCCCTGTGGGCCGCAACGAGCCCTGCCCTTGTGGCAGTGGCAAGAAGTTCAAACAATGCCACGGCAAACTCGCTTGAGTTTGTCGCACGGATCAAACGGGCTTCGGCCCGTTTTGTTTATGGACCGCCGAAATCATTTCCTGTTTTCCTGAAAGATCACCATGCCTGTGAATTTGCCACCACTGGACCCTGCACAACTGAGCCCGATTGCGGGTGTTCGCATCGGCATTGCCGAAGCCGGTGTGCGCAAAGCCAACCGCAAAGACCTGACCGTGTTTTTGCTGGACGAGGGAGCCAGCGTGGCCGGTGTGTTCACCAGCAACCGCTTTTGCGCAGCGCCTGTGCAAGTTTGCCGTGAACATCTGGCGGCTGGCAGTGCCGTGCGTGCCTTGGTCATCAACACCGGCAATGCCAATGCAGGGACCGGTGCACCGGGCTTGGCGCACGCGCGCCAAACCTGTGATGCCTTGGCCAGTTTGCTGCAATGCGCGCCTGCGCAGATCTTGCCGTTTTCGACCGGCGTGATCATGGAGCCCTTGCCTGTGGACCGCATCGTGGCGGGCTTGCCTGCTGCATTGGCCGATGCGCAAGCCGCCCACTGGGCCAAGGCTGCAGAAGGCATCATGACCACCGACACTGTGCCCAAAGCGGCCAGTGTGCAGGTCAAAGTCGGTGGGCAAACCGTCAGCATCACCGGCATCAGCAAAGGTGCGGGCATGATCCGTCCCAACATGGCCACCATGCTGGGCTTTGTGGCCACCGATGCGTGCATTGCCCCTGCCTTGTTGCCAGCGCTGGCCAAGCGCCTGGCCGATGGCTCGTTCAATCGCATCACCATCGATGGCGACACATCAACCAACGACTCGTTCATGCTGATCGCCACGCACAAGGCCGGTCATGCACAGATCACCTCGCTCGACAGCACCGACGGCCAGGCCTTGGTGCAGGGTTTGATGCAAGTGGCCCGTCAGCTGGCCCATGCCATCGTGCGCGATGGCGAAGGCGCCACCAAGTTCATCACGGTGCAGGTCGAAGGTGGCCGCACAGGCGAAGAGTGCCGCCAGGTGGCTTATGCGATTGCGCACTCGCCCTTGGTTAAAACGGCTTTCTTTGCGAGCGACCCGAACCTGGGCCGCATCCTGGCGGCCGTGGGCTATGCCGGGATCACCGATCTGGACCAGGGCCTGATTGAGCTGCACCTGGACGATGTGCATGTGGTCTCCAAGGGTGGACGCCGCGCCGAATACCGCGAAGAAGACGGTCAGCGCGTCATGAAAGGCAGCGAGATCACCGTGCGTGTGGGCCTGGGCCGCGGCACAGCCTCCGACACCGTCTGGACCTGCGACCTGAGCCACGAATACGTCACCATCAACGCCGATTACCGTTCATGAACGCCTCTCCCAATTCAGCCCTTGAGCAACTGCTGGCCAAAGTCAGCCAACTGGTCGACCGCATCGAGTCGGTATTGCCCCAGCCTTTGTCGGCACCCGATTGGGGCCAGGCCATTGCCTGGCGCTACCGCAAGCGCTCGTCTGGTCATGGCGTGCTGGAGCCGGTGCGCTATGTGGCGGCCATGACGCTGGATGACCTCAAGGAAATCGACGACCAGAAAGAAAAACTGCAGCGCAACACCGAGCAGTTTGTGCATGGGCATCCTGCCAACAACGTGTTGCTGACCGGGGCACGCGGCACCGGCAAATCGTCCCTCATCAAGGCCTGCCTCAACACCTACGCCGCGCAAGGCTTGCGCCTGATCGAAGTAGACAAGGAAGACCTGACCGATTTGCCCGACATCATCGAGGTGGTGGCGGGACGCGCTGAAAAGTTCATTGTGTATTGCGACGACCTGAGTTTCGAAGACGGCGAGCCAGGTTACAAGGCGCTCAAGTCGATCCTTGACGGCACGGTGGCAGCGTCCACCCCCAATGTGCTGGTGTATGCCACCAGCAACCGGCGTCATTTGTTGCCCGAATACATGAGCGAGAACCTGACCTACAAGCACACCGACGACGGGGAAGTCCATCCCGGTGAGGGTGTGGAAGAGAAGATCTCTTTGTCAGAGCGCTTTGGCCTCTGGATCAGCTTCTACCCGTTTTCGCAAGACGAATACCTGACCATTGCAGGCCAGTGGCTCAGCGCTTTGGGCGCCACACCCGCACAAATCGCGGCAGCACGCCCCGATGCGCTGCTGTGGGCTTTGGAGCGTGGTTCACGCAGCGGCCGTGTGGCCTACCAGTTTGCACGCGACATGATGGGTCGCCAATCGGACCGCGCATGAGCACAGGTCTGCTGGTGGCCGATGGCGAGCGTGCGCGCGAAGACCTGACGGCGGGTCAGTCAGCGCGTGCGGTGGTCGATGTGGCGGTTGGCGTGTTGGTGCAGGCCGACGGCCAGTTTTTGCTCACCTCACGCCCCGAAGGCAAGGTGTACGCGGGCTACTGGGAGTTCCCGGGCGGCAAGCTGGAAGCGGGTGAGTCGGTCGAACAAGCCCTGCGGCGCGAGCTGCAAGAAGAGTTGGGCATCACGATCGGCCAAGCGCAGGCCTGGAAAACCCAGATGGTCGATTACCCGCACGCCTTGGTGCGCTTGCATTTTTGCAAAGTGTGGGCGTGGCAAGGGGCGTTGCAAATGCGTGAAGGTCAATCACACGCCTGGCAAACGCTGCCGGTGGATGTGGCGCCTGTGTTGCCCGGCACCGTGCCGGTGTTGGGCTGGTTGGCCGAAGAGCGCAGCTTCAGGGGTGCCACGCACGGCTGAAGCTGGGCGGCAGAGGCTCATTGCAAGCTCATTGCAAGCTCATTGCAAGCGCGGGTCGCCAAAGGGCTCGTCAGGTGGCGTGTCGTCGGGCAGTTTGAATTCTTCACTGGCCCAGGCCCCCAAATCGACACCCTTGCAGCGGGCGCTGCAAAACGGGCGATAAGGGTTGGCAGTGCTGTAAAGGCTCACGCCTGCGCAGGCCGGGCAGCGCACCTTGCGGGGCGCGAAATCTTGTTGAGGCTGGTTCGAGTCGCTCATGCGCACAAAGACATTTCAAAAGGCACGTCATCGGTGGTGGCCACCAATTTGCCGTCGCTTTGCTGGCGCATCATGCGAATGACCACCAGCAAACGGTTGCAGCTGATTTCGGGGGTGATGCCGAGCGCCGGATCGATCTTCAGGCGCAGCAACTGAAAGGCGCGCCCTTGCGGCAGGTTTTGCTGCAATTGGCCCGCTGTGGCCATGACTTTTTGGCTGCTGCCGGATTCACGCAGCATTTGCAACAGCAACTGGATGGATTGGGCCAAGGGGGCAAACGGTGCCACCCATTGCGCCAAATCGCTGGTGCGGCTTGGCGCATCGTGGTGCTGCCATGCGTAATAGGCCGGCAAGTCGAACTCGCAGGTGCCGCCAGGGATGACCACGCGGCTGCGCAAGGCCATCAGGAAATCGTTGTCGTTGAGGCTTTGGCCGATTTTTCCGCTGATCTGGTTGAGCGATTCAAAGTGCTCGTCCAGCTGGGCGATCAGGCCATCGAGGGCTTTTTCCGAAATGGCGGGGTTGCCACGGTAGCCGTTGTAGAGCTGCTTTTGGCGTTCCAGATCTTTCAGGACGTCCGATTTGAGCTCTGAACGCGATGCCACTTCGATGATTTCAAACAAAGTGGTCAGCGCAAAGTGGTGGTCCAAGGCCTCCGTGCGGGCCATCAATTGGCCCAGGCGGTTGAACAGTTGTTGCAGCCGCAGGTAAGTGCGGATGCGTTCGTTAAAAGGGTATTCGTACAGTATCACGCGGCGTCTTCCAGTGCCGCCATCATAGCCCGAAGTCAGCAGCCACTTGGGCCACCTGGCCCTCTAATTCGGCCAGACTCAGGCCTTGATTGAAGATCACCACATCGGCACAGGCCAGGCGTTGCGCTCGGGAGGCTTGCAAGGCGATGATGCGGTCAATTTCTTCGGCCGCCAAGCCACTTCGGGCCATGACCCGTTGGCGCTGCGTGTCGGCATCGCAATCGACCACCACCACCCGGTCGACCTGTCGACGCCAGCGCTCGCCCGATTCCACCAGCAGGGGCACATCGAACACGAGGCAGCGCTGGCCTTTTTGCAAGGCGGCCTGTGCCTGTTCAGCCGTGATGAGGCTCACCAAGGGATGGATGATGGCCTCCAGTTGCTTTTTGGTCTCCGGATTTTGAAAGACCCGCTCGCGCATGGCCTGTCGGTTCATGGCGCCATCGGCATCGACCATTTGGGGCCCAAAGACTTGGGCAATGCTGGCCATGGCGCGTCCACCCGGTGCCGTCACGCTGCGCGAAATCGCGTCAGCGTCGATCACGGCTGCGCCGCGGGCCGCCAACAGGCCTGCCACTGTGCTTTTGCCGCTGCCAATGCCACCGGTCAAGCCGATGCGCCAAATACGCTGATGGTTCATGGTTTAAACAGGCAAGACGGGCAGGGGGCCAAAGGCCATGACCCACAAACCCGCCAAGGCCAAAAAGGGACCAAACGGAATATAGCCGTCTTCGGCCAGGCGCTGGCGCACACGCAGCCACAACCCCCCAGCGACACCCGTCAGGGATGCCATCAGCACCACCGACAACAAAGCGGGCCAGCCCAGCCAGGCACCCAGTGCCGCCAGCAGTTTGAAGTCGCCTTGGCCCATGCCCTCTTTGCCGGTGACCCATTTGAACAACCAATAAACAGCCCACAAAAAGAGGTAACCCACCACGGCCCCCCACAAGGCCGTGGACAAGCCCACGGCGCTGAGGTCCAGGCTCGCCGCCAACAAACCCGACCACACCAATGGTTGGGTGATGGCGTCGGGCAGCAGCGTGGTGTCGGCGTCGATGGCGGCCAAGGTCACCAAGGCGGCCGCAAAACCGGCCCAGGCCAAAGCTTGCACGCTGAGGCCATACCTTGAAAAACTCCAGACAAAAAGGGCGGCGGTCAGCAGTTCGATCGCCGGGTAGCGCCAGCCAATCGGGGCATGGCATTGGCGGCAGCGCCCCTTGAGCACCAGATAGCTGAGCACGGGGATTTTTTCGGCCCACGGCAGGGCATGGTCACAGTGGGGGCAGTGCGAGCCTGGCGTGGCGATGTTGTAGGGCTGAGGTTTTGGCTGGTGGGGTGGGCTGTCGGGCACTTGTTCGTGCAGCGCCTCGGCCCATTGGGCCTCCAGCATGCGGGGCAGGCGGTGAATGACCACGTTCAGGAAACTGCCCACCACCAGACCCAGCAGGGCGACACCGCCCCAAGCGAATGCATCGGTGAACATCTTAGAAAACCTGACCCAAGCGAAAAATTGGCAAATACATGGCCACAAGAATACCGCCAATCAAGCCGCCCAGCACCACAATGATCAAAGGTTCCAGCAAACTCGACAGACCGTTCACCCGGTCATCCAGCTCGGTTTCCATCAGCCCTCCCGCCCGTGCCAGCAAATTGTCCATGGCACCGGTCTCCTCGCCCGTGGCGCACAGCTGCACGATCATGGGTGGGAAACGGCCCGTTTGGCCCATGGCCTCGCTCAAGCGGCTGCCTTGTGCCACTTGCCGTTGCAGTTGCAAAGTCACCCGCGCAAAAACAGCGTGATCGCAAGCCTGGGCCACAGGCCCCAAGGCTTCTGCCAAGGGCACGCCGGCTGCCAGCAAGGCCGACAAGGTTTGGGCCCAGCGCGCCACCACCGCCGTGCCGATCAGTGATCCCAGCAGGGGCAACTTGAGCAACCAGCGGTCTCGGGTGACTTGGAGTTGGGCTTGCGCACTTGGAGGTCTTTGCCACAGCCAGAGGCACAACAAAACCCCCAGCACCGCCATGGGCCCTGAAGCGCTCAAGCCATCGCTCAGGGCCACCACCATCTGTGTGGCCCAGGGCAAATCGGCACCGAAGGACTTGAACACATCCTCGAACACCGGCACAACAAACACCAGAATCAGCACCAGGACCGCGGTGGCCACCGCCATCACCGCGCAGGGGTAGATCAGCGCAGAACGCACACGCGAGCGCAAGGTTTCGTTTTTTTCAAGGGTGTGTGCCAAGCGCTCCATCATGGTGTCCAGAATGCCTGCCGACTCGCCGGCTTGCACCATGCTGATGTACAGCCCTGTGAAGAGGGTGGGGTGCCGGGCCAAGGCCTCATGCAAAGCCGTGCCGGAAACGACATCGTTTCGCACCTGATGCACGATGTCCACCAGTGCTGCAGAAGGCAGACTGCGCAACAGCATGTCCAGCGATTGCAACAGGGGTACACCTGCACGCAGGAGTGCCGCCAGCTGGCGTGTCATGAGCGACAGATCGCGTGGTCGCACACGGGCTGAGTGATCCCACCACAGGCGCTGTAGTCGCACCTGCTGTATGCCTTGCCTGCGCAGCTGGGCGCGAGCCAAGCCGACATCGTGGGCACTCAGCCGGCCTTGCGCTGGGCGGCCTTGGTCGTCACGCCCTTGCCATGCAAAGGCCATCGGCTGACGCTGGCGCTGGGTGTGGGGCTGGCTCATGCGCCAACCCGTGTGTTGGCCAGGACTTCATCGAGCGAGGTGATGCCTTGCAGCACTTTACGCAGGCCCGCCAGCCGCAAAGTGCCCACCCCCTCTCGCTGTGCCTGTTGGGCCAATTCCTGTTGGCCTGCATCGCGCAAGATCAGGTCTTGCATTTCTGCGCTCACAGGCATGACCTGAAAAATGCCCGTTCGTCCTGCAAACCCTTTGTGGCAATGTGCACAACCCACGGGCGAGAACGCCTGAGCCGTGTCGGCGGTCAGCAAGGCGGCAGGCAGTCCGGCTTTCAGCAAAACCTCTGACGACAAAGACACGCTCTTTTTGCACAAAGGGCACAGACAGCGCACCAGCCGCTGGGCCGTGATCAGCGTCACGCTGGCCGCAATGTTGTAGGAGGCCGTGCCCATGTTGCGCAAACGAACCAAGGTGCTGGGCGCGTCGTTGGTGTGCAGGGTGGACAACACCAGATGGCCCGTTTGAGCTGCCTGGATAGCGATGTTGGCCGTTTCCAGATCCCTCACCTCACCCACCATCAGGATGTCCGGGTCTTGCCGCAAAAAGGCACGCAAAGCGATGGCAAATGTCAGGCCGGGTTTGTCCTGCACATTCACCTGGTTGATGCCTTGTAGCTGGATTTCGCAAGGGTCTTCCACCGTGGCGATGTTCACTTCGGCCGTGTTGAGCAGGTTCAGGCAAGCGTAAAGCGATTGCGTTTTGCCTGAGCCCGTGGGCCCGGTCACCAACACCATGCCGTGGGGTCGATGAATCGCTTCGACCAGGCGTGCCAGGTCTTCGGGTTCATAACCCAGCCGGTTCAGGTCGAGTTGGGCCTGCGCCGAGTCCAGCACCCGAATCACCAGTTTTTCGCCAAACAAGGTCGGCAAGGTGCTCACCCGCAAATCCAGCTCGCGCCCGCTTTGCAGCAGCAGCTTCATGCGCCCGTCTTGCGGCAGGCGTTTTTCTGCGATGTCGAGCCGTGAAAGCACCTTGATGCGTGACGATAACCGGTCTTTGAGTGCCATGGCCGGGGTGGCCATTTCGCGCAACTCGCCGTCAATGCGCATGCGCACCCGGTAGTGGTGTTCGTAGGGCTCAAAGTGCAGGTCAGAGGCTTTGAGCGCCACGGCCTGTTCCAGCAGTTGCTGGACCAAACTGACAACGGGCGCGTCATCGACGGCACCGAACTTGGATCGGTTGTTGGCGTTGTCCAGCATGGCGTCCCCTGAATGATTTTGTTTTCTTTTGAAAACGCATCATGAGCCGCCTTTGCCAGTTTGTAAATGCGGCAGTCGAAAGCCGTCAGCCGGCGGCGGGATCAATCGCTGGCGTGGCTGGCCTTGGGTGTGGGGCCTTGCATGACTTGCCCGCAACTGTTGCCGCCGCTTTGTGCGCAGGGCATCTGGCACAGCTCGCGGTTTTGCAGCGGGCACGCACGGTTGAATGTGACCACATGGTCCACCTCGGCCCGGATGCCGATCCACTCGCCCAGCTTGTGGTCGTGGTGGCTGGGGACGTGGGCCATCAGCAGCTCGCCGCTGGCCAGACGCAGGGTGTACAAAAATTCGGAACCCCTGAACGCCTTGCGGATGATCTCGGCTTTCACTGGCGCGTGGTCATCGTGCACGATGTCGTCGGCGCGCAGCAGCACATCGCACAGGCCACCTTCAAACGCACAGGGCAGAGGGCATTCGGCCACATCGCGCAGCTCGCCCACAGGGGTGCTGACCAGGATGTGCCCGTCCACCTCACGCAGCGTGGCGGGCGTGAACACACCATGGCCAATGAAGTCCGCCACAAAGCGGGTGGCTGGCCGGTGGTAGAGGCTGTAGGCATCGTCCCACTGGTGCAGCTGGCCTTCGTTCATCACACCGATCACATCGCCAATGGCAAAGGCTTCGAGCTGGTCGTGCGTGACCAGCAAGGCGGTGGCGTTGGCGGCTTTCAGAATGTTGCGCACCTCGTGGGCCAGGCGCTCACGCAGGTCGATGTCAAGGTTGGAAAACGGCTCGTCCAGCAGCAGCAGGTCGGGCTTGGGGGCCAGGGCGCGGGCCAGCGCCACGCGTTGCTGCTGGCCACCCGACAGTTCGTGCGGAAAGCGTTTTTCTGAGCCGCCCAGTCCAACGAGCTCCAGCACATCGGTGACGCGTTGCTGGCGTTGAGCTTTGGGCAGGTGGTTCAGGCCAAAGCCCACATTGCGGCCCACATCCATGTGCGGGAAAAGGGCGTAATCCTGAAACACCATGCCAATGCGGCGGCTTTCTGCAGGCTCGGTGTGCCCCGCCTCGCTGACCACGCGGCCAGACAGCAGGATTTTGCCGCCCGAAACGGGCTCCAGTCCGGCCACGGCACGCAGCAGCGTGGTCTTTCCGCAGCCCGAGGGACCGATCAGCACGCCAATGTCGCCCGCACGCAGGCCCAGGTTCACCCCGCGCACGGCGGGCGTTGGGCTGCCTGGGTATTGAATGTCCAGTTGGCGAAGCTCTAAAAACATGGGCTTGATTGTAGGCAGGTTGCACAGAGCCCTGTCGGAGAGGGGGACTGCAAGCGCTGGCCTGTCCGGGCAGCGGCCCCCATTCGTTGCTGGGTATGGGCTCCTACAATAAGCCCTTCCTCTGATGGGCCTGTTTTGATGCTGCACACCCTGGCCCGACGTTTGTCGGGTCTTTCTTCGCTGCTTTATGCCTTGCTGGCGCTGGCTTTGGCCTTGCCGGTTTTGGCCGTGCTCGGCTCCTGGTTGCAATGGAGCCCGCAAAGCACCGACATTTTGCTGGAGATGGGGCGCACCGTGCTGCCCGATTACGCACTCACCACCTTGGGCCTTTGCCTGATGGTAGCCGTGGGGGTCACGGTCCTGGGCCTGGCCACGGCGGCCCTGGTCACGCTGTTTGACTTTCCGGGGCGCGGTGTTTTTGAATGGCTGCTGCTCTTGCCACTGGCCATGCCCGCTTATGTGGTGGCTTATGCCTACACCGACTTTTTGCAATACAGCGGCCCGCTTCAAATGGGCTTGCGGGCCTGGTTGGGGCTCAAGGGCAGCCTGTGGCCCGATGTGCGCAGTGTCTGGGGGGCGGCGCTGGTGTTCACTCTGGCGCTCTACCCTTACGTGTATTTGCTGGCCCGCACCGCCCTGGTGGAACGCGCCTCGGGCCTGATGGAAGCTGCCCGCTTGCTGGGCGCTCCCTTGTCGCGTCGCATTCGCGAGATCGCTTTGCCTTTGGCTCGGCCTGCGGTGGCGGCCGGGGTGGCGTTGGCGCTGATGGAAACCCTGGCCGACTTCGGCGTGTCCAGTTACTTCGGCATCCAGACTTTCACGGCCGGTATCTACAAAGCCTGGCTGTCCATGGACAACCGCATTGCCGCAGCGCAACTGGCCACGGTGCTGTTGGCGGTGGTGGTGGTGTTGCTTCAGCTGGAGCAGCGGGCTCAAAAACGCATGCGCTTCAACCAGGGGCGTGGTTCCCGCCAAGGCTCCGCCGAGGCACAACCGGTGGCGCTGCAGGGCGCGCGTCGCGTCATGGCCTGGGGGGTGTGCAGCTTGCCGGTGCTGCTGGGCTTTGTGTTGCCCGTGCTCATCATGTTGCGGGCCTTGGTGGCTGAGACGACCGATTTGCCCTGGGACCGTTTTGCCCAATGGGCCCTGACCAGTTTGCGTTTGGGCGCGGTGACCGCCTTGCTGGCGGTGGGTGTGGCGATGGCGCTGGCTTTCAGCGTGCGCACCCGGGCCGACCGCATCAGCCAGGGGGCCATTCAGCTGGTTGGCTTGGGTTATGCCATTCCCGGTGCGGTGGTGGTGGTCGGCTTGCTTTTGCCCGTGGGCTGGATTCAGCAGACTTGGCCCGCATCGTCGGCCGGAGCCTGGATCACGGCCACGTCATTGGGTTTGGTCTGGGCTTATCTGGTGCGCTTTTGTGCCGTGGCATTGCAGTCGGTGCAAAGTGGTTATGCGCGCATTCCGGCCAGCCTGGACGATTCGGCCCGCATGCTGGGCGTGACCGGTTGGGGCCTGATGCGCCGTGTGCATGCCCCGCTGCTCAAGCGAACCACCCTGGCCGCCATGCTGCTGGTGTTTGTGGACGTGATGAAAGAGCTGCCCGCCACCATGGTGCTGCGCCCCTTCAACAGCGACACCCTTGCCGTCGTGGCCTACCAATTGGCCCGGGACGAGCGCCTGGGTGAGGCCGCCTTGCCTTCGCTGGCGCTGGTGCTGGTGGGTCTGATTCCCGTGATCCTGCTCAGCCGGACCTTGCGACAGCCCAAATCCTGAAGCCCGTTTTCAGCGGGACTTTTTCTCGTAGAGTGACTGTTCCTCCAGAATCTGCCGAATGATGGCCCGGGCATGGTCTTCGGTGATGCTGAATTCCTGACGCAAGTGTTCGATGGTCCGTTGCTCTTTGGCGCTCATGTGGCCATCCTTGATCAATTCTTCGACCTCGGTGGTGAACTCGATTTCTTGCCTGCGAACCCGCGTGCTGAAAGCCGACGCGACGATACCGGTCAGCAAAGCCACCGTGAAGACCCCCGAAAGCGCGGTCAAGGCCCCAATCAATTTGCCGTAGCCCGACATGGGCGTGACATCACCATAGCCCACCGTGGTGATGGTGATGATCGACCACCACATGGCATCGGGGATGGTGCCAAACTTGTCTGGTTGCAGCTGGTGCTCGGCGTAATACATCAGGCAAGACGTGATCAGGATCGACAACGCCAGCAGGTACAGGGCCGAAATGAAGGAGCTGATTTCTGCGTAAATCGATGCAATCAGGTCTTCAAGCGCCGTGGAGTAATGCGAGAGTTTCAAAATTCGCATGATCCGCAGCACGCGCAAAAACCGCAAATCCAGACCAGGCAAAAACGATTGCAAGAAAAAGGGCAAGACGGCAATCAAGTCGATCAGGCCATGAAAGCCCAGCACGTAGCCCATGCGTCTGCGCAGAGCGGTGGGCCTGCCGGGGTGGCGTTTTTCGGCGGCAGTCCAGATTCGCAACAGGTATTCGGTGCTGAAAAAGGCCACAGAAATCGCATCAAACACCGTTAGAAAAGGCGCGTACTGCGCTTCGATGGAGGGCACCGACTCCAGCATCACGGCCAACACATTGCTCAGCACCATCAAGGTCAGCAGCCATGAAAAGACCATGGCGGTCTTTTTGTCCTTGTTGCCTTTGAGTTCCAGAATCAGGAACAAGCGGTGTCTGAGGGGGTGTGATGCGGTCATGGTGGGATCTTAGACAAGAAATCCCGGCCCCATGTCACATGCGCCCTGTCTTCAGGTAACGGCTGTGCCAGCTCAGCGCTTCGTCCAGCATGTGGGGCGTGTGCAGCCCTGCAGCGCTGTGCCTTGCGCGCGCCATGTAGTCCAGCAATTGCGGGCGAAACGAAGGGTGAGCGCAACGCTCCACGATCAGTTGGGCGCGTTGTGTGGGGGCCAGGCCGCGCAGGTCGGCCAGGCCTTGTTCGCTCACGATCACCTGCACATCGTGTTCGGTGTGGTCGTGGTGCGAAACCATGGGCACGATGCACGAAATTTGGCCATCCTTGGCCACGGAAGGCGTCATGAAAATCGACAAATAGGCATTGCGTGCAAAGTCGCCCGAGCCACCAATGCCATTCATGATGCTCGAACCCATGATGTGGGTGGAGTTCACGTTGCCGTAAATGTCGGCTTCAATCATGGCGTTCATGGCGATCACGCCCAGGCGACGTACCAGTTCTGGATGGTTGCTGATCTCTTGTGAGCGCAGCACGATGCGCTCGCGGTAAAAATCGATGTTGCCCTTGAACTCGGCCGCAGCATCAGGGCTGAGCGACAAGGCCGTGGCCGATGCAAAGGCCAGCTTGCCCGAGCGCAGCATGTCCAGCATGCCGTCTTGCAGCACCTCGGTGTAGGCGGTCAGGTTTTCAAAGGGGCCTTGGTTCAGCCCGGCCAACACCGCATTGGCCACGTTGCCCACACCCGACTGCAGCGGCAGCAGTTCTTTGGGCAAGCGGCCCGACTTCACCTCGTGTTGCAGAAAGTCAATGATGTGCCCCGCGATCTGTGACGACACTTCGCTGGGTGGGTCAAAAGCAGCGTTGCGGTCGGCATGGTCGGTCACCGCCACCGCGATCACTTTGGCGGGGTCGCACTGCAGATGGGTTTGACCTATCCGGTCGCTGGCCTTGACCAAGGGGATTGGCAAGCGGTGTGGCGGCAATTGCGTGCCGTAGTAAATGTCGTGCATGCCCTCCAGTGCCGGATCCTGGTGCAGATTGACTTCCAGAATGACCTTGTCCGCTTGGTCCAGCCAGGTCTTGTTGTTGCCCACCGAGGTGGACGGGATCAAGCGCCCATCGGGCAAGATGCCCACCACCTCCACCACGGCCACATCCAGCTTGCCCAGAAAGCCAAACCATGCCGCTTGCGCCACATGCGAGAGGTGCATGTCGGTGTAAAGCATTTGCCCGGCGTTGATCAGTTTGCGGCAAGTCGGGTCTGACTGGTAGGGCAGCCGCATCTCAATGCCTTGCGCTTTGGCCAAGGCGCCGTCCAGCTCGGGGGCGGTGGAGGCGCCGGTCCACAGGCCAATGCGGGCATCGGTTTGCCCCGATGCATGCAAGGCCGCCAGCCGTGCCGCCAAAGCTTGCGGCACCGCCTTGGGGTAGCCTGCGCCGGTGAAGCCGCTCATGCCCACATTGGCACCGACTGGGATCAATTCGGCCGCTTGTTCGGCGGTCATGACTTTGGCAAGCAAGGCGGCATTCTGGATACGGGCGGCAAGTGGCATGGGTGTTTCAGCAGATCAACAGAACGTGCAAGTGTGCAGCGCTGGCACCGGTGTGTCTTTGCGCCAGGACAGACATACACCTCAAAATGGCCTCGGTGTGTTCGCCTGGCGTGTCCCGCTTGGCGGTCCATATCTTGATTTGTGCATATGCAAACAACAAATCAATGGTTTGAAAGGTGCGGGAACCTCGCCACAATCCGCGTTGACTGCACCCAATGGCCCTGTTTTTGTGCATTGGCGTCCCGCACGCCGGCATGCCCAATGCTTCCAGCGCCATTTGCCCCGTCAACAAACAGCCCACCGACAACCACTCAAACAGGACCCATGTTCAAAAAAACCCAAGCCATTCAAGGCGGCGTATTGGCCGAATCTGGCCAGGTCTTTGAAAAGACGGCCGAGATTTTTCGCGTCATGTCGGCCCCCATGCGGCTGCGCATCATCAGCGCTTTGTGCCATGGAGAGAAAAATGTGGGCGAGTTGCTGGCCGAAATCGAGACCACCCAGCCCAACATGTCGCAGCACCTGAGCACGCTGTTCAAAGCGGGTGTACTGGGCAAGCGCCGCGAAGGGGTGCAAATCTACTACCGCATCGTCAATGAGCGCGTGGTCACTTTGTGTCGCGCCATGTGCAGCCAGGTGGCAGACGAATTGGCATGACAATGCTGCCAGCGGTGATTTTTTCCCGAGGAGAAACCATGAAACTTCAACACATACTGATGGCGGTGACCGCCCTGGCGGCCGCTGGCCTGTCGCAAGCGCAGCCTGCCGACCCCTTGCAAGTGCGCAGTTGGGCCGCTGCGTGCGCCGCATGCCACGGTACCCAGGGCCATGCCCAGCCGGGCATGATCGCCTTGGCCGGAACACCCCAAGAGGTGATTGTTCAGAAAATGCTCGATTTCAAAGCGGGCCGCTTGCCCGCAGCCACCGTCATGCACCAGTTGGCCAAGGGCTACTCTGACGAGCAGATCACGGCCATCGCTGGTTACTTTGCAGCGCAAAAGAAATAAGGACACCCCGCCATGCAACGTCGTCATTTTTTGCAAACCGGCTCCGCTTTGGGGGCCATGGGCCTGGTTTCGGGCTGTGCCACTGCAAGCGGGGGCCATGGCCCCAAAGTGGTGGTCATCGGAGGCGGTTACTCGGGTGCCACGGCAGCCAAATACATCCGCATGTGGTCTGAACAAAAAATCCAGGTCACTTTGGTCGAGCCCAACGACGCCTTCATTTCCTGCCCGATTTCCAACCTGGTCATCGGGGGCAGCAAGACCATGGCCGACATCACCACACCCTATGACAACCTGACCAAGCGCCATGGCGTGCAGATCGTCAAGGACCGTGTCAGCAGCATCGATGCCGACAAACGCATCGTCAAGCTCGCAGGCGGCGTCGAGTTGCCTTATGACCGGCTGATCGTCTCGCCCGGCGTGGACTTCATGTGGGAAACATTGCCCGGCATGAACAAGCCCGGTGCCAAAGACAAGGTCATGCACGCCTGGAAGGCCGGGCCCCAGACCCTGACGCTGCGCAAGCAGCTCGAAGCCATGCCCGACGGTGGTGTGTTCGCCATGTCGATCCCGCTGGCGCCTTACCGCTGCCCCCCTGGCCCTTACGAGCGTGCGTGCCAGGTGGCCGATTACTTCAGCAAAGCCAAGCCCAAGAGCAAGGTGCTGATTCTGGATGCCAACGACGACGTGACGTCCAAAGGCCCGCTGTTCAAAAAGGCCTGGACCGAGCGTTACAAAGGCATCGTCGAATACCGCAACAAGCACAACGTCACCGATGTCGATGCCGCCACCAACACCTTGAAATTCGAGTTCAACGACGACATCAAGGCCGACGTGATCAACGTCATTCCCAGCATGCGTGCCGGTGATGTGGCGGCCAACGCAGGTCTGGCCACGGCCAACAAACGCTGGTGCGAAGTGGACTTCCTGACCTTTGAATCCAAAGTCGCCAAAAACGTGCACGTGCTGGGCGACTCGATCCAGATCGCGCCAGGCATGCCCAAGTCGGGGCACATGGCCAACCAGCATGGTAAGACCTGCGCGGCGGCCGTGGTGGCTTTGCTCACCGACCAAGCGGTCAACACGCTGCCGATCTACAACAACACTTGCTACAGCTTTGTGAGTGCCGAAGAAGTGGTGCACGTGGCCAGCGTTCACCGCTACGATGCCGCCCAGAAAACCATGCTCACGGTGCCGGGCTCCGGCGGTGTGTCGAGCGCGGCCAATGCGCTGGAAGCGCACTATGCCCTGGCGTGGGCGCGCAACATCTGGGCCGACACCCTTGCCTGACATGCCCATGCCTGCAAGCACCACGCGCCGCCGGCTGCTGGAGCGCGCCGCTGCCAGCGGCGTGTGGCTGGCCTGCGGTGCATGGCCTCAGCTGGCGTGGGCGACATCGCCCGCTTTTGAGGGTAAAACCCTGGCGCAGGTGGCCAAAGCCTTGGGTGCCAAATCGGTCGCAGCCAGTGCCGATGTGCGCCTGAACACCCTCGACTACGCCGAAAACGGCGCAGCCGTGCCGGTGGACATCAGCACCTCTTTGCCCGGCGTCGAGCGCATCGTCTTGTTCGTTGAAAAGAATCCCACGCCCTTGATCGCTGTTTTTCAGCTTGGCGATGCGATGGAGGCCGCGCTGACCTTGCACACCAAGATGGCCCAGACCTCGGCGGTCTTTGCGATGGTGATCACAGCCGATGGCCGTGCCCTGTTTGCCAAAAAAGAAGTCAAGGTGGTGTTGGGCAGTTGCGGGTCGGTCTCTGAAACGCCGGACAACGTGGATGCCAAACGCCCCACCGAACCCACCCGCATACGGGCACAAATTCAGGGTGACTCGGCCTTGGTCCGCATGCGCATGGCGCACGAAATGGAGTCTGGCCAGCGCAAAAATGCCGCAGGCAAACAGGTGCCCGCTTGGCACATCGACCAAGTGGCTGTCCAGCTCAATGGCAAACCGTTGCTCACGGCCGATTGGGGGCCGGGCGTCTCCCGCAACCCTTATCTGCAGTTCACCCTCAAAAAAGCCAAAGCCGGCGACAAACTCTCGGTCGTCTGGCGTGACAACAAAGGGGCCATGCGCACTGACGATCTTTTGTTGGTTTGATCTGAGCCCTCAGGCCACGAGCCGGTGTCTTTGGCCCCTGTCAGTGGTGTGCAGTATGGGCGTGCTAAATTCAAAGCCATGATTCCCATCCAGATTGATTCGGCGTGGCAAGGCACCTCGGACTGCCGCAACTGTGGCATTCGCGACATGGTGTTGTTTGCCGACTTGAACGAGCAAGACTTTGGTGAGATCCACACGCCCATCGACGACATGGTTTTCGGACCCGATGAGCAGCTCTACACCGAAGGACAAAAGGCATTGGGCGTGTTCACCTTGCGCAAAGGCATGGTCAAACTGGTCCGCGTGACGGCCGATGGTCGTGAGCGCATTGTGCGTGTCTTGCGTCCAGGCGATGTGGTGGGTTTGGAGGCGCTGGCCACCGAGCGCTACGACACCGAAGCCGTCGCCCTGGTCGAAGCCAGTGTCTGTCGCATTCCCTTGACGGTGCTGCACCACCTGTCGGCCAACTCTCCACGCTTGCACAAGCGCTTGATGCAAAAGTGGCAACTGGCCCTCAGGGATGCCGATGACTGGCTGGCCGATTTGAACTTCGGATCGGCCCGTCAACGTGTGGCGGCCTTGGCCCTCAAAATGCGCGACCCCGATCAGCCCCACATCACCTCGTTCTTTGCGCGAGACGACATGGGCGCCATGCTCGACATCAAACTCGAAACCGTCAGCCGCGAGATCAGCAGCTTGGTGCGCGACGGCGCACTCAAGCCCTGTGACAAGCAAGGTCGACGCTATGAAATCCTTAATGAAGTGATGTTGTCCCGCTGAATGGTGCGCGAGTGGGTACCTGATAGATGTTTGCCTCATTAGAAAATGAAAAAACAGTCGTTTGAGTTTTAAGGGTTGGCTTCCAGAATCCATTCCATCAACTTTTGATGTGAATCTTCTGGACCCTTATGAAAACCCATCGCCATTTCATCTATCGCGGCTTCTTCCATTTCCTGGCCCTCGCCGCCATCGGCCTGACCGCGCTGAGTGCGCAAGCGCAAGCCCCCGTGTCCTTGCTCAACGTGTCGTACGACCCGACCCGCGAGCTGTACGCCGAATTCAACCAAGCCTTTGCCAAACACTGGAAAGCCAAAACCGGCCAGGACGTGGCCTTCAAACAATCGCACGGCGGCTCGGGCAAGCAAGCCCGCTCCATCATTGACGGGCTGGACGCCGATGTGGCCACGCTGGCGCTGGCCGGTGGCACCGATGCCCTGCACAAAAACGGCAACCTGATTCCCAAAGACTGGCAAAAGCGCCTGCCGCACAACAGCTCGCCTTACACCTCGACCATCGTGCTGGTGGTGCGTGCGGGTAACCCCAAGGCTATCCGCGACTGGGACGACCTGGTCAAGCCCGGCATCAGCGTGATCACGCCCAACCCCAAAACATCGGGTGGTGCGCGCTGGAACTACCTGGCTGCCTGGGAATTTGCCAAACGCAAATACGGCAACGAAGCCAAAGCCAAAGACTTTGTGGCCGCACTCTACAAAAACGTGCCCGTGCTCGACACCGGGGCCCGTGGCTCGTCGATCACCTTTGCCCAGCGTGCGCAGGGTGACGTGTTCATCAGCTGGGAAAACGAAGCCAACCTGCTGGAAAAAGAATTCGGCAGCAAGATCGACGTGGTCTACCCGTCCATCAGCATCCTGGCCGAACCAGCCGTGACCGTGGTTGACAAAAATGTGGACCGCAAAGGCACCCGCGCTGTGGCACAGGCCTATCTGGAATACCTCTACACCGACGAAGGCCAGGACATTGCGGGCAAAAACTTCTACCGCCCCATCTCGCCCAAGGCCCAGGCCAAATACGCCAAGCAGTTCCCCAAGCTCAATCTGTTCACCATCGAGCAAGCCTTTGGTGGCTGGGAAAAAGCCGACAAAGCCCACTTTGCCGACGGCGGTAGCTTTGACCAGATTTACACCAAGAAATGATTTGTCTTCAAGAAGCAAGTTCATCCTTGATCGCCCAGTGAAAGCTCTTAGGCGATCAATTGCTTGGGGGTCTTTCTTGGCTCTTCATGATCTAGGGTTGAGTGTTCTCTGACAAGAGATCGAGCAAGGGCATCTGCAGCTTTAACGTGGGCTAGCCAACCGACACCAGAGCCCTATTTGCTTAGCCTCTTTTCTCAGGGTATGGAGGTGAACGCAGCCCGGCGCTCGGCGGACTTTTCCATCTGGCGGGCGATGTTGCCGCAGACCAGGTCACACAAGGCAAAGACAGAAGGGTCGGCGATGCGGTAGTAGGCGCTGGTGCCTCGGCTTTCGCGTTCGACCAGACCTTGTTGTGTCATCAAGGCCAGGTGGCGTGACACGTTGGCGGCGGTGAAGCCGCACATCTGGGCCAGCTCGCCCACGTTGCGCTCGCCTGAACGCAGTATGTTGAGGATCTGCAGCCGTGTGGGCTCGGCCAGTACTTGGAAATAAGCCGCGACTTCGGTCAATGCGCCTTCGGGTAACTGTTCCATGGGTTGCTCGCCTTGATGTTGTTTTTTATTGTATCATTTGCCAATTAGCTAATCAGTTAAATAAGTAAATTACGAAAGACCCAACCGATGAAACGCTTGACCCTGCTGACTTTGACCGCTCTGGCGGGCCTGTGTGTCCAAGGCGCGGCCCATGCGGCTGAGCCGGTCGCGCTCAAAGTGATCGCGGTGGAAAGCAGCGCCGGTCATGCGGCCGGTAGCCTGGACGGGGTGGTGGAGGCCGTGCGCCAGACCACGTTGTCGACCCAGGTCGCAGGGGCGGTGGTGGCTTTGCACGTCAAGGCGGGCGACAAGGTAAGGGCTGGGCAAGAGCTGCTGCGCGTCGACGCCCGTGCCGCACAGCAGGGCGTGGTGGGCTCCACCGCGCAGGTCGAGGCGGCGCAGTCGCAGTTGGTGGTGGCTGGTCAGGAGCTGGAGCGGCAAAAGCAGTTGCTGCAAAAGCAATACATCAGCCAAGCCGCTTTTGACCGTGCCCAAGCCCAGTGGGATGCGGCCAAGGCACAAGTCAAAGCGCTGCAGGCGCAGACGCAGGTGGCACAAACACAGTCGGGCTTTTTCATCGTCAACGCGCCGTATGCCGGTGTGGTGAGCGATGTGTCGGTCACGCTGGGCGACATGGCCATGCCCGGGCGTGCCTTGGTGACGATGCACGACCCGTCGGCCTTGCGCGTGAGTGCAGCGGTGCCACAAGCTTTGCTGGCCAGCGTGAACGCGCAGCAAAAATCAATTCGTTATGAGCTGCCGGGTGTGACGGGTTACGCCACGCCGCAAACCCCCCAACAGGTGCAGGTGCTGCCCGCGGTCGACCCGGTGACGCACACCGGCCAGATTCGCCTGAGCTTGCCTGCTGGCATCGAGGGCTTGGCCCCGGGCTTGTTTGCACGCGTGTGGCTGCCAGGGGTGAGCACAGGCCAGGCGGGCGCTGAGCGCGTGTATCTGCCCAGCAGCGCCGTGGTGCGCCGCGCCGAAATGACGGGGGTGTATGTGATCAACGCCCAAGGCAAGCCCAGCTTGCGCCAGGTGCGACTCGGCCAGACCTCGGGTGACCGGGTGGAGGTGTTGAGCGGTTTGCGCAAGGACGACAAAGTAGCCGCCGAACCGCAGCTGGCAGGCGCTGTGCGCTGAAAGGGCTCTGACATGAACGAGCCTCAAACCCAGAATCCCTTGCCTGACACCGCGCTGAGCATTTCGGGCCGCATTGCGGTCATGTTCCAGAGTGCGCAGATCACGCCGCTGCTGGCCTTGGTGGCTTTGCTGCTGGGCATTTTTGCGGTGCTGGTCACGCCGCGTGAAGAAGAGCCGCAGATCAACGTGACCATGGCCAATGTGCTGGTGCCTTTCCCCGGCGCGGCGGTGCGCGATGTGGAGCAGATGGTGGCCATTCCGGCCGAGCAGGTGTTGTCCAAAATCGCGGGCGTTGAACACGTCATGTCGGTCTCACGCCCAGGCGTGGCGGTGCTGACGGTGCAGTTCAAGGTGGGTGTGCCGCGCACCGAAGCGCTGGTGCGCTTGCACGACACGATCCGCGCCAATGCCGATTGGCTGCCCAAGGGACTGGGTGTGTTGGACCCGTTGATCAAACCCAAGGGCGTGGACGATGTTCCCATCGTGACGCTGACCTTGTTCAGCAAGAGCGAAGATGTCAGCGCTTACAGCCTGGAGCGCGTCGCGCACAGCATGGAAGCCGACCTCAAGCGCGTCAAAGGCACACAAGATGTGCAGACCTTGGGTGGCCCCGACCGCGCTGTGATGGTGCAAATCGACCCGCAGCGCATGTCTGGTTTTGGCGTCACTGTCCAAGACCTGCGCATGGCATTGCAGTCGGCCAACTCGGGCTTGCCTGTGGGTGAACTGATTGCGGGCAACAAGAGTGTGAGCATCGAGGTCGGGCCATTCCTCTCACAAACCAGCGATGTGGCCGACCTGGTGGTGGGTGTGCAGGGCGGCCGCCCGGTGTTCTTGAAGGACGTGGCCAAGGTCGAAGAAGGCCCTTTGCCCGCCACGCGCTATGTGACGCACGGCCTGGGTAAGGCCGCCGGTGGTGGTGAATACCCCGCCGTGACGCTGACCATCACCAAAAAGCCCGGTGAAAACGCCATCGACGTGGCCAACGCCGTGATGGACCGCGTGGCGGCGTTGCGCGGCACGGTGATTCCGGAAGAAGTGGAAGTGGCCGAAACCCGCAACTACGGCAGCACGGCCAACGACAAGGCACAAAAGCTGATCCAAAAACTGCTGTTTGCCACGGCAGCGGTGGTGGCGCTGGTGTTCATCGCTTTAGGCAAGCGCGAGGCGGCGATTGTGGGCACGGCCGTGATCTTGACGCTCACGGTGACGCTGTTCGCCTCGTGGGCTTGGGGCTTCACGCTCAACCGCGTGTCGCTGTTTGCGCTGATTTTTTCGATTGGCATTTTGGTGGACGATGCGATTGTGGTGGTGGAAAACATCCACCGCCACCAGCAGCTCTACCCGGGCAAGACGCTCGCCGAGATCATTCCCGGTGCGGTCGATGAAGTCGGTGGCCCGACCATCTTGGCTACGCTGACGGTGATCGCCGCGCTCTTGCCCATGGCCTTTGTGAGTGGCTTGATGGGCCCCTACATGAGCCCGATCCCGATCAACGCCAGCATGGGCATGGTGCTGTCGCTGGCCATTGCCTTTGTGGTCACGCCCTGGTTGGCGCGGATCTGGATGAAGCCATCGCATGCAGACGGTGCACACGCTGCGCCTGCGGGCTTGGCCGCCAAGCTGGGCCCCTTGTTTGAGCGCGTGTTCGAGCCCTTGCTGCACAAGGAGCAGGGCTCACGCAACCGCAAGCTCTTGGGCCTGGGCATCGTAGGCTTGATCGCCTTGTCTTTGGTGTTGCCCGCCACGGGTCTGGTGCTGCTCAAGATGCTGCCCTTTGACAACAAGTCGGAGTTCCAGGTGGTGGTCGACATGCCTGCGGGCACGCCCGTGGAAGAAACCGCCGCCGTCATGCACGAGCTGGGCGCGCACTTGGCTCAGCAGCCCGAGGTGACCGACTACCAAGCCTATGCAGGCACTTCGTCGCCCATCAACTTCAACGGCCTGGTGCGCCAGTACTACCTGCGTGCAGGTGGCGAGGTGGGCGACATGCAGGTCAAGCTGGTGGACAAACACGAGCGCAAAGACAAGAGCCATGCGATTGCCACACGCTTGCGGCCTGAGCTGCAGGCCATTGGCCAGCGCTTTGGCGCGAATGTCAAAGTGGTCGAGATGCCCCCCGGCCCGCCCGTGATGGCCCCCATCGTGACCGAGATTTACGGGCCTGATGCCGAAGGTCGCCGCAGCGTGGCCAAGGCGGTGCGCGCCATCTTTGAGAAGACCGACAACGTGGTGGACGTGGACGACAGCAGCATTGCCGCCGCACCGCGCAAGTTGTTGCTGGTGGATCGGCGTAAAGCCGCGGCTTTGGGCATTCCACAGCAGGCCATCGTGACCACTTTGCGTGCGGGCTTGGCCGGAGAGGCCACGACCTACCTGCACGACGGCAGCAAGTACCCCGCTGCGGCTTTGATCCAGTTGCCCGCCGAGCGGCATGGCGATTTGTCGGCTCTGATGCAACTCGCGGTGCGCGGTGCCTCGGGCAAGCTGGTGCCGATCCGCGAGCTGGTCACGGTGAGCGACAGCGAGCGCGAGCAGCCCGTGATCCACAAAGACCTGTTGCCCGTGAATTTTGTGACCGCCGACATGGCGGGCCAACTCGACAGCCCGCTGTACGGCATGTTCAAGATGCGCAGTGCCATCCAGAAAATCAAGACGCCCGACGGTGCGGCCCTGAATGAGTACTTCATCAGCCAACCGTCTGACGCTTGGCGCGGCTACGCCATCAAGTGGGACGGCGAATGGCAGATCACCTACGAGACCTTCCGCGACATGGGCGCGGCCTATGCGGTGGGCCTGGTGCTGATCTATTTGTTGGTGGTGGCGCAGTTTGGTTCGTACCTCACGCCGTTGATCATCATGGCGCCCATTCCGCTCACCATCATCGGCGTGATGCCCGGGCACGCGCTGCTGCAGTCGCAGTACACGGCCACCAGCATGATCGGCATGATCGCGCTGGCCGGCATCATCGTGCGCAACTCCATCTTGTTGGTGGACTTCATTAACTTGCAAGTCAAGCAGGGCATGCCTTTCAAGCAGGCCATCGTGCAGTCGGCCATCACCCGTGCCCAGCCCATCATGCTCACGGGCGGTGCGGCCATGCTGGGCGCGTTTTTCATCCTCGATGACCCGATCTTCAACGGTCTGGCCATCTCGCTGATCTTTGGCATCTTTGTCTCGACCATCCTGACACTGGTCGTCATCCCCACGCTGTACTACGCGGCTTACCGCCGACAGTACGAAGCGGTCTGATTTTTTAACCTGAAACCTTTGGAGAAATCTCATGAAATCCTGGCAAATCGTTCGCCTCGTCGCTGGCACCTTCATCCTCGTGTCTCTGGCCTTGGGCATTGAGGGCAGTCCCATTTTTGTGAGCCCTTGGTGGCTGGCCTTCACCGCCTTTGTGGGGGCCAACTTGCTGCAAAGCGCGCTGACCAAGTGGTGCATGATGGAAACCATCTTGCGCAAGTTGGGTGTTGAGTCGGGTTGCTGATCGCACGTCAGCCCATTTGGAGCATGAAGATGAGCCCACGCACGCTGATCGCGACCGCTGCTTTTGCGCTGTGCGCCACGGCCGTCAGTGCCACAGACCTGTTGCAAGTCTGGCAGGCTGCTCGCCAGCACGACCCGCAAGGTGCAGTCACTGAGGCCAGCCGTGCGGCAGGGGTCACGCGGCACGAACAGGCTTCTGCGTTGTGGCGGCCCCATGTGGGATTGAGTGCGACAAGCGGTTGGGGCAGTGCTCAAACTCAAATGAACGGTGCGCAGTTCACCATGCCTGGCGCTGCGCCAGTCAGTGGCGCATCGTTTGGCACTTCGGTCAATGGTGGGACGGTCTCTCGGTGGACCTTGAGTGCCAAGCAGCCGCTTTACAACCCCGAACGCCGCGCACAAAGTGCGCAGCTGGACATCGCGGCCCAAGCCAGCGAGCACGAATGGCAACTGGCCCAACAAGACTGGATGCTGCAGACCACACAGCGTTACTTTGATGTGGTGCAAGCCGAGCGCCGTTTGGCGCTGGTGCAGCAACAGCAGCAAGCCGTCGACAAAGCCCTGACCGAAGCGAAAGACCGCTTTGCACTGGGCGATGTGCCGGTGACTGACACCCACGAAGCGCAGGCGAGAGCCCAGGCTTTGGCGGCGCAAGCCATTGCTGCAAGGAACGAGCTGGACATGGCGCTTCAGGTGCTGGTCGATGTGACGGGCTTACCTGTTCAGTCTTTGCAGCTGCAAGCACCTAGTCGTTCGGTGGTGACCAAGGCCACCGAGCCCTTGGCCGACTGGCTGCAAAGAGCCGAGCAAAACAACCCGATGCTCAAGCTCCAACTTGCCCAGGCGGAAGCCGCTCAGCAAGACATAGAAAAACACCGAGCCGCGGCATCGCCCACACTCGATTTGGTGGCACAGGCTTCGCGTGACCGCATCAGTGGCACTGGCGACTTTGGTTCAGCCAGCAACACGCAAAGCCAGCAGATGGTTGGCTTGATGCTGAATGTGCCGCTGTACACCGGCGGCTGGCGCAGCGCCAAGCTGCAAGAGGCCACGCATTGGCATGACAAGGCACGCGCCCAACTGGCAAGTGCCCGCCTGCAGGTGAGCCAGATGACCCGCGCCGCATGGCAAGCGGTCCAAAGCGGGCAGGCCCGTTTGGCAGCGCTCGATGCGGCTCGCACGGCCAGCTTGGCCCGTTTGGCTTCGACCCAGTTGGGTCGCCAGGTGGGTGACCGAACCACGCTGGATTTGCTCAATGCGCAAAACGATGCCAGTGCCGCCGAGTTGGCTTTGCTGCAAGGACAGATCGACACGCTGATCGCGCAATTGCGTTTGCATGCCATGGCGGGGCAACTGGGTGAGATCCAGCTGCAAACGGTCAATGCGGTGCTCGCGAACTGATTTCAAAGAAGTTCAATCAAAGGAGCGAAAGCCATGGCCCATATTGTGATTCTTGGTGCAGGTGTGGGCGGCATGCCCGCTGCCTATGAAATGCGTGAGCTGCTTGCCAAAGAGCACACGATCACCGTGGTCAGCGCGGTGGACTATTTTCAGTTCACGCCCTCCAACCCGTGGATCGCAGTCAACTGGCGCAAGCGCGATGACATCACCCTCAAGATTGCGCCTTTGCTGGAACGCAAAGGCATCGCTTTCATTGCCCAGCCCGTGACCCATATTCAGGCCGAAGGCAATCAGATCACCTTGGCCGATGGTCAAGTCATCGCTTACGACTACCTGGTCATCACCACCGGTCCCAAGCTGAGTTTTGACGAAGTGCCTGGCGCAGGTCCGCACGGTGGTCACACCCATTCGGTGTGCACGGTCGACCATGCCGAGCAGTTCTGGAAGGACTACCAAGTGTTTCTGGAGAACCCCGGCCCTGTGGTGATTGGTGCCATGCCCGGGGCCAGCTGCTTTGGTCCGGCTTATGAATTTGCCTTCATCCTGGCCACCGATTTGCGCCGCCGCAAGCTGCGCCACAAAGTGCCGATGACCTATGTGACCAGCGAACCCTACATTGGGCACCTGGGCCTGGGTGGGGTGGGGGACAGCAAGTCGATGCTGGAGAGCGAGTTCCGCAACAACGACATCAAGTGGATCACCAACGCCAAGACCACCCAGGTGGAAGCGGGCAAGATGTTTGTGACCCAGGTGGACGATTTGGGCAACACATACAAAGAGCACGAGTTGCCCTTCAAGTTGTCGATGATGCTGCCCGCCTTCAAAGGCATCGATGCCGTGGCCGCAGTGCCCGAGCTGTGCAACCCGCGTGGCTTTGTGATGATCGACGAGTTTCAGCGCAGCAAGAAATTCAAGAACATTTTTGCTGCCGGAGTGTGCGTGGCCATCCCGCCCGTCGAGGTCACGCCCGTGGCCACCGGCGCACCCAAGACCGGCTACATGATCGAGACCATGGTGACCGCGATCGCGCACAACATCGCGGCCGAGCTGTCGGGCCAGCCTGCCACCGCCAAGGGCACATGGAATGCCATTTGCCTGGCCGACATGGGTGACACCGGTGCCGCCTTTGTGGCGCTGCCCCAAATTCCGCCGCGCAACGTCAATTGGTTCAAGAAAGGCAAGTGGGTCCATTTGGCCAAGATTGCGTTTGAGAAGTACTTCCTCCGCAAGATGAAGAGCGGTAATTCAGAGCCCGTGTATGAAAAATATGTGCTCAAGGCTTTGGGCATTTTGCGCTTGGAAAAATAAAACCTCACACCATTTGACACATGACACAAGCCAATACTTCAACCCCTTTGATCATTGATGTCCGCTCGCCTGGCGAATTTTCTATGGGCCATGTGCGTGGTGCGATCAACATTCCGCTCGACCGCTTTGCCGAAGCAATCCCCCAACATGTGCCAGACAAAGCCACTGCAGTGATTTTGTGTTGTGCTTCGGGCGGTCGCTCGGGTATGGCCTGCAACTTCATGCAGCAACTGGGCTACCAGCAGGTTAGCAATGGCGGTTCAGCTGGCGCGGTGTCCATGCAATTTGGCTTACCAATTGATCGGCTTTGAATTTTTCGAAAGTAAACAGCATGAGTACATTTGACCATCCAGCACTGATCCAGAACATCAACCAGTCTTTGGGCGGCTTGCGCAAAGGCCAGCCCGAGGCCATGCAGGGCTTTGGCCAGTTGGCCAAGGCGGCCATGACCGAAGGGGCAGTGAGTGAGAAGCATAAAGAACTGATCGCTTTGGCCATCGGCATCACCCAGCATTGCTCTGGCTGCATCGGCTTTCATGTCAAGGCTTTGCGCCGTTTGGGCTGCACACGTCAGGAGTTGGAAGAAATGCTGGCCGTGTGCGTGTACATGGGTGGGGGGCCCGCCTTGATGTACACCGCTGAAGCACTGGCGGCCTGGGAAGCGTTTGCGCCTGTTCAGGCTTGACCACTCACTGCATGGATGTGTCCCGTGCACATCCATGACTCAGTGCGCTGTATTCAAGCGCGCGTGAATGCGTTGGACAGTTTTCCAGACTAGCCAGAGTACGACGGGCGTGAGCAGACCTGCCATGATTTCTGGATGAATAGGCAGGCCAGCGGCTTTGAGTGCTTTACCAAAATAAAGCACCAAGCTCACTACATAGTATGAAATTGCCGCGATGGAAAGCCCTTCAACTGTGGACTGCAGTTGCAACTGAAGGTCTTGGCCGCGTGTGAGTTTTTCCAGTAGTTCTTGGTTGTGTATTTCTGCTGCGATGTCGACACGGGTGCGCAGCAGTGCGCTCGTGCGTGTGATGCGCTCTGCCAAGGCAGCCATTCTTTGAGATGTCGCCGCAACGGTGGCCATGGCTGGGGCCAGACGTCTTTGCATGAATTCGCCGACGGTTTGGGTTCCTGCGATCGGTCGCTCTCGCAATTCGGCAATGCGCTCCTGAACAATGGCGTTGTAGGCGCGTGTCGCTGAAAATCGATAGCCATGCTCGGCTGTTGCCCGCTCCACGTGTGCAGCCAACGCCACCAAGTCGTCCAACAGGGATTGGTCGTTTTCGCGTTTGGACTCCAGACGTACCGTGATCTCAGCCAGTCTGTTCTCAGCCTGAGCCAGCGCGCTGGACAGTTGCTTGGCAATGGGTAGACCTCGCAGTGCCATGAGTCTGTAGGTTTCCAACTCGAGAACGCGTTGTGAAATTCGCCCAGCCCGGCCGTCTGGTGTGTCGGGGGGGGCCATCACCAGCATGCGCTCAAAACCATCTGTACCAATGCGCAAGTTGGTCAGCAGCATGGAGTGGGATTGGTGCTCATTGAGGTTGCCCATTCGTGAGCCAATGATGGTTCCGTCACCAAGCCATTGCTGTGCTTTTTCAATGAGTGCGGTATTAGAAATGTTTTCGGTCAACATTGCCAGTTGGATGGCCACCACAGTTCTTCCTGGAATTTCACGCAGCCACGTCGTTCCGGTTGCCACTTGCTGTGCCATTGCGGGTAAATCATTTACCGAAGTGGCATTCGCGGGCAGCGCTTGGACGATCGAGTACCTTGTGAATTCGGTATGCCGTTCCCATTTGACGGTAAAGTCCGCGCACCTCAGTCGCAAAAAATGACCTTTGGTCTGCTCCGCTGTCACCCCGTCCTGCCCGGGCAATGTGCTCAGGTGATGACGTTCTATTTCTCGACTGATCCCCTCATTGAGCACCGCGACATAGGTAATGAGTGCTGGCAAACGCACACGTGCCGATGGTCTGGCGTGCACTTCGTTGTGCAATTCAAAACGTAAGTCGTCGTCCGTGGGTAGAAATCGAGCGTTCATGCGCATTTCGCTTTCACCAAATGACTGCGGCCCCAGTTGAAGGGGCCGCAGTGGCTGGATTTTTATACTGTGAAAGGGTTGTTCAACTGTGAGATCAGAACTCGTCTTTTACTATCGTCAAACCCAGTGCATCCCAGTCGAGCATGCCACCGCGATAGTAATAAATTTTGTCTGCCGGGAATCCGTCGCGTGTCATGGCGCGGATAGCAGCGGGACTCTGGGGGCAAACAGGACCATTGCAGAAGGCAAATACCTTTTTGGCTGCGGAGCAGTTCCACTGTGAGCCTGTTTTTTGGCAACCCAGCTCATTCAGGCGAGATGCGACCTCAGTGTATGGTATGCCCACTGAACCCGGAATCGTGCCTTTGACTCGGTCGTTGGTGTCTCGCATGTCCACGACCAGGGCGTTGCGGTCGCTTAAGGCCTCCAGGATTTCAATCTCGCCGACAGGATGCACGCCAGGCACGGGGATCAGAGGCTGGAGTGTTCCGCCGTTTTTGGCAGCCACCGTCATTACGCGGGTAATTTCCACCGCGCCTTTGGCCGTCTTCACAATGACAGACTTTTGATTGTCAAAAATATTCAATGCTGTCCCAACGGGAATGACGGCGGCTTGGCCAAAAGCCACGCTTACAAAACCCAGTCCGAGAATCCAAGCTGAAATGCGTTTCATGATCAGTGTGTAAAAAGATAAAAAGGTGAAATCATGATCTCTTTTGGGGCTGCAAATGGCCTTGACATGGATCAAGGTCCGAGCCAGGGTTAACCCTTGCGTGTCGACTGATTGTTGCCATAACTGATGCGGGGGGCGATCCTGCTGCCTTTCGTTTTCGGGGACAATCAAGATCTAACTCTGAAATTAGACGGGAAAAAATATGGTCACTACGGCCAAAAAATCGGTTCAAGATAAGTCCATGGCAGTTTCGGACGAGCAAATAGAAAAGGCTGCAGAAGTATTTCGTGTGATGTCGGCCCCCATGCGACTGCGGATCATCAGTTGCCTGTGCAGCGGTGAAAAAAACGTGGGTGAACTGTTGAGTGAGATCGACACGACCCAGCCTAATATGTCGCAACACTTGAATACCCTATATCAGGCGGGTGTGCTGGACAAGCGCCGTGATGGCGTTCAAATTTATTACCGCATTGTCAACAACAACATAGTGAACATTTGCCGAGCCGTATGTAAGCAAACCGATATTGAAAGTTGAGCGTCAGTTTCGAGTCGGGTTTCCACTGTCGTGCCCATGCACTTCAAGGCGCTAATATCCGTCTATCAGGAGACACGAATGAAACGTTGGTTGTTTTTGATTTCAGGCCTGCTGGCCAGTACCTTGACCATGGCGCAAATCAAGGTGGTCTATCACTTGAGTGAGGGCATTCCTCAGGCTTCGCGCGCGATAGGCAACATTCGAAATCACCTCAATGCAGATCCGACAGCCAAGATTGTCGTTGTAACTCACGGCTTGGGGATCGACTTTTTGCTCGACGGAGCAACCAACCAGATGGACCAACCTTTTGCAGGTAGCGTAAGCGAGCTGGTGGGCAAAGGGGTGGAGTTCCGTGTGTGCAACAACACATTGGTCTCACGCAAAATATCTACAGACAAGGTCCAGATGGAAGCCAAGGTGGTTCCTTCGGGTGTCGCTGAAGTGGCCAAACTGCAAGCCAAAGAAGGCTTTGTCTATTTGCGCCCATGAAGGTTCATCTTGACCGTCATCAATCCGTTTTTTGAGGAGTTTTCATGAAAATTCAACATGCTTTGAGCGCCGCTGCGCTGCTTACACTTTCAGGCTTGGCGCAAGCTCAGGTTGATCCGCTGCATGTGCGCAGCTGGGCTGCATCGTGTGCAGCTTGCCACGGCACCGATGGACATGCACAGTTGGGCATGGAGTCGTTGGCCGGAGCCAACAAAGATGACATGGTCAAGAAAATGTTGGATTTCAAGTCAGGTCGCAAACCTGCCACCATCATGCACCAGCTGTCCAAAGGCTATTCCGACGACCAAATCGTCGCAATCGCTGGCTACTTTGCCGCCCAAAAGAAATAAGGAATACAGCCATGCAACGTCGTCATTTTTTGCAGACAGGTTCCGCATTGGGAGCCATGGGTTTGGTTTCGGGTTGTGCCACCATGGGTGGCGGCAGCGGCCCCAAAGTGGTGGTCATTGGCGGTGGTTATGCCGGCGCGACAGCTGCCAAATACTTGCGCATGTGGTCTGAGCATAAAATTCAGGTCACCTTGGTCGAGCCCAACGATGCGTTCATTTCCTGCCCCATCTCCAATTTGGTGATTGGCGGCAGCAAGACCATCGCCGAGATCACCACACCCTATGACAACTTGACCAAGCGTCACGGTGTCACCATCATCAAGGACCGCGTCAACACCATCGACGCCGACAAGCGCATCGTCAAACTGGCCGGTGGCACCGAATTGGCCTATGACCGTCTGATCGTCTCGCCCGGCGTGGACTTCATGTGGGAAACTTTGCCCGGCATGGCCAAGGCGGATGCCAAAGACAAAGTCATGCACGCCTGGAAGGCGGGCGCGCAAACTCTCACCCTGCGCAAGCAGCTCGAAGCCATGCCCGATGGTGGCGTGTTCGCCATGTCGATCCCGCTGGCACCTTACCGCTGCCCTCCCGGCCCGTATGAACGTGCTTGCCAAGTGGCCGAATATTTCACCAAGGCCAAACCCAAGAGCAAGGTCCTGATTCTGGACGCCAACGACGATGTGACCTCCAAAGGTCCTTTGTTCAAGAAGGCCTGGGCCGAGCGTTACAAGGGCATCGTCGAGTACCGTGGCAAACACCGCGTGACCGATGTCGATGCCGCCACCAACACCTTGAAGTTTGAATTCAATGACGACATCAAGGCCAGCGTGCTCAACGTCATTCCTGAAATGCGCGCCGGTGACATCGCCCTCAACGCGGGTTTGGCCACGGCCAACAAGCGCTGGTGTGAGGTTGATTTCCTGACCTTTGAATCGAAGGCAGCCAAAAACGTGCACGTGTTGGGTGACTCGATCCAGATCGCACCGGGCATGCCCAAGTCGGGTCACATGGCCAACCAGCACGGCAAAACCTGTGCGGCCGCCGTGGTGGCTCTGTTGATGGGCAAAGAAGTCAACCCCATGCCGATTTACAACAACACCTGCTACAGCTTTGTCAGCTCGGAAGATGTGGTCCATGTGGCCAGCGTGCACCGTTATGACGCAGACAAGAAGACCATGCTGACGGTGCCAGGCTCTGGTGGTGTTTCCAGCGCTGCCAATGAGTTGGAAGGTCGCTATGCCCACGCGTGGGCTCGCAACATCTGGGCCGATACGCTGGCGTGAGGTTCACCTGATAAACGCCGCAGTCGCCAGACTCGCGGCGTTTTTTTACGACCATTATTTTTTACAAGTCGAGGTCTTTCATGGTTCAACAAATCACACCGCGCCGTCTTTTGAAAGCGGCTTTGCTACTGGGCATTGCTGCTCTGGGTACTTCGGTCATGGCTCAGGCTGACGAAGCGCGCGCTAAAAAAATTGTGGGTGGTGTTTGCTTTGTCTGTCATGGTGCAGAAGGCGAGTCATCCAGTGAGGTTTTTCCTCGTCTGGCAGGTCAGCATTGGGAATACACCGCCAAGCAACTTGAAAACTTCAAGACAGGCAAGCGCAAGAGCACGGCCATGGCCGACATGGTGGCCAAGCTGACACCCGATGAGATGGTGGCCTTGGGCAAGTTCTTTGAAAAACAAGCCGTTCCGACGGAGCCCGCCAAAGATCAGGGGCTGGCTGCCGTTGGCAAATACATTTATCACCAGGGCAACAAGTTCAGCGGCCTAGCTGCCTGCGCCAGTTGTCATGGGGCGGAGGGCAAGGGCACAACGGCACTGCCGCGCTTGGCCGGTCAGTATGCCGATTACATCGCCACCCAGCTCCAGCAGTTCAACAAGCGCGAGCGAACCAACGACAACGCGGTGATGCATGCCATCGTCAGCAAAATGACGCCACTTGAAATGGTGGCCGTGGCGGAATACCTCAGCGGCAAATGACGGCGATTCTGCTCAAGGTGCAGTCAGCCCCGAAAGGGGCATGCCCTGCAAGGGTTTGACTTGGGCTGATGTGCCGCCGTCGAGCCAGCGATCCGTCAGACCCGCACCCAGCCACATGCCCACCAGGCTGATCCATGAGGTGATTGCGAAAATTGCACCGCCTGTTACACCTGCGCCAACAGCACAGCCGCCGGCCAGCATCGAGCCAAAGCCCATCAATACAGCGCCGCCAATGTAGCGCCGCATGCTGTAGCCATCAATGAACCCTTCGAGCTTCCAGTCTTTGCCGATCAGTGCGCCGATCAGCGAGCCCAGGAAAACACCCGGCATCAGGCCAAAATCAAAACCAATGGGCGGCCAAGGCCATTGCATCACCCGCATCAGCCATTCGGCAGACGGGCCGCTGAAGGTCAGACCCTGAATTTGAACGGGGTCAAAGGATTCACGCGCCACCCATTGGCTAAAGCCCCAAGCGGCAGCCACCATCAGCCCCGTGCCGATACCACCCACCCACATCCAGAAGCTGCGGTTGGGGGAGCGCAAAGAAAAATACAAAGCAGCGATGAGCCAAACGCCACCCATGGCCAGGCCAGCACCATGGCCGAGGCCGGTGATAGCCAGCAAATCACGCGCGGCACCGCCCGGCACGGTCCACCAACTGCTGATGGCCAGGCGCAAGGGCGACAAAACTCCAGAAAGCGCCGATTGGGCCGTGACCGCAAAGATCAGGCCTGAAAGCAGTGCCCGTAAATTGCCGTTGGCTGAGAGGACCAGCAAGCGGCTGGCGCAGCCACGCGTCATGACCATGCCGATGCCAAAGGTCAGCCCACCAATCAGTGCACCTGAGAGACTGCCGGTGGCTGAAATTTGGCGCGCGTTGTTGGTGTCCAGCCAGCCGGCCAAGACCATGATTTGTACAGCAATCACTGCTGATGCAAATGCCAGAAGCCACACGGATAATTTGTCGCCAAAGCGGCGATGCCAAAATTCGATGACTGCTGCGCGCAAACAAAATCGCGAACGTTGTGCAAAAAAACCAAACAAACCACCAATGACAGCGCCACCGCTGGCCAAAACTGTGGGGTTTCCATAGGCTTCGAGCCATTGGGTCATGGACATGCGGTGCTCCGTTACTTCAGGGATAAGTGATGTATATCCTAATGCCTGAAATCTTGGCTGCTCTTGATGGAAGTCAAGCGACTCCGTGCAATTGAGTCACCTTGGGCAAGCAATCATGGGTTCAGTTCCAGGTGCGTGCCTTGGCAAGAGTGGCGATGCCAAGGCGACTGTGCTGACCGGACAAGCTTGCATGTTGTCCAGTGATCTTTGATAATTTCATCGTTACTTATTTAAACGTTTGCGCTTTCCCCATTGATCGAATCCCATGACTGAACCTTGCATGACTGCGCTCATCCAGCGTCGAAACTTTGTTGGACTGGCATGCCTTGCGTCGGCTTCTGGTGTATTTGCGCAATCGGGTGCCCATTCCCTCTTGCCGATGCCGCAGTCTTTGCAGTACGAGTTGTCCAAGGCCATTCAGCAAAAACAGGTCTTGACCGTCATGGTGAGTCTTGAGGGTTGTCCGTTTTGTCGCATCGCCCGCAACAGCCATTTGGTTCCCATGCAAAAGGCGGGCACAGCCATTGTTCAGTTGGACATGCGCAGCAGCCAATCGGTGTTGGATTTTCAAGGGCGCAAGACCACGCACGATCAACTGATCAAACAATGGCGCATTTCCATCGCACCTACCTTGCTGTTCTTTGGTCCTGGGGGCAAAGAAGTGGCCGAGCGCATGGAGGGTGGATACTTGCCAGATTTTTATGGCCCTTATCTTGAAGAGCGCATGGCCAAAGGTCGACAAGCCCTTTGACCGCGCGATGTGACGGCGTGCATGTGAAGCCTCATGGTTGTGCAAACCGCCACCCAAGGCTCAGGTTCAGCGCTTGCGAGCCGTTAATCCCAGCAGGCCGGACATGCCTTTGTGGGCACTGCCTTCATCAATGTGGGCTTCGTAGGTTCTCAAGTCGATGATGTCGTAACTGGCAAATGCTTCGCGCATCATCGTTTCATCGTACATGTGGTCCAGTTTGCCGGGGCCACCGGTGTTGAAGTTCAATTGCGCAGCTGTGTAGCCTTGTATCACCAGCGTGCCACCGGATTGGAGGCTGGCGTCCATCTTGGCAAACAGGGCTGTGCGTTCTGCCGGGTTGGCAAATTGAAAGAAGATGCCGACCACGTTGTTGTAGTGCGCTGCTTTCCAGTCAAACGATTGCCAGTCGCTGCAATGCCATTCAACCGATTGCTTGCGGCGCTCCGCCAGCAGACGCGCTTTTTGAACGGCATTTTCTGAAAAATCAAATGCCTCAACGCGAAGTCCTTGCTCGGCCAGCCACACTCCGTTGCGACCTTCACCGTCTGCGACGGCCAGGGCGGAACCTGTTTGCAGGTGCGCCATCTGGCTGCGCAGGTAGGCATTGGGTTCTTCCCCAAAAATGTATTGCTCCGAGGCGAATCTCTGGTTCCAAGTGTTGCGCGGGTTGTTGAATGCCGTCATGGTGTTGGGGTTGCTGTGCAAGTGCGGTGGGGCTGTTGGGTTGAAAATTGAGTATATTCGTGAAAACTTATGGAAATGACAATGAAGACTGCGCAATTTCTCCGGGCCTTTGGCGTGGTGGTCGCTCTGTGTGGCTCACTGATCTGTCAGTCGGTGTCGGCGGCAGATGCGAAGGCCGTGGCTGTGGACGAGATGTCTGCTTACCTTGAATTCGTGGATTACGGCGGCGGTACGATTTTTCCTGAGCAAATTCCCAAGGCCGAATACGCCAAGATGCTGATCATCGATGCGCGCGATGCGAATCAATTTGCCAAAGACCACATTCCGGGTGCCATCAACATCGAATGGCGACACGTCTTGTCCAAATCAGCGCAAATTCCCAAAAGCAAGCCAGTTTTGATTTACTGCAATACAGGCACGCTGTCTGCGCAGGCCGGGTTTGCATTGCGTGTGGCCGGTTGGGACAATGTACGTATCTTGCAAGGTGGTTTTTCCGAGTGGAAAGCCAAAGGCGGCCTAGACGCCAACCTGAAAGCCACTTCAACCCCGCAACACGGAAAGGACAGTCCATGAAAACCGCACACGACTTGGTGGCTGAAGCCAAAAGCTGCACACAAGAAATCGCACTCAAAGACGCTGAACAAGCCATCAGACAAGCCGATGTCTTGATTGACGTGCGTGAAGCCGACGAATTTGCTGCAGGCCATTTGGCTGGCGCTGTGTTGATACCTCGTGGCTTGTTGGAGTTCAAGCTCAGCGCCATGCCCGCTTTGGCATCGCGTGACATCCAGGTGGTGTTGTATTGCAAGACCAGTGGCCGCGCCGCACTGGCCGCACAGACCATGCAAGCCATGGGCTACCTGAATGTGCAATCCATTGCCGGGGGCTTTGATGCATGGATGGCCGAGGGAAAGCCTGTGGTCAAGCCAGAACAACCATCCTTCGATTAAGAAGCCACACCGACATCAGTGAAACCACTGATCTTTCGGATGTTTTTCGTCAACACTGAGGCTGCTTTTTGCGTTAAATTAGCCGCCATTGATATTTAACCCAAGGCCTTTTCATGAAATTTATTTCCGCACTCATCGCAGCCTCTGCTGCATTCGCTGCCCCCGCTTTCGCCAATTTGGATCTGGCCAAGAAGAACGCATGCATGGCATGTCATGGCGTTGACAAAAAAGTGGTGGGCCCGGCTTACCAGGACGTTGCCAAAAAGTATGCGGGCCAAAAAGATGCAGCAGCCACGTTGGCAAAAAGCATCAAAGCTGGTGGCTCTGGCAAGTGGGGGCCCATTCCCATGCCTGCACAAGCAGCCTTGAGCGATGCCGATGCCAATACGCTGGCGGCATGGATTTTGGCTGGCGCCAAATAATTCAAACATCCCGATCCCCAGTGGGTGATCGATTGGATGTTCAAGTTGTGAAAGCTCGATTGGTACTCGTGGCTTTTTTCTTCCGCTCTTCGGGTGACCGAAGAGCGGTTTTTTTTGAGGTGAACCCATGATGACATCCCCTAAATGGACGTTTGTGTTCTTTTTGTCTGCCGTTTTCGCGTGCGCCCATGCACAACCCGCCATTTTTCATGGCGCAGACTTAGGCTTGGGGCAAAAGTTGATCGATGACAACAAGTGCGTCGCTTGCCATGCCACCAAAGTCCCGGGCGATGGCAGTGCCATCTACAAACCCCAAGGGCGCATCAACACACCAGGCTTGTTGCGTGGGATGGTGGAGCAATGCAATACCGAACTGAACATGGGCATGTTCCCTGAAGAGGTCAATGCTGTGGCTGCAGTATTGAACAGAGACCATTACAAATTTAAATAAACCATTGCTTATATAGGGTATCTCCTATATTAGTTTCCATCGATATCCCCGATGATTTGTATCAAGCGGTATCAGGGCTTTTGTCATGAGACCCAGTTTGATTGCAACAAATTTAAAGGAGATACACATGCGCAAATCGTGGACCTGGGTGAAGTGGGCCGTATTGGCGAGTTCGGTTTGGCTGACTGGCTGCGGCACCATCAGCACGTTAGGCAAGCTTGAATCGGGTGCTGGCGCAGAAGCCAGTCGCATGTGGGATCGCTGGGTTGATGGCAATGGCGACATCGCTGTGGCTACCACTTGGGAACGCAAAGTCAAATCTGGTGTTACAGCTAATGACATTGAGCAAGTACTCAAGCAGGTTGCAAGTGAACGCAACATGAAAGACGTGGGTACCTTGCCTTTGTCCAAAGAGCTTGAGGCCCGTACCGGTCAAAAGCAAAAATTGCTGACGGTGTATTCGTTCTGCACCCCAACAACGGCGCGACGCATGGTTGACTTCAGTCCTCACATGGCCGCCTATTTGCCGTGCCGGATTTCTGTGGTTGAAAAAGATGATGGTTTGTGGCTTTACACCCTCAATATGGACATGATGGTCAAGATGGGGCGCAAGCTGCCTTCTCCTTTGAAAGAAGAAGCTCAGGCAGTTCGCGACACCATTTGGGAAATGATGGAGCGCGGCTCCAAAGGCGAATTCTGATCATCTGAAACAACGAGGAGACAAGCATGAAGAAAATCAACACTTTGCGTGCCACCGTGGTGGCGGCTGTTTTGGCCACGGGCTCTGCAGCTTGGGCGACCGATGGATATTTCCCGCATGGCTACGGCATGCAGTCATTGGGTATGGGAGGAGCTTCCGTGGCCGTGACCGGCAATGCCTTTGCAGGGGCCAATAACCCGGCGTTGGCGGCATTTGCCGGCAATCGTTATGAACTGGGTGCAAATCTGTTTATGCCTAAACGGGGGGCTACGCGTACCGGTGGTTCGGGAATGACGGCAGGGATGAATGGTGGCGTTGAGAGTGGTAGCAGTACATTCATCGTCCCTGAATTCGGCTACAACCGACAGATCGGGTCGGACATGGCTGTAGGATTATCGGTTTACGGCAATGGCGGCATGAATACAGATTACGGCGCAACCGGCTTTGATTGCACAGGTGCAGGTCCGCGAAATAACATGCTATGCGGCAACACAAAGCTGGGTGTCAACTTGATGCAATTGATTGTGGCACCCACCTTCGCGTACAAGCTTTCCGAGACCAGTGCCATTGGCGTGTCCCCCTTGTTGGTTTACCAGCAGTTCAAGGCTTCGGGTTTGCAAGCATTTGCTGGTAACCCGCAATGGACGGGCCAGAATACATATGCAACCAACACCACTGACAACGGTAACGATTCCAGCAAGGGTTGGGGTGTCCGTCTTGGCTACACAACTGCCGTGAATGATGCCGTTCGCTTGGGTGTTTCGTATTCGCCCAAAATTAACATGGGTCGTTTCAAGAAGTATTCGCAGCTGTTCGCAGAGGGTGGCGATTTCGACATACCAGAAAACTATGCGATGGGCGTCACCATTCAAGCCTCACCTGCGGTTCTGTTGGCATTGGATTACCAACGCATTAACTACAGTGATGTCAAAGCGATTGGCAATCAGATGATGCAAGGTGGACCATTGGGCGCTGACAATGGTCCTGGCTTTGGATGGTCTGACCTGAACGTCTTCAAGTTGGGGGTGGAATGGAAGCAAAGCCAAAACTTGACCTTGCGTGCAGGCTACAACCACACCAACAACCCCATTAGCGGTGCGAACGTGACGTTCAACATCATTGCCCCTGGGGTCATCACCGACCACTACACTTTGGGTGCGACGTACAAGTTGGATGACAAATCCGACCTGACTTTTGCGTACATGTATGCCCCTAAAAATACGGTGACCGGTACATCGGCACTGTCTGGCACGCCTGAGACCATTCGTATGTCCCAGCAATCTCTGGGTATCCAGTACGGCTGGAAGTTCTGAGCGAAGACCGAGTGCGTGTTCCTGATCAGGGTTTGTCCTGATCAGGATTTGTTTCCCGTGTAATCCCTGATTCAGATTCATCATTTATCGTATATATTCGCGCATTCGAATATAAGAACCTAATAGCAAGCAGTGCATGAGCGATGAGATCGATCAGGTTTTTGACAAAGCGGCTGAGTTATTTGCCGTGCTGTCCACGCCTATCCGTCTGCGCATCATCAGCCAGTTGTGCCAGGGCGAAAAGAATGTTGGGCAATTGCTCGAGAGCATCGGTGTGGCGCAACCCAATATGTCCCAGCATCTGAACATCATGTACAGATCGGGTGTTTTGGGTAAACGTCGCCAAGGTGCTCAAATGTTTTATCGGATTGCAGACGAAACAGCTGTGGTGGTATGTCGTGCAGTGTGCACACAAGTTGCCATTGAAGCGGACGTGAATTGACAACTCAAAACGAGGAGTTTGTGTGAAAGAAGACAGCATCAACTCGGGAAGGGTGCAAAAAGCACCGGAAAACTTCCTGACCCAAAGTGGCATCAAGGAGGTCTTTGCCGAAGGCAAAAAAGGCCGCCGCGATTTCATTCGCAACGCATTTGCAGCCGCTGCTGCGGGTGCCGCAGCGCCCATGGCGATGGCTCAGGGCAACCCAGTGCCTACCGAGGGTGGTGACCCCAACATCCTGAACCTGCCTGAGCACGCGACCAATCTGGGCCAGGGCGTGGCAGTCGAAGGTTACGGCAAACCCTCTAAATTCGAAGCCAACTTGCAGCGTCGTCAAAGTCCGGGTCTGACACAAACAACCCAGGCCTCAGTGTCGTTCGCACCCTTGCAGTCTTTGTTTGGTATCGTGACGCCCAGCGGTTTGCACTTCGAGCGTCACCACCAAGGCTGGTGGGACATCGACCCATCCAAGCACCGTTTCATGATCAACGGCATGGTCAAAAAGAACATGGTTTTCACCATGGACGAGATCATGCGTTTGCCATCGGTGTCGCGCTTTCACTTTATTGAGTGCGGGGCCAATACAGCGGTCGATTGGGGCAACGTGGCTGTGCCCACGGTGCAATACACCCACGGCATGTTGTCGTGCAGCGAGTTCACAGGCGTGCCCTTGATCACCTTGCTCGAGTTGGCGGGTGCTGACTTGAAAAACGGCAAGTTTGTGCTGGCCGAAGGCGGTGACGGTTCGTCCATGACACGCACCATCCCCATGAGCCTGATCACTTCCGGTGAAGTCATCGTGGCCTATGGTCAAAACGGTGAAATGCTGCGGCCTGAAAACGGCTACCCCTTGCGTTTGGTGGTGCCAGGTGTTCAAGGGGTGAGCTGGGTCAAGTACTTGCGCCGCGTTGAAGTGGGTGACAAGCCCTATGCAGCTAAAGACGAAGCGATTCACTACATCGATTTGCAGCCCGGTGGCTTGCACCGTCAGTACACCAACATCCAGGAAGTCAAGAGCGTGGTGACCACGCCCTCTGGCGGTCAGGTTTTGCTGGACAAGGGTTTTTACAACATAACGGGCCTGGCTTGGTCGGGCAAGGGCAAGATTAAGCGTGTGGATGTTTCCACCGATGGCGGCCGCAACTGGCGTCAAGCGCGTCTGGAAACGCCTGTGCTGTCTAAGGCGTTGTCACGTTTTAACCTTGACTGGGTCTGGGATGGCAAGCCCGCCATCATCCAAAGTCGTGCCCAAGACGAAACTGGTCATGTGCAGCCCACATACCAACAACTGCGTGGTGTCCGTGGCACGCGTTCGATTTATCACAACAACGCCATCCAGTCCTGGTTGGTTCAGGAAAACGGTGAGGTGAAAAATGTCCAGGTTTCGTAATGCCGTTTTGACTGCCGCATTGCTGGCGGTGGCGGGTTTGGCTTCGGCTCAAGCTTCCAAATATCCGGGTGTGGGCCGTGATGCCACGCCCAAAGAAGTGGCCAAGTGGGATATCGACGTGCGTCCTGACTTCAAAGGCTTGCCTGCTGGTTCCGGGACTGTGGCCAAAGGTCAAGATGTTTGGGAAGGCAAATGCGCACACTGCCACGGCGTGTTCGGTGAGTCTGGTGAAGTCTTCAGCCCCTTGATTGGCGGCACCACAGCCGAAGACGTCAAGAATGGCCGAGTTGCCAACTTGAACCGTTCAGACTATCCGGGCCGCACCACCATCATGAAGGTGGCGACGGTCTCGACCTTGTGGGACTACATCAACCGCGCCATGCCATGGACTGCTCCGAAGTCATTGACGACTGAAGAGGTTTACTCGGTCACAGCCTTCTTACTGAATCTGGCCAACGTGGTGCCTGAAAACTTCACACTGTCCGATAAAAACATCGCTGAAGTTCAAGCCCGCATGCCCAACCGCAATGGCATGACGACTAAGCACGCCATGTGGCCCGGTAATGAGTTTGGTGGTGTCAAGAAGCCTGATACCGACAACAAGCTGTGCATGAAAGACTGCACACCCGAAGCCAAAGTGGCGTCTTTCTTGCCTGACTTTGCCCGCAATGCCCATGGCAACCTGGCTGAGCAAAACCGGCTGGTGGGTCAGCAGCACGGTGTAGACACCACCAAGCCAGAAGCCAAGGCTGGTATGCCCGTGGTCGCTGCGCCTGCTGCGGCAGCCCCGGCCAAACCAGACAATGCTGAGGCCAAAGCCGCCATTACATTGCTCAACAAATACAGCTGCACGGCTTGCCATGGTGTGGACAAGAAAGTGGTTGGCCCTGGCTTCAACGAGATTGCTAAAAAGCACTCAGGTAAGGTGGATTATTTGGTGGGCAAGATCAAGGCCGGCGGTTCGGGTGTTTGGGGTCCGATCCCCATGCCACCCCAGACGCTGCCTGACGCAGACGCCAAGAAAATTGCCGAATGGATTTCAAAAGGGGCCAGCAAGTAATTCGGGTTTCATCCGTTGTACTGCTGAACCAATTTCACTAGCATCATTCAACTTCAAGGAGATATCAGATGCAAACTCGTCGCGAGACACTCAAGCAGAGCGCTGTGGTCGCAGGCTTGCTGGCTACGGCTGGCTTCCCTCAATTCGCCCAAGCTGCTTTCAACAAAGCTGGTTTTGACGCCAAATCTGTGCAAGATGCGGCCAAGGCTTTTGGCGCAGCCAACATGGCAGAAAGCAAGGACGTGACCATCACCGGTCCGGACATTGCTGAAAACGGTGCCGTGGTGCCTTTGGGTGCCAGCACTTCTTTGGCTGGTGTGAAGCAATTGCTGATCCTGGTTGAAAAGAACCCTGCAGCGCTGGTGGCCATGTTCCACGTGAGCGATGCTGTTGAAGCCAACTTTGCGACCCGCGCCAAAATGGGCCAGTCGTCTGACGTTTACGCTGTGGCCATCATGGCTGACGGCAAGGCTTTCTTCGCCAAGAAAGAAGTCAAAGTCACTTTGGGTGGTTGCGGCGGTTAATCGCCCGATTGCTTTTCAACCAAATCATTGAAAGATCAGGAGAAAAAAATGGCAGATCCAATGCGCATTCGTGCCCAAGCCTCCGGCGACAAAGCCACTGTTCGCGTGCTCATGAGCCACGAGATGGAATCCGGTCAGCGCAAAGACGCTGCTGGCAAATTGGTGCCCGCTTGGTACATCCAGGAAGTCACCGCCTCTTTGAACGGCAAACAAGTGCTGGCCGCCGAATGGGGCCCTGCTGTGTCCAAAAACCCCTTCATGCAATTCGCCATCAAGGGTGCCAAGGCAGGTGACAAAGTCGCTGTGACTTGGAAAGACAACAAGGGTGAAACCCGTACCGACGAAGCCACCGTTTCCTGATAACGTGGATGAGTCCAAAAGGGTGAAGGACATGACTTCACCCTTTTTTCGTTTTGAGAATTCGCAAGAGGTGACGCATGAAATACGCGACCACAATGACCTTGGCCTCCCTGATGGCCTTGTCTGTTGTTCCTGCCATGGCGCAAAAGACCGCCAGCCAAGGCATCGATGAATACCGTGCCATGCTGCAAGATGGCAACCCCTCGGAGCTGTTTGAAGCCAAAGGGGAGGGTTTGTGGACGCAAAAACGCGGTCCCAAAAATGCCAGTCTGGAAAAGTGTGATTTGGGCAAAGGCCCGGGTGTGGTCAAGGGCGTCTTCGTCGAGCTACCCCGTTACTTTGCTGACACACAACGCGTGCAGGATCTGGAAACCCGCTTGGTCACTTGCATGGAAACGTTGCAAGGCTTCAACGCAGCAGAAATCTACAAGACACCGTTTGGCAAAGGTGAGCAAAACAATGTGACGGCATTGGCTACCTGGATTGCGGCAGAGTCTAAAGGCATGCGTTTCAACTTGTCGCAAGCGCACGCTCAAGAAAAGACTTTCTACGAAGTGGGTAAGCGTTTGTTCTTCCAGCGCGGCGGTCCACACGACTTTTCTTGTGCTTCATGCCACGGCGAAGAGGGCAAGCGCATCCGTTTGCAAGACTTGCCCATGCTGACCAAGAACCCGGGTGACGGCGTTGGTTTTGCCGCGTGGCCTGCATACCGTGTGTCCAACGGCCAAATGTGGGGCATGCAATTGCGCCTCAACGACTGCTACCGCCAGCAGCGCTTTCCTTATCCGGGCTTTGGCAGCGATGCCACACTGGCCTTGGCCACCTATTTGGGTGTCAATTCCAAAGGTGCTGCATCGGTTGCACCGGCCATCAAGCGCTAAAGAAAGAAGGTGACCACCATGAAAAAGAACATCCAATTTGTGTGGACTGGTATTGCCGCAGCTTTGCTGATGGTCGGTTGTGCATCTGGCCCCTCGGTGGCCGAACTCAATGAACTGACCAGCAAAATCGTCAAGGCCTCTTTTCGCGATGAGGGCTTTGTCAAAGTCGATCGCGTACTGAACGTCGATGAAACCAATCGCGCATGCAGCGAGGCCGATGTGGCCGGCAAGCCCTTGGACGAAAAGACGTCAAAGGCCATTGAAGAAATGAATTTGAAAGCCATTCAATGGCCTTCGGACGGCAAATTCATTGGCGATTGGAAGCAAGGCGAAGTCATTGCACAAAGCGGACGCGGTTTGACCTGGACAGACAAAGCGGGCGATGTGAATGGCGGCAATTGCTACAACTGCCACCAGATCAGCAAAGAAGAAATCTCTTACGGCACGATTGGACCGAGCCTCTACAACTACGGCAAGATCCGTGGCGTGACCGACCCCAACAGTCCGGCCAGCAAAGCCATCGTGGAATACACCTGGGGCAAGATCTGGAACTCTAAGGCGTACAACGCCTGCTCCAACATGCCTCGTGCGGGCCATATGGGCATCTTGAACGAAACACAAGTGCGCCACATTGTGGGCCTGTTGCTCGACCCTAAATCGCCTGTCAACCAATGACATTTTGAAAACCCGGCCTGACCGGGTTTTTTTGCTTCCAATACATCAGTGATTGCAAATATGAATCTGACCAAACGTGAATTTATCCAAGTGATGGGCGCCGGCACCATGGCCGGCATGAGCATGGGCCAATTTTCAGAAGCCGGTGCTGCTACTGCAGCCAATGGCTTGTATGACATCCCCAAATTTGGCAATGTGTCCTTCCTGCACATGACCGATTGCCATGCGCAGCTCAAGCCCATTTATTTCCGCGAGCCCAGCATCAACATGGGCATTGGCTCCATGCAAGGCAATCTGCCGCATCTGGTCGGTGAGCATTTGCTCAAAGTGGCCAAAATCCGTCCTGGTTCAGCCGAGGCGCACGCGCTGACTTATTTGGACTACGAAAAAGCAGCCAACCGTTACGGCAAAGTGGGCGGTTTCGCGCACCTGGCCACGCTGGTCAAACGCATGAAAGCCAGCCGCCCAGGCGCATTGCTGCTGGACGGTGGTGACACTTGGCAAGGCTCGGGCACCTGCTTGTGGACCAATGGGCAAGACATGGTCGACGCCTGCAAGTTGCTGGGTGTGGATGTCATGACCGGTCACTGGGAGTTCACCCTGGGCATGGAGCGTGTGAAGGAAATCGTTGAGAAAGACTTTGCAGGCAAGGTGGATTTTGTCGCGCAAAACGTCAAGACAAACGACTTCGGCGACCCCGTGTTCAAGCCCTATGTGATCCGCGAGATCAACGGTGTGCCTTGCGCCATCATTGGTCAGGCGTTCCCCTACACCCCGATTGCCAACCCCCGTTACATGGTGGCTGACTGGGCCTTTGGCATCCAGGACGACAACATGCAAAAGATGGTGGACGAAGCCCGCGGCAAAGGTGCGCAGGTGGTGGTCGTCATCAGCCACAATGGCATGGATGTGGACTTGAAAATGGCCAGTCGCGTCAGCGGCATCGACGCCATCATGGGCGGTCACACACACGACGGCATGCCCGTGGCCACCCTGGTGTCCAACAAGAGCGGCAAAACCATCGTCACCAACGCTGGCTCCAACGGCAAGTTCCTGGGCGTGCTGGACTTCGATGTCAAAGACAAGAAGGTCAGTGATTTCCGCTACAAGCTGCTGCCCGTGTTCTCGAACATGCTGCCCGCAGACAAAGAGATGGATGCCCTGATCACGAAGATCCGTGCGCCCTACGAAGCCAAACTCTCAGAAAAACTGGGCATCTCGGAAGGCTTGCTCTACCGCCGTGGCAACTTCAACGGCACGGGCGACCAGTTGCTGGTCGATGCTTTGCTGGATGTGCAAGGTGCAGAGATCGCGTTTTCGCCAGGTTTCCGCTGGGGTACTTCGCTCTTGCCGGGCCAGGCCATCACACGCGAGTGGTTGCTCGACATGACGGCCACCACTTACTCGTATGCCACCGTGACCGAGATGACGGGCGAGACCATCAAGACCGTGCTCGAAGACGTGTGTGACAACCTGTTCAACCCCGACCCGTACTACCAGCAAGGTGGCGACATGGTGCGCGTGGGCGGATTGAGCTACAGCTGCAATCCTTTGGGAACGATGGGCACACGCATCGGCGACATGCGCCTCAATGGGCAGCTGATTGAGGCCGGTAAAAAATACAAGGTGGCCGGTTGGGCGCCTGTGGCCGAAGAGGCCCGCAACCAGGGCAACAAGCAAGTGTGGGAAGTGGTTGAGACCTGGCTCAAGACGCAGCCTGGCGGCCGCATCAAGCCCCGCAAGCTCAATGCCCCCAAGATCACGGGTGGCTTGCCCAATCAGGGCTACGTGGGCTGAGCTTCAATCATGAGAGCACAAGGCTGATCTGCAACCGGTTTGCAGATCAGCGTGTGCACGAAAGGTGACAACGCATGAAACGACGACATTTGTTGACAGCCAGTGCTGTCCTCGGCGGCGCAGCGCTCTGGCCTGAAGCCCGATTGTTGGCGCAACAAACGCAGGACTTCATCGAAGGCCCTCCGGTAGCGGACATTCCGGCCAAGCAGCTTTCAGCGCATACCTGGATGATCTTTTCACCCGATGGTTTCCCCACTGCGGAAAACCGCGGCATGATGTCCAACGTGATTTTCGTGGTGACCTCTGCCGGTGTGGTGGTGATTGACTCGGGGGCCTCATTGCAAATCGGGCAGATGGCCCTGCGCATGATCCGCAAGGTGACCGACAAGCCGGTCGTCGCGGTCTTCAACAGCCACTACCACGGTGACCATTGGCTGGGCAACCACGCTTTTGTCAAAGCCTATGGCAAGCAGTTGCCAATATACGCTCTGCAAAGCACGATCGACAAGCTCAAGGGAGCCGAAGGCAACCTCTGGCGCAGTCTCATGGAGCGCTGGACCAACCAGTCCACCTTGGGCACCGAGGTGGTCTTGCCCAACACGGCCGTCAAACATGGCCAAGTGATCCAGATTGGCGATGTGACATTCCGCATGCACCATTACAGTAATGCCCACACGCCATCTGACCTGTGTGTGGAAGTGGTGCAAGACAAGCTCACAGCTGTGGGTGACATCGCCATGGGCAATCGAATTGCCAACATGGACGAAGGCTCTTATCCGGGCACATTCAAGTACTACCAGGCCCTCATGGCGGCAACGGGTGAGCAGCTTTGGGTGCCCGGCCATGGGCAAGGCAGCAAAGATCTGCTCAAGACTTATGGCGAGTTCATGGCGGGTATCTGGGAGCCCTGCCTTCAAGCGGTCAAGGATGGCAAGTCCGAGTCCGAGGCGCGCAACATGGTGCTCAAAGACGGGCGTGTGACGTCCCGCGCCAAAACCATGCAAGGCTTTGAAGGCAACATCGGCAAATACACCAGCCTGGCTTATCTGGAAGCAGAAAAAGAAGCGTTTTGATTTTGACTAAATAAGGGGAGAGACATGGCAGATTTGAATGGCATGACGGCAGGTAATTCTTGGTCCTTGCTCTGGTTCAGAAGCCGTGACGATGTCACGCCCTACATCAATGACACCGTTGTTCGCATTCGTGCGGGCATCATGCTGGCCATCCCGATCTTCATGGCCTTTACTTTGTGGGATATCGTGTACGGCAGCCGTTGGATTGTGACGGGCGATGTGATCAAGGATACGTACGAACTCGACTTTGACAACCGCATTCTTTACATGGTTGAAGCCGTCCGTCGCACTTACGACTACACCGTGCAGACGTGGTTGCTGTTTTATGCTTTGTTTGAAATGTTGTCGGGCATGAGTGTGAGATCGGCCTATCTGTCGCCCACCATTTGGTTGTCCACATTTTTGGCACGGCGCGCACGTCCCGTCTGGAAACCCTTGGCACCTAAAAGATTTGCTTGGACCATTGGTGCTTCCATGATCAGTTTTTGTTTGGTGTTTTTTCACCCTGAAAAATTCGCCGCAGCCATCAACTTCATCTTCCGCAGCGATTTGCTGCCCACCACCGAGCAGTACTTGCCCCGCTGGTTACCGCTCGTGATGGTCTGGGTGTGCCTGGGTTTCATGTGGCTCGAGGCTGTGCTGGGCTATTGCCTGGGCTGTGAGGTCCACGCCTTGCTGGTGAAGCTGGGTGTTTTCAAAGAAGAGTGCGAGGCGTGCAACAACCTGGATTTCAGTCAGCCCCGTTGATCGCGCGAGGCTGATGTTGGCGCAATCATCGGTGCGTCTTGCAGCCTGAGTTCATGCGTGTCTGGTAATTCGTTAGGATGCGCTTGATGATTTTAAAGGGCAGGTTTCTCAATCCTGTGGGCAAAATGCCAACGGATCGAATGGAGAATGCTGCAGCCCAACGGGTCACAGGCCTTAACCATGCGGTGGCTTGCAAAAACTCTTTTTGCTGCTGGCTGTTCATCATGATTTGAACCTCTTAAGGTGTCTTCAAGACATGAAGTTGCGCCATTGACCGATGTTGTAAACCCGCTGGTAACCTTTCTTTTTCAACATCAATTTGGCCATGCCACTGCGAGTGCCGCTGGCGCAAGCCACCACCACAGGCGAAGATTTGGGCATGCTGTCCAGATGGAGGCCCAGTTCATTGAGTGGGATGTTGCGGGTGCCTGGCGCATAGCCGGATGCGAATTCAGTGACCGAACGGACATCCAAAAGGATGGCACCTTCGTTTTTGAGTTGGGGCAACAAAGCGATGACGCGCCTGGCATTCCACCACTTGTAGCCAAACCACAGGGCCAAGGCCATCATTGGCCAATAGTCTTGAATCCATTTCATAACAGTTTTCCTTGGATCAGCGTGGTGCCACCACTGGCCAGCCCTTTGCCGCCCACTGACTCATGCCCCCTTCGACGTAACGAATGTTTTGATATCCCAGCTCTTTTAGCTTTACCAGTGTTGCTTTTGACCGATTCTGCGTGTTGCAAATCAACAGAACTGGTTGTGCAGGATCTTTGGGAATCAGTGATTGTTTTTGCGGCAATTCGCTCATCGGTAGTAAGACTGCATCTTGTACAACGCCGGTTAAGTGTTCACTGCTTTCCCGGATGTCGATCAGAATCACTTTGCCGCTTTGATGTTCGGTACGAGCTTGTTCCAAGGACACTTTATCTGCATCATCGGGCGTGGAGCATGCAGCCAAGAGCGCGCAGACAAGTAAGAGTGCAATTTTCATGATCATATGAATTCCCCCTTTTTAAGATGTGCAAGGGTTCTGAGATGAATCTTGACTGGGTTTTCAATGAATGGGGATCGGACGAGCTCTATTGTAAATAAGTTGAGTCTTATATAAATTGCTTCACTGAGATCATACGTCTGCGATGTCCTCAACTTCAGATAAACCTTTGCAGATAACTCATGAAATCCTGATATATCGTTCACCTCGTCGCTGGCACCTACTGCCTCGTGTCACGGGCCTTGAGCATTGAGGGCAGTCCCATTTTTTAAGTCCTTGGTGGCTAGCATTCACCGTCTTTGTGGGGGTTAATCTGTTGCAAAGCGCTCGAGCTTGTCAAACAGCCTCTAACAAGGCTTGGCGCACTGGCCGAATGCCGGTTCATGGGTTAGAGTCAAAACATGAACCGAAGAGATGTTTTAGCCCGAATGACGGCCAGCGCGGGTGTGGGGCTTGCCACCCTGATGGGTCTGCCTGCCTTGGCGCAGCGCCCCAAATTGTCCCGCTTGGTGATCGTCGGGGGTGCCGAGGACCGCTTGCAGGACCGCATCATCTTGCGCAAGTACGTCGATTATTGCGGTGGCAGCGCCGCCAAAATCCGCATCATCACCGCAGCCAGCGGGGACCCGGAAGGCGTCTGGCAAAGTTACCGCAATGTCTTCATGGCTTTGGGGGTGGAAGACGTGCAGCGCCTGGTGCTGGATGACCGCAACAGTGCCCATTCACCCCAAGTGCAGCCGGAGATCCTGCAGGCCGATGGCATTTTCATGAGCGGGGGCGACCAGTCCAGGCTGATGGATATCTTGTGGGATACACCGGCATATCAGTCCATGCACCAGGCCTTTCACGTGAACGGTTGTTGCATTGGGGGCACCAGCGCAGGTGCTGCGGTCATGTCGCGCCACATGATCGCCCAAGGGCCTGCCGTGCTGCGACCGAGCAAAGAAGCGGTGGACACCGACATCGGCTTGGGCTTTTTGTCTCAGGCGGTGGTCGATCAGCATTTTTCGGAGCGCAGACGTCTGGCGCGTTTGCTCTCAACCTTGGCGATGCGCCCTGACTTGTTGGGCGTGGGCATTGACGAGGACACCGCTTTGGTGATCGAGCGGGGCGAGGCCATTGAAGTCATTGGCAAAGGCTCTGTGACGCTGGTCGATCCTTCGCAGATGCAATCGAACGTGGGCGAGCTGGGGAGTCTGGAGCAAATTGAAATGCTGGGCGTTCAGTTGCACCTTTTGCCAGCAGGACACCGTTACAGCGTGAAGTCTGTTGGCCAAACGCCGCGTGCGGCCTCGTTGCGCCAGGTCATTCAACGTTTGGTGGCGGCGGGTCCGATCCGGGCCTGATCAAAACCGCAAGCGCTTCGAGAGGGCAAAAGCCTGGTGCCCCCGACAGGAATCGAACCTGTATCACTCCCTTAGGAGGGGAGAGTTCTATCCATTGAACTACGGTGGCGGTGCGGGCATTTTACAGGTCGAAAAAGCGGTACTTCATCGTTCATTTTGTCGATCAGCGCCCGGTTGTCGTGTTCAGCTTGGTGGGTCTGACTGATAATCCAAAAATGCTCAATTCGATTCGAAAATTATTTCGCCGCACCGTTGCGTCAAAGCGTGATGAATTTCAGGCGCTCTTTGCGCAAGCCCCATTTGGGGTGGTCATGGTCGATCCCCAAATTGGCGTGATGTTCTCGGTCAATGGCCATTTTGCGAAATTGATGGGCACATCCGAGGCCCATTTGCGCGATGTGCCTTGGGCGACGGTGGCATGTTCGGTGTCACCTTCGGGCGAAACAGATGCGCACGGTTTCACGCATCCCATCTCGGCAGCAGATGCGCGCGTCCATCGGTTGCTGCGTGCAGATGACGTTCAGGTGTTTGTCGAAGTCTCGGCGTTGGCTACGTTTCCAGACCGACAGGGCCATGCGGTATGTGTGCTGATGGTCAAGGATATTTCAGAGCAGGTCTTGGCTGAAGAGCAGTTGCGAGTCAGTGAACAGCGTCTTCGCTTGTTGACGGACAGTGCGCGGGATGTGGTCTGGACCATGAGCCCTTTGGGCCAGGCGACTTATGTGAGCCCTGCCGTGCTGCAGCTGCGAGGGATCACGCCCAGTGAGGCGATGGCACAAACCATCGATGAAACCCTGACCCCTGATTCGCGCGATGCCGTGATACGTTACTTTTTTGAGGTGGCGACGGCGGTGCAGCAGGGCGTGACGCCTCCTCAGTTTCGATCCGAGCTGGAGTATTGGCGTCGTGATGGCTCCAAATTCTGGACCGAAGTACTGGCCTTTCCGGTCATGGGCGCGAACGGGGCCTTGGTGGAAATATTGGGGGTCACCCGGGACATCAGTCAGCGCAGGTTGTACGAAGACAGCTTGCTGGAAGCCCGTGAAATGGCAGAAAAATCCAATGCAGCGAAAACCGAATTTTTGGCACACATCAGCCATGAAATTCGCACGCCGATGACCGCAATTTTGTCGCTGACAGAGCTGGTGCTGAACACACCGCTGAGTGAGTCACAGCAGTCCTTGCTGAACAAAAGCAAAAGTGCGGGGCGCTTGTTGCTGGGCATCATCAATGACATTCTGGATCTTTCGAAGCTCGACAACGGCAAGTTGGAGCTGGCGAATGCGCCTTTTGATGTGAACGATGTGCTGCAACAAGTCAGTGATCTGGTGAGTGAAACCTGCGCCATCAAAGGTTTGCGTTATGACGTTGAGATGGCACAAGACGTCTGCCCGTATCGGATTGGCGACTCACAGCGTTTGGCTCAGGCGCTGTTGAATTTGGTGGGCAATGCGGTCAAGTTCACCGAGCAGGGGCATGTGCGCGTGTGGGTGCGTCGTCTGTCCGATCCGGGCCAAGCCGAACAGTTGCGTTTTGAGGTGCAAGATACGGGGATCGGTTTGGCCCCGGCATTGCGGGCCAAAGTCTTTGAGGGTTTTGTGCAAGGTGACAACGCGCAAACCCGCGCTCATGGTGGAACCGGTTTGGGTTTGTCGATCTGCAAGCGATTGGCCCAGCAAATGGGGGGTGATGTCGGCGTGACGTCGCAAGAGGGGCAAGGCTCGACCTTTTGGTTCACCGTGCAAATGCCGGTGGGGCCATCGGTGCCATCGGCGCATCTCAAATCAGCCAGCGCGCAGACAAAAGAGATGCCCAGACAGGTTCAGGGCGTGCACATTTTGTTGGTGGAGGACAACCTGTCGATGCAAGGTGTGCTCAAGCAGTTGCTGGAGTTGGCGGGCGCGCGCGTGGACTTGGCTGAAAACGGACAAGTGGCGATTCAAATGATCGACGATGTGCGCTATGACCTGGTTTTGATGGACATGCAGATGCCCATTTTGGGTGGGCTGGATGCCACGCAAATCATCCGGCAAAAGCCTGCGCACCAGGACTTGCCCATTGTGGCCTTGACGGCGAGGGGTTTTATCGAAGATCGAGACCGCTGCGCTGAAGCGGGCATGAACGATTATTTGATGAAGCCGTTTGAATACAAAGACCTGATCGCAGTTCTGCAGCGCAACATTCCGTCTTGGTCAGTCGAGGCTTGAATCGCCACACGGCTGTCCGGAAATGCAGGGGACGCAACTCACTTGCTGAGTAAGCGCATCGCATCTTCCAGCCCCTTGAGGGTCAGCGGAAACATGCGGTTGCTCATCAGTTGCTGAACGATGGCGATGCTTTGGCGGTATTGCCACACGCCTTGCGGCTCGGGGTTGATCCAGGCGAACTTGGGGAAGGTGTGTGTCAGCCGTTGCAGCCATTCGGCCCCGGCTTCTTCGTTGTTGTATTCGACGCTGCCGCCTTTTTGCAAAATCTCATAAGGACTCATGGTGGCGTCCCCGATGAAGATCAGCTTGTAGTCCTTGTTGTATTTGCGCAGGATGTCCCAGGTCGGGAACTTCTCGGCATAGCGGCGTTTGTTGTTCTTCCACATGAAGTCATAGACGCAGTTGTGGAAGTAATAAAAGTCCAGGTGCTTGAACTCGGCCTTGACGGCAGAGAACATTTCTTCAACCCGGGCGATGTGGTCGTCCATGGTGCCGCCCACGTCCATGAGCAGCAGCACCTTCACATTGTTGTGCCGCTCCGGCCGCATCAGGATGTCCAGGTACCCGGCGTTGGCTGCGGTTTTGCGGATGGTACCGTCCAGGTCGAGCTCGTCGTGTGAGCCTTCACGGGCAAAGCGGCGCAGGCGGCGCAGCGCCACCTTGATGTTGCGTGTGCCCAGCTCTTGCTGGTCGTCGTAGTCTTTGTAGGCGCGTTGCTCCCACACCTTGACGGCGCTTCGGTTGCCACCTTTGCCGCCAATGCGGATGCCTTGGGGGTTGTGGCCACCGTTGCCAAAAGGCGAGGTGCCGCCGGTGCCGATCCACTTGTTGCCGCCTTCGTGACGTTCTTTTTGCTCTTCGAGGCGCTTTTTGAGCGTGTCCATCAACTCGTCCCAGCCCATCTTTTCGATGGCTGCTTTTTGTTCTGGGGTGAGTTCTTTTTGGAGGATTTTTTCGAGCCAGTCGAGGGGCACTTCTTTGGTGAAGTCGGTCAACATTTCCACGCCCTTGAAGTAGGCACCAAAAGCCTTGTCGAACTTGTCGAAGTGCTTTTCGTCCTTGACCATCACGGTGCGGGCCAGGTGGTAAAAATCGTCGATGCTGCACGCCTCAGAAGCAGGGCCGACCACATTGGCCTGCAAAGCTTCGAGCAGTGTCAGGTATTCGCGGACCGAAACTGGCAGTTTGGCTGCGCGCAGGGTGTAGAAAAAATCGATCAGCATGACCGGGTGTCCTTGAGGCTTGAGCGGCTCAATTGAAAGTCCAGATGCGCACGTACGCTGGACCATTCGCTGGCAATGATGCTGTAAACGCAGCTGTCACGCATCGCTCCGGAAGCCAGCGGATGCGGGTTGATTTGGTGGCTACGCAGTATGCCGTCGAGCTTGGCCCCCAGGCGTTCGATGGCACGGCGGCTCTGGTGGTTGAAGAAGTGCGTGCGGAACTCCACCGCGATGCAGTTCAGTTGTTCAAACGCGTGGGCCAGCAGCAGGCGCTTGGCCTCGGTGTTGAGGGGGGTGCGCTGCACGTTGCGGCGGTACCAGGTTGAGCCGATCTCGACGCGGCGGTTGGCGGCGTCGATGTTCATGTAAGTGGTCATGCCCACGGCGCGTCCGGTGGCTTGGTCGATTACTGCAAACGGGCACATGCTGCCCTTGGCTTGCAAGTCGAGTCTGCGCGCAATCTCGGTAGCCATGTTTTCGGGTGAGGGAATGGCGGTGTACCAAAGTTGCCAGAGTTCGCCATCGCGCACGGCCTCCACTAGGTCGTCATGGTGCTGGTCAGACAGCTGCACCAATGCCACATGCTGACCGGTCAAGCTGGTGGGGGCGATCCAGGTGCTCATGTGGGGGTGTCGGTGTCTTGGGCTTTTTGTTTGGCACGCCAAAAACGCGCCAAGTGCAAACCGCCGCCGCCGCCCAGGCCCACCAGCAAGATGCCGCCGATGCTGGCGTTGTCGTAGCCTGCGCTGAAGATGTTCCAGCCCAGCAGTTTGCCCGCCCAATAGCCCAGCAGTGCGCCGCCGACAAAACCGACAGCGTCTGAAAGACCTTCAAGCAAGGGGTTGGGTGAAGACATGGCGGTGGTTCAGCGGTTGCGCTGGTTCATGAACACCAGCTTTTCAAACAAGGTCACGTCTTGCTCGTTTTTGAGCAAAGCGCCCACCAGCGGGGGCACCGACACCTTCTGGTCGGCACTTTGCAAGGCTTCGAGCGGAATGTCTTCGGCCACCAGCAGCTTGAGCCAGTCGAGCAGTTCGCTGGTGGATGGCTTTTTCTTCAAGCCGGGCAGGCCGCGCACATCGTAAAAGGTCTTGAGGGCCAAGGCCAGCAGGTCTTTTTTGAGCGTGGGGAAGTGCACATCCACGATCTGGCGCATGGTGTCCGCTTCGGGGAACTTGATGTAGTGGAAGAAGCAGCGGCGCAAAAAGGCGTCGGGCAGCTCTTTTTCGTTGTTCGAGGTGATGAACACCAGGGGCCGCGTCTTGGCCTTGATCAGCTGGCGTGTTTCGTAGCAATAGAACTCCATGCGGTCGATTTCGCGCAGCAAGTCGTTCGGGAACTCGATGTCGGCCTTGTCGATTTCGTCGATCAGGATGGCGACAGGTGTTTCAGAGGTGAACGCTTGCCAGAGCACGCCCTTGACGATGTAGTTTTCGATGTCCTTGACCTTTTCGTCGCCCAATTGGCTGTCACGCAAACGGCTGACGGCGTCGTATTCGTACAGGCCTTGCTGGGCCTTGGTGGTCGATTTGATGTGCCATTGCAGCAGGGGCAGGCCCAGGGCTTCGGACACTTCCTCGGCCAGCATGGTTTTTCCGGTGCCTGGTTCGCCCTTGACCAGCAGGGGGCGTTTGAGGGTGATGGCGGCGTTCACGGCCAGCATCAGGTCCTGCGTGGCGACGTAGTTTTCGGTACCTTGGAATTTCATGGTGGGCAGTTCTCAAAAACAGGAAAGAAGCTTGTCAGGATTATGAGGGCCAGCCCGATATAATCCGCATTTGATTTTTATCAATCATTTGGATTGTGTAAGCAAAATGAACAAGCTGTTGACCTCAATGTTTGCCTTGGCTGTCGCCTCCGTGACCGCCATCTCTGCCCATGCCCAAGAGATCAAGGGCGATGCCAAAGCCGCGGAGCAGAAGATTGCCATGTGCATCGGCTGCCACGGTATCAAGGGCTACCAAGCCAGTTTTCCAGAGGTTTATCGTGTTCCGATGATCTCCGGCCAGAACGCCAAATACATCGCTTCTGCCCTGAGCGCTTACAAAAAAGGCGATCGCAAGCACCCCACCATGCGCGGTATTGCAGACAGCCTGAGCGATCAGGACATTGCTGACGTGGCGGCTTATTACGAGCAGCATGGCAAAACCGATGCTGTGACCGCTGCCCCCAAGACACCCGATGCCAAAGTGGCTGCTCTGTTGCAAAAAGGCGCTTGCGTGTCTTGCCACGGTGACAACTTCTCCAAGCCTGTGGACCCCAGCTACCCCAAGATTGCTGGTCAGCACAAAGATTTCTTGTTTGTGGCTTTGAAGTCCTACAAGGTTGAAAACCAGGCCACTTGGGGCCGCAGCAACGGTGTCATGGGCGGTATTGCCAAGCAGTTCTCCAATGCAGAACTCAAGGCTTTGGCCGGCTACGTGGCCAGCTTGGACGGTGAACTCAAAACGGTTCCCCAGTCGAAGTTCCGCTGATCACAGCGAAACCGCAAAAAAAAAGCCAGTCATTTGACTGGCTTTTTTCATGGTCCCGGGGGTTGCGTGCAACGCCTCGGTCAAGCAGAGCGTGAGGGCTCTGGGGGCAGGTCAGGCCTGGCCGTTGATGACTTGTTGCAATTCACCTGACTCGTACATTTCCATCATGATGTCCGAGCCACCGATGAACTCACCCTTGACGTAGAGCTGAGGGATGGTGGGCCAGTTGCTGTATTCCTTGATGCCCTGGCGGATTTCTGCATCGTCCAGCACGTTCACGGTCTTGACCGTCTTGGGGTCCACGCCCACAGCTTTGAGGATCTGGATGGCGCGGCCAGAAAAACCACACATGGGGAAGCTGGCGCTGCCCTTCATGAACAGGGTGATGTCGTTGCCTTTGACGAGTTCGTCGATGCGTTGCTGGGTGTCGCTCATGGTCTTTACTCCAAATGGTGCCGTTTTCAATGGGATGGATTATCCCTCTGATTGAAAGTCTGCTTTCGACAGAGGGCTGTTGGTGGGCGTTCTGGGCGTGATTTCACAGGGGTTTCATGCCGCCGGTGCAGCGATCGACGCCTGCCAGGTCTTGGCGAGATTGGACTTGTTCAAAGCCGCCTTGGCGCAGCAAGGCCTGAACGGCTTGGGCTTGGTCCCAGCCATGCTCCAGCAACAGCCAGCCACCCGGGCTGAGACGGCTGGGGGCTTGGGCGATGATCTGGCGGATATCCTGAAGACCATCCGGGCCACTGGTCAGCGCTTGCAGGGGCTCGTGCGTCAGGGCGCTCAGGTGCGGGTCGCCATCGGCCACATAGGGCGGGTTTGAGACGATCAGCTCGAACGGGCCGGGCACAGCGGCCATCCAGTCGCTGAGGATGAAGCGCACAGGAAGCTGCAGTCTCCGGGCATTGGCTTGGGCCACGGTCAGCGCGTCGGCGCTGGCGTCTACGGCGGTGACCTGGCTTTGAGGGCGCTGGTGTTGCAGTGCCAGGGCCACGGCACCGCTGCCTGTACCCAAATCCAGAACCCGATGGGTGCTTTCCGTCGTAAGCCTCTCCAGCGCCCATTCCACCAGTGTTTCGGTGTCGGGGCGCGGGTCGAGCACGCGGGCGTCCACTTGCAAATTCAGGCCAAAGAAGGCCTTGAACCCGGTGATGTAGGCCAAGGGCTCACCCGCCATACGCCGTTGCAACGCAACCTCCAGTCGCTCGGCCACAGCGGGGGGCAAGGTGTCGGTGTCGTGCGCCAACAGCCAGGCGCGGTCGTGGGGGTCGCGACCCAGGGCGTGCAGGTGCAGCAATTGGGCATCCAGGCGAGCCAGGCCCATGGTTTGGGCGCGTTGCAGGCTTTGGGCGATGGTCAGGGGCCAACTCATGCGGTTCCGCCGATCTCAAGTTCGGCGAGTTGCTGTGCCGCTTCGTAGGCTTGCAGGGCGTTGACCACGTCTTGCAAATCGCCTTCCATGATGCTCAGCAACTTGTACAGGGTCAGGTTGATGCGGTGGTCGGTCAGGCGGCCTTGCGGGAAGTTGTAGGTGCGGATGCGGTCCGAGCGGTCGCCGCTGCCGATCAGGCTCTTGCGCTCGGCGGCGTCTTTGGCGGCGCGCTCAGCCCGGTCTTTTTCCTGAATGCGGGCCGTCAGCACCTTCAGGGCTTGGGCCTTGTTGCTGTGCTGGCTGCGACCGTCCTGGCATTCGGCCACGATGCCGGTGGGCAAGTGGGTGATGCGAACCGCCGAGTCGGTTTTGTTGATGTGCTGCCCGCCCGCACCGCTGGCACGGTAGGTGTCAATGCGCAAATCGGACGGGTTGATCTTGATGGCCTCGGCTTCGTCCGGCTCGGCCAGCACGGCCACGGTGCAGGCACTGGTGTGGATGCGGCCTTGTGTTTCGGTGGCGGGCACGCGCTGCACCCGGTGACCACCCGACTCAAACTTGAGCGCGCCATAGACGCCATCGCCAGATGTGTTGGCTTCTATGCGGAGCACCACTTCTTTGTAGCCGCCTAATTCGCTGACCGATTCGGAGACGATCTCGGTTTTCCAGCCTTGGCGCTCGGCGTAGCGCGAATACATGCGCAACAGGTCACCTGCAAACAGGGCCGATTCGTCGCCGCCGGTCCCGGCGCGGATCTCGACAAAGGCAGGGCGCGCATCGTCCGGGTCTTTGGGCAGCAGCATGCGCTGGAGTTCGGCTTCGAGGGTTTGCAGCTCGGTGCTGGCGCTGGCCACTTCTTCCTCGGCCATGTCGCGCAGGTCTTCGTCGTCCAGCATGGCCTGGGCTGCAGCCAGGTCGGCGTTGCGCTGCTGAAATCGGGCAAAGCGCGAGGCCACCGCGCTCACCTCGGCATGTTCGCGCGACAGCTTCAGAAACTGGGTCATGTCGCCCATGATGTCTTCGCGCGAGAGCAAGAAATCCAGCTCGGTCAGCCGTAGGGCGTAGCGTTCAAGTTGTTGGATGAGGAAAGGTTTCACGTTGGTCGGGCATTCCCGTGCTGGCGGGAATCCATGGCAATGGACATTGAAAGGTCGACATTCCCAAGGGCTGGGAATGACACGGGCCGGTCTGTTGCCGGGCCGCCGCTAACGTTCGTGCCGTAAAAACAGGCGTTGTACCGTCTGCATGGTTTGCTCACGGTGGGTTGGGTCGGCGCTTCGCAATTCAGCCAGCGCCCCGTGCAGCATCTTTTGGGTCAGGCCTTTGGCCAGGGCTTCGAGCACGGCTTCGGGGTCATCGCCCCGGGCCAGCAGCTTGCGCGCACGCGCCAGTTCGGCCTCGCGCCAACTGTCGGCTTGCTGGTGCAGTTGCTGGATCAGCGGCACGCTGTCGCGCTGCACCAGCCAGTGGCTGAAACTTTGCACCCCGGCATCAATGATGACTTCGGCATCGGCGACCGCGGCCTGCCGCTGGGCCTGGCCTGCCTGAACCACGCTGGCCAAATCGTCCACGGTGTAGAGGTAAACGTCTTCGAGTGCTTTGACTTCGGGTTCGATGTCGCGCGGCACAGCCAGATCGACCATGAACATGGGGCGGTGCTTGCGCTTTTTCAATGCCCGCTCCACCGCGCCCAAGCCAATCAGCGGCAATGTGCTGGCGGTGCAGCTGATGACGGCGTCAAATTCGTGCAGGCGCTCGGGCAGGTCGGCCAGGCGCATGACTTCGGCCCCAAACCGGCCAGCGAGTTTTTCGCCGCGCTCCAGCGAGCGATTGGCAATGGCCATCGCTTTGGGCTGTTTGGCCGCAAAGTGGGTCACCACCAGCTCGATCATCTCGCCCGCACCGACAAACAGCACCTTGATGTCTTTGAGATCCTCAAACAGCTGGCTGGCCAGGCGCACCGAAGCGGCGGCCATGCTGATCGAGTGCGCGCCGATTTCGGTGGCAGTGCGCACCTCCTTGGCCACGGCAAAGCTGCGCTGAAACAGCTGGTTGAGTGTGGTGCCCAGGGCACCTGCGTCTTCGGCTGCGCGCACGGCGTCCTTGAGCTGGCCCAAAATTTGGGCTTCGCCCAGCACCATCGAGTCGAGCCCGCTGGCCACCCTGAAGGCGTGGCGGGCGACTTCGTTGCCTTCGAGCAAATAGGTGTGGGACTGCAGTTCTTGAAGCGAAACCCCGCCGGCTTGTGCCAGCCAGCGCAAGGTGTCGGCGGTGGCCGCTTGGTCGGCGGCGCAATAAATCTCGGTGCGGTTGCAGGTGGACAAAATCGCCGCTTCGGGCGTTTGGTCCAAATTCAAGGCCAAGTTGGTGCGCAAACCCTGCAAAGTGGGTGCCAATTGGTCCAAGGCGAAGGCAAACCGGCCGCGCAGATCCAGCGGCGCAGTGGTGTGATTCAAGCCCAGGGTCCAAACAGCCATGCGCTGATTATAGAAACCCCCCCCTTGGGGGGCACGCTGGCCCCGAGGCGTATGCACTTTCAGGGCACAATGGCCGAACCTTTTTCCACATAACCCAAGCGCCGCCTCTGTCATGACCGTCTGGCAATTGATCCTTCATCTGCTGAACTTTGTGTTGCCCGCACTGGCCATGGCGGCATTCATGCCCTGGGCCGGGCGATGGGTTATGCGTTCGCGGGGTGCGGTGCCGGTGCGCAGGCGCATGGCGGTGCATGCCATGTGTGGCGTGGGGGTGCTGGTGGCAGGGCTGGTCGTGCAGGGGCATGACGGCGAAATGGCCACTTATGCCGCGCTGTTGCTGGTGGCCGCCACGGCCGAATGGGCCATGCACCGGGGCTGGAAGCTGCAGTCAACACATTCATAAACATCTACCGCAGCCCGGCGTGGCTGCCCACGGGGAGGCCACCATGGCATTCTGGATTCACCACCGACCATTCATTCATCTGCTGGGCTGCCTGGCTTTGGCCTGCGCGGGCAGCGCTTGGGCCTTTCCCACCAAGCCGATCCGCGTGGTGATGGGCTTTCCGGCCGGTGGCCCGCTGGACCAGCATGCCCGGCTGCTGACCGACCGCCTTCAAGCCCAGTTGGGCCAGCCCATCATCGTGGACTACAAAGCGGGCGCGGGCGGCACCGTGGGCGCGCAAGAAGTCATGCGGGCCGCGCCCGACGGTCACACCCTGATGCTGGCCAACACCGGGGTGATGGTCATCAACCCGGCGCTCTACAGCAAACTGCCGTACAACACGCTTAAAGACTTTGTGCCTGTGGCCCGCACCGCCATGCAGCCGCTAGCGCTGCTGGTCAACCCCAAAGTGCCCGCGCAGACCCTGCCCGAATTTGTGGCCTATGCCAAAGCCCGGCCCGGGCAAATCAACTACGGTTCGGCCGGCAACGGCGGCAGCAGCCACTTGGTGCCCGAAATGTTCAAGGCGGCCACGGGCCTGTTCATGGTGCACATCCCCTACCGGGGCAGCGCGCCGGCTTTCACCGATTTGATGGCGGGTCAGGTGCAGTTCATGGCTGAGAGCATTCCGCAGGCCGCGCAGTATCACAAGCAGGGCAAAGTGCGCGCCCTGGCCGTGACCAGCCGCGAACGCAACCCGGCCTTGCCCGACATCCCGACCGTGATGGAAACCGGGATCAAGAATTTCGAAGTGGTGGGCTTTTATGGCTTTTTGGCACCGGCAGGCACACCCAAAGACGTGGTGAACAAACTCAGCGACGCTTTCAAGGCGGTCATGAACCAGCCTGACATCAAGAGCCGCATGGTGGCGCAGGGGGCCGATCCGGCCTTTCTGGGCGCGGACGACTTTGGAAAGTTTCTGACGGCTGAAATGCCTCGCTGGGCGGCCGTGGTTCAGAAATCGGGCGCCAAGCTCGACTGAAGAGAAGGCTCAAGCCGCGCTGAACAAATCCACCCGGTCGGTGATGATGCCGTCGGTGCCCAGGGCCAGCAGGTGCTGGGCGGCCCAGTCGTCGTTGACGGTGTAGCTCAGGCACCGCATGCCCGCGCCGTGGACTTGGGCCACAGTGCTGGTGTCCCACAGCGCGTAGTTGGCGACCACGGCCACACACTGAAGCGCCATGGCTTTCTCGAACCAGCCTTCCCAGAGTGTGTCCACCAGCAAGCCGCGCGGCAGCTCGGGGACAGCCGCTTGGGCGGCGGCCAAGGCGTCGGGTTTGAAGGAGGTCAGCAGTGGCGGCACTTCTGCCCCAGCCCACAGTTGCGCGGCCAGACGCGCCACGGCTTTGCCAGTCGCTGCTTCAGCGCCGGGTGTGGGCTTGATCTCGATGTTGAGCAGGTAGCGGTTGGCCAGGCAAAACCGGGCAAGAGCTTCGAGTGTGGGCAGGGGCTCGCCTGCAAAAGCGCGTGAATGCCAGCCGCCTGCGTCCAGTTGCGACAGGGCATGCCAAGCTTGTTCGCCACCCACGCCATGGCCGTTGGTCGTGCGCTCCAGTGTGGCGTCGTGCATCAAAAACACCACGCCGTCGGCGCTGAGCTTGGCGTCGCACTCGAACATGCGGTAGCCGTGTGCAGCCCCCAGCCGGAAGGCGGCCAGGGTGTTTTCGGGGGCGAGCTTGCCAGCGCCTCGGTGGGCGATCCAGCGCGGGTAGGGCCAGGCTTTCATGCGGTTCATCAGGCGATGCGTTTTTGTGTTTTCGCGTCAAACCAGTGCACGCGGTCGGCGCGTGGCGTGGCGTTGAAAGTGCTGCCCGGCTGTGGCGCGGGCAGCGATTCGTCCAGCCTCAGGGTCAGCGTTTCGTGGCCCAGACGGGCGTGCACCAGGCGCTCGGCGCCCAGCAGTTCCACCGTGTCCACGCTCAGCGTCCAGCCACCTGAAGGTGTTATGTCCAGGTGCTCGGGCCGGATGCCCAGAATTTGCCCGGCGGGTGTGCCCGGCGCGTGCTGGAGCAGGTTCATGGGCGGCGAGCCGATGAAGCTGGCCACAAAGGTGCTGGCCGGGCGGTTGTAGACCTCTTCGGGCGTGCCGAACTGCTCCATGTGGCCGCCGTTCATCACGATCATGCGCTGGGCCAAGGTCATGGCTTCGACCTGGTCGTGCGTGACAAACAGGCTGGTGATGCCCAGCTCGCGGTGCAGCTTTTGAATTTCAAGTCGGGTCTGTGCGCGCAGCTTGGCATCGAGGTTGGACAGCGGCTCGTCAAACAAAAATACCTGCGGCTGGCGCACGATGGCGCGGCCCATGGCCACGCGCTGGCGCTGGCCGCCAGAAAGCTCACGCGGCTTGCGCTGCAACAGGTGTGAGAGTTCCAAAATGCCCGCCGCCTTGTCCACCCGGGCCTTGATTTCTTCGATTGGGCGTTTGGCGATCTTCAGGCCGTAGGCCATGTTGTCGAACACGCTCATGTGCGGGTAGAGCGCGTAGTTCTGGAACACCATGGCGATGTCGCGCTCGGCCGGTTCCAGCTCGTTGACCACGCGCTCGCCAATCGAGATGGTGCCGCCCGAGATGTCTTCCAGGCCCGCTACCATGCGCAGCAGGGTGGACTTGCCGCAGCCCGAAGGCCCGACGATGACGACGAACTCGCCGTCGGCAATGCTGGCGTTCAGGTCGTGGATGACGGTGTTGGCCTTGGCGCCAGCGCCATAGGTTTTGAGGATGTGGGAGAGGGTGATGGATGCCATGGTTTCTTTGATCAGACGGGGACAGAGCAACGCTTCAAATGGGTCTGTCCCCGGGTTTCTATTCAGACGGGGACAGAGCAACGCTTCGCATTGGTCTGTCCCCGGGGTATTTATTTCTCCGTATCGACCAGGCCCTTGACGAACCATTTTTGCATCAGGACCACGACCAGCGCCGGGGGCAGCATGGCCAAAATGGCGGCGGCCATGACCACGTTCCACTCGGTCCAGGACTCGCCTGAAATCAGGCGCTTGATGCCCAGCACGACGGGGTACATGTCTTCGTTGGTGGTCACCAACAGCGGCCACAGGTACTGGTTCCAGCCGTAGATGAATTGGATGACGAACAGCGCCGCGATGTTGGTGGCCGACAGGGGCAGCAACACGTCCTTGAAAAAGCGCATCGGCCCGGCACCGTCCATGCGGGCGGCTTCGACCAGTTCATCCGGGATGGTCAGAAAAAACTGCCGGAACAAAAAGGTGGCCGTGGCTGATGCGATCAGCGGCACCGTCAGGCCCGCAAAGCTGTTGAGCAGGCCCAAGCCCGCCACCACTTCGTAGGTGGGGCTGATGCGCACTTCAACCGGCAACATCAGGGTGACAAAAATCATCCAGAACACCAGGTTGCGCAGCGGAAAGCGGAAATACACGATGGCAAAGGCCGAGAGCAGCGAAATCGCGATCTTGCCAATGGCAATGCCCAGGGCGCTGATCAGGCTGACCTGCATCATGGGCCACATGGCGGGCAGCGGGCTGCCTTGCGAGTTGGGGCCGCCAAACAAGGTCAAGCGGTAGGTCTCCCAAAAGTGGCCGCCCGGCAGCATGGACATGGGCACGCTTTGGTTGATTTGTTGGGCGGTTTGGGTGGAGCCGATCAAAGTCAGGTACAGCGGAAAGGCCACGATGGCCACGCCGATCAGCAAGATGACGTGCCTCAGAATTTGCAGGCCAGGGCGTCTTTCGATCATGGCTGGCCTCTGAAGTGAATGGGTGGTCGCAACATCAGTACTGCACTTTCTTTTCGACAAACTTGAACTGCAAGACGGTGAGCGACACCACGATGACCATCAACACCACCGATTGCGCGGCCGAGCTGCCCATGTCCAAGGCCTTGAAGCCGTCGTAATAAACCTTGTAGACCAGGATGGCCGTGTCCTTGCCGGGGCCGCCGTGGGTGGTGGCGTCCACGATGGCAAAGGTGTCAAAGAAGGCGTAGACGATGTTGATCACCAAGAGGAAAAACGTGGTGGGCGAGAGCAGCGGGAACACGATGGTCCAAAAGCGCCGCCAGGGGCTGGCCCCGTCGATGGCGGCCGCCTCGATCAGCGATTTGGGGATGGACTGCAAACCTGCCAGAAAGAAAAGGAAGTTGTAGGAAATTTGCTTCCACACCGCGGCCATGACGATCAGCGCCATGGCGTGGTTGGGGTTGAGCAAGTGGTTCCACTCGATGCCCACGGCCCTGAGCGCATAACCCACCACGCCCATGGGCGAGGCAAACATGAACAGCCACAGCACGCCTGCCACTACGGGGGCCACCGCGTAAGGCCAGATCAGCAAGGTTTTGTAGAGGCCCGCGCCGCGCCCGACCCGGTCGGCCATCACGGCCAGCAGCAGCGACACCGATAAACCTGTCACCGCCACCAGCAGTGAAAACACGGCGGTGGTCTTGAATGAGTCCAGGTAACCGCTGTCGTTCCACAGGCGTGCAAAGTTCTCCAGACCCACGAATTCTCGGGAAGCGCCAAAAGCGTCCTCTTGAAGCACGCTTTGGTAAAGCGCTTGCCCGGCTGGCCAGAAAAAGAACACCAGCACGATGCTCAGCTGCGGCGCAATCAGGAGCCAGGGCAGCCAGCGGGATTTGAAACGGACGCGTTTTTCCATAAATGCTTTGCAAAGCCTGAGTGTGAAGTGTCAGCGCAAAAGGCGCTGGCCAAAATGCGCAAAAGCAGAGGCTGTGCCTCTGCTTTTGCGCCATGCCCGCCCCAAACTGGGGCTGAGGCATCAGCCATGCATCACTTGTTGGCTTTCTCGAAGCGCTCGAGCTGCTCGTTGCCGCGCTTGATGGCCATGTCCAGGGCTTCCTTGGTGCCCTTTTTGCCGCTCCACACGCCTTCGAGTTCCTCGTCAATGATGGTGCGGATCTGCACAAAGTTGCCCAGGCGCACGCCACGCGACTTGTCGGTGGTTTTGCGGATCATCTGGGTGACCGACACATCGGTGCCGGGGTTCTTTTTGTAGAAACCGGCTTTTTCGGTCAACTCGAAAGAGGCCTTGGTCACGGGCAGGTAGCCTGTGCGCTGGTGGCTGGCCGCAGCCACGTCGGCCTTGGACAGGTGGGCAAAGAACTGCGCCACGCCTTTGTATTCGGGGGCCTTCTTGCCGCTCATCACCCACAGGCTGGCGCCGCCGATGACGGTGTTCTGGGGTGCGCCGTTCACATCGGGGTAGTAGGGCAGGGTGCCGATGCCGTAGCCGAACTTGCCGTTGCGCACCACGCTGCCGTACAGCGCCGAGGAGCCTGTGGCCATGGCGCATTCGCCCGAGACAAAGGTCGCATCGGCTGCGTTGCCACGGCCTTTGTAGACAAACAGGCCCTGCTTGGCCATGTTGGCCAGGTTGTCAATGTGGCGCACATGCAGCGGGGTGTTGAAGGACAAGCGGGCATCCATGCCGCGCATGCCGTTGCCCTTGGTGGCGAATTCGGTGTTGTGCCAGGCCGAGAAGCTTTCCAGCTGTGTCCAGCTGATCCAGCTGGTGGTGAAGGGGCACTTGTGGCCGCTGGCCTTGAGCTTGGCGGCCGCCAGGGCCACCTCAGGCCAGGTGGTGGGCGGTTTCTCGGCATCCAGGCCTGCGGCCTTGAAAGCGTCCTTGTTGTAGTGGAAGACGGGGGTGGAGCTGTTGAAGGGGAAGCTCAGCATCTGGCCGTTGGGGGCGGTGTAGTAACCGGCCACCGCAGGCACATAGGCGTTCTGGTCGAACTTCAGGCCCGCGTCGGTCATGACCTTGCCCACGGGCACGATGGCCCCCTTGCTGGCCATCATGGTGGCGGTGCCCACTTCAAACACCTGCAGGATGTGGGGGGCGTTGCCCGCACGGTAGGCGGCGATCGCGGCCGTCATGGACTCGTCGTAGTTGCCCTTGAAGGTGGGTACGATTTTGTAGTCCTTCTGGCTGGCGTTGAAGTCTTTGGCCAGGTCGTTAACCCACTCGCCCAAAGCGCCGCCCATCGAGTGCCACCATTGGATTTCGGTCTGGGCTTGGGCTGAAAGGCTCGCCAGGCCCAGGGCCAATGCGGAAAGGGTGAGTTTGATTTTCATGACTACTCCTGATTAAACATGTCTTTTTGCTTAAAAAATAAGCAAATTCCAGAGCGAGTGTGGCACTGCTTCATGGCTAAGGCATTAAAACGGCATGACCATTGTGTGACAACCCGGGGTTTCCATGACGCCGGGAGCCTTGTGTGACAGGTGCCCCTCCCTCCGGCGCGTGTTTGCTGCACTGCGGTAACATTCAGCCTCAGCCGGTTTGACGCCTCCGTCCAGGTCTGGCTGACCGCGTTTTCAGAACGCATTTGACCGCGCCCATCCCTATGAATGCACCCACCACGCTCCAACATTTGATGCAAGCCGACGCCGACGCGCCGCGTTTGCGCGAGATCCCCTACAACTACACGAGCTTCTCGGACCGCGAGATCGTGGTGCGTTTGCTGGGTGAGCCCGCCTGGGGTTTGCTGAACCAGTTGCGCCAGGAGCGCGGCACAGGCCGCTCGGCCCGCATGCTGTATGAAGTGTTGGGCGATATCTGGGTGGTTGAGCGCAACCCCTATTTGCAAGACGACCTGTTGGACAACCCGGGTCGCCGCAAGCTGTTGGTGGACGCCTTGCAGCACCGTTTGGGCGAGGTGCAAAAGCGCCGCACCCCGCAGGCCGATGCTGCACGCGATGCGCTGGTGGGCCAGTTGCTGACCCTGGCCACGCAGGCCGTCACCCAATTCAACGAGCGCTTCACGCGCATGGCCAAACTGCGCAGCCAGGTGCAAAAGACCCTGGGGCGCCTGACGGCCAAAGACAACATCAAGTTTGACGGCCTGTCACGGGTGAGCCATGTGACCGACGCCACCGACTGGCGCGTCGAGTACCCCTTTGTGGTGCTGACGCCCGACTCCGAGACCGAGATGGCGGGTCTGGTCAAAGGCTGTATTGACCTGGGCCTGACCATCGTCCCGCGCGGTGGCGGCACCGGCTACACGGGCGGTGCGATCCCGCTGACCTGGAAGAGCGCGGTCATCAACACCGAAAAGCTCGAAGCCATGACCGAGGTCGACCTGGTCGATCTGCCGGGCATTGCCCACAAGATTCCGACCATCTACACCGAAGCCGGTGTGGTGACCCAGCGCGTGGCCGATGCGGCCGAGCGCGGCGGTTTTGTCTTTGCGGTGGACCCGACCTCTGCCGAAGCCTCTTGCATTGGCGGCAACATCGCCATGAACGCCGGCGGCAAAAAGGCCGTGCTCTGGGGCACTGCGCTCGACAATCTGGCCAGCTGGCGCATGGTCACGCCCGATGCCGAATGGCTGGACGTGGTCCGCATGGACCACAACATGGGCAAGATCCACGACGCCGAAGTCGCCACCTTTGAGTTGCGTTACTTCAAGGCCGACGGCAAAACCCCGATCCGCACCGAGACCCTGGTCATCCCCGGCAAGACTTTCCGCAAGGAAGGCTTGGGCAAGGACGTCACCGACAAGTTCCTCTCGGGCCTGCCCGGCGTGCAAAAAGAAGGCTGCGACGGCCTGATCACCAGCGCCCGCTGGGTGGTGCACCGCATGCCCACGCACACCCGCACCGTGTGCATGGAGTTTTTTGGCCATGCCCGCAACGCCGTGCCGAGCATCGTCGAGATCAAAGACTTCATGTTTGCCGAGCAAAAGCGCACCGGCACCGTGATGGCGGGTCTGGAGCATTTGGACGACCGTTATTTGCGGGCCGTGGGTTATTCCACCAAGTCCAAGCGTGGCGGGTTCCCCAAGATGGTGTTGATCGGCGACATTGCCGGTGACAACGCAGACGACGTGGCCAAGGCGACGTCTGAGATCGTGCGCATCGCCAATTCGCGCAGCGGCGAAGGCTTCATCGCCATCAGCCCCGAGGCACGCAAAAAATTCTGGCTGGATCGCAAGAAGACGGCCGCCATTTCGCGCCACACCAATGCCTTCAAGGTCAACGAAGACGTGGTGATCCCCTTGCCGCGCATGGCCGAGTACACCGACGGCATCGAGCGCATCAACATTGAGTTGAGCTTGCGCAACAAGCTCAAGCTGTGCCGCGAGCTGGAAGACTTTCTGGAGCGGGGCAATCTGCCGCTGGGCAAACAAGACGACGCCAACGAGATCGCTTCGGCCGAGCTGCTGGAAGACCGCGTGGCGCAAGCCTTGGCCGTGGTGCGCGAGGTGCAGGCGCAGTGGCAAGGCTGGCTGACCGATGTCGACGCGCTGTTCCCTCAGTTGCAAGACCACACTTTGCGCGCCAGCTGGAAGACGCAAATCCGTCCGGCTTTCCAGAACATCTTCTCGGGCTCGGCTTTCCTGCCGATCCTGAACGAGGTCCATGCCATTCACCAGCGCGTGCTCAAGGGCCGCGTGTGGGTGGCGCTGCACATGCATGCGGGCGACGGCAATGTGCACACCAACATCCCGGTCAACTCCGACAACTACGAGATGCTGCAAACCGCGCACGAAGCGGTGGCCCGCATCATGGTGCTGGCGCGCAGCCTGGACGGCGTGATCTCGGGCGAGCACGGCATTGGCATCACCAAGCTGGAGTTTTTGACCGACGCCGAGCTGGCCAATTTCACCGCCTACAAAGCCAAAGTGGACCCCGAAGGCCGCTTCAACAAGGGCAAGCTGCTGCGCGGCGCCGCCCTGACGGGCTTGGGCGACGATGTGCACGCGGCCGACCTGACGCATGCTTACACCCCCAGCTTTGGCCTGATGGGCCACGAGTCGCTGATCATGCAGCAGTCCGACATTGGCGAGATTGCGGCGAGCGTCAAGGACTGCCTGCGCTGCGGCAAGTGCAAGCCGGTGTGCGCCACGCATGTGCCGCGCGCCAACTTGCTTTACAGCCCGCGCAACAAGATTTTGGCCACTTCGCTGTTGGTCGAGGCCTTCCTGTACGAAGAGCAGACCCGCCGGGGCATCTCGGTCAAGCACTGGCAAGAATTTGAAGACGTGGCCGACCACTGCACCGTCTGCCACAAGTGCCTGACGCCTTGCCCGGTGAACATCGACTTTGGCGATGTGACCATGAACATGCGTAACCTGTTGCGCAAGATGGGGCAAAAGAGCTTCCGGCCCGGCAATGCCGCAGCCATGTTCATGCTGAACGCCACCAACCCCGAAACCATCAAGCTGGCCCGCATGGCCATGGTGGGAGTGGGCATGAAGGCCCAGCGGTTTGTGGCCGGTTTGCTCAAGGGCGTGGCCCGCAAGCAGACCAGCGCGCCGCCAGCCACGGTGGGCGCAGCGCCCATCAAAGAGCAGGTGATCCACTTCATCAACAAGAAGATGCCCGGCAACCTGCCCAAGAAAACGGCGCGGGCGCTGCTCGACATCGAAGACAACGACTACGTGCCGATCATCCGTGACGCCAAGGCCACAAGTTCCGAGTCCGAGGCGGTGTTTTACTTCCCCGGTTGCGGCTCCGAGCGCTTGTTCAGCCAGGTGGGCCTGGCCACCCAGGCCATGCTCTGGCATGTGGGTGTGCAGACCGTGTTGCCACCGGGTTACCTGTGCTGCGGTTACCCGCAAAAAGGCTCAGGTCAGTTCGACAAGGCCGAAAAAATCATCACCGACAACCGCGTGCTGTTCCATCGCGTGGCCAACACGCTCAACTACCTCGACATCAAAACCGTGGTGGTGAGCTGCGGCACTTGCTATGACCAGTTGCAGGGTTACGAGTTCGACAAGATCTTCCCCGGTTGCCGCATTGTGGACATCCACGAGTTCTTGTTGGAAAAAGGCATGAAGCTGGAGGCCGGTGGTGCTTACCTGTACCACGACCCTTGCCACAGCCCCATGAAGCTGCAAGAGCCCATGAAGACCGTGAAGGCCTTGATGGGCGACAACGTGATCGAGAGCAAGCGCTGCTGCGGCGAGTCGGGCACGCTGGGCGTGACGCGTCCGGACATCTCGACGCAGGTCCGTTTCCGCAAGGAAGAAGAGCTGCTCAAAGGCGAAGCCGCTTTGCGTGCCAGCGGCGCGCTGGCCCCGCAAGCCAACGTCAAAATTTTGACCAGCTGCCCGAGTTGCCTGCAAGGCCTGTCGCGCTATGGCGATGACATGAAAAACGGCCTGCTCGAAGCCGATTACATCGTGGTCGAAATGGCCAAACACATCCTGGGTGAGAACTGGATGCCCGAATATGTCAGCGCAGCGAACGCTGGCGGCATTGAGCGTGTGCTGGTTTAACCCCCTGAAAGAACAACATGGCCGGATTGAAAAAAGAAACACCCACGCCCGAGTCGCTGACCGTGCATGGCCAGACCAAGGTGCTGGAAATCGGCTTTTCTGACGGGGCGCAATTCCGCATTCCGTTTGAGCTGATGCGCGTGTATTCGCCCTCGGCCGAAGTGCAAGGCCACGGCCCCGGGCAGGAAGTGCTGCAAACCGGCAAGCGCGATGTGTCCATCGCCGAGATCGAACCGGTGGGCAACTACGCGGTCAAGCCCACGTTTTCGGACGGCCACGAGTCGGGCTTGTTCACCTGGGAGTACCTGTACTTTTTGGGCTCCGAGCAAGACGCGCTCTGGAAACAATACGAAGACCGTTTGCAAGCTGCCGGCGTGAGCCGCGATGCACCCATGATTGAAAAAGCGGGCAGCAGCTGCGGTCACAACCATTGAACACCCGGTTGAAAGACTTGCCATGAGCACCACACATTTCGGTTTCAAAACCGTTGACGAAAAAGAAAAAGCCAAACACGTCCGTGGCGTGTTCGACTCGGTGGCGTCCAAATACGACGTCATGAACGATCTGATGTCCATGGGCCTGCACCGCGTGTGGAAGGCCTACACCGTGCAGGTGGCCAACCTGAAAGAGGGCGACCAGGTGCTCGACATCGCAGGCGGCACGGGCGATTTGTCGATGGCCTTTGCCAAAAAAGTGGGCGCCACGGGCCGCGTGGTGCACACCGACATCAACGAAGCCATGTTGTCGACCGGGCGCGACCGCCTGGTGGACCACGGCTTGGCCCTGCCCACGCTGGTGTGCGATGCCGAAAAGCTGCCGTTTCCCGACAACCACTTCAATGTGGTCAGCGTGGCCTTTGGCCTGCGCAACATGACCCACAAGGATGTGGCCCTCAAAGAGATGTGCCGTGTGCTCAAGCCCGGTGGCAAATTGCTGGTGCTCGAGTTTTCCAAAGTGGCCAAACCGTTGGAGAAGGTCTACGACTGGTACAGCTTCAACATCCTGCCCAACCTGGGCAAGCTGGTGGCGGGTGACGCTGACAGCTACCGCTACCTGGCCGAATCCATTCGGATGCACCCCGGCCAGGAAGAGCTGAAAACCCTTATGAAAAATGCCGGATTTGGCCATGTGGACTTTCACAACTTGTCGGCCGGGGTGGTAGCCTTGCATATGGGTATCAAATGTTGATGCCCATCTGAACACTTTTGGACCGGAGTTGGAGACACCATGAACAAGTTGATGACACTGATACTCGCTGGCGTATTGGCCTTGGGTAGCCTCAATGCCGAAGCTGCCCGACGCATGGGCGGTGGCAAGTCGATTGGCCAGCAATCGAGTCAGGTCACCAAGCGCGAGGCTGCGCCTGCAGCCCCTGCGCAAAACGCAGCCGCTGCCAATGCCGCCAAGCCCGCGGCTGCGCCTGCTGCTGCCGCTCCCAAAAAGCCTTGGGGCGCCATGTTGGGTGGTTTGGCCGCTGGTCTCGGCTTGGCCTGGTTGGCACATTCGCTGGGCATGGGCGGCGCCTTTGGCAACGTTTTGATGTTCTTGTTGATCGGTGTGGCTGTGATGGCGGTGATCGGCATGGTCATGCGCTCGCGCCGCAATGGCGCACCCGCCAACCAGGGCGGCTTCGCTTACCAAGGGGCAGGCGCATCGGCTGATCAGCCAGCGTCTTTCAAGCAATACAACCCGGAAAAAGTGGGCAATGACGCTTCTGCCCGCCCATGGGAATCCCAAAATACCCGTTTTGACAGCTCGGCTGTGGAGTCCAGCAGTGGCTCCATGATTGGATCGGCCCTGAGCGGCAGCCAATCCTGGGGCATTCCTGCGGGCTTTGACGTCGACAGCTTTGTGACGGCAGCCAAACGCAATTTTGTGACTTTGCAAGACGCTTGGGACCGCTCAGACATCAGCACCTTGCGCTCCATGATGACCGACACCATGGTGGCCGAAATCCGCAGCCAGTTGGCCGAGCGCGAAGCGCAGTTCCCCGGTCAGCCCAACAAGACCGAAGTGGTCATGCTCGAAGCCCAATTGCTGGGTATCGAAGAACAGGCTGAGGCCTATTTGGCCAGTGTCGAATTCAACGGCATGATCCGCGAGGACGCTTCGGCAGGCCCCAGCTCTTTCCGCGAAGTCTGGAACATGACCAAATCCAAACAAGGCGGCGGTTGGTTGGTTGCAGGCGTGCAAGCACTCCAATAAAGCCTGGCCCCGGATGGGGCTCCGCTTTCGGGAATAATCGGGGACTATGGCAACACAGTCCCCTTTTTCTTGGGCCGCTCAGGCTCTCCCTGACATGGTCAATCAGATGGCCGCGAATTTTCAGCCCCCGGCTTGGGTGGTCGACGAGTCGGTCAATCGGCTTGTTCTCTTTCTCAACCATGTGCTGATGAGTGAGCCCGAGGCCATGGCGCGCTTGGCTCGGCAAAAAGGCCAGCGCATTGAGCTGATCTGGGACCGCATGCAACTCCAGCTCACCCCCACACCGGCGGGCTTGCTGGAGCGGGGCCGTTTTGACGGCTTTGATCTGCGCCTGTCGGTGACAGAAGAGTCGCCCGTCTCCTTGGCCTCGGCCCTGGCCAAGGGTGACAAGCCCAAGGTGCGCATCGAGGGCGATGTGCAATTGGCCGCCGAGGTCAATTGGTTGATCGACCATGTCCGCTGGGACGCCGAAGAAGACCTGGCCCGCTTGATCGGTGACGCACCGGCCCACACGCTGGCCCAGGCCGCCCGAAAAGCCATGGACGCTTTGCGCAGCTTTGTGGCTTCACGCCCTGGCACCGACGTGGCCCGTTCATCCGGTAGCGCCGCATGAGCCGCCTGGGTCGCGGTGCGTTCATCGTCTTCATTGTCCTGCGCTACGGCCTGGACGAATTGGTGTTGTCCAGCTTTCAAAAGCCTTGGATTCGCCTGTTGGCCCGCATCTTGTCGGTTGGGCGTGACCTGCGCTCACCCCGGGCCGTGCGCCTGCGTGAGGCGCTGGAGCGGCTGGGTCCGATTTTTGTGAAGTTCGGCCAGGTGTTGTCCACTCGGCGCGACCTGCTGCCGCTCGACATCGCCGAAGAGCTGGCCAAATTGCAGGACCGTGTGCCCCCGTTTGCTTCTGAGATTGCCGTGGCCACCATCGAGCGGGCATTCCGCAAGCCGGTGGACGACATTTTTGAAAGCTTTGAGCGCCAGCCGGTGGCCAGTGCGTCGATCGCACAGGTCCACTTTGGCACCTTGCGCAGCAAGTCGGGCGAGTTGCGCGAAGTGGCTGTGAAAGTGTTGCGCCCCGGCATGCTGCCGGTGATCCAAAAAGACCTGAGTCTGATGCGCATGATGGCAGGCTGGGTCGACAACCTGAGCGCTGACGGCAAGCGCCTTAAACCACGCGAAGTGGTGGCCGAGTTCGACAAATACCTCAATGACGAGCTGGACCTGGTGCGCGAAGCGGCCAATGCCGCCCAGTTGCGCCGCAACATGCAGGGCCTGGATCTGGTGCTGATCCCGGAGATGATCTGGGACTTTTGCCAGCCCGAAGTGATCGTGATGGAACGCATGCACGGTGTGCCGATCAGCCAAGTCGATCGCCTGCGCGAAGCCGGGGTGGACATCCCCAAGCTGGCGCGCGATGGCGTGACGCTGTTTTTCACGCAGGTGTTTCGCGATGGGTTTTTCCATGCCGACATGCACCCGGGCAACATCCAGGTCAGCCTGGCCCCGGACACCTTTGGCCGCTATATTTCGCTCGATTTCGGCATCGTGGGCACGCTCACCGAATACGACAAAGAGTACCTGGCGCAAAATTTCACCGCGTTTTTCCGCCGCGACTACAAACGCGTGGCCGAGCTGCACATTGAGTCAGGCTGGGTGCCTGCCGACACCCGGGTGGACGAGCTGGAGTCGGCCATTCGTGCTGTGTGCGAGCCTTACTTTGACCGGCCGTTGAAGGAGATTTCGCTGGGCATGGTGCTGATGCGCCTGTTCCAGACCTCGCGCCGCTTTCAGGTCGAGATCCAGCCCCAGCTGGTGCTGTTGCAAAAAACCCTGCTCAACATCGAAGGCTTGGGCCGCCAGCTCGACCCCGAACTGGACTTGTGGAGCACGGCCAAGCCCTTCCTTGAAAAGTGGATGCTGGACCAGATTGGCCCCAAAAAATTGCTCGAGCAGCTGAAAGACCAGGCCCCGCATTACGCCAAGTTGCTGCCCCAGTTGCCGCGTTTGTTGCATGAGTATCTGAAGCAAACACATTCAAACGACAACCGCCAGATCGCGCAATTGCTGGCCGAGCAGCGCCGCACCAACAACCTGCTGCAAGTCCTGCTCTACATGGGCGTGGGCTTCGTCTTGAGTTTGTTGGCTTTGCAGGTCTGGTCGCACATGCAGTTGTATTGATTGCCCGCTTCACCCCCCCAAAAAAAACAGGAGACATTGCCGTGTTGTTGACCCTCGTGATCGCCTACCTTTTGGTGACCATCGCGATTGGCCTGGTGGCCGCCAAGCGCGTTAAAAACACCGCCGACTTCGCCATTGCCGGAAGGCATTTGCCCTTGGCCATGATCGTGACCACCACCTTCGCCACTTGGTTTGGCTCCGAGACGGTGCTGGGTATTCCGGCCAAGTTTGTCAACAGTGGGCTGCATGGCGTGGTTGAAGACTCCTTTGGTGCGGGCAGTTGCCTGATCCTGGTGGGGCTCTTTTTTGCAGCCAAGCTCTACCGCATGACCTTGCTGACCATCAGCGACTACTTTCGAGAGCGCTATGGGCGCAGTGTCGAGGTCATCTGCTCCGTCATCATCATGGTCAGCTATCTGGGGTGGGTGTCGGCCCAGGTCACGGCTTTGGGCCTGGTGTTCAACGTGCTGTCAGACGGCGTGGTGAGCCTGCCCGTGGGCATGGTGATTGGCGTGGTCTCCATCCTGGCCTACACCTTGTTTGGCGGTATGTGGTCCGTGGCCATCACCGATTTCATCCAGATGATCATTTTGGTGGTGGGCCTGGCCGTGCTGGCGGTGTTTGCCGGCAATCAGGCCGGTGGGGCCGACAAAGTGCTGGCCCTGGCCGTGAGTCAGGACATGTTCAAGTTCTTGCCCGAGCCCCACCTGAAAGACATTCTTTTCTTTTTTGCTTCGGCCATCACCATCATGCTGGGCTCCATTCCCCAGCAAGACGTGTTTCAGCGCGTCATGTCGGCCAACAGCGAATACGCCGCGACCCGAGGCCCGGTGATCGGTGGGGTCTTCTACATCCTGTTTGCCTTTGTGCCCATGTTTTTGGTGGTCAGCGCGATGATCATCATGCCGGAGCAAGCGGCGGCGCTGATCAAGGACGACCCGCAAAAAGTGTTGCCTGTGCTGGTCATGACCCAGATGCCCTTCATCATGCAAGTCTTGTTTTTTGGGGCCTTGCTTTCTGCCATCAAGTCTTGTGCTTCGGCCACTTTGCTGGCCCCCAGCGTGACGTTCACCGAAAACATCTGGCGTCAGTTTTTCCCGCATCAAAGCGACCGGCAAGAGCTCAAGGCCATGCGGGTGACCGTCCTGGTGTTCAGCATCTTGGTGCTGGGCTATGCCATTGCCATGCAAGGCACCTCAATTTATGAAATGGTCTCCGGGGCTTATCAGGTCACTCTGGTGGGCGCGTTTGTGCCCTTGGTCTTTGGGCTGTACTGGAAAAAAGCCACCACACAGGGGGCGCTGTTTTCCATTGTGTTGGGTCTGCTGACATGGTTGTTGTTCATGTTGACACCGGCTGGAGAGGAATTCCCCGGCCAATTGGCGGGCGTTTTGGCCAGTTTGACGGGCATGGTGCTGGGCTCCGTGGGGCGTCAAGCCATTCGCAACCAGCATGCTTCACACCACAAAGTGGTCGGCCTGGCCTGAGCGGCTGTGAAGGCCGGGGCCTTGAAGCGGTGGCCCCCGCCTATAATTGAGGGTTCTGTGTTTTCCACCTGAAAAGAGCCCTCTTCATGCCCATTTACGCCTACAAGTGCGACGCCTGCGGCCATGCTAAGGATGTGCTGCAAAAAATGTCCGATGCACCCCTGACCGAATGCCCCGCCTGCGGTGCGCCCAAGTTCAGCAAACAACTGACAGCCCCTGGTTTTCAGCTCAAGGGCACAGGCTGGTACGCGACCGATTTCAAGGGTGGCGGTGTCACGGGTGCACCCGCTTCCACCGCAACGGCCTCCGATGCCGCAGCACCGGCCACGTCTGACGCCTCCAGCGCCGCCAGCTCAGGGGCTGCCGAGTCGAGCGCTCCGGCCGCCTCGGGTGGCTGCGCGCCGTCTTGCGCTTGCCACTGACCTGTCCACATTGATTGCCCCCATGAAACAACGCAGCTTCAAACAGTATTTCATCACCGGTCTCCTGGTGTGGCTGCCCATGGGCATCACGGTTTGGGTGCTGAACTGGCTGGTGGGTTTGCTGGACGGCATTTTCCTGGCCGTGCTCTTGGCTGCCGATACCCTGATCCCTGGCATGCACAAGGTGGCCGAACTGCTGCGCGGCATCCCCGGCTTGGGCGTGATGCTGGTGGCCTTGGTGATTTTTGCGACTGGCGTTTTTGTGGCCAACATGTTTGGTCAATGGTGGTTGCGCCAGTGGGACAGCCTGATGAACCGCATCCCGGTGGTGCGCAGCATCTACACCAGCGTCAAGCAGGTGGCTGACACTTTGTTCTCGGGCAGCGGCAATGCGTTTTCCAAGGCTTTGCTGGTTCAGTACCCTCGCCAAGGCTCCTGGACCATCGCTTTTCTGACCGGCACACCTGGCGGTGAAGTCGCCAAACACCTGGGCCAGCCCATGGTCAGCGTGTATGTGCCCACCACACCCAACCCGACTTCGGGCTTCTTTCTGATGATGCCCGAAGCCGATGTCATCGAGCTCGACATGAGCGTCGACGACGCCCTGAAATACATCATCTCCATGGGGGTGGTTGTGCCAGGTGGGCCAGAACAACTCCCGGTGGCTGCGCCAGTCGCCGCTCAACAATCCTCGTGAATCGGGTGGCAGCCAGTTGGCCGGTCGACCCCAGTATTTAGAAAGTCAAAAAAATGTCCATGCGTTCCCACTATTGCGGTCTGGTGACCGAAGCCCTGACAGGCCAATCCGTGAGCCTGTGCGGCTGGGTCAACCGTCGCCGTGACCACGGCGGTGTGATCTTCATCGACTTGCGTGACCGCGAAGGCTATGTGCAAGTCGTGTGTGACCCCGACCGTCCTGAGATGTTCAAGGTGGCTGAAGACGTGCGCAACGAGTTTTGCGTGCAGATCAAAGGCGTGGTGCGTGCCCGCCCTGACGGCACGACCAACGACAACATGAAAAGCGGCAAGATCGAAGTGCTGTGTCACGAACTGATCGTGCTCAACGCTTCGGTGACGCCACCTTTCCAGATCGACGAAGAAAACCTGTCCGAGACGACCCGCCTCACGCACCGCGTGCTGGACCTGCGCCGTCCGTACATGCAAAACAACCTGATGCTGCGCTACAAGGTGTCGATGGAAGTGCGCAAGTACCTCGACGAAAACGGCTTTGTGGACATTGAAACCCCGATGCTGACCAAGAGCACGCCCGAAGGCGCGCGTGACTATTTGGTGCCCAGCCGTGTGCACGATGGCCAATTCTTCGCGCTGCCCCAGTCGCCCCAGCTGTTCAAGCAGCTGCTCATGGTGGCGGGCTACGACCGTTACTACCAAATCACCAAGTGCTTCCGCGACGAAGACTTGCGCGCTGACCGCCAGCCCGAATTCACACAGATCGATATCGAAACATCGTTCCTGACCGAAGAAGAAATCCGCGACATGTTCCAGGGCATGATCAAGCGCGTGTTCCAGAAAACCATCGGCGTGGACCTGGGCGAGTTCCCGGTCATGACTTACCAGGACGCCATGCACCTCTACGGCTCGGACAAGCCCGATCTGCGCGTGAAGTTGCAGTTCACCGAAGTCACCGACGTGATGGGCGATGTGGACTTCAAGGTCTTCTCGGGCGCGGCCAACATGAAAGGTGGCCGCGTGGTCGCCCTGCGTGTGCCCAATGGTTCGGTCGAAGGCGGCGGCATCAGCCGTGGCGAAATCGACGCCTACACCGAGTTCGTCAAGATCTACGGTGCCAAGGGCCTGGCCTACATCCGCGTCAACGACCTGTCCAAGGGCCGTGACGGTCTGCAATCGCCCATCGTCAAGAACATCCATGACGCCGCATTGACGGCCGTGCTGGAGCGTTCGGGTGCCCAAAATGGCGACCTGATTTTCTTCGGTGCCGACAAGGAAAAGATCGTCAACGACGCCATCGGCGCGCTGCGCATCAAGATCGGCCACAGCGCCTTTGGTAAAGCCAATGGCCTGTTTGAAGACCGTTGGGCTCCGATGTGGGTGGTGGATTTCCCGATGTTCGAATACGACGACGAGAACCAGCGCTACACCGCGGTGCACCACCCCTTCACGGCGCCCAAAGACGGTCACGAAGACTGGATGGTCACAGCCCCCGAGAAGTGCATCTCCAAGGGCTACGACATGGTGTTGAACGGCTGGGAAATGGGCGGCGGCTCGGTGCGTATCCACCGCGCTGATGTGCAGCAAAAAGTGTTTGACGCTTTGAAGATCACGCCCGAAGAGGCCCAACTCAAATTCGGTTTCTTGCTCGACGCGCTGCAATACGGCGCGCCCCCACACGGTGGCCTGGCCTTCGGCCTGGACCGCATCGTGACGCTGATGACCGGTGCTGAATCCATTCGCGACGTGATCGCTTTCCCCAAGACACAGCGCGCTCAGTGCTTGCTCACGCAAGCCCCAAGCCCTGTGGACGAAAAGCAATTGCGTGAACTGCACATCCGATTGCGCAATCTGGATGCCGTCAAAGCCGCTTAACCCACGCTGAACCTGCAAAACGACAACGCCACCTTCGGGTGGCGTTGTCGTTTGTGCATCGGATGTGGGGGCATTCGTCGTTGCAGGGCGTAAGACGGCACAAACGCATCGCGGGTGTGGCCGTTGTGGGACGCCCACAAAAAAGGCCTCAAAACCGGAGTCGTGAAGCCTTTGATGTCTGCGCTCAGCCGTGAAGCTGAGCCAGAGTTTTTGCAACGGCAGTCAAGCCGTTGAGGGGGTGCAGGGCTTAGTAGCCGCCGCGGCCGCCTGCTTCGTGGCCCCGGCCCTGAACCTGCCTGCTGCGACGGCCGAGTGGACCGCCAAGGCCGAAGCCGACGTCAGCATCGAAGCGGCCAAGACATCCGCCTTTGCCCGCTGGA